>NZ_AP043868.1:1880000-4328502 GCF_055395245.1 Gracilibacillus sp. JCM 18860
TCCCGGAAATGGCGCGCCCGAGAGGAGTCGAACCCCTAACCTTTTGATCCGTAGTCAAACGCTCTATCCAATTGAGCTACGGGCGCTCAACAAAAGCGACATCTATCATTATATCATAAAGCGAATGACTCTGTCAATGAGATATTAATTTTAAATGCGGTCGAGAGGACTTGAACCTCCACGGGATTACCTCCCACTAGGCCCTCAACCTAGCGCGTCTGCCATTCCGCCACGACCGCATAAACACACAGTATATGAAATGGTGAGCCATGGAGGATTCGAACCTCCGACCCTCTGGTTAAAAGTCAGATGCTCTACCAACTGAGCTAATGGCTCTTCTGATCGCATCTGAACTAAACATTAAATAATAGAATAGCTTGTGAAAAGACGATCAAACTTTGTCGTGCAGTAATATTCTAATAAACGAATAGAAAACAAAAAACAAAATGGCTGGGCTAGCTGGATTCGAACCAGCGCATGACGGTACCAAAAACCGTTGCCTTACCGCTTGGCTATAGCCCAACAATGGCGGTCCGGACGGGACTCGAACCCGCGACCTCCTGCGTGACAGGCAGGCATTCTAACCAACTGAACTACCGGACCAACTCATCTACATATTCTCTTTTAAATGTGATAGAAAAACTTGGCATAGCGCCAAGTATCTAATCAACTAAAGAAATGACCCGTACGGGATTCGAACCCGTGTTACCGCCGTGAAAGGGCGGTGTCTTAACCACTTGACCAACGGGCCAATTAAAAAATGGCGGAGAAGGAGGGATTTGAACCCTCGCGCCGCTTACACGACCTACACCCTTAGCAGGGGCGCCTCTTCAGCCACTTGAGTACTTCTCCATGGCTCCACAGGTAGGATTCGAACCTACGACCGATCGGTTAACAGCCGATTGCTCTACCACTGAGCTACTGTGGAATAATCTTTTTATCAGCGACGTTAAAAATATTACTACAAACAAGAATGTTTGTCAATAGATTTCGCAACTTTTTTAATATGTATACACGAAAAATCACTTCGCTGTATAAGGCTTATATAATTTAACATAGAAAAAGCATATTCGTCAATAGAATGCAGCATATTTCTTCTATTCTATTAATTGTAGCTTACCATGACATTTACCGCAACGATAACGTGAAAGATTGATTTTTCTTTTTCTCGGAAAAGATTGCTGACAATCTTTACATTCGTAATGATATCGATAAGTACTTTCTAAAGATGGCAGTGGTCGACAATGTCTAGGGGAACCTGTTTTCTTCAATAATTCCCTAAAGTCCTTGTCACGATGCTTATAACCTTTACCTTCTATATGAAGGTGATAATGACACAATTCATGTTTTATTATACCGATAAGCTCTTCTTTTTCAAATTCAAGCGCATATTTCGGATTTAACTCAATTCTTCTTTTGCTCGGTATATACCTTCCGCCAGTAGTCCTTAATCTGGGATTATAAGTAACAGTATCTACAAAAGGTTTGTTGAAATACTTTTTGGATAACTGTTCCACCATGGTTACTAGCTCCTGTTCATTTAAAAGATCCATCTGTCCTCACCTTTTCACGATTATGTATCTGCAACTAACAAACATTCACACCTTCAATGGATAAACATAGTATAGTATAAAATAAACCTGGAGGGAGATCCGATGCCTACATGGCTAAAAAAACAATTGACAGGTGCCTTTTTACAAAAGGATAAATATCAAATACGCTTGCTTAATCAATGTTGGTTTTTCTATTGTACACGAGAAAATGATTAAGGCTTTTCACTACATATTTTGGTAAAGCGAAAAGCCTTATTTGTCATTCATAAGCGGGGAAGTTAAAATCCCCACTAAAGGTCATTTCATTTTATCATCGTCAAGGCAATTCTTTGCTTATGTTGATCAACACTATCCACCCATACGGTGACCACATCTCCGACAGATACTAAATCCATAGGATGCTTCACATATTGATTAGACATTTTTGAAATATGAACAAGCCCGTCCTGTTTGACGCCGATATCGACAAATACACCAAAGTCAACTACATTTCGCACCGTACCTTGCAATTCCATTCCTTCTGTTAGATCCTCCATGGATAATACACTTTTCTTCAATAGTGGTTGTGGCAAATCATCACGTGGATCTCGATTAGGACTAATTAAAGCTTTTACCATGTCATCTAATGTAGGTAAACCTATTCCTAGCTTTTCTGCCATTCGCTTCTTATCTATATGATTCAACTCTGTCTTTAACGGAGCAGTTCCAAGGTCTTCAGTAGATAAATTTAATTCTGTTAACAACTGCTTAGCTGCCAGGTAACTCTCGGGGTGAATTGGTGTTCTATCTAATGGTTCATCCCCTTCTATCACACGCAAAAACCCAATACTTTGCTCATAGGTTTTATTACCAAGTCTTGGTATATCCTTCAATGTTTTTCGGTTCTTAAACTTACCATTCTCATTGCGATATTTTACGATATTGTTCGCTACGGTCTTATTTAATCCCGATACATGTTGCAATAAGGAGGAGGAAGCAGTATTAACATTCACTCCAACCTGGTTCACTGCCGTTTCTACAACAAATACCAAGGATTCATTTAATTGTTTCTGACTAACATCATGTTGATACTGCCCAACACCGATCGATTTCGGATCGATTTTTACGAGCTCTGCTAATGGATCTTGAACCCTTCTAGCAATCGAAACAGCACTTCGTTCCTCTACTTGTAAATCAGGAAACTCCTCTCTTGCTAGCTTCGAAGCAGAGTAAACACTCGCTCCTGCTTCATTAACGATTATATAAGCAATATTTAATTCATTCTTTTTAATCGTATCAGCAATGAATTGTTCTGTTTCTCTTGATGCCGTACCATTCCCAATAGCAATGAGCTCAACAGGAAATTCCGCTAACAGCTTTCGCACCTTTTTCTCCGCACCTATTACATCATTTCTAGGAGCTGTTGGGTACATCACATCTATTGCTTTCACTTGGCCCGTTTCATCAATAACAGCAAGCTTACAGCCCGTTCGAAATGCTGGATCCACTCCTAAAACATATTTCCCTTTAAGTGGCGGCTGTAGCAGTAAATTTTTAAGATTTTTAGAAAATATCTCAATTGCCTGAGCTTCCGCTTTTTCTGTAAGAGTTGATCGAATCTCTCTCTCAACAGATGGTTGAATCAGCCGACTATAACTATCTTCGATGGTCTGCTGCAAAAGCTCTTTTACAAGCGAGGTGGCATTTTTCTTAATTACTTGGTTCTCTAAATATGAAATAATTGCTTCGATTGGTGTTTCCACTGATATCTTAAGTATTTTCTCCTTTTCACCACGGTTTAATGCTAGAATCCGGTGAGAAACAATCGATCGAATTGCTTCACTGTACTCATAGTACATTTCATATACTTTCTTCTCATCTAATTCTGCTTTTTTCACAGATGATTGAATTAATCCTTTTTGAGAAATTTGCTGTCTAATCATTTCTCGATAGGTAGGCTCATCTGCTATCCACTCAGCAATAATGTCCTTCACTCCTGATAGGACATCCTCCGTTGTATGTAATTCATGTTCCTCTGATAGATAGTCTCCTGCTATTGTTTCTATAGAAGAGATATTCTGCTGTTGATAGATTTCTTTTGCTAGTGGCTCTAATCCTTTCTCTTTTGCAATCGTAGCTCTTGTTCTTCTCTTTTGCTTATAAGGTCTATATAAATCCTCTACTTTTTGTAATTGCGTAGCCTTCTCAATATCCGCTTTTAGTTCTGTGGTCATTTTTCCTTGCTCTTCAATAAGGCGTATGACTTCTTGCTTTCTATCAGATAGGGCCTTTGCGTAATTCCATGCCTCTTGTATATCCTTTATTTGAACTTCATCTAATGAACCTGTTTGCTCCTTTCGATATCTTGCGATGAAAGGAACTGTATTACCTTCTTCTAATAATGCAATAACACTGGTAATCGACTTCGTTCCAAGCTTCGTCTTATCCGCTACCGTTTGAACTAATAATTGTTTCGACTCTTTATCCGACACACTATTTCCTCCTTCGTACTCATCCTTATCATTTTATCAAAACAATGCGCATTCGTAAAAAGAACCCCTTGAATTGAATCAAGAGGTCCCAGCTACAAATTTCATTGCTATTAAGGTTGTATCATCATTTAATTTATTCTGGTATAAATAGGCAAAAGTATCTGTGATGTGGTTTACTTCTTTATGTAAAAAGTAGGAATTGGAAATTTCTTTAGACGTTACTCCATCTGAGAACATCACAAAAATCATTCCATCCTCCACTCGATCCTTGACTATCTTAACCGGACGTTCATATCCGCTTAAATATCCTGCTTGTGGAATGGTTCTTTTTTTGATCGAATCAGCAGTAATTGTCATCAAACCTATATTCCCAATCGAGGTGTAGGCATACTCCTGTGTTTCTAAATCAATTTGTAGAATTCCTAACACTACACCACGCTTCCCAAATAAGCTTTCGTTACACTTTTTCATTATTAATTTTAAAGGAAGGGTACTATACTCTCTAATAATATCTACTACAAGCTGGGAAGATTCATTAGCATATTTACCACTTCCAAGCCCATCCGCCAATGCACAAATAAAGGTTCCATCTACTTCTTTATAGAAATAACTATCACCACAATAATAGTTATCATCTTTTGCTTTTTGAAAAACCGAAACTTCTACTTGTTGACTTTTTTGCATTAGCGAATGGCCTCCAGATTCTCTGCATGCAACGCTTCTCTTAGTTTCTTAAGCGCATTTCTTTGGATTCTTGATACATGCATTTGGGAAATACCTAATAATTCACCAGTTTCTTTTTGACTTCTGTTCTCGAAATAGGTATGCCGTAATATTTGTTGCTCTCTTTCACTCAGTATTGGCAAAATCTTTTCCAGTAATAGTTCTCGATCAATGTCCTCATAGCCTTTATCACTTTTTCCGATGATATCTAGTATTGAAACCTCACTACCATCTGAATCTGCTTCAATTTTTCTATCAACAGAAAGGGCATTATAGCTTTGCCCCATCTCCATGGTTTCTAGGATTTCTTCTTCGGAAACTTCTAGATAATTGGCAATTTCTTTAATAGATGGAGATTTTTGATTCTCTTGTGTTAACCGATCTATGGCATTTTTGATTTTAGGTCCAAGTTCTTTAATTCTTCGAGGAACATGAACACTCCATGTTTTATCACGAATAAATCGTTTGATTTCACCAATGATCGTGGGAATAGCAAAAGATTCAAAGGATTTACCAATGTCAGGATCATATCTTCTGATCGCTGCTAGCAAACCGAGCATGCCTACCTGTTCTAGATCCTCGTATATCATACTGTTTTTAGCATATTTCCTTGCTAAGGATTTTACAAGTTTTTGATAGGTCATAACGATTTTTTCCTGGGTATCTTTATCATCAGGATTTTGTTGAAAAGTTCTTATCCACTGGTAAATCTCATCCTCACGATTACTGTGTGGTTGAGATTTGGTCGTCATTGATATCCACCTCATTTTCGCGGAGGTATTTTGTCATTAGGACGATTACGCCATAATCATTCTTAATTTCGACTTTATCCATTAATGCTTCGATCAGAAAAAGTCCAAACCCTCCTTCTCGCAAATCTTCTATCGATTGATTATTCTGATATGGACCTATATCTGCCTTGATTTTATTTAAATCAAAGCTTCCACCTCGATCTGCGACCATGACCTCGAGACGATCTGGATATAATCCGAAGCCAACAGTAACCTCTCCACCATCTTTTTCATCATAGGCATGAGTCGTAGCATTAGACATAGCCTCCGAAATGGCTACTTTTAAGTCTTCTATTTCCTCATAGCTAAATCCCATACGATTTGCTATTCCAGATGTACTTAGTCTGACGACACCTACATATTCTGCTTTTGCTGGCACTTTCATTTCAATGAAGTCAAAGGATTCCATTTTTAATTCCCACCTTGTACAGTTGAATCGATATTAATGATACTATTTAAGCCTGTTATTTCAAACAATCGTTCGACACGGTCTTGTAGCGATACGAGTCGTAATTCACTGTTATGTTCCTTTGTTGCTTTTAGCGCACTAATAAAAACACCTAATCCAGTACTATCCATATAAGACACATTTTCTAAATCAACGATGACAAGCTCCCCATCTTTTTTCACTAACGGTAGTAAAGCTTCTTTCAGTTTAGGTGCTGTGTATGCATCAATCTCACCAGTTAATTTCAAAATCTGCTTCGTACCTTCGACATTTCCCAGAATGTTAATATTTAAATCCACCGTGCTATTCCTCCTTAAAAAACCTATCCCTGTTATGGAAATTATACTGGCATCAGCCCTTTGCTAATACCAGTAATAAACGAATATAAGTAAGTGTAAATAAAGTGAATGAAAACGATCTATATGAATACAGGGGGTATGCTACAGATTTACCCTCATTCACTTATCGTTAAACCTCTTTTTTCAAAAATATTAAGGTGAAGTCATCCCTTAGGTGAAAATCCTGGATTCTCTCAAAATACTTGAACACTTTTTCGACAGCCTCTTGTGCAGGTAGGTGGATATATTGACGAATAACATGGAGCACTTCTTCACTTTCAATAAAACGTTCTCCAATTCTACACTCTGTAACTCCATCTGTTAGAAGAATAACAATATCATCTTTTTCTAGCTTTAGCTCGAATTGTTCATAAATAGCGTCAGGTGTTACTCCTAATACTAAGCCTTTTGCTTTTATTTCAATAAATTTGTCTTCTTTCGCACAGTAATAGAAGCCAGGTTCATGACCTGCTGAGGCATATTGTAACACACTGTTTTTCGAATCGAAAAATCCATAAAACATCGTAATAAACATATTGGTATCGACATTTCTTTCTACTACCCTGTTTAAGTTCTCTAAGATTACGCTCGGGCTAAGCTGGGATTCAGGAAAGCTATCTAACGCATATTTAATCATGGACATCGCTAACGCTGCTGGAATGCCTTTCCCAATCACATCAGCTATGGCAATCCCAAGATTATTTGATTCATCCTTCACAAAGTGATGATAATCCCCATTCATTCTGTTAGCCGGGACACTAATTGCTCCTATATCTAAACCAGAAATTTCTGGCTTTGTTGTCGATAGTAATGTTTGTTGCATACTTGCAGCAACAGAAATTTCTGACTCTAATTCTCCTTGCTTTTCTCTTAATGTTTGAAATTCTTGGTATGCTAAACCATACGAAATCATTGTCTCTAATAAGAAGTTTAGAGATGCACATATTTCTTTGGGAAGATCCGGATACAATTCCTTCAATGCTTGGATGTGGATGTTAATAAACTCTTCTGGCAAAATGTTATTCTGCATTGATAATTTGGTAAATTGCTCTGCTTGGTATAACGCACTTTCATCTTGTTTAAGAATATAACGATCTAATAAATCACGGTAATTATTAAAATCGAATTTATTTAGCTCCACTGAATTACCTCCTAATTATGACTTTAACATTTCCATACATCATATAATTCAGGCGATTAATTTTAGGAAGCAATATGTATAAACAAGGCTGTTCTCCTATTTTGAAATCGAAATCTATTTAAAGCAGCCTTCCATTATGATCTTACCCATTTGATCGCACTAATTGTCGTTCCTTTTTCTTTGTCAGAAAGGATATCAAATTCATCCATTAATCTTTTCACACCTGGCAAACCAGCTCCCAGACCACCTGATGTTGAGTAACCATCCTCCATCACTTTACTAATATCTGCTATTCCGGGTCCTTCATCTTGCGCGATAATCTTTAGGCCTTTTTTATTTAAATCATTGATCACTTCAACATGAATTCTACCTCTTTGAGCGTATAGATAGATGTTTCGTGCTAGTTCTGAAATCGCAGTGGCAATCCGTGCTTGATCGACGCTACCAAATCCCAATTCTTTCGCTTTTTCACGTCCCATTTGTCTTGCCCCGACAATATCCCATTCTTTATTAATTTGCACAGAGGATTGAGCCTTCATAATCACTCCTCCAATTCCTGGCGAAGTTTAATCAACCCTTGCTCTAAATCAAGTGCTGTTGGTACATTTTGTAGATGAATTCCTAAATCAATTAATGTCATCGCAACAGCAGGCTGAATTCCTGTTAAGACGACTTTTGCCCCCATTAAATCTGACATAGATACGACATCACCGAGTACCTTTGCTATAAAGGAATCAATAATATCTACAGAAGTAAGATCGATAACAACTCCTGTTGCACCACTTTTGTGGATTTTGCTCAATAAATCTTCCTGAAACTCAATTGCTGTTTGATCGTCTAAATCTACTTGAATGGATACCAACAAGTAATTGTGAAGTTTTAGAATTGGTATTCTCATTCCTAGCACCCCCTTATTTTAACGAATCTAGTAGATTACTAATATCTTGATCCTTATCATCAGACAAGCTAACAATATCACGATTAGTCAACTTCAATGCTGTGTTAAATCCTTTACGCAAGGAACTTTTTGTAGGGAATTTGCTTAAATCAATACCTAAATTGACAATCGTTTGTGCAATTTCTGGTCGAATACCAACTAATATACAAGTTGCTCCGATTAAACGAACAGCTTCAGCTGCTTGTATGATGTGGTGTGCTACCATTGTATCTACTACTGGTACACCGGTTATATCAATAAGTACCACTTCTGCATTATTTTTAATCACACCATCTAATAAGTTTTCCATGATGAGCTTGGCTCTTTCAGTATCAATCGTACCGATAAGTGGCATGATCGTTATATTTTCCATTACAGGAATTAATGGTGCTGATAATTCTTGTAAAGCTAATCGTTGAAGAGAAACAGTATGTTCCCAGCTACCAGAGTATTCACGAACTAGTTGTTTGATAATTGGCTCTACCCAATCATCGACAACATTTAATATTCTTGACAAATAGTCAGAATCAACTTTTTCAGACTGATTCAGAATGAAATCAATAGTTACACGGCGAAATGTCTGTAAACCATCTGTTATATAGCTAAGTGGCCACCCTAAATTAATTAATCGATCAGAGAATTCTGTTAATACCTTAAGGTTTTGCTGCTTATTAATACTCGCAAAAATAACATTGACAAATTCTCGGTTTGTCGATTCATAGAGTTCTTCGGATATAGTAGAGGTATAATCCTCATTCTTTTTTTTCGCCACTTCCTCTAGCCATTTCTTTGAGATTTCATCACTATTTTCAATCACAATTCTGCGCATGGTTTCAGGCATACTTACCCCTCCGATATTATTTTTAGAAAAACTCGCATTAGCTCTTCTTATGTACTTAGGACTTCAAAATTTTCACTAATCCATGTGAAAATTTTATATTTTCCTAACATGTAAAAAATAAGTATTATCATAATTCTACATGATAATACTTATTTTTACGATTATTTTCTATTGTTTATGACTTATTTGACAAAATTTGCAATATGACAATAGGTCATGAGATATAAAAACACCCATTGCCTCCACATTAGACAGGGTGCTTTTTCCTTGAGGATCTATTCTTGGGTTTCTCCCATTAAATATCTGTCATTAAATTGGAGTAAAGGCGCTAAAAATCAGTTAAGCCTAAACTAATTTCTAATCCTTTATTAATTCGCTCCATCATATAGCCATCTAGATGAGTAATCTTGTCTGTTAATCTTTGTTTGTCTATTGTGCGAATCTGCTCTAATAAAATAACAGAGTTCCGTTCAAATCCATATTTTTTGGCATCAATTTCGACATGTGTTGGCAACTTAGCTTTTTGAATTTGTGCAGTGATCGCCGCTACAATAACGGTGGGGCTAAAGCGGTTCCCAATATCATTTTGGAGAACAAGTACTGGTCTAACCCCTCCCTGCTCAGAGCCAACTACAGGAGAAAGATCGGCGAAGTAAACATCGCCCCTTTTTACAATCAAAACCTACACCCCGCTCACTAAGCGACCAAGGGTATTTTCAGCCTCCTCTTCAGCTTGAAAAGCTTCTGAAGCAATGTTTAAGTTGATATTTGCCATTTCGAGATATCCTCTTTGCATGGATTCCTGAATATGACGTTTCTTCTTCTCACGCAAATATGTTTTTGTTGCTTGACAAATAAAATCACTTAAATTACTATCCTCATTCTTCATCAAGCCATCCACCTCATTCAGTAGGTTTTTTGGTAATCTCACCGCAACTTCTTGTAAGTCTTCAGACAAAACCATACACCTCCACCAACATTGACAAGCCTAAAATAATTATCCACTAATATCATACCATTCTCTAACATGCTTGCAAAGGGGTTTTAACGATTTTTTGAATTTTTCCTGTCCTTATAAATTATGTCACAATTAGTCAACATATATACGGGGAACCCTTGAACTAATCATGCAAGCAATCTCATAATTAATGGTTTCTAGCTTTTCTGCGAGCTCATCCATTTCAATTTCTTCTTGATCTTGCTTACCTATTACGGTAACTAAATCTCCTACTTTCGCTTGTTCTGTTAATCTTATCATAAATTGATCCATACAAATTCGACCAACTATTTCACATCTCTTGCCATTGACTAATACTTCTGAGCCTTGCAATCCTCTCCTGATCCCATCTGCATATCCTAATGGGACAGTACCAATCCATTCCTCGGTCTGCGCGGTATAGGTCGCTCCATAGCTAATTGTTGTACCAGGCTCCACCTTTTTAACATGGATCAATCTACTCTGCAATGATAGGGCTGGCTTTAAGTCTATTGGTTGTTCTAACTTAACGGTTGGCGAAGGGTAAAGTCCGTACATACTAATTCCAAATCGAACGAAATCAAACATTTTATCTGGAAATCGCATACTAGCAGCACTGTTACCCGTATGGAATAATACTTTTTCGTGCCAGTTTTTCTCAAAAGCCTCTCGAAGCCTTTGAAAATGGACTAACTGTGATTCAAAATGTCCGAGGTTTTCTTCGTCTGCAGTGGCAAAGTGAGTGAAAATTCCTTCTAAATAAAAAGCTTTATGTTTTAATAATTTCAAATTGTCTAAAAGCTCGGTTGTACTTCTTATCCCAATTCTCCCCATGCCTGTATCCCATTTCAAATGGACGGTAACCGGCTTTTCGAGCTCAAGCTGCCGGACCTCCTCTAACCATTCTTTTTGATAACACGTCAAGGTAATCTCATACTTTACTGCAACAGGGACATCGGCTGGGCGAACCCTTCCCATTACTAAAATCGGAACATGGATTCCTGCCTCCCTTAGCTTAATAGCCTCATCTAACAAAGCTACCGCAAGTCGTTTTGCGCCAGCATCGATCGCTGTTCTCGCTACTTCGATATCACCATGTCCATAACCATTTGCCTTGACCACTGCATATATATTGGTTTCTTTTCGCAGTCTTTTCGTCAACTGCTTTATATTATAATCAATATGCGCTAATTTTATTTCTACCCATGAATCCCGATAAAATTCTTTCATTATGTCCTTAATCTCCTCAGTGAACTACTTATCTTTTGAATGACTACACTTCATTATAACTTATAAACATTGGTGGAACAAAGACTGTGTATTTCTTGAGAACAAACAAAAAAAGCCCTAGCCTATTAGCTAAAGCTTTTTCTCTATTATTTTTCTGCTGTTTGGTGTATCGAAGTTGCGACATCAATCATTTCTTGCTTCGTTAAATCTTCACTTGCCAAATAATAATTAATTCCATTATATTGCCATTCTAACGTTGTTTCAGACATGGCTCCCATCGTAAAGCCTAGATCAACTGGATCACCGTTCACTAGCTCTGGAGATTGGGCACTAGTTGGATAGCTTGTCACCATTTCCTGAATAATCGTGAAATTTCTCTCTCCTTCATAGGACAGCATCACTCGATCACCATTCTCTGTTTCCATCCTATTCTCTTCGACTAGCTCTGCACCTAACTGTTCCGCTGGATAAAAAATCTGTAACTCACTAGGTAAGTCCTCTTGTGCCATTGTTGGCACACCAAAAATACTGCTTGTCATATTTTTTTCCATGTTAAAAGTATCTTCAGGTAGCTCTGGATCGAATTCAAAGGAGGTAAATTCTACTTCCACCATTGATTTTTTATCATTATCTAGTACTTTAACAAGGACTGGTGCATAAGTCTTTTTATCGAAATAAATCGTTTGGTATGGTAAGTTACTATTACTTTCATAGTTTGTCCGTGTTTCAAAAACAAAATAATCATCCGTTGAGGTAAAGGTTGCTTCACTGTCATCCTTAATGTCTTGGATTAATGACTGGTATAAGTATGGCTGGCTCTTATTATCTGGCCACTCACTTTGGAACTTAAAGCTTTTATTTAATGCTGGTGTGAGTACAAATACTCCTTCTTTATTTCGAAGAATAATTTGACTACTCTCCTCGTCTTGCTCATTTTTCAACAAAACACGGTAAAAGTCCTTTTTCTTATGTGTTACTTCAATACGATAAGCCTGGTCCTCGTTACCGGTTTGTAATGTCATTAATGCTTGTGTTTGATAAGCATTCATCTTATCAGCAGTGCTTTCAAGCTTTTCTAAAACATCGTCCTTTGACTTTTCCCCACATGCAGCTAAAAACACAACAAACAAAACACTCATAAAAAAGATGATATATTTCTTCATCGCGACAACTCTCCTTTGTCTCAAATAAGAGGACAAAGGGAACACGATTACGCGCTAGGACATTGTACGAAAAACATTTGTAAGACCATCAATCACATCAGAAGCAAGCAGGTCAATTACCGTATTTTGTCCACTTTCTATACGCAAATCAGCCGACATACCATGAATAAAACAAGCATTATTCATCGCCTCTAACACAGATTCATGCTGCATAATGAAGGCTAAAAGGATTCCGGATAAAACATCTCCAGTTCCCCCTTTGGCAAGACCGGCATTGCCCGTGGCATTTACCATTTGCGTGCCATCTGGAGCTGTTATAATCGTATATTTGCCTTTTAGAATTAGATAAACTTGATGCTCCTGTGCAAACTCTTTTGCCATAGTAAACGGGGCTTTTTTAATTGTCTCTATCTCTTGATTTGTCAGCATTGCCATTTCACCATAATGTGGTGTTAAGATGGTAGGAGATCTTCGCTCTTGTAGCATACCCAGAAGCTCTTTCAGATGGTATAATCCATCGGCATCGATAATGACTGGTACATCTTCCTGTGCCAACACATCTTCTACGAAGGTTTTGGCAGTACGATTCCTACCCATTCCCATCCCTATTGCTACACCATCAAAACCAGCTAAATCTATATGACCGATATTGCTTAGGTTCTGGTACATAGCTTCCATGCAGTAATTAGCGATAACTGGAATATTCCGTTCCATTGTAGCAACCGTTACTAAACCTGCACCTGCTTTTAGGGCAGCCCGTGAACTAAGTGCAACGGAGCCTGGCATTAGCTCTTGTCCACCAATAACTAGTCCTTTTCCATGAGATCCTTTATGAGAGAAAGTTGCTCTCTTTGGAAAGGATACTTTAACATCCTTTAAATTCCAGCTTCTCACTTTTGGTATCATCCCATACGCCTCAATCGGAATTCCGATAGGGATTACCTTCCATTCTCCGTAGTAAGGAGCTGTATTCTCCAAGAATAAGGATTGCTTTGGTGCTTCTACAATATAGGTTCTATCTGCTTTTATCGCGATATCGATGGTATGATTCTCATTGGCAGGTAATCCGCTTGGAATGTCAACAGAGTAGATACGTGCATTTTGTTCATTTATAATAGAAATCATCCCTCTTAATGGTTCACGAATCTCTCCGGTTACACCAATACCTAAGATCGCATCAATCACGATATCGACATTCACTAAGCATTCCAGTAACTTATCGGTAGTTAACACCTCTTGGATAGGAACTTTTTGGTGAATCAATAGCTGTTTATGGTATGCGGCATCACCTTTTATTTTTTCATTTGGGACTAATTGCAAAACCTTCACTGGATAGCCTTCATTTTTTAAATATCTAGCTATAACGAAGCCATCTCCACCATTGTTTCCACTGCCTACTAAAATAGCCATATGACAACTCTTTTCTTCAGCGACCATCATTTCCTTAGCAATTGCCTGACCTGCGTTCTCCATTAAAATCGTTCCATCTATTCCCCCCTGGTCGATAGCAAATCGATCGATTTCGTACATGTCCTCCGCGGTTACGATGTACATCTTGTTCCCTCCTACCCGCATTAAAATAGTATGAGACAACCTCTCTTAATATGCCGAATCTGCTTCAATTATTACTTGTGCAGTTGCATAAGCCTTACTATGAGAGATCGAAACAAAGATTTTATCTTTTTCAGTAATATTAGAATAGAAAATAGGCGCACCTTCTAAATTTGTTAATATTTCTATGTCTTGAAAACTTACCTTTCCTATCCCTGTTCCAATTGCTTTGGAGAATGCCTCCTTTGCTGCAAATCTACCTGCTAAAAATTCTATTTTCCTTTTATCAGAGCTTAGATTTTCGTATAGGTCCCGTTCCTTCTTTGTTAAAATTCTACTAATGAATCTCGGTTGCTTTGTTGCCATTTCTCTAATACGGTCTAGTTCCACTATATCGATACCAATCCCTTTTATCATCTTCGTCTTCAACCTCTTTTTAGTCTTTTTTTTAGTATAGCCTACTACTACCCTATTTTTAAAGAAGAAGCTAATGGTCATATATCTAACTATATATAGTAAGGGATTTATGCTAAAATATAGGCATCAATTTTTCAGAGGAAGTGTGAGATGTTTTTACGAACAGAAAGCTTTAAAGATTTTCTTTCTTTTTACCCCGTGACCGCTTGTATTGTTGGACTGCAAATTGGTATTTGGCTCATCAACTGGATCATCCCACCTCTCGGTCAAATGATCATTGATTTTGGCATTGGTTTTCATTATGCTATCAGTATGGGAGAGTATTGGCGTTTCGTTACACCAATTTTCTTACACGGTGGTGTCGGACACATTTTATTTAATTCCTTTGCACTTGTTATCTTTGCTCCAGCACTTGAACAAATGCTCGGTAAAGGGAAATTTATCTTCACCTATTTTTTTGCTGGTATTGTGGCAAATATTCTAACATTTGTCGTAGAACCTAGTCTTGGTTATACCCATCTTGGAGCATCTGGTGCGATTTATGGATTATTAGGACTCTATTTATTCATGGTGTTTTTTGAAAAAAGATTAATTGATCCTAATAATGCAAGGTTAATATTAATTGTTTCTATACTTGGACTAATCATGACGTTTATAAGAGCAAATATAAATGTCGAGGCACATATATTCGGCTTTATTGCTGGGTTTGCTTTAGGTCCAATCATCTTAAAAAATGTTCAGCCTTTTTCACCATGGAAAAATACAAGAAGAGTGAGTCACGGAAATGATGATATCGGCTTCGATCCTAATCGATGGAATAAAAAGAGATATAAATGGAAGCCATACCTAAAACCTATTATTACAGCAATTTTGATTATACTTGTTCTATTAGGTTTACTATCTTCCATCTTATAAAATGCCCTTCATCGCTGTGAAAAAGATAGAGAAAAGGGAGTGGGAAAATGACAGCAGCATGGCTATTTACTTCTGCAGCAATTATTGCAGGTCTTGGTATTTTATTTGCATTCAAACGATTACTAAGAGGGTTATCTTATCGAATGGAGCGGAAGGAATTTAATCAACAAGGATTACAAAAGGATCAAACAAGATACTTTATCCAAGTGGCACTATTTGAAGCAATACCGATTTTCTTACTTGTGCTCGGGTTTATGTTTATGAAGGATAATGAAGCAAGCCTCGTTTCTTTAAGCATTCCATTGATTGTGATACTTGGAATTATTTTGATTTGTATCAGTCAGATTTGGTCATCGAAACAAGAAGTATTGTCTCATCCTGATATTGGAAAGTCAGAGAAAAGCTACATCAATACAATTGTGTTAATCGGTTTTTCCACGATATTATGTATCCCCGTTATTTCCATTGTCGGAATTATCCTCTTGATCAATTAGAAAAAACTGCATCCCTAATATAGGGAACGCAGTTTTTTTATGTCTATCGACGACCTTGCTTAGTATTCGAACGTTTATTTTGGAATTTACGGTTTCTTCCGCTTGGCTTTCCTTTTCGTCCACCATATCCTCGTTTATTATCATTTCTAAACTTTTTGTTACTATTCTTACCTTTATTTGCTTGTTTTACACTAACTGGCTGAACAGAGGACAATGTAACTGGTGTTTGACGACGTTCTTTCGTCAAAAGCTTCAAAGCAGCCGAAACAATCGTTACAGAATCATATTCATCTAATAGTTCTGTCGCTGTTTCTCTGTAATCCTTCAAATCCTTATTCTTAATGGTAGATGTAAGCTTCTGTACTGTTACCTGTTGTTGACCACGCTTTGCTTCATCATAGCTAGGTGGTGTCATGCGCTTCATTTTGCTTTTTGTTACTTTTTCAATCAAGTTCAAATGTGGCAATTCTCTTGGTGTGATAAAGGAGACTGCCTCACCAGTTTTTCCAGCACGTCCTGTACGACCTATGCGGTGAACATAGCTTTCCGGATCTTGAGGAATATCAAAATTATAAACATGGGTTACACCTGAAATATCGAGCCCACGTGCCGCAACATCTGTCGCTACTAGAATCTCAATCCGACCAAACTTAAACTTGTTTAAGACAGAGGTTCGTTTTCCTTGCGTTAAATCACCGTGTATGCCTTCTGCACGGAATCCCCTTGCTTGTAGTCCATCCGTTAATTCGTCGACACGTTTTTTCGTACGACCAAATATAATCGCAAGCTCAGGAACATGAACATCTAACAAATTAGTTAATGTATCAAATTTCTGCTTCTCATGTACTTCCACAAAAAATTGATCAATGTTGGAAACTGTCATCTCCTTCGCTTTTACCTTAACCTCTGCAGGTTCTTTCATTAAGGTTGCGGCAATATTACGAATTTCCTTTGGCATGGTAGCGGAGAATAGTAGGGTTTGTCTGTCTTCTGGAATCGCCTTTAATATATCTCTAATGTCATCAATAAAGCCCATATTTAACATTTCATCTGCTTCGTCCAGTACTGCTGTATGCACATCTCCGACACGAATCGTACGGCGACGAAGGTGATCTAATAAACGACCTGGAGTTGCAACCACGATATGTGGGCGATCCTTTAATGCACGAATTTGGCGCTCCATATGCTGTCCACCATAGACAGGCAGTGTACGCACACCTTTAAACTTCGCTAATTTGTGAAGCTCCTCTGAGACTTGAATAGCAAGCTCTCTCGTCGGAGCTACTACTAATCCTTGTATTTTGCGAAGACCTGGATCTATCTTTTCGATCATTGGAATACCAAATGCTGCCGTTTTACCTGTACCAGTCTGTGCTTGACCGATTACATCCTTCCCTGTAATTCCTAATGGGATCGTTTGTGCTTGAATTGGTGTAGCCTCTTCAAATCCCATTTTTTCTAATGCTTTCATGATTGATTCTGAAATACCTAGTTCACTAAAATTTGTCACTATTTTTTTCTACTCCTTTTTTCTTTTAAAAATCTCATCAATTATCATTTTTCTTCGTTATCTACAGTGTACCCTATAATTCACAAATAGAAACGAATCCCACTTATAGTAAAAGTGGTAGTAAAATCGTTCTTAGGGAACTTTTATATAAATTAAATTAGGACGCATTTCGATTATTAAGAGGTAGCTATCTATTCTTAAATTGCCCGATAAGGATTCAATCATACTACATTTCCCAATAACCGCTTTTGATTATTGTGCTATGCCTATAAAAGTCTCCTCAGTATAAAGATGGATAACGGAACATCTTAGGATATTCGTCCGCCAATTGCATTTAGCTTCTTGATTTATTCAATCTTCAAGTAGATGCACGAACGACTTTAGAGCTGTAATAAATAACAATGAAAAAAGCCTTCCTCCACATTTGGAAGAGGCTTATAATGACCATTCAATGGATTATTATATCATAACACACTCTTCTTTTTTATTCTATAAAAATTTTCCTTTTGTTTCAAACATTGCTGTTTCGGATAACAAAAACATAACAATAATACATGGATTCTTTTTTTATTTTCCATAAATATTGTTATACTATGATTATCTATAAAAAATCTGTATATCGGAAGGTGTCAGAATGGGAGACAATCAAATTTATCCATATATTGCAATTGTGATTGGCGTCATATCTCTATCAACTGCTGCAGTATTTGTTAAGTTAGCTGGGGATGTACCACCTTCCATTATCGCCAACTACCGCCTACTATTGGCGGCGTTCTTAATGCTCCCCTATGTTGTGGTTAAAAAAAGACAGGAAATAAAAATGCTAAAAAAGAAGGAATGGATTCTAACGATTTTAGCAGGAATCAGCCTTGCGATCCATTTCATTGTCTGGTTTGAATCATTACAGTATACCTCTGTTGCCAGTTCGGTCGTTTTAGTAACCTTACAACCGATTTTCGCCTTTATTGGCACTTACTTTTTCTTTCATGAGCGTTTCTCATCAGGTACCATTATTAGTATGTTTATCGCGATATTTGGCAGTATTATTATCGCATGGGGAGACGTTCAAATAGCTGGTAAAGCATTGTATGGTGATCTTTTAGCAATATTAGGCGCTATATTTATCACAGCATATTTCTTATTTGGACAAAGGGTCAGAAAAAAAGTATCAATGATGACTTATACCTGTATCGCATACTCTATCGGGGCGATTATGCTTATTATGTATAATATGATTCTAAAAAATTCGTTTTTTCACTATACTAGCTTTGAATGGAGTATATTTGTTTTCATTGCTATCATTCCAACCATTTTTGGGTTGAATCTGCTGAACTGGTCACTAAAATGGGTGAGCTCCTCTGTCATTTCTATGGGAATTGTGTTTGAACCTGTAGGTGCAGCTATTCTAGCCTATTTCCTTCTAGAGGAGACTATCACATGGTCTCAATGGTTAGGTGGTACGATTATTATTTTTGGCTTACTACTTTTTATTGCTAGTACAAGGAGAAAACGCAAAATGAAAATGACAATAACGCCTTAGCTCATTGCTAAGGCGTTTTTGGTAGTAGTAGGACGCATTAAAAAACGGTGGACTCCATCAATTACCACTTCTTTATCCTCCCCTAGGCAGATAAGATGCTTGGAGTCGTAATAATAGATGATCTCTGTTTCACCCGGAATTTCCTTATCTAAATAATGAACCGTTTTATATGGAACTAAACCGTCCTGCATTCCTTGTGCGATAAAGACTGGGCAATGAACCTTCTTCAAGTATGGCTTCGTAAACCTCATACACTTCAAAAATTCAAGAGTTGCCCTAATTGGTACAGAACCATACTTTCCCATATAGTGAACGAATAGTGGGTCTGTTTTTAGCTTTCTTTGTAAAGCTTTCTGTCCAAAGCCAATGATATCTAACGCCATTCGCGGGATGCTTATGTACTTCCTTGAAGTCGACAAAAGTACAAGCTTCTCGCAAGAATACTTTCCAGCTAAAAAAGCAGAGATCATCCCTCCCATGGAAAACCCAATTAAATAAATTTTCTCATGTCTTTTCTTTAAATCTAAATAGGCTTGTTCACATGTTTGAATCCACTCTTGGTAGGTGACTTTTGTCAATTCTAATTCCTTCCCGTTTTCACCTAAACCATGACCAGGTAATCTTGGAGAAACAATTTCCCAATCTGTCACTTGATGTAAGTGATCTGCTAATGGCTCCACCTCATATGGCCCTCCTGTAAAGCCATGAATGATAAGACAGCCACTCATCGTGAATCCTCCTTCTATTAATATGCCGTTAGTTTACCCATATGAAGGATCTTTACTCCTTTTACACTATTATCCACTATCACTAAGGAGACTTCCAACAACAGGCCTCATCCCGCTTATGATTCGCAAAAATTAATCAAGCCTTCAAACCGACAGTATGTTGTTAAAATGAAACATCCCTGTCAAGCGAATGACAAGGATTTCGGTTTGACGGATATTATAACCCCTTAAATGATTTCACAATGCTTCCAACATTTTTAACTAATGGTGAAACCTGCTGATAAGTATTCGCTAACTGATTAACGGTTTTGAAAATTTTATCAAAATCCATCTCACCGTTTTTATCCTGGAAATAGCTCAACATTGGGTTTGTTTGTTTGCCAAAAGAAAATGGTGGCATTTGTGAATTATTTTGCTGCGGCACAGGCAATAATGGTTTTTGATAAAATTGATATGGTGTATAAGAATTTTGAGAAGTATTAGGTACTGATTGGAACGGTGTGGCACCATAATAATTAGGATAATACGTGGAATGCTGTTGATTCTGCCAATTATACATACTATTCCCCCATTTCTCCATCTATGTTTTCTAATATAGGCTATGCAAATAGGGGGAAATCGGTTCAAATCAGAACCCGAGTATCCTTCTTAGTTTTTCTTTATCAAACCCCAATATCTTATGGCTGTCACCAATTAATACTGCAGGTGTAACATAAATATTTTTCTGCTGGAGTTCTTTTAAAAAAACTTTATCCTCTGAAGTATTTTTCAATGTGAAATTTACCTTGTGGTTTCTTAAAAACTCCACGAGATGATCGCAGGCTTCACAATCATCACTAATATAGACTATCACATGCTGCTTCCTCATAGTTGCTCCTCCAAACTTCAAAAATCATTTCCTAGTCATTTATACCCTTTTTTCGGTTTGGATAAACGAAATAAAATATGATAAGGAGATACTAGTCAATATTAGGATGAAAGAGCATTCGCATAAAGACCTAATTTTTTTAATAAATCTATTGCCTCTAATTTTTCTTCTTTCGATAAGCCTGCTGTAACAGCCTCAATTTGTTTCCAATGCTCTGGAAAAATATCGTTGAGTAGCTGTTCACCAGCTTCCGTTAGAGATGCATATGTTATCCTTCGGTCAGTCGGACTCGGTATGCGCTTTACGTAATTTTTTTTCTCTAGTTTATCAACAACATATGTAATACTTCCACTAGCTAAGAGAATTTTATCTCCTATTTTTTGTAAGGGCTGTTCTCCTTGGTGGTATAGTAATTCCATTACACCAAAATCTGTTATATTCAAGCCATGACCTCTAATATCTTCGGCTACTTGATCCATCAAGGCTCGATAAGCTTTTGATAAGACAACAAACAGCTTTAGGGAAGGGTCTTGTTTTTTTTCTAAATATCGTGTTCGATCATCCATCCCTTTCATCCTCTCCTCTTTATGTATATGCACGTATTATATGGAAAGATTTCACATTCGTCAACACAAAAGGAAATAATCCCCATTTTTGTATAACGAAAAGACATCACTTATATCGCTTTCTTAGGTAGAAAGAAATATAACAAAAGAATTATAACAAATATGCTTACTAAATTGTAGGCAAAACTACTAATAAGCAAGATATAAATAATGGGACTGATTAGTTGCTCTAATATGGTCGGAGTATACCATTTATCATTCATTTTTTTCACAGTTATATGAAGCTTCAACTCCAACAATACATATAATGAAGTACCATAAAGTAACAGCTGTAAAAACACCCAAATACTTAAGTGCTCGGTTATAACTAACAGGGTCGCAAGTACTACCATGATCAAGCCCATGAACACTGTCATGCGTTGTAGGTAGGCTTTTTTTATAGCTTTCATATCCCATGGTATAGCGTGCAGTAGACGATCTTTAAATCCTGCTTGAAAATAACTTGTAGACATTTTATTGAACAAAAATATAGCGATCGCTACTGAAACGCCTTGGACCAAGTCTCCTCTAAAGCTCAAGAGCACTAAGCAAATGATGCTAACACCTAATGTTTGAACAAAATATGCCTTCTCCTGACGAAAATTAATCTTCCATAGCTTACGATAAATCATTGTCTCATGATGATACGGAAATGGTAATTTCTCTTTTGCGGACCGAAAAAGAGCTGGAAGAATAGGTTTTTGTACTGGTTTCGTTTCTGTCTTACTCATTTTTTGAATAAAAAACATACTCCAAATTTTTGTATCAACGACTTCGATAACGCTTTGCCAGTTTATCTTTTCCAACCTTTTATTCCAAATTACCAAATTAAAGGAAAAGATAATAGCAAGCAAGCTATATAAAAAGCCTTCAAATGGTAAGACAAATAAATAGACAAAACGAATAATAGCAAGCATAACCGTAACAAGTAGAAAGATAATGACTTTTTTCTTTCCTTCTATTTGATATAAATACCATTGAGGTAAAAGGAGTAAACAGTTTGTTAGAATCAAGATCATCAAACATTTTAATAAGAATCCGGTTGATAAAGGTGTTAAAATAAATGCTAGCAAGAATAAACCGAAACTCCATATAACCGTCTTTAGGATCGCTTCGAAATAGGTAAAAAGCCAAACATATTGGCGTAATATAGGTAATGTTGCTGCCTTCCAATCTGCACTTGAAAAGGATATACCAGGAGAGTGAAAGGAAAGTATAATAGTACGAACCATAAGTGCTACCACCATTAACGGTATCCATTGATCGGCTAACTGTTCTATAGAGTAAAACCAATTCTCGAATTGGCTAACTGCATCATAGACCATTGCCATTAAGACAACGATATAAAAACCTACATAAATACTTATTGTCCAATCAAAGGCAACACCGAGGGCAAGGTTATAAAGCTTTTGCTTTTTCTTTATACGGTTTTTCCGCAAAAATAGAAATACACTCCACGCTTGACTCATTGAGATGTTCTCCTCGTAATCGTATCAAAATTGGCCATTTCATCATATTCCCTGATTTCGCCTTTATCGAGTAAAATATACTTGTCCGCAACTTGATTTATCCTATCAAGCTGGTGGGAAGTTAGTAAAATACTAGTACCACCCTGTGTCTTTTCTAATAATAATTGCTGTAAAGCTGCTGCTGCATGAATATCTAGGCCCATAAATGGTTCATCAATAAGTAGTAAATCTACCTCTGGCAATAAAGCGCAAATCGTTTGTACCTTTTGTCGCATTCCTTTGGAAAGTGATTCAGGATATACGTTTAATTTATCTTTAATTTCAAAAAGATTAGTAAGTTCCTCTACCTTTTGATTAAGCTTCTCTTCGGATAGTTGGTAGCTTTTTCCGTATAATTGAAAATGCTGCATCGCAGTTAACTCAGAAAGCAAAAAAGGTTCTTCAGGTATGTAAGCTATTTGCCTCTTATAGTGTAGAAATTCCTGATCTTGGTCGATACCCTGTACAGAAATATTACCCTCTTGTTTTTCTTGCCACCCCATAATCGTTTTCATCAACGTAGATTTCCCTGCACCATTATGGCCAATTAACGCAATTAATTGGCCAGTTTCAACCGTAAAGTGAATATTCTTCAAAATCGATTCTTGTCCAATGGCTACCGTAACATTTTCAACAACTAATTGACTCATGTGAGATCACCCCTAAAAGAAGTACGATTGAGCAGTTAAATAGGTTTCTTATTTTAAAGAAAAGTAAAAAACGCCAAAGCTTTTAGGCCTTGGCGTTTGAATTAATCTAATTCCTGCTGGAGAAATTCTATGACATCATCTGGTGTTTTAGTATAAGCACTGTGGCGGTGGGCGGTTTTTTCACCATTTTCAAAAATTAATAAACTCGGAATCCCCATCACTTCATACTTTTGCGCTAATCCTTCTACTTCATCACTATTAACTTGATACCAATCATATTGATTATATTGTTCCATAATATCTCCGATAAACATATCCATTCGTTTACAATCAGGACACCAGTCTGCATAGAATTTAATGATGACTGGCTTATCTGATTGGATCACTTCATTAAACTGTTCCACTGTTTGAATTGCTTCCATATGAAAGTCTCCTTTTTTGCTCTATATGTGAAATCTAGCATGTTTATATTATTTTCGCAAATCATTTGTTTTACTTATATTCTACTCTGCCTAATAAATAAGCAAAAAGTAAACCTCCTGCAAAAGTGAGGATACAGAAAATCATCTCACCCGTATTCACTGGCCAACCTGGGAACATGACGAAGATAGAGCCGATTACCATGCCAATAACAACCGCATAGGTGGCAAATGGAAAATGGTCTAAGAAATAATGAATAATCTTACTCATCACTATTATTCCTAATAGAATGGCCACACCAACTACGCCAATGACTACTATATCTAGGTTCTTGATCGCACTTATAATCGTTGTATAGGAACCAATTACATAGAGCATAAAGGAACCACTTATACCTGGTAGAATCATGGCAGAGCTCGCTATGAAGCCAGATGCAAAAAGCCAGAGATAGGTAGATGTAGTAAAATGAGTTACTGCTTCAGGCTCACCAGTATTAAAAAAAGCCATCGAAGCGACCACTATTACCCCAACTATAATAAATAAATAATGGGGAACTTTAAAATTTACCTTTGCATTTGATTTTTGGAATAAGAAAGGTAAAACCCCTATAATGAGCCCAAGAAAAGCAAATTGTGTCTGTTTTGGATAATGTTCAAAAAGCCATTCAATCACGCCCGCTAATAGAAAAATGGCTGTTAAGACCCCTATTCCAAGCGGGATTAAAAACATCAAATGCTTTTTTAAATCCTTACTAAAAAAACCGTTAATCGCCTTAATCAAACGATCATAAATCCCAAGCAATACAGCTATTGTACCACCACTAACTCCAGGAATTACATCACTTGCTCCCATTAACAATCCTCTATAAATATTCTTCCATTCCATTCAACTATTCTCCTCTATCTTAAAATTTTACCTATCCTCGTAATCTCATTATTTTAATATGGTTAAGTCAGAAACCCATTGGGACATATGGGCTTTTATTTCATCCCATTTCACTTGATGATCAGGTAATTGTTCCTCTGTCACTTCATGAAATGGTAACACAGCAAAGTTTGTCATTCTACCACCATTCATCTCATACTGTACGAAGGTTGGTAAAAAGGCAGGAGTATGTATTCGGATCGATTCAGACTTTTGATCTACTTTCTTTTCCACCTTGAACTGGAATATTCCACCAATACGTCGGTAGAGCTTATCCTGTCCAGAAAGGAAATTTCCCAAAGAATAGGCTACTAATGTTTGGTTACCATTTTTGCCTTCGATCCAATCAATTGGCTGCAGTACATGTGGATGATGTCCTATAACCACCTCGACCCCTAAATCTGAAGCAAACTGTGCTAGCTCTTTTTGATAACCGTTAGGCATCCGTTCATATTCATTACCAAAGTGATAGCTTAACACGGTAACGTCGGCTAGCCTTTCTGCCTTTTTCACATCTGCTTTGATTCGTTGTTCGTCGATAAGATTGACTAAATAATCCTTCCCTTCTGGAACAGGGATGCCATTTGTGCCATATGTATAGCTCAGAAATGCAACAGATATATTCTCATCAGTCTCGATTACACGAATTTTCTCTCTGTCTTCTTTATCTTTGAAGCTTCCTGTGTACTTCATTCCAATTTCCTCATAGTGCGTAATAGCATTTTGAATCGCTTCTTCCCCACGATCAAGTGTATGGTTATTTGCCATTGTTACTAAATCCACACCGACTTCCTTCAGATTATCCGCTAATTCATAAGGGCTGTTAAAAGAAGGATAAGTGGACAAACCTATTTCAGCACCACCTGTAATAGTTTCTTGATTGGCGATCGTAATGGTCGAACTTTTCAAGTAGCTCTCGACGGATTGAAGCATTGGCCTAAAATCATAGCCCCCATCCACTTCTGCATCTTCATAAACCCGTGAGTGAATTAACAAATCACCAATTGCAGTAATATCAATTTCTGTCAATACAGGTGCTAACGAGGTGAATAGCTCTCCGTTTTGATTTTTTTCTGTTAATAAGCTTTTATGTTTGGAATGAGAAGCACTTTCAGGTTGGGATATTCCCATACAGCCAACCAGTAAAATAAGTACCACAATAATGGGTATAAGTCGCTTTCTCATGCTGTAAATCTCCTTTTTTGTTCAATTCTTTACTATTTTACCATATTCCTAAATTTTTTTCGTAATGCCAGCTAATTGGTCTCCACCTTTTCATAGACAATAAAATCTTTTTTTAAAAAAATGTAATACTTTTCGAATACAATTCGTCCATATTATTGAAAAGCAAAAAGAAGGGGGATCTATATGATCAAAGTACAATCATTACACCAAACATTTTTATTAGGAAAGAAAAATAATCAAACAGAGCTTAATGTACTTAAGGATATTTCCTTTGAGGTTAAAAAAGGAGATATTGCTGTTATCACAGGTAGGAGTGGGTCAGGGAAATCGACCTTGCTCAACCTTATCGGTGGCTTTATGAAACCTACACACGGTAGGATATTCATCGATGGTACAGAGGTTACAAGCTTTAGTGAAGGAGAATTTGCAGATTTTCGATTACAGCACATCGGATTTATCTTTCAAAACTTTCAGTTAATTCCTACAATGACAGCATATGAGAACATTGAACTTCCTTTAGTTTTAAAAGGGGTAGCTGAAAAGAAAAGAGAAGAATTAACCAATCAAACTCTTGGGCGTGTTGGTTTAATCGATTATAAAAATCATTATCCAAGCGAGTTATCAGGTGGACAACAACAGAGAGTAAGTATTGCAAGAGCATTAGTTATTGAACCACCCATTATTCTAGCAGATGAACCTACTGGTAGTTTAGACAGTGAAACGGAAAAGGAAATATTAGATTTCATTCAATCATTGAATCAAAAATATGGCATTACATTCGTCATTATTACACATGACAATGAGGTTGCCAGTATTGGTCATCAACAGATCCACTTACATGATGGTGAAGTATTGAAAGGAGATATTGCAATATGAATATGAAGGATAGATGGCGTTTCGTCCGCCGCAATATGAAACGAAGTAAATCAAGGATTTTTATGACTGTTTTAGCTACTGCTATGGGGGTTACATTCCTTATTGTATTAGCATCGGTAGGATTTGGACTACATAAATCTCTTGCAAAGGATATTCTAGAATCTCGTTCTGTTACCCAGCTACAGATTGGCGGGATGGAAGTAGACGGAAAATACCAACCAATAACAGATAAAGAGATAGAAGAATTAGAAAAAAAAGATGGTATGAAGGCAGTGACAAGAAGAATCAACCTGCAACAAACTCCTTTATTTCAATTGGATCAATATGAAGGAAGTGTTCAAACAGTGATGGCCCATTTCCCCTCAGAGATAGATGCGGGTCTTGAGCTCTCAGAAGGACGTTTACCAGAAAAAGAAAATGAAATTATAGTTGGCCATGACTTTGTGAAAACCCTCGTCTCTAGTGAGCAACAAGAAACAGAGGATATATATGGTGAAGATGGAATGTTAAAAAAGGAATTTCAATATGATGGAGAAGTGATTGGCAAAGAACTTAAGATGACGGTCATGCAAACCGTTGATGGAGAGCAGAAGGAGCATACGATCCCTTTAATCATCACTGGTATTACCGAGAAGCCTGCACGTGATTGGATGATGGATCAAACCGTCTTTATATCTGATTCTATATTAAAAGAGGTCGAAGCATTTACTAAAACAGCTAGAGGTATGATTACTCAACCTGACATGCAAGGGATAGAAGAACCAAAAGGCTATGACGAGGTAAGGGGATATGCTCATAATATGGAAGAGGTGAGCGATATTTCCGAGCAATTAAAGGATCAAGGTTATTTAGTCTATTCAGCAGCGGATGAACTAAAAAGTATGGATGTTGTTTTCACTATTGCCAAGGCAGGACTCATTTTTATTGGTACAATTGCCATTATTATTGCTTCCATTGGTATTTATAATACGATGACAATGGCCGTTACGGAAAGAACCCCTGACATTGGTATCATGAAGGCTCTTGGTGCACATCCAAAGAAAATTAAACAAATTTTCTTATTAGAAAGTGGGTATATCGGTATTCTTGGTGCCGTTGTAGGAATAGCTGTAGCTTATCTAATTAGCTTCTTAGTGAATCTATTCCTTCCTGTGATTGTAGAGAACGCCTTTGATGAACAACTACCAGAAGGCTTTCAGTTCTCAGCAATCCCTTGGAGTCTGATTGCCATATCTGTTGCTATTTGTTTGTTAGTTACCATTGTTTCTGGCTTAAAACCAGCAAAACGAGCAACAAAGATAGATGTATTAAAAGCTATGCGCCGCGAGATTTAAAATGATCACCTGTGATCTCTATTTATGGAAGACTCACTTTATATTTTTCCTTTAAAGAAGCTGGGGCCATTTTGACGATTTGCTGTAAAATTAGCGTAGCTACCATTACATCATCGAGCACGCCAAAAAAGAGTAGAAAATCAGGGATTGCATCAAATGGAAATATAATATAACCTACGATCAATAGAATAGAAACCAGCTTCTTTCCTATTGTAATCTCATTTGAAATGAAAAAATCCTTAAAAAATGGAATGGACCGATGAAACTTAAATATAAACATTAAACGACGCCAAAAACGCATGATATTTCCTCCTCCTTCTTTGATTATAAATGATAGCTTAATTTATTGGTATCTATCTACTCTAGCGAAAAAACCAGCGGAGATCTTAACAATCCGCTGGTTTTTGTTTAATTAGTTTTTCTTTTTGCTGCCTTTTCCCGTTCACTCTTATTTAAAATTTTCTTGCGGAGACGAATAGATTCAGGTGTTACTTCACAATACTCATCATCATTTAAGTACTGGATAGCCTCTTCTAATGATAACGTGCGTGTTTTTCGTATCGTTGCCGTTTGATCCTTTGTTGCGGATCGAACATTCGTTAAATGCTTCTCTTTTGTAATATTAACCGTAAGATCATTCTCGCGATTATGCTCCCCAACAATCATACCTGCATACACTTCTGTCCCAGGATCGACGAAGATAATGCCGCGATCCTCTAAGTTCATAATTCCATAAGTGGATGCTTTACCATTTTCTAATGCGACCAGAACACCTTCACGTCTTCCGCCAACCTGACCTTTTACAAATGGCGCATATTCTTCAAAGGTATGGTTGATAATTCCATATCCTCTAGTTTGGGTCATAAACTCTGTTGCATATCCAATCAGCCCACGAGATGGTACTCGAAATTCCATTCGAACTTGTCCATTCCCATGGTTGACCATATCAACCATTTCTCCTTTACGAGTACCAAGAGATTCCATGACAGGGCCAGTATAATCCTCAGGAACATCAATCTGAACGCGTTCAATCGGCTCACATTTTACTCCATCTATTTCTTTAATAATGACCTCTGGCTTGGATAGCTGAATCTCATAGCCTTCTCTACGCATATTTTCTACCAAAATAGATAAGTGAAGCTCGCCACGTCCAGAAACTATCCATGCATCAGGAGAAGCGGTTGGATCTACTCTTAAGCTTACATCTGTTTCTAATTGGGACATTAAACGCTCTTCGATTTTTCTTGAAGTAATATGCTTACCTTCTCTTCCAGCGAAAGGACTATTGTTTACAACAAACGTCATTTGCAGGGTCGGTTCGTCAATACGAAGGGTTGGTAGTGCTTCCTGGTTCTCTATTGGACAAACCGTTTCCCCGACGTTAATGTCCTCCATCCCGGCAACTGCTATAATATCTCCCGCCTTTGCTTCTTCTATCTCTACGCGCTTTAGACCAATAAAGCCAAACAGTTTTGACACACGGAAGTTTTTGACCGTTCCATCTGTTTTCATTAAAGCTACCTGTTGCCCCACTTGAATCGTTCCTCGGAATACACGGCCAATACCGATACGTCCTAAATAATCGTTATAGTCGAGTAAGGTTACTTGAAACTGTAGTGGGTCATTTTGATTATCTATCGGTGCAGGAATATGCTCTAGTATCGTATCAAAAATCGGCTGCATTGTTTCCTCTTGAGCATCAGGTTCATAGCTGGATGTTCCGTTCAATGCAGAAGCATAGACAACAGGAAATTCTAGCTGATCATCATCTGCACCAAGCTCAATGAATAAATCTAACACCTCATCTACTACTTCACTAGGTCGTGCATTTGGACGATCAATCTTGTTTAATACAACAACTGGACGTAGCTTTTGTTCAAGTGCTTTCTTTAAAACAAAACGGGTTTGGGGCATACAGCCTTCAAAGGCATCGACAACTAACAACACCCCATCCACCATTTTCATGATTCGTTCCACTTCACCACCAAAATCCGCATGTCCAGGCGTATCTAAAATATTTATATGTGTATCCTTATAATTAATGGCTGTATTTTTAGCTAAGATTGTAATTCCGCGTTCTTTTTCAATATCATTCGAATCCATTGCTCGCTCCGCTACTTGCTCATTTTCACGGAAGGTTCCAGAATAATGGAGCAATTGGTCTACCAAAGTTGTTTTTCCATGGTCTACGTGGGCAATGATTGCAATATTGCGAAGATCTTCTCTTACCTGCGTCATCTCATTCTCTCCTCTTAATGATGCGTTCAATAGTTTAACAACTTAATGATTATAACATAAAAGGAAGTAAATACTACAATTTAATCGGTATTTTTTTGAAAATTTACGAACCGAATTTGGAATACAGCTCCACCTTCCTCATGATTAGTTGCTCGAATACTTCCACCAGAGCGTTCTACAATTGCTCTAGCAATCGCTAAACCAAGCCCTGTTTCTCCATCTTCTCCTTTTACAAAGCGATGAAATAGTTTGGTTAACAGTTCCTCTTCAATACCCTCTCCGTCATCTCTTACTTCCATAATAACCTGTTTATTCTTAGCATAAACACTAACCTCTACTTTATGAGTCGCATGCCTAATTCCATTTGCTACAATATTCATTACTGCTTGCAGCATTTTATCATAATCAAAATAGACCATATATGGAACAGAATTCTTTAGTTCTATTGATATATTTTTTTCATTGGCAATCGGTACTGCTCGGGCCATGACTTGCTCAATGAATTCCTGTAAGTTAACTTGCTCTTCCTCATAAATATTGGCCTCACTATCGAGCTTTGCTAGCAATATAATTTCATTAATAATTTTTTTCAAACGGTTTATTTCTTCAATCATGACATTTAAACCGCGCTTTGCTTCCTCTCCTTCAAATATGCCGTCCTTAATCCCTTCAGCATATCCTTGGATGGTCATTAAAGGGGTTTTCAGCTCATGACTAGCATTCTGGAAAAAGTGTCGTTGTGTCTGTATAAAGCTATTCAATTCATTCGCCATATCTCTGAGGCTCTGCTCTACTTCTTTAATTTCTCCAGTTGCTTTGATTTCTTCCATCTCACTAAAATTTCTCTTTTCGATTTTCTTTAACTGATGCCTTAACTTTGTCAATGGTGTGACTAACTTCGTTGTTAAATAGTGACTAAGAAGCACAGCGACCGCGATTCCAATGAAAAAGATTAAGAGCAGCCTTTCCATTATAATTTGTCTAACTTCTTGTAGGTCATCCAATGGTGTTAATAATACCAAGTGCTGAGTAGATACAGCACCATAAAAGGGGATGATCGATACAACGTATTTTTCGTTACCGTTTTGCCATAATGGTTGTTCCGCCTTGTCCATATCATAGCGGTCCACCCATTTTTCAATCACTTGAAGATCTGCTATTGAAGTAAAAATGATTTGGTCTGAACCTTCGTCATACGCAAAAACCTGCAAGCTATATTTATCTAACATTTCTGCTAAACGCTGTACATTATACGTACTGTTTAAATCTTCATATAGTAAAAAATTTACGATTAATTCCCCTTTATCCTCTAATTGGCGTTGTTCATCCTGAATTAACATTTGAAGCATTTGAGAATAGAGGGTGATTCCCGTTACCGTCATGATGACAATTAAAAGAGTTGTAAATGCTATCGTTAATTGGTATTGAAGCTTCATGATTGCTCCTCATCAATATGCAATCGATAACCATAGCCCCAGACGGTTTCCACTGGTAGCCCTTCTAATTTTTTTCTAAGCCTTTTTACAAGATCATCCACGGCTCTATCACTGCCAAAATAATCCTCTCCCCAAACTAAGGAGAGCAGCTCTTCTCGTGCAAAAGCACGATTAGGCCTTTTAGCAAAGATTTCAAGCATATCAAATTCCTTTGTGGTTACATCTATTTCTTGATCCCTCCAGAACACCTGTCTTGCAGCTTGGTCCATCTTCAAATCATCGATCTCCACAGTATTCGTTTTTTTCTGAACCATAGGACTATTCTCTAAGCGTTTAAATAATCGCTTTACTCGAGCAACTAATTCCCTTGGACTAAATGGTTTCGTGAGATAATCATCACTTCCTAGCTCCAATCCAAGAATCTTATCAACCTCTTCATCTTTTGCTGAAATAATGATAATAGGTACTTCACTTCTTGCACGAATTTTCTTACATAATTCATAACCATCCATCCCTGGTAGCATAATATCCAATATCCACATGTTAGGCTGTTGCTTTTTTGCATTTTCCCATGCGTCCTCTGCTGTTTCCATCATGGTTACTTGATAGCCTTCTTTTATTAAATACGCTTTTACGATATCCCGAATATTAGGATCATCCTCCACGATATATATATGCTGGTTCAAGATGCAACCACCTTTCTAATAACAGATTAATTTTTTGGTTTTGGGGTATAAAGTACATAGAGCCCCTATAAAGGAATATATCATTAACTTATTTTCGCACATTCTCTAAAAAAAATTAAGTGACGGTTTTCTGCTATTCTTACACAGATTTTCTACATTTGTCACATGATTGTTCCGTAACTCTCTTTTATAATAAGGTTACAATCCAAAAATAATCAACTGAACAGAAAGGTGGGAACACAATGGATGAAAACGAAAAGCAAGAAATAAATGAAGTAAAAACCGAAAATAGCAATCATAAATCGAAGGATAAAAATTTTGGCGGCATGCTACTCAGTGGTATTGCAGGGGGATTAATTGTTGCCCTTTTTAGTGGTGGTATCTTCCTATCTATACTAAATGATGAGGATAACCAAGCACAATCTGCACAAACAGAACAAGATATAAGTGAAGAAACACAACAGGAAACGAACGAGAATAAAGAATCTGTTCCAACATCCAATGTATCAAATGAAAACATCGACTCCTTGAGTGAAGCAATTAATCGAGTATCAGATGCTGTCGTAGGGGTATCTAATATACAACAAACGAGTTTGTGGGAAGAAACGGATGCAGCTGGTACTGGTTCTGGAGTAGTCTATAAAAAAGAAGGAGAATATGCATACGTCGTTACCAATAATCATGTTGTCGAAGGAGCTCAAGAAGTAGAGGTTATTCTTACTAATGGGGAGAAGGTTCCAGCAGATGTTCTTGGTAAAGACTCTCTAACAGATTTGGCGGTACTACGAATATCCAGTGAGCAAGTAGAAACTGTTGCCCCACTCGGCTCATCAGGAGAACTAACAGTTGGGGAAACAGCTATTGCAATCGGTAACCCATTAGGAACAGAATTCGCGGGCTCTGTAACAAGGGGTATCATTAGTGGACTAGAACGTGCCGTTGATGTTGACTTAAACCAGGATGGTTCTCCAGATTGGACAACTCAGGTTATTCAAACAGATGCTGCCATCAATCCAGGAAACAGTGGTGGTGCTTTGATTAATTCCGATGGTGAAGTAATTGGTATTAATTCAATGAAAATCGCCTTAGATGCTGTGGAAGGGATTGGATTTGCGATCCCAATTGATGATGCTAAGCCAGTAATCGAGCAATTAGAAACAGATGGAGAGGTTACTCGCCCATTCATCGGTATTAGTGCCGTTGATTTAAATACCGTGCCAGAACAACATAAACAGGGAACATTGAATTTAGATGAAGATGTCGAAAATGGAGTAGTCTTAGCAAAGGTTCAAGTTGGATCGCCAGCAGAAGAAGCAGGCTTACAAAAATATGATGTCATTACGAAAATTAATGATAAAGAAATTACGTCCATGCTTGAATTAAAAACCTATTTGTATAACAATACAAACATTGGTGATGAAATCAACATAACGTACTATCGTGATGGTAAAAAGGATACGACTACACTGAAGCTAGCCGAACAAGAAGAGCAACAGTAATCAAAGAACAATCCGAGCAGTGCTCGGATTTTTTATTTTCCATGCTCAAAGCAATAACGAGTAGTTGGTGCTGCAAGAAGTCTTTCTTCCTTGATCTTTCTCCCGCATTCCTGACAAAGGTCATATGTCCCGTCTTTCATAGCTTGTAGCGCTTGGTCAATTTCCTCTAATTCTTGCTTCTTCCGTTCATTTAACGTAATTTCTTTTTCTCTTTCAAACAATTCTGTTCCCATATCTGCTGGATGGTTGTCGAAGGTGGACAATTCTCCAACAGTATCCTCTAATGATTGCTCGAGGCCATCATCTTTATTTTCAAGTAGCTCCTTCTTCCTTTTTTCCAGCATGCTTTTACATTCCTTCCAAATATCTTGTGTCATGATTTATCTCCTCCTATTGCATATATTCCACTTTCGCTATCATAAAAAACATTATTGTAGCGGCCATCCCACCATGATAAAGTAGAAGAAAAAGGAGATGGAATGCTCAATGAACAAAACGATTGGTTTTATTGGTATTGGTGTGATGGGAAAAAGTATGGCGAGGAATTTAATGCAGGAAGGCTACCATGTACAGATTTTCACAAGAACAAAAGAAAAAGCCAGTGATCTAGTAGAACAAGGAGCGATCTGGAAGAACAGTGTAACAGCATTATCTACATCATCAGATATCATTATTTCCATTGTTGGCTACCCTTCTGATGTAGAAGAAATTTACTTCGGAGAAAATGGGATTATCCAAAATGCAAGCACCGACACCTATATAATTGATATGACAACTTCTAATCCAAAGCTTGCCAAAAGGATTGCGGAAGCTGCAGAGGAAAAAGGGTTACACGCTCTAGATGCACCTGTCTCTGGTGGTGATATCGGCGCAAGGAATGGCTCACTAGCGATTATGGTAGGTGGGAAACAGAAAGACTTTGATGCCATGCTACCTATTTTTGAAATAATGGGAGAAAACATTGTTCTTCAAGGTCCAGCAGGTGCTGGCCAGCATACGAAAATGGCTAATCAAATCACAATTGCTTCCAACATGATTGGTGTAACAGAAGCGATAATGTACGCGAAAAAAGCTGGACTAGATCCTACTCGAGTATTAGAAAGTATTTCAACAGGGGCAGCAGGGAGCTGGTCGTTATCCAACCTAGCACCTCGAATGATTAACGGGGATGATCAACCAGGATTTTACATCAAGCATTTTATTAAAGATATGAAAATTGCGCTTGAGTCTGCTAAGGAAATGGATTTAACCACTCCAGGACTTGAATTATCGTTAAAGCTGTATACAGAGCTAGAGCAAGCTGGAGAAGGCGACAAAGGAACGCAAGCATTGATGAAGTGGTTTGAGCAAGGATAATGTGGAGTATGACTCCTCCTACTAGCATTGTGAAGAGAGAAAAAACATGATAGAATAAAGTGTTGCAAGATAATAAAAGTATAAACCAACCTAAACACATTTATATCTTGCAAATATGAATTGATAGGTGGTAGAAAGAATGGAAAAAAAGGAAAAGTACCAAGTATTATTGTACTATCACTATGTAGATTTGGAGGATCCAGAAGGCTATGCAAATGAGCACTTAAAGTTCTGTAAAGAATTAGGACTTAAAGGCCGTATTCTCATTGCACATGAAGGTATTAATGGAACAGTTTCCGGTACCGTCGAGCAAACGAATACGTATATGGAGACAATGCATAATGATCCTCGATTTAAGGACATGGTGTTTAAAGTAGATGAAGCAGATGGACATGCCTTCAAAAAAATGCACGTTAGACCTCGCCCAGAGTTAGTTACCCTACGTCTTGAAGAGGATATTAATCCAAGAGAGACAACTGGAAAATATTTGTCACCACAAGAATTTTATGAAGCTATGCGTGATGAGAATACAGTAGTCTTAGATGCTCGTAACGATTATGAATATGAGCTAGGTCATTTCCGTGGAGCGATTAGACCTGATATCGAAACATTTCGAGAGCTTCCTAAATGGGTGGAGGAAAACAAAGATAAATTAGAAGGTAAAAAGGTTCTAACCTATTGTACTGGTGGAATCCGTTGTGAAAAGTTCTCTGGTTGGCTTGTAAAACAAGGATTTGAGGATGTCGGACAATTACATGGCGGTATCGTAACGTATGGTAAAGATCCAGAAGTTCAAGGGGAGCTTTGGGATGGACAGCTTTACGTATTTGATGAACGTATTTCTGTACCAGTAAATCGCAAAGAACATGTCGTTGTTGGAAAGGATTATTTTGACGGGGAACCTTGTGAACGCTATGTGAATTGCGCAAATCCCGAATGTAATCGACAAATGCTATGCTCAGAAGAAAATGAACACAAATATATGCGCGGCTGTTCTCATGAATGCCGTACCCATCCTCGTAATTTATATATCGCGGAACATAACCTAACAGAGGAAGAAATCCAAGCACGCCTTGATCGTATTGCCGAAGAAGATGGGGTTACACAAGAATAATAGTCTGAAAGATGTTTCCTTTTTAATGAAAGGAAGCATCTTTTTTCTTATTTGGTTATAATAATGACAGTAACGAAATAAGAAAAGTGGTGATATGATGGATCTCTATTTATATGCATTACTAACGTTTTTTTATGTAGTGTTATGGATTGTTGTGATACGTCAAGCGCAATGGATTGGATGGGGATCGCTGCTAAATGTTATTCTTCTAGTTATTGTTGGTTTAATCTATGACAATGGAATACTAACAGTAGGGCGTTTCATTGGAGAAAGTAGTTGGTTGGAGAAATGGAATGAATTAAGATATTGGCTCCATGCATTCTTTACACCATTTCTTGTGTTATATTCATATGCCGTTTTAAAAAGGATAAACGTTCATTTTGCTCAACATTCCCTTGCCAAATTAGCGACTTTTCTGATCACAGCTTGTTTAATTTTAGCGGAAATAATTGGTATACTAACGATTGATTTAGAGCCAGTATGGGAATATGGCATTCTCAGTTATCAAGAGACAGAGGATCGATTGCCGATTATGGTTATTGCAATTAGTATCATCCTACTTTTAACCTCTATTATTGTTTGGCGAAAAACTGGATTCTATCTTTTCTTTGTTGGTTGCTTGATTATTAGTGTTACCAGCATTGTTCAATTACCTATCCCCACAAAGGCAATGACGAATATAGGTGAAGCAATATTGCTACTTTCTCTCGTTTTAACGAATTACTATCTGTTTAGAACTTCTGATTAAACAATTTTTGCTTCCTTATGCTAATCTTATAGTAAGGAGGCTTTTTTTATGTCTATATATGATTTCAAGGTTGAAACAGTAAAGGGAAAAGAAAAGGAATTAGCTGAGTTTCAAGCGAAGGCAGTACTTATCGTCAATACAGCAAGTAAGTGTGGCTTCACCCCTCAGTTCGATGGTCTAGAAAAGCTATATCAGAAGTATAAGGAAGAAGGATTAGAGATACTAGGCTTTCCTTGCAATCAATTCATGAATCAAGAGCCTGGTTCGAGTGAAGAGGCAGAGGAATTCTGTCGATTAAACTTTGGAGTTTCCTTCCCGATGTTTGCCAAAATTAATGTTCGCGGCAAAGATGCACATCCATTATATAAGTATTTAACGAAAGAGGCTCCAGGCATCGTGTCTGACCAAATCAAATGGAATTTCACAAAATTTCTCATCGATCAAGATGGCAATGTAGTAAAACGATATGCTCCAAAAACAGAACCAGAGAAGATAGAAGATGATATTAAAACATTACTTAATAAGTGAGTTGTATGAGTTTTTGTCAAAGGGGAATTGGTGATTCCTCTTTGGCGCTGTAAATTTCATATCGAAAGTGAAAGCAGATGTAAAGTGATTGGGGTGAACCAATTATATATTGGACAGATATGGGTTCGTCACCATTTATTCTGTCCTTTATCTGATTTTATTGGACACTTCTAGATGCAGCACCACGCATTTTGTTCGATATCCGATTATATTCGACACCTCTAGACGCAGCACCATGCATTTTGTCCGATATCCGATTATATTCGACACCTCTAGATGCAGCACCACGCATTTTGTCTGATATCCGATTATATTCGACACCTCTAGATGCGATACCTCCCATTTTCTCCGATATCCAAAATGTGCGTTTTTTCAAACGTATAAAAAAGTGTGACGAGATTGATTTATCCGCCACACTGCCATTGTGCTCTATTCAATATCTTTCAACAGATTAGCCATTTCAATTGCTGATATCGCTGCCTCTGCCCCTTTGTTTCCTGCTTTTGTTCCTGCACGTTCGATTGCTTGCTCGATGGTGTCAGTAGTTAGAACACCAAAAATGACTGGGATTCCTGCATCCATAGAAACACTTGCTACCCCTTTTGACACTTCATTGCTCACATAATCAAAGTGTGGCGTAGAGCCCCGAATAACCGTTCCTAATGTAACTACGGCATCATATTTACCCGTTTCTACCATTTTTTTCGCGACAAGCGGAATCTCAAATGCTCCTGGAACCCAAGCTACTTCTACATCTTCTTCACCAACACCGTGTCTTCTAAATGCATCTTCTGCACCACTTAGCAGTTTCCCGGTAATAAATTCATTAAATCTTCCTACAACGATACCAACCTTTAAACCTGTACCAACTAAATTACCTTCATATATTTTCCCCATGTTAAATTCCTCCCCCATCTCGGTTACTTTCAATGTGTAATAAATGATCAAGCTTTTCTACTTTCGTTTGTAAATATTTTTCATTATTCTTATTAGCGGGTATTTCAATCGCTTTTCGTGCTACTAATTCTAAACCATATTCCTTCATGCTTGAAAGCTTGCGAGGATTATTTGTTAATAAATGAATTTTCCCGACACCTAAATCTCTTAAAATTTGAACACTTATGGCATAATCGCGAAGATCATCTGGAAAGCCTAGCTGATGGTTTGCTTCCACTGTATCGTAGCCTTCCTCTTGAAGCTTGTATGCCTTCATTTTATTAATTAACCCAATGCCTCGGCCCTCTTGGCGCATATACACTAACACACCGCGTCCTGCTTTTTCGATTTCTTCTAACGCTTTTTTAAGCTGTGGGCCACAGTCACATCGCTGCGAACCAAATGCATCACCTGTTAAACATTCAGAGTGGACACGGACAAGGGTTGGCTCATCAGGTGTTAATTCCCCTTTATATAAGGCGACATGCTCCTTACCAGTATATTTTTCTGTATAAGCAACAAGCTTAAATTCACCATAAGCTGTTGGCATATTTACTTCTGTTTCTTTCGTGATTAATTTATCATATCTCTTTCGGTATTGAATCAACTCTTGAATGGAGACCATTGGCATACTGTGGATTTCAGCAATTTTTTCTAAATCATCCTGTCTAGCCATAGTGCCATCTTCATTCATAATTTCGCAAATAACTGCAACCGGTTTTGAATTGGATAAACGGGCTAAGTCAATGGCTGCCTCGGTATGTCCAGATCGTTCCAAAACTCCTGCATTTTTTGCAATTAAAGGAAATACATGCCCTGGACGTTTGAAGTCATAAGCAGTCGTTGTTTCATCGACTAACTTTTCAATCGTTAACGATCTTTCATGAGCGCTAATCCCTGTATGAGTGGTATGATAATCAATGCTCACTGTAAAATTGGTGCCATGATCATCTGTATTACGTGCTACCATTGCACCTAATTGGAAACGATCGGCATAATTTTGGGACATAGGTGTGCAAATCAATCCACGTCCTTCTTTTGCCATAAAATTAATAATTTCAGGTGTTACTTTTTCCGCTAGTGCAACAAAATCTCCTTCATTCTCACGGTCTTCATCATCTACAACGATCACAATTTCACCTTTTTTTAATGCTTCTATTGCTTCATCTACTGAATGTTTCATTATTGGCCCCCTAAAAACCCAATTGCGTCAATTTCTCTTCTGTTATTCCTTGTGGCTGTTGATGGGAGGAACGAAGTAATCGCTCCATATATTTTGCTAACATATCATATTCCACATTCACGATATCCCCTTGTTTTTTATCACCTAGAATGGTCGCTGCTTGTGTTTCTGGAATTAAGGAGATAGTGAACCCATTATCGTCTACTCCAAATACAGTTAATGAAGTGCCGTCTACGGCTACTGATCCCTTTAGAGTCACATAATGTGTTTCCGGGACAGTGATGTAATAATATTTTGCATTATCTTCGATCCAAGTTCGTTCGATTGTACCAACTGCATCGACATGTCCTGACACAAAGTGACCACCAAATCTTCCGTTTGCATGCATGGCGCGCTCTAAATTAACCATGGACTGTGCTTTTAGTGTGGATAAAGAGGAGCTACGAAATGTTTCAGGTATGACGTCTACTGTAAACCACTCCTTAGTGAAGTTAGTCACGGTTAAGCAAACACCATTTACGGAAATACTATCGCCAATCGCCACATCCTCTGTCACTTTTTCGCCTTGAATCTTCAGTTGTAATGCTTGATTGGATTGTTTAATCATTTCAATTTTACCCTTTTCTTCGACAATACCAGTAAACATTAGAATCCCCCTTTTGGTTTTGCAATAATCTTCAGATCTGGTCCCAGCTTCTCAAAATCAATGAAAGTTAATTCCTTTGCATCTTCCATCCAGTGTGGCGAATTCCCTGCTATAACAGATCTAGCATCCTGGCCACCTAAAAGCTTTGGTGCAATATACCAATGACATTCATCTACGAGGTTCTCCTGTAGAAAGGCTTGATGGATGGTTCCGCCACCTTCGACATATAATGATTGAATTTTATTTTGTGCTAATTCGTTCATGACATCTTCTAATTGAATATCTTCTGTTTTTAACTGAACCACCTTGATGTGAGGATGTTTTTCTTGAAAAGTAATCGGATCTGCTTCATTTCCGCAAAAAACCCAGGTAGTTGCTTCTTTATCATAGATCGCAAATTCCTCTTGCAATGATAGCTTAGTATCAAGGATAATCCGAATTGGATTTTTTCCACCTTGAGGTAAGCGAGTTGTCAGGCTTGGATTATCAGCCCCGACCGTTCCCTTGCCAACTAATATCGCATCATGCTTATGTCTTTCCTTATGCACATCTAGTCTAGCTTCGGCTGATGTGATCCATTTACTATCCCCTGTCACTGTCGCTGTCTTCCCATCCAATGTCATCGCTGCTTTTAAGGTGATAAATGGTCGTTTTTTATTCATAAAATAAAAGAAGTGCTTATTCAATTGGAGCGCTCTTTCTTCATATAATCCTACTTCCACTTCGATTCCTGCTGCTTCAAGAATTGCTACCCCTTTTCCAGCTACCTTTGGGTTTGGATCAACCGATGCGATATAAGCCTTTTTAATTCCCTTCTCTACTAGCAATTCCGCACATGGAGGAGTTTTGCCATAATGGGCACAAGGCTCTAACGTTACATAGATATCAGCACCTTTTGCCTTTTCACCAGCCTGTGCGATAGCATGGACCTCTGCATGCGGTTCTCCTGCCTTTAAATGTGTACCAACCCCAAGCAGTACACCATCCTTGACGACAACCGCTCCAACAGACGGATTTGGACTAGTTTGACCAGTAGTAGCTTCGGCCATCGTTAAAGCGAGCTCCATCCATTCTTCCTTTGTTCTCACTTCATCACCTTCTATATTAAAATAAGAAAAGCCCTAGGATAATGACCCTAGGGCTGGATAGTCTTTCATTCATAGCAAAGAAGCCTTGAATTAATCAAGAAATTTTCGACAGAATCAGCAATAAACAATGCTTATTCCATAGAAAAAATAACCACTTCTCCACCATTCCTTTTCCCATCCAGACTTTCACTGTCGGCTTTGGAATTTCACCAAATCCACCTTCACATTTAATGAAAAATGATCCGGGTCACGGACTAAAAGCTCCTTAGCTTATCACCGTCGGTCGGGAATTACACCCTGCCCCAAAGGAATACATGCGTTTATTTAGTTAGTGTTTTTATTATATAGAATCTTGAAATGATTTGCAAAAAATTAGCTTATACATGGTCATTTGTGCGAGCATTTTAATCGCTTGTTACTACCGTTTTGAGCGGGATCACCGGTATTTTGGGCTTTATCCGTTTGATAAGTACCATTTTGAGGCGCTGACTCTGGCATTTTGGTACTTATTCTCATTTTAAGTACCATTTCGAGCGGGATCTCTGGCATTTTGGCATTTATCCTTGTTATAAGTGCCATTTTGAGGCGCTGACTCTGGCATTTTGGTACTTATTCTCATTTTAAGTACCATTTCGAGCGGGATCTCTGGCATTTTGGCATTTATCCTTGTTATAAGTGCCATTTTGAGGCGCTGACTCTGGCATTTTGGTACTTATTCTCATTTTAAGTACCATTTCGAGCGGGATCTCTGGCATTTTGGCATTTATCCTTGTTATAAGTGCCATTTTGAGATGCTGACTCTGGCATTTTGGTACTTATCCTCATTATTACTGCCATTTTAATAGAGATCGCCAGCATTTTAGAACTTATCGTGCTATGGATGCCAGTTCCTTTTCATTCATTTTTTGTTAGAATGGAATAAGCTGCATTGAACATTCCGATAAAAATACCAGCAATCGCAAATACGAGCCAATTTATATGCCATTGATTGTAGAGGAAACCACTTATTAGGAAGATGATAGTAGCTAATGACCAAATGATTACAGCTACTGCTCCTGTTATTCTGTCTCGCTTCTCATTCTTTTTAGACTTGGAGGCTACCCCTTCCTTTAACAGATTTTTATATGCGTCCATCTCCGTAGTGAAAAAAATTAATAGGAATATTCCTATAGCTACTATCCATAATAGTCCAACAACACCAAAATGAGTGAATTGCTCGTTTATTGCTAGAGTGGTGAAAAGGACAACTGGTGAAAGAATAATAAGGGCAATCCCACAAATTAGGGCTGCAAGATACTTTGGTTGATGAGCTTCTTTACGGGTTTGAATACTATTTTTCTGTTCAAACGATAATTGAAAGGCATGCTCTGTATGAATATAATCATATTTTTCAATCTTCATGCCATTATAAATGAACAAACCAACAGCAATGGCAACAAATACAATTAAACAAATAACTCCAATAATATTAGCTGTTTTTACTGGAATTTCATTTAAAAAACCATTGTTTTGTAATCCTGCTATAAACACAAACATCGCAGCACTTATTATACACAAACCGACACCTATACCAATCCAAATGCTTGTTTTTTTACTCACATGTAAATATTCTTCTATTTCTTCATCCATTAAAAAAGGCTCATTAGCTCTATCATCATCTAAATCAATACCAAATTCGTCCATAATTTCTTCCATGTTTCCAAACTCTGCAATCACTACACCGATTGCTTCATTTTCTGATTTTCCAGCTCGTTTTAATTCTTGATATTTATCCTCCATATGCACTAGCAAATCATCTTTTAATTGCTGCATCTGTTTAGATTTTGGCATTGAAGCAAACATGTTTTCTAAATAATTCATAATGGTGTCCATTATCGAAACTCCTCCTTAATAAATCGATTCATCACTTCTTTTGTTAGCTCCCATTCGCGACATTTCTCTTTATAAAAAAGCAACCCTGCTTCTGTCATTCTATAGTACGTTCTTTTTTTGCCAAAGGTTTGTTGTTTATGAAAGGCTTCGATATATCCATTTTTCATAAGTCGATTAAATGCCGAATATAGGGTTGTTTCTTTGATAACGTACTTTTCCTCTGATATTTCTTTAATTTTCTTGGAAATTTCATATCCATATGATTCTTGCTCTAATAAGAGAGAAAGAATGATGGTGTCATTATAGCCACGAATTACATCACTACTAATCAAAAGCTGATCCTCCCTTCTACTATGTCAGCGATTGATTTTACTACGACTGCCGTACTTTATCTGTCGTAGTAATTTTATTTTATCATGATTACTACGACAGGTAAAGTAAAATTTGCAATCAAAAGGAGGGGGCTACAGATGGGATTGTCTATATAGACGAGAGTCTGCCTTGCACTGAGAGCAAAAAATCGTATAAAAAATAGCAGGAGATAGCTTATACTATCCCCTGCTAAAACAATGTTACTCAATAGGTATCCATACTTCCACTTCAGCATCTGCTGGATTTCCATTTAATAGCACTTCGGCAATTGGCTTCCCATTATAGGTATACTCAAAGTCATTAGTAAGAATTTGATTAAATGCTTGATTCTCTAGCTTATCAAAGGCTAAACGGGATAAGCCACCCTCATCACTAAGCACGAGGTACTTACCTCCCGAAAATAGCACTTCCTCTGTTCCTGCTACTCCCTTTTGAGTAGTTCGTACACCCGCGTAGTAATAGGCAGTTTTTTTATCTGTTGTGACGACCCCATACCCGTATTTACTCTCCGAAAGAGGTTGTAATAGTGCCATCTTTCCATCATGAATGATTCCCTTGAAAAATTCGGTTTTCTGGCTAGAAAATTCTTCTGCATGGATATTTACCGAACCTTCCAATTTTGTTTTGAAACCTATGAACCGAAATGCGTCTTTTTCTAAAATCTTGTAATTACTTATTGAAATTACCTCCCTGTATTTCTTTATTTTTGAGTACAAGTTTATTTTACAATGTCAATTATGACACCTGTATGTCATAATGATAGTTAAAGGGAGAGATTACTATGAAAATTGATCGACTTGTTGCCATTATCATGCTGCTGTTGGATCGAGAAGTAGTAACTACTAGCGAATTGGCTGAAAGATTAGAGGTTAGCCGAAGAACAATATTTAGGGATGTTGATACCTTAACTATGGCTGGGCTACCAATTTTCACTACTAGAGGGTCGGATGGTGGAGTAAGCTTAATGAAGTCCTATAAAGTAGACAAAAAGTTATTCACTCCAAAAGATGTTCGAAGCTTAATAACAAGTTTAGAGAGCTATAATCAATTACTGGAAAAAAATGAAATAGCAAATACGTTAGCAAAAGTACAAAGTATGGAAAGTGAAACAGATTTAATACAGCAGTGGAAAAACGATGGACATTTCTCGGTTGATCTTACCTTGAATCAGGGTAATCGATTCCTTCGAGATCGCTTGAAGTTAATCGAAACTGCTATGGAGGATCATCGATATTTGGTGTTCCAATATATCGATAAAAATGGTGAGGATACTTCTCGCAAAGTAGAGCCTTACAAAGTCATTTTTAAAGAAAGTAGTTGGTATTTACAAGCCTTCTGCGTTAAAAGAAAGGATTATCGCACATTTAAGATAGCTAGAATGAACGATGTAAGTATGTCTGTAGAATCCTTCTCACCTAAGGAATTTGTTTCCCTACCTATGGATGGATCTAACTGGATGACAAAAGAAACCGTTCCAGTGATTATAAAAATTGATAAATCTATCAAAGACAAGATCATTGAACGATTTGGAGAAGATTATGTTATATCTCAACATAAGAATGGTTATATTGCAAAGTATCCCATAGTTGATAATGAACACGGATACAATGCTCTCCTACAGTTTGGGGATAAATGTGAAATTATCGAGCCTCAAAGTATCAGAAATAATTTCAAAAAATATTTGGCTCAAATAATGGAAAAATACTAGGGTTAATAGTATAGAGAGAAAAATGGCAATAGATTTCTGCACTGTAACCGCTCTGTCAAAATACTCCGCATTCCGTGGGCACGGCTTCAGCTAACTTTGCAAAGTGGATCTTCAGCTCGTGCTGTTCCCACAGGAGTCTCCGTATTTTGACTACGCTCAATCAGAAGATTGTTCGGATTCTCATTCACCCTATTTAATTATGTCCCAGCCACTATTTAACTACATCTATTGAATTCATCTAAAAAAGGAGAATTAAAGTCGTTTGAATAAAAGAGTTAGCTAAATAAAAAGCTGAGTGAGTAAGATGGTAACCAACGAAAGTTAGATTTTTCACTGGGTCAGTACCTACGCCTTTCTTACCTACACAGTTTGTTACAAATCCAGATTAACAAAACAACCTAAGCCATCTCTTCATCCTCTCCCAAAATCCTAACCTCTCTCTCCAATTTTACACCAAATTTCGCTTTCACCGTCTGCTGTACCATCTCAATCACAGCAATATAATCACTTGCCGTTGCATTATCTTTATTCACAATAAATCCAGCATGTTTGGTGGATACTTCTGCCCCTCCAACACCTTTACCTTGTAACTCGCTATCTTGAATCAGTTTCCCTGCAAAATAGCCTGGTGGACGTTTGAACACACTACCACAGGATGGATACTCTAATGGCTGCTTTGACTCACGCTTAAAAGTCAAATCATCCATCACAGCCTTAATCTCCTCATAATGTCCTTCCTTTAACTGAAAGGTTGCTTCTAAAACGATATATCCTTTTTCTGCGATATTACTCGTTCGATAATCTAGATCAAACTCCTCTGCCAATACTTGATGCACATCGCCCCCGCGATCGACAATTAATGCATGCTCTAGACAATCTTTAATCTCCCCACCATATGCACCTGCATTCATATATAAGGCACCACCAACGGTTCCAGGAATGCCACAAGCAAATTCAAGGCCTGTTAATTTTTCTTGCAAAGCAAATCGTGATGCATCAATAATTCTCGCACCACTCTCTGCAACTACTTTATTGCCCTCTCGTCTAATCGCACGAAATTTCTTTAGACTCAATACAATTCCTCGAATACCTCCATCACGCACGATGACATTCGAGCCATTACCGAGCAGAGTAAAAGGAATTTGCTTTCTAATTGCATAACGAATGACTTCTTGTACTTCTTCTATCGTACCTGGTGTAATAAAAAAATCTGCCTTTCCACCAAGTTTTGTATAAGTATGATTTTTTAATTCCTCATCTATTAAAATATGGTCTTTTGCCAAAATATCCTGCAATTCTGAGATAACAGTTTGTTTGTTCATGTAGATTCAATCCTTTATTATTCTATTGTGAAAATAACTCACAATTCATTCTATTATATCAATAATGAAATATGAACTGCAAATGAAGAGGAAAAAAGCTAGATCCCTAATTGGAATCTAGCTACCCATCAATGCAACCATCAATGCTTTTTGTGCATGTAATCTGTTTTCTGCTTCTTGGAATACGACAGACTGTGGCCCATCAATAATTTCTGACGTTACTTCCTCTCCTCTGTGCGCTGGAAGGCAATGCATGAATATGGCATCTTCCTTTGCATGGGAGAAAAGCTCCGTGTTTACTTGATAAGTAGCAGCAAATGCCTTTTCCCGTTCATTCTGCTCAGCTTCCTGCCCCATGCTTGCCCATACGTCTGAATAGATGACATCAGCATCTTTTACAGCCTCGATAACATCGTCTGTCACTAATACCTCCGTTCCTTCAGCAAATGATTTAGCGACTGCTGTAATTTCGTCTTTCGGCTGATAACCGTTTGGCGCTGCGATAGCTACGTCTAAGCCCATCTTGGCACAGCCAATCATTAAGGAATGTGCCATATTGTTCCCGTCTCCAATATAGGCGAGTTTTAAGCCTTCAAGCTTACCTTTTATTTCTTTCATTGTCTGCAAATCAGCAAGAACCTGGCATGGATGATACTCATCTGTAAGACCATTAATAACAGGAATCGTAGCATTCTCGGCTAAATCCTCTACATCCTGTTGAGAAAAAGTACGAATCATTATACCATCCAAGTAACCTGACAAAACCTTAGCTGTATCAGAAATTGGTTCCCCACGACCAATTTGTATATCATTGGCACTTAAAAATAGACCAGTTCCACCAAGCTGATAAATACCTGCCTCAAAGGAAACGCGTGTACGAGTTGATGACTTCTCAAAGATCATGCCTAATGTTTTTCCTTTTAAAGGTTCATAAATCTCGCCCTTTTTTCTTTTTTGCTTAATTTGGTCAGCTAATTCTAATAAATAGCTGATTTCTGCTTTTGAGTAGTCCGCTAATGTAAGTAAATCTCTGCCTTTTAACTTTTCTTTATAACTCATCCGATCACACGCTCCTTCTTATTCACTTGGTTCTTGTCTTTTCGATAGGTCTGGATGGATTGAGGTGCCTCTAAAGCCTCTTCTGTTGCGTTTAAATAGGCTACTAATGTCTCATTAGATGAGAAGCATAATGTGTCAGATTTCAAGCCTGCCTCTCTTAGAACAACATGTTCATCTTTTTCTCCTGTACGGTTCGTATCAGCAATCAGGGCATATTTTTCATCAAGACAATTGTTGGTCGCAACTTCTAAACTAACTACCTTACTTATGGTTACACCTTCCGTTTCTAATAAGGCTTTTGTTTTTGGATCTACCTCAATCTGTATATTGAGTAGTTGTAATGCTTCGATTAGTACCTTATCTACCTTTGTTAAGGATAAGAAGATTACATCATTTACAGTAAGAGCTTTTAAGCTATTTTCCTTCCAACCAAATGCCTTAGCCATCGCTTGATCTACGGTTGTTCCAATTCCGATTGCTTCCCCAGTTGATTTCATCTCAGGACCGAGGATCGGATCAAGACCAGGTAATTTATTTGTGGAAAATACTGGCATTTTTACTGCGTAGTATGGGACCTCACGGTGAAGTCCTAATTTCCATGCTTGATCCTGTAATGCTTCACCCATTTGAACACGAGTAGCTAAATCCACCATTGGAACTCCTGTTACCTTACTTGCAATAGGGACTGTACGTGATGCACGAGGGTTTACCTCCAAGACATAAATTGTTTTTCGATCTTCACTTAGGACAAATTGAATGTTCATGATCCCTTTTACATGTAATGCCTTTGATATCTGCTGTGTATATGCTTCTATCGTTTGTTTATGTGCTTCCGTTAAAGTAGGGGAAGGGAAAATAGCAACACTATCCCCTGAATGAACTCCTGCTTTTTCTACATGTTCAAAAATACCTGGTATTAAAATATCCTCTCCATCACAAATCGCATCCACTTCGACCTCGTAGCCTTCAATATAACGATCAATTAAGAGTGGAAAGATGCGATTATCGTGAGAGCTTTGCTCAAGATTTGCTAAATAATTGACTAGTTGTGTTTCACTATAAAGGATGACCATGCCCTGACCACCGATTACATACGATGGACGAAGGAGGATAGGATAACCGATTTTTTCGGCTACTGCCTTTGCATCCTCTACTGCCATTACCGTATCACCTGGGATATGAGGGATGTTTAATTTCTGTAATAATTGATAAAACTGGTCACGGTCCTCCACTGCTTCAATTGCTTCAAGAGCTGTACCTGTAATCTTCACACCAGCTTTTTGTAATCCGTCTGCTAGATTAATCGCTGTTTGGCCTCCAAACTGTACTAACACTCCTTCAGCCTGTTCCTTTCTAACAACATGTAAAACATCCTCCACTGTTAGTGGCTCGAAATACAAATGGTCTGCTGTATTGAAATCCGTACTGACGGTTTCTGGATTGTTATTAATAACAATGGCATCTATCTTTTGATCTTGTAATGATTTAGCCGCATGAACGGAGCAATAATCAAATTCTACCCCTTGTCCGATCCGTATTGGACCAGACCCCAGTACGATCATTATCTTCTCACCACTTAGAGCTTCTACCTCGTCTCTTTCATTCCATGAACTATAAAAATATGGGGTTTCAGCAGAGAATTCCGCCGCACAAGTATCCACCATCTTAAAGGATGGGGCTAATTTCTCTGTTTTTATTTTTTCTTGTATTTGTTCAATTGAAACATTTAATATTTTGGCAAGAGCAGTGTCAGATATGCCATAGCTTTTCGCCTCTTTAATATCCTCTACTTTTATTTGATCCCATTCTTTTGTGGCAAGCTCCTTCTCTTTTTTAACCATTGCTTCTAACTCATACAAAAAATAATTATTAATTTGGGTTATGTTATGGATTTCCTCCACTGTCTTTCCACGTCTTAATGCTTCCGTAACGACAAACAATCGCTCATCAGTTGCTTTATCTAAAGCTAGCACAAGCTTTTCGTCTGTCCATTTCTCTATACCAGGTAGATAAATAGAGTCGAGACCGATCTCTAATGAACGAATCGCTTTATTGATAGCAGTTGGAAAATTGCGCGCTAGAGCCATCACCTCACCAGTTGCTTTCATTTGTGTACCAAGTAATCGGTCTGCTTGTGTGAATTTGTCAAATGGCCAACGCGGAATTTTGGCTGCAATATAATCGATCGCTGGTTCAAAGCTGGCATATGTATCACCAGTAATTGGGTTAATGACCTCATCTAAGTGGTAGCCAAGAGCAACTTTAGCAGCAATCCGAGCTATTGGATAGCCGGTTGCTTTGGATGCAAGAGCACTGGAACGACTAACCCTAGGGTTTACCTCAATAATAATATAATCATCGTTTTCCGGATTTAAAGCGAATTGAATATTACAACCCCCAATCACACCTAATTCACGGATCACTTTTACAGAAGAAGTTCGGAGCATTTGATACTGGCGATCTGTTAACGTTTGAGAAGGTGCTACGACAATACTGTCCCCTGTGTGCACTCCAACTGGATCAAAATTTTCCATGTTACAAACAATAATGCAAGTATCATTGGAATCACGCATTACTTCATATTCAATCTCTTTCCATCCCTTTACACTTTGTTCAATTAATACCTGATTAATTGGGCTATAATGAAGGCCGTTTTTCACAATTTGACGGAGCTCTTCTTCTGTATCCGCTATTCCACCACCAGCCCCGCCTAGTGTATATGCAGGACGTACAATCATTGGATAACCAACCTTCCTAGCAAAATCGAGTGCTTCATCAACAGAAGAAGTGGACAAGCTTTCGGCAATTGGCTCTTTAATTTCCTTCATCATTGATTTGAATATTTCACGGTCTTCCCCTTTTTGTATAGTTTCAAGCGGTGTTCCTAATAAGGTAACTTGATATTTTTCTAGCACTCCTGCCTCATCTAAGAGTACTGCCATATTCAAGCCGGTTTGCCCACCTAATGTTGGCAAAATTCCATCAGGTCGTTCCTTTTCAATAATTTTCGTTATCGATTCACACGTTAATGGTTCTAGATAAACCTTATCGGCAATATTTTCATCTGTCATAATGGTTGCTGGGTTGTTATTAACAAGAACAACTTCTACTCCATCCTCTTTCAAAGCTAGACATGCTTGTGTACCAGCATAATCAAATTCGGCTGCCTGACCGATAACGATCGGTCCGGAGCCAATTACTAATACTTTTTTTATATCTGTCAACTTAGGCATGCTGTCTCTCTCCCTTAGTAATAAACTGCTGAATAAAATCTACAAATAAATGGTGTGTGTCAATTGGTCCTGGATGTGCTTCAGGGTGAAACTGCACGGTCATTAAAGGCAGTGATTTATGTTTTAATCCTTCCACCGATTTGTCATTAACATTGATATGAGATACATACCAATTCGTATTATTAACAGAATCATAATCTACAACATAGCCATGATTTTGTGAGGTAATCATGACTTTACCAGTTTGTAAATCTTTGACTGGATGATTACTTCCTCTGTGTCCGTATGGAAGGCGCTTCGTTGTCGCACCATGTGCTAAAGCTATCAACTGATGGCCTAAACAAATTCCTAATGTCGGAAAACTCTCGGAAATTTGCTTGATATTTTCAGATAAATCTTTTAATGCTTTTGGATCTCCAGGTCCATTGGATAATAATACACCATCTGGAGCTATTCGTTGAATCTCAAGGAAAGCCGTATCATATGGTACAACTGTAACATCGCAGCCCAGTTCTAGTAATGAATGGGCAATCGAATGCTTATAACCGAAATCCATCACGACAACGTGCGGGGTTGGATGGTTTGCAGGATTACTTGTTTTATAGAAAAGCTTTTCCTTCGTTGATACACTGGATACGACTGCTGGATCAACATCATTCAGTATTGGTTTGTCAGCCGGATCGTCCGTAATTTTGCCATACACTTCCCCTTTTTCTCGAATAATCCTAGTTAGTGCACGTGTGTCAATATTAGCTAATGCAGATATCTGATATTTTTCAAGAATCTCAATCATTGTATTTTTCGATTCATAATGCTCGGGGTTTTCACTTAATGTTGATACAATAAAACCCGCGACAGAGGGCTTTAAGCTTTCATAGTCGATTTCATTCCAGCCATAATTTCCGATCAATGGATAAGTCATCGTAACAATTTGTCCTGCATAGGATGGATCTGTCATCACTTCCTGATAGCCTGTCATTGCAGTATTGAATACGAGCTCACCTTCCATTTTTTTCGGGGCTCCTAGCCATTTACCTTCTAAAACATCCCCAGTATTTAAAACAAGATAACCTTTTGTTTGCTGCAATATTATCTCCTCCTTGTCAAACCAAGAAACTGTATCTATTCATTTAAAGATGAATTTTCAATTTCTTATAATTATACTATAAAATTTATATTTATGCATTTATTTTTACAAAAAAATGAGAACTTTTACTTCTCATTTCATTTTGTTCGATAAAGGAAAGGAAAAACTAAGCCTCTTATAAGGAAGGGACTTAGTTTTTCTTTAGTACATTTACTTTTTCTGCAAAAACTGCTATCCAATGCTTGCTTTCTTCTAATCGACTGCTAGCAAGCTTTATTTGATCCTCTACTCTGTTTTTCGCGGTTCCTCCGACAATGTCTCTTGCATTGACAACCGTTTTAGGCGAAAGTACTTGATAAATATCCTCTTCGATAAGGTCAGAAAACTGTTTGAACGCCTCAAGCGGAAGGTCTAACAAATACTTGTTCTCTTGGATACAATGAAGCACCACTTGCCCAACTACTGCATGCGCCTCACGGAAAGGTAAACCCTTGTTTACTAAATAATCTGCTAAATCTGTAGCATTCGAAAAATCCTCCGCAACTGCTGCATACATATTATCCTTTTTCACTTCCATTGTTTCAATCATTGGTGCAAATAATGCCAATGCGCCTTTGATTGTTTCTACTGTATCAAACATACCTTCCTTGTCCTCTTGCATATCTTTATTATACGCAATTGGTAAACCCTTTAGTGTTGTTAACATGCCCATTAAATGTCCATAAACTCGACCAGACTTACCACGAACAAGCTCTGCTACGTCTGGGTTTTTCTTTTGTGGCATCATGCTGCTTCCTGTACAAAAGGCATCATCTAATTCAATAAAATTAAATTCTGCACTTGACCATTGCACGAGCTCCTCACTTAAGCGAGATAAGTGCATAATCACTAAGGATGCATTGGACAAAAATTCGACAACAAAATCCCGATCACTCACGGCATCTAAGCTATTCTCCACCACACCATCGAAATTTAATTGCTCTGCTACGAAATGGCGATCAATTGGAAAGGTCGTACCCGCTAACGCCCCTGCTCCTAATGGGGAACGATTGACGCGTTTATAGCTATCTTTTAGCCGCTCTACATCTCGCTCGAACATGGAGACATATGCCATCATATGATGGGCGAACAATACTGGCTGCGCACGTTGTAGGTGTGTATAGCCAGGAAGAATCGTATCAAGGTTCTCGTTAGACTGCTTAATTAAAGCATCCTGTAGTTTGGTTAAAAGCTCCACTAATGTTACTAGTGCATCTCTTAGATACAGACGCATATCTAATGCCACCTGATCGTTTCTACTTCTCCCGGTGTGTAGCTTACCACCAACAGCACCTATTTCATCGATTAAAAGTTTTTCTACGTTCATATGAATATCTTCATTTGCTTCGGTTAGCTCTGCTTTTCCTGTTGCTATTTTTTCTGCAACTACCTGTAGGCCTTGTTTAATCTTCTCTGCATCTTCTTTCGGTATAATCTCACATTTTGCTAGCATTTCTACATGTGCAAGACTACCTTGAATATCATATTGTGCAAGCTTTTGATCGAAGCTGATGGATGCTGTATACTCATCTACTAATTCATTTGTTGGTTTTGTAAAACGTCCGCCCCATAATTTCATTGTGTCACTGATTCCTTTATATCAATTTTCGTTTTTTCCATAATTTTTGCTTTGTCTGCATGAACATCATTCACGGTTGAATGCACTTTTGTTGGTAAGCCCCAAAGCTTGATAAAGCCAAGTGCTGCTTCATGATCAAATGCGTCACCCTTGTTATATGTCGCTAAATTGAAATCATACAGTGAATTATCCGATTTACGACCAACAACAAATGCTTGACCTTTGTATAGTTGAACCTTTGCTACACCATTTACATATTTTTGTGTTTCTGTAATAAATGCTTTTAACGCATCGGTTAGCTGGGTAAACCATAAACCATCATAAATTGCCTGCTCTAATTGCTGTTCTACCACTGGCTTAAACTTCGTCACCTCTCTTGGCAAAGTGATGGATTCGATCTCTTGATGTGCTTTAATTAAAGTGATCGCTGCAGGTGCTTCATAAATTTCACGTGATTTAATACCTACAAGGCGGTTTTCGACATGATCAATTCTTCCAACACCATGTTTACCAGCTATATCGTTTAATTTTAAGATTAATTCGTGTAATGGATATTCTTCACCATTAATGGCAACAGGTTTTCCTTGTTTGAACTCAATCTCGACAATTTCTGGTTGGTCAGGTGCATCAATAGGATCAACTGTTAGCTCAAAGGCATCTTTCGGAGCAACTGCCCACGGATCCTCTAAAATACCACATTCGTTCGCACGTCCCCACAGGTTTTGATCAACACTATATGGACTATCTAAATCTATTGGAATAGGAATACCGTTTTCTTCTGCATATTTAATTTCTTCGTCTCTAGTCATTTTCCATTCACGAACTGGTGCTACAATTTTCAGTTCTGGATTTAGTGCTGTAAATGCCACATCAAAACGAACTTGGTCATTACCTTTACCAGTACAACCATGCGCAACGGCAACCGCACCTTCTTTTTCTGCAATGTCTACTAATACTTTTGCAATTAGTGGACGAGAAAGTGCGGAAACTAACGGGTATTTATTTTCATACATGACGTTCGCTTGAAGTGCAGGTAATACAAAATCTTCTGCAAACAATTGCTTTGCATCAACTGAATAAGATTTAATCGCACCAACATCGATCGCTTTATTTTTAACAAATTCTAAATCCTTACCTTCCCCTACATCTAAGCCTACTGCAATCACATCATAATTATATTTATCCTGTAACCATTTAATAGCAACAGAAGTATCAAGTCCCCCAGAATATGCTAATACTACTTTTTCTTTACTCATTAATAATCTCTCCTTAAGTCTAATATCTATTAATTCCTATTCGTTTGAAGTAATTATGTATTATTATGCACTATTCAGTATATTAATTCAATAGTTATGCTGAAAAAAATTTATTTTTTTAAAAAGTCGTTTGAATTATTACGCTAACTAACAAAAGTATTATTTACATAAATACGTTTTGCTTAGGACAGTGCCGTAAATCATACAAGGAAATGAATAATTATTAATTTCAATTTCTTGTAACCAATCAACAGATCGGACGTCTAATCTAAAAAAAGGGGGTTCCTATGTTTAAAAAATGGTGCTTATTCATTTTTGTTTTGATTCTATTTCTCACAGCCTGTTCGAACAATGATAGTAGTGAATTAGCGGAGAGTACAGCGGACGAGCAAGCTGAAGCTCCACAGGATTTCAGTATGGCCAATAAAGAAGATAGTCGAGCAAACAATCTACAAACTGAATCGGCTGTAGAGAATGATAAGAATGCTAACGATTCTTCGAATGCCACAGAAACAGAGGTTGCTAACCGAAAAATCATCTATAATGCCAGTCTAACCATTGAAACTTCTAATTTCACTGAAGCAACTAAATTTATAGAAGAGGAAACCTTAAAAAAAGGTGGCTATATCGTTTCGTCTCAAGCTTCTCAGCATCAAGAAGAAAAAACCCAACAAGGAAGCATGACCGTAAGAATCCCGGCAAAGCAATTTCAATCCTTTTTGACGATTTTAGATGAAGGGAATATGAAGGTGCAGGAGAAAGCTGTTAGCGGGGAGGATGTAACAGAGCAATATGTGGATTTAACCGCAAGACTAGAAGCAAAAGAGGTAGTGGAAAAACGCTTGCTTTCCTTTATGGAAAAGGCAGAGAAAACAGAGGATTTACTAAAAATATCTGCCGATTTAGCGGAAGTACAAGAAGAAATAGAACAACTAACGGGTAAAATTAAATATTTAGAAAACCAATCAGACTTTGCTACAATTGATCTCTATATCAAAGAAAATAATACCTCTTTACCATCCGTACAAAACGAGTCGGCTAGTACCTGGGAAAAAACGAAGGAACAATTTAAAGAAAGTATTCAATTTCTAGTCACATTGGTATCTACCATTTTTGTTTTTTTAATTGGTAATGCACCGATTATCGTTCTTTTATTGATAATCTTCGTTATCACCATTGTTCTTCTCAAACGGAGAAAGAAGAAAAAGCCAGACACGAATTAATGTCTGGCTTTGATTCCAAAATATATCGTGGAACGTTGTGATCTTTATTAATACTGTTCGAGGGATACTTCCTGCTTTGGTTTACGGGCAACTCCCATAATACCTGCAATGATGTAGAATATTCCTGCAAAGATACCAAAGCCAATGGTAAGTAAAGTGGATAATCCCCCAACTACGATCAGAATAATACCTGCAGCCTTTGGTTTATTATTTCCTTTAAACAAGAACATGGAAACAATTCCTAGAACGATAGCAGCAATCGAAATGACTAGAATATATACACCGAAGCTACTTGCACTTTCTAACACCATTTCAATATCTTTAGGGTTAAGACTAGGGTCGGTTTGTTCTACTTGATCAACAAACTCTTGTTGGTTTAGGAGGTCTTCGAACATCGTAAACATACCTCCTAAAAAAGCGCCAATTAAATAAACAAATGCTCCAATAAAGGTTAATACTACTTCAGCAGTTCTTCTCAATTTTCATTCTCCTCTCTTTAATGTCCAGCTACATCTCTTCTTGTAAAGGATAACCATGAAACAAGTAAAAAGATAATATAGTATACAACAAGCACGGTTATGGAAAAGCCTAAGGTCATTCCATCAATTACAGGGCTTTGATTCCCCATATATTGATTTAAGTTCGTGTTTGCAAATAATATAAATTTCGCCCAATCGTATTTAGACAGGAAACTCACAATGATATCCCCTGCGAACATCAAGAAAATCGCAAGTCCAATTGCCATACTATTATTTCTAAATAAAGTGGAGATCATAAAAGCGAATGTAGCCATTATGATTAAATTTACCATATTTAAGCCGTACTTTGTCAATATTTCAGAAACAACACTTACTTGTTCAAACCCATTTGCCCCTTCTATTACTATATTAGGGCTTAATCCATTTATACCAAATAGAATAGCTCCAATGATTAAATTAATTAAAAAGGAGAATATAAGCATCGAAATAGAAAAGATTAATACATTCACATATTTTGTCCATAAAATCTTACCTCGAGAAATTGGGCGAATTAATAAAAGCTTAATCGTCCCCCATTTAAACTCACTTGATACGATACTTGCAGCAACAATGATCGTAAATAAACTAACTAACATGGTTAAGCCTGCGTTCTCCAGGGCAAATTGCCATGCATCATAAGACAATGGCTTAATATCGTTCTCTAAGTAATATTCATTTTTGGCAATATCATATGCATACAAATCACCAAACACTTCGTCTTCTGCTTGCATTTCTAAATATTCTTCATTTTTTGCTTGTAATTCTTCTCGCCAATTATCTCCATATTCCTCAAGTCCATCTGAAAAGAAGAAGGTAATTAATCCTGATGCTAGGATAATACCAGCAAGGATTATATACATCGACCATGTCGAAAATCGACTATAGAGCTTGATTTGTTCATTATTTATTAAAGAAAAAAAGTTACGCAATCGTGTTCTCTCCAATCATTTCAAAGAATTTATCTTCAAGGCTAGCATTATTTGTTACTACTTCATAGATTTCTAGCTGGTGTTTCACTAGTTCTTGAATGATCTGAGGTATGATTTCCTTCTTTGTTTTGATAGCTAATTTGTTCTCTTCTATGGATGCCGATATGTTAAAGGCATCTTCTATCACTTTAACTGCTGTATCAATAGGAGAGACCTCTATCAATACTTGAAGATCTTGATCTTCGTTTGACTCATCTGCAACCTTTTCCACTGTTACAAGCTCTCCATTTTTAATAATACCAATTCGATCACACATAAGCTCAATTTCTGATAATAAGTGACTAGAAACAATGACCGCAACATTTTCTTCCTCTGCAAGTTTTCTAATATACTGTCTTATTTCTCTTATTCCTGCAGGATCGAGTCCGTTGGTTGGTTCATCTAAAATAAGAATAGAAGGATTATGTAATAATGCCTGAGCCACTCCAATACGCTGACGCATACCTAAGGAATACTTTCCTACTTTTTCATGAATTGCCTTCTCTAAACCTACTAATGCAATCACTTCCTTGATACGTTCATCCGTAATACCAGGTATCATTCGAGCAAAATGCTTTAAATTTTTCCATCCACTCATGAATGGATACATTTCTGGATTTTCCACAATAGCCCCAACTTGTCGGACTGCTTGTTTATAATTTTTGCTCACACTTACCCCATTAATTAGGATATCCCCTGCCGATATCTTCATTAGACCTACCATCATTCTAATCGTTGTCGTTTTTCCGGCCCCATTTGGTCCTAAAAATCCGAAAACTTCACCTGGATAAATCTCAAAGCTTAAGTCTTTAATAATTTTTTTCTTACCAATGCTTTTATTCACATTCTTTAACTGCATTGCTGGTTGCACGCAGACACCTCCATTAAATACTTTTACCTCTATTAATATATACGTCCAAAAATAAACATGGTTTCACTTTTTTCCAAAATTCTGTTTATTTAAACAAAAAAAGAAAAGAGATTGGGACAAAAGAGTAATAAAATAGAGAAAATCCGAACTTCTGCACTGTAACCGCTCCGTCAAAATACTCCGCTTTTACCCATCGGGCATAAGTCAACATCTGCTCAAGTAAACTTTCGCAGTGTTTCCTTTACAGTGGGCACGGCGGTCTGCTAACTTTGCAAAGAAAACCACTTTACAAAGTGGATCTTCAGCTCGTGCTGTTCCCACAGGAGTCTCCGTATTTTGACTACGCTCAATCAGAGGATTGTTCGGATTCTCATTCACCTTATATAATTATTATGACCCCACCACTTCCTTTATTGACTAGAATTATGAAACAAGCGGTAGGCTGCTGGTTGAACGGAGCCCACCCCTTTTCCAAAGGATAAGCTATGCTTAATCGCATAATAGACATAAGATTTGCTTATCTCGATTGCATCCCTTATCTCGACTCCTTTTGCTAATTCAGCAGTTAAGCAAGCCGCAAAGCTACATCCAGCACCACTTGTATGTATCGTATCAACAAATTCTGTCTCATATATGTGACAACTTTCTCCGTCATACAATACATCTACTGCCTTCCCTTCCATTTTCCCACCTTTTACAAATACATAGGAACCGCCTAGCTCATGTAATTGAACGGCATATGCCTTTAATTCCTCTACCGTTTCGGGAATTTTTTTATTTAAAAGCCTTGCTGCTTCTAATCGGTTTGGCGTTATAATGGTGGCCAAAGGAATTAATTGCTTTTTCAATACTTCGATCGCATCATCTGCTAATAATTGAGAGCCCATTTTGCCAATCATGACTGGATCTACTACTAAATAAGGGGACTTGTTTCGCGCTATGAATGTCACTACCCTTTCAATAATAGTAGTAGAAAAAAGCATTCCAGTTTTGATCGCATCGATTCCTACCTTTTCTACTGCTGTATATAGCTGTGCTTCGATTTCCTCTATCGTACGCAAAAAAATTTTCTTTTCTGTTCTTGATTGATTTGTTACTGTTGCTGTGATTGCAGACATTCCATAGACGTTTCTTTCCTGAAACGTCTTTAAATCTGCTTGAATTCCTGCACTTCCTTGTGCAGCAGCACCTGCAATCGTCAATACTCTTTCCATTGCTAACACCTCGATGTATTTAAATGGCGATGAAAAACCAAATGATCATAATTAGTTGAATGACGATTTTAGCAACTGTCCCACCTAAAAAACCAAGTAAGGAACCATATGCTGCCTTCATTGCATCACCACTCGTTCTTTTTTGTATTAATTCTGTGATAATGACTAAGATAAATGGAACGATAATAATCCCAAACGGCGGAATGATAAAGGAACCGACAATCACTCCTAAACCCGCCATCCGCTCGCCCCACTTGGAGCCACCATATTTTTTGACAAAGTAGCTATTTGCAATAATATCAGACAGGATTAATATAATCGTTAAAATGGCCATTGCAATCCAAAAGACCCAGCCAATATTGTCTGTTGTCAATAAAAATTGATACAGAAAAAATCCCACCCAGATTACTAACACTGCCGGTATAATCGGAAAAACAATCCCTACAAATGCCAGCACAAAACAAGCAATAATTAATATCCACCATAAAATATCCATATTCATACTCCCATCTAATCTAGATACAATCTCCACAATTTTCTTCCATTTGTTATATTTATTGTAGCAAAAGACAAATGATTTTAGGAGAATTTATGCAATCAAAGCCTTTATATTGACTATATTCCTTATCAGCAAAAGCATAAACCTCCGAATAAAATAGTCCGGAGGTTCTTTTCTTAAATATTCAGTAATCAGCAAAATAAATTAACTCACTCTTTTTCTTGGTTTTTTATCCTTTCTAACATCCTTTTTTACTATCTTAAGAAAGGATACTAACATCAGAATCATAATTACCGAAAATGGGAGTGCGGCAATAATTAACATGTTCTGTAGTCCCGCTGTTCCACCAAAGTATACAATAATGGCAGCCATCGCTGACATTGCTAACCCCCAAGCAATTTTGATCGAATTTGCTGGATTAATCGATCCATTAGAGCTAAGCATTCCCAAGACAAAGGTAGCAGAATCGGCAGAAGTGATAAAGAAAATCGCGATCACAAAGACTGTAATTAAAGCCATAAAGTCACCTAATGGATAATGCTGCAGCATCCCAAAAGTTGTGGTCTCTAACGTATATGCAGAAATTGCCTCTATTCCATTTTGTTCAATATTTAGCGCAGATACCCCAAAGACTGCGAAAAAAATAAAGCAGACTAGGGCTGGTACGAATAATACTCCGACCATAAATTGTTTAATCGTTCGACCACGAGATATTCTTGCAATAAATATACCGACAAATGGAGCCCATGATATCCACCATGCCCAATAGAAGATCGTCCAGTTATCAATCCAAGTACGTCCTTTTTCATTTAATGGGGCAAGACGAAAACTCATATCGAAAAAATTAGCGATATAGCTTCCTAATGTAGCAGTAAACATATTCAGAATATAAAGTGTAGGACCTACAATAAATAACAAAAGTAATAAGAAAAATCCTAGCCCCATATTAATATTACTTAAGTATTTGATCCCCTTACCAATCCCTGACCATGCAGATAAAATAAAAAGGGCAGTCGCCACAGCTAAAATAACAAGCTGCATCGTAAAATTATTAGGTGTATCAAATAGATAAGCTAGACCACCATTAATCTGAGCAGATCCAAAGCCTAGCGTGGATGCCACACCGACGACTGTTGCAAAAATGGCTAAGATATCAATTAATTTACCAGGAGTCGCTTTCATTGCCCTCTCCCCAAAAACAGGTGTAAGGGTAGCACTAATTAGTCCTGGATAATCTTTTTTAAATTTAAAATAAGCGAGTGCTAAGGCGACAATAGCATATACCGCCCATGCGTGAATTCCCCAATGAAAGAAGGAATATTGTAATGACTCGCGAATCGCTTCATTTGATCCTACTTCTGCATTTGGTGAGCTTTTAAAAGCATGTGAGATAGGCTCTGCTGTAGTCCAAAATACTAACCCCATTCCCATACCTGCACTAAAAAGCATGGCAAACCATGAAGCGGTTGAATATTCAGGTCTTTCATTGTCTTTACCTAACCGCAATTTCCCTATACGAGAAAAAATAAGATAAATACAAAAAGCTAAGAAAACCATGATGATAAGTAAATAATACCAGCCAAAATATTCAGAAATATATGTAGTGATTGCTTGTGTTGAATCCTTCAAATTTTTTGGATCAATCATGCCCCATAAAACAATGAGGGCACAGATGGAAAGTGCTATCCAAAAAACAGCATTGTATTTTCTCATTTACTCAACCCCTATTCCACGTCCAGTCTCTATATTATGCCCGTTTTCAAACATTATCAAACAATTTTTGACACTATACATCCTGAAAGACATCATTCCTACTCATGAATCAGACCGCACTACCCGAAATACTTCCTTGTCTTCCACCAAATGTGTCACAATGGCTAAAATGAAACCCAATCCGATGATACCTGCAGCAATTACTGTAATCATGACATAAGAGAAGCCATTCTTTAATAATACGGTTCCGAGTGTTGCTCCAATAAAATTTGCTAAGTTGAAAACAGAAGCTGCAATAGTTCCTGATAGTAATGGAGCTTCTGTTGCGGCCAAAATTATTTTAGAATTCAGGATTGGAGATGTCCCAAACGTCCCTGCACCAAATAAAAAGCTGGCAATCAGTGCTAGTGCAGCAAATTGAACAGTAAACGCAAAAATCAACAAAACAACTGCTAAACTAGCTAATGCTAGCATAAGATACTCTGTTAAGCGTGCTTCCTGAATTTTTCCAGAAGCAAAATTCCCAATAACGGATCCTACACCAAAGCAAAATAAAGTAGCTGTAATACCTGTAACTCCAAAGCCTGTGAACTCTCTAATCATTGGTTCCATAAACGTATATGCAGTGAACACACCTGAAAAACCAAAGACGATAATGAATATAACCATCAGGACATTTTTATTACGGAATATTTTAAGCTCTTTTTTCAATTTTGGTACATCTGTTGTCTCCTGATTGGGTGTCACGATTACAAGAGCCGTTAAGGTAATTATTCCTAGAATTACCATAAACCAAAAAACCAATCTCCAATCTAACATACCGCCTAGAAAGGAGCCGAAAGGTACACCTAGCATAATGGCAATGGTAAGTCCTCCTTGCACAGCTGCAATCGCACCTGTTCTTTTATGTGGTGCAGATATATTCACAGCTATCGCCATACACAGGCCAAAAAACGGAGCATGCATAGCAGCAGACAATAATCTAGATAGTAATAATACTTCAAAGCTTGGTGCTGTTGCAGCAATAATATTGCTGATAACAAATAAAGCCATCAGTCCAACTAGGAGTGGCTTGGGGGAGAATTTTAATGTAACCATTCTAAGAATTGGTCCAAACACTGCTACACTTATCGCATAAACACTTAATAGTAATCCTGTTGTTGAAACATCGACATCTAAATCGTTTGCAAATTGTGTCAGTAATCCTGTTACAACATACTCTGTCATCCCAACAGAAAAGGTACCAATCATAAAGATTGCTAAGACTATCTTTGATGATACATTGATTTGCTTCACTTCGTATTCCGCCCCTAACTGCTGGCTAAAATGTAGGTAGTGTACCCATTGCCATTCCATCTACTGCTTTTTTTCCAGCATTTACTCTGCTAGTACTTTAACAAAAACGATAAGCTTCATTGTATCAAATCTCTTCATCATTTCAAGTTAAAAATGCTAGATAAGCACATCTTCACCAAAAAATAATGTTAGAAAAACTCGCATTCGCTCGTCTTTTGGAGAATGCCTAGTTTTGCTTATACTTGGCACCTTAAAATCTCCGCTACGTCGAACTTCTGCTGTGTAAAGATTTTATACTTTTCTAACGTGTAAAAAAAGGAGCCTTCTGCGGCTCCTCCTTAATTTGCTGCTAGTAGATCAGCAAATGCTTTTACATATGGGGGTAAATCTGGTGGTCTGCGGCTAGAAACAATGTGTCCATCCGTTACGACAGCTTCATCAAACCATAAGGAACCAGCGTTAGTCATATCATCCTTGATTCCTGGGGTACTGGTGACTTTTTTCCCTCGCAAAATGCCAGCAGAAATAAGTACCCAGCCAGCATGGCAAATCTGACCAATTGGCTTTTGCTGCTCATTCATAGATCTCACCATATCTAACACTTCTCGATAACGCCTAAGTTTATCAGGCGCCCAACCACCTGGTACGAGTATCGCATCATAGTCATTTACATCGATTTGTGAAAAACTATAATCCGATTCTGCCGGTACTCCGTATTTTCCGAAATACTTTTTCTTCGCTTCTTTTGCGACTAAATCTACGATTGCGCCTTCTTCTCGCAATCTTAATACAGGATACCATAATTCTAAATCTTCAAAGTCTTCCTCTAATAATGCAATCACTTTCTTATCCTTTAAACGCATCCTATCTGCCTCCTCTATATATTAGTCTATCAGACAACCCAAGCAAGTGGCTATTGATTCAATTTGATTGATAATGAGCAAATTTTCTAAATAAGTGAGCCATTTCCTTTGGTTTTTTCGAACGACTAATGGCCGTAATAATAGATACGCCATCCGCGCCAGCTTTTCTTAGTCCGAATATATGGCCCAACTTAATTCCACCAATCGCCACAATTGGCAAATCTCCGACTTGCTCACGAATATTCCTTAAACCATTTTCTCCTATTGGCTGCTTTGCATCCTCCTTTGTATTCGTTCCATATATGGGGCCAACTCCGATGTAATCTGCTCCATCCTCTTTTGCTTTAATTGCTTCCTTTTCATTCGTTGCAGAAACACCAATAATCCAATGATCCGGGCATCTGCTTTTCACCTGTACAAAAGGTTCATCCTCCTGCCCAATATGAACACCATCTGCCCCGATTTCTAGCGCGAGATCGATATCATCATTAATCAGAAATGGGACATCGTACTGGTGACAAAGCCCTCTCATCTTCAAAGCCATCTGCTTCTTTTCCTCTCCGATGAGTGCTCCTTTCCCTTTTTCTCGAAATTGGAAAAGGCTCACTCCTCCTTGAAGGGCTTCCTCCAATACCTCTAATGGATCTTGTTCTGTATTATTCGTTCCTAAAATAAAATAAACCTGCAAAATAGACGGCTTCATCAAAAATGTTCACTCCCTAATGTTCCCATTGAAATACGTGATTTTCTCTCAAAAGCCTCCATGTTTAAATGATTCAGTTGATCCAAGAAGGTGATTTGAAAACTGCCTGGCAAATTGGACTGTTGGGCTGCTTCTTCAGCAGCAACCCCGTAATAGCTGATGGCTGTAGTAGCTGCGGTTAAGACATCCTTCTCTACTGCTAAAAATGCCCCAATCACAGCGGATAATAGACAGCCTGTACCTGTGACTTTTGTTAGCAATGGATGACCATTAGTGATCCTATATCTTGATAGCCCATTTGTCACTACATCCACTTCCCCTGTTATCGCAATATTTGTATTAAATTTTTTAGCAGCAAGTGTTGCAAGATTTTCGTTCTGAAGGTCACCCGTCACATCAACCCCCTTCACTTTTACCTCCATACCGGCTAAATTAGCAACCTCGCCAGCATTTCCTCTTATAATCGTTACATCTACTTCGTCTAATATTCTTAAAGCAGAGGATGTGCGAAATGTAGTTGCTCCTACACCTACTGGATCTAAAACGACGGGCACTCCCGCTTTATTAGCTGATTTACCTGCAAGGATCATGGCATCCACCTGATCTTGCGTCAATGTACCAATATTTAAAACGACCGCATCCGCTATTTGAGCCATTTCCTCTACTTCTTCTTTAGCATGCGCCATAACAGGTGATGCACCTATTGCATATAAGCCATTTGCTGTAAAGTTCATCACTACTTGGTTGGTAATATTATGAATTAATGGTTGTTTTTCCCGCAATAGTTGAATCTGTGTTAGCTTCATTATTCCATTTCTCCTCTATTTGGTAATCCTTTTAGTCGATATCCCCAATGATTAGTTGGGCCATTCCCTTTGCCTAGTAACAGAGAATGTTGAATAGCATCTGTAATAAATTCTTTTCCAAGCCCCACCGCTTCGTTAATTGATTTACCTTTAGCTAGCTCGGCCGTAATGGCTGCTGAGAACGTACAGCCTGTTCCGTGGGTGTGAGGTGTATCGATTCTTTTCGTACTGAAATAATCAAATTGAGCCCCATCATATAATACATCCTTCGCATCGCCATCAAGATGTCCACCTTTCACTACAGCCGCTTTTGCCCCTAATTGATGGACCAACACTTTGGCTGCTTTTTCAGTGTCCTTTTGTGAGTTGATGGAAAAACCTACTAGAAACTCTGCTTCTGGTACGTTTGGCGTAACAACCGTTGCAAGTGGTAGGAGTATATCCCGAATAACCTCGCGAGACTTCTCTTCCATTAATGGATCACCACTTTTAGCAATCATCACTGGATCAATAACAAATGGGATTTTACTGTTTGTAAGTTTTTTTGCAATGAGCTCCATCATCTCAATGGTAGCAATCATTCCAGTCTTGACGGCATGTGGGGTAATGTCCTCCCATACCGCATCAAACTGTTTTTCTATAAAATCAATGGGGAGATGCTCTACTGCCTTTACCCCCTTAGTGTTTTGTGCGACAACCGATGTAATGACACTCATTCCATAGACTTCTCTTTCCTGAAATGTTTTTAGATCTGCTTGGATCCCTGCACCACCAGAAGGATCTGTACCGGCTATCGTTACTGCACTTACTATTTGATTGGACATAAACCTTTCTCCTCTCTTTTTACGAAATGAAGGGAAATAAAAAAACCGCCCCTTATATAAATGGAGCGGTTATTTATTACATCAATCTATCACTTTTGACCGACTCCACTTCCCTCCGCCAGCTTTAACTAGTTCAGGTTCAAAGGGATCAAGAAGAACTATTCTTATCTCAGCCATTCCGATGGCACCCCTAGTGGAATTTTTGTATTCAATTAATTCTAATAAAACATGTGAGTTCCATTCTGTCAAGAAAGCGATATATATGTCTAGTTGATCCACCCAATCGAATCGAGTGGCCAGATTCTCATTTTCACATCTCCAATAATGGATTCCTCATCAATGAATCCAAAGGAGCGACTATCCTTGCTCACACGACGATTATCTCCAAGCACAAAGAATTTCCCATCAGGAACTGTTTCTTCACCTGTCAAATTATAGAGGGTAAAATCATTCGTTAAGCTTTCCCCTTCAGGTAGCGTTTCTTTGTATGCTGTCAAGTAATCTTCTTTATATTCCTTGCCGTTTATGAATAAATGGTCATTTTTCATTTCGATACTATCACCTGGAATACCAATTACTCTTTTAACATAATTATCTTCAGAGTCCGGGGCTTCGAAAGCTATTTCGTCAAATCGCTCTATTTCACTTATCTTACTTAAAATAATGCGATCCCCATCCTGTAAATTAGGCATCATGGACTCACCCTTAACAATAGATGGAGTGAATAAAAAATGGCGACAAACTAGAACAATAACTACTGCTATTAATAGTGCTTTTAACCATGAGAGTAATTCTGATATAAATTTGTTATCCATAGGTAACCTTCTTTCGTCTGAACTAAGGAAATTTTTTTTATAAAGTTTTTGTGCTATCCTTTATAGGGTATTAGCTTACCATTTTTCTATCTATGAATTACGAAGATAGATAAGGTGTTCTTCTATTATATTAACATAATTTGTATGTGAATAGATATTAAAACTTATGAAACAGGTGAAAATCAATGCAGTTAACTAAAAAAAAGACAGTGCTTTTAATCATTGGAATTATTATACTTTCCTTCAATTTACGTCCTGCCATTACATCGGTTGGACCTATAATAGGTATGATTCGTGATGATTTATCCCTTAGTAACTGGAGCGTAGGGTTCATTACTAGTCTACCACTACTGGCATTTGCCTTCATGTCTCCAATTGCACCAAGGTTAGCAAATCGAATTGGAAATATGCGTGCATTACTGATTGGATTAATTATTTTAATGAGTGGAATTTGGATCCGATCCATTGCAACAATCGCTCTTCTCTATCTCGGAACCACGTTGGTTGGCGTTGGTATTGCGATCATTAACGTTATTCTTCCGAGTCTCATAAAAGGGAGCTTTCCTAGTAAAATTGGTATCATGACAGGAGTATATACAACCTGTATGTCTACATTTGCAGCAGCTGGATCTGGTCTCAGTGTCCCACTAACATCTGGTATAGATCTCGGCTGGAAGTTGTCCCTGGCAAGCTGGAGTGTTATAACAATAATTGGAATAGCTATTTGGCTATTTGTGATGAAGAACACCCCAGCTGAAAAGGATTTAAAACTATATGAGCCTAGTGCTAGAAAGATGCTCAAATCTGGTATTGCTTGGCAGGTTACCATATTTATGGGGCTTCAATCCTTCTTATTTTATGTGACGATTTCATGGCTTTCTGAGATTCTGATCGCAGATGGATTTTTACCATCAACTGCCGGTTGGTTTGTCGCCTATATGCAATTTATAAGTCTTCCAGCAACCTTTCTTACCCCTATTATTGCTGGTAAATTAAAGAATCAAAGAAGTCTCGTTCTTGGTTTCGGTAGTGCAGGAGTTATCGGCTATATTGGGTTACTATTTCACTCATCCATCATCCTAACAACAATTTCGATCACGCTTATCGGTTTTACGTTAGGCTCTAGTATTAGCTTAGCATTAGCACTTCTAGGTCTACGGACAAAAAATGCCAGACAAGCTGCAGAGTTATCAGGGATGGCCCAGTCATTTGGATACCTTTTAGCTTCTGTAGGACCAATTATCGTTGGATTATTATTTGATCTTACTGGAAGCTGGGATAATTCTCTTATGGCCATTATCCTTGTAACGATCGTAATGATTGGCTTTGGTATTGGTGCTAGTCGCAACAAATATGTTTTATAAGGTGAAGCTTATCTAATTGATTAGACTCCGATCTTTCACTTGCTTTACGAATTGTCATCTGAAGCGTATAATGAACATATAATGAGAATGGTTTAAAAATGGAGGGATTAGAATTGAAAAAATATGTTGCCCTCATCTTCTTGTTCACTATTCTTATTCATGGCATGCTCCCGATTTCAACAGGAGCGATGCACCCTGTGCTCGTGATGGAGCATAGTATGGATGTCGCAGATCATTCCGTTTCGAAGACTGATTTTCAACCAGATAATTCACTATTCATTCTATCAGCATTTATTTGGAGTTCGATTCTGATTTCGATTGTATTAACTTCAAACGGAACTGCGAGTACAGAGATAAGAGAAAGAAAACTCATTCCAAAAATGTGTCAATCAAATTATTTGATCACCCACCTCTCTCTTAAAGGATAAGTTTAAGAAGGAGAGGAGGAGGTTTCATGCTTTGGGCGCGTTTTATTATGATCGGAATGTTTTCTATAACAGCTATTTCCCTATTTGTATATCAAGGGATAGAGGTTTTCCATGCATTTCAGGATCTTTTTCAAAATAAACAATAACTAAAAAGGCCCTTCACCTTGAACTGCCCCCTGTCAAGTAGACAGGTAAATAAACAAAATATTTTGTGCCATGTATGGTTTCCATGCATGGCTTTTTTATGCTGGAATTCTTAACCCCATCTTCAACGTCACGCGCTTTGTATTATAAAATTCAATATAAGCCTCAATATCTTTTTCTAATTCCTCAAATGTGTTATGAGTGGTTAGTCGATACATCTCTTCCTTGATGATCCCCCAAAAGTTTTCCATCGGACCGTTATCAATGCATTTACCAACACGCGACATGCTTTGGGTAATCTGGTGTTCTTCCACAAAACGTTTAAATCCATGGGACGTATATTGAAAGCCGCGATCACTATGAAATAATGTTTTCGCTGGTATAATGGTATCTTTAATCTGAGTAATCGTATCTCGTACTAAGGCATTGTTATTATGTCGGGATAATTTATAGGCTACAATTTTATTTTCACCATAATCTAAGACGGCACTTAAATAAGCTTTCGAATGAACTCCGTACTTAAATTCAGTGACATCTGTTAATAAGACCTCCATCGCGTTATACTCTGCTTGAAATTCTCTATTTAGGACATTTTCAGCCACGTGTTGCGGTTTATGTGGTCTATAGTTGTAACGTTTCCGACGGATAACGGCTTTTAAGCCTACTAAGCGCATCAAGCGGTACACACATTTATGATTCACTTGAGCGTTAAGGAAGTGGTTGAGATAGATCGTGATTCGACGATAACCATAAATCCCTTTATGTTCGTCATATATCTTTTGAATGCAAGCGCTCAAGTGTCTTAAGCGCTTCTCTGTTTTTGTTGGTTTCCGATGGAACCACTTATAATAACCCGAGCGACTCACACCTAATGCTTCACAAAGTATGGTTATTTTGAATCCCTTTTTTTCGAGTTTTTTAATGGTTTGGTATTCGGCCTCATGCCGCGTTTGCGTAACATCAACTCTCTTTCCTCTTCTTCTAACTTTTTTAACGCAGTATTCTCTGTTTCAAGGTACTCATTTCGTGCTTTTAATGCCTCAATTTCCGTTCGTAACTTTTCTTCATCTGTTTGGATCTTGTCTGGCTTTCCGCGACCTCGTCCATCTACCAGCCCGTCAGGGCCATGCTCTTTGTACTTTTGAACCCATGAATAAACATTATTATAAGAAACTTGATATTTTTTAGCTGTTTCCTTATACAATAAACCAGTATTTAAACAATCTTTGACGATTTCAATTCTCTCTTCTTGTGTCGTTTTTCGACTCTTCATCGTATACACCTCGGGTTTGGGAGAATAACTCCGATTCTTTTCCCCTCTAGTATACTTGATGATCCAACTTCTTACAGTATCAGGATTTGGAATACTATATTTCCGAGCTAATTGTTTAAAGGGTATACATTCTACGAGGTACTCGTTAATAACGGACTGTTTAAACTCTTCACTGTAATGATTATTTCTTGATGTCGTTTGAATTCCTTTTAGACCATGATTTTGGTATCTCAGCACCTTTTGACGAAAGGCCGATTCACTTAATAATAAACCAAATGTTTCACGTAATTCTTTAATACTCATTCCATCTTTCAGATACATTTGAATATACCATTCCAACTCTTCAGCTGTATGCTTACTATTTAAACGCATAAAAATCCCCCTAAAGTAGTTTTACTTTTTTAAGTGTCTACTTTAGGGGGAGCATATCACCTAATGTGGTGAGGGCCTCTTATTATGTTTTTTAAACTGCTTTTGTTTTTAACTCCACGTCAATGTTTCCTCTAGTTGCTTTGGAATATGGGCAGAAATCATGTGCAGCTTTTGCAAGCTCTTCTGCTTCTTGTTGAGATACACCTTTAATCTCTACATTCAAAACAACACCAATTTTAAATCCACCATCATCAGTGTCTTTAAGGAGACTTACTTCTGCAGTAATAGAGGAATCAATGTCCTTTTTTTGTTTAGAAGCCATTAGGTTTAATGCACCATCATAGCAGGCTGAATATCCTGCAGCAAATAATTGTTCAGGATTGGAGCCTGTACCACTACTATCACCTGCTGGATTCACTAGATTTAAATCAATTAACCCATCATCTGACTTTACATGACCATCGCGGCCACCTTTAGCAGTTGCTTTTGATGTAAATAATACATTACTCATACTTATCCACTCCTTTTTTTAATTAGAAAACTTGGCTTATCGTCGTAGCATTACTTAGCAAGAGTATTTTACTTGCTAAAGAATGACTTGTGCCCTTTGGGTGCAAGTAATGGCGAAAGCCTAAGTTTTACTTATACTATCAACCAATTTTATGATAGTATATAAAACCATTAATGGCTTACATTTATATTCTACCAATACTATTCCTTTTTCTCCAAATATTAAACATTACTAGCTAGTGGCTAAGGATAAAACAAAATTCTTTACATAAATTAAGATTATTGCGATATTTAAAGATGTGGTTTCTATTATGGTGAATAGGAGGAAAAATCATGCAAAAATTCACATTTTACAATCCAACAAAGCTCTATTTCGGTAAAGGGCAGCTCACTAATCTATCTGATGAAATAACGAAGTATGGAGAAAATATTTTACTTGTATATGGTGGAGGAAGCATTAAGCGTAATGGCTTATATGATCAGGTTACCCAGATATTACATAAAGCAGGTAAGAAAATTTTCGAACTTAGTGGTGTTGAACCGAATCCACGAGTGACAACAGCAAGGAAAGGTATTGAAATTTGTAAAAAAGAACAGATAGATTTCATTCTCGCTGTTGGTGGAGGCAGTACAATTGATTGTACGAAAGCCATCGCGGTAGGAGCTAAATCTGAAACAGATATTTGGGATATTGTAACGAAGAAAGAAACTGCAAATGGAGCACTAGGTTTCGGAACAGTACTCACCCTTGCAGCAACAGGATCTGAAATGAATTCAGGGTCTGTTATTACGAATTGGGAAACGAATGAAAAGCATGGTTGGGGTAGCCCCTATTCATTCCCTACTTTTTCTATTTTAGATCCAGATTTCACAAAAACGGTACCTAAGGACCAAACCATATATGGAATGGTAGACATTATGTCCCATGCATTAGAGCATTATTTTCATCATGAAGAAAATACTCTTCTACAGGATCGAATGGTAGAAGGCATTTTAAAAACGGTGATCGAGACAGCCCCTAAATTACTAGAGGATCTTAAAAATACAGATCATAGAGAAACCATTCTTTATAATGGAACAATGGCTCTCAATGGAATGGTAAATATGGGATATCACGGCGACTGGGCAACCCATAATCTAGAACATGCCGTTTCTGCCGTCCATGATATTCCGCACGGCGGAGGTTTAGCGATTCTTTTCCCTAATTGGATGAAATATGCTATTGACGAGAATGTAGGACGGTTCAAGCAATTAGCGATAAGAGTATTTGACGTGGATCCAGAAGGAAAATCTGATAAAGAAATTGGACTAGAGGGAATCGACAAGCTTCGAGACTTTTGGAACAGCATTGATGCCCCTTCCACACTTGGAGATTATGGTATAACAGACGATTCCATCGACGTAATGGCAGACAAAACAGTCATCGCAAAAAGTGAATTTGGCAATTTCAAAAAATTAAACAGAGATGATGCAATAGCCATTTATAAAGCATCACTATAAATACAAATGCGGCACATTGTATGGATCAAGTTATCCTACAATGTGCCGTGAATTTTTGAGGAATGTATACATGGATGCTTTCTATATAATGGTAAAAGCCAGAATTTTCATCTTGGTAACAGTACATTGAATTGCTTAGATTACCAAGAGATATTTTTTTATCTTGGCGAAACGCTCTCATGTTTCTCTCTTTACCACGATATATGCTTTTATCTTGGCAATAGATCCTCTGCTTGCTCTCTTTACCAGGATATATTCCTCTATCTTGAAAATAGTTCTTTCCATTGCTCTGATTAACACGACAAAACATCCTCGGTTATTCCTGTACGGATTGACTTTCTTTCTTTTGCTCCTCTGGTAACGGATCAATAGTATGCTTGTAGGCGTAACCTTTACTTAATGTCGCAACAGATAGGAATAATACTCCGATCACAATTACGATACAAATGATTAATATTATCCACATGACAGTAAATCCCCCATCATTCGTCATTTTCCATCATTATAACATACCTTCTAGAGCTAAGAATCTCCCAATCCAGCAGGAACACATTTTTTCTACTTTCCCGAACTTAATATTAGCGACTTACATATCTTAAAGCATGGTATACCTTTTAATCAAACATAAAGGAGAGAGATTTATGGGATATGAAAAGTCTACGAAAAAGGTCAATACGAATAAAAAATCCAGAAGAAGAAAGTCATGTGGTTGCTTGAGTTCCTTAAGAGGTGAAAGAAAATAGTGTTTAAATAAAATAGGAAATAATGACCTCAATGATTGCTGCCACTGCTGCAACAGCCAAAATGATTAGAATCGGCATGAACAATGAAGTAAAAAAGTGAAAGCCGATAAATAAAAGGCAAGCTACCCATATCCCTGTACACCAATGGCAGCTTAATAGTTCTCCTATCCATCGTCTTAAACCCGTCCCCTTATAAGAGATAATCTCTTCCACCGTACCATCTGATAAAGGCCTTTCCTCCCTTTCAAAAAATGGTGCTCGGATAAAACCAGTGATTTTATCATAGACAATAAGATGTGTAAGTCTAAAAGAAGCTAGTGATAATAATACAAAAGAGAGCCAAGTGATCAATTGGGCACCTACTTTCCTTTTTTTACTATCTTATTTTTGATTTGCCCAAAAGATGACTAATTCGAATGTTACTTTCGTATGAGTAGCTTGCTGTAAATGGAGGCAAGCACCTGCTGAAATAACATACCAACAACTACTGGTACCGCTACTGGACCAGGGAAGTATTGTACTGCGATAACAGCACCTGCACTTATATTTCTCATTCCACCACTAAATGTTAACGAGATCACATCCTTACCTGACCGCTTTAGCCATTTAGCTACAAGCCATGCAAGTAAATAGCCTGTTGCTGCAATGAAAAACATACATAGTGCAATCTTCAAAAGCTTCCAGTCTATTGCTTGTAAATAAGGAGCTACCTCCGCACTGTTAATCATAATAACGATCGCTAATGCCAATTTGGAGAATGGAGCAAGTCTTGGACTCCACACCTCATGAATCTTTCCCTTTGTCCATTCATGTAAAATCATCGCTAAAATAGATGGAATGACAATCATAATTAAGAGTCCTTTCATCATCGACCAAACCTCAAGCTCCACGGATTGACCAACCACAAAGGATAAACTCAATGGAACAATAAAAGGGGATAAAATCGTGTCGATCAATATAATCGATAAAGTTAAAGCAACATTTCCTTTATTCATGGATACCCATATAAAACTAGTGATACCTGTTGGAATAATCATCGCAATAACAAAACCCGTAATCGTTAATACATCCTCTGTAAATACTATCCATCCAACTAGCCATGCCCATAGTGGCATAATAAAATGCAACAAAATAAGAGCAATAATGATCGAAAGTGGATGAGATAAGACTCGATGTAGTGTAATAAAGTTTAAGCTTAAACTTCCAGCAAAGGTCATAAAGGCAAAAATATAAATAACCATTGCGTCAAAATGGCTAAAAAAGCTAGAAAAGCTAACACCTAACACAACACTTGAAGGTGCTATGAAAGGCATAATTCGTTGTAATAGTTGATTAAGCTGTCTTAACATAAAGAATGGCTCCTATTTTTTTTGGATGGATGGACGTTGGCCGTTCCAGCTAACTTCCACAGATATACCAAAAAACTCTGATAACCTTGTCGAAGTAATCATGTCACGACTATCTCCTTTCCCAAAGACAGTACCCTCTTTCAATAGAAGAGTTTTATTGAATTCTGGTAAAATCTCCTCTACATGATGGGTAACATATATAATGGTAGGAGAATGTTTTGCTGCAATATTCTCAATGGATTCTAACAATGCTTCTCTTGCAATAAAATCTAATCCATTTGTTGGTTCATCGAGAATTAAGAGCTTCGGATCGCCCATGAGTGCTCGAGCAATTAATACCCGCTGTTGTTCCCCTTGTGATAAGGTCTGAAATGTTTGATTAGCATAGTGAAAACATTTCAAATCTTTCAATAATTGCTGAGCTTTTGCTCTCATTTCATCCGTAGGCTCTTCATAAAGACCGATCGATGCAAAACCACCACTGAGCACAACCTGATAAGCACTATCTGATCCATACATCCGATCCTTTATTTTGGATGAAACAATGCCAATTTGCTGACGTAATTGTTCTCCTAATATATCTTGTCCAAATTGTTTCCCAATTACTTGTACTTTTCCGATTGTCGGAAAATAATAAGCACAAAGCATATGTAAGAGCGCTGTTTTTCCCGCACCATTTAATCCGAGTATTACCCAGTGCTCTCCCTGATTAATGGTCCAATCAATATCATGAAGAATCCATTTTCCACTTTTCTTTAATCCGACTTTCTCTAAGTCTAGTATCATTTCCTTCACCTCACCTAAATAGCTCTATCCTTCTTTTATAAACTTAAATTGTCCATTTCACAAATTTTTTGTATTTTTTCACCAAAACTATTGAAAATGATTCTCATTATCGATATAATGAAATCGTAGCACACTCACATGTGCCCGAAACATTCCCTTTACACATATCTTTTGTTACCCCCAATCAACAAAAGAGAAACAAACGCTTCTTTCCCGCTCCCTTAGGGTAGAAGCCTTTGTTTTTTTACTAAGGATGTTTCCCAATCCATGGAGCGCAACTATTTTTACATAGGTGCCTCTCTTTTTTTTTACTTTTTTAATTAAAATTATTTTAAATAAATATTGATTTTTATAAAACTTGTATTATAATAAAAGATGAATTATTTATAAAGGAGAGGTGCTTTTTAATGAGTGAAGATAAAAAATACTTAACGACAGCCTCAGGAGCTCCTGTTGGCGACAATCAAAATTCAATTACAGCGGGACATAGAGGTCCTACTTTAATCCAAGATGTACATTTACTCGAAAAACTTGCACATTTCAACCGCGAAAGAGTACCTGAACGTGTCGTGCACGCCAAAGGTGCAGGTGCACACGGCTACTTTGAAGTGACAAATGATGTATCAAAATATACAAAAGCTGATTTCTTATCAGAAGTTGGCAAAAAGACACCTATGTTTATTCGTTTCTCCACTGTTGCTGGGGAATTAGGTTCAGCAGATACAGTTCGTGACCCTCGTGGTTTTGCTGTGAAATTCTATACAGAAGAAGGAAATTACGATTTAGTTGGAAACAATACGCCCATCTTCTTTATTCGTGATGCAATAAAATTCCCAGATTTCATTCATACGCAAAAACGTAATCCACAAACAAACCTAAAGGATCCGAACGCAGTATGGGATTTCTGGTCATTATCTCCAGAATCTCTACACCAAATTACGTATTTACACTCTGACCGTGGTATTCCAGCAACTCTTCGTCATATGAACGGATATGGAAGCCATACATTTAAGTGGGTAAATAAAGACGGAGAAGCTGTTTGGGTAAAATATCACTTTATCTCCGATCAAGGTGTTAAAGGACTAGATCCAAAAGTTGCCGACCAACTCGCTGGAGAAAACCCTGACTATCATACAGCAGATCTATTTAATGCTATTGCCAAAGGGGATTACCCTTCTTGGACATTAAAAGTACAAATTATGCCAATTGAAGATGCTAAAACCTATCGATATGATCCTTTTGATGTGACAAAGGTATGGCCACATGCTGATTATCCATTAATTGAGGTAGGACGCATGGTGTTAGACAGAAACCCTGAAAACTACTTTGCAGAAGTAGAACAAGCTGCTTTCTCACCTGGACATTTTGTACCTGGCATTGAAGCATCTCCAGATAAAATGCTTCAAGGTCGTTTATTTGCATATTCTGATGCTCATCGTTATCGTATTGGAGCAAATCATGAAGCATTACCGATCAATCGAGCTAAATCTGCGGTAAACAATTACCAACGTGATGGACAGATGCGTTTTGATGGCAATGGTGGTAGTGCGCCAAACTATGAGCCTAATAGCTTTAGCGAAACACCAAAAGAAACACCGGAAAATAATATTACTCCATTTGAAGTAAGTGGTTTTGCTGATAGTGTCGCTTACGATAGTGATGACCACTATTCTCAACCACGTGCATTATTCCGTGATGTAATGAATGATGAAGAACGCGAACATTTAGTTCAAAACTTTGCTGATCACATGAGTGGAGTAACACGCGAAGGTATTATTGAACGTCAATTGGAAAACTTCTATAAAGTAGATCCAGAGCTAGCAGAAAGAATCGCAGCAAAATTAAATGTAGAAGTTCCAGCACATTTAAAAAAATAATAACGTAAAAAAGAGAGCATTGAATGGTGACATTTAATGCTCCTTTTTATTCATTACGATTCTCTACTATATCTGAAGAGTAAATTTCAATGATTACTTGCCCATTTTGTGTCTTAGATTGAATTAACAATGGCTGATTCAGACTATTTTTAAAGGTAAAATCAGGTCCATACCAGCTTACTGTTGCATCCCGTCCTGGAGGGACATAGGGTACCCTTTTACTATGGGAATATCGTTCTAAAATTTTTACTCCTGCCCTGTCGACTGCATTAAATAAAGTGGAAGATATTTGACAAATCCCGCCACCTATCCCCTCCGTTAACTCACCTTTCACAATTTCAGGTGCAGGAAGATATCCTTTTTCTTTCGTTCTTTTCCCTACTACTTCGTTGAAAGAAAATGTTTCTCCAGGAAAAACAACATGGTTATTAATTGCTTCTCCAGCAAGAGATATATTGTGAGCACGAGCTTTTTTATTTTGATTAAAATACGTAACATATTGTCCAATTTTATGTGTTCTTATATTCGCTAAAAGCTCTGTGTCTACTTTTGGATGGATCTCTACGACTGGTGCTTCTATTTGCGTAGTACTATTTTCAAAAAAATGGCGATAAAATTGTTCTTTAAATTTCTCCTGATGTAATTGAATTCCCACCTTTCCAGGTACAATGGACCCTTGGTCATTAATTGTAGCATTCAAAGGCTTCTGATAAATCTTTTCATTAATCCTCTTTATAAATTGTGTATAATTCCTTGTATCAATGATTTGTTCTTCCAGTAAAGGAACCGTAAAGTCAGATTTTTGAGCACTCGCCACCTGCTGACCATCAAAAGTCACGATTACTTCATTCTGAACAATGACTTGCGAAAACCATACGATAAAAGCTGCTATAATTGTCATCATAAAAATTCCTCCTTTCAATAGTATGAATTAGATCACATCATTTCATGTAGTAAACTTATTCTTCTATAGCTAACATTTTCTCATTATTTTATGTTTCGTATTTAGATAAAAAGGTTATAACTAAAAAGAACTGTGTCAAAAACAAATTCTGCTCATTTGTAAGGATACGTGACAATATCGAAGGATTTATAAACCTACGCCGAATTGAATGGCGCTCACCCTAACTCAAGCAGATTAAAACTGTTTAATCACTTTATAGGCAGTTTGCGATAAAGCCCAGTTCCCTTTATTATTAACAATGTACTATTTGAACAAGGAAACTTGGCCAAATAAGAAAGGAGTTCATTGTGATAGTTAATCATACTAGTAATGCTGCTGATATTATTTTAGAACATCCTACCAAAAAGGATGGAGCAGCGATGTGGGAATTAGTAACCAAATCAACTCTAGATACAAACTCATCTTACAAGTATATTTTGATGAGTGAATACTTTAATGAAACCTGTGTTATTGCAAAACAAAATGACCAAGTAATTGGTTTTATAACCGCATTTATCCCCCCTAAAAAGCAAAATACCGTTTTTATTTGGCAAGTAGGTGTAGACACCAATCAGCGTGGAAAAGGAATTGCTTCCAAAATGTTACATTTTTTATTAGAAAGCGAAGCATGTCAATCCATTCAATTTGTGGAAGCAACCATCACACCTACAAATCGTGCATCACAATCCTTATTTCAAAAGCTAGCACGTGATTTTCATACTGAAATTCACTCCGACGAGTTCTTTACGAAAGATATTTTTCCTGGAGATGAACATGAGGAAGAATGGAGATTCGTCGTGGGGCCAATTCAGCATTAAATCATCTGAATATTTTGAATTTTCAGATATTCAGTAGGATTTTTTTCAATCATCATTCTTATTTATAAATTAGGAGGAAATGATTAATGAGTAAACATATTAATATTATTAACGAACATGAATCTGTTGTACGTAGTTATGTACGCAACTTTCCAACAGTCTTTACGAAAGCAAAAAAACATCTAATGTGGGACGAAGATGGCAAAGAATTTATTGATTTCTTTTCAGGTGCCGGAGCTTTAAATTATGGCCATAATGATGATCACATGAAAAAGCAACTAGTAGATTATATTATGAATGACGGCATTACTCATTCCTTGGATATGGCCTCTAATGCAAAAGCAGAGTTTCTTGAGAAATTTCAAGACGTTATTTTAAAACCACGTGAATTAGATTATAAAGTCATGTTTCCAGGTCCAACGGGGACAAACAGTGTGGAGAGTGCATTAAAGCTAGCGCGTAAAGTAACTGGTAGAACAGATATTATTAGCTTTACAGGTGGTTTCCATGGTATGACAATTGGTTCTTTATCCGTAACTGGAAACTCCATGAAACGTAAAGGTGCTGGTATTCCACTTCAAAATACGGTAACGATGGCCTATGATAACTATGTTGATCACGATACCCTAGTATATTTAGAGCGATTCTTAGAAGACAACGGTAGTGGTGTTGCGATTCCAGCTGCTATGATTGTAGAAACCGTTCAAGGTGAAGGCGGAATTAATGCTGCTCGATTTGAATGGTTGAAGAATCTAGAGGACCTTTGCCGTCGCTGGGGTATTTTATTAATCATTGATGATGTTCAAGCAGGAATTGGACGAACTGGTACATTCTTTAGCTTTGAAGCTGCTGGAATTAAGCCAGACATTGTTTGTCTATCTAAATCATTAAGTGGTTATGGACTTCCACTCGCCGTAACGTTAATCAAGCCTGAGCTTGATATTTGGAAGCCTGGTGAGCATAATGGAACATTCCGTGGAAATAATCATGCATTTGTAACAGCTACAGCTGCTCTTGATTACTGGAAGGATGAATCCTTTGAAAAAGAAATTCATCAAAAATCCGAGGTTATTTATAGCTTCCTTGAGGATATTGTTTCAAAATATCCAGAGATCAAAGGAGAAGTTCGTGGTCGTGGATTCATGGTAGGAATTGCTTCAGAAGTGGAAGGCCTTGCTGCAAAAGTAACGGCAAAATGCTTTGATTTAGGTTTAATTATGGAGACGGCTGGTCCCAATGATGAAGTATTTAAGCTATTCCCACCTCTAAATATTCCAACAGAGGACTTACAAAAAGGGTTAGCTATAATTGAAGAAAGCATTAAACAATTAGTAAAAGATCCAGTAGCAAATTAAATATGTGTAAAAGGCTTTTATGATGAAGCCTTAAATATATAGAAATTTTAACAGGAGGAATACTTTTTATGAAAGTAGTAAAACTAGCAGATGTATTAGGTACAGAACATGATGTAGATGGAGGTACTTGGGTAAGTCGCCGTCTAATCAATAAAAAGGATGGAATGGGCTATTCCGTTAATGATACAATTATTAAAGCAGGTACAGAAACTCACATTTGGTACCAAAACCATTTGGAATCAGTATATTGTATTGAAGGAGAAGGCGAAGTTGTCACATTGAGTGATAATAAAGTATGGCCAATCACTAAAGACACTCTATATGCACTTGATCAACATGATGAACATCTATTACGAGCAAAAACCGATATGCGTATGGTTTGTGTATTTAATCCACCATTATCAGGTAAAGAGGTTCATGATGAAAACGGTGTTTATCCAGTTGATGAAGATTAATAATTGACTAGAACAACCCCAGTTCTTTTGTTGATATAACATTCTTATCCGAAAACTCCTCAAATTTGAGGAGTTTTTTCTTGCTCTTTCTATATAATTAGTGTTAAAAATAATGTATCTTCTACTACTTTTACACGTTAGGAAAATATAAAATCTTAGCAAGGAGAAACTCGTCGTAGTGGTTTTGAAATGTACAAAGTATAAGAAAAGCTAACGAATCCGCTAAAAGACAAGCGAATGCAAGTTTTTCTAATATAGAACATATAGATATTGTAGTAATCTCCTTATAAGAAGGATGAATCTATGAGAGGTGGAAAGATGCCTAAGAAGGATGTTCAGGATTATATTCAAGAAGGTGTATATGGTCCAAAAACGATTAAACTAGATGAAAGAAAGAAGTTCCTCGGTACAATTAGGGAACGTGTTATTCTTGCTTTAACAAAATCAGAAGTGCGCAGTGGTAAGGGAATAAAAGAAATGCAACAACTAGCAAAAACCTACCCTAAAGCTACCATGCTCATGAATGGAAATATGAGCTTTCGTTATTTTAAACCTTACCGTGACTTAGCTGGAACTTTAAAAATACATTATACCTCCGTCTCGAACAAAAATGTTTCCAGTGACTATGGCCTCGTTCTCACTTCCGACCATGCCATTGATAAAGAGGATATTTTTTTACAGGAAACAAAGCCGGTACAATTAACGAAAGCTAATAAACCATGGTGGAAAAAGCTTTTCGGCCTATAAAAAGAAGAACCCAAAATCTTTGGGTTCTTCTTTAAACATTCATTTGAGTAGATTCAAGTATGTGTACTAATCTCTCCATCCCTGTTTGGATGAGTTCTGGTTTAGAATTAGTAAAGTTAAGACGCATGGTGTTTTGTTCTGGATTAGATACATAGAACGGTGCTCCTGGTACATAAGCAACACCTGCTTTAACCGCTTCATTTAAAAGCTTAGTCGTGTTTATATATTCTGGTAAGGTCACCCAGAAGAACATCCCGCCCTTTGGTTCGATATACGATAAACCCTCTATTTTTACAGAATCCAATAATTCTTTCATCACAATCATTCGTTCATAATACGTCTCTCGGATTAATTGAATATGGGCATCCAAATCAAAATCTTCCAAAAGATGAACCAATGCATGCTGACTAATGGAGTTTGTGTGTAAATCCGTTGCTTGTTTGGCTTGCGCCATAATTCGAATAATTTGATGTGGACCAACAATCCAACCAATTCTCATAGCAGGTACAACGGTTTTAGAAAAAGTACTTGTATATAGAACCAGTTCATTTTGATCAAGGGAGGCAATAGAAGGTGGTGCCACATCTGTATCAAATTTTAATTCGCCATAGGGATCATCCTCAAAAATAACCACATGGTATTTTTCTGCTAATGCTAATAATTTTTTTCGTCGTTCTAAGGACCACACCTTCCCAGTGGGATTAGAATAAGTTGGAACAACATAGATACATTTCGGTTTAAGCTTCGTTATTTTATCCTCCAAATCTGAAATGACCATACCTTCTTCATCAGAGTCTACTGCTACAACCTTTGTTTCATATGACTCAAAAACCTGTAATGCAGCTAGATAAGTTGGATTTTCCGTTAAAATAATATCCCCTTTATTAAACATCACTCTAGAAAACAAGTCGATTGCCTGCTGGCTCCCTGAGGTGATCAATATATTTCCCGGATCCCTATCGATACCTTTTTTTCGCATCTGCTCAGCTAAAGCATTTTTTAACGCAGGTACACCTTCTGTTTCTCCATATTGTAATGTCTTACTACTGGTTGTTATTGCTTTATGAAATGCTTCATCTACTCCCTTTACAGGAAAAAGACTTTCCTCTGGTAATCCGCCAGCAAATGAAATAATATTGCCTTCATTAATTACCTTCAATATATCCCTTACAGCAGATGATTTTAAAAATTTTACGCGTTCAGAGAAACCATACTTCAACCCACTCACTCTCCCGTATATGATGTTAAGACCTATAAAAAGACTTATTTAATTATTTGCCTCTTATTTATGTTGAAATTTTTAGATATTTCAAACTATTCTAGTTAACAGTCTTCATTTAAGAGTATACTGTTCATATAGAAACCCAGTAGCTTACATTATCATCGATTATTGCTTGTAGTGTAAACCTTTCCTCTCATGTTATTCACGAGATCTCTGCATAAACTGTTCAGTTTTTTGATATATTTGAAGTATCGTAGAGAATTCTTATGACTGATTATATCATAGGCTTTGGCTTAAGCATACCAAAATTCATCTCCATCTACTCAATGTCCTTTTACATTCCTTAATGATCGAAGAGATACTTCTATCGGATATCCGTTAAATATTACTTGTATTAAATTATTATGCAAAAATATAGGGATTTGATATACTACAAGGAAAGCGCATACATACGAATAAGGAGTGAGAGACATGTTAAACGCAGCATTATTAAGTAGATGGCACGTACATGCTGATGATTATGCACAACAAGCAAAAGCAAATGATGGAATAAATATTAGTGCCGTATGGGATGAAGACCTTGAACGTGGTAAGAAATGGGCAGATGAATTAGATGTTCCATTTTATGAAGATTTAGACGAATTATTATCTCAATCAGATATTGATGGGGTAATTGTAGATACACCAACTAATATGCACAAAGATGTCATCATGAAAGCAGCGAAAAATAAAAAGCATATTTTTACAGAAAAAGTGTTAGCAATTACGGTATCGGATTATCAAGAGATTGTTGCGACAATTGAAGAGGCTGGGGTAGTGTTAATGGTTTCTTTACCGAAATTAACAGATGATTATTATTTGCGCGCACAGAAAGTGTTAGATGATGGTGCTTTAGGTAAGCTTACAACGATTCGTTGCCGCTTTGCACATAATGGTGCCGTTCCATCAAAAAATAGTGCAACAGGCTGGCTTCCAGCACATTTCTTTGATAAAGTGCAATGCGGAGGTGGGGCATTAATTGATTTAGGTGCACACCCTATCTACTTAACTAATCGTTTAGCAGGGCCTGCTCGATCTTTATCAGCAATGTTACAATCAACTAGCGATCAGTACGATGTGGATGACAATTCGGTAGTCTTAGTAGAATATGAATCTGGAGCAATTGGTATCCTAGAGACTAGCTTTTTATCTAGTGGAAGTCCATTCCAATTAGAATTATATGGTACAGAGGGTACTTTATTGGTAGAAGAGCAATCTGTTCGTTTAAAAACAGATACAGACTGGGTGGATGTGACAGACACTGTTTATGAACCAATGCCAATGGAGCAATGGGTGCATGCCATCAATAAGACAGCAGAACCAAGTCTGAAAGCAGAAGATTTCTACCATCTTACCCTTATTAATCAAGCAGCAGCACAATCAAATGAGACTGGTGAAAGAGTACTACTAGATAAAGTAGCAAACAACTAACTTATCATCAAAAACTTGCTTTCTTTTACTTAAAGTAAAGAACTTAAGTTTATTATAGAGAAGTAATATTTTTATTCGTGTTAAGCTAAGGTTTACCACGTCTATTAGCGTAAAGATGTCCCTTTTCGGGCTCTTTATTTTTTTAGTTTTAGATACTTCATTTCCTATGAATTAAAAAACGAAATCCTATGAAGGGAACAAACGAGTTACATTTCGTCTCGATTTCAGCTACGTGCATTACTCCCTGCTAAAATCTCCTTATCATGTTAAAAAGACAGCTACTTTTGTAAAGTAACTGCCTAAAATTAATATTAACCTAACACCGCTCGATCGTTATCCATTTGCTTTCCACGTATCCGTTGGAATTCTGCTAATAATTTTTCGATCGTAAGTGCTTGTTTTTCTTCACCAGAAACCTCTAGAATAATTTGACCTTTATCCATCATAATCAGTCGATTTCCTAGGTCTAATGCCTGTTGCATATTATGTGTGACCATTAAAGTAGTTAATCCAAATTGTTCGACTACTTCTCCTGTAAGCTTGGTTATTAAATCTGCTCGAGACGGATCCAGTGCTGCTGTATGCTCATCTAATAATAAAATATTTGGCTCAGTAAAAGTCGCCATCAAAAGAGAAAGTGCTTGACGTTCCCCACCTGATAGTAAACCTACCTTTGCATTCAAACGATTTTCCAATCCTAAATGCAAAGTAGCAAGATGCTCTTTAAAAAGAGACTTTCTTCTCTTACTTACTCCATACTTCAATGTACGCTTTTTATTCCGAGCATAGGCCATTGCAAGATTCTCTTCGATCGTCATCGTTGGAGCCGTTCCAGCCATAGGATCCTGAAATACACGTCCAATCAGACGAGAACGTTTATACTCTGGTAGCAAAGTTACATTTTTCTCATTAATTTTAACAGATCCGACATCAGGCTTTAACGAACCTGAGATCATATTCATCAAAGTTGACTTTCCAGCACCATTACTACCAATTACTGTAACAAAATCGCCTTTTTCTAATTGAAGGTTCACAGTTTGTAATGCCTTTTTCTCATCTAAAGTTCCTTCATTAAACGTAATGGAGATGTTGTTTAAACTAAGCACCTTTACCCTCCTCTCCATTTTCAAGCATCCGTCGTTTTTTCTTTTTTCGGACAGCTTCTTTTCGAGTTGTTATTATTTTTGGCATAACTAATGCCGCAATAACAATAATTGCTGTAATCAGCTTCGTATCTCCAGCTTCCAAAAACTTCGCCTTTAACGCTAATGTTAGCACAATCCGGTAGACAATCGCTCCACAGACAACGGCTAATGTTGTTCTGGCAATGGTTTTTGTACCAAAGAGTGCTTCACCAATAATAACAGAGGCTAATCCAATTACGATCATACCGATACCCATTCCAACATCGGTAAAACCACCGTATTGTGCAATAAACGCACCAGACAATGCTACTAATCCATTCGAAATACCTAATCCTACGATGGTTAAAATATCAGTATTTGCCGAGAAGCTTCGAATCATTTTCTCATTGTCACCTGTTGCACGTAGGGCGAGTCCTACTTCTGTCTTCAAGAAGTAATCTGTTAAAAGCTTGATTAGTAATGTAACGATAATCATAATAATTAGAACAGCCCAAGTACTAGGTAAAGGGTCTATATTTAGTGCAGCTAACATATCGTTTAGCAACGTATCAATACCTAATGTGCCCCAAAATCCTTCGATTTGCTTAAATAAGGTGGGCTCATTCAACAGTGCAACATTTGATTTTCCACCCATTATCCGTAAATTAATCGAATATAAAGCTATCATCATTAAAATCCCAGATAGCAAGGGATTTATCTTCCCTTTCGTATTCAAAATTCCAGTTATCATCCCTGCAATAAATCCAGCAATTAAAGCATAAAAGGTTGCCAAAACAGGTGGTACACCATTCACTATCGACACAGCCGCAACTGCTCCACCTGTTACAAAGCTCCCATCTACCGTTAAATCTGGAAAATCTAAAATACGAAACGAAAGATAGACACCTAAAGCCATTAGTGCATAAATCACTCCTGACTCAAAGGCCGTAAAAATTGATATAAACATGTCTATCTTCCTCTCTATCCTATAACAAGCATTTTGTGAGAAAACCTCGACACCAACTTCATGTCGAGGTTTTTCTTCATTTTATTCTTCGTTGACTTCTACTAGCTCAGCATCCTTTTCCCAGGCACTATTCCATTCAATACCTTGGGCTTCTGCTGCATCTTTATTAAGATATAGATCGATTTCTGGTGGATATTCTACAGGAATATCTGCAGGAGTTTTCTCACCAGTTAAAATTTCTACTGCCATTTCTCCAGTACGATAACCGATATCGTAATATTCAAAACCGTAAGCTGCAAAGCCTCCACGTTTCACTGAATCTGGCTCTCCTACGATTAACGGAAGATCTTGTTCTTCTGCTACTCCAACAACCGTTTCTAACGCAGAAACAACGGTATTATCGGTAATAATGTAAAATAAGTCTGCTTCTCCGACTAAGGAAGTTGCCGCTTGCTGTACCTCTGAAGAGTTACCAACGGTTGCTTCAGCAGTGCTCAAGCTAGTTCCTTCCACCGCTTCTTTCACAGCTTCGATTTGAGCAATAGAATTAGCTTCACCAGAATCATAAATTAATCCAATAGTGGCATCCTTGAAATTTTGATCAATAAATTCAATGGTCTTCGTAATGGCCTCTGGGTGAAGATCAAGTACACCAGTAATATTCTCACCTGGCTGATCCATTGACTCAACTAGCCCTGCTCCTGCCGCGTCTGTTACAGATGTAAATAGAACCGGTATACCATTAGAGGCTTGTAGAGCACTTTGTGCACTTGGTGTGGAGTTAGCAAAAATTAAATCGACTCCATCTGCCACAAAGTTATTCGCAATGGTCATAGCATTATTTTGATCATCCTGAGCACTTTGGAAATCATATTCTACGTTTAAACCAGCATCTTCAATTGCTGCTTGAAATCCTTCATATGCTGAATCTAGAGACGGATGTTCTACAATTTGTGTTGCACCGATTGTGTATGTTTCTCCATCTCCTGACGAATCACTTTCTCCTTCTGTTCCACAAGCTGCTAGAACACTCATAGCCATTGCTACCAACAGTAACAAAATCCCTTTTTTCATCATTTTTATTTATTTCCCCCAATTTCTTCATTAAATGAACAGCAAAAATAGTTATGATACATTATAGCATATGTTTTTGTCCAATAGTATACTTTCTTTATGATTTTACGCGTGAAATTAATGGAATTCTTGCTTGGTTCGACAAAATACTGCAAACTATGGATAGGTGCATACAGAAAAAGGTGATGAATAGATGGCTAATGTTATAGTAATTGGTGGAGGAATTGTAGGTTTATCGGTTGCTTATTATCTAGCAAAAGAAAACGTTGAAGTAACCCTTGTCGATGCTGACCATACTGGGCAGGCAACTACTGCTGCAGCAGGAATCATTTGCCCGTGGGTTTCACAGCGTAGAAATAAAAAATGGTATCAGCTTGCCAAAAACAGTGCTAGCTTTTATCCAACACTTATCGATGAACTGAAGAATCAAGGTATTTCCAATACAGGATATAAACAGACGGGAGCTCTTGTTATCCGTAAGGAAGAGAAAACACTACAAAAAATATATGAGATGACCCAGCAGCGCCTGGTCGATGCTCCTGAAATCGGGGAGGTTACTCGATTAAATGTTGCGGAAACAAAGCAAAGATTTCCTTTACTTGATGAAAAGTATCAATCCCTTTACGTTAGTGGTGCAGCTAGAGTAAACGGTGGAAAATTGCGAAAATCCTTACTAGAAGCTTGCATGAACTATGGAGTAAAAATAATCACTGGAGAAGCAAGCTTAGTGAAAACAGCCAACCATGCAAATATCAAAGTGAACGACACTCTTATTGAAGCAGATCAAATTGTTTTAGCCAATGGGTCCTGGTTTTCCACTATTGTGGAGTCCTTAGGGTTAAATGGATTGATCAGACCACAAAAAGCCCAAATTGTCTCCTTAAAATGGAAGGAGGATGACACAGGTGATTGGCCAGTAATTATGCCAAGAGGAACACACTACATTGTTCCTTTTGAACACGGGCAAATTGCAGCAGGTACTACACATGAGGATGATGTTGGTTGGGATACACATGTAACGCCAATAGGTTTACAAAAAATCTTTTCGGATCTGAGAGAAGTAGCACCAGCTTTATTAAGCAGTGCTTTAGTAAAGGTAAATGTAGGATTTCGACCCGTTGCTCCAGATTTTTTACCAGTCTTCGGCAGGCTCCCTGGTTATGAAAGAATTTATGCTGCCAATGGCCTTGGCTCCTCTGGTCTAACTACTGGTCCTTTTATCGGAAGAGAGCTCGCCAAAATGATATTAAGAAAAGATGGTATTTTAGATGCGAAAGATTACCCGATTCACTCTATTATAAAATCTTCTGAATAAACAGATAGTTAATTTCTTCGGTTCCTGTGCTATTGCCAAGATATGTACTTTTATCTTGGCTTTATCGTACAGTAATTCGGTTATTCCCAAGCTATTTATCCTACTTTTAAAATGAAAAAGTGGAGAAACCAAATTGGCTTCTCCACTTTTTATGTTTTTATTGATCGTTTCTTCTAATAAAGTCAGTGACAGCACCTTGTGAGGAACAGGAGACATTATGAGCATATTTCCCAAGTACTCCGCGTTTGTAAAGTTCTGGAGCTTTCCAATTGGCACGGCGTTTTTCTAATTCTTCATCGGAAACATCCATAGTAATCTCTTTCAATTCAGAGTCAATGGTTACCATATCCCCTTCTTCTAATAGACCAATTGGCCCTCCAACCTGTGCTTCTGGTGCAATGTGACCGACAACGAGTCCATGGGTACCACCTGAAAATCTACCATCAGTTAGTAAAGCAACCTTTTGCCCTAAGCCTTTTCCTACTAGAATCGCAGAAATAGAGAGCATCTCAGGCATTCCAGGCCCACCCTTTGGCCCCACATAACGGATTACTAGAACATCGCCTTCTTTAATTTCATTGTTCATCACTGCATTTGTTGCTTCCTCTTCTGTATTAAATACACGAGCAGGACCTGTGTGACGTTTAACCTTAACACCAGAAACCTTTGCTACAGCACCATTTGGTGAGAGGTTTCCTTTTAACACAACGAGTGGTCCATTTTCACGATATGGATTACTTAATGGATGGATGATAACTTGGTCATCAGATAATACCGGTGCATCTTCATAGTTCTCGGCAATCGTCTTGCCAGTTACCGTTAAACAATCTCCATGTAAAAATCCGTTGTCTAGTAGGAGACGCATAACAGCCGGAACCCCACCGATATTGTGTAAATCCTCCATAACGTATTTTCCACTTGGCTTTAAATCTGCTAAATGAGGTACTTTTTCTTGGATACGATTAAAGTCATCCATTGTTACGTCCACTTGCGCAGCATTCGCAATAGCTAATAAATGGAGTACCGCATTCGTTGATCCACCTAATGCCATTACAGCAGTAATCGCATTTTCGAAGGCTTTTTTCGTTAAAATATCTTTTGGATATATGCCTTGTTCTAATAGTTTGTAGGCAGCTTCTCCCGCTTTACGGCAATCCTCTGCCTTTAATTTGGATTCAGCAGGGTTAGAGGAGCTACCAGGTAAGCTCATTCCAAGCGCCTCTACCGCTGTGGCCATTGTATTCGCAGTATACATACCACCACAAGACCCAGCTCCCGGGCAAGCAGCACATTCAATTCCTCTTAATTCCTCGTCATCTATATCCCCATTGTTATGTTTCCCAACGCCCTCAAAAACAGAAACGATATCCAGTTTTTCACCATTGCGGAAGCCTGGTGAAATCGTACCACCATATACGAATACTGCTGGAACATCGGAACGAGCAATCGAGATTAAGCATCCAGGAATATTTTTATCACAGCCTCCAATCGCTACATATGCATCTAGATTCTCCGCCCCTACTACTGTTTCGATAGAGTCTGCAATGACATCACGACTCGGAAGAGAATAGCGCATGCCAGACGTCCCCATTGAAATACCATCAGAAACGGTAATCGTATTAAAGATCATAGGCACACCGCCCGCAGCTTTAGCCCCTTCTTTTGCACTAATTGCTAGATCATCTAAGTGAATATTACAAGGTGTAACCTCACTCCATGTACTAGCAATCCCGATCATTGGTTTTTTAAAGTCCTCGTCTGTTACACCTACCGCACGAAGCATAGCACGGTTTGGCGCACGCTTGGAATCATCAAACACTTTACTTTTGATACGTAAATCTTTCCCCATACCTTTTGCCTCCCAACCATTATCTTCGAAAATATATAGAAATCTATTTCTATCAAATCTCAATACAGATATAGTATCATATATTTAGGATATACGAAATGTCTCATAAAGGAGAAAATAATGAAAATTCGCAAAATTTTTATTTTTTTATTGTTGATTCTAGTATTATTTGGAAGCTATCAGTACTATTTATACCAAAAATATCAAGACAGACCTATGCCTACAGACCTTCATCCACTAGTCAAGCAAGCAAGGGATGATTTAATAAAAAGGACAGCATCCATCGGAATACCGATTTTAATTACAGATGATTTCCGTTCCATTGCAGACCAAGACCAAATTTATGAACAAGGAAGGACAACAGAAGGCAGTGTTGTCACTTACGCAAAGGGAGGAGAGTCTTACCATAATTATGGGTTAGCTATTGACTTTGCCCTCTTACCACAGCCGGATCAAGCAAGCTGGGACATGGAATATGATGGGAACAATAATGGAAAGAGTGACTGGATGGAGGTAGTTGAAATAGCGAAGGATTTAGGGTTTAGCTGGGGTGGCGATTTTACCCGTTTTAAAGATTACCCTCACTTGCAGATGGATTTCGGCTTGAGTATTCGCGACCTACAAAGAGGAAAAAGACCAAGCGATGTTTTAGATGAATAGAGCGTGATGTTCTATATGCCCCTCTGAAGTTCTATCATTAGGAGTTACTTTCACGTTGACATCGCGCTCTAAAGTCTGCGGCATTACCAATTGATGGGCACTAGCAATTATCGGTAAATAACGGTACTATACAATTGCTCGGTCGCTTTAGGATCAATCATTAGATGAGCATGATTCACAGCAGTGATTGCTTCTGTATATCCCGAAGCGATTAAGGTGGTTTTACCTGGATATTGGACAATATCACCTGCAGCAAAAACCCCTTCAAGGTTTGTCTTCATTAAAGGCGTTACAGGTATCCTTCCCTTTTCGATTTGAATTCCCCAATGTTCAAAAGGCACTGCTTGAAGCTCTAAACCATGATAAGTAAGCAACTTATTCGCCTCCATCACAATACGTTGCCCCTTCTCTTTTATCTCTATATGGGTTAGCTCTTGTCCCTCGACGATGAAATCCGTCATTTCTACTTGGTAATATACCTTCACCTTACTCTTATATAGGCTGTCTATATCTTCATCTTTCACTTGTAGAAACTTGTCTGCAGGATTAATCAGTGTCACTTCTTTCGCTAAGCCTTCTAAAAACAATGCCCAACCAACACCTACTTTGCTATTTGAAGAGATCACGACTTTTTTCCCTTCATAGTTAGCTTTATGCATTAGCGTTGTAGGAACGGATTCTTTAAAGACAGAATGAGGTAAATTAGGCCATTCAGAAGGTCTTTTCGTATGAAACGTCCCTGAACCTGTCGCAATTAAAACGGTTTTGGCGGTAACTATATGACCTTTAGCTGTTTCTAGCTGAAACAAATGATTGACTTTCGTTAGCTTCTCTACAAAATCCCCCATTACCACCTCAGGCTGATGACGTTTTGCTTGTTCAATCATATTCTCTACTAATGCTTCACCAGAAATATCGGGAAAGCCACCGACATCATAAATGATCTTTTCAGGAAGAAATTGCATAACCTTGCCACCAAGCTGCTCTTGTGCCTCTATGAGCATAACCTTCATCTCTCTCATTGTTGCATAGTAAGCAGCAAAAAGTCCTGTCGTTCCTCCACCAATGATAATTAAATCAACGCACTCTTCTACTCTTTTCCCCATAAATTCTCTTCCTTTTTTATGAAAGTATTTGTAATCTGTCCGTAGCCTTTAATTCAGAAATATTCTCCACTCCGATTCCGAACATCGCTATCTTCAGTTCTAGCTCTCTCGTTTGCATCCATTCCATTAATGCTTCCGGAGATTTTATTACTTCCTTTAACACCGAGCGAGCAAATCCTACATGGCTAGCCCCTAGCGCTAGAGCTTTAGCAGCATCTAAACCATTTCGAATACCACCACTTGCCATAAGCTTTTGATTCGGCAATTTTTCACTAATATTAAATAAACACTCTGCTGTCGGATTGCCCCAGCTTGCAAAAGCTTCTGCGGCTTGTTTTTTTATCGGTTCATTGGAACGTAATTTTTCGATTTGACTCCAGGAGGTTCCTCCTGCACCAGCTACATCAACAAAAGCTATCCCAACATCGATGAGACGTTTGGCTACATCCTCATCTATCCCGAATCCAACTTCCTTCACCCCTACTGGAACCGGAAGATTCTTTACGAGCCTTTCGATTTTCGGTAATAGATAAGAGAAATTAACGTCACCACCTTGTTGAATAATCTCTTGAATGGAATTCAAGTGTAACACAAGCGCATCTGCCTCTGTCCACTCTAAAATTTGTTTTACTTCTTTAATTTCTATCCCATAATTAAGCTGTACAGCACCGATATTTGCAATAATTGGAATGGTCGGTGCAAATCTTCTCACTTGAAAGGAGCTTCGATACTTATCACTCTCTAGCATCACTCTAGTAGATCCTAGGGCAAAAATCCATCCCCGTTCCTCTGCTGCAATGGCCAGATTCTGATTTATCGATTCAGCAAGCGCTGCTCCTCCAGTCATGGAGCTAATCAAAAAAGGGGTAGGAAGTAGGTGATGAAAAAAACTTGTTGCCAAATCTATTTGATTAAAATCAATCTCTGGTAATGCATTATGCTTAAAACGATAACGGTCGAATCCGTTAGTGATATTACGGCCTAGTGCCTCGTCTGACAAGCTCAGCTCTATATGTTCTTGTTTTCTACGATGAATAGAGTCTGTCATCTGATCCTTCCTTTCTTATCTCTTTTGCTTCCAATGTGTAAGTGTATCCAATTTGATATATACTATATATTATTATCATATTTTTTGATTTTCTTAATTGCAAAGAAGGGGATTTTTATATGAAAAATAAATTAATAGAAAGACTTACCACCTACGCGAAAATCAATACCCAATCTAATGAGAATAATTCGAGCTGTCCTTCTACTGATGGGCAATGGGAGTTAGCACACCTCCTCGTTGATGAATTAAAATCTATTGGTATGAAGGATGTCACTATTGACGAAAACTGCTATGTGATGGCAACCTTACCAAACAATACAGATAAAGAACTACCAGTCATAGGCTTTTTAGCGCATATGGATACTGCAACCGATTTTACAGGTAACGGTGTAAATCCACAACTAACAAAAAATTACGATGGTAAGGATATTATTCTTCATCAGGCCTTAAATATTATTCTTTCACCAAAAGAGTTTCCAGAACTTAAAAATTATACTGGCCATACACTGATGACGACAGATGGAACGACATTACTTGGTGCAGATAATAAAGCAGGAACTGCTGAAATTATGACTGCAATGGAATACTTAATCAAAAACCCTCAGCTTCCGCATGGAGATATAAGAGTGGCTTTCACTCCAGATGAGGAAATCGGACGAGGACCACATAAATTCGATGTGCAACGGTTCGGGGCAGATTTTGCCTATACAATAGACGGTGGCCCTCTCGGAGAGCTACAGTATGAAAGCTTTAATGCTGCCGCAGCAAAAATCACAATTAAAGGCAACAATGTACATCCAGGTACTGCAAAAGGGAAACTGATCCATGCTATAAAGATTGGGATGGAACTCCATTCCTTACTACCAAATCAAGAAGCACCTGAGTATACGGAGGAATATCAAGGGTTCTACCATTTATTATCTTTTGAAGGCGATGTAGAAACAGCCAAGCTCTATTATATTATCCGTGACCATGACCGAAAAAAATTTGATCAAAAGAAGCAGAATTTAAATGATATGGTAGAAGTACTTCAACAGAAGTATGGAAGAGAAAGAATATCATTAGAAATGATAGACCAATATTATAATATGGCTGAAAAAATCGAACCAGTAAAGCATATTGTTGATTTGGCTTATCAAGCAATGACTGAAGCAGGTGTTACCCCTAATGTGAAACCAATTCGTGGGGGGACAGATGGATCACAGCTCTCTTTCATGGGTTTACCTACACCGAATATTTTTACTGGAGGCGAAAACTTCCATGGAAAATATGAATATATATCTATTGAAAATATGGAAAAAGCCGTCCACACGATTACAAAAATTGCTGAATTAGCTACAAAGAATTAGGATTTTAAGGCAAATAAGAGGAACGATTCAAAATTAGATCGTCCTCTTATTTGTTTTTTTATAAAATAATCCTTCCAACCCTGCACTAAACTTTACAATCTCTTAAATTTTATTTCATTGACAATCCTTCTCTCATCCTATAAACTCCTAACATGACCAATAAGTCATAATAATGACTATAAAGTCAAAGTGGTGATCAAATTGGATAAAAAGCAAGAAATTTTACAAGCTGCACTAAGGCTTTTTTCTGAAAAGGGCTTTAATGAAACCTCGGTTCAAGAAATTGCAAATGAAGCACATATATCCAAAGGCGGATTTTATACCTATTTCTCTTCCAAAAAAGGCCTAATGCTTGAAATGATTAAAGAATACCATGACAAAATCATCGATCAAGCAAGTCAATTTCAATTATTAGAGAATGCCTCACCTTGGCAGCAATTAGCAAGTTATATAGAGCTCGAAATTCGTACATTGCTTGAACATCAATCTTTTTTCTATGTTGTATTCAAGGAGTTTCCGCCAAAAGCAGATGAACAAGTAACCAAGTGGATGGACGAAACACAAATAACGATAACAAATAATCAGTTAAATATTTTTCGGCTTATCTATGGAAAGGAATTTGAGTCTTATTACACGGATTTGATCGTAATTATGCAAGGACTGGTGAAAGAATATACCTTCTACGTAGAGATAAATAATAGAAGCATCCATGCGCACGAGTTAAGTGAATGGATCGGTCACCTAATTCATTCCATTGTTATGCACTTACAAGAAAAACAACCTCTACTACACGAAAAAACTCAAAGTGTAGAAGACATTTTTAAAAATTTAAAGAAACAAATAGAGGTATGGCCTGATGAGAACCAAAAAAGGAAGTATGAGGAGACGCTTCATTTAATACAATTAGAGTGGCAAAAAACAAACAAAAATAAAACGTTACTCGAAATTTTATTTCATTATTTGAAATCAGAAAACACGCTTTGCTTTGATATTTTGCAATTAGAACAATTAATTTTACAGGAGGAAATATAATGACACAGCAACCTAATATAGAGGAAGTGAGACGAATACCAATGATGGCAGTGATGTTAATTGGGGCTTTCGTTGGTCTATTAAATGAAACACTTCTTGCTACAGCATTACCAAGTATCATGAATGATTTTGGAATTCAAGAAAACCAAGTTCAATGGTTAACTACCGCCTTTTTGTTAACAAATGGGGTGATGATCCCCATTTCTGCTTTTCTTATTGAAAGATTTACAACAAGACAATTATTCTTAACCTCATTAAGTATTTTTGCATTAGGGACATTGATTGCAGCTATCTCCCACACCTTTGAGCTGTTATTAGTAGCCAGAGTTGTTCAAGCAGCTGGTTCAGGGATTATGCTACCATTAATGATGACGGTTATGTTAACGATCTTCCCAGTCGAAAAAAGGGGAGCTGCCATGGGGATGGCGGGGATTGTTATTTCCTTTGCACCAGCAATTGGCCCTACGTTATCAGGATGGTTACTTGAATTTTTCTCATGGAGAGGCTTGTTCTATGTCGTCCTACCAATTGTCGTGATTGCGATTATCGTTGCTTCTATGTTTGTGAAGAATGTGACCAAATTAACGTATCCCAAGATTGATATTCTATCTATTCTTCTCTCTTCTTTAGGTTTTGGAGGATTACTTTACGGTTTTAGTACAATTGGTGGACATAGTGGCGAGTCTTCTGATGGCTTGAGCCAAACCGCTCTTTTCATCATTCTTGGAGGAGCAATCATTTTAGCATTGTTTATTATTCGCCAAATCAAATTGAAAAAACCAATGCTAGAGTTTCGGGTTTTTCGTTATCCCATCTTCTCCCTATCATTAGTCATTACGATGATTGTACTAATGGCACTAATCGGGGCTGAAACAATGCTTCCACTCTATATGCAAAACACAAGAGGGTTTTCTGCATTGGAAGCTGGTATGATGATGCTACCAGGTGCTATTGTGATGGGGATTATGTCCCCTATTACAGGAATGCTTTTTGATAAATATGGAGCTAAATGGCTTGCTGCAATTGGGTTAACCATTGTAACGATTACAACATACTTTTTCACCAATTTAACTATGGATACTTCCTATACCTTGCTTGTCGTTGTTTATGCCATTAGAATGCTTGGTTTGTCCTTAGTAATGATGCCAGTTATGACTGCAGGACTGAATCAGCTTCCACAGGAATGGCATCCACACGGTACAGCGATGGCAAATACCTTCCAACAGGTATCTGCCTCGATTGGAACTGCGATTCTCATAACTGTAATGACGTCAGCAGCTAAAAATTACCAGCCAGAGCAAGCAGCATTAGCCGGATTATCTGAAGAAGAGGCAATCTTGCAGGTTGCTAACAATGCATCGATGAGCGGATTTAATACAGCATTTTGGCTTGCTACTGCTTTATCAATCGTTGGATTAGCCCTTTCCTTCTTCTTAAGCTCCAAGCCAAAAACAAAAGAGCAACAAGAAAAAATTGCTTAATTATCCTTTCAGTGGGGCTGATCCATACCCCACTGATTTTTTCAGGTTGGAGTTGACCTCCCTATGTCCTTTTCTATCCTCCTTCCAATCCTTCACTATTTTATTAAAAATTATTCCATATCGTCTAAATCATGTTAAAATAGTCACTATGTAGTATTTATCAAGGGGGACCGATTTAATGAATAATAATATGAAAAAACCTTTAAGTTTTGGAGAGATTTTAGACCAAACCTTTCGAATTGTAAAAACGAATTTCGGGTCATTATTTATGATTTCTTTTCTTGTCATGGCACCGATTTTGATCATCCAATCCATTATGTTAGCCCTAAGTGGTCGAGATTTATTCTCAAGTATTGATCCGAATGAGAGCTTTTTTGACCAGATTTTGAATGATCCGTATGTACAGGGATATGAGCTAGGATATGCTGCAGGAGATCTTTTTCAGGAATCATTAATTTTACTTTCCTCATTATTAGTTATTTTTGCCACACCGTTGATTGCTGGTGCCACTGTTTGGGGTGTGAAGCATGCCCGTGATGGAGAGTCCTTCATGGCAAAGGATATGTTAAAAAAAGCTTCTAAAAGATATTGGCCTTTATTAGGTGGTACGTTCTTACTTGGCCTTATTATCTTTGGTATCATGTTTGCATTTTTTATGTTCGTTTTCTTAACACTACTCGTGATGATCCCACTACAGCCTATTGCAGGTATTCCTATTTTAATTCTTTTAATTATTGGTTTTATATTAGGTGCAGGGCTATTATTTACAAGATGGAGCTTGTATCTACCTGCCACTTTATTTGAAAGAGTTGCTCCTGGTCTGGCAAAGAGCTGGAGATTAACGAAAAGACAAACATGGAAATTTTTTGGGATGTTTATTGTTTTAGCCATTATTATTGGGATCTTTAGCTCCATATTTGAATTACTTCTAGGTTGGTTGGGAGACAGCGTACTATACCAATTGTTATACAATTTCCTTACCATGATCACCTCCATCATATTTACGGTTGGTTATTCGGTGATGTATTTTGATGCTAGAGTAAGACAGGAAGCTACTGATCTTAAAGATATGATCGATGAATATGACGTGACGGAGAGACCTTAAAGGAGACTTGTCGATGTCAGCTTATACGAACGCAAGAGAAGAAATGAATCAAATACTCAATCAGGAAGAATACCAAGTCTATTATGAGGATAATCGTAGCTTACTAGAAATCATTTGGTCTAATATTAAGGAATGGTTTACAGATTTATTATCAAAGCTAAACATACCTGTCTCCAGTGACTCAGCAATCGGTAATACTATCATTATTACCGTCATGGCTATTCTTGCTATTGCGATAATCCTTCTATTCCTTCTGGTTATTATGAATATTGTAAGACGTCGAAAGCTAAGGAGTTCCCAACCACTCCAGTCTAATAGGGAGCTTGAATGGAGCTATGAGAAACATTTACGTGAAGCCGAAAAGCAAGCAAATGAAGGCCAATTTCGTATTGCTACTAGACATCATTTTTTAGCTTTACTACTAATACTCCGTGAAAGAAATCTACTAGAAGTTAAAAGGTGGAAAACGAATTGGGAGTATTACGATGAATTAAGAAAAAAAGATAAGGATCTGGCAAATAACTTCTATCAAGCTGCTCTATTTTTCGAGCAAGCAACCTATGGCGAGCGGAAAGTAGAAGAAAATGATTATCAGACTTATTATACAACGATCAATGAATTGATCTCAGCGATAATAGAAGGGTTTCCAAACGAAGGAACGGGTGATTCATCATGAATTCTAGCAAATTTCATAAAAAGACATGGATAGTTGGTGTAGTGTTCTTTTTACTGCTTATTTTGTTAAGTTTTTTCTCTACAAGTGATTCACCCAAGCAATATCCCAGTTTTTTAACAGAATCTCCTTCCTTAACAGGAACGAAAGCAATATATACTTATTTAAGGCAACAATCAGATGATGTCACAAGAGTAACATCACTACCACATGAGGAAACGAATACAGAGGAATTACGCATGATGATAAATCCTCCTGTATTAACAGATAAAGTAGCAGAAGAAAGTTATCTGGAATATATCGAAAAGGGAAATACGCTTGTGATATGGAAAGAAAATCCTAATGATTTGTTCGGTATAGAAGCAACATTACAAGTGGATCCCTATACCAAACAAACGCAGCAACCAAGTCAGGTGCAAAGCCCTAACAATAGTTATGAAGCTGTTATAAATAGCGCCTATCGACTTGAATCAACGGAACAAGATAATGTGCTATTAGAGGATTCCTATGGTGTACTTGCCTTAGAAAGACGTATCGGTGATGGGCATTTGATTGTCATAACAGAACCAAATTGGTTGACGAATGACCAAATTACCGATTATGAGCATACAGAAATCATTTTTGATACACTGTCCTTCGAGAGATTTCCATCCATTACCTTTGATGAATTCCATTTTCATTCATCAAACGGCCTTGTCTCTCCATTGAAAATATTCCCTGGGTGGGCATATGTTTTATTCGTAGAAGGAATTATCTTTGCTCTCTTTGTACTGTGGTATCAAGGAAAACGTTTTGGACCTATTCGAATAGCCAGAGAGGAACATGTCCGATTAGGTGATGAAAGATTAAATGCTGTTGCCATTTGGCATTTGAAAGGGAAAAATTACAAATCGGCGATTCTTCATCAAGTGGACTATTTAAAAGAGGCTATACGAGAAAGATATGGTATACCATACGACAATTCCTGGCAAAAAAGAATGGAACATTTAGTTCCTACGTTAGAATCCTTATCTACAAAGGACGCAACTTACTTCGCTCAAGAATTAGAAACAGTACTGAATAAGGATAAAATAAATAAATACCAATTCTTAACTCTATCAGCAAGTATCGAAAAAATAAGAGAAGAGGTGGAAACTAGATGAGTCAAACGATGATCAATCTATTAGAAAAATATGAACAACGTATTATTGGCCAACAAAAAAATCTTCGATTATTATTAACCGCAGCATTGGCTGGTGGCCATGTACTTATTGAAGGCGTACCAGGGACAGGAAAAACACAAATGGTCAAGACATTGGCTAAGTTAGTGGACGGGGAGTTTAATCGAATCCAATTCACTCCCGATTTACTGCCAAGTGATATCACTGGTAGCTCGATTTATAACATGAAGGAGCAAGCCTTCCAAACCTTAAAAGGACCTATTTTCACCAATGTTTTGCTTGCAGACGAGATTAATCGTACACCGGCTAAAACTCAAGCGGCATTATTAGAAGCAATGGAAGAAAAACAAGTGACGATCCAAGGAGAAACCTATCCATTGCCAGATTTTTTCTTCGTTGCAGCAACTCAAAATCCGATCGAATTTGAAGGTACATATCCTTTACCGGAAGCACAGCAGGACCGTTTTTTGTTCAAGCTTAGAATCAATTTCCCTTCATTAGAAGAGGAGATCGAAGTATTACAAATGGTGATAACTGAACAGCTACACCCAACGGAGCTCAAGGCAATGTTTACCAAAGAGGAGCTTGCTTCCATACAAACAGAAGTACAACAGGTTAAAATTAGTGATAGTATAGCCGATTATATTTTGAAAATAGTGAGGAAAACACGAGAGCTTGAACAAATTCAACACGGAGCAAGCACTCGTGCAGCTATCGCTATCGCCAAAACTGCTCAAGTATGGGCATATTTAGACAATCGAGATTATGTAACTCCAGATGATGTGAAATTAATGACAGTACCGAGTCTAAGACACCGAATCCAACTGTCTCCCTATGCAGAATTGGAGGGATCTGATATTGATGAAACGATTAAAGCCCTTGTGGGATCGATTGCTGTTCCAAGATAAAGGTGTATTACCAACGAAAACCTTTATTATATATTTTAGCTTATTCATCATCGCTTTGTTTTTCTTATCCTTTTGGCGTTTCAGTTGGTTATTTTTAATGTTTGCAACAATCCTGTTTCTTTGTCTTAGTATCATAGATTTATATCTAATGCCAGGACGCAAGGAACTAACAATTACACGCGAATTGACAAAAGAAATGGAGCGCTATGAAAATTACTTAGTAAAGATGACGATCGAAAATAAATCAAGCTTTGACTGTATCATTAGAATAAAGGATAGCTTTCCTGTATCGTTTCAGACTACTTTCCCTGAAAATCAATCGATACCAAAGCTTCAAAAAACCATGCTTTCTTATGAGATAAAACCACTAATACGAGGGAAATACACGATTGATAAGCTTTATACAAGATATAGGAGTAAGATTGGATTATGGGAGAGACAATTAACTTTTAACCAAAAAGATGAGTTAAAGGTCATTCCTAACCTATCAGAAACAAAGAAATATTTAGCAAGTGCACAAAATTATTTACTACATGAAGGAATTAAAATTAGAAAAATGAAAAGTGGGATGGGTGAATTTTCTAAGGTTAGATCCTATGTGGTTGGTGATGATCCTCGAAAAATGAATTGGAGGCAATCTGCCAAACTTCAAGAGATGATGACAAACGAATATGAGCCTGAGCATGGAAAAAACCTTACCATATTAATTGATTGTGGAAGAATGATGGGGGTGGAGCTCGAGGAAGGAAATCGCTTAGAAAAATCGATCGAAGCAGCAATCACGCTAGCTACTGCTGCATTAGATAATGGTGATCATGTCTCGGTGATTGCATTTTCTAAAGATATTAAGACAGTTATCCCATCAGGAAAAGGGTTGGATCATTTAAATACGATTCTTCAAGGAATATACTCACTTCAAGTAGATCCTCAGGAATCGAATTATGAACTAGCGATAAGATATATACAATCCGTTCAAAACAAACGGAGTATGATTATTTTATTTAGTGACATCCAAACATTTATCCATGAGGACCATCATTTATTTTATTTGAAGGAGCTCCGGAGGAAGCACTTATTTTTGATGCTAGGAATAAAAGATCTGTTATTACATCAAAAAATAGAAAAGAAACCAACAACAGTAAAGCTGGCAATGGAAAAAAGCGTGGCACAAAAGCAGTATCTCCTTCAAAAGAAAGGAATGAGAAAATGGGAGAAGCATGGTTTGCCCATGCTAGAATCCCCTGCAGAAGACCTTGCGGTAACCGCAGTTTCTCAATATATTGATACATTAAATAGAGGATTGCTGTAGTGCTCTTTTTTGCATATGGTAATATCCGAATATCATATAAAAGATTAAGCCTAATCCTGTTAAAATAGCAACTGCATATTTCATTTCTAATGATAAGTTAGCAGGTGTAATAAATCCTTCTATAATACCGGCAATAACAAAGAGCGGGATGGTACCTAATAAAAGTTGAACAGATCTTAATGTCTGCAGTTTTAATTGGTATCCTCTTGTATAAGCACCTGGGACAAATAATTTATATCCCATCAGCAAGCCCGCTCCACCTGCTATAAATATCGCTAACAATTCGATTACACCATGTGGAACAATATATGCCCAAAATGCATAGGAATTATCATACTGATAAAATAGACCTGCTAAAGCACCGATAATGATACCATTGTATATTAAAACATATACTGTCAAGATGCCAAACGTAATTCCACCAGCAAATGCCAATATTGCTACTCGGATATTGTTGACCATAATCTCTGCAGACATTGAGGCAGAATCCACTTCCATTCTTGGCTCTTCTCCTAAAGTTTCAGGCTCAACCGATTGTACCATTTCTTGTGGAAGAATAGCATATACATAAGTGGAGTTTTCTATTACGGCCAAATAGCTTGCCAAAAATCCGAATCCAAACAATAGCATCGCGAGCACGATAGCCTTCCACTGTCCTAAGAGCAAACCTACGAATTTTGAACTTATGAAATGGTAGATTTGCTTTCCAGAGGTTTGCTCAGATTTATATAAGACATTATGTGCTTTTGCAACTAGCTCATTTAAATAACGAGTAATCTCTTCATCAGGAAAATAGGTTTGACTATACGACAACTGCCTTGCTACCTTTTGATAGGTTAGTTGAAACGAATCGATCGTTTCTGGATCTTTTTTTGATTGGATTAGCTTGATAAGCTTTTCTAAGTTTCTCCAGTCGTCACGGTTTTGTTTCATAAATTGATTTAATTGCATATATTCACCTAATTTTCTAACTTTTTACTACATTATACTGCAACGAACAGCAAATGAACAGATCACATTTTTTCATGGAGGAATACTTATGGCACAGGAACAGGTTAATGTCAAAACCCCTGAATACGTCTCATTACAATTTCAATTGGCTGGATTAGGATCTCGAGCTACTGCACAAATCATTGACTATACGATTATTGCAATTGTTGAGATCATCCTTCTTCTCCTAATCATTTTTTCCGGTATCAATGATTTTATTTTGTTTGATGAAGGAATTGGGTATGCCATCGCCTTTTATCTTATCATCACCCTACTCCTTCAATTCGGCTACTTTATTTTTTTGGAGTATTTTTGGAGTGGGCGAACTATCGGAAAAAGGATGTTAAATATTCGCGTAATACAAGAAAATGGTCATAACATTACCTTTTTATCGAGTATTATTCGAAACTTTTTGCGAGTGGTAGATATGCTCCCTTTTGGCTATCTCGTTGGAATGATTATGATTTTTTCTCACCAAAAGCATAAAAGATTAGGAGATTTAACAGCAGGCACCATTGTCGTTCATGAACGAGCAAATAAATCGAACAGACTATCACCATTAGAAAAATATATTCAGAAGAAGAATTTACAAAAAGAAGAACTAGCGATCGATGCCTTCCACTTAAAACAGTTCACTAACAAGGATTGGCGCTTACTTTCTACTTATTGTTCTCGTCTACCTGATATCAAGCAGGAAGAGCGTACCGAATTAACTAGACAGATTGCAGATATCCTACTTCCTAAGATTGAATCAGAAGTAGCTAGTCTTCATCGAAGCGATGAAGATATCCTTCTTTTGCTTTATTTACATTTAAAAGAAGAATGGGAATTCTAAAATATCGTCTCGCTCTCTTATATATTCATACAAAAAACCTCCTGAATTTTTCAGGAGGTTTTATTTCGCATTATCTATCCTTACGAAAAGGTTAGTTTGGATTATCTCATATTTTTTCCAGCAATGACTGGTTGGACCTGTGGATTGGGTTGTTCTGTTGTGTCTAAACTTATCTCTACTTTTAGCTTTTTACGACGTGAAGAGATTTTTTCCACGACAGACAAAACCAGAAAAGTTAGTAGAATAGTTAAAGAAACCATGTATAAAGATGTCACCATAGTCAACTATCCCCTTTCCCAATAAAATTTATCCATTTATTAATGAATTCACTTATATCGTACCATATTTTTTTAATTTGTAAATATATTTTTCGAAATTCTTTATAATTCTTTTTAATACTCTTATTAATCCTCAAATACTCATGATTTACCCCTAAAAATAGAAGAAACGACCTCGAATTTTTTATAAAATTTTTGAATATTTATTCACATACTTTTCTGAATCTTCTGTTATATCTGTTTTTCTATAGTTGAAACTTTTTCAACCTATTTAACGTATGCTTAGTTAGAAAGGATAAATCTATAAGGAGTGGATAATATGAATACTCACGAAATTGACTATGAGCTTCATGGAGATGATATGCAATTTGTCGAGATAGAACTAGATCCTCATGAAACAGTAGTTGCGGAAGCTGGTAGTTTGATGATGATGGATGATGGCATTAAAATGGAAACGATTTTTGGAGATGGATCCTCCCATCATGGTGGAATTGTAGGTAAATTGCTCGGGGCAGGTAAACGTGTAGTTACCGGAGAAAGCTTATTTATGACTACCTTCACTAATGAAGGAATGGGAAAAAAACGTGTATCCTTTGCCTCTCCTTATCCCGGAAGAATTGTACCAATGGATTTGAGTGAGCAAGGAGGAAAAATCGTCTGTCAAAAAGACGCTTTTTTGGCAGCTGCAAAAGGTGTATCTGTAGGTATCGAATTCCAGAAAAGGATTCGAACTGGATTCTTTGGTGGGGAGGGATTTATTATGCAAAAGCTTGAAGGAGATGGTATGGCTTTTGTCCATGCTGGAGGTACCATCCACCAAAAAACACTTCAACCAGGAGAAAGGCTTAAGGTAGATACAGGCTGTTTAGTAGCGATGACAGGTAACGTCCAATATGATATCGAATTTGTTGGTGGCATTAAGACAGCACTATTCGGTGGAGAAGGGATCTTTTTCGCTACATTATCTGGACCTGGTACAGTATGGATTCAATCCTTGCCATTTAGTCGTTTAGCTAGTAAAGTATTTGCTGCTCTTCCTCAAAAAGGTGGAAACAAAGGGGAAGGTGGAATTGGCGGTGTATTTAATCTGTTTAATGAATAGTGTAAGCATAAACACCCCTCGCTACCTCTTGTAACAGCGAAGGGTGTTAATCCTTTAGCATTGCTTTTATCCCTGCAATATTAATACCTTGATCAATATATGCTTTTATTTTCTTTAGTTGATGAATATCGTGGATGGAAAACATTCTTCTATTGCCATTATTCCTCCTCGGTGAAATAAGACCCTGCTTTTCATAATAACGAATTTGTCGTCCTGATAATTCGGTCAATTCCTCTACGACACTTATTGGAAAGGTGGCTTTATATTCAGGAATATCATGACTCAACTTGTTTTGCTCCTTTCAGATATTATGATTGTCTAGCAATATGAGCATACACTTCCTTTAAGCTTTGAAATCCCATTGCTTCCACTTGTCTTATGCATGCAGACCAAATTCTTGCTGTCGCAACTGCATCATAAAGAGCATGGTGCCTAATTCCAATGTCTATCCCGTAATGATTACACCAGTCATCCAGACTAACATAATTGCATCCATTTGCCACCACCTTTGTTAAAAACGTCGTATCCAGTATGCGGTGCTGAAAGCTAGTTTTTAACTCGGTCCAGCTGGCATGCTTCATAAATTGCTTTTCATGACTGGAATGGTGTGCTACTAACGTATCACTTTTCACAAACTGATAGAATTGTCGTAACACTGTGACGAGTGGTGCCGCTTTTTTTAGTTCAAAGGCTGTTATACCAGTTAATGCTTCAATCTCCTTTGAAAGAGGCCATTCATGATTCACCGTTTTATAGAAGAGTTGATCAGTTAACACCCTTGGCCCCACCATCCTGATTGCCCCAATCGATAGGATACGATCACCATGGTATGGAGAAAAGCCAGTTGTTTCTAAATCAAAGACAACCATTGGTAGTTCATATATGGGTAAATTCAGTACATCCTTCTTCTTTAATTCCCGTTGCAGGCTCCTAATATAAGCAATTTTATTTGGATCTGTCTCACTAGACATGGAAGTAACCTGATTCCCATAGATTTGCTTCAGAAATTGTAGCATTTGATTCATTACCATTTGGAACACTCAGTTTCGATCGCCTCTTTAGCCAATTGAAATAGCTCTGAACCACTCTTCATGAATTGCTTCAGCTCCTTCTTGTCATCCTTAGATAATTGATGCAAAGGAATGTAATGAACGGCATCATAATTTTCCGCTGCTTTTGTATGAACAAATCTAAATTCCATCAATTGGTGGTAAATTGCTTCATATTCTTGTAAAAAGGTATACTTTGTTTTTAGCTCTTGCATGCGTTGCAGTGTAGAGGCTCGCGATTCTTGATGGTGAAGCGCTAATAAACGCATCGCATTAACATAAGGAAGGATAGTCGTAGTTTTTATCGGAACTCTTCCAGACATTGGTCCAGATTGCTCTGTTAGAAGCTTTCCAAAGATATTTGTGCCTTTTCGAATAAAGTCAAAATTATCAATAAATCTATTGTAAAGCTGTCGATGGTTTTCTAAATAACAGAAGGTCGTAACCTTAACCTTTGCTAATAAATTTTTTTGACCAATTAATACTCTTGAATCAAAAAAGGTAGAAAAATGCCTTAATGACTGCCAGGAAGCCTGCTCTAGCCATCCAATTACTTGTTCGCTCCAGCTAGCAAGAGTTTGAGTCCACATTGATTCAGAAGCCATTACCTTACCATCACAGCGTTGATAGCCTGTTAGCTCAAGTCCAGTCACAATCTCCTTTCCTAACCTTAGAAAGTATCGTTTATGCTCTTTTTTTCCATCAAATACAATCCCATGGTCTTGATCACTCCAAATGGATTGCTCCCTTCGTCCAGCACTCCCCATGACAAAAAAGGCAAAGGGAGCAGGTATTCTCCCCTGCTCTGCTTCTACTTTTTCAATGGCAAGATGGACTACTCTTTTCATCAGTTCATCATGCCATTGATTCAAGTGTTCTGATGTGGTTTGCTTATGGATTTCTTGCTTCCGCATAAGATGGATCGCTTCATAATTCATGTCGGAAGTCATCCCCTTTTCCGAATTATTTAGCCTGTTGTTCATTTAATGGAGAGATATTCTCTGGATAGCCATAGCTACCATGCTCACTCAAGTCAAGACCAATTATTTCTTCTTCTTCTGTTACACGTAAACCGCCCATGACTTTATCCATTACCTTAAGAATAATGAAGGAAGCAATGAATGCATAGGCACCACTTGCTACAACACCTAAAATTTGTACCATTAGTTGTTCTAAGCCTCCTCCATAAAACAACCCAGGCAAGCCCCAGTCAGCACCAATTGATAAGGATTCTGTTGCGAAGAAACCAGTAGAGATCGTTCCCCATACTCCTACAGTTCCATGAACAGATAAGGCAAAAATCGGATCATCGATTCTTGCTCGATCGAAGAATCTCATGCTTCCATATACGATTATGCCCCCAATTGCACCTATCACCACTGCTGCCCAAGGTTCTACAAAGCCACATGAAGCGGTAATGGCAACCAATCCTGCTAATGCACCATTCAGTGTTGTCGGTACGTCTGCTTTACCAGTAATTGCCCAAACTGTAAACATGGCGGCAAGTGCACCAGCTGCTGCTGCTAGTTGTGTATTTAAAATAACGTAACCAAAGAAAGCCTCAGAAACTCCGAATGTACTTGCCCCATTAAAGCCAAACCATCCTACCCACAAAAGCAAAACAGCTAAAGCAGTGTACACTTGGTTATGTCCAGCTAAATTATTTGTGGAACCATTTTTATTATATTTACCTATACGTGGCTTCAAAATAATCGTTGCAGCAAGGGCCGCCATTGCACCAGTTAAGTGGACAACAGTAGATCCTGCAAAGTCCTGTTTTCCATGATCTGCTAGCCATCCTCCACCCCATATCCAATGGGCTACAACCGGATAGACGATAGCAGAGAATAAAACTGCAAATACGACATAAGCCGATAATTTCGCTCTCTCAGCAAAGCCTCCAAATGCAATCGTTAAAGCGATAAGGGCAAACATCATCTGAAACATAAAGTCTACCGCTGGTGAAAGTCCTTCTTCACTAAAGCTTGTATCCCCATAGAAAAAATTAGAAAGTCCAATAAACCAGTTGCCGTCTCCATAGATAAAGCCATATCCTACTGCCCAGAAGACGAGTGAACCTATTCCTGCTGTAAAGATTGTTTTACCGGCAATATGACCGGCATTCTTCATTCTAGTGGAACCAGCTTCTAATAAAATAAAACCACCAAGCATTAATAAAACTAAAAAAGTCCCAATAATAACCCATACATTATCCATCAATACAGTTTCCATCTGATTTCTCTCTCCTTGTAAAAAGTATTAACATCAACTGTTAAACATAGTGTAATCTGATTTTAGAAAGCACACCATTTCCATGTAAGGTTTCCTTACATGCTTTTTCTAAAGGAAGAGGTTCACAATAGTAAAACTTCTTCGGAATGCACAAAAATCACCAGGGGGCGTTACCCTGGTGACTGTAAAAGTTTTTATTGAATTTGTTCTAATAATTGAAATGCTTCTTCATCTGATTTCGCCCTTAATAATTGCTCTCTAAATTCTTCGTCCATTAATTTTCGGGAAAGCATTTGTAATATTTTTAAGTGTGCATCCCCTTCCGCTTGTTTTGGAACAGCAATCATAAAAATTAATTTAGCTAATGAGTCGTCCAAGCTGTGCCAATCAATGCCATCCTTTTTTATCCCAAAGACTACCCTTGGAGTTTTCACAGCATCAGATTTTCCATGAGGGATTGCCACATTCATACCTATCCCTGTTGAGCTTTCTGCCTCACGCTCTAGAATTGCTTGCTTAAATTCTGTCTTTGAAGTTAGTATATCCTCTTCGTAAAGCTTTTCAATTAATTCATCTATTACTGTATCTCGAGTGTCTCCTTGAAGGTTAACATCCATCAAATCTAGATTTGTTATATCTGTTAATTTATTTATACCTTCAAGCTTTTCAGTCGTCACTTCTGGTTCTTGCTGTGATGATGCTTGGTTGTTTTCTGGGCTAACAACATCCTTTTTTAATAGCTTAATCATTAATGCTGTAACAATAGAGCCAATAATGATCGCCACAAAAAACATCAGTACATTATCTACAGCACCTAATACACCAACAATAGGGCCACCATGTGCCACTCGATCACCTACACCACTTAGCATGGCAATAACTGATCCTGTCATCGATCCGACCATAATACTTGGGATAACTCGTAAAGGATCTTGGGCCGCAAAGGGAATGGCACCTTCTGTAATACCGAATAGTCCCATAGTTAAGGACGCCTTACCTGTCTCTTGTTGTGCCTTTTCAAATTTATTTTTGAATATTAAGGTTGCTAGTCCTAGGCCGATAGGAGGCACTGCAATCGCAACCGCAATCGGACCCATGATTTCGTAGTTTCCTTCACCAATCATCGCTGAACCGAACAAGAAGGCTACTTTGTTGACAGGACCACCCATATCAAAAGAAATCATCGCACCTAATATAAGGGCAAGTAGAATCGAGCTGGTTCCTTGCATTCCTTTTAACCATGATGTGAGAGCTTCAAACACTTGTGCTACTGGTGCTCCAATTAATAATACAAATAAGAGTCCGACAATTAAAGAGGATAATACCGGAATAATAATGATCGGCATAATCGGCTGCATCATCTTAGGAATTTTGATTTTCTTAATCCAAAGTGCGACATATCCCGCAAGAAAGCCGGCAATAATCCCACCTAGAAAACCTGCACTTGCTTCACTTCCATAAAAGCTACCATTTGCTGCAATGTATCCACCAATCATACCTGGTACTAAACCAGGCCTGTCCGCAATACTATAAGCAATATACCCTGCTAAGATCGGAACCATAAAATTGAAGGAAGCACTTCCAATCTGTTCAATCGTCTTCCAAAAGGAATCTTCTGGAATAACAATTCCGCCCTCACCTGGAACACCACCAAGTGTTAAAGAAATGGCAATTAATAATCCCCCAACAACAATAAATGGTACCATGAAGGAAACACCATTCATTAAGTGACGATAGATTGGATTTTGCTTTGTAGTCTCAGAGGAAGTCGGCATTTTGTCCTTATTTCCCTTTTCTCCTTGGTAAACGGGAGCTTTGTTACTGATCGCTCTATTGATGAGATCTTTTGGGTTTCTAATTCCTTCTTGTACTCCTACTGAAATCAACTTTTTGCCGATAAAGCGACTCTTATCTACTGCTTTATCTGCCGCAATAATGATAGCTTCTGCTTCTTCAATTTCTGCTGCAGTCAGTTGATTTTCAGCGCCGATAGACCCCTGTGTTTCGACTTTTAAATCTATATCCATTTCCTTTGCTGCTTTTTCTAGGTTTTCTGCAGCCATATACGTATGTGCGATACCATTAGGACAAGATGTTATGGCTAATAGCTTCATCTGTTCACACCTCTCTATTCCTTTTATTTTCTTTAGTATACCCCTATATAACCATTTCAAAATATTTATTTATTACCGGAAATTGTGGTAAAAAGATAAAAATCCTATCACAGTATTGTCATAGGATTAGATTAATAATTCGATTAATTGCTCTCGATCTGTCTGTGCGGTAATCTTTGCTACCATTTCTGGATTTCCAGCAAGTCTGGATAATTGATGGAATAGTCTCCTCCTTTTATCCGAATTCTCGTGTTTAAGGACTAAGAAGAATACCAAAGTCACCATTTCCGTTCCCCACATCATAGGTTTGTCCAATGTTGCAACAACAATTTTAGATTCCTTTACAAGGCCTGGACTACCATGTGGAATGGCAATACCCCCACCGATTGCTGTCGCTGCAGCTCTTTCTCTTAACAATGCTTGATGTCCATAATCTCTTTCAACGATTCCATCATGATGCAATCTGTCCGCAATTTTCTCAATCAAAGTAAAACGATGCTCAAACTGGCCATGAATAAAGATATACTTTTCATCCATCAATTGTTTTAATATCGGAACTGTTTCATGGTTCACTGAATCTTTTTTAGAAAATGCTACTCTCAATTTCTGTTTATCCTCGTCTGTTAACAGTGGAGATACGATAATTTGTGGGATCGTAATATCCTTTGTCCACATCGTTGTTATAATGAAATCTACTTGCTTATGCTTCAAATATTTTTTTAAATCATTCTGTGACAATGTTGCGATTATTTCTATATCTTGAAAAAGCCCCTGTAATTTGGAACGTAAAATCTCTGATACACCAACACCCATATGACAAACAATGGCAACACGTTTCATTTTTTTATTTTTTGAACGAATCCGTTCCACTGCCGCTTGATAATGCAAGGTTAAAAAAGCAACCTCATCCTCCGGTAATGCAGATGGTAATTCTTCTTTCATCTCTGCTAAGGTAGTTATAATTGCATCAAACATAAAAGGATACATCTGTTTAATATCAGAGACTAGCGGATTTTTTAGTGGCAGATCATATTTTAAACGATGTAGCACGGAATAGAAATGTGTATGCAATCCTTCTTTTAGGCGGGCATCCTGATTAAATGGCATTAATGCTAAAATACTTAGCCGCTTGCTGAGAATATCTGTAATTCTTTCCGCTTGTTTCTCTGTTTCTATATCATAAGAATAAAATGCTCCATGCTTGTCACTAAGCTTTGCGCCAAGTAGTTGCATTGTCAGATAGATGATTTCATCTTGAGAGAAGGTTAATTGAAACTCATGCTCTAATTGCTGACCAATTTCCTTCATCCAGCTAAACTCTCTTTTCCCTTGGATTAACGCTCGTTGCTGCTCTTTTATTTCTAGGGTATGACCAGTCTTAATTCGCTTAATCATCACCATCACATAAAATATTAGGTGTATAATACTCTCATCTGTTATAGGAATTCTCTGCTCATTCAGCAGTTTATAAACACTGGATTCAATCCTCGATATTTCATATGAATGCATTGTCTGAAATAAGAATGGTTTCCTATCACTCTTAGGAAATATTTCATCCAAACTGATTAGAGCCATACGAATATCCTGTTCCATACCTTCTATCATTAATCCGACACGTTGCTTAGTTTTCAATTTAATATTTTTTGTAGTTAACCAATTTCTGATTTTCTCTAATTCTCTTCGCATATTAGGAGTAGAAACAAAATAGTGTTGAGATAATGATCTTACCGTAAGATTTCTTTCCATTAAAAGTCGGTAAGTAACTTCTTGTATTTCTGCTCCTGTTAGTTCTAGCTTTTCAAGGTAGTTGGATTGATTGGAGTACAGTAAAGCGATTAACCGCTTTTTGTCCTCTTTTGATATTTGTAAAGAGATGCCTACACCAGGTTTTCTAATTAAATTGGCACTCTTAAAGTTTTTTAAATCATTCTCAATCTCTTGCAAATCATTTCTTATCGTTTTCTCTGAACAATTAAATTCGGTTGCGAAATGATGAATCAAAAGCGTATCCTTTTCTGTAAATAAAAGTTCCTTCAATATTTCTTGTTGTCTTACACGCAATATGAATCACCCCCTTCTCCATATCTCTATCTTAGAGGGTGTTGTAGAAAAAGAAAACTAACAAGCATTTTATAGCGTAAATAGCGAAGACAAGCTCTCCTTTATAGGAGACTTGTCTTGTGAAAAGTTATAATAATTGCCCAAATACGTAATTGATTAGGAACCAAAGAATACCGAAGAAAATAATTAAATAAGTTATATATTTGATTGCTGCTACGCCAACCTTACTTGAATCAGATTTCTTCTCTTTCTTTTCAACCTCTACTTCTTTGTTTTCATCCAAGATGACCACTCCTCTCGAATTCGAGTTATTAAATATTACCCCTATTATGAAAATTTAAAACTTTGGAAAAATTTAGATAGGCTTGTGTTCAACGTTTTTGTATAAAATGTGGCATAATACTCAGATTAAATAAGGAAAGGTAGGTAGAAAATAAAATGGATAATCATATTAATTATTTTGATCAGGCAATAGAGGACTACAAGCGTGGTACTACCAGAATGCAAGAACAATTACCCGAAATGACAAAGGGCTTCTTTCATTTTACAGAAGAGGCATTTAAAGCTGGAGAGATTAATCAAAAAAACAAACAATTAATGGCCCTGGCGATAAGCATTTATGCTCAAGATGAATATTGTATCATTTATCATACAAAAGGGGCAGTAGAGCATGGAGCAAACGAAACAGAAATAATGGAGACATTAGCGATAAGTGCAGCATTAGGCGGGGGAGCAGCATTTGCCCAAGCCGTAACCCTTGCAATGGATACGTATCATCATTACGAGCAAAAGTTGCATTAATTTAAGAAAAAACCCGGACATCTTTTACAGATAAGCCCGGGTTTTAAAGGTTTTTACAATTGGTAAGGTGTTTCTTGATACACATAATAATTAAGCCAATTAGAGATGAGAATATTGGAGTGTGTTCTCCAGCGCAGCCTTGGCTGTTGTGTTGGATCATCATTTGGAAAATAATTTATTGGCAACATCGGATTCAAACCAGCTGCTTCATCACGATCATATTCCTTCTTTAAGGTATAGGAGTCATATTCGGGGTGTCCCGTAATGAAAATTTGTTTACCATCCTTGGAAGCAACCAGGTAAACCCCTGCTTCATCAGATTCGCTTAGTATCTTGAGTTCTGGAACACTTTCAATATCTTCTCTTCGTATATCTGCATGCCTAGAATGTGGCGCCAAATACTCTTCGTCAAATCCACTTAAAAGCTTCTCTCTAGGATCATTCAATGTATGGGTATAGATTCCAGATAATTTTTTATCCATCATATATTTGTCTACACCGAAGTGATAATATAAACCAGCCATTGCCCCCCAACAAATATGAAGTGTTGACGTGACATTTTTCTTACTCCACTCCATGATTTGTGTCAACTCTTCCCAGTAATTAACGTCTTCATATGCTAAGTTTTCTATCGGGGCACCTGTTATAATTAGTCCATCATATTTATTTGCTTTCACATCATCAATCGATTTATAAAATTGCTTTAAATGCTCTGGTGATGTATTTTTTGAAGTATGTGTATTCGTATGAAGCAACCCGATTTCGATTTGTAACGGGCTATTGCCTAATAAACGCAACAAGTGTGTCTCTGTTTGTTGCTTTAATGGCATCAGATTTAATATAAGAATTTTAAGTGGACGAATATCTTGCGAAAAAGCACGGCTCTCATCCATGACAAAAATATTCTCATCCTGCAATTTACTTTTTGCTGGTAATAAATCTGGCACTTTAATAGGCATTGACAATACTCCTTTATGATGAATATTCTTTGATCTCTTCTTCCTTGTTAATCATTTAACACGATAGATTCTATTGTACCTATTTCTTTCGATAAAATAAAGAAAAAAGTTCTAAATTTTCTTATAATTCTCTTTGTAATAAAAGAATGATCTCACTATGGCAAAAAAGATGCCCTTTTACTACAGAAGGCATCTCTTATTACTTCTTCTAGGACATCCATCTTGGGGGTGTATTTTTTCCCCAATAAACATCCCCGATTGGATAGTGTTCTTCAAAATTATCTTGTTGTAAATGATAGTGGAATTGAAAATAATAACCAGATTGCGGTCGTTTCACACGGTTTACATGGAAGGTTGCTATATTTTGTTTTTGGACCGTATCATATAAATTAAATATACGTTCTCCATATCCCGACGATGGACCCTCTGAAATGATTAAGTATTGGCTTCTTTCTTCACCGAGCTGGTCATAAAGCTGTTCCAAAACCAATTCTAAATGAGGTACAATAGCGCTTTCTATTTCCTCATCAATTTGATGGGAGATCTTGTTACCTAGCTTTAAAAATAAATGCTCCTGTGCTTGATGATTCAAAGCCTCTAAATACAGTTCCTCATTCGATAAAGTCTCTTCTACTTGCTCTAGAACCGCTACCTGCTCTATGGAAGTCGAATCATTCTCTTCATTAGGTGTAATCTCACCTTTATCTGTTTTATCGATATCTGCATCCAAATATATTGGGGGAACGTATAAACCAAGTGTTAGAATCGCCACTAACCATACCATTATTTTTTTCGTCCACATTTTCATTGTAACCGAGCTCCCTCACTTCATCTTATATAAAAGTTTATCATGTTTCCTACATTTGTCTATATGTGTAAAGCGATTTTTCTCATTTTACACATTTTTTACTAAAACATATTCATCGGCCAACACTGTTGATTTGTATAAAATACGTCCAATATTATCAAGATATAAGGAGAGAGTTCTATCATCTACATTTTATCATTTCTAATCACAGGAGTTTTTTAGCATTATGATCAATAGATTGGGGGAATCGACATGGAACATGAACGTTTAAAACAATTAGAAGAAATGGAACAAAACTATGAACATGCCGTACCAGAGAAAGTGACCGATGATATCGCTTATTATCGTACTCTTTTGACAAATGTGGTGATGATTGGTGCACCAGATCAGGATTGGGTATTAATCGATACAAGTCTCAAACGATATCAACAGAGAATCATTCATGCCTGTGAGGAACGTTATGGAAATAAACCACCGAAGGCTATCATCCTTACACATGGTCATTTCGATCATTCCGGATCGGCAAGAAAGCTAGCAGAATATTGGAATGTACCGATTTATGTTCATGAAAAGGAAATGGATTATGTCACTGGAAAAGAATCTTATCCACCAGGAGATCCAACAGTTGGTGGTGGGATAATCTCTATTTTATCGGTCATCTTCCCTACTCAACCAGAGCATTTAGAAAAATTCGTTCAACCATTACCAAGTGATGGATCTGTTCCATTTTTAGAAGATTGGCATTATATTGAGACACCAGGACATTCAAAGGGACATATAAGCTTTTTCCGCGAGAAGGATCGTGTCCTTATTGCGGGTGATGCCATTTCCACCGAAAAACCCGAATCCTCTTGGTCCATTCTCTTTCCGATCCAACATATTTATGGACCTCCAGCCTATTTTACAGAAGACTGGGTGGAAGCAGGCAATTCCGTCAAAAAGATTGCCGAGCTAAAGCCTTCCATTGTAATAGCAGGGCACGGATTACCGATGGATGGAGAAGAAATGCAAGAAGAATTAGAAGAGCTTGCCGACAATTTTATTGAAAAAGCAATCCCGAAGCATAGGAAATATCATTAAATAAAAAAAGGATAGAGGAGTAATAACACTCCTTTATCCCTTTGTTCTATTTAATCCTCTTTTTCATATGACTCTTGATCAATATCTGAAGGTTTACTATTTTTAATAAATAGCGATACAATAAAGCCAGCAAGTGTAACAAATGATAATACTAAAAATGCTGTATTAGCTCCTACGATTCCAGGAAAAGCTTCTCCACTTGTTTGGGCTTTTTGTTGGGCAGTTGTCATGATGGATACCATAATTGCAGTACCAACAGAAGCAAACACCATTCGCAAAGTATTATCCATAGCTGCACCATGGGCAATTAGGCGTTTTGGTAACTGGTTTAGCCCTGCAGTAGCAACAGGCATCATGACCATGGAAACTCCAAGCATTCTTATCGCAAAAACAAGTGTTAAGTAAGTGATCGATGTCTTATCATCCAAGAACGAAAAGAAGAAGGTGGCACCAGTCATTAGGAAAAGTCCAGTAATTGTGAGCCATCTTGCACCAATTTTATCAAATATACGTCCAGTGATCGGTGACATCAAACCGGTAATTAAGGCCCCCGGTAGTATAACCAAGCCAGAATCTACAGCTGAAAAATCCCTAGCATCCTGCATATATAAAGGGACTAGTGTTTCTACTGCAATCAATCCCATAAACGAAATCATACCAATACTAACGGTTAATGGAAAAATGGAATACTTAAACACTCTAAACTCTAACATAGGGTTTTCTAGTTTGAATTGACGGAGAATAAAGGCGATAAGCGATAATACGCCAACGGTTATAACGATGATCGTAACTGGTGAACTCCAGCCACTGTTACCCGCGCTCGTAAAGCCGTATAATAATCCTCCAAAACCGAATGATGATAGAATAATAGATAATATATCTACTTTTGGTTTAGAAACCTCTGTCACATTCTTCATAACAAAATAAGCGATGATAATATCGATAATCGCAATAGGAAGAATAATATAAAACAACATCCTCCAAGAATAATGCTCTGTTATCCAACCAGATAATGTTGGTCCAATAGCAGGAGCAAAAGAGATAACTAAACCAACTAGCCCCATTACAGTGCCTCGCTTATTTACAGGGAAAATCATTAAAAACACTGTTTGCATTAATGGTAGCATAATCCCCCCACCCGCAGATTGAATCACACGTCCCGCAAGGAGCATGGCAAAGTTTGGCGCAATAGCTGCAACTAAAGTACCAAGAGTGAAAACACTCATTGCCGTAATAAATAGTTGCCTTGTTGTAAAACGATCAATTAAAAATGCACTAACAGGAATCATAATACCATTTACCAGCATGAAAATGGTCGTCAACCATTGTGCAGAATTGGCTGTAATATTCATTTCATCTTTAATTGGTGGTATAGCGGTAATCATTAACGTTTGATTTAAGATCGCAATAAATGCTCCAGCTAATAGTAATGCTACAATAGTACTTCTCTTCTGAGTCGATGCAGTCATCTTTTCACTCCTTTTTCACGTATAATCACGAAAGCTATTGTATGCTTTTTCATAGAAAAAAGCAAAAAATAGGAACTCGAGTTCATGTCCCTATTTTAGCCACCCTTTATCCTTTGCTTTTGCAATCGCTTCAATTCGGTTTTCTACTTCTAATTTATCCAAAATAATCGATATATAATTTCGAACGGTTCCATTTGTTAAAAAAAGTTCCTTTGCAATATTTTTAGTAGTTTTGCCCTCTGCCATCAGGTTCATGACATCCAATTCTCTCTCCGTTAATGGATTACAATCTGCAAACGCTAAGTCAATCAATTCTGGTGCGTAAATTTTTTTCCCTCTCATGATTTGGCGAATCGATTGTGCTAAATCTTCACTTGGACTATCCTTCAATAGATAGCCCATTACCCCTGCATTTCTTGCCCGTTCAAAATAACCCGGTCTTGCAAAGGTTGTTAAGATAATCACCTTACACGGATGATCAGTCAGCTCCTCCGCTGCATCTAGCCCTGTTTTAACTGGCATTTCAATATCCATAATACAAATATCAGGATCTTCCCTTTTTACTAATGCCAGAACTTCATCCCCATTGCTTGCTTTGCCAACAATCTTCATATCCTCCTCCAAGTCAAGCAGGGAACCAAGCGCTCCTAATAAAAGCTGTTGATCCTCAGCCAATACAATTCGAATCAAACCTCATCCACCTCCATCTGCTTAATTACTTTTGGTACTGTTAATTGGATAGTAAAGTCTGTTTCTTTTTTTAATAACTTTATTTTGCCTTCTACAAATTCCAATCTTTCTCTCATTCCTTTTAAACCATTACCAAAAGCTATCGTTTGATTTGTCCCAACACCATTGTCCGTAACCTCTAGTTGAAAACTATCCTGCTTTTCGATAATGGAAATAGTACAATGGCTTGCTTCACTATGTTTGACAACATTGGTTACTGCTTCTCTTAGGCACATACTTAACACATTTTCAATAAGTAATGGAATATGGTCAATGTTCACCTTCATCTCTGCATGATTTTGGATTCCTGCTACTGTTAACAATTGCTGAACATGGTCGAGCTCGTCCGTTAATTTTATCATTCTCATTTCCGAGACCATTTCTCGTACTTCCTTTAAAGCTTGACGAGCTACATGTTGAATATCCTGCATCTCTTTTTCTGCTGCCATGAGGTCTTTTTTCATTAATTTTCGAGAAAGTTCACTTTTCAGTCCGATTAAAGAAAGCTTTTGTCCTAATGTATCATGTAGATCACGAGCAATTCGATGTCTTTCTTCGACGATCGCTAACCGAGCAATCTTTCGGTTAGCATCCTCTAGCTTCCCTTCTAGCTCCTCTTGCTTTAAGCGACTATATCGATTAATCGGAATAAGGATAACTCCTAGTATTGTCATCACAAGAAATGGGATTTGTCTTATAATTAAATCATAGTTTAACCAGAAGGCAAGTGCCATCGCCGCTACCGTTGTAACGAGATGGATCACGTAAAAAGTAACAAACCCTGCCTTTCTCTTAATATTCCCAATAAAAAAAGCGGAAAACAAAGCGAAATAAACATAACCAAATAATAGGGTCATCGCAATATTGATCACAAATTCAATACTTAATCCTATGTACACAAGTCTTCCTCTAGAAGTATATGAAATCCAGTAGGTAATAAAGAAAATTAAAGTGACAGCAATACCAAAAATAATTTCATACAATGCCGTAGAACGAAAAATAAAGTAAAATGGCAATACACAAAAAATAATCCATATGTATAAACTCAAACCAGTATTTTTAGGGAATAAATGATACCAATTTTGCAAAATAGTCACCTCTCATCGCTTTTTCCAGTATAACCGATTTACTTAACCTAAAACTATTTAAAGGCATGCATTCACAAGGAATCCATACCTTTTTCTATCATTGTTCTGTTATGCTTCCCTTTTTGACAAGAAGGTTTTTAATTGATTAATATGATGATGATCATGCCAGATAAAGTCTAATAAGTATTGATAGGCGGAGAATTTATTCCCATCTCCATCCACGCGTTCTTCTATAAACGCTTCTTCTGATAAGGATTGTATTTGATTGATCAACTCAGACCTATATTGAATAGTCCTATCGATGATTTCCTGCCGGCTCGTTCTTTTGGCATAGTCTACAGCTTTTTGATTAAATTGATCAAAGTTTAGATGCTGAACTGTTACCGGTTGGTTATTTGTTATTTTTTGGATTCCTTCCTCCAGAAAATATTTATCCCAAAGCATGATATGGGCGACCACATCTCTTAATGTCCACTTCCCTTCAGCTAGCGGCGTAATCCAAGTTAATTGGTCTAACTCCCTTAATGATTCAACAAACTGAATGAGCTCCGAAAATTCCTTCATTAGCTGCTCTCTCTTTTGCAAAAGATTCCCTCCTAGTAAAAATTATCTTTACTAATAAGTTCGACCTTTTCCTGAGGAATCCTGTTCCTAGCAGTAGAAAAAAACGCTTCGAATTAAGATCGAAGCGTTTGAGATCCTTTAGCAGTTGAAGAAATAGACATCGAATTTTCCCTATTCCATTCCCTTTTCACTTCTTTAAAGCTAACAAAGGTTTTTTTCTCTTCATCATATAGACGAAAACGTATTGACTCTAGGCTAGTCCATATCGTAATAGTGGTTGCATTGTGAAGTGGCGGTGTTTGTTGATGTGCTTTGTCTAGATTATAATTTGGAACTCTTGGTGCTAAATGGTGTACATGGTGGTAGCCGATGTTTCCTGTTAGCCATTCTAACCATTTAGGTAATTTATAATAAGAACTCCCATCAACCGCTGCTTTGACATAATCCCATTCTGATTCATTTTCAAAATAAGAATCTTCAAATTGATGCTGTACGTAAAATAACCAAATTCCTAGCATTCCCGCAACATAAACAATTGGTAGCTGTACAAACAAAATAGCTTCCCAACCAAGTGTTAATATGATTACGGTATAAATTAATAGAAGTAAAACGTTGATTAGATACGTATTCCAGCGCTCCTTCTTCTTTGCATCTTTCCGATTAAAACGATTGGAATATAGAAACAAGGACAATGGGCCAAGTCCAAACATAATGAGTGGATTACGGTATAGACGATATTGTAATCGAAGCCCTTTAGATGCCTCCTTATATTCCTTTACTGTCATGATCCATACGTCACCAATACCACGTTGGTCAAGGTTCCCACTTGTCGCATGATGGATGGCATGCTCTCTTTTCCATTTTTCAAAAGCAAAATGAGTAATTACACCCGTAATGGTACCTAATATACGATTCCATTTTTTATTTTTAAAAAATGATTGATGAGCACAATCATGAAAAATAATAAAGGTCCTGACCATAAAGCCTGCAGCAATCACTGAAATTCCAATACTTAAGAAAACGGAAATGGATAGACTTTGATATGCCAAAAACCATAGTAGAAAAAAAGGTAAAATGGTATTTAATATTTGAAAAACACTCTTTTTAGTATGTGATGTAGCGTATGGCATTACATCTTTTCGGAGCTGCGCCTGTTTTTGTTTACTCATCTTATCCCTACTTTCGTAGCTTCTTTGTTAGTATTTTACGAATTTTTCAGGATAATTATTAGAGGCAGCTGTCAGTATTTCGATATGACAAATGTCATATTTATCTCGAGATATTACTAACTCTCTCCGAAAAATCTACACCTTGATAATACGTATTCTTCACTAAAATATTTGGACCAAGGCATCGCACCTTAGGACAATGACAATTGAGAGAGTGAGCAGTCTTCGAATTCATCCAACGATCATAGGCTTCCTGTAAGGTTGTATGCTGAATATTTCCTAATGATGGTTCCTCATCACCGAAATCTGTTACAATAACCTCTCCTGTAAAAATATTGACATTGAGACGGGAACGACCATCCGGGTCATTTCGAATAGTGACATTTTTCTCCTGATAGAGACGTTTTAATAGTGCTAGCTCCTTTTCATTTTTATTACATGGGTAAAAAGGTAAGGTACCAAAAAGCATCCAGATCGATGAATCGCGATGATTTAATAGCCTTTCGATCGCTTCCTGCATTTCCTCCAATGATAATGTCTGGAGATCACTAGCAAAATCAACAGGATACATAGGATGTACTTCGTGTCTAGCACAGCCCATTTTGATAATATGATCATGAATGGACTCTAAGTAAGGAAAAGTACGCTTATTCAGCATCGTTTCTGCTGATACCATAACACCTTCAGCAGCTAAACGCTGTGAATTTTCTACCATTCGTTCAAAATATTTTTTGCGATTTTCTTCGGATGGCTTTCTGTCCATATTCGCAAATCCTGTTTCAGCAAACTCCTCTGGTGTGCCCCAATTATGTGAAATATGTAAAACATCTAAGTAAGGAATAATTGCTTCATAACGAGAATAGGGTAAGGTTAAATTAGAATTAATTTGGGTCCTGACACCTCGTTCATGGGCGTATCGCAACAATGGGACGACATATTCCCTAATTGACTTTTTCGACATCATCGGTTCCCCACCAGTGATACTCAATGTTCTAAGATGTGGAATTTCATCTAGACGTTGTTTTAATAATTCAAAAGGTAGAGCTTCCGGATCTTTATCTCTTAATGTATATCCTACGGCACAGTGTGCACACCTCATATTACAAAGATGTGTTGTCGTAAATTCTATATTGGTTAACGTCATTTCCCCATATTCATCCACATCCATATAAGCTTCCCAAGGGTCAAACTTTGGAGTGATTGGAGTCCATGTTTCTGTTGATGTCATTTTCTATAAAACATCCTTTCTCTTTCTAACCTATCTATTCTAAGACGTATAGAATTATGTCCATACATATCCATATTATTGTAACAGAAAAATAGCAAATGCTTATCGAAAATCATCTTTTTCTTTGAAGAGGAATGATGAGGGGACATGTAACAAGAAAACTATTGTAGCTTACTAGCCCTAGCAACATAATTGCTAGGGCTAGCTTTAATCCGCTCATTTTATTATTCTAATTGCCATTGCCCACTCGGTCGTTGAATATCTTTTTTCAATCGTTGGATATAAATAATAGAAATAGCCGATTTTCCATAAAGAAAAATCGGCTTAAACGATCGATTAAAGTCTCACGATTATTCTTCCTCTTGCTTGTCCCTTTAATAATGTTGGTAAAACTTCTGGCAATTGCTGGAGTGTTACTTCTTGTTGAAGAAGTGCCCCCAAATTTTTTGGTTTATAATTAGTAGCCAAGCACTCCCATACCTTTCTTCTCACTTCCATAGGACAATACACCGAATCAATACCAAGAAGATTAACTCCTCGTAAAATAAACGGGAATACAGTTGTAGGTATTTTTGTTCCACCAGTTAGCCCACTTACCGCAACAGATCCCCCATACTCGATTTGACTTAAAAGGGATGCTAGTGGTTCACCACCAACAGGATCCACTGCTGCTGTCCACTTTTGTTTATGTAAAGAGTGAATTTGCCCATCATAAACCGCTTCTCTTGAAATAACAGATGTTGCCCCTAATTCCATTAAATAAGATTGCTCCGCCTTTTTGCCTGTACTTGCTTCCACGTGGTAGCCTAGTTTAGACAGAATCGATATAGCGAAGCTACCTACACCACCTGTTGCTCCAGTAACCAGGACTTTTCCCTTTTTAGAAGGAAAACCATTTTCCTCTAAACGTTTTACTGACAATCCTGCAGTAAAACCTGCAGTCCCTATAATCATTGCCTCCTTTAGTGAAAGCTGTGGAGGTAAAGGTATTAGCCAATCAGCTGGAATCTTCGCATATTCACTATAGCCACCAAAATGATTCACGCCGATCTCATAGCTAGTAGCAATTACTTTGTCACCTTCTTTATAGCGTGGATCTGTGGATGATTCCACAATTCCCGCTAGATCAATACCAGGAACCATAGGATAGTGTCTAATGATGTTACCATTTGGAATGGCTGCAAGACTGTCTTTGTAATTTACACTTGAATAGTGTACTTTAATTAATACTTCACCTTCTGGTAAGTCTTTTAAGGAAAGCTCCTGAATTTTCACTGAAAATTGATCTTGATCTTTATCCACAACTAAAGATTGAAAGGACTGATCCATCATTATCGCTCCTTTTTTAATTATCGAATCCTTACACTTTTAACAGAATCTTAACACATAAAAAGATGGAAAGATAACCATTAGTATCTTTCCATCCGATCATTTAAAATTATTTAATTGCTTGTCGATATTTTTCTGCAACTACGTCCCAATTAATGACTTGATAGAAGTTAGCAATGTAATCTGGACGCTTGTTTTGATATTTTAAGTAGTATGCATGCTCCCAGACATCAATCCCAAGGATAGCCGTTTTCCCTTCTGAAATAGGATTATCTTGATTTGGCGTACTTGTCACTTCTAACTTCCCATCCGAGTTAACAACTAACCATGCCCAACCAGAACCAAATCTTGTTACAGCAGCATTGGAAAATTCCTCTTTGAATTGATCAAAGCTTCCGAACTGTTGATCAATCGCTTTAGCAAGCTCTCCTTCTGGTTTATCTGCTTTCGATCCTGGTGCAATCACTTCCCAAAACAATGTGTGATTAAGATGGCCTCCACCATTATTTCTCACAGCGGTACGAATGCTTTCAGGTACGTTGTCTATATTAGCAAGAAGCTCTTCTAAGCTACTGTTAGCAAATCCCTCTTGACCTTCCAGTGCTGCATTCAATTTGTCTACATAGGTTTGATGATGTTTTCCATGATGAATTTCCATTGTCTTTTGATCAATGTGTGGTTCTAAGGCATCAAAGGCATAAGTTAATGCAGGTAACGTGAATTTTCCCATTTTTCCTACCTCCAAGATTAATTATTATACTTTTGGGTATAAAAAGTATAATATAATCATAAACCATATTTTTCTAGGATTCAATTAATTTGTTTCTTAATATTTCCAATCTTTTTTTATCATTTGTATAATAAAGAAAGGACATTCATTTATAAATAGGAGGGTTCTGAAGATGCCATCCGTTAAAACAACGAAAGATAAAATACTAGAATTATTTAAAAAAGAAATCTCCATGTCTGTAAAAGAATTAACCGATTTTTTAAACATGACAGATATGGCTGTTCGCAAACATATTCATAGATTAGAAAAAGATGGCCTGATTAGAAGTGAGCATCATAAACAATCTATCGGTAGACCAATACAAAGGTACTGTTTAACCTCAAAAGGAAATCGATTATTCCCTAACAATTATGAATCTATTAGTGTCGAATTTCTAAAAGATATTCAAGCAATACATGGGGATGAGTCGATAAATCAGCTCTTTAAAAAGCGGGAAGAACGACTTACTAATGATTACAAAAAACGTGTTACAAGAGCAACAAACAAAGAAAAAGTTGAGGAAATGGTGAAGATTCAAAATGAAAAAGGCTATATGGCGGAGCTAAGACAGATTAATGAAAATCAATATGAAATGACAGAATACAACTGTCCTATATTTGCCGTTGCAAACGAGTATCATATCGCCTGTCAATGTGAGACCAATATGTTTAAGCAGGTGTTGGCTACCGATCAAGTTGAAAGAGTGCAATGTAGAGCAGAAGGAGACAATCACTGTAAGTTTAGCGTTCATTTTTCAGACGAGGTAGCTTTAAAGGTATGATTTCATGGTACACCATCACCACTTTAAAGACAGGCTTTTAAAGTGGTGATGTTTTGCATTCCACGCTATATGGTTCCATTTTCTAAAAACTTCTCTTCTAGTTTCTGAGCTAGGTCATCATCAGATAGAGGCTCTCTATGGGTGTTCTCTAGATAAATATATTTTTCTGTTTCTGGCATAATGTATTCCTTATACCATAAGAAGAAGTCAGGACTATCTCCAAACACGCGAAGATATTTTCGCAATGTGTCTAAATTGTCTACGGTTGATTGAATATTCGTCAACCAATCTGCCCGGTAGAAGTTCTTCCATTTTCCGTGCTCTGATTTTCTTAATGTATCCACACCCATGCTATATGCCGCCATTGACTTTGAAGCCCATACAAAAGCAACAGGATAATTCCCTTCTTTAAAAGAGAAAAAAGCTTTACATAAACGAACAAACCCCAGACAGCCTGATTCATGTAATTCTACATGAAATAAAACTTGATCACGAAAACGAGTTTTCTCCTTGTCTGACAATTGTGCCAAAACCTTCCAGCATTTTTTCTTTAATTTAGCCCAATTTTCCAAGCCTTCTGTACATTTCTGATAAAAAAAGCTTACCTGTTCATCGAATGTTCTATTTTCCGGAACCCAGCCTAGTTTTTCAGCCCGTTTTGCTATGCTTCCGGTTAGCCAATGACCAATGATGATTCTTGCAGGATGATGATAAAACTCCTCCCCCGCCTTTTCATCTGCATATCCACCAAATGAAACCGTACAGGTAGCATACTCCTTATAAATCTTTCCAATTTCCTCTTGACAAGTAGAAAATAGGCGATTTATGAAGCTATCTAAGTGGCTATCGATGTCTGTAGTGCCATTTTTCCAGATTTCACTGACAAGATCCAGCTGATATAGATGTGGACGAATATTTCCACTGTTGAGCAAAAGATACTTATCTGCCTGGTGATGAAAAGCATTTTGTAGCTCTTTTAAAATGAAGGTAGACGAGGATGGAAACATGGTTAAGTGATTAGAAGCTTTCAAATCATGAAAAGTAATGTGATAGTATATACCATGTAATCCCTTATCATCGAGATCAGGCAATGCTGGAACTCGGTTGTTTTCATTCCCTTGACTTCTGGAAACCATCTTCCCATACCCATTATCTGCCCACATTTTAATCACATTATCAGGTAGCTTCATTACTCCTTGTTTGTAAAGCTCAGAGATCTCGCCATATAAAGCAACACCACAGACAGGATTCTCCACGTGCTTTTCGATCAATTCTTTCTGTCTATTGATAACATAGCTGATCATTTCCCCTCTCTTTTCAGGTGTATTAAAGCTCGGATCAAAGTCCCAAAAAGGCTGGTCTCCTTGACCTCGGAAAGAAAGCATCCATAAGACTTTTTTGTCCTTTTGTTTGATGATGGCTTCCTCCCAAAGTTGTTCAAATCGTTCACGGTTTTCTTTATAGCTTGCTTTTTCTCCTGGATAGGCTCTGAGGAACATCTCTGCACCGAGTGGCTCCGCATGGTGATGCGTAATCCATAGCCCCATCTCTGATGCTAAATGAAAGTGAATACCATGCTTCGGTAAATCCGTTCCAGGGATCACCATGTTCCCCCCACATCTTAACAATGCTTCAAATACAGGATACCAAACCTCTTCAGTTGGCGGATATTCAGGCTTCCAGCCAATCAGACAAACCTCATCATTGACAAACCAGCCTCTATATCGGACAACAGGCTCAATTGAAGCATAATTTTTTATCGGAATACGCACTTGCTCTTTCGTTTCCACCTCAAGGTCCGCCCAGAACCAGAAAGGATCAATACCAAAGTATTCGTTACTAATATGAAGCAAACCGTAAATAATACCTAAGTCATCGCTACCGACTACATGCATGACAGTCTTTTCTCTTTTAATAAATCGTATAGAATAGGACTCCTGTCTATGAAAAACAGGCTCGTCTTCCTCGGCATATCGAATAACAATTGTGGCATTATCCTCCTGTTCCGTTTCTTTTAGTGAAGATTGGAATACCTTTTTAAAATCTCGCTCAAACATCGAAATTCCATGCTGAATGGGTGTTGTACGATTTTGTGGGTATTTTATCAACACATTATTGTCTAGAATAAATGAATGAATCACGATAACCTCTCCTCGCACATAATATCATTAGAAAACGATTTCAATTGTTACAAGTATAACAATTTTATGCTTTATATAGGATGAAATAACAGAGAGAAATGATTAAAAAGGAGATAAAAAAGCCTAGATCCCGTAAGAATCCAGACAGAATAATTAAGCTATATTTTATTTTGTCTACTCTTCCTGCATTCGGCATTACAATAAGAATAATATTTAGTTACTCCATTCGTTTCCACCGATGCAACAACGTTATTACAATGCACACAAATAATGGTACCCATTTTCGTTGTTTGTCTATTTGATTTCAATTTACACCATCCCTTCCTTTGTGTTGTACTAAAAATTAATTATGTTGAATTTATAATAACATAAATATTATATAATGTACATTATATAATTTAAAATTAAATATAGTGCACATTATATATTAGCCTAGGTTAACAAAAGTGATATTGACATTCTTCTCCATTTTGCATATACTTACAGTAATTAATTTGAAAGGGTGAGCCATTTAAAATGAAGTATTAATCCTATTTTTATGCAATATTTCCATAATACAGACTTGTTGAAGTTCGACATTGGGATACGTCTGTCTTTATGGTAAATGTTCAGAATAGGATTAGCTTTATATGGCATACTAATCGACTTAGTTAAACAAATTGTCTTGGTGTCTTTATACACCTGAATTATGCCTCCTATTCTGAATGTGAATAAGGAGGCTTTTTTTGTCTCCATCAAGAAATGGAGTGAATAATCCTATGCTATTACAAGCGAAAAACCTTACGATTTCCGTTCAGGCAAGGACATTACTAGAGATTGATCTATTGGAGATTTTCGAAGGAGATAGGATCGGACTTGTTGGGAAAAACGGAACAGGAAAGTCCACCTTACTTCACACACTATCTGGACAGCTTGCACCAGAGAAGGGAAGCATTACCTATCATGGCACCTTGGAGCTCTTGCCCCAGCTTAAATTATCAGATGGACATAAAAGTGGTGGAGAAATAACACAGGCATACATTCAACGGGCTTTCTCAAATCAAAGCAGCCTATTATTAGCCGATGAACCAACGACCCATTTAGATACCAATCATATTGAGTGGGTAGAAAATACGTTAAAGCATTGGCAAGGGGCTTATGTGGTAGTTTCCCATGACCGTAAATTCTTAGATGTTACCTGTAGTAAGATATGGGAAATAGATCAAGGACGGCTGAAGGAATATAAAGGAAATTACCAGCGATTCAAGGAACAAAAGGAGCTCGAAAAACAACAGCAACTACAAGAATATGAAAAATATCAAACAAAAAAGCAGCAATTAGAAAATGCTTTAGTATTAAAATCAGAAAAAGCTGCAAGAGCCACTAAAAAACCAAAGAACACAAGTGCATCGGAAGCCAAAATCACCGGGGCAAAGCCTTATTTTGCCAAAAAGCAAAAAAAGCTACAGCAAACAGCCAAAGCAATAGAAACTCGACTTGAGAAGCTGGATAAGGTAGAAAAACCATATGAAGAAACACCGATAAAAATGGAGCTACCTCAGCAGGATAAAATAAAAGGTCGCAAGCTTATTCAAGTAGAAAATCTCCCTGGCACAATCGGTAGCAAAACTCTCTGGGATAAAGCGAATCTACTCATTCATGGTGGCGATAAAGCCGCGATCATTGGAGCAAACGGAACAGGAAAAACCACCTTAATTCGAAAAATTATCCAAAATGAGGAAGGTATTCACCTTTCACCAGCATGCAGGATGGCATATTTCAAACAAGATCTATCCATTTTAGATCCGAAAAAAACCATCTTAGAAAATGTACAGGAAGGCTCTGTTCATGATGATACTTTAGTTCGAACAGTGCTTGCTAGACTGCATTTTTATCGTGAACAAGTCCATAAAAAGGTAGAAGTGCTAAGTGGCGGAGAACGAGTAAAGGTTACTCTCGCAAAGCTGTTTGTCAGTGATTGTAATACGTTGATACTAGATGAACCAACTAATTTTTTAGACTTAGAAGCGATGGAAGCATTAGAAAGGTTATTGAACGAGTATGAAGGAACAATCATTTTTGTATCGCATGATCGCAGATTTGTCGAAAAGTTAGCAACAAAAGTAATTTCCATCGAAAATCAAAAGATAACCTATTTTGAAGGAAGCTACGAGCAATTTAGAAATAGAAAAAAGGTAAAAACAAAAGATACCTTAGCGGAACAAAAGCTTGTTTTAGAAACAAGAATCACCGATGTACTTAGTAGACTAAGCATCGAACCTTCCGAGGCATTGGAAAAAGAATTCCAGGCATTACTAAAAGAAAAACAAAACTTATCCAAAAGCACTGATCACTAAGTGATCAGTGCTCTTTCCTCTGTTCTATATATCTTCAAAAAAACAAGAAGAGAGAAAAAGACTAGAATAGACCCTGAAAAGATAGGTAACAGAAAAGCAAACCATTCGATCATGACATAAAGATAGATTGAACTAATCAAACCTAAAGACATCGATAGAAATGGGTGACCGAACATTAATATGGCTACATGTTTCCATATGGAACGGAGCTTCCCCTTCATATAGATAGCACCAGAAAACACCTGCAATTGATAAATAAAACCGAAAAATCCGATAATCAAGAATAGATAGATTAGTGAGGTATTTTTTATATCTAACATGTAGAAAAAGTCGATGAAGAAGATAGCCCAAAAAATAGTGAAGATAGTGCCCAGCTTCATACTTTTTTTATAATTTTCTTTAAAAAAAGAACAGTAATCTCGAAATATGCTAGTCTCGTTCTTATGGATGAATTGATTGACGACCGAGAACAATGCCATTATCGATGGATAAAAGACAAAAGGAAGTATGGCAAAAATCAGACAACATAAACCAATGATGACAGCAAGGGAATCTGCTATCAAAAGGTTAAATAATAGGAAAACAATCGGTGAATTAAAGAAGAACCAGATAATATTTACAAAAAAGAATTTATAGACCCAATCAGCTACAGTATAAAAACCACCCAATACTCCTGTATAATGCATCCTAATCACCTTTCTTTATTTAGTGAACATCTCTACCGTTTCTTCCGGTGCCAGCTTAACGTGAACGTACGCCTCCCCTAATTTGGATCGTGAAACTTCTCCCTCTCCTTTCCACTCATAATCATGAAAGTGAACAGGCAATCCTATTGTTAACTCAGTCTCGCGCTCTGCTTTCACGGTTACTGAGAAACTATTTCGTAAAAGATTCCATTGAAAGCTTATTGTTCCTGTACAAAAATGAAAGCTTTTGACCTTTCCTTCCTTCCAATCATCTGGTAGGGCTGGTAGTAGCTTTATCATTGTTGGCGACACATAAAGCAGCATTTCCTGTATCGCATTTACCACTCCTAAGTTAGCATCCATTTGCACAGGGGCAGTATCAATTTCCATTGTCAAGCCCATGTTACGCCAGTCATTATGAACAGTATACAAATTATTTAATAAACAAGAACGGGTTAAATGCTCTAAACAACGAAGGGCTTCGTTCCCCTCCTGAAGCCTTGCATAAATACTTGCCATATGAGCAAAAGACCAGCTTGTTTGTGCACCTAGCTTTCTTTTTCGAACCGCTTTTCTAAAGGCTTCAAATAAAATCCCTGCTTCCTTTACTAATTCCCGGCCAGGAAAAATCGGATAAATATGCGATAAATGTCGATGTTCATCATTTTCATCAAACTCATCATGCATCCATTCCTTAATTGCTCCCTGTTGATCAACTTGATAAGGAGGAATTCTTTCAAGCATTGCCTTCCAAGTAGAGGTATCTTCTGTGGTAACAAGCTCACTTCCTTCGATCAAGTTGGTGAGTAATTCCTTCATCACGGCAAAGTCCATTGTTGCATTAATCGCAGTTGGCATTGGGTGAGCGATGGGTTCTTTGCTGTCCGGCATAAAATTGCCAGGCGTATTTTCTGGAGATACGGACGGGAAATACTGATAATACCCATCATCTCCTATAACTAAAAAATCCTGATAAAATTGGACAGCTTCTTTCATAAAGGGAAGTGCCTTTTCCCTTAAAAAGGTTTCATCACCACTAAATTGATAGTAAGAATAAAAATGCTGTGCTATCCAACTAGCAGCAGTGGTCCAGTTCATAATAACGGGTACTAATTGATTCGGCTTCCCAATTCCTGGGGTCGTCCCAGCCGGTATGTAGATCCCACGGCAGCCAAAGAGCTTTTTCGCATTATCTCGAAAATCATCAAGCAATTGTTCATAATATTTAGTAAACGACAATTGTAATTGGTTCAACCCTCCCACTGCGGTATGCCAATACATCATCTGAATATTTTCATTCGCCATTCGGTGACTCCACATTAATTGATAATCGCCATGCCATAGACCATACATCGAAAAAGGTTGACCATTTACTTTCGTTCCAGAGAGGAATAAGTAACGCCCAAAGGTCCATAATTTCTCGATTAGTCTTGTTGGTGCCTTTTCTTTATATGCTTGTAGAAGTAATACTTCATTGGAATGCTCCTTAGGATCATTCGATAACTCCAAACTAGACGAAAAAAATAATGGCTGATAGATCATAAGATGTTCATTTAGTAATTGCTCATAGTTTTTCTCTATTTCGCTTAATTCTCGTTTTAATTTTTTCCACTCTATTTGACTATCCGCTTGGACGAATACTTTGACAAGGATTAATAAACGATTAGTACCAGTACAAACTACTTTTTCCTCACTAGAGCTAATTTCGCCTGACTCTGTGATAATACGAGCAACGGCTCCAAAATCCGTACCATCCTGATTCGTTGCCTTGTAAAACAAAAAATTATCCTCCGTTTCCACCTGAACAGTATTCCTTAACTCCCCATGCCTTTCTTTCATACGAGGAGAGTCCGTTGGATGGAGCTGAAAGCTTATATCTGTATCAATGGCATTGCTTTTATCCGAAAAGATTTCATAAACGATGATCTCGTCAGCTCGGGATACGAAAAGGTTTCGTGTGAAGCTCGTATCATTCTCCTGCCAAGACACAGAAACCTCGCCTGTTTCTAAATTGATTCCTCTATTATAGTGGCTAAATCCTGATTCGAAAGGCATTGTAAGACATAGATCAACAAGTGGTAAGGGGCTTTCTAATTTGGAAAAGTAACCGCGTTTTTTTACTTCCTTTGTTAAATGCCAATTAGCCTCTTGAAAATTCCCTTTATCCATAAGTTCCCTTGTTTCATTTAAAGTATAGCTTACATCTGGCAATTCCCCTTTCACGCCCATATGCCATAATTGAGAATGATTGATTAAAACTGTTTCATTTTTTATTCCACCATATACAGCTGCACCGATCTCACCATTTCCTGCTGGCAATGCTTCACGCCACATATTTCTCCACCAGGAGGCAGGGTATTGAAGTACAAGCTTGTTTCGATCTGCTACATTGTCAAACATGATGCTCCTCCTCCCATTTCCTATACTAGATATAGGCTTGGAACCCTTCGGCTTGAATATTCCACTTTCCATTGTCAGGAAAGCCTGGTACTACTTCCTTTTGCTCTACTCCATCCCATCCTGCTACCATCATTGCAATCGCAGTTAAAAGGCCTCCATTACCAGGAAGATATACGGTTAATCCAGGTCTTTGGTAATTATGTCCATTCGGCAAATAAGTATTTTTTACGGCATCCATTAATAAGAACTCAACAGCTAATTCCTTCTCCCCTAAGCGAGCAGCTGTCATGGCACACATCGGAAAATCCCAGCCCCATGCTGTATCCCATTGCCACTCCTTTTTCACTTTATCTAGTGTAAGTTTCATCTTTTCCTTATCAATCAATGATCCTGGTAAAATACCAAAGGCGGCCACCATCGAAGGATGATCATGATTTTTTTCGGTAAAGGTATTGTCACAACGCTCATGGGCTAAATAAACGTCATCCTTCACACGGGGAGCCTTTATATTTTCTGCAACATGGAGCCATTTTTCTTTAGGATGGATTCCTAACCTTTCTGACCATTTGATCGATATTTCTAAGCCATACTTCCAATACTCGACCTCATATGGTGGATTAATGGAGTCCTCCATACGATGACATTCCTGTGCAGGTATTAAAGGAGGCCCTAATACATATACTTCCTGCTCTTCATCCCACTCTGCGAAATCTGCCATAAAATCTGCTGTCTCAAATACCAGCTCCTTATACTGTTTAATCACCTCTTCTTCATGATTTGCCCTATAGAGTAATTCTAGTAGCATAATCGGATGGGGCTGTTGCCATATAAGTCCAGGTGCCACTGGAGAGGGACTTTGTCTTCCATCTATTCCAACCATTTTAGGCCATCTTGCTCCCTCGAATCCTTGTTCTCTAGCTAATTTTCTTGCTAGTGGTAGAATGTTCGAATACCATTCTAGACTCTTCTCTAACTTTTCCGATCTTCCCCATAACGGAAAATGAGCTGCATGCCACCAATGCATTTCTAGGTGTGCTTTACCAAACCAGCTATTATACATCAAGCCCGTTTCCTGTGGTGGGATCGATCCACTACTATGAATGTTCGTTAAATATTGTGAAAGAACGATTCTCCGTTCTAATTCTGTTGCTCGAGTATCGGTACTACCTTCAAAGGATACAAAGGATCCACTTTTCCAGAAATCTTCCCAGTATCGCTCAGAGCCTTTAATTATTGCCTCTACTGAATGTGAATTTGTAATTTTCTTCGGACTAAAGGATACTGTGAAGGAATATTCTTCATTTGCTGGTGGGACGAGCTGAAAAAAATGCCTATCTAACCTTGTAAAGCTAGCACCATTTATGTCCCATTTCACATAATAACTGTCCTCATCCATCACTCGTTTTATATGGGCTTCTTGCTCATTTTGATCAATTAGCTCCGATTCGTGCCTATCTTGATGATCCCAGTTAAGCTTTGTTGCTTTCGCCCAACTATTATGACTAATATCAGGAGATGGAAATGATTGAAGAATTCGAAGCCTTCCTTTTTGTAGGAGATTGGACACCACCTTGACTCCAATCGCATCCATAACAGGATCACAAATTGTCGTTACGATTACTTCTTCGTCACAGACGAGGAAGCGACTGTTTATAACTCCAGACCATAGATCTAACTCCTGCTCGATTTCTTTTATCTCATTTATATCTATTTCTTCTCCCTTATCGTTCAGAAATTGAAAGGAAATTTGCCCCAACTGTAATCGATGTGGATTTTGTCTAAGCCAATGATAGGCTTTTGCTTGTTCACCAGGCTTCATTGGATAAGGTATCTTTCTTCCATAATGATTAAAGGCTTGATATTCGATATCTTGCTCCGTATATAAATCTTTGCCACCACTATCATGCCATCCCCAATTAGATTGAGTTCCTAATGGTGTTTCATATAAATGGGGAAATGTTTGTAAGCCGGTGAAATCAACACTAAAACCAAATTCCCCGTTTCCAATAGACAACGGTGATAGTGGTTCGATACCATGTATTTTAGGATTATGCTTTTGTACGGTTTTTTTTCTATTCAAATTAGTCTCCTCCTCGAATGTTTTCATCAGGGTGTTCTAATACTTTGTTTAATTTTCTGTACTTCCCTGGTGTCATTTCTTTATATTCGCGAAACTTCCGAATAAAGCTATTCTCATGCTGATAGCCTACCTCTGAGGCAATGTCTGCAATTTTCTTATCTGTTTTCGTTAAAAGCTCCTGCGCCTTTTCCATTCTTAATCTAGTAAAATAGCCATAAATCGTCTCATCCATCTCATCCTTAAACCACTGACTTGCGAGACTAACACTCACTTGAACGGATTCAGCGATTTCTGGAATTCCAATCGGCTCACCGAGATGATCATTCATATATTGAATCATTTTCCTACATTGAACATATCTTTTCGTGTCATTTAATTTCTTAATATTTTCTATTCTTTCGGAAATTCTATCTTGGAACAGCTTGTAGATATCCTCCAAATTCATTGTTAGAATTTCTTCATATGAATAGTAAGTTGATGGATTCATATTATTAGCATTGGAGAAAATAACCTTTCTCACCTGTTCGATAAAATAAAAAGATAATTTCGGACTAATTCTACTATTCTTTATTAATTGAAATAATTTCGACACATTCTCAATGGCTTGCATCGGGTTCTCCATTGTCATGGATGATACGATTTGATCCATTAACTCTATATTTTTCGTATCCTTATCCTCTTCTTTTGGAACCTTAGTATAAATATTGCGGTAACCGTCAAAAAGGCGATATTGCAGTGCCTCCTCCGCTTCATTCATCTTATTTTTCAAGTCTTGTACTTTCACCCCCGTTTGGTGAAGACCTATCGAAACAGAAAACCCTAGAATGTTATCAATGTTCGAAAGCGCTATCTTTAAATGGTTTTCTAACTGTACTTTTTCCTCTAATTGTTGAATAATAACCATCATTTTATCCTTACCGATATCGACCGCTTCTACCTCATAATGGGTGGATAGCACCTCTGTCAGAATATTAATCATTCCGGATTTTACAACTGCTCGGTAATTAGCTGTAACACTTTCCTTCCAGGCTGGGTAGTTATCGATTGAAACGACCAATAATTGAATCTGGTCACTCTTCCATTCCCCAAAATAGGTTTGCCACTTCTCCTTCTGTTCGGAGGAGTTCACTAATTTTCCAATATACATGTCATATAGAAATTTAGATTTGGCCTCTACCTTCATTTTCTGGATTAGTCGTGATAGCTGGGCATGGTCACTAACTAGGTCATCTACAATATTTTCTAAATGAAGAAGATCCCGTCTGTAATGCTGGTTATCATCAACAAAGAACAGTTTCTTCAAACGTCTGATTGGCCTTAATTCAACAGAATGGATAAAGAAAATGGCAATTCCGCCTATAATAAGTGCAACTAGTGATACGATAAATACTACATTACGAATGGTTTTTGATTTAGCGAGAATACTCTCTTGTGATACTACGGAAATATATTTCCAGCCAGTAAATTCTGATTTGATTTGATTAGCTAATAAAATTTTATCGTTATACGTAATATTAGTAAGATTACCTTTACTAACTTCCTCATTCACAAATTGAACGGTATCTGCATCAAATGTATGGTTTCTTGTCATATGTAATATGGAATTGTTTTGGTCCAAAATATATTGCATGCTATTAGATTGTGGATCATCCGAGGACCTTAATTTGGAGAATAGCTCTCCTTGATTAAGATTAATCGCAATGATTCCTTTTGTTTCTCCTTTTACATTCACTTTCCGAAACAGAGTAATGTTAGAGCCTTTATGTCTTGCCCCATCTGGTAATTCTCGGTATTTTACGATCATCGACTTTTCATTAAATTCCTCTAGTACATTAGTCCATTTTGCATCATTAAAATTAGCACTGCTTGAGCTATAGCCTTGAGGAATAGCTACAAAGCTGTCCTTTACGATATTATAAATATAAATACTCTTAATAAAGGAGGAGTTTTGGGTTAAGGTTGTCAGCTTACCATAAATCTCCCTCATATTTTGATACGAGAATGGGGATGGATTAGTTAAAAAATGGTTGATATTATGATCAAGCGCCAGTTTAACCGCTATTTTATCCGATTCAACTAAATATTCATCAATATAATTCATATTAATTTTTAACATTTGGTGCTGTGGTTCGTTTAATTCCTGTTGTAAAATATCCTTAGATGTGTAATAAGAAGAAAAACCAACCGTTAAAATTATAAAAAGAACAGGTATCATTAATATGAGCAGCAACCTTGTCTGGGTATCGGAAAGATTCTTTCGAAGCATATTCCTAATTCTTGACGGAAAAAACTTTGACATACATTCACCTGCTTCCCTTTTCTCCTTATTCTATGATATGTCCAACCATTTGATAAGATTATTCTAGGGGGGCTGTCCTGCGAAGCGACAGCTCCCAATGATTACTTTACTTTCTCATACCACTCTTGTACTCGTTGCGTTACTTCCTCTCCACCAGATTGCTTCCACTTTTCTATGAATTCATCGAACTTATCAAGCTTCCATTCGCCAATTACAATTTTCGTCAAATATTCTTGGAATAGCTTATGTGATTGAATATCGGGATAACCCTCATAAACCGTACTCGGTAATCCATCGCCTGCGATTCTTCTTGCATCACTAGTAGCTACGTCAAAAATATCCTTTATCATTTGCTGATCTTCTTCTGGAAAAGAGTTTTCGATACGAATATCCATCGATTCCTTTGTTTGGAAATTTAACATTCCTAGTGCCAATGGTGTCTCATCGGTTGCTGGAAGTAATACTTTTTCACCATCCACCACTTCATGCTGGGCACCTTCTATGCCATATTGAATAAAATCAGCATTGGCTGGATCATAGAAGAAATCTAGTAGTTTCAGGGAATGGATAGCATTAGCCTCTGAAGCCTTAGGAATTAGCCATTCGGGAAGTCCCATACTTTTCTGTGTGATAAATCCATCAAACCCTTCTACCTCAGGCAAAGGCATTCCACTCACATAAGCATTAGGTGCTTCTTCTCTCATGGCATTAAGCTTATCTAACAAATTAGCTGGAAGGTGATACCAGCTTCCTACTAAATTATTATTAATTTTTGCTTGCCAAACATCTCCTTTATTCAGAAATGTTTCATTATCAAGTAATTTCTCCTCATATAATTCACGAAGAAATCCAATAGCTGCTTTCATATTTTCCGTAGTACCAGCATAATGGATTTCACCATTATATATATCCCACTCCGGATAACCTTCCCACATTGCCACACCAAACATGGAAAACAAGTGATCCATCCACCTTCCAAATTCTCTCCCAGTTGTTGGGATTTCATCTGGCTTTCCATTTCCGTTCGGATCTTGATCTCGAAAAGCAATTAACATAGCTTTATATTCTTCCAACGTCTTTGGCATTTCCATTCCAACAGCTTCGAGCCAATCTTGACGTAATAATGCTGCACGTGAAGGCACCATGTATACTTGGGGCACATAATAGATTTTTCCATCAGGAGAAGCTGTACGAACAATATCCCAAGCTTCTTTAGGAATTCTCTCCCAAACATTTGGTGCATATTTGGGCAATAATTCATCTAGTGCTAGTGCGCCGCCTTGAGTGATCAATGTTTGTTCCACACCACCAATTGGTCTTAATATATCAGGAAACTCTCCTGAAGCAATCATTAGGTTAATGTATTCTGCTGGTTCTGATCCTGGCGGTGTTGTTTCCAATTGATACTCTACTCCAGTCTTTTCTTTAATATATTGCACATGCGGATCATCACTAGTAGGGATCGTTCCTTTTCCTAAGTGACTTTTAAAGACAGTTACAGTGGCCTTATTGTCTTTTTCTATTACTTCATTATTATCCTTCTGACTAGTTGATTCCTCATTTGTAGAGCAAGCGGTGAATAACACTAAAAATAAGATCCAAACCGTTAATAAATAATTATGATTTCTTTTCATGCTTTTCTCTCCCCAAGCATTTTTATCAAGCAGAACCTATCAGAATACTTAATGGCCGATCTCCACATAGTTGCTTTATACCTCTCGAAATCTTGATGTGGGATCTTACGATTCTACTCCCCTGCACAACGGCAGGGGAGTTATAGCTTTATTTTACTTTCTCATACCACTCTTGTACTTGTTTCGTTACTTCCTCTCCACCAGATTGCTTCCATTTTTCTACGAATTCATCAAACTTATCAAGCTCCCATTCCCCAATCACAATTTTTGTCAAATATTCTTGGAATAGCTTGTGTGATTGAATATCGGGATAGCCCTCATAAACCGTACTTGGTAATCCATCGCCTGCGATTCTTCTTGCATCTGCCTTACTTACTTCAAAAATATCCTTCACCATCTGCTGTTCCTCTTCAACGAAGGAATTTTCGATTCTTAGCTTCATTGATTCATCTGTCGTTAAATTCAGCATTCCTAATGCAAGTGGTTTATCATCTGATGATGGTAGAAGAACTTTTTCGCCATCTACTACTTCGTGTTGAACACCCTCAATACCATACTGAACAAACTCTGCATTTTCCGGGTCATAGAAAAAGTCAAGAAGCTTCAGTGCATTAATTGCATTATCTTCTGATGCTTTCGGGATCATCCACTCAGGTTCTCCCATACTCTTCTGCGTGATAAATCCATCAAACCCTTCTACCTCAGGTAAAGGCATACCTGTAATATAGGCATCTGGTGCTCCTTCCTTCATTGCCGCATAGCGTTCACGAAGGTTTGCTGGGAGATGATACCAGCTTCCAACTAAATTGTTATTAATTTTGGCTGTCCAAACATCCCCTTTGTTCAAGAATGTTTCATTATCGAGTAACTTTTCTGCATAAAGCTCACGTATAAATGCGATTGCTGCTTTCATGTTTTCAGAAGTCCCAGCATAGTTGATTTCACCATCATAAATATCCCATTCCGGATAGCCTTCCCACATTGCTACACCGAACATGGCGAATAAATGATCCATCCATCTACCGAACTCCCTACCACTTGTCGGTAGCTCATCCTTTTTTCCATTTCCGTTCGGATCCTGATCGCGGAAAGCAATTAACATTTCTTTATATTCATCTAGTGTTTTTGGCATCTCCATCCCTACTGCGTCTAGCCAGTCTTGTCGTAATAAAGCAGCTCTCTCAGGGATTAAATAGACTTTAGGCACATAGTAGATTTTCCCATCAGGAGAAGCAGATCTTACGATATTCCACGCTTCTTCAGGAATTCTCTCCCATACATTTGGTGCATGTTTAGGTAATAATTCATCTAATGCAAGTGCTCCACCTTGGTTAATTAGCGTTTGCTCCACACCGCCTATTGGTCTTAAAATATCAGGGAAATCCTCTGAAGCAATCATTAGATTAATATATTCGGCTGGTTCTGAGCCTGGAGGGGTGGATTCCAATTGATATTCCACACCTGTTTTTTCTTTAATATATTGAACATGAGGATCATCACTACCAGGAATTGTCCCTTTTCCCATATGACTCTTAAACACCGTTACAGTTGCAGATCCATCAGCTGTTTCTTCTTTATTTCCTTCATCCTTACTGGTCGATTCATTATTGCTACTAGAACAAGCTGTCAGTACCAACAAGAACAACACGACTATAGAAAACAGGAATACATGATAACGATTTTTTTTCATACCCTTTTCCTCCTTCATTATTCTTTCAATGACCCAAGTACCGCACCTTTAACAAAGTATTTTTGTAAATAGGGATAAACTAAAACAATGGGAATCGTAGCAAATATAATCGTAGCTGCTTTTAATGTAGTGGTATTGAAGTCAAAATCACCCATTATTAAATCGACAGCTGCAAGCTCCTCTTCTGACGTAAAAAATGCTCGTAAACGCATTTGCAATGGCCAAAGCTCTGGATTTCTTAAGAAAAGCACCGCCGTCTTAAAGGTATTCCAATACCCGACAGCATAGAATAAGCCAATTGTAGCCAATACTGGTTTGGATAACTGTAAATAAATTTGAAACAATAAGCGAAATTCATTACAGCCATCGATGCGTGCTGCATCATCAATATCCTTTGGAATTCCCATAAAGAATGTACGAACAATGACCATATTAAAGGTGCTAACAAGTCCTGGTATAATTAAGGCCCATATCGAATCCATCAATCCCACTTCTCTTACGGTCAAGAAAAAAGGAATCATCGGTGCATTAAATATCATCGTGAGCACCATGATTAACATAATCGGTCTTCTAAGCAAAAATTCCTTCCTCGATAATGGAAACGCTGTCAAAATGGTGAACAGCATACTTAGTAAGGTTCCGACAATCGTAATAAATACCGTGACACCGAACGCTCTCCATAATACTTCATTTTGAAGGATATGCTCCCAAGTAGCTAGTGTAAATTCTACCGGTATTAAAAATACTTTTTTCGAATCAGCGGCTATTGGGGAGCTAAAGGAAACCGCCAATAAATGCAATAAAGGCGCAATCATCGTGGATGCCAATACGATAAGCACCGTGTAGTTAAACACTTGAAATAATCTTTCTCCAATTGATTGTTTCATTTACCACAACCCCTGTTCTGATTTTCTTGCCAGTCTGTTAAATATCCACAGTAACGCAAAACCGATAACCGATTGGAACAGGCCAATGGCTGTTGTTAAACTATATTGTCCTTGTAGAACCCCTGCGCGATATACATAAGTTTCGATGATATCCCCAACGGAGTACGTCATCGGTGTTAATAAGTTAAAGATCTGGTCAAAGCCTAATTCTAAGAAATTACCAATGTTTAATAAGAACAAGACAGAAATCGTTGGTAACAATAATGGAAGGGTAATGTAAATCGTTTGTTTAAATCGGTTCGCTCCATCAATCACTGCTGCTTCATATAGACTTGGATTAATTCCTGTTATGGCAGCTAGATATATAATGGTACCCCAACCAACTTCCTTCCAGATCCCAGAAATAATAACAATCGATCGGAAATAACCTTCCTCCTGCATAAACAATATCGGTTCCAGTCCAAAAAGGTCTCTTATTGCATTTACTAAGCCTTGGCTTGCCAGAAGCTCAAACACAATACCTCCAACTACAACCCATGATAAGAAGTGCGGAAGGTAAAATAAGCTTTGTACAGTTTTCTTCACAATTAATAATCTTACTTCATTGAATAGTAAAGCTAAAATAATTGGTGCTGGAAATTGAAATATCAATTGATATAAGGCAATCAATGCCGTATTTCTCAATACTTCATGAAAATCCTGATAATGTAGTAGATGCTTGAAATTTTCAAGACCTACCCATGGACTACCTAGTATCCCATTGAAAATTTGATAATCTTGAAATGCTATTACACTACCCATAAGCGGAATATACTTAAAGACAATATAATAAATAATACCAGGTAAAATCATTAAATAAAGCATCCAATGTTTACGTACATTTTTGATCAATCCATTTTGAAGCAATCGATCAAACCGGCTATTTGTTTTCATTACAGCTTGTTCATTTCCTACATGCTCCTCCATGCACTCCCCCCTTTCTCTTTTTTGAACCTCACTTTCGATCAGTGAACTATCCTGATAAATTGGGACCCCCACCAGTGTTGGACTAGGCTTTTTGTCAAAGGATTGATAGTTTCCCACCGATGGTTAGCGAAACTTTTCAGGATATTATCGTCTGTTATCCCTCATTTAATCTTAGAATGAAGGTTGCAGACAGCTATCACTGTGATAAAATCATATCGTGAACTTAATCTAACAAACAATCAACCATTCCTACATTTACTATTCAATTCTTATTTCGAGGCATAATCAATAATTTGTTGAGGACTTGTTGGTTTTGTTTGTTCTAAAATCGGTAAGAGCATTTCATAAAGGAGGATGGTGGATTGGAGAACAAGAGATGGATACACAACTTATTCGGTCCTAAGTATGAAGGCTTAAAGCTCATCATTTTTAATGCCATATGGTTATTACTTTATACCATTTTTTGGAGCATAGAAATACAATATAATCCTCTCTTACTTACCCTATTGTGTATGTCCAGTTTACTTCTCGTGTATCTGTTACTCAAAGGGAAAATGAAGGGGCTAAAGAAACTAGAAGTCATCTCTTCTGTTGGAATGATAGCAGTTTGGATTACTGCATTGTTAATGATCATAATGGGTTACTCCTAGTATTAAAAAGATCTCTCCATCAGCTAAATGGATGGAGAGCAGTACGTTACTTAATATTACCTTCCAATTGGATGTTTGAGAAGGTTGCTGTTGTGTAATGAACAAGATCATTCGGATTCTTTGCCCCATCGACGGCAAATCCGATATAAACTTTCTTCTTCATGTCTATCTCTTTTCTTCCTACCTCGATCCACTCATTTCCATTTGCAGAAGCATAACCGATGAATTCATTTCCCTCTCTTTCAATTTTTAACCAATAAGGAATAGTTGTATTTAATAAGGACGGGACACCATTTTCCTCTGGTCTATCATTCTCTCCAGGAGCCACAATGCTTTCTCCTTTAGTATCCCTTGAAGAAAAGTGTATCGCATATAATGTATCCTGACGATCTGCTTTTATGACAGAAGTACTGATCATCGCCGTTTTGGCATCTGGGCTTAACTGATCTCTAATCATTAAACCAGATATCGCATTATTGTTTCGTTTGGTGATGGATTCCACCTTAGCCGTTACCGATCCATCTCCTTCTAGCTTTTGATAGGCCAATTGAAAGGCATCCTTTTCCCCCATAATTCTTCCTGTTCCTTTTACCGTTAATAAACCATCCTTTATACTTGCATTGCCCTTCACCTCAACAGAGCCAATATCCTTTGATTTCCAATCACTTCGGTTTTTACTATTCACATAAATGGCAGTGGAGGTTGTTTGCGTCGCATTTCCTTCCTTATCTGTTGCCCTTGCTGAAACGAACCATGTTCCATCAGGAGCATCCTCCCATGTGAATGAGAAGGAACCGCTTGTCGCCTCTCCGATTTTTTCATCATTTTTAAAATACTCTACTTTTTCAATATTTTTCTTATCTTCAAGCTTTACATTAAATTGGATTTTTTTATGTGCTTTGTGGACACTATTTGCTTTTGGTGATACTAATTCCACAGAAGGATTTTCTGCTTCATGCTCCATATCTACAAGGGAATGAAGATAAAGCTCAAGATTAGAATACCCTGATTCTGTTATTAGTTTTCCATCCTCTGCGTTATCCGGGTCAAGACTGTTGGCTATTTCCCATTCATCCGGCATACCATCATGATCAGAATCTGTCGGAGGCTCCTCCGACTCCATTTCTGGAAATCCTCCAACCTCCCACTCATTATTAATGATACGTCCTGTTCCATTTTTTACATCATGGACGACTCTAGCATCGACTGCATCTCTTCGAGGTAATGTAGCACCAGCTCTTTCTAATACTAGATCATAGGCTTCTTCTGCTCGTTTAATATTCAATGTATCATGCCCTAATACAGGATATGGACTATCGCCAAAGGTTACATCCTCTTTAATATCCTCTACGCCTAACCAATTATTATTACTAACTTCTTCGTTGTCATGCATCACATTGCCATCAATATAGAACCAACCTGGCTCTCCATCTCTTCCGGGACTAATAATTCTTTGTTTTACTTGATCATAGGTTGCTGGACCAGGCTTATAATAATTGTTGATAATATTATTTTGTTGATTTTCCCCACCATACATGGAATTAAATCCCCAGTTATAAATAACATTATTCACTAAGTCTGCATGGGAAACTGGGTGCATTTCATTTCCCGTATTACCTAAAGCGGGGTTTCTACTAATATGTGTAGCAATTAAATTATTACTAAAGGTAGCATTTTCCCCACCCCATATTCCACCATATCCGTGACGGCCTTTAGAATGACCAGATATTAAAAGACTTTCGCTTATAATACTCCACTGTACCGTTGTATTTTCATTCCGATAGAAGGAAAAGGCTTCATCTATTCCCCAGCTTGCAGAAACATGATCTATGATCGCATCCTTAATATCTCTCCCACCAAATGCATCGAATTCCGTTTCTAGATTGTCGCTACCTGGTCTAAATCTCATATATCGGACGATGATATTTTCCGAGCCACCAATATCTGTTCCATATCCCGCAACTGTAATCCCTGCTCCTGGTGCAGTTTGACCTGCAATGGTAATGTTTTTTCGTTTAATTCGTAATGGTTGTTTCAAATGAATCGTACCAGAAACCCGAAAGACAATCGTGCGATTATCTTGGCTAACCGCATCTCTTAATGAACCTTTAATCGGTTCTTCTCCTTCTCCATAATCTTCTATTGTTGTAACTTCATATACATCCTGACCTCTACCACCTGATGTGTACTTCCCTCCCCCCTCCGCTCCAGGGAAGGCCAATACGTTTTCTGGATTTTCGCTTGTGCTAATTGCCTGCACGGAAACTCCATCAAGTATTAGGGAAAATGTAAGCAATAGCGTAATTATGAATATGAATTTTTTCATATTACCATTACCACCCTTTCTTAATGAATTTTATAGCTTGTCTTCATTTTATCAAGGAAAGGATTACATTTTTTCCTCTTTTTCGCGTTAAATGCTTACATTTTTGGGCTTTGAATTAGATACATGCTTTCTGCCAGTGGAAATGAATTTTTAAGAAGGGTTAATGCAGGCGGACTGAGGGGAGGATATCTTGCTTTCTTGTAGGGAGATCGCCAAGATATAAGTTGATATCTTGGTTATCTTGCTCTCCCGGGGGAAGATTGCCAAAATAAAAAGGGAAAGCTTGATAATACAAAAATCTGTAGTTTTACTAAAGTTATTCGTAAAAATTACGTCATCACACTAAAAAGCCCGCTTTCAAAGCGAGCCTTTTCTAACCTTTATTTTTATTATACACATCAAAGCCAACTGCAATTAAAAGAACCATCCCTTTGATCGCTTGTTGCCAGTCGATACCAACACCGATCAAGGACATACCATTATTCATCACACCCATTACTAATCCACCGACGATTGCTCCAATGACTGTACCAACACCACCTGCCATGGAAGCACCACCGATAAATACGGCAGCAATTGCATCTAATTCTAACATGTTACCAGCAGCAGGTGTGGCAGAATTTAGCCTTGCTGCGAACATTAGACCAGCTAACGCAGCTAGAAGCCCATTATTGACGAACACCCAGAATACGACGCGCTTTGTTTTAATACCGGATAGATCCGCCGCTTTTTTGTTTCCACCTGTTGCATAAATATGACGACCCATGATCGTATTTTTCATAATAAATGTGTAGACGATAATTAACACTATGACGATAACGAGAACAGTTGGAATACCTTTATTTAATGCTAATTGATACATAAACCAATTGATTGCTAGAATCAATAATGCTAGTTTTGCAATCGTGATCCATATTGGAATCACCTCAAAATTATATTGAAGCTGAATTTTTCTTTTTCGAAAATCCAAATAAATTAAAACGATGGATAAGACAGCGGATAACACTAACGTAAAAATATGAATGGATGCTCCACCAAATACATCTGGAATAAAACCACTACTTATTTTTTGAAAGGATTCTGGGAATGGCGCGAGAGATTGACCATCCAATAAATATAAGGTTAATCCTCTAAATATAAGCATTCCTGCTAAGGTTACAATAAACGATGGTATCCCTACATAGGCGACCCAAAAGCCTTGCCATACTCCAATCAGAGCGCCTGCTAACAGAGCGATAGCTACTGCTAGCCAAACGGGTACATTATTGTTAATAATTAAAACACCTGCTATTGCTCCAATAAAGGCAACGATCGATCCAACGGATAAATCGATATTACCTGTAATAATGACAAGTACCATTCCAATAGCTAATACAAGAATGAAACCATTTTGCAAGATTAAGTTCGTTATATTTAATGGTTTAAAATTCACACCATCTGTTAAGAACCAGAATAATGCGGTAATAAATACTAATGCAATAACCATTCCGTATTCGCGAATATTATTTCTAAATAAATGAATAAGTGTTTGCATGAACTAGTTCCCCCCTGTTCCGGTCATGAGATGCATAACATTCTCTTGATTTGCTTGAGCACTGCTTAACTCTCCTGTAATACGACCTTCATTCATCACATAAATTCGATCAGATAATCCTAAAACCTCGGGTAGCTCTGATGAAATCACTAAAACCGCTAAGCCTTCCTCAGCGAGTTCATTTATTTGTGAATAAATTTCGTATTTTGCACCAACATCGATACCGCGAGTTGGTTCATCTAAAATTAATATATTTGGTTCAGCGAAAATCCATTTACTTAATACTACTTTTTGTTGATTTCCACCACTTAAATTCCCTACAATTTGTTTTACACTTGGTGTTTTAATATTTAGCTTTTCTCGTAATTGCTGTGCTTCCATAATTTCTTTATTTTCATCAACAACCGATCCATTGGAGATCCTAGTTAAATTGGCTAATGTAATATTTCGCTTTATATCCTCAATTAAGTTCAGTCCATATGTTTTACGATCCTCTGACACATAAGCAATACCATGATCTATTGCTTGACTCACTGTGTTCACTTGAATCAGTTTTCCATTTTTGTATAATTCACCACTAATTTTTTTACCATAGCTTTTTCCAAAGATACTCATCGCAAATTCTGTACGTCCTGCTCCCATAAGCCCAGCAATTCCTACAATCTCCCCGCTGCGGAGATGTATATTTACATCCCGAATAACCTTGCGATCTGTCTGCTGTGGATGATAAACATTCCAATTTTTCACTTCAAAGATGGTTTCGCCAATCTTTGGTACTCTTTCTGGGAATCTGCTCGTTAATTCACGACCAACCATCCCTTTAATAATTCGATCTTCTGATATTTTCTCGTTTGTGGCATCTATTGTTTCGATCGTCTGCCCATCACGTAATACGGTAATCGAATCAGACACAGCTGAAACCTCATTTAATTTATGGGAGATTAAAATAGAGGAAATGCCTTGATTTTTTAATTCAAGTAATAGTTTTAATAAATTCTCACTATCGGTTTCATTTAATGCTGCAGTTGGTTCGTCTAAGATAAGAAGCTTAACATTTTTTGATAATGCTTTGGCGATTTCTACCAATTGCTGCTTCCCTACCCCTATTTCCATTACTAGTGTTTCTGGCGATTCCTTTAGGCCAACTCTTTCTAGGAGCTTTTTGGATTGGGCAAAGGTTTCCTGCCATTTAATCATACTTTTGGATTGGCGTTCATTTCCTAAAAAAATATTTTCTGCAATCGACAGAAATGGACTTAGCGCTAATTCCTGATGAATAATGACGATGCCTAATTCCTCACTTTGCTTGATATTTTTAAATTGGCATTCCTGACCTTCGAAAAGAATTTTGCCATCATACGTTCCATATGGATATACACCACTTAACACCTTCATCAGTGTTGACTTTCCTGCTCCATTTTCACCAACAAGTGCATGAATTTCACCTTGCTCCACTTGTAAATTTACATCGTCCAATGCTTTAACTCCAGGAAAGGTCTTTGTAATGCTCTCCATTTCCAATATATATGCAGACATGTCCATCACCTCTTTTATAAAAAAACATGGGGAATGAAGTGGCGAATTCACCACTTCATCTCCTTATTTATTGAAGCTCTTCTTCAGAGTAATAACCACTATCAATGACTACTTCCTGGTAATTGTCTATATCCACGGATACTGGTTCTACTAGATAGGTTGGAACCACTTTTACTCCATTATCATATGTTTCCGTATCATTCACTTCTGCTTCTTCACCATTCAGAATAGATTCTGTCATATTGACTGCGACAGCTGCTAGATCCCGAGTATCCTTAAAAACGGTTTGGGTTTGTTCACCCGCAATAATAGATTTGATGGAAGCAAGTTCAGCATCTTGTCCTGATATAACTGGTAATGATAGATCACCAGATCCATAGCCTACACCTTTTAAGGCTTGAATGACACCTCGACTAATACCATCATATGGTGAGAGCACGGCATCCACTGTTTCTCCACCAGAATAAGAGCTGCTTAGAATATTTTCCATTCGTGATTTTGCTGTATTTCCATCCCAACGCATGGTTGCTGCTTGCTCAAAGTCTGTTTGACCACTTTGAACAACCAATTTACCTTCATCGATATATGGCTGAAGGACACTCATCGCACCATCCCAGAAGAAATAGGCATTGTTATCATCTGGTGATCCGCCAAATAATTCAATATTAAAAGGACCTGCTTCTTCTTTTAAATTCAACGCTTCTTCTATATAGGATGCTTGTAACACCCCTACTTGAAAATTATCAAAGGTAGCATAATAGCTCACATGATCTGATTCCATAATTAAACGGTCATAAGCTATTACTTCTATTCCTTGATCATTTGCCTTTTGCAATACATTGGTAAGAGCAGTACCATCAATGGATGCGACTACTAAAACCTTTGCACCTTTTACAATCATGTTTTCTATTTGCTCGATTTGTTTATCTACATCATCTTCTGCATATTGAAGGTCTGTTTCATATCCAAGTGCCTCTAATTGCTCGACCATATTGTTTCCATCATCTACCCATCGTTGGGATGATTTCGTTGGCATCGCAACTCCAATTAAACCTGATTCGGATGACTCACCATCCTCTCCAGAACCACTGGACTTCTCTCCTCCACCACATGCCGCTAGTACTAATAGAAGACTAAACAAAATTGCAAGAAAACCTAATTTTTTTCTCTTCATCATTGAAACCCCTTTCAATATTAGAATGGATTATCGTTACAATCGTTAATATACCAATAATTAAAAGGAAAGGCTTTACACTTATTTAAACAGTTTTTATAAAATTTTAAACAAGTTCCTCAAAACTTTATTGAACTCCATTCTGATCATATGGCATGATTTATTTAGTTAAAATTTTCCAGTTTAAATAAACAAAAACTCAAGGGAATCTGTTAGGGGGACATACGAAGGAAACAGGGGAGCAATAATACATTGAGAATTATTAATAAAGGAAGAGAGGAATAATACCATGGCTCAGCTTTTGAAAGCATTTTCAACTGGCCTAAGTGTTCTATTTTTATATGTACTAACTGTTTTCATTGCACCAATCGTTATGTTGTTACTAGGATATTCCAACATTGTATCGAAGCCAACTCTATTAGGATCCTCTTTGTATATAATAGAAATAGAGGAAACTACCTTCTCTACGGAAGCAACCGGGTTTGGGTGTATTTTAGCCTTTCTCCTTGGGCTTTTGATATATTACTTGATGAAGCTTCTTTTAGGATTTAGGAGGGGCCAAGAGGCTAGATGAAACGAATGATAGGATCTACTCACGAATACATTATAGTTTTTATTCATGAGTAGACCCTACTGCTGATTGTACGATCACGTTTGCTATGACTTGATCATTTTATATTGTTTTGGAGAAACACCTTCCTTCTTCTTAAAGGCCGTACTGAAATAATGCTGAGAATCAAATCCTACTTTTTCGGCGATGTCTCGGATGTTTAAATCAGAGTCCTTCAGAAGCTCCTTTGCTCGACGTATTCGCATATTTGCGACAATCTGAACATATGATTGCCCGAGCTCTTGTTTGATCATCTTGCTTAAATAAACCGTGGAAACATGGAGGTTTTCGGCAACCAATTCTAGTGTTAAATCAGACCTACAGTAATTTCGGCGCATAATCGTTAACGCTTGTTTAACAATAGGGGAGAGGTGAATGTAGTTATTAATCTCGTTTTTGCACCTTTCATAGGCGACGATTAAATGCTGATAGTCACCATCCTCCACCCGCACCATCCCAGTATAGACCGTTTGGTTCAAGTATAGTTTGACTGCTTCCTCTATTGGAACAGCTATCTCCTTTGTCACATCCTCCCACACAAAGATCTGTAACCATTGAGATGAATCATGGATGATAACATTGACGGTGTCTGCTAAAATTTCTTCTGCTATGTTTTCAATAGCAGACAAATAGATCTTTCGGTCTTGGTTGGAAAGTAGATCATAATTTACTTGATCATTCGACCATTTAAGTAATACTAGCTGCTTTGGGACTGCTGTTGGTAATTGCAGAAACTCTAGCTGTGATTGTATTTCATTTGGTTGGAGACGATTGTGTATCCAATCAAAAAAGAATCGTTCCTTGAGCTGCGAATGGTTTTTCTTTATTTGCTTGGAGGCTTGCTCTAAATAAGCTTCTTGCTTTTCTCTCCTTTCTAAATCATTTTTAACTCCTTGTAATATATGGATCAAATTATCAGGGTTTACTGGTTTAAGAATATAATCCTCTACCTGTAAACGAATGGCTTCTTGCGCATACTGAAAATCATCATACCCAGAAATAACAATCATTCGACAATCTATTTCTGCTTTAATTTTTTTCATTGCCTCAATACCATTTAAAATTGGCATATTCAAATCAATTAACAAAATATCTATCCTATCGGCTAAGGCGATCTCAACCGCTTCTTCTCCATCCTCTGCTTCTCCTACGACCTCCATATCAAATTTAGCCCAGTCTACTGCTGTGCGAATACCATCTCGTATAATAAATTCATCATCGGCAATCAATACTTTCCATTTTGTCATGATGATTTCCCCTTTTCTGAATATTGCTCTCTAATAACAGGTAACAGAATCTCTACCCTTGTCCCTTTGGCTTTTTCGCTATCGATCGATAGCCCATACTTCTCTCCATACGTTAATTGTATTCTTGCTTGTACATTTAATATGCCGTAACCCTTTTTCTTATGACCATCCTCTACCTTTTCTGTCCTTTGCATAGCTTCTGCTAACGCCTGCTTCATATCATGAAGCTGTTCTATTGTCATCCCTGCACCATTATCTTCAATAATAATCAGAAGATCATCTCTCGCAATGCTAGCATTTATTAGGACAGTACCAGGACCTCTTCGTTCCTTTATTCCATGATAAATCGCATTTTCCACAATCGGCTGTAGGATAAATTTCAATGTATAAAAGGACCGAACTTGTGGGTCTATATTCATTTGATAATTTAGTTTGTCTCTATAACGTGTTTTTTGTATTTTTAAGTAGCTCTCAATATGCTCCATCTCTGCTGATACGGTAATAATATCGCGTCCTTTGCTTAGACCAATTCTAAATAACTTGGCTAAGGACTCGACCACTTCTGCAACATCTATTACATTTTGTTTACGTGCCATCCATTGAATGGTGTCCAATGTATTGTATAGAAAATGTGGATTAATATTTGCCTGCAAACTACGAAATTCCGCATCACGCTTTTGTCTTTCCTGTCTCTCTGTAACACGCATGAGCTCCAGCACTTTTTGAAGCATTGTATTAAAGCTCCTGCCGAGCAGCCCGATTTCGTCCTCCCTTTTTTCCTTGTAGCGAACGTGTAAATCTCCGCTTTCTGCCCTGCGCATAAATTTCATCAGATCAACGATTGGCTTTGAGATAGAACGTGATAAATAATAGCTTACTGGAATGCCGAAAAGCATAATGATAAAAATAAAGACAATCAAATAAAATCGGATTTCCCTTAATTCAAACAATGTTTCCTCTGCAGGAAAAACACCAACAGTTGTCCAGTCTGCAAAAGGGGAACGCTGATAAATAAATTGAATTTTTTCCTTGTTTATCGTCTTGGAAAAATTTCCAGAAGCTTGCCGATGAATCCAATCTAATGGTATATCTTTAACAATAGGCTGGTTCGGTAAATAAATATTCTTCCCTTTATTATCAACTACCATCAGATAACCGCTTTTACCAAGCTGAATATCTCGTGCTGTCTCGGCAATGACACGTAATTTTAGATCAATAAGAATAACTCCTTTTACCTCTTTTGTAAAAGGATCCATCACCGCACGAACTACAGATACAACATCCTCATTTTTATAATCCACAATCGAAATAAGCCTTCTTCCATCCGGTCTACCGATGATATGGAAAATACCATCACTTTCTACCGCCTCTTGATACCAAAAGCTTTGGGTTAAATCGATAACCGAAGGAGCATACAGCTCATTACTAATATACTCGCCATCTTTGTTTACTACCATGATGCCTGCAACCTCTGAAGTGATAGTCGTAAAGCTACGAAGATAACGTTGAAGCTCATACTTATTCTCTGCACCATCTGGTGAATCGAAAAACTGTTGAATCTCGTTATCGGAGGCAATCATATAGGTAATGCTTTGCATGTTATTAATGTAGAATTCAAACGTTTGGTTAACCTTGCTAATTAGTTGCATCGTGTTGTCATTCGCCTGTTCTTCTAGAACCCTTTCAACTGTCCAGCTTACGAGTAACCCTAGACAAAGAATGGGTAAAATACCAACTAATAAAAAATGTGTGATTAACTTATATCGAATCGGTATATTGTTTATTTGTGTCCATTTTTTCAAAATTTCCTCACCCATTCTCTATCATTCATTTGGATAAAATGCTTCTACATTTTCCTGCGTAACAATCGTGATACCAGTATCTACATAACGCGGTAAGCTCCTACCTACCTCCATGTTCTCTGCCAAGCCATGCTGCAGATGGAATAAGTATTGCAAGGACCAATATCCCATCTTCCAGGTTCCCTGTGCCAGTGTAGCAGAAATAACCCCTTCATCCACCATATCTAATGTACCCTTGTCCGTATCAAAGCTGATAATGTGTATTTCCCCTTTTTTTTGCTGCTCCAATATCGATTGTCCAACGCCGACTCCTCCGTTTGCTTCTGAGGCAAAGACTCCTTTTAAATTAGGAAACTTTCCGATCATTTCATCCACTACTTCTTTGGAAGTCATTTGATCTCCTCTACCATCTTGAATGGAAACGATATTCATTTTTGGGTATTCCTTTGCAATAGTTTCTCGGAACCCTTTTGTTCGTTCTTTATGATTTAATTGTTTAGGATGTGTAACAATTCCAATTTCTCCTGCGCCATTTAATAATTCCGCCATTTTATGGGCTGCCGTCACTCCAGCATAATAATTATCAGTCCCTAAAAAGGAAAACACCTTACTCTCAGGTGCATTTGAATCAAATGCAACAATTGGAATCCCTGCCTCAACCGCTTTGTTTATTACATCATTTAATGCATCAGGATCCATTGCCGAAACAGCAATACCAGCAGGCTTTTTCGCAATAACTTGTTCTAAAACGGTTATTTGTTCATTCACATCATATTGTGTGGCACCACGATATTCTACCGATACATTCAATGCCTCTGCCGCATCCTCAAATCCTTTCAATGCCCTTTTCCAGTAATCAATTCCTGATTGGAAGGTGACCATTACATAATTTTCATCAATTGTCCCTCGTAATTCATGCTCTGACCATTGATTATTGGAGGTGTTCTCTGATTGATACTGATAGACATAGACGACAAATACACCAATTAGAATGAGATAAACGAATAATAATTTCCTCAATATTGTAACCCCTTTCATAAAAATAGGGAGTTTTACCTATTTTCTAGTTCTCCTTTTATAGTATAAAGATTCCTATTATTATTACAACACCTTTTTGAAAACCTTTTCCATAGCGTGTGTTTCCTATAATGGAGGAAAACTTTTCAAGCTTAATGATGTGAGGAGGTTGTTTCTCTATAGTCCCAATACAATAGACATTCCAGCGTGCTTCTGACTCTTCTGACTTCTGTCTGTTCCATTTAATCCGATATCAGACATTTCCACGTGCGCCTAGCTTCGTTCTGTCCAATATATTCAAATATAGGACGGTTCAACGAGGATCTGCCTCGAATCAGTCCCATAAATGTTGAAATATTCTTTATCGACATTTGATTGTATTGGTTGATCATTAAAAATGCGTTCTTTTTAAAACAAGCTTCACCATAATTCTTTCAACAAACTTTAAAAAAAGAGTACCCTCACATTGAGAGTACCCTTTTAAAATAAACTAATTTTTTAATATCTTTACACTAAAGCCATCCAGTGTTACTATCCCTGTAAGTTCTTGATCATTTAACAGATCCTGATACCTGTTATCTGCTAGATCAACACTTTTAGTTTGATTAGAAAAATTCATAAGAAAGATAAATTCCTTCTCTCCATCTGTACGAACCTGTGCACTTACACCCTTTGGTAAACTACCATCAAGTGCTTTTTTCAATCCTAATTGTTTCGCCAAATTACTATAGAAGGCTTGGTGGAAGGACGAATTATTTCTTGAAGCAATATAATACGCTTCACCTTCTCCAAATTGATTCACTGTCAATGCGGGCTTACCCGCATAAAAATCGTTCGTATATTGTGCAATTGCTTCTGCGCCTTCTAGTTGAATGAGGTCACAAAGTTCTTTTGCCTCAAACTCACCTTCCAATCCGAAGCGATTATTTCCGATTGTTTCCACCTTGTTCACTTCACTGTCATAGAGACTATCAATTTCCTCTGACCATATGCCTAGTGTTTTACGCAATGGACCTGGAAACCCGCCAAGGAAGCAGAGATCATTTTCATCTACAATTCCAGACCAATACGTCGTGACAAAGGTTCCACCATTTTGAACAAATTTCTCTATTTTCTCACCGACACCTTGCTTGACCATATAAAGCATTGGCGCTATAACAAGTTTATACTTTGACAAATCTCTGTCCATATCAATTACGTCTACCGCAATTCCTTGCTCCCAAAATGCTTGATAGTGCTCCCTAACCGTCTTTTCGTAATGAACACCACTATTTCTTGGGCCCTGTGAATCCTTTACTGCCCAACGATTTTCTGTGTCAAATATAATCGCTACTTCCGCATTCACCGTTGTTCCTACGATCTCATCAAGTCTGGATAAATTCCCTCCAAGCTCCGATACTTCTTGAAATACACGTGTATTTTCATGTCCAGCATGATCTACAACAGCTCCATGAAATTTTTCACTGGATCCTCTGCTTTTCCGCCATTGGAAATATTGAACAGAATCCGATCCGTGTGCGACAGCTTGTAAAGAAGAAAGGACATGCATTCCCGGTTTCTTCAATTTACTAATAGGCTGCCAGTTCGTTAAGCTTGGTGTACTCTCCATTAATAGGAATGGCTTTCCACCCTTCAGAGAGCGAAACATATCATGATTCATTGCTGTCCATGCTGCAAGATTCGATTCATCCTGCTCATCATGCCAGGTTGGATAAGAATCCCATGATACGATATCTAAATCATCCGCAAATTTCGCATAATTTAGTCCTTCAAATGCCTCCATAAAATTGGCGGTTGCAGGTAGATCTGGATTCGCCTTTTTCAATGGCTTGATTTCATGGCGATAAAAATCTAGCGTTTGATCTGTTACAAACCTTTTCCAATCTAAGTTCTGACCATGTACCATTGTTTCGCCATGAGGTGCTGGAGACTCTACCTGGGACCAGCTAGTATACGTATGACTCCAAAATGTTGTCCACCACGCATCATTGAGTGCATCTAAAGTTTGATATTTCTTTTTTAACCATTCTCTAAAGGCATCTTGGCAGTAAGAGCAATGACATTCTCCACCATATTCATTGGATATATGCCAACCGATTACAGCTGGATGATGTGCATATCTTTCTGCGAGCTTTGTGTTCATCATCGTAGTTTTCTCACGATATACTGGTGAAGTGAAGCAATGGTTATGGCGCATTCCATGGAGATTGCGGACACGATTAGCCCCTACCCTAAGCACTTCTGGGTATTTCTCTGACATCCAAGCAGGCCTTGCACCTGTCGGGGTTGCTAAAAAGGCATAGATCCCGTTTTCGTGAAAAGTATCTAATAATCGATCCATCCATTCAAAATTAAACTTGCCTTCCTCTGGTTCTAGCTTTGCCCAAGAGAAAATCCCCACAGACATCACATTACAATTAGCAAGCTTCATTAAACGAATATCTTCTTCTAAAACTTCTGGATACTTTTCCCATTGCTCTGGGTTATAATCAGCACCATGTAGCATTTTTGGTATTTTCTCACTCACTGGATTGAATTTCTTCATATGATCACCTTACTTCTCTGTATTTTTATCATAAAAGGCATCCAAGCCTATTAATTTATTTCCCTCGTAATCGAATAAGGTTAAGTGGGACCAATTGTTTTCATGTCCTACTGACCACTTCTCTTTACTAGGAATCCAACATGGCTCCCAATAGTAAAAACCTCTACCTAATTGTCCAGGAACGTTTTTTATCGTTTCGATTAATTTAGTTAGATAGGCTTTTTGGCCTTCTGGTGTAGCAGGATAGCCATCTACCAGATATTTTCGAATGTCCGGTTCATTATCTACTTGTGGCAAGTCAGCTGGCACCGTCCACGGATATGCGACCTCTACAACGATAATTTCCTTTTGATATCTATTGGCAACATCCTCTAAATTCGTAACGAAATCTTGATAAGGACCATGCCACCATGGATAATAGGAAAGTCCGATAACATCATACTCCATAGATGCATCTACCATCTTGTCAAAAAATTTACGAGTCCCCTCATTGTCTCCGCCTCGATCAATATGAATCATCGTTTCTACTTGTTTCTCATTTGTTGCTTCTTTGACCCCTTCAAGCCCCGCCCTAATTAAGGCAATAATTCCTGCCCATTCTTCTACTTCTACTCCGTTTTTTTCTTTATATATTTTCCCATCGTCCCAGAGCATACCATTTGTTATTTCATTTCCAATCTGCACCATGTCTGGTAAAGCCTTCGCAAGACTCAATTCATGCATCACATCATAGGTATACCTTTTCACTTCCTCTGTAAGTTGTGGAAAGGTTAAAGCTTGCCATGCCTTTGGCTTCGTTTGTTTACCTGGATCTGCCCAATAATCGGAATAATGGAAATCTAGTAGAAAATGCATGTTATATTCCTTTATCCGTTGCGCCATTTTTATCGTCCGCGCTATATTACAATATCCCCCTGAAGGTGTATGCCATAAGCGAAGGCGTACCGTATTCACACCAGATCGATGTAATAAATCTATCACATCAACGGAATGACCATTTTCGTAATAAACCCCACCTTCACTTTCTACCTCATCGACAAAGGATAGGTCTACACCCTTTAGAAATTCTTTATTTTTTTCTGTCATCATTTATTCCTCCAAGCTTTATTTAACCTTTTGTACCACCAGCAGTTAAGCCTGAAATCAGGAAGCGTTGTAGGAATAAGTAAACAATCGCAACTGGTACTGCTATTAAAATAGCCCCTGCTGAAAATCTAGTAAAATTGTTTGAAAATTGATCATTTATAAAATTAAATAACCCTAATGCTATCGTGTATTTTTCTGGGCTATTTAATATGATTGATGGCAAGATAAAATCAAACAATGGTGTCATAAAATTAAACAGTGCTACTACGGCCAGAATAGGCTTCGCAAGTGGTAGAATAATTCGAACAAAAACCGTAAAATGTCCTGCACCATCAATTCTAGCTGCCTCATCTAGTTCTCTTGGAATCGTATCTAAGTAACCTTTTACTAACCATGCATTAAACGGAATCTGTCCTCCAATATAAATTAAAATTAATCCCGTTAATGTATCCAATAATCCAATTAGATGTAAAAAGATATATAAGGCTACCATCGCCATCATGACCGGAAACATCTGTAATATTAAAAAAGTGTAGAGTCCTGATTTTTTCCCAACGAATTGATATCGTGAAAAGGAAAAAGCAACAAATGAAGTCATAATCACCGAAAATAGTGCCGCACATCCCGAAACAATCATGCTATTTTTATACCAAAGTAAATAATCACTATTTGGATCTGTAAATAACCATTTATAATGCTCGAGTGACCAATTCTCTGGAATGATGGAAGCAGAATACAGACTATTTCCTGGATTCAGAGACATCCCAAATGCCCAAACAAGGGGATAAATGATGATAACAGCCATCAAGCCAAAAATCGTATATATACCTGCTACTTCTAGTTTTGACTTTACCTTTGGATTCATTACATGTTCCCCTCCTCTTTAAATGAGCTTGTTCTTCTGAATTGGAAAATCGCAAAAATCGAAACGATCAAACCGATAATTAAGGAAATAGCTGCAGCCATACTATAGTCATTTGTTTCAAAGGTTAATTTATATACCCATGAAATAAGAATGTCCGTTCCTCCGGCATTCTGACCTTGCACTGCTGGTCCACCTTCATTAAATAAATAAATAATATTAAAGTTATTAAAATTCGTTGTATATTGAATAATTAATAGTGGTGCTGTTGCAAATAAAACATGTGGTAAGGTAATGTGACGGAATTTTTGCCAACGAGTTGCTCCATCCACCTCTGCTGCCTCATACCATTCAGAGGATATACTCTGAAGCACACCTGAAAATAATGCAAAAACAAAAGGATATCCCAACCATGTTTGAATAAGAATTAAAACAATTTTCGTATAGAAAGGATCTGTCAGCTAAGGTAAACCTTCGCCACCTATCAAAGGAATAATGATATCCTGGTTTATCGCTCCGAATTCATCGTTGAACATTGCTGCAAAAATTAAGATCGAGACAAATCCAGGAACGGCCCATGGCAAAATTAAAATAGTTCGTATCGTTTTCTTAAATTTAATTCGTTTGTCATTGACTAATACTGCAAGAATTAATCCAACAACGATTTGAAACGAAGTTGCCACTATCGTCCAGACAATTGTCCATGTAAATACACTTGCAAAGGTATTTTTCCAGATATCTACCGTACCTAGGTCTAAGAAATTGCTCAGCCCAACCCACTCCACGAGATTTCTTGGAGGAGAATTATACAAGTCATAATTTGTAAAGGCTAATGCAATGGCAAATAGTAACGGAAAAACAACCGTAAAAATTAATAGGATTAACCCCGGAGCTGTCATAATATAAGGAAAAGCTTTATCATATCCGTTTTTTACGGCCTGTGAAAATGTCGGTGGCTCCCAGCCATTGTTCAATTTGATTGCTTGCTTTCTAGCATCTAGTACGTTAAAAACATAAAAAGTAACCGCAAATGCTAGTAAAATCAATGCGACAATTCCATAGACTAATAAAAATATAGAATGGTCCACACCTGGTATCGTTCCTAATGTAATAATCCCCCATAAACCTAGCCATAGAAAATCAAAAGTCGCTACAATAAAGGCAATTTCCAATACAATAAAAGAAATTCCCTTTATATAACGCTTGTTATATATCTGGCCTAATCCTGCTAGGAGAATCGATAACACCATCGCAATGGTAGGATTAAGCTTTTTTTCTTTCATTTCAATACTAGCTTCATTACTAGGCATCAAATCCACCTCTTTCGTCTTACTAGCTTTAGAAAAATGGAGAGTGGAAAAGAATATCCTTTCCACTCATTTATCATTACTGTGATGCAGATGCGGCAATTTTGTCTTTAATGGATTGCACTGTTTCTGGAACAGCTTCCTCTACTTTTGCACCATTATTGATCAATTCGATTGCCGTATCCATATCCCATACTGGGGACATTTCAGGAATATTAGGCATTAGTGTACCGTGTGGAACTTGTTCTGTATAACCTGCATACATCGGATCGTTCACTGCATCCAAAATCTCTGGTCTTGGTGGTAATTCACCTGTTACATCAAAGTAAACTTGTGAATTTTCATCATTTGTCATAAACTTCGCAAGATCAGCTGCCCATTCTTGATTATCACTAAAGTAGGATACTAACCAAGACTTAACACCTACAAAGGAAGGAGCAACTTCTCCATTCATTTTCGGAAGTGGTGCAGTAGCTACATCTTCTCCTAATGCTTCCTTATAGATCGGCATATTCCACGGACCACTGACAACCATCCCTACTTTTCCTTCTTTGAAAAGACCATCAAGTATGTCTACAGTCAATGTCTTAGGAAGTAACCCTGCATCAATAAACTCTTTATACTTGTTCAATCCTTCGATTGATCCTTCATTGTCTAAACCAATATCAGTTGGATCATATACACCATTTTCCTCACCGAACACATACCCTCCGTAAGCATTCATAAAGGAATAGAGATAATAAAATTCTGGTGAAATAAGAAATCCATATTGATCTTTACTTGCATCTGTTAGTTCTTTTGACATATTAAACACATCTTCAATCGTTTCTGGAGCTTCATCTATTAAACTTTTATTATAGAAAGTAAAATAGGTTTCGATTGCGACAGGAGCACCGTAGATATCGCCATCATAAGTAAAGGCATCCATGGCAACGTCTGTAAATTGACCCTTTTCTTCGTCAGTGTATTCTATCGGTACAGCAAGACCTTGGGCAACGATATCACCTAAAGAATCCTGTGGCTGGAAGAACAAATCTGGTCCATCTCCAGTTGGTCCGGCTAAAGCTAATTCTTGAACCTGATCTGGTATGGCAACCCTTTTATATTCGATTTCAATACCTGTTTCTTCGGTATATTTTTCAAACATTTGCTTGGAAACATCTTCTGCAATATCTTCATCATTTATCCAAACAACTAGTTTTTCAGGCTTGTCTGATTCCCCTGATTCTTCCGAATTATTTTTACTTTCATCTGTTCCGTTTGCTTCCTCTGCCCCTTCTCGTTCTGGAGCACATGCTGCTAAAAGTAGTACAAATGACACAATTAATAATAAACCCCATAAAGTTTTGTTTTTGAACAACTTCATGACCTCCTTAATAAATTATTTTAATTATCTCTCTACAGCTTATTATAAAGCGATTTCAGAATTAATTATATATTAAATTATTCTAACTTACTTTCAAAAAACAAACCTGCATCCTATTGATGCAGGTTTCGATACATACTAGGTGTAACTCCTTCTCTTTTCTTAAAGGTTGTGACAAAATGGCTAACCGCATTAAAGCCAACCTTTTTCGCAATTTCCTTTAGCGATAGCTCTGGATTGGTGATTAAAATTCTTTTTGCTTCCCTTATTCTTAATTGCACTAAGAAGGAATATGGACTTATGCCAAAAGTATCATGAAACATCGTATTTAGATGTTGTGAGCTTACCTTTGCTTTTTCCGAAATCTCCATTAAGCCAATATCTTGTGGGTATACTTGTTCTAACCATTCTACGATATATCTAATTTTCTCAAACGACTGCAAGATCGATAGCTGATTATTCACTTTCCCAAATTTTTTAAGATGCATTAAAAATTGATACAAATCAGCTGAAGTTTCGTAGGCTAAATGATGTGGGGCATCATCATTGACAAGCTTCTTCAATATATTCTCAATATGAAGAGGAAATGATATATTATCAGTTTCTTCGTAAAAGGCAGAATAGTTCATATCAAGAGAATTAAGGATCGGATCAATCGCGGCACCTGTAAAAGTAATATAATAGGTTTCCCAAAGCTCCTCTGCATCATGGTCAGAGTAATACTTATGTGGCGTATATGGGGTTAACAATACTCCTTTTCCAACAGGTAGTGAGAAGGTTTGATTAGCCAATTCAATCATCCCTTCCCCTTTCACTGTTTGTAACCAATGATAGTAAGGATAGCCTTCTGGACGATCAAAGTCTAGCTCTTCAGGGTTATAGCCAATACTCTCGATATATAAAGGCAAAGGGTTCTCCGAAATAGAAAAGGTATATCGTAATTTCTCCGTCAATCGTAACAACTCTTTTCATTAAGATTTGTTCTAAACACTCACTATTATAGGACATTTTACTCATTAATGAAAGGAAGTTCTAACATTTCAGCACCTATTGATTAGTTATACATTCGGTTCAAAAAGTTCACTTAAAACGAGTCCAACCGCACCTAAGGAAGACCCATAATCCCCTAATGTAGAAATCGTAACAGGAGTGTTCTGCGCTTTTTCTGATATAGCCCTTTTTCTAATTGTTTCCGTTATTGGCGCTAAGAGGTGCTTACCAGCTTTGGAAACTCCACCACCGATAATAATCTTACTCGGGTTCGAGATATGGATAAGGTTCGTAAAGGCAATGCCGAGATAGACTCCTGTTTCATATAATAACTGCTTCGCTAAAACATCTTCCTGTTCCGCTGCTTCATAAACTTTTTTGGCAGTGACTATTTGGTGCTCCGCCAGTACACTTTTCTCTCCATGTTTCAATAATTCCATCGCTCTATCGGCTATTGCTGGACCTGAAGCTAGTGTTTGTAAGCAGCCCTTGTTACCACATGTACATCTCTTGCCATTAATATCAATCATCATATGACCAATCTCACCAGCTATACCATGCTCTCCATTGTAGACTTTCCCGTTAATCACCATACCAGCACCGATTCCACGACCAACATTTACTGCTACCATACTTTTGTATGATATTTGATTGTCATCAAACCATGCCTCTCCGAGGGCGAGTGATTTTGCATCATTTTCTACCTTTACTTCCATATCAAAGGTAGATTCTAGATGTTGTTTAATAGGAATGTTTCGTAGTTGTAAATTAGGGGCAAAAATAGCCAATCCTGCTTCAGAATCTACTACCCCGTGCATAGCTACTCCGATTCCGATAAACTTTAATTGAGAATTTTGTTCGATCAATTGCTGCACACCATGTGTGAGAAGCTCAAGAAATTTTGTTTCATTTATTGGATTTCCGATCTCTCTATCAATCTTATCTACTACATTTCCTGACAGGTCAGACAAAATAAATAAGATATTACTAGGCCCAGCATCAATCCCGATAATGTGAAAACCTGTTGTATTTAATACAAGCATGGTTGGTTTTCTCCCACCTTGGGATTCTCCTAGCTCACTCTCTTTAATCAATTCCTGATCCAAAAGCTCTTTCACGATTGTTCCAACAGTTGGTGGTGTGAGCTCCGTTTCTTTAGCAATTTGAGCCCGCGAGATAGAACCTGATGTCCGTATTTTGTTTAAAATGATTGCTTTATTTAAGGATTTCATCCATTGAAAACTGCCGCGCTGCATGCTTTTCCCCAACTTTCTTAAGATACTTCATTAAGTATAACATGGTTCCGCTATCGCTTCATCTCGTAAATGTTTATGAAGCATTTTCGTTGTTTCTACCTAGCTGCATTTCATACATCTTGAAGTATTCTCCCTCAGCTTCTAGGAGTGATTGGTGGTTCCCCGTCTCTATGATTTGCCCATGTTTCAATACAAAGATTTGATCAGCCTGTTGGATAGTGGATAATCGATGCGCAATAATTAAGGTCGTTCTCCCTTCTTTTAAAACTTCGAGAGCCTCTTGAATAAGCCCTTCTGTCTCTGTATCAATATTCGCGGTCGCCTCATCTAGGATCAAAATCGCTGGATCAAAGGCAAGCGCTCGTGCAAATGATAAGAGCTGTCGTTGACCTGTTGAGAATTCATTTCCTTTTTCTTTTACAGGTTCTTCATATTTTCGTGGAAGTTTTTCAATAAAACGATCAGCTCCTACTGCTTTTAATGCTTCTATTGCTGTCTCCTTACTAATAGAAGGATCATTCATCGTTATGTTAGATAGAACCGTACCAGTAAAAATAAATGGATCTTGTAATACAATGCCAATATGCTGTCTTACTTGTTGCTTGGCGTAGGTTGTCGTATCTTCCCCGTCAATAAGTATGCGTCCATTTGTTGGATCATAAAATCGGAAAAGCAGATTCATAATCGTACTTTTTCCAGATCCAGTGTGTCCTACAAATGCAGCCGTTTCCCCTGGCTTTATATTAAAGCTAATTTTCTTTAGTACATACTCCTCTTTTTTATACGCAAAAGAAACATTTTCAAATTGCACCTCACCGTGATAACGAGAGATTCGACGATCATTCATGTCCTCTGTTTTTTCATCGAGTAAATGGAATACTCTACTTCCAGAGGCTCTGGCCTGTTCCAATTGCTCAAGCTGACTTACGATTTGATTGACTGGTTCAAATAAACGGGTCAATAAGTCCACTAACGCATACAGTAAACCAGCGGAGGCAATAGTTACTCCATCTAATGCGTGGGTACCAAAATATAAGATAAATGCAACAAATGCTATATTTCTTAATAGATCTACTAAGTTAAACGAAGACATCGCATTAAATGTGTTCATCTTTGTTTGATAAGTGCATTGCTTTTCATTCAAAACCTCAAACTCTTGTCGCATTCGCTCAGTCTGATCATAAGCTTGAATAACAGTCATTCCTTGGATCGATTCATTGATATTTGCATTAATATTACTGTTTGTTTCTCGAATGATACGATTGTAATGGCCTCCAATTTTTTTGTATACCTTCATCCAAATATATAGAATCGGGACTAATACTAAGGAGATCAACGCCAATTGAACATCTAAGAGAAATAAGGCAACATAAATACCAAAAATATATATTATCCCAGAGGCAAATACCTCTAACACTTTCACATATAATTCTCGTATTGCTTCTGTATCATTTGTCACTCTTGCTACGATTTTACCTGCTGGTTGATCCACAAAGTATTGGATTGGTAGCCTTTGGATATGATGAAAAACATCCTTACGCATTTTTTGAATAATACGGTTGGAAGCATATTGTAATAAATAAGTTTTATAATATACAAAGATGGAAGCGAGTAAGATGAGTGCCATATAGAGGACAAGTAACCAGATGACCGGTTTCATCTCTCCTTTGAAAAAAGCGAAAACTTCCGTAGCCGATAATTTCTCTCCAGCCACTTCTATGCTTTCCTCTTGATATGCTAATGTGACTGCGGAACCATTTACATCTTTGATCGTGGATTGTAATGGAACCTTTCCTTCTAATAAATAAAAGGTTAATCCATCCTGAAATAATGTCACATCAGGTGTTGGATTCTTACCTTTTGCTCTGTCTACTCGGACATAATGCTTTCCCTCCAAATCAACACCATCTTGACTGTCTGTGATAACATAATGATTTTCTACACCGACTATATGCTGATCAATTAGTCGCTTAGCGATAAACGGTCCACTTAATTCAAATGCTACGGCAAACATTAAACAGACCAATCCAATAATAATTGTCTTCTTAAAATAAAGCGCATATTGAAATAGTCGCTTTTCTGTTGTTTGTTTGTTCATGCCGTTTCCCCTCCCTTCATTTGCTGGATTAGAAATTGGTGATAATACCAACCATGTTCAAGCATCAGCTCATCGTGTCTTCCTTGCTCCTTTATTTGTCCGTCTTCCAAGACCAATATTTGATCGGCATGCTTTACAGCAGATAGACGGTGCGCCACAATAATCGTTGTTTTCCCTGCACGTTCTTGTTTTAAATGTTTAATAATATTTGCTTCGGTTTTTCCATCTACTGCCGATAAGGAGTCATCTAGAATTAAAATTTCCGGATTTTTTATTAAGGCTCTCGCCAGCGAAACCCGTTGCTTCTGTCCACCTGACAGGGTGACACCACTCTCCCCGACAAGTGTCTCTAAGCCTTGAGGTAAATTCTCGATATCCTCTAGTAGGGATGCAGCCTCTAAGATATGCTGTATATCCTTCTCCGTCGCTTCCGCATGACCGAACATAATATTCTCTCTTACCGTTTTCGAAAATAAAATATGATCCTGTGGTACATAACCAATCCAGCCTCTTGTTTTCTTTAAGGCAATCTCTTCAATAGGTGTACGATTGATAAAAAGTTTCCCTTCTTTAGCAGGCGGATACTCTCTCAAAAGCTGCTTGACAAGCGTTGTTTTACCCGCTCCAGTCATGCCTACAATACCAATAGTTTCACCCTTTGTTATTTCAAGATTAATATTCTTCAAGTCTATAGCATCTGTTTCTGGATATTGAAAAGAAAGGTCTTGAAACACGATGTTCTCTGGTGCTTTAACCTCTATTGGTTTTGAAGGATCCTTTACATCCGCTTTTTGTTCAAGTACATTTTCAATTCGATCCAGTGATGCATTCCCTCGTTGCATTACATTAATTAATTCTCCTACTGCAAACATCGGCCAAATTAGCATTCCTAAATACACATTAAAGGTGACGAGCTGCCCTATCGTAATATCCCCATGAATAACTAGATAAGCACCATAGCCTAACCCAATGGTGTAGGATAAACCTACTAATATTTTGATAGTTGGTTCAAAAAGCGCATCTAATTTTGCAACTGCAATATTTTTTTGAAAAACTTCCTCTGCTTTTTCATTAAAGCGATGTTCGTCTTGTTTTTCTTGGGTAAATGCTCGAATAACACGTACACCTTGGATCGATTCCAACGTATTATTATTTAATTCACTAAACAATGCTTGTGCCTTCATAAACCTTGTATGGATCTTGGCACCGTATTTTTGCATTATTAATGCCATAACAGGTAGAGGAATTAAAGCAGCAAGCGTTAATTTCCAATCAATCACAACAAACATCACCCCAATGATGAATGCCATAAAAACCGTTGAATCGATTAGTGTTAAAATCCCAAATCCAGCTGTTGTCGCCACTGCTCGTAAATCATTCGTAGACCGTGCCATTAAATCTCCTGTACGGTAACGACTATAAAAGGATGGCGTCATTTTCATAAAATGATGCATTAGTTTTGAACGTAATGTTCTCTCTAAAAATATCGCTCTTCCAAACAACGTATGTCCCCAGAAGAAGGATAAGAGATAGATCACGACTAATAAAATGACAAACAGCCATGTCGCTTGCGCTAATGCTTGATAGCTAAGCTGATTCGTCTGAATGGCATCAATAATATCTCCCACAATCATAGGTGGAATGATAAATAATAAGCTTGATGTCGTCAGTGCGAGAATAGCAAGTATGTAACGCACCCATTGTTCTTTAAAATACCATGATAATTTTTTCATTACACTAAACATTGTTACTCCTCCTCATCACATTAGCTAACTACCTCCATAACGATCCTCCCATTCGAGTTCCTTCATATTATCCACCCCTTTCTGATCACATGAAACAATCTCTTGTATCGATTAGAAAAACACTCGCATTCGCTCGTCTTTTAGCGGATGCGTTAGCTTTTCTTATACTTTGGACTTCAAAATTTTCGCTTCATCGCTTTACTCCCTGCAAAAAATTTATATGTTCCAAACGTAAACTAAAAAAACACACCAGACCTAAAGCCAAGTGTGTTTCATTAATAAGCTATCAATTGAGACTTCCAACAGTGGGGTATTCTTATCCCCTATTGTTGGTTAAAGAAACTTATCGTAGGCTTAGCGTCCATTAACCCGACACGACCGTAGCGTAAAGTAAATGGATAGTGGACGATTAGCGTTGCGATAAACCAAAAATGTCGCGATCTACTAAGAAATCGCGACACACTGATAGCTCAAATATCCTGTAAAAGCATCCCTTTTATTTATCAAGATGCAAAATCCATATAGGCATGGTCACGTTCATTTCATTATTTAATTTAGGTGGTTTATTCTTCGTTATTTTCCTCATCTCACGTGACCTCCTTTACCTATTTTTTGGTTAATCCCTTAGAAGTATACCTTTTCATCGGATAGATTGCAAGCATTTATTGAAAAAATTTCCTCTCTTTATTAATATGGCCCACGGATAGAATCATGAACTTCTAATTGGTAAAATTCACGTAATTTTTCTAGTTCAGATTCTGAGAATTCAGGCACATTCATTGCTGCTAAATTATCCTCTACTTGTTGGACTGTTTTGAAGCCTGGTATTACAGAAGTAACGGCATCATGACTTAATATCCACTTTAAGGCAGCACGAGTCATATTACCTCTCCTGTCCGCAATCCATTCTAATTGTCTGCTAAGCTCTACACCTTTATGAAACGGAAGTCCAGCAAAGGTTTCCCCAACATTAAAGGCTTCCCCGTTTTGATTAAAGTGGCGATGATCATCTGCCTCAAATTGATGGTTGGATTGAAATTTACCTGTTAAAAGACCACTAGCTAATGGCACCCTTGCGAGAATTCCCACCTTTTTCTTTTTCGCCACTGGAAATAACTCCATCATTGGTTTTTGACGAAAGATGTTAAAAATCACCTGCAAAGCAGCTACATTAGGATTCTCCATGGAAAGCAAACCTTCCTCTACTGTTTCCACACTTACACCATAATGGCGAATTTTCCCTTTTTGTTGTAGCTTGTCCAATACTTCAAATACCGACCCATCTCGTAATATTTCAATGGGTGGACAGTGAATTTGGAGGAGATCTAGTTGCTCTCGCTTAAGACGTCTTAGGCTATTATCGACATAATTGGTGACAGACTCCTCTGAATAGTTCTCTGGATCATGAATATCACCAGCACGACAAAACTTCGTCGCGATATATATTTTATCCTCTTTGCCCTTTGTGGCTTTTGCTAATAGCTCTTCACTATGACCATCACCATAAACATCTGCTGTATCAAAAAAGTTAACTCCTGCTTCCATCGCACGGGCTAGTCCATTTAATGCCTCTTGGTCATTTGTTTTTCCCCAAGCTCCCCCAATTGCCCAAGTACCAAAGCTTAATTCACTTATTTTCATATCTGTTTTACCAAATTGACGATACTCCATGTAATCTCCCTTTCCTTTGTTATCAGTCATAGGTTTTCTTAGACTTTGTCCAGAGTCTCAACTAACATTATACGTCTTTTTCCTTGGATTAAAAAAGAATTCGTTTTCATCCTGGAAAGCTTTTGCACAGAAAATTATACACAAGGGATCAAACATACCCACAGGTTATCCACAAAAGTTGTTTATAAGACTCAACATGCTTGTTCTCATCACCTTTTTCGGATTTATATATTTTTTCGTAATCGTTCCATAATGCCAAAAAATAAGGATTAGAATCATCCACACATTCTATACCTATCCACAGATTTTTGTGGATAGGTATACTTTATCCACATTATATGGTTCTATTTATCTTAGATATCTCTTGTTCTCGGTATTCATTTGGGGATAGACCTGTTAATTTTTTGAATATTCTCCAAAAGTGGACATGGTTCGTATAACCCGCTCGCTTCATAATTTGATTTATTTTCATAGTTGTCTCTGTTAACAGTCGTTTAGCCTCTGTTATTCTTACTGCATTTAAATACTCAATAAAGCTACACCCTATCGACTTTTTAAATAGCTTACTAATGGATTGCTCATGAAGGTAAAATGACTCAGCAAGCACGGACAATGTAATCTCTTGATGGAAATGCTCATTAATATATGCTATAAGATCGTCAATAATTTCAGATGACGGATGGACGTGTTCTTGCTCTAAAGATGGTGTTTGTTCGTTTAGTAATCGCTTACATTCTGTTAGAAACTGAGATAATAACAATTGCAAATAACGGTAACTGTCTTGCTTGTTGAGGAAATATTCCTTTAGCATTTTCTCTAAAATAAAGGGTAAGTGTTGTTGATTCCTTATCGATAACATAAGTGGCCCCTGCTTAAATAGACTCATAATTAGTGCCTGGTCCTCCTTCAACAGGAAACCATCTCTAAAGTTCATGACAATTCGTTGATACTTGTGGTCATTGACAATCGTTTTGTGCATTACATTTTTATCAATGAACATGATATGATCCTTTTTAACCGTAAATTTTCCACCATTCATAAAAAGAATTTTTTCGCCTTCTAAAAGATATAGGATCTCATAATCTTGATGAAGGTGATAATGTTGCATATCCTGGCTATTCTCATATCCTCGTGAATAATCTAGGTAAAAGGATTGATTTCTCAATGAGACATTAACCTTATCAACCAAAACTACCCCTCCTCAAAGTATGGTGAAGTAGTTTTAGCATATCGGATTTCACAAAATCTAGAAAGTGTCATAATACCTATGACCATAGTTGATGGAAGAAATCTTCAGTAAAAAACCAAGAACAAAAGCGCAGAGCGCCTGCTTAGAAACGTAGCGGCTGGAGCGAAGCAACTGAGATAAAGGAATCACGGTGAGGTTACGAACCGATGATGACTTATCGTAGGGCGCTTTCGGGAAGTCGCCTAGTTTCTGGCGCTCGGAGCTGGAAGTGGCTAATCATGGTTCTATATGTTATCCACAACCTAAAATTTTATAATTTCCTAAGCAATAAAAAAACATGTGCAACAGCTCTCCTTGCCCCTGCACATGTCCATTATTATCCTTTTTTATTTACTCCATTGCTCATTGTACTCTTTTATTACTTCCTCACCGCCTGCTTCTTTCCACTTTTCTATTGCTGCATCAAAACCTGCTTCATCTGTTTGACCTTGAATATATTGATAGGTAGCATCTTCGATAATTTGATCCAATGTACCTGCATTTTTAATATATGTCTCCGAATCAAGCCCCACACTTAAGTCATTGACGACATAATTATCATTATCCTTATATAATTCTGTTGCTTTTGCTGCTGGTTCATAATCATAATAGGATTCATATCTGCCATTAGTCATCGGCTCTCCTATTTCAAAAGCTGTATATGGCTTGATTTCTACATCGAATTTATCTTGGTCAATGACATCCGCACGGCCATCTACCACTTCGTAGTGCTCTCCTTCCTGACCCCAGATGAGCAAGTTAGCTCCTTCTTTTGTCATTAAATAATCAAAGAATTTCAGTACTTCCTTCAGCTCCTCTTCTGATGTGATAGCTGATTTCGGAAACATGATAAGACTACCATAGCCAGGGATCGCTCGAAGTCCGAACTCACCATTTGCCCCCTCAATATAATTATGTACATCAAAGGAAACATCAGGATTAATCACTTTTGCATCTTGATAGATTCCGTGAACATCCTGCATGGAGCCAATATAGGCGCCTGCTGTCCCATTTTTCATCATTTCCTGCTGATCTGTTTTGCTCGTTACTTGTGCATCCTTATTCATATAGCCATTACTGTGCAAATCCTTAAAGAAATCCATCGCCTCTTTATATTCCGGAAACATAAACTCTGGTAATAGCTTACCATCCTGTTCTCCCCATCTGTTAGGTCCACCCATCCATGAAAAGACGGTTACAAAAGTACCTAAATTTCCTCTGTCTGTAAGACCGATCGTATCGTTCTTTCCATTACCATCTGGATCGTCTTCTGTAAAAGCACGGAGCATTTCATAGAATTCATCGATGGTTTTTGGTGTTTCGATTCCTAGGTTATCAGCCCAATCCTTTCTGTAAATAAGACCAGATCGGGATAAGGGACGCCCCATATATAAAGAATATAATCCACCATCTACCTTCGAATTTTCTAGTGTGCTTTCTCTTAGTTTACTTAAATTTTCGAATTCCTCTAAATATGGCCCAATCTCCCAAAATTGTCCATCCCGAATAGCATCCTTAAATTGAACAAACTGTTCTGTCTTAACTAAAAAGGCATCAGGCAATGTATTAGTTGAGAAAGCTGTATTCACACGCTCCTCATAATTGCCATCTGGTACCCATTGTATTTCCAGCTCTGTATTTGTTTTTTCTTCGAGCAATTTCTCTAATTTATCTTGAGGGACTTCAGGTGTGTGAAGATTCAGCATGACTGACATTTCAAAAGGGCCATCTGAATTGCTTGAGCTAGAGGAGTCATTCTCTTTCTTACTTGTCGTATTATTACTACATGCAACGATCAAACAAGCAACCATACACAATGCACTAATTAACCATATTTTTTTCATTTGACCACAACCCTTTCTAAATTTCTTTCTCTTAACACTTAACACTATTTTATCAATTAAACGTTTACATATTTTTATTGATTTAACCTATTATTCTTACATTTTGAGCTTATTTCTGTCCATTTTCATCCGCAATATGGCACTACTTTATGTTAAAATAGAGATATCACAAATAAGCAGGGGAGATTATAAATAATGAATGCTTTATATAAAGGAACAGAATGGATTACGCGCTTTGCCTATGTTAATATCCTGTGGATAGGTTTTTCCTTACTCGGGTTAGTCGTATTCGGGTTTTTCCCTGCGACGGTAGCCATGTTTACGCTTGTTAGGCAATGGATTATGGGGAATATCGATGATCCGGTATTTTCAACCTTTTGGAAAACGTATAAACAAGAATTTTTAAAGAGTAATGTAATCGGTTTAATTATTATGATCATTGCCTTTTTGTTCTATGTTAATTTTCAATACATCGGCATGAATCAAGGTGGATTTCATGATATTATTAAAATTCCATTATATCTATTTATGTTCTTAATTAGTTTAACTATCCTTTATGTGATTCCGGTATATGTACATTACGATGTCCGGTTTACACAAATATGGAGAAATGCATTCTTCCTCATGTTATTACATCCAATGCATAACATTGCTTTAGTTGTAAGTATTATCATCCTTTTATTCGTCATGCAAGCAATACCTGGATTAATTCCATTCTTTAGTGGAAGTATCATCGCCTTTCTAATAATGGGGAATAGCTATCTCACATTTAAGAGAGTTGAGGCGAAACAAGAGAAGCTATTAGAAGAAAGTAGTAAAACCTGAAGCTCCTTAAAAGCTTCAGGTTTTCATCAAGCTATATAAAATTTAACCTTTGATCGATCCCGCTGCAATCCCTTCTACGATACGATCACTTAGGATTAAAAAGGCAATTAAAATCGGGATAATACTAATGACTAGTGTTGCCCCAATCGCACCCCAATCTGTCAAATATTGACCGATAAAATTTTGGATACCTACTGTTAATGTCTTAAATTTATCTGAGCTAATAAATGTATTTACAAAGACAAACTCATTCCAGTTGTAGATCATATTAATGATCGCTGTTGTCGCCATCACCGGTGTTGTCATTGGTAATGTGATTTGGAAGAAGATACGATGAACAGAACAACCATCTACGACAGCAGCTTCCTCTACCTCACGTGGTAACGTGTAATAAAATCCTAATAAAATCATAATGGTCAAAGGTAAATTAAAAGCCGTATAGGATAAAATAATCGATAACGGATGATCTACTAAGTCTAGCTGTAAGAAAAAATCAAATAGTGGAATTAAGGCAGAATGAATGGGAACCATCAAGCCAACCATAAATAATCCAAGAACGAGCTTATTTAGCTTCCATTGCATTCTCGTTATCGCAAATGTGACAAAGCTTGCAAGTAATACCGTTAAAATAACCGATACTATTGTAATCCAGACACTATTAAAGAAATAGAGATCAATATTACCGTCTGTCCATACCCTAACATAATTCTCCCATTTCGGTTCTTGTGGTAAAGCGAATGGAGACAATCCAAATACCTCTGCATTACTTTTTAGCGAAAATAGAAACAACCAGATTAATGGATATATTTGAAAAATAGCTACTATAATTAAAGCTATATAAAGCACAGTCATACCAATTCTTGTCCAAGCACTTTGGTCGGACTTAACGTTTTGTCTACTCAAAGCCATCCTGTTATACCTTCCTTCCATTAATATTGCACTTCATCTTCTGAAGCCGTCAGCTTACGGGTCAACCATGTTACGATTAAGGTAATGATCAATAGGAAGAATGCTACTGCACTACCATAGCCAAACTCATAGCTTCCAAAGGCCTTTTGATACATATAGGAAGCAATCACTTCACTCGCTCCATTTGGTCCACCACCGGTCATCACATAAATTAAATCAAAATATTTCAATGACCCAACAATAGCTAAAACGACGGTTACTTTTATAACCCCGGAAATTAAAGGTACCTTAATTTTATAAGCAATTTGTATAGGATTTGCTCCATCAATCTTTGCTGCTTCAATCAACGATTCTGGAATACCTTTTAAAGCGGCATAGTAGATGATGATATAAAAGCCTGCATATTGCCATAAGATCGCTACAAAAATTGCATATAAAACTAAATTAGGATCTGCAAGCCATGCTGGAGGAGACTCAACACCTAAGCTCATTAATAAACTATTTAACATTCCATTATTTGGATCATATATCTTAATCCATAGCTGCGCAATCGCAACAGATGACAACAGCATTGGGATTAAGTAAATTTTTCTTAATAGATTAGATCCTTTTATTTTTCCAGCTAATATTAAAGAAATAATTAAATATCCTGCAAGACTGATCGTTGAAAATAATGCTAGTAAAAAGGAATGTCCTGCACTTTCCCAGAACTTCGCATCTTTTACTAATTCCATATAATTTTCAAGACCAATAAATGTCATGGGACCAATACCATTCCATTCCATTAGCCCATAGTATCCAGTTAATAAAATTGGCCCATAAATTAAAGCAACGATTAGTATTAGCGCTGGCAATACATATAAAGCAATGACTAGTTTATTTGACATTACTTTGTTCATAGAAAAATCCCCTTCTCCTTATTTTTAGAAAAGAAAAGGAGCTGTACTCAAAGCTAGCTCACGGCGGACTGGAGCAATGACAAGTTCCATACATTTGTAAACTAGCTTTTAAGACAGTTCCTTTTCGAAGTTGTTGTATAATGATTGATTGGTTACTTCGATAGAGAATACTAATTTATTCTTCTGCTGCTAGTGCATCTTCTTGCTCTTTTGCAAATTCCTCTGGTGTAACAGCTTTACCAAATAATGCTTGTATCATATCTAGATGAACTTCTGCAACACTTGGACTCATTTGTACATCTGCATAAAGTGTTAAATTAGATGCTTCATTTAAATCATTTAAGATATCAATATACATTTGTGGTAACTCCATACCTTCTGTGTTTACTTTTGTCGCAGGGATAACACCAGCATCTGTAACCGATTTTTCGCCCCATTTTTCTACAAAAAAGGCAACAAAATCTTTTGCTTCTTCTTTTACATCTGAATTTTCTGCCACAAATAATCCAACACCTGGACCACCTACGAAGCTATTTATATCGCCTTTTCCGCCTTCAACCGTTGGAAACTTCATATATTCCACAGAATCTCTAAATTCCTTTGGATTATCTTCATTAGTAGTCCATTCTGGTAAATCCCAAGTTGCCATAAGATACATGGCTGCTTGTTCATTAATAAAATATCCTTTTGCTTCGTCATTACCAAGACCGTTAAAACCATTGATAAATGTATTCATATCTACAAGCTCTTGAATCTCCTCTGCTGCTTGAATCAATGCAGGATCTTCAAAGCTACCTGTGCGATTAATCGCATTATTCAATACTTCTGGACCACCAATACGATCAGCTAAGTACATATACCACATAGACCCTGTCCAACGATCCTTGTTTCCAAGAGCTACAGGAGTAACGCCATTATCTGCCAATGTTTGAATCGCAGCTTTTAACTCCTCATATGTCTTTGGAACTTCCACTCCATTTTCATCAAAAATACGTTTGTTGTAATAGATTGGCGTAATATTTAATTCTAATGGTAAACTATAAGTCGTTCCATCAATTTGATAAGCTTCTGCAGTACCAGCTACAAATTTGTCTTTTAATGGACCTTCAAGAACATCATCTAATGAAGCAAACATATTACCGCTTACATATGGCTCCAAAAATCCAGCTGGCCATGCCATTCCCACATCAGGAAGCTCATTAGAGGTGGATAAAACCTTTAATTTTTCTTTATATTGTTCATTTCCTAATATCTCCACTTCCACCTTAACGTCTGGATTTTCTTCTTCAAATTCTTTAATAATATTATTGACGATTTCATGATGCTGTTTAGAACTACCTTCTGGCCATAAGTGCATAAATTCAATCGTCTTCTTCCCTGAGTCTGAACCGCTTTCATTTGAATCATCACTCGTTTCAGATTCAGAATTTCCTCCACATGCTGCAAGAATGAAAACAAAAGCGAGAGACAAAACGAACAAACTCTTCTTCCATTTGCCCTTCATTGTAAAACCCCCTTGAAATATGTTTTTTCATTTCCATTTCAGTTTAGCACCAAGTTTTTTTCTCTGTAAGGTATCAATGATTAGGTAAAATACCACTAATTTTAGAAATCGTTTTCAATTACTTTTTCGATACACATTTGGTGTCATATTTTCATATTGCTTAAATAGCTTGATAAAATATTTAGAAGTTTGATAACCTATTTGTTCTGCGATTTCAGAAATGGTTAAATCAGTTGATAATAATAGCTTTTTTGCTTCCTGCAATCTTCTGCGAGTGAGATATTCACTAAAGGTCATATTCAGTTCTTCTTTGAAGAGTGCACTTAAATAACTAGCATTTAGATGGACTTCTCCTGCAACTTTTTTCAGAGTAAGCTCCTCAGCAAAATGCGATTCAATAAAGGCGATCGTTTCTTTTACGGCTCGGTTATAGGATGTTTCATTGCTTACTTCCATCCATTTTTCATCTACGATTCTCTTTACCATCCCTCTTCTTTTTAATTCTTCTTCCATTGCTATCGCCTTCTCGATTGCTTCCATTAGCTTTTCTTTCGCAATCGGCTTTAACAAATAATTGACCACACCTAGCTCCAGTGCTTGATGAGCATAGTCAAATTCAGAGTAAGCAGAGATAATGATTACTACTGGATCTTGGGCCTTTTCCTTTAATTGCTGTAACATCTCTAGTCCTGTTACCTCAGGCATGCGAATATCTGTTATTAAAACATGGACCTTTTGTTGATGAATTTGCTTGATTGCTTCTGTTGCATTTTCTGCCGTTAGTACCTCGTATCGGTCAATGGCGTTTCTCTCTATTGTCTTTTTTATCCCTTGGCGACTTCTAGGCTCATCATCCACTACTAATATCACTTTTCGTTCCATTCACTCTCAGCTCCTTATCGGAATTTCAAAGCTAACCCTCGTACCCTTTTTCTCTTCGCTTTCAATCACAATTGGCTGATATTCCTTTTCTTCAAAAAATAAATTCAGTCTCTTCTGAACATTATATAAAGCTAGTCCTGAACCTCTTTTGTTTTTGTGATAACCACTCATCAGGCTGTTGACATGTGCAAGCATTTCTTGATTCATACCTGGTCCATTATCAATTACTGAAATACGCAATCGATTTTCTAGCTCCGTTTTTTCAATATTAACCGTCACATGACATGGGCCAACTACATTTCCAGCCCCATGTAATATCGCATTCTCTACGATTGGCTGAATCATCAGCTTCGGAATTTTTGCATCTAACCATTGAAAATCTACTTCCTTTTCCCAATTTAATCGATCTCCAAATCTCATGCGCATGATTTCCATATATCTTTCAATGTGGGCTAGTTCGTCTTTAATCATTACCCACTCCTCTTCATTCTCCTTTGTAATCGTATAACGGAATAGCTCTGACATCGCTAGTACAACATTGGCTAATTCCTCTTCTTCCTTCTCATCTAATGACCAGTACAAGGCATCTAATGTATTAAAAAGGAAATGTGGGTGAATTTGTGCTTGTAATGCCTTCAGCTCTGTTCTATTCTTTAATAGCTCTTTTTCATAGACCATTTGCACAAGATAGTTCGTCTCAGCTGCTAGCTGGTTATAGGTTTGATTTAATTCATTTATTTCGTTCGTTGATGGAATGACAGGATTCTGTGCAAGCACACCTTCCCCTGCTTCACGCATTGTTTTCGTTAATCGTGTAATCGGCTTGGTGATAAACGTAGATAAAAAATAGGAGGATACTAAGAAAATCATAATACCAATTATTCCTGCCACTACAATCCCTGCCTGAACGGTAGACATCCCATTGGTTAGATGCCTAACAGGTGTTAACATATAAGTGGTCCAGCCTGTGAGTTCTGAGGTATGTTGTACAATCATATATTCTTCATCATCGATCATGAGCCTGTCCGAATCCGTATGCAGTAAACGATTCCTATCTCCATTAAAATTAGAAACGATTGGTCTATTCTGTTCATCTAACACCACCGTATAATCCTTGAGCCCCTCCTCCTGCTTAGTAGGATTAAGCTGAAAATGACTTCTGCTTATCCTTGCAAGGATGTAACCACCTCTAAGAAAATTCCGATCGACTAAGTTGATTTGACGACCAACCAAAAAATAATTTTCGTCATATGGGTCTTCACCAAGCCAGATTAATCCCCCTCTTGCTTCATTGGCAGCTGTAATCCACTTTTTATTTACCCTATCAACTAGACTCGTAGAATCAATCGGGATGACACGCTCGTAATTTTTTGTATAAATTTCGATGGAATAAATACCATCCGCATTTGCTTGAATTAGATTCACGGTATTCATTAAGGATTGTCTTTGGTCAAATGTAATGGTATCTCCTCTTGTTTCATTGAATAGGGTATGTTGTACTTCTTCATTCGTAATTACTTGTTTCGTTACCATATTTAATTGCTCGTATAAAGAATCATAACGGCCACTTGATTCAATAGCCGTTTGTCTAATTTGTTCTTCTGCATTATTTTGTAACAAATCCTCTACCGAAATGTAAGTAATGGCACTAACTATGATTAGTACTAGTAAGATAACGAATAAATAGACGACTAGTAATTGATTTCTTAATGTATTCCACTTTTTAATATGTTTGAGCATTCTATCACTCCGCGACTTTGTTTATCGGATAACCTAAGTTATGATACTATTATACTATCATATTACGACAAATAAAAACACCTAGTAATTTCTTACTAAGTGTCTCTACAAGTTAAGTAATGGCTTTGATCACTTGTAATCCTAATTCTTCTATTTGATGAACATCCTCTTCATCCACTTGGCTATCTGTTACAATCCGTTGAACTTGATCTAATTTCGAAACATGTGCAAAGGCTTGTTGATGAAATTTATGATGATCTGCTAATATATAAGTCGTATCTGCAATCTCGATCATCTTCTGTTTGACACGTGCCTGTTGTTCATTGGACTCACTAATGCCTTTTTCGAAATGGATCCCTTTACAAGAAAGAAATGCCTTATTCACATGATATAAATCAATCGAACGCTCTGCTAGGGGACCGACATATGAAAAGGAGCGGGCAAGTAACGTCCCACCAGTTGAAATAACCGTTACATGATGTTTTTTACTTAATTCTAAGACAACATTCACCGAATTAGTTAAAACGGTAATGGGTATATTCGGTAAATTTTTGGCAACATATAAAGCGGTTGTACTAGCGTCTAATAAGATCTTATCGGTCTCTACAATGTGTTTTACCGCTTCTTTTGCTATTTGTTTCTTTTCCTCTACATGAGTAATTTCCCGTTCTTGAAAAGGAATCTCTGGTCCATCTGAAGAAGGTTCAATACTTACAGCTCCTCCATGGCTTCTGGCTAGCTTTTTTTCCTTTTCTAGCTTCTCTAAATCTCTTCTGATTGTTTCATCTGTTACGGAGAAAAGTGCAGATAATTCTGATACCCGCACACTTTTTTTCTGATTCACTTCCTCCACAATGCGTTGGTGTCTTTCTGCAACTAACATAGTCTATGCCCACCTTCTATTTTACGGCTACCTATTTCCCATTTATAATTGAAGCTTCCAGTTTTTATTTGTATTCATTCTATCATAGGTTATACAAAAAAATAAGCAAATTATAGATGGTTTATAGCTAGGTAATGTAATAGAAGATTTTTATTCACCATCTAAATAATTTCCAACGCATCTTTATTAGGTAGTGTTGGAAAATCCCCATGCGGTTCCGTTTGATACCAATAAGCTACAGAAGAAATATCGTCTTGCAACGGGAGGTACCTTCCTCCTGAACGCCACCCTAGAGCTTGAATCGTTACCCTCAAATCTTCTTCAAAGCGTATTGGGTCCATGATATGCCATCTATACATTCCAAATCGTTGATTCGCTCGGTAAAGCCCATCAGGTTTAATCACTTGGGGCATACCTAAAAAAGCTGTTGAATATTGACCATACTCCCCTTTTGGTTGTTCAAAATTCCAGGCACCGCCAAAATAATCCTCTGTCCCAGTTCCACATATCGTCGGAAAATCCTCGTCTCCATCCATATAAAACTTAATCTCTCCCTCGCCCCACCATTGATTACTGTTTACTTGCCATGCCAAATAAGTACCAACGTAATGACCATGACCCATAATTCCATCAACAATTGTATGAACTTCTTTATAAGCCAACGGATTACTCCTATTCCACTGTGCGTGAAAATACCCAACATCTTCTGGGATGTCAGTTAAGCTATAATCCACTTGATAATATAGAGGGAATTCCTGATCACTGAGATTAACGACCTTCATATTTGCTGACTTTCTAAACGGCATTTCCCAATAGGCATTCATTCCCCCAGCAGGATTAACAGATATCGGTATCGAATTAACATGACATCTCTCGTTCCATCCGTTACAGAAAAAATCACCAAATGGAACTTCGACGGAGGGATGATCTTCATCGTCCCAGAACATTTGGATAATTAAATCGCGCCAATGTGCTGGGAAAGTAGTCATCCAAATGTGCTGGATAACACCAGGCCCTTCTATATTAGCAATCGTAAAAGAAGTGTTCGATTTCAACATCACAGACGGGGAAACCTTCCATCCTTGACCTAAGTCTCTTGCTGCTTCTGCACCTGTTCCTTCTGTTGCCATTCCCCCTCTACCTTTTCCCCCATCAAAGTTTTCTGCACTAATCGACCTTGTTTTCGCTTTGGATAATCTCGATAAGCTTCCTAAGCCCATTCCTAACCCATTAAATCCACTCATTTTCCTAACCTCCCATTAAATGAAATCTTCCATTGGACATTTTCTGACAGAGATTCCCCACTTCCCAATGTTGAAGTGGGGTCTTAAGAAAAATTAGCACAAGGATTAATAACTAAAATATTTCTTATTTATTTTGCAAATATTCTATCAAATAATTTACATCATATTTTAATTGTTCATAAATACGGAAAGCCATTTTTTCTTTATTTCTTTCTAGATTCATTAGTAGGTCCTTAAGGTGCTTTGTTGCTTGTCCGATCCGACCTTTGTCCATATGATGCTGTGATTGATTTAATTTATTGTATAATTTCCTATACAAGGGTGTACTTAGGTTACCGAGCTTCTCATTTGTTTTGAGTATTTCCTCAATTGAAAGATGATTAATATCTATAGGTTTTACAAGGAAATTGTCAATTTTAGCGTTACTAAATAAGCTTTTCACCCCAACTTTCCCATGACTAATTGCCGTGACACTATGATCATCATAATCAATTTTCGGGGTCTCCATATCCCCTACATATACACGAATATTGGATCCTAACACTTCTACCTTCATATGCTGCCACTCATCCTTTATACCAGGTATCTTCACCCCATCCAAATACCCCCAATTATAATTTAGTTTTCCTAGATGCACCCCATCTTCATCTAGATAGGCTACATAGCCTTGCATGAAGTCTGATCTGTTTTGATTATATTCGATTCCATCGGCTGGGTTGTTTACTCTAAAAATTAATCCGGCTTCACCATTGCCATCCACTAAATTAATATCTGCTTCCACACTGTAATCTTTCCAATCTTTTTCCCCGATAACCGATTTTGCGAATGTTCCAAGGCTTGCGGTATACTCCCCTTCTATTTCCATTTCTTCTTTCGGCCCTTGATAAAACCGAAAGCTATGAAAATCGAACTCGCCATTTACAACTTCTACTGTAATCGTATGGTCTCCAGCAGGTAATGAGATGTTCTCTTTAATGACACTTGACCAGTCGTCCCAGCTATCTGTACTTGGTATATCTATTACTCCTGTTAAATCAATCTCATCATCTAGCCATAATCTTACCTGGCTATCTTTAAAAGTTGTGGCAACCTTCATATCCAACGTATAGTTGTCACCTTCACTTACATTTACATTATATTTATACCATTCTCCTTTTTGATTCCACCCAATATTATAAGAACCGTCTGGGTGTACTCTCATATCTACATCATCCTCACGGAACTCTCCTCCCGTATTACCAGCAGTAAGATCGTGGTAGCCCACACCTTCACCACCAGTGATATAGTCTACAGCCTTTATGGTGCCTGGGAGTTCTTTATGATTATCAAAGGTTTGCACGATCATTTTGGAAAGTTCAAATTCGCCCTCTACTGCTTCCACGGTAATTACATGCTTGCCTTCTGGTAATGGAATATCGTTAAAAGTAATAGTTTCCCAATTGTTATTGCCACCGGTGTTAGGAATGGTTATTGTATCTGAAATAGCTTCATCATCTAACTTTAATTTTACTTGGGCATTGTCATCGGTTGAAGATACCACTAAATCCAAGCCGTAATTGCCTTCCTCACTAATATCGACGTTATATTTCAACCATTCTCCCTGTTCGAAGCTTTCTATAGCATATCCACCGTGAGGTAGCAGTCGAATATCCACATCCTCGTCGCGATATTCACCACCACTGTTACCTTCCGTATTATCCAGATAAGCTACTCCTTGACCACCAGAATTATAATCTTCTGCTTCAAGTAATCCAGGAAGAGGCTTGTAAATTTCATAAGAAGCAAACTGAAGGCTGGCAAAATCAAATTCTCCATTGACTATTTCTAGTTTAATTGTATGTTCACCCTCAGGTAAGCGTATCCCTTCGACCGTAACGGGATTCCAATTATTCCAGTCACCTGTACTCGGAACATCCACTACGCCAGTTAAGTCTATTTCGTCATCTAGCCATAATCTCATTTTGGCATTCGTAAACGTAGTAGCTGTATCAATACTGAAATGATATTCACCACTTTCTTTTACGTTTATATTATATTTTAGCCATTCACCTGTCTGGTTCCATCCAACCGCCATACCGCCTTGGGGTTTGTTCCGAATATCGACCGCATCCTCTCGAAGAACGCCACCAATATTATCCGATGTTCTATCATGATAAGCAACGCCTTCTCCGCCTGTATTGTAATATGGTGCTTCTATTTTCCCTGGCACTGGTTTATAGGCATCAAAAGGACTTGGCAAATTCGTGTCCACTATAAAGTCACCATCATAGCTAGTCCAACCTTCATCATTCCCATCATTAAAGTCATCGTAAAGAGCAGTTACTTTTTTATGCTTGTTCACTTTCAATTGAGAAAAATCGAAGGAACCTTCAAGTACTTCCACCTTAATCGTGTGTTTTCCTTCTGGCAACGCAACTCCATCCACGAGGATATTCTGCCAATTGCCATCTGTGTCTGGAATGGCTACTATTCCAGTTAAATCCGTTTCTTCATCCAACCAAAGCTTTACTCTAGTATTTTCTTCTTCAGATGCTACTCTCAAGGACAAATCATATTTCCCACTCGCACTTATATTCGTGTTATACTTCAGCCATTCACCTTTCTGATTGGATCCAACCATATATCCACCTTCAGAATTACGTTCAATATCTACTGTATCTTTTCTGTACTCCAAATTAATTTTATCTGTTAATTCATGATATCCTTTTCCGTCCCCGCCAGTGTTGTAATGTACAGCTTCAATTGATCCAGGTAAAGGCTTATAAGCATCAAAGGCATTGCTTCCATTTACTTTATTACTAAAGGCAACATAACCAAAGTGCGCACTTAAATCTTGAGTGGTATATCCTGTTTTTCCACCATTCAGTTTAAGACCCTTTCTCGTTTGTTTTAACATTCCATCAACGTAAATCTTAAAGGTGTCGTCTTCTTTTTCCACTCGAATTTGATGAAGATTAGAGTAGTCATATCCAGATGGTAAATCTGTGCTCTCCCACCCTTGATCAATACCATCTACTTTAAAGAAGGTTTCTAATCGATTTTTCTTAGGGCTTAACAGCGCCACACCATAATTTTCTTCATCTGTGTAGGAAAATATCGCTCCAAATCTAGGATTATCACTAGTTCCCTGTTCTTTCATCTTCATATTGAACTCCGCTGTATAATTTTCAGCTGTTTTTTCCGTTGTGACTAATCGATACCAGTTTTCATCCCCTTTTTTATCTTGAGATAACCATTTCTTATTACTTATTTTCCAATCTCCGCCATTAACGTTCTCCCAGTCGTCACCGATTATATCTCTTTTAAATAGATCACTAAATTCAGGCATATCTGGATTAGGCTGTGCCGTCGTCGTTGGGCCAAGAGTAAGCATTTTATCCCCATTCCAAACAATTCTATCGATATTCGTTTCTCGTCCTGGATTAGCATGACTATGGTAAACGATATAATCAGTATCGAGATCTGGGCCTTTAATAATGGAATTATGACCTAATCCTGTATGTGATCCTTCGGTTTGAATGATAATTGGATTTTGATAGGAATCATCTCCAAAGCCATTTGTTGGCACATCACTGCTACTATAGTTAATTCGGTATGCTTTATTCCATATATGGTTACCAGTATAGGTCATAAAATATTTCCCATTTCTTTTAAGTAGTGTAGCTCCTTCTGTCCAGCCGTTCATAGCAGCTCCCGTATCCACTGGTTCACCGAAGGTATAGGGATCACTCATTGGCCTAGCTATAATCTGATTCGATCCTGTGCTATAAAAATACCACTTACCATCATCATCTATAAACACATGGCCATCTATACCCATCCCTAGATTCTCTGTTTGTTTCTTAAAAGGACCAAGAGGACTGTCACTTTTATATACATAGTGACCATTACCTCCTGGAGATGTGTACATATAAAAAGCACCATTCCAATACGTTACTTCTGGCGCATATGCTGCTTTTGTACTTGCTTCTTCTGTGACCAGACCACCATACTCCCAATCTATTAGATTATTAGATTTCCATACCTTTACTCCACTCTTATCATCGACTGTACTCACATAGAGGTAGTATATTCCGTTATGCTTAAGTATATAAGGATCCCCTTCTCCATAGAATCCTCCATGATCCCACACCCAGGAATCAGGTATATCTAATGGATTACTATAACCTAAAGAAATAGAAGGAAAAAATACAAAACAGCCAATCAAACAAGTGATGAAGGATAAAGTGAATTTATTCATCATGTTCAGCTCCTTCGCTTTTATAAATATTATCAAAATTGTGCTTATCCTTTTATAGAACCAATCATGACACCTTTTACAAAGTGCTTTTGTACAAATGGATACATAATTAGTACTGGCACGCTAGCAACGACTACTAAGGCATATTTAATACTTTCACCGAGTAATATCTTTTCATCCATGCCAAACATACCAGCGGACTCTGTACCACTTAGTTGATTGACAAGTAAGATCTCTCGAAGGATGAGCTGTAATGGGTAAAGTTGATCATCTCGCAAATAAATTAATGCATTGAAAAATGCATTCCAATGCCCCACTGCATAGAACAAAACCATTACTGCAATAATCGGCTTGGACAGTGGCAAAATAATCTTAAATAAAAGCTTAATATTAGAACAACCATCAATCATGGCGGATTCTTGAAGCTCCCATGGTATGCTTGTTTGAAAATATGTTCTCATGACAATTAAATTATAGGTCGCAATTGCATTTGGAATAACCATAGCCCAAATCGTGTCTACCATCCCTAAATCTTGGACAACTAAAAAGGTTGGAATTAGACCTCCATGAAAAAACATCGTAAATGTTATTAAAAACATAAAGATGTTCCTACCAGGTAAATCTCGCCTCGATAGTGGATAAGCAGCAAGTGTACTTAGAATAATATTGATAAAGGTACCTAATGTTGTATAGATAAATGTGTTTTTATAGCCATTCCAAATGTCACTATTCTTAAAGATTTCCGTATAGGCATCTACAGTAAAGCCTTTCGGCAATAACCACATTTCGCCATTCATCACTCTTGAAGGATCACTAAAGGAAGCACTTACAACAAAAATCAAAGGATATAGCACCACTGCCAAAATAATGAAAGACATTACGCCAACCAAGAAGTCAAATACTTTTCCATCGGATATTCCTTTCGTACGAGAAGTCATGACAAGTACTCCTTTCTTGAAAAGTGTTCTACCATAAACTCGTCTCTGCCTTTTTCCGTGCAAAATGGTTTACTAAGACTAATAAAATAAAATTAATTATCGAATTAAATAAACCTATAGCAGAACTGTAGCTAAAATCTCCGTTTAAAATACCGTTCTTATAGACAAAGGTTTGAATGACTTCACTGGATTCCAAATTTAAACTATTTTGCATTAATAAAATTTTTTCAAATCCAACATTCATAAATTGTCCGATATCCAAAATTAATAGAATGATAATGATGGGAAAGATTCCGGGCAAGGAAACATGGATAATTCGTTGAAATCTTGTCGCACCATCTATTTTAGCAGCTTCATACAACTGTGGATCAATTCCACTAAGTGCGGCAACATATATAATGGATTGCCAGCCCATACTTTGCCAAATATTCGATCCAATAAATATTGTCTTAAACCATTCTGGCTTCTCTAAAAAGGCGATCGAATCCTTTCCAAAGGATTGAAGCAAAACATTAACAAATCCACTATCAGGATCTAAGAATAAACTTAACATCCCAACAATAACAACAACAGAGATGAAGTGAGGAATGTAAGTTACATTTTGCACCCATTTTTTTAACGCTGTACTCCGTATTTCATTAATTAATAGTGCTAGCATAATAGGGATAGGAAAAGCGATGACTAAGGACAGTACACTAATGGAAAATGTGTTCCATAGCAATCTACCAAAATAGTAGGAAGAAAAAAACCGTTCAAAATGCTCAAAGCCTACCCAATCACTCCCCATGAAGCCTAAGGCTGGATTAAAATCCTTAAAAGCAATTTGTAATCCATACATAGGGCCATATTGAAAGATTATATACCAAAGTAGTGGTAATAAGAGCATAAGATACAAATCATAGCGCTTTATTACTTGCTTGAGTATGACTTTACTTCTTGGTACCGTCTTTTTCCTTAGCTCTATGTCTGAATGAGAAGCATCACTCTTAAAAGTAGCCACTCTATAACACCCTCTCTTCTATCATGTCGCTAAGCACTAATTGTACTTAGCGACATTTTTTTCTAAAAGTTATTTATAATTTAAATCGTATGCTTCCTGATAGATCTCCTCCAAACGATCTAATCCCATATTTTCAAGTGTTGCCACATACTCTTCCCACTTCTCAAAGCTTAGGTCACCAGTAATAAACTTAGCCGTCGATTCTTGATAATACATATCTATATCCTGCCTTAATTGCTCAACTTCTTTCGTTGTATCCTCATCGAAAATCGGAGCACCATAGACTGCTTCTGGTAAATAAGGATCTAACTTTCCTTGTGCCTCTTGTGCTTCTGGTGGATTAATAGCAGATGCATTTTTTTCTGTCACGAGCTGAGGTGAACCTCCACCTGGCCATGGAGTAAACTGGCCAATTTTCTCTCCAGACACGGATCCTAAGTATTGGGGATTTCCTTCTTCATCATATTCAAAGGTTTCTCCTTCCACTCCATAACGGAAGAAAATAGAGCCTTCCTCACTAAAGAAATGGTCAATCCATCTCATGGTTTCCTGTGGATATTCATTTGCCGAAGTAATAGCAAATGTTCCGAAATCCCTTGCGATTGGAGAAGATGGATGTAGTTGATCGCCATGTGGACCGACAATTGGTGACATTCCAATATAATGCTCTTTCACATCATTAAAGGCATCTGTTGTTTGATTCCAAAAAATGCCGACCTTTCCTGCCGTCATATTTCCGACAAATATCGATTCTTCCTGGGTGAATATCCCTCTATCCATTAATCCTTCAGTGTATAATTTGTTTAAAAATTGCAAATATTCCTTGAGTCTATCATCTGTCATCCATATATTTACTTGATCGTCCTTAATATTAAGCTGATATCCCATTTGATTAACCAGTCCCCACGAACCAGCCATGGAGTTCATTAATTGTCCCCAGTTACGAGAAGTCATTGGTACTTCATCCTGTTCGCCATTTCCATTTGGATCATTATCTCTAAAAGCCGTTAATACCTCTATCAGTTCATCAGGATTCGTTGGCTCTTTAAGCCCTAAGTTATCTAGCCATGTTTTATTAATCCAGATTTTATCCGTACGAGCTGCATTTAATGTTATCAATGCAGGCAATGCATATATATGCCCATCAGGAGCCGTGATCGATGCTTTTATTTCAGGATACTCTTCGTAGAGTGCTGTTAGGTTAGGCGCATACTCCTCTAACAATTCTTCAAGTGGAATGAGAATACCTGATGATCCGTACTCCACTGCCTCTAATTGCGAAATATCAGATTTATAGAATACATCCGGCAATTCGCCTGAGGAAAACTCTAAGTTCTTTCTTTCAGCAAATCCATCTTGAGGGACATCATCCCATTCGATGTTCATGTTAGTCATTTCCTCGTATTCCTGAAACATTCGCATATCTTGATATGGCGAATTTACAGGTGATCTTCTTGCAAAAAACCTTAAATCTATTTCTTCCTCCACAATGGGCATACCCTCCTCACGGAAACCTTCGGAAGGTCCTTCATCCACATGATCTTGCTTAACTTCCTCTGAATTCGAGCATCCCCCAGCCAAGAAACCTACCAGAATAAGTAACAAGACAAACTTTTTCATTTTTTTACCTCCTTCATTTTTAAAAACAAATTTTGTTAGCGTTTTCATAAATGGTAAAAAGAAATCCATCTAAATGAAGATGGAGTGTCAAGATCATGATGATTGATAAAGGTTCGTTTTCGGTCTTGGAGTAACATTTGTTCTATCTGCCCATTGTTTCCACATTGATGTTAATTTCTCCACTAGCTCTGGATAGATATCCGCTACATTCACTAATTCATTTCGATCATTTTCTATATTATAAAGCTCCCAATCTCTTTCTTTTATTTTCGATAGCTTCCATTTTCCATGTCTGATACCACAATGTTGCTCATGCTCAAAACAAAGTGTCCTTTGCTCTTCTTCCTTCCCAAGGAATGCAGGTAGCATACTTTTACCCTCCATTGGAAGAATTTGATGTCCTTCATATTTTTCAGGGTATTCTACCCCAGCAATATCAACCATTGTTGCCATAAAATCAATGAAATGACCTGGTCGATGATCAATCTCTCCTTGACGTGTGACAACCTTTGGCCATTGTGCAATTAATGGTGTACTGATTCCTCCTTCATGTCCATAATGTTTATAGAGACGAAGTGGTGTACTACATGCGCTTGCCCAGCCAGATCCATAGCTATGATAGGAATCTGGACCACCCATTTTGTCTAAATCTCCTTTACGATGGAGGAAATTCGAGGTGGTGATCCAATTGTCGAATCCCCATGGGTCCCATTCACCACATGCACCGTTATCTGAACAAAATAAGATCAATGTGTTGTCTAACTCATTATTCTCTCTTAAGTCCTCTATCACTCTTCCAATATTTTGATCCATCCGGTCCACCATTGCTGCATATATTGCCATCCTTTTTGATAGATCCTTCTGGCGATCCGGATCAAGTGAATCCCACGAAGGAATAACACCATGAATCTCTCTGTCACGACTCCAGTATTCTGACCGCGGTGGTAACTTGGCATCCTCTGGAATAAGCTTTAGCTCCTTCAATCGATTAAAACGTTCTTCCCTAATTCTGTCCCAGCCTCTATCATACATTCCCTCGTATTTAGCAACATCCGCTTCAGGTGCTTGTAAAGGGAAATGAGGAGCATTATAGGAGAGATATAAAAAGTAAGGCTTATCATCCTTTCTAGAATCCTCCATAAAATCTAGTGCATAATCAGTAATAGCGTCTGTTGCATAAAACTCTCCATCTTTATACTGGTGCTGAGGTCTTCCTTCTGGTAATCGGGAATAATCCTTCTGATCCCAAAAACTCGTAAAGCCACCTAAAAGACCATAAAATTCATCAAATCCTTTTTTAATCGGACCCTGCTTCCCAACATGCCATTTACCCGCTAAATAAGTGTGATAGTCTCCACCCTTTAGTACTTGAGCAAGTGTCACACATTGATCCTTTAAAAACCCCCGATATCCAGGTGTTTCACGATCCTCAGTCATCTCTCCAACCCCTGCTTGATGTGGATAAACCCCTGTTAAAAGGGAGGCTCGGCTAGGACAACACCGAGCAGAATTATAAAATTGAGTGAATCGCAATCCATTGGAGGCAAGACTATCGATATTCGGTGTATCGATCTCCCCTCCAAAACAGCTTAAATCAGAATACCCTAGATCATCTGCAAGAATTAACACAATATTTGGTTTATTATTGGACGTCATTCTAATTCCTCCTAAATCATTAGGTATTTGGTTTTCTTTTCGCATCATTGACAGATTTAATCTTTTCTAAGGCGATTTTCGGAGTACGGTCTTCTCTCAATAAACCGTTCACCTCTTGTTGAACATCCGTTGTTTGCGTATAACAATAGCCACAAATGTATGGAATGGACTTAATAGCATCTGTAATATCTTGATATCTTTTTAGAAATTCCTCTTCAGTTTCTACTTGATTACCATATCCCCAGCCACTTTCATGGTTAAAGGCGATACCACCGTACTCTGTAATCATTATTGGCTGACCTTGGTAGCTATACCCCTCTGCAAACGCATATTTATGCTTATTGTGAGGAAGCTTATTTTCTAAGATCAGTTGCTTATCTTTATAACGCTGAGCAAATTCAGATCCGAGCTCTTCGTAATCATGAAGGGCGATAATATCGGAAACAGTATGCTCCCAGCCATCGTTGACAATTACCGGACGTTCCCCATCGATTGCTTTCGATAAGTAATAAATCGATTCCGTAAATGCCTGTTGTTTCTTATCGTTGAATATTTTTGGAACACCCCACGACTCATTGAAAGGAACCCACGTAATAATAGATGGATGATTATAATGCTGCTGCATGATTTCTAACCATTCTTTTGTAAAGTTCTCAATGGCTTGATCACTAAACTCATAGGTTGCAGCCATTTCTGACCAAACGAGTAACCCTTTTTTATCGCACCAATATAAAAATCGTTCATCCTCTAGTTTTTGATGCTTACGAACACCGTTGAATCCCATAGCCAAGGTTTTCTCGATATCTTCAATCATCGCTTCATCTGATGGAGGGGTAAGCATCGTTTCCTTCCAATATCCTTGATCTAGCAAAAGCTTCTGATAGATAGGCACATTATTTAAAAGTATCTGGCCATCTTTAATAGATATTTTCCTCATTCCAAAATAGGAATCCACCTCATCTTTAACAGATCCATTTACTGTTAACTGAAAAGTGACATCATATAAATTAGGATGCTGTGGTGACCAATAAAACACCTTCCATTCATGGAGATCAGACTGCAAATCTATCTCAAATCTTCCGCTTTCACGATCTGGTACAATGGACAACTGTTTTACCTTTTTCCCGTTAAAGTGGATCACAGCATCTAATCTCCAATTATCCTGCACCTTTCCATTCAATTTGTACTCCATCGCTACGGTATTTTTATCGATATTTGGGGTTATTTTTACGCTTTCCATATGTTCTTCTTCCAGAAATTCAAGCCAGACAGTCTGCCAAATACCGGTGTTCTGTACATACCAGCAACCAAAGTTTTCATCAATCCAACGCTGCTTTCCTCTTGGTTGCATACAGCTCTGACTATCTTCGACTTTTACAACGATTTTATTAGTTTTTGTTTCTTCAACTGCATGGCTTATATCAAAGGAAAAGGCCGAATTTCCGCCTGCATGCTCTCCGATGAAAATACCGTTGATCCACACCTTCGTTAAATAGTCAGCTGCTTGAAAACGTAAGATAACTTTTTTTCCTATTTGATCTTTAGGAATCTCAAATTCTCTTTGATACCAAACGTTGGGATGAAATGCTTCTTCCCCAATACCGCTTGCTTCGGTTTCATAAGTAAAGGGTACTTGAATATCTTTAGTAAAACTTGCCGCTTTGTACCATGACTCCTTTTCCCCAATATTTTCATCATCAAAATGAAAATTCCATTGGCCATTTAAATTCATCCAAGTATCCCGTTGAAATTGAGGACGTGGATATTCTGTTCTTTGATAAGTGGTTACATTTGTTGACATACTATTCTCTCCTTTGTTCCTTAATAATCAATACACCCATCAGATATTATTCTTTTTTTAAATAAGCAGTATTTATTTATTTTTATTCACTATTTCTGCTTTAATTCCTAATATCTGTTTATTATGTATAAGATTACGCTTTCAAATCCTAAAAGTCAATACTTAAATTTAATTTTTATAGTTTAATTCAAATTTTCTGTTTTAATAAATGAAGTGATATCACATCACCTAAAGAAGAAGAGACTAACTCAATAGTTAGTCTCTTCTCATCAATCATTAATCTAATGGATAAAACAACCACATTTGTGCTGGCCCACTAGGGAGATCTTCCCATGTACCTATATTCGCACCGCGATCAATACTCGCACCATCCACATCCAATGCTTTTCCATTAGCTACATTGATCAATTTATAATATTTATTACTTACTTTTTCTATACTCCACTTTTGTGCATCCGTTCCATTCCACGCTTGGAGGTTTACATTTACCCACGGTGCGGTCAGATCACCATCAACAGTTAAATATTTTCCACTGTTAGTATTTTTTACACTATACTTGCCGTCACCGACATCTGTCATTCTCCAACGTTGCGACAGAGTAACATCAGATCCATCCCATGTTCTAACATTATATGAACCATCCTCTACATCTAATACTTTCCCACCATTAGGATTTACTAATTTGTACTCAACCCCAGATTCTATTGAAAAATTAACCTCTCCAGAAATTTCGACATAATCAATTTCCACCACATGTTTTTTCTTCATGAATTTAATCGTGTTATCATACCCCTTATTAAGATCAACTTCCATTGTGACTTCTTCAAAGTTTTTCTTACCAGTATATGGATAGGTCAATATCGATACAGGTTGATCATTCACGTAGATATAATTTTCCGCATCAGGTCTAGCATTGTTGGCATATTTAACTGTTATGGTGTATGTCCCAGCTTCCGGAACATTCACATCCTCAATAAGTATGGAGCTATTTTTATTATTCAGTGTCACCGTTTCTTGGCCCGGTCGGTCGTTTACTTTTGCTTTGTTTATTATCCCATGCTCAGCCTCTATTTTATATTCCCCTGATGGAACATTCATTAATTCTGTTGATGGCTCACCAAAATTCGGTGTACCATCCTCGTTCCAACTGAATTTTTGGATCCTCGTCGGGCGAGCACTACACCCTTGCCCAGGAGCGCTGTTACCATGATAAACAATCCAGTCTTCCGTTCCGTCTTTAGATGGAACAAAAGAATTATGACCTGGACCGTAGACACTGTTTTTAATAGACTTCTTAAAAACTGGTTCCTTTGATTTGGACCAAGCGTGTGGGTCCAATAAATTACTATCCTCGGAAGCAGTTAATATTCCGATTGCATAATCATCCTCCCAACAAGCGCTACCTGAATAAACAAGATAAACTTTGCCATTTCGTTTTAAGATCACCGCCCCTTCATTTACATGCATGCCTTTCTTTTCCCAGTCATACTCTGGATAGGTTAGGATCACATTTTCACCATCTAATGTCCATGGATTAGACATAGGTGCAACAGCGACTGCACTACCATGCTCTCCCGACCAGTCACCATATGCCGCATACATGAAATATAACTTTCCTTTATGCTCAAAAACAGATCCATCAAGACCATCGTATTGTGTGTTGACCTTACCTTTCTCGATCCATTCTCCTTGAAGCGGGTCAGGTGAATCATTTTCTAGGACATACACGCCACGACACGCATCACCACAACCTGTATTAGCCGTGTAGTAAATGTACCACTTTCCGTTAATGTAATGGATTTCCGGAGCCCAAATGTCTTTTAAGTGATCCGGCTTCGTCCAGATTGTTTTTCGTTCACCAAGTTCGATCCCTGTCAGCGTTCTTGACTTCCAAATATCGATACGATGGCCTAAAGTACGCGTGAAATAATAGTATCCATCCGAATGCAGCATGACATACGGGTCTGCTCCCGCTGTATTAATTGGATTAGTAAATGTAGTAGTAGAAGCTTTTATTGATTTTGTTCCAGATTTACTTTTAGCAAAATAAGAGGATGCAATAAACAAGGACAACACAAGTAAAAACAAGGAAAGAATATAGGTTTTTTTCTTTATTGAATTCATTTTTATCATCTCCTTTAAAAAATATAATCCAAAGCAAATAGGGACAGAGCCATTTTTCCGTAATCAATCAAAATATCAAGGTATTCAAGTCCTTGTTTCATCACTCCCTTTCTCATTTAGCAATGGATGAAACAATTTTCCCTCCCTTTCATTCAATATTCATGTTTTTATACACATTAGCTGTTCATAGGTTAAAGAATACGCTTTCATTATAGATAAGTCAATGCTTGTTTTTACTAATCATTCCATTCGGATACAAGCTATTTCACAATAAAGGGAGGGCATTTTGAAATCTCAAGCAGAAAATAAAAAAACTAACACACTCTCAATGAAGGAAGAAATGCGTTAGTTTTCTTTGACCGAAGACCTCTTCTCGAATCACATTATTCGAACAGAATTTTCAGTTTAATATCCTGCTCATAATCACCGAACTCTTTTCCAAATATATTAATACCACCTTTATGAACCGCATCCTCTTTAATTCCAATTTTAAAGGTAATATAATCCTTATCTGATAGCGCTAAATCTGCTAATGTGGTATTAGATAAGTGAAAATCATCTATCATGGTAGTTTCATTTGAAATCTTCCATGTTTTTAATGTTCCATATTGAGTACTTGTAGTATCTTTCCAATAGGTTGGATTCAGCTTTCCTGGCCGATCCCCATAATCACCTGGACTAGTCCATGTACCTATATCGACATTATTTACCCAGACCGTGATATCTGAAGGCCAATTAGGATCATAATTAGGTGCTTCAGAGCATAATTCTAGCGAAAACTGAATTTCTTTTATGACAGAATCAGGATGAATCACGATAGGGAATTTATACTCTAGAAATCCTTTTCGCGTCCAGATAATTTGAGCCTGAATTCTTTCGGGATTATGAAAGTAAACCGGGGAATCTTCCGGAATTAAAAACCTTTCATGGTTTGCCATCCCACAAGTAGGTGCTACTTGAAAGTCCACATACTGCCCAATAGGCATTTCAATTTCGTATGTTTTTAAATCACTTGCGGACGACTTATGTAGACTGTTCAAAACAATATGTACGTCATCAAAATTGCGGGTACACACCTTCATCGCACCTCTACTAGCTGGCCTTAATTCAGTCAAGATAAGATTTGCTTCTTCTAATACTCTGACGTGCGAAGCAGCTGTAGAGATCGGTATATTTAAAGACTCCGCTAGCTGATGTATGTTTAAATTTCCTTTATTTAATAATTCAAGAATACTAAGTCTTACCTTCGAGGATAATGCATGTGTTACTTTACTTAATTTTTCTGGTTCATTAATAGAAAGCTCCAACAATTCTAACCCCTCCCTAAACAGTTTGTTCCCAATTAGTATTAAGTCTATCATAAATATAAACAAAAAAAATGTTTTTATCTAGTGTTTATATAAAATTCTAGCATTTGGTTTAAATTTTTTAATTTTTATTAAAAAAATCAAGCGATGGCTCGATCACTTGATTTTTGAAGCTGGCTACTATTTGTTTATTGAAAAGTATTCTTGCAAGTATTTTCTTACTCCGTCTTCCTCATTCGTAAATGCAGTGATCTCTTTTACGATTTCCTTCACTTGATCTGTTCCGTTTTTCATAGCAACTGGGTAACCAATATAACGCATCATCGGCAAATCATTATTACTATCACCTATTGCCATCGTATCCTCTGGAGCTATGTTGTATAATTCCAGCAGTGCTTTAATTCCGGTAGCCTTGTTTACTCCTGCTACCATTACTTCCACATTATGATAGGAAGAGGAGGAGGTTGTAAAATCCTCTTCTTTTTTCATTCTTTCTAGCTCCTGAATCCAAGCATCCATTTGCTTATGTTCTGTACTGAAACAATATATCTTGGCATACTTTTGCTCAGGTATTTTTTCAACCCAAGCAATGTCTTCAGCTATAGCGGCTTCTCTCTCTAACCATTCATTTATTCCTACTTCCTCCGGCTTGTCTTTTTCGATCATATCCTTCATATAAGATTGATCCTGCTTCAAGCTCAGGCGCTGACCGTCATTCGGATGTACTTCATAATAAATCCCATGCTCTCTGGCAGATAAAATAACATTCTGAACAAGGTCTGTGGACAAGCTATGTTCTACCAATTTTTTTTCTTCTACGTAAGTAATCATTCCATTTGCTGTTACAAATCCATCTAGTTCTAAATCCTTCGGAGCAGAATCATAAATCTCATTCAACGATCTACCAGTGACAATAAATACTCGGATCCCTTTCTCTCTGATGACTTGTATTACATCAATCGTTTGTTTTTTTAATTCATTTTTATTATTTAGTAATGTGCCATCCATATCTAAACAAATAGCTTTAGGCATAAAAAAAGACATCAAAATATCCCCCTTTCAACACAATATCCATTATAGCACAGAGATAATTAATAGGGGGACTCATCGTTTAATAAGCAGTTTTATATTCTATGATTCAACCAAACACGCATTTGACCATTACCTCTATTATTCCAACTGTAATATGGCACTGCTTTGATATCAATTGGTATTAAATCAGGTTTATTGCTGTGATATAAGGGTTCCTTTAAGCATTCATCCTTCACGTATAACGCATTACTCTTTATGACACTCACTCCGCTAAGAATCGATTCATCAAATTTTGTGGTGAAATGTGATGAATCGGATAAAAAAATTCTTTCTAAATCTCTATTGAGGTGATCCACACCTTCAAACGCATAGACTAATGGACCGTTTCGCAAAGCTACTTTACCAACATTTTCTCTAACTGCTGGAGAAGAATAGACTTTTTCTACTTCCATATGTAGATCAAGCGTTATCCGGTCTTCTGCATGCCATACTCTGTTTATTTTTACATAACCATTTTCCGATTGATATTCCTCTAATAGTTCCCCATTAAGCAGTAGCCTATATTGATTGCACCAGCCTGGTAATCTTACAGCTAATTCAAACGATGACTCACTTTGGAGATCGAACTGCAGATCAATCTTCCCATCCCATGGGTAATTCGTTTTTTGTGTAATAGACACCTGCTTTTCATTCCATGTCACATTAGATTTACTATGGATAAACTGATTAATATAAAGGGTATCATTACTAACACTATACAGATAATTCCCAATCGAAGGTATAAATCTAGCTAACTGAGTTGGGCAACACGAAGTGCCAAACCATTCTACTCGATGATGCTGTCCATTCGAGGCGAGTGGATTATCATAAAAAAATTTCCTTCCATCAAGAGATACACCACTCAAAAGTCCATTATATAGCTCGGTCTCAACAATATCCGCATATTTGGCATCCTCATATAATAGATTCATTCGATGATTCCAAAATATCATTCCTGCAGATGCACAGGTTTCACAATAGGCAGTTTCATTTGGCAAATCATAATCCTTCGTAAAACCCTCATTATGATGAGAAGAGCCAATCCCCCCTGTAATGTACATATTTTTAGTGATCACATTTTCCCATACTCTATCTAAAGCAGCTAAATAATCTTCCTTTTCTGTTAAGCGGGCAACCTCAGACATAGCGGTATACAGGTACATCGCCCTCACCGCATGCCCCTTGACTTTTTCTATTTCACGTACTAACTGATCATCTTGACAATATGCTGGGCCCCAATCTTCTTTATTCCAAATCGCACCTTCCCCAAGCCCTCTTCCTCTTTGCTCCAATAACCATATTGCCAAATCTAGATAACGCTTTTCACTCGTTTCTTGATAAAGCTTCGTTAGGGCAAGTTCGATTTCTTCATGGCCAGAAACCCAGTGTCGTTTACTTGGGCCAAAAATGGTATCATAATGATCTACCAATCTGCAAGCAACCCCCAATAGCTTATCTTTTCCAGTAGCGTGCTTATAGGCAATAGCTGCTTCTATTAAATGGCCTCCACAATACATTTCATGTTTGTCCATATCTGTCCATTTATTCTCTGGCTCTACTAAAGTATAATAAGTCATGAGGTAGCCATCCTCCTCTTGCGCACTTGCAATTCTATCAATGATATCATCCGCTTCACATTCAAGTTCTGAGTCATATTGATTAGCTAAGGAGTAGGCGACCCCTTCTAACACCTTATATACATCGGAATCATTGAAAAAAATCCCTTCAAAATCACCGCTCATTAACCCACCAGCTTTTGAGAAATTATCAATTCTGCCCGTTTGCCAGCACTTATCTAGAGAGGCACGTAATGTTGTTTTTTGGTGGTCATAAAATCGGTCTTTCCAAAAACCATCTAGGATGGTGACATTCGTAAATGATACTTCTGAACATCTTGTTTGTTTCATGCTTTATTCCCTACCTTTCAAATAACAGCGAGATGGAAGGAAATCGGCTACCAGCCACCGATCTCCTTAACTAATTAACCTTTTAATCCTGTAAAACTTACACCCTTTACTATCTGTTTTTCAAATAGTAAAAAGGCAATAATGACAGGGATCGATGCGATAGCATTGACGGTCATCGGTAACATATAACTAGAGGAATAAGTAGAATTAAATGTTGGAATTCCTACTGGTAAGGTATATAATTCCTCAGAAACGATAGCTAGAAAAGGCCACAAAAAGTTATTCCAGGATCCAATAAAAGTGAAAATAGCTATTGCAGCAAGAGCAGGTTTGGCTAAAGGAAGCACAATATTCCAAAATAAACGCCAGTTGGAGCAACCATCAATTCTAGCACTTTCCATTACCTCGTGCGGGACACTATCAAAAAAGCTCTTTAATATGATTACACCAATTGGGGAGGCAATCATAGGTAAAATCAATCCAGCATAGGTATCTAGCATATTCATACTTTTTACAATCTCAAAGAGTGGAATAATCGTAGCCTCCCCTGGGACCATCATTCCAGCCAAAAAGAATAGAAAAATTGGAGTCTTATAACGAAATTGCATTTTCGATAGTGCAAAAGCAGCTAAAGAAGTAATAATTAATGTTAATACTGTTGTGATTACACCAATAATCACACTATTCCACAGCCAGAGAAGCACATCACTTTCCATTAAAATCTCCGTATAATTAGCAAAGGTATATGGTGGAGTAAACCAATCTAATGGATTGGCGACAGCCATATTTTTTGGTTTTAACGAAACAAATAGCATCCAAATGATCGGAAAGATAAATAGTAAAGCCACAACTAAAGCAATGATAACCTTTAATAAACGGAGTGGATCACGATTCCGTTCTAGTAGTGCATTAGGGGTACTCATAAAAATTCTCCTTTCTTTAGAAAAACTTGCATTCCTTATACTTAGAGTTAATGTGTTTGTCTTAATTTCCCATTATAGATGCAGTGCATTGCTGACTTACTGAAGTTTTGCCAATCTATTTAAATCATTCGCCCTCCTTGACCTCCTGCACGAATTTGAATAATAGATAATACTAACAGGATAAAGAACAGAACATAGGACATAGAAGCAGCATAACCAAGGTCATATCTCTCAAATCCCATCTCATAAATGTACTGTATTAGTGGCCTTGTGGAAGTCCCGGGTCCTCCATCTGTAATTAATAGAATTTGAGCAAATACTTTGAATGAGCTAAGAACCTGTAGCAACAAAATCACCCTTGAAATCGGTATAAGCTGTGGCAATGTAATCGATTTAAACATTTGCCAGCGAGTGGCACCATCTATTTCTGCCGCTTCATACAAGTGATCAGGAATGTCTTGTAAAGCTGTTAAAAACAAAATCATATTAAAACCCACTGTCCACCATAACGTAACCCCGACAATACTTACCCATGCCAATACAGGATTACTTAACCAAAAAGGCTCTGCATCTATTCCAAATAACTGAATGAAGTTGTTAAGGAAACCATTATAAGGTTGTAATATAAAAATCGCCAAGAAAGAAATAACGGAAACCGATAATATACTTGGGAGAAAATAAGCACTGCGAAATAATGTCTTTAATTTCGAATTTAAATTTGCTAGTAAAGCTAACAAAAGTGCTAGTATGATCATTCCTGGGGTTGATAGGATGACAAACAATGTCGTATTCCATAACGATTGCCAGAAGTCTATATCTGTAAACAAAGCAATATATTGGCTAAACCCTGTGAATTCACCTTTTTCTATTAACGACCAATTAAAAAAGCTCATTTGTAAACCTTTAAAGATTGGAAATATCGTAAAAATTACATAAGCTAGAAAAAAGGGTAACAAGAACAAACCAGCATAAAGGTCCTTTTTCCATAATGATTTTTTCATTCGTTTTCTTCTCCTTTCAACTAAAATTTACTTCTTCACGAGGTTCTCTAAATCTTTAATCAGTGTGTCAATCACTTTTTCTGTAGATTCTCTGTTTGTCCAGGCTAAATCCAGATTTTGTTCAAAGACTCTTTTAGACATATCTCCATAGGCTGTCTTGTTTGGTAGAGCAACATATTCTGCTACTTTTGCATAATCAGATCGATAAGGAAGATCTTGAAACTCTTGTGACTCTACAACCGATTTCTTTGCTGGAATATGACCTGCTTCCGCCCAATCAACCCCACGGTCTGTTACGAAATCCATAAACTTTACAACAGCGAGTTGTTTCTCTCTAGTCGTATTTTCCTTTATTGGCATAATTAGTGTGTGGGAATCTCCCCATGTTGCTTTTTGCTCAAAAAGGTTCGGTAAAGGCAGCGCAGTAAAATCTAACCCTTCCGTTGTTTCCCAGATTCCAGTCGCCCAAACCCCTGTTGTCATGGTAACTGCTCGACCTGTTTGAAAATCCTGATAAAAATCGGCAAGGTTTAATGGGACAATCTCATGCTCATGAAAGAGAGAACGCACATAGTTCGCCGCCTTAATCGCTATTTCTCGATCGATCGTTACATCTGGACTGGACAGATCCCCTGAATAAATTGGTGACCCTCCCATTTGAAAGTAAAATGCCCACCACATACGAAATGGGTCTGCGCCAGCATTACTAATCGCTAATGGTATTTTATCCGGTAGCGCTTTCTTTATTTTGAGCAGAAAATCGATATACCCTTCAGGTGTTTCTTCCATTATGATGTTTCCATTTTCATCTAACACTCCCGCTTGGGCTGCAAGATCATTATTTACATACATAATAAATGGATGTGTATCAATCGGAACACCGTAATGCTTCCCATTCAAATTAGTTCCTTCGACTAGATTTTTAGTGAATTCATTAAAATCGAGCCCTACCTCTTCTGCAAAATCATCAATTGGCTCTGTTAACCCCCGACTGTTAAGTTCAGGAATTTTAGAAGTATGCGCTATTGCTACATCCGGTCCTCGATTGGCAGCAACACTAGTTACCAGTTTGGTATAGTAATCACTGTTTCTTATCGCCGGCATATTGACAACAATCTCATCTTGACTGTTATTAAATTCCTCTACTATTTCTTCCATAAAACTGAGATCACCTCCACCAAACAATGTCCAGAAGTCTAATTTAATTTTGGCATTATTATTCGTTTCACTGTCTGAGGAGCACGAAGCTAACACAAAAAGAAAGAAAGGTAAAATCAGCATCAGTTTGAAAATTTTATTCATTTTTTCTCCTTTCCTTGTAACGAAAAAAAGGGTAAATCGTTACAATTTTTGTTTTATTACAAATTATATGTAACATTAGTAAAATAATACGCTTACATTTTTAATATGTCAACATTAATTTATCTCATTTGTGTTTTATTACACATTTTATGTTTTTATTGGAGCAAACAGGGAAAATATATGTTTCCATCTAATCTCTGAGATTTAAATCTATCATTAGAAGGGAAATAATTATCAGGGGACTTTAGAAAATTAATTGGATTAAAAGGCGGAAAGGGTGAACCAGGTTACACAAGCCAAATAAGAACCTATGGATATCGGTATCAGAGAAAATAGATTATAGTCTACAATTTCAATAAAAACGACCTAAATCTAATTTTCATTAGACTTAGGTCTTCTTATATCCATGTGTAGCTTGAGGGAATAGTGAGTAACTCCATTCCAAAGTATTTGAATATTTGATCTGGGTTTTTCGATTTATACAAACATTTTGAACAGAACAGCTTTTCAACTGACAGGTGTAACTGAACCAACTGTATGCGTGGAGAGCAATATTTTTATCCCTTAAAGTGGCTTCTTTCAGGTCAAAAGTCACTAATTCTTCACATTAAACGTGAGCATCAGGGGCTTTGTCAGCTACAACAGCCAGAATGATGTTATGCTCAAGAAGTGCTTTTAACGCGCAGAGCACCATCGTGTATCCCCCCATTGAATCAATGGCATTGTTTACCATATCATCTCCATTGCCTGCAAACCCTGAGTTTGTAATTGAAACAAATGTTTCATTTTCATTTCGCGGGAAAAACGACCACTCGGTTTTTGTGTTGTCCGATGATTCGATCCGAATCAGTTTGTTTTGCTTAATTTCTTTTACATATAGATCATCAGAAACGCCGTACATCTCCCATTCCCATCTAATATGCTTTCCCTCCTCTAATCTTCCACTACTTTTGGTGAACCAAAACTTTGTAGTAATTTCCGGGTTAATAAAAGCTTCAAATACTTCATCAACTGGTCTCCGAATTAGCATTTCTGATTTAACAGTCGGGATATGATTCAATGTTACCATCTTATTTCTCCTTCCTCTTTCTAGCTTCATTCCTTATTTTATTACTTTTGGTATCAATCTTAAGTTTATCATATATGACTGATAAGTATTTCTTTCCGATTGCTTAAAAGTTCATTCTCTATTAAATTCTTGCATAACACATTGGTGTGTATAGATAATCTAAAGTATTGGGAACAACAAGATCTAATTTATAAGGAAAATCGATATTGGATCAGACTTCCGCTTAACTAAGTAATTCATATTCGTTATATATACAACTTTATTTTATTGTTATTATTAAAATACCCTTTGGACAAAAGGATATCCAAAGGGTAAAACGTCGCGATTATATTTCAAAGCTACACATAATCCGGCAGTTCATTTGCATCATCTGGAACATCTACAAGATAAAGATTTGCATAGCCGTTTCGGTCGCTTGTATAAAGTAATTTCTTCCCGTCTGGTGTAAACCTAGGGTGTGCATGAACCTTTTGTACATGAAAGCTACATCTATGCTCACAAAGAACCTTTGGTTTAGAAAATCCATCCTCGTTCTTGTACCATATAATGATATTCTTTAAAGGGGCTCTACCATCTACCACTATTTTTGAAAAATCATTCGAAAAGGCATGCCAATTTACAAAATTAAACTCAACTTCTTCTTCTTCCGTATGATCATATTTAATTTTGCCAAAGAAGCCTGTCCGATCTTGCCTAAATCCATGATAGCCAATTGTTTCTCCATCCTGATACCAATATTCATGTCCAATCATTTCGTCCTCTTCTTTTCTCTCTCTAATTTTCCACACATCCAAAGACTCGATATTAAGTACCCAAATACGATGATCCACCAAATTCCATGGTCCCTCATGGCAAAACGTAATTAATTCTTTTTTTGTTGGAGAGGTATTAATATGGGTAATGAAGTTATCTTCTTGATACACTACTGTTACCTCATTTGTTTCGAGAGAAATCTTGATGATTTGAGATTTTGGTCTTGCTTCCATTAATGCACGATGACCAATATAGCCATTCCCTAGATCTGTATAAACCTTATCTGAGAGATCCTCTCTCTTACAAGTAATTAAGTATTTTCCGTCTGCCGTACAATTTAGGTTTCCACCTAACCATGAGCTTAATTCTTCATATATTACTTTTTCTTTCAAAGTATTTAGATCTAATTCTATTATCTGCTGATCTTTACGAAAGTAAACTCTCGTTTCATCAGGATGTAAACATGGTGAAAGTCCTTCATAGGTTTTATCATGATCAGTCAATTGGGTAATTACACCTGTTTCTATACAGATGCTGAATAAATCTGTTTTATTATTACGATCTGAACAAAATAATAGTTTACGACCTTCGTCATACCAGCCATTCTCCGTAAAATAAAAATGATGACTATGTCCAGTATAGCTTGTTAGTTGGAGAGTAGATATACCAGTAATTCTATCTTGAAATTTCCTCCATTCCGGTTGCCACTCTTTTCCCTTCCCCATCTTCTCATCTCCTTTTTTCTTCTACAATATAAAACATTTACATTTACAATAGCTTACTAACTCTTAATGAACAATGATCCGATTATATATTAACTATACTATTCAGCCAAAAAGAAAAAAGCACCTGATTAGAGGTGCTCATATAACCAATCTATTTCCGTTATCGATCTACCATTTGTCCTATTTTGTATCCAATGGCTCTAACCTCGATTCAATCTCTTCTCGACGGTCTTCTAAAAATGGAGGTAAAGCTAAAGATTCACCCAAATGCTCCGTTTCTTCATCTGTAGCAAACCCTGGTCCGTCTGTAGCCAACTCGATTAAAATACCATTTGGCTCTCGAAAGTATAAGGATTGAAAATAGTATCGATCCACCAATCCTGAGTTTGGTAGTCGTTCCCTTCGAATTTTTTCGTGCCATTTTTCCAATTCTGCTCGGTTGTCGACTCGTAATGCTACGTGATGCACACTTCCACGTCCAGGTCTTTCTTTCTGCAAATCTGAGCTTAGCTCTACATGCAATTCTGCCCCAGTTCCACCCTCTCCAGTTGAGAAAACTTCTACATCTGGCATCCCTTTATTACGAGAAGGGTAGCTTCCAACTTGGCGAAAACCTAATAATTCTGTTAATACTCGTGCAGTAGGGGAGATATCTGGAACGGTTAATTGAACAGGCCCAAGACCTGTAATCGCTTTGTCTTGTGGAACTGCACTATTTGTCCATGGAATACCAGAAGCTACCCCTTGGTTGGTCTGATCTGACACTAAAACTAATCGTTGGTTTTCATGATCACGAAATCGAATTACCTTTCTCCCAAATTGCTCTCCCATTCCCTCATGATTCACTTTAAATTGCCGAAAACGATCTAACCAATAGGCTAGAGCTTCATCATCTGGTACCCTTAAAGAAGTTTGTGAAATACTTTGATTCCCAGTATAGGTGTGTCCTGCTCTTGCTATTTCAAAAAAGGTAAGATCTGTACCAGGACTTCCTTGTTCATCGGCATAAAATAAATGATACATACTGGGGTCATCCTGGTTTACCGTTTTCTTTACTAATCTCATCCCAAGCACGTTAGAATAAAAACGATAATTGTCCTTAGCATTAGCAGTTATTGCTGATACATGATGGATACCTTTTAATTCCATGTAGTCACCCCTCCACGTTGTTCTATTCTACAATTATATGACAAAATATCTCGAATTCAAAGTAATTAGCATCACCTATTGACTTTTCACCCACTTATGATAAAATTTTCATTAAATTCTATACGTGTATAACTACTAGGGGTGCCAATGAATGGCTGAGAGAGAAGCACATGTGCTTTTCAACCCTTAAGGACCTGATCTGGTTTATACCAGCGGAGGGAAGTAGCTGATCTTACTATTGGTATGTGAAGCCAGGTCCATTTTGGAGCTGGCTTTTTATATTTTCCCTCTACTACCGTTTTCTATACACAAAAATAAGGGGAGAATATTGTGAAAAAAAGAACATTAATACTTACAACGATGGCAGTATATGTCGCGGTTGGAACGATTGGATCACAGTTTTTATGGTTTCCAACTGGCATCGCCAAAGCCTATCCTGTTCAACATGCCGTTAACGTGATGGCAGCCGTAACTCTAGGGCCAATTCCGGCTTTATTGATTGCATTTGTGATCGGTCTATTGAGAAATCTTCTTGGACTAGGTACACTATTAGCATTCCCAGGTGGGATGATTGGTGCATTACTTGCAGGAATTCTTTATCGACTAACAAGTAAGAAACAAATGTCAGCAGTTGGAGAAGTGATAGGTACAGGTGTTGTTGGTTCCTTTCTATCTGTCCCATATGCTTATCTTCTTATGGGCACTTCTGTTGGGGCACTTGCCTTCCTACCAGGCTTTTTAGTAAGTAGTGTCACTGGTGCTTTAATTGGACTTTTGATTCTATCAAAGATAAAAACTACGAATCTGTTACACCAACCACTTTCCTCTAAGTAAAGAAAATGCGACCATGCTTATGATGGTCGCATTTTGCTATTACTACGTTAGAAACTCGTCTTTTTTAACGAATAAGTTAGCTTTTTAATTTTCTAACGTGCAAAATATGCCTCTGCTTTTTCCAAGAAAACTTCCTGTTCAGGAGTAAGATCATACTCCTCTTCGATGGCATCCACTGGACAGACAGCTTTACATGCCCCACAGTCAATACACACATCAGGATCTATATAAAATTGATCTGGACCTTCTACAATACAGTCAACTGGACAAACAGTAGTACATTCACCAGCTTTTTCTGCCTGACAAGGTTCCGTTATTACAAAAGCCAATTCGAAACCCCCTTAAGTGTTTAAATCTATTAACTACGATATCTTATCTTCCTAGCATTTTGCAAGAAAAAGCGCCTGGGACAAAAGATTAGTAAGAAGGAAAAAATCCGAACGTTAATATTTCTGCACTGCAATCGCTTCGTCAAAATACTTCGCTTTCCGTGGGCACGGCGATCTGCTAACTTTGCAAAGAAAACCGCTTTGCAAAGTGGATCTTCAGCTCGTGCTGTTCCCACTGGAGTCTGCGTATTTTGACTACGCTTAGTCAGAATATTGTTCGGATTTTGATTCTCTCTATTTAGTTATGTCTCAGCGTCTTTCTTTTTTTATTATCTCTTATCAAAATCATCTGGGTCTGGTCCGATACGCTCTTCCTTATTCAGATCAGCAATTAATTTCATCTCTTCTTCTGATAATTCAAAATCGAACACATCGGCATTTTCATGAATACGATGTTGTTTCACCGATTTCGGAATTGTCACAACCTCTTTTTGTAGATCCCATCGTAAAATAACCTGAGCGGTTGATTTTCCATGATGCTTCGCAATTTTAGTTATCGTCTCATCAGATAAAATTTGACCTTGCTTTAAGGGAGACCATGCCTCTAGCTGTATGTTGTGCTTTTTACAAAATTCATGTAAGCTTTTTTGTTGTAGATGTGGATGGAATTCTACTTGATTTACCATCGGCACAATCTTTGCCTCAGTTAATAAATCCTCCAAGTGATGCTCTTTGAAGTTACTTACACCAATAGCACGAATTTTGCCATCCTGATATAGCTTTTCCATCGCCTTCCATGTTTCCTTGTATTTATTTTGCTTTGGTACTGGCCAATGGATTAAATATAAATCTAAATAATCTAAACCTAATTTTTGTAACGTCGTTTCAAAAGCTTGTAACGTTTCTTCATAGCCTTGATCTTTGTTCCAAAGCTTTGATGTGATAAATAGTTCTTCGCGAGGAATTCCTGATTCTTTTATGGCCTGTCCTACACCTTCTTCATTTTTATAGACGGCGGCAGTATCAATACTCTTGTAGCCATGTTCGAGAGCCCATTTTACAGAATTAATGACTTCTTCTCCATCTTCCACTTGGAAAACACCAAGACCAAACCAAGGCATTTCTACCCCATTGTTTAACGTTGTGGTGGATTGTAAACTTTTCACCATTTTCATTCCTCCCTTTGTTTCACTACGATATTATCTTCCCACAAAATGCTCGATAATGAAAATAAGTAGCTCAACTTAAATAGTGACCGTTTTGAAACGATCACTATTTTTTCGCCATAATCTCGTGAATTTTATAATGCTTGAATCTTGCTTTAGGTACTTCATCTATAAAACGGCTTGGGCGTCCAATAGAAAATAGTGCAAGCTCATGCATTGCTCTCGTGCATGCTGTATAAAACAGATTTCGATCTAAGGCGTGATGGAAGTTTTTGTCAGAAGCATTGCTCAGAATAACAGCATCAAACTCTATTCCCTTTGCAAGATATGCGGGAATAATCACAATTCCTTTACTAAAGGTATGTGCTTCTTGTGTCATTAAGCTGACAGGAATGCGATGACGTAGTCTTTCGTGTAATTGCTGGCATTCCTCCATGGTCTTACCAACAATGGCAATCGTCTCATGGCCCTGATCCCGAAAGAGTCGTATTTGTGAAATCATTTTTTCTTCTGCCATTTCATTTTGTTCAACTTCCATTAGAATAGGAAGATTCCCCTCTCTTTCGAAGGGTTCAATCAAATCACCATTAGGCATAAAAGCTTTCGTAAAAGATACAATCGGTTCTGTTGATCGATAGCTTTTCGTCAATACAATTCTTTCATGCTTTTCCTCTAATTTCTCAGATAGCAACGTCTCATTTTCTAGTGCATGAGCATAGATTGCTTGATTAATATCTCCTAATAAGGTCATCCTGCTAACAGGAAACATTTTTTTCAATAAAGCAAATTGAAATGGCGTGTAATCTTGTGCTTCATCAATAAACAAGTGCTGGATCGTACGTTGTGCGTTGAAACCGAGCAGACTTTTTTCGAAATAAATATATGCTGGAGCATCCTCCCATGTTAAAAATTTCTTCTTTAAATGATTATCTGTTAATCGGCATATTTCCTCCCAATGTGATGGAAGGGAAATGTTCTCCTTAACTTGGAAAGAAGGTTGAAATAATTTTCGAAATGTTTTTAATGGGTCAACAAAAGCCAATTTTCTTATTTTGAGACGAAGTGGTCTTAATTTACTTGCTACCACCCTTTTTCTTAATAGTGCCTCTTCCCGTTCATAATCATCAAAGGTATCCTCTGTGAACCGATTTTCTTCCTGTAATGTATGGTGGACATCGACATAATCTTCTTTTTCCAGCAATTCACTTTCCTCAAGTACCCAATCCTTTTCTCTTTCGTATTTTTCAACTTTTTTTAACTGATGTAATAACCAGTTAGCAACTTTTTCCAAACGTTCTGGAATAGAAAGGTTGGATTCTGTTCGATAAAAATATTGTTCGATTGCCTTCTTAGGAATAATAATCTGGCCACGAAAAGTAATATTTCGAAAAACTAAACCATTGCTTGCTAGCTGTGCTAAATAGTCATCGATCACATGCTTATAGGATAGACTAGCTTTATAATGCATTGCCTCTACTCTTGCTGTATAATTATCACCCTTTTCCTGCAAATAGTACTCCATTTGCTCAAAAGGGGTTTCTAGTTGAAAACTATCATTTAACTGTAGGTGTAAGTATTGATAAAAAGTCATTTGCTGCATATTATCCTCACCTAGCTCAGGCAATACTGTCGCAACATAGCTATTGAACAATGGATTCGGCGAGAATAGGACAATCTGTTCTGAGGTTAAGGTCTCTCGATAACGATATAGAAGATAGGCCACCCTTTGTAATGCGGCAGATGTCTTACCACTTCCAGCAACTCCTTGTACGACTAATACCTTACTTCTCTCGTTACGAATAATTTGGTTCTGTTCTCGTTGAATAGTGGCCACAATGCTTTTCATTTTTGTGTTTGCCTGATTCCCCAATACAGACTGTAATAAATGATCTCCTATTGTGAGACCAGTGTCAAACATTCCTTTTAGTTCGCCATTTCTTATCATATATTGACGTTTTAGTGTTATTTCCCCGGAAATATTTCCTTGAACTGTGTCGTAATTTGCTGGACCTGGAGGAAAATCGTAATACATACTCGCTATTGGAGCTCTCCAATCATAGACTAGGAAATCATTTTCTTCTTTATCCAAAACAGAGGCAAGCCCAATATAAATTGGCAGCTCCTTCTCTTCTCTCTCTGGTCGAAAATCAATCCGTCCGAAATAAGGGGTATCCTTCAAACGCTCTAAAATATCTAGTCTTTCGCTTACCTGCCCATGGCTCCGCTCACGTTCGGAGAGGAATTCTGCTTGCTGCTTTATACTTGCTTCTGTTTCAATTTTATCATCCATTTCTTCTATATTAACGGTAACGTCTTCCCAGAAATCACGACGAATATCGATCACGTCTTTTTTTAGCTGCTTCGCCTTTGTTTGTAAAAGATTAATTTTGCGTTTAATTTCCGCTACTACTTCATCGACTCTTTTTTGTTCCTGTATTCGTTCATGCTTTTGTCTATCTTCCGTCATTTTTTCACCTCCATGACGCTTACTTTTACTATACCCAATAATTTCAAAAGTTTTATACCGGTAAAATTATCCATGACCAGTTTTTTGTTGTGTTGCTACTAGATTAGCATAAAAACCACCTTCATGTATAAGTGTTTGATGATTTCCTTGCTCTAAAATTTCTCCGTCCTTCAAGACAAGTATCAAATCAGCTTCTTGAATGGTGTTCAATCGATGAGCAATAACGAAACTAGTTTTCCCTTTCATTAATCGTTTTAACGCATCGGTTATCTTTATTTCGGTAATGGTGTCAATACTACTCGTTGCTTCGTCTAATATAAGAATGGATGGGTTGCGCAACATAGCTCTAGCGATTGAAATTAGCTGTCTTTGACCTTGGCTAATTCCATGTCCATTTCCTTCTAGTATCGTATCATATTGATCTGGAAGCTGCTCAATAAAGGAATGGGCATTGGCAAGCTTTGCTGCTGTCATCACTTCTTCATCTGTTGCATCAAGCTTTCCATACCGAATATTTTCTCTTATAGTTGTATCAAATAAATAGGCATCCTGTAAGACAATTCCTAGTTGATCACGTAAGCTTGCATAAGAAATAGCGGAAATATCCTGACCATCTAATAGGATACTGCCATTATAATGCTGGTAAAACCCTGCTAATAAAGAAATAATGGTTGTTTTCCCCGCGCCCGTTGGTCCGACAAGTGCAATCGTTTGACCAGGCTTTGCATGAAAAGAAACATTTCTTAATACTTTCTCTTCCTCATTATATGAGAAAGTTACCTTTTGGAACAATACATCTCCGTCAACGTTTGTCAGTGATTGTTTCTTTTTCCTTTCCTCCGGCTCTTCATCCATTACCTCAAACACACGCTCTGCCCCTGCAACTGCTGAGAGAATAATATTAAATTGGTTGGCTAAGTCATTCAATGGTCGGGTAAACTGACGGGCATAAGTCGTAAAGGTAACAATGATTCCGATGGAGACACTTGTGGCGTTTGTAGATAATACAACCCAACCACCTATACCGACGATAATTGCAAAGCTAAAGTTGTTTAATGTATTCATCAATTTAGGAATAAATCCAGAATAGACTTGTGCCCAGTACCCTACATTTCGTAATGGTTGATTGTGGCTGTCAAATTGGTCGATTACCCTGTGTTCTTGATGAAATAGTTTTACCATTGTATGGCCAGATAAGGTTTCCTCTAAAAAACCATTCATTTTCCCCAATTCATTCTGTTGTTGTTTGAAATATTTTCCTGTTCTATTCGTAATCCACTTCATCCCAAAAAACATCATCGGAACTATCGTTAACGTCATCCATGTTAGCAATGGGCTAAGCCAAAACATGACAGCTAATGTTCCGACTAATGTCAATATACTCGTTGTTAATTGGATAACCGCTGTATTCAATGTACGACTGACATTCTCTATATCATTCGTCAGCCGACTCATCAAATCCCCACTTTGAGATTTTTGGAAATATAAAAGTGGTAAAAGAAGAACATGTGCAAATAAATCTTTTCTCATAGAATAGACAGTTTGTTGCGAAATCTCGATCATCCAATAATTTTGCAGGGCTAACGTTAGGGAATGAAAAATAAATACGACAATGAGAATACCTAAAATTTGTGAAAAAGTAAATAAGTTTGCCTCTCCTGTCATTGTATCAACAGCTACTCCTATAAAATAGGGGCCTAACAATCCTAGGATGGAGCTAAGAACAACAAAGAAAATAACAAGCCAAAATAACCAACGATCTGTTGCCATGTAACTCCATATTCTCCTCACCGTATAACGTAAATTTTTCACTTTTGGCTTTTTCCCAATCGGAGGGTGGTGTCTTGATTTAAGAATGTTAGATTGGTTACTCTGTTTCATTAGTTCCAATTCCCTCCTTCTTCTGGGATCTCCACATCTTTTGGTACAGTGGAAGCTTTTGCATTAATTTCTCATGTGATCCTATTCCTTTTATTTTCCCTTTATCGAGAATGATAATTTGATCGGCATCGATAACAGAACTAATCTTTTGTGAAACAATAAAGGTAGTACATTGTCGTTCACGAATGGCTTCTAGTACAAGGTGTTCTGTTGCAGCATCAAGGGCACTCGTACTGTCATCTAACAACAGAATACTTGGATTATCTGCTAGTGCACGGGCGATCGACAAGCGTTGCTTTTGACCACCAGATAAATTCACTCCTCGTTGACCAATTAGTGTTTCGTATTTTTCGGGTAATGTTTCAATAAAAGTATGTAACTGTGCTTCTTTCGCGACTTTTTCAATTTCATCGGCGGTTAAATGGTCATTCCCCCAAGAGATATTTTCACGGATCGTACCTGAGAAGAGAAACCCTTCCTGTGGCACTAGGGTGATATCATGTCGCACCTTGTTTCCCCACTTTTCAATTGGCACATGATCGATCTTAATCATACCACTTGTTGCTTGATACAAATAGGGAATCAAATGAAGTAAGGTTGTTTTACCAGAACCAGTTTCACCGAGAATACCAATTTTTTGCCCTGATTCTACCTCAAACGATATAGAATGTAATGTGAGTTGATCAGATTTCGGATATTGGAAGGATACTTTTTCAAAGCAAACCCCTCCCTTTACCAAGCCTTTCACCGAAGTGGTAGATACCGCATCATCTGTTGCAGTATTAAGAATTTCATTTATTCTGATTGCGGAAGCTCTTCCTCTTGAAAGGTTCATCAATAAAAAGGAAAAGACACCGAAGGAAGCAAGCATTCTTGTCGCATAATTAATGATTGCGACAACCTCACCTGCTTGAGCAGATCCTGATTCAAGCTGTACTGCCCCAAACCATAATAGGACAATCATGGCGATATTCATAATTAGCATCACAATCGGCATCACCATTTCCATTACCCATAAGGCTTTTTTATTTTGTTCCTTTAAGGAATGATTCACCTTAGAAAAACGTTTCTTTTCGAATCCAATCCGATGAAAAGCTTTCACTAATTTTATCGCAAGTAAGTTCTCACGAATAATGTTATTCACCTGATCGATTTTCTCTTGTACCATGCGGAAAAGATTCATTCCTTTTACCATGAGAAAAATCATAATGATAAACAATACTGGAATAGTGGATAATAAAATAAATGCTAATGATGGATTAATGGTAAAGGACATTACTATACCAAAAATGATAAATAATGGTGCACGAAGCATTATTCGCATAAAGGCAAACAGCAAGCCCTGTATTTGGGTAACATCATTTGTGAGCCTTGTTAATAAGGTAGATGTCTGAAACTGTTCTATCTTCATAGCAGAGAACATCTGCAATTGGTGAAACATATCTTTTCTAAGATCATAGCCAACACCTTGACTCACCTTTGCAGCAAAAAAGGAACTGCTTATTCCTGCAATAAATGCAGCCAGTGTCATGAATAATAAAATAGCCCCATAAAAATAAATCGTCTCCATATCTCCAGCTATAATCCCATCATCAATTATTTTGGACATAATCATTGGTTGGACTAATTCCACAATTAATTCAACAATCATGAGCGCTAATGCGATGAACATCGCCGTTTTATACAGCATGGCATATTGAAATACTTTTTTCATACTCTTCCCCCAAATCAGCTTACTTCTTTATTATATAGGAAGTAAAACGCTTACTCCATTTAATTGTATTTTTAAACTGACGTAAAATTTATAAATTTTTTGATAGTTTTGTTAGGTTTTGGTAAATACCCTAGATTTCCACATTTTTTGTATAGATAATACTATTGTAATGCAAAAAGATCTCTAGGGGGAAAAGAAAGAATGAAAAAAATAGGCTGGCTTTTTATTTCAATGATTGCTGTTCTAATCATTGCAGGCTGTGGTAGTAGTGACGGAGAAGCAAGCGGAGGTGGAGAAGGAACACCTGATAAATTGGTCATGGGATTCGTCCCTTCACAGGATTCGGATACGATTGCTGATACGGTAAAACCTTTAGCGGACAAGCTTGCAGAAAAACTTGGGGTAGAGGTTGAAGGAAAAGTAATGACAAACTATACAGCACTCGTTGAGGCAATGGGTACAAATGAAGTACAGATCGGTTTCATCCCTGCTTTTGCCTATGTATTAGCAAACGAAAAGCATGATGTGGAGGTAATTCTTAAGTCTGAGCGTTATGGCAGTGGAACATATAAAGCACAATATTTAGTACGTTCAGATTCGGATATTAAAAATCTAGAGGATTTAGAAGGAAAAGTTTGGGCATATGGTGATCCTACCTCTACAAGTGGATACTTGTTCCCAGCTGCACAAATAATGGACGAGTTTAATGTGGAGAATCCTGAAACAGACTTCTTCAGCAATTCCATTCAAACTGGTGGCCACGACAACTCAGCAATTGCTGTCTACAACGAAGAAGCTGATGTGGCAACAACTTTTGATGATGTTCGTACAGAATTAGAAGAAGAATACCCAGACATAATGGATAAATTAAGCGTTCTTACGTATACCTCTGAAATTCCAAATGATACGATTTCTGTCACAAGTGAACTAAATGATGAATTTGTACAAAAAATAAAGGATACCTTCTTAGGCTTTAATGAAGAGGAAGAAATGATTAAAATTATGAATGATGTATACAGCTGGGATGCTATTATTGAAGCTGAAGATAGCGAATATGATGTTGTAAGAGACACGTATGAGAAATTTAGTGACTCCATTAGTATCAATGATCTTTAAAATTTTGAAAATAACAGGAGAGAGCACGCTCTCTCCTGTTTTTCCATCTAATTAGAGAAAGAAAGGGACAGTGTCATGATTGAATTTCAGAATGTTTCCCTTGTCTATCCCAACGGAACCCAAGGGTTGAAAGATATCAATATTAAAATTAATCAAGGAGAATTTGTTGTTATTGTCGGACTTTCTGGTGCTGGTAAGTCAACGTTTATACGGAGTATTAATCGACTAGTGACTCCAACAGACGGAGCGTTATTAGTAGATAGCAACGATATTCTTCGTTTAAAAGGCAAGGAGTTACGCAAGCTCCGAACGAAGATCGGCATGATTTTTCAAAACTATAACCTTGTTAGGCGTTCGACAGTAATGAAAAATGTTATTTCCGGTAGATTGGGTTATACCGGAACATGGAAAAGCATTTTTAATATTTTTTCTAAAGAGGAACAACTACTTGCTTATGAAAACTTAAAGAGAGTAAATATTGAGGAAAAGCTCTATAATCGTGCCGATGAATTAAGTGGCGGACAACAACAAAGGGTAAGCATTGCTCGTGTCTTGACACAACAGCCAAAATTAATTTTGGCAGACGAGCCTGTCGCAAGCCTTGATCCTCCTACCTCTCATCAGGTCATGCAATATTTAAAGCAAATTAATCAAGAAGACCATATTACAACGATTGTTAATTTGCATTTTATCGATATGGCAATCGAATATGCAGATCGTATTATCGGCATGCGAGCAGGTGAGATCGTATTCGATGGGCCAGCGAGTGAAGTGACGGAGAAGACATTTGAAGAGATCTATGGTCGATCGATCCGTGAAGAGGATAAGCGTGGAGGAGGGGAAATCGATGGATAAGAAAGCATCCTTCATTCCTCGGGGTCTATACCCTCTCAGAACAAAACGAATTTTTACTATTTCTGCTGTTGTTGTGATCGGCTTTTATTTACTTAGTTCCATCATTACTGAATCCTTTATAATTGATTTTTTCATCAAAATTCCGAACATCTTTGGCCTAATCGGTGATTTCTTTCCACCAGATTGGGGATATGTCGAGCAAATTTGGCCAAAGTTGTTTGAAACAATCCATATGGCGATTATTGCAACAACTCTTGCCGTATTGATCAGTATTCCTTTTTCCCTATTAGCTGCTAGAAATGTCATGACTAATTCCATTATTTATCAATTTATGCGATTTATCTTAAATATTATTCGCACCATACCTGACATTATATTAGCTGTAGTTTTCGTTGGATTATTCGGAATTGGCGCTTTTTCTGGTATTATCGCTTTAATTATTTTTGCCGTTGGAATTCTAGTAAAATTAATGAGTGAAATTATTGAAGCAATAGATATGAATCCTACGGAGGCGATTCGATCAACTGGAGGAAATGCACTTCAAACGATTAGTTATGCGATTGTACCACAAATCCTACCCCAATTTATCTCTTTTAGTTTATATGTTTTTGAGATTAATATACGGGCATCTGTCGTTCTTGGACTCGTCGGTGCAGGTGGGGTTGGACAATTAATCAATAAAGAAATTAATTTCATGAACTATCCTGCTGTAAGTACGATCGTTATCATCATTTTTGTAGTAGTTGTCATCATTGACTTCCTAAGCGCAAAGTTAAGGGAGGGTCTTTTGTAATGGCGAAAAATGTTGAAATTACCCTTCCGACAAAACCACGAAGTAAATGGACTTTAATAAAACGAATCATAACTTTGATAATTATTGTATGGATTTATATTTGGACGATCTCAAGTGTTACGATTAAATGGGATGTCATTTTTAGTTCAAGAACAATGGAGAATTTCGATCGAATAATTCCAAGATTTTTCCAACCTGCATGGCAGGAAACCTCTTCTATTTTCGGTAAGATGTTCGAGACAATTTTTATTGCCTATACTGGCTCATTAGCTGCTGCTGTTCTTGCGGTTCCACTTGCCTTTTTATGTGCCACCAATATTGTACGAAATAAATTTTTAAATAATATCGGAATGTGGATTCTCGGGGCAGTTCGAGCTTTTCCTGAAATTATTTTGGCGATTATTTTTGTTGCGGCTGTTGGCCCAAATGCTTTTGCCGGAGTACTTGCCATTGCGATTGGTTCAACTGGAATGTTAGGAAAATTGTATGCGGAAGTAATAGAGTCGATCGATATGGATATTATGGAAGCATTGGAAGCAAGCGGTGCGAATAAATTACAAATCCTTTTTTATGGGATTTTACCACAGGTCTTGCCCGAGTTTTTATCCTATGCTATTTATCGGTTTGAAATCGATGTTCGCGCATCCTCTGTTCTTGGTATTGTAGGGGCAGGAGGTATCGGAACACTCATTACGTTTGCTTATATGAATCGGAACTGGGAAGAGGTCGGAATGATCCTTTTAGTTATTATTATCACTGTCACGATCATTGACCAGATTTCTGGGTTTATCCGGAAAAGATTAGTATAGGTGGATGTTCAATTGTAATACGTCTGTGTTCTTGCTTGAAGCTATGTGGACATCCTTATGGCGGGAGTATTTGTTAAAATGTATTTTATTAGGGTTTTAATCATTACTTCGGCGAGAGGCTCCGCTTATAATGCGTTTTTATACAGGCTATAATCATCACTTCGGCGAGAGGCTTCGATTGAAATGCGTTTTATCCGATCTTTAACCATCATTTCGACAAGAAGCTTCGCTTATAATGCGTTTTATACGATCTTTTAATCATCACTTCAGCAAGGCGCTTAGATTATAACGCGTTTTATACGATCTTTAATCATCACTTCGGCGAGAGGCTCCGCTTATAATGCGTTTTATACAGGCTATAATCATCACTTCGGTGAGAGGCTTCGATTGAAATGCGTTTTATCCGGGCTATAATCATCACTTCAGCAAGGCGCTTCGCTTATAATGCGTTTTATACGATCTTTAATCATCACTTCGCAAAGGGGCTTCGCTTATAATGCGTTTTATACGATCTTTAATCATTACCTCGGCAAGGGGCTCCGTTTATAATACGTTTTATTATGGTAGTATTCGTTCTTGTTTATCAAATGCTTCAATGCACGCAAGAATATAAAAATTGAACAAAGAAAGCACTGCCTAAACATGCGCAGTGCTTTCACCAAGCTAAGTCAGATTCATCAATTAAACAATCCTCTAATTCCATCAACGATATTTTTGAAAAAATCCTTGACTGATTGCCAGAATCCTTCTGTATCTCCACCGGTCACTTCATCTAATTTTCCTTTTAAATCACTGACAATACTATCTAACTGATCGGTCACTTTACCGAAATCAATATTGATATTACGCATTTTTTCAAATAGGTTTGTTAGCATTTCTCTATCTTCTGGACTCAACTCTATATTTAATTTCTCTAATTGTTCACTAACAATTCTTTCGACATCTTCTTTAGTTGCAGGATTTTGGTCTGCTATTTCCTGCTTAATCTCTGTTAAAAGTTGACTAACCTTTTCTTTTTCAATGCCAGATTGCTCAGTAAGGTCTGTTGCGACATCTAATTCCTCGTTCGCTACTTCCATTCGTTCTTGATCTAACTGCTCCCCATCAACATTAAAGGCTTTGTAAATTCCTGTTAAAGCAGAATGGCCACTTACCTTTAAAGGAGATGCCACTTCAATTAGCGCGTTTTCTACTCCAGCTGTCAGTAAAGCATTGGCATACATCTCATTAGTTACTTGGGTAATATTTTCTGGGTTTACAATATTAACAACAACACCATAACCCTCATTTTTACGTGTAATTTTGGCAGAAGAATACATGTTGGAGCTTGGGTCGCCACCAATAAAATTCACTAGGTCCTCAGCTGTAACGATATATTCCTCCACTTGGTCTGGATCGGTTGCTTTTAGTAAGCTTCGAACCTTGTCCTTTTGTTCCTCAGACAGAGCCTCACCGAGTACGACCTTTGGTTTTCCGTTACGCTCATCTATTCCTACATCATCCGTATTGGTATTACCTTCACTAGCAAAAGCTACTGGCACGATAGCTAGTCCTATCAAAGCTGTTAATACAAGCATCCAAATTAACTTTTTCATAGATTTTCTCCTTTTTCTTAGACTTACACTTATATTATGCAGGATTTATGAAAATATGGGAAGAAAAAAGATAAATCTTCTTTCTAACAAAGCTACTAGAAAGAAGACTATCTACATTACTTTTTGGCGATAACATCCATCTCTACGCCTACTCCTTTTGGTAGTTTACTCACTTCTACCGTCGCACGAGCAGGGTATGGCTCTTGTAAAAACATTGAATAAGTTTCATTAATTGTCGCAAAGTTATCCATATCTGTAATATAAATAGTAAACTTTGCTACATTCGCAAACGTTAGTCCTGCTTCAGAAAGAATTTCTTGAAGATTTTTCATCACCTGCTCTGTTTGTGCCGCAATATCTCCTTCCACTACTTCCATTGTTTCTGGATCTAATGGAATTTGACCAGATACGAAAACTAAATCTCCAATATCTATTGCTTGTGAGTATGGCCCTATTGCTTGTGGGGCTTTATTTGTATGTAGTGCTTTTACCAAATGAATCGCATCCTTTCTATCATTTCCTTCACTTGAAATTTTAACATAGAAACGATTTTTAGTAGAATATTTATAGAGACATTTTTAGAAAGGGTTGAGAACAAATGGAAAAGCTATTCCCATTAAAAACGAGCAAACATGATGAGATGATTGATATTACGTCACATGTTCAGCAATTCATCCAGGAAAATAATGTTGTAAATGGAATTATCATTGTTTCATCGTTACACACGACTGCTGGAATTACGGTAAATGAAAATGCTGATCCTGATGTTAAAACAGACTTCCTACGCCGTTTAGATGAGGTTTACCCTTGGGAGCACCAGAAGGATTTGCATATGGAAGGAAATACGGCTGCCCATTTAAAAGTGAGTACAGTTGGGCATAATCAAACATTAGTGATCTCAGATGGAGAACTAGTGCTTGGAACATGGCAAGGCGTATATTTTTGTGAATTCGACGGACCTAGACATCGGAAATTTCATGTGAAGCTGATCGAAGGATAGCATATCATTTACTACATCTATGCTATTATTCCACTTTTCGCAATAAAGAAAGTGCATGATAAATCGTTCTTGATTATATAATAAGGCAAAGGATAAACAATGAAGGAAGGTTTTAAAGATGGGATTTTTAGATGGACTAATGGGAAATGCTTCTGAAATGAAAGTGAGTGATATCGAAAAGGAATTCTCCACCACTTTAGCACAAGGCGAACAAGTGGAAAAAGCCTACAAATTGATTCGTGATCTGTTTATTTTCACCAATAAACGATTGATTTTAGTGGATAAGCAAGGCGTCACTGGAAAGAAAACAGAAATCCTTTCACTTCCGTATAAAAATATTACCTACTTTAGTATTGAGACTGCTGGGAGCTTTGATTTAGACGCTGAATTAAAAATATGGGTTTCTGGAAGCTCTACTCCATTTCAAAAACAGTTTAATAAAAGCTTGAATATTTATGAGGTTCAGAGTGTATTAGCTAGTTATGTTTTATAGAGGCAAAACAGCCCTTACATGCATTCATCCACGAATGCATGTAAGGGCCGAATAAAAACCATCAGAGCAAAGCACTCCATTAAAAACCAAAATACTCTTTTGCATTATAATAAGAAATATTTTGGACGATTTTTGCTAATGTTTCTTCATCATTAGGATATTCCCCATTTTCCACCCATTCACCAATCAAATTACACATGATGCGGCGGAAATATTCATGACGTGTATAAGATAAAAAGCTTCGCGAATCTGTTAGCATACCGATAAAGCGACTGAATACACCGATATCTGCTAATGTTTCCATTTGGTTAATCATGCCAAGCTTCGTATCATTAAACCACCATGCGGTTCCGAATTGCATTTTCCCAGGAATCCCGCCACCTTGGAAGCTACCAATAAGTGTCGCAATCGTCACATTATCACGCGGGTTCAATGAATAAAGAATCGTTTTCGGTAAAGCATCCGCTTGATCTAATGAATCTAATAGTTTCTGTAAAGGCTTTGCTAAAAGATCATCATTCATCGAATCATACCCAGTATCTGGTCCTAATTCATTAAACATTCTCGTATTGTTATTTCGATGGGCATTAATGTGGTATTGCATCGCCCAGCCCTTTTGGTGATATTGCATTCCTAAGAAGGTAAGGGTATAGGATTTATATTTTTTTTCTTCTTCTAAACTAACTTTATTGCCTGCTAATGCCTTTTCAAAAATACTAGCAACCTCTTCTTCAGACGCTTCTTCATACATCATCACATCCAATGCATGATCCGAAACACGCCCACCGATTTCATGGAAGAAATGGATACGATTAGCAAGTGCCTTCAAGAAAGCATCATAGGAATCAATGGAAATACTAGATGCTTCTGCTAGCTTTTGTACCCATGGAAGGAAGGTTTCACGATTAATTTCTAGTCCTTTGTCTGGGCGGAAGCTTGGTAATACCTTGACATCAAAATCAGCATCTGCCTTAATTTTTTCATGATATTCAAGGGAATCTGTTGGATCATCTGTTGTACAGACCACCTCCACACCTGATTTCACAATAAAATCACGAACATTCCATTCACCACTATTTAATAGATCATTTACTTTATTCCAAATCGCTGGTGCAGTATCTTCATTTAAAGGCTCTTCTATACCGAAATATCTTTTTAGCTCGAGATGTGTCCAATGGTACAGTGGATTACCTATTAGCATTGGGACAGTTTTTGCCCATGCTAGAAATTTCTCATAATCACTGCCATCACCTGTTACGTACTTTTCCTCCACACCATTTGCACGCATTGCACGCCATTTATAGTGATCTCCATATAGCCATACCTTCGTAATATTTTCAAATTTCGTATTCTCATAGATTTCCTGAGGACTTAGGTGACAATGGTAATCAATAATTGGTAGATCCTTCGCATAATTGTGATAAAGTTTTTTAGCAGTTTCATTGGTTAAGACAAAATTCTCGTCCATAAATGCTTTCATTTTATCCCTACTTTCTCTTGATTAAAGTCCTAATAAGTCTAAGTGACGACCAATATGCTTCACTAAGCCTTGACGATACGTATCTTCATTATTCAATAGGGTATCAAAAAATTCTTTGCGGAATAAATCCTCACCTGCTTCATTTTTTGCTGTTAATAAAATTCCATAAGTGACATGGAATAATTGACGAGCTGCATCATGATCCATATATGTTGGTAGATCAGCGTCAGCCGTTTCATTTAATGGAGCAATACTGTCTAAATCAGGTGTTACATGATAATATTTTAATGTTTCTTCAAAATGATCCTCTGCATATACATGCATACGACGATACAGATCCGGATTCTCTACAGCAATAACACGAACAGCCTCTAACCAGTTCGTTCCTGCTGTTTTGATGTGCAATAACCCTTCTGTATACTTACCAATTATCGGGAATACACTGAACTTATCACTACCTGAGTGGATGCTTAGCTTATAACCGAAGTATTTAGCAATCTCTGCATGTTCATGCAATTCCTTTTCAAATTGCTCCAGATCACCGATATAATCAATTCCCTTTTGGAACTCACCGCAAAATCTTGGTGCTAAGCTTTGTACTGTAACTCCTCTTCTTCTTAACTCCTCTGCCACAAAGAAATGAGCCTCTGGTGCTGTTACAGTTTCTGTTTCATCAATGGAAATCTCAAAATCTATTGCTTTTTCCGCCTTTGAAATATACTCATTATAGACATGCTCCATAAAATCTATTGCTTCTCCATATACTAAAACGTTTTTCGCTAAGCTTTCATCGTCAAATGTAATATTCAAGCCTTGTACTTCAAATGTTTTGTTCAAATAATGGTTATAATATTCTTTTCGATCGACAGGTAATCCAGCATATTCCTTTTGAGCATCCTCAACGTCATTTCGGATCTGCTCTGAGCAATCTAATGTAATAAAACTAAAGCCCAATTCTAGAGCATATTCTATGTCCTTTTCTAGTTTGATATGATCTGCATCGGCACCATATCCATCCTTATAGCCTTCCTGGAACACAGCAAAGCTTGCTGCATCTAATATATCTGTCATTGTTCGATTTAATAGGGTTAGTTCTCGAATACTTTGTTGTGCCAAAATTGGTTTTACCTTGCGATTTCGTGTTGTTTCAATATGGCCAGGGGATGCCACACCCAATCGATCTCCAAGTCCCATTGTCGCTATTTCTGTACCAAATGCTTGAGGTACCGTGTAAGCAAAAAATTTATTTAGGACTATACGGTTTTCATGTGTTAACCCACATACTTTTCCACCTGCCACGGTGTCACCTGTCAGGCTATTGAATAGTTCTCCTTGCCCTGCAGCAACTAAATATTTTTCTGTTCCTGCTTTTGCCATTATCACATTTGTTCCATCTTTTTGTTCAAATGAGCTTTCATAAACCGAGATATGATTATTAGAGGCTGGTTGCTTACCTTGCGCTAATGCCTGCACTACATCTGTAAATTGTTCCACTATGTCTCCACTCCTTTTAAATTACATGTTAACGGTTTCAGTTATTTTTAAGAAATAAATAACAACGTTGTTATTTTTATGATATACTATTTAAAAATAGAACACAACCAATAAATAAATATTTTCTAAGAAAGTTATAGGTGATGTTATGTCAATAACCATTAAAGATATTGCTAAAGTGGCTGGTGTTAGCTATTCGACGGTATCAAAAGCATTGAACAATAGCCCGCTAGTAAAGGAAGTAACCAAAAGAAAAATCATTCAAGTCGCTGAAGAAATGGGCTATGAACCAAACTTAGCAGCTAAGCAGCTCGTTCGCAAAAAAACGGAAGTAATTGGACTACTTTGGCCAACTATTGAACGAATTGTACTAGCCACTTTAGTTACGAATATAAGCAAAGCCTTTGAAGCAACTCCATACTCGATGATTTTATCAGTTGATCAACCAGAAACAGCCATTGAAACCTTTAAAAAATTTCAAGTAGATGGCATGATTGTGTTTGAGGAATCGACCAGTTCACCGATCACCCAAGAGAATATACCAATGGTAGCCTATGGTGTGTCGGAAAAAAGAACCTTCTCCTATCCGATTATAGACGCTAATCACGAAAAAGCAATGCAGCATGCAGTCCAATATTTGTACGAGCTTGGACATCGGAATATTGCCTACATTGGTCTCCACGAAACAGACGATGTGCTTCAATTAGAAAAAGTTGAAGGATACACAAAGGCAATGAAGCAGCATGGGTTAACGGGACATACTCAAATTATTGATGCTGGAGGATTAAATTGGTTTGATGGATATAGTGCTGTAAAAGAGATCTTTCATCAACAACAGCAACCAACAGCAATTATTGGTGGAAGCTATGATATTAGTGGAGGTATTCTAAGAGCCCTTCAGGAGAAAAATCTGGAGATTCCAAAGGATATTTCCTTGATTAGCTATGACAATATCCCACAAATGGAAACATTAGAGGTACCCATGACGTGTATCGGTGTACCTGTAGATTTATTAGCAGAGGAAATCGTCCATGCCATTATTGAACAAATTGAATCAAAGGAAGAGAAGAATTTAGTGAAAAAACTATCCCCCATACTAACAGAAAGGGAAAGCTCAGGTCCTGCTCCAAAGAAAAAATAAACGAAACCATTTTACCTCCTATTCCGTAATCAGTCGTAGGAGGTAATTTCATGGTATTTTATTCAAAACTAGACCGTTCTTTTGCCTTATTGATTGGTATCGCTATGATGATTATCACATCAGTTACTCTATTACCGTTGTTTTTAGATCCTCATATTACACGATTAGATGTAGCAATTTTATTATCCATTCTTCTATTGTTAATCGGAATCATCATTTGGCCATTTATCGGCATAAGGTATGTGCTTACAAACGATTATCTTTATGTAAAAGGCGGGCCATTCAGAAGTAAAATTCCATATGGCGATATTACTAAAATCACTTCAACTAACGATATGTTAACAGGCTACCGCATTATGTCGTCTAAGGATGGCGTTGAAATTTACTATAAAAAAGGAATGTTAGGTAGTGTGAAAATTTCACCTTGCAAGAAGGAAACATTTTTACACGAGCTACATAAAAGGTGCCCCCATCTTTCATTATTTTAGCTGTTGCCAAACTGCTGCATAGATATCCTTTAATGGAACTTGATGTAGCTCTGCTAGCTTACGACAATCTTCATATTCAGGGGATGCTTGGATTACTTTCCCTTCCCAAATCCCCTCTTTTATCGTTACTTTTCCCCACTTCGTATCGATTGTTTGCATTTTCCTTTCCATTCGATAAACGGTAAGAGGATAGTAGCGAATACCAAGTGTTGTCGTTTCGGTGAGTATAATCTGCTTAATATTCTCTAAAATATTCTTTTTACAAAGGACTTGGAGTTGTACAGCTGGACGATTTTTTTTCATATAAATGGGTGTATAATATACATCATTTGCGCCCATTTCAAATAATTGATCCATCACATATCCTAGCCATTCGCCAGGTGTATCATCTAAGTTGACTTCTACCTTTAACATCTGTTCATCTGTGTGCTCATGATTAGGAGGATGTAGACTCATTTAGATCATCTCCATTCCATAATGTTTTTAAATGGTACCTCAATGTTGCTATCATTTTTTCATACGTATAAATAGACGGATAGAGTAGATGGTGGGAAGCCATTCCATCTACTAATGGGTGCAAGCGATTTGCCTCCATTTCTAGGTCAATGTCCTTTTTTAATAAATGTTGGGAGTATAGGAATTCTAAAACCCGATACAATCCTTGATGCATATTTTGATACGTTTTTTCTCCAACAGAACGAAGGCTTTGATCGACAAGGGTTTTGGCTGAAAAAACAAACCACACCTCCATTTCTACCCTACGATCAGAGTCAATTGGTAGTACTTCGCTAATAGCATCCACTGCTATTTCAAAGGGGGAGCCTTTGTAATTAGTCGAATGCGTACGATCCATTACCCGCTGTACGACTAGCTCCATTGAAAATTTTAATAATTCAGACTGTGTTGTAAAATAATGTCGTAAGGCCCCAACCGATAAGCCTGATTCTTGTGCTATTTTTCTAACCGTAGCTTGCTCAATTCCTTGCTCGACGATTAACTTCCAGGTTGCTTCTGCAATTTTTATTTTTCTTTTTTCATGATCCACGAATTTTGGCATATTTTTATTTTAACACACTTGTATTATTTAAGAAATGTGATATGATTTAATACAGTTGTACTAAAAAGGAGTGAAGAAAATTTTGATTGCGTGGATTATTATTGCATGTGAGGTAGGCTTTTGGATTTTTGTATTGGCTGGTCTAATCGCTAGATATGTGTTCAATCAACGAAAGTTAGGAAACCTTTTATTAATTTGCACCCCAATTGTAGACTTGTTATTACTCGTGGCAACAGTAATAGATTTAAAGAACGGCGCAGTAGCAACGACGGTTCACGGGATTGCAGCTATTTATATCGGGGTAAGTATAGCCTTTGGCCATCGCATGATTGCATGGGCGGATGTTCGCTTTGCCTATTATTTTCGCAATGGGCCGAAGCCAGATAAGAAGAAAAAATATGGAAGTGAATATGCAAAAATTGAAAGAGAAGGCTGGTTCCGCCATTTATTATCCTGGGTTATTGGTAGTGGCATTATTTTCGCAATTATTTATTATATTAATAATAATCCTCAGACGGAACAGCTTTTCCATATCTTTCGTCTCTGGTCTATTATTTTAATAATAGATTTCCTGATTAGTTTTAGTTATACGGTATTTCCTCGTCAACAAAAAGGCACATTTTAAGTGATGATCTTCGTTTTATCGGATAGTTTGGCTGGAGCTCTCGCTTAGATTGATCGATATCTAGTTTTATTGGACAGTTTTGTCTTGAGCTCTCCCTTGGATTGTCTGATATCTGGTTTTACCAGACAACTCCGCTTGACCTCTCGTTTAAATTGTCCGATATCTGGTTTTATTAGACATTTCAGCCTGATCTCTCAACTGAGATGTCCGATATACAGATTAATTCAGACACCTACACTTGAGCTCTCGCTTGGGTTAGTTATATTTCCCAATTTCATCAGTCTACACTTGGCAATATTGTGAAACGTCTATGCCCCATCTACTTCCGCAAACTTTTTATGCAGATACTTTATACTTTCATCAATATACGGCTCTTTCGTATTTTCCAACAAGACTTCCACAAAGGGCTTATGCTTTTTGATCCAAGAAAATAAATAATCATAGCGCAGCATTCCCTGTCCAACGGGCACCATTTTAATCCAGTTGTCTTCAATAATAAAATCCTTTGCGTGAATCGCTACAATTCTTTCACCAAAGAGCTCAAATGATTCTTGAAACACTTTTGCCTGATTCTGATAATTTTCCATTGACATAAAGTTGGCAGGATCAAAGATAACTTGTAGCTGGCTAGACGGAACCTCATCCAATAAGCGTCTCATCAACTGAGGCGTATGGATCGGGTGATTAATGCCCCCTTCTATCCCAACAATAATGCCCCACTTTTTAGCTTCTTCTACCAATTTACGAATACTTTTTACTACCTTTTGGAATGCTTCTTCTGTAAAATTATCCTCTGTATAACCCATTTGTTCACGAATATTGCCTGTTTCAGAGCCGACGATACTACATCCAAAGTCTTTCGCAAATCGAATATGTTCCTTGAATCTTGCCAAAAGCTGCTTACGTTTTTCTACATTTGGATGGATCATATTAATATAGCAACCTAGTATGGCGATATTTACCTTCTTTTTGGAAAAAGCTTGGTACATATATTTGCCAAAGCCTGGACTTAAGGCTCCTGTTTGGGTCGGGAGATTTGGGAAGGATTTGGCCAATGCTAATTGAACAGAGCCTAATCCTTTGGAAGATACCTCTTCTGCGATCTGCTCTGGATCTTGATAGGTGATATCGTGTGCTCGTATTCCTAGATTAAGTTCCAATATGGACCCTCCTCATCATCAAAAAATGAAAAGAGTGACTAACCAAACAGCTAGTCACTCTTTTATTATCTTGCTAACCAGCCACCATCTACGGCTAATACATGACCATTCATATAATCAGATGCTCGGCTTGCGAGGTAGACTACTGTACCCATTAAATCACTTGGCTCTGCCCAATAGCCCGCAGGAATTCTTGATAAAATCTCTGCATTTCGTTTTTCATCGGCACGGATGGGCGCTGTATTTTTGGTTGCAAAATATCCAGGTGCGATTGCGTTCACTTGGATCCCATGCTCTGCTAATTCATTGGCAAACGATTTAGTCAAGCCCGCTACCGCATGCTTGCTTGCTGTATATGGCGGTATAAATTTTCCTCCTTGGAATGTGAGCATGGAGGCGATATTAATGATTTTGCCTGAACCTTGTGCGACCATAGCCTTTGCTGCCGCTTGGCTTAGAAAATAGACAGCATCCAAATTTAGTGCCATCACATCATCCCAATCCTCATCCTTATACTCTAATAAAGGATTACGGCGAATTGTCCCAGCATTGTTGACTAATATATCTACTGTGCCAAACTCCTTTTGACAAGCAGGAACCACATTGGATAGTTGCTCACGATCCATTAAATCAGCCTGATAGAATTGTGCTTTCCCTTCTTTTCCTTCTAATAATGCTTTTGTGTCATCCCAATTCGTTCCATGTGTCACAACGAACACATCCGCTCCAGCTGCTGCCAGTGCAACGGTATACGCTTGACCAAGACCCGTGTTACCACCAGTAATGATCGCTGTTTTTCCTTTTAATGAAAAATAATTTAGTGAAAAATCTTGGATTCCTGCACTCATAACACTACCTCCTTATCGTAACTGATCCATACTTATATGATCCATATCATCATAAGTAATGTTTTCGCCACACATTCCCCAAATGAATGTATAGTTACTAGTTGCTGTACCACAATGGATGGACCAACTTGGTGAGATAACGGCTTGTTCATTTTTCAGAACAAGATGCCTTGTTTCTTCTGGCTCGCCCATAAAGTGGAAGGCACGCGTATTTTCCTCCATATCAAAATATAAGTAGACTTCACTTCGACGGTCATGAGTATGTGCAGGCATCGTGTTCCAAACACTTCCTGGCATAAGCATCGTTAAGCCCATTTGTAATTGACAGCTTTCACACACATTTGGATGAATATATTGGTGAATTTTTCGTTCATTCAACGTACCTGGCTCTCCTAATTCCAGTGGCTTAATATCTTTAATATCGATCTTCACGGTTGGATAAGTATGGTGTGCTGGTGCTGAATTAATATAGAATTTCGCAGGTGCTGCCGGATCATTGGAGCCGAACCATACTTCTTTTGTTCCTCTACTTACATATAGACCGTCATGTCGTTTCATTTCATAACGTTCCCCATCTAGTAGGACATAGCCATCATTACCAATATTAATGATCCCAAGCTCTCTTCGCTCTAAAAAATAGCTAACCCCTAGTTGTTTATCTAATTTAATCGTTAATTCTTCAGATGAAGGTGTCACACCACCAAAGATCATACGGTCAACATGTGTATAGGTTAAATGAACCTTCCCTGCTTCGAATAGTTTTTCTACTAGAAATTTTTCTCTCAGCTCGTCTGTGTTATATCTTTTAATCTCCTCTGGATGGTTGGCATAACGTACTTCCATGAATAATTCCTCCTTGAAAATTATCGATTAATCTCTTGATTTATACTTTGGATAAATTGCTCCACCTCAGGTATGGAAAAGGCATTGCCATCTCCTTTGACAGTGTGCTTCAATACACTTGCACCTGTTGCGAAACGAACCATATCTATCGGGTTCCATCTATGGAGAATCCCGTATAGAATTCCTGCTGCATAAGCATCCCCCCCACCAATACGATCAATAATTGGTTCAATGGTATAAGTAGCTGTTTGCTCGAGCATCCCTTCCCTATATAGATAACCTTGTAAAAAATGAACAGATGACGATTTTACATCCCTTTTCGTCGAAGCGAATAGCTCGATATTTGGATATAACTCTCGGATATTATCATAATAATACTGTAGTTTCTCTTTATGCGTTAGCTCTTCTTCGACTGGTTCGATATTTAATAGATAAATAGCATCCATATGATTACAAAAGGCTATATCGACATATGGCAAAGCCTTTTGGATGACAATACTTGCTTCTTGTTGACTCCAGAGCTTTGCACGATAGTTGAAGTCAAAGCTAACCTTTATTCCTTGTTCCTTCGCTCGTTTCATTCCTTCTATCGTGATCTCTTGGAGCTCCTCTGAGAGCGCTAACGTAATACCTGTCGTATGAAAAAGCTCTACACCTTCTAATATTCGATCCCATTCTATGTTTTCCTTCTTTATTTGCGAAAAACTAGAAAACTTCCGATCATAGATGACCTGACCAGGACGGTTGCCAATTCCTGATTCGACAAAATACAGTCCTAAGCGATCACCACCCTTTAATAAGAAAGACGTATCCACACTACAACCACGTAAATATCTTTCACAAGTGTCACCAATAAGATTAAGTGGAACGCGACTAATATAACTCGTATTCACTCCAAAATTGGCAAGTGAAACGGCAACATTAGCCTCTGCTCCCCCATAATAAAAACTGAACTGATTCGTTTGCTGAAGTCTAGCTGTAGGATCTGTGGTGAGACGCATTAGCATTTCGCCAAACGTAACTACCCTCATACACTCGCCTCTTTTACTTTTGCTACATATTGCCTTGCAAGCTCTGTAATTTTTGCATAATCACCCATTTTAGCTGGGGCTACGAGATTTCCTCCTATCCCCACAGCAATGGCACCTGCCTCCAGCCAATCCTTTATATTGTCTAGGTTCACTCCCCCTGTGGGCATCATGTTCGCTTGAGGGATTGGGGCATGTACAGCCTTTAGAAATCCAGGACTCACATTACTGCCAGGGAATACTTTTACTACATCTGCTCCACTTTCCATTGCTTCCTTAATCTCTGTGACAGTTAGGCAACCCGGCATATATGGGGTTTGATACAAATTACAAAGTTTTGCTGTAGCTGCATCAAATGATGGGCTGACAATAAAGGTAGCGCCAGCAAAGATCGCCTGTCTTGCTGTATAGGCATCTAATACGGTACCTACGCCGATCGTTATCTCCTTCCCCCCTCGATATTTTTCTACTAACTGCTCGATAACGTTCTCTACATGGGGAATCGAATAAGTTAGCTCCACCGCTTTTATTCCACCTTCTATACAGGCATCCACGACCTTTAAAGCTTGCTCTTCCGTATCTGTACGAATCACCGCTACTACTTTTTGGACTTCAATATTGGATAATACACGTAATTTGTTCATTCGGTCACCTCTATCTTTTTGACATATCTACTTAAAGGATGACTCCTTTCTATTAACTCCTGTATAAAGATTCCTGCATGAGCCATTGCTCCTTCTTCCCGTAAATGAGTATCATCCTTCGCCCCATCAGGATATGAAGAAAATTGGTTTGTTTCAAGCCACATAAACCACTTCTTTGATTCATTGAGCCCTAACCTTTCTATCGCCTCTGACGTTTTTTGGAGCATATCGATACAAACCACCTTTTCTAAAAGTGCGAGCTGGCGAACTGCATCTGGATAATGACCATGGGTGTCTTTTAAGAAGCCTTTTTCATCAAAATGTCTTCTAGCGATTGAGGTTAGTAGAATCGGGGTTACTCCATGGCCTCTAGCACTTACTATCATAAAACGCAAATTCTCTTGATAAGTAGTAAAAGGATCTGTGGCTCGTTCTTTATCTAATTTTTGATCATTATGTCCAAATTGAATAAGCACATAATCCCCTGATTGAAATTGTCGTTCCATTTCAGTCCATCTATTTTCAGAGAGGAATGATTTTGTACTTCTTCCAGAAGCGGCATGATTTTGCACCTTTATTTCATCGGTGAAAAAATAAGGCAATACTTGTCCCCATCCCATCTGTGGATAGTGACTATCCTCATAATCCGCCATCGTTGAGTCTCCGGCTATAAATAGCTGTATCTTTTTCATTGGCCTTGCTCATTCCCAATAGCTAATTGAATACTCGCTAAAATAAATGCACCTACTCCATGTAGATCATTCGTACTTGTATCACGGTGTACATAATAATCATACGTGCCAATCGATGTTCCTATGCAAATATCATGTAAAAGAAAGTTTCCTTGCTCATCCAATTGTACTTTGTTCTCCAGAAGTCCTTGATATGCCTTTTCCGCATTAGCCCAATAACTACGGTCAATATAGCCTTTGTTGACTGCTTTTGCAATCGCATAAGTAAACAAACAGGAGCAGGAGCTTTCTAAATAGTTATCCTGTTCGTCCGCTTTATCCACCACTTGATACCATAATCCGGTCTTTTCATCCTGAAATTCGATCAGTGCATCGATTAATTCCTTCACGACGTGCTTTAATTCCGCTCGTTTCTGATGACCTTCTGGAAGCATCTCGATAAAGTTTGCTGTCACCATGCTATACCAGCCAAGCGCTCGTCCCCACACCTCTGGAGCGTGGCCTTTTGCTGTGGACCATGGGGTTTTTTTGCTTTCATCATAACCGTGGTAATATAAGCCATTTTCCTTTTTGGTGTTCTTTCGCATTAGTCTTTCTTGTTCCATTACTAGATCGATAAGCTCTGGTTCATCAAACATTTGGCCATATTGAATTGTAAAAGGTCCCGCCATATATAAGCCATCTAGCCACATTTGATAAGGATATTTGTCCTTATGCCAGAAACCACCTTCTTTTGTTTGGTTCAATGTATCTAATAAATGGCGTAGCTTAGCTGCAGCGACCTTGTAACGATTCTCCTTTGTCTCCTGATAAAGAGGTAGTAATAATAAACCTGGTTGAATCGCATCAAGCTCACTTCTAGCGAAATAGAAGTTCCCTTCTTCATCGATCAACTTATCTACATATTCCTTAAAATAATGAAAATATCTTGGTTCACCCGTTAATTTCCATACGTCATACATTCCACACAAAAAGACACCTTGATGATAATGCCAGCGATCTGCTGGAGGAAGTTTGACGGGCTCGTATTGATTCATTAAAGTATCACAAGCAAGCCTTGCCCAATCTAGTGCTGTTTTTTGTTTTACTACCATTTCATTGACCCCTCTCTATTTAAGAAATTCCGTGATATTCAAACAAATCAAAATCTGCATAATTGCTGCTGTCTTCCCCATTTGCTGAACAATACATCCCGATATAAGCACCAACAAAGCCACCCGCTTTATCTGTACTTAATATCGTGCCATCCACGTCACATGCCAATGCTACCCAATCTAGAGCTTTTTCCGCAAAATAGAACTGATAGCTTTGGCCATTAGCCTCTACTTTCAAATATAATTTGCTACTATTAATCGGCTTTTTAGCTACTTGCTTATCCACACCTGCTTCTCTTCTTATTAATTGAATATTACGCTCGCCTTTTTCAAGCACTACCTCCATTCGGAATTGAAAGTCCTGATTCTGCAATAAGACAATACCAGCTGTTTCATTATCCTGTGTTGGACTAAATTCCATTACAGTTTGTGCGAAAAAGTCGATATGCTGTTGCCTTCTTCCTACAAAAGAAGGATTTTCCTCTTCCATAATGGTTTCTTTTTTCGCTTTTAATCTTAAAAATCCGGACCTTTCTGACAATGACCAAAAATCTCCACGTGGTGTCCTTAAGAAATTCCATTGATCATCTAGTGTATCTGCATCAAATGAATCAGCTTGTGGTAAAGCAGGCCATTTGTGCTCCGATAACTTCGGAAAAGGCATCTCTTCTTCTACAAAGCCTTTTCCCGGATTAACAATGGGCCAGCCGTCCTCCCAAATAAACGGTACTAAAAAGGTTTCTCGTCCTAAATTTCGATAATAGCCTCCATATGGACGTGATCCTAGACAAACCATCCACCAGTCACCATCCTGTGTCTCCACAATGTCGGCATGACCGATATTGACGATTGGGTGATTTTTTCCTAAATGTCGATGTGTAAGAATAGGATTCGTCTCCGTCATTTCATATGGTCCCGTTACATTTTTACTACGTGCAATGGTCACAGCGTGTGTATGTCCTGTTCCACCTTCTGCAATCATTAAATAATACCAACCATTTATTTTATATAAGTGCGGAGCTTCTTGCGCATGAGCATTCTTTAGCGCACCATCCCACAGACTATATTTAGGTCCGACTAATTGCTTTTTCTCTAGATCTAATTCCTGAAGCCAAATCTCATTGTGTTTTTTATATTTCGGACCTGATGGTGGCTTGCGATTACCTGTATAGTAGACCTTTCCATCATCATCAAATAATAAGGAGGGATCAATTCCTGGTGCATCCTCAAGCCAATTAGGCTTAGACCACGGACCAGCGGGATCTGTTGCCGTTACGTAAAAATTACGTCTAGCACCTGTTTGACTAACGACAAATGTTGTAATCATATAAAAAATGCCATCATGATAACGAATCGTTGGTGCATAAATCCCTCTAGAATTAGGAGTCTGATCTAAATTCAATTGTTCCGGTCGATCTAATACATGACCAATCTGACGCCAATTGACTAAATCCTTACTATGGAATATTGGCACACCTGGGAAATATTCAAAGCTTGATGTCACAAGGTAATAGTCTTCTCCTACTCGACAAATGGATGGATCTGGATAAAAACCGGGAATAATCGGATTTTGGTAGGTTTTCATTATGGAGTAACCTCACTTTCCACTCTTTTCAAATAATCATCGCCTAGCTGATCTCTTTGTATTCCGTTTACATGAATACTCTCTGTGTTCTTAGATACAACCACTGGAGTACCCATCTCTTTATTTTTTAAAGCAAACTGTTCAAGCATAATATCATTTGATTCCTCTATTACTAGCCCAGGACCTTTTCTTGTTAGAATTCGAACATGGTGAAGCTGAAGGTCGTTAATATATTTCGCAAACATACCTTCCCCAGCCATTTCGATAACCTCTCTAACCATATCTGGTTCTCCTCCAGGAACATGGTAATCCTGAGTCATCTCAATGGTGACATGCTCTAGGCTCACTTCCTTTACCGGCATTTCTGGAAGCCCATAAAGGAATCCCGCTGCTGCTCGACAATTTTTCGCTGTCACATGGCTAATTCGAACCTGCTCTACTATAGGCGTTTTTTCACTGATTGGAATAGCTTTAGCATCCAACAATTCTGGGTTACTTCTATTTACTCCGTGACGATAGAAGGAGTTAATCGTGAAAGGACACAATACATCTTCCATCAAGACGTTATTCACTAAAACATTACGAATAAAACCACCACGCTCTCGATTCGTTTTCATTCGTATTCCACGATCTGTTCCATTAAATACACAATTAGATATCGTTACATTTTCGATACCACCTGAATTTTCACTACCAAACACCACCCCACCATGGCCATGGTGCATCGTACAATTCGTTACGGTTACATTTTTCGTCGGTACATTGTATTGGCGACCATCTTCATTAATACCAGATTTGAGTACAACGCAATCATCGCCAACATCAAAATGACAGTCAGAAACTCGTACATTAAGACATGATTCAATATCCAATCCATCTCCATTCGGTGTATCAGAAGGGTTTAAGAAATGAACATTATGCACCGATATGTTTTGACAGAAGACAAGATGTGTATTCCAAAAAGGAGAGTTAGTAACCGTAATTCCACTGATGCTTGCATTTTTCACCTGATAAAATTGAATCAATGGCGGTCGCAAGAATTGTGATGGCCATTCTACAAGATTTGTATCTGCTGGCTCTGTAAAGAGGGCATTCGCTTTTGCAATTTCCTTTGTTTTTAGCGATTCATAATGCTCTCCTTTTCTCAGCTTGCCATTGATCTCCCACCAGGCTTGCCCATTTCCATCCAACACACCCTCACCCTTAATCGTTACATTTTCCGCATTTTGTGCAAAAACAAGCGGCATAAACCCATGACATACATAGCCAGACCATCTCGTTTTCACCACTGGAAATTGATCGAAATCATCGATAAAGGACAGGACTGCACCTGCATCTAAATATAAGGTTAGATTGCTCGCTAATTGGATTGGGCCTGTTATGAACTTACCTGCTGGAACATAAACCGTTCCTCCACCCGCTTTTGTACATGCTTGAATTGCTTGATGGATAGCATTCGTACTAACGTCACTATCATCAGGCAATGCACCGAATTCTGTAATATCATAAAAACCCATGTCATCACTCCTTCAGTAAATCTTCTCTTAATGGGGTAAATACATCTAATAGCTTACTAGGCTCTAGTGCCTTCACTCCATGGACCGCATTGGACGGTATATGTATGGTTTCACCTTTTTCAATAACTATTTCCTTTTCATCCACTTGAAAAGCTAATTTCCCTTCAAGGCAATAGGTTAATTGCTCATGTGGATGATGATGACTAGAACCTTCCGCACCTTTTTCAAAGACAACCTCCATCATCATCACCTTGTTTCCAGGACGATGAATTTTTCGCTTCACCCCTGGTTCCGCTTGCTCCCATTGATTAATGACACTCATTATGCATCCTCCTTATCTGTGATTAACATTGGTAAAAATAATTGAATGGCCATTGAGCCAACAATGACATAGGCAACAGTCTTTGTATCTATGCCACTGGAAAAGATCATAAATAGGATAATACCCAATCCACGACCTAGATTAATGATAGTTTCTCTTAATACTATCGACTCCACTCGAAACTCTGTTTTCAATGGAATTCTATTGATCCACTGAAAATAATAAGCTGCATAAGCATTTGCTTGAATGGGCTTCACCATATTTTGCGTAATCATAAAGAAGATCACACTCCACATCGCGATTTCCCAGGTTAAAAAGCTTCCAGCTAATAAAAAGCCTATCGCTGCTATCCAAAGATAACGCTTCGTATCTTGAATATTAGCAAAACGAGAAAAGATAAAACTTACCAAAATAGACACTGCTAGAAATCCTGCATTTAAATATCCAACTACCGCTTCATCTTCAAAAATGCTATAAATCAAGATTGGTGTCATGTACATCAATATCCCTTGTGGAAAACCGATGACCAACCATCCTGCTAAGGCACTTATAAACCTCCGCTCTCGTTTTACGATAAGTCCTAAATATTTCATATAATAATTGCGATGGCGTATGGATTCTCTTACCATTTGGAAGCTTCTTAATGTCACAATAAAAAACATCAAAAATGCAATCGAAAAGATGATCACATATCCAGTCAAGCCTGTAAATAATTCAATCACAAATCCGGCTAATGCTGGCGCTATCAAATTCGTTGTTCCCATGACCATTTGATTCCAGCCTAAATATCGATGTCGATTATGATCAGAGGATACCTCATGAACGATCGTAAAGTACGCAACCCAATACAAGCCTTGTGCGATCCCTCTCAACAAAGCAAACCAATAATAATAAGTGACAATTTGCTCTTGGACAATAACAATGAATAAATAAAATAAGGCAGTCATCACGATGCCATAGCGATAAATAGTTGTTCTGCCTTTTCTTTTTGACATTTTGCCTATAAAAAAAGTAGTTCCAGCCTGTGATAAAATGGCTACTAAATTATAGATTCCATTCACCCATAAGCTATTCGTCAATCGCCATAAATATAAATTGACAAAAATAATGGAAAGGGAACCACCAAACTGAAAGATCGCATGGTTGATGAGAATATTAATAGCATGCTTAGATAAATGCTTTTCCTTCTCGATTCTGTCTTGTTGCATGAACGGTAACACTTCTTTCCACTATTTTAATTATTCCAAAATTCACTGTTAGCTATGATGGCTTTTGGATCTACTCCTAACAATTTATGAAGTTGGATACGTATAAGAGTTGCTTGGGTAGTAGCATTCATATCACCCTCCACTAATCCCATTCCGAGCTGGACAGGTTCTGGCATGTTAGGATAGTAATCTCCCTCTTTCACTTGAGCCACATTCGGCGCCTTTGGTGAATGGGCAAGTTCTCTTGAAAAAGCACCATCTGCTCTCTTAAGCCTTGACATATTCTCGATCGTAATTGATGTAATCTCCTTAAGCTCTTCCTCTGGAATATCTAAGGCTAAATAGGATAATAGATCAATAGGATTTCGGATATAACACATATCGATAGCCTCTTCCTGCCGTAGACATCTAAGAATACTTTGATAAATTCTTTCCTTATTAGGCATTGGAATCTGATAGCTTCGGTAAAAGGTGTGCAACTTAAAAGTTCCAGATATTCTTTCATAAACAGATCCTTCTCCCCACAAACCCGTTTGCCTATCTTGAAGACCTGCTAAATAGGCTGCAAAGGCATCGACAAATTTTCTTTGCGTTTCCTTTGGCATCTCTCTTATATAAACGGTAGAGGAGGCTAATAAATCGCAGCCTCTCCAACTATTTCTCAAATCAATACTCTCCCATTTCTCGCGATATGCTTCTACAGAAGTAGTATAAGCAGGAGCTTCTCGTAAAGAAAGAGGAAGAGGATATCGATTCGATGCCCCTAACCTTTTTAAGGAGTTTAGTGAATAATTCAGCGCTCGGTGAACCATTACTTCATCCTCTTTCATTCTTGGATGTGGATCATAGAAGTATCCAGTTTTTACGTCTTGCTTCGATTGAAAGAATTGTACCATTTTTCCTTTTATGGGATTCGGCATCTGATCTAATAGATGATGCCGAATTAGTATATTCAATGCTTGTGCACTAGATTCTATATCTGGAGTGAAGTCTTCGTTTTCTACCGAGCTTCTTGCATAATAGAAGCCACCTGTTTCAGGGTCATATTGTTTCATTAACCAGTCGAACATTCCCTCGTATAATTGATCTAATTGCTGTAATTTCTCTTCCCGCCAGTCCATTGTGTTATGCTTCCTCTCATTAATTGTCTTAACCTTTTACAGAGCCTAGTAAAGCACCTTTCGCAAAGTATTTTTGCAAAAACGGATAGACTAATAGAATTGGTACTGTAGCTACAACAATCGTTGCCATCTTTATCGTTGTTTCTGGTGGTGGAACATCCGTATAGGCTGCCCCATCATATGTCAAACCACTGGCAAGAACAACGATTTGTCGCAGTAGAACTTGGATTGGCCATTTGCCTGCATCACTTAAATAAAGGATGGCATGCATGTACGTATTCCAATAAGTAACCGCATAGAACAAGGAAATCGTCGCAATAGCTGGCAATGAAATCGGAAGTACAATTCTAAAGAGTATACTAAAGTCATTGGCACCATCGATCTTAGCTGATTCCTCTAGGCTTTCCGGAATATTAACGAAAAAGCTTCTGAGGATGATCATATTAAAAGCATTAATAGTTACTGGAATGATTAAGGCCCATAAGGAGTTTAGTAATCCAGTCTGTTGAACAACTAAGAAGGTAGGGATCATTCCTCCATTAAATAGTAATGTAAAAACAATCAAGAAATTGATCACACGACGACCGACCAAATCTTTTCTTGCTAATCCATAAGCAGTTAAGGTAGAAAAAAACATACTCCATAACGTACCACCTAGTGTCACAATAACGGAAACACCTAAGCCTTTAAAAATCGTATCTGTGGAAAAGATGTACTCATATGCATCTAGCGTGAATTTAGTTGGAAAGAGTAAAAATTTCGTATTCGCCACCTCTGCACTTGTAGCAAATGAACTACCTACAACGTGGATAAATGGTAAAACGGTAATTAGCGCAATCAATGCAAGCAAAAAGTAATTAAAGAAATCAAACATTCTGCTCCCCATTGTTATTCTTTTCTTTTTGGCCATTATCTTCACCTCGCCTAATCTTAGTAGATTCCTTCTTCATTGAATTTCTTCGCTAGCCAGTTCGCAAAGACAACCATAATCAATCCAACGGCACCCTTGAAGAAGCCAACAGCCGTACTATAGCTGAATTGCCCTTGCTGTAAACCAGCTACGTAAACATACGTATCAAATATTTCGGCAACATTACGGTTAGAGGAATTTAATAATAAGTACACATGTTCAAAACCTAGCTCCAATACATCCCCAATTTTTAAAATTAATAAAACGATGATTACATTTCGAATCGCAGGTAGGGTTATATGCCACATCTGACGGAATCGACCTGCTCCATCCATTCTTGCTGCTTCATATAATTGAGGATCTACCGCAGTAATGGCTGCTAAGAAGATAATGGTACCCCAGCCAGCCTCACGCCAAATAACTTGTAAAATATACATTGGTCGGAACCAGTCTTCATTCAGTAAGAAATTAACCTTCTCAAATCCTAGCGACTCTATGATTGCGTTTACAATACCACCATCAAGTGTGAGCATGACATACGAAATAGATACAATAACTACCCATGACATAAAGTGCGGAATATACACAAGTGTTTGAACACCCTTTTTAAAGAAGCTATGTCGCACTTCATTTAACATTAACGATAGAATAATCGGAATCGGGAAATAAACAAATATTTGCAAACCGAACAATATTAATGTATTTTTAAAAATCATCCAAAAATCAGGACTTGCAAACAATCGTTTAAAATGCTCCAATCCTACCCATTCACTTCCCGAAATACCTAAGTAAGGCTTATACTCTTGAAATGAAATAATTAACCCATACATCGGTAAATACTTGTAAATGAAAAAATAGAGAAGACCTGGCAGAATCATTAAATAAATCAATTTATTCTTTTTAATTCTTTTCCATAACTCTGATTTCCTCATTTTTTTGTAATTTCTTTTTTCTTGTTTCGGAGAAATTGTTGTTTCCATAGACATTTTCCTTTCCTCTGAATATCACTACCTATGCATCTGCTTATCCAAATCGTACGTGAGAATTCATATAACGTAAATAATCATTATCTTACGAGTTACCTTTCACTACTGCCATAAGCTTATTCTTAAGAGTTGCTGTTCATAAAAGTAACTAACATAACATAATGATCATCTCCTCATTATAGGAACTTCTTAGTAACAGACAATAGTAGTGCAGTTAAATTTCAGGGCTCTTAAAATGATCTAAGAGCCCTGAGCATGATTATTTTGATTCCTCATAGGATGCATTGTATTCTTCTATAATCTTATCTCCACCTTGTGACTTCCATTCTTCAATGGCTTTATCAAATCCATCTTTGTCGATTTGACCTAGAATGTAATTATACGTAGCATCTGTAATGATTTGTTGCAGTGTACCACCTTCTTTTACGTATGTTTCCGAATAAAGTGGCACTGTTGGATCATTAATAAGGTGTTCTTCATTTTCAAGGAATAATTCTTCCGATTTTGCCTTTGGTTCATAATCAAAATAACCTAAGTAACGACCATTTGTTTCAGGCTCTCCGATTTCAATTGCTTGATATGGTTTTACCTCGCGTTCATTTTTATCGGAATCTAATACTTTAGCAGCACCATCTACTAATTCATAATGCTCTCCTTCAAAGCCCCAGTAAGCGTAATTAGCTACTTCTGGAGACATCATTTGGTCAAAGAAGCCTAAGATTTTCTTCAATTCCTCTTCGGATTCAACAGAGCTCTTAGGGAACATTACTAAGTTACCATAGCCAGGAATCGACCATACACCAAACTCACCACTTGGCCCTTCTACATAATTGTGTACATCAAATTGTGCGTCAGGATTGATCGCAATTGCATCATCATGTAAGCTTCCTACATCACTCATCGCACCTACATAAACACCTGCTGTGCCGTTTTTAATAAATTCTTGTTGGTCCGGTTTACTTGTTACAGGAAAGTCTTGATTAATGTATCCGTTCTCATGCATTTCTTTAAAGAAGTCCATTGTTTGTACATATTCATCAAACATAAATTCTGGTAATAGCTGACCATCCTTTTCTCCCCAATAGTTAGGTGTTCCAAACCAAGAGGAAACCGTTTTAAATGCTCCATAGATTAAATCACTTCGATCTGTTAAGCCGAAAGTATCATCTTTACCATTTCCATCTGGGTCATCCTCTGTGAAAGCTCGTACCATTTCCATAAATTCATCGGTTGTCGTGGGTGCTTCTAAGCCTAAATTCTCCGCCCAGTCTTTACGATAGATAATACCTTGACGTGATAATGGGCGTCCTTGGTATAAAGTATATAATTCCCCATCAATCTTCGTATTGTCTAATACGTTCTGTTTCAATTTAGATAAGTTCTCGAACTCGTCTAAATACTGTCCAACTTCCCAAAACTGCCCATCTTGTATTGCTTCACGGAATTGTATAAAGGTAGCTTGGTTTTTTAAGAAAACAGCATCTGGTAATGAGTTTGTTGCAAAAGCTGTATTTAATCTGTCTTCATAGTTGTTATCTGGTACCCATTGAATCTCAATATCTGTGCTTGTTACTTCTTCTATCTTATTTAATACTTTTTCATCAGGAACCTCTGGTGTGTGTAAGTTTGCCATCATTGAAAAAGAAAAAGTTCCATCTGATCCTTCTTCAGATCCTTCATTATCTCCACTACTTTCTGAAGAACTGTCACTACAAGCAGCTGTCACGAGTAATAAGACGGCAAGTAGCATTAACCCCATTATCTTTTTCCAGTTACTCAAATTAACCACCCTCCAAATATCTATTTAATTTGTTACAACTGAATCGTTGTACATCTACCATAGTAAGCAATAGATACCATCTTGTATATAATCACTTTTTCACAGCTAATGAAAACGTTTACTACAAAAAGCTTTTAATTAGAGATTTTTTTCTGAAATAATCATTTTTCCTTATTGATTATGAAGTGATGAAATAATGATTATTTTATGTTACAAAATCATTACAATCGTTATGTCATAAGGATTAGAACTATCTCATATAATGATTATCGAATGTAAGCGTTTCATTTTTCTGGTTTACTTCTTCTTGATTTATATGTATTCTATATAGTAATAATGAAAGTGAAATTAGGTGAGTTTATGATGGAATTAACAGGTATTTGGGCAAGTCTCTATAAGGTATGCACATGGGTAACAAGATTTGCCTGGTTAAATTTAATTTGGTTACTCGGCACTTTAATTGGCCTTATCTTATTTGGATTAATGCCTGCTACGATCGCCATGTTTACTATTGTAAGAAAGTGGATTCAAAAAGAAACAGATACACCTATTCTATCAACCTTTGTCGACGCTTATAAATCTCATTTTTGGAATGCGAATTTATTCGGCGTTGTCCTTTATGGATTAGGATATTTCTTGTCTGTTTTCCTAAAATATGCTGGCTTAATGAGTGATACTAGCTTTCACTCCGTTTTATTAGGTATTTTTGTTATGGCTACTTTCTTTTATCTCATGTTAGTGTTATATGTCCTGCCGGTATATGTCCATTTTGAATTATCCTTTTGGCAGTATATTCGATATGCTGTAACGATCGGAGCTATTAAATTACACTACTCTATATGTATGGTAACGATATTAGCTGGAGTGTATTTTTTATCCTTTAAATTTCCAGGTGTTGGACTATTTTTTAGTTTTAGCTTTAGTGCCTACATCATTATGTTTTTTGCACATCTAGGTTTTCAGCAATTACTCCAAGTTCAACAAGAGCAAATCGATCATTCTGTTACGACAAATTAACGTGAGAAATAAATTTTTGATAAGGAAGTTATGCCTATGAAAAAATTATCTACCAAGCATTACTTTAAGTTAATTGCTTTCCTTATTATATTAAGTACCGTCCCTGTTATTATTACTGGTAGTCTTTCTTATTGGCAATCTTCCAAAGCCATCATTGATTACTCCAATGATGAAAAAAAGCAAAATATTTTTCAAATTAAGACAAATATCGAACAGGCTCTAAGGTATGTAGATCTTTCTACTACTTATTTTGTTCGTTCTACACAGACAAAGCAATTTTTAAACGAAAATATGAATGCGCTTGCTTTTGAAGATTTTCACAAATTAAGAAGAGATTTGAATCATTTACAAACACTCGAAACAGGGATTGAGGATATTGTTTTTGTTAGTTTTAAGGAAGATTGGCTGATCAATAATAATGGTCTTGTCAACCTTGATGCAAAGACCAATGAGCAAATACATGAAGGCTATATGAACACACCAAAAAAAACCTCTTGGATCCTAGAAAAATCAAGTGATATTCAGTTTCCAAACGCAACCAAGAATAGTTGTTCCCATTACATCAATTTAGTTAAAAAGCTACCGATTTTATCCAGTGATCCAACAGGAATTATCAGTGTTTTGATTCCTGCCTGTGAATTAACAGAAATTATGGCGGAAAGTAATGATAGTGAATCTTTTTTAATATTAGATGAAAATAATCAAACGATCTCCCAAAGTAATCCGAGCTATATTGGCGAGGATGGGTATATTCCTACCTCTCTCTTTAACAAAATTGACCGAGAAGCAACGAAGGGCCAATTTAATTACACTTTTAATGGTACCGAATTTAAGATAAGCTACGAAACATCCCTTTATAATAATTGGACTTATTTATCCTTTGTAAAACTAAGTGATTTGCATGTCAAATCATCTTCGATTGGTTGGATTACCTTATTAATTATTAGTATTTTATTAATTATCTCGGTTATTTTCGCTGTTATTGGTAGTAAGGTCTTGTACAAACCGATTAAACGATTGAAAAATGCTATCAATCCAACAACAGCTGCTAGTAGTAATCGAAATGAGTTTGAATTGATAGAAACACATATTGAAAGTCTATTAAGTCAGAATAATCAGCTAGAACAACGTGTCCAGAACCAAGTTACCCAATTAAAGCAATTATTTATGATGCGTTTATTACAAGGCAAGGTAAGTGAAAGTGAGTTACACACTAAAATAAAGAATTTTCATTACGTAGAAAGCTGGTCCTGGTTGACTGTCTTTTCATTGAAGGTAGATGCCATCGACCAAAATAAGTTTAATAAAAATGACCAAGACCTAATATTATTTGCTATTAATAATTTAATGGAGGATATCATTCCTAGTGAACAACGGTTTACACCAGTTGTACTTAATGATACTCAAACAACCATTTTAATAACTGACTGTGAGAAGGATTCTGATTATACCCACCTCATAAACCAGCAAGTCGAGTTAATTCAACAAAAGGTGAAAGAGCTCCTTCACTTAAGTGTCAGTATCGGAATTAGTTTACGTTATGTTAATCTTTGTGATTCTAATAAAGCATTTAAGGAAAGTAAGGAAGCATTAAAATATCGTTTAAAAATGGGTGAATCCTCCATTATTTATTATAAAAACTTAAACCGAAGATATTCGAGTATCGCTCCATATCCTGTTGCTATCAAAAACCAGATTTTTGATGCGATAAAATTGAGTGAGAAAGATCAGGCAACAGAGGAGATCGATAAGTTTTTTGACTATATCGATCAGAATGATATTCATCATCAGCAATTAGAAATTATTTTATCAAGATTTTTCTATGAATTATTTGAATTAAAGGAATTGCTCGGGATCAGTGTAGAGGATTTTGATTCGACGGAAATGATTACTCATTATCAAAATCTACATTCATTAGAAGAAATGAAAGAATGGGTTGTCCATCGAATCGTTCAGCCACTTATTACGAATCTAGATGCAAAGGATGAAAGTAAAAACAAAAGAATCTCTGACAAGATGATTCGCATTATACACGAAAACTTTAATAAAGATATCTCTCTTGATATTATTGCAGCGGAACTACACTATAATCCAAACTATTTGAGCAGTATTTTTCAAAAAGAAACGAAATTCTCTTTTAGTGAGTATTTACTCCGCTACCGCTTGAATAAAGCGAAGGATTGGTTAACCACAACGGATAAATCTGTAAAAGACATTGCCGAGGAATTACAATACAATAATTCACAAAACTTCATTAGATCCTTCCGTAAAATGGAAGGTATTACTCCAGGGAAATACCGCTTACGCTATAAAAGCAAAGAAGCTTAGGTTTTTGGCTGAGTAAAGTCCTCCTAGTTTTCTGGAGGGCTTATTTTTTATCTTGGTAATCTTGTCTCGTCTAGTCGTTTTCCCCAAGATATATCCTTTATCTTGGTTATCTTGATTCCTCTAATCGTTTTTGAGAAGATATATTCTTTTATCTTGGTGATCTCAGCTTCTCTAATCGCTTTCGCCAAGATATATTTCTTTATCTTGGTGATCTCAGCTGCTCCAATCCCTTTCAACAAGATATATTCTTTTATCTTATATGTTTTTACGTCCCACGTATAAATAAACTCCACTCAATCTACGAGTGGAGTCGTCCTATTTTTTATAGCTTTTTATATATCATCATATCAATTACTTTATACATGAAAAAGACAGTAGCAAACCCAAATGCATAAGCAAAGGAAGTGGCTTCGATGACCACCATGATCACAGGACTCGTCCAGAGATTCACGAGAATTAGTGTGAAGATAAACACAACAGCTAATAATGCCGTATAACCCCACAAATAATAATGGGCAGGAAGCTTAAAAATGGTAGAATCCTTGGCTAGTTTTTCGAATTCCTGCATGGTGAAATGATGAAGGGCAATTTTAGCTGCCTCCTCTGATGATTTCCCCTGTTCAATTAAGTCTGCTTTAAAATCCTCCATGTATGCTAGTAATTCTGCCTTTTCATCCTTATCCATTGCTAGTCTTTCAACAAAAGAGGCAAGATCATGATCTTTTCTATACATAGCGTGGATTTTTATATGATTAATGTAATTAATTATCGACCACATCCCAGCTATAACAATAGCAAAGCCATAGCAAAGGAGTATAGCAAAAGGAGTATAGCTAGGATGATCCTTATAATCTATATAAAGTGTGGTAGCAAAAATGATCACAGAGAGGCATAATAACCATTTGTTTTTCAAATCATTGAAACTAGTAATCTTGATTATCCAATTGCGCATAGCTTATACCTCCATTTCAGAAAATTATAGGAACAAAATTACGAGAATCCCTACAATTACACAATAGTAAGAGAAATATTTTAAATTTCCTTTTGCCATAATATCCATAAACCATTTTAAAGCGAAATAGGTTGCAATAAAGGTGGTAATAAAGGCAATAATATATGGGATTAGTAGAGAATTTATATTTGGGTCCTTCAGAATTTCCGGTATTTCTAATATCCCTGTACCTAAACTTACTGGAATATAAAGTAGAAAAGCAAAACGAAGTGCTGTTTCTTGTTTCATTCCAACTAGCATTGATCCAACGATGGTAGCTCCTGATCGGCTAATTCCAGGGGTTAGGGCAACCATTTGGGCAAGACCCACAATAATAGCATCCTTTGTTGTTAAATCTCCATCATTCTTACGACCTCTTAAGTTACGAATAAGCCATAGAGCCACAGCTGTAATAAGTAACGTAAACCCTACAATCTTAGTGTTACTCAATGCATCGCCAATAGCATCACCAAATAGCACACCAAAAACCCCAACTGGAATGGTAGCAATAATTAGATAGATAATAAATTGAAAGTCCTTGCGATCAGACTCTTCCTTTTCTTTTTTCACGATATACCTTGTACCATTTGTCACTAATCGAATAATATCGTTTCGATAAATGACTAAAACAGCAAGTAAAGAAGCAAAATTGACAAAAATCTCAAAGGACAATCCGTTTGCCTTCACTCCAAATAGTTCTCTAAAAATGATTAAATGTCCACTTGAGGAAATGGGGATTGGTTCTGTAATCCCTTGGACAAGACCTAATATAAAATACTTAATTAATGTTAGAAGCTCTGCACTAAAATCCATATTCTCTTCTCCTTTTCTTGTCTTATATAAAAGCGTTCATCATCTGGACCATCTGTTTCCAATCTTCACTATATTGTATGTACTGCTTTTTGCCAATATCGGTTATTCTGTAATATTTCCTCCTTCCACCTTGACTTTCCTTGCCCCAATAAGAAGTAATGGCCTCATTTTTCTCTAGGCGTTTAAGTGATAAGTATAAGGTGGCTTCCTGTAGTTCGAATGAGCCGCTCGTTCTTTCTTTTATTTTTCTAGATATCTGGTAGCCGTAGCTATCTTCATTTAATAATAGGGATAGTATTAGAAGATCAATTGTACCTTTCAGCATTTCCTTATTCAATCTGTTTACCTCCCTATATTACTTAATAACATTAAGTATTCTAATATAAATTACTTAATAATGCAAGGTATTTTAACAAAAAATATGTAAAGAAAAAAAACCCACTTCATAAAGTAACGGGTACAGGTCTTGGGAAGGAAAATGTTAATTAACAAACAAAATAACAGCCCTTTTAGCATTTCAATTCCAAACGAGTAACATTACAATTAGCATACAAAAACTGCACCTCCAATTGTTAGATTGTGTCCAACAATTGGGGTGCAATTCAAATTTGCGCGTTTTTACTCCTTTTTTCTTCCCTTATTGAACTAGCGCTCCCTTTAGTTGAAGTTGTTTAATGCTTCATCACCCATATTTGAATTTTTCGTTTGACGTTTCATAAGGAGCATTTTGAACCCATAAATTACTTTTAAAATACCGTCAATCATTGCGAACAAAAGAAAAGGAACACTAACTAAAAGGATTCCCATTATTGAGTTCACTGTCGTCAATACCCCTAACAAGAGAATTATTTTACCTTGAGAAAAATAAAAACCAAAGAAATGAATACCTATAATGGTAAAAATACATAGCCAAAGCAATCTTAAATCATCAGAGCCAATAATTAACCCACAAATCGTACAGAGAACAATAGTTACAACAACCGAAATATTGTCCATTCTATCTTGAAACTTAGAATTCTTACCATATGATAGCTTGTTATTAAGAAAAGGAAGAACAAGAATTAAGAAAAAACCAATAAAATAACCAAACCCCATAATAAACGGATGAATAAATAAGTCTCCACCCATTATCGCCGAAACAATAATAATAACTCCAACATAAACTAACCATACCCCTACCGTTCTTTGAGTATTATATTCTCTTTCCCTTCCTTCTCCCCCCATTTTCTCCCTCCTCTTTTTGTCATGTCAACTTTAATATCTTGCAGTTTAATATAAACAACTAGAAATCACCTAGCATTACTCGAAGAACATTTGGATGTTCTCTAAAGGTCTTCGTACCCGCACCATATCCGGTTTGGTTGATCTTCATACTTGGTACCGATTGACTGAATTCGTCAACTAACACCTTTATGATGGCTGCACCGGTAGGAGTTGTTAACTCTGCTGTTACATCGATATTTTGAAGTGGGACATTTTTTAAAATCTCAAGTGTAGCTGGTGCCGGGACTGGATAAATACCGTGATCAATCTTAATTCTTCCTGAGCCGGTTGGAACGGGTGATGCAATAATTTGATTCACCGCTAACTTATCGATAAGAATTGCTGTTCCAACAATATCAATAATCGAATCAATTGCTCCGACTTCATGGAAATGTACTTTCTCTAAATCCATCCCATGTATCTTCGCTTCTGCCTCGCCAATTACGCGAAATATCTTTTGGGATATTTCTTTGACAGAATCACTTAACTCAGAATTGGCAATTAATTCGACGATATCTTTATATGTACGATGATGGTGGTGATCATGGATGTGATGATGGTCATGTTGGTGGTTATGCTCGTGCTCATGATGATGGCCATGCTTATGATGATGCCCATGATCATGATCGTGTTCTCGAACATGATTATGATCGTGATGGTGATGATGGTGCCCATGCTCATGATGATCATCAAATAACACATCAAACTTTAAGCTTGAGATTCCATTTTTATTCACTCGTTCTGTCTTCAACTCATATTCTTGGTGTATACCTAGCTTGAATAATTCTTCCTCTAAAAATTTTATCGAAATTCCAGTATCCAATAATGCACCGATTGTCATGTCACCACTTATCCCTGAAAAGCAATCGATATATAATGTTCTCATTTCCAATCACCTCTTTCTACTATATTATCATAGACTTGTTTGTAAGCTTTTTCAATCATGTTTTACTAACCTTCCGTGGAACAATTTTGGTTTACATTAAATAGCAAGGGCTATCCCATACAATATGGAATAGCCCCATTTTTCTTATTCACTGCCTGTTTGCGATTCAACGGCTTCTTGTGCCTTATTAAGTGCTTCTTCAGCGGTTTGCGATCCGTCCCTTAATACACTATTTAACGTATTTGTATTTAGCTCTGTTGCAATTGTTGGTGTATCTTCCGTAATATTCAATGCATTAATTTCATCTTTTATATCATTCAATGTGTCAAAGATATCATCACCAAAGAATTGGAAGAACTTATTATCTTCTAGGATAGCTGGATCATCCCACACATCATGACGTGGAGGATCGAAGCCTAGTACTGTCCATAACTTGATATTCGCCTCTTTGGAAAGTTTTGCATAAGCAAGGAATTCCTTCGCTAACTCTGGATGTTCTGTTTGATTCGTTACAACAGTACCCGTTCCACCCATACCGGCAGACCGCTTGCCACCTTCTTCGAATGCCGGCATTGGACGGACTACCATTTTTCCTTCTAAATCTGTCATATAATCTGTGAAACGACCCATATACCAGATTGGCATACTAATCGCAACTGCTCCTCCATCATTCATATAAGCATAAAATTCCTCTGCATGTGGTTCACCGCCTGGGCCCACTTCCGCAATTCCTTCATCCTGCATTTGCTTCAATAATTCTAGTGCTCGTATATTTTCTTCTCTATTAATGGTAATGTTTCCGTTTTCATCAATGAAATCAGAGTCTTGTTGTGATACCATTTGGAAGTATGGAAGATAATCGCCTGTGAATGTATTAAACATCATTGCATCTGTATTTTCTACAACCTTTTTACCCGCTTCTACAAAGTCATCCCATGTTTTGATATCATCTGCGTTAACTCCTGCAGCTTCTAATATCTCAGTATTGTAGTACATAACAGATGCCCCTACGTGTGTTGGCATTCCATAATAGTTACCATCCTTTGCATAGATCTCAAAGCGAGATTTGACAAAGTTATCTATTTCTGGTTCTACATAATCGTTCATGGCTAATAATTGTGGTTCACCCTCTAGGAAGTTAGGAAAACGACCAATTTCAATATCTGCTATGTCTGGTGCTCCTTTTCCTGATTGTAATGAAAGCAAGAGATTGTTATGCATATTATCGTACGGATAGGTCTCAGCTGTCAGTTTAATTGGTCTATCTGGATTTTCCTCATTCCATCTTTCAGCAGCATCCATATAAAAATCGTTATGCAACTCTACAAAGGTCCAAAGCTTTAATTCTGTGGCATCTTCGATATCATCACCAGCTGTTACTGTTTCGGTAGCTTCCTCTGAGCTATCTCCACCACCACAAGCGACTAAAAGCATGGCAACAAATCCAAAAAGTAATATGAGCAAACTTCTTCTGCTTTTCATTTTCCAACCCCCAATGAATATTATATTTTGGTTCTACCATTAATAGAAACCGCTTACAAAATGGTTGTTAAAAAAACGAATCTTATTAATCAAAGTTTTGTTCGACTTGTACGTAACTTTATTGAACATCAAACTCATGAAATAGATTCGTGTAACTTCCATTCTATTACTTTGATCTTAACATTCAACTTATAATTTGTCAATAAGTTTTTCGATACATACATTTAGTTGTCTGTTTTATTTTCAACAATTTGATTATTCAACCGTATAATCTAACGATAACTATGCTCGTCAATCTTATTGAACACCTGCATCACGAAGAACATCATCGTAATTGCGGTGAGGCCAAAGGTAATAAATACAAACATGGATGGAAGCTCTAATGATACATAACAAATTAGAAATATTACGGCGAAAATAGCAACGGAAAAAGGTAATTTGGACATTCCAATAATAAATGCATTTTTAAAATACTGCTTAATTGTTGTATGGTAGTGTGTAATTAACGGGAAAATCCATACTAATACTAAACTATAAAAGAAAAGGACTAAATAATAAGCAAAGACAACAAAAATCGGTATTTGATTTCCTAATTCTATCATAGCACGGTAATTGACAAAGAGAATAAGTCCAATAGCCATCAATATCCAGCCAATAATATTTGATCTCACAAATTCTTCTTTATATACCTTTCTAAAATATTGTAAAACCGAGGTCATCTCTTCTTTTCGCACCCATTTTCTTGCAACTGCTAAACTAGCAACAGTTGCCGGGAATACCCCGGCAATGAATAAGCCAAGTAGGGAGGAAAAGATCCATAGTAGATTTAACCAAGCAATGTTCAGGATACCTTTTAGAAATTTATCTAATGAACTCACTATTTGTTGTCCAAACATCTTTCATCACTCCCTAACTCTCTAAAATGATTAACCCTTTACTCCACCAACTGTTAGCCCTGCCACGAAGTATCTCTGGAAGAATATAAATAATATGATAATTGGAATTACTGTCATTACAGATCCCGCTATAAGCACATCATAATTATTTCCATAAGGAGTTAACAGTGTCGCTAATCCTATTGGCAATGTAAACATATCATTAGATCTTAAAACAATTAATGGCCATAAGAAATTATTCCAACTACCTAGTCCTTGTAAAATAGCCATAGCACCTAAGGATGGAGTCATTAATGGTAGCATAATTTTAAAGAAGATTCCGTATTCCGTGGATCCATCGATTCTTGCAGCATCCATCAATTGCAACGGTAATCCCAATGCATACTGCCTAAAAAAGAAAACAGCAATAGGTGCTACAATCATTGGTAGAACAACACCTGCATACGTATTCACAAGTCCCGAAGTTATCATCATCTGGAATAGCGGTAACATTAAGATTTCAAATGGCACCATTAAAATGAATACAACAAAACCAAAGAATAAATTTTTCCCTTTAAAATCATAAACAGCGAGCGCATAACCAACCATGGACGAGAAAAATAAGGATAAAACAATCGTAATAACTGAAATGATTAAACTATTTATATACCATTGCCAGTAGCCATCCGCTTGAGTAAAAATATATAAATAGTTATCAATGTTTAGCTTACTCCAATCAAATGTGAGACTAATACCTGAACGCATTAACTCAGATGATGGCCGAAAAGACGATAGGAGCAAGATTAATACTGGGAACAAAGCGATGAAACAAATAATTCCCATCCCCACATTTGCAATCCATTTAAATGTTCTGCTTTTTGCATTATTCATTACTCATCACCTCGCTTAAATGCACCAGTAAGAATTAATTGAATAAAACTAACGATAAAGATAATGATCATTAAAATAACCCCTATCGCAGCACCAAATCCCATATCATTTTGTTGAATACCTTGTTGATAAATATAGCTAACAACGGTTAAACCAATATTTCCAGGCGATCCTGCTGGCCAGAATACATAACTTTCTTCAAACATTCTAAAACCATTGATAATAGAAATGGTGACAACAAAAATAGTAACCGGTTTCAAAAATGGTAAGGTGACATACCAGAATTTTTGCATAATCGTCGCACCATCAATTTCTGACGCTTCATATAATTCCTCCGGGACATTTTGTAAGGCTGCCAAGAAGTATAAAATATTAACCCCTAGCCACTTCCACACACATAACATCACCATTAGCATCATTCCTGACCATGCATTAAACATCCAATCTACGGAGTCAAAGCCTAGCCAATTTAGAATTTGATTCGCCGCACCGGAATCTGTTTCCCCGAACATTAAGCGAAAGATCATACCAGCAACAATGGTAGATGCCAAGGCTGGCATAAACAAGGATGCTCGAAATAATGTCTTTAACTTAATAAATTTTGAATCCAAAATAATTGCTAAAATAATGGGAAGTATGGTTAAAATAGTGACGGTTAAAACAACATAGATGGTTGTATTGGTTAGAGCCCTATAAAATGTAGGGTTGAATACCCTTTCATAATTAGCTAAGCCGATAAAGTTCACTTGACCAGGCAAAACGCTTTGGAAGCTCATAATAATACCTTGAATTGCTGGATAGACAGTTAAAATTAAAAACGAAATTAGAAATGGTGACACAAAAATATATGGTACTACCTTCTTGGAATTGAGAAACTTCATAAATGAACTCTGTTTCCTTTCGACCGTGTTGGACGTTTGACTAATTGCCATATTTACCCCTCCAATTCTATATAACTGCTTCAACCAAAATCACCTAAGATTTGTATGCGCTTCCATTTAGCGAATAAATAATTTCTATATCATTTTTGATACAAATCTCCATAATCACTCATAACTCTTTTAAATGGTACGTATAAGTATGAGTTGTTTCTATTATATATAACTGGATAACTTTTTTCAATGGTTTTTTAGAAATCTTTAATGAATAACCTTTTCTTTAAGAAGTATCCTTTTCAAATAGGAAAGGATACTTCTTATTTGTTTTTATTTCACATTGGCAAAGGACTTGAATTAAATGGATAAGGCAATTCTGTTTTTTTGATTTGATTGATTAAAAGCAGGCCAGTACATCGATCTCTCAAGTTATGCGCTTGATTTAAGCTAGCACGGACAACCTTATCCTCTATTTTTAATGCTTGTATTGAATCAGGTCCACCGACTTTTCTTAAATAGCTTCTTAATTGCTCGGCTTCAGGTATCGATAGGATCAATTCTTTTATAGTCCTCCAATGCTTTTTCACTGTTCCATTTTTTATATCTTCTAAGGAGGATTCTGTTACAAACTTCTTGTATAGCTCAGCAATAATAGCTGTTGTTACTCCAACCTTTGCTCCATGCAAATGTTGTTTTTGATTTTTTTGTAGCATATCCATTTCTAAAAAATGAGACAGATGATGCTCTCCACCTGATGCTGGTCTCGAGTAATCTAATACAAGCATCACCAGTCCTGATTCAATCAATGCTTGTATTAATATTTTTATACCTTCCTCGTCACGTTGAGCTATTTTTTCTATATTATTGATACAAGTATCTAGAGCATATCGCGTCATTGCTGCCGCCCGTGCTTGATATGGTTCATTTGCGATTAGACGAGAGATTTCCCAATCGACTAGGGAGGTATACTTACCTAAAATATCGCCAAACCCTGCAGCAGTCAGCTCCCTAGGGGCCCGTACTAATATATTTATATCCGCAAAAACCGCAATGGGAGAGGCCGTTTGAATGGTTTGTTTTTTTCCTCTTAAGATTAATGGTGCTCCTTTGGAAGTGAATCCATCAACAGAAGCAGCTGTTGGTACAGAAATAAACGGAATATCCATTTTATGGCCAACAAAACGAACAATATCGTGAATAGTGCCAGATCCTGCGGCGATTAGTAATGTGGTTTCTGGAGAAGTGGCTAGCATTAGCTCTACAAGCGTCTCTTCATTTGCGATCACTTGATTATGTTCTGTTGGCGTTAGAATAACTAGTTGAGTAATGAGACCTTCCTTTTCCAAAAAAAGTGTTAATTCATCTCCTACCACCTTTTTCGTGTTATCGTCTGTCACAATAACAATATGTCTAAATTGATGTTTGTTTGCAAATTCTGGAATTCGCTTTATCACTTCTTTTTCTATATAAATAGCCGGAAGATTTATGTCATTACATTCCAGCTCTTTTATTAACTTATTTAACTCATCTTGAAAATGCAATTGGCTCACATCCCTGTACATTTTTATATCTTTCGATTAAAAAAAGCCGACAAGTTTTACTTATCGACCTTTTCCTCTTTCTTTCCTTACTTAACAGATATTGCGGTAACAGATTTGGAAGGTAGTTTTACCGTTAAGACAGTGCCGTTCACTTGAAAATCTGTAAATTCAACCGGTTTTACGTTATCCGGATTGTCGAAGGTGTTATGGGCATCTAATTCATTTGCTGTTAACACACGTCCGGAGACATTTTGAACATCTACACCCCTTAAATCTATTTCAAGATCTGTCTCCTTATCTTTGTCTACATTACATAACGTAATATTAATTGTTCCATCTTTAGCTCTGGAAGCAGATGCAGTAATTTGCGGCAAGTCTTTGTCATCGACTTTTTTCACATCTGTTTGGATAGCTAAAGCCAATTTCTCTGCATCCTGGTGAACTTTATACATTTCAAACACATGATAAGTAGGTGTAAGAATCATTTTTTCCTTATCTGTTAAAATCATTGCTTGCAATACGTTAATCGTTTGGGCAATATTAGTCATTTGGACACGATCATTGTGATCATTAAATATATTTAATGAAATCCCTGCAACAAGGGCGTCACGGATCGTATTTTGTTGATAAAGGAATCCTGGATTCGTACCTTCTTCTACATCATACCAAGCTCCCCATTCATCAATAATTAACCCAACTCGTTTCTCTGGATCATATTTATCCATAATGGTACTATGTTTTTCAATCAATTCTTTTATATGGTACGCTCTTTGTAATGTAATGTCCCACTCCGCTTCAGGGAAGTTGGTTGCAGAACCTTTACCCGTCCAAAATTCACCTGGCATCGTATAGTAGTGTAGGCTAAGTCCATCCATCATATTTGCCGCTTCACGCATGAGTACCTCTGTCCAATTGTAGTCATCGACGTTCGGACCACCTGCAATACGATAAATCTTATTGTCCCCATAATTTCTTACATAGGTTTGAAAACGACGGTAAAGATCTGCATAGTATTGTGGACGCATATTACCTCCACAACCCCAGTTTTCATTTCCAACACCAAAATATTTAAGGGGCCACGGCTCGTCTTTTCCGTTTTCTTTACGAAGATTGGCCATTGGGGACTCGCCGTCAAATGTCATGTATTCCACCCATTCGGACATTTCTTGAACTGTTCCACTCCCTACATTTCCACAAATGTATGGCTCTGTCTCCAGCATGTCACACAACATCATAAACTCATGAGTACCAAAGTGGTTATTCTCAATTACTCCGCCCCAGTGTGTGTTCACCATACGTTTACGATTTTCGCGTGGACCAATTCCATCCTTCCAATGATATTCATCTGCAAAGCATCCTCCTGGCCAACGTAGTACAGGAATTTTAATATTCTTTAATGCCTCTACCACATCCTTTCGAATGCCATTTGTATTTGGTATGGAAGAATCTTCTCCTACCCAAATTCCTTCATAGATACAACGACCTAAATGTTCTGCAAAATGACCATAGATATTTTTATTAATCGTACCTTGACCTACATCTGCATTAATGACTGCTTTATTCCCCATAATATTCACCTCATTATTTATTATAAGTTCAATTTTGTTACACGCTGGCAATATTGTACAGATACATTAGTTAATTGAATAAACTTTGTACCGTGTGGCGGAAGTTCAAAGTCTATTATGTCTGTAGCCAAACCTAAATCTGCTTTCTCCCAAAGGTCACGCATTTCTACTTTATCGCCACCTATACCTAACTGCTCAAAGGTTACGGTTACTCGCTCCCTCTGATCATTAAGATTAAACAAAGCAACATAGATGGTATGATCATCCCCATAGGATGTCCATACGACTTTATCAAGATCTCGATAAACTTGACGAGCACCTACACCATTTCGATGTACATCTAACACTTCCTCGTTAGTAATTAACGATAAGGTCCAATCATCATTGTCCCTTAATTCACCACCAAACATTAGTGGTGATTTGAAGATCGACCACAATGTCATCATGGTCAATTGCTCGTCTTTCGTAAATCTGGTATAACGATCACTTGCACCACCATCAACAGAACGTATACCAATATGTCCTAAAGGAAGCATGTCGGCATCAGGCCAATAGCCTGGTCCGACGTTTTTACTCCATTTATAACAGCGATCGAACATGTCATAAAGCAATGGCCATAAATCCCAAAAGTCATCAGTCATCCGCCACATATTGGCATTTTCTTCTAGCAGACTAGCATATTCCAAAGGAGCTGGACCTGGTGATAAGCTTAACACCATCGGTCTACCACAGTTATCAATCGCTCTACGAATCATCTTAATTTCTTCTACATGAATGCCATAAAGCTTGGAATCTGCAATGTCATCTACCTTGACAAAATCGACTCCCCATTCCGCATAAAGCTGAAAGAGAGAATCATAATACTGCCTGGCCCCATCTTTTGTATGGTCTACACCATACATATCCGTATTCCAAGGACAGATAGAATTCGGCTTCGCAATATCTCGGGCTCTAACATCTGTCCCCAATATTTTAGTATTCTGATGAACGGCTTGTCTTGGAATCCCTCTCATAATATGGATACCAAATTTCAATCCAAGCTGGTGCACATAACTGGCAAGAGACTGAAAGCCTTTGCCATTTCTGGCTGAAGGAAATCGATTGACAGCAGGGATGAGACGAGAATACGCATCCATCTCTAATGGAACAAATGGCCGATAGGCAGAAGAAACAGCCCCAGGCTCTGACCATTGAATATCTACGACTATATATTCCCATCCATAATCCTTTAGATGTTCGGCCATATAATCAGCGTTTCCTTTTACTTCCTCTTCGGTTACTGTAGCACCATAACAATCCCAGCTATTCCAGCCCATTGGAGGTGTTAGGGCTTCATGATGATGTTTCATTAAAATTACATCCTCCCTAGTATCCATACTGATTGACAAACGAACGAACTAATTTTTCTTTTGTAAACGCACCATATTCCATGAGAATTTAGGGAAAATACCTACTAATTTCCCATCATCCAAATAGGATTCACCATTTGTATGTGGTTTTACATTTTCTTCTGTTGCTGTATTAATTGCTTTTGCGTTTTCATTTTCCAATACTACATGCTCGATTACGCTATAGCCTTCAAATGAACGAACATCAATGTCTACTTCTAAGTCTTTTTCTAGGTGACGGTTTGTAGCAAAAATTACCAACTCTTCTTTTTCTTCATTATATACAACAGATGGATCTAAATATGGAACATCTGTGAAGTCCTTACTATCATATTTCGGTGAACTAACAACAGGATTCAAAGCGACTCCGCGTCCAAAGACAGAAGTATAAAAATATGGATAAAAGATTGTTTGCTTCCATGCTGCACCACCATTTTCTGTCATGATTGGTGCAATCACATTAACAAGCTGCGCCATACAAGCAATTTTCACACGATCAGAGTGGCGAAGCATAGTATTTAGCATACTACCTACTAATAGAGCATCCTCAAATGTATACACATCCTCTAATTGAGGAGGGGCAACTGTCCATGGCTCTATTTCCTTGTCTTGTTGATTAGAGTGGAACCAAACATTCCATTCATCAAAGCTTAAATACATTTTTTTCTTGCTACGTTTCTTTGCTTTAATGTAATCACAGGTTGAAATAACCGTTTGAATAAAGTTTTCCATATCCATCGATTTCGCTAAAAAGTTAGCTGTATCGCCACTTCTATTACCATAATATTGGTGAAGTGAAATATAGTCGGCTACGTCATACGTATGTTCCAGTGTTTCTGCTTCCCATGAAGGGAATGTAGGCATGTTAGAATTTGAGCTTCCACATGTTACAAGCTCAATAGATGGATCCACCAGTCTCATGGCTTTAGCGGTCTCATAAGCAAGCCTTCCGTATTCTTGTGCGGTTTTTTGTCCAACCTGCCATGGGCCATCCATTTCGTTACCTAGGCACCACACTTTAATATTGTGAGGGTTTTCATAACCGTGCGATTTTCTTAAATCACTCCAGTAAGTACCTCCGGGATGATTACAATATTCTAATAGGTTTCTCGCGGCATCTACACCCCTAGTTCCGAGGTTAACGGCCATCATCACATCTGTATTCGCTGCCTTTGCCCAGTCAACGAATTCATTTGTTCCAACCTGATTGGTTTCTATTACTCGCCAAGCAAGCTCTAGACGTTTAGGGCGATCTCCTTTCGGTCCTACACCATCCTCCCAATTATAAGCAGAGACCATGTTTCCTCCTGGATAACGAACGATAGGGACCTGAAGTTCTTTGACTAAATCTAAAACATCCTGTCTAAATCCATGCTGATCAGCAGTAGGGTGCTCTGGCTCATAAATGCCGCCGTACACCGCTCGCCCTAGATGCTCAATAAATGATCCATAAACACGAGGGTCAATTTCAGAGATTTGAAACTCTTTGTCTACAACCATTTTTGCTTTTACTGATTCTGTTGCCATATTATCCATCCTCTCACCATAATGATTTATAACGCTTTCACAAAACTACAAAAAAATAAATCATTGCTTCCATTGGATTAACTTGAACGTATGGGTTTGCTTTAAATTCTAAAAAATAATAAAATGGTACGTATATTAAGACTAAGAAAAAAACTGAAATATGTCAAGAGAAATAACCCAATTGAAAAACATTTTTTCTATTCTTCTTCTCCAGTTATTTCTTATCATGAATAACAAAAAAAGAGTAGAGATACTCATTATCTCTACCTGAATTATTTATGCGTTTTGAAGCTTCTGTGCTGATAGCTTGATCGCTTTATTTTTTGCCATATACAAGACAAATGCTAGCATGTATAGAACAAATCCTATGACATCCATAGACAATATTTGTAAAATCGCCCAAACTCCAATCCAAATTATCAGTTTATATTGGATTTCATTATCTTTTATTTTCGTAGCAACTAGAAAGTTTACGATTGCTCCAATTAAGACAAATAGACCAAATATAAATATAATCTTGGAAACATTGTTCACCATTTGCGATCCCGCAATCATCGTATTGGTATCTAGGTTTTGTAGCTGTTTTTCACCTTGTGACGTAAACCAGGAATTATAACTGAAAATTGTTAAAAGCGAAGTTACTAAATTCCATAAGGCACCTATCATAATAAGTTTTCTTTCAAAGCCTCTTTTCATTTACGCTCCCCCACTTCCGCTAGAAAAGCTTTGATTCGTCCGTCTTTATCTAGTCTCTTATATAGTTGATTTCCACAAACATCATGACAATAACGATTAACCTTTAATTCCTGAGTTTAAATTAATCGCAGAAACAAAGTATTTTTGTGCAAAGAAGAATAGGAGTAATGTTGGAATAATCGCCAGAATAGCTGATCCCATTAACTGACCTATCATTCGGTAGTTTCCATAAATGTCTTGTAATAGCAATAGCCCTGCTGTGACTGGCATCTTATCTACATCTGTATAAACAATAACTGGCCAGAGAAAATCATTCCATGATCCCGTAAACGAGAACAATGCACAAACAATTAATACCGGTCTAATTAGTGGAAGAATAATTTTTGAGTAAATCGTGAAATCACTTGCACCATCTACTCGAGCCGACTCATCTAGCTCCATCGGTATTCCCTTCATAAATTGCCTTACAAGGAAGATATTCCCCATCCCAGCAAGACCAGGAACGATCATCGCCCAAGGTGTGTTCACCCATCCTAGAATATCAATAATTTTATACGATGGAATTAAGTTTACTACATTTGGGAAGAAAGAGATACCTAGTAATGTGAAGAATAAGAAATCCCTTCCTTTAAATTTCATCCGCGAATAACCATAACCTGTTATAGAAATCACTACAACAACTAAGAGTGTGTGTAATGTTGCAATAAAAACCGAATTCCACAACCATTGTAAAATTGGTGCAGAAGAGGTGTTTTCTAAAATAGCAACATAATTCTCTACAATCCAATTGACAGGTAATAACCTAAATCCTTCATTTACAACCTCTGTTTGAGAACGAAAAGATGTAACAATACCGAAAAGAACAGGAATCACCCATATTGCACTGACAACGATTAAAAACAGGTATGATAAATATTTTGATAGTTTAATTTTTTTAAGCATTTTTTCACCTCTACTCTTGTCATTTCAATATGATGCTATTAGGCAGCATTGCGACTCATTACGTAATATTGGATAGCAGATATCACGAGAATGACTAAACCTAGTAATACCGCCATCGCTGATGCGATCCCGGCAATGGATTCACCATGACTAAAAGCTAAATCGCGTATATACATCATGAGTACTGTCGTTCCTTGCTTCGGTCCACCACTTGTCATCATTAAAGGCTGTGCAAAAACGTTAAACGCCCCTGCTGTTGTCATGACCATTGTATAAATTAATGGAAACTTAATAGACGGAAGTGTGATACTAAAGAATTTCCTTACTGGACCTGCCCCATCTATTTCCGCTGATTCATATAAGTCCTTTGATACACCATTAATACCTGCACGATAAATAATCATATTACCACCAATACCTGCCCATACAGTGATGACAATGATCGTTAGCCAAGCATAAGGCTGAGTTGCTGCCCACACATGCTCTGAACCAAATAAATTGTTCACAACACCTAGCTGCTTATTGAAAATAAGTGACCAGATTAAGGCTGCTGCAGAAATGGATATTAAACCAGGCACATAAAGTAGTGTTTGAAATAAACTCGTGAATTTTACTTCTTTATGTTCTAAGGCAACGGCGATCATCAACGGGATAATGATCATCAACGGAACGGTAAACACGACAAAAAGCAATGTATTTACTAAGCCATTAAAAAATTGAGCATAAAAGGTAGAATCTGCGTCTGTTAAAATGGTTTTATAATTATCTAAACCTACCCATACAGGATCACTGATTAAATTCCAATTGGTAAATGACGCATATATACCATAAATAGAAGGGATCAATATGAACACAATAAATAAGATAATATGTGGGCCCACAAAAAATATCGGTGCGAAGTTTCTTTTATTGTTCAACCGTACTACCTCCTTGTTCAAAAGCAATGTGCCAATGAGACATGGCACATTGCTTCTTACAAATCATTACTCTTCCGTTGCTTCCTCGGTCTCAGCATTTTCAATATCTAATGAACCTTCTGAAACCTTATCTTCCACGAATTTTTGCATCTCCGCTAATCCTGTATCCACATCTATTTCACCATGGATCATATCTGCCACATAGGTATCTAACGCTTCTTGAATGTATGGATAGTGCTCATACGTATAAATATATAGTGATTCCTCTTCTTCCGGAGTAGATGTGAAGAATGACTGCATATATTCATCATATTCTGGACTCTCTACTACTTCTTTACTTGCTACGATTTGGCCAGCCTCTGCCCATTTAATAGAATTTTGACGAATAAATTCCAAGAAATCAGCGATACCTTGTTCTTTTTCATCTGTTCTCTCTTCATTTGTTAGCATAGAGAATAAATGAGAAGATGCACGGTTATGGAAAGTGCTTGGTTCGAAAGCATAAATATTGGTTACACCAAAATTTAATCCTTCTACTTGCGCATGTCCAGTTGAGCTCCAAGTACCATCTGTAGAGAATAGTACATTACCAGATTGGAACATTAAATAACCATCTTCCCCGTAAGGTGTCATTAAGCCTGCATCTGATAGTTGCTTCACCGCTTCAATTGCTTGTTTCATTTCTGGAGTATTGACAGCTGGTTTTCCACCTTCTTCAATGGAGCCACCCAAGTTTTGGATCTGAGCTAGGATTACCCAGCTAATTAAAGCATCATTTAGAACATAGTCGCCTTCCTCTAGCTTACCTTGTAAGGAAAGCATTTCATCAAATGTGACAACATTATCATCTAACCAATTTTCCACACCATATTTCTTCATTAAATCCTTATTAAAATACATCGCATTAGAATGGATATCTAATGGAACCGTATATTGAGTACCTTCCACATTCCCTGCGTTCCAAGCTTCTTCTAAGAAATTCTCTGTCTTAATTTCTGGTTGCGCTTCCATGACCTTTGTCATCGGTTCCAATAAGTCCTGCTTGACAAAGCTAGGTACTCTATCTGCGTGAATAATGGACAAGTCAGGGATACCGTTTCCAGAATTCAATACAGTGTACATTTTCGTGTACATATCCGAAGTAACGACATGCTCTACTTTAAACTCTGGATCTGTTTCATTATACTTATCTACTAATTCATCCATATAAGCACCATCTTCACCAGTTAATGGTGTCCAAAATTGGATGGTATTTTTATCACTACTACATCCTACTAATGTAAACACTAACAAAAGTAACATTGCTGATAGGAACTTTTTCATTAATTAAACCCCCAAATAATTTTATTTTTAGTTTCAAAGTAAATCACTAATTGGCCTCTACCGTTTTCAGTATTTTCACTACTGACTTTTATCCTGTTTAAACGACAAATAAAAAACGCTTACAGTTCTTTGTAAATCATCTCCTTCTTGCTAATTATATTTATAATTGGTATATCATAAAACACACTTAATACGAACAACTTTTATAAAACGTAAAATTTGTACGTATGAGATAACGTACACTAATTATATACAACTTCTATTTCGATTTCAATATATTTTTATTAATTTTTGCAACAACTTTTAGATATGATTAACAAATATGTTAATCATTCGATGCGTATAATCTTGATTGACAGACTTAATTATAGCTCGTATTTATTAAACGACGAACAACAGCTAGTAAACTATATAAAAATAGTTATCTATCTTTCCTTTTGATTGTATATCCTTTTTTTCTATTATTGGAAAAGTTATTTACGTGTCTTTTACTTTTGTGTAATATATTAGTTAAGAAATCCATTGCAAGCGGTTACCTTTTTTGTGTAACAAGGATTGATCCTAATGAAAGGTTGGTGAAATAATGTCTCATTTAAGCACGTGGTATTTTTCTTTCGGTGAGTGGATGTATAAATTATTTATCCTCAATATATGTTGGATACTTCTTTCTTTATCGGGGTTTATCTTTTTAGGGGTATTTCCAGCAACTGTTGCGATTTATGCAACATTTCGAAAGGACTTTCAAGCTTCCGGTGATATAAAATTATTCCAGACCTTTTTCTATTACTTCAAGAAAGAATTGGTCAAAGCAAATCTGTATGGTTATGGGATGACATTAATAGGTAGCATTCTGTTTCTCAATATACGGATAATTGGGCAACTAGAAACATCATTACTTAATTCCGTACTCATGATCTTAACCTATGGATTACTGATTCTATTTCTACTTGTGGCTATGTATTTTTTACCCGTGTATGTTCATTTTCAGTTAAAGCCTATTACCTATGTAAAATATGCTTTCATTTTATTAATTGGTAAACCATTACAAACCATTGCACTTGTTGTCTGTATACTTGTAATTTTCTATATATTCTATCGATTTCCGGTTTTATTACCTTTTCTAGGTGTAAGCAGTATTGCATACCCAATCATGAAATATTCTCTTACATTTTTCACCACACAAAAAGAAGCATAAGGAATCGATCCATATATGTCCTTATCCCATTTAAAAAGGACCTGACTATCGTTAGTCAGGTCCTTCTTAATTGCTTCTATCCTTTTACAGAGCCTATTAAAACACCTTTTTCAAAGTATTTTTGAATGAATGGATAGAGGATAAGAATTGGTAAGGAGGAGACAATGATCACTCCATATTTAATTTGATCGGCATACCTCTGTGCATATCCTCCACCTGTACCACCACTTCCTGCACCTTCCGCAAACACTTGATTTGATAATAATATATCTCGCAAAACAATCTGTAGTGGCTGTAAATCATAGTTACGAATATAAATTAAGCCAGTAAAGAAGTCGTTCCAGTGCCATACTAAGTAATATAAACCGATAACCGAGATAACGGCCTTAGATAGTGGTAATACAATTTTGCTAAAAAACTTGAAATGGGAGCAGCCATCAATCGTTGCAGCTTCGTACATCTCATTCGGAATGTTACTTTCAAAAAAGGTACGTGTAATGATGAGATTAAAAACATTAACCGTAAGTGGATTAAATATGAAGACCCAGGGTGTATCTATTAAACTTAAATCCTTCATGAGTAAATATGTTGGGATTAACCCACCATTGAAAAACATCGTAAAGACAAAGAAAAACATAAGAAATCTTCTAGCGCGAAATTCTTGACGAGATAAGACATAGGCTGCAGGAAGTGTAAATAATAAATTAATAAAGGTACCTACAACAGCATAAAACAATGTATTTCGGTAACCAATCCATATCCTTGCATCCTTAAATATCTCTTCATATCCAAAAAAGCTAAATCCTTGCGGGAAGAGAAATACTTTTCCAGTTGATACTAAGGTCGGGTCACTTACTGATGCGATCACAATAAAATATAAAGGATAAGCAATAACAAAAAATATGATGATACATAACCCGAAAACAAATGCATCAAAGATGAGATCTGAGGCTTTTTTATTTTTAATACGATTCATCGTAATCGATGTCATGGCATTTCCTCCTCCTAATATGTTTTCCGTTACCAAAGGCTAATTTTAGCTACGCGTTTTGCAATGGAGTTGACAATAACTAATAGGGTAAAGTTTATTAATGTATTAAACAATCCAATGGCTGCTGCATAACTAAACTGATTAGAAATAATCCCGATTTTGTACACATATGTTTCAATCACTTCAGAAATTGGTAAATTTAATGAATTTTGCATAAGGAATATTTTTTCAAAGCCTGTACTAATAACGGTTCCCATATTTAAAATTAATAAAATGATGATGGTTGGAATAATCGCAGGTATTTCCACATTTCGAATGATCTGCCACCGATTAGCCCCATCAATCTTAGCAGCATCGTACAGCTGTGGATCCACACTCGATAATGCCGCAAGATAGATAATACTGTTCCAACCAACATGCTGCCAAATATCTGAAAGAACATATACAGGTACAAATGCTGTTGTGGATGCTAGCAGATTAGTACCTTCAAAGCCCATTTTTGCGATGAGCAGACCAATTAATCCAGTATTAGGAGAAAGCAAGACATTCAGTAAACCAACTAAAACAACAATCGATATGAAATGTGGAAGATAAACGGTTGTTTGTAATATTCGTTTACCTCTTTTCCAACGAATTTGGTTTACTAATAACGCAAGAATAATAGGAGCAGGAAACCCTACAACAATCGTAGTAATACTGATCACTAAAGTATTTCTAATGAGATCTGTAAACATATGACTTTTAATAAATTGTTCAAAGTACTGCAATCCTACCCATTCCCCACCAGTTAGGCCAGCGGTGAAATCATACTCTCGAAAGGCTAACTGAATGCCATACATGGGAATATAGTTAAAAATAATCACACAAATTATCGCAGGTAGTATCATAATCCAAAGCTGATGATCCCGCTTAAATGTATTAAAAATATTCGGCTTTTTATAAGTAGATTTGGATTTTTGTTCTGATAAAGAACTATTCATTTCTGAAACAGCCATCTATTCTCCCCCCTCGTAGTGCAAAGAGCCGGGACAATAGGGTAGGAAAGTATGAGTATCTCCATCTTCCTATTTTGTTATGTCCCAGACTCTTAATTTGGATGCATGATTATCTAGTGGTTACTTTTATAATCATCATAATAGCCTTGAATAATATCTAGGTTTGTTTGCAGGCCAATAGCTTCTACTTCCTTTACATAGCCACCCCATTGTTCTTCAATTCCGCCTTCTGTTACCCATTCTGAGAACTTTGCCATTGCTAGATTCATAAAGTCTGTGTTGATGAGACTCATCTGATTATTATCGGCATCTGAATATTTCAAGAACATACCAGGGAATACATCATTTTCTTTATCCAATGTCTCAAAAGCTTTATCAAACGGCTCTTGTTGTGCACCGACTGCCTGCATATCTGTTCCTAATTCCACTTGTAACTCATCGGATATAAACATCGGGCCATTATCTGCCCAGGTAGATGTCCATTTCCATGTTCCTGGATCCATCTCCTCATCCTTTGGTGGAAGAATCTTATAAGAGCCATCATCCGCCTTTTCAATATTAGGTCCAAGTGAACCAAATAATACTTGTAAGCTTACCTCCGGATTGTATAGCTCATTAATAAATTTCATAGCAGCTTCTTTATCACTTGCCCCTGAAGATAGTGCTACCATGTTCACACCATAATTCAAGCTATTATAATCATATGACCAAGAAATCTCACCATTGTAATCTGCGGACTTTTTCATTGGAGCAAAGCTTACATATTGATCGGACACATTCAGACCGAATCTGTCCATGCTTTCCCAGCCATACGTATAGCCGACTGTTGCATCTTTTCCACTACCTCGAGCAACTGATTGATATTTCGTATAATCTTGTGTGAAGACTTCTTGATTGATTAAACCATTGGAATATAATTTATTTAAAAAGGCGACAACCTCTTTATAGCGTTCATCCACAAAGAAGTTTTTCACTTCTCCATCCTCAAGAAAATAACCTTGCCCTCCACCTCCAGTGATCGTTATTCCAGTGCTCCCCAATAATACACTTGGTTGGAAGAATCCGAATCCACCTGTTCCTACTGGAGAAAAGTCCATTGGTATTTCATCGTTTGGATCACCATTTCCATTTGCATCCTCTTCCTTGAATGCCATTAACACTTCGAATAGCTCATCCCAATTTGTCGGGACTTCTAAACCTAAATTATCAAGCCATTGTTTATTTATAAATTGCATAGTCGCAGTTTGTGGCCAGAATCGTTGATATTTTGGCAAACCAAAAATCGCCCCATCATCCTGTGTTGCTAGTACCTTTGTATCTGGTTGCTGTTCAAACATTGCTTGTATATTCGGGCCATGATCTTCGATTAAAGGAGCCAAATCCTCAAATAAACCTGTAAATTTAGCAAAATCGGCATCTGTTATAACATTCGGCCCTATTAGTATATCTGGAATGTCACCACCCGCTAACATTGCCCCCTTTTTTTGATCCCAGTCAGCAGTGACCTCCTCCCATTTGATTTCCACTCCCGCTCTATCCTCTACTTCCTGTAACCACTCCATATCTGCCAAATCTTTAGTCAAAGGATGTTTTGTAATAAGACCAGATAAGACTACTTTCCCATCCTCTGTCTCTTGTTTTTCCTTGGATGCTTCGTCATTACTACACGCAGCAAGAAGTAATATCATGAGTGCACTCAGTAAAAATACATTGATTATTTTTTTCATCCTTTTACCCCCTCATTACTGAATAAAAATAAAGATAGCGCTTTCAATTAATCTATAAATAACTAGACCTCGGCAAATCTCCCCTTCCCTTTTCTCTTTGAAGAAGCACTTACTAATAAGTAGGGTGTACCCACCTCTATATGAACGAACAAGTTAAGAATCCGCTCATCCTAACTTATTAATCATTTTCCCATAATATGATTTTGGTGTGAATAAATTATTTTTAGATTTCATATCCTATTTTTTGTTTTTTGTTTGCGTTTACATTTTGTTGTTGAGAAGTAACTAATAGTTTTCAACATAAAAACATGCACTCATCGCTTGAGTGCATGTTCTATTTGAAATAGCTAATAAATATAAGTCCTTCTTTTTTTGGAAAAGACAATAGTAACTCAAGAACTATTCTACCTTTGCTAGATTTTTATTAAGTCTGATCGTCGATTGACGTATCTGTAGCTCTGGTTCGTACAATTTGGATATGCCCCTATTAGAACGAATCCCATCATTCTTCTTTATCATACTAATAATCGCTTTGGCAGCATCCAGACCTAGTCTACTTTTAGGATGGATGACAGAGGTGAGTTTAACCTCAGATATCGCGGAGAGTAAGGAGTCATCATAGCCTACAAAGGATAAGTCCTCTGGTATTTTTAGCCCTTCCTCTCTTAAATAATCCATCAACCGTAGCACTAATTGGTCATTATAGCACACGACAGCAGTTGGACGGTCAAGTTTATTATTTAGCAGTTTTTTCAACCCTGCTATAGGGGTACTTAATTCATTTTCTGTTTGATAAGTTATTATATTTTTCGGGTTTAATAAAATATCTAAATCCCGATGTGCCTTGATATATCCCTTGAGACGCTTTTGTCCTTGCGCATCGTCTGTTTTGTAAATACAAGCAATATGTTGATGACCTAATTCGATTAAATGCTTTGTTTGAAGATAGCCACCTTTCACATCATCCATCATAAAGCTTACTGGTTCTAGTTCTTCATAGCTGGCATTAATCATAACATATGGTATATTCTCTCTTTCTAAATTCAAATAATAGCGTAAATTTGGATTAGAAGAAGCACTATTAGTTGGCTCGATAATAATCCCATCATAGTTCCCTGCTAAGATCTTACTTAAAATTTGCTTCTCTTGGTCATATTTATTATTTGTATTAAAAATACTAACATGATAGCCTTCTTTACTTAAATGTGCCTCTGCACCTCTTATGATGGAGGGAAAGATATATTCCGATATATAGGTTGTAACTATCGCAATATTTTTCGTTGGATTTTCCTGTGATTGATACTGATCCCGATTCGTCCGATCCGTACAAAACGTACCAGCACCCTGTTCCCTGTATAGCCATCCCTCACTTACTAACTCTCCTAATGCAAGTCTCACTGTATGTCTGCTCACATTAAATTGACGCATCAATTCACTTTCTGAACTGATCTTCTCATGAGGCATAATCAGCCCTTCCAAAATTTTTGATTTAATCGATCGTTTTATTTTTTTATATTTCGCCTCCACATAAAAGCCCCCTCACCTTATTACTTTATTCAATCAATTAACTAAGAATGTAACAGATAACTGATAGCGTTTCCATAAGCATAAAGATAAATTTGTACGTACTACTAGTATAACAAATATTGTTTTTAATACAATACGTTGGTAATATTTTTGATTGTTTTTCTAGTTTTTGCACATTAGAAAAACTCGCATTCGCTCGTCTTTAACTCGATGCGTCAGCTTTTCTTCTTCGTTAGACTTTAAGATTTTCGCTTCATCACATTACTTCCTGCAAAAATTTTATACGTTAAGAAAGTATAAAAAAAGCATACCAATTGTATGCTTCTATCATTATTTTTTCTTTTTTAACGGTGCTGTCGAATTCCTGATTACTAGCCTTGGATCGAAACGAATTAAGTCATTTTCTGTTGTCGATTGCTTCTTTGTCCCCTTCGATTGCTTCACCATATCCAATATAACCTTCGCAGCCAATTCACCCATCTCACTTTGAGGATGTGCGATCGTTGTTAGCTTCACCTCGGTTACTTCTGCCATAAACGAGTCATCAAACCCGATTAAAGATATATCCTCTGGCACTTGAAGCTCTGATTCTCTAATGACATCTAGTAGCTTAATAGCTAACTCATCATTATAACACACGATAGCAGTTGGCCGTTTTTCGTCCTTTTCCTCCAGAAGCTTTTTCAGTACTTCCATTGGCTTTGTCGACTTTTCCTCCGTGCTATAAGTGACAATATTATTTGGTAAAATTTCAATATTGTACTTTCGATGTGCTTTTAGATAACCCTTCATTCTCTTTGTGCCTTGTGTATCATCGTTTTTGAAAAATCCAATGATATTCTCATGACCTAATTCGATTAAATGTTCTGTTTGTAAAAACCCACCCTTTTCATCATCCATGACAATATGAAAAGGCTCTAGCTCGTCATAAAAAGCATTAATCATTAAATAAGGAATATTTTGTCTTTCTAGATTTAAGTAATAATTTATATTCGGATTCGTCACAGCACTCTTTGTTGGCTCGATAATGACCCCATCAAAATGTTGGGTTAATATTTTTTCCAAAAACTTCCGTTCGTTTTCATGATTGTTATTTGTGCTAAAGAGACTAACTTGATAGCCCTGCTGACTTAAATAGGATTCTGCTCCTCTGATAATAGACGGAAAGATATAATCAGAAATATGGGTAGTTATAATAGCTATATTTTTTTGTTGATTACGTCCAATGGCATCCTCTCTGGAACGATCTGCACAAAAAGTTCCAGCACCTTGTTCTCGATAAAGCCATCCCTGGTTGACTAAATCCCCAATCGCTAGTCTTACCGTATGACGACTTACACCGAATTGCTTCATTAATTCGCTTTCAGAGCTTATTTTTTGATGTGGCTGATAGGTACCATCTAATATTTGAGACTTAATAGCTTGCTTGACAATATTATATTTTGTTTGCATCAATTACACCTCATTGAACCTGTCTTTATTACGGTTTACGTGTTTTTTTATGGAATTAACCCTTCTAGAATCGGGTTTTAGTTTTGAGCTTTGAGTGGAAATTATGTTTTCCTCATAGAAGCTCGAAAAAAGCACTCTACATACAAGCATAAACTAACCATATACGCTGTCAAGCATTTCTTGTTGATAAACAGAAGAGATCTACTTAAATGTAGATCTCTAACTGTTCGAACCTTAACGATAAATGGCTTCATTCCATTTCAGTTCATTTCTGAATTGTCTTAAGTTCGTGTCTTTATCTATAACGACACATTCAATCTTCGCCATGTTAGCGAAATCGTACAGCTGATCTGTCGTTACCTCAAATGAAAGCACTGTATGGTGTGCGCCACCAGCATAAATCCAAGCTTCTGTTGCTTCACTTAAGGACGGCTGTGGCTTCCATAATACCTTGGCAACTGGTAGGTTCGGTGTTTCCTTCTGTGGTTGTTCTGCCTTCACTTCATTTATCACTAAACGGTAGCGGCCACCCATTTCAACTAAGGAAGCATTCACTGCATCTCCACCACGACCATCAAATACGAGACGAGCAGGATCCTCTTTACCGCCAATTCCTAGTGGGTTCACCACAATACGAGGCTTTGTAGCAGAAACGGTTGGGCAAACCTCCAGCATATGAGAACCTAAAATCATTTCATTGCCAGGCTCTAAGTGATAAGTGTAATCTTCCATAAAAGAAGTACCTTTATTATCTGCAATAATTTTCATGAAACGAGTAAGTGCTGCTGTACGCCAGTCACCTTCTCCAGCAAAGCCGTACCCTTCTGCCATTAAACGTTGAGCTGCAAGTCCAGGTAGCTGCTTCATACCATGTAAATCCTCGAAGTTTGTTGTAAATGCGGTGTAATTACCTTTTGCTAAGAAAGACTTTAATGCTAGCTCAATTTTTCCTTGCTCTAAAATAGAGTCACGAACGGCGCCTGGTTCTTTCGCTTCTTCCGGCAATTCATAGAGCTCTTCGTATTCTTGGAACAGTGTGTCAAGCTCTTGATCTGTAACCTTCTCCATTTCCTCCACAAGATCACCAATGCCGTAATAATCCACGACCCAGCCAAATTTAATTTGTGCTTCGACCTTATCTCCATCCGTAACCGCAACATTACGCATATTATCACCAAAGCGAGCGACACGTATATTTGTACCTTCTGCAACCGCAGCTGCGGTTTTCATCCAATCTGCAACTTTTGTCGCTACTTCTTTGCTTTGCCAATGACCAACGACTACTTTACGTGATACGTCCATTCTCGTACCGATAAATCCATACTCTCTATCCCCATGTGCTGCTTGGTTCAAGTTCATGAAATCCATATCGATGGTTTCCCATGGGATATCACGATTGAATTGCGTATGAAGATGTAATAATGGTTTTTGCAATGTTTTTAAACCTGCAATCCACATTTTAGCAGGGGAGAACGTATGCATCCATGTAATAACGCCAGCGCAATTCTCATCAGTGTTTGCTTTTAGCATTAGTGCATGAATATCATTCGCTGTTGTAAGCACTTCTTTAAATTCTATTTCAAATGGAAGGTTGCCTTCCGTATTTAAACCCTTCACGACTTTGCGTGAGTTTGTTTCTACCTCTTTAATCGCGTCTTCTCCATATAAATGCTGACTTCCTGTCACAAACCAAAAGGTATATGGTCTAATTTCTAACATCATAAATTCCTCCTTATTGTTGAATAGCTTTAGCTAAACTCATTGAATGGTCACTGATGTTTGTTATTTTTTATCCTGGCCATAGTAGGCGTTTGCTCCATGCTTTCTTAAATAATGTTTATCTAAAAGAAATGAATCCATGTCTCTAATATTTGGGTTAATCTGATAGGTGTGTAGTGCCATTTTGGCTACTTCCTCGAGAACAACTGCATTATGAATGGCCTCATAAGGGTCTTTCCCCCAACTAAAAGGAGCATGGCTGTGCACAAGTACACCAGGAACCTGCAATGGATTGATATTCTCAAAGGTTTCGGCAATCACCTTACCTGTCTCCCATTCATACTCTCCTGTGACTTCCTGTTCTGTCATTCGTCTTGTACATGGAATTTCCCCATAAAAGTAATCAGCCTGTGTTGTTCCTAACGCAGGAATACCCTTTCCAGCTTGAGACCAACTAGTCGCCCAAGGTGAATGAGTATGAACTACTCCTCCGATTCCAGAAAACTTTTGATACAGCAATCGATGAGTAGGTGTATCAGAAGAAGGATTCAACTCGCCTTCGACAATATTCCCATCCAAGTCCAATACGACAAGGTCATTTGCTTTCAATTCATCATAGTCAACTCCACTAGGCTTGATCACCATAAGACCGGAATCCTTGTCGAAACCGCTTACATTACCCCAAGTAAAGGTAACAAGTCCATATTTAGGTAAATCCTTATTCGCTTCTAAAACCTGTTGTTTCAGCTCTTCTAGCAAATTCCTTCACCTTCCTTATCTGATCTATTCCTTTTTTCTCTTTCTTGTACGTATGTGTGAAAAGGTTTATCTTTATGATAATATAATTCGTACGTACATTCAATAAAGAAATACGAATTTCAGAAAAAAATTATAAAATTAGTTGGTGTGATTGTAATTCTTCGCCACCTTTTGTCACTAGACCGTTTGTTTCCAATAACAATAAATAAAGGTTTCAGTCACCACTATTTGATATGCTCCCCCTAAAGTAGACACTTAAAAAAGTAAAACTACTTTAGGGGGATTTTTATGCGTTTAAATAGTAAGCATACAGCTGAAGAGTTGGAATGGTATATTCAAATGTATCTGAAAGATGGAATAAGTATTAAAGAATTACGTGAAACATTTGGTTTATTATTAAGTGAATCGGCCTTTCGTCAAAAGGTGCTGAGATACCAAAATCATGGTCTAAAAGGAATTCAAACGACATCAAGAAATAATCATTACAGTGAAGAGTTTAAACAGTCCGTTATTAACGAGTACCTCGTAGAATGTATACCCTTTAAACAATTAGCTCGGAAATATAATATTCCAAATCCTGATACTGTAAGAAGTTGGATCATCAAGTATACTAGAGGGGAAAAGAATAGGAGTTATTCTCCCAAACCCGAGGTGTATACGATGAAGAGTCGAAAAACGACACAAGAAGAGAGAATTGAAATCGTCAAAGATTGTTTAAATACTGGTTTATTGTATAAGGAAACAGCTAAAAAATATCAAGTTTCTTATAATAATGTTTATTCATGGGTTCAAAAGTACAAAGAGCATGGCCCTGACGGGCTGGTAGATGGACGAGGTCGCGGAAAGCCAGACAAGATCCAAACAGATGAAGAAAAGTTACGAACGGAAATTGAGGCATTAAAAGCACGAAATGAGTACCTTGAAACAGAGAATACTGCGTTAAAAAAGTTAGAAGAAGAGGAAAGAGAGTTGATGTTACGCAAACGCGGCATGAGGCCGAATACCAAACCATTAAAAAACTCGAAAAAAAGGGATTCAAAATAACCATACTTTGTGAAGCATTAGGTGTGAGTCGCTCGGGTTATTATAAGTGGTTCCATCGGAAACCAACAAAAACAGAGAAGCGCTTAAGACACTTGAGCGCTTGCATTCAAAAGATATATGACGAACATAAAGGGATTTATGGTTATCGTCGAATCACGATCTATCTCAACCACTTCCTTAACGCTCAAGTGAATCATAAATGTGTGTACCGCTTGATGCGCTTAGTAGGCTTAAAAGCCGTTATCCGTCGGAAACGTTACAACTATAGACCACATAAACCGCAACACGTGGCTGAAAATGTCCTAAATAGAGAATTTCAAGCAGAGTATAACGCGATGGAGGTCTTATTAACAGATGTCACTGAATTTAAGTACGGAGTTCATTCGAAAGCTTATTTAAGTGCCGTCTTAGATTATGGTGAAAATAAAATTGTAGCCTATAAATTATCCCGACATAATAACAATGCCTTAGTACGAGATACGATTACTCAGATTAAAGATACCATTATACCAGCGAAAACATTATTTCATAGTGATCGCGGCTTTCAATATACGTCCCATGGATTTAAACGTTTTGTGGAAGAACACCAGATTACCCAAAGCATGTCGCGTGTTGGTAAATGCATTGATAACGGTCCGATGGAAAACTTTTGGGGGATCATCAAGGAAGAGATGTATCGACTAACCACTCATAACACATTTGAGGAATTAGAAAAAGATATTGAGGCTTATATTGAATTTTATAATACAAAGCGCGTGACGTTGAAGATGGGGTTAAGAATTCCAGCATAAAAAAGCCATGCATGGAAACCATACATGGCACAAAATATTTTGTTTATTTACCTGTCTACTTGACAGGGGGCAGTTCAATTAAAAAGCACCTGAACCTCCACCGCCACCACCTACGCCTGTTCCTCCACCAGTAACACTCCCACTGCTAGTAGAGGCAGAAACGGTGGAATCCGCTTTGTCAAATTGATTGGTTAAGGTGCTTGCAATGAGGATAAACATCATCACATCATGTGATTGCATGTTGTGATCCGTAGTAGAAGGTAAAGACAAGCTCTTGCTAAGTTGTTCAAATTTTTTCTGCATCGACTTGTTCCCTGTACCTATCGCGTAAATAAATGATTGCATTTGCTCATCAGTCATCCAGTCATTCCAGTCTTTTTCACTGATATTGTCGTAATTGAGGCTGATTTTTTTCGATTGCTGTCTAATCCGATGACCTCGAAGGGTTTTAGGTTGATAAATGATCGCAAAGAGCAACAACGCGAATGCTAAGATGATCGAGAAAAACATCCACATAAAAAGCGAATGAACACCTAGTATGATCGCAAAAAGCATTGTTAACAGACTGACTATACCTATTGTCCATCTTAAGCCTTTTTTCTTTTCAACTAAGTGGCTCTGTTTAACCTCTTCTTTTACTGCTTGAATCCATTTGGCAAAGTCACTGCTGTAAGTGGAATGGTTCCCTTTCACCTTTGTATAGGCAGAAAGATCGGATAAGGTAAATACCCCGTTTTCGCCTATTTTATGGAATAACCATTCGATCAATATGCTCTCATGTGGAAAATCTGTAGTACAATCTACGATAACAAATTTACTTTCACCATCTTTTTTGACATATCCTTTTCTTACTAGATCCATCAATGAAGCTGAGATGAGCTCACTACTAGGAGACATATTTCTCATATATAGCATGGTGGCTGGTAAACTCATTTCTTGATTTGGCAAGTATTGCGATGATAAAGAGACACGTTCTATTTCTAATAATCTACTGTTCTTCTTTCTCCATGCTACTACTACAAGTAACAATAAATAGATAGATAACCCACCTATGATATAAGGAGAAATACGATTTAACAACTCCTGCCTATTCTCATAATTCTGTCTTTCTTGCTCAAGTTCGGCCTGATCAGCTAGAATATCATCTCGAATCGTTTTATCGGCTAAGAGGCTTGCAGCAGGGAACAGATTAGGATCATATGCTACTCTTATATCTCCTTTCGTCCCACTTTCTACTTCACCCATAGCAAAATGGACCACACCATCTGAAGCTATAACCGATGTAGCATATGCCTCATCATAACCCAATGCAATTACCTCTTCCGAAGCTTGAGGCGGGTGGATATAAATGTCCATGTTTTGATATGTTGATTCATTGCTAGTGTCAAAAAATGGCCAGTAAAATTGTGCCAAGTCTGTGTACACTTCCACTCCATTAGTTATCGTATAAGTGAGATCAATCAAAATCTTCTGATCGGAACCACTTCGATAGACTTTATAAACGTTCTCTTCTAATTCAACCTCTAAAGGCTTACCATTTTCAAATGCTTGAAAGCCTTCTATTTTTGTTTGTTCTTTTGGAATTATGGAGCGTGTAATGCCATTAAAATCACCTTCAAAACGATAGGTGTGCTGCTCTTGGACCTGTACATCACCATTCTCCTGTAAGTAAGCGTTAATCTCTGTGTTTGTAATGGAAAAATCCACAGCATAAACATCCTGAGGTAGTAAAAAAATAGAAAAAACAAATGCAAGTAATATTATGGTCTTTTTCATATGGTTTAAGCTCCTCTCCCTTCTCTATACGTCATGAAAATGGAAAAGGTTTCATTCAAGTAAAAGTTCAAATCAGGGTTGGATAAGATTAAGTTGCCTTTGACGAGTTTGTTGCGAATAAAGATAAAAGCAAACTGAAGGATGTTATGAAAGGTAAATAAATGTCGAGTGATGGGGGGTTCGTTGTTTGATAACTAATTCAGCTATCTATTTTCACATTGCGGACTAGCTCTATTTTTATACCCTATCTCACCTTTCGCTTTAATGTATAAATATCTTGATCATGTTCGATCAGTTTGTGTTGAATATAGTCCATTTTCTCTTCCATACTATCCATCCGTTTTGATAATGCAGTATGATTTTGGTCAACTTTCTCTGTTAATTGTTGTAATGACTTTTGATTATCATCCACTCGCTCTGTCAGTTGATCCAAGGACTTTTGGGTCTCGTCCACTCGCTCTGTTAGTTGATCCAAGGACTTTTGGGTCTTGTCCATTTTTTCTGTTAATTGTTGATTAAAGCCACTAATTTGATCTACTTTGACTGACAATTCCCTAATGGCCTGAATAATCATCTTACCCTCACTATTTTCCATAATACTTCTTCTCCTTTCCGTAAATTTTTACATATTCGATATACCAATTATACTACATAACATGATGACAATCATGGAGTAATATTTTCAAAAAACACAGATAAAAGTGTACGATATCAAGAATTCACCAAAGGATTTTCTTTTTTTACAATGATTTTATTGAAAAACTGGGCATTTCAATGTGTCCTTACATGGTAAACTAATTTCAGGAAAAATGATATGAACTTTTTTCCCTATTCAGATCTCTTATCTAGAGAAAGGGGGCAACAACTTGACAGTCAAGCTTGTGAAGAAAGCACAAAACGGCAATAAAGAAGCACTTTTACAACTAATTCTAGCAAAACAAGACGACTATTACCGCCTTGCATGGTCCTATATGAAAAATGAACATGACGCCCTTGATGTGATGGAGGATATGATTGTGATTCTTTATGAAAAAATTCATACATTGCAAAAACGCGAATCCTTCTATAGCTGGAGTAAAACCATCCTTGTCAGGTGTTGTTATGATACTTTCCGAAAAAGAAAAAGAATGGAATTTTTAGATGATAAAGAACTAGACAAATTTGCAACATCCCATCATGCATTTGAATTAACAGACACCCAGATTGACCTAGATCATCTGCTTGCAAAGTTAACTCCACAGCAAGCAGAAGTGATTCGACTCAAGTATTTGCATGACCTGGATTTGAAAACAATTGGTTCGATAACCAATACATCCATAGGGACGGTGAAATCTAGAATTTATTATGGTTTAAAGAAATTACATCATTTATATCGAGGTGAGCAAGATGGGTAGAATGAAACAACAATTTGAGCGAGAAAAGGAGCAATTACAAAAAGTTCATGCACCAAAGGAATTGGAATCACGCTTGCGTAACAGACTCGATCATCTTCCAAATCAAAAGCAACGACGTTCAGGTAAAGTTTGGCGAAGGCTTGCAGCACTTATTATTATAAGTATTCTTATCGGCTATAATTACCAAAGCCTTGCCTATTACGGTAAAAAAATCATTGGCTATGATCCTGTTATTTCCAATACATTACAGCAACTAAATGATTCAGGCATGGGGCAGACCATTAATAAAAGTATTACTTTTGAAGATGGTACTACTTTTACCATAGATGGTATTATCGTTGATGAGAATCAATTAATTATGTTCTACACATTAGAAAGTCCCGGCTCTATCGTAAAAAATACCGAATATGATCACCAGCCAATCAATATCACAGGATTTTTGACAAACGCATCCCATGAAAGTGGTATGGGGGAAGTCAGTGAAGATGAAAAGGTAATAAGAGGGACACATAGCTTTGAGACTCCTAACGGCTTTGCGAAGGAATTAACCGTACATTTTCACGAAACAACCGAAACACTCACTTTCTCTTATAATCCAGAAAAAGCAATGGGACACACGATTAAGCAAACCATTAATGAGAAAGTTATCCTAAATGAGGCACTGTTAACTTTTCAAACAATAGAAGCTTCCCCAACTTCTACGATCATTAAAGGAAAAGGTGATAAGGAGCTGATAGAAAGCTTAAATTTTGAACAAATGGAATTGATCGTAAACGGAGAAAAAATAAATTTGTTAAGCAATGGTTACAGTACCAATATAACAGGAACGACATTTGAAATAACGTATGATGCAATACCAACAGATAGTAATCCATTAGAGGTCACCTTGCATCTACCTAATGATCAGGTATTAAAGATCTATAGAGACTAGGGTGCAGGGGGATCCCGGCCCCTCTGGCATCCTTCACTACTTTTTTTCTACATTCTGTGCTATTCTATTAGCGACGACTTTGTACGGTCAAGTGAATATTCTACAAGCATTGTATGAAAAAGGAGCTTTACAAAATGACAAAACAACGCAATTGGGCAGGTAATTACACCTATCACGCAAGCAATTGGCATATACCTGAAAGTGTCGAAGAAATACAACGGTTAGTAAAAAAATGTAACCGATTAAAAGTAGTAGGGTCTCGTCACTCGTTTAATCATATTGCGGATTCTAACGAGCATATCGTTTCACTTGAACAATTAAATAGGGTGATAGATTTTGATAAAGAGAAGCAAAAAATAACCGTCGAAGCAGGAATGAAGTATAGTGATGTCTGTCAATATCTTGGTGAAACTGGGCTGGCATTACATAACCTTGCTTCATTGCCTCACATTTCCGTGGCGGGGGCTTGTGCCACAGCAACCCATGGATCTGGTGATAAAAATGGAAATCTCGCTACAATTGTATCTGGTATTGAATTCGTTAATGGAAATGGAGAAATCATTACGTTAACACGAGAAGAGCATGAAGAGGAGATGAGAGGCTTGTCCGTAAGTCTTGGTGCATTTGGTATTATTACAAAGCTTACACTTGATTTAATACCAGATTTTCAAGTGAGACAAGTGGTCTATCAAAATCTATCCTTTCACGAATTTTATCAATATTATGATGAAATTTATGCTAGCGCCTACAGTGTTAGTTTATTTACTGACTGGCAGGAGGAACGATTTAACCAAGTCTGGCTTAAACAGACAATCACTGAACAAGATGCTGTCGAGTTAAATACAGATTTCTATGGCGCAGAGCTCGCCAACGTGAATCTCCATCCAATCTCTGGTCATGGGGCTGAGCATTGTACCGAGCAATTAGGTGTTCTAGGACCATGGCACGACCGTTTAGCACATTTCAAAATGAACTTTACTCCAAGTAGTGGTAAAGAACTACAAAGTGAGTATATATTATCACGTCATCATATAAGTGATGCAATGAAAAAACTGAATGGACTGCGTGATGAAATTGCCCCATTATTATTAGTTTCAGAGCTTCGAAGTATTAAAGCTGACGACCTTTGGATGAGTATGAACTATAAGCAGGACTCGATTGGGATCCATTTTACATGGAAGGATCTTTGGAATGAAGTGAAGCTAGTACTACCGAAAATAGAAGCAGTACTCGAACCATTCCAACCAAGACCACATTGGGGGAAGCTGTTCACAATGGACCCAACAAAGCTGCAAACACGTTATAAACAACTGCCAGCATTTAGACAGCTAGTTAGGAAGTATGATCCAGACGGAAAGTTTCGCAATGAATTTTTAAAGCAATACATTTTTGAAAAATAGGTGTTTAATTTTGTTGAAAATAGTATAAAAATACCGATTACTTCACTCCATTGAAGGACACATCAATGGAATGAAGTATTTTTATTATGAGTCTAACCATGAAATAACCCAAATTTCTGCGTCATTCTCTACTAAGTATCGATTAAAAATTGAAGATCTGGATGTCTGTAAACTAATTCAAATGCTTCATTATCTATTAAATTATGATACAAATCCTCTGGAGAAAACCATAAGTCATCATTTTCAAATGTGTATCCTGCCCCATAATGATAGCAAAGCCAGATCAGCTTAGAACAATAAGTAAATTCCCATAAATCATCTAGATTTTGAGATAATTGAAAAGAAAAAATCGGTTTTTTAATCCCTTGATCTAAATTTTCCTGGTATTTTTCGTAATATTGAAGAGCAAATTCGGTCACCTTCTCCCCGACCTCTTTATTTTTAGGACGAAACTGTGCGTGAATTGGGTGTTTCCGTAAAAAGTCTTTTATCGGATCTTTCGTGATAGCTGGATGTCCTCCTACTGCTTCTACGACCTCTTTTTCATTCACTACGAGAGCACTATGCCCCATATATCCTGATAACTCCTTCTTGACATTATCGCTTGCTACTAATATATCTCCAGGTCGAAAATCGCGATCTCGATCAAGCTCCCTATCATCTGATAGAAAGTAATCCTCTCTGACGATCAGATCATTATAATAGCCAAGTATCGTTATCGACTTGACATAATCCTCCACTTCAAATGAGATGATGCGATTTTGATCTGTAGCCATTAGAAACTGACGGTCCTTATATATTTTAAAGCAAGTAGGATACATTGCCTCTACGTAAACTTGGTTACCTTTTTTCAATACATTCATAAAACGATTCACCGAAAACACCTCCACCATATTCTATGCAAGGAGGATATTTCGGTAACAGAACATAAAAGAAAAGCATATGGCTCACATAAGAGTCACATGCTTTCCCTGTTAAAATACGATGGTTTTGTTTCCATATACAATAATGCGATCATCCAAATGCCATTTGACCGCTCTCGCTAAGACGCTACGCTCTACTGATTGGCCTATTTTCTTCATTGCCTCTGCATTATCTCGATGATCTACACGACTAATATCCTGTTCGATTATTGGACCTTCATCTAAATCATTGGTTACATAATGAGAAGTCGCCCCAATTAATTTAACTCCACGATTATATGCTCTCTCATACGGTTTGGCACCGATGAAAGCAGGTAAAAAGGAATGGTGGATGTTAATAATTTGGTTTTTAAAGGTTCCAACAAAATGTGGTGTCAAAATTTGCATATATCGAGCGAGAATGATTAAGTCCACATTATATTCTCTCAGTAGCTCAATTTGTTTTTGCTCGACTTGCTCACGGATATCTTTGTTTGCTGGAATATAGTAATACGGTATGCCTAAAGATTCTACAATTTCTCTAGATGTCTCGTGATTACTGATGACTAGTCCAATATCCGCTATCATATCACCACTTTGCCATTCCCATAAAAGCTCTAATAAGCAATGGGGCTCTTTGGAAACAAAAATAGCTACCTTCTTTAATTGATCTACATATTTAAAGGTTGCTTCCATGTCGAATTGCTTTCTAATTGCTTGAAACTCTTCTTCCAAATTTTTTATTTGGCTTTTCAGCTCCGGTATTTCAAACTCGATCCGCATAAAGAATTCACCACGGTCCGGGTCTGTCGAATATTGATTGGACTCAATAATATTAGCATTGTGCTCATAAAGAAATTGTGAAACTGCCGCCACAATACCTGGCTGATCAGGACAATTAATTAACAGTCTTGCACGATTTTTGTGTTCCTGACGAAAAGTGTCTATTTTTTCTTTCATATATGTCTTCATTAATGATCCCTCTTTACTCCATTCATTCTTTATTTATTACTATTCTACCGCATTTGCTCTTAGAATTCTGAATTATTTTATCATAATAAAGAAAACTCGGCAATTGCCGAGCCGTTATCCTTCATGCAATTCATCCATTCTGTTACACCTAGAACGCTATCACTTAAGTTTATGCTGCTACGATAGCGTTCCTTTTCAATGCCATATTATATAAACAGCTGCTTCATAATTGCTAAAAATTGATCCACTTCTTCTCTCGTTGTCGTTAATGGAGGTAAAATACGTAAAACATTCGGTCCTGCTACAATGACTAGTAATTGATAATCTTCCCGAGCTTTATTGACATAATCAATTGCTGGTTTGTCTAGTTCTAGTCCAATTAGTAATCCCATACCACGTAATTGTTTGATTGTATTGGATTTAGCTGCGATTTTCTCTAACCCTGTCCAAATATCATGAGCCATTTCGTTCGCCTCATTCAAAACGTTTGTAGTCGTTAGCTCCGTCACTGTTGCAACTCCCGCCGTTGTAGCAATCGGATTTCCTCCAAATGTACTACCATGAGTTCCAGGACTGAAGGCCTTCGCCACATGCTCCTTGGCAATAATTGCCCCAATTGGAATACCTGATCCAAGCCCTTTTGCTAAGCTAATCACATCTGGTTCGATTTCATACTGTTCATATGCAAAAAGAGTACCCGTTCGTCCCATTCCTGTTTGAATTTCATCTACCATAAGTAGAATTTGTTGATCATAGCATACCTTTGCCAATTGCTTCAACCATTCTTTATCGGCAGGTAAAACTCCACCCTCTCCCTGAACTAATTCTATGAGAACAGCATCTGGGTTCATCGATGTTAACTGCTCCAGTGCATCCCAATCATTAAAAGGCAGGAAAGAAAAGCCTGGTGTTAAAGGAGTAAAGCCTTGATGTATTTTCTCCTGACCTGTTGCAGATAACGTGGCCATCGTTCGTCCATGGAAGGAATTTTTAAATGTCACAATCTGTGGTATCTCTTTAAGAAATTGATCCTTTGCATATTTTTTAGCAATTTTTAATGCTGCTTCATTTGCCTCTGCACCACTATTACAAAAAAATACTTGATCTCCACAACTATTTGCGACAAGCAATTGTGCGAGCTTGTCTTGTGACGGAATATGGTATAAATTAGAACAGTGCCAAAGGTGTCCTAATTGCTCTTGAACAGCCTTTTCTACTACATCAGGAACGTGTCCTAAGTTACATGTCGCTATACCTGATGAATAATCTAAATATTTTTTCCCTTCCTCATCCCATACATAGCTCCCCTTCCCTTTCACTAATGTGATTGGAAAACGGCCGTATGTACTCATAACTGGGTTCAATTCTACCTTCTCAGACATGACTCTTTCCCTCCTTATTTAATAGAATTCTAGTACCAATTTCTTTTCCTTGCATAAACTGCCATAATCCATCTGGTTCTATCCCATCTATAATAGAGACTTCCAAGACATGTTGATGTAAGGCCTTAATCGCTGACTGTACTTTTGGAATCATGCCACCTGCTATGACCCCTAAGTCTATGAGTTGATTGGCTTTTACTTGATCCAATTGATGAAAAATATGCTTTTGTCCATTTTTTTCTTCGTAGATTCCTGGAATATCACTTATATAACAAAGCTTTGCACCTAAGCTCTGGGCAACCGCAGATGCAGCCATATCGGCATTAATATTAAAACGCTCACCTGACTCATCGATTCCAATCGGAGAAATAATTGGTATAAATCCTTTTTCTACTAAATCCTTGATGATCATGGTATTCACATTCGTAACCTCACCAACAAAGCCCATATCCTCCTTATTGTCTACCGGCTTTGCTGTTAACAGTCCTCCATCGATACCACTGATGCCAAATGCCTTGCCCTCTGCTTCTACTAGCTTTCTAACAATCTGTTTGTTGATAGAACCACTCAGCGCCATTTCTACTACATCAAGCACCTCTTGCGTTGTCACCCTTAAACCATTGACAAATGTAGTAGGGACTCCTGTTTGTTTTAGTAGCTTAGAGATAAGTGGTCCTCCACCGTGAACGATGATTGGCTGCCATTCGCCTTGCTTTTGTAAATCGACAACATTTTGATAAAAAGAATGAGGCAGCTTTTCTAATACACTGCCACCACATTTAATCACGACGTATTTTTTATTCACGTTTTCTTTCCTCCTTATGTTCGATAAGAAGCATTAATTCTGACATATTCATAGGACAAATCACATCCCCAAGCAGTTGCTTTACCGTTTCCGTCTCCTAGTTTTGCAAGGATTTTCACCTCATCCTTTAGCAAATAATTTTTGGCCTCTTCTTCATCAAACCGGTGGGGAATACCGTTTTCTACAACTAGGATATCTCCTAAATAAATGCTTACCTTATCAGGATTTAATGACTGACCACTATAGCCTATAGCCGTAATAATTCTCCCCCAATTAGCATCAGCACCGTGTAGAGCGGTTTTTACAAGATTAGAAGAAATAATCGATTTTGCAATAGCCTGAGCAGATTCATCTGAGAAGGAGCCATCCACGTTTACCTCGACTAACTTACTCGCACCTTCCCCATCTCTCGCAATTTCTTTTGCTAAATACTCACAAACAAACTTTAATCCGGAGTAAAAAGTCTCCCAATCTGAATGGGCGTTTGTTAATGGCTGATTACCTGCTTTGCCATTGGCTAAAACTAAAACCATATCATTCGTGCTTGTATCTCCATCTACTGTGATCATATTAAACGATTGATTAGTAATCTTTTTTAGTGTAGTCGATAATTGCTCTGACGAAATGTTTGCATCCGTTGTTACAAAACCTAGCATTGTCGCCATATTTGGATGTATCATACCAGAACCCTTTGCCGCACCACCGATAACTACTTTCTCTCCATCTATTTCTAATTCGATGGCGATTCCTTTTTCATGTGTATCCGTTGTTAGAATAGCTGTTTCGAATTTTTCCGCACCTTGATGTTCGGCTGTATGAATTTGACTAATACCCGTTTGAATTTTCTCCATTGGCAAAAGCTCTCCGATTAAGCCTGTAGAAGCGACGGCTGCTAAATGTTCTTCCACACCAACTGTTTCAGCGAAAAGCTTCCGCATATCATAGGCATCCGTTAGACCTTGTTCACCTGTACAAGCATTGGCAATTCCAGAATTCACGACAACTGCTTGTAGCTTATTTTCTTTTGCAATACTTTCTTGTGTTACTTTAAGCGGTGCTGCCTGGAATACATTGGTCGTATATACACCAGCTGCTTGGGCTGGTACATCAGAATAAAACCATCCAAAATCGATCTTTTGTTTCCGTATACCACAGTGCAAACCGCCTGCATGAAATCCTTTAGCTGTGGCTATATTTCCATTTTCTAATACCTTAAAATTCTCCTGTTGTACGTTATACATTCGTTCTCCACTCCTTATGGATAAATCGGCAACTGAGTTAATCCAGTCGTTTCTTCCCATCCGTTCATTATGTTCATATTTTGAATTGCTTGGCCTGATGCACCTTTGACTAAATTATCGATCACAGATACAATAATAAGCTTTCCTGTCCTTTGATCAGCATATAATCCTATATCACAATAATTGCTACCATAAACTTCTTTCGTTTGTGGAAAAACTCCCTCTTTCCTTATCCGAACAAAAGGATGATACTTGTAAAAATCTTCATATAATGCAATCAATTGATTAGTCGATTGTTTTTCCTTTAAATCAACATACATTGTACTCATGATTCCTCGAGTCATCGGGACAATATGAGGAGTAAAGGTGATTTGAATTTCCTCTTCGGCCGCTTTTGATAATACTTGTTCAATCTCGGGAATGTGTTTGTGATTACCAATCTTATAGGCTTTGAAATTTTCATTCATTTCTGAAAAATGAGTATTCAATGATAAGCTTCTACCTGCTCCTGAAACGCCTGTTTTGGCATCAATTATTATATTTTTCCGTTCGACCATATCATTTGCTAAAACCGGTATTAAACCTAACGTCGTAGCAGTAGGATAACAGCCAGGATTAGCAATTAAGCTAGCACCTTTAATGCTCTCATTGTTTATTTCACTTAGTCCATAAACTGCTTGATCTATATATTTAGCTTCTGCCATTTCCTCTCCGTAATATTGCTCGTATAATTCATGGTCTTCTAAGCGAAAGTCTCCAGATAAATCAATACATTTGATCCCTTTATCTATTAATTTAGGAATCTGGTGTTTGCTAACATTGGATGGAGTAGCAAAAAAGACTATATCCACCTCTTTCGCTAGTTGATCTTCATCAAACGATTCCATCTCTACATTTACAAGATCAGATAAATGTGGATATACTTCAGAAAAGGAAGTCCCACTATTGGAATGCGAAATAATAGTAGTTAATGTAACATTGGGATGATTATATAAAAATCGAATTAATTCAACCGCACCATATCCTGTTCCACCAATAATTGCTACATTCACGATTGTTATCCTCCTATACAATTTTCCGTATGTGATATTTTATAATTATACTCTATTTTGTATTTTCATGCAATAATGTTTCCAAAAAAGAATAAAAAATTCGAAAGCTTTCCATAAGATACTCCTAATTAAATTTAATCATTTCGCTATCGTTTCAGCTTTTTATTCTTTATATCCGCTTTAGTAATTGTATAAATATCCATGAATATGCATAAAGAGGTGTTCTTTTGGATATTAATTGACTCCTCAATTAAACCGAATGTCTCATGACGAATAGATGACTTTTCTATGAAATAAATGACTTTCGTTATCTTTCTTAAAGTGGAAAGAAAAGATATGATGAGGATGAAATTTATCTTTCGTAATGGAGTGGTTAAAATGGAAAGGGAATCGAAACAACCTTCGTTAGAGTCAAAACGAATCGACCAAGAGTGGTTAAGGCTTATTTATTTAGCCAAAATTCAGGGAGTTTCAAAAAAGGATGTAGCCATTTTTCTGAAAACATATAGTCAATTAAAAGAAACACTGGTGAAGTCAAAAACATAAAAGCACGAACGCTTTAAGTACATAGCTGCCATTCCATAAACCTTGTTGTTGTTAATCCCTTAAAGCGTATAGGATGCTATAGGTTTTTCACTAAAATAATTGCCTCTGCACGACTCGACACTCCAAGCTTTCGATAAAGCTTACTCGTATAATTTTTGATCGTTCCTATGGAAAGAAACAAGGAATCTGAAATCTCCTTATTTGATTTACCATTTAATATTTCTTTTAGTACATCTGCTTCCGCTTTCGTAAGGTGAATATTTCTCGATTGTAGCTTTTCTCTGATTGCTGACAAGGGATCTTCGTTTCTTTCCGTTTTTTGCAATAATTGCATAAGCATGGGCTGAATAGATTGCGGGATGATTATTTGTCCACTATTGCATTGATGGATAACCTTAGCCAAATCCACTACATTCATATCCTTCAATACATAACCACTTGCTCCATTTCTTAATGCTTCTAAAATATAGGCATCATCTGAGAAAGTGGTTAGCATGAGAATTTTTATTTGTGGGTATTTTTCTTTGATGATACTCGTTGCAGTTATTCCGCCCATTATTGGCATTCGAATATCCATTAAAATCACATCTGGCTGTAGTTCTTCCGCTTTATCAATAGCCTCTTTACCGTCATTGGCAATTGCTATAACCTCCAAATTATCCATTTGATTGAGGACAACGGAAAGGCCATCACATATAAGCTTTTGGTCATCTACCACCATTAACTTCACTTGATTTTCACTCATAATTCCACCCTACATTTCTCCAAAGTTTACTTGCTCCCGAGGTAACACAATGATAAGTGCAAGTCCTGTTCTTCTATTATCATAATCCATCTGAAAGCTACCGCCTATTTCCTTCACTCTCTCCTCCATTGCTGTTAAGCCAAAGCCCTTTTCCACTTTTGTCTTCTCAATACCTGAGCCATTATCCTCTAGTCGAAAATGGAGAAGATTCTCTTCTGTCTTAATACTTAAGAAAAAACGATCTGCTCCTCCATGTCTAATTCCATTATTTAAACCTTCCTGCAACGCACGATAAATAACTATTTCCTGAGCTGGTTTCATCCATTCTTCTTCAATTTGTAAATCTTGATCTATGATAACACTTGTTTGCTCCACCGTTTCGTTTAATAATGCACGGACAGCAGTTTCAAAATCAATAAAAAAATGACTTTCCTGTAAATAATGAACAGATTGACGTACTTCTTGTAGCCCTTTATCTAAATTACCTCGTATTTTTTGTAGCATTTCTTTCGCTTCTGCTTTATTCGTTTCCAATAAAGCGATTACGGCTTGTAATCCTATCAAGGATGTGGAAAAAGAATGGCCGATGGTATCATGCATTTCACGAGCAAAGCGTCTTCTTTCCGAAATAATCACGTTCTCCTCTAATTTCAAAGAAGATGCTTTAATTTTTTCATAGGCTTCTTCAAGCATTTGCTTTTGTTTTACTGACTTAGACACCATATAACTGAACAAAAAGACCACAAGGAATTCGGTAATCCTAGGTATAATAAAGCTTATTTCCTGAAAGGATGGAAACCCAAACGCTATCCATTTTCCGACGACAAAAGTGATATATCCAGTGGCAGCAAACGGAATACTTACCTTTAATGGATGGTGAAAAACAACCTCCCCTATTAAAACAAGTAAGTATACCTGTGAGATAAAAGACTGGTCGACACTTATAATGATAGAAACTATTAAAAGCTGGAAGCATAAAAATAATATGCCTTTGGTATCTTCTAAGGATAGTTTCCAAATGTAATCCCTTACTATTTGTACGAATGTGTAGAATCCAACAAGTGTATAAAGTAGTTCTAAATGATGCTGGCGATCTAGAATAAATAAAGGTATTAAGACGAGAAAAACTCCAGTAAAGAAATGAGACATATTCTTTTCAAAGGTTTGTTCCATAAGTCCTCCTTATCTAATAAAGCTCTATCTGTATGGGGCTTTTTACTTGTTAGAAGTGTTTATTTTCTGTCCATTATATGCTCGACAAAGGAAAATATATCTATGAATATATTACTAAAGTCATCCACATCCGTAAAATATAAACACTATTGTAAGATTAGAAAAACTCGCATTCGCTCGTTCTTTTAGCGGATGCGTTAGCTTTTCTTATACCTTGGACTTCAAAATTTCCGCTTCATCGCTTTACTACTTGCAAAAATTTTATACTTTCTTAACGTAAAATAAAAAACTCACCCTTAAAAAGAGTGAGCTATTGCCTTGGTGCTACAACCTCATTTTCCATCATACCAATGCCTTCAATTTCTACTCTTACTTTATCTCCTAGCTTAAGGTATGTTGGTGGGTTCATTCCCATACCGACCCCGTCTGGAGTACCTGTCAAAATAATATCTCCAGGCTCTAGTGTGATTAGTTCTGATATAAAGCTTACGATATGTGGAATATTGAAGATTTGGTGCTTCGTATTAGAGGATTGTCGCATTTCTCCGTTTACATATGACTTAATATTTAATTGATTTGGATTCGGGATGTCATCGACTGTAACGATATATGGACCTATAGGGGTGGTATGATCAAGGGATTTCCCTTGTAGCCACTGCAATGTCCGCTTCTGTAAGTCCCTAGCAGATATATCATTAGCGATTGTATATCCCGCAATGTATTCGAAAACATCTTCTTGTTTCACATTGGATGCTTTTTGTCCGATTACTACACCAAGCTCTGCTTCATAATCTAACTTTTCCGTTTGATCCGTTTTATAAATACTATCCTCAGGACCTATTAAAGCATTATTAAATTTAGCAAAGAGCACTGGGTAATCGGGAACTACCCCTTTCATCTCCGCTATATGCTCCGCATAATTAGTCCCAACACAAATAATTTTCGAAGGATTCGGTACAGGAGGCCCTATCACAACCTCTTCTTTTTTATATTGGTATTCTGGTGGTTCCTTTTGCAAGAAAGCATCGATCTTTTTTGCTTCTTCTAGTATAGCTTTTCCATTGGAATAAAATTGATCTGGATCACTCGGGAATACACCTATACTCGCTAAATTATTTTCTTTTAATTTCATTTGTGCATAGCCTTTTGATAAATCGATCACCTTATCATCACGCATGATACCGATCCTGTTTAATGAAAAATCATTTTTTAAACGATAGTTTACCAGCTTCACCTCTAACTCCTCCCATCTTTAGTATCATCTTATCATGGAATTGAAAGAAAAAGAATAAGAAGAACACCTACTTCAAAGGACAACATCATTATATGCAGCATTTTTCCACTGTATCCTCCCTTATTTTAAAAAGTATGTGAACCCTTCTTACAACTACTAAGACAAATGGGAATCAGTCATGGCAAACTATAAAATGAGACTTCTGCCATTGGCAGGTCTGACAAATAGATAGCTATTTATAGGGAGTGTTTTCATGACGATCAAAGATTTGTTTTCATTTAAAAGCGAACGAATAAAGGTTCTTCATTTTACCTGGTTTGCTTTTTTTGTCTCCTTTTTTGCATGGTTCAGTATGGCACCACTTGCTACAACGATGATGGAGAACATGGATTGGCTCACGGCAGAACACCTAGCAGCTCTCGGTATTTGTAATGTGGTGTTAACGATCCCTGCTAGAATTATCATCGGCCAATTGTTAGATAAATGGGGGCCGAGAATCGTCTTTTCAGGGTTACTTATAACGATGTCACTACCTACTATTGTTTTTGCTTTTGGTGATACATGGATTCAATTAATGATTTCAAGATTGGTGCTTGGAAGTATTGGTGCAAGCTTTGTAATTGGTATTCGGATGGTTGCCGAATGGTTTCCTCCTAAGCATGTCGGATTTGCGGAAGGCATTTATGGCGGGTGGGGGAATTTTGGCTCTGCAGCTGCAGCTATTTTATTGCCATGGTTGGCGTTAACCGTTTTTGCTGGGGATAATGGCTATCGATACGCCCTCGCATTTACAGGGGTGGTTTGCTTTTTATATGGAATCCTCTATTATTTTGTCGTTCGGGATACCCCTAAGGGAAAAAAGCTGGTCAGGCCTAAGCGAACTGCTGCATTAGAGGTTAGTAGCTGGGGCGACTTAATTCAGTTAATGATATGGACCCTACCATTAGGCGGAGCAGTAGCAATTAGTGCATGGAGATTAGAAGGATTAGGGTTTATTTCGAAGCCAATATTATATGTTGTTTATACAGTTATCCTTATTGTCCTGTTTTACCAGCTCTATACCATCTTAAAAATCAATATTCCCATTCTGAAAAAAGGAGTGCCTAAGGAGGATCGCTATAAGTTCCGTAATGTAGTGGCATTAAATAGTACTTATTTTGCTAATTTTGGAGCGGAACTTGCTATTGTTTCCATGCTCCCGATGTTCTTCCAGCTAACCTTTTCTTTATCGGCGGCACAAGCTGGGCTCATCGCCTCTTCTTTCGCCTTTGTAAATTTACTTGCACGGCCATTAGGGGGTATGTTATCGGACAGATTAGGAAGTCGTAGAAAAGTTATGCTCGTTTATATGATCGGTATTTCCATTGGCCTTCTTCTTATGGGGTTCATTAATTCGAGCTGGCCATTAGCATTTGCTGTCGCCATTACGATCATTACTTCCATGTTTATTCAAGGAGCGGAAGGAGCAACCTTTGCCGTCATTCCCCTCATAAAGAAAAGAATAACAGGGCAAATAGCTGGCATGTCAGGAGCATACGGAAATGTGGGATCGACTGTATATTTAACTTTATATACCTTTGTTAGCGCCCAGCAATTCTTTTTTCTGCTGGCAACAGGTGCTATCATTAGTTTTATCATCTGTTATTTTATGCTAGACGAGCCAAAGAACTCCTTCGCAGAAAACTATTATTTAACAGAGGAAGAGCTAGTAGAAGCTAATCAAATTGTTGCACCAGTGCGAAAATCGATGTAGAACACTTTAGAAAAACTCATATTCGCACGTCCTTTAGCGGATGCGTTAGCTTTTCTTATATTTTGGACTTCAAAAGCTTCGTCGCTATTCTTCCTGCAAAAACTTTATACTTTCTGACCTTATAAAGAAATAACCCGAGCTTGGCTAAACTCGGGTTATCCCTTCACTTATAATACTTTACTCAAAAACGCCTTTGTTCTTTCATGCTGTGGATGTTGAAAGAGACTTTGGGGTTCATTTTCTTCCACAATGTATCCCTCATCCATAAATATTACTCGATCGCCAACTTCTCGAGCAAAGCCCATTTCGTGTGTAACTACTACCATTGTCATACCTTCTTGAGCTAATTCCTTCATGACCTCTAGTACTTCTCCGACCATCTCTGGATCTAAGGCAGAGGTAGGCTCATCGAATAACATGATTTTAGGTTCCATGCCGAGCGCTCTGGCGATGGCTACACGTTGCTTTTGGCCACCAGATAAGGAATCAGGATAAACCCCTGCCTTTTCCTCAAGTCCAACTTTTTTAAGTAGTTGAAGCGCCTTTTTCTCTGCCTCTTCTTTCTTCCATTTTCTTACCGTAATCATTGGCAGTGTGATGTTTTGTAATACCGTTTTATGAGGGAACAAATTAAATTGTTGGAATACCATGCCAACTTCTGTACGCAATTTATTAATGTCTACACTTTTATCAGTAATGACTTCTCCATCAATTGTAACCGTTCCGTCTGTAATGGATTCAATTAAATTTAAACAACGCAAAAAGGTGGATTTACCTGATCCTGATGGACCTATTACCACAACCACTTCGCTCTGTTTAATTTCCGCGTTAATATCCTTTAATACTTCTAATTTCCCGAAGCTTTTTTTTAAATGCTTTACAGAGATCATTTCACATCAAGCCTTCTTTCCAAATAGTTTAGCAGATAGGTTAAGCTTAACGTTAGAACTAAATACATCAATGCTACCATGATGTATGGCTCCCATACACGTAGGTACTGTCCCGCAGCTGCTCTTCCCCAATAAAGTATCTCTTGAGCAGCAATCATAGCACCTAAAGAAGAATCCTTTAATAAGACAATAAACTCATTGCCAAGCGGAGGTATTGATCTTTTAAATGCCTGAGGCAAAAGAACATGCCTCATCACTTGAAATTTATTCATCCCTAAGGAGTGAGCTGCCTCTGCTTGTCCTTTATCGATTGACTGGAGACCTGCTCTGAAGATTTCCGCAACATATGCTGAAGAGTTAAGCGATAGAGTTACCATAACGGATGTAATAGCAGTTGTGGAACCTAATACTGTTGGTAAAACAGCATAATGGAATAAAAATAATTGCACTAAGAGCGGTGTTCCTCTAAGGAAATTAATATACCAAACAAATGGTAGCCTTACGATGAAGATGGAGGACATTTTTCCTAATGCTATAAAAAAACCTAGAATACATCCCATTAGTACCCCAACAACAGACATTAAAATGGTTAAACCCATCCCTTGCATAAAATAAGGGAAATATTCGACGACGATGTCCATTCTTAAGTCCATTTTTTCAACCTCCTTCTTTCTTTCATTTCATTTATCCTATTGTTTCCCGAATAAGTTTCTGAACAAACAACAAAAGCGCTGGGCACCCGTTTCTGGACGCTTGCGCTGGACGTTTTTCAATGCGCCTTTGGGTGCCTGTTTTATACTTCTTAATTTACAAAATAGAAAAGCGCAACGAAACCGCTACGCCTTTATTGTGAGCTTTATAAAGTCTCGCTTTTCTTTATTTATCTGATATGGAGAATTATTTTAATCCTTCCAAGTCTGGCTCTACTCCAAACCATTCTTTATAGATTTCTGTATATGTTCCGTTTTCTATTAATGTTTCTAGAGCAGCATCGAACTTTTCCTTCACTTCACTACCCTTAGGGAACATAATTCCATAGAATTCCGACTCAAATGTTTCAGGATCTGTTATCATTTCAACATTCGCATCAGGATTATTGGCTACATACTCATCTGCTACGACATTATCTGTCACTACTGCATCAACATCCCCTGATTGTAAGGACATAAATGCTAACGTATTGGATTCGTATTTTGCAATATTTTCATGATTTTTACCTAGTATTTTCTCTACTGCTTCTGCACCTGTTGTTCCTGTTTGGACGCCTACTTTTACGTTCTTAATATCCTCACCACTTGTTATATTTTCCCCTGAACGAAATACAATCTTATGTGTTGATTCAAAGTATGGTGAAGAAAAATCGTATGTTTGCTTACGATCTTCATTCATCGTAATTCCAGCAATAGCTAGGTCAGCTTCACCACTCTGGACAGATGCAAGCATCGATTCCCAACCGACATTCTTAAGCTCATATTTGTAGCCAGCCTCTTTCATTAATGCATCCATCAAATCAATATCAAAGCCAACAACCTCTCCCTTATCTAGAAAAGAAAATGGCTTAAATCCCGATTCAGTTAATACATTCAATGTTTGGCTGTCACTCTGCGCATCCCCTTCTGCATCGTTCCCACCACAAGCTACCAAAAGAGCTAACAATAAAACTGGTACTATTTTTAATATCCATTTATTCATAAATATTCACTCCGTTTTGTATTTATACATGACAGTATTTTATCATATGATATTTTCTTTCCAATTACAATAAGTTTGATTAAAGTCTTTATTTTAAAATAATTCTGAAAACTTGTTTTACCTTATAACTTACTACCACTTCTATATTATACTTTACCAAATGGTAACATATGATACAGCAACAACAACAGAGTCCCTAATGAAGTCAAAATACCCATATACAGATACAAGGTATCACCACCAAATGCATCCATGATCATCCCACCAAATAATGAACCAATGATACCAGATAGACCAAAGAATACGGATACAAAAACTAGATGTCCTGTTGATTGTAATAGTTTGGGAATAAGTCTTGTCACATATTGAAATGCGGTTAGATAAAATACACCAAAAGTAAGACCATGCAAAAATTGTAGCCCAACGATAAAAATCGGTTCGTCAAAACTAGCATAGAAGAACCATCGAATAGAATATAAGATACCAGCAGCAATAATAAAAATTAAAGGATGATACCTTCGAAACCAAAGTCCAGCTGTTGCATAGACTAATGCCTCACTTGCAACCCCAACAAACCATGCGTAACCAATTAAATTCTCCGATCCGCCAAGAGAATCAATATAGATACCTACAAAACTATCATTAGCACGATGTGATATGGTAAGCAGCGTGATGAGACCAAGGAATATGACAAACGGTTTCGTTTTAATTAATAAGCCAATATCCTGAAATTGAATTGGTCTTGTTTCGACCTTTACGTCTACTAGCCTTGTAGCAACAAGTAATGCTAAGAAAGCGAAGATTATGTATGGCCATAAGATATATTGAACCCCGATTTTAGCTAATATTTCTCCTACTAGAAGAGAAGACACTGCAAACCCTATCGATCCCCATGTTCGAATGGAACCGAAGGAAATTCCGAGCTGATCTGCTCGTCGTTGTGACAGGCTATCCCCTAATGCCCCAATAGGTGAAGAGAAAAAGAAAAAGACTGCACCTAGCGATAACAGTAATGGTAATGTTTTCATTTGCAAAAAAATCGCACTACTAATAAGCAATCCTATCAAACATAGTAGAAGTATTTTTTTTACTGTTTGATACTTATCACTCATATAACCCCAGAATGGTTGTGAAAATATTGCGATAAAAGGACCGATCGCCATTACCCAACCAATCTCCGTTCCATCTAACCCCGAGTATTGTAAATATAATGGTAAAAAGCTTACGATAATCGTATTAGCCCCGTGAAACCAAAACAAAAGCATTTTTAATGGTACGGTCGATTCTCCCCTAGCCATATAAATGGCTCCCTTCTTGTTGATTAATCAAAAGAACTAATCTAACTATTATACGTCTTCTAGTATTTAAAGAAAAGGCTTGTATTTTCACAACATTTAAAAAATGTCTAATTTTTACAGCAAAACACCACTTATTTTCGTGGTATTTTTCCATTTTTAGCTATGATATCTTGTGTTTAGTAAGCGTTTTCCTTTTTGCTTACAAAAAACATGTAGGAGGAAACATTCTATGAAAGCTTCTTTATTAAAGGTATTGCTCTTGGTTTTATTCCTTCTTAGTACTACTTCCATAATGACTTTTGCAGAGGAAGAAATCGACATCGAGGATTATGCCCAGAATATGCAGCCAGGCTGGAACTTAGGAAATTCCTATGATGCAGTAGGAGAGGATGAAACAGCATGGGGAAATCCTTTTGTTACGAAAGCGCTCATTCAAAAAGTAGCAGCAGAAGGCTTCCGTAGTATTCGCATCCCGATAACGTTTGATCAACGAATGGCAGCCGGTCCAGATTACACAATTGAGCAGGATTTTCTAAACAGGATTGATCAAACGATTAATTGGGCTTTAGAGGAAGGTTTATATGTCATGATTAATGTCCATCACGATTCATGGATCTGGATGGAAAATGGAATGGAGACTGATCATGATAACACCGTAAAACGCTATCGGGCGATATGGACACAGCTCGCTGATCGTTATAAGAACTATTCAACAAAAGTCATGTTTGAAAGTATCAATGAGCCAAGATTTGCTGTAGAAGAGAATGAGCAACAGCATTTAGATGAGTTAAACGAAGCATTTTATCAAATTGTTCGAAATTCTGGAGGATCGAATGATATTCGCCCACTGGTTCTACCAACATTAGATACAGGACAAGAGCCAGAGAAGTTAGATGGTTTGTCCCAATTCATTTCTGAGCTTAATGATCCAAATATTATTGCAACCGTGCACTATTATGGATTTTGGCCCTTTAGTGTGAATATCGCTGGATATACACGCTTTAATGAGGAAGTGAAACAGGATATCATCGATAATTTTGATCGGGTCTATAATACCTTTGCTCCTCATAACATTCCTGTCGTCATTGGTGAATATGGCTTATTAGGCTTTGACAGACATACTGGCGTCATTCAACAAGGAGAAAAATTAAAATTTTTTGAATATATGCTTCATTACGCACAGGAGAAAGGCTTTGTGCATATGCTTTGGGATAACGGTCAGCATTTAGGCAGAACTAGTCTGGAATGGGCTGATCCAGAACTAATCGATATGATCCAAACAAGCTGGGAGACAAGATCTGCTCTTCCAAATGAGAATTTTATTTATTTGAAAAAAGGGGAGGAGATTACGGATAAGACAATTTCCTTCGAATTCAATAGTCATACGATTAATCAAATCCTATTAGATGGCGAGCCATTAAGAGCAGCTGAAGACTATACCGTTTCGTCTGATGCAGTTACCTTCCATCAAGAACTTCTCGCTTCAGTTGTTGATCCTAACCAAACAGGAAATCAAGCTACCTTAACGGTTGATTTCTCTGGTGGCTTTGATTGGGATATAGATATCATTAATTACCAAACCCCTTTACTAGAGGATGCAGTAGGCACTACCGAAAGCTTCCAGATACCAACCGCATTTAATGGCGATCAGCTAGCAACAATGGAGGCCTATTATCCAGATGGATCCATCGCAGGCCCCCAAAACTGGACAGGCTTTAAAGAATTTGATTATACATTTTCTCCGAACTATGAAAACCGAACAATTGAACTCAAACAAAATTTCTTCCAAGAGGTTAACGATAGCGAGGTTCAACTAACTTTCCATTTCTGGAGTGGAGAAAAAGTGGACTATACGATTGTAAAAAATGGTACAAGCATTGAAGGGACTTCTGGACAATCAACGCCAGCTCCACCTGAGAAAGATACAGAAAAAGAACCTGAACCAAAACCTGATCCAGAGGATTCAAATGATGAAACAGAAAAAGAAGAAGATGTACCAGAAGGAATAGATGATGAAGACAAACATTTGGAACGAAACAATGAGGAAAATGAAAAGAATGAGAAAACAGAAGACTCTGAGGCTCCAAACAAAGAAACTCAAACAAAAGAACAAACAACTGATTTTATAGAAGAGCAAAGGTTACCAGATACAGCAACACAGCAATATAATTTTCTGTTAGGTGGGATTATCTTATTGGTGCTAGGAATTGGACTCTTTATATGGAGAAGGAAGAAAATAATATAAGAGGGAGTGGAGAAACGCGTTTCTCCACTCCCTTGTATTTTTTATTGGGGATTACTTTTTTTGCAACCTTGCTCATTAGTTTTGCGAGTGGACTAGCTTTTTTGCAACTTACTCTTTATTCTTGCGAGTTGGACTCCTTTTTTTGCAACTTGCTCTTTATTCTTGCGAGTTGGACTCCTTTTTTGCAACTTGCTCTTTATTCTTGCGAGTTGGACTCCTTTTTTTGCAATTGCTCTTTATTCTTGCAAGTGAATTCGCTTTTTTGCAACTCACACATTTTTCTTGCAAGTTGCACTAGCTTTTTTGCAACTTGCTCTTTATTCTTGCAAGTTGGACTTCCTTTTTTGCAACTCACTCTTTATTTTTGCGAGTCCGGCTCGCTTTTCTGCAACTAGTTCGATACATACTATTTCTTAATAAACACTTGCGTCCAGTAGTTTCCATCTTTATCATAACCAATTCCGATATGTGTTACATTAGGGTCTAGAATGTTTTTGCGATGGCCTTCACTGTTTAACCAGCCTTTTACAACTTGTTGCGGTGACTGTTGACCTGCTGCAATGTTTTCTAATGCTTCTGAATACTCTACACCTGAGTCCTCGAGCAAATCAAAGGTGGAACCAAAAGTTGGAGAAGTGTGAGAAAAGTAATTGTTTTCTGACATGTCCTCCGACTTTTTTTGGGCGACCTCTGCTACTTGTTGATCAGCACTAAGTGGTTCGACTCCATTTTCTTGTCTTGCTTGATTTGTCAGCTCGATTACTCGTTGTTTAAAATTAGCATTGGATTGTTGTGATTTTGGTTGATTTTCCACTTTTGGATCCTGTTGTTCTTTATCCGCATTTGGCATTTCATTTGCTTCCTGCTGATTTTGCCCGGGTTCAGGATTGTCATATCGGAAAATATTTTGCTCCCTACCTGGATTAACGGGAACACGGAAGCGTCCACCATCCTGATCTTGATCTGCTTGATTTTCTTGTTCATCTGTATAGTTCACATAATCAGGGTTTATGTTTTCATCCTCAGGCTCTAATGAGGATTGGTTACAGCCAGTAATAAACATACCTACCAATAAACTTATTATAAAAAATAATTTGTACATAAGGATTACCTCCATTTTTAGCTATGCAATCCTTACTATGTACGTTCTTTTAAATTTTATTCAGTCAGTGATTTCCTTTAAATCAATGACACGATTTTCTTCAATAGACCTTCTTGCAGCTATCGCTATTTTAAAGGATTGCCAAGCATCTTCATAGGAGGATAATATAAAGCTGCGATCCCCTGTCTCTACTGCTTGTAAAAAAGCTTTTGCTTCTTCATGGTATGGATTGGTTTTAGCAGAATAAATTGATTTTTTGCCTACTGTTGCGACTTCTAGCTCCTTCATTCTCCAAGTAACCATCCCTTTATTTGTATATGCTTTAATATGGACATCCCCTAAGCCACCAGGCAATACGGAGGTGTTAGCTACTTGTACGACTATCCCGCTGTCCATTGTCAATGTAAACGACCCGACATCTGCAACGGTTACCGTATCATCTGATTGAGCAGCAGATGTCTGGTTTTCGACAGCATAAACAGATTGCACCTCCCCATAGAGATAACGAATCAAATCAACTAAATGAGTAGTTTGTTCATTAAATTGGCCTCCAGAAAGCGCTTGATTTTTCCACCAATAAACAGGAGGCATCGACCCCATCCATCCTGCCGTTACCATTCCTGTCGTGACAGTATGATTGAGCTCCATCCACTTATCTACAATATCTGCATATCGAAAATGATAACCAACGGAAGTTAAATGGTTTCTTTCCTCCACTAAATGTTTGATTTCCCGGACTGCCTCTTCCTCTAATCCTAAAGGTTTTTCTACAAAAAAAGGAATTTGATTTTCAATCAATGTCTTCTCATAGGATTCATGCCCCATTGGTGGCACACAAATATAGACGGCATCCAGCTTTTCCTTTGCCATCATCTCTTCCAGTGATGCGTACCCGTTAGTACCACTAAACTCCTCTGCGAATTTTTCAGCTTTCTCTTGACTTGAACCAACAAAACCGACTACATTCACATGATCAAAGCTGGATAGGATTTGCACATGATGCCTAGTGAATCCGCCTGTACCAATAAAGCCAATGTTTATCGTCATTTCTCCACTCCCCTATTCTTTTTGAAAAATTTGTTTCGTACGCCATTTTCCAAATCGGTAATAGCCGAATGCAAACAGGCTACTTAACATAAAGCTTACACCAATACCATAAGCAATTCCATCCTCACCTAACCATTTGGAGAAAAGATAAGACAATGGATATCTTAGAAGCCAAAAGGATAAGAGGTTGAGTATTAATACTTGATACATTGCGCCTGACGCACGGACAATTCCATTTAAAACAAAATTAATTCCTAAGAATGGGTAAAAAAAGGCCACAATGGTCAAATACCTAGCACCAAACCGGACCGCTTCCTGATCTCGAATAAATAGTTGAATGCCGAAAGAAGCAAAAAACACGATCAGCCCTGCAAAAACAAACATAATAATCGCATTATAAACCGTAGCAAATAGTGCTATTTTCTTCACCCTGCTCCATAAGCCAGCCCCAATATTTTGACCTGCCATACTATTAACTGTTGCACTCAGCGCATGGGCGGGGAGTAAAAATAAGCTATCTAAACGTTGAGCCGCACTATAGCCTGCTACTACGCCCTCCCCATGTGAAGCGACAACACTCATAATAGCAGCAGACCCTGCTGATATAACAGCCATCTGTAATCCAGAAGGAATACCAAGATGAAGAATCAGTTTTACCTCTTGCCATTCTGGTTTAGATGGCCATTTTAACGGGATCAATCCTTGCTTTATAATATAAACAACTCCGAAGATAAAAGAAAATCCTTGTGATAATATCGTGGCAAGAGCAGCCCCTTGAATCCCCATGCCAAATGTTGAAATGAATAACGGATCTAGCACGATGTTTAATACTACAGCAATGGAAACAAACAGCAATGGCGTTTTGCTGTCTCCAACAGCACGCAATACTGTACTAATAAAATTATAACCAACTAAAAAAAGGATACCAGAAGCGTTAATACGTAAATAAATCGTAGCATCTTCCATCATGCTCTCAGGCGTACTAAGCAGATTCAGAATCGGCTCTGCAAGTAGATAGCCCGTTATCCCCATCAGGATAGCCAAGCCAGACAATGTTACAATAAAAGCATTGACATAACTCTGAAGTCCTTCATCATTACCCTTTCCTTTCTGTTGGGACAAAATCGTCAAGGTCGTATTATTAATACCAATAATGAAAGACAATACAGTAAAAATAACGGTACCAGCTACTGCTACTGATCCCAATGCATTGCTACCAAGCAAATTACCAACCCATAAACTATCCACAAATTGATACGATACTTGAAGCAAATTGGCGAACATGATGGGGGCAGAGAAATAAAATAAATCGGCCCATATATTTCCCTTTGTAAAATCTCTTTGCTTCAATTTTCCTCTCTCCTTCAATTAGCTATAGCTTTAAACGGGAAGGAATCATTTTGCCATCCCAAATGCGCTTGCTCTCGGCTTCTCTTTCCTTTACCTCAGGCTCCTTCAATAACAGGAAAAAGTTTTTAGTCGGCAGCTCACCTAATTGATGCTTTTGCGATAATTTATCTAAATAAATTCGCATCTTATCTAAATTCTTTGATTGATTATTACCTGTCTCAGAAAACTCATAAAGCACACTAGCCACAGGCACCCGTTTCACGCGATATTTTTCCGCCACACGCAAGAAGAAATCCCAATCCCAATAATTACGAACCGCCTCATCAAATATCCCGATTTCTTCATGAATTGCCTTTCTATACAAACAGCCTGACGGTACAAATGTTGAAAATTGACGCATAGCTTCTAGATCCATTCGATAGGCAAATAAATAATGATTAATAGGGATTCTTTCGCTCTCCGTTTCACGGTAATTCACAATTTCTACATCCGAATATACTAAATCATACCCAGTGATTTCATTCAGCATTTTTTCCATATGTGTCGAGAGGATTAAATCATCATCATCTATAAGCATAATGTATTCCCCTTGCGCATATGCTAAACCTGTGTTTCTTGCTTTAACATGGTAACTATTCTTATCTAAATTGAGTAATTTAGTAGTTAATTCTGGATACAAAGCGACAACATCCGAGATATCCTTCCCAGCATCATTGACAATAATCACCTCAAAGTCCTGATAGGTTTGCTGTTCTAATGCTGCTAGTAGCTCTGCTAAGGCAACAGTACGATTATATGTTGGAATAATAACAGAAATAGTAGGTTTCACAGAAAATACACACCTTTTCCATATATTTTGCGGCTAAATTAAGTTTGTTTAAATTGTATGTAAACTTTATTGACACTAGCCAAGACATCGATAGAATAAAAGCATATGATATAGTCGAGCAAAAAATCGATGAAGCAATTTCTATTATATATCAACTAAAATGCCAGTGAAAATAATTGAAATTCATACAGCAAATCAATTTATATTACAAATTCAAAACAATTTCGTCACGATTCAGAAACAAGTGCATACTCATCATCCGTATATCATATAACAAACATGGTAATACTTACATTAATGATGATTTTCTCTTGAGGAGGCTTGAAGATGGCATTTTTACGTGAAGCAGTGGAAAAACAAAAAATATTTCTTATCGAGCAGTTAATCGCAAGCGGCGTGGTAAAAGAAGATAACCAAGAGCTTTACAATAAACCTATAAGTGAAATCGTACATGATTACGAAAAGTTTTGTCTTGAATTAGATCGTACGACTCAAAACAGCTTCAAATTCACGAGATATAATCCTGAACGGCAAGAAGAGAAGCCTGATTTTCATTAGGCTTCTCTTCTAATATGACAAACACCTTGCTTATCGTTCTTTTTGTATACCGAATCTTGCGTTTATTTCACCACGTAGTAGCTCTCGCTTCTTCTTTTTCTCTTTTCTCTTTTCCGCACGAAGCATGTCTTGCCTGATCTCAAATGTCTGTACTCCTTCTTCCCGCTTGTTAGCTATATCAATCAATAATTCTACATCCGCAAAGGAATACTTGCGATTACCTTTTGCCGATCGTTCTGGAAAAACTAATTTTCTTTCCTCATAATAACGGATCTGTCTTTCTGATAAGCCTGTTAACTCACTAACAACACCTATTGTGATCACTTTACGCGTTTTATATGAAGGATCTTCAGCCAAAGGAGACACCACCCATGCTTAGTTTCGTAAAAACCTCTTGATTAAAAGTATACACCTTTTAACTATAGATTAAATAAGTTATGTAAGATAATCTGACAAACATTTAGTTAACAACATTAAAGGTGGATTCCATTGCCATTTTACTGGCTTGTCTGCTATATTGAAACAAAGGGGGACGAAAGAATGGAAATGACCATCACTAAACCTGCAGCCCGCTGGTTTATTCAAGAGCTTGACTTACAACAAAACGATGCTGTTCGTTTTTTTGCTAGATACGGTGGATTCGGAGGCGTACATAAGGGATTTTCATTAGCATTAGAAAAAACAGAGCCAGTCAATGCCGGATTAAAAATCGTCGAAGAAGGTGTTTTGTTTTTTGTAGAGGAATCGGACTTGTGGTATTTTGATAACAAAAATTTTCATATAAAATATTCAAGAAAATATGATGAAATAGAGTATGTAATAAAATAGAAAAAGAGGTGCCACCATCATGACACCTCCTTTTTGTTATTTTATTTCAACTATAGCTTTTGCTTTTTTCCCTGAAAAGTCTATCGAATAACCTGGTTCCCCAAAGTATGGGAAACCATCCTTCGTCCAAAATAAACGCTGGATTCTCGCATGACGATTATGGTCATATAGTGGGTTATCTGTATTAAACCCTTTATATGGGCGAGCATGATAGATGATTAACTCATAGCCCTTCTCATCTACGGAAAAGCTGTTGTGTCCTGGGCCATACTCTTCCGTGTTCTCGCTAGATACCATAACAGGTTCCTTCATTTTCGTCCAAGACTTTGGATTTAATAAATCACTATTGATATCAGCATAAAGCAAGCCTACTGCGTAATTTTCATCGGTAGCACTACCAGAAAACGCAATAAAAATCTTCTGATCATTTTTGAGCATCGCAGCACCTTCATTTACATCAAATCCAATTCTCTCCCAATCATATTCTGGGGTTGAAAGTAACACTTGTTCTTTAATCGTCCATGGATTTTCCATCTCCGCAATATAAAGGTTAGAGATCGTATCATCTTCTACTTTCTGTGCCCACACTAAATAACGTTTCCCATTATGCTCAAAAGTGGTTGCATCCAAAGAGAAGCTATGGAACGCTGTATTAACCTGCCCTTTCTCTATCCAATCCCCTTCTAAAGGATTATCCGCTTCGCATTCCAACACGTATGGACGAATTGCCCAAACATCATCCTTTTCCCCGGCAGCAACGTGTATGTACCATTTCCCATTAATGAAATGAATTTCTGGTGCCCAAATATGCTCCGACATAATACCTGACTCATGCTTCCACCAAATCACTTTTTCCTCTGCTTCTGGTAAATCATCAATGGTTTTGGCTCTTCTTAATACAATTCGATCATACAATGGGTAAGAGCCAGTGAAGTAATAGTACCCATCCGTATGTTTATATAAATATGGGTCTGCCCGTTTTTCAATAAATGGTTTTGGGTAATCCTTATGTTGAATTTCTCCTTCTATCTCTATTGTCCCTTGTTGATTCAAAAGAGAAGGATCAGTGTTTTCCCAAACTACGTCAAACGGTGCTGTTATATCATCATTCAAATCGACGTCTACTTGATTCGGTAATTCAGGAGCCTCCCCTACATTCGTTGTTGTATTCACCTCATGTATACGCTTCACTTCCATCTTGTACATCCTCTCTGCTCTCTATAAATTCTATTATAGACAAACTCACTTGTACTTACAACTGAATATTATTGTCTTTCATTTGAGAACTTGTACTTATAAATGAAAGACAAAACAAAAAAGTCTTTGGATCAGCTAAAAACTGAAACAAAGACTAAAATCTTTTCCCTATTGTCTACTTAGTGTACTTTTCTACAAATCGACTCATTCTTTTCATTGCTTGATCTAATTGTTTAATAGATGTCGCATAGGAACAACGAATATAACCTTCCCCACTTTCGCCAAATACATCCCCTGGTACAACGGCTACACGTTCTTCTTCTAGTAACCTTTGGGCGAACTCCTCTGAGCTCATTCCTGTTGCCTTAATCGAAGGAAAAACATAAAACGCTCCACCTGGTAAATGGCAGGAAAGTCCCATTTCATTTAAAGCCTTCACGACAAAATTCCGCCTTTGCCTGTAGCTTGTTTTCATTTCCTGCACACTTTCACTTCCATTACGAAGTGCTTCAAGCGCTCCATGTTGTGCCATCGTTGGAGCACACATCATCGTGTATTGGTGTATCTTTAACATTGCCTGAATAATTTTTTCAGGGCCCACCGTATAGCCTAAGCGCCAGCCTGTCATGGCAAAAGCTTTAGAAAAACCAGTAACAACAATGGTACGTTCCTTCATGCCATTAATGGAAGCAACACTTGGCGCCTTATCATCATAGGAAAGCTCTGCATAAATTTCATCCGAGATCACGAGTAGATCGTGTTTCCTTACCACAGCAGCGATACTTGTTAAATCCTCTTTACTAAGGACTGCCCCTGTCGGATTGTTTGGACTACATAATATGATAGCTTTTGTCCGCTTGGTAATCGCCTGTTCAATCTGTTCTGCAGTAATTTTAAATGCATTGTCATTTGTCGCACTTACCGTCACTGGCACCCCACCAGCTAAACTAACGATCGGGCTATACGCTACAAAGCAAGGCTCCACAATAATCACTTCATCCCCTGGATCAATAATTGCACGCAAGGATAAATCAATTGCCTGGCTACCGCCCACAGTAACAAGTATTTGTGACTCTGGGCTATATGTCACGTCAAAATTATTTTCTAAATAATAGCTGATTTCTTCTCGCAATTCAAAAAGGCCTGCATTCGCCGTATACGCAGTATATCCCTGTTCAAGCGAATGGTAGCTTGCCTCAATGACACTCCATGGAGTGACAAAATCTGGTTCACCTACACCTAAAGAAATAACATTTTCCATTTTTGATGCTAGATCAAAAAATTTACGAATACCTGATGGCTTTATCTCTTGTACTTGTTGGGATAAATAATAAGAACTCATGGCGACACCATAATCCTTTTATCGTTATCTTCATCATCATTTAGAATAATGCCATCATGTTTGTATTTCTTTAGGATAAAATGTGTAGTAGTAGAAATAACCGTATCTAATGTTGACAGCTTCTCGGAGACGAATCGACTAACCTCCATCATTGTTTTACCTTCTACAGAAACACTTAAATCGTATGCTCCCGACATTAGATAAACAGCCTTCACTTCCGGAAATCGATATATTCTTGAGGCGATTTTATCGAATCCTACCCCTCTAACAGGTGTCACCTTTACATCAATAAGTGCAGCAACCCCTTCATATTCATAGACATTAGACCAGTCCACAAGCGTAGAGTATCCTAATATTGCATGCTCTTTTTCTAGATTGGCAATCATTTCTTCCACTTTATCTGGTTCCACATCAATCATTTTACTTATCGTGTTCGTATCTATTCTTCCGTTTTTCTCTAAAAGCTTCAGCAGTTCAATTTCCTTTTGTTCCAATCCATTCACCTTCTTTAACCATTATGTATACACTAGCTTATAACAATTATATTTAATCTTACTACAATTCATTTCAAATATAAACCATGACAATTTCGAAAAGGAGACTACTTATGAGTTATCAACAACTTTTAGCACAGCTAGGTATAAGCTATGCTCATCCTGGAGGATTACAGGCAACAAATAACTGGATGAATCGAATTCCATTAATAAATGTGAAAAATATACTTGAAATTGGTTGTGGAGTAGGAAAAACGGTGGAGCAGCTACGAAAGCTCACAAACACTCCTATTACGGCAATTGATCACAACGTGGAGATGGTGGATAAAGCGATGCCGCTTAGCAATAGTCTAGATGATGTAAGCATTCTTCCCTGTGATGTAGAAAATCTTCCATTTCCAGATCAATCCTTTGATCTTATTATCTGCGAATCTGTTCTGGCGTTTACGAATATTCGAAGAAGTTTAAAAGAAATAGATCGTGTGATGAAAGAGGAAAGCACACTAGTTCTCAATGAAATGACAATATCACCATCATTGGACCAATTAGATAGAGAAGTGATTCAGAATTTCTATGAAATGCCTCATTTATATACGAAAAAGGAATGGCTCACCCTATTGTTGGATTATGGATTTACGCGTATCGATGTACAGCAAATGAAAAAGCAAAGCCAAGATAGTGTGCCAACAGGTGCTATCACTGAGCTTAATGAACAACAGCTTTCCACACTCCAATCCCACTATCATTGGAATCAGCTCTACGACAAAGAGCTCTTAGCCTATTTATATATCGCACAAAAAGGATTGGGATACACATGACCATTCACCGAACAGATCAATGGTTAGATACCTATTTAGACAAAATAAAGACTTCCCAAAAACAACCATTGGTGGAACATCAAAAGCTGATTTGTAAACCGCTCACCTCCTTTTTTAGGAGCATAGATGAGAAGACACTACAAGAACACCTTATACGTCATGGATTATTTCTCCCCCACAAAAATAATTCTAAATATCTATCAGAGTGGTTAGAGAAAGACTTTTATCCATTTTTTAAGAAACTATATCAAAAATTGAAACGAGCATGGGACGGACCAGAGGCCGATATTTTTCTATTTCCATCCAATGAGAACAGCAGAGAACTTCAGGAACAATTTAAGGGAAACGCGGGGTTAAGCTATCCTTCAAAGCTTTTTCTATTCCTATCACCTAAGGCAACACCTAAGGCTTTAACAGCACTTTTTTTACATGAATACAGCCATACGTGTAGGCTTCATTACTTTGAAAAGGCCGAGGAGGACTATACCTTATTAGATGCCATTATTTTAGAGGGGACGGCAGAATATCTTGTTCGAAGGTTACTCGGTTCTTCCTCTGGAAGTCAAATTATCCAAACCCTCTCCGAGAAACAAGCAAAGGCCTTATGGGATAAATGGATAAAAAAATATCGGGATATTAAGCGGCTTGATGCAAAGCATGATCTTATAATGTATGGGAAACACGGACTCCCTAACCATCTTGGCTATAACATCGGCTATTACCTTGTATCTAATTATGCAGCTAAGCAAAACTACTCCTCCAAAAAAATACTATATACCCCAAATGAGGAGTTTCTCTCCATTATCAAAGGATAGAAAAATGGTGCAAATGCCAGTTAACAGGTGTCCACTCCATTATATCTAACTCACATAACGTAATAGTAGTGCTATTATCATTCTTTGAAACATGGAGAAAGGGGAGCGAAATTTTGTCTCGTCACTATGATTTTTGTCGTCAAAACGTTGGGCGTCCAGTTAAGATTGTTACTCACGATGGTCAGACACATAGAGGAATAATCCGTAAAGTCAATCCTTCCAAGGTGTTTTTAGATCCGATTGATGGGAATCGGGGTCCTGGTGGATATGGAATTGGCTATTATGGTGGATGGGGTTGGGGTGGATTTGGCCTCGGCATTGCTTTAGGGGCCATTGCTACTATCGCCTTTTTACCATTCTTCTTCTGGTAGAAAAGTAGAAAAAAGGTTGGGCTTCATGCCCAACCTCTATTATTCTCCAAATGCCTCCAATATATCATCGACCGTTTTCTCAAAAGCAACGATTCCTCTATTGGTCCAATTGCTTGCATCTGTTATTCGATAAACCTGCTCATTTTGGACAACAGGAAGGCTCTTGTACACTTCACTGTTTTGTAATGTTTGAATTCCCGCAGCATCTTCCTCCCCTAGTAAGAAGAGGTGATCTGTTTCTAATTCCGCAATTTTTTCTAATGATATCGGATTCCACGTTTCTTCGGCTTCACCGAGTTCAACCGTTAGTGGTGATGGCTTTAAGCCCAATTCACCATAGATTACCTCACCAGTATGTCGATCTTGTTCAAACATGAAATATTGATCCCCTATCGCCCATAATACAGCTACTGTTTCTTCACCAACTGTATCGGAGAGAGCTTCCTTCGCACTGGCAATCTTCTCCTCATATTGATCTATACGATCTTCCGCTTCTTGTTCCTTACCTAATAACTTTCCAACAATAGTTACTTGCTTCCGCACATCTGCTAGATCCTCTGGTTTAAATACATAGGTTGTCGCAATATTTTCGTAATCGGATAATTGTCCTTCCATATTATCTAACGCACTTAGTATAAGAAGATCCGGCTCATAGCTCAATGTTTGCTCTAATGGCATATTCCATTCTATGGTATCCACATCTGCTAGCTCATCCTGTAAATACTCCTGTGGTGATCCACCTAGGAACCACTGAGCAACAGGCTTCACTCCAAGAGCAACTAAGGCATCCTCCATATATGGTGCAATAATTCTTTCTGGCTTTTCAGAGATGGTAACCTCTCCGTTTTCTCCTTCTACCGTAACAGGACTAAATTCACTTGTATCTTCTGTATTTGATTCTTCTGTATTATCATCATTTTCTTGTTCATTTCCACCACATGCTGCTAGGAAAAATAACATAAACAGTAATATAGCTAAAAGGCTTTTCTTCATGCTTCATTTCCTTTCTTTCTTAGGTAATATAGTGATTATGATATTCATTTTCAATTGAAAAGTCAAATGATTCAGTCAAGCTCCCCTATGATTTCTTACCTATTCCTTTCATCACAGCGTTTAACTAAAATTGGTTTATTAAGTAATGGACGGACAGTAACCTAGCGTGATAAGCTTAAAGAATACCTGTACATTTGTATAAGAAGGGAAAAAAGATGCAAGCAAATTACCATAAAAAACAAAAATTACATTTTGTCTATATAATTATCGGCATTTTATTTTTAGGTTTGGCGATGATTGGTTCCATTATCTATGGTTCCACCGATATACATCTATCAACCATATTTGACAGTATATTTCACTTTAATCATGACAATTCACAGCATTTGGTCATTCGGGAGATCCGTTTACCACGCGGGATTGGCTCGGCATTTGTCGGTGCCTTTTTAGCCGTGGCTGGTGCCATTATGCAGGGTATGACACGAAATCCCCTTGCCTCCCCTTCCATCATGGGAGTTACAGATGGGGCAGGATTAGGATTAGTTACCGTTCTTGCCTTCTTTCCTGCGCTATCGACACTAGGTCAAACGTATGCCGCTTTTATCGGGGCGGGAATAACAGTCATCGTCGTATTTATTATCGGTAATGCCTCAAAGACAGGGTTAACCCCGGTTAAACTAGCATTAGCTGGTGTTGCTATTGGTACTTTCGTTCAGTCCATCACATCGATTATCTCCTTACACTTCCAATTGGAAAAGCAGCTAAGCTTTTGGATTGCAGGTGGTCTTGCTAATACAGACTGGTCGACGGTCAAAATTTTAATTATTACAGGAACAGTGGGGCTCATTATCGCTTTATTTATTTCTAATTCTCTTACTCTATTAAGTCTTGGCGATGATGTAGCTACTGGATTAGGTCAAAAAAATATCCTTATTAAAGGCTTGGCGATCATTTCTGTATTTATGCTTACAGGGGCAGCAGTGACAACAGCCGGAGCAGTTGGATTCATCGGATTGATTATTCCACATATCGTTCGTTTTTTAGTCGGGAATGACTATCGTTGGATATTGCCGATTTCTGCAGTGTTTGGAGCAGTCCTACTTGTTGCTTCAGATATTGTGGCAAGAATGGTTAATGCTCCTTATGAAACACCAGTTGGGGCCATCACTTCGATAATTGGAGTGCCTTTCTTCCTGTATTTAGCGCGTGATAGAGGGGGAAGTAATCTATGAAAAAAAAGAAATATATGTTGATTATAAGCTTACTTATTTTGGCGATACTCGCTAGCAGTTTACTCAGCTTAAACCTTGGGGTTATTTCTATTTCTCCGATGGAGGTTTGGAATACCATCATTGGTCAAGGAACCAAGCAACAAGAGCTTGTTTTATTCGACTTTCGTCTACCAGGTATTGTGCTGGCATTACTGATTGGTATGGGACTCTCGGTATCAGGATCTGTCCTACAATCGATTACTCAAAATGAATTAGCAGAACCAGGGATTATCGGAATTAATGCTGGGGCAGGCTTTTTCATTGTGCTATTTATCTATTTTTTCCAAGAAGTCATCCCAATCAATTCTAGTCTATCTATTTTTAGCATGCCGATTTTTGCATTACTTGGTGCTTTCACTGCAGCAGTCATCATTTATTTATTATCCTGGCGTAAAGGAATAAATCCCATACGACTGATCCTTGTCGGCATTGGGGTTAACGCTGGATTTGGTGCTGCCTTAATCATCTTTCAGCTAAAAATGGACCCACAGGATTTCAGACAAGTAACGGTTTGGCTATCAGGGGATATATGGAATGCTGACTGGTTATTCGTCTATGCTCTATTGCCATGGATGCTTGTTTTCATTCCTTTTGTTATTTGGAAGTCCAATACTTTAAATGTGATGACATTAACAGATTCAATTGCTTCCAGTTTAGGTGCAAGAGTTGAGGCAGAAAGATTGTGGCTTTTATTTGCTGCTGTCGCACTAGCAGGTGCCTCGGTAGCAGCGGGGGGAGGCATTGCCTTTCTTGGCTTAGTAGCCCCACATATCGCCAAACGAATTGTAGGGCCATTACATCAATATATGATTCCTGTTGCTACCCTAATCGGTGCTTTTATTCTCATTACAGCTGACATTTTGGCACAGAATCTATTCTCCCCAACCTCGTTGCCTGTCGGAGTGATCATTGCTTTATTGAGCACACCTTACTTCATTTATTTACTGTTAAAAGCGTAAATTGGCTAGGACACCCTCTTGTCTCTAGCCTCTATTCTTTTAATGATGCCGTCTTGCAAAATCTACGAATCGGAATTTATCTGGTCTATGTCTTGATTCTGTGTATTGAAAAAGACTAGCATCGTCTAAATATACATAATTTTTGATGACAACAATATTGTGAAAGCCTTCAAGGTCTAACAACTCCCTATCTTCTTCTGTCGGCTCTTCGACAACAATTTCTTTTTTAGCAAAGCTAATCGTTAATTGGAGTTCATCTTCTAAATGTACGTAAATCGAATCACTAGCAATTTCTTCGGACATATAGGGTACATATTTTTTTAATAAATAGTCTTTATCTAAAATAATTCGACTACCAGAAAAGGATCTAGAACGAACGACCTCCCATACTTGCTCCTTCTTGGTTAACTTTAAATGGTGACGAATAGGGGATGGAGCTTCAATTAGTTGGCATTTGTGTACTTTTGTTTTGGGAGCTTGTCCGAGTTTTTCCGTTAATTCCTTAAAGCTAACCAAACCAGAGACAGGAAAATCAAACTTGCTTCGATCGATAACTAAGGAGCCCTTCCCTCGGATTTTTTGTATATAACCATTTTGCGCCAGTAAATTTAAAGCTTTCCGTATGGTTTCGCGCGAGGTTTGGTAGCTTTCCGTTAACTCATTCTCTGATGGTAAGAAATGATTTGCTTTAAATTCACCTTGGTCTATATGGTTGACCATTTCTTGATAGATCACCATGTATTTATTCTTCATGATAAAATCTCCTGTTTATTTTCTTTCATAGTATACGAATGATTCAAATGGGCGAAGTTTTACCTTTTGCAGATCCTCAAAGTCTGTCGTGTAATTCGACAAAATAACTTCCCCATTTGCTGTGAAGCCTGTTTCGTCTTCTGGTAACTGAAAGATGGCTTCATCCTCGTAGAAGTTATTCACTACAAGCATCTGCTCCTCTTCATTCTCTCTTATATAAGCAAAAATGGCAATGTCATCAGGTAAAATATGTCGATAGGTCCCATCTGTGATGACCTGATAATCTTTTCTTAGCTGAATCAGCCTTTGATAATGATAAAAAATAGAATCCTGATCCTCTAATGCTTGTTCGGCGTTTATATGACGGTAATTTTTTGCTACTTCTATCCAAGGAGTACCAGTAGTAAAGCCTGCATTTACCTCCTTGTTCCATTGCATTGGTGTTCTCGCATTGTCTCTAGATTTATTTTTTAGAATATCTAGTATCTCTTCCTCCTTCATCCCTTCTTTCTTTTTCATATGATACATATTAATGGACTCAACATCTCGATATTGATCCATCGAAGTGAATTTTGGATTGGTCATACCGAATTCTTCCCCTTGATAAATGTAAGGAGTACCTTGCATAAGGTGAATAGTGGTCGCAAGCATTTTGGCAGACGCTCGATGGTATGTGCCGTCATCACCGAATCTTGAGACTATTCTTGGTTGATCATGATTACACCAAAACAAGGCATTCCAGCCACCACCAGCTTGCATACCTGTCTGCCAATCAGATAAAATCTTTTTTAATTGTATAAAATCGAAGGGAGCATTTACCCATTTTTCTCCATTCGGATAATCTACTTTTAGATGGTGGAATTGAAAGGCCATATCAAGCTCTTCATTTTCTGGATTCGTGTACTGTATACAATCTGCTAATGTTGTCGAAGACATTTCTCCAACGGTTACCGTTCTCCTTCCTTGAAATACTTGTTGATTCATTTCATGGAGATACTCATGAATTCTCGGTCCATCTGTGTAAAATTTTCGCCCATCTCCAGGTAATATTGATCCATCATCATTTAAAAAGCGCTGATCTTTGGAGATTAAATTGATCACATCCAATCGAAAACCGTCCACCCCTTTGTCCAACCAAAAATTCATCATCTTGTACACATCCTGTCGAAGACTTTCATTCTCCCAATTTAAATCTGCTTGTGTTACATCAAATAAATGGAGATAATATTGTCCCCTTGCTTCGTCATATTGCCAAGCAGACCCACCAAACTTGGATTGCCAATTATTCGGTGGATGTTCTTTTTCTCCATCTTTCCATATATAGTAATTTTGATAGTGTTTGTCTTCACGGTTTCTGGATAGCTTAAACCATTCATGCTCTGTTGAAGTATGATTGACGACAATATCCATGATAATCTTGATACCAAGAGCGTGGGCCTCTTTTATCAATTGATCAAAATCCTCCATCGTTCCATATTCTGGATGAATCGAAAAATAATCCGAGATATCATACCCATTATCCTGTTGAGGAGATGCATAAATAGGTGTTAACCAAATAATGTCCACACCTAATTTTTTGATATAATTCAGTTTTTGGATAATCCCTTGTATATCGCCTGTTCCACTACCTGTTGTATCCTGGAAGCTTTTCGGATAGATCTGATAGACGGTAGACTTTTGCCACCAATTTTCCTTCATTTTGTTCACCTTCTTGTTAGACTGAATAGAGATCGGGTTATAAAGAGATAGGGAAGGCTTTATCCACTTGATAAGTGCCATTTTGAGGACGGGCTCTGGCGTTTTGGGCTTTATCCACTCGATAAGTGCCATTTTAAGAGCAAGCGCGGGCATTTTGGTACTTATTCTTGTTTTTACTACCATTTTATGCGAAATCGCGGGTATTTTGGCACTTATCCTCATTATTACTGACATTTCAAGAGATGTTTCCAGTAGTTGGAAGAACAAATCTGCCCATTACTTTTTTGATACCATGATGCTTAGCCAGATGTTTTTTTAGATTCTCTTTATCCCTATTTCATTATAACCCTCTTTATTTTTTAAGATTTCCCTAGGCGCTCGTAAGCATCCCTTCCTATTTTCATTTTTGCCATTACAACTGTCAGGATAAATGGAACGACAATCGCAATAATCATTGCAAGAGCAAACATTAGCATATCTGGAACCTGGATCGACAGTATACCTGGGATTCCACCTACACCAATGGAATTTGCCATAACACCAGAGCCGACAGAGATAATCGCCGCAATGGAGGAGCCAATCATTCCTGCAAAAAATGGAAACAGATATCTTAAGTTAATACCAAACATTGCCGGCTCAGTTACTCCTAAATAACAAGAAATGGCCGCCGGAACAGAAACTTGTTGTTCTTTCTTATCTTTTCGATTTAAATATATGATAGCTACTACTGCTGAACCTTGAGCAATATTAGATAGTGCAATCATTGGCCATAGGATCGTTCCATCAAATTCACTCATCAACTGTAAATCGATCGCATTCGTCATGTGGTGAAGACCAGTTATTACAAGCGGAGCATAACTAAAGCCGAACACAGCAGCAAATAACCAGCCAAACCCAGAGGTTAAACCAGAATAAACAACATTAGAAATCCACGAACCGATTTCCCAACCAATTGGTCCTAGTACAACATGGGCGATTAACACTGCAGGAATCAGTGCAAAAAAAGGTACAAAAATCATTGAAACTACTTGCGGGATAACTTTTCGTAACCATATCTCTAAATAAGCGAGGACAAATCCTGCTAATATGGCAGGAATGACTTGAGCTTGATATCCTATCATATCTACCTGAGCAAATCCGAAGTCCCATACCGGAATCTCCTCCGCTCCTGCAACTCCATAGGCATTTAACAATTGAGGAGAAACAAGTGTAATCCCAAGCACGATTCCAAGCACTTGTGTTGTTCCCATCTTACGGGATATTGCCCAAGTAATCGCAACAGGTAAAAAGTGAAAAATGGCTTCCCCTATGAGCCAAAGAAAATCATAGACTCCTGTCCAGAATTGGGAGGTTTCAATTAATGTTTGGGTCCCATCATTCACCATTTTGATTTCACCAATAACATTACGAAAGCCGAGGATCAAACCACCTACTACCAATGCTGGTATAATCGGTGTAAAGATATCCGCTAAATGGGCAACCATTCGCTGTAAAAAATTCATATTTTGCTTCGCAGCCTCTTTAGCATCTTCCTTTGAAGTATCCCCAACTCCTGCTATTTTGGTAAATTCATTGTAAAAGGAGGCCACTTCATTACCAATTATTACTTGAAATTGACCTGCCTGTGTAAACGTTCCTTTCACTAGAGAAATGTCTTCAATTGCTTCTACGTCCGCTTGTTTAGAGTCATGTAAAACAAACCGCATTCTCGTCGCACAATGGGTCACAACCGAAATATTTTCACTTCCGCCTACCTTTTCCAGCAGTTCTTTTGCTGGCTCGGTATATTTACTCATGATTCTTCCTCCCCTTACCCTGTATATACATGTAATGATTTCGCTTTCATTCTATCTTGTATATACAAGTTTGTCAACAAAAAAATATATTGGCTACAGGAGTTTGGCGTTGTGATAAGGAAAACAGAGCAGGATGATCTGCTCTGTTAACTTTTAAATCAAAAATCAACGGAATCCCTGTCAACGTGTCCATCATTCTCCATAATGATTTTTAATGCTTCTTGAAGATCCTCTTCCTCAACTTTTGCTTCTAATACATGCTCTCTCGCCGAATCATCATTACTTTGCTCAGCTGCTGCAATAACACCACCCGCTGCACCCGTTGGAGAGCCTGTGCCTGTTCCCGTAGAATTGTTACCACCATATGTTAATGGAACTAGAAAAATAGAGCCAATTCCCTCCTCCGGTAATTGATCGACTCGTAAATCATTCGTTTTTAGTTTATTCAAAAGTGCTTTAACTGCTTCTGCGTCATTCTCGGTTTTGAAAAATGCTTGTATAGTTTTATACATTGTTATCAACCTTTCGAATATTAGATTTGTTGTATTTAATGTACCCGTTTTCACAAAGATTAAACTAAAAGTTAATTTTCTTTTAATTTATTGATTTTCATCTAGTGTTTTTACTCTGTTCTAGTAAAATAGGAGAAAGGTTGTTTTTTTAAAAATTGTCGTTGATGGGGGGAAATAAAATGGGAAGGTTTTCCAAACAAGAACGAAGTTGGATGTTATATGACTGGGGCAGTTCTGCCTTTTCTGTTATTATTACTACCGCTATATTCCCGATTTATTATAAGGCACAGGCAGCTAGCGCTGGGATTGAGAACGCTAATTCCACGGCATATTTAGGCTATACGATATCCATCTTCACCTTTATATTAGCTATACTCGGTCCTATTCTAGGAACGATTGCAGATTATCAAGGCTATAAAAAAAGATTTTTCTTAAGCTTTTTAGGACTAGGTGTTTTTTCGACCGCATCACTTGTTTTTGTCCCTGAAGGACAATGGATATGGCTTCTTATTTTCTATACACTTGCTTCCATTGGTTCCACAGGTGCCAATATATTCTATGATGCTTTTTTAGTAGATGTGGCGGATAATAAACGTATGAATAAAGTGTCATCACAAGGCTTCGGACTTGGATATATTGGGAGTACTATTCCCTTCCTTCTTAGCATTTCCATTATCTTACTATCTCAACAAGGCATTATTCCGATTTCCAGTACATTTGCGAGTCGCATTGCCTTTCTCATTACTTGTCTCTGGTGGGCGGTATTTTCTGTACCGATTATTCGCAATGTAGGACAGGTTTACTTTATTCAACGAGATACAAAACCAGTTCTACAAAGCTTCATTCGATTATTTGAAACCATGAAACATATCAAACAATATAAACATTTAAGTATTTTTTTGATCGCTTACTTTTTCTACATAGATGGAGTAGGAACAATTATTTCGATGTCTACTGCATATGGGACTGATGTAGGGATTAGCTCGACTGTCTTATTAGTCGTACTATTTGTTACCCAGGTGGTTGCAGCACCTTTTGCTATTATTTATGGGCGGCTTGCAGATAAATTCTCTGCTAAGACGATGCTATTTATTGGTTCTTTTATTTATATCATTGTCTGTATCTATGGATATTTTCTAGAGACAGCGATTGATTTCTGGATACTGGCAATGCTTGTAGCGACCTCTCAAGGTGGTATTCAGGCACTAAGTCGTTCTTACTTTGCTAAACTGATTCCAAAGGAGAAAGCGAACGAGTTTTTTGGCTTTTACAATATTTTTGGAAAATTCGCTTCGATTACAGGACCATTATTGCTAGGTATTACCGCTCAATTAACAGGTCAATCTAATATGGGAATATTAAGCTTGATTGTACTGTTTGTATTAGGGATGATCGTTCTATCCTTTGTTCCTTCTGATAAAAAAATAAAGTAGCTATAGCGAAACCTATCTCAATACGGCATCAATCATATCTCATATCAGTATTGTTTAGCTGTTTTTGATATAATAGACTTATAACTAATGGTATTAATTCAAAAGCAAACCTTACCATTTTGAGAATAAAATTCTGAACTTTCAGGATAATCAAACAAATATTGGTGTCACGCTTATGCTTTATATATATCAAAATTCAAATTAAGGAGAGAACAAATAGACTATGACAAACGCTAATCAAGTCGCACAAAATTATGTGAACGATGTATTTGAAACAGTCAAAAAACGTAATCCTAATGAGAGCGAATTTCATCAGGCTGTCAAAGAAATCTTTGATTCATTAGTACCTGTTTTTGAAAAACAGCCTTTATATATGGAGCAAGGAATTTTGGAAAGAATGGTAGAACCAGAAAGAATTATTTCTTTCCGTGTACCTTGGGTTGATGATAATGGCAAAGTGCAAGTGAATCGTGGTTTCCGTGTTCAATTTAATAGTGCTATTGGCCCTTATAAAGGTGGACTTCGCTTTCACCCATCCGTTAATGCAAGTATTATTAAATTCTTAGGCTTTGAGCAAATTTTTAAAAACTCACTAACTGGGCAACCAATTGGTGGAGGTAAAGGTGGATCAGATTTTGACCCTAAAGGGAAATCTGATGGAGAAATTATGCGCTTCTGCCAAAGCTTCATGAGTGAGCTTTCTAAATATATCGGACCTGATACAGATGTACCAGCTGGTGATATCGGTGTAGGTGCGCGAGAAATTGGTTACTTATTCGGTCAATACAAAAAAATGCGTGGGCAAACAGCAGCAGGTGTCCTTACTGGTAAAGGACTCAATTATGGCGGAAGCTTAGCACGTACAGAAGCTACAGGATATGGTACTGTCTATTTCGTACAAGAAATGTTAAAAGATCAAGGTGATAGCTTCCAAGGAAAAACAGTAGTAGTATCAGGGTCTGGAAACGTGTCCATCTATGCCATAGAAAAGGCTACAGAGCTCGGTGCTAAGGTTGTAGCATGTAGTGACTCTAGTGGTTATATCTATGATAAAAATGGAATTAACCTTGAGACAGTTAAACGTCTTAAAGAAGTTGAGAGAAAACGTATCAAAGAATATGTAAATGAACATCCAGAAGCAGAATATACTGATGGATTCGAAGGAATCTGGTCCATCCCTTGCGATATCGCACTTCCATGTGCAACACAAAACGAATTAAACACGGAGTCTGCGAAGACATTAGTAGAAAATGGTGTCAAGGCTGTTGGAGAAGGGGCTAATATGCCTTCAACGCTTGAAGCAATTGATGTATTCTTAGAAAACAAGGTATTATTTGGACCTGCTAAGGCTGCCAATGCTGGTGGTGTTGCCGTTTCTGCATTAGAGATGGCTCAAAACAGTGCTAGACTTTCTTGGAAATTTGAAGAAGTGGATGAGAAATTGCAGGAAATCATGGAAAATATCTACAAAAACAGTATAACCGCTGCAGAGGAATATGGTCATCCAGGTAACCTAGTAGTCGGAGCAAACATCGCTGGATTCTTAAAAGTAGCAGATGCAATGGTTGCACAAGGTGTCATTTAATAAAAGAAATGGAACAAAAGTATAAAATGAATGATAAACTCTCCCTAAGGTATGTCTACCTTAGGGAGAGTTTTTGTTGTAATACATTAGTATATTTATCGTTCGTCTTATGATTCAACTATTTTAGTTATGCCTTCTTATTTCTATCTTCTTTCCATCAAATTTATTCCAACTCCCATACAGATAACTCCCATTAAGAACAGCGTAGCGAGTGATTGAACATTCTCTGCTAGTGATTGTTGATAGATTGTCACGCCTTTTAATGCATCCATCGCATAAGTAACAGGAATACCTTTAGAAAGAGCTAAAACAAAATGATTCTCCACAATTTCAATCGGCCAATAGGCGCCCCCAAGCATTGCCATACTCACTGCTACAATTGGTACGATAGCGCCTAGCTGGGAGGATTTCCTTACAAAACCGATCAAAAGCATCCCCAATGAGACAATAGCAAATGTGTATAGGGCAACAATGGATAGAATCTCTAGCCAATAAGAACCTATTTCGAAGCCAAACAAGTAGTAAAACATGACAAAAACAATGATTATCTGTGTCATCCCAATGATAAAGGAATAACTTAAATATCCGATGTATATTTGCCATTTTTTAATCGGAGATAAAATAAGGCGATCCCAGCTACCACGTTGTTTTTCTTCTGCTACCTCACTTAAAGTAAAAACAATCGTATAGATGGCAAAGAACAGAGTCATTCCAAATAATGCATGAAGCTTATTATCAAAAACAAAGAAATCTCCATCTGTTTCACCAACTGAAGCTTTTACAGTTACTGGTGGATTATTCTCTTTATTCTCTACAATCGTCTCAACTTGATTATTACCTGTCTGTTTTATCACTTGATCTATTTGATTGTTTTCCATATATAAATTACTTAAAAATTGATCCACTATAGCTTGATTCGAATCCTTCGTGCCAGTGATAAAGGTGTAGGAGTCAGAGGAGACTCTTAGACCAAAAGAGGCATTGCCTAAAGCAACCTGCTCTTTAATAACCTTTTCCTTAATAGGTTGAAATGTAAAACCATCTAATTCATTTAACTCCTTGATCCAGTCATTTTGAGCTTCTTCACTTATTTCATCAGAAAAACTAGTCGGAATAGGAATCGTGGATTGATCGGTTGATCCCCCGATAAAAAAAATGAATAGCATTGTCATCACAATCATCGATACAATCATTAAAGGCTGCCTTTTAAGACGCTGCCATTGCAGTATAAAAATCGATTTCATGTCACAGTCCTCCTTTTCGGGAAGATAAAAATACTACATAAAAAGATAACGAATGTAAGAATAGTTAAGCGAAGCAGATATGGAAAAATATCATCTAATGCCAGTCCTTGATTTGCGAGCATATATGCTTGCATAACCATGCCATTTGGTGTCCAACTCCCAATTGTTTGAATAATAGGAGGTAGCGTAGTTGTAGGGATAAAGCTTCCACCAAGTAATGCAAGCACACTTGTAATACCTGTAGCAAACATACTTGCTATGACACTTGAACCTGATCTAACGGTGATAGCAGTTAAAATGCCACCAATTGCCCCAATAGCTAATGCATACAAGACTGTGATCAGTCCTATTCTAAGGACTATTTCCCAAGAAAAAGGAAGAAATGATTGTAAAATAAGACTGGATAGGCCAAATAATAAACCTATCTGGATGACTGTTAAGACAACGACCGATAACACCTTGCCTGCTAAATAGTGAAAAGGGTGCTTTCCACTTAAATGAATTCGATCCACTACCTGCTGGTCGGTTTCTGTATAAGCTTTTGAAGCCATGGCAGAGGCAATATAGAAAGCAAACATTACTGCCATACCTATGGTGTAGTATTCCATAGAGGAGATTGGATCTCTATCTGTCACGGTTTCTTCTTTCCTTATATCCTCTAACACAACTGGCTCTAATGCAGCTTTATTTACCCCGTCCACACTGGCTAACGCTGTTTCAAAATTTAGTTTTTGGCTAAATTGTTCTACAATATTTTGAAAAATTGTGCCGATTAAATTGGCATGTTCTCCCTTTATAACCCTCAAGGTTGCCGTCACTTCTTCACCTAAGAAAACATTCTGTAATGTGTGATATGTGAAGTTATCTGGAATAATTAAGATGGAATCCACCTCTTGATCTGCTAATTGTTGCTTGGCATCCGCTTCTGACATTTTTTCTAGTACGATTTGTTCAGATAGATCATTTTCCAAAACCTCAAGTAGTATTGTTTTCGGTGAAAATGATTGCGCAGCTTCCATTAATGGTTGCTTCGCCTCATTAGGCAAAGAGGATTGCTGTAATTCTTGAGAGAATTCGGTGATCCCTTGCTCTGTCTTATCCTCTTCTACAAGTGCAACTTTCATTTCAAAGGCACTTCCATCTCCGCCCATTAATCCTTTTAACGCAAATCCTAAGATCACGATCAAGACAAATGGCATTAATAAAATAGTGATTAATTCGGTTCGATCCCGCCATAATATCTTTAGATCTTTCTTCCAAAAAGTTAACATAAGTGCACCTCCTAATCACGCAAGCTTCGACCAGTTAAGTGTAAAAACACATCTTCTAATGAAGGAATTTGTACGTTCGCACTGAGTATTTGAACATGTTCCTTTTCCGCTAATTGAAAAATCCTTGCAAGATTCCTACTCTTCTTTGGAACGATTAGCTTCATATTACTTTCTGATTCGGTAACATTTAAAATCCAATCTTGTTGTGCTAGTAGTTTCGCGAAGGAGGCATTTGATTGATCAAGGGTAAGGTCAATGGTCTCTTCACTGGACAAAATACTCGTTAACTCCTCTTTCGTTCCTGTCGCAATCACATTGCCATGATCCATTATATAAATTCGATCACAAAGTTTCTCTACCTCCTCCATATAATGAGAAGTATATAGAACAGTCATTCCCTTCTCCTTGTTTAAGGTACGAACCATCTCTAGAATATAATTTCTAGACTGAGGATCAATACCAACCGTTGGCTCATCCATGATAACTATTTCAGGCTCGTGTAATAAGGCTACAGCTATATTGACACGTCGCTGCATCCCGCCAGAGTATTTTTTCACCTGCTCCTTTTGTCTATCTCTAAGCCCAACTAATTCTAGTACTTCCTGTGCTCTTCTTTCCAATTCCTTTCCACTAAGACGATATATCTTCCCGAAAAATTTCACGTTTTCATAGGCAGATAGCTCCTTATATAAAGCTATTTCTTGAGGAACAACACCTAATATTGGTCGTATGATGTTCGGGTTTTTGATAATATCCTGCCCTTCCCATGTCACTGTCCCTGAGGTTGGTTTGACCAATGTAGCCATCATCGAAATCATGGTGGATTTACCTGCCCCATTTGGCCCTAATAACCCTATAGACTCTCCTTTTTGAAGATATAAATTTGCATCATCAACTGCTACTTGCTTTTTAAACACCTTGCGTAATGATACTGTTTCTAACATGCCAATCCCTCCTATATGTCCTTGACCATATCTCCTATTAATAAGTGTAATAAAAAAAAGACAGTACGAACACTGTCTCTAGTCATTTCTTTTATGACTCCAGTCACTATTTTATACATAGTCATTTTGAATAGCATAAATCGCGAGCTGAGTGCGATCTCTCAGATTTAATTTATGTAGTAATTGACTAATATGATTTTTCACCGTCCCGACGGATAATGCTAGCTCTGTTGCTATTTCTTTATTGTCCTTCCCTTCCCCTAGTAAGTACAAAATATCCTGCTCCCGCCTTGTTAAGCTAGGGTGTTCTTTCTTGACAACAGCAGACTTTTTCTCCAACAGTTGTGGGATTACTTTACTCGCTACCTCCCCTGGTAACTGCAATCCACCCTTCATACAACCCTTGATCGCATGAATTAACCAGCTAGCATCCGCATCCTTTAATAAATATCCATGTACTCCTATTTTCAATGCTTCGACTGCATATGCTTCATCGTTAAAAGTTGTTAACATCATTATTTTCATTTCAGGCCATCTTCCAAGCATTTCTCTTGCGGCCTTTAAACCATCCATTTCCGGCATACGAACATCTAAAATGGCTATATCAAAATATTCTATTTCCCTTAGCTTTAAGGCTTCTTTCCCATTGCCTACTTCTCCAGTCACCTTTAAATCGGGATCTGTTTCGATCATCATTTTGATCCCTTGTCTCACCAATACCTGATCCTCTGCTAATAAGATTTTAATCAATTTTCCTCATCCTTTTGGTTAATCGGGAAGCTTCCCCGAACAATGAATTGACTATCATATGCGAGAACCTCCAAATGACCATTTATTGCTTGAAGTCTTTTTCGCATCGATTTTAGGCCAAATCCTTCTGTTAATTGTATCGGACGGGATAGCGCATTATGAACTTCCAGTCGAAAATGACTATTGCCAGGAGCCTCAAAAATGATCTCTGCTTTCTTTGAATCACTGTGACGCATCACATTGGTTAGTGCTTCTTGAATACACCGATAAACAACACTCGCCTGTGTTGGACTTAAAGATACAGAAAGCGCATTTTGTCTCATAGAAAAGGTAATCGAAAGGAAGTGTTCTGCTTCAATCTTCCGAATTAATTGAATAACGGCAGACATCCCAGTAATCTGTTCATTTTGTAGTGCCTTTACTGCTTGGCGTGTTTCGTTAAGACTTTCCTGCGCTAATGATTTTACCTGTTCCCAATCCTTTGGATCATTTTCGTTTTTAAGGCGAAATGTTTCAATTAACATAAGCAAATTGGTCAAGGAATGACCAGCTCGATCGTGAATCTCTCGACCGATTACTACTCGTTCCTGCTCTCTAATATGCTTTTCCTGTGTGATCGAATTACGTTTTAATTGCCGGTGTGTATGTAATAGAGTCTTATAACGCAGCTCTAATTCTCTTAATCTTGTAGCATTCATTTGATAGATCGATAATCCTATGGCTATTAATACATAGATGTAGCAAAAGATTAAACCATTAAAAAGGCTAAAATACGGATAAGTAAAAATGGTTAACAAAAGAAAAACAAGAATCATAATCGTCCAAAAGTAATGTTTTTGAAAGGTTTCTGCAGCACTTACTAAAACAAGAAGAAATAAAAGGAAAACGAAAGGATTGAGTGTTGAAAAACTAGGTAAAATAAAAGCTATGGTGATAATCACGAGAAAAAGCAGCCATAGAGTAAAATGCATCTTCTGTTTGTATTTTACGACAGAGGTAAAAAATAAAACTCCTAAGCCAAAAGCGGACATCATAAATAGAAAGGCAACACTACCTCCCGCTTGAATTCCCATCCATGTTGTCCCCGTCCAGGTGATAAACCAAATAATAAGCCATGCCCAGTAGAAATAACGCATCTTGATCCTCCATTTTCCTTAAACTAACGTCTGTAATTTCTCCGATGGTAGAAGTCTTCCTTTATTATAAACTGGTTGTGAACGAAATGCACCGTTGATTTAGTGAATGATCTGAAAACAGATTACTAGCAACCTCCTTCTTTCTATTTTATACTATTTAGGAAAGCGCTTAAAATATAACAAGGAGTGATCGATATGCAATACCGCCGTTTAGGAAATACTGGATTAAAAGTAAGTGAAATTAGTCTAGGAAGCTGGCTTACATATGGAGGGTATGTTGAAGAAGAGAAAGCAATCGCCTCTATTGATAAAGCCTATGAGCTTGGCATTAACTTTTTTGATACAGCAAATGTCTATATGCGAGGGGATGCAGAAAAGGTCGTCGGTAAAGCATTAAGAAAATACCCGAGGAGCTCCTATGTGCTTGCGACAAAAGTTTTCGGAAAAATGGGAGATGGTCCAAACGACCACGGCTTATCGAGAAAACACATCGTAGAACAATGTGACGCGAGCTTAAAGCGACTTGGACTTGACTATATCGATATCTACTATTGTCACAGATACCACCAAGACACCCCTTTAGAGGAAACATTACGAGCGCTTGATGATTTAATTAGACAGGGAAAAGTTTTATATATCGGTGTTAGTGAATGGTCGGCAGAGCAAATGACAGAAGCTATTCATCTAGCTGACAAAAAATTGCTTGATCGTATTGTCGTCAATCAACCGAATTACAGTATGCTTCAACGCTACATCGAAAAAGAAGTGATCCCTGTAGGTAAAAAGCATGGAATTGGACAGGTTGTCTTCTCTCCACTTGCACAGGGTGTACTAACTGGTAAATATAAAAAAGGACAAGCAATTCCTGAAAACAGTCGGGCAGCTCAAAAGGATATGAATCTATCACGTATTCTAACGGAAGACAATCTAGAAAAAGTAGAAAAATTGAAGGCCATTGCTGCAAATGAAAACCTATCCCTTGCTCAATTAGCCATTGCGTGGATCCTACGTCAAGAAAATGTAGCGAGCGCACTTGTGGGAGCAAGTCGTCCAGAACAAATCGAAGAAAATGCAAAGGCATCTGGCATCACACTTTCCCAAGAGACATTAGCTAAAACAGAGGAAATTCTCAGTTAAGGTGATAAAATGGGCGGTCTAGCTGCCCATTTTCGTCCCATCTATTGGACTATTTGCATATATATAAAAATATATATTAACAATTTTTACAAAAAATCATGTTGACATTTCCTGTTATTCGGTTTATCATTACATTAAATATTCATAAAAGGAATTCTTATCCAGAGAGGTGGAGGGGCAGGCCCAGTGAATCCTCGGCAACAGGTTCTTACAAATGAACACTGTGCCAAATCCTGCGGGACAGCTTTAGGTTGTATCCCGAAAGATAAGAAGTGTAGATTGATTACAAGACTTCTTATCTGAACAGATAAGAAGTTTTTTTGATGAGAAAGACGATTAAAAGGAGGAGAAATATGTCAGAACAAGCAATTACCTATGCTCATTATGAAGAAAGTTTTTGGAATGAGTTCACGCCTGGTGAAGATGACCCGACAAAAGGGGCTGAGCAAATCATTAATTGGGCTTACAAAAGCTATGGAGACTCACTCGTTTATGCTTGTAGCTTTGGGGCAGAAAGTATGGTCCTAATAGACTTAATTGCTAGAGTGAAGCCAGATGCTTCATTAGTTTTTCTCGACACAGGCTTACATTTTCAAGAAACCTATGATCTGATTGATGAAGTGAAAAACAAATATCCTTCCTTACAAATAACGATGAAGCAACCTGAATTAACAGTAGAGGAGCAAGCAGAAAAACATGGATCCGCTCTTTGGAAGAGAAATCCTGATCAATGCTGCTACCTTCGAAAAGTAAAACCATTAGAGGAGGTTCTGAGCGGAGCTGTTGCTTGGATATCCGGACTTAGAAGAGAGCAATCCCTAAGTCGTGCGAAGACTCAATTTGTTAACAAGGATGAAAGATTCCAATCTGTTAAAATATGTCCCCTTATCTATTGGACCTGGGATGATGTTTGGGACTACATCAAAAAACACAACCTCCCATACAACGCTTTACATGATCAGAACTTTCCAAGCATTGGATGTATACCTTGTACCTCCCCTGTCACTAATTCAGACGATGAGCGTGCTGGTAGGTGGAGTTCTTTTAACAAAACAGAATGTGGTTTACACACTACAACGACACCATAGAAAATAGATGGTTAAATTTTTATGTCTATAACTAAGTAAAACTATCGGAATAATGAAAATCAAATAATATTCCCATAACATAATATAATGGAGAGGTGATCTTATTGGCCTTACAAGTGGTTAACAGCCCATTTGATGAACGACAAACAGAAATTTTAAATCAATTATTGCCAACCTTAAACGATGCACAGAAAAATTGGCTTGCCGGCTACCTTGCTGCATCTCAATCAGCAGCACCACCTGAAACGACGAAGCAAGTGACTAAAACGAGCGAGACAGCAACAAGAACCATTACTATCTTATATGGATCAGAAACAGGGAACAGTCAAACAATTGCCGAACAGTTGAATGATCAATTAAAGGCATCGGATCGAAAAACCGTGATTTCAAGCATGGATGATTTTAAGGCAAAGAAATTAAAAGAAGTGGAGGATCTCTTAATTGTTACCGCGACACACGGTGAAGGAGATCCACCAGATAATGCGATACAATTCCATGAGTTTTTATTAGGAAGAAAAGCACCTAAGTTAGATAGTGTAAGATTCTCTGTCCTCTCTTTAGGGGATGAATCCTATGAGCATTTCTGCCAAACAGGGAAGGATTTTGACAAACGTTTAGAGGAATTAGGTGCTACACGTATTCACCCACGCGTGGATTGTGATGTCGATTATGAAGAATTAGCCGAGGAATGGATGAATGGTGTATTAAAAGTATTAAACGAGGACAGCCAAACTCAGGCTTCAGAGCAGCAGGTCCCCTCCTCCCCTGCAGAAGCACCAATATACTCCAAGAGTAATCCATACCCAGCAGAGGTCCTAGAAAATATAGACCTAAGTGGAAGAGGCTCGAACAAGGAAACGAGACATATTGAATTGTCATTAGAAAACTCTAACCTAAGCTATGAACCAGGCGATTGTCTAGCTATCTATCCAAAGAACAATCCCGAGCTTGTTCAGGCAGTCATCAATAAACTAGATTGGAATGCAGAACAAACGATACCTATAAACAAGCAAGGGGAAATTCGCTCGATCCAAGAGGCATTAACCTCTATCTTTGAAATTACAAAACTAACAAAAGGAATGCTCGAAAAAGCTGCAGGATTTTTTGATAATGAAAAGCTTACCAAGCTAATAGAGGATAGTGACAAGATGAGGGAATATATACATGGCAGGGACTTACTAGATCTAATCCTTGATTTCACACCGAGCAATTTGGACCCTGCCTCCCTTATGCACTGGTTAAGGAAAATTCCTGCAAGACAATATTCGATCTCAAGCAGTTATAAGGCAAATCCTGATGAAGTTCACTTAACGATTGCTACGGTTCGCTACCACACCCATGGACGTGATCGTCATGGCGTGTGCTCAGGCGAGATTGCAGAGAGAATTCAACCTGGTGATCAATTGAATGTATATGTTCATCGAAATCCGAATTTTAAGTTTCCTTTTGATGATAGCACACCTGTTATTATGATTGGTCCAGGAACAGGAGTTGCTCCATTCAGAGGATATATAGAGGAACGAGAAGAGCTTGAATTAAAGGGGAAAACCTGGCTATTCTTTGGTGATCAACACTTCCGATCAGACTTTTTATACCAGGTCGATTGGCAAAATTGGCTAAAGAATGGCTATCTAAGCAGGATGGATGTTGCATTTTCAAGAGATTCTGCTGAAAAGATATATGTGCAGCATCGAATGCTAGAAAAAGCAAAAGAATTATTTTCCTGGCTGGAACAAGGTGCACATATATATGTTTGCGGAGACGAAAAGCGAATGGCAAAGGATGTGCATCAAACACTCCTAACCATTATTGAACAAGAAGGAAAGCTTAGCTCTACAGAGGCAGAAGCCTTTTTGAATCAATTAAAGCAAGAAAAAAGATACCAACGTGATGTCTATTAACACAGAGGAATCAGGAGTCTAATAAGAAATAGGGAGAGGAGAAGTTTTATGGCAAATCAAGATCAAAAGAAGCTTGATCCAATAGAAAAATTAAAAGAAGATAGTCGATTCCTAAGAGGGACAATAAAAGAAGGCTTAGAAGACCCACTAACTGCCGCTATTTCCGATGATGATACAAAGCTTTTAAAATTCCACGGGAGCTATCAGCAGGATGATCGAGATGTAAGAGATGAAAGAAGAAAACAAAAATTAGAGCCTGCCTATCAATTTATGCTTCGTGTGGCTATTCCTGGGGGTGTCGCTACACCAAAACAATGGCTGGCAGTCGATGATCTTGCCCAAAGATATGGGGATCATTCGATTAAATTAACCACGAGACAGGCATTCCAGCTCCATGGTATTTTGAAATGGAATCTAAAGGACACGATTAAAACCATTAATGAAGAGCTAATGACGACCATTGCAGCCTGTGGTGATGTCAACCGTAATGTGATGTGTAATCCGAACCCATACCAGTCGGAGGTTCATGAACAAATACAAAACTGGGCTCAACGTATTAGTGACTACCTTTCACCTAAAACGGGTGCCTATCATGAGATATGGCTAGATAATGAGAAAATCATCGATTCCAAACAAGAGGAAGAACCGATCTATGGCAAAACCTATCTACCACGAAAATTTAAAATCGGAATTGCCGCACCTCCTTCCAATGATATTGATGTCTTTTCACAGGATCTTGGACTCATTGCGATTATTGAGAACAATGAAGTGATCGGCTTTAACATTACGGTAGGTGGTGGAATGGGCTCTACCCATGGCAATACAAATACTTACCCACAATTAGGAAGAATTGCTGGCTATTGCGCAAAAGAGAATGTAATTGATGTAGCTGAAAAGGTCGTAACAATCCAACGAGATTATGGTAATCGAAGCGACCGTAAAAATGCCCGATTTAAATATACGATTGATCGCTATGGCTTGGATTGGTTTAAAGAAGAACTCACTAATCGCCTCGGATACGAGCTAGAAGAAGCGAAGCCCTATCACTTTGACCATAATGGAGATCGTTATGGCTGGGTAAAAGGGAAAAACAGATGGCATCTTACCTTATTTATTGAGAATGGGCGTGTGAAGGATACAGAGGATTATAAGTTAATGACAGGACTGCGTGAGATTGCCAATATTCATACCGGAGACTTCCGCCTTACACCAAATCAAAATTTAGTTATTGCCAATGTTACCGCAAAGAAAAAGCAAAAAATTCAGGAAATCATCGATGCTTATGGCCTAACAGAGGGAAAGCAATATTCAGGGCTGCGGAAAAATTCGATTGCATGTGTGGCGCTTCCCACTTGTGGCCTAGCAATGGCAGAATCTGAGCGCTACCTCCCTTCTTTAATCGACAAGATTGAAGATATTTTGGAGAAAGAAGGCTTAAAAGAGCAAGAAATCGTAATCCGTATGTCCGGCTGTCCAAACGGATGCGCAAGGCCAGCGCTCGCAGAGATTGCCTTCATCGGCAAAGCACCAGGTAAGTATAATCTTTATTTAGGTGGAAGCTTTATTGGGGACAGACTAAACCAATTATATAAGGAAAATATCGCAGAAGCAGAAATACTAGCAACCCTCCAAGAATTATTTAGAGAATATGCTACAGAAAAGGAAGAAGATGAGTATTTCGGTGACTTCGTTATTCGTAAAGGCTATGTCGATGCTGTTTATGATGGACGAAACTTCCACAAAGAAAAGAAAGGAGTCTTATAATGACCGTATTAAAAGAAGAAGCAAAGCAAACAATAGCCGCTCACGGCGGGAAATTAGTTAACAGAGAACTAAAAGGGGCGGAACGAGAAAAAGCAATAGAAAGAGCGCAAGATTATCCATCACTTACTATCAATAAATGGGGCGTATCTGATTTAGAATTAATTTCGATTGGTGGCTTTAGTCCACTCACGGGCTTTTTGGGAGAGAATGATTATCTCGAGGTCGTAGACAATTTACACCTTGCTGATGGTACTGTCTGGAGTATTCCGATTACACTTGCCGTTACAGAAGAAGAGGTCGATAAACTAACGATTGGAAAGCCTGTTGCCCTATATGGTGAAGACGGTGTATTATACGGTATTCTCGATTTGGAGGAAGCCTATCGCTATGACAAAAAGAAAGAAGCTCAAAATGTTTATGGTACAACAGATGATTCCCATCCTGGCGTCAAAAAGCTTTATGAAAAAGGCGACATTTACTTAGCTGGGCCGATTCATTTAGTGAATCGGCCAGAGCACGAAGGATTTGAGGACTTTTATTTAGATCCTATTGAAACTCGCCAGCTCTTCCAGGATCTTGGCTGGAAAACAGTTGTCGGCTTCCAAACGAGAAATCCTGTTCACCGTGCGCATGAATATATTCAAAAATGTGCATTGGAGTCTGTCGATGGTCTTTTGTTAAATCCATTAGTGGGGGAGACAAAGGCTGATGATATCCCTGCAGATATTCGAATGGAAAGCTATCAAGCGATATTAAAACACTATTACCCTAAGAATCGTACGAGACTAGTTATTTATCCAGCAGCTATGCGTTATGCTGGTCCAAGAGAAGCGATTTTACATGCTACTGTTCGTAAAAATTATGGCTGTACGCACTTCATCGTCGGGCGTGATCATGCAGGAGTTGGTGATTTCTACGGAACCTATGAGGCACAAGAGTTAATTGCTCAATATGAGGAAGAATTAGGTATTCACATTTTCAAATTTGAGCATGCCTTCTTCTGTACAAAATGTGAGAACATGGCCACCCAAAAAACCTGTCCTCATAATAAAGAAGATCATGTTCATCTAAGTGGTACAAAGGTAAGAGAAAAGCTACGTAATGGTGAGCCTCTACCTCGACAATTCTCTCGTCCTGAGGTAGCAGAAATATTAATTAAAGGGCTGCAGAGAGGGGCTAAAGCATGACAAAGGCAACCAATATTGTGTGGCATGAATCGGCGATTACGAAAGAGGATCGCTTAAAGCTAAATGACCACCAAAGTCCAGTGCTTTGGTTTACAGGTCTATCTGGATCAGGAAAATCAACGATCACTGTAGCGTTAGAAAAGGCACTATATGAAAAGGGAATTCGCACATACCGCTTGGATGGTGACAACATTCGTCATGGGTTAAATAATAACCTAGGGTTTAGTCCAGAAGATCGCAAAGAGAATATCCGTCGTATCGGAGAGGTCTCCAAATTAATGAGTGATGCAGGTCTGATTACACTAACCGCCTTTATTTCTCCTTATCGAGAAGATCGAGATAATGTGCGACAACTATTAGCTAAAGGAGATTTTATCGAGGTCTATATCAAATGCAGCTTAGAAAGCTGTGAAGCTAGAGACCCTAAAGGGCTTTACCAAAAAGCGCGTTCAGGTGAAATTAAACAGTTTACTGGTATCGATGCACCTTATGAAGAGCCCTTGCATCCAGAGCTAGTCGTGAATACAGAACAAAACTCCATTGAGGAGTCGGTAGATATAATCCTTGCATATTTACGAACCAATCAATATATCTAAGCTGAATCGGTTGAAGTTAGAGCAACTAGCTTCAATCGATTTTTTTATCCGTTAAGGGCGAATTATATTCCAGTACATAATTGGGCAAAATAAGGATATGGAGTGACTTCCATTAGAGGAGTTCATTTTATCACAAGAATGTTCACTATTGTTCATAAGGCAATTTTCATGAGGGGAATACATATATGGATCGCATTACAAATATTCAGCTTTTCACATTAATCGTTATATTCGAAGTAGGTAGTACTACTCTATTCGCAATAGGAATTGGGGCAAGACAAGATGCGTGGATCGTAATAGTGGTAGCGTATCTACTGAGTCTAGCACTAATTTGGTGTTATACTCAATTTCCGAAAATGTATCCACAAAAGGACTTTGCCTTTATTTTAGACGATTTGTTCGGGAAAATGTTAGCAAGACCGTTACTTTTTCTTTTTGGGCTATATTTTCTCCATCAAGCATTACATAATTTTTATGAATTTGGTAGTTTAATTAAAATGACTGCCCTTCCGTTTACCCCTCTAGCAGTAATTTTATATATATTTGTCTTCGTCATAATGTATATTTTGATGCTAGGAATGGAAGTACTTGTTCGTTCTATTGAAATCGTATTTTTGTATTTCATTATCTTTCTTATATTAATCTTTGTTCTCAATTTTGTAGCAGAAGAATTCGATCTTATTAATCTTTTACCTATTTTAGACAAAGGGTTTGGTTCGATTTTAAAAGAGGTTCCTTCTGTTCTTGGATTTCCTTTCGGAGAAGTAGTGGTTGTATTAGTATTTTGGCACTTTGTTCAACAGCAGAAATCGATTCGAAAAACGACCTATATTGCCGTAACCTTTTCTACTTTAATATTAATCACTTCTGTGATTGTCATGATTTCTGTTTTAGGTCCAGACCTAGCAACACATATGGAAATTCCGTTATTAGAGACATTGCTCTCTATCCATATTGGTATGATTTTTACAAATTTAGATAGTATGGGTGTATTTATTATGTTTGTCGGTGGATTTTACAAAACTGCCATTCACTTTTTCGCCTTTTCTATTGTGATGACATGGATGGTCGGCAAGCGAAAGCCAAATTGGGTGATCGCTATCTTTGGCCTACTTCTGCCAATATTGGCCCTATTTCAATTTGAAAGTCTTGAACACCAAAGATGGAAGGGGATGGAGGCAGGAGTATACAATATTGTTGTATACTCCTTGATTCCTGTATTTTTACTCATTCTCGCATTTGTAAAAAAATGGAATGAAAGGAAAGGGAAGAAGAAATGAAATCTGAAATCACGAAAATTATCGATGTTCTAAAAGAAGACTACTTCTTAGCCTTTATTATGATTAGTGGTCTCATATATATTATGGTAATCTGCCTATTCACTTTATTTTATTTGGTAAAAGGGTTATTTAAATAATTATTGTTCACCAGGTGCCAATTCCCCTTTAATTAAACCAGCATTCTTAATCGTTACATTAACTTTTACTTCTACCTTTGTATTAGGGTAATTCTCTTGCCAGTTTTCTTTTATTTTGTGCCAAACCTTTGGATTCTTTTTATGAATGGTTTCCCCGAAGCCTAAGATATCTGATTTTAATTCTGTTTGAGTTTTTTCTACTAACCGCATGATATCCTCTTCAACTTGTTTCTCCGTTGTTTCCTTCACTTTATTGACATATTCGACGACCTCTTGATTACTAGTAAATTTTCTATTGGCTACTTGTTCTACTAATTGGGTTTCCTGATTTAACTCGATGGTAAAGGTAATGGGTTCCTCTCCTTTTATTGTAGGAATGATCTTTGCTTTTTTAGAAATTAAGCGAAGGGAAATGATCGAACCATCGTCCATTGGGACCTTAAATGTACCCTGTGATTTGTTCGTTGATTCTGTTCGTACCCAATTATATGCCATCGCTTCTGTTTCGTTAAGAAATCCAACAAAGCTATCCTGTTGAAACACAGCACCTCCAGTCAATTTAATCGATTCCTCTTCCAATTCTTCGGCTTTATCAAAGCTTAATACACCTAATACTGGATCAATCCCTTCCTTTAGTGATTTTTTATAAAAGTTTAATAAGTTGTGGGTAACAGCATCAAATTTTGCGCTAATAAAAAGACTATTTAAAAAATTAGCTGGTACAGAGGCAATCGATTTCACCTTTTTTTCAAGGAAGGTTCTGGCCATTGTGCCCTTTGCTACTGCAACCCATACATAACTACGTACCCTTTTGTCTCTTTGAAACGTTTCAAATAAATTTAATAACCCGTCCTTGGCGACCTCTTCGCTAACGATGACGACTTTATTATGGGCATAAAATCCATTACGCCCTACATTTTGATCTGCCTTGCGAATTAACTCGGAGACTGTAGTTCCTTTCGAAGTAATAACAATAAACGGCTCTACTGGCGATGGAGCAACAGCACTTAATGCAGCAGGCCTTAGATATTGAGCACTTAGAATATATTCACCTGTTTCTGGATTTTTATCTATCGCAAGGGCCGTAATAATCCCGACTTCCGTTAGCTCTAAACGATCCCAGCAACCTGTTAATAGCAATAGAGATAAGAACACAGCAACTATTTTAACTGATCGTTTACGTATAAAAAGATGACCGCTTTTCATCATCTATACACATCTCCCTTAGAACCCGTATTCTTTGTTGTTGATTTCGGCTTATTTTTCATAAACTGGATTGGTAATCGGAAAGGGAAATCCTTCCACTCTTTCAGAATAATAGGTCCATATGGTGTTAAATACGGTATTCCAAAAGAGCGCAAGGAACAGACATGGGTGATCACGATAAGAGAACCCATAAGTAGACCATACAGACCAAAGGTTCCAGCTAATAATAAGAGAAAATACCGAATCAAGATAGAGACACCATTATAGACCGTAACCACAAATCCCGTAATGGCTGTGAGTGCGACAACGATAACCATTGGTGCCCCAACTAATCCTGCTTGAACGGTTGCCTCCCCAATTACTAAGGCACCCACAATACTAATCGCGGAACCAACAGGTCGTGGCATTCGCACACCCGCTTCTCTTAATAACTGAAAAACAATCAGCATTAATATTGCCTCAAGCATAATTGGAAAGGGAACCTTCTCCTCTGCTGCTGCCATTGTTGTTAATAATAAGGTTGGCACCATTTCCTGATGGAAGGTGGAGGCCGCAACAAATAAAGGGGCTGTATATATCGTCAAAAACAGGGAGATTATACGAATAAAGCGAATAAAAGTAGTAAACAAGTAGTTATTATAATAATCCTCCGGTACTTGTAATGCTTCAATGAATAAAAAAGGAACCGTCAGAACAAAAGGAGTGCCGTCACATAGAATCGCTACTCTACCCTCCAATAGCTTGGCTGCCACCTTATCTGGTTTCTCACTATTTCCTACTGTGGGAAATGGTGAGAATTTATGATCTCGGATAAATTGTTCAATATAACCTGATTCTAAAATAGAGTCCGACTGGATAGCTTTCAGCCTTTTCTTTACTTCCTTTACGATATCATCTTTGGCAATTCCATCGACATATCCAATTCTAACAGTGGTTTGTGTTAGTTCACCTATCTGCATATCTTCAAATCTTAAATTTGGATTTTTGATAATCCGTCTAAGCATGGAGGTATTCGTTTTTAAGACTTCATTAAATCCTTCTCTCGGACCCCTTACGGTAGACTCTGTATCTGGTTCTTCTATCCCTCTGGACTCATATCGAATCGTATTCACAACTAATGCAACAGTAGAACCCTCTACCATTATCACTGTCTTCCCTACTAAAATACCCTTTACCATATCCTTAAGATTTGTAACTTCTTTTACATCCAGGTTATGCACAATACGATTTTGGATAAAGGGAATTACCTCAGCTTTTGGTGATTCTGAATGACTAGACTCCTCTAATATTGGCTCCATAATACTTTTATTAATACTTTCTGCATTAATTAACCCCTCCAAATAGCATAGAAGTACTTTTTTCTGCTCTTGAAGCGGTAGGTTGAATTCTCGATATTTAATGTCTGTACTTTGATGAAATATTTGCTGTAAGGCAGCTTTATTATCCGATATATTTCCATGGATATTTCCTTTTATTTGTTCGATTTCTGTTTTTGGACTCTTTTCACTTTTCTTTCCAAACCATAATTTTCGTTTCCTATTCATCTGACAGCCCTCTCTAAAAGAAGTAATATTTTTTAGTATGGGTGAAAGCTTGAAAATTCATGCACTAGGAAGGAAAATCGGAGTATTTCATGGCAAAAGAAATAAGAGTCTTTCAAACAAAAAAACCTGTACCAAAGGTTTTCTTTCTGGACAGGTTTATGCGTCTATTGGCTGAAGTGGAGGGTTTATGATCAAGTGAAAAAGACTGTGACTCTTCCAATATTGTCTACTATTTAGTTGACTCCTTCTAGAATAGCTAAAATGTCCTCTTTCGTATCAGCATGGATCAATTTTTGAATATTTTCTTCCTCTGCACAAACTAATGCAATCTTGGATAGGATCTCTAAGTGCTCCTCCCCTTTTCCAGCGATTCCGATCAAGATATGGACATTTTCTCCATTAAAATCAACCCCATCAGGCACAGTGACCACAGATAGACCCGTGTGAAGGACCGCATCCTTCGCATCATCAGTTCCATGTGGAATGGCTACATTATTTCCGATATAAGTGGAGGTTAGCTTTTCACGTTCTAACATTTTATCAACATAGGATTCCTCTACATATCCATTTTCCTTCAAAATATTCCCTGTCAAGCGAATTGCTTCTTCCTTATCGTTTAATACTGCCCCTAACATCATATTATCTTTTGTTAAAATATCCTTTGTCATTTATAAGCACTCCTTTTTATATCGTTAATTTCTCTTTAATAAACTGATGTAATTGGATAGCGAGATAAGAACCTATTCTCTCCTGATCCTCGGATTGAAATATTTCCGTACTCTCTTGATTTCTAATTAACAAGCTGCTAATAAAGCTTAATATCTCCATTTCTGCTTCCTCTGCGTTAATTGGTGAAAGCATGATCAAGAAATGTTTGATTTTCATACTATTACCATCCATTCCTTGAACGATGATCGATTTTGCTAAAGGATGGATCGTAAAGCTTGGCTTCATAATATCTTCACTACGTGTATGAAATAATGCCAGCATTGTATTTGGAATACCTAATCCACCTAAGTCTGCCCTTTCTTGCAATTTGATTGCTACCCTTTTGGCATCGGTGATTACTTCCTTTTCCTCTAACTCCTTACAAATCTCTTGTAAAATAAAAGCTAATGCTTGATTTCCTTGATAGGATTGAAGATAAAAGCCTTCTAATAAGGAAATCACTGCACTTGTCATCGATTTTATACCTTTTATGTGGTTAACCGTTTCTTGCTTCGTTATTTTCCTGTTTTTTAATGTAGTGATCTTTGCTTTTTTTAGGCCAGCTTTCATTTTAAGTTTTCGGATTTGACTATTAATCTTATGAATATCCTCTGTCGTCAGAATAGGTGATGCCAAAATATACTCATGCTCCATATGCTTGATCGGCACTGTTGAGATAATAAAATCATAGCTCGACCATTTTCTATTCTCTAAATCAAATAAAGAAGAGCTTTCAATCTCGGTGATCTCAGGAATTTGTTGAATAATCTTCGATGCGAGCATCTTGGATGTCCCTATCCCACTCGAACAGACTACAAGTACTTTTAACGTTATTTCTTTATCCATTCGTAAGAGAGCAGAAGCAAAATGTAGCACAAGGTAAGCAATTTCCTCTTTTGGAAAATGGATATCAGGAAACACTTTCTTTGTCCCTTCCTCCAATATAAAGAAAAGCTGATGGTAGTCTGATTCTATTTCTTCCATTAATGGATTCTTAATATTCATTCCTTGCTGCAGCCGATAAATGGCTGGCTTTAAATGGGCAACGAGGTCATCTAGAATATGCTCTAAACTCAGTAAATCTTTATTTAATATATTACTAACAAAGGAAATTAGTTGCTTTGCCTTGTAAGCAATGTCTAGAGAGGACTCTTCCATCAAATATTCATGGTTTCGTAGTTTAGCACCAAGTAAGTGCATGGTTACATAACCTATTTCATCATTAGGTATTTCAATCTGTAGCTGTTCCTCCAACGTAAAAGTAATTTCGTGTGCGATCTTATATTCCTTTGTCTCCTGCAGCTCTTTTAAATAAACGGGATCGAACTGTATTCTTTCCCCTTTCTGTAGCCTTTCCATTGCAAGAGCCAAATGAACGACAAGGCCAACATAGGCACTGTCTGCGAGTTCATAGGGAAGATTCGCGCGGTAAGCATTCACCGTTTGTTCGATATAGGTTAATTTATCTTGATCAACCATACCTAACAAACGATTAGATATCGCATTAGACGGATCTTCTTTTTCAATGTTCTTACGTAGTAATTGGATAACCTCTGATTCACTGACATGCTTAGAGATTAAATAACTGATGGCAGCACGTTTATTTTCTTCTGCACCATCTATTTTGACACCATATCCTCTTCTTCGTATTAGGTTCAATTCATACTTTGTCATGATTTCCTCTAGCATATCTAAATCATGACTGATCGTGGCAATCGTTACATTTAGTTCACTGGCTAAATGAAATAATTTGATTGGCTCTCTTGTTTCAAGAAGGGTTGTTAGTATAATCGACTGTCTCTCATCTGGTGTATAATCGGTATATTGTAGCTTCATGATCGCATGCTTTAATGCCTTTTTATCAGTATCGTCTCCTAAAACCGATACCCCTACACCTGCGCGCTTGTTTATACGGAGCTCATATTGCGATAGAACGTCTTCCATATTTTTTAAATCACGGTGTACAGTTCTTTCACTTACTTCTAAGTTCTTGGCAATGGTTTTGATAGTGGTTGGCTCCTGTTTCGATAAGAGTAATTCAATAGTACGTCTTTCTCTACCCGATAAATACAATAAACACCCCTCCCTTTCCCCAATACAAGACAGACAAATTTAAATTACTTTCTTTCAGTTTATACCTGCTTTCCCCATCGTTTCAACGTTATTTTATTATTTTATTTTCTGGTTAAATGTTGACAAAATTTAATAAGTTAGAAATGCGGAATTCACGTGGAGCTAGGTAATTCTATTTGTGTAGAAGTGGAAATTAAAAGGAAAACACATTTTAATAAACCTAAAATGTGTTTTCCTTTGTTTTACCCTAATTCACGTTTAAATAATTTATTGGAAATAATGTAAGCGATGATCATGACACCGATGCACCAAGCAAGAGCAGTCCAGATACTATTGTTAACCTGGCCTTCATATAAGAGGGCACGAATCGAATTTACGATTGAAGTAACGGGCTGGTTCTCCGCGAACGCACGAACAATTTTAGGCATGGTTTCGGTGGGAACAAAAGCCGAGCTAATAAAAGGTAGAAAAATCAGCGGGTACGAGTATGCTGTCGCTCCTTCCATTGACCGTGCTGTCAGCCCGGGAATGACCGCGAGCCATGTCAGCGCCAGTGTAAACAGACTGAGTATTCCAACTACCGCGAGCCAATCTAGGATATCCGCATTAGATCGGAATCCAATTAAGAGCGCGATGAGGATAACGATACCGACAGTGAGCACGTTGGTAACAAGTGAGGTCCACACGTGAGCCCACAACACCGATGAGCGCTTGATGGGCATGGTAATAAAACGCGCCATCAGTCCGCTTTTTACATCTGTAAATAGTCGTAAGGAAGTGTAAGCAATGCCTGATGCGATAGTGATTAGCAAAATTCCCGGCAATAAATAATTGACGTAGTTGTCGGTGCCTGTCTCTATAGCACCGCCGAATACGTAGACAAACAACACCATCATTATAATCGGCGTAATCGCAACCGTAATAATCGTATCTGGACTGCGCATAATATTGCGCATTAAACGCCTTAGTAATACCCATGTTCTACTTTTCATTTATATTACCTCCTTTTTGACCGATTACCGAAAGGAAAATCTCTTCCAATGTCGGCTGTTTTTCGATATATTCCACTTTCGTTGGCGGGAACATCTCTTTAAGCTCGGAAAGGGTACCGGTCGTGATGATTTTTCCGCCATGCAGGATGGCAATACGGTCCGCCAGTTGTTCGGCTTCCTCCAAGTACTGGGTCGTCAGCAAGATGGTCGTGCCGCCGTCGGCAAGCTTCTTGACAGTATTCCAGACTTCAATCCGTGCTTCGGGGTCAAGCCCTGTTGTCGGTTCGTCGAGAAAAATGATTGCTGGCGTCCCGATCAAGCTCATGGCGATGTCAAGCCGGCGCTTCATCCCGCCGGAATACTTGTCGGCCCGTCGGTTGGCCGCATCGGTCAGGCTGAATCTTGCTAGCAGATCGTCGGCGACTTGAGCGGGATTGGAAACTCCCCGCAACTCAGCGATCATCATCAGGTTTTCCCGTCCAGTGAGCATGCCGTCTAAAGCTGCGAACTGCCCTGTCAGGCTAATGCTCTGGTGAACATGATCAGATTGACGATGGACGTCAAAGCCGCAAATATCTACTTCGCCGCCATCGGGCTTCATTAGCGTCGAGAGGATGTTGACCGTCGTCGTCTTGCCCGCTCCATTTGATCCCAGCAGTGCGAAAATTTCGCCACGCCGCACCTCAAAATCTACCCCCTTTAGAACTTGCTTGTCTTTAAAGGATTTTTTTAACCCTTTTACAGAAATCGCTGCATTACTCATACTTTTTTCCTCCTTATTAAAGCGCAACAAGGCGCTAATTTACCTATATTTTTCTATTCAGTCTGACTGATAATCTGTGTGACTTACTACCAGATTAAAAATATAACTGAATAATGAAGGTGCACATCCACATTTGTAACCAGCTATTCAGTCAGAATTATTTATTGAATTTACTTTTTTCTCAATGCTTAATAATACTCTGATTCAAATCTTCCGATACTTGTCGACATAGGTTTTAGGATTTGCCATTAGTTCGTCGGCAAAGCAACAGGGTAAATAAAAAACATAATATTATTAGTACGAAGCAAACTCGAACGATATTTCGGCAAAAGTTCGATAGAATTTTGCCGTCTAGTATTATGTTCCTTCTATTTTTTCTTAGCCTTATCGACTTTTTGTTTGATCGATTCTTGATAAATATCAGCGTAAGTTTTTGAGTCTTCAATCAGTGCATCGCAGAAAGCAGCAACGTCTGTTCCTGTGACTTCAAGCACACCTTTCCCAGCAGCTACGCCTTCTTCAAAGAAGTTGATAATCTCTGAGAGCAGTCCGATACCTTCGTTTAGCTCAACAGGACCGACTTTAAAGAGATATTTTTGGATCTCTTTATAAACAATTTGGTAATCTTGCGGAAGCGCTTTGACACGTGAAACATGGGCTCTCCATACTTTTTTGCCTTCGATGATTCCCTTGATACTCATTTCAGTCCTCCTAATTTTTTTGCTACGTTCTTGTTGAGTTGTTCACGCCATTTATCTCTATAAGTTTTTGCGCCTTCGTCACCAACAAGCGCTGCGCAGAAGCCTTTGATATCATCTCCTAGTACTTCATCGACGCTCTGGCCGTCTGCTGATGTAACTTCAAGCAGTTCAAGAGCACTGTCAAGAATCGGCATCAGATTACGACCGGTGAAATCTCCGTGAACCCAGAGATTACTATTAATTTCTTTCCAAGCAGTTTGATAGTCAGCTGGCAAGACTTTTGCTCGTGCTTCAAAACCTTTTATTTCTTTAGTCATATCGCTACCGGTTATTTTTTCTAAAAAGTTCATTGTATTCTCCTTTAAGATACTAAGCTGTTCAGCAAAGTACTATTATTTAATCGCATCGTTGAGTTTTTGACGTTGTTTATCAACCCACGATTTTGCATCAATGACGAGATCATCACAGAAGGCTGCTACGTCGTTGCCAGTAACTTCTTTAACACGCTTGCCATCGGCTACGGCTTCTTCAAGAAGGTCGATGATGTGATTAAAGACGAATTTCGTTTCTTGCCAATCTATCATGCCTCCAGTGTTAAAGAGATATTTTTGCATAGCTTTGTAAGCGTTGTGGTATTCACTTGGAAGTGTCTTTGCACGCGCCTCCATCGCCTTCCATTCCCGCTTGTCTTCCAGACTTCCAATAATTTTTTCAAAAATATTCATTTTACTTCTCTCCTTTTGATTTTATTCGTTTTGAGTTCGTTAATTTTACTTGAGACAAAATCCCATCTTCTCCAAAAAATTTCAAGTTGCTTTTGACCTGCTGCGTTGAGTGTGTAAAATTTTCTCGGCGGTCCCTTAGTGGATGGCTTTTTCTCGATGTCCACCAGATTATGTTTCTCAAGTCGCATAGTAATCGTATAAACTGTGCCTTCCACTACATCGGTGAAGCCAAGCTCTCGAAGATGTTGCGTGATTTCATAGCCATAAGTTTCGCCACGGCTGATGATCTCAAGCACACAACCCTCAAGCACCCCTTTCAGCATTTCTGTGTTATTTTCCAAGTTTCCCACTCCATTTGTATTTCCCTATATTTTTTCAGTATTCTGTATCACAGGTATTTTGCAATACAGATATTAAGTGTTACTGATTACTAGTATATAGTAATACATAATAGCATCACTTGTCAAGAATAAAAAGTCCATTTTTTTAAGGATTCGAAACTAACTCAAGTCATCTGAGAGCTATACTTAGTCTGTTATTATAGAAGTTTCTCTATAGATTAATCACTCTACAATCGTCTTAAAGTTTTCATGTATAAATTAAAAAGGATAATTAGCCTTAAATAGGCTAACTATCCTTTGACGGATTATTTTATTTTTTATTTTTCAGTTCGTTAACTAATTCATCGTACTTTGGACTACTTAAGAAATTGTCTACTGAGATATGCTGGGCATTTGGTATTTTTGCCTTAGCCCGGTCCGTTAAGTCTTTATGGGTAATAATAAGATCTGCATCTTCTTGAAGATCATTTATCGCTTTATTCGTCACTTCAATATCAATGTTTGCCTTTTTGAATTTATCACGAAGCAATGAAGCTCCCATTGCGCTCGAACCCATCCCTGCATCACAAGCAAAAACCACTTTATTTACTTCACCCATCACTTTATTCTCCGTTAAATTATCTGCCACAGAGCTTTTCTTCCCTTTCATCTCTTGCATCTTACTTGTAGCATCGGTAAGATCTTCTTCCCTCTCCTTGCTCGTTCTTAATATCACTGCAGCAATTAAGAAGGAAACAATGGTTGCCACAATAACTCCTAGAATAACAGCAAGATGATCTCCTCTCGCCGTCATTGCTACTAACGCAAATATACTTCCAGGTGATGGAGGTGCTGATAAGCCTGCATTAAATAAACTGAATGTGAACACACCACTCACACCACCACCGATAGCTGCTAATAATAGTGCTGGCTTCATTAAAATATATGGGAAGTAGATCTCATGAATCCCACCTAAAAAATGAATAACTGCTGCACCAGATGCCGAATTTTTCGCCATTCCTTTACCGAATAGCATAAAGGCTAATAAAATTCCTAGACCTGGTCCTGGATTTGTTTCTAACAAGAACAGAATCGATTTCCCTGCTTCAGAGGCTTGGTCTACCCCTAGAGGACTTAAAATCCCATGATTGATGGCATTATTTAAGAAAAGCACCTTAGCTGGTTCTATGATGATGTTCGCAAGCGGTAATAGGCCTGCATTGATTAAGGCTTCTACTCCAGATGCTAAAACTTCACTTAACACTGTCACAATTGGTCCAATAACCTTCAAGGCAATTCCTGCTAGAATTGCAGCAAGTATACCTGCTGAGAAGTTATTATAGAGCATTTCAAATCCAGAACGAATTCGATGTTGGAATAATCCATCTATTTTTTTGATTAAATACCCACTGAGCGGCCCTACTAGCATCGCTCCTAAAAACATCGGTATATCGGCACCAACAATAACCCCCATTGTCGCCGTCGCACCCACTACACCACCACGAATGTCATATACGATTTTCCCACCAGTAAAACCAATTAATAATGGCAATAAATAGTTAATCATTGGATCTACTAGTGCCGCAAAATCTTCGTTTGGCATCCAACCATCTGGTATAAATAGTGCGGTAATAAGACCCCATGCGATAAACGCAGCAATGTTTGGCATAATCATACCACTTAAATAACTACCAAAACGTTGAACTTTCGCTCGAAATCCTTTATTTTCCATTGACTTTACCCCTTTCCCTCTTTTTTTAGATAAGAATAATTGCTTATCTTAAGAATATAGCGATAACATCTCATATTCAAACTAATCTAATCATTATTTTGGCAAAGAGGATGTTGTCAGGATTTAATAAAGTAAGACTTCCATCAGTAGGGATGGTTAACGAAACTTATTAGGATGCGTAGCGCCAGTGACCGAAACAACACTTTTTTAGTTCTCGAAATAACTCCTATAGATGTAAGCTAAAGAACAACTTCAATAAATGGTAATCTATCTGTCTATGTGGAGTGCCAACAAGCGTCTTAGGTTGTCATCAATAAATTGATTATCGGCACTGTTGATCCCGCGTCCCGCGAAATGGCCCCAAATTGACTCGATAGGTTGAAAATCAGCGTTCGGTATAAGATTAGCCTCGTATTCATTATCATCTGCTGTGCAGAAAAGATCTGTGCTCCCTGGCATGATGCAGGTAAGTGCTTGAATGCCTCTGAGTGCCGCATCGAAATCACCGTTATAGGTGGAATTTGCACTTAGATCTGCGTTTTGTCCAGTCCATAGCATTGCCAGAACATTGTGGGGATCCATCTTCATAAAACTCTTTTCCCAGACACCAGCTACAAAACTCTCTAATGAATCATATCCTAGCACACGATAAAGTTCCTCTTTGTAAAATGTCTGAGATAAGCCCCACCCCGCATAAACACGGGCAACGGCACGCATGTCTGTAGAAGTCAACTGACTTATTTTATTGGAATCAAAACCTACTGAAGCCATGAGTGAAGCCTTCATTCCATCTAGGACTATATATGTTTGTGGCCAAGTCTTTGCACCCCCACAGAAGGGTGCAATACGTTCTACCATGTCTGGATAACTTGCCCCCCATTGGAATGCTTGAACACCTCCCATTGACCATCCAACGACGAGAGCGATCTTGTGAATCCCAAATTTTTCGGTCACTAGTCGATGCTGTAATTTCACATTGTCATAGATCGTAACTTGAGGAAATTTAGCTCGATCGAATGGAGGTGGCGTGTTACTAGGAGATGAGGATAATCCGTTACCTAGCAAATTAGGAACAATAATAAAATATTTTTGTGGATCCAGTGCCATTCCATTTCCAATCAACCATTCATTCTGAACATGTTGGTCACCAAAAGCAGTTGGATAGATGATCACATTATCTTTCTTTTCATTTAATTTCCCGTAAGTCTTATAAGCAAGAAAAGCTTTCGGTAACGTCACTCCTGATTGCAAGGTTACGTCACCTAAATCAAAAATTTCATAATCCATTCTATTGTTGCTCCCTTCTATTTTTAAAACAAAACTTTTTAGAATCTATTTCTTTGTTGTAAGTATAAACCTGTGTTACTCTCAATAAAAGTGAATAAAATTAAAAATAGTATTCAATAAAATTGAAAGTGCTAGGAGGAAAATAGGATGGAATTGCGTCAACTAAATACGTTTCGTACGGTTGCATCCACTCTAAATTTTAGTCGTGCTGCGGAAGTGCTCAATTATGTCCCTTCTAACATCACCATGCAAATAAAAGCATTGGAAGAAGAACTTGGTGTGCGACTCTTTGACCGATTGGGCAAGAAGCTCGTTCTTACAACAGCTGGTAAACGTTTTTTAACACATATCGAAGAGGTTCTAAACAAATTGGACGAAGCCCGCAGTGTCGTTCATGACAATGAAGAGTTAAGCGGTACTCTAACGATAAGTGCCAACGAGGTTCTTTGTGCCTACCGTCTTCCAGTTGTCTTTCAGCTATATCGTTCGCGTCATCCTGGTGTTCGTCTCATTTTTCGCTCTGTTCCAAATCAGCGACTTAAGGAAACACTTTTTGAAGGAACCGCGGATGCCGTCTTTATGCTGGACGAACCAATTCGTTCGAGCGGACTTGCAGTAGAACCGTTACTGGAAGAAACTTTCCGCCTTCTCGTCAATCCAGACCATCCCCTTGCAAAACGATCCGCACTAAAACTAGAAGATTTCCATGAAGAGGTGTTTCTGGTTAATGAAAAGGGTTGTACCTATCGAACCATGTTTGACCGGTCATTTGAGAAAAAGGGCATTGATAATATTACTTATTTAGAGTTTCACAATGCCGAAGCGATTAAACAATGTGCCATTACGGGAATCGGTATTGCCTTTCTTCCTGAAATAACAGCACAAGCCGAAATCGAACGGGGCGAACTTGTTGCTCTTCCATGGCAAATTCCCGACTTGCACGTCTACACACAAATGCTGTGGCATAAAGACAAGTGGCTTTCACCGATGATGTCATCTTTCCTAGAAGTAGTAAGAGAGGTTATCGCTATTGGGGAGGAGAATAAACAGCGATAGGAAACCCCTTATTCTCCTAATACCTAATTGCACCTCCACACGTAACTAATGAAGAAAACAATAGAGAAGGAAGGGCACAGATTCCCTCCCTTCTTGTCTATTTACCTATTATGTGCAAACGTTTCCACACACTAATATATCTTCTCTTTTATGAAAGTACAATCATTTTTCACTAGTCTAAAGTGTCTATGTTTAGTAATTTCGTTGCCTTACAGATTACGTTACTGTCTCAGCATTCACAAGGCTTTATCGAAAAGCTGCTCAGCTCCTTCACCACTCGAGAAAGCGGCAATCCAACAACTGTATAGTAGTCACCTATAATCTGTTTCACAAATATCGCACCAATGCTTTGGATCCCATAAGCCCCTGCTTTATCATAAGGATCATTGGTTGAGAGGTACCAATTTATCTCTTCCTCCGATAAAGTCCAGAATTCAACCTCTGTTCTTTCTACAAATGCGACTTCATTATCGAAGGAACGAATCATAACCCCTGTAAATACTTCATGTACATTTCCACTCAAGGTCGCAATCATACGATAAGCTTCCTCTTTATTTTTTGGTTTTTCGAGAATTTGATTATTGTAGGACACTACCGTATCAGCAGCTAAGATCACTTCTCCATCCTCCTGCAAGGTCACATGTCGCCCTTTTAGCAAAGCAAGCTTCCGCACCTTTTCAGCTGGATCCTTGCTAGCTATTTGAGATTCATCAACATTTGGTGCTCTTAGTGTATACGGAATTTCCACCTGTTTTAAAAGCTCTTGTCTTCTAGGTGATGACGATGCTAATACAAGTTTATTTTTCATGATATTCCTCCTGCAAATTTTTTATCAATTAAAAAGCACTAACTACTATATCTACTAAACTTTTATATGTTACCGGTAACTGGAATATATGGAACGAAGAGGATAATAGAAGTTTGTGTAATTTTTTTCACTATATTCTTTTTCTCATTAGACAAACACGCATTAAAATGCGGGTGATTCCTAATAAAAAAACTTGGAATAAGATTTCACCCCACTGATTCTAAAAAATCAACCTAAATTTATCTTACCATGCATATACTTTTTTACAAAAGCAGACTTTCTAATTAAATGTTAACGATAACAGTGATAGGGGGGTGCTAGAGGCATATGATAGTAAAACTATGAAAATCGCTACTAACTTTGACAACGCTGTCAACAAAGGAAGGAGACATAGAATGACAGACAAAATCTTAGAAATGAAAAATATCCATAAATCATTCCCTGGAGTCAAGGCATTAACGGATGTTCAGCTTGATTTGTATAGAGGTGAAGTGTTAGCACTTATCGGCGAGAACGGGGCTGGTAAGTCCACCTTAATGAAAATCCTTACAGGTATTTATCAAAAGGATCGTGGTTCGATTGTTTATAAGGGGAAAGAGGTGGCACCAAAAAACACGAAGGAAGCACAGGAGTTGGGTATTAGTATCATTCACCAAGAACTAAACTTAATGCAAGACCTTACTGTTGCAGAAAATATATTTATCGGAAGAGAGCCACGGGATAAGCTGCAATTCTTTTTAAAGGATAAAGAATTGAACAAAAAAGCAGAGGAATTGTTTCAGCAGCTAAACATTCATTTAGATCCAAAAACAAAAATAGCGGAACTAACCGTTGCTAAACAGCAGATGGTCGAAATAGCGAAGGCTCTGTCCTTTCATGCCAAAATCCTTATTATGGATGAGCCTACTGCAGCTTTAACTGACACGGAAATAAGTACATTATTTAAAATTATCCATTGGCTGAAAAGGGAAGGTGTAGGAATCATCTATATCTCACATCGGATGGAAGAATTAAAACAAATTTCGGATCGGATTGTGGTGATGAGAGATGGGGAGTATATCGATACACTCGAAACAGCTAGTGCGAACATCAAACAAGTTGTTTCCTTAATGGTAGGAAGAAAACTCCATATCGAACAAAAAGCTACTAATCCAAGTAGATGGAAGGAAATTGCCCTTGAAGTGAACCAGCTAAACAATCGTTATTTAAAAGATGTTTCTTTTCAGCTCAAAAAGGGAGAAATTTTAGGCTTTGCTGGTTTAGTAGGGGCTGGCAGGACAGAGGTAGCTCGAGCTATTTTTGGTGCAGATCCTTCCACAGGGATAATCAAAATACATGGGAAAACTGTGTCCATTAAACAGCCATATGATGCGGTGAGGCATGGAATAGGCTATTTATCAGAGGATCGCAAACGTTTTGGGCTTCTATTAGAACAAACAGTCCAAGAAAACATTGCCGCTTCCTCATTAGCTCATTATACGAAATTTACCTTTATGCATACGAAGAAGATAAAAAAAGAGACACAAAGCTATTCCAATCAACTAAAGGTGAAGACACCAAGCATGAACCAATTGGTGAAATACTTATCTGGTGGTAATCAACAAAAAGTCGTTATAGCAAAATGGCTATTAAAGAATTGTGACATATTAATTTTTGATGAACCAACAAGAGGAATAGATGTCGGAGCAAAACAAGAAATTTATGATCTATTAGAAAGTCTCGCAAAGGAAGGAAAATCCATTATCATGATTTCCTCTGAATTACCGGAAGTATTACGGCTTAGTGACCGGATTATAGTCATGAATGAAGGACGAACAACTGGGGAGTTGCCCCGGCATGATGCGAACCAGGAATCAATAATGGAGCTAGCGACGAAACAAGCTTGAAATAAGGAGTGATGTTCATGTCTACCGCAGTGATAAAGCAAAAAATGAGAGGTTCTGCAGCCCTTCAGCAAATTTTGGCATTTGCTAGTTTGGTTCTTTTAATTATTTTCTTTTCTCTAGCCTCTGATAATTTCATGCAATGGTCAAATATTGAAGGTATCTTACTATCAACGACAGTCATTGGGATACTGGCATTAGGCACTACCTTTGTCATCATTACAGGTGGTATCGACTTATCGATAGGTACTGGGATGACGCTCACCTCTGTCATGACGGGAGTATTTATTGTTTATTTAGGCTTACCTATCCTAATAGGTATCCTTGGTGGAATTGTAATGGGAGCACTTATTGGACTAATCTCGGGATTCTCTGTTTCGATATTAAAAATACCGCCATTTATTGCTACGCTTGCAATGATGATGATCGCAGAGGGATTGTCTCTCATAATCTCTGGGGCTTCACCTATTTATTTTAGTGATATAGAGGGCTTTCATCAAATTGCACTCGGATCTATTATTCCTGGAGTCAACCTTCCAAATGCTATATTAATATTTTTTCTTATGGTGCTGATCGGCTGGATATTATTATCCAAAACCATCGTCGGGCGCTATACCTTCTCGATTGGTAGTAATGAGGAAGCCACTCGTTTATCGGGGATCAATGTTACGAAATGGAAAATCATTATTTATACCATTGCTGGATGCTTCACCGGTGTTGCTGGTGTGATTATGGCATCAAGGCTAGATTCTGCACAACCAGCACTTGGGATGGGATATGAGCTAGAAGCAATTGCTGCTGTCGTGATTGGTGGTACATCATTAAGTGGTGGTAAGGGCTCTTTAGTCGGGACGATGATTGGAGCACTCATTATGAGCGTACTTACAAATGGTCTACGGATCATGTCGATCCCACAGGAATGGCAGACAGTTGTCATTGGGTTTGTTATTTTACTCGCTGTTTATATCGATATGTTAAGAAAAAAGAATGTATAAAAAGGGGAGTTAACGATGAAAATGAAAAGCGTATTAGCCATTATTTCTTTGGTACTGATATTAGCTGCTTGTGCGAATAACACAACGGAGCAAAAAGAAGAGCCTAATTCAGGTTCATCAGAGGAACAGCCATATATCGCCATCATCTCTAAAGGTTTCCAGCATCAATTCTGGCAAGCGGTTCAAAGTGGAGCAGAGAAAGCAGCAGAGGAATTCCAGGTCGAGATTACCTTCGAAGGACCAGAAAGTGAATCACAGGTGGATAAGCAAATGGAAATGTTACGCACGGCTCTGGACAAAAAACCTGATGCAATTGGTTTTGCAGCACTAGATTCACAAGCTGCTACCCCATTACTAGAAGAAGCAAGTGAGCAAGATATTCCGATTATTGCCTTTGATTCTGGTGTGGATAGTGACATCCCTATTACTACAGCCTCAACCGATAATTATGCCGCTGCTTCACTCGCTGCAGAAAAAATGGCTGAATTAATGGATGAAGAAGGAAAGGTTGCTTTAGTTGTGCATGATCAAGTCTCTCTAACTGGAACACAGCGTCGCGATGGTTTTGTAGAAACGATCGAAGAAAATTATCCAAACATGGAAATAGTTGATATTCAATATGGTGGCGGAGATCATTTAGAATCTACTAATCTTGCTAAAGCTATCTTGCAGGCTAATCCTGATATTGCAGGCATCTATGGCTCCAATGAAGGGTCTGCAATTGGGGTGGTTAATGCGGTAAAGGAATTAGGAAAAGAAGGAGAAGTGACCATTATCGGATTTGACTCTGGCAAACAACAAATCGATGCCATTAAAGATGGTGTCATGGCAGGTGCTATTACGCAAAACCCAGAGGGAATTGGCTATGAAACCGTAAAAGCCGCAGTGGAAGCCTTAGATGGGAAAGAAGTGCCTGAAAGCATTGATACTGGCTTCTTCTGGTATGACCAAAGCAATTTAGAGGATGAAGAAATCCAAGCAGCTATTTATGAATAATACTATTAGATAAATTTCATGCTGATTTTTTAAACACCAGTGCATGTTAGAATATTTCCATTAGTGGGGTTAGAGCTATAGGAGGTTATTATGCAGACGTTATACCTTATGACTTTAAGTCTGCATTCCTCCCCACTGATGTTTAAGCAAAAATCCCTGCTAGTTATACCACCACTGAGAATTTAATTTAACTTAATGGTTTTTCTTCTCTAAAAATACTTCCTCACTACTTTTCCTATTCTCCAGAAATTCTTCATGCTTAAACCCCCACCCACACATATCGTTTAAAACTGGGCGAAGAGTCTTCCCTTGATCGGACAAAGAATATTCAACCTTCGGTGGCATCTCATAATACACATGTCTGTTGACAAGTCCATCCCGTTCCAACTCACGAAGCTGATTGGTGAGCATTCCTTGAGTAATATTTGGTAGCAAACGCCTTAATTCCCCGAACCGCTTTGTACCTTTTTGCAGTAAAATAAACAAAATAAGTGGCTTCCATTTGCCCCCTATGGCCTGCAAAGTCGTCATTATCCCTTGAGTTATTTTCGAATCTTGAACCTCTTCTTTCATGACTATCACTCCATTCTTTATTATAAGTTTAACAAAGGATAGGAAAGGAAAAAAGTACGATTATTGATCATACTAAGTACGTTTTATCGTACTATTAAGTCGTCGTTATTAGTACTTTTTTTAAGACTTAGTTTTTAAAAAAATCCTACTTTGCAAAATAAAATTTTTGACCAATAATGGGTATAGTTCATTATTATTACGAAAACCGAAAGGATGAAAGTGATGAAGACTATGGTAATTGCTGCACACCCTAACTTAAATAATTCTCGAGCCAATCAAGCATTGTTGTTACAGCTAAGAAGTAATGCAGATATCTATCTTCATGATCTCTATCAAGAGTATCCAAATTGGAATATTAATGTAGAAAAAGAACAACAACTGTTGCTTCAATACGATCGAATAGTGTTTCAGTTCCCTTTTTATTGGTACAGTTGCCCCCCTCTACTAAAAAAGTGGTTTGACGAAGTCCTAACATTCGGCTGGGCTTATGGTCCTAATGGCGATAACTTAAAAGGAAAAGAGTTTATCGTGGCAACAACGACGGGAGGTACGGAGAAGCAATATCGATCAGGGGGAAGCAATTGGTTTACAGTCAGTGAATTACTAAGACCGATACAAAGGACCCTTACTAAGTGTAACGGTACTTATCTCCCTGCCTTTATCTCCTATAATGCAAACGAAGGCACAGAGGACTACTTTGAGCAAGAAGCTAAACGATATGAGAAACATATAAAAACTTCTTTGAGTCTGTTAGCCAATTAAATTTAGGGACATCTGTTTGAGTAGAACTTTTAATCTTACAAAAATAAGAGCCTACCAGCATAGGCTCTTATTTCCTTACTTTTTATTCAATGGTTTTTTCCAAAACCCGATCATTAGAGCTGATACGATTGCTCCAATGGCAATGGCTACAAGATACAATAACCAACTACCTTCTACTGTCGGGATAACGAATATACCACCATGAGGTGCTGGAAGCCCAACTCCAAACAATAAAGCCAATCCACCTGCAATCGAGGACCCAACTACTAGAGAAGGAATCACTCTTCCAGGATCGGCTGCCGCGAATGGGATCGCACCTTCTGTAATAAAGAAAGCACCTAGCGCATAGTTTGTCTTCCCTGCATCTCTTTCCTCTCGCGTAAATTTATTGCGGAAAAAGGTTGTCGCTAGCGCTAATGCTAGAGGCGGCACCATACCACCAGCCATTACGGCTGCATGTGGGCCAAAGTTTCCTGCTTCAATCATAGCTATACCAAATGTGAAGGCTGTTTTGTTTATTGGGCCTCCCATATCAACAGCCATCATCCCACCGAGAATAAGACCTAATAGCATGGCATTCACACCAGTCATACTACCTAACCAGCCTTCTAACCCAGACATAATCCAAGCAATTGGCTCAATAATAACGAAATACATGAGTAAGCCTGTAACAAAAACACTGATTACAGGATAGAAGAGAATCGTCTTTATTCCATCAAATGATTTCGGTAAGCCTGCTAGTAGCTTTTTCACGAGAACCACGACATAACCACCTAAGAAACCGGCAATTAAACCACCAAGAAAGCCGGCACCACCCATGGAGGCCATAAAACCACCAATCATCGCTGGAGCAAAGCCTGGTCTGTCTGCGATACTCATTCCAATAAAACCTGCTAGTACTGCTACCATTAAACCAAAGGCATAATCGCCACCGATTGCTTTTAATGCAGCAGCAAATTCATTATACGAAGCATGGTCTGGTTCAGCGGAGTGGATACCAAAGAAGAAGGAAATCGCGATTAATACCCCACCTCCGACAACGAATGGTAGCATATTTGATACACCATTCATTAAGTGCTTGTAGAAGCCTTTTCCTGCTCCACTTGAGCTAGCTTGGGAGCTGTCTCCATCTCCTTGGTAAACAGGAGCCTCGCCGTTTATTGCTGTGTTAATTAATTCCTCGGGCTTGCGAATACCGTCCGTTACTCCTCGTTGTAACACTTGCTTCCCACTAAAACGTTCCAGCTCTACCTTAGTATCGGCGGCAACGATAATCGCCTTCGCATTCGCTATATCCTCTTCTGTTAAACGATTTTTCACTCCATCCGAGCCATTTGTTTCTACCTTGATCGTTACACCAAGCTCTTTCGCTTTATCCTTTAAGGCATCTGCTGCCATATACGTATGAGCAATTCCTGTTGGACAACCAGTGACAGCTAGTATTTCAGGACCACTTGTGGAAGTAGACACTTCTTCTTTTCCTAGCTTCTCTTTTTCCTTCTCATCAATGATCTCGATGATTTGCTCCTCTGTTTCTACCTCCATCAATCTTTGGCGGAAATCTTCATCCATTAATAAAGTGGATAATCTCGACAATGTTTGAAGATGATCATTATTTGCCCCTTCGCTTGCCGCAATCATAAAAAATAAATGGGCAGGCTGCGCATCTAATGAATCAAAATCTACTCCAGCCTTCGAACGAGCGAAGGCAATGACAGGTGTTTTTACTGCACTTGTTTTGGCATGAGGAATGGCAACACCTTCCCCAATCCCTGTACTACTCCCACTTTCTCTCTCCCAAATTGCTTGGATAAACGATTTTTTGTCATTCAATCTCCCAGCTTGGTCTAAGCGATTAGCCATTGCTTGAATAACATCTTCTTTTGAGCTTGCGTCTACATCCAAAATCATAATATCTTTTTTTAATAATTCTGTGATATTCATAGCCCCTCATCCTTTCTTAAGATGTCTGTTTAAAAACTAAAGCTTTGTTACTTGCACTTCTTCTAATAACTTCTCGACCTCATCTTTTGTACACAATGTTTTAGAAAATGCTGTGGCACTTCCTGAAGCTACCGCATATTTTGCAGCTTCTTCAGCATGGTTAGATTTCTGCCATTTATAAAGGAAGCCTGCGACAGACGAGTCTCCTGCACCTACGGAGTGTACAGCTCGTCCTGTTGGGGCACTTAGCTTAAAGGTTCCTGCTTCTCCTACGTAAATAGCTCCTTCTTTTGCCATGGATACTAAGACATGATCTATTCGATTCTCCACATGTAATCTCTTAGCAAGCCTTACAACGTCCAAATCAGTTTTTATTTTTTCTGAAAATAGGTCGGCTAGTTCATGATTGTTCGGTTTTATAAAGGCCGGACTTGCTTTGATTGCTTGCTCTAATGCCGATCCACTTGTATCTAAAATGACGGAAACACCTTGGGCATTCAACATAGTTACAATGGAATGGTAAGTATCCTCAGGAAGAGAGGCCGGTAAACTTCCTGCTAGTACAACCATGTCTTCACTCGTTAATCCTCTGAGCTTATTGACAAAAGATTCATAGTTTTCTTCTGTAATGGCTGGTGATTTTCCATTCACTTCTGTTTCTTCATTTCCAGCTTTGAGCTTTACATTAATTCTGGTGTCCTCTTGTAAGGAGACAAAGTCATGTGCAATGCCCACCTTTTCTAAATAATTTGTGATAAATTTTCCAGTAAAACCGCCAATAAAACCTAAAGCCGTGCTTGTTGTGCCTAAGCGATCTAATACGCGGGATACGTTAATACCTTTTCCACCTGCTTCTTTATAATCGCCTTGACTTCTGTTAATCGTTCCTTGCTCTAATACATCAAGCTTGACGACATAGTCAATGGCAGGATTTAAGGTTATAGTATAAATCATAGTGACACCACCTCTAAAGTTGTTAATTTTGCTATCTTTTCTTGTTGTTCTGTCGATATCTCATCTGTTGTGATGATCGTGGCCATTTCAATATTTGCTACACTTGCAAAGGATACTTCTCCGAATTTTGTTGGATCTGCTAATATATAACTTGCTTGTGATTGCTCGATTGCAGCTTGTTTAACATTGGCTTCTTCAGGATCTGGTGTGGTGAACCCTTGACTTGCATGAATGCCATTTATGCCTAGAAAGCATTTGTCGAAACGAAATTCCTTAATAGCATCAACTGCCTTCGTTCCAATCAGAGCAGCAGTCCCCTTTTTTGCTTTTCCTGCAATGACATATGTCTCAATCCCATACTCCATAAGGAGCTGAACATGTGGAATGCCATTTGTAACTACGACAACGGATTTTTCTTTTAGTAGCGGGATCATTTGCATGGTAGAGGTACCTGCATCTAAATAAATCGAATCCCCATCCTCTACAAAAGTAACTGCCTTTTTCGCAATCGCCTCTTTTTCCGCTTGATATTGTGCGGTTTTTTCTAGAAGTGTGGGTTCTGCTCGTTTTTTCTTTAATAAAGAAGCACCGCCGTGCACCCTTTTGATTAATTGTCTATTTTCTAATTCGGTTAAGTCGCGACGTATAGTTGATTCAGATGCTCCTGTTGATTCGCATATTTGACGAACAGAAACGATTTCCTTCTCTTTCAATAGTCCTATGATGAACTCCTGACGCTCGATCGTTAACATTATAGGTATCCCTCAATTCATGAATTAATCGCTTACAGAGATTATACAATCATTTTCAATCATAGTCAATCAATAACGATCACAAACAACCAAAATCGTTCTGATTCTTTTGCACTATGATTTGGTTACTGCTACAAATTGCGACAATCAAGGATATTATTTCAAATAAATCATCTGCTATTCATCATAGACACTCTATTCGTTTAGGAAAACTAGGCACCTTGGTACTTTAAAATTTTTCAGTATATTGAAACCCTATTGTGTAAAAATTTTTATGCTTTCCTAACGCACAAAAAAGAAGCTGTCATAAGACAGCTCGTTTTCTACTCTATTTTGCTTTTAATCCTAGCTTTATCGCTTTATTCAATAAAACAGGCAATACAGATATATGATTCTCCTCTTCTAGCTCCTCAAACTGTACCTCTAGAAGAGGCACCTTCGATAATTCCTCGGCTAATTGCCGTGCATTTTCTGACATATTGGTGGAATGATTCGCCTCAAGCTCACCAACAGCTATCAATAAGGAAAGCGATCGTTGTTGGTCATTTTTTAAAAATGCCTTCTTCTCCTTACTGAGACGTGTTTTATTCCAGTGAATGGACGGACTACCAGCAATATAGTTTTGAAAGGCATGATTCTTCGTAAACAACGTATGTAATACAAATAATCCTCCTAAGGAATGACCAAAGATGGTTTGCCTTTGTTGATTGATATTGTAACGACGGAACAAAAATGGCTTTAAATCTTCTTCGATAAAAGCTAGGAAATGGTCTGCACCACCATGCTGAGGCGGGGGGTGTTTTTTCCAGCGTGAGCTTATATCTATCTCTGGTGGGTTCATTGTATAATCATAAAATCGACGCGAAGAGAAGGCATCCGCTATTTCATAACCGATTCCGACAACGATTGCTGGTTGCACATTTGTTTTTTCTGTTCGCTGTGATTGAATTCTTACCGCTTCAACAGCTGTCCCAAAAACAGCGTTCCCATCCAATAAATAGAGAACAGGAAAACCTTCATCTGGCGCAATTTGCTTCGGCACATAGACCGAGATTTGATATGTCTGTTGGTCACGATTGGTTGCAATTAAGCAAAATTGTTCTGTATCCTGTAGCATGACTTGCTTCATTTTGCTCACCTCACTGTTCTTCTTTTTAATAAATAGATGAAATAAGGGATTCCTATAATAGCAATGACAACCCCTACAGGTAATTCAACTGGTGAAAAAATCGTCTTTGCGATGAAATCGGCCAAGGTAACTAAGACAATACCAATTAAGCCAGAGATGACTAATACATAGTTATGATGTAACCCGATCAAACGTCTTGCCATATGTGGTGCGAGAAGACCGATAAAGCCGATACTACCAGAAACAGCCACACATGCACTGATCAAACCAATACTACAGAATAGCCAAATACTTTTCTCCCATTCTGTAGCAAGTCCTACGTTCTTGGCAGAATCCTCCCCTAAATAGAATAAGTCTAGGTTAGCTGATCGAATAAAAATAATAGGTAAAAGAAGACAAAACCATGGCAATATGGCTATTATTTTTTGCCAGTCTGCATTCCAAATTGTCCCTGTCATCCACATTGTTGCAGCTTCAAAATCTTGTGGATCCATTTTTAAGGAAAGGTATAAGGTTAAGGCACCTAATCCCGAACCTGCTGCAATTCCAACTAATAATAATCGATTTGAATCTAATCTCCCGTTTGTCCATGAAAAACTATAAATAAATATTGCGGTGAAAATCCCACCAATCAGGCCAAATATAGGCATCGCAAAAGTTGCCATGAATCCTGCTTCCATACCGAGCTTGCTTATCGTATACATATACAGAACAATCGAAGCACCCGCACCAGCATTGATCCCTAGTATTCCTGGATCTGCTAATTCATTACGGGTTAATGCTTGAAGGATGGCACCAGCTATCCCTAGTCCCAAACCAACTAATATACCGATGACAATACGAGGCAAGCGAAAGGTGAAAATGACTAGTTGATTGTCATCACTTTCATCCATCCTTAATAAAGTGCGAACTACATCTGTTAAGGTCATCGAAAACTCTCCGTAGGTTAAGCTAAAATAAAAAACAAGTAAAAAGCCTAGAATCAAAATGGTGCTTATTCGAATAAACTTCCGGCCTTTAGCTTGATTTTGCTGCATATGAGCCCCCTCCTCTACTTTTAATTAGATAGAGAAAGAATGGAACACCTATTGTGGCAGTAACTACACTTATTGGTGTCTCAAATGGATAATTTAAGAACCGACTTCCTATATCCGCAAAAGCAAGAAAAACGCTGCCTAACAACCCGGCAAACGGAATAGTCCATTTGAAATCTACGCCAACAAGAAACCGGCTAATATGTGGAATGATCAAACCGACAAATCCGATATTTCCTGCAAGTGATACTGAACACCCTGTCAAAATTACTACAGCTAAACCTGCCAATAGTTTGATCAGTCGATCTCTTTGTCCTAAACCTTTGGCCACATCTGTCCCTAAGGATAACACCGTCATTTGCTTTGAAATGGCAATCGCAAGGAAAAGTCCAATACAAGCAAAAGGCAAGACGACCTTTAATAAAGTAGGCTCCAATTGGTGGAGTCTTGCATTATACCAAAAGCTAATATTTTGTGAGGTTTGAAAATAGGTGGCCAACGCTGTAGCTACACTACTTAAAAATGTTCCAATAATCGTACCGATGATGGCCATTTTCACTGGCTTAAGGCCATCAGGCAAAGAGGATGCAAGTAAAAAAACCACCCCTGCTGCTATTGCCGAACCAAGGAAAGAAAACAGCACCATTGTTATATTGGATTGATTCGGAAAAAAGATCATACAACAGGTGATCATAAGAATGGAGCCATCAGACACCCCCATAATAGAAGGAGACGCAAGATAATTTCTTGTCATCCCCTGCATGATCGAACCAGATATCGCCAAAAAACAACCAATAAGAAGTGCACCTAATGCTCGTGGAATGCGAGAGAAACGGATAATTTGATGATCGACATTTTTTTCATCAAATTGGAAAATCGCCTCCCAAATCACATCCACTGGAATGGCTTTTGCACCAAGTAATATGGAGCAAAACATCGTGCCTATGATGACGACTGGAGCTATGATGAAAATGACGAATGGTATGAAGGTTTTGATTTTTCGCATAGCTCCTACCCCTTTTTACTCTGCTAACACATTCTCTTTGAATGCTTTTAAAAATTCGATTTTACTCCAAGCTGTGCCGCCCTGTGCAAGCGGATCTACCACATTCACATAGACTTGATCGTTCTGTACTGCTTGTAGGCTTTGCCAAATTGGATTGACCTCTAAGTCAGACAGTGCTTCTGGATTATCTGCATTTTCTGACTCGGCATATTGAACAAAAATATAGTCTGGGTTTACTTCACTAAACTTTTCTAGCGAAATAGCTTCTTGTGCTTCCGCTGCTTCGACTACAGATGGAACCGCCAGACCAAAATCCTCATACAAGGAAGGATTAAAGAATGTATTCTGAGAATAAATCATAATATTCCCACTCCTAATTCGAACAACTACCGCTGTCTTATCCTGTAGCTGCTCGGATGCTTTTGCTTGAATCTCTTCTAATTGTTCGTCATAGTCAGCTAGAATTTGCTCTGCTTTTTCCTTGTCTCCAGATAGCTCGCCCATTAACAAGAGGTTGTCCTTCCAATCAGTAGATAGGTGGGATACTGGTATGACGGTTGCTATTTCATTAAGCTTTGAACTTACATCCTCAGGGAATTTGGTTGTGCTTAGTATAACGTCAGGGTTTAACTCCAAAATCTTCTCTAGGTTTGGCTGTTGCTTTTCTCCGATCGATTCAGCTGAACCAACAATCTCTTGATATAATTCTGGAAACTCACCACCAACGGAAATGGCACCGATTGGCTCTATCCCTAACATTAAGGCATCCTCCATTGCTTCTAAACTTCCTGTAATAACAATGGAAGGGTCTTTTGGCACTTCATAGGTCTCTCCTAAATAATTTATTTCAGTTGATTGACTAGTATCCTCTGCTTCTTCTTTTCCGCTACTAGAATTTGCTTCTTGCGTCTCTTCTTGTCCACAGGCCACTAATATTGTGAAAAGTAGTGTTAGTAGCATGAGACTGATCCATTTTTTTAACATCTATCTATTTCCCCCTTCGAATAACGATATTAATAATCATTCTCAATGGTAATACAAAAAAGAAATCCAATCCATGGACAATCTACCTGTTCCTATTTGGACAAAATTCCTCTAAGGTAAAAGGACGCTTAGTACGATGATAACCATTCTGTTAACTGATCGAGAATACGGTCATGTGCAATCGCTGAATATTCAAACCAAGGGTCTGTTGGTATCAGGTGTACATGTTGATGTTTGACTGCTTTCAATCTATTCCACTCAGCTGATATCTTTACCTCCTGCCAGTCCTGTAGGGTTTCTTGCTCATGGCAAATCATGAACAGAATATGATCAGGATTTGCTTGATCAATTTCCTCTAATGATATCTCATGATCACAGATCGTTGTCCCGAGCGCTGATAGTAAACCTAATTCGCCATAGAATAATTCTGACATCGTTCGATTGCAATTCACATAAAGAGACTGTTTAAACTTTCTAATGAACAAAAAAGTTGTCGATTTGTATTTAGTTTGCAGTTGTTCTCTTACATTGGCCACTTTTCTATTAAATTGATTGAGCCAATCAACTGCCTTCTTTTCCTCGTCTAAATATTTTGCGATGAACATTAGTTGTTCCCGCCAAGTTTGCTTTCCATAATACATGCTTAACACCTTCGTTTGATCAGAAAGCTTTTCACTAATTTCTAATTGATCCCTTCGATCTGAAATAATGATGTCTGGAGAGAGATCAATCAGTGTATCGAGATTCGAATCCTTTCTTTCATTGATTTTATAAGCACTTAAATGGACAGGGATATCGACTCGATAATTTTCGTAATAGTAAGGTGTCCACTTTGGATGTAATGGTGCCGCATAAGGAATAATATCTAAGGCTAGTAATTGTCCGATATAATTCCGCTGACTCACTGCTATTTTTCTTTTATATCGAAGTCTATACTCACTAGGGGCGTAGCCTGTCTTCTTCTTAAACCATCTACTGAAATAATATTCGTCCTGAATCCCTACATGTGAGGCAATGTCTCGCAGCTTAAAATCTAATGTTATCAGTAGTTCTTTTGCCTTTTTTAGTCTCTGATGATGTAAGTATTTGATAGGACTCAGGCCAAACTGCCTTTTGAAACGATCAACAAAATAATGCTCACTCACCTGAGCCATTCTAGCTAAATGTTCAATCTGAATATTTTTTGAAAAATGTTCGTCAATATATTTTTTTGCTTCTATCAATCTATCCTCTAAAGAAATAGATAGTTTTCTTTTCATCGTTAAAATAGAATAGATCATTTTTTGAAATTGTATTTGTAATTGTAATGCTAATATTGGATTATCGTTTGGGTCCATACTGTTCAACTGATAGCAATATCTCTGGACTTGCTCAGGCTGGACAACCATTTTCCTCTCGGCTTCTAGCGGTAATTCCCCATTCATGTTGAAATGAAACAAAAAGGCATGTATATCCGGTTTTAGCGTTAGTGCATATGTCTCTTCAGGCTTACAAAGATATGCTTCCCTTTTGCTTATCTTTGTTTTTTCCCCATTTATCGAAATCCAGCCACTCCCCTTTGGAAAATAAAGTAGTAGATAATCCCGATTCCATGTATGCGTAAGCTGATAGTGCTTGTTAGAGTTCATAGATTCCACTCGTTTTAGTGTTACGAACACCGGTAACAGATCAAGCTGTTTTATTTCATACACACTAAACCCTCCCTTTATTGAAAATGATTCTCATTTACAATATACCATAAACCTTCAGGGGGCAGTTAGCGGAATCTATTAGGATGTTTTTCATATAAAACTAGAATCGATAATCAAGTTAAATGCTATCTTCCTTGTTATTCTGCTATGATAAGAGGAAGCAGACTAGAAGGAAGGTATCTAACTTGAGATATAGCTATATCTATTTTTCATTCGTATTTATTTTACATATTATTTCTGTCTTTTTTCCGAGTGAAACATTTTCTTATATGCTAGGAATTCTTGCTTTTACTATGCTTATGTTAAGCTTTGGATCTGCTTCCAGACTCTTTAAAATCCTTGGTATTTCCTTTGTAATCGTAGGGGCAATCTTTTTTGCGACAACTGACCTAGCCTTATTAGATATACCACCAATGCTAGAAGCAAACCTCTCGATCCTAACACTATTAGCGGTTCTTCCATGGATGAATAGTGTTGTAACAGCTGGTAGATTTGATAAACTGATACAAAATTTATTACGGGGAAACGTTCAGAATCTTGGTGCTCTCTATCAGCGGAGCACTACAGCAATGATGTCTCTAACAGCCTTTTTAAACGTCTCATCTGCTACGATTGCACAAGATGTTTTAGTAGAAAACTTGAAGCCAATCCATAAAAAAGTAGCAGATAAATTTATTATGATGACAACAATGCGTGGTTATTCCCTTGCATTGCCGTGGAGTCCATTGGAAGTCTTACTAGCTTTATCTATTTTTATTACAGGGGTTAAATATGCGGAGCTTCTACCGTGGATGATTATGATCACGGTTTTTATGTTCATTCTTGATAATGTTTGGGGAAGGTTATATTTTGGTAAAATAGACTACCCTAAAGATAATCAAACAATAAAAGAAAAGCAAAACAGTGAAATTCGACCAAAAATAATCCAATTAATCATTGCATTGGGAAGCTTCTTAGCACTTGTTATTCTATTAGGCAACTGGTTTCATTTGGAATTTATTTTTATTGTTACGATACTGGTTTTACCGTTTGCAGCATGCTGGGCATTTGCTATCAGAAGGAGCAAAAGCTTTTGGACAATTGGGTGGAATAAGTGGAAATATAGTATGAACAACATGCATAATTTCATTGTCCTATTCGTTACTCTCGCTTTTTTTACTGGTAGTTTAAATGATTCACCTGCATTAAACTTGATTCAAAGACCTATTATTCTAGTAGCTGACTATCCAATTGTTCTATTAATCATGATTCAAGTATTATTTATGTTGATGAGCATGTTCGGTGTACATCCTGTCGCTACAATGGGGGTTATAGGTGGTATTAGCACAATGCTTATTGATATTCTAAATCCGCTCAGTCTTGCGATTATTTTGGTGACAGCAGGGGTTTCTACCGTACCAATTGGAACTTATGGACTTGTTGTTACGATTACATCTATGAGTCTAAGGCAAAGTCCTTACTTGATCACCTACTATAACTTAATCTATTCCTTGATTTTTGGTACTGTTGGGATTTTAGTTGCTTACTTCGTTTTAGGTTAACGATACTGATTTTACTTGCAATAGTCATTCTTGTATGGAGTATAATATGCTAAGACAAACAGTAAAAAGCAGGTGAACTCAAATGAAAGTCACAGCAAAAATGATTGCAGAACAATTAGGTATGTCAACAGCAACTGTGGACCGTGTTTTGAATAACCGAAAAGGTGTTAGTGAAAAAACGGTTCGCAAAGTCCGTGCAAAAGCAAAAGAATTAGGCTATCGACCAAACCGAGCAGCGAAGTTTTTGTCAACACAGCGATTGATTCATATTGCTTTTATATTACCAGTCGTTCCAGATTATTTCTGGGGAGAATTAGACAAAGAAATCAAAAAAGCCGCTTATATGTATGAGGATTTTGGCTTTAATATTGAAGTGCATCGTATTCATACAATTCCTAACAATGAACAAGTTCAATATTTAGAAAAGCTGATCGAAAAGGGAAAGTATGATGCATTTGCAATTGCTCCTCATGATGCTGGTCCATTTGAAGAGCTAATAAACCAAGCTATTGAAGCAAATATACCAGTCTTTACTGTCAATACAGACGTTCCTAACAGTAAACGAATTGCCTATGTTGGGAGTAATTATTTCGATGCAGGCTATTTAGCAGCGGAGCTTATTTATCTTTTCAAGGAAAATCTAACAAGTGTCATTCTAATTAGAGATCTAGAAGATACGTTTCAAATGAAACATAAGGAAAGGGGCTTTCTCGCCTTTTTTCAGGATCATGATCTAGATGTTGAGATCCAAACACTATATTTTAGCCAAAGTGCGTACACGAATAGTCAGCATATAAAAGAGGTAATGGAAAAGGAAGCGGATACGTTAAAAAGGACGGATGCCATTTATGTTGCGAGTGGTATTCTAGGTGAAATCAAGAACTATTGGTCATGGTCTACAAAGCATATCATAATCGGCCATGATATTAATCAAGCCATTTATGATTCGATGAAAAAAGGTGTGGTGACAGCAACGATTTGTCAGGATCCAATGGCACAAGCTACTATTACCTTACAGAAGGTTACAGATTATATGCTGGAAGAGCAAAGTGGTCAAGTAGACGATCATATTGTGAAGCTTGAAATCGCAACAAAAGCAAATGCAAAATATTATCTCGATACAGCTAACAAATAATATTAAGGAAAGACGAATACCCTTGTTAAACATTCGCCCCAAAAGTGGAACAAGATAACGAGCTACTATTAGCTGGTTAGCTTTTTAGAAAAACTCGCATTCGCTCGTCCTTTGGCGAATGCCTAGTTTTGCTTATACTTGGTACCTTAAAATTCCAGCTACGTCGAAAAGCTACTGTGTAGAAATTTTATACTTTCCTAACGTATAAAAAAGGCTGTCTTTTTTAACGGACAGCCTTATAAACTTATTCATTTATCTCAATTAAAAACACTTTCCACCTTTGATTGGTATAAATCAGAGTACAGTATATCAAGAGTGTAACAATAAATGCCTTGTTGCTCTCTTTCATAATTGCGCCAATTAATTTTGTTAAAAGCGATATTTTAATTCTTTCTGTTTTCTTAAGTGACACACAATTCCATATAAATTCTATGCTTAAACCCTTTCATCTTTGAAAAACTTTCTTTTTTTCGCTTAAACTCTGTAAAACCCAATTTTTTATATAATCGATAAGCAACCTTATTTGTATCCACCACTTCTAGAATATAACGATGATAATCCTCATTCTCTAATACGTAACTCATTAAAGCAGTTGAAACACCTTTACCTCTAGCTTTAATTGAGGTAGCAACACATTCAATATAACCTGTATCATCTTGATAAGGCAATTTTTTATTAAATTCATCTTTCATAAAATGATAGGCGATACTACCTGTAATAAGGCCAAATGATTTTCTCAATAGTGCTTTATCAATTGTCACTGCTCGTTTCTGGTTATTGGAACAAGCAAGAATTCCAACGATTTCTCCTTCTAGAGTAGCAAAGTAAAAAACATCCTGACAGATCATTTTCTGAAACGCTTCTATTAACTTCTCTCGATTGTTTGAAAGAAACGTTAAGTCTTTCTCATATCCATCAACAAAAACAGCTGCTACCTCCCTGGATACGTCTCTTTTAGCCTCTCTCATTGGTATTACTTTAATATCATAATTTTTCATTTAATTTCCTCCCCAATAATTAACTGACCATTCGGTTTATTAATGTTTATTTTAAAACCCCTTCTATTTTAAGGGGTACTATCTTTTAATATTCCTTTTAGGAAGACATCTATTGCACTCTGATAAAGCATGAGAAATTGTTTATCACTATAACCAACGAATTGTGTAATACTTAAACCTGTAAGTGTACTGTATAAAATATAAGCTAAATCATCAGGGGATTGGTTACTTTTAAATTCTTTACGGCACATTCCCTCGTCAATAATTTGATAAAAAACTTCATATTCCGGTTTTATCAAATCAAATAACTTATTTTTGAGCACTTTGTCTATATTTTCAGTGGCCATGTATTCTGGAACTGCATGTGATAAAGGATTTTGCATATCCGAAGCATAGTATTTTGCAAGAAGGTAAAGTTTTTCTGTTGCCGTTTCCACCTTATTCGCATGATCTTCCCATTTTGTTCTCCAAACCTCTGAAGTTTTTTCTACTGTATATAGGAACAACTCTTCTTTGCTTTTAAAGTGATAGTAGATACTGCCTTTGCTTATCTCACTAAACTCCCGAATATCTTCCATTGAAGTTCCAGCATAACCTTTTTGTTCAAATATAATTTTTGCCTTTTCAGCAATCAGTTCCTTAGTTTTTTCCCCTTGCCCTCTTGGTCGAGCCATAAATTTTTCTCCTTTATCTAATAATGATATTTTTTAAACTGACCGTTCATTTTATTATTATAGAATAAGATAACTAAAAATTCAAGCCCTTCTTATTTACTTAAATGCTTTCAAATTTCCATACTAAAGATCAAGGAACTAGAATAATTGCAGATGCCTTTTATTGAGTGTAGAACCATAATAAAAGACATATAGAGTTAATTAGGTATAAAGTGGACAAAAGAAGGAAAGAGGAATACGCAATGGAGGGGGGGCTTTTCAACCCTCTTTCTACGCTACTCGATCCACTTCTAAGCTAACAATTTATTTTTATGAGCAAAAAAATGATTGACGTTCATCACTTTATGTCTTATGATATGAACTAACAAAATAAAACGCTTACAAATTGCGTTTTAGACAAAGAAGTGACTAACACTTCTTTCTATTTATCGACATAATGATTGACGTTCATCAATTATGTGAAAATTCCGACAAAAGTAGGTGGTTCGTATGGGACAAAAGAAAATCATTCAAATTGGGACAGGAGGGTTTGGATTATCTTGGTTAGAAATCTTAGATCAACACGAGCAAGTTCAGGTTGTCGCAGTAGTAGATGTCGATGAGACCAATCAACAAAAAGCAAAAGAGCTATTAAAGGATTCTTCTATTCAACTTTTTTCCGATTATGAGCAAGCTTTTAAAGAAGTAGATGCAGACATAGCTGTCATTATAACACCTCCACAGACACACAAAAAGATTGCGATCTCCGCTTTAGAAAACGGCCTTCATGTATTTATGGAAAAACCAATCGCACATACAAAGGAAGATGCTATCGCGCTGACAAAGATGGCAGAAAAGTATGACACCTCTGTCATGATCAGCCAAAACTATCGTTACCGACCAGAAATACAAGCAATCAAGAAGGCAGTAACCGAGGATCTTGTAGGAAAAATTGAATACGTGGAATGGAACTTCCAAAGGGCTACAAAATTCGGTGGTTGGCGTGATCATTACGAAGAAATCATCGTAGAGGATATGAGCATTCATCATTTTGACTTAATGCGTTACCTATTAGAAAAAAATGCCACAACGGTTTATGCCAAAAGCATTCGTCCAACATGGAGTTGGTTCCATGGGAAACCAACCGTTAGTATCACTATGACGTTTGAAGATGTGCTTATTAATTATTTTGCTAGTTGGGTAACAAGTGGACCAGAAACGTCTTGGAATGGGGATTTTAAGCTGTACGGAGAGAAAGGAATTATTGCCCTTATCGATGACAAACCAGTACGAATACAAAAAGATAACATGAAAGAATTGCCAATTCCAAACATGCCCGTTGTCGACAGGGCTTATTCCATTACGGAAATGGTCAATGCATTAGACGAAAACAGAAAACCACTTACAGACATAACCGATAATATTCATAGCTTTCAAATAGTAAGTGCTTCACTTGAATCCATTAAAAACGGGAGAGAAGTAAATCTTAAGGAGGAAGTATGATGAAAAATTGGGTATTCTTTTCACTTGTCGGTCTGATGATGTTTGTCTTAGTAGCTTGCTCCGGTGATTCAAATGAAACCGGAAATGAGGAAGGAACAGGAAATGGGGAACAAGTAACGATAAAAATCTGGGATTACTTAGAGCCTGGTTCATCTAGTGCAAGAGAACAAGAAGCATTGATCGAGAAATATGAAGAAGAAAATCCAAATATCACCTTCGAAAGAACGTACATGCCATTTGCCGATTTAAAAACAAAATTACTACAAGGATTAGGAGCTGGAGATTTACCAGATATCGTTGTGATTGACAACCCTGATCACCAATCATTTGCTCAAGCAGGTGTCTTCGCAGATATAACGAGTAAAGTAGAAGAATGGGGTGAAGCAGATCAATACTTTGAAGGTCCAATGGCTTCTGCCATGTTAGATGATAAATATTATGGCATTCCAAACAATAGTAACGCACTGGCAATTTATTATAACAAAACCATGTTTGAAGAGGCCGGGATTGAAGAGGTTCCGACAACCTGGGAAGAATTTCGAGCTACAGCCGACAAACTAACAAATGGAGATATAAAAGGATTTGCGATGTCTGGTGTAAAAAGTGAAGAAGGAACCTTTCAATTTTTACCTTATTTATGGCAATCTGGTGCGGATTTAGACAGTTTTGGAAGTGAAGAGGCTAAAAGTGCGCTGAGTTATATACAAGGGATGGTTGAGGATGGCATCATCTCCTCTAATATGATCAACTGGGATCAATCCGATGTACTCGTTCAATTCCAAACAGAAAAAGCTGCCATGATGGAAAATGGACCCTGGCAAATTCCAATGCTCGAGGAGGATTCACCAGACTTAGAATGGGGGGTTTTCCTCATGCCTGCTGGAGAAGCTGGGACTGCATCTATCCTTGGAGGAGAAAATTGGGCGATTACCGCTAATTCTGAAGTACAGGATGAAGCTTGGGAGTTTATTAAATGGACACAAAAGCCTGAGATACTAGGTCCGATGCATGAATTAGGGGGAAGACTTCCTAGTCGAGCAGATGTTGCCAAAGACGAGCAATATGTGTGGGCAAAGGATGAGCATGTCAAAGTGTTTATGGAGCAATTAGAAACGGCAAAGCCAAGAGCCTATGGTACCAATTATCCTGAGATTTCTACCCATATACAAGAAGCTATCCAACGTGCAATGACTGGTGAAGAGGTGGATACCATCATGGAAAGTACAGCAGAGGAGATCAAGGCATTACTTCCAGAATGATAACATTATTCATTTCTAACTTGTAATAAGAGAGGGGTGAAGCTCCCTCTTTTGAATATAGGAGGTTTTAGACATGTACGGGCACTTACGTAATAAGGCACCTAAATACCTGTTCCTACTACCAGCCCTAGTCTTTGTGTTAACCTTTATGATCTATCCTATTATATATAACATTTTTGTCAGCTTCCAAAATCTAACACTGATGAATTTACAAACAGGAGCAGAGTTTGTTGGACTGGACAATTATGTCAACATCCTGCAAACAGACAAATTTGGAATCGCATTAAAAAACACGTTGATTTATACCTTCACCTGTATTGTGTTCCAAGTAGTGATCGGTTATTTACTTGCTGTTTTTCTTAATCAAGATTTTCCTTTTCGGAACTTTTTCCGTTCGATTATGCTGTTGGCATGGATGACCCCATTAGTAATTACAGGCTCTCTTTTTACATGGCTATTCGACGTCGACTACGGGGTATTTAACTATATCCTTACTTCTTTAAATATTGTTGATAACCCGATTAACTGGCTAGGGCAAAAAAATACAGCCTTAGTCGCCGTCATTATTACCAATATTTGGATAGGAATTCCTTTTAATATGATTCTAATCTTAGCTGCCATGCAATCCTTACCAAAGGATGTGTATGAAGCGGCAAAGGTTGATGGAGCGAAACGAATCCAAACATTTTGGCATATCACACTACCATTGCTAAGACCACAATTATTAGTCATTTTAGTTTTGGGGATTATTTATACATTTAAAGTGTTTGATCTGATTTTAATTATGACTGGTGGTGGGCCGGTTAACGCTACTACTGTTTTACCATTCTATGGCTATGAACTAGCATTTGTAAACTTTAGCTTTGGTGAAAGTGGCGTTATAGCAACAGTCATTCTGATCATTTTATTATTGATTGCTTCCATTTATCTTTACTTGATTAAAAAGGAGGAAGCACAATGAAAAATAAGTACAGTGTAAAGCAATATTTATTACTTGTTTGTGCAATTGTTATTACAGCAGCTTTCCTTTTCCCTATTTATTGGATGATCACCACTTCAATAAAACCGATCCAAGATGTATTCGCATCACCACCGATGATTCTTCCTGAAACAATCAAATTCGATGCCTACATCGATAATCTAATTAAAGATCAAAGTCTATTACCATATATTCGAAATTCTTTTATCATTGCTGCCGGAACAGCAATCTTTACCCTTATATTAGCATTACCATGTGCGTACGCATTAGCTCGATTTAGACTAGCTTGGGCGAATGGCTTTCTCTTAATCTTACTCGTGACACAAATGATACCAGGTATTATGATGGCAATGCCGCTTTACATTATGTTTAGCAAATTTGATTTAGTGAACAGTTATTTAGCATTAATTGTCGGAAATACGACAACAGCATTGCCATTCGCCATTGTGATCATGCGGCCATTTTTTCTAGCGATTCCAAAGGGGTTAGAGGAAGCGGCAGTCATTGATGGTTGTAATACATTTACTGCCTTTGTCAGAATTATCCTACCACTAACAAAGCCTATTATTCTAACAGTTTGTACATTTAGTTTTTTATTCGCTTGGGGAGATTTAATTTTTGCCTTAACACTTGCGACAGATGAAGCGGTACGACCACTTACAATGGGGATACAGAAATTCATCGGTCAATACGGAACACAGTGGGATAACTTAATGGCTGTTTCTACTATTGCAGCAGCACCCATTATCATTATCTTTCTATTATTCCAAAAGCACATTGTCAGTGGGATCACTGCAGGGTCAGAAAAATAGCACAATGGAGGTTATACGATGAAACTAGGTGTTTTTACCGTACTATTTTCAGAGATGAATTTAGAAGAAATGCTAGACCATGTAAAAGCAAAAGGGATTGATACAGTAGAGATTGGTTCTGGTGGATTTGTTGGGGATGCACACTGCAAACCAATCGAATTATTAGCAGATAATAAAAAGCTCGAAGCATTCAAGCAAGCTTTTGAGAAACGGAATATAAAGATTAGTGCATTAAGCTGTCATGGGAATCCTTTACACCCTAACAAGGAGGTGGCGAAAGACTTCCATGATAAATTTGTCGCGACAGTCAAGCTGGCGAATAAATTAAATATCGATACGGTTGTTACGTTTTCCGGCTGCCCTGGTGAATCCGAGCATTCTAAGAATCCCGTATGGATCACCTGTCCTTGGCCGACAGATTTTTCAAATGTAGTGGAATGGCAATGGAGAGAAAAGGTGATTCCTTACTGGAAGGAGCAAAATGAATTATTGAAGCAACATCATGTGCGAGTGGCGATTGAACCACATCCAGGTTTTGTTGTCTATAATAATGAAACAGCGATAAGGTTGCGAAAAGAGTGTGGAGGCCAAATTGGGGTGAATTTTGATCCTAGTCATTACTTCTGGCAAGGAATGAATCCTGCTCAAAGCATTAAACAAATAGGAGACGCGCTTTACCACTTTCATGCAAAGGATACCCAGATCGAGCCACGGAACACAGAACTAAATGGAGTGCTTGATACGAAAAGCTATAAGGATATTGCCAATCGTTCATGGGTCTTCCGCACCGTAGGTTATGGACATGATGAGCAAGTATGGCGTGATATTATTAGTGCCCTACAGGTTATTGGATATGATGGCGCTATTAGTATTGAACATGAGGATGGGCTGATGAGCATCGATGAGGGCTTCTCTAAGGCAGTTGTATTTCTTAAGGATATGCTGATTGATGAAGGTGCGAAGGAATTGTGGTGGGCTTAAATAGCAAGCTGAAGTAGAACAGATTTAGACGACCTACAGAACTTATCGTTACTGTAGATCGTCTTTATTTATTATAGCTTTTTTAAAACAAACTCTACCTCTTTTATAATAAGATCATCATCCGCTATACCCAGCCATTCAGGAGCTATTAGTTGAAATTTTTTCATTTGATAATAGTCCAAAATTGCCTGTTTCAGAGTCACATTATATCTAACCGAAAAGGATGGTTCAAACATTTTTCTTAATACACTATCGTCTTGAATCATGAACAGAATAGGGTTGATATTGTTAAAGATTCCTTTCTCTATACCGCTCTCGAAGAATGACGATAGTTTTGTATACCGCTTCTGTATGGCTGTCTGCCACCTTTCGTAGAGGTGATGATAATTGTCATGAAGATCCTCTAAAAATATATCTGTTACGAAAATTACTCCTTTTAACGAATGGTCAAATATTTTTTGGAATTTTTCTATATATTCATATTCATTTGAGTTATTCTTCTCCTCTTCTTCAGCAATATAGTCCATATAATATACAACAACTTTTTCGATAATTTCATCCCTAGAAGTGAAGTGTTTATATAATGTTGCTTTACTAACGTCCATATAGTTTGCAATGGTATCTGTTGTTAATTGGCTATATGGAGTTTTCCGTATGACTGGTTTTAATTTTTCAATTAATTGATCCGAGTTACTACTTTTTCTCATCTAGAAAAACCCTTTCGTTTGTTCTATTTTCATTATACCTTAGCAAAAAGAAATGTAAACTAAATAAACTAATATAACTATTTTAGTTTACTTTGTTCAATATATATTTTATACTGGATAGGAAATAACAAAGGAGGAGAGTTAAATGAAAACAATCTTAATAACTGGTTCTTCATCTGGTATAGGAAAGGCTACTGCTAAATATTTTGCAGAAAAAGGATGGAATGTGATTGCGACAATGCGAAATCCTGAAAAGGAGAAAGAGCTGACACAGGAAGAAAATGTCCTTGTAACAAAATTAGATGTTACCATTCCTGAAACGATTCATCATGCAATTGCTCAAGGCATCAGTGAATTTTCCTCGATCGATGTAGTTTTAAACAATGCGGGATATGCTGTATTTGGGCCTTTTGAATTCTCAACAGAGAAGCAAATTTATCATCAATTTCAAGTGAATGTTTTCGGAGTCATGAATACCATTAAAGCGATTCTTCCTCATTTCAAACAAAATCGCAATGGATTAATCATCAATGTTTCCTCAATTGCTGGGCAAATTAGTTTTCCACTTCTAAGTCTTTATCATGCTACCAAATGGTCCCTTGAAGGTTTTGCAGAATCCTTACAATATGAGCTCTCACAACATAATATCAAAATAAAAATGATAGAACCCGGTAATGTTGATACAGATTTTACTGGACGATCTTTAGTAACATTGCAACATGATTATAAGAATGATTATCAGGAGTACCAGGAAATAGTACTAAGTAAACAGCTGGAAAGCTTCGAAAATTATGCTTCAAAAGCTGACGATATCGCAGATGGCATATACCGTGTAGCTAATGACACTTCAGATCAGTTCCGCTATGCATTAGGAGACGATGCACAATTCATGCTTGAAAAAAGAAAAAGCAAACAGGATATAGAGTTTATTGACTTTATTCGAAAACAATTTGCATATTGAGAGAAGATTAAAATAGGAGGTTTCTCTTTTGGCTCATTGTGTGCTAAGAACGTTTCACACAATGAGCCCATTATTCTGCGCTTTCATAAGGTGAGCTTAAGCTTGTGTAACCTCGGAATCTGCTACTCGTACTATCCTTTCAAACTTTCTCAAACTAAAAAACATCACAATAAATGCAAAGATGCTCATACTGAAGAAAGGAATCAACCCTGGAACAAACCTAAGCATAAAATATAGAATAATAACCCCTGCCACCATACACACCGTATGGATCGGCTGAACAAATAGGAATAAAAATGCATTTTTAAACATTTGAACCATACTCCCATTAAAATGTACATATACCGGAAAAACGTAAAGACACATACAAGCAAATAAGATCGTAACAAGCAATAGGATATAATAGCTAAAACGAATGATTGGCTCGTTTACTACTTCTGCGATCGAAAGATTAATAAAAAGAAGCAAACCAGATAAAAACAGAATAGCTCCAATCACATTACTTCTGACAAACTCTTTCTTATAGGCAAACCAGAAATTTTTTGTAATGGGTATGTCACTATAGCCTGTTAGCCATTTTCGAACAATATAAAATAAAGCGGTTAATGCTGGAAAAAAGCCAAAGATAAATAGCCCTATGACAGTATAAAAAATGGCTAGTAGATTCAAATAAGCGAGCTTCATAATAAAATCCGCTAAACGATATATTCTTTCCATGCCACTTGATTCCAATAAGATTCCCTCCTACTCTTTCACCGATCCTAACGTAATTCCATGTATAAAATAACGCTGCAAGAATGGATAGACGACTAGTACTGGTATCATCGCAATAAATATTTTTGCAGCATCTAATGTTCGATTCGATAACTCACTCATTCGCTTATATTGATCCTCTGTCATCGTAGAAGGATCAACCGAAACAACTAATTGTTGAATATAAGTTTGTAATGGGTAAAACTCCTCTCTTGTCATAAAAATTAACCCGTACAGAAATTCATTCCAGTGATACACAATACTAAATAGCGAAACTGTTGCCAAAACCGGAATCGACAAAGGGATAAACAGTTTAAACAAAATATACCAAGGACCTGCCCCATCCACTAATGCCGCTTCTTCTAATGATTTAGGTAAATTTCTGAAGAAGTTAATGGTTAAAATAATATTAAAAACAATCGTTTGTGCTCCCCCTACTAACACCAATGCCCAAATACTATTCATTAAATTATATTCCTGAATCGTAATATATAGTGGAATGAGCCCTCCATTAAACAGCATCGTAAAAATAACGGTCCACATCAACACATTTCTACCTCTAAAATCCTTTACTGTTTTCGATAAAGGATAAGCCATTAATGGTACAATAATGAAATTCAATCCTGCGCCAAGCACTACCCGTTGTACCGAGATCCAAAAAGACTTAAAAAATTGACTATCCTGCAATAATTGTTTATAGGAATCAAAATTAAAATCCACCGGCCACAGGGCCACGGCTCCTGCAGCAGCAGCTGTCTTTGAGCTAAGTGACAGGGATAATGTATACCAAAGTGGCAAAATACATGTGATCGCAACGATCACTAGGATCGCTATTAAAATAGCATCTGTCATTTTGGAAGATAATGATTTACTCCGCAACATATGCTTATCCCTCCTTTAAAAGATTCGATAATTGGTAAACTTATAGGCTAAGAAATAGGAAAGACTGATTAAAATAAAGCCTGCCACAGATTTTAGTAGCCCTACAGCTGTCGCTAATTCATATTGTAAATTTAATAATCCAGCACGATACACCCATGTATCAATAATATCTCCCGTCGAATAGACGAGTGGATTATAAAGGTTAAATATCTGATCAAATCCTGCATTTAGCACATTTCCTAGACTTAATACAGCTAGTAAAACAGCAGTGGTTCGTATGCCAGGTAAGGTGACATGCCAGAGCATTCTAAATCTAGAAGCCCCATCAATTCCTGCTGCCTCATACAGGGCAGGATTAATTCCAGTTAGTGCAGCTAGATAAATTATTGTATTAAAGCCGAATTCCTTCCACACATCACTTCCTACTACTAGAAAAGGAAAGAGATCTGCTTGGGCAAAAAACAGAATTGGTTCGACACCAAATATACCAAGGAGCTGGTTAATCGGCCCCTGATAGGCAAATATATCTAGCAGCACACCACCTAAAATAACCCAGGAGAGAAAATGCGGTAGATAGACAATTGTCTGAATCGACCGCTTTAAGCCGATATAGCGTATCTCATTAAGCATTAACGCAAACACTAATGGCACAATTAAGTTTCCAATAATTTTCATGATGGCAATGATTATCGTATTATAAAAAACATTTAGTGTATCACTAAGTGTGAACATGTATTTAAAGGTTTCGAGTCCAATAAATTCTGATCCAAGAATCCCCTTGCCCGGGTTAAAATCCTGGAAGGCAATCACAATTCCAAACATCGGAACAATACTAAATAACACTAACCATAAGAGCCCAGGAGCCATCATCATATAGTAATGCTTCGCAAATCCTTTTGTCTTCATCACCCACACTCCTAAAAACTTTTAGATATAGATATCAGTTAAGGCGTCGATTAGCTTCGACGCCTTCTCTATTATTTACTGCGCAATTTCGGCTACTTCGTCGGTAATTTGCTCACCGCCTTGACTCTTCCAATTTTCCACAAACTGATCAAACGCATCTAGCGGTTCTGTACCAATAATAATTTTCATAAAGGTTTCTTCTTCGAGCTTTTTCAGGTTCACCCAACGATCTTCCATTGTTTTTGTTTGGGAATAAATTAAGCTCTTTACTCCTTTTATTTCTGTGTCCACTAGTGGTGCTGTCCCTACTAAAGCCGAATAGGCTCTAGTCCAATACCCCAAATTCGCATCAGGATCCCAATATTGAATATCCGTATTATCGTACGGCTCTAGCTTCACCTCATGGATCTGATCCACATCTGATTTTAATAGTTTATATGCCGGCATATTGTAATAATCCTCAGGTTCCTTCGTTCCGGCCAACACTTCTCTTAGCGCAATGGTAGTAACCTCCATTTCATCTGCTGGTGCATAAACTAGCCGTAGTGGATAATAGCCTGGCCCTCCAATACTTGGGTCAAATTCTGATTCATGTGCCAACAAATTATTTAATATTTTCATCGCTGCTTCTGGATGCTCATATCCTTTTCGCACGACGACATATTGTGTTGTTGTTGTGCTTAAGTGAGGAGTATATTCCCCATTTGCATCCAATGGTAGGGCATAGGACTGCCAATTAGCGTCTGGATTATTGGTAATAGCATCCGTAAGTGGACCATATGGCATCCAAAACGGACCGAAAAACATTCCAGTATTCCCACTAATAATCGATTCACCTGAATCCTCACGCACGCCCATTTCCGGGTCAATCAATCCTTCACTATACATATCCCGTAGAACAGCAAGAGCTTCCTTTGTTTCCGGTAATATCGAACCATAAACAGGTTGCCCATCATCTCCTTCTATCCAGTAACCTGGATAGGCGTGTAATGCAGAGAAGATGCCGTCAAAACCGTATAAATTGTTCGTTGATTCTAGAAAATTGGCATAGAGCTTATTGCTCGTATCCGGTCCCGCTAACCCAATCGTGTCATCACTTCCATTCCCATCTGGATCTTGTTCGACAAAAGCTTTGGCCACTGCCTTAAGATCCTCGACGGTCTTTGGCGGTTCTAATCCGAGCTTATCCAACCAATCCTTTCTTATCCACAGGTTATGAACACCATCTGCACCAGCCTGTGAATTTGGTATTGCCATGATTTTCCCATCAAAAGTGGCATTCTCCAATGCTACCCCTTCCGAGCTATCAATGATTTCCTTAATTGCAGGTGAAGCATAATTTTCATAAACCTTTGTTAAATCTGCTATCTGATCAGCCTCTACCATTTGCCTAAGCTCTACTGGCCCAACTACCATCGCATCAGGCAAATCATTACTTGCAATGGCCAAGCTTACCTTTTGATCGTAATTGGCAGGAGATGCTGTAAAGGCATGTTCCACATCAATATTTAAATGCTCCTTTACATGACGTGTATACTGATTATCTAATGGTGTGTCCCCATCCTGTAAGCTGGTGTCTGTTGGATCTACCTCCTGTCCAATCGCTATGGTAATCGGCTCTTCATATTTACCAAATGGATCCATATCTCCAGTTGTTCCTGGCTGCTCTCCAGACCCTTCTTCACTGCTACTTTCCTTGGAGTCACCGGTGCATGCTACTAAGAATAATGAAAGAAAAATAATGAAAACACCTAAGAACTTTCTCCTCATCTTGCCATCCCCTTTCTAACCTTTTTATTTTCACATCTATATCGTAGCATTTTTGTAAGCGTATTCAATCAGTGAAATGTTCCGAGATTATAGGGGGTAATTGTTCTATTCTTCATCGATGTCCTTTTTTGTGTTTAATTCCGAAACAATCGTCTCCTGTTTATCAAACAAATTTCCTCCTGCGTATTTTTTTCGATAAGCACTTGGTAGGAAACCGGTTGATTTTTTGAATACTTTGCTAAAATATTTGACATCGGTATAGCCTACTTTTTCAGCGACTGTGGCAACCTTCTCATTAGTATGCATGAAATAATCCATTGCCTGCTTCGTCCGTGCTAATCTTACATATTCATGAAAAGTTTCCCCCATCACTTGCTTAAAACAGACACTAAAATAACTTCTGCTCATATGAACCTTTTCTGCGACATCTGCTGCCGTTAGATTAGTAGAAAGTTGCTCATGAATGATCGAAACAGCCTCTAATATACTTGCGGTTGTTTCCTTTGAGACGGATGGCCTATACATTGCACGAAACATACTATCCTGTGCTTCATTAAACCATTCTTCCACCTCTACCCAGTAAGAGAAGTACTCTGGTAATTCTAATGGCTTCATCGTCAGAAGAGAATATATTTTTCGGCATTCCCCTAATCCGATCATGAGCAATTCATTCAACTTGTGACTTGTAAGTCGTAAATGTTGAAGTCTTGATAGAATGCTAGCTAGCACTTCCTCGTGAAACACCCATTGCATTGCTTTAGTATCATGAATTAGTTGCTCTATTTGTCGTTGCTTTTCTTCTTTGTTGTACTCCTGCATCCTCACTTTTTCCAACGGTATACATGTAATTGACTGGTCTGATATAGTTTCATAGAAAAGCAAACGATCCTTATGTCGTTGTAGCCATTGCCTTAAATCATCTAACTTATACTTTTTTTGTTCATCCAGCTCAATGATTAATAAATAATCCTTCCTATTCATTGAATACAGTCTATCTAGAAACCGTTCATCCTTAGACGGAACAAATAAGGCATCTGTTTCAAGATAGAAGAATTCCTTTTGCTTGCATGTATCCTTGATCATATTGACATAGCCTTCTAGATCACTTTCGCTGATCAGTATCCAGCCATTTCCTATTGATGATTCTGGGGGTATCGTTTTATTTGATTGCTCACTCTGTATACGATTATGAATTCTTTCCAATGTTTCATCCATACTATTCGTATCGAGCTCCACCTTCGCAATATAGTCAATCGCACCTAATCGCATCGCTTCTTGAATATATTCAAAATCCTGATGGAGGGACAATACGACAATAAAAACAGAGGGATACCATTGCTTTACCTTACGAATTAGTTCAATACCTGACATTATCGGCATCGCTAAATCAGTAATGATTAGATCTACCTTTTGTTCGCGTAAAAATTCCAATGCCTTCTCCCCATTTTTGCTATCTCCAACAATCTCCATATCAAACTTAGCCCAGTCGAACGCTGTGATCAGACTTTTTCTAACCAATTTATCATCTTCTACTAAAAGCACCTTGATCATGAAAATTCCTCCCCTATTGGTATAGTCAGCACAACATCTGTCCCATTGTTAGTACTACTGAAAATATCGATACTTGCACGCCCTTCATATGTCCGGTCCAATATTTGTTTAACATAATGTAGTCCAATGCCCATTCCCTTTTCTTTCTGCTGGTCCTTCTGCCAAATCCTTTGAATATCCTCCTCACTCATTCCTCGACCATTATCACTCACCTTTATCATCATATTATGAGGGTCATTCGTTATGGCAATTCGAATAGAACCATCATCCTCTAACCCATGATAGATAGAATTTTCGACAATTGGCTGTAGGATAAATCTAGGAACGGATGATTCTAGCAAGCTATCAGCTATGAATAGCTCTATTTTATAATCAAAATCATATCTAATTTGTTGGAGCTCTAGGTATTGCTTCACTGAATCAATCTCTTGATTTAAGGTGGAGGAGTTCCCTAGCTTCCCCATGTTATAATAAAGTAATTTATTTAATGCTGTTAATAAATGGGTCACCTCTTCTTTGTTACCGGCTACAGCCAACCATCTTGCTGTGTCTAATGTGTTCATGAGAAAATGTGGATTTATTTGATGCAATAGCTTCTCGACTTCTAAATCAGCACGGTTTCTTTCCTTTTGTTCAATCGCTTGGATCAAATTCGTTATTTGTTTTTTCATTTTACGAAAATGACTGAGCAAATCGACAAATTCGGGGATTTTTGTGCTAACTACTTCTGAGGCAAAATTATGGTTACTCATCAGCTTGATCTCACTGTTTAGTTGATGAAGTGGTCGGTAAAAAGTCTTCCATAGCAACAACCCAACAATTAAGCTAACCAATACGAATAGAATAGCCATATAGAGCATTAGGATCATCCACTCGTTAATCTCCTGTTTATACTGAGCAATAGAAATAAGGGATACCACACTCCAGCCACGATCGGTTGTTTGTTTGAACCAATAATAGCCGTTTCGTGTCCCATCCTCGTCCAAATGCTCTTCACGGAAAAATGGTGTTTGTAGTGGAAATTCCTCTTGCTCCTCACTGTAAATGACTTCATTTTGCTTGTTGAGAAGTAAATAGCTTGTATGATTGAGGACATTGTCTTTTTCTACTATATTTCTCGTTAAATCTAAATTTGACTCCATATATAAATAAACATGATTTTCATAATCCATATCTAACTGCCTTACTGTCGATAATACATACTTGTCATTGTATCTTTCCATGCTTACATGTGGACCGAAATTATCAATTTTATATCCTTTAATAAATAAAGGTTGATTGCGCAAATGAAATTCATCCTTGACCCCGTGACTATTAAATAAGTACTTGTTCTCTTTCTCTACATAAATAAGGGAAAGTCCAATATTTGGATTACTAAAGGTGATCAAATTCAACTCATTTTTAATATCTTCATAGAGTCTTGTTTTCTCAAGAGAATCCTCCATTTTGAGGTAGGTTTTTAATCGAAATTGGATATTTTCAGAGAAATCAATCTGTTGCGATACATAGTTCATATCATTGATCGTATTTTCGATAGTAAGACTAATTTGGTGTAAGTTACTGTTGAAGTTTGTATGAAGTTTATTCGTTAAAATGGTTGACATCGTGTGATAAGAAAATAGCACTGTAAACATTAAGGGTATAAATGTACTAATGGCAAATAGAATGGCAATTCTACTTTTCAAGCTTAAGGATTGTAAATCATTGCGTAATTTGTTTAATCTCTTCATTTATTCCACCTCTTAGGAAAGCGTTTTCATTAAAGAAGACACCAAGCTGTGGGGTTTCTTCTTCCCCACTAGTAACTGTGATAAAAAAAGCTATTGTTACTTTAGCACGGAACATGGTTCTTTTCAATATAGAAAAAGTGCGGGCTAGCCCTCTGAATTTTTGTTTCGTGGATGAATCTTAACGTGGTGGTTGGCTTATCCTTTTATCTTGGCCTTTTCCCTCCATAATTAAGAATCCCAGAAGTAGATAGTTACCTCTGGGATTACTGGTTCATCATTTATTTTCTGCTTCGAATTTTTTCATAAATGCAACGAATGCTTCTACACCTTCCACTGGCATTGCGTTATAGATACTTGCACGCATTCCACCAACAGAGCGGTGACCCTTTAATGTTTCTAGTCCTTCTGCTTGTGCCTCTTTGATAAACTTAGCATCTAAATCGTGATTCGGAATAACAAAAGGAATGTTCATAATAGAACGACTATCCTCTGCTACTGGAGATTGATAAAAATCGGATTGACTAATATAGTCATAGAGTATAGCTGCCTTTTTCTCATTTCGCTCTTGCATTGCTTTCAGTCCACCAAGCTCCTTCACCCATTCGAAAACTAGCTTTGCCATATAAATAGCAAATGTTGGTGGTGTATTATATAAAGAACCACTTTCACTATGTGTTTTATAGTCTAGCATTGTTGGGCAAATGTCCTTCGCATTTCCTATTAGATCTTCTCGGATTATAACCACCGTTAATCCCGCTGGACCAATATTTTTTTGTGCCCCAGCGTAAATTATACCAAATTGCGATACATCGATTTCTTCTGATAATATATTTGAAGACATATCCGCAACGAGTGGGACTTTTCCTGTATCAGGAATCTCTTGGAAGGCTGTTCCTTCAATCGTATTGTTCGTTGTAATGTGAACATAATCCGCATCTGGGTCTAATGTTGTTGGATCTATATTTGGAATATAGGTAAAGTTATCATCTTCAGAAGAAGCAATGACATTCACTTTACCGTATTTTTCTGCTTCCTTCATCGCCTTTTTGGACCAGGATCCTGTATGCACGAAATCCGCTTTGCCATTTTTCATCAGGTTAAGTGGCACCATGGCGAATTGCTGTGACGCACCACCTTGAATAAATAATACTTTATAATGGCTTGGAATATTCAATAATTCACGTAGTAGTGCTTCTGCCTCTGTTATGATTTCTGTGAACAAACCAGAACGATGGCTAAGCTCCATCACAGACATACCTGAATCGTTATAGCTTGGTAATTCCGCTTGTGCCTTTTCTAATACTTCTAATGGTAGCATTGATGGACCAGCAGAGAAGTTATATACTCTTTTCATCTAACCACACTCCTTGAAATGATTATAAATAGAAAGAGGTAAGGAATAACTCCTTACCCTTGCCCAGGCGAGCGGCTATCGATACTATGTGCTCCCTTACGGTTTTCCGCATCTCGCCAGTTACACATAGCCTTCATACTTTGTGATAATTTTAACAATATTTTGATAACTTTTCAATCCTAAATTCGCAAAGTTTGTTAACAATTTCGAGATATTTTGACGAAATATTGACTCGTTTCATGTAAATACATTCCTTCCACCCATCAAACTATGATAAAATTTATGAGGACATTTTTATCATGAGGATGACGCAAATGGATACGATTATTTTCGATGTAGATGATACATTATATGATCAATTACTACCATTTAAGAATACAGTAAAACAACAATTCCAGCAGGATTTCATTGATGCAGAGTTGGAGGCTCTTTATATCACTAGTAGAAAATATAGTGATGAAGTCTTTGAAAAACACATGAATGGGGAAATCACTGCTTTAGAGCTACAAACCTATCGTATAACAAAGGCATGTGAAGAGTTTGGATTAGCTATAAGCTATCAAGACGCTGTCAGTTTTCAACAAAAATACTTGCAAGAGCAAAAACAAATTACTTTATTTGAGGAATTAAAACAATTATTAGATCACCTTCTTTCACAAAAAAAACAGCTAGCGATTCTCACAAATGGAGAAGAAGCCCATCAAATGATGAAGGTAAAACAGCTAGGCTTATCTCATTGGATTCCAGCAACCCATATTTTTGTCTCAGGTGCAATTGGTCATTCAAAGCCTAGTAGGGAAGTCTTTCGATATATGGAAGACCAATTAAAGCTCAATAAAGAAAAAACAGTGTATATTGGGGATTCCTATGAAAATGATATTGTCGGGGCGAAGCAAATGGGATGGCAGGCAATTTGGATGAACCACCGAAAGCGGACGATCGATCTTCCTAAGTGGCAGCCTAATTACACGGCTTATCATCCAAAAGAATTAGTATCATGGTTTCTTAAGTGAGAGGTATATTCTATTCAGTTGGAGTGAACATCTGTGAAATCTAAAAAAGTTTTAGCGATATTATTTGCTGTAATGTTTCTAGTTATGGTCGGATTTGGGATTATTATTCCGGTTCTACCTTTTTATGCAGAGGAGTTAGGGGCATCTCCGCTGGAATTAGGCTTATTGATGTCTGTTTATTCTTTAATGCAATTTCTATTCTCACCAATGTGGGGGAGAATCTCTGATCGCATAGGGAGAAAGCCTGTTTTATTATTAGGGATCTCAGGTCTTGCTTTATCCTTTTTTCTAATGGCCTTTGCTTCCCATTTATGGATGCTATTTGCTGCTAGAATTATCGGTGGATTTCTTTCGGCTGCGAATATGCCTACTGTCATGGCATATGTGGCAGATATCACAACAGAAGAGAACCGCAGTAAAGGGATGGGGATTATCGGGGCCTCTGTTGGATTAGGGTTTATTTTTGGACCAGCGATTGGTGGTATTTTTTCAGAAAATAATCTTTCGACCCCATTTTTGTTAGCGGGAGGCTCTTCCCTTATTACCTTAATACTCGTTATGCTTGTGTTGAAGGAGTCACTGGATAAAGATCAAGCAGTCGAGCAACAAAGAAATCGACCTTCCTTCTTAAAGGCAATCAAGGATCCAACAGCACCGTTATTTATACTACAATGGTTTGTGTCGATTTCTCTTGCTGGTCTTGAGGCTACTTTTGCCTATTTTGCCGATGACAAAGCAGGATTAGGAACAACGGAGCTTGGCTATATTTTTATGATCATGGGCTTAGCTGGAGCCGTTGTACAAGGCGGACTTGTCGGTAAAATGACGAAAAAATTCGGGGAAGGCAATGTTATTCAAATCGGTATTATCGTTTCCACCATTGGCTTTGCGACAATTCTGTTAGTGAACAGCTTCTTAACGGCTGCTATCTTTTTAACGATTTTCGGAATTGGAAATGGCTTGATTCGCCCTGCCGTTTCTTCCTTACTAACGAAAAAGGCAAAATCAGGCTATGGACAGGTAACAGGTATGCTGTCTTCCTTTGATTCATTAGGTCGAATTATCGGGCCCTCCCTGGGCGGAATGCTATACGGACTAGCTATTTATTTGCCTTATGTTTCTGGAATTATCCTATCGATATTAGCATTAGGTATTTACTACTATTATGTGAAGCTTTAAAAGAAAACTGTCTATTCTGAATAAAATTTCTATCGACGGAAGGGTTAATTTATGCTATTCACCAAAAATCCGAAGTCGATAGCAATTTTTTGCCGTTTCTCCGAGCTGGTCGACAAGATTATAATTGGCATATGCACCTACGACCGCCCCAATACCTGGAATCATCTGAAATAATTTTACTAAATCAATATAATCACGATATTCCTGTTGGAAAACGCGCCAATCCACATCGACTAGCTTCTCCTTTTCTTCCTCCCAATGTTTGATAAAATAATATACCTCTCTTTTACGATCATCGTTTGCAAAGGCAAGTTGAAAAATGTGTAGCAAAAATAATCGCTCTTCATAATTTTTGGTATCATATCCATAGATAGAGGCTAATTCAAACAAAAGCTTCATTTTAATCGATAGCAGTAAGGGGAAATCAGCAAGTCCTAGAAGGATACCTCCTGCACCAGTACCCGCTCCTTCAATTGCTGCTGTTTTTCGATAAGAAGTGATTTTTTCTTCGACTAATTTTTCCTTTTCTTCCAATGAGTATAAGCTGCTAGGCTTTTTTGAAGTGGTAAAGTCAGATCCAACAAGGGTTGCCTTCACCATATGTTTGATAGCTTCTGTTATGACGGTGTGGGCTTTCTCTGGTATATAACTATTTATCTTGTTCTGAGCCTTTTTAGAAAGCCTCTGGACCATACTTTTGTTTCTAAGTATTTTTAGCTCCCATTCCATCATTTCTTGATATACTTTTTCTTCATAGTTATTCATGAATCAATCGCTCCATTCTTTGTTTACTTCTTATACGAAGGAATTTGAAAAAGGTTTCCTAATTATGCATGGATCCTAAGGAGGTGGAAAAAATAGCAATACACAATTATTTGAGGTGAAAACAGATGGAGGATTTACTGAAAGACCTATTACTCGTTGGATGGAGAGTCCTAACCATTTTGCCTTTATTACTCGTGATCACACTATTCATGGGTAAACGAGCAGTAGGGGAATTACCCGTTTTCGATTTCTTAGTTATTATAACCTTAGCATCTGTAGTTGGAGCAGATATCGCCGATCCTAATATTAACCATTTACCAACTATTTTTGCAATTATAGTAATCGCCCTATTGCAAAAAACGGTTGCCCATCTAAAAATAGCAAGTCAAAAGGTAGATCAAGTAGTAACATTTGAAGCAACGATTGTCATCCAAGATGGAATATTTTTAAATCAAAACTTAAAGAAAATAGGTTACACGGTTTCTAACATATTGGAAATGCTACGAAATAATGAAATATTCGACATAAGAGAAGTGGAGACAGCCATAATTGAAGCAAACGGTGAATTGAGTGTCTTAAAGGCAAAGTCTTCCCCATTACCTATTTCCTTTCCTGTTGTATTGGAAGGAAAAATCATGGAGGATGTTCTTCCTGCACTACATGTGGATAAGGAATGGTTAATAAAGAAATTGCATGAGTCTAATATTGAACAGCTAGAGGATGTATTCTTTGCTTCGATTAACCGCCAGAAGGATTTACATATTTCAAAATTCAATCAAGACCCCTTATTTGTACCACCAATTAAATAAGGGGGTCCCTTCACCCCATTGATGGAGAATGAAGGGATCTAATATCCTCTACTGTAATTTACAAGGTTGGTCGTCGGCTTACCTGTTTGGAGATAGGCCTTGAAATTAGGCAGAAAAATATCCCTGATCACACGTTCCGTATAATATTCTGTTGAACCTGCTGTATGTGGTGTAATAATCACATTTTCCATTTCCCAAAGTGGACTATCGACAGCTAATGGTTCTTCGACAAAAACATCAAGGCCTGCTCCTGCTATTTCGTTTTTTTCTAATGCTTGTATTAAATCAGCTTCTTTTATAATCGGCCCTCGACCAATATTAACAAGGAATGCGTTCTCTTTCATTAGTTTGAATTCCTTAGTGGTAAACATATCCTTCGTTTGTTCTGTTAAGGGAAGGGTGATCACCACATAGTCACACTGTGGTAATAATTTATCCAACTCCTTTGGTTTATACATTTGATCAACATATTCTGCTGACCTTCCAGAATAACGCATTCCTAGCACCTTCATTCCGAATGCCTTCGCTATTCTTGCCGTCTCTAATCCAATCGCACCAATACCAAGAATTCCTATTGTTTTTTCATGAATCTCTTTTCTTAAATTCGCATGCTCCCATTTCTTCAGCTGCTGTTGACGGACATAGGTATCTATTCTTCGAGTAAAGCCTAATAACATGGCAAAAATCGTCTCAGAAATAGGATAGGCATGGACACCATTCGCACTCGTTAGATGGATTCCCTTTGCTTTTAATTGTTCTAACGGAAGACGGTTGACACCTGCACTCCATGTTTGCACCCACCTTAACCTATTACTCTCTGATAAAATATCTCTTACTCCTTTTTTCCAATTCAACATAATCTCTGCTTGTAATAACTCTTCTGCTGACAAATCAGCACCAGCTATGACATTCCAATCTTGGGCATGATTCTGTATCCATTCTAGCTCCTTCTCCTTCAAATCGAGGTTTACTGCAATCGTTCGAATCGTCATAGATCCTCCTATTTTTAGTTAGTCATTTGAATATTCTTCCCACCTTATATTATAGATGATTATTAAAATAGATTCATTTTTCATGATGAAAAATCAAGGTGATAGAAGTATAAAAAGAGGGTATAGATAATAGACTTTAATTTTTTTGAAGGAGCAAGCAGCGATGAAGAAACGTCATAAATGGTATCAAAAAAGATCACTTCGGGTCCTCTTTGTGTTATCGATTATCTATATTAGTACTATTTTCTACCATCAACAGAAGCCTCTACCTAAGGGAATCAACTACAAAGGCAATATTCACCATTTGACCGATAGTGAGATAGAATTTTTGTATGATTTAACCTATCAAAAGAATGGAAAGGAAATACACGAACAAGAAATATTTGAACAAGTTTATCAAACGATCGAAAATGCGGAGGAATTTTTAATCCTTGATTTTTTCATGATGAATGAAACGTCGGCTATAGGAAGAGACTTCCCTCCTATTAGTCGCACCATTCGGCAAAAAATAATGAAACAGAAGGAAAAATACCCTGATCTAGAAATTATCTTTATTACAGATCCAATTAATACAACCTACGGATCTCATAAGGCTCAGCATATAGAGCCATTAAGTCAAATAGGTGCAGAAGTCATCTATACGGATTTAAATAGATTAAGAGATCCCAACCCGCTTTATTCTGGTTTTTGGCGAATGTTTGTCAAGTGGTTTGGTCAAGAAGGTACTGGCTGGATCACCAATCCATTTGGTAATAAGTCTCCAAATGTTACCGCACGTTCTTACTTAAAGCTATTAAATATTAAAGCAAACCATCGTAAAGTCGTTATTTCGGAGGACAATGGATTGATATTATCAGGTAATCCTCATGATGCGAGTGGCTTTCATTCTAATGTTGGCTTTAAAGTAAAAGGGGCTATCCTAAAAGACCTCATTGAGTCTGAGCAGGCAGTTGCCGCATTCTCTGGAGGGGATACCTCCTTATTTCCAACCGAAAAGGAATTAGACCCATTGCTTGAAACAACTACCCCATCAAAAAAAGATACTATTCAAGCACAAATTGTTACAGAGAAACAAACAGAGAAAAGGGTGATTCAAGCGATAAAGGACACAACAGCCGAAGATGAAATTTGGATTGGCATGTTTTATTTAGCAGACCGAACGATTATTGACTCACTAAAAGACGCTGCTGACCGTGGAGCATCGATTAGAATCATTCTTGATCCGAATCAAAATGCTTTTGGCCATGAAAAGGTAGGATTACCGAATATCCCTGTTGCTAGTGAATTACAGAATGATCATTCAGAAAATATTACGATTAGGTGGTATAACATCAACAAGGAGCAGTATCATTCTAAGATTTTTTATGTTCATGGTCAGGCCACGAGTGAGATAGTAGTCGGCTCTAGTAATTTCACTGCGAGAAATCTCAATAATTATAATTTAGAGAGTAACCTCTCGATCTCTTCGGCTAATCACCAGAAAGTAGTACAGGAGGTCGATCAATATTTTCGCAGAATTTGGAATAATGAGGATGCTGTCTATACTTTAGCGTATAAGGAATATGCCGATTCGATAAACATCGTACGAAAAATAGGCTATACCTTGCAAAAATTTACGATGTTTACTACTTATTAGAGCTAATTTCCTAAGCTACTTTTTCTCAGATTCACATATTTTTCCCCCCTCTACGAATAGACTAAATTATCGAAAAAGAATGGAGGGAGAGAATGTCCAATCATTTTCATAAAGAATGGAATCAACCTTCTCTAAAGGTTTTTGGTACGGGCATGTTACAAGTACGACCAGATGTAGCCGAATTGGAATTAGGAGTGGTAACAGAGGCAGCAGATGCGTTAACTGCACAGGAAGAGAATGCTATTATCATGAATCGGCTCTATCAGGCACTGCTGTCTATTCCTATTACTCAAGAAAATATCCAAACAATTGAGTATTCGATTTATCCCCAATACGATTATCAGGATGGGAATCCTGTCCTTAAAGGTTATCAGGTAACTAATAGGCTATCGATAAGAGTGACAGATTTAGCTCAGACCGGACTAATAATCGACACAGCCGTTCAAAATGGCGCAAATCATATTTCTAATATCGTTTTTACATTAAGTGATGATCATCGCTACTATCGACAAGCACTCCAACTCGCTATACAAAACGCTTATCAAAAAGCACAAACTATGACCCAAACTATTCGTGTGCAACTCTTTCCTGTCCCCTTCCACATTACCGAGCTCATGCCTAGTAGACCACAGCCCTTTCAAGCCTATAGTTTGAAAGCAAGCAATGCTGCTGCCCCAATCGAGCCTGGACAAATAGAAATAGAAGCAAATATAGAAATGAAATTCACCTACTATTACTAGCATTCAGCTCGTCTCTTTGACGAGCTTTTTTACATTTATATTGCAATTACCGAGGAAATGTTTAAATTCTTCCAATCACGGTAATGAGATGAACAGGAAGAACAAACCGATCAAAGGAGGTAATGAACATGAATGTAATGCGCGCAAAAGAGATTAAGGACGATCCAGTGATGAAGGATGTTCTTCATAATGGGCAATATGTTTATATTATCGATGTAGATGACGATACCCAAAATGTCTTAGTAAGATATACGAAACAATCGGATGAAGTATTTGAAGTAGACGTGACAGAGCTATACGAAGAAGAATAGGAGGTAAACAATGAATCCAAGAGATATGCAAAACGGATCTACACCGAGACAGAAGCAAGAGAGACAGCCAGGAATCGAATCACAGATGAATCCATTGCCTCATAAGCCATTGGATTATAAAGGTGTCGGTAGATTGAAGGGCAAAACGGCTCTCATTACTGGTGGGGACAGTGGAATTGGTCGTGCAGTTGCGATTGTTTATGCAAAGGAAGGAGCCAATCTTGCCATCTCTTATTTTGATGAAGATAATGATGCCGAAGAGACCAAAAAGCTAGTCGAAAGAGAGGGTGTGAAGTGCTTACTCTTGCCTGGGGATATTAAAGATCCCGAACACTGTGTACATCTTGTCGAGAAGACGGTAGACGAATTTGGACAACTAAATATTCTTGTGAATAATGCCGCCATTCAATATATCAAAGAAGATGTATTAGACATTTCGAATGAACAAATGGAAGAGGTATTCCGTACAAATTTCTTCTCACAGTTCTATTTAACGAAAGCTGCAGTAAAACATATGAGAGCTGGTGATTCCATCATTAGTACTTCGTCAATAAATGCCTATAAAGGGAATGGAATACTCATGGATTATTCCGCAACAAAAGGAGCCATCACAGCATTTACCCGTAGTATTGCTCAGAGCTTAGCCAAAAAAGGGATCCGAGCAAATTCCGTTGCACCAGGACCTGTATGGACACCACTTATCCCTGCATCGTTTGATGGAGATGCGGTAGAGGAATTTGGTCAGGATGGTTTAATGGGACGACCTGGTCAACCATCAGAGCATGCATGGCCGTATGTGATGCTAGCTTCCGACGAGTCCTCTTATATGACAGGACAGGCTATTCATATTAATGGAGGATCATGGACTTCCTCTTAAGCGAAAGAAGGAAGCCAGAATGGAATTTTCATTTTAGCTTTTTCGTTATTATTACAACAATGTTACATTTTATAAACAGATCCAATTTTTAGGATTAACAAGAGATAAACGGGGTATTTATTAACTAGCAATACCTGTTATACAACAAGTCGTTGTCTCATTTGTTTTAAAATTCAAAAGGAGGAATTGACAATGAGATGTAACAGTTGTAATGGTGAAGGGTTAGTCCGCTGCCGCAAATGCTCAGGAGAAGGTATTGATTATGGCATTCACAAATGTGAGAATTGTGGAGGCGAAGGGGAGCTTGCTTGCTCTACATGTGAAGGCACTGGGAAAGTACGATTATTGGATAAGATTAAATCAAAAGTCTAAACATTGTTTTCCAAAGGAACACATTCGCTTCTCTCGCGAATGTGTTCCTTTGTCTTTAGATGTCCGCATTTTGATGGAACACCAAAACTATTCCTTATTATCTGTTAGTTCTTTACGATTCGTTGCTTTTGGTGGCTGTTCCATCCAACCATGGTCAATCATAATATTGGCACCAGACTGCACATATTTCCCTATATCCACCATAAACCGACCGTGCATCACACCCAGGTCACGCCTTCCATTGAGTGATGCAGCATTAGCGTAGGATCGAATCTTCATGGAGAACATGTCTATTTTATGCCAAAGCATTAGCTTATCGGAAAAAGGAGCAAAATTAGAAGTCGTTACTAAGTCATCTAGTAAAGGTTGGGTTGGCAAATGTTCCTTATTCAGCATTTGTGAACACGCCTCAATATGGTTAGCCGTTATTTCCTTTCCTTTTAACATAAATTTTTTCACTTTTTCATTTTTTGCTACTTGGCTGAAACCAATTAATAAAGCCTTACTAGCTGTGTTATTTTCATTATCATCATACAGATGGGCAATTTCTAGTGCATGAAGGGATCGAATATCTCCAAAAAACCCATTTAAATAATTTTGCTTGCTGATAAAGTCCACCTTTTCTGGTATTGGGATTTGAGGCGGCGGTGTATAGAAGCCTTTCTTCATTAATGTATCATTTACCTCATTGATCAATTTTTCTGTTTCATGAAACGTTTCAATAAACAAGTTTCTCGTATCTTTTCTCGTCATAATGGGGATAGCAATAGCATAAATACTCATACCAGCCTTACTTGTATACTTCAAGTAATGGAGATAAAACTCATCCGCAAATAACCGAGGTGCGCCTAAGTTCACATCTTCACTAGTAAAACCAATTGGTACAGGGAATTTTTCTTGCATGAATATATCTCTAATATTATTTACCAGCTTTTCGCTTAGCTTTAATGCTTTTGCCACAACCTTTTTAATATCTCGATCTTCGACATGCTGAAGATAGTAACTAAGCACACATGTCGCCATCGTATTCCCTGTATAAGCCACCCAAAGCTTCCCCATTTCTGCTGAAGTTAATCTATTCGTATTATGATGATTATTGCTCATTACACTACCCCCCAAATGAAATACGTCAAGGAATAGCTTTTCCCATTAGCAGAAAAAATATGAGAAATAATCACAAAAAAAACCAGAGGCTTTAAACCCCCTGGCTTCCTCATTTATTACAAAACCTTTCGATTCCAAAACCTATGTGATGCTATTGCATCGATAAATTGATTCGCAAATTCCTGTGGCTCATCTTCAATGATCACACCAGGACTATGCTTCATTTCATCTACCTCTAAAAGCTTTTGGCCTTCTTGTGTTGCCCCAATTGGTTTAAAGTGCGAGAATGCCTCATAAACAAATAAGACAGCCTTCTTATAAAAGCTTTTATCCTCCTCACTTCCAGTCACTGCATAGACTGCGTCAAACAGGACAGAGTCTGCTGTTAAAAAGGTTTGATCTACTGCTAATTCCACGCCATCTGAACCTTTGACTGTACCTAAAGTATTACTTAGAATTTCAGCATGAATCCCCTCTCGCTTTAATGTGTTAACAACCGTTTGAAGCTCTACACCATTAAAGCCTTTTCCGACTATCACAGCAACTTTCCGTGTTTCTGGTCTTTTTGCTGTATTCTCCTGGCTTAGAGCTGGGGAGGACTTTGTCACGGTGATCTCTTTTTCCTTAGGTGGTTCTACCCCTATTGCCTTCGCAAATCCATGTGCGAGCTCAGTACTTACATGGGAAAACATCTCCACAACCTGCTCCCTTACAGAGGTATTCTCTACCTTCCCAAGCTCAAAACTGAAGGCGTTGATCATATGCTCCTTCTCCGCCTTGCTCATACTATTCCAGAATAGGGTAGCTTGAGAAAAATGATCTTTAAAACTTCCACTTCTTGCCCTGATCTTATGACCATCGACTTTCTCATCATAATGCTTATAGCCACCTTCTTCTTCTGTCGATGTTTCTGGCGTGTTCTGTGCCAGTGAATTGTTATGATAGCTTACTGGTCCACGATTAATCGTTTGTCTGCCATAACCATCCCGCTGATTATTATGAAATGGGCATACCGGACGATTTATCGGAAGCTCATGGAAATTCGGTCCTCCTAAACGGATCAGCTGTGTATCTGTATAAGAAAATAATCGACCTTGTAACAATGGATCGTTGGTAAAGTCAATCCCAGGGACGACATGTCCAGGATGAAAGGCGACCTGTTCTGTTTCTGCAAAGACATTATCCACATTGCGATTCAATGTCATTTTCCCAATCAATTGAACAGGAACATCCTCCTCTGGCCAGAGCTTGGTTGGATCTAAAATATCGAAATCAAATGTAAATTCATCTTCCTCTGGAATCATCTGTACCCCTAATTCATATTCAGGATAATCTCCTGCTTCAATCGCTTCCCATAAATCTCTTCGATGAAAGTCCGGATCCTTACCATTGAGCTTTTGGGCCTCGTCCCATACAACCGAATGCGTACCTAGAATGGGCTTCCAATGGAATTTAACAAAATGGGACTTTCCTTCTTCATTCACAAAACGAAAGGTATGAACTCCGAAGCCTTCCATCATTCGAAAGCTTCTAGGAATGGCTCGATCAGACATTGCCCACATCACCATGTGCGCCGATTCCTGATTATTAGCAACGAAATCCCAAAATGTATCATGGGCCGTGGCAGCTTGCGGCATTTCATTATGTGGCTCAGGCTTTAACGCATGCACTAAGTCTGGAAATTTGATTGCATCCTGAATAAAAAATACTGGTATATTATTACCGACTAAATCGTAATTGCCTTCCTCAGTATAAAATTTTGTTGCAAAACCTCTTGCGTCTCTAGCTAATTCACCAGAACCTTTACTACCCGCAACGGTAGAAAAACGTACAAAAACTGGTGTTGTCTTATCTGGATCTTGGAGGAAACCTGCTTTCGTATATTCCTTCATTGAATGATATACTTGAAATTCACCATGAGCAGCATAACCACGAGCATGTACGATTCTTTCAGGAATTCTTTCATGGTCAAAGTGTGTCATTTTTTCGCGGAAATGAAAATCCTCCATGATCGTTGGACCACGTTCCCCTGCTTTTAAGGAAAACTCATCTTCAGAAACCTTCAACCCTTGATTTGTTGTCATTTTCTTATGACGGTCATCGGTTGTAAACTGTTCTAATTGTTCCTTCTTATTGTCTGCCCCATTCACATTTCGTTCATTACTCATGTTGTTTCTTCCTCCTCCTTAAAATATTGCCATAAATCCTATTCCCTGACGATAGCAGAAGCAAACATGACCAATATAATTTTGATGGAGATAGGAGCATATACAAGCAATTATCCAATGTAATAAACTACATTAAGAACAGAAAGGAAGTGATTCCTTTGTTTTCCGAAAGAAAAAGTAAGCCTCGTCTATGTATACCAAAAGGGTACAATTGGTGTGGGCCCGGCTGTAGTGGTCCTGGTGCACCTATTAATGAGGTAGATGCAGCTTGTAAGCGGCATGATGAATGCTATCAGCGAAATCCCAATCGATGTGCTTGTGACAAAGCTTTTCTACATCAAATTCGTTCCATGGTGAACCATCGTACAGAAAAGGGGAGACACGCCCACCTACTTTATCGCTATATGCAGCTACAAACCTTTTTCCGTTGTGGAATGGGCAAGGATAGGCAGAGTTAATCTGTAAACATAAAAGGCTGTCCTCTGAAGGACAGCCTGCTTCTTAATGAGAACTTTCTACCTCATCTACATGTTGGACATGGCTTCGATTCATCCATATAAATAGGACCGATAAAAATACAAAGCCTGCACCTACATAAAAAGGAACACTTGAATTGTAGATCTCTGCTAATTTCCCAGCCGTAAATGGAGCAATGGCGCCACCTAGAAAACGCAAGAAGCTATACGCGGCCGATGCAGTTGGACGTTCTACAGGACTTGCATTCATGACCGCTGTTGTAATCAATGTATTGTTATTTCCTAGTAGACCGCCTGCAAGTATCACTGCCACAATAAGTAGTGACTGGGTAGAGTTCCATATACCCATCGATAAAAGCACCATAGCGAATAAAATTAACATCATACACATAGACCTTATCGTGCCAAACCTTTTTTGTAGTTTAGGTGCCATAAATACGGAGGTAATCGCTAGTAATAGCCCCCAACCTAAAAATACATAACCTAAGCCATGCTCATCTAAATGTAAAACAAATGGAGCATAAGCCAGTAATGTAAAAAAGCCAAAATTATATAATGCGGCCGTCATGCCAAGTACAAAGAGTGAGCGGTGCTTCAATGCACGAAAGGGATCCAATAGAGAGACTTTTTTTCGTGCTAAAGATTGTCGAGGTTTTGTGCTTGGCATCAGCAGACTCAACGCTAAAAAGGCGATAATCATTAAGGACGCTACACCTAAAAATGGGCCACGCCAAGAAATCGCCCCTAATGCTCCGCCAATCAGTGGCCCGACGGAAATCCCAAGACCAATCGCTGCTTCGTATAAAATAATTGCTTTCGCATTCCCACTTGGAGAAAGTGTGACGATAGCACTTAATGCCGTTGCGACAAAGAGCGCATTTCCTAAGCCCCATCCCCCTCGTAGTAGAACTAGTTCCCAAATTCCATTAGATAAGCCACCCAAGGCAGAAAATAAAGCAATAATAATAATCCCGGCAAGCAAGCTACCTTTCATCCCGATTCGCGAAGTAATCGTACCTGTAACGAGCATAGCAATCGCCATAATCGCATTATAGCTCGTAAATAATAAGGTTACCTCACTTGGTGATGCGTGGAGTTGACTCGCAATGGCTGGTAAAATGGGGTCAACAAGTCCTAAGCCCATGAAAGCAATAATACAAGCGAAAAAAACAGCCCACACTGCTTTAGGCTGAGTAAGAATACTAGGTTTTGTTTCCAAGGAAGACTCTGTTGCGGTATGAATGGACATCTAAAAACTCCTCATCTAAACTTTCCATTTTAGTTGCGCATTACAACTAATATTATTGTATAATACAACTAAATATCATTTTTTGTCAAGTTTGATATAATAGAAATAAGCTCCTAATAAATGAAAGGAGGCATCGGTCTGTGAGTCAACCATCACTTGAATTAATTGAAAAGGAAATTACCGATTTTATTCGAAGGATCGTTATTTCTGAGAAAAGAAATGATCAGCTTGAGCGCTCTGCTTATATTATCTTACGAATCTTATCATCCAATGGACCATCAGGGGTGAAGAGCTTGGCAGAAGCCTTGCAATTAGATATCTCTACCATTAGTAGACAAGCAGCAGCACTTGAATCGAAAAGCTATGTTCAACGAATACCTAATCCACAGGATAAAAGAGCCTATTTTTATCAAATCACCACATTAGGAGAAGAGGAGCTTGATAAAAATAAACAAAGACGTTTTGAAAGATTAGGTAAGATATTAGAGGATTGGTCGGAAGAAGAACAACTAGCATTTGGGAAGCTTCTTCAAAAATATAATCAACATGTGGTGGAACGTTTGAAACCATAATCTAAAGGAGATGCCTCCTTTAAGGAACCATCTCCTTTTGGTCATGATTTTGTTTTAGAAGAAGTGCTTGACCTAGCCTCTGATATTTTACCTAGAAAAAAACCATCAATTTCCTGTAATTTTCCTCGCCAAAGAATTTTACCGCTTGACGGGGTTGGTTTACTATCTCCACAATAGACCTTGGCATTTTTCAAATGGATAAATTGAGCCATCTCACTCCCACCATCATCTACTGCTTCACTTGCTTGCGAGAGCTGTTCACTAATTTTTTTAGAAATATCATTTCCATCCTCAAAGGCATCACTTAAACCCTCAAAATATCCTTTTGCAGATACTGTCGTTCCAGATACGATAGATCCATTCACATTTAAGGTAATGTCTAAAGAAAAGCGATGCTTATTCGTAGCCTCAACCAAAAAGGCTAGAATACTATCTATTTCTTTTGCACTCATTTCTTTCACTCCCCTGACTCGGATTTAGTATCATCATTATTGGTAACGGAAGTATTCGCCTTTTTATTGCTTGTGGATTTTCTTTTTGTGGAGGTTGTTTTTTTGGTTGTTTTATTATTTTTATTCGCTTGCTCCTTTGTGTTGGTCTCGTCCTCTTCTGTCACTGTGAGATTATTTATTTTTTCTTCCAGTCCCTTTAATCGTTCTTGAAGTCTTTTATTCTCTTCCTTTAGTTCGATAAAGCTATCCTCATTCACTAATTCTGTTTCTTCTTCTTGATTCTCATGGCTATTTGTAAAAACATTGGCGTCCTTCACCTTTTGGATTGTTTCTTTGGATTTCTGCATCCCTGCTTCCTTTAAATCGACTACCTTTCCTTTTGTTGCTTTTCCTATTTGTCTGCCTTTGTCCTTCCATTCTGTATCCTTTATCCGTGTTAACAGCTTCTTGCCATTCTCTGGTGTCGCAAGATAGCCTATCGTCGCTCCCACTACACCACCTGTGATCGTACGTTTAATTGGTAGCTTTTTTGTCGATAGTTTAGTCATTCATTTTCCCTCCTTGATGGTTGTTAAGACTTACTTTATCTTTTCCTCGAGCTGATCTAATCTCTCTTGAAGCCTTTTATTTTCTTCCCTCAATACTTTACTGGAATCATTCGCTTGTGAAGTGAGATAAGAATCTGTCTCCCACCAATCCATTCCTATTTCCTTGGCTTTATCTACTGAGGCAACAATTAACCGAATCTTGATCGTTAATAGCTCTACATCTGCAATTCCAACAGATATATCCCCAGCAATAACGACACCTTTATCTAAGATTTTGTCTAATACATCGACGATCGTGTTCGATTGTACTGGGTTCTCTACTGGCATAGATTAGCACCTCCTTATCACATCAATCTTCCTAATGGCCCAAGATCAATATTTAAATCCTCTGCATCTAATCCGAAAATATCTTTTAATTCTTTCATTTTTTCCTCTAGATTCATGAGCGCAACACCTAGATTTTCGATCTGTTCCTCTGTTAAGTGACCACCCTCAACTCTTCTAATGGCATGTCGCTCAACTATTTGCCTAAGCAATTCAATGACCGTCATCACAAGCTGTGCAAGACCTTCTTCTGCATTGTCTGGGTCTAAATTAATACGGCCATTTGCTTGATTACTCGGTTGCATCGGTTAGTTCCCTCCTTTGCTTATCCAATTGCTGTGAGGAAACGACTGCGCCATTTCCCTCATAGGACTGTACAAGCTTCTCTACGGACGAAATCAAGACACGTAAATCTAGATAAACAAGATCGACGCCTGCGATCGAAATGATTAAATCCCCTTTAATCGCTATCCCCTTGTCTAAGATCACATCCAAAATATCAATTAGGGCAATCTCCTTGTTCTCTATGGATTCTTTTCTTGGCATGTTGGCATCCCTCTCTTAAAAGCTTGCAAAGTGGTAGGCTGGCCATGGACCAGTTATCTCCAGAGTGAAGCCTTTTGTTTCTAATTCCTTTTCGGCTTGCTCTAACTCTTCTAAGCATGGCTCCACTTGATCCTTTTTTAATAAAAAAACACTATTCCAAGCCATATTTTCCTTTCGCCCTGTCATTTCTTTGCTCCAATTCTTTTTAATGACGGCATCCTCGGCGTATTGATTTAACTGCTCATGAGCCACCTCACATATCCGATCCTTTTCCAAATCTAGTTCGTCCATGATTAGTTGGTCGATTTTTTTCCTTTCAAAAAACTGCCTTCCTGGCGGCAATTGATTTATTTCTTCCTTTTTTGCCGCAATCGTGGGATTATCCTGGCTTACTATCTTCTTTAAGCTCTCCTCATTACAGTAGATTTTTAGATTCCATTCTTCCTTTTCCTTCAATTGGGTGAGGATTTCTCTCATATCGTCTAATTTCTCTTCTACTTTCTGACGCAAGCTCTCCTCATTTTGGTAAATCGTACAAAATTTTAATGGAATTAACGTGTACTCCTCGTATAGCTTCATCAAAGTTTGGTGATGATAATAGGCCTTTTGTTGAAGCCATTCCATATCATTTTCTATTTTTTCTTGGATGACTTCTTCAGAATATTCCTCACTATGGAGGCGACATACTACTGCCTTAATCCCATCAATAGTGACCGTATAAATGTTGTTCTGCCTATCAAAACCTTCCATGTTAGCTAATGGTTTGCTCTCAACTTCCTCCTCTGGAATAAAAGCATATAAATAAATGAATGGTTCCATCGTATTTCTCCTTAATCTCTTCTCTTTGTCATCTCTTCCCATTGCTCTAACTCTCTTTGTTTCGCATTCTCATATTTTGTTAGCAAGTCAGCCTCTCTTACCTTAAATTCTACTTCTGGAAGATCTCCTTGCTCATATATGGCTTGTAAATGAATGAGTTTTTGTTGAATGGTTGGAAGGTCATATAATTCTTGATCTACCTCTTCCTGTACCTTTTCACCGATTGTTTGGACAAGACGCATAGGGGCTGTTACTAATTTGTGTAGCATGATCTCAACTTTCCTCAACTGCTAGGTGAATTTGGACAAAATTATAAGCAGGCCACGGACCACTGTACTTAAATTCAACTTTATCCTGCCATTTTTCATGGGCTTCATTCACTAACTGATCGAAGGTCTCTTCCTTATCCCGATCTACTAAGAAGGAAGCATTTAATAGCATCCTATCACCGATCGGGTCATTGAGCTTCGCTGCCTCTGCCTTTGTTTTTAATGGGGCATAAATGTCGGCTTCTATGTCTCGAATAAGAGAGGAGACGACTTCTTGGGTTGCTCCACCTAATTGAATTCGTTCATAATAGCTCGCTTCCGCCGACTTCCCATTTACTTGTCTGGTAAGTCGCTTTACTTTTTGACTTTCATTCATTTGAGATTTTAACCAGTCTTTTTTCCCAATTACCTTTAAGCCAAGCTCCATTTTTCCTTTAATTTCTGGAAATAATCGTGCAAATTGTGGATAAAGGTTTTCTAGTAGTACCTCCACATCCTCTGTTGAATGAAATACATTTCCAAAGCTAATCGGAATGACTACATCCTTGCTCTGCATCACTTTAGATACTAGTTGTTGATGCATGAAAAGATTCTCCTTATTTGGAGGGTAGATTTTCATAGGTACCTTTGCCGCCACCATGGCAGCATCCTGATAATGTATCGTAAACGTGTCATATTCCTTTCCATCAAACGAGACAGGGCCAAATTCCTCTTTTTCGTTTGTCTGTATCCCACAAAAGATATAGATTCCAGCATTATCTTGGTTTGACATTTACATAACTCCCTTCTAGCTTTCTACGCCAATAGCACTTCTGTACCGTATATCCAGTCTTTTAAATGACGTAATTTCCTTGTCCTTGTCTACTAAAACCTCATATGTCCCGAGCATTTCATCCTTCGCATATTTTTTCATATATTCCTTTTCTTCGACTGCTTCGATTGTTACCCTCCATCCACCCTCTTCTAGCTTTTCTACAGATGTAATTTTATGAGGCGGTGCAATATGCTCTTGAAAAAAATCTGTGACATTATTCATAATTTCTTTTATCTTCATGGTTACCTCCATTTTGAGAACAGGGGGTGGCTAGTAGCCACCCTTTGATTAAATACCAAACGCTGTATTGCTGCGCTCATTACGTTGGGATGGTAGTCCATTCTCTTCTACTTCATCTCTTAATAACCCAACGGCTTCCGCATAGCGCAACCATGTATCCACACTTGCGATAACGACACGTGCTTCTACTGTTAGAATTTCAATACCTACTACTGATACTCTTGCATAGGCATCAATCACGATCCCTTTATCTAGAATTCTGTCAATTACCTCTGCCAAGCTTGAACTATCAGTTGTTTTTTGAACAGCCATGATTATTCTCCTTTACTTGTCGTATTTTAAGAATCTTTACTAATTAATATCCATTAAGGATTTTTCCTTTGTCGAGCTCTTTATATCACTTGCTCCCTTTAGATTGCTTGCGTTCTTTACATTACTGATTCCCTTGACCTCGCGGTAGCTCTTTAGCTTCGATTCGTCCTCGGAAATACTTTCTTGAAAGCTTTCTCCGGCTTCCTTCACCATACTCAGCTTATCTCTCACAGATAATAAAATATCCTGGACTTTATCCTTTGCGTCCGCTGCCGTTTCATGGGCCTTTGTCGCGTTTTGCTCAACGGTTTCTGCTAGCTTTTCTGATGCCTTCTCCGCTTTATCCTGCGCCTTTTCTTGAATTTTTTCCCCTGCTTTTTCTTTGAGCTTCTCTTCTGCTTTTTCCTTTAAGGAATCAGGAGCGTTTTCCATTGCTTTTTTCGTTATTTTTTTAGCCGTCTTCTTTACTGGATTCTCCATAAGATCCTCCTTTATAAACGGCGTATTATTGGTTGTCTGCTAAAAGCTGATCGATTTTTTCTTCAAGTTGTTCTAGTCTTTCATTGATCTGTTCGTTTTCTTGTTTTAATTGTTGATAGGATGAATCCTCTGGCTTTCCTGCAAAGCGATTACTTCCCAAATAGGCTGGTGCTGCTTGTTTTAGTGCCAGCATAGCCTGTTGGGTAAGGATTCCCTGTATATTTCTTCCGATCTCTTGCGCTAGCCTTTGTGTTGCTTCTGAATCCTGTATCTTTTTGTAAATGGTTTGAGTTGTTCCTGGATTAGATAACAAACCAAGGGATGCTCCAACAAGACCACCAATAAAAATGTATCCTAGCGAGTTTTGGTTACTATTTTCTTGCTTTTGTGCTGTCATAACTATCTCCTTTTAGAATGGTTTTCATTCTCTAGTTTGTCTCTGGCTTCATCTCGAAGTAATCCAACTGCTTCTGCGTAACGCAACCATGTATCAACACTTGCCACCACTACTCTTGCTTCTACGTTTAAGATCTCAATTCCCGCTAATGAAACTCTCGCTTAGGCATCAATCACCATTCCTTTATCCAGTAATCTGTCGATCACCTCCGCTAAGCTTGAGCTATCAGTTGTTTTTGGATACTCATGGGGGACCTCCTTCGCATTTGTTGTAGGAACAAACGCGAGATCTATAAATCATTAGCTTACCTATCCATACCACGATAATAAGATCTCTAAAACAGGAATTCCTTTCCTTTACCAGTGAAATGGAAATATTTTCTTTAAATATTACTAACAGAGGAAGGAGAAAAGGGGTGGCTTCAAGCGATTTTTTAGTTCGTCGGAAGGATATTTTACTTATTTATTACAAATTGTTTACGTTTTCTTCCTTGACATGACAAATAGGACTTTATAGGAACGAATGTTCTATAAAGGAGAATTTATATGTATGTATCGATGGAGGACTTCAGGAAAGAATGGGAAAGGGAAGCAATGCTTACACAAGAAGTTTTGGAGGGGCTAACCGATAAATCCTTATATCAACAGGTTTACCCAGAGGGTCGTAGTCTTGGCATGATTGCTTGGCATTTAACGACAAGTATACCAGAATACTTATCAGATTTTGGACTCGTAATTGCTCCAGTTGAAAATGTAGATACTATGCCATAGTCTTCCTCATAAAGTGAAGCAATTCTCTGAATCACTTTGATAGAATCAGGATGAAACTTTTTGCCACGTCCTCTTTTTTCATATCTAAAAAAATCTTGAAATTTATGGGTATAACGTCGAACGGTTGTCTCTGGTATTTCTGTCATTTCGCTTAATTGACTAACTGATAACCAAGAATCCATCATCTAACACCTCCTAAATAATTACCAACCAGCCACCATCAGCCAACTAACCACCACCTGTGTTTCAACTCTTAGTTAGATTATTTTTAGCCATTAAGCCATTATATCAATTAAATATTTCAGTTGCTACTATGATTCGTTTGAATTAACATAAATTGGATAAAAATATTATTGTTTTCTTCTAAATTACTTTATAATAGAACTAATGTTCGATTTTTGTGAGGTGTTTTATAATGGATTATTCCAAATATCCTCGTCACAACGTGTTGTGCATTGATATGCGTTCTTTCTATGCAAGTGTGGAGTGTGTGTCTCGTGGATTAGATCCCTTGAAAACAATGCTAGCTGTAGTTGGCGATCCTAATCGATCAGGAAGTATCGTCCTTGCTGCATCTCCTGCACTTAAGAAAAAATACAAAATTAGCAATGTTAGCCGATATTTCGAGTTATCAAACGACCCAAATATTATTGTTGCTCCGGCAAGAATGCACCTTTATTTACAAGTAAGTATTGCTATTACCAAAACGGTTAATAATTATGTTCCAAAAGAAGCTATTCATGTATATTCTGTAGACGAACTTTGGGTGACTCTAGACGGTACAGAGAATTTGTTTGGCTCAACAATGAATATAGCTAGAATGATACAGGAAGATATATTTGAACAGTTTGGTATACCTTGTGTGGTAGGTATAGGAGACAATAAATTTTTAGCAAAAGTGGTAATAAGACTACTAAAATTTAATGTACAAAATCAAGAAACCTTAAACACTGGGCTTTTTGCTGTACATAATTGATAACCAAAGTCTGTACATAATGGGAGAAGAGGGATTGTTTAGAAACATGTGTAGCTTTAAATTTAACTGTACTATAATTATTAGAGGATAATTAGTTTAATATATGAGCTAACATCCTTTTTTTGTTGGAATTATAAACTATACTGATTACGGCCACTGAAATGTACCACTTCTGCCATAGTTTTCACCACCGAATGACAAAGAATGTTACCAGTAAATGCCACGGAATTTACCACTTGATGTCAGTGCGTTTACCAATAGAAAAACACGAAGAGTTAGACTCATGGTATTTCCGCAATCATAACTGATGGTGGAATTTCATTATTATTGAATAGTATATTTGTAATGAGCAGTAAATGACTATGTTTTGTTAATCGTTCATTTTCGGCATAAACACTTTGATTGAATAAGGAATATTTTAAACATAGAGAGATAATACTATTTATAAGTGCGCATTATTGGAGGAGCTATGGCATTTTCAATATTTTTTGCATTAACAGTGATAATAAATCTGACGTATGCCGTATCCAAAAAGAATCTTCATCTATTTGAAATATTCTTCATTTGGATGGTGCTTAACATTATTCATCATAATTTTATGACCATCTTCGCATTGAACATGGAGATGATCCATTTTAATAGCAACCCAACTAGTTACTGGACAATGGCACTTATTAGGGTCTTCCTTATTCCGGTTCTTATTATTTGGTATATAGATAAAACCCAGGGAGCTAATAACAGGAATAATTGGATTATACTGTTTATTTTATTACCCCTTTTAATAGGAATTGAATATCTAGCCAACCTCCTTGATGTATATGATTTTGTAAAATGGAATCTTTTTTATTCCACAATAGAGTGGGTTGTCATTTTACTTATTATAAGCTTCCTCTCAACCATCTTTAGAAAAATACTTAGAAAAGAGATGAGCTAATTGTTACCATTGCCAGAACAGTTTAACGAAAATGAATGGTTTATAATTTTTACCACTGTTTGTGGTTTCATATTGATATTGTTACTCCCAAGAAGATATCCTCATGTAATTTCTATCTTAATGGTTTTGTTCACTGTAACTATTGCTATTATTATGGACCATCTAATAGCAACGCCACCCTTGGATTTATATGACCTTAATGACCTTGAAAAATATGAGATAACAGACATCATAACATATTTGATGTATTCTCCCTATGCATTACTATGTGTATATTTATTTGACAAGTTTGATCCAAAGGGTAAATACATTACTACATATGTCGTCTTTTGGTCTTTTTTTGCTCTAGGCTTTGAATGGCTAGCTGTGTTTTTTAATGTTTTTAAGTTTAGTGGATGAACTTTCCTTAATTCATTTGCTTTCTATCTTCTTGCTACATCCATATACATACTTTTTTTTAGATTTATAAAGGACTTGTTTAAAAAGTAAAAGAGGTATGAAGATAAATTTTAATGAAGTCAGGAAGCTTACTGAAACTTGTAAAAGGAGCGTCGATCCACTCTGATCAAGATCAAGGATTTTATTATTACACATCCGACGTATCAAAAAATGGTTAGAACACATGGTTTAAGGTAATCCATGTCCACAAGAGGAAACTGTTGGGATAACGCTCCACAGGAATCATTCTTTGGATATTTTAAAGATAAGACATACTTAAAACCTTGTCACACGTTAGATCAATTAAAAAAGACATCAAATCATATATGACCCTACTACAACAAGACTCCTGTGCAATACAGAAATCACCTTCTAAATGTAGCATAGTCTTTGAAAGTGGTTTTTTATAAAAAGTAGACATTAGGTTAACCTAGTTTTTCTTAGATTTTTTCTTTAGCGAGTATGTCCTTAATGATCGCAATATGAAAAGATGCCCATGCTTTTTCGCGAAAGTGAAGAATAACACTTGTACTCAATAGTATTACAAAAAATAAAGCGAAAACAATAGCTCCAAACATACCATCTTTTAATAAGAATTTTTGTAATGGTTCTGAAAACAGAAACAATAGCCATGGTACTGTAGAAACAAAAATAGGAATGATTCCTGATCCGTTTTTCTCTTTAATCATACGATAAAGGATTTTTTCTAATGTATCCGTATTAATGTTGGAGTAAAAACGTCTTATCTCAGTAACCTCTTTAACTTCTGCCATTTCATTTAAGGAAAGCTGTCCCTTCTTGTAGGTTCTTTTTAATTTGAGATACAATTTATGGGCATCACCACGAATCAAAAGTTATCGATCCCTTCATTCGAATTGCCATTCAAAAACTAATTTTTAAGAAAAGGCGTCAATTTTTGTATGGAATCTTCTATTTTTGTTGCGTTCTTTGCATAAAGACGTTTAGCTTTTTCGGAAGCTGTCGCTAAGGCAAACAATTCTAAGTCGGCTTGACATTTTTTTAATTGAGCAAGCATTAGAGGTCTTTCTATGGGCTCTGGCACTTGAATCTTATCATCAAATAAGTCGACGGTGAGCGCACCGTATGTATCAATCTGACCAAGGAATACATTTTCAATCGTAATATTTTTCTTATCTAACTCTGTTTTTAACCATTCAAGATTTTTCCCGGTGGCGGTTAGTGATTCTTTTAATATTTCCCCGTCCATTATGACAGTTTGTGTTTCTTTTTCATTGACACTCGCTAAGCCCAGGTCTTTACGTGTTATCGGACGAAAATCTTTCTTTGGTAGGACGCTGACTGAACCTTTTGCTTCCAAAACAGCGTATTCTACTTCGGAAAGGTCAAAAATATCTTTTCCTCGTAGTAATTGTAGTAACTCGTCCGTTGTATAGTGTTCTTTTTTCAGGTTTTCCTCCAGTACTTTTCCATCTTTAATAATGACGGTCCCAGATCCTTCCACAAAATCACGGAATTGTTTACTATGCACAGAAAAAATTTCCACAAGATATATGAATAAAGAGAACACGCAGATTCCGATAATACCGTGCCAAATTTTATTGTCTGTATTTATAATAACTTCTGCTGCAATACTACCAATCGTAATGCCTGATACATATTCCAAAAAGGAAAGTTCTGATAATTGTTTTTTTCCTAATAACTTTGTTAGAAGAAACAGAACGATTAAAAAGAGTATGACTCTGACAGCTACATCTAACCAATCTGGCATATTGATCACTCCTTTTGTTTAAAATCCTTTATATTGCTCCTCTTCCCGTTCTAACTCACTAATCCGTTTCATGATATCTTGTTTAACTTCTTCCATAACGAGCATTTGTTCATGAAAGAGACGCTTCGCCTCCTCATCACTTGAGTTGATGGCAAGTGTGGAAAGTCCAGCTTCTAGTGTTTTTACTGTGGCAAGACATTGTTTTACATTAGAACTTACTGTCATAATAGTTACTCCTTATCCCTTTGGTTTAAAAACGATCGCTGCAATGGTTCCGAACACGATCGCTGCTGATATACCTGCACTAGTGACTTCGAACATTCCCGTTACGACCCCGATAATCCCGTGTTTTTCAGCTTCTTCCATGGCACCATGCACTAATGAATTCCCAAAGCTTGTAATAGGTATTGTCGCTCCCGCTCCGGCAAAATCAATCAAGGGCTCATATAATCCAAAGCCATCTAAGATAGCTCCTGCTACCACCAAAGTACTTAACGTATGGGCAGGCGTCAGTTTGAAAACATCAAACATAATTTGGCCACATAAACAAATGATTCCACCGATAACAAAGGCCCAGAAAAAAATCATGCTATTTCACCTCCATATTCAATGGAAACGGCATGTGCAATACAAGGTATAGTCTCATTTTGTTGGGTAGTTAAGGGAGACAGCAAGGCGCCAGTCGCTACGACAAGCATTCGTTTTATTTCTCCTTTTTTCATACGATTTAATAAATGACCATACACAACGACGGCGGAACATCCTGATCCACTAGCACCCGCCAAAACTGGTTGACCTTCACGATAAATCATTAATCCACAGTCTTGAAATTGTGCTTCGGTGATGTTCGTATGATGCTTCTCAAATAAGTCTAATGCACATTCTCTCCCAATATGGCCAAGGTCTCCTGTCACGATCAAGTCATAGTAAGAAGATTCAATGTTTCGTTCTTTTAGATGTGTTTCGATCGTATCAACGGCTGCAGGAGCCATCGCACCACCCATATTAAACGGATCTGTCAGCCCCATATCGACCACTTTTCCAATTGTCGCTGATGTAACACAAGGCCCTTCCCCTTCATTGTTGAGTAACGCTACACCTGCACCTGTTACAGTCCACTGTGTGGTTGGCGGTTTTTGTACCCCATATTCTGTCGGGTAACGAAACTGCTTTTCTACTGCTGCATTATGACTAGATGAGCCTGTTAATACATAGTTAGCTCCGCCATGATTAACAAGAAAACCTGCTAAAGCTAGCCCTTCCATTGATGTCGAGCAAGCACCAAATAAACCTAAGTATGCAGCACCAATTGTTTTTGCTGAAAAACTAGTAGGCGTAATTTGGTTGATTAAATCACCACCAAGAAAAAATTGGACATGCTCCTTCGTAATTTCAGCTTTTTCTGTTGCTCTCAACAATGCTTCCTCTAGCATTACCTTGTGGGCTTTTTCATACGAATCTTCCTTAATCCACAGGTCTTGATGTAATATATCAAAATCATCAGCTATTTTTCCTTTGGCCTCGAACGGGCCGCCAACTGTACCCGTTGAAATGATCACTGGCTTGTTTTCAAAGATCCATGTACGCATCATAGTCCACCCCACTTTATTAATATCGTTTTAATTAAGGCGATGATAAAAGCAGCAAATACTCCGGACATGATAACTGATCCAGCCAGTTTAAACATATTTCCACCTACTCCAAGGATAAATCCCTCGGTACGGTGTTCAATAGCTGCTGATATGATAGCATTACCGAAACCTGAGACGGGTACTGCTGAACCTGCACCCGCAAATTGCGCAATCCGATCATAGACGCCAAACCCAGTTAATAGCATGGTAATAAAGATCACCACAGCTACGGTAGGATTGCCAGCGGTTTGCTCGGTAAAGTTGAAATTATATATGAAAAAGGTTTGGATCGCTTGTCCGATCAAACAAATCAATCCCCCGATTAAAAAGGCTTTTATGCAATTGGTGAAAATTGGTCTTTTCACTTCGCGTTGCTTTTGAAATTTTTGATATTCTTGTTGAACAGGGGAAAGATTCTTTTTCTGATTATTGGACATAAGAACACCTACTTTTATGTTTTTTCTTTAGAAAGTTTAATAATTCGATCAATTTCTTTCTTTAATTTCTTGTTAACGAGTTTACCTTTAGCTAATTGTTCCTTTAGATCTTTTATTTCTAAGTGGATTTTTTTATCAAGAGAAAGAGTGATCTCACGGTCAGGAAATTGTTTTTCAACTTGTTTGGTTAGTTTCTTCTCAATTTTTTTCATTTGGAAGCGATCATTATGTGGCAATTGTGCAGCTATCAGAAGCTTTTTGTCATCATTAATTGCTTGGACATCCATCAAATTGTTTTGCTTTTTCAAAACTTCTTCGGCATGTTTCGATGCGTTTTGACCTATTTCCCCAGAAGTAGAAAGTTGTAGTATAGGGGGAGAAGTTTCTGTTTTTTTAGTCTCATCTTCTAATTGACAACCTGTTGCCATTACCACTATTAAGATCATTATATTCAATAAAGATTTCATATGTATTTTCACCCCTTTTGTTAAAGCCGTTGATGAAGAAAAGGCTAACTTTTGTAGCCTTTTCAGTTCAATATTATTGTTCTTTGTATTGAGGCTCTTCTTGTTCAATTTCAGTGACACGAGATTCTAAGTTATTGATAATGGATTGCGTATCTTGCGCTGACTGTTGATAAAGTTGTTTCGCTTGTTGATTTTCAGTCCCAAGCGCAAAGGTTTCAAAGCTCGCTTGTGCACTTTTCAACCCTGCTAATGTTGTTTTCACATCATTTATAACGGTCATTTTTGTCTACCTCCTTCTATATTCTTCTCATACATTTTGTGCACATTTTCATTATTTATTCATTTGGGACAAAGAAACTGGTGCGGGAACTCTCCCCTCGGTATTTTCAGCGATGAATTAGGCTTTTGCTCTTCCACAAACGTGTCCGATGCTTCAAGAAAGTAGCCTGTTTCAGAAAACATACCCTTCAAAAATAAGGGAGAGATTAACTTTTCGAAACTACAGTTAGTTTGGTAACAATCCAAATGTATATTCACTACAAAGTTAGTCAATGATAAGAGAAAAAGAAGGAGGGATTCCAGTTGGAGTGGATTTTTTATCTATACCTGTTAAATATGTTCTTTATGTTATTCATAGCAATTTGGGAAGTTCGTCGCCCAGCCAAAGCTTTAAATTGGATAACAATCGCCCTTATTTTTCCGATCATTGGTTTCTGGCTATATCTTAGCACATCAAATCCCAAGCTTATTCATCGTAAAAGATTGACCTCTTCTCATAATGAGTCTGATAAGTTACCTGATACATATAGTGATTCAGCATCGATAATCGCCGATGCTTTAAGGTATTTTACTGTAGGCGGGCTTCGAGTCGGCAAAGTTCAAGTACTAAACAATGGAATAGCAAAATATGAACAACTCATCGAATCCCTACAAAAAGCCCAAAAAACCATTGATCTGGAATATTACATCTATCGGAATGACCAAATAGGTAATCGCATCACAGAACTGCTGATCGAAAAAGCAGTAAACGGAGTGCGAGTTCGTTTTATTAGAGATGGTTGGGGGAGTAAAAAATTTCCGCGTCAAAAAATCCTTCAGATGGTGGAAGCAGGGATAGAATGCCGGACAATATTTCCTTTACGCTTTCTCTGGATTTTATCCAATTGGAATTATCGGGATCATTGTAAGATTGTCACGGTCGACGGAAAGAAAGCTTTTACTGGTGGCATGAACGTAGGATATGAATATACAGGATTGAATCCTGATGTTGGCTTTTGGAGGGATACTCATTTACAAATAACAGGAGAAGCATCAGTCGATTTACAGACTGTCTTTGATGTTCATTGGAATATTGCTGTGCCGGAACGGATAAAGTCGAAAACAAATCGGAAAACAAAATCTCAGGTGACGAAAATCAATCCAATCGGAAGAGTAGATCTTTCCAGATCGTCAGCCGAATTTGGGTTAGAGCTGAGCACCATAGCTGGTAAACAGAGGGATATATACTCAAAGACAGGGACATTGCAAAAAGCGTACATCCATACGTTAGAAGGAAATCCCGGAGTTCCTACTCCAGTCATTCGGCAAGCTTACTTTATATGCATAACACAGGCAACCAAGACGATTGATATAACGACACCTTACTTTATACCAGAAACAGATATTATCATGGCATTAAAGACAGCTGTGGCTCGTGGTGTGCGCGTAAGAATACTAGTTCCTCACCACATTGATCAAAAAATTGTAGGCTTTGCAAGCCGTACCTATTATGGGGAACTTATAGAAGCTGGAGTCCAGATCTACCAGTACGACAAAGGGATGTTGCATGCAAAGCTGATGATCATAGATGAGGAAATTGCAGAAGTAGGCGCAGCAAACTATGATATGAGAAGTTTTCGTCTGAATTACGAGGTGTGTGAAGTGTTGTACAGTCCTGATGTAGCAAGGGAACTCACACAGCAATTCGAGCACGACCTTAAAGATTCTGTAGCTTTAAGAATAGAAGACTTGCTGCAACGATCACTGATGGAGCGTATTATTGAGCAAGGTGCTCGCCTGCTTTCTCCATTATTATAAATTAATATATCTTAAATCTAGATTTTGAAAATTTTCATTTTATTAAAAAAGGAGTAAAACCGTTTTAGAAGAACTTTTAGCACGGATTTTTTTAGTTAAGATGAATGCATATTACAAAAAAGGTGAAATTATAACGGAGCTAGGATTGTAATAATACTTTTAATTTAAATATAATGATGATATCAATAGATAATATATTTGAAAATCTTAAAGTAATACGTTTTTTAGAAGATATGCTGTATTATTTAGAATTAAATGGTTGGCTAAAAATGAGTTTTTAACTCGGGAATGGTGGATGTTAGTCATTTTTTTAGTTATGCCTTGGGTTATATGGGTTAAACCTGTTAAACGAAACATTATTTTAGAAATTTTATTATTTGGTACCATAATTATGATGATAACAACCTTATTGAAGTGCACAATATAGTTTTTTGGATTACCTCATTGCACTCTACCAATTATTCCCAGGTCTTTTCCTTTTGATTTTTCAATGGTACCTGTAGCTTACATGTTGTTATATCAATATTTTAGAACATGGAAATTTTATTTTACGCAGATTATTATGGCACTAACATATGCCTTTATTGGTGAACTTTTTTGTGAGTGATTCAATCTTGTTAATTATGTAGAGTGGAGTTACATATCTTCATTCATGTATCTCTCTACTACTAAAATAACTTGATACTTATCACCATCTAATCTGTATGGAATGTGTATCCTTTCATATGTTAGCAAAATTAATCTAGAGGATTCAAAAAAGTATAATTTAATTGGAGGAAAAGCACCTTGGAAGAAATTAATATTGGCGTCCTGACGATCAAAGTTATCGTAGGTTTTGTTGCTTTATTTTTTATTATTATCATAACAGGCAGAACATCTATCTCTCAGTTAACCCCGTTTCACTTAGTTTTTGTATTAGTACTTGGGGATTTTTTAGGAAACACCATTTATCAAAATAAGATAAGTACTTTTCATTTTTTATATGCCATTGGATTGTGGACTCTTCTCATGTTGGGGATAGAGTTTGTAACTCTAAAAAACAAATCGGCACGTTCTCTCTTTTTAGGCAATCCTAACATCATCATTCGGAATGGTGTCATCAACAGAAAGTTACTTGAAAAGAACAAACTAGATATAAATCAGGTACTGAGTTTGCTTCGACAAAATCATGTTTTTTCAGTTCGGGAAGTCAAATACGGTATACTAGAAGCTAATGGGCAAATAAGTACATTATTAAAATCCAAGTATCAAAAACCAGAAAAGCAAGATCTTAATCTTCCAGAAAGTCCAGTTGATCTCCCAACATCGTTAATTATAGATGGAGAAATTTTATGGGATAATTTACATGAACTAGGCTTCGGTCAACAGTGGTTACAGAACAAATTAGTTGCTAATGGGTATGAAAATGAAAAGTATATACTTTACGCAGATTGGCGAAAGAGTGAAGGTATACATATAAGCCCTAAATAATATTTGTTCTTTTATAACCTAAATACATTAAACACGTAACTTCAACGAATAACTAACAATTTTGTAACGTCCATGCACCCGTTATTTTAAGTACATCCCTTCACAATTTGCAATTTTTGCACCTGCGACACCTTACTTTCGAATCTTGAATCATTTTTAGCTTTAGATGGGGAACATATTAAATTCCACCATCTAAAAATTCCCAAGAGAAGTATGACCAACTGAATTCGTTCAGATAACATTGTTTTAACCTAAACTTCTTAACAAGTATGAACAACTAAAAACCCTACTTGATTTTGGATATGAATCTCGGGAAAGTGGTACATGCCCAATCAGTAAAAATTACGAAAAGCTTACATTTTTCGAAGGTCTTTTCATACACTTCTTTTAGAGGTGATGATAGTGACAAGAGTAGCATATACCGAAAGTGACATTGATTTAATAGCAAGGATGATAAGGGCAGAAGCAGAGGGTGAAGGACGACTAGGGATGCTTATGGTTGGGAATGTCATTGTAAATCGAGCAAAAGCTGATTGTTTAGATTTTAATGATGTAAGGTCCATACGGGATGTAATTTTTCAAGTTCAAGGTGGAAATTATTCTTTTGAAGCAGTACAAAAAGGTAGTTTATTTTATAGACCAGCTAGAGAAGTAGAGAGAAAATTAGCACGACAAGTTGTAGAGTATTGGAGACAACATCCTTCTAAGTATGCTCTTTGGTATTTTAATCCGTATGCTGAATGTCCTCCTACATGGTACGGTCAACCATTTGCAGGACAATATAAACAACATTGTTATTATGAACCATTAGCTAATACATGCGAAAGTGCTTATAGATATTAACAAAGAGGCTGGGACATAACTAGCCAAAAAAGTATAGAAAATGGCACTGAACAAAATAATTTGTTCAGTGCCATTTTTTGTTTGTTTATTTGCCATTTTTATCAGAAGTCTTCCATCCTTGGCGGTATACTTTCTCAAGTTTACCACCATAAACGCAAACCCTAATTCATTTTTCACTTTGTCTTTGCCTCTCAAAGACATGCGAGTGAAACCCAAATTGCCTTCAAGAATCCAAAAACTGGTTCTACATCGATTTTACGTTTACGCATATAATTCGCCAGTTTTCTCATCTGAAAGCTTCGCTCTCACATATTCTTTTTGTATTTCCCACTTCTCGTTGTAGTGAACTTTGCGATTGTTTCCTTCTTTCGCCTTCGTACAAAGCGAGTGTAGAGGACAATCGGTACAGTCTTCACATTCATACACTTTGTACTGTCGGGAATAACCATATCTATCTGTTCGATTGGATAGATAGCTAAACGATACTCTTTTGCCGTTTGGACATGTGTAGGTATCTTCTTCTTCATTGAATGGCCAATTATCTACATGAAAAGGGTTGTTTTTATATTTCTTTTTCTTCTCCTTTCGGTATTGATTGTAAGTAATAAGGGGAGTTCGTTTTCTGTGTTCGATAATATCTTCATAATTTTGTTCACTACCATAACCTGCGTCCGCAACAATATAAGGAGGCAACGTATCTATATGATCAAGAAAAGGAATCAAAGTACGTGTATCCGTAGGATTTGGGAAAACGTCGTAAGCTAAGGCATACTGACCTTCGGTCGCAACTTGCACATTATAACCAGCCTTTAATTGTCCGTTCTTCATGTAATCGTCTTTCATACGCATAAACGTGGCATCAGTATCCGTTTTAGAATAACTGTTGCGGTCGCCAAAAATTTTCATATCATTTTGATATTTTTGTTTCCGTAGTATAAAATCTTTAAACTTGTTACGAGCTTGTTTGGGTGCTTTCCTTTCAGAACGCAATTGTTTCCGTTCGCTCACCACTTCACTCGTTTTAATTTTTTCATCGTACTCTTTCACTTTTGCATCGAGTTTTTCCACTACTACTTCCAGTTCATCCATCGTTAGCTCGTCAGGGCTTTCACGTTCTATTTCTGGGAGGATTTGTTTTTCTAAAAGTTCATCATACATGTGATTTGATTTCTCCATCAGATTGGCACGGTACTTCTCCACGGATTTCCGCCATACAAACGTAAACTTATTCGCGTTTGCTTCAATCTTTGTTCCATCAATAAAAATGGCTTCTTCCTCAATTAAATCTTCTTTGACTAACTGGGAACGAAATTGAACAAAGCATTCCCTCAGTAATTCTTCAACTAAGGGATGGGAACGAAATTGAACAAAGCATTCCCTCAGTAATTCTTCAACTAAGGGATGGGAACGGAATCGGTTGATTGTACGATAACTCGGTTCATGGCCTTGAGCTAACCACATCATTCGAACACTGTCTGCTAACATCGCTTCCATCTTTCTTCCTGAGAAAGCAGATTGCGTATAGGCGCACAAGATTATCTTCAGCATCATTCGAGGATGATAAGCAGGACAACCAGTTTTTCGAAGAAAACCCTTGAACGCTTCCTCCGGAATGCTTTCCACTAATTCATTGATGGCAAAAGCAATATCACCTTCTCGTAATTTAACTTCTAAATCTAAAGGCAAAATAACTTGATTCATGGTATAATGTTTAAACATAAGGACATCCTTTCTGGATTATGGTTTGCTCACTTTAATTCTATCAAAGGGTGTCCTTTTTGTTTATCTAAATTTCGTAGAAATTCTAAAAAACGTGGCACCTTCACTATGCTTAGTGTCGGTGTCACGTAATTTCTATTTATATGGGTTTTGTCCCAGCTTCTTTGGTCGTTAAGACTTCTTCAATTAACCACTCCCTTTAGTTGAAGAGCTTATTTGAATTTTATGAATTTTATGGTTAAAACCCCATAAAGATAAAAAATATATAACACCTTTTTCACGATCAATCTAAATCATTAGTCATGATTATAAAATCATCATGTAATTATCGGTTGCTATTTCTTCTTATCCTTATTCAACATTACTGCCACGTTAGTTTAAGATCAATAATTCACAATCTAACAGTTCTTCATAATAACATTTTAACAGAAAATAATGAATTATTGTTCCAATTTATCACATATATGGAAATAATATCTAAAAGGTGTGAATTACATTGGAGGGATCAAGCTGTACAACTAACTAAAACGCGGGAAGCTAACAAAGCTGAAAATCCACTCATACCTTAAATGCGTACCGACTGCAAGCAAACCTCTTAGTCCGTGACTTTTATAGGGTACCTTTAAAAAAGCATTTCCTTTTTATTATGACTCATTATTCAAACAAAAATAAACTCGTTGTTGCGCAGTATAGGTCTACTACGCATTACAAAATTCATCCTAATCTGTATTTTGCTCATTGAAATTACACAAAGGTATGAAGTGGTAAATTCCGTGGCATTTACTGGTAACATTCTTTGTCATTCGGTGGTAAAAACTATGGCAGAAGTGGTACATTTCAGTAGCCGTAATCAGTATAGTTTATAATTCCAAAATATTTCAAAAAAAAGGATGTTAGCTCATATATTAAACTAATTATCCTCTAATAATTATAGTACAGTTAAATTTAAAGCTACACATGTTTCTAAACAATCCCTCTTCTCCCATTATGTACAGACTTTGGTTATCTTGGTAATGGATATTCATGCGAAAAAATCAAAAAAGGGATTGCTGAGTGTCGATATGAGGATGTAGAACGTCTATTATGGCCAGTACCAGTAATTCATCCTATCTAAATACTCTCTCAAAGCATTATTCACTATTCGAGTCTTAGCTCCTTTTTTTCGTCCTGCTCTTCTATTTAGTTCATCAATAATATCTAATGAAATATAATAGGTTTGCCGTTTATGTGTATCCTCGAATTTTTCTTCGGCAATTTTATTATTGGTTTTATCTGCTTTACTAAATAAAGAGTTGTGGGCTTGACTTAAGTGTTTATCATTATCACTATTGGTACTGTTTTTATTTTTGAGTAAATGGCTAAATTTATCCTTCTTGGAAACGATCTAACAGCTCCTCCACAAACTTAATATAAGGTTCTATAACTACTTGATCTGCTTTCAAATGATTCTGTATTCCTTCAATGGAAAACTCCTTAATACGACTTCTTCTTCGTATTACTGATTGAAATACTAACTCCTCATAATCCTCTTTTGCTTGTTGAAGAATCGTAGCATCTAAAGTTGCTCTAGATTCTAGCATGGTTGTTAAAATTCCAACTAAATGCAGATCTGGATTTGTTTTGTTTTGCACACCTGATAAAAATTCTAGATATCGATCTAATGCATCGTAACAGAATGGTTCTGATTGCAACATAACCAAAGCATAATCAGAAGCTGTTAAACCATTAATTGTATGGTCTCCTAAATTTGGTGGCAAATCAATTAATATAAAGTCATACTCATTTTTTACTTTTCCTAACGTTTCCCTTAATAGAGTTGCTGGATTCCCTTTGTACTCCCTATGTAAATAACGAGGTAGTAAAGATAAAAAGTCCTCAGCAGGTAAAATGTCTAAGTGATCAGAAACTTTATGAATATAAGGAATAGGGTCTTCATACTTTACCGCTTGTAATACCGTTCTATCAATAAAATCATAAATGTTCTGTTGTGTTAAAATGCATTATCATTAGAACTAACTCTCCCCCTATATTTTTAAGACGTATTAGTAATCTCTCTATATCTTAATATATATATAATGGTAATTTTTTTTTCAAATAGATTACAAATAAAAAGGCTGTATTCAAGAAAGGCGCCCGATTGTAAAATACGGATTTAATAAGTTATTCCTTTATTCGAAAATACTTCTATTTTATATTTTTCCATATCTTCTTTAGATAATCGGTTTTGTAAGTATTCTTCAATTTCTGGTATTTCATTTTTGTCGTAAACATCCACCCAAATTACAGGATCGGATTCGCCGATCATAGTACTTTGTACATCATATTTATCCCATACAGACTGTACAGCGCTTTCTGTACTATATGATTCTACGTGCGACAATAATCCAAACGTAAATACAGCAGCTCCAACCAAAATAAACATTCCCCACTTAATCTTTACAGCCATTCTTCCACCTCCTTTGCTTTTCCGTAACTTGTTAATTCAATTCTATTCGGCAAATGCGCCCGATGGAAAAGATATTATTTGTGGTTATTCCTCTTGTTCAACTTAAATTTCTTTATTTTGTTCTGCTTGGAACTCTTTATTCCTTTTATTAATCTCTTCCTTTTGTTTTTGCCACCATTTAGTACCAGAAATGATAAAAGTAATACCTATTATCCCTAAAAAAATGGCTATTACTATCGGGATAATCCCCATTTCTCTTAGTGCGGTTCCAAAAACACCGTACTGTGTATTCCATCCTTGACCTCCAGTACCTACTAAAGTTTGAGAATAAACGGATACAGATATTAAGGTCGAACCATAAATAATGACACCTGATAATAGTAAAATCAGTCCTATGTATGTATTTTTAATTGGCCAAATTCCGGAATAGATCGTTAACTTTCACTGGGGGTGTAATACTAATCAGTGTTATTTTGCCTTTTTCGACTTAATGATAATAAAAGATGGTCTACGCTTTTCGTTTATTGATTTTGGCATTTGCTCTATCCCTGCCAAAGTTGACTGTGGTTCGATGATTTTATCCAGAGTAAACCCATATTCAACCAAAGTATTTATTAAAGTAGAAATGGTTCTATGATAAATAACCACACCGTCAACAAACCAGTCGTGTACTCTCATTCCTTCTTCTTGATAATTATCTAATGCCAAATGTAACTTATTGCCGTCTATACTTCCTATTATTCGAATGATTAAATTTTAAGTATCAATTTTCAATAAAATAGTGCTAATAGTTAATATAGAGGTATTCATCTCCATAACAGGTATTTTTTTCTGTTTTTTATAAAAATAAAATAAGGAAAATGTTTTACAATATTAAAAAATCGGGTATACTATAAATAGAAAAGCCATATGTTAATAAATAACCGTCTGGTGCTTGCTACACCAAACGGTTAGTGCATAGCCCTTTAAGGGGGCGACTCACAATAGAAGTGAAAAATAACCACCACTATTTGCTGATCAGGCTAGGGGTGGTTATTTTTTTTGATGAAATGACAGTATAGTTACGATAAGCGTTGCAAAAGAAATCAACAAGAAAATTGTTTCGAATACCGTCATACACTCACCCCCTTTCTTAAAGGGAATGAGCCACCACCCATAAAAGCCTTATGCACTAATAATAAGTATAGCAATTCCTTTATGTATTATCTACCACATTTAGTTTTTTCTTGTAATGTTAGTATAGTTTAAACAATTACTTGTTTAAACTTGTTATAATATTTTTCAACCCCTTTTTTAACAAAGGATTGAAGATTTTCCTCACACAAAAATACGGTCAAATTATTTTTCATCCTTATTTTTTAAAATGCTGATCTTTCAATTACTTGTTTTAACTTTTTGCTTAGCAAACGGGAAAGCTTAAGCTTTCTATTAAGAGTAAAACAGAAATTAAATTCATAAACTTTTTCTTCTTTTGGCACGTATTAATGTACTTTTAGAGATCCCTGTTTGTTCTGTGACTTCCTTATATGAGTGATTTTCTAGTAATCTTAAAGCGAGGTCTATTTGTGCTTTTTTATATTTCTTTGGTCTGCCTTCTCGAAAATCATCACGCTGTTTAGCTATAGCTTTTCCTTCTTGTGTACGTTCCACAATCATATCTCTTTCAAATTCAGCAAAAGCACTCATCACATTAAAAATGAGCCTACCAGTTGGTGTATCTTCCACTAACCCCATATTTAACACATGGACTTTTACCCCTCTTTCAAACAGTTCTTTTATAGTATTAATACCATCAACCGTTGATCGAGCAAAGCGATCTAGTTTAGTGACGACTAAGGTGTCTCCTTTTTTCAGCACCTGAAGCAATTCTTGAAAGGACGGTCTTTCTTTTTTTGTACCAGTAAACTTATCTTGATATATTTTTTCACAGCCTTCTTTTTTTAGCTGTTGTATTTGTCCCTCTAAATCTTGATGTACTGTTGATACTCTGGCATATCCATATTTCATTTTTGATCTCACCAAAAAACTATTGTCTTTTTCTTTATCGTTCGGTTTTCAATCACAAATACCAGAAAACGGCGCTACAGCTGGCATTTTGAAAAGTAAAAGACGAACGATTTTAATCCTGGTATTCATGTCCAAATATCCAAATAATGTAATCTTGTAATCTTAATTTATTACTAAGTATCCTAATCTCCCTTTCCTAAAGTATCAATAACAAACTTCCAAAGATCATCACTTGTTTCAATTTCATAATCATCGATAACGTTATTTGTTTTATAATCCTTCAAGCATTCTTCCAATCCTTGTTTGGTAACAAATCGTCTTTCAAATTTCGTGCCAAAATCATTAATACGTTGCACTACAAAGTCCTGATTACACTTTTTCATTGGTACACCATCTTTATTTATCTACTTATTTTATTCAATATTTATGAATATAAGTTATGACACCTGCTGATGTGCTGATTTATCACATCCATAAAATAGTATCAATACTTTAAAGTTATGAAACCATTTAAGATTTCATTTTCTTCTCTGCAGAGATTTTCATAAGCATACGTTTTTTTCCGACCTCTCAATTCGATCATTATACTTATCAATAAATTCACTGGTGATCTTATTTGGATAATACCCGATACGATCTTTTAAAATATTCTCGATCACCCAAACTTTACGAGTGGCATCTTCATAATCACTGAAAGATTTCTCTTTCATTCCTTCTACTTCTCCACCTGCACCTTCTGCTTTATGCGTTAGTATTCGACAATTATAAACATCAGAGCGATATTTCCTTGCGTATCGCAATAAACATAGCAACTCGATTGTTTCTAGTTTCAGGAGCTCCTTAGTGCCTTTAAATATATCGCCTTCTGGTGGCAAATGAGGGATAGTTTGAGACAATCGCTTACCCTCTTTTAATATATAGCGATCGGATAATTCCATATCACAATAATCACAATACTTGTTTTGCACCTCTGAACCACAATAAGCACAAGTTCTCAATTGCTCTCCCCCTATGATTGATTGTTCGTCTTTTACCTTTCAAAACAACAGCTGCAGTTCCGTTTTCTCCTGGTTTTCGAGGATGAAAACCGAACATTTTTTTAGCCTGGATCGCATATTGTGGTTCTTCTTGTTCGATTTGTTTGAACGCGTGGTTCAACGCTTTGTAAAACAGATTGGGTTTGTTTAGTAGCATCTTGGTAAAGCTGCTTCGCTTGTTCATTATCTGTACTAAGAGCAAATGTTTCAAAGCTAGCTTGAGCGCTTTTTAATCCGGCTAAAGCTGTTTTAACGTCATTTATGACTGTCATGAATAACACCTCCCTCAATGAATTAAATTATTCTTAGAATTTCATCGTTTTACTTCCAATATCTCTTGATTCTTTGAAGTGCATGGCAAGTCATTTTACTTTTATTATATAATCATGATAAATATGGAATTTAATAGTCATAGCCTACTGGAGAGAATGGATCCATTTCCATTAAATGGATTTATTGATATGATCGCACAATGGATCTCCACTATTTCATGGCGGTGAACCCTCCCACGTCTCTCGGCGTCTTTGCGCGTAAATTCCTTCGTTCGACCTGACCATGGTGGAGGCCGGAAATGCTCCTATAGTGGGTCTATGCCCTAATGGATAAAATAACGACCGGCTACTCCGTGCTTCAATTGTCAAGAATGTTTTTTGTAAACGATGTTCTACTTTCTATTAAGCGACTTTCTGTTTGTTCGAAATCATTGGGATATCCCGAAGCATTCGTTCTTCACTGAATGCGCATTGGCGTGTTCCTATCGTGAAAAATATCTTAATTAGTTTCCTGCTTAATGCGATAAACGATTGTTTACCTGACAACGGATTATTCGATCGATAGCGATAGTATTGGTGCAGCTGTTTAAAACCTTCATTGTGTAACGATAAGGGTCTTGCCACTTGATACAATAAATTCCGCAATCTTTTGCGTCCACGTTTGGTGATGGTTGTCTGTCCTTTGAATAAACCTGATTGATTCATCTTTAAGTTCAATCCCGCTAATTTTATGATTTGGCGTGGATCTTGATAATTAGATAAATCACCAACTTCTGCGTAAAATCCAGCGACAGTGATGACACTTACCCCTTTAATTGCTAACATTTGATCAGCACCAGGAAGATGGAGAACGAGTTCTTCCAGTTGTGCTTCCAGAGCGATTAATCGTTCTTCCAACATCCTATACTGATCAAGAAGATACCGAATTTCTTGGCGTGCCATGCTTAAACCTACCTTCAGGCCAATACTATTCTCAGCTGCTTCTTTTAAAGCTTGGACACGTTTGATGCCAACTGCTCGTGTCGCAGCCTGTTTCACCTCGGAAAGCAATGCTTCTTCGGATGTTTTTCGAATATCTTCTGGCAAATAGCCCTTATCTAATAAATGGAGGGCAGCTTTTCCCGTCCAGTCTTTAAAGACGGTCAGAAATTCTGGGAAATATCGATCGAGTGCATTTTGCATTTGCGCTTTAATGGACGCTACATCCTCTTGAATGATGTCATACAACTTCATGCCTTCCCGCAATTCTGCGTACACGTCCTCGGGTAAAGTAGGCTCATGATAACGACCGTCACGCATGATTTGTGCAATTACTTTCGCATCCTTTGTGTCATTCTTTGTTGGGGAGTCGTCGTCCATTTCCTTGAATCGCTTTACCTTCATCGGATTCACAACCACCACGGATACTGCTTGTGCTTTCAAATAATAGGCTAAATTAAGCCAATAGTGACCAGTTGGTTCCATCCCAATCATGAGGTTTGGTCGACCATGTTCTTCTGACAAGTTTTTGGCCCAATCTATCAGCTCGGAGAAACCTTGATAGGAATTCGTGAAGACAAGCCGTTTCACCAGATCTCGTCCACGATCATCTATCGCCCGAGCGACATGTTTGCGTTTCGCTACATCTACTCCAATAATTAATGTTTCTTCATTGATTTGCGCAATTCGCTTATTTTGTGTAAAATATACTAGAAGTCCTCCTTCGGTACTTAATTCGAGGTCATGCATGACACTCTCTATCGTACCAGGGGGGCTTTTTTTATGCATTTCTCAAATTCAGTGATTATCCCTCAAATTTTCTTATAACAGGAATGCTCCTATTATTTTTTTTGAAACCTTTCTTAGAATGTTTGAAGATAGAAATATTGATTTATACAAAGTTTTTAAAATTCGAATTATATTTTTATTATATTTTCGGGAAAAAATACTCTTGGGCAAAAAAAATCAAGGAAGAGAGAATAGGGTAAATTTGACGGTTGTACTTTTGTGAAAGCTGATTAAAGTACAATTGTTTTACATTCGAGGGGGATTTTCCTTTTCGAGAAGCAAGACTGGTATGCTTATTTAGAAATGGAGTATTGATGGAGTTTGTATTTTTCATAAAATTAAAAAAGAGGTAGACGGAGTATGTATAAGGACTATCCTGAAACGATTTATATGGACCAAAACCACGAGCAAGGTATAAGCAATTTAATAAAAATATAAATCAGTATTTTTCCAGTCCTATTATACATAAGGAAATTAATGGTGATAAAATATATGTTGCCTTGGACCTAGACAGAATCTGGAATAGGATAAATTAATATTTAGTTTAGCCACAAATACTCCCCACCTGCGTATAGGTGGGGAGTATTTAATGCTATCTAAAGGTGGAGGGTTTTTAAAACTAGTCTAAAAACCTGCATTTTTGATCACTGTGTGGCAATCTACCTATGTGATTACAACATTGTTAACAAGGAGGAAACATCATGCAACAAATGCAGACGGGTATGAATAATCAACAAGCACAAGCTTTAATGACACAACCGCCTGAAATAATGTCAACAAAGGATCATCTCTATGTAAAGGACATGCTAAGCTGGAATTTACTTGCGATGAAGAAAATGCATTTTTTCGCTCAACAATGTCAAAATCCCGAAGTAAAAGCAGCACTTGAACAAGCTGGACAAATGCATGATCGACACTATCAACAGCTGCTTCAACAGATGCAACAGTATGTAACTCAACCTTCACAAAATATGATTCAATAAGGAGGAAACTATAGTGGAAAATAATACTCCAAACAGGATTAAAAATCCTGAAACACCGGTCCCTAAGACGCCGCAAATGAACGATAGAGATTTTCTAAACGATGCCTTAACTACGGAAAAATATATATCTTCCTCATACTCGACTGCATTAAAAGAAGCTAGCCATGAATCGTTATATCGTACAATAGCGTCTGTTTCCGAAGAAACAGACGACTGTCACCGCAATCTATATAACTTAATGTTTAAAAACGGATGGTACGGTTTGGAAAAAGAAACTCCACAAACTATTCAACAATCGGTTCAGCAATTTTCTAACTACATGCAAAGTCAAGATCCATATAGAGGTAATGTAATACAATAAAAGAACACGTGTTCAAGAAGAATAAACAACTCAAGGTAAAACAACAATAGTTATGCGAGACAAAAGGTTGGTTAGTTGTTAACCAACCTAGAAAATAATTTAGAATTTACAACAATCGAAAGGGCGGCGGTAAGATGAATCTTAAGTGGATGAAACTTTTATCAACGGTTTTTCTTTCAATTTTCTTGTTATTAGGGTGTAATAATGGAGATGACGATAATAATCCACCACCGGAGGATGTAACTCCAGGGACAGAGGAACCAATTGAAGATCCTATTGACGCAACAGATTCAGATACTATTGATCAACATAATGTCACCCCTGATACAGAAGAATCAATTGAAGATCCTGAAGACGCAACAGATCCAGATACTATTGATGAATAAGTTTATAGAGGCTGGGACAAACCCCCAGTAGATAAAAAATAAACGTGATGCCGTCACTCAGCGTAGTGATGGTATCACGTTTTTATATTTCTTCGAAATTTATGTAAACAAAAAGGACACCTTTTGATAGAATTAAAGTGACCAAACCATAATTCAGAAAGGGTGTCCTTATGTTTAAACATTATACCATGAACCAAGTTGTTTTGCCTTTAGATTTAGAAGTTAAACTACGAAAAAATGATATTGCTTTTGCCATATGAATTAGTGGAAAGCATTCCGGAGGAAGCGTTCAAGAGTTTTCTACGAAAAACTGGTTGTCCTGCTTACCATCCTCGCATGATGCTGAAGATTATCTTATGCGGCTATACGCAGTCAGCTTTCTCAGGAAGAAAGATTGAAGCGATGTTAGTAGATAGTGTTCGAATGATGTGGTTAGCTCAAGGTCATGAACCAAGTTATCGTACCATTAATCGATTCCGTTCCAATCCTTTGGTTGAAGAATTACTAAGGGAATGCTTTGTTCAATTTCGTTCTCATTTAGTGAAAGAAGATTTAATTGAGGAAGAAGCTATTTTTATTGATGGCACAAAGATTGAAGCGAATGCAAATAAGTTTACGTTTGTGTGGCGGAAGTCTGTGGAGAAATACAGTTCTAGCCTGATTAAAAAGTCGAATCAAATGTATGATGAACTACTAGAGAAGCAAATCATCCCAGAAATAAAACGAGAAAATCTTGAGAAATTATCGACAGAAGAAATGGAAGAAGTAGTGGAAAAACTTGATGAAAAGATAAAAGAATATGATACAAGAATTGAAGAGAATAAAATTGTAAGTGAACGAAAACAATTACGTAGTGAACGGAAGCTACCAAAGCAATCTCGCAAGCACTTTATGGATTTTATACAGCGTAAACATAAATATCAAAAAGCTATGAAAATCTTTGGAGATCGCAACAGTTATTCCAAAACAGACCCAGATGCCACGTTTATGAGAATGAAAGATGATTATATGAAGAACGGTCAATTAAAAGCAGGCTATAATATACAGATCGCGACCGAAGGTCAGTATACTTTAGCCTATGATGTTTTTGCGAATCCTACGGATACGCGAACCTTCATTCCATTTCTCAATCATATAGAAAACAATTTCTTTGAATTACCTAAATACATTGTGGCCGACGCCGGATATGGTAGCGAGCAAAATTATGAAGATGTCATCGAACAAAGAAAAAGAATACCTCTCATTACATATAATCAATACCGAAAGGAGAAAAAAAAGAAGCATAAAAATAACGCTTTTCATGTAGATAATTGGGCATACAACAAGGAAGACGATACATATACATGTCCAAATGGCAAAAGAGTGTCGTTTAGCTATGTGTCTAATCGAACAGATAAATATGGTTATTCCCGACAGTACAAAGTGTATGAGTGTGAAGATTGTACTGATTGTCCTTTACGTTCACTTTGTACGAAAGCAAAAGAAGGAAATAATCGGAAAGTTCATTACAATGAAAAGTGGGAAACTCAAAAAGAATATGTGAGAGCGAAGCTTTCAGATGAGAAAACTGGTGAAATATACGGTAAACGTAAAATCGATGTGGAACCAGTTTTTGGATTCTTGAAGGCTAATTTGGGTTTCACACGAATGTCTTTAAGAGGCAAAGACAAAGTTAAAAATGAATTAGGATTTGCGTTTATGGCGGTAAACTTGAGAAAGTATACCGCCAAGGATGGAAAACTTTTGTTGAAAATAGAAAATAAACAAACAAAAAGTGTCTCTGAACAAAATAAATTGTTCAGAGACACTTTTTATACTTTTTTGGCTAGTTATGTCCCAGCCTCTTCTTTATGTATCAAGATTCAAGGATGTTAATAAGAAATTTAATACTTATATTGCAACATTTTCTAATAATAAATTTATAGAGGTGTCTCATGACAAAATTACGAAAGTCCTTATTGGTTACTGTTTCCGTACTTATTCTTCTATCCATAGGGTTATTATTCATAGTACCAAATACAAGAAACAAAGAGAATCCCGAAAATAAAACAGTTGCTGTCAAAAACAAATTTAATCCCCCTATAACCAATGTCCAAAATGTTGAAAACGAAAAAAATGTTCTTCAAATAAACAGCCTTTCCATGGGTCAAACCAGCAAGAATCAATTTTTCTAATTAAACACAATGAAAAAACTGAGAGTCATTATATTAAGAAAGAAGTAAACGTTACATTCAAGACTCTTCCCTCAACAAAGGAAATAAAAAGGATAACACAGGAGATAAATGGCACTATCATTAAAAAGCTAAATTCTACGATTGTTTTTCGTTCTAATACGCTTTCGACCAAGGAACTTATTGAATATTTTAACAGACAGGCTATGGTTGAATTTGCTGAACCCAATTATCTTCATCTGCAAAATCAAATTGGACTTCCTAATGATTTGCTATATAGAGAACAATGCCAATGGAACTTATCGGCAATTCAAGCAGAAGCAGGCTGGGATATCACCAAAGGGGATGAACATATCATTATTGCTGTTATAGACACTGGCGTTAATCTGGACCATCCTGATATGAGAAGACGAATTACAAATGGTTATAATGTACTGTTGAATAATAATTTCCCTGATGATGACAACGGGCATGGCACCCATGGAGCAGGATCTATAAATGTCAAGTTAATTATGTACAGTTTTGACTGTTTAAGAATGTACAATTTAATCCTTTTCTTTATCTAAATGATCTTTGATTCTGTAAGAATCACCTATGATATTTACCACTGTGGCGTGGTGTAAAACTCGATCTAAGATGGCATTAGCGAATTTTGAATCTTGAAAGACTTCATCCCACTGCTTGAAATTAACATTGGTGGTTAGGATGGTGCTTTTCTTCTCGTACCTCATATCAATGAGCTGGAAGAAGAGTTTGGCATCTTCTTGATCAATAGGAAGGTACCCTATCTCATCAATAATTAACAGTTTATACTTCCTGTAATGTTTCAAGCGAGCTTCCAATCTATTCTCGACCCGTGCTTTTTTTAGGTGTTGAATGAGTTCATGACATTTGATGAAATAAGTACTATTACGATTCTTAGCTGCTGCTATTCCGATTGATGTTGCCAAAGTTGCCAAATGTGTTTTACCAACTCCACTTGGCCCTAGAAAAACAATGTTTTCTTTATCTTCGATAAATCGCAATGTAGTAAAGTCTAATATCTGTTGTTTATTAACCGATGGCTGAAACTCAAAGTCAAAATCCTTCACCTCCTTTAAGTGAGGAAAAGCTGCGACTTTGACCATGGAACGCACCATATTTTGTTCACGTCGATCTATTTCATGGTTTGTCCACTTAACGAGCGTTTCGACAAAAGATTGTTGATTAGAGATTGCTGTATCAATAATGTCATCAAGATGTTCATGCATTTGTTTTAGCTTCAAATATTCGAGATTCTTAACGAGTTGCTGATAACTACTATTCATCTTTATAGACCTCCCCAATAGCCTCTAAATTTCTTTTTGACCATTCATCCGTATCAATACCTTCATACATATTCATAGATAAAACCATTTCATAATGTGATGGATCATAATTCAATTTCATTTGACTAATGGGGTGTCTAGCGATTAAGGCCGTGTTATAATAAACATGTATATGGTCATCATAAATTTGTAAACCGACGGTTTTTCCTTTGTATTCAGGTGGGACTGAATACTGGTTACTCTGATAAGTAATCATGCTTGATGGATTAACCTTTACAGGTTTATGAACGATTTTATATGAATCTCTTATAGATTTCCTGGGTAGGGGCTGTAGGAGATTCTTTTCTTGTTTAAAAGCCAATATAGGAATTTTTCCTGTTCCTTGGTGATAGCTATGATTAGCACGTTCACCTAATGTTTGTACGAATTCATGTAACTCTTCATAGTTCATTTGACCTTGATAAGCATGAATTTCGTCTAATAATTTCATGACATTTTCGGCTTTCCCTTTCGTTTGAGGTTTACCTGCCTCACATGGTTTAAGTTTAAATCCGAAATCCTTTGAGAAGTGATCGAACCGTTCGTTGACAACGCCTCTTGAATAAGCTGTTCTCGGATGGTCCATGACCGTTTTCATGTTATCCGTTAGAAGTATTTTAGGCGCCTCCCAATGCTTCAAATGTTTCTGTTAAAAAAGACAGGAGGACACTTTGCGATTTGGAAAGCGTTAGGTAAAAAGACTTGACCCGGAATGGGATAATAATAAGACAGCTACATTTACATAGATAATCTCTCCATCCCTCGTGATATACTTCATATTTTCTTTCCAATCAAATTGTGCTTGTTCTCCAGGTGGAGTTTCGAATCGTAACACAGGCTTAGCTGATGGTGTTCGTTTTCCGTTGGAAAAATAGGATTGAAACTCAGGTTTACTAGATATATAACTTCTAAAACGAGATTGTGAACAATCTAATCCATGATTATCTTTTAAGTACTGCCATAGCACCCGTTTATAATAAAAGACTTGCGGTGAATCTTCTGAAAGAAGAAGAGATATCACACCATAATAATCATCTATTTTAGACTTCCGACTTCTCGACTTACTAGAAACATATCCATTTAAATACTTATCGACTGTTCGTCGATCAACTTTTAGTTGTCGTGCTAGTTCACTCTTATTAATTTTCATCCCAAGACTCTCCATCATTAGTTTATATTTGGATAAGTCTGTCAGACTATCCACTTTAAAGTCCGTTGTTAAATTAATCGATAAATGCATTCTCCTCACCTCAAATTTAGTATGCATTTATCGATCAGAGTTGTACATTCTTAAATGATCATTTATGTACATTTATAAACTAGCATTTATACAGGATCATTGCATCGGTGTTTTTATCAAATATTTTTCCTTTTGATATATGATGTAAAAAGGGTTTGAATGATAGGTAATTCCCAAACACTTGCTTCTTTGTTTTTTCAGATAAATCTTGTTCATAATCCTCAACTCTCATCAGGTAATCATAGAAACCCTGGACACATGTTAAGATAGTGTTCACTGTTCGCTCTGATCTCTTAGCCTGGATTTGTTTAAGATGAATCACTTTTGTAGATTGATCAGGGTTTCTTAACCATGATACAAATTCCGCTAATAAATTAAAATCTACATCTTTTTACCCTCTAAAAACTGAAAGTAAAACTTCAAATGACGACAATATGCTCTTAAGGTATTTTCAGCTTTTCCTAGGTTGTCAAGATACTTAAGGTATTTGACAACAGGAAGAACAGGTGTGTTATTTTCTTCATCAATGAGTACATATCGTTTTTTATTATCAATTTGAATTTCTTGAACTTTCATCATCATCACCTCCAAAATAGATAATGATGCATTTCATTTATAGAAAATGAGATTGTAAATAATAACTTATTTTATAAGCGGAACCACTTTAATTATCCAGCTCTTTCTTACTCAAACTATTGGCTCCCAATTAATGGGATCGTGTCAACACCAATATTGCTTTCCATGGAGGACATTCTTCAATTACCTTCAAAAACAATACTAGCTGTCCTTGAATGTTCAGGGGATAAACGTAACCTTTTCGAACCTAAAGTATTTGGAGAACAATGGGAAAAGGGTGCTATAAGCCAAGGCTATTGGAAGGGTGTACCGTTACGAACCCTGCTGGAACTTTCCGGGATAAGGGAAGGATCAAAAGAAATTGTCGTAGAAGGATATGATTTTGGAGAAAGAACCGATCTAAATGAGGTTTTTACCTACGCTAGAAGTCTGCCTAAGAGAAGGCTATCCATCCTGATACCATTATTGCCTATGAATATAATAACCAGCCAATTCCGTTTAAACATGGTTATCCACTAAGATTAATTGTTCTACAGTGGTATGCAATGGCGTCTGTTAAATGGATAAAGCAGATTAGTGTTATTGATTTCTAATTTTAAAGGACCATTTCAAACAATCGATTATGTGTATTATCCTGATAAAGAAAATAATAAAGATGCCTACCCTGTTACTACAATAAATATAAACTCGACGATTCAAAAGCCTTTAGATAAGGAGACTTTAAATAATGGTAAGCATTTGATTAAAGGGATTCCTTGGGCAGGTAAAGGCTTTATTACAAAGTTGGAGATAAGTATCGACGGTGGGATTACTTGGCTAAATGCAATGTTAGAGTCAGCTAAAAATGCTGGTTATGGGTGGCAATCTTGGTCTTATGAGTGGACTGTACTGGACAAAGGTGAATATAAGATTATGACAAAAGCTACTGATTCTTATGATAGAACTCAACCAACCCTACCTTTCTGGAATAGAAAAGGTTACGGTTATAATGCAATTGATGAAATTTAAGATTGAATAGAAAGCTAAATAAAGAAGAGAATGTTGTATAGAATACCTAGTCCAGACCTAAATATCGGATAATGCGACTGTCTTAAGGTGTACAGCATGCACCCTTGATTAACTTACCTTTATTTAAGGCAGAAAGAAAAACAAGCCATTGTAATTATGATTAATTACAGTGGCTCTTTATTAAAGTTTACATATTGCTTTTTAAACGTTTTAAAATACGATAGTAATCATCCAAATCAATCCCTGGAGCGAATTGCTCTGGAAGTTCTGGAAAATCGGGTACAGGCGCACCTTCAGGCATTCCGTCAATTACATGCAGCCTTTCACCTGTTTCTGGGTTTGCACCTTTCCAAATTTGGTTGATATCACGATAATCCGCTTCTCCCCATGTATACAACACATTGTACAATCCTTGATCCATAAACTTTTTGGCATAATCAAACTTATTATTATCCAAACTTGGAACTGGAAGCATTTTACCCACATCCACACCTGTAGCTACTTCTAGTGCTTTTGCATAGGCAATAATATGAGTCCCACCTCTGACAAGCAAGTATCCGGTCATCTCTAAGGCAGTCGGATGGGTCGTCATTTCATACACACGCATTTTGTGGTTTCTAGCACCGATTTCCAATAAATAATTGGCGAGTAGATCTTCAACGAGCGTTCCACTGTTATTTACATACGACCCATTCCACGGTCTTCCCATCCCGTCACCTGGAAAAGCTGTTTGAGCAGTGGTTGTAAAATGTGTAGAATAACGGGCATCCTTTCCATTTTGCAGTGGGGCGGTATCAGGATTGCCAGGAATGGTATTGCCAATCGAAAGCAGATTAATTGCATTCGCTACTAATTCAACATGGCCAAATTCCTCCGCTGTAATACTTGCAATTAAATCATAAAAGGGCTTTAGCTTTTTTTTACCGCGGAAATTAAAGGATTGAAACATGTAATTGTTTAAGGTGGACATCTCACCGAATTTTCCACCCATTAATTCTTGTACAGCTGCAGCAGCATTCATATCGCCATGTTCTGGATATGGTAACTCAATGGCAATTTTATTCACGCGTTTCATCATAAGCTTTACACCTCCATCCGTAAACAATAATCATTTTCATCATATGTTGGATGGAGCTTGGCTTATTCTCACATCGTCGGATGAAACCAAATTATTTGTGCTGTACGTACATAGAATGGTGTCCCGCCCATCATGATGACGATATGATCAGGCATGACCTCTCGTAATACACCTCGTACAGAGCCGTGGGTCGTTTGAACAGCAAGGGATTGATTGTGAAGTCCCATTAAAGCTTGATAAACATACGGATCACTAAGTTTCCATTTTTCACTCATTTTCAACACACTCCTTTCATGAAGCCCATAGCAGTATATGCAAGGAAGTAAAAAAGTGCATTTGTCCAATTGGAATGTTGGTTTTCGGATTTATTCAGACATCCATTCTTTCATTAGAAAAAAATAAACCCAGATTCTGAATCCAAAATAAAAACACCTATGAAATAGTGTCAGGGCGTCTCAATCTTAATCCTTGTTTAACTTTTAAACACGAATAATGTGTAGAAGAAAGGGGATTTCCCCTTTCTATGAAAATTGCAGACTCATATAAAACTTTATTTCTTCTGCATCATCATACGTATAATGATTCATAAATTCTTTTAATGGAATATCATAATTGTACCGTACAAAACTTTCTAACTTTATTCTATCAAAAGTGTAGACTTTGTTGTCATAACTACATAAGGTAACTTCATCTTCTTGTATTCCTTCAAAAATATGGTTATATACCTCTCCGAATCCTTCTTTTACATCTTCCACTGTTTCAATATTTTCAATGCTCTTTATTAATAATTTATAAATGGTATGGCGATTATTCGATTGAAATAGCTCTAGTCGCATTTGGTCATCCATGCAGTTGAAAATAATATCCATTGTTTTTCCTCCTTTTGATAATCGGGGCAATGCTCCCCATGTTATTTATATTTCTTCTACAGACATGACATAGACTTTTAATTCCTCATTATCCAGCAATTCAGCAACCTCACATTCTAAATAAGCCCTTTATCCTCTAACCACTCTCTATCAAACTCGATTCTCACAATAGCCTGTTCCACTTTTAAACCTCCATTCCGCAATCATGCAAATAGTTATAGTTTCATCTGTCCCACCAATAGCTATCGTTTCCGTATTTTCATGTATGCATTTTTTGATTTTATTTTTCTTCATGGTATACCTCCTAGTTTCTTGAAGTAGGTTGCGACTAGCAACCTACTGATTATCAAATTGAATGTTTTGGATATAGTCACATGCTTTTTGTGCTTTCTGTGATGCCTTGACAATCAATGTATGATCATCTTTTAAAGCCCTTAGCCAAGATTGAATATAGCTTGCTGAGTTGTCTATCGTTTGGTTATCAATCCCTGTTACTCCGCATAAATGGAAGCACCTAACTCGGCTATTAATTCTTCTTTGCTATATCGCTCTGTGCCAAAACCATTGTGAGCTGTTATGCCTTCTCGGTTTAATCGGTTTTGATGCCCTGTACTGTGTACCATTTCATGAAATAATGTGCTGTAATACTCATGTACATTTTCAAATTCTTTCATAGGTGGTACATTTACTCGATCTTCAAACGGAAGAAGTAGCTACACCACCACTTATATAAATCACCCATGTTACATTTGTAAACGCTAGCAACAATTCCTCTAAAAAGGAAACACCAAACGGTAAGTGCAAATAAAGACCAAAATAATCAAATGGTCTATAAATCATACAAAAGGCAAAAACAATAAGAGAAAATACATCAACAAGAAAAATAGTAGAAGTTTTTAAGGAGACAAGTACCCGTGTATCGATTGCGTTAAAGGAGCAGTGGACAGATGATTCGCTATCACAGGTACAAGATGCGTTTGGTAGAGAGGAATCCAATGCCACGATTTTAATGGGATTAATTAAACACATTGTCCACCATCGCGGACAAATCACGGTATTAATGCGCCAAGCTGGTTTAAAGCCATTCGGAATTTATGGCCCACCAAAAGAGGATTGGGGTAAATTGGGTGTGGAGAATCCACCGCTTTAATCTCTATTGAAAAACTCCCCTCCGATTTACATTATCGGTGGGGAGCTGTTTTGTTTATGCCTTGATTTTGTTTTTCCTTTGGTTATAGAAATAACTAGCAAAGCCTAGCAATAGTAAGAGAAGACCAATGACCATTAGATTATATTGATTCGTTGCTGTGTTCGGTAAGGCTTTCTCTCGTTCTTCGCTAGTATGAACGAAGCCTTCTTGGTCACGGTTCATTTCCTTTTCCTCTATTTCAGATTCCCTTTCGCTATCTGTGATCTTTTCTTGATCTTCTGGAACGGGTTCGGTGGAAGCTTCCTCTAATGCACGAATTGCATTTTCAAGCTCTGCTAATGCCTGTTTTAATTCTTTATCTGTGGTGATCGTTGCGATAGATACTTCTGCTTGTTTGATTGCTTTTTGTAATGCTTGGAACGATGCTACAGTCACATCTCGTTTCTTCACTTTTTTGGCTTTTTCAATCAATTCATTTAATGCTGTTGTGTCAATGGTTTGTTGATAATCGGCTATCTTCTGTAATTGAAAGTCGTCTATTGTCCCCCATGCCCCAGGTTCTGCGGTGATACTAGCACCAATCGTTAAGCTTCCGTCTGTTACGAGAATTTCTTCCATTATCGGAGTTTTCCAGTTCACCCAGCCATCTACTGCTGTATTTACTCGATAATTCCTTTCACTGGTAGAGGCAAAAAGAAACATCTCTGCATCTTCAGCATCTCCACCTTGAAGCGACATCGATAGACGATAATATCCTGGTTCTAGCCCAGTAACTGTTTGTTCTATTTTGAAATCGATGTTTGAATCTGACCAGAAATCTAACGAATAATTACCTGTTTTGGAATTAGACTTATTTTCCTTTATCGATGCATGTGGTGGTAATCCATTAGCAAAGGTGAGATTCCACATACTTGTATCCGCATCTTCAAAGCTAGGATTCTGGACATAATTTTTCGATTGAATCGTTAGATAGGCTTGTACGGTTAGACCACCATCAATCGTTCCCGTAATGGTGTAGCTACCTTCACCGCCAGCCTTAGCTTTTTCTAAGGCTTCTTGATCCCAACTCACCTCTATTGCTTCTTCACTGCCATCATTATAGAGGACGGTAACTGTGCTGGGTAAGGTAATTTCTTCTCCAAGATGATAGCTAAGGGAAATATCATCAATTTGATCTATTTGCCTTTCACTAATAGCACCAGTATCTAAGTATTTAAAAACATTTAAGGAAGGTAAAGGTTTTCCGTAGAAATCAAATAATGCTTGATTATCTACAGCACTACCACCATACCACTCCCCTGCATCTTCTGGGTCGTATTCAGCTGCATAGCTTGTCGCCCATCCTGATCCGTATTTTTCCCACAATGCTTGATTGGACTCTATGTCTATATGATCTGGATCACCAACTGGAAGCCAGGCTGGTTCCCAATAAAAGACACCAATCCCTGCTTCCCCTACGTTCACCACTGCTTCGAATACGTCTCTTAATGCATTGGCTTGTCCTTGAACACTAATAGGGTAATTTAAGGTTTGGCCACTGTCCTTTGGCGCTGTGTTTCCATGACCATCGCCATCTTCTTCTGTATAAGTATAAGAGGTTTCAGCAACCATTACCTGTTTATCATAAGTATCTGCCACATGTTTAAGCACATTGGTTAAATTTTCTAAGCTGCCGTGCCAGAATGGATAATAGGAGCTTGCAAAAACATCATAATCCACTTCATTTTCTGCTAATGTCTGGGCAATGTTGGCATAGCGGCCAGTTGTTTCTGGGTTGGTGAAATGTAAAGCGATTAAAATATTGGGATCTATTTCCCTAATTGCTCGACTGCCTTCATTAAAAAGTGCAGACATATGTGTCCAATCATCTTCACCTGCAATGCCTCCATTTGTTTCATTTCCTACTTGCACCATTCCTATATCAATGCCTTGATTTAATATTGCTTGTAGACTATCCTTCGTATATTGATAGAGAGCTTGCTTCTTGTCTTCAAGGCTTAGTCCCTGCCATGCTTTTGGTGCTTGTTGTTTCGCAGGATCTGCCCAAAAGTCGGAATAGTGGAAGTCAACTAAAAGCTTCATTCCATTTGCAGTCGCCCTTTTTCCAATTTCTATGGCCTTGTCTAAATCATTATTTCCACCACCATAACCATTTCCCTCTGCATCATATGGATTATTCCACACTCTAACGCGAACATAATTGACGCCAGATTCGGCTAATGTTGTAAAGATATCCTGCTTTTGGCCTTTCTCATTATAAAACGTAACACCACTTTGCTCTAAGGAAAGGATACTAGAAACATCCACCCCTTTAATAAAATCCTTAGCTATACCTTCTACACGTTCCACAAAAATATCAGCTGGAACAGGTTGTGGGGTTTGTTCATCTATGCTGACTAATTGGAAATTGTCTAGGTTCCCCCATGCGTTCGGCTTTCCCGAAATAGTAGCCCCAACCTTCAAGTCTTTTGTATCCTCTGTCACTTCAAATGTAAGACTATTCGTTTCCCAATTGCCCCAACCAGTTGTTGCTACTGGATCAGCCTTATTGGAGCCAGCAAAAAGCGCAACCTCACCAGCTTCGTTTTTTGAGCCACCCATCGAACGAACGGATAATTGGTAGCTACCGGCTGGTAAGGAAGAAACTACTTGGCTAATGGTGAAGGATTCTTCTTCTGTTGCCGTATCCTTTACCCAGTAATTAACAGCATGTCCTTCGACAGAGTCTTCGCCAGTTGCATTGATTGTTATATTGTCCCAGTTGACTTCACTCACCTGCCAGGATGCATCCTGATAGAAATCTGTTTCAAATCCCCCATTGGTTAATAAATTATTCTCTATTACTGCTGCTACCTCTATATGTTGTAAATGAGATGATCCAAACAAGAGAGTAAGTACAAGAATAATTGCAAAAACTTGCTTCACTTTCTTCATTCCGATATTCCCCCTTCTTCTTTATCTATTTATTATAAAGCGGTTTCATTTTGTTTGATATATCAAATTATTCGTCATTACTTTCAGAAATTGAATGCTTTGGGATCGAAAGGGGAGGGAATTTCTTACAGGCTAAATACACCTTCGGGCTTATCATTAAAGTGCTGGAACTGAGTTTTTTGGATTTTGTTTGGTAACATGTTGAGTTCATTTAATTAGATTGTGTATTTGGATGAATTATTGTGAGTTTATCTAGTTTTATTGTGGCTTCTGGTTGCGTTATTGTGAGTTCGACTAGTTTTTTTGGCCTCGAGTTCGGTTCATAGGAAAAATGGTGCGCTGTGAACACACCTTTAATGAATCTCCTTTAAAACCTCTTTCAACCGATCAGGGTAATTCGTAAAAAGGCCTGTTGCACCCCATTCCAGTAGCTGCACCATTTGTTCTTTTTCATTCACCGTATAGACATGTAAGAGGAGCTCTGCATCTCGCACCATCGAGGCAAATTTTCTATCAACTAACTTCGCATTTACCCCAACTCCTGAGGCATATTCCTTTATTTTTTCCAACTGTTTTTTGGTAATAGCTTCCCCCTTCAACTGAATCAGAGGTATCGAAGGGGCTCTTTGATGAATTTGCTGTAGGCTCTCTTCACTAAAGGATTGAATAATAACAGATCCTTCCCGATTATTCGGGTCTAACAGATCATACTTTTTCAATGTTTTTAGTAATGAAGAGATCATACCTGGAGACTGAGATGGTTGTTTAATCTCTATATAATAATTCGCTTTCTTCCCAAAATGCTCGAATATTTCATCTAATGTAGGGACTTTTAATCCAACAAAATCTTTATTCGCTTTATCTGGATTGTTCTGATTATACCAAGCACCCGCATCAAGCTTCTGAAGTTCTGCTAATGTATACTCACTTACTAAACCACTTCCGTCCGTAGTTCGCGAAACATCGGGATCATGCATGGAAACAAGTCTGCCATCCTTCGTCATTTGCAAATCAATTTCCAAATAGTCGACTCCGATTTCCATTGCAAGCTGATAGGCCTTCATCGTATGCTCCGGTGCATGACCAGAAGCCCCACGGTGGGCAATGTTCAGCATTCGATTAGGGGACAACAAAGAGTCCTCTGTCCTATTCATTACAGTTACAGCTTCCTCCTTTTTCCCATCCCATATTGTATTTATCAACAAAAACATGAGTAAGATTATGATCCAACTTAACGATTTCCTCAAACAAACACCTTCTATAAGTAAGTATTTCAATCACTATTATAGCTATTTTTGTCCAAACAGAAAGAAAATATGAAATCTTTTACGAAAGCTTTACAGTTCCTAGCTTAGTAAATTTATCAAATATTTAACTTTTGGTTAATATCTCCTTAAAAAAACTCTTCTATACTATTTAGAGATGGGGATGCATATTGTTTCCATAGGTACTTAACTCATCCATCACCAGCTGATTATTTTTGATGGGAAGAAATTGGGGGATTACAATGAAAATCTTAATCACATCCGAATGGTATTCTCCTGTTATTAATGGAGTAGTGACATCTATCATCAACTTAAAAAAGGAATTACAGCACTTAGGTCATGATGTTCGTATACTCACCCTATCTAACCAAAAGAAATCATTTCGGCAAAATGAAGTGACATATATAAGCTCATTAGGCATTGGTAAAATATATCCAGGTGCTAGAATCACCTTATCCACCAATGATAAATATCTTGATGAATTAATAGCATGGCAACCGGATGTCATCCATACACAATGCGAATTTAGCACCTTCCGTTTAGCCAAGTATATAGCCAAACATTGTGGTGCACCCATTATCCATACTTATCATACCGTTTATGAGGATTACACCCATTATTTTTCTCCTAATCGCAAATGGGGAAAAGCGATGGTTGCCGTCTTTACCAAAAAAGTACTGAAGCATGCTACATATGTGATTGCGCCAACCGATAAGGTTCAATCGTTATTAAAAGGTTATGGGGTTACGCAAGAGATTAGTGTCATTCCAACAGGTATTTATTTACACCAATTCACGAAAAAAATACAAAATAGAACGAAACAACAGCTTAGGCAGCAGCTCGGCTTATCTCCAAACCAACGGCTCTTATTGTTTGTCGGCAGATTAGCAAAAGAAAAAAATTTAGAAGAAATCATTCGTTATTTTGCACGCTTAAATCGACAGAATCTCGTTTTATTGATTGTTGGGGGCGGTCCTCACAGACATTCACTTGAAAATTATGCTAATAAAAAGAATATCTCTGACCGCGTTATTTTTACTGGGATGGTATCACCGGAGCGAATAGCGACATACTACCAGATAGGCGATGCCTTTGTTAGTGCATCTAATAGTGAAACACAGGGACTAACCTATATTGAGGCATTAGCAAGTGGACTACCGGCTATTTGTCGCGAGGATCCTTGCTTGGACAATGTTATTGTGAATGAACGAAATGGGTGGCAGTATTCCTCCTATGAGGATTTTAAAGAAAAATTACAATGGCTTATTTCCGATAAGGAAGTATGGCAACAGTTTTCTAAAAACGCGGTAGAAAGCGCTGTGCGGAATTTTTCCTCGACTGCCTTTGCTCAAAACATCGAAAGCATTTATTTTCAGGCGATCAAGGAACACCCAAAAAATCACGATAGTCTGCCAAATTTTAATCAAAGTAGCTTGAATTCATGAAACTAAATCCAAAAACCATTAAAACGATTTATCATATCCTTACCATTCTAAGCTTAGTGGTTTGTCTTGCCTTTTTTATCTATGGCATACAAACAAAGCTTTTTTATTCAGAAGAGGCTCTAGAGGCCTTTCTAGATCCATTTGGTATTTGGGCGCCCATCTTCTTTATCCTTTTTCAATTTGTACAGGTGGTCTTCCCTATAGTACCAGGTGGGATTGGTTGTCTTGGTGGAATTCTAATCTTCGGACCAATCTTCGGCTTGCTTTATAACTATATCGGAATCTGCTTAGGTTCTCTAGCCGCTTTTTGCATAGCCAAAAAATATGGCCATACCGTACTGACCCTTTTCTTTAAAGAAAAGCTTCGAAATAAATATAGAAGCTGGGTAGAGCATAAACAATTTCCGCTACTTTTTGGTGTGGCGATTTTTATGCCGATTGCACCAGACGATTTTCTTTGTTACCTTGCTGGAACAACGAAAATGTCTTTTAAAAAGTTTACAGCTATTATTCTGATTGGAAAACCTCTCCCCATTGCTATTTATAGCTTTGGATTGGAACTATTATTTCGCTACATTTCATCTTTTGTTACATAGGGGGACATGTATTATGAAAGTGTTATTATATGCTGGCTCTGAAAGGCTAATTAGCAAAAGTGGAATCGGACAAGCTATGCGCCATCAGAAGAAAGCACTGGAGCTTTTGAATATTCCACATACAGCAAATCATCATGAGGACTTCGATATCGTCCATATCAATACGATCTTTCCTAACTCGCTAATGATGAGCTGGTGGGCGAAGCAAAAGGGGAAGAAGGTCGTATACTATGCCCATTCCACAATGGAGGATTTTCGCAATTCCTTTATTGGTTCCAATTGGTTAGCACCGCTTTTTAAGAAATGGATTACCTTTTGTTATAATCGAGCAGATATTATAATCACTCCTACAGATTATGCGCGACAAATACTATCTAGCTATAGGTTAAATCCTCCTATTTTCAGCTTGTCTAATGGGATTGATACAAGCTTCTTTCGCCCAACCACTGCTGCACGAAATCGCTTCAGAAAAAAATATCAAATATCTGAACAGGACAAGGTCATCCTTTCTGTTGGGCATTTTATGGAACGAAAAGGAATCTTAGATTTTATTGAGCTCGCGAGGCAAATGCCAGAGTACCGGTTTTATTGGTTTGGTTACACCCCTTTGAAATTGGTTCCTGCAAAGGTGAAGCATGCGATGAATCAAAATATCCCTAATCTATATTTCCCGGGCTATATTAATAGACAGGAGATTAGGGATGCTTACTGTGGAAGTGATCTATTTTTATTTTTGACTCATGAAGAGACAGAAGGGATTGTCTTACTTGAAGCATTGGCCGCGAAAACTCCTGTGTTAGTCCGAGATATTCCGATTTATAATAAATGGTTAACCAACGGGAAAACGGTCTACAAGGCAAAGCATTTTGATCAATTCAAAAGCATGATTAATGGAATGCTCGCAGGAGAATTAGGAGATTTGACGGAAAATGGATACAAGCTAGCATTAGAAAAAGATATTAAAAAAATCGGTGAGAAACTGTTAGAGTTGTATCAGTTTTAACCTTTTTTAATGGCCTTTTTCTTCTATAAATTGATAAACAAACATCATCTCTTCTTCGTAATTTTGCTCTATCTCAAAATATTTCGCATCATTTTGTATACATTTACGTTTCAGCTTATCGTGTTCTTCGATAAATTGAGTGATGGGCCTATCTTCTTTAGCTCCTCTATTTTCTATCACATTTCGGTATTTGATAATGCCTGAATCAAAATGATCTCGAATATAAGGAGTAGAGAAAATCAGGTAAAAGGAGATAATATCCTCAGGGTATTTCTTTCTTAGTGCCTCTACTTGTTCTGGTAAAAGATAACATCCCTCTATAATCCCACTTTGGTTGTTTTCTATCATTGTTTTGATCATTTCACGAATTATCGGCCATAATTTTTCCGTGATGATCTCATCCTCGTCAAGTGGAGTAAAGCCGCAATCACGATCACTTCGATAGATCCCCATCTTTAGGTGATCGATTGAAAAATATGGGATTCGGTATTTTTCTAAAAGCTTCTGTGCTAGAAAGGTCTTTCCCGTACAGCTTGTTCCGCCGATTAAGATAATCATTTAGCATCACCCTCCTGTTATTAAAAATCCTTCCTCACCGATTTACTGATTACCATAGCTGCAATCATAAAACCAATCATTCCTAAGAAAATAGGTACACCAATAAAGGAAAATAAATTCGTTCCATTTCCTACAGAGGAGGATAAGATGGCGATGATCAGAATGGATGAGGTAATCGTTGCTTGAACAGAATATTTGATCATGCCGAATGCTAGAGGAATCAGAGACATTCCTGCACAGGCTATGGCCATCACGATAAGATGAATGATTTTTTCACGTAAAAATTGGCTGGATAAGGGCTCCAATATGTAGCTATTTATCTCATTTATCCAGTAAAATCCAGTAAAAACAATGATGCCAGAGCTAACGATAAATAGAAAGGTTAGCATACTAACAACCATAAGTTTAGCAAATAGTAACTTTTTGCGGTTGACTGGATACATGAACAGAACAGAGACCGTCTTATCTCTAAACTCCTCGACAATTAGCTGAGAGAGTAGTACAGAGGCGTAAATAACAAATGCTGCGGCAACCATCAACTCCAAAAAGAAAAATACATCATCATAGCTCGTATAAAATTCCTTCGTTATTTCAGGATCAATTTCAAACAAAAGTAGTATACCGATGATCCCCGCATTGATCGATAGAAAGCTAATCCATACATTTCTTATGTTAACTCGTCTCATTTCCAGCTTCATAAGATTAACCATTTACTTCAACCCCTTCCATCAATTGTAGGAAATAATCCTCCAGAGACTGGTTTCTTTGATAAATCGAATCAATCCTTATCCTTCTCCTAACCATCGCCTCGACAATGTCACTCTGATTAACCTTATGATCATAAATCTGAAACACTCCTTTATCCTCACGCCATCTAAAATTAGTCAAATTCAATTCATTTTCAAGTACAAAAGCAGCTCCTGTATGATTAGAAACCATCAACTCTAGATGATCCGTTTGTTTATTTCGTATATCCTCTAAAGGAGCTTCTACCACTAATCTACCTTCACGAATCACACCAATCGTATCTGCGATTTGTTCCATTTCAGCAAGTATATGGCTAGAGATGATAAGTGTCATACCATATAGTCTACTAAGCTTGAAAAACAAATCACGGATTTCATGCATGCCGATTGGATCTAATCCATTTACCGGCTCATCAAGGATGAGAAATTCAGGCTTTGTAATAATCGCTCTTGCGATACCGAGCCTTTGCTTCATACCTAAGGAAAACTCCTTAACTGGCTTATTCTCCACATTAACTAGGTTTACGAGCTGTAGAGATTCAGCAATGGCTTCTTTATTATAGTAGCCCATGTATTCACAATGAAGCTCGAGATTTTGTTCTGCCGAGAGCCTTTCATAAAAACGAGGGTATTCGATGATGCTTCCAATCTTTTTTAACATTTCATACGATTGAGTCTGAAGCTTTTCCCCCATTATTTCTATTTCTCCCTCGGTTGGGCGAACTAAGCCTGTGATCATTTTCATTAAGGTCGTTTTCCCAGCACCATTCGGTCCTAAAAATCCATAAATCTCTCCACGCCGAACATTCATATTCACCTTCGAGACTACCTCTACTCCTCCATAGAGCTTCGTAAGCTGTCTGGTCCTAAGCATATAAGTCATGTAACATCCCCCTTACTTTGATTAGCTTCACTATATCAGAGGAAACCGTCATTTCTATTACGCAATTCTTACGATTTTCTTAAGTTAGAAAAGAAGCATTTAAGGCTTTAGGAAATTGAACCGTAAAAACGGTTTTCGTATAAGGCGTACTGGCATATGTAATTTGTCCGTTCATTTGTTCGGTTAAATGTTTAGCTATCGTTAGCCCGATTCCACTACCCTCTGCTTGTCGACTTCTGGAATCATTTAGTGTGTATAAACGCTCAAAGATTCGTTGCTTCTCTTGCTCTTTTATTCCTTTTCCGCGGTCTGATACCTTTAGATAGACATGGTCTTCATCCTGCTCCAAAGCAATCCCTACCATTTTTCCGTCCTTCCCATAGCGAATCGCGTTTGTTAATAAATTATCTAGTATCCGCGTAATCGCCTCTGGATCTGCGTAAAGGAAAATGGGTTCCTGAGGAATATCAGTTTCAACTGCAAAGCCTTTGGAGCTTAAGGTATCATAGTAGCCAACGATTGCTTTTGCACAAACCTCATTCAGATGAACTTTACGGATATCCAACTGCCAATCACCAGACTCTAATTTTGCTAGATCAAAAAATTTATTGATCAAATCTGACACTTCCAAAGCCTTCCGACGTACTTTAGTTAGAAGTGAACCTCGCTTTTGATCTGTCAATTTTTTGTCATACTCCATTGTTTCTAAATAGCCTAAAATGACGGTTAAAGGAGTTCTCAGATCGTGTGAGACATTCGATAACATCCGATTCATCGACATCCTCACCTTTGCATTATCTGCAATGTATTGATGGTGAAAATCCAGCAAGCGATTGATTTCGTTTAATAGATTTCTAAGCTCCTTTTCTTCTGTCATTAAAAGTAAGCGCTCAGCAGATGGATTCGAAATAATCTGATTCATTTTTTCTGTCATATAACTAAGCTGATATCTTATCTTCTTTTTTTCATGATATAGCTTAAAAACAAGCAGCAGCAGGACGACTATCACCACAATTAGTAGATAGATCATTGTCTCATCTCCAGTTTATATCCAATTCCCCAAATTGTTTTCACATACTTTGGGGAAGAGGGATTGTCTTCTATCTTACCTCTTAATCTTCGAATATGAACATTGATGACATTTTCGTCCCCATAATACGCTTCCTGCCAAACCTTTTCATAGAGCTGACCTTTTGTAAAGACTTGGTTCGGATTGGTTGCTAAAAGACGTAATATTTGAAACTCCTTTGCAGTTAAAGATATTTCGTCACCTTTTTTTCGTACAGTAAAGTTATTTAGATCTATCTCTAAATCGAATACCTTGACGATTTCTGGTGGATGGTTTTGACTATATTGCTTCGATCTTCTTAATGCAGCCTTCACCCTTGCTGTCATTTCGATTAACGAAAAAGGCTTTGCGATATAATCATCTGCCCCAAAGCCAAGCCCTAACGCTTTATCAACATCACTATCCTTTGCGGACATGATCAGAATAGGCAAGAGGCTCTCCTTTCTTATTTGCTGTAATACATCTATTCCGTTAGAGGTAGGAAGCATGAGATCTAATATGACTAAATCAAATTTATTTTGCGAAAATAGCGTGATGGCCTTCTGACCATCCTCGACGGAAATAACCTCATAGCTCTCTTTTTGCAAATGATTGGCCACCATTTCTCGGATTTGTTGATCATCCTCGACTAGTAATATCGTTTCCTGCATTTCCATCCCTCTTCCTTAGCAAAAAATAACATTTATCCTTTTCATTATACTGTATCATCCTTCTGAAATATATTGCTAGATTAATAGTTTTCGATTCTTTTTTCAGTTATAATAACAGTCTAGGAGTGAAATAAAATGAACAAAAAAGATATAGCCAATATACGAAAGCAATTCAAGCTAGACAATGACTTATTGAAAATACATGATATTTTTAATGTGTATATCATGAAGGAGTCCAGTGAAATTTATCATCAGGAAAGTCAGCCCTTTGAAATGTTAGATCAAGACCAGCAGGAATTATTTATGAACAATTTCAAAAAAGTGCTGACAGGCACAATCGATGAAAAGTTATTTGAGCTGAAATTTCTATCCGGTATCGAAAATAGTAGTCAGCTTATTCTACATCAAGGTTTATTAAGCAGTGAAACAGATGCCTGGAAGGAACAAATGCTACAAATAGTGGAGAAAATGCTTGATGAAAAGCAGTATGAAATGGATATTGTCGTCACCTTCATTCGCGGAGAATACTTAAAGCCAATGAAGCGTGGGAATGATGATGCCGAGGAAAGTAAACGAGATTCTGTCTATTCCCATTCCTTTATTCTATGTAGTTTAAATAAAACACAGGATCCAAAAAAAGAGCTCGTATTTGATTATGTAGAGAAGGAATTTAAATATAATGTAGTCGTTGACCCTGTGATTAATCTTAAGGCACCAGTTGGCGGTTTTCTATTCCCTTGTTTTACGGAAAATGCTGCTGATGTGAACCGTATTCTCTACGCTACAGGGAAGGCGAATGAACCAGATCCTCACTTCATTGAGGAGGTTTTAAATGCCGAGGAAACCTTGACTGCCAAGGATGATAAAATTGTATTCGAGGAAATTGTTCGCGACGCTGTTGGCCATCAAATTAATACATCGACCCTTGCTAGTATGTATGAGGAAATCAATCGTGTGGTGGAGGAAAATGAAGAGGAGGAGCCACCGAAGCTAGATTATAGGGATGTGGAGCAGGTATTGAAGACGAGTGGCTTAGAGGATGTGGACACAGAAAAGGTCGAAACAGCCTTTAAAAATGTAGTGGATGATAAGGGTTATGAGCTAAAAGCGAGAAACATTGTGCCAAAATTCACCTCAAAATCTATTAAGATTAATACAAAGATAGCTAATGTAGCAGTAAGTCCACAGGATTTGCGATTTGTTAAACAAATACAAATTGATGGAAGACGGTATTTAATGATTGAGGTTGAAGAGGACACCATTGTGGATGGATTTACGATGATTCCAGAAGTGTTTAAATAATCGCGTGAATGTTAAAATAAAAAACCCGGAAAAATATCCGGGTTCCTACTCTTTTAGTTAAATAAATATACCCTTGTTTCGTAAGGCTTTAATGTCATTTTTTCTACTAATTTCTCCTCTTCTACTTCATAATTGTGGAGAACAGGCTGTGAGGAAATAATAGAAACTTCAGCCGGAAGCTTACATTCCGTATGTTTTTCAGAGAAATTATTGATCACTAATGCCTTATTCTCGCCAAATGTACGAGTATAAACAAAGAGACTAGGGTGATCGGCTAACAGCAACTTGTAGCTTCCATAAACGAAAACCTCATTTTCTTTTCTTAACTTGATTAAAGCCTTATAAAAATTCAAAATGGAGTCAGGATCATTCATTTGATCCGAGACATTAATATCCACATAATTCGGATTCAGCTTCATCCACGTTTTATTCGATGTAGTGAAGCCTGCCATTGCCCCAGCATGCCATTGCATAGGAGTACGGGAGTTATCGCGTCCTTGCTTCCAGATGACTTGCATAATATCCTCATGTGGACGTCCTTTTTCTGTTTCTAGCTTATAGTAATTGATCATGCCGACATCATTATAATCCTCTATCGATGGAAACTGAACATTCGTCATACCGATTTCCTGACCCTGATAGATAAATGGGGTTCCTTTCATGAGGAAGTACAAGGCAGCTAGCATTTTAGCACTTTCCTTCCAAAGCTCTTGGTCATTTCCCCATGTGGACACTCGGCGAGGTTGATCGTGATTTTCGATAAATAAAGCATTCCAGCCTTTCCCTTCAAGACCTGCCTGCCACTTCGATAGATTTTCTTTTAATGCCTGCACATTTACAGTGTCGTCTCCATCCTTTTGCCATAGACCTAAAAATTCAAATTGAAAAATCATGTCAAAGTAGCCATGCTCTTCACTAACCCATTTGTCCGCATCCTCCAGCTTAACGCCATTCGCCTCTCCAACTGTCATAATATCGTAATTATGGATCGTTTTTTGTGCGAATTCTGATAGAAATGGATCAATCCCCTCGACATTCATCATTTTTGAAAAGGATGGTACATAGTCTAAATTTTTGGGATTTGGCATATCCTTTAAGCCAGTTTCCTTTTTGATATGGGAAATAGCATCAACGCGAAAGCCATCGACTCCTTTATCCAACCACCAGTTCACCATCTCATATAATGCTTCTCTTACATTAGGATTTTCCCAATTTAAATCTGGTTGACGTTCAGAGAAGATGTGCATAAAATATTGATCGGTTTTTTCATCATATTTCCATGCAGATCCGTTAAATATCGATTCCCAATTATTTGGCTCCTTACCATTTTTGCCATCACGCCATATATACCAATCACGTTTTGGACTATCCTTTGAAGAGCGTGATTCGATAAACCATGGATGCTCATCACTCGTATGATTAATGACTAAATCTAAAATCAGCTTCATTTCCCGCTTATGCACTTCTTCTAGAAGTTCATCGAAATCGGCCATTGTCCCAAATTCGTCCATAATATCTTGGTAATCAGAAATATCGTAGCCATTATCATCATTTGGAGATTTATACATTGGACATATCCAGATGACATCGATTCCTAGGTCTTTCAAATAGTCGAGCTTTGATGTTACTCCTCTTAGATCTCCAATTCCATCCTCATTACTATCCATGAAGCTTCTCGGATAGATTTGATAGACAACACTTTCCTTCCACCACTTTCTACTGACAGTCCGCATCTCTATTCTCCTTTATCTTTTAATCTATTTGAAAAAATGGATGTATCCATTTTTTTATATGTTCGTCCATGCTTATCTGTTCCCTTACGATTTTGCTAAGGTTTCTCTGATTGTTCCAACCGACAATGCCCCAATTATGAGGAAAATTCCTGATAATAAGATCATGGCAGGCATCGACGACCCAAGTAATGGAAAAATGGCAAAGCTTACACAAGAGGCAATAATTTGTGGTAAACAAATACTACCATTGAACAAACCGAGATATGTCCCCATATTTTCCCCTGTTAATGCATTTGTAAGAATCGTAAATGGAAAGGTCATCATGGCTGCCCAAGCGATTCCTATTAGGGTAAAGGAGATAACTAAAAGCCATTGATGATGGATAAAGAATACGGAACTAAATCCGATTCCTCCAAGCACTAAACTAATCGCATAACCCAGCTTTCTTCTTTGGTTAGAAATACGTGATAGTACAAGTGACCATAGTACTGCAGCTACGGATTGTACTGCGGACAAGATGCCGAACCAGTTACCTGCAGCTTGATAAGCAGAGCTTGAAGGATCTGTCGTATTCCACACATTCGCCGCAACAGCACCTGTACCATATGTCCAAAGATATTGAAAGCCCATCCAACAAAACAATTGAACAAGTGTAACTGTCCAAAATACTTTTGGAGCACTGCGGAGTAAGCCAAACATACTCGTTTTTTTCTTATGCGCATCTTCTCTTATTCCGTGGTAAAGAGCATATTCCGAAGGGGAATATTCCTTCACCTTAAATACCGTAAATAAACTACAAATGATTAGAACTACCGCACCGACATAAAAGGAAATAACCACTGATGGTGGGACAACTCCCTTAGGCGCAGTGTTGGAAACACCTACTGCAGTTAGTAAAAATGGGAAAATACAAGCTAAAACAGCCCCGCTATTCGATAGGAAGCTTTGGATCGAATAAGCGAATCCTTTTTGCTTTTCATTGACCATATCTCCTACCATCATCTTAAATGGCTGCATTGCAACATTAGATGAGAGATCCATAAATAAAATCGTTACCGCCCCAAACATTAAAGCAAGCATGGAACCAAACCCAAAACCAAAGCTTCCCGCATTCGGCAATAAACACATAACTATTACAGAGACAATGGAACCAACGAGTAAATAAGGGATTCTCCGGCCGAGCCTCGGCATCCACGTTCGATCGGATAAATAACCAACAATCGGTTGAACGACTAACCCTGCAAGTGGCGGTAATATAAAGAAAAATCCTAATTTAGTAGGATCTGCTCCAATCGTTTGAAAAATTCGCCCCATGTTGGCACTTTGCAAGGAGAATGCCATTTGTACTCCTAAAAAACCAAAACTAATCAACCATATCGTACTGATTGGTAGATTCGGTAATTGTTGTTTTACATTGCTTTCTTCTTCTGTCTTAATTTCTTCTGCTAACATAATATCCTCCTTAAACCTAAACCTCTCATTTATCCGCTTTCAAAATGCAATCGATTGCACATAAGCTTTCATTTGTTCTAAATGGTTTTTTGTTACGATATTTAAATACTATTACTTTTTTAATCGAGCAATTCATATTATATCTGAAATTATTTTATAGCGCAATCGATTGCATTAATGTTCCGAATATCTCTTTTTTTCTATAAATCTATTTTGATTAGCATATGAGGGGCTGTTTGCAATATATCTTGGTGAACGCTCCTCTTCCTAGCTAGATTGCCAAGATATATCTTTTTATCTTGACTATCTCTCCTCTCCATAGCGAGATGAGCAAAATATATTTTTTCGACAACCTGTTCTTCACTAAGTTGATGTTTTTCTTTTTTCATGATATAGTCTATGAAACTATATGGATATTTCTCATCCAGAGAGGGGGAGGGACTGACCCTATGATCTCTCGGCAACCAACTTTTATTCAAAGTATGGTGCCAACTTCAGACGTATTTTAATACGAAAGATGAGAAGGAAAGCAATTATACTATCGGTAATCAGCCCTTCTCCCCTTTTTAGAGAAGGGCTTTTTCACATCTTACTTTAGGAGGAAACAAGCATGGCTATTCACACATTTAAAGCAACAGCAACATTAAAGGAAAAGGTTTTAGTAGAAACGGAATCCCGAGGACATAAGGTGATGGTTGACGAACCTGCATCCCTTGGTGGCACTGATACTGCAATGAACCCAGTAGAATTATTACTTTCTGCATTAGGATCCTGCCAATCGATTGTGGCACGTACGTATGCTGAAAAATTTGATATTGATCTAAAGAATTTCCGTGTTGAATTAGAAGGGGATATTGATCTGGACGGATTTTTCGATAAGGGGGATGTGCGCCCAGGATATTCGGAAATAAGCTCAACCTTTTACATTGATACTGATGCTCCAAAAGAAAAAGTAGAGGAATTTGTCACATTTTTAGAGGAGCATTGTCCAGTAGGTGATACGATTCAAAACCTTGTTAATCTTTCCTCTACCACTGTCATAAAAAAATAACCATCTCTCCTTGAGATGGTTATAACTTCCATATCCCGATCAAATTCACATACACTACGAGAATCGTGACCGGTACAATCCAAGTCATGACAACTCTCCAGATTTGATACCAGCCATTGGATAGGTTGTTAGACATCTTAAACTGCTCTTCCACCAGCGCTTTATCCATTCGATGAATGATAAACATCGCAATAAGTAAGCTTCCGAGTGGTAGCAAAATATTACTCACTAAATAATCTGTTGCATCAAATACTGTTTTATTAAAGACCATGAAATCCTTTAGAATACTGGAGGACAGGGCTGCTGGAATACCCGCAATGAACATAACAAGTCCTGAAATCCAGGTCACTTTCTTTCTCGATCTTTTTCCATTTTCCGTGAAGGCAGATACGATAATTTCTAATAAACTAAAGGAGGACGTTAAAGTCGCAAATAAAAATAATAATAAGAATAGACAGAAGAATACTTCCCCGAAAGGAATTTGAGCAAATACTGTCGGCAAAATAATAAACAATAAGCCCGGCCCTTCTGTAGGCTCAATTCCAAAGGCAAACACTGCCGGGAAAATAGCTAATCCCGCTAATAAGGAGACGAAAATATTCATCACGACAACAGAGGAAGCAGATGCCGGGATACTCACTTCTTTTCCTAAATAAGAGCTATAGGTAACCATACAAGAAAAACCCACTGCTAGAGCAAAAAAGGATTGACCAAGCGCATAGAGAATTCCCTCTCCTGTTAGGCTAGAAAAATCTGGATTTAGAATAAAAGAGATCCCTTCCGCAGCCCCTTCTAGAGTGAGGGAACGAACGACAAGGATAATAAAAAATAAAAACAATAATGGCATCATATATTTATTCGCTTTTTCAATCCCATTCTTTATTCCAAAAGAAATGACAGCAACATTAATGAGTAAAAACAGCGCTAACCCTGTTAACGTAATGACGGGCGAGGAGGTGACAGCGCCAAATAATTGCTCATAATTCGCTCCATCCTTAATTACTTGACCAACAACAGACTGAGCACTATAAATCAAGACCCAACCACCTACCACACTATAAAAGGAAAGCAATAGAAAGCAGCCTAATACACCTAGCTGACCGATCATTTTCCAATGGCTATTTGGCGCTAAGGTTCTATAAGCCGTGATCGCTTCTTTTTTCGCGCCACGCCCAATTACAAATTCTGATATTAGCATCGATAATCCAATCACAAGGGTGAAGACAATGAATAATAGGAAAAATGCTGCTCCTCCATTTAGTCCTGCCTGATATGGAAACTTCCAAATGGCACCTAGTCCAATCGCAGCACCAGCGGAAGCCATAATAAACCCAATTTTGGATGACCATTGTTCACGCATCGCAAACACTCCTTTTCATATAAAGACTATTATAAACTTTATATGGTCTTAAGGGAAGTGTAGGATTGTTCCTTGATTAGATTAAAAACATCGTAGGTAGAAGTAGGATGAATATCGCAAACAATGGATATAAACCAAGCTTGATCGTAGACTTCTCATGTATGGAAAGGAACTCCAAAGGACTCTTCACAGGCTTACAGATCCAGTCTGCTAGCTGATCTAGCTTGTTTTTTTTCAGTGGTATTTGAGGGATTTCTACATGAAACTCCTCTAACCTTTCTTTGAGCTCTTCTGGTATTTCTTTTTTATTCATGCCGTTCCCTCCAATAGCTCTTTTAATCTTTTCAACGAAGCATGTAATCTTGATTTGACGGTCCCAATAGGTATTTCTAGTATTTTCGCAATTTCTTTTTGACTTAAATCATGATAATAGGTTAATAAAATGATTGCACGCTGATGCTCAGGTAATTGTTTGATAGCTTCTTGGATCGTAAGTTTATCAATAGACGACATGCTTTCATGTTGGGCTTCTTGCTGGTATAAAAATGGCAAAAGCTTCTTCCAGCGTTGCCTCTTATTCAACCGATTAATCATCAATTGATAGGCCATGCGAAATAAATAGGTCTTGATCGAGGATTTTCTCGCATCAAATTGATGTTGATATTTATGAAAACGCAAAAAGGTATCCTGGACGATATCAATACTTAGCTGCTCCTCCTGACAGTAACGGTAGATAAAAAGATAGATAGGGGTTTTGTAAGAAACGAACAATTCCTCAAGGCTGTATTGTTCTTCTTGCTCCGCCTTATTCAAATTCATCTGGCCACCGTTTTTTTATTCCCTTAAGTACATAAACAATTCTAGAGATAAGCCAAATAATGGTGAGTAAAGAAAATATAGCGGTCTGATGAAGAAAAAATTGCACCCAAGGGCTTTCAATATTATCTCCGCGAAGTAAAACAATACATAAACCAATCAGGCAGAGATACGTATATCCTGCAACTACAATATTAATATTATCCCATCTCGTCCATTGAAAATAAATATCTGTTTTCTTAAAATCAATTTTGCCTTGTGAATCCTTGACCACCTTTTTGTTTAACGTAGCGATAAATATTGCGAAAACATTTCCTAAGATCACCACAACAACTGTACTGATTAACCAACCTAATGTCATATTGTCCTTCCTTTCCTTCTTTTACTTACTTATACAAGTAAGTAGATAGAAAGGTTCACTTCTAATTTTTATTTGGACCAAATACACGTTTATCACTAGAGGATGTCTTCTTTCCTTTCAACCTTTTCGACAGGGTCTCTTTCCAGCTTTCCGCTAAGAATGGACAGGAAGCTAGTTCCTCTACGAGAGCTAAATCATCTTTTTTACGATACATCACTTCATTACATTGAGCAATCGTCCATTTAGGGTAAGGTCGCTCTAGCAAAATTAATTCCTGTTCTGCTTGAACATAGCCTTCTTCCAATACGCGAAAATACCACCCTGTTCTACCTGTCTCCTGTATCTGCAGAGCAAAATCCATGATGCGATATCGTCTTGCAGGCTTCCAGCACGGCCTTCTCGGTTGAGCCACTTGGATAACTGCCTCACCAAATCGGTAGGTGTCTCCTATACAAACACGCTGTTCATCTAAAGATTCTACCGCTAAATTTTCCCCCATTGCACCTATTCCAATCTTTTCTATCCCTTGTTCTTTGCGCCAATAGTCATAATGATGGGTTGAATAGGCAAAAATTGCTTTTTCCAGACCACCATGATTTTTCGTATCTGCTACCTCATCACCTGCTAGTCCCGTTTTGCTAAGCCACTTCCTCCCTTCTACACTTTGCTTAAAAATAGCACTCTCCCATTCACGATCCATTTTGTCTTTAGCTTCTGGACTTCCTAATTTTTTCACTTTGCCTGTTAATAATTTTCGAATAATTGGTGGGTTCATTTCATCTCTCCTCTGACAGAATTATGTAAGGTAATATCTATTCTATGGAAATTTCTAAAATTTTTAAAGAAGCTTCTTTAATTTTTCTGGTTATCTGTTAAAAATCAAAACGATATAATAAGAGTTGTGGTTCTTATGTAAGCGTTTAAAAAGAAGGGAGATTGCTTAATGAGTAAGAATTTTAAGAAAATGACATCATTACTGCTTATATCTTTATTAGTTTTACCAGCTGGATGGATGCCCTCTACTATCCATGCACAGGAAAAGGAAGATATCCCTGTCCTTCTTTATCATCGGATCGTGGAGAATCCGACAATTGAATGGACAGATACTAGTTTGGAAAAATTTAAAGAAACCATGGCATATTTGCATCAGAATGGCTATAATACGTTATCGTCAGAGCAATATGTTCGTATCATGAATGGGGAGGAAAAAGCTCCAGAAAAACCAATCTTGTTAACCTTTGATGATGCTACTCCTGATTTCGTAACAAACGCACTACCTATTTTGAAGCAATATAACATGCAGGCCGTGCTATTTGTTGTTAGTGATTGGATTGATGGAGATTATAGCATGTCAAAGGATCAGTTAGAAAGTCTTGTAAATGAAGAAAGCATCAGTCTAGAAAACCATTCGAAAACACATGATCAAGAGAACGTTTGGCATCAAGAGATTGCCATAGAGCAAGCATCAGCTGAAATTGCTGCAGCTAATCAATATTTGAAATCTATCACTAACAAAGATCCTGTACTTATGGCGTATCCATATGGTACTTACAACGGGGAAGCAGAAGCAGCTAATAAAGAAAATGGTATAAAATATGCCTTTAAAGTAGGTTATCCAGATGGCAGTCCTTATGCAATGGGTCGACATTATGTCTTAATGGATACAACGCTCGAGGAAATCGCGCAATGGATTGGTGGTCCAGCTCCAGAAGAAAAACCAGAGGAGCAAGAGCCTCCTGTCCAACAATTTTCGACCATCGATTATGAGGACCAATCAATGGAAGGAATCGAGGGTAGATCTGGTACAGAAGTTCTGGCTGTAACCGATGAAGCTAATCACACAGAAGGCGGTTCCTTTGCACTAAAAGTAGAAGAAAGAACAGAGACATGGCACGGTCCCGCATTGCGAGTCGATCCATATATAGATACGGGAGAGGAATACAACATTTCTGTGTGGGTGAAGCTGCTCTCAGAAGAAAGCACTGAGTTACAGCTTTCCACACAGGTTGGGCAAGGTGACAATGCAAGCTATCATAATTTGGATGGAAAAACGATCACTACAGAAGATGGTTGGGTACAGCTACAAGGGAGTTATCGATATAATAGTACAGGAGATGGTTACTTAACCATTTATGTCGAGAGCACAAGCAGTACAGCTTCCTTCTATATGGATGATATTACATTTGAACCAGCTAATTCTGGTGGTACGGATATTGAGAAGGATTTACCTTCTATAAAGGATGTCTATAAGGATGATTTTCTCATCGGTAATGCTATTTCCACCGCAGAATTAGAAGGCTCTCGACTCGAGCTCTTAAAAAAGCACCATCAGTTAGTAACAGCCGAGAATGCGATGAAGCCAGCCTATGCTTATAATGAGCAGCGAAAATTTGATTTTACAGCAGAAGATGAGCTTGTAGACAAAGCACTAGAGGAAGGCTTTCAAATCCATGGACATGTGCTTGTTTGGCACCAGCAGTCAGAGGAATGGCTCCATTCTGACGAAAATGGTCAACCATTGAGCAGAGAAGAGGCACTAAACAATCTAAGAAAGCATGTCCAAACAACAGTGGAGCACTTTGGTCCAAATGTAATCTCATGGGATGTCGTGAATGAGGCGATGAACGATAATCCTCCGAATCCATCTGATTGGAAGGCATCCTTACGCCAATCTGGCTGGTATAAGGCTATTGGACCTGATTATATTGAACAGGCTTTTCGTGCAGCAAAAGAAGTAATAGAAGAAAACGACTGGAATATTCCACTATACTACAATGATTATAATGATGATAATCAAAATAAAGCAGAAGCAATCTACCAAATGGTCAAAGAGATTAACGAAAACTATGGAGCAGAAAATAACGGAGAGCTATTGATTGATGGCATTGGCATGCAGGCACACTATAATTTGAATACAAACCCTGAAAATGTCCGACGTTCTTTAGAGAAATTTATTTCTCTCGGTGTAGAAGTCGGGGTGACTGAGCTAGACATTACAGCTGGTACTAATAATGAACTTACGGAGGGACAGGCAAATGCGCAGGGCTATTTATATGCCCAGCTGTTTAAGCTCTATAAGGAACACAAGGAGCATATTTCTCGTGTTACCTTCTGGGGATTGAATGATGCTACAAGCTGGAGAGCAGAACAAAGCCCATTATTGTTTGATAAAAATTTACAAGCAAAACCAGCCTATTATGCCGTCATCGATCCAGAAAAATTCCTCGCTGAGCATGAGCCAGAGGAAAAAGAAGCAAATCAAGGCACCGCAGCATTCGGGGCTCCAAAGATCGATGGTACAGTTGATGATTCATGGAGCAATGCAGCCGAGCTTCAGGTGAATCGGTATCAAATGGCATGGCAAGGGGCAAATGGTACTGCAAAAGCACTCTGGGATAAGGAAAATTTATATGTACTAGTAGAAGTAAAGGATTCTGCACTTGATAAAACAAGTGAAAATGCCTGGGAGCAGGATTCCATTGAAGTCTTTGTCGATGAGAACAATGGGAAGACTTCTTATTACGAAGTGGATGACGGGCAATACCGAGTTAATTTTGACAACGAAGCATCTTTTAATCCTGGAAGTATTGCCGAAGGGGTTAAGTCTGCAACAAACCAAACGCATGATGGTTATATCGTTGAGGTTAAGATTCCTTTTAAAACAATCACACCAGTAAATGAAACAAAAATTGGATTCGATGTCCAAATTAATGATGGAAATGAAGGTGCGCGCCAAAGTATCGCAACTTGGAATGACACCACAGGCACAAGCTATCAGGATACATCAGTTTTTGGTGAATTAACTCTGAAAGGTGTGGAAACCCCTGAGGAACCAGACATCGAAAAGCCGGATGATGAACCAACTCCGAAAAATCCAGGTCAGGAAAAACCGGAGCTTGAAACCACTGTTATAACCAAACCAAAGGTAGAGGATAATCAGGCCACGGTGAATGATGCCATTTTCGACCAATTAGCATATAATGGTGAATTAATTATTGATTTAAGCGAACATAGCTCTTCGATAGCCATTTTTTTAACAGAGGAGCAAGTGAAGCTGTTAAAGCAACTTCATGCGTTAATCATGATAAAAAAGAAGGACGTCACCCTTCAAATACCTGCATCCATTTTTACAAACGGCAATCAAGCTGTGGACATTATTCTCCAAAAATTAGAACAAATAGAAGATGCCTTAAGTGCCGTCTATGATTTCAACATCATTCAAGGCGACAAGGAAATAAGTGAATTTGATTCTAATATCATAGTTTCCTTTGTTGTCAACAAAGCCGTGGCCGAACACTCAAATTCTCTAAAAATCTTCTATTTAAATCCACAATTAGAGAAATGGGAAGTAGTAGGCGGAGAATATAAGAATGGCAACGTGACAGCAAAAATCGATCACTTTAGCACATTTACCGTATTTGAAGAAGATATGGAAACGATGGTTGACGCTAAGGAAGAGAAGGAATTACCAGATACCTCGACTAGTACGTTCAACTTTTTATTAGGTGGATTGATTTTACTACTGATAGGAGCAAGTACTTTCTTGTTTAAGAGAAAGAGGAAGAGAGAGATTTAATTATTCACAGCCTCCGTCGTAACGAGGGAGGCTGTGATTTTGATTTTTGCAAGTGGGTCTTGCTTTTTTGCAGCTGCGTGGATTTTTTTTGCAAGTTGCTTCCGCTTTTTTGCGTCTGCGTGAATATTTTTGCAACTTGCTCCCACTTTTTTGCAGCTGAGCGAATTTTTTTGCAAGTTGCTCCTACTTTTTTGCAACTACTCCCACAGCTTACTTTTATCCATATACTGTGCTAATTCCTTACTTGATGCTTTTCTTTGTTTCCTTGCTTCGACACGTTGTTCTGCTGTTCGGTGTAAGTATTTTTCTTCTTCTGTTTCTGGTATAACGCCTGGGACTGGAACTGGTTTCCCATCTTCCCCAACGGCTACAAAAGTTAAAAAAGCTGTTGCCGCAATGGTTCGCTCGGCTGTTAAAAGGTTTTCGGCTATCACTTTGACAAAAACCTCCATCGAGCTAGTTCCTGCCCATGTGACGAAGGACTCTAAACATACTGACTCTTCAGTGCTTATAGGTGCTAGAAAATCAACTGAGTCAGTAGACGCTGTAACAACAGGTTTTCTTGAATGCCTCATCGCGGAAACGGATGCAATGTCATCAATATAACTCATTAGTTTGCCACCAAAAAGTGTTCCATGATTATTCGTATCGGAAATGAATACATGACATACCTTAATTGCTAATGATTCTCGTACAAAAGATTTTTCCATTCCATCACCTCATCTTATTATAACAGTATATTTAGTTTACCCCAATTTCATGAAAAAAGAGTCATCCTTATCGGACAACTCTCCTACTTTACTCTGCTACCATATCTTTTTGTTTCACTATATATACTTGATTCAATATGATCGCACCAATCATCTGAATGATTGTTTTGGCGATGATTTGTCCAAGGATCGCTGCTGGCACAGCCTCCCAAGGAAGCATTCCAGCTCCAAGTGGGCTTAGTCCAACTAGGACAAATACAACAGAATCGAAAAAGCCACCGACTATTCCACTGTAAAACACGCGCCAGGCGATCGGTAACTTCAATCGCGTATAAATCTCAGTATCTGCTGTTTCTGAGATAATAAATGAAAGTGCAGATGCCGCGACAATCATTAATGAATCACCTAGCAATGCTGAAACGATAGCAGATAATATTAATGCGGTCAGAATAAATAAATAAGTCTTCCCTCTTCCATACTTGTTTTGAACCAGGTCACGAAAAATAAAAGTTGCTCCGATGAACAAGGTTCCCATTGGAATAATAAAAATACCAAATTGCAATGGCATCAATGCCGCTGTGACGACATTTGCCGTTACAATAGAAAGTAAATATAGAAACACTCTTAACATACTATAATTCCTCCGTTTTCTTCGCTTCTAAGTATTGCTCCAACCCTTTGTTACGAAGCTTACATGCTGGACATTCCCCACATCCGTCTGCTTTTATTCCGTTGTAGCATGTCAATGTTTTCTCCCGAACGAACGACAGTGCACCATGTTGATCTGCAAGCTCCCACGTTTCCGCCTTATCGAGCCACATCAATGGCGTATGAATAACAAAATTATCGTCCATGGAAAGGTTTAACGTAACGTTTAATGATTTGATAAAAACATCACGGCAATCTGGATAACCACTAAAATCCGTTTCACAGACACCTGTCACGAGATGCTTTGCTCCTACTTGACTCGCCAACACACCCGCAAAGGATAAAAAAAGCAAATTTCTTCCTGGCACAAAGGTGGATGGGAGCTCCCCCTCCTCCCCTTCTGCTACTTCCATGCTCTCACGAGTCAATGCATTTGGTGCTAGCTGATTAAGAAGGGACATGTCTAAAATATGATGCTTGATTCCAAGCTCTTCTGCAATTTCCTTTGCACACTCAATTTCCAGAGCGTGTCTCTGACCATAATCAAAGGTTACCGCTTCTACCTCTTTGAAACGGTCCTTGGCCCAAAACAAACAAGTCGTACTATCCTGACCACCACTAAAAACAACAATTGCTTTATCCTGCTTCATATGCAATCCCCTTTAACGATTATCAATTTTTTCAGGATTTAAATCATGATTGATTAGGCGATGTGTTGCCATTTCCTCATATTTCGTCCCTGGCTTTCCATAATTACACCATGGATCAATCGATATACCACCACGCGGAGTAAATTTACCCCAAACCTCTATATAACGAGGATCTAGTAATTGAATTAAATCATTCATGATAATATTGACACAGTCCTCGTGAAAATCCCCATGATTTCGAAAGCTAAACAAATATAACTTCAGCGATTTGCTCTCAACTATCTTCTGATTTGGTATATAAGAAATATACATTGTCGCAAAATCAGGCTGACCTGTAATCGGACATAGGCTCGTGAATTCTGGACAATTAAATTTTACAAAATAATCGCGATCAGAATGTAGATTATCCACTGCTTCTAACACCTCAGGGGCATAATCATCCGTATATTGTGTATCTTGATTCCCTAATTGCTTTAGGTCTTGTAATCCTTGTTCATGACTTCTTCCAGACATAAAAAAACCTCCTTGTACCTGCTCCCAAACATGACAAGAAAGTTCATAGCTAAACTATTTTCACTTCGGATATTAGGCACTCGCCCTAACGTACTAGAAAACCTCGCATTCGCTCCCTTTTAGCAGATGCGTTAGCTTTTTTACTACTTTGGACTTCAAAATTTCCGCTTCATGGCATTACTTCTTGCAAAAATTTTATTTTTTCCTAACGTACAAAAAAGCCACATCCTAATATGGACATGGCATTCTCGTAACATCCATAGTTTTTTATAGAGGGTTTCAGCTATGAACCTCTTCCGTTCGAGTATTCTTTTCTTAACTATAATATAGGAGATGACGAGGGTTGTCAATGTGGTAAGCTAGAATTAACTAAACCAACATCTAAAGCCAGCCACCTCTCTCGTGACTGGTTTTAGCTTATTCTATTGAGCAGAAAAGCCTCCATCAATTACAATTTCTGCACCTGTAATATAAGATGAATCATCTGAAGCTAGGAATAAGGCGGCTTTTGCGATATCGTCTGGCTTTCCTAATCGTTGTAGTGGGGTGGCTTGTATTAATTGGTTTAATAATTCTCTTGATTCAGATAAGCCTTGAGTCATTGGTGTATCGATAATCCCTGGAAAAAGGGCGTTTACACGAACTCCACTTCTGCCAAACTGGGTAGCAGCTGCTCTGGATAGTGCCCGTACAGCACCCTTAGAAGCAGAGTAATGGTTAAAGCCTTGGCCGATTTGAGCAGTATACGAAGAAATATTTACAATGGAGCCTTGCTTTTGTTCCGACATGTATGGTGCGATATGTTTAATCCCAGCAAATGGGCCAAATCCATTGATTGCGAGCATTTTTTGCCAATCCTCTAAATCGATATCCTTGAATGCTTTCTCCGAAGAGATCCCGGCATTATTTACTAAAATATCAATAATGCCGTAGCGTTCCTTAATTTCTTTAGCAACTTGCGCCCATTCCTCATCTGATGCAACATTCAATTTCATTCCAACTACATTGTCCTTGTTGTTCGCCTTCTCTAATGCAGCTTTATTGATATCTGCTGCAATAACAGTTGCTCCTTCCTGACTAAAAAGATCCACGATTTGTTCACCAATACCTGATGCACCACCTGTTACTATTGCAATTTTATTGTCTAAACGTCCCATTTCTTTTCCTCCTCGATTAATAAATTTTGATAGAGCCTCCATCGACCATAATGGTTTGGCCGGTAATATAATGGGAATCATCACTTGCTAAAAACACAGCAGTTCGTCCGATATCCTCTTCTGGTTGGCCTAAGCGACGAAGCGGGATATTGTTGACCATTTGTTCATATAGCTTTGGATGATTCTCACTCCAAGCCTCTACCCCTTCCGTTAAAGCAATCGGTGAAATAAGATTGACATTAATTCCTTCTGGCCCCCATTCGTTTGCAGCCACTCTAGTGATCGCACGGATTGCCTCCTTTGCCGCAGCATAGGATGTTTGGGTTGGCTGACCAGAGATTCCTGCACCTGATGCAAAGTTAATCACTTTCCCCTTCGATTTCTTCAAATCCGGGTATGCAGCCTTCATAAAATGGAAGGTTGGATAAAAGCCTGTACCAAAGGACAGCTCCATCATTTCCATCGTTGTTTCGACAAAAGAAGCCTGCTTAGAAGCGTGTGCATTATTCACAAGAATATCTAGCTTTCCGAATTTATCGATAACCTCATTAATGATTGGATGGATGTTTGCTTTCTTCGAAATATCTCTAATAAATAGCATACCCTTTTTATATTGCGATATGTCCTTCAGGGTTTGATTGCCTTTTTCTTCATTAATATCAACTATTGCAATATGTGCACCTTCTTTTGCCATAGCAAGAGCGATTCCTCGGCCAATCCCAGAAGCACCGCCTGTTATGATTCCAACTTTGCCTTCCAGTCTCAATATAAGCACTCCCTTTCTTATCATTGCAACATCTTATAGTTGAGTAATTCTTTATTTATTTTAACATTAAATATTTTAACATCAAATTATTTTACATCTAAATATAAAAGACTAATGATTTCTTCCCTTCTTATACGAACATATTGTAAAACGCTTTCAAATAGTTGTACGAATCATCCACTCCAGAGCTGATAAGCCACACCACATTAACAATATATAATTCTTTATTTAACTAGATATAAGATACAAATTACTTATTGAAAAAATTAATTGACACTTATACGTATAAGTGTTATCCTTTTCATTGCACAAACTATTACTTACAAAATTACTTATATAGAAAGATATTGTTCATTATGAAAAGGTTTTACTATTTCAAATCTTTCTAATTTCATTACTTAGGGGTGTTTAAATATGTGTGAGAAAATATTGAATCCAATTGTTTTACAGCGTGCTGATCCTTTCGTTTATAAGCACTCAGATGGCTATTATTATTTCACAGGATCTCATCCACTTTATGACCGAATTGTATTAAGAAGAGCGAAAACGCTTAATGAACTACATGACGCGAAGGAAGTGGCTGTTTGGTGGAAGCATGAAAGCGGTCCATTAAGTGAATTAATCTGGGCACCTGAAATTCATCGAGCAAACGGCAAATGGTATATTTATTTCGCTGCTGCTCCAGACACGAACATTGATGATGATACATTCAACCACAGAATGTACGTTCTTGAAAACGCATCAGATAACCCAATGGAAGGAAACTGGGTCGAAAAAGGGGAAGTCGAGACAGGCATGTCTACCTTTGCATTAGATGCAACTATTTTCCACCACAAGGACGAGCTCTATTATGTATGGGCCCAGCAGGATTTAGAGATTAAAGGGCATTCCAATTTGTATATTGCAAAGATGGAAAATCCTTGGACATTAAAAACAGAACCTATCATGCTTACAAAACCGGAACTTTCTTGGGAAATCAAAGGCTTTTGGGTGAATGAAGGACCAGCTGTTTTGATCAAGAATGGAAAGGTTTTTATCACATATTCCGGAAGTGCAACTGGTGTTGATTATTGCATGGGATTACTTACTGCCAATGCAGATGACGATTTATTGAATCCGAATTCATGGACGAAAAGCCAGGAACCAGTCTTCCAAAGCTGTCCAGAGAATAGTCAATACGGACCTGGACACAATTCTTTTACAGAATCTGAAGATGGCGCCGAAACCATCTTAGTTTACCATGCAAGAAATTATACCGATTTAGTTGGTGATCCACTTTATGAACCGAATCGTCAAGCAAGAGCTCAAAAGATAGAATGGGATGAACAAGGGAATCCTATCTTCGGAGAGCCTGTTCCCGATGATAGATGGACACCACAAACACCAGAAGTCTTAAAATAAGAAGGAGTAGTCAGCAATGAAAAACATAAAACAGTTAAAGTTCTGGAACTTTGGCGGGATGTATTACTTTTATTTCATGATCTGGGCATTAATATTTGCCTTTTTACCATTTTGGTTAGACAAAACAGCGAACCTCAGCACTAGCGTCGCAGGTCTAGTGTTCTCTGCTATGGCCGTGACTGCACTTATTTTGGAACCTATCTATGGTCTTATCCAAGATAAATTAGGTCTTAAAAAATATTTATTCGGTTTTGTTGTTTTATGCCTTTTATTTATCGGACCATTTGTTCAATTTGCTTTTCTTCCACTACTAGAAATGAACGCAATCTTTGGCGCCATTGTTGGTGGGGCATACTTAAGTTTATGTTTAAATGGCGGTGTCGGTGTTGTCGAAGCCTACATCGAACGGTCAACCCGTGCCAGTAACTACGAATATGGACATGTTCGTTTATTCGGTTCACTAGCAGGTGGTACTGCTGCATTTATCGGTGGTATCATGTTTGTTCGAAATCCATACAGTATTTTTTGGGCGTGTACCGTATCTGCAGTCATTCTTGGTGTGCTATTATGGGCACTTCGTGTGAAAAAGGAAGAAAAAGAAAAGGTTCATGCACCAGAGGTAGAAGAAGAGGAATCACCGGTTACGAAGGAAAATATTTTGAATGTATTTAAGAATAGAAGCTTCTGGGGATTCTGTATCATGATGATCGGGATCGCGACAATGTTTGATGTTTTTGATCAGCAATTCCCGAACTATTTTGCTAGCTTCTTTGATGATGCATCTCGAGGAGAGCTTGTCTTTAGCCGTATTGCTTCTGTACAAGTATTCTTGGAAGCAGGCTTTATGATTCTCGCTCCATGGTTTATTAATAAAATCGGGGCTAAAAATGGACTAATTCTAGCAGGAATCGTTTTATTTGTCCGTGTTCTTGGTTCTGCTTATTTGACAGAGGTATGGATGTTAGCATTCTGGAGATTACTAGCAGCAATCGAAATGCCTTTAATGCTAGTTTCGATTATGAAATATATCACTGGCGTATTTGATGTTCGCCTATCAGCCACCGTCTACATGCTTGGATTTAATTTCGCAAAACAAGTTGGAATTACGATCTTCTCCTACGTAATGGGTACTCTTTATGGATCAATCGGATTCCAGAATGGATATGTGGTGATGGCAATCATTATTATGGCATTTGTTGTAGTAGGGGCGTTAATTATGAGAAGTGAAAGATATTATACAAAAAATAAAAGCGCTGCTGCTGCTTAGAGACAAAATGAAGAAATCTTGATGAAAACGGAGCTGTCTATATGGCAGTTCCGTTTTCATTATTATAAGGTCAAACCTGTCCAATCCCAATAGGTGTAATAAAATAGTAGTATACTAATAAAATATATCGGCATTAATAGGAAACTTAACCTCATTAAGTCTTTTGCTTTATAACTGATTTTTTCCTCTTCAAAATAAACAAGCAAAGCTTTCGAACTTACCGGAAAGGTTAAACAATAATTCATCCCTACTAAACTCAAGAATAAAACAGCGATTCCATTGAAACCAAACGAGGTACCAAGCATCAATAGCCCAGGAACTAAAACAATTGCTCTTGTGGTATGGGAAGTAATATACAAATGACTAGTAATGGAAACAAGTAAGATAAAACAAAGCATTCCCCAAACAGAAAAGTTAGAAAAACTTGTCACGAATTGAAAAATAGAGGATTCAATCCAGTCTACAACTCCTGTTTCCACAAGATTTATTCCTAATGCTGTTGCTGCCGATACAAATAAGATCAAATTCCATGATACGGATTTTACCCCTTGTTTCCATGATAGAAGACCAAATTTAGGTGACATAAACACTAATGCTCCCATGATTGTAATAAAACCGATATCATGTCCGTGAATGCCCTCTGTCACCCATAGAAGGAATAGTGTCCCGATAAAAATTAAAGCCTTCTTTTCTTTTTGTGTTATTTTTTCATTTTTTGTAAAAATAGAATGTTTCTTTGTTATGGAAAGTAGAGGGGTAGACTTTCCTCTCATCCATAAAAGTCTCACAGCTAAATAACTGACAAAACTAATAAATATAGCAAATGGCACTCCCCAAATGAGCCAATTTAAATAAGTAATCGTTTCACCAGTTGTTTTCTCTAATATCTCCACACCAATTAGATGGGAACCAGCTCCGATAAGGGTTGCTGAAGTTGTCATAAGAATGATAGTCGGCACAAACATCGCAAGGACTTGTTTATGTTTATCGTCTTGAATGAAAGGAGCTAATTCCTTTACAACAGGCAATGTTATCGCCGCCCTCCCCGATGTAGAAGGAATGAAAATAGATAATGGAAGTAAAGCTATCAGCACATGAAATAAAACACTATTGGAAGTAGCAGAGTTCTTCATAATATTAGTGATTATTCTATTTGCTAAACCAGAAACCTTTATCACCTCCCCGATGATGAAAGCCCCTATCATCAGCCAAACAATCTCTAATGAAAAAGAATCATATAAGAGACTAGCGTCTGCTCCTTTTAAAAGAATAATCGATAGTATGGCTCCAAGCGCTACATAACCCGCAGGAAGCTTTGTCGCAATCCATAAGATCATCGCTATCACAAAAACAATCAGCGCTACCTTGCCTTTGTAATCTAAAGAACTAGTAAAGAAGATCGCAAAGCATACTACTATAAATAAGCTTAAGAGAATATAGGAATAGTTAGGCATCGCTAAAAGAGTTTTTTTGAATATCTGATAAGAAGTAGATTTTCTTCTTTCAATTCTGGTAGTAGCATTCATATTATCTCTCGCTTATATTTACGTTTTGCCATTTGATAGCCGATGCGAATTTGCCTCACAGCAGCCTCGGCACTATCAGCGATTAACCTTGAAGCATCTTTCATTGCTATTTCTAGAGAAGTTGGACTTTGAATAATACTCGTATATGCATGAATACCATTCGTATAATTGATGCTTGCTCCTTCCCCAATCGTTCCCGTAATGGCAATAACAGGAACTCCTAAATTTCCTGCAATCCGTGCCACTTCTGCTGGTATTTTCCCATTCGGTGTTTGATAATCCAAACAGCCCTCAGCGGTTAATACTAAATCTGCATTTTTGATATGTTCTTCTAATTGTATATATTGCATGATAATGTCAAAACGGGGATGTAATGTAGCACCAGTAAATGCCATTAGACCTGCTCCTAAGCCTCCCGATGCCCCTCCACCTGGCGTTGTTCTTACATCCACCTCCATTTGCTGTAAAATTAATTGAGCATAATACTCTAAATTATGCGCCAATTGCTCAGCCTCTTCAGGGTTCGCTCCTTTTTGGGGAGCAAACACACGCGCTACGCCTCTTGGCCCACAAAGAATGTTATACCAGTTACATGCCACATCGATTTTTACCTTAGAAAGCCGCGGATCTATGCCTGAGATATTGATATTTTCAATGGAATGTAAGTCTCCCCCACCACCAATATTTAATGCTTGATGATATTTATCTAGGAAACGAACTCCAAGGGCTTCTGCCATACCCGCTCCTCCATCCGATGTCCCTGAATCACCACAACCGATCAAAATATCGTCTACACCCAAATCTAAAGCAGACTTTATTAATTGTCCCACACCAAACGTAGTTGTTTTTAAAGGGTTTCTCTTATTTCTAGGAATAAGCGTTAGACCAGCCACAGCAGCCATTTCTATTACTGCTGTCTTTTTTCCATTTTCCTGAAATATTCCGAAATGGCTCCGAACCTTTTCACCAATCGGACCAATTACTTCTCGGTAAATCAGTTCCCCCTCTTTTAGCTTTATAATCGTATGAGCAAATCCTTCCCCACCATCAATCATGGGAATCACCATTGTTTCTACATTCGGATCAAACCTTTGTATCCCGTTATTCATGGCTTTAGCAACCCCCTCTGAACTCAAGCACTCCTTGAACCCTGACGGTATAATAACAATCTTCATACTTGATAGCCTCCCACTTTATCTTTTTTATTTCAAATTGATTATAGTTTTGAAAAATGAGAGAAGAATGAGAGTATTATGAAAAGTTCATTAGTTTTAGATGAGAATTGTTCAAAATTTTCGCTATGTCGCATTACTTCTTACAAAAATTCTATACTTTCCAAACGCATAAAAAAGTCCGCTAATCATATTAGCGAACGTTCAAAAGCTTTCTAGCATAAATCATTTATTCATCTTACTTAAAAAGTCTCCTAAGAGATCATCAAGGTCTTCCTCTTCCGGCTCCTCTGCTTCTTCTGAATCACGAGTTTGGCTTAATGCTTCATTCCAATCAATCGCATCTAGATCATCGTCAAGCTCTTTGTGATTTACTTTTGTTCGAGTTGTCTCGTTCTCAAGCTCTGGCTCTTGTTGCTCAGACTCTTCTAGCATCTCTTCCTGTAAGTATAATGCCTCATCAATATTTGTAGCATTACTATTCATGGAGGCGAGTAGGGATGTAGAGCGAACTGGGTCATTTAACAGATGATACATGATACTTCCTAGCAATGCCTCGGAATGCTCATGCTTAATCCAATTACGTTGCGCCTTCGTTAGGCGTTTCGGAAGTGGAATGGTGATCGTTTCTTGTTCCTTCGATGTCCCTTCATTTACACCCTTCAGGACAAACTCAGCTATTTTACTCGAAAAATTCCGTCTTTCTTTTTCCTTTAAATGCTGTAATTCTTTTAAAATATAATCAGGAGTTTCAGAAGGGATACGAAAGGATATCGTCTGACCCCTTTTGATTTCATTATTTTTATTCATGTTATCACCTTATGATTGAGCAGAGGCTTTTTTCTGTTCCTTTTTATTAGATTTCTTTAAAAATTCGGCAATCAGCTTATAGTAAGCATTCGCCATCATCCAAATACTTTCTTTTTCATCCTCAAAAAATTCGATATTGTAGCCGTCTAGATTGTTGTTTAAGGTTTTTAAGTATTCCTTAATGACATTTGATCCACCACCGACAAAATAACAGATTTCGGTTTGTGAATTTTTTTGCCATACATTTCGTAAAAGACGGTATTGTTTCTTTGCCAATTCTAAGAGAATTCTATCTGTAATATCATGGACGCTTGTCCGACTTCCTTTTACCATGATGTGATTTCGGTCATTTTTTCTCGTAATAATATCCACGACATCTCGTCGACTGTCTAATTCGACCCCATGCTTTGTAAAAATTTCCTCACGAATGGTTTCCAGTGATTCAGATACTCCTAAGTTAAAGCCTTGCGCTTTATCGTCATCTACAGTTCTGTTTCTAATCACCGCAATATCGGTAGATAAACCGCCAATATCTTGAATAAGAATTTGCTTATCTATTAATTTCTTATTAATAATCTTCAAGTCCTCATCCATCACTAGGTTAATAAACGCAGCGAACCCTTCCGGATATACTTTTGCTTCATCAAACTTGATGTTTACTTTCTTACCTTGATGCTGTGGTGTCACTAGAAATTCGATCTGGTGAACGGAACCTATCAGCTTGGAACGATAGCCTGCATCTTTTCCTTCCTTCACTTCTCGAAGTGGTAATCCTGTTCCTAATGTATAATTTGCATCAACAACTTGATTGGTATTCGACTTAAACGCCTCTACTGCATCTAAAGCAATGGTAGTAAATAACATGACTAATGTTTGGTCTTCCTGTGATTTGCTGCTACCAGGATCTAGTTCTGTTGAATTTCCTGCCTTTGTTGCCAAATGACCAACACGATAAATAGTGTTATTCTCTTTTAATGCCGGTGAGTGTATACGAATGTGCAACCCTTCTAGAGGATCTTTCTGATCTAACTCTTCAATTCCGATTACTGGACGGTCTTCTGTATCGATGGCAACAATATTTGGAATGTTAATTTCCCTTTCCATTTCTCCAAATATTGCTTTAACCGAATCATTTCCTACATCAATTGCTGCTATTCTTGATTGACTCATATGTATCCATCCTCTCATCATTTGCTTTTAGACTTCTTTCTAAAAATAAAGCCTTAAAAAAAGAATATTTTATTATCTGTATTCCTTCAATGGTTTTCGTAAAAAAGAAAGATAATTGTAATCTTTCCACGAAAGACTTCACTTGTATACGAAAATGTTTATGTTGTTTACACTTGTGTACACTTCCTTATATTACAACATGTACACACTTTTGTAAACATGTATACGTTAAATGTGTACACGTAAACATTTTTGTAATCTTGTGTACTGTAATGTTTACGCAATGTTTCTTTACCTAAAAAAATATGTATTTCCATAAAACTAGAATTATTTTTTTTACCAAAAGCATGACATCCAACAATAAGGGATTGATCATCTCGAAATTTGAAGAAATGTGAGGCTTTTGGGAGTTTAGTGCAATGAAAAGATGTACATTAGTTAACTAAAGGTAGCCACCCTTTTAAGATTGCTCCTCCGTCTGGATGATTATCTGCAAGCAGATCACCTCCGTGTCTTTTCATCAATCTCTTACATATCGATAATCCTAATCCTATTCCACCTGTTGAACGATTTCTCGATGCTTCCCCACGATAAAGAGGTTCAAACACACGTTGTAGCTCCTCAGAAGTAAACCCCGCTCCTGTATCCCGGATAGTAAAGAAAGCTTTATTTTTACACTTATAACAATCGATCATTATCTTACCGTGTTCAGGAGTATATCTGACCGCATTATCTAATAAGTTATTTAGCACACGCTCTAATGAGTGTATATCTGCCATAACCAGACAATTCTCATCAAAACCCCCAGCTCTTATAGAAATGAACTTTCTTTCAGCTTGTGTTTCCAAACTACCAATCGACCTCTGTACTATACTGGCTAGGTCAACCTTTATTTTTTGAAGCTCAATGTTTAAATATTCCGCCTTTGTATAGGTGAAAAGTTCCTCTACCAGTCGACCCAATTGTGCTGATTTTTCTTTACAAACCGACAGGTATTCCGCCATTTTCGCTGGGGAATCCGCAATCCCTTGCTCCAATCCATCCAAATAACCTCTTAAAGCGAATAACGGTGTTCGTAAATCATGTGCAACAGCAGCAACTACAAAACGACGCTCTTCTTCCAGTTCCACTTGCTTCTGGAAAGCTTCCTTAAGACCGCCTACCATCACTTTAAACCCTTCATTCACCTCAGCTATTTCCGTGATATGGGACGATGGCAACTTGACATCCAAATCTCCATTCGCAATTTCTCGAGCACTAACGCTCATTTCCTCAAGCGGTTTGAGAATAAATCTTCGCATTTCAAATCCAACTATAAAAAAAGAAAGCATTAATCCTACAAATGCTGCGATCAAAGGAATCACTCTCGAATTTGATTGATATATCACTACCCTTCCGAGCAGTTTTCCGTCCTGTAGAATTGAAAAATGTTCTTTCACCCTAAATTTTGAAACCTCCTCATCATCTGTTTGGAAAATTTCTTGATCGGACGGAGATAGAATCACCACATCCATATTTATCTTTTCTAATTGTTGGCTTATTTGGTTTTGCCAAGCGGAATCTGTCCAATTTCCTGAGTTTTTCTCAATCTGTTGAACGACTGTCTCTATATCTTTTTGATTAGCTTCATCCCCACTAATATTGAACGACTTTGTTTCCAAAAAGTTGGCAGCTACATAAAATATCCATGGCAATAAAAGAATGAGGAATAAGCTTAGCATGGTAAACTTTCGAATACGAATAGTTTTCATTTTATTCTCCTTTAAATCGATAGCCAACACCCCATACATTGACAATGAATTTTGGATCATTTGGATCAAGCTCTATCTTCTCACGAAGACGGCTTAGATGAACACGAACTGTATGTTTATCACCGACCCCGTCCCAAAATTTTTCAAGTAATTGATCATAAGTAAAAACGTAATTGGGATGTTCGGCAAATAATTTTAGTAACTCATATTCCTTAGGTGTGAGCATGATATTCTCACCATCCAGTAATACTTCTCTCGAGGCCATATCCAAATGAAGCGACCCATATGATAAAACCTTCTTTTTCTGTTCCTTTCTATAGCCAGATCGCCGTAAAACCGCCTTCACCCTTGCAACAATCTCCCCTGGCGAAGCTGTTTTGACTATATAATCATCCCCACCAAGTGCCAAGCCGCGAATTTTGTCCACATCGTCACTTCGAGCACTTAGGAAAAGAATAGGGATATTACTTTGTTCCCGGATCTCCCTACATAAATCAAAACCACTCTGACCTGGCATCATGATATCAAGGATCATACAATCAACAACACTCTGATGAAACACAGCTAATGCCTCGTCGGTGTTAAAAGCAGTTTTCACATAAAAGGACGCATTCTCCAAAAAGTCTCTTAATAGCGCCACAATACTTTCATCATCATCTACGACCAGAACGGTATCTAATTTCTCCATCATCGTTCCTACCCTCTCCACTTCATTTATCTTAAGTTTATCATTTTTGCAATAAGCAACAAATTCAGTAGGTTGTATTGTGATGATTTTGTGATATTTTTGTACCCTCATTTGAGACATTTTATTGTTATTCTTTCCATGTGGTTCAGATGATCATTAACTAAAGGAGGTTATTCAATGGATTTCTTTCCATATGGTTTTTTATTCTGTCTTACGCTTTTCTGTTTTGTAGCTATTCGAGTTTTTGAAATTCAAAAACGTTATCGTACTGACCAAAATACTACCTTAGAACTTAAAAAGCGGTTAGCTAAAGGGCAATTGGAAGAAGCAGAGTATCAAAGACTGATAAATCTCATTAAAAAGTAATATTCGGGAGGGAAGACGATGAATATTCAAATTGTATTATTTGATGGATTTGATTTACTCGATGTAATTGCACCATTCGAAGTGTTTGAAGCTGCTGCCATGTTCTCCAAAAAGGACATTGACCTACAGCTTGTATCTGCTGAAGGAGAGCGTACAGTATTAAGTGGATCAAATCAGATCACCCTTCAAGCGAGTAGTAAGCTTGATTTAACGCGCAAAGGACTTATCCTTATTCCTGGAGCTTCCGGAACAATGGATGAAATTCCTGCTAGATTAAAGAAAGCAGCTGACACAGATTTAAGCAGCCTTCTGAAAAAAGCGTTGATGACACCAGATATTTTGATTACTACCGTTTGTGGTGGTTCACTTATTTTATCCATGAATGGTTTATTAGAGGGTCGCCATGCCGTTACACATCATATGGGAATGGATCTTTTAACCGCAACAAACACGATTGCCGTAAAAGCTCGTGTCGTAGACGATGGCGACTTAGTAACTGGAGGTGGAGTTACATCAGGATTAGATGTGGCTTTGTACCTTGTGGAACGAGAGCTAGGGCCACAAATTGCACTCGCTGTAGAACAATTGTTTGAATATGAACGTAGAGGCACAGTTTGGAAAAAAGAAGGAGAAAAACTTAAAGAAAGTAAGCAAGTAGAATCTGAAAAAGTAATCGATACGACTATCCAGCTTAATGAAATAAAGCGTTTTATTGGAAAATGGGATACCACGATTGCAACCCCAGTAGGTAACCAATCTGTATTATTTAATCTATATATGAAAGAAGGACAACTAGCAGGTAAAGCAACACAAGGAGGGGATTCGATCATCTTAGATAATCTTGTGTTGGATGGAAGTCAATTAAGATGGTCTATGAAAGTAACGAAGCCAATGCGTCTTACACTAAAATGTACTGTTTCAGTCAATGGTCATGAGATGCATGGGGAAGCAAAGGCCGGTATGCTTCCCTCATCTAAATTAGCAGGACATCGTTTGTGAGAGGACGGTCGTCATGTATTTACTTTTAATATTTGCTCATGTACTTAGCGCCTTACTCCTCGGTAGCTTTCTTTGCCTTCCAATAATATTGAGGTGGCTATATACTCTTACAGGCAATGAATTAAGAATCGGATTAAAAACCACTCTCGCCTTCACTCGAGTTGGACATTATGCTTTAGCCTTTTTGCTCCTAACTGGTGGCTGGATGGTTATAGGGTATCCACCCTACCCGTCTGTCATATGGGTTGTGACATCCATCCTACTACTTGTCCTTATTGGTGCCATGATAGGAATAATACATGCTAAGCTAAAAAAGGTTATTCTTACTAAACAGCCTGAGAAGCTTTTATTGACATATCGAACTCCACTAATCTGCTATAGTTGGTTGACCTTTTTAACCATTGTTGCTGCATTATTTTTGATGACAAATCGTCACCTATTTTTCTAACTTTTATGGAGGAAGCTTGCTTATGAACAAATCTATTCGAATACTGATTCTCCTTATTCCACTCATGTGGATATTTCATACATTATCAAAGAATTTTATTGTAGACCCTCAATTTGTAAAGTTTATTGCCAGGAAGGATCAAATACTATCGAATGAATCCTTATGGATAATCATGATTCGTATCCATATTATTCTTGCGATTATTTCGCTTTTGACTGGGCCACTAGGAGTGATCAAACAAATTCGGATACAATCAATCCGTTTCCATCGCTGGAATGGTCGAATCTATGTTTTATCTATTCTTTTCAATTTCCTACCAGGTGTCTATGTTAGTTTTTTTGCAACAGGGGGGTGGCCAAGTACGCTAGGCTTTCTTATTTTAAATACATTATGGCTCGGAATAACTATCCTTGGATATGTGGCGATTAGAAGGAAGAAAATCAATTTACATAGGCAATGGATACTTCGAAGTTTCTTTCTTTCATTTGCCAATATAACCATCTATATTTTGGTAGCAATTTCGCATAACGCACTTAACCTTCCTTATAGCCTTTCATATACAATTGCGGTCTGGCTATGCTGGGTGCTCAACCTAGCTATCGCTGAAATAATCATTAGAAAGAAAGTGTTTAGCTCCTAGTTTTCCTTTGTAAAAATAGCTAATCATGAAATAAGCTCTACCTTGAATGATAGAGCTTATTTCTTATAAGACTGTTAATCAATCGTAATTACGATTTTACCAACGGCATGATGGGTTTCACTCAAGGCGTGTGCATCATATAGCCCTTTTTGGGAGAGTGGGAATGTACTGCCAACAACACTTTTCATCCGGTTTTCCTCTAATAATTTAGCTAGGATACTAAGCTGTTGACCGTCAGGCTGAAGCCAAATACTTTTTGCCGTAACATTCTTTTGCTTTGCCTTGTCTTGATCTGGTTCATTTAAAACGGAAATTAAACGTCCGCTTCCCTCTTTAAGAACCTCAAAGCTGTTATGCTGTACTTCTCCACCCATCGTATCTAGTACCAAATCTATATCCTTTAAAACAGTTTGAAAATCTGTTTTTCGGTAATCAATTACTTCATCCGCTCCTAAAGATTTTAGCAGCTCATGATTTTTTTCACTCGCTGTTGTGTAAACATAAGCACCAGCATCCTTTGCTAATTGAATCGCATAGGTACCGACACCACCAGCCCCAGCATGGATTAACACTTTTTCTCCTTTTTGTAAGGAACCATGATCAAATAAACCTTGGTAAGCAGTTAAACCAGCTAATGGAACTGCTGCAGCATCCTCAAAGGAAACATTAGCAGGCTTTTTAGCTAACAAATGTTCATCGACAATGGTATGCTCGGCATAGGTTCCAAAACGCGTCGTGTCAGGACGAGCAAATACCTCATCCCCCACCTTCCATTCTGTTACCTCAGATCCAACCGCTTCGATGATTCCAGCGACATCCCAACCAAGAATAATCGGGAATTCCCAATCAAACATTTGCTTCAGATAACCTTCTCGAAGCTTCCAGTCTATCGGGTTAATGGAAGTGGCCTTTTCTCGAACTAGCACTTGATGATTTCCTAGCTCAGGTAAGTCTATGGAACCTTCCTCTAGCACCTCTTTACTACCATATTGTTTTATGATCACCGCTTTTGTTTTCAACCCCATCCACTCCTTCTCATTACATTCAAGTCTTGCAAATACTATTATCAAACCTGTCGTTATAAAAAACAAATAATCGGCTTATTAATGTTAGTATGGCCAATGTAATTGGATTCATGAGCCCCAACATAAGCTATTGTTCCTTTTCTGATAATCTGGTATATTTTTCATATACAGTACAATGGGAGGGGATTTTTAATGGCATTTACGTTAGAATTAGGGCAAAAGGCACCAGATTTCAAGCTTCCTGCCACAAACGGGAGATCATACAGCTTGTCAGATTTTCATGATGCTCAGGTTTTAGTTGTCTTCTTCACATGTAATCATTGTCCATTTGTAATCGGATCAGATGAAGTGACAAGGGCAACAGCGGAGAAATTTGCAAAAAATGGTGTATCCTTTGTTGCCATTAACTCCAATAGTGCAAACACCAATCCTGATGATTCCTTTGAAGACATGGTGAAGCGCATGGAGGAAAATCAATTCCCTTGGATCTACTTACATGATTCCACACAAGAAATCGCAAAAGCATATGGAGCATTAAGAACTCCACACTTTTTCGTGTTTAATCAAAACCGAGAATTGATCTACACAGGAAGAGGTCTCGACAACCCGCGACAGTCAGAAAAGGCGACCGTGAATGATTTAGAAAATGTGCTTAGTGAGCACTTAGCTGGTAAACGTATTACAACCCCGTTAACCAATCCTTTAGGCTGTAATGTGAAATGGGATGGAAAAGATGCTCATTGGATGCCAAGAGAGGCCTGTGATCTAGTCTAGATTTTCATTCACCAGGTACCTTGATAGAGGGTATCTGGTTCTATTTTGGATAGACGACTGTTCCATCCTCTTCTATGATTGGATTTGCTCCCCATCTGCCAAGTTCATGTGCTATGATTTCTGTTCGACCATTTGAATTATCCATCAGATGATACACATTCCAGCCATTTGCCTGCAAACAGTTACTAATTATTAATCGGTGACATCGGGCTGGATGTCTTTCCGAGCATAGATAAGCAAGCTGACACTTTTTTGCCGTTCGTAGAAGTTGCGTTAAACCTCGTTTGAATTCATCACCTAATGTATAATCAGCATAATGATGAAGAGATTGATTTCGCCAACCTGCATTGAGGCTTTCTCCTATTATTCCTGATCGAGACCGTCTTCCACCAAGCAACGGAAAATGATGATAGTCTATTCCGGCATTCTGTAGCCATTTTCTCATGTTATCCTTTGTGTACTGAGGGTGCTTACGACTAGCAGGAATGGCGCGGACATCTGCCACAAATTCAATATTCGCTTCACCAAGCATTTCGAGAAAATGCTCCCTTGTGTGTGTGGAATGACCAATCGTATAAATATCCATTGGTGAGACTCCTTTCTATCCCCCTATACCCGTTTTCTTCACCATTTAAAAAGGAGAGCGATTAGCGCTCCCCATTTTTATTGCATATAGCGATATTCCATTAATTGTTTTAAGCGACCGATCTCTTCTTGTAATTCCTTGCCTACATTTGTTTCACGGACCTTTTTTCGCTCTAGCTCCTTATCCACTACACGCTTCACCGAAAGGACGTCGGCTCCATTTTGGATTACTTCTTCCTTTGAATTAAACTGCTGGTGTGCTACGAGCTGCATGCCAAATGAATTGTATAAAAGCGTGTATCCTGCAATGCCCGTTGTCGATTGATAGGCCTTCGAAAAGCCGCCATCAATTACGATCATTTTGCCATTTGCCTTGATCGGGTTCTCCCCTTCAATTTCTTTTACTGGTGTATGTCCATTGATGATATGCCCTTGATCAGGATCGAGTTCAAACTCTTCTAGCATTTTACGGCAAATCTCTTCACTTTCTCGCAAATAATAATAGGGGTTTTTATCCTCCTTATGGGAAGCTTTATCCTTTATAAAATAACGCTCGAAGGTCGTCATTGCCCGCTTCCCAAATAAAGACGAATACTCCCCTGTCCATAAATACCAAACCATATCTGTCGCTAAATCATCGGATAGGCCACGATGAGTAAAGGCATAACGCAAATATTCTTCAAATTGATCTAATAAGGCCCGACCTTTATATACCTCTCCTTCGATCTCCATCTGTTCCATTTCCCCGTCCTCATTAACTGGAATACAGCCATGGATTAGTAGGTTTCCATTATATCTCAGATAAAGACTACCTTTTTTCATTAAAAACTTCATATGGCGGGCTAATTTCTCAGAATGTTGAACAGAGACTAATAACTTATCGATCACCTCTTCTTCTTCCGGTAGCAATTGTGCCGGATTAGCTGGATTAATCGTCCGAAAGCATGTATTTTCTAGTGGATATGTCTTCCCATAGATCGTGATTTCCTTTTTTTTATAATCAATTTTCTCCAGTACTAAACGATCCTCCATATTAAAAAAGGGTCGACGTTTGATAATCGGGCTCTCTAGTTTAAATTGAATCATCGCCATCGCTTGGTGAATTTTTGTGATCTGTAAAGCTTCATGCTCAGACAATGGCTTATCTTTATGCTCCTTTGGACGAAATGCTGGATTGTCCTCGTAATATTTCTCCGCTAAATTAAGGAGTGGGCGAAGATTAATGCCATAAGCATCTTCAATAATGTCGAGATTATCATAGCGAGCACAAATACGAATAATATTTGCCAGACATACCTTCGATCCAGCATATGCGCCTAGCCAAAGTACGTCATGGTTTCCCCATTGGATATCTAAGGAGTGGTAGTTAATCAATGTATCCATGATTTTATCAGGGTCTGGGCCACGATCATAAATATCTCCTACAACATGTAGGTGATCCACAATGAGTCGCTGAATGGTATACGCTAAGCCGATAATCAATTTTTCTGACTGTCTAAGGGTAATAATCTGTTGCATAATTTTTTCATAGTATGTTTTTTTATTAGAATATTTATCAGATTTATATAATAATTCCTCGATCACATAAACAAATTGCTCTGGCAATGCTTTTCGCAGCTTTGATCTCGTATATTTGGATGAAGCATACGGAAGAAGTGTGATCATGTCATAAATCGTTTGTTGATACCACGCATTTAGCTCCACCTCATTTGAAAAGGTGTTTCGGATTTGTTTTAGTTTTGCTTCTGGGTAATAAACTAATGTGGCGAAATCGTTAATTTGTTGTTCTGTCATCGTGCCTTTGAAAATATCATGAATCTTCTCTTTGACTTTACCTGAACCGTTTCTGAGCACATGTTGAAAGGCATGAAACTCTCCATGGAGGTCACTAACAAAATGTTCTGTTCCCTTCGGCAAATCAAGAATTGCTTCTAAATTTATAATTTCCGTAACGACTTTTTCCTCACAGTCGTATTTTTCCGCTAATAGATCTAAATATTTTGCATGCAATGTGATTCGAACTCCCTTCAGCACTTATCTTGTACAATTTATGTTATATTGTAACAATAAATGCAACATATATCTAGATTTATTTTTAAAAAGTGCATCATATTTAATGTAATTGTAGGTTATTCGTCTATTTAATGTGTGTTTAATTCTATTTTATGTATTCTATTAGTAATGGTGTAGTCGAGTGAAGGAAGGTGAGTTATATAGAGGATGAGGTGTCATCATTTAGAGGTATTGCGGATTCAGGTGATTAGATTGTGGGGTTAGTTCCTATAAGAACACGGAGCTAGATTAAACTGGCTCCGTGAATGTTTCTTTATTTTTGGATTAACTTGAGAATGATTTGCTTTAACGTTTGATAGGCTTGATCAGAGATTAGAGCTGGCTTTTTCTCCATTTGTGCTTTGAATTTTTGAAGAAATTTTGTCGCCTGTTGCTCTGCTCCTTTTTCATCATGATACTGATATAGCTTGTAGGCATTGGTTAGCTGCTTGGCTAATGGGTGTCTTATCTCTCCTGATGAAATTAATTCTTCCAAGACTATGCCAAAGTCATCAGCGGTAACAAACTGAATGTGATAGATTTGTTTCAGTCCATCCTCTGCGGTAACTTCTATCTTTGCTTCTGTTCCTTCTTGCGAAATAGTGACAATACTCTTTTCACTCATGGCTTCTGCGGCAATAGCTGGTAGATCTTCATTTGCAGGTAATGTCACGACATACTCTTTTTGGTTTGGATCAAAGTTTTCTAGGGATTTTCCATCTAATGTTAGGCTAGAGAGTATCGCATTACTATCGAGAAGAATCTCTTTTTCCACTGGGTTCCAGTTATCATCCCCTGCTAGCACCTTTTCAGGCATATATGCCATAGCTTCCTCTAATGTCAGCTGTTTCGTCCATGAATAACGCTCCATCGCCTCTCCACTAGGACCACTGTTAGCGAACTCACCATATCTTGCTGTTGATTCATTCTCGCTATTACCCCAGTTATTCCACCCGTGTGGTTTAATATGCTCACCCATCCATGTCTGGATATAAACAACATTTGAATAAGGACGCCAAGGTCTACCTAATTCGACACTATCAATCATGCCTTCCTCTGCGGTTAATTTACTGTTATAGAAAACATAGCCAATGTTCGTCTTCTTCGTAGAAGCTGCTGTGACATAACCAGCATCGCGACTATGGATGATAGAATGATCAAACACGGCAGTGGCGTCACCGAAAATAAAATCGACATCGCCTGAAATATAACTATCGACGTAATATTGTCTGACATCGTCTGTTGCCAATAAGGTGTCCTGCCATCCTATTAATCGGACATTTCGATAAATCTGACGGTCCCCCCTTGCTGACAGGGCGACTGCTTGGGCCGTATCATTTCCTGAATCATTTTCTATTGTTAGATTTTCTGCGATAAAGTCATCGGCTTGTACTAATACACTATAACTATCTGAGGTACCAATTTCCTCGCCATCTGGTCCGATTGTTTTCGCATTGTCATCATAAATTAATATGGTATCCTCTGGTCCATTACCTTGACCAATTAAGCTAATATTCGTCTTTTTGTTAGGAATCTTAATCTTTTCGCGATAAACACCTGCTCCAATTTGGATGACGATACGTGATCGATTGTGATCTGGTACGGCATCAATCGCTGCCTGAACGGTCTGATAGTCACCAGAGCCATCCTTTGCTACCTTGATAACTTCGGCCGCTGTTCCCTTCACTTGAATCGAGGAATAACCAATCCCAGATTCATTCACCGCATGAATGACATAATCATACTCCTTGCCATTTTGTAAAGATTTGTCTGTGAAAACTGGCTCTGTCAGTTCCTCACCCACAATGGTATATGGTTGATCAGAGGCGTCACGACGCTTTACGATATAATAATCCGCATTTTCTACTGCCTGCCAATTCAATTGAAGCTCCCCATCTCCGATATTATGGATATTTACTTGCTTTGGCATGTTAGGTTTCCCATCATCTGCTTTTGGTTTTACTGCAATCGCTTGACTCTCTAGGCTTTGTGTTGCTTTATTTTTCGCAGTGATGACATAATAATAAGGTTTACCATTAACTAATTCCTTATCTTCATAGGTGGTACCCTTCACCGTTTTCAGCAATTGAAAAGTACCCTGATCACTATCTTTCCGTTTCACCTCATATACTGTAGCACCTTCTACTGCTTCCCAGCTCAATGCCACGCTACGATCCTTTTCTTTTGCTGTTACATCTACAGGCATTGATAGGGAATTGATTGGAGTAACGGCTAATTCTTCGGAAGGGAGGCTTTCCCCACCAATGTGTTTGGCAGATAGAACATAATAATACGTCCTACCATTGACTAAGCCTGTGTCTGTATAACTTGTTTTCGTAATTTTCTCATTAATCACTTGATAAGGACCACTAGGCTTAGTTGCCCGCCTTAGAACATACGAATTGGCATTTTCGACAGGCTCCCACTGAAGATTGACTTGGGTGTCTCTAGCCACACTTGTTATATTTTCTGGAGTCCCAGGTAACTCTGGTGTATCTGTAGGTGTAACCTCGATTTCTTCTGAAAATTCACTCTCTCCCTTTTCCCCATTACTCGTAACCACATAATAATAGGTTGTCCCATTGACAAGTTCGGTATCAACGTACGTTGTATCGTTAATATTGGATGCAATGGTCACAAAGGCCTCTTCACTTACTTCCCGCCGTTTTACATTATAGGAAAGCGCACCATCACTTACCTCCCAAAACAGCTGTACTTTCTCATTACCACTAATAGCTCTCAATCCTTCGGGTGCAGTGGTGGGAGCAGGGTACACTTTTATATTGTCAAAATAAAGATGGCCTCCCCCACTGCCAGGAGTTGCAGAAGCAATCCGCGCAATCCCGTCTTCTGAAAAGTCATCTAAAAAAGCAACCTCCCCTGCTACAAGCTCCCCATCTATGTATATATCTATTGTTGACGTAACGGTATTAGCGATAATTTTGAAATGATACCACTGATGATCTATAGGGGGATCGGTTAATTTTACATAGGCACCATTATCGGAATAAACAAAGGTATACTCCTCTTCACCAGCCGGCTTTCGTAATTCTAAGGATAGAGCTGTTTTATTCCCTTCAGCATTTTTTAGTTGAAAAAACTTGGAGGTCCCTGCCATCCTTGGCTGCATAAAATCAAATTCTGTAATTATCGTACCATTTTGTTGCTGAAAAACTTTCTGTGCTGTCACATTTGTCCCACCTTCATCATGTAGCTTCATTGCCTTCTTGGAATCATTGCCGATTGAGGTTGGCGGCACCTCCGCGACCATCACGTTATTTATATCATTTTGTGGGTCTGGTCCAATCTGATAATCCTCTGGTGCTTTATTCAAATCTAGGTCTTCAAAGTGATCATCGATAAAAGGTGGGTCTTGTGATGGGGTTGCCCATGCTGTAAATGGTATAGAGGATAGTACTAATACAAAAACCAAAAGACATAACCAAATTTTTTTCATCTATATTCCTCCATTTCTAGGGGGGCTTTAGGTTAATATGCCACCTCCTAATCCTCATTTTAACAAGGGGAACATTACATTTTTTAGGCTATTACAGTGATAACGATTACATTTTTATTAGACAGGTGAGAGGGATATGTGGTGGTAACATTATTGTGATATCCTATTCTTATATTGTGCGGTCCTGTTATTAAATGGTGAGCTCAGCCCAATATTATGTAAGCTCACAAAATGAAATGTGAGTTCAAGACGGTAAATTGGGTGCTCAGCGCGAAATAGGGTGGGCACCCATCATCCTTGGCACTACACTGCTTTTTCCATGGCTAGTACCTCTACCTTTTTCTTCGTTTCTGGGAAGGTAGCCACTAAAACAATATAAAGACTAGCTACCGCGATAAAGAAAATCATAGCAGGTGCGTAGCCCGCATGGCCTAAAAGAAAGCTCCAAATAATCGTAGCAATTGTCTGTCCTGCATAGGCTAATGCCCAAAACAGACCGAACATAATCGTTAATTTCTGTGGCGTCACCCCCGCTAATTCATGGGGAAGGTTTAAAAAAATTGGATACTGAATATACATCGCAAACCCGGATCCAGCAATTAAGATATAGGCTAGTACTGGTACACTATTCGCTAGCATTAATGCCAAGCCGAATGCACCAACCATGACAACTCCACAAATAGCAAGCACCGGTTTTCTCTCGATATCTTTATTTCCAATTCGGATTCCAGCAAATGTCCCCATTATTCCAAAACCAGAGATTAATAGGTTCGTAAGAGAGCCATTTAATAATGTATATTGATCAAAAATCGTTTTAAAGCTTACAAGAGAGGAAACATATAAGGTTAAAAACGCAGCAAAGGCTAAGCCATAACGCCAAATAAAACTATCCTTCAGTGCATCTTTATATCCATAGCTGTCGCCTTGGAATGCCTCTTTTGTTTCAAAGTTTTCTGCCTTGATTAGCCAACCAATAAAAAATACGAGTGTTAGTGAGGCAAAAAAGGTAAGTGTAAGGCGCCAATTCGCAATCATTTGATTGGAAAATAGAGTAAATAACATCGCCACGATAAAGGCACCCGCATTATAAGCAACCGTATTTGCTGCATTGATACGGAGCTTTGTTTTCGGGTTAGTAATATAGTGTGCTACTACTGGATTCATATAAATGATAACCATGGATCCACCTACAGCCATTATCATTCTAGCAATGGTATAAGCCCAATAGTTTGGCAAATAAATAGCAACAAGCCCCATCGTCAACAAAGCAATCGCTATGCCTGCAGCTTTTTTTGGACCTAATTTCATTAAGACGACAGCTGCTAATATATTGGCAAAAACACGAGCGGTTGTGATGGAATAATTGACTAACTCAGCTATCAGCGGATCAACTGGGCCATTAAAAAAAGTTTGGGTAATTTGCGGGGTTAAAGAAGACCCCGCTACCCAATTCATTGCAAATGTCACATAGGCTAGCCATAATACAGCCATCATAAAATAACCATTTCGGGCATTTTTCTTCATTTTCATTTCTTCACCCTTCTAACTTTTTACTATTCTAGTGGTGCGATGGTCTCCTTTAATACAGCTGTAGAGTGCTCCAATTGTTCTCTTTCCTTATCGCTTAGCTCAATCTCCATCACTTCTCGAATCCCACTTCGATTAATAACAGCAGGGACACCTATATATACATCCTTTTGACCGTATTCTCCGTCTAGATAAGCAGATACAGTTAAGATAGAATTCTCATTGTGCAAAATCGCTTTGGTGATGCGCATAAGGGACATCCCGATCCCGTAGTTCGTGGCTCCTTTTCGTTCAATAATGTGATATGCCGCATCACGTACATTCGTAAAGATTTCGTCTAAGCAAGCTTGATTTTCCTCTCTCCTTGCAATCATTGTTTCTAATCTTTCAGCACCTATCATGGCACTGCTCCATACTGGTAATTCTGTATCTCCATGTTCACCAATAATATAGGCATGAACATTTCTCGTATCAACATTGAAATACTCTCCAAGACTGAAGCGAAGACGAGCAGAATCTAGTACGGTTCCAGATCCGATGACCCGCTCTTTAGAAAGTCCAGATTCCTTCCACGTGACGTAAGTTAAAATATCCACAGGATTTGTGGCGACTAGAAAGATCCCATCAAATCCATTTCCCATGACATTTTGGACGATTTTCTTAAAAATCCTCGTGTTTTTTTCGACTAATTGCAGGCGAGTTTCCCCTGGCTTTTGGGCTAAGCCTGCCGTGATCACAACGAGATCGGCATCCTTGCAATCCTTATAGCTCCCATTCCAAACCTTTAATGGAGAAGGAGAGAAGGCCATGCCATGATTGAGGTCTCTTACTTCCCCTTCTGCTTTTGCTTCATTAACATCAATAAGAACTAACTCCTCCGCTACCCCTTGATTAATCATTGAATAAGCATAGCTACAGCCTACTGCTCCAGCACCAATTAAGACGACACGATTGATTTTTTCGTTAAACATAATGAATTTCTCCCTTCAGTCAAATCTTCTATCATGATCATAATGGCCAAAAATGAATTATTTTCTACAACATTAGTATAACATGTTATTTGTGAAATATTTCACAATATTTGTGAGAAATTTGTGAACTTTGTTTTTTTGATTATAAGCATTTTATTAGTAAACACTTACATTTATCGTGTTTTAAGTGATGTGATAGTAGGAATATAATTAACATTTATTGTGATTATATTCACAATAAATAATAAAGAGAGGATAGCTCTACCCTCTCTTTCATGTTAAGGCTTTTGCGCAACGATAATGTAGATTTCTTCTTTCGGATATCTTTCTATTACTTCGAGTCCAGTATTTCGTATTTTTTCTTCCATCATGGTGGAGGAAATTCTCGGATGATGAGGAGCAGGGCTGTCCTTTTTTTCGAATTCTACACAGACAAAATATCCACCTGATTTAAGCACTCGCTTAATTTGCTGAAGTGATTCAGATAATGGCTCAATTTCATGAAGTACTAAAGAAGCTATCGAGAAATCAATAGAATGGCTTGGTAATGAAATATCTTCGATTCGGCTATTAATTGTTTGAATGTTGGTGAGATGCTCTTTTTTTGCTTTGGAATGGATCAATGCTAGCATTTGGTCATCTATATCCAGTGCAAACACAGACCCTTTTACCCTCTTAGCTGCTGGAATTGTCAAATATCCTGTCCCTGCACCAAGGTCTAAAAAAGTATCAGTTTGTTGAATAGGTAGCATATCTAAAAGCTCTTCTGGCAATATACCTCCTCTTTTTTCCGGATTTTCGAGAAATTCAACCTTTTTCATAAAATGCTTTTTTCCTTCCATCCTGTCTTCCTCCCTTTTCTTTAAAAATCCTCATTTACAAGGTCTCCCACTATCGTACTTGCCGCTATACTGCCCTGAGCAGCAGCAGTAATTAGTTGAGGAGGCGCTTGTAAAGATAGGTCACCACATGCATAGACTCCTTCTATGTTCGTGCGTCCGACCTTATCTGTTTGGATGCCACCCATCTCATTGATCTCACAACCTATCGTCTGTCCTAATGTTGATGCTTGCTCGAGCCTTGTTGCAACAAAGCCCCCTTCTCTTTCGATTTCTTGCCCATTTTGAAAGATAACCCTTTGCAGCTGTCCATTTTCTCCTTGTAAACTCTTAATTCCATCCTCTATCACTTTTATCTCATTTTTTGCTAATAATTGTCTTTGTTCATCAGTAAAGTGATTTTTTCCGTTTGTACAAACAACCAAATCCTTACTCCAATTGAAGATCATTTTCGTATAATGAAAGATTCGTTCGTCTTCTGAAATGACTACTAATGGGCGATCTCTTAATTCCCAACCATCACAAAATGGACAGGTGAAGACGCTCTTTCCATAAAAATGGTGAATACCTTCTATATTTGGCATGCCATCTCTAAGTCCTGTCGACAAAATTACCTTTCTTGCGTAAAAGGATTGCCCGTTATCTGTTTGAATTTGAAAAGACAGACCCTCCTTCTTCATATCCTTCACTCGCTCTTTATGAATAGATATGTTGGGGTATTTCTTTAAATCCTGTACTGCCAATTGTTTAAATTCTGAAGGCTTGATTCCATCTCTTGTTATAAAACCATGAGATTCATTTGTGACAGCATTTCTAGGCTTGTCCTCATCAAATAAGATAACCTTCTTTCTTGCTCTTCCTAAAACTAACGCAGCATTTAAACCAGCTGGGCCACCACCAATAATGATACAATCATACAGCATTTCTATTACCTCCTTAAATAAAATACATTAAAGACTCTTAATATCTATAATTGGATTAAAGGGAGATTGCCATCAGTGGAGTGTTGCATTCTCCCCACTAATGGTTAGCGTATTGATAAGGGGATAGTGATGATGCATCACCTTTTTTATTTGCTTGTCTCTTCCATTTTTTTCGCAATATTGATAATATACGTCTTGTCTAATTGATCTTTCATCTTTTTCTCTGCATTAATCATTTCCCTTTCAATGAGGCAATCTTCATTTCTTTGTTCCTCATGATCCAATGAACAGCTAAATAAGGTGGTTTTCCCTTCTATCGCATAGATCACATCAAGGAAGGAAATTTCCTGATAGTTTCTTACAATACGGTATCCTCCCTTAACACCTGGGGTTGATTCAATCAGACCTGCTTTGACAAGCTTCGTTAATATCTTAGAGAGGTAGGTTGGGGAAAGGTTTTGGATTTTAGCCAATTGCTCTACTCCAACGGACTCCCTCTTCTCGGTTAACGTCAAATATACCATGGTGTGTAACGCATAATTTGTTGCTCTTGAATATTTCATCACGCATTCTCCTATAAAAATCTATTATAGACCTTTAATGTCTGTAATAGATTATAAAGAAACATCAAATAAAAGGCAAACAATTTGTTTATCTTACCATTGCATAAACAACCACACTAATTTTTACTTCATTTTCTCTATCTCTTGTTTAAAAACTTCCATACTTTTCTCGATATAATCATTAATCACTTTTATCTCTTCCGGGCTGTAATTAGCAACCACTTTCCCCATTTCCTGTCCAAATGATTGAAAAACCGCTCCTAATTCTGAACCTACTTTTTTGACATTTGCTTTAATGATAACTTTTCTTCGATCCTCTGTAGGCCTTTCTCTAAAAACAAAACCTTTCCTTGCAAGTCGGTCGACAACGGTTGTTACCATTCCTGTTGATAAGCCAGTTTTCGAAGCTATCTCACCGGCAGTCATTCCTTCTGATGGTATTAAACCTAAAACTTTATAGTCTGTTAAATTTAAGCCGACTTTTTCTGCTGCAGTTTGGTGAAACATAATTAAAGCCAAACTGAACTCTTTTCCTAAATGCATAGAATCCTGTTGTTCCGAATGATGATTTACTGTTGACATTTTACCTACTCCCCATTATGATTTAATTATCTCTAAATTAGAGATGCTTTATTTTAGAGATATTCGGCAATCTAGTCTAAATAAGATTATATACGATTAAATAGAAAGATATCAATTATGCAAAGTCTTAACAAATAAAAAGGAGTGGTTCGATGGAGCTTTCGACGATTTGGCGCTATGGAAAAACTGGGCTGAAAACATTTTTATTATCTCTCCAATTCTTCTACAGTCATTTATCCCTACTATCGCTCTCCCTCATACCGGCATTATTCCGCACTTATCAAATGTGGAATGACCAAACACCTATTTGGTTAGAAATCATTGTGGAATTAACACGAGTTGTCCTTATCCTATTGATGATTAGACTTATGTCAAAAAGTAGCTTCCGACGGTTAAGGCAAAGAAGCTTCTGGGATAACCTTGTAGAAATCTGCACTATTCAAGTGAAAAGAAATTGGCCCTATAGATTTATCGCTCAAATCATTGTTTTTGTTGTTTTATTATTTGGATTAGGTAATTTTCTAATTAGCCTAATAGTTAACCAAACCTTAGATCCTTTAATGGGAATGATCGGCTTACAAGCTTATGAGTATAGCCACGCACATGATGCCTATTTATTCTTTTTAAAAAATATGAGTGTTATTCCTTTAGCGATGGTTTATATCCTTAAAATGTGCGGAGTTAAACCGATTAGGAGTGGCCCTGCAATCTAATGCAGAGCCTATCACTCTAGTAACCTCTCTTGTTTCCCCAAACCAAAGTATGTAGTTGAGGCAATACACGTACATTATTCAATTTGGACGAAGACGTCGTTTTATTTATTAACCACTCATATTTTTCTAATAGCATCAAAGCCAATTGTTGATCACTTTGACACATCGTATCATCATTTCCTACTTGAAGGAATAAGGGTATATTTCTATATCTTTCATGAATACCTATGGCATATTCAAAATCGTCCTCCTCAAAGATTACGATTTTTAAGCTTAATAAGCCAGTGGATTTTTGTGAATTGGTTAGTTTTTCAATGATTTGGTCTAGTATTTCAAAATTTGTCTTCATACCAGAGCTTGGCGGCTTAGGGGAAATCGTTAAATCATCAATATCCTTCATCCAATCCTGCCATCTAGACCCTTGGGTTTCTAAAGCTATTTCTATCCCTTTCTGATTCAATAATGCTACTAATTCACCAATGGAAGCAAGAAGTGCAGGGTTCCCCCCTGAAATCGTTACATGATCAAAGCAATCCTTGCCAATCTGATGGAGCCCATCCATTATCTCATCAGCCGTCATTTGGCGAATTTCCTCTTTAGCCGAGCCATCCCATGTGAAGGCAGAGTCACACCAGGAACATTGGTAGTCACAACCAGCTGTCCTAACAAACATCGTCTTTCTTCCGACGACCATCCCCTCTCCTTGAATCGTTGGGCCAAATATCTCTAAAACAGGGATCTTACTCATGCTCCATCCACTCCCTTTTCACTTCGGCATAACTTGTTGGAGTTTCATAGAGTCGGACGAATTCCACTCTAACTTCGGACAGAGCGTATTCCTTACATTTGATAGATTCCTCCATTTTTTCATATAACCATACGACCATATTTTCTGCTGTCGTATTCATTTTTGGCAAGGTTTCGTTGAGGTATCTGTGATCTAAATGGATCTCTATCTCGTTCTTCCAGATTTTCTTGATATCTCCAAAATCGATGACAATTCCGATATCATTCACAAATCCGCTAATACCAAAGATCACTTTATAGGTGTGCCCATGAAGGTTCTTACATTTCCCTTCATATGCATGGAGATGATGAGAGGCATCAAATGTGAATTCTTTACTGACAAGAACTCGCTTATGGTGATATTTTAATTCATGATAGGAAATATCTCGTTCATATTTCTGCAAACCTTCTACTACTCTAAATTCTTGATGTTCTGACATGTTTATTACACCTTCTTCTACTTATGCTTAAAATAATGATCACTATGATCTTATCAAATTTCTCAGATGCTTGTAACACGGGAGTCTAATCACGGAATATTTATTGGTATTTTAGTATAAATATGTATTTATACTAAAGGGAGGGATATGGTGAGGACTTAAAGTAGTTGAAGACTCGAATGAAAGATAAAGGGCAATGATAATACTTTCATCACTGCCCCAAGTATTTTAGCCCGCTTTATTTGAATTAATAATAATTTTAGTGTTTTCTTTCACCGAACCAATCCCGGTAATAAGTAACTGATCCGCTTCCTACTTGAATAATGAGGTATTTTATGATTCTCAAACATATTTATTCATAATGGTATAAGGCTAGGTAAATAAATACTTACCTATTACCATTTGATAACATTACTCAAGTACCTGCACAGAAAGTTTTATTAAATATTTATCAAATCCTTTTACAGATAGCTCGTCTAGTATTATATCTTCATAAAAATAGCCTTTCAAGACTAGATCATTATCTTTCGCATATTTTACTAATTTATTATAGGTTTGCTCAATCCTTGTATATCCTTGAGCATGATAGGCGGTCAAATAATGTCCTTTTTCCTTTTTATAATTAGCATGATTAGAATGGTCTACTTTCGAATAAAGATAGTCATACTTAACATTTTCTCCATTCAGAATATTCTTTACATGTATCATCCATCCCTCAGTTACGGATGTTAAAATGTTTAATTCTTCTAAATACTTATAGTGACGCTGTATAGAGTCATAGATATTTTTTTCATTAGTTAATGGTTTTGAATCCGTTACAACAATATATTCATCCATTTCTTTATATTCTATCGTAATTTCGGAAGTATTTACTTCTCTTGCATCTTGTGTAATATTTATTTTTTCTACTACTAATTTCTTCATTTTTTCGAGTTGATTAATTTTCACCGTAAGTGCCTTCTCTTCCTCTTCCAGTAAATGAATCAGTTTTTCTGGGGAGCGGTTATTAAGGTATGTTTTAATATCCTTCAGTGGCATATCTAATTCTTTAAGTGTAGAAATTACATTAAAAACATCCGATTGATAAACAGAATAATACCGATAGCCGTTTGAAGTAATAATTTCTGGTGAAAATATCCCAATTTTATCGTAATAAAATAAAGTATCCTTACTTACATTCATTAATTTCGCAAACTGCCCAGTCGTTAAATGAATTTGTGGATTTGTGTCCATAAAACGCTTGTCCTCTCTTAATTCTTAAAAGTAATCATACACTTTTCTCTTTCTTATTAAAAAGTAGATGCAAACTATTATTGATAGAGATTCAGCTAATGGGATGGCTATCCAGATGCCCTTAACCCCAAAGATTAAGGGGAGCAACAGTAAACCAATTAGAACAAATACTAATGTTCTTAGAAATGATATAATTGCTGATATTTTCCCATTCGAAAGTGCCGTAAATAACATCGATGTAAAAATATTCAAGCCCATAAATAAAAAACTGATGCAAAAGATGCGAAAGCCATCTATTGCGATAGAATATACATTACTTCCTTTACCAACCATAACCTCAATGAGTACTGGTCCTAATACATAGGAAAGTCCAACTATGGCAAACGAGCTTATGCCGATAATAAACAAGCTTTTCTTGACTATAAATTGTAACTGATTAATTTGCTGGCTTCCATATTTATAGCTAATAATAGGTGCTATTCCAACTGAGTACCCCATGAAAACTGGAGTAAGAAACATCATCAAGTATAGCATTATTGTTACAGCAGCAACTCCATCTACTCCTATATAATGTAGCATGAGAAGATTAAAAGCTAACGTTACAACAGAAGAAGAAAGATTCGTTACCATCTCAGATGAACCATTAAGACAAGTGTTCAGAAAAACCTTACCATCGATCCGTGGCTTAACAAAATATAACCCTCTATTTTTCGATAAAATAAAGTACGCAATCCCTATAGATGATGGAATAACTATTCCAATAACCGTTGCAATAGCAGCTCCTTTGATCTCCATGTCTAAGATTACAATAAAAAAGTAATCTAAAACAATATTGACTATCCCACCAAATAGGGTAATGACCAAACTTAATTTTGGCTTTCCTGATGTGACAAAAAAGTTTTCAAACATCATCTGTACAATAAGAAACGGACTGAATAGTAATATTATTTTCCCATAGGTTAACGTATATTCAAAAAGCTGTTCACTTGATCCAGCTCCAAGAAATTCTAACAATGGCCTAATAAATATTAATCCCAAAACCGAGATTAGTAGACCAATGAAAATCCCACATAGTACAATAAAGGTAAAGTTACTCCTTGCTTCCTCATATTTGTTTTCCCCCATTTTCTTAGCGATAATCGCACTTCCTCCAGTACCAATCATTAAAGCAATGGCAAATATCACTGTATAAATCGGTAGGAAAATATTAATTGCGGACAACGCTGTTGCATTTACATATCTTGCAACAAAAATACCATCAACCATCGTATAGATAGAAACAAATAACATTACCGCAATTGTAGGAGCAGCGTATCCTAATAGTGATTTCAGTGTGTATGGTTTATTTAATTCTCTTGCTACCATGTATGTCATCTCCTATATTTTAAAGCGATATAGAATATCCTAAAGTATGGAGTGACACCATAGTCAAGGGCAGAGTTTAGAGGATAGATTGTGCTTTATGTTCTGAATGCTAAAAGTAGATATTCACCTATGTCTACCTTATTGAATATTCTAAGGTGATTAACTAAGGGGAGGAATTTTCATGGGTTACTATATTCCTGTCGAACAAGGGGTAAATTTATATGTCGAGGATATAAATCCAAATGGTAGGAAAACCATTGTATTTATCCATGGTTGGCCATTAAATCATAAACAGTTTGAATATCAATATAATGTGCTGCCTGCCATGGGTTATCGCTGTATCGGAATTGATTGGAGGGGATTTGGAAAATCAGATAAGCCTATTAGTGGCTATACTTATAATCGTCTTGCTGATGATATTCGCATGGTAATAGATGCTCTTCAACTCGATGATTTCGTACTTGTTGGGCATTCTACTGGTGGAGCAATAGCAATTAGATATATGTCTAGGTATAATGGCAAGGGTGTATCTAACCTCATCCTTGTAGATGCAGCAGCTCCAACAGGCTTTACCGCTGAAACTGCAGACAAACTTCTCAAGGAGACATACAATGATCGTCCAAACATGCTACAAGGGATAACGAATGAATTCTTCTTTCAATATATCACCCATTCTTTTGCTGAATGGTTTAAACAATTAGGATTACAGGCAGCGAGCTGGTCTACTGCATCTGTCATTATTTTATTGAGAGACGAAAACGTTGCCGCTGATCTTTCGGCCATAAATACCCCTACTATCATTATTCATGGTGTACATGATCAAGTGATTCCTTTTACACAAGCACAGGAGCTTCACGAGAAAATAAAACATTCCCAGCTTATTCCGTTCTATTATAGTGGACATGGTGGCTTCTGGGAGGAGCGTGACAAGTTTAATCATCTATTGCTAGAAATTCTTTCGTGAAAATTCAAGCTACTACTTTGAATAAAATAGCACTACCGATACCACCACCACTTCCCATGGCTGCTAACACATATTGAATATCCGCTCTTCTCTGCACCTCGTAAAAAAGTCTTGTAATCATCATACTTCCCGAGGCACCATAAGGATGTCCTAATGTTAACGCACCACCGAGCACATTTAGCTTTTCATAAGGAATGGAAAGCTCTTTAGCACAAGCAACTATCTTAGAAGAAAAAGCTTCATTTATCTCGATCAAATCTATCTCCGCAATCGTTAACCCATTCCGAGCTAATAAGGTTTGAATGGCTGGGATTGGAGCTGCACCCGGATAATGAGGATCAATACTAGTTACCTCACTATCTACAAATCGAAAAATAGGTTGGAAGCCATGGTTTAATGCCATGGTCTCCTCCATGACCAGTACAGCGGAAGCCCCATCATGGATTCCACAGCTATTGGCTACTGTCACTGTTCCATTCTTTTTGAATATCGGTTGTGCCCTTTGGAGAAGAACCTTCATTTTTCTTTTCTTCAAAAGCTCCTCATCTTGACTTTTTCCTTCAATTGGAAGTAACTCGTCTTTTAAATACCCTTGTTCAAAGGCCTCCCAGCTACGGTTATAGCTTAATAAGGCATACTCATCCTGAAGCTTTTTAGAAACAGAATATTTCTCTGCGACATATTCTGCCGCAATCCCCATTTCGGGATCACCTATTTTGTCAGGTGAAAATCTTGCCCTAGATGGAAATGGAGAAGTACTCGTACTTTCCACACCCCCAGCGATATAACATTGGCCAGCACCACCCTGAACAAAATAACTTGCCATACGAATCGCTTCTAGTCCTGCACTACATTGGCGATCAATGGTGACACCAGGTATAGTGAGCGGAAGTTCTGCTTCCAGTGCTGCAAGCCTAGCTACATTTCCTCCTGGTCCAACCACATTTCCTAAAATAACATCATCGATCTTTCCTTCTATGCCACTTGATAAATGTTGGAGAATAGGAGCAACAAGTTCATGAGGCTCCACACTTTGCAAAAGCCCTCCCTTTTTTCCGATAGGAGTTCGTTTCGCATTAACGATTACCGCTCGATTCATTACAGGTCAACTCGCTTTCTATTTGTTTCCTCAATTTCGCACGAGCGATTTTACCACTGGTGGTATACGGCATTTCGGATCGAAAAAACCACTTACGCGGGATTTTGTAAGAGGATAAATGCTTCTTACAAAATCTTTTTAATTCAAGCGAGCTGCTCTTTCCTTTCACTACAGCAGCAACCATCTGACCCCAGTAATCATTAGCTATTCCCATCACCGCAACCTCCTCTACATCTGGATGCAAGGATAGCACTTTTTCTATTTCTTCCGGGAAAATATTGATACTTCCATATAAAATCATATTATGCTCCCGCCCAGCAATATATAGAAAGCCATCCTCGTCAAAATACCCGATATCATCAACAGTTGCCCATCCTTGTTCATCTTGAATGGTGTGAATAGGTCCTTCTGGTTGTTCAAAATATCCGTCGATTAGCAGTTTACTTTTGACATATATTTTTCCAGTCTCATTTGGTTGTGCTAATTCTTGATTGGAACGTCTTATTTGTACCTCCACACCACGGCAAGGTCTGCCAACAGTTCCTACCTTCCGTCTCCCATCTCTATCAGCAAGAACCGTAACAAAGCTCATCTCTCCAGCTCCATAGAACTCATATATCTTCACATCCATTAGAAGCTGACGAATAGCCTTCTTCGATTTTTCCGACCACTTCGCACCAGATGAAATGACTTTTAGAGGTTTATCTATGGGAATTCCTACTTTTAAGAAGGCATCAACCATTGTCGGAACCACATACAAGGCTGTAATCGGGTGTGTTTCTAGCCATAACATTCCCTCAGTCGGTGTAAATTTTTCTAACAAATAAACGGTTCCACCTAAATACAATGTACTGATTGCTCCATATAAAAAATGAGAATGGATAAAAGAACCAGGAATAAGCACGTTGTCTGTATCTTCTAACTCGAAATCAAAGCGAGAACAATCAAAGCTTGCCACCCATGAATCATGGGCACGAACAAATGCTTTTGGATTCCCAGTTGTACCAGAAGTAAAACCAATATAAAAAAGAGGATTTCCTTCTACTTCGTGAAATTCCGAGCTAAATAGAGAAATTTCCTGTAAAATTTCATCCACTATTCTTACATTAGCTTTCATATGATTTGACTGCGCGTATTCCTCTTTCGTTGTCACTATAACAGAAGGTCTAGAAAGCTTCACTTTATTATCTAATTCCCTCAGATTCCATTTCCTATCATAAGGAACGACAACCCATCCTGCTCTAGCTGCTCCTGCGAATAATTGTAGAAATGGAATTCCGTTTGGAAGGAGAATTCCTAGCGTTTTATTAACTGTTGGTAAGGAGTTTAGCCAGTTTGCTGTTTGATTGACCATTACATCCCATTTTTGATAACGGATCTGTTGATTTTTCGTATGTATCGCAACTTTTTCTGGAGTTAATGTGGCGAAAGTTGAATAAGTTGCTGTAATATTTCCCATAACGGATCACCTACTAAAAAAAATCGAATTCACATATTTTATTTTACTACTATGTCTTTCTTTATTCTAAAACTAGCCTAACATACTTTAACATCAGAGTGCCTTCTTCGATTGGAAACCTGTGTTAGCTTTTTGAGCAAAGTGAGATAGTGCTGGATGTTTTCTTAGTCTGTATACCAAAACGGAAGCAAAAATGGCTTTTATCACATCTCCCGGTATAAATACTAAGCTTAGATTTACTGCCTTTAATACAGGTATGTCCATCATGTATGCTTGAATCGGAGTTCCTACTAAGTAGATGAGAAGAATCCCCACTGTGAGATTGATCCATAGCACATATTGTAATTTCATCGTTCGAAAGTGTGATAATAGATATCCAATACACCAAGCTGTAATTGGCCATGAAAGGATATAACCAACACTTGGCCCGGCAAATACACTTAGTCCCCCTCGTCCTCCAGATAGTAGTGGCATTCCTACAGCTACCATGCATAAAAAGACCAGCTGGCTCATCGCTCCTAATCTAGCACCTAATATTCCTCCTGAAAGTAGGACACCTAGTGTTTGTAAGGTAATCGGAACGGGTGTGAAAGAGAGTGTAATCGGCGGAACTAGCCCCATAGCTCCCATTACGGCAGCAAACACTGCTACTAAGGTAATTTCTTTAATTTTCACTTGTTAATCTCCTAACTATTCTGATGTATTCTTTTCGGTTTTATCTTAAGCAATCAAGTTAAATATGTCAACCTTTTGTTATAAAAGGTTGACATATTACTTCTGTTTTTATAAGGGCTATTTTACTAATTAGCTAGGCTTCATTCATCATTTTTCTACTATTCTTTGACATTTTGTTCCACTTCTTATTATGATAGATTTATAGGTTATTTTTGGTAATGAAGGGGGTAATTGTAATAAGAAAACAATCAGTTTGAATGAGCAAAAATGGATCGAAATTTCATTTTATAGGAGGAGAAAATGATGAAAAAATTTTTATCTGTATTATTCGTTAGTATTGCATTTATCCTTACCATTTCGACATTTGGACAAGCTTCTAAAGTCGAAGCCGCAACAGATACCCCGGTTGTATTCGTTCATGGCTTAGGTGGTTCCGATACGAATTTTGCCCTTATCAAACGCTATTTAAGAACACAAGGCTGGGATAGTGATAACCTTTATGGCATTGACCTTCCAAGCAAGCAAGGAAATCAAGAACTTAATTCCGCTGCCATTAGAAATTTTGTTGATAATGTTCGAAATGAAACAGGTAGTGATAAGGTTAACTTAGTCGGTCATAGCATGGGAGGAGCCAACAGTTTATATTACATCTTACATAAAGGTGGCGACTCCAAGGTAGACAAGCTAGTCACATTAGGTGGTGCAAATCGACTCACAACAAGCTTTGCCCCGAGCGGGATTGACACTACATCGATCTATTCCACCAATGATTTAATTGTTCGACCATATCTTTCTATTCTATCAGGAGCAGAGAATATTGCGGTTTATGGCGTCTCTCATATTGGATTATTAAATAGTTATCAGGTTAATCAGCATTTGAAGGCGGCGTTGGGGGAGTAAACGAAAAGACAGTGGGACAAAACTAAATAGATAGAATGACAATCCGAACAATATTCTGACCTAGCGTAGTCATAATACGGAGACTCCAGTAGGAACAGCACGAGCTGAAGATCCACTTTGTAAAGTGGTTTTCTTTGCAAAGTTAGCAGATCGCCGTGCGCACGGAAAGCGGAGTATTTTGACGGTGGTGGTTATAGTGCAGAAATCTCAATGTTCGAATTTTCCCTAATTTATTACTCTTTTGTCCCAGCCACTTCCTTTAACGATTAACACTCTCCACAAACTTCCTCGCCGCACGTGATAAGGGGACATTCTTTAAATAGCAAATACCAATACTCCTTTTCGGGATTTGCTCCTCCAGCATCACCTCATACAGATCGCCTCTTTCTAAATAATCATTGGAAAATTCCTTAATGACACAGGAAATGCCGAGGTTAATTTTAGTGAATTCCAAGACGAGATCATAGGACCCTAGTTCAAATACAGGGGATACCTGATAACCCCTTTTTTCAAAAAAATGCTCGATATACATACGCGAATTGGACTTCTTCTCTAAAAAGATTAAAGGCAATCTCATTAAAAACTCTAAGCTAATTGGTTTTTCCGTAATTTTTTTGTATTTCTCTCCACAAACGAAGATATCCTGAATCCCCTTACATGGCATCACTTGAAGCTGCTCATCCTGGATTGGCAAATTACAAATGCCAACATCTGCCTTACCTGATTTAATAAAGCTACAAATCTCTGTTGTCGTACCATTAATGATATTTAATTTAATGCCTGGATACCTTGCATGGAAATCCTCCAAATAGGGCAGTAAAAAATAACGAGAAATCGTATCTCCCACTCCAATCCGTAGCTCCCCTGTTTTCAATGTTTTAAATTCTAGCATCTTATCCTCAGCGACATGAATCATTGATAACGCTGAGTCCACATGGTCATGTAACAGCTCTCCTTCACTCGTTAAGACTACACCCTTAGACGTTCTGTTAAACAGCTTTATATCTAATTCCTTTTCGAGCTTTGAAATCGACTGACTAACGGCAGACTGTGTCATATATAGTTCCTCTGCTGCTTTAGAAAAGCTTTTGTTACGACTTACCACATGAAAAATACGATATAAATCCAATTTGCCAATCATATAACTTCTCCTTATACCATCTATTATTAATCTTAATTTTACTAATATCGCTTCACAAGGTATAGTAGCATAGGGATGAACAAATAGAAAATATTTGAACACTTAGAGGAGAGATTAGATTGGAAAGAACACTTGGAACAGTTGTACGTGGTCTTCGTGGACCCATTATTCATAAAGGAGATAACATCGAGGATATTGTCGTGAATACCGTATTACATTCCGCAGAAGCTGAAGGGATCTCGATAGAAAATCGAGACATTGTAACAATCACAGAGTCTATCGTAGCTCGTGCGCAAGGGAACTATGCGACAATTGACGATATCGCAACAGATGTCAGAGAAAAATTCCAAGAGGAAACCGTTGGGGTTATTTTTCCTATTCTTAGTCGTAATCGATTTGCGAATTGCTTAAGAGGCATTGCAAGAGGAGCTAAAAATGTTGTCTTGATGCTGAGCTACCCATCTGATGAAGTAGGTAACCATCTTGTAGACCTCGATGAATTAGATGAAAAAGGAATTAACCCATGGACTGACGTCTTAACAGAAGAAGAATTTCGCAAACACTTTGGTCATAAGAAGCATCCATTTACTGGTGTTGATTATATTGACTATTACAAAAGCCTAATCGAAGCCGAAAAAGCAACATGTAAAGTAATTTTCTCCAACAATCCGAAAACAATCCTAGACTATACGAAGAACGTATTAACCTGTGATATCCACTCACGCTCTCGAACAAAACGCATTCTAACAGATAATGGTGCACAGAACGTATATGGTCTTGATGATATCCTTGCAAAATCGATTAATGGCAGTGGCTTTAATACAGAGTATGGCCTCTTAGGCTCCAATAAAGCAACAGAGGAAAGTGTGAAACTATTTCCGAATAACTGTCAGCCTATAGTAGATGGCATTCAAGCCAAAATCAAAAATGAAACAGGGAAAACGATCGAGGTCATGGTATACGGCGATGGGGCATTCAAGGATCCTGTCGGTAAAATTTGGGAGCTTGCTGATCCGGTTGTATCACCAGCATACACTAAAGGATTAGACGGGACACCAAATGAAGTCAAGCTAAAATACCTTGCGGACAACAACTTCGCAGACCTTAAGGGAGATGCGTTAAAGCAAGCTATCTCAGAATATATCGAGAACAAGAATGAAGATCTCGTAGGCGCGATGGAAGCACAGGGCACTACTCCTAGGAAATTAACAGATTTGATTGGTTCGTTATCCGATTTGACCTCAGGTAGTGGGGACAAAGGAACGCCAATCGTTTATATTCAAGGATATTTTGATAATTATACAAAATAAATGCTAGTAAAAAGAGATGCCTCGTAAGAAGAGGGATCTCTTTTCGTTTTAGCCAAGAAGCGAATCATGATATCATAATAGAATCTAAGTGTTGGAGTTGAATGTTATGAATAAAGGCTTCCAGAAGAAATACCTTCTCTATTTACTTGTCTTCTTTGGCTTTATTGGTTCCATGGTATTCGTCTATCATAACCATGATTTCTATGAACGGACGATACTTAAAGTAACCGAAACAATCGAGACAGACCGTATAGAAATAACCGACAACTATGAAAATAAAGACTATCTCGTTACCCAAAAAATTACGGCGGTTATCCAAAACGGGGAAGATAAAGGGAAGACGATAGAGCTAGAAAATCAATATTCGGGATCACAGGCCACCCATTTCCAACTAAAAGAAGGAACGGAGTTTTTTCTAGCAAAGGATGGTAGCTCTGTTGGTGACATAAAAAGGGATAAATATCTCGTATTAGTTGCATGGCTATTCATTATCATCCTGCTCCTTGTCGGTAAAAAGCAAGGTGCATTATCTGTTGTCAGCCTTGCAGTGAATGCCGTTATTTTATCGGTAGCACTAGATATTTATATCCGCAATTCTGATAATAGCCTACTGATCATTTGTGGAATAAGTATTATTCTCTTTACTGTCCTTTCCTTAATCATGGCTAGTGGACTGAACGAAAAAACCTATACCGCGATTATAGCGACATTGCTTAGTACTTTTGCCTCTCTATTAATTGCCTATGTCGCATTATTAGTAACGAAGGAGCAAGGTATTCGCTATGAAGAGATGGCTTTTCTCACAAGAAACCCGCAAATCATCTTTATGGGTGGATTGTTAATTGGTTCATTAGGGGCAGTTATGGATGTGGCAATCACCATGTCTTCCTCTATCTTTGAATTATTCGAAAAGAATAACGAGATTAGGCTAAGTATATTAAAAAAATCCGGTCTTGAGATTGGAAAAGATATCATGGGCACGATGACGAACATTTTGTTCTTTGCCTATGTCAGTGGAACCATCCCAGCATTACTGTTGTATTTCAAGAATGCATCTCCACTCGGGTTCACCTTATCCATGAACCTATCTGTGGAACTAGCTCGCGCGCTAGCTGGAGGGATTGGGATCGTATTAACGATTCCGATTACGCTTTATATTTCGATTTTCTTTATTAAAAGAAAGCAGGCGAAGCTATGAATGTATTAATTCTATTAGCAACAATTTTATTTATTCTGATGGCGGTTGTTGGTGGGAAAAAAGGGATCAAATCCTTTATCGCATTGTTATTAAACTTTGCCGTCGTCATTGCAACTGTCCTAATGATGAATGATCCTAATGCGAACCCTATTTTACTTACATTAGTTGCCTGTGGAATCATTAGTGCAATCAGCTTATTCTATATCAATGAGATCAATAGTAAAACAAAAATGGCTTTTCTGGCGACGATTATAACAAGCTTGTTATTACTAACCTTTATTTTTTTCATAACAGAAAAATCGATGATTTATGGGTTTAGCGAAGAGGAATCGGATTCCTTGACGATTTTTTCATCACGTATCGGAATTGATTTTGTTAAGGTTGCTACTTCCGTTATTATTATGAGTACCATTGGAGCGATTGTCGATACGGCCATTTCCATCACTTCGCCAATGCGAGAAATCCACCAGCAAAACCCTGATATTACAAGAAAAGACCTTTTTATGTCGGGAATCCGGATTGGCAGAGATATTCTTGGGACAAGTAGTAACACCTTGTTCTTTGCCTTTTTCGGTGGATATATGGGGCTAATTATTTGGTTCAAGGACTTGTCCTACTCCATGGGAGAAATCGTCAATTCCAAAGTGTTTAGTGAGGAGATGATCACGATTCTTACAGCAGGCATCGGAGTAGCATTAGTGATTCCTATTGCTGCAGCGATCACTGCCTATCATCTCGTCTCCTTCAAGCATTCAAAGGAGTAACAATATTGGCAGTAGGCTGTTTTCGTTATATACTTAACATATCTTGAAAAAACGTAGGTTGTGATAAAATGCCCGAAAATAATATAGAAGTTATCATGAGAGAAATGCTCGCAATCCAACAGAAATCTCGACGTTTTGCTGACATGCTATGTGAAGGTGAATCACTAGCCCAAACTCCACTCATTCTCCTGATCCAAATGAAAATTAATAATGGGATGAAGGCCTTCGAAATTGCAGAGTTTTTAGGGGTTACCCCCGGAGCAGTTACTTCTATTTGCGATAAATTAGAAAAGCTTCAGCTCATCCAACGAGTCAGAGAAAACGAAGATAGACGCGTTGTCAAGATGATGCTAACAGAAGATGGTGAAGCAAAGGTTCACGAGCTATTCTTGAAATTTCCTCAAGAGGAATTGGCGGAGATAAAGAAGGTGCTGTTAGAAGTGAATCATTTATTGAGTAGTGTGTTTTAAGGAATGGTATAGTAGTAAAAGTAATACTATTGCTGTAGCTGGCATTCCTTCACCTCTGTTCCTTGTATGTAAAGATTCATTACATGTGAGCTTAGTATAAGTGTTTAATATTACCTCCATAGAAAGTATATAACTGTTTAAGTTAAAGGGATAGTCAATGAAGTAACAAAACGTTGAACACTATTCATAGTATATAAGACATTTGTTAAAAACCCTATAATCGGGTATAATATATTTAGAAAATCATATACTATGAAAAACCGCAGACGCTCCAACGTCTACGGTTACAATAGACCGAACCCCGATAAGAGGGGCGGCGCATTAAGAGTGGAAATAACCCCTAATAGCTACCAGGCATATGAGGGGTTATTTTTTATGTGAAAACGACAGTATAGCCACAACAAGTGATGCAAAAGATATGCAAAGCACTAGGCTTTCGAAAACTGTCACAGGCGTCACCTCCCTTCTTGAACATAGTTCAAAGAAGGTATTACAGTTGCGCCACCCCTCATATGAAGTCGATCTATCAATAAATCTATTATAACATGTTAGAAATCTAAATAGAGAATTTCGACATAGTTTTTAGTAGCATTGATGACTTTCAACATGATTACATTTCGTATTTTTCTTGAAATGTGTTAACCCTTGTTCATTACCTGCCATTCATCTTCTAAAATGCTCATTTCCCACAAACTCCAGTACTCGTCACCTATTTTTCTGATTTCTCTTAATAACCCTTCTTTTTTAAATCCAGCCTTTTCATAGCAAGCGATTGCTGAAGTATTAAAATCAAAAACACCGAGGCTAACTCTATGTAAATGAAGTTCATCAAATGCAACTCTAAGAATTTCTTTCATCATTCGTACACCGATTCCTCTACCTCTTCCATTTTTGTCACCAACTAACACTTTTCCTACCCTTGCCGACTTGTTGTTTCTGTCAATGTTCCCCAATGAGATATGGCCTATAACAGACCCTGTTTCCGTATTTATCACACTACAAATTAAAGCATGCGAACTTTCCTTGTTTGCATCTTTGAGGTAATTCTCCAATTGTTGTTCCGTTAAGGGGAAGTTAAAATTAGGACCTCCCCATTGGAGCAAGAATTGCGGGTTCTCCACCCAATTAATTAATTGTTGAAAATCTGATCGTTTAAAATATCTTAATTTAATCTCCATAAATGCCTCCTTGCATTCTAAAAAAGTAGAGGAGAACTTGCTCCTCTTATCATCTATGTTCTTTGGCTGGTTGTATATCAGGATCTAGAAATGTTAAAACTCCTTATAGAATGGGTGACTATTTTCATCCAGACAGTATTCAATTCTTTGCCTAAAATTTCCTGCAGTCACCATTTCTAATACTTGTTCAATCGGGTAAAATCCAACTTCCAAACTTTCTGATGAGGTTGTTAATTTCCCTCCTACTGGCTTAGCTAAAAATAATGTATTACAAATCGATTTTTTTACATTCTGAAAAATTCCACAAAACCTTAAATCTGCAATATCAATACCTGACTCCTCTTTAGTTTCCCTTATTGCAGCCTCTCTTAAAGACTCGCCTTCCTCCACTTGTCCACCTGGCATTTCCCATCCCCTCTTGGGTCCTTTGATTAATAGAATTTCCTTATCATCATTGAGTACAATTGTTGCAGCTGAAACAATGTGTTTTGGTGGTGTAATAATTGGTTCTCTTTTATCCAACAAAATCCCTCCTTTTTCAACCAGTAATGTTGAATAATTTTCTAATTATCTTATAACGTTAACATATTATTCGACACATAATATTCGACTTCGTTTGCTTAAGTATAGTTTTTTTCAAACTCTATTTTTTCAATTCAACTAAATACTAATCTTATCGGTTATCCAACCTTCAATAAAATGTTTTAATGAAGCTGCAGCCCAAGTTCGACTATCATCCTCGTGACTCCATTCTATTATGTCAGTTAAAATTTATTGCTTTAGTGTAAGAAGTAATTGTAAAAATCAATATCACGTACAAGTTTATATATGATGGCATTACGGATCTATATCTAATTGCTTCTTCACATACAATGAACCCTAACCCCTTGTTTATTTTTTCTTTACAGGGAAATAAAGTTCAACAACATTGTCGGTGGCATTAGGACCTTTGAAACTTTCATCGGTATATTCAAAACCAAACGAATCTGCTAGTTCATAGCTTGAGTTTGGTAGCCATGTTTGATAAAAATGGTTGTACGCTTCTCCGAGTCCAGCCACATGACCCGTGTAGGTAATTACAGCATAAGTATGTGCAGGTATTGTCTTTCGTACAAAATCTTCGGGAAGTTCCCCGTGACTATTTACTTCTACCCCAGCGATCCATTGAAATTCATCAGTTGTGGGATTGTAATTAGGTGGATCAATAAACATTCCAAAACCACCTTTTCCACACATTATCCCCGCCAATTCACTTACCCTGTTTTCAAAAAAATCATTCATTAATTTTGGAATAGTCGAATTTGTTTTGGTATCTTCTAATGTGGTCGAAACGGACACTCCAGCAATCGTAAAAAGGCCTTTTTTCTCCATTCTTATCTCCATTTTCTGTTCCCAACCCCTTCAATTTTATTTCACTTAATGATCACTTAATTGGTTTTGTAATAGGTTCAAATTCTTCTGAATATGCCATCCTAACGTCACTTCCGATAGTACCTCCCTATCGTAAAAAGCAGCGTGTATATTCATGGTTAATTGTCTCCTCATTCACAGTTTATTTATCATAAAATATTATTAATATTAATTTGATTTCTTGTATTAGGGGCTTTTTTTAGTATAGAGGCTTTTTCCTATATAATGATCTAACAAGAAATTGATTCAGCTATAATTATTGATCAGGTATTTGCTAGTTCATCTTTTATCAGTGAAATAAAGTTAGTGGTGGTTGTTAAATATTCTTCATCACTTCTCGTACAAAGTCTTATCGGATGCTTAATAAAAAGATTTTTAACAAAAACTCTTCCAAGCTTACCGTTGTACAGGTCATTATCCACTGCAAGTGCAGAAACTAGTGCAGCTCCGTAGCCAGCTTTGACAGCTTCAACAGATTCTCTCAGTCCCTCCATTTGGATAAAGGATTTCGGCATTTCGAGGTTAGCTGCTTCACACAAATTTATGACACTTCTTCTTGTAGCACTTCCTTTTTCACGTAAAATAAAAGGTTCGTTCATAAGCTCCTCAAGTGTAACTTCTTTTCCTGCTAATCGATGTTCACTCGGCACAATAAAAATAAGCTCATCGTCAAGTAAAGTGTGCGATTTAACCCCTTCTCCCTTCTGTTCACTATAAACAAAGGCCACATCTACAGAATAGTCCAGTAGTCGTTCAAAAGTCCAATCCGTGTTTCCTTTATACACTTGAACATCTACTAAAGGGTATTTTTGCTTAAATTTCACAATCCAACGTGGTAGGACTGTGCTTGCAGGTAATTGGGTTGAACATATACGCAAACTTCCTCGTTTTCCAGTGGAATAATCAGCCATCTTTGTTTCGATTTCTGCCTCCAGAGCGAAGAGGCGTTTTGAATGATTAGCAAGTAATTCACCTGTCTCCGTTAATTGAATGGATCGTCCACTCGAGGTAATCAGCTTCATTCCCAATTCCTGTTCTAATTTGCGGAGCTGAGCTGTCACAGCAGGCTGACTAATTAAGAGACTCTCTGCTGCACGTGTAACACTACCGAATTTAGCTACTTGCGTGAATATACGCAACGCATGGAGATTCATCTTGACCCACTCCATTCATAAATAATATTGATGATTAAACAAAAAATATATATTAGATTTATTGAATGATTTCCTTTATTTTAGAATAAGAGGCTACTATTCGTAAAGGTGGGAGTAGGATGAAGAAGATAACAAAGGATTTATTAAGAGACTTAAAATCATTAGTCGGCCCTTTTCCAAAATTTTATCCAAAAAATTTGCCCGAATACCCGTCAGACTTATTCATAGAATGGTTGAACATCGCCATTGAGGAAGGGGTTCATGAACCTCATGCGATGACATTATCCACTGTTAACGAGAAGGGTGCTCCTGACGCCAGAGTATTGATCCTAAAGGATGTGAGCCGTAATAGATGGTATTTTGCAACATCGGCCACAAGTAGAAAAGGGGAGCAACTGAAACGAAACCCAAATGTTGCCTTAACTTTTTATTGGTCGGAAATTGGCAGACAGGTTCGGATACGTGGTGTAACTTCTGAAATGTCAGCAGATGCGAGTGCAAAGGATTTTTTGGAAAGATCGGATGAGGCTAGGGCAGTCGCTTTAATCGAATACCAGAGTAAAGAATTAATAAAACGCCAGACTTTAGATGATGCTTTATCAAAAACAAAGAAACTTGTAAAAGGAGCTCCTGATACAGTAAGCGCTAATTGGAAGTTGTACTCAGTCGCTGCAGACGAAGTTGAATTCTGGCAAGCGGATTCAGAGCGAAAACACGTTAGGGTACAATATCAGCGTAATGATGAACATTGGGGACATCGTTTGCTGTGGCCTTGACTCACAAATTCCTTTTAATTTAAGGAAGCTATAATGACAACTTACTAGGGGCTGTCCAATTAATTCCGTCCATTCATTTTAGCTCTATGCATGATAAAAGACTGGAAGAGTAGGTTATTTCCTACACAGAATCCAACATTGCCCAAAAGCTATTTCCACTGATTGCGGCCTTTAGTTAAAAATATTAATGGATACTAGAGTAGTGGAAGCCGTTACTTGAATAGATAGAAGTTCTAAAATAACTTCTTCGGTTTATTATTAATAGATTGAAGAACTGCTTCTATTTTTTTCCCAAAACCAATTCCCGTAGGATCAACTAAATAGGCAAGAAAAAAATCACTGAACTCCATTTTTTCTCTAACTACTAGAGCACCATTCTCCTTTGCCTTAGAAATAGTAACATCTATTGAATCAACTTCTATTTGGATACGTGTGCCGTGTGGATAATCACTTGGACCCTTACTTATTCCACCGTTAATTCCCGTGTCTGTTATGCCTTTATCTGTAGATACACCCCAATAATCCCAGTTTGGTTCAGAAAATTCCCATCCAAATACCTTAGAGTAAAATTTTATTGCTTTTTCAGGTTGCTGACTACTCATTTCAAATCCAACGATTTTCCCCATTTATAATTCCTCCCAATTATTTAATAATTGATTACATTATTTACAATCAAACAGGTCCCTTCTCACAAGTGAATTCTCAATTACACTTGACCCAAATAGCTTCTTGTAATATTAGGAATGACTATATTCCCATTGTTGCTATACTTTTCAAATAAATTAGATAATGCGGAAATAAAGGGATTATACTCCTTATCAGTCTTTTTTGGGGAATAGGAGGCCGATAAATACCTGCCTAAAAATCCAATTAAATTTAGTTGCAAGTCATTTCGAAAATTTTTGAAATCATACTTTCCATCTCTAAAGAAATCCTGAAATGGAATCGGAGTTTCCTCTATACCTCCACTAAAACCTTTAAAATTTGGGCAGTACCTTTGGCAAATATCAGCACTTTCCTTGTTTATATCACTTGCACCATCCCGACTATTCCATACAAGATTCACGTTCGCATCCTGTTTCAAAATCCGTTGACATTCTAATCTAAACTGCTCGATATCGAACCAGTGAAATGCCTGTGCTACTGTTATTAAATCTAGACTACTATCATTTAAGGTCGTTTTTTCAGCCACGGCATCAACCGAAATAAAATGGGAATCAGGCTTTAAAGTTTGTTCCGCTAGTGTTCTCATATCATCATTTGGTTCTACCCCGATAACAGTAAATCCTTTATCAAGAAGCTGCCTACTTAATATTCCAGTCCCCGAGCCAATATCTGCTATCATACAATTCTCATTTAAATCAGCTTCAGAAATTAAATATTCAATATATACAGAGGGATAGCTGGGGCGATATTTTGCATATACTTCCGCTTTGTCTGTGAATTTATCTATTGATTTCATAAAAACGACTATCTCCTTTTATTTTCCATTTCTACTTGTATTAATTCTTCTTCATTATTATGAATTCCTTCTCATGGATAAAGCTTCTGCGATTTTATCACCAATAATGGAATGCATTATTCTTGAACCCATCATTCTCCTCCCCCTAATAAATAATCTTTTAAACAAGAAAACTCATATGATAACGCTTTCATTTCTGTGTAAAAGTTTTTACATTAAATTGCTCCGTTAACTAAGGGTTAACTCTTAAATTCTAACATATTGTCCCAATTAAAATTATAAAAGATCATCAAAAATGATTAGGACCCTTTTCTTGCCTAAATCAAACAAAAATAAATACTTGTTCAATTAAAGCACCAGTTTGTTGAACAAGTATTATTTATTCTCCTTAATTGTCTTTCTCAAAATTTCATCAACTAACCAGAAAAGAAATGCGGCTATTAATGTTATTACAACAATAAATAGATGTTCAAAAAAGAAAGAAAGAACTAATCCAACAATAAGACCAAAAATAAGATGAATCAACAGTGCCTTTTTATATCTTTGTTTGCCGTATAAATTCTTTGTTACATAATCAGATAAGATAGATACTGGCAAGCCAATAAAAAATATAAATGGAGCTGCACCCAGAAGAAGAATACCAAGTGCAGCAAAAAACTTATCGTAGTTATCCATTATTGCAAAATAAAAGTTAAAAAATAATCCAGTTAACAAAGTGGTTAAAACAGATCCTAAAAATTTCCTTAGCAACATTAAAGCCCCCAATAAAACAAATTTCATATTGTCTTATTAAACATAACTGCCCGTTGTCCACTCACTCTATATTAGCATAATATTCCATTATTTCATTTTAGATTTATGCCAAGATAAGAGACGCTCATTTGATGATCGTCTAGTTGAAATAACTTATATAAAATACACCATTAAGTCCTCATCATAGTATTGCCCGTTAAATTTTATTGCATTTCGCTCGGTTCCATAGACCTTAAACCCGATCGATTCATATAGTTTCTTGGCAGATTGATGATTAGACACAACTGTTAAATGTATTTGTTCTACTCCCTCACACTTTTTTACGGTTTTTATAAGTTCAAGAAGAAGTGATTTTCCAATTCCTTGTCTCCTGACTACTACGTCCACATACATACCGAAAACATTTCCTTTATGAGCCATTTTTTCATTAGCTTCTCGTACAAAAGTAACCATTCCACATAATGAACCTTTTTGATTAAAAGCGCCTAAAACAAATTTGTCCTTTAATGGTTTTACTCTGTCTATGACTGTTTCGATTGAAAATTGCACTTCTCTCTCATATGTTGAAGCAAATGCCCCAGGATCGGTCTTCAAAGCATTCAATCGTAATTCTTGATAGAGAAGCGCATCAGCTTCATTTAATACACGAATATTCATCCTACTTATCCTCTTTTCCATTGTATTAAAGTATACAGCCCATTTAGGTAGATTTGACTATCGTCCCCTGATGAAAGAATATTTGCCACCTACCTTCGATAAATTTCCAAACGGTGCTTCGTAATGTGTCTTTTTTTTGTGTTAGGTCTTTCACTCGATAGGTAGTTAGCACCGCCTCTGAAGATAAGGGATGAATTTCGAAATCGTAAAGAGACAAGTCTCGAGCTCCAACACCTCCCGCTTCCACACAATCCTTTTTATAAAAGACTTTCCCCGAACTTCCGAACTCAAAAAAGTCATCTGCCAATAATTTTTCAAAAAACTCACTAGATGTCCGATTTTCCTGTTTTAAATGACTTTGCTCCAATTCTAGTAACGTTCTGCCAAGAGCATCTTTATCCATTGTCATTTTTGCAACACTCCTTTGGTACCAAAAATGTTCATACCTTTTTTGATGTAGCTTTTATTATAAGGAAGTGAGGGTTTGTCATGAGATAGTCATAAGATTCTTCATTTGCCATTTTCATTCTCTCTTGTGGTTTAGGTTCAATCAACTTATCGAGATCGAAAATTTGAATGGTTTCATTTACGATGCTATTTAGAGGTCTTCTGTAAAAGCTGACATCAATTGTAATATTAGGTTTATTCCAGGTATCTGATAATAATTGGGTATTAAAGTAATCCTCACAATCAAATCTTGTAAAGTCCATAAATGGGTGATGAACGGAAAATAAAAAGGTTCCGCCTGCTTTTAGAATACGGTTAAATTCTTGAAATGTGGAAGTCCAATCCTTTAGATAATGAAGCGTGAGCGAGCTTACAATCACATCAAAGGAATCATCCTTAAACGGAACAGGTTCTTGAAGATCGTGACAAAGAAATGTCCCTTCCCCCCTCAAACGTCGATTCGCTGCCTTCACCATTTCAGGACTTATATCTACACCAGTGACTATCGCTTTACGTTGCCATAATTGCGAAGAAAACCATCCAGCAGAACAACCAGCGTCAAGCACCCTTTTTCCCTTTAATGCAGAGGGCAAAGCTGCTATCATAGCTGGGCGTTCATAATAAGCGTTATAAGGACTGCCCTCGTCAATATCGTTCTGATAGGTAGAGGCTAACTTATTATAAATGTCTCTTGTAGTATTACTCATTTCATTCCCTCCTTCATTTTTTTATGCTGCTCTTCTTCCCCCCCTAACCAGCGTCGCTAACGAAACAAGTATCCCTTCAATTATACTATATGTTTCCATTATATAATTCACCTCCATGTTGATTAGCTCTTAAAATATCTGTTATCAAAGCCCGCTTGACAAAGTAAATAAACTATATTTTAATGAGTATATATTTCAATTATTAAAATATATATTAATTAAACAAGGAGATTGCCCGTAGATGAAAAGTGCGAGAAGTGCCAAATTACGTAGCATAACCTATACAAGTGGATCTAATCTCGAATTACCAGAAGAGTATGATGTATTAAAAATACGCGGGTCTGTTTCGATCCTTTCAGCTGTTCACTTAAACCGCATTTCAACCCATGGTTATGGTTTATTTCGCTCTCAGGTTACTGTAGAGGAGCTACACAGTTGGGGAGCTTGTGTCATAGAAGACTGCTGTCAAGCCAAGCAGTTGTTGAATAATGGAAGCTTAAAGCTAGATACCGGCCACATAACATCTGTAGTCAGTTCAGGGAATTTAACCATCAAGTACTTGCTCAAGACAGAGGATTTAAGCGCTATAGGCATGATTCACGGAAAGGAAATCCATGCAAAGCAATGTCTATTAAAGCTATCAAGTGAAAGCAAAATCGAACGATTGGTCACAGAAAAAGCACAGATATCAAAGGACCAAAAATCGCTCTCCTTATTGAAAAAAAGACTCCTTTGCGAATATATAAAAGGGCAACAGCTGTACCTTTCCTACACTCATGCAGATATCGTGGAAGGAGACACTGTCATCATCGATAAAAATTGTAGTATTCACACGTTATATTACACAGAAGATTATCGGATTTCACCAAAATCAGAAGTTCACCAAGTCATAAGGAGGGAGAAATAGTGATAGTACTAAGATGGTTCGTACGCTTTTGGTTACTACTCTCCATTCCAGTGCTATCGGTTCTTTATGCAGGACTCTTAGTCAGTGCGATTCTTATTATTCTTGCTGGTTTATTTCGAACATTTGGCTTTGAGCAGATCAAAATGAGCATATGGCCAAGTGTGGAGCTTCCGATTATGTTCAGCATCCCTTTGTCATTAGGTGTTTCTATTCTTCTTTTCATTGCTTCTTATCACATCGGAAAATCGATTCGATATTGTATGGGGAAATTAGCAAATTAATTGGCATAGCTTGTCTCCCTTCTAGCATATATTTAGAATAACGACTAGTTAAGGAGGGCTTTTATGCCAAATAAACTATCCTCTCATCAGCTGATTAGATATATGGTTGGTTTTGTCTTTATTGTCTCTGCCATTATGAAGCTAGCCATTGCTGACTTTACCAGTGCGTTTATAAGCTTTGGAATTCCTTTTCCGGAAATAACCGTCTGGATTGTAGGAATAACAGAATTAATAGCTGGTGGTTTAATATTAGCAAATTATTATGTAAAAAGAGCCACCATTCCATTACTAATCATTATCGTCACCGCCATTATTCTTACAAAAATACCCATTCTACCAACTGGCGTCTTTTCCTTTCTCTTTGAAGCGAGATTAGATATTGTTATGTTTATTCTTCTCTACATTCTTTGGAAAAATGAATATTAGCTTTTGTTGTGATCCTCACAAAATTTTACTATATTAGAGTTAGAATACAAGTAGAAAAAGAGGGTCCGTTATGATGAATGCTGATTTGATCCAAGAGGTGAAAGAAAAGCTAGATAATAGGCAAAGGCTGTTCCTATCTCCCCATCCATTGCTACAAAGATATATCTCCTGTTATGTCTTTTATATGAAGCCAAATCCTTATCACAGTGTTATAACGACAACCTTGTCTATTATTCCCGACGCAAGTGGCTGTATCGTCTTCACTTGCTACGAGGACCGGATGCAGGGCTTGCTTTGGGGACCAACAACAGAAGTGAAAAAGGTAGAAAATAGCTTGGCTGACCGCACTTATTTTTTTGTAGAGTTTTTACCAGGCGGCTTACGGGCATTTACCGGCATGGACCTTGCTGAATTAAGGGACAAAGTCGTGAATCTTGAAGATATCAACAAGAAGCTTTCGGTGAGGATAATGGAAGCCTTACGATCCACCACCTGTTTAAGCTCATTTGCTTCCAGAATGAATCATTTATTCCTCCAGCTACATGATCACCATTCCAATTTAAATCCGCTTATTCTATCCAGTATGGAATATATTCTACAGCATGAAGGGTCAGTTCGAGTAAAAGAGGTTGCGCACAAGCACTATATTAGTGAACGTCAGCTACAGAGAAGTTTTCAACAGCATGTAGGCATCAATGTAAAAAAATATGCATCCATTGTCCAGTTCAATCAAACGATTCATCGATTAAAAAGGAAGCAAGATCTCCCCCTCTCTTCGCTAACCAATGCCTCAGGTTTTTTTGATGAATCTCACATGATCTCTACCTTTCACAAAATGATTGGCTTAACCCCTAGCACCTTTAAAGAAAACATGTCGGATTTTTACAATGATGCACATAAATTTCCGTGTAAAATCTAGAAAGGGGTGATAGTATGAAGGAAAGGTTAAGAGAATACTGCAAAGCACAAACAGGCTGCCAGGAGAAATTTATCAAGGACTGGAATGCCTGGAACTATACAGTCGGGGGAAAAATGTTTGCAATAATTGGCAAGGACAAAGAGAAGCGGTCCATCATCTCCTTAAAAGGGGATCCTGAAAAGTCCGAGACACTTCGAATTGAATATGAGGCAATTAATCCAGGATATTACTTAAACAAAACCCATTGGAATTCCATCTGCTATGAGAACCAAGAGATCACATTTGAATTCATTCAACACCTTATTGACGAATCTTACTCCTTAGTGTTTCCATCACTACCAAAGAAAAAACAGAAGGAGATCCAGTCAGGGTGACTATATAACAGTCGCCCTAGCTTTACTCCTCCTGTCTAAAAATTCTTTCACTTATTTCTTGAAGAAATTTTGCCCACTTTTCCTGAAATTCTGGTTCCTCTAGCGTATGTCCTGTAATCATTTGGGTGACATTATCGTAGAGTAGCGGATAAACAGTAAGACTAGACATCATTAAGGTAATAAGCGCAGGATCTAATTCTTTTGGTACTAGTCCTTCCTCTTGTTTTTTTACCATGTCCGTATTATAGGAATGTAGCACCTTTTTTCTCGTTTCATCCCCATTCGAATCCTTCGGCATCTTCTCCACTGCCTCCCAAGCAGTGTACTTCAGGAAATCTTTTAAATGATCGATATTCACCTTTAACCGGAAAGCCGCGATATCCTCAGGCTTTGTCGGCAGGGTTAAATTACCTGTAGGGACTGCAGATACGAAATGATCGATTATCTGGTTAATCAGATCATCTTTTCCGTTAAAATAATGATAAATAAGCTGCTTTTTCACGCCCGCTCTTTTAGCAATCGACTCGATTCTTGCACCATTATAGCCCTTTTCGAAGAACTCTTCCTTCGCAGCCTTCAATATTTTCTTTCGGGTACGTTCCGCATTTCGTATTTCACCCATTGTTGTCATCCACCACCCAATTTCTCTTTATGTATGCCATCATAATCACCTACTTGTGAAAAGTCAACTATGCTTAAGTCTGAAAAGAAATGTATGATTAGGAAAACTCAATAGAGTGAAAAGCGACTAGGATTTCTTATTATTCGAGTTAAATCCCCACATAAATAGTTTTACAATTAATAAAGTAAAAACTGCTCGTATAGCATTTTTCCCCCAATTAAACATGCCTGAAAGAATATAATCTAATATAACCAAAAAAGCAAAATAAGCAATAGAAAACAGAATGAAAATCTTAATTTCCCGTTTCATATCAACTATTCACACCTACCCTTACTGAGTTAATGGAATTTTAATTCATTAATACCAAACGTAAGCAATAATAGCAAATTTAAAAAAATAAAAATGAATATTTTATCCTATATGTCCAAATAATATTGGAAAGTTAAATACTTAATGGAGGTCAAAACAGTGGAAACAGAAAAAAACATAAAACTAACTTCTGCAGAACTTTCCCAACTTTGGGCTTCTTATCAAAATGACAGTGGTTCTATATGTGTGTTAAAGCATTTTTTGAAGACCGTTGAAGATGCGGATATTCGTCCAATTTTAGAACATGCCTTGCAGTTATCTCAAACTCATATCCAAAAACTGACTTCCATTTTCACAAAAGAGAATTACCCATTACCAAAAGGCTTTTCAGAAGATCAAGATTTAAATGTAAATGCTCCATGCTTGTTTACCGACAATTATATGCTACAGTTCATGAAGCAGATGGCTCAGATATCACTCAATGCGTATAGCGTTTCAAAGTCTTTATCTGTCCGTTCAGACATTGACCAATTTTATGGGCAATGTCTGGCCGAGGTGAATGATATGGACACAACGGTTAAAAAAATTCTATTGGAGAAGGGGCTTTATGTACGCTCACCATATATCCCCTATCCTGTAAAAATAGATTTTGTTAAGAAACAAAATTTTCTTACAGGTTGGTTTGGTGAAAGAAGGCCACTGCTATCATTGGAAATAACTAATCTTTATGCTAATTTTCAACGTAATGATTTAGGGACTGCTACTTTGATTGGTTTCAGTCAAGTAGCAAAATCACAAAAGGTTGGACAATTCTTTATACGAGGAAAAAAAATTGCCTCAAAGCATAACGAGATATTCGGATCTATATTACGGGAAGATAATCTTCCTGTACCAATGACTTCAGATACTTATGTTACAGAATCGAAAATCTCTCCATTCTCTGACAGCTTAATGTTATTTATCGTCACTGGCTTAATCGCATTGGGGATTGGATATTACGGTACAAGTATATCCACTAGTTTAAGGCGTGATTTAACAGCACACTATGATCGATTCATACATGAAATTCTGAAATATTCGGAAGATGGTGCGAACATCCTTATTGATAACGGCTGGTTAGAGGAACCCCCAATTGCAAGTGATCGTGATGAATTAGCGAAGAAAAAGTGAATGATAAAGTTAAGATGCTTTACACAAAATTAACTATTTTCAATTAAAATGGAGGTCATCATATTGGACACCCAACACAATAATATTAAGTTAACAGCAGCAGAAATTTCACAAATTTGGGGAGCATATCAAAATGCCACTATTTCAAAGTGTTTTTTTCAATATTTTTCATCAATCGTTGAAGATCAGGATATTAAAGCCCTTGTACAACACGGTTTAGAACTATCAGAATCCCATATTGAACAACTAACTGCCTTCTTTAATAATGAAAGCTACCCTGTTCCTCAAGGATTTACCGACAATGATGTTAATGTAGGTGCTCCACGATTATATTCAGATAGCTATATACTATACTATTTACATCAGTTGGGAAAATTAGGCATTAATTCTTTTAGTCTGGCTGTTGCACTATCAGCAAGGTCTGATATTCATACGTACTTTTCTCAGTGCCTTTCTGAATATACAAAATTTCATAAGATGGTGACTGATTTATTATTAAATAAGGGACTTTATATCCGTCCACCATATTTGCCAACACCAGATAAAGTGGAATTTGTGAATAAGCAAAGTTTCCTTACAGGATGGTTTGGTAATCGTAGACCATTAGTTTCTTTAGAAGTTACGAATCTGTATGACAATATTCAGCGAAATGCATTAGGTGTATCAACCCTAATAGGGTTTAGCCAGGTGGCTAGCTCAAAAAAGGTGAGACAATATATGGTGAGAGGTAAAGAAATTGCAGCGAAGCATGTTGAAATATTTGGCTCCATTTTACGTGAAGATGACTTACCTGTTCCAATGTCATGGGATATGGAGGTAACAGATTCAACTGTTTCCCCATTTTCAGACAAACTGATGATGTTCCTAACGACTGGTTTGATTGCAATTGGAATGGGTTACTACGGAACAAGTATGGCAACAACCTTAAGACGTGATATCCAGACCCATTATGGTCGTCTAACTTCTGAAATCGGAAAGTACGCCGAGGATGGGGCTAATATTATGATTGATAACGGCTGGATGGAGCACCCGCCGAAATCGGCTGATCGAGACAAGTTAGCAAGAAATAAGGATTAGAAAGATCATGAATTATGGAGTACCGCTCTTTTAGGATTGGGACAACTCCTCAATAGGAAATATTTAAAGGGGACTTTATTGATTATATTAGAACTTTTTATCAATGTGCTGGGAAATTTTAAGAAATTATTATTTTTAGTTTTCAGGGTAATATAGAAATGGCCATTGAACAGCCTAGCTACCAATGGCTCATGTTCTATCTGTGTTTGTCGGATGCTAACAAATATCACATATAAAACAGAGCTTGATCAAAAAATCCTATATTTTAGGATTTTTTATTTTGGGTTTTTGTAACGGTATATAAATCTAGAAATAAAACGAGCCAAATCCTAGTCTAACTAAATACTACTTGACATAAGGTAAGTTATCTTTTATCATTATTTTAACTTACCATTTGTTAAATTAAAATTTAAGGAGTGATAAAAAATGACATTTAGCCCTAGCATGACGTTTATTAACCTTCCTGTTAAAGACTTAGAAAAATCAATGAACTTCTTCAAGCAAATTGGATTTTCGTTTAATCCACAGTTCACCGATGAAAACGCTGCCTCTATGGTCATCAATGACAACACCTTCTCCATGCTACTAACAGAAGCACATTTTCAAAATTTTACCGATAAGGAAATCGTGAATGCAACAAAGCAAACAGAGTGTTTAGTGTCCTTTGCGGTTGAGAGCAGAGAACAAGTAGATGCCATCATTAAAAAGGCGATTGATGCTGGCGGTAGCTATGCATCTGAGCCACGTGATTATGGCTATATGTATCAGGTCGGTTTCCAGGATCTTGATGGGCATATTTGGGAAGTATTCCACATGGATCAATCAGGGAATGCATAATTCAAACAAGCGAGAGTAAACTATCCGTGCACTCTCGCTTCTTTTCTAATCCAATATCATACCACTTAGGACCATCATAGCATTGAATAGCATATGCCAGATTACAGCTGGAAGGATACTTTTCGATTGGACCGTAATAGCTCCAAAGAAATAGCCACCGATGCTAAATAACAGACAGCCCCACCAAGAGAAGCCTAACGAATAATGCTGTAGGCCAAATCCAATGCTCGTTATCCATACCGCCCATTGATTGCCAAAAAATGTAGAAAAACGATAAAGAAGAATACCTCGCCAGATCATTTCCTCTAGCAATGCATTAAGGATAGAAAAAAGGAGCAGAAAACCCCAAATACCTTGAACCAATTTCTCGCTATGGAGCACAATAAACGGTAAAAACATGAGAAAATTCATGATCATCGCAACAACGAGAAATACACTAACGGTTGTTTGACGGAAGCCATACCATATAAATGGTATTCGAACGACTTCCGTCCATTGAGGCTTCAGCCAACCATACATGAAACGCTGTCTATCAATAAGAGATAAAACTATGAATGGGAGTAGGAGAACAAGCAATGACAGCCTATTAAAAATTATCCGTATTTCCTGGGCATTTATTTCAGCGATCCATAAAGAATTTACATAGCTATATAGAAAAAATCCAATAGCAAAGGTGAGTGTTGTCGCGATAAAGGGTCTCATCTTTTTATTGATTAGGCTATACCCTACACCTATTCCCCAAACGATCATTAGTAGATAGTTGTGTAATTGTAGGAAGATCAGAAGTGTCGCGAATAAGATCATGGATAAAACAGACCGCGCTGTGCTGTTTGGAAATAAAGGTGTATCATTCATTGATGGGATAGCTCCTTTTTCTTAGCCGTAGATTCTTCTATATAATTCCCTTCTGCGTTCCTTTCGTCTACTTTTATAGCCTTGCTTTTTCTCTTTCGGTAGCGTATCTTCTGTTGGTTTATTTTTCTCATTTTTTAATTTCATGATTTTATCTACTGTCTTTTGTTGATAATTTGTCTTCTTTCTTTTCCTTTGTTTTACTTTTTTCTTTGGCTCTTGCACTTCCTCACTTTTCACTGATTCTACAGTTTTCTTCGGTTCTTGTACTTCCTCACTTTTTGCTGGTTCTACGGTTTTCTTCGGTTCCTGTACTTCCTCACTTTTTGCTGGTTCTACGGTTTTCTTCGGTTCCTGTACTTCCTCACCTTTTGCTGTTTCCAACGGTTTTTCCTGTTTGTTCGCTTCCCTTTTTTTCTTTTTCCTCTTTATTTCCGCTTCTACCTTTTCCTTAATCATCTCCGTTGCAGAGTTAACCATCTTTTCTACAGGAATTCTCTCAACTATAGAATTAAGTATGGAATCCTTTTTAGAGTCTTCTTTTCCTAGCAAAGTCGTTTGTTTCTCTATCTCTTGTTGAATAAATTGATCCCATTCCTCGTCATTTGTCTGATTGGAAACGGTCAAAAGCCCTTCTTGCTCGTTCTTATTACATTGGGTTTTCCCTTGCTTCTGATCCATGATTGAAAACCTCCTTTTATAGTTGGAATTCATTTATTTCGTTGATTATCTCTCTATGTATTTTATGAAATAAAATGATTCTTGTTTAGACTGTAGTGGATTTTATAGAATAATAGATTATTACCTAGAAAATCTAGGGTATGTATACATATACTGAATTAGTCTAAGAAAGCAAGGGTGAAGTAGAATGCAAACAGATAGCATGAGAATCGGTGAACGAATCTTATTCATTCTAGGCATGAGCCTATGTGGTGTGTTGTTTTTCGTATTGGTAGTTGGTGTGATGGTGGCACTGCTTATATCGTGGATGAACGAAGAAGAGGAGGAAATCGTCAAAACAATAGAGCCCCCTTCCGAAAACCCGAAAAGAATCGTGCGCAAGCGTTGACGTATCCTAAGGAGGCGATAAAATTGTCGAAGAATAAAATTTTTACAGAAATGCTAAGATTCATTCGTATGAAATTTAGAATGTTTACCGAGAACTATAAGACAGCCGTAAAGAACGGCGCAAGCGTTGCAGGGAAAGACATCAAAAAAGCGGTAGAAGATCGTGATCAACCCTTTGAAGAGATCGTATGGAAATCCTTTGAGGCCTTTAAGAAAGGTGTATTATTTGCCGCAAAGCAATTGGTCGATTTCGGTGCAGAGGAAGTCGATCCAATGAAAGAAAAGTCTAATAAAAATAAACGTCATTAAGCAAACTCCTCTTATGTAAAGGACTGACACAATAGGATGCCCCACATCCTAAAGAGCCAGTCATTCTCTTTCGCTTTATTCTTGCTTGAACTCTTGCTGCAGACGATGTGCCAGGAGATCTGGATGGTAATATTCAAGCATTTGAATCCCCGGTTTACGACCAAAATACATGAAGTACCTTTTGTAAGGTATGGGATGGTGTAGATCAGGAAAGCGGATCTTAATCGGCTTTTTAAAAAGATCTATTGCATCCTCTCCGATGATGAATCCGGAATCGGCAACATCCCTAAGGGAACGGATGCCAAGTGAGCTCATCACTTTACCAATTCCTTGCTGCCGATGAGCAATGTTTTCAAATAAAGCAGGGGGGACATGCGTTGAATAAATAAGGGCAATGTTGTGTGAAACGACAAAGCCACTCTTTTCACCGATTAAGACGGACTCTCTTACATAATAGGGCCCTCCTGAGAATTCACCCATTATGTTTGCGTCTTCCGTGATCTGTTCTTGCCGAATCACTTCCACTCTCACCTTCTCATTCATTATCAGCTCTAACAAATCTGTTGTTCGTCCATCCGTCACGAGAAGTAGATCAAGTAATATTCGTTGTAATACGTCGGACGCCTTACGTTCAAACTGTGAGTCTACCATATTCTCACCTCCGTCACCTATGGTGTCAGGATCAGTGGCAGAAATAGAACATTCTTTATTGGTACAAGCCGGATTCACGAACCCCTTCCCAGAACGCTTGGAACTCATCCATCGTGAGCTGCTGCTTTCCGTCTGAAAGAGCATTTTTTGGATCTGGGTGTACTTCCACCATTATTCCATCTGCCCCAGCAGCAAGTGCTGCTTTTGCACAAGGTAGGAGTATATCCTTTCGACCAGTCGAATGGCTGACGTCCACTAGCACAGGGAGGTGGATTTCTTGTTTTAAGATAGGAACAGCAGAAATATCAAGCGTATTGCGCGTTGCCGTCTCAAAGGTACGAATACCACGTTCTATCAACATTACCTGGTCATTTCCATGATGCAGAAGATACTCTGCTGCTAGCATAAACTCTTCTAAAGTAGCGGAAAGGCCACGTTTTAGCAACACTGGTTTTTTTGTTTGTCCAACCGCTTTGAGCAATTCGAAATTCTGCATGTTACGAGCACCTATTTGAAGGATGTCGATATATTTAGAAGCAACATCGATTTGATCAGGACTCATAATTTCGCTAATCGTCACCAATCCCATTTCATCTGCAACATCCTTCATTATCTTTAATCCATCTTCACCAAGCCCTTGGAAACTGTAGGGAGAGGTTCTCGGTTTAAACGCTCCCCCGCGTAGCACTGTCAGTCCCGCCTTTTTTAATGCGGAACCAACTGTTTCTAGCTGCTCCTTTGATTCGACCGAGCAAGGTCCTGCAATAAGTGTTTGCGAGTCACCACCAATAACTGCTTGCTTCACTTTAATGATGGTATCCTCATTTTTATGGTCACGACTTACAAGAAGTGGCGACTTTTTTGACTGAGAACTCAAGGTAAACACCCTTTCTAACTATTGATCTCTATAATTCATTAATCATTTCGTTTTTGAATATAGACAGGCTTGGTTGATGGTGTGTTATCTATAAGAGCGGATCGATCCATCATTTCCGTTACTTCCACCGTGACTGGCACCTTAAGCTGAGAAGATAGGAAGGAACAGATTTCCTCTTTTGCCCAATTCTCCGAATGATGAGAATCTAGTAAAACGTGTAATCCTGCTTCCTGCTCGAGGACCTTCCAAGCATCCGGAGCAGGAGACAATGAATATACGGCTTCTTGAATATCCTTCGAATCTAGGACAGTATTTTGATAATAAATGCGTTCCTTGCTCCTGCCATAATGAACGAGTTTCGCACCGGTGCGGCCACATTTACAGGTAATTGGTTCTACAGATATAATATCCTCATTAAAATAACGTAACAGTGGAGATGCTTGATGCGATAACGTGGTGATTGTTGCAAAGCCCCTTTCTCCATTTGCTACGGAATCTGTCCCATCCTCATTTAGTACTTCTACGAAAAAATCCTCTTCTACAATATGCATGTTGCCATACTCACACATTGTGGCAATATTAGCTGTTTCAGTGGAACCATACATATTAAATACAGGCACATTCCATAGCTTTTCGATATGCCGTCTGCGATTATCCCCCATTAATTCACCTGCCACACATATGGCACGGAGAGCAGGAAAATCCTTACTTGGATTGGCACCTATTAGTCTTGCCACTTCGGCTAGCAGCTCCATCTCACGCGGGAGTCCCGCCATTACGGTAACAGATAAATCCTTCAACAAGCTTAAAACTCTTGGATAAGGTGTAACGACTGTTCGTCCGCTAGCAGGAACAACCCCTGCCCCTGTTTGCCACGCTGCATGCTGCATTAAGAAAGCTGGGAGTGCGAGTGCGTAGGGAAAGCGAATCAACACTAGATCCTCTGCTGTCAAATGCACCCCACACTCCTTTAGTTGTCTTCCACCGACCTGCATATCTTCTTTCGTAAACCAAGAGGCAGCGGGCACTCCTGTCGTACCTGTTGATTCATGATATTGAGCAATTTCCTTTCTGCCGACAGCAAGGTGGCCAAAAATACCTGCTTCTCTTAAATCCTTTTTTGTAGTTAAGGGAAGAGATTGGATCTGATCCAACGCTACCTCACCTGTGGGATTATCTGCTAGCTTCTTTTTATACAGAGGTGATGGTTGAATTCGTTTATACATCTCCTGAAATTTCCGTGCTCTCTCTTGTTCCATGTCGGTCATATGCCACCTCCTCTCTCTTTTATTCTTTGTCTAATTAAATACTCTCGTCGCTTTACCAAATGTACGAGGTATATCATCTCTGATGACGACATTGCAATCGATCCCGATACGATCTTTCATATGCTTTCGTATCTTTTTCGCCAATTTTTTATCACTTAGATCGGTTCGGAATTTTTCCGCTTCGATCGTTAATTCCCCTTTATTTAGCTTCAAGTGGTACCATAAACCTACATCTGGTAGCTCCATAAGGAAATGCTCGATCATAAATGGGGAATAATCCTCATCCCCTATGCGGAGCATGTGCTCCATTCTTCCCCGGAGCTCGAGAACATCCAGCGCAATTCCACAATCACATTGAGATTTTTGTAATTTTCCTAGATCTCCGGATCGATAGCGCACCATCGGCATTCCTTCACGTAAGAGGGTTGTGACTACAATCTCTCCTGTTTGCCCATAAGGAAGTACTTCTCCAGAATCCGGATCAATAATTTCTAATTTAATATGGCCTTCCATCACGTGATATCCTTGATGCTTGCTACACTCTACCCCGATTACTCCACACTCGGTGGAACCATAGAAAAACGAAACCTCACATCCCCACCATTTTTCTAATCGTTGACGGAAGGTAGAGGAACAGCCTTCCCCTGTCAGCCAAATTTTCTTGAGCTTAATATCCTTACCGATCTCAATCCCGTACTTCTCGCTTTCTTCTGCAAGCAGTGAGGCGTAGGATGGTGTAGTAGTAAGCACGGTTGCTTGATATTCTTTCATTAATTCTAGTGACTTATCAACTGGGGCCATGTAACCGCCTTTTCCTAACGAAAGCACCGCAGTACCGAAGGCAAACTGGAATAATCGTTGAAATCCAAGACCTGGTAGGGCAAACTCATATGGAAGTGCAATTGCCGCAACATCTTCCTCTGTTTCCTTGAACAGCTCCAGGTATTTTGGCAGCAAATCATATACGTATTGGTCTGCCAACGTATAGGACGTATAAATGGGTTTACCAGATGTACCACTCGTAAGATGAACTTGGCCTATTTCTTTTGGTTCCACACACAAGATTTTCTCTTTATCTCCCCGAATGGCGTCCTTCTTCAGCATTGGTACGGTTGCCAATTGTTCCAAATGGTCTATTTTAGGTTCAGTGAATCCCGCTTCTTCTAGCCTTGAACGATAGTATTCATTCTCGTTCCAAACATGCTCAAGTGTTGCATTGATAGCCTTGAGCTGATATTCCTCTATTTTTTCATGAGGTAGGTTTTCAATTGTCTTCCCTTGATCATCTAGCTCTTTATAAAAATCTTTAAATTGCTCTAGATGGGATGAATGTTTATCTACAGAAACCGTCATCTTATGTGTTTGAAAATTCTCCATTTTTCTCCTCCATTCTGTCTACTTTTCTAACGCTTATCTCCACTCTACTTACAGCCAACACATAGATACATAGAAAGATACCCTATGACAATCAACCCAATGTCTAAGGGTAATTTCCTTAGTGATTTCATACATACTCATTGGTTTTCTATCACTGCTATACTCCATATTAAATGCACAGAAGAAGAGACTTGACTCGGACAAATATATCAATTAATCCAAATCAGGTATTTCATCCAAACGATTCATCGTTCCCAACATATCGTATCTAGCACAAACTATTTTTTAAGGAGGAGGTAGTACCGTTTGTTATACAGATTGGAGAATGATCCAGATTTTCAACATATTGACACACGTCTATTAGTCAGCTGTCCATCTAGTGAATCTGACCAGGGTGGCCTATTTTTACTAGATTTCGAACAAAACAGGCTGGAAAAACTCTATACCGGAAGCTGTTCTGGCATGACACTAGTAAATAACCAGCTGTTTGTCGCTTCAGATAATAATGAGCTTATTGTGATGGACCAGAAGTTCCAAGTCATTCAGAAAAAACAATATTCAAAGCTCGATTTCCACGATATCGTCAGGTTGAATGATCAAGTTGTGCTAGTGGTAGAAACGGCTAACAATACAATTGGATGCTATGATACAGCAACACTAAAGCGATTAGGTGAAATCCGATTTCATGTAGATGATAAAGACGTCCATCATATCAATGACATCTGGTTAGATGGCCATACATTGTATGTTTCGATGTTTTCCCCCTTTGGCAAATGGTTTATGCAGCCAATGAAGAAAAACGGTGCCATTATATCTATTGATTTAACAGATTTTGATCCTACCAGTAAGCTTCGTTTCACTCCGGAGCATCATGTCGTCGTAAAGGACCTGTATATGCCACATTCAGTAATGATGCATCAAAATGAATTAGCCTATTGTGACTCGATGTCCTTTCGTGCCGTAGTAGAAAGTGGTACCCCGATCCAGCTTCCAGGCTTTACTCGTGGCCTAGGCATAACAGAAAAGGCACTCTTTATCGGTCAAAGTAGGATGAGACACATCTTACGTATTCCTCACGAATTCTCGAATTGTACGTTGGATGGAGGAATCTATGTCTATGATCCTCAATTTAGAATTTCACGCTTTATACCACTACCAGCGCTACAGGTCTATCAAATAATGGTCATTGGCTCAAATATTTTCAAAAAGGAGTAAATGGGAATGAAGCAATTTGAAGAAGGAAAGAAGCTTTTTATGAAAGGTGTGGATGGAGATAAAAAGGCAGTTAAGCTAGCCTATCATATTTTCTTAAAGCTACGTAACTCTGCTTCTAATAATGCGCTAGTTGAAGCCTATTATGGTAGCACTCTCGCACTTTTGGGAAGAGACGCCTCTCAGCCTCTTGAGAAGGCAGATAAGGCACAAGAAGGATTAGACGCCTTAAATCAAGCTATTTCAATGGATCCTAAAGACAAGGAAATTCGTATGTTACGCTCCAATGTTTGCTTACGTCTACCGGAATCTTTTTTCCAATGCTCGAAAACAGCGGTGGAGGATATCACCTTTCTACTAAATCACTATCAGAAGGACTCTAGCTATCTTACAAAAAACCAGGTAAAAGATTTAAAAAGGGATTTAAGAACAGCTTACGAGAATATGGGGAAGCCTGACGAAGCAGATCGTGTTCTAGAGCGCTACTCCAAGTAACGATCGAATATTAAAGAAAGGAGGAGAAGCGATTGGCAATGAGAAGTGAAGAAGAGATAAAGACGGCTTATGCTCAAATTAATTCTCTATACAAGGATGCCGTAAATGGGGATGAAAAGGCTGTGCAAGCTCTGCATCAAACGCTCGAACAGGTGCGTTCTAACCATGCTAACATCCCTCTATTAAATGCCTATCATGGTAGCATCATGATTTTAATTGCTAGAGACAAAACCAATCCACTAGAGAAATTAAGGTGGTCGAAGGCAGGACTGAAGCTGTTAGATGATGCGGTAATTTTTTCCCCGCAAAACTTCATGATCCGCTTATTACGGGGTAAGGCTGCCCATAAATTACCGGAAAAGCATTTCAACAGAGGGCACACAGCTATTGATGATTATACTTTTTTGATCAAAAGTCATGAGCGTGGCAAAGGATTTCTTAATTCGAAAGCATATTGGCAGCTCATTTATGAATTAGGTGAGGTTTACTATCGAATGGGCCGTAATCAGGATGCTGGTATATGCTGGCGAAAGCTGAAAAATGAAACACAAGACCCAGCCTTTCAACGCCTTCTTTTATCAAAATTAAAGCTAGTGGAAGGGAAGCCTGCTGTTGAGACCAGAACAGAGCCTGAAGGACCGTTTGCTAGTTTACTCAGAAGGATTGTTAATGAAGCCCAGAACCAAATCCCAGACAATTCCCAGTAAACAACTTAGGCAAAAGGGCGTACTAGAAGGGAGGTGAGGCGATAAATGGCAAATGATAAAGTAAAAAAAGTCATAAAGGAAGCAAGAGAGTATTCAGAGCCGATTGTTACCGATGCATTAATGAAAGGCGTCACTCGGATAAGAACGGAAATGGATGATGTCGTAACCGATGAAGATCAGTCGTTGAAAATGTTCTTAAGAAAGATGGCGATTACCTTACGCAATGGTGCGGTGACATCGGGAAAGGAAATGCTGTCGAATGGATTAAAGAAAGACTCCTCCCAGTAGGTAGTTGACCTACGAAAAATTGGTCAAGCAGTCACCACCACATCATGTGGTTATTTCGTGCTGTATAAAAACAGACAACCAATAACAATAAAAAAACACCATAGCTACAATGGCTGTGGTGATTTCTTCATGGCTTTACTTTTTTTCTTGAACATCTTGCCATACTTGCAATGCCTCTTCATTATCTGGCTCGATCGCTAGGGCTTCCTTTACAGCTTCCTCTGCTTTTCTGTAGTCAGCCGCTTTAAGATAACACTTAGCAAGGGATGCCCATATTTCTCCATCATTCATTCCTTGCTCGATACAGTAACGGAATTCTTTAGCGGCTTCAGCAGGATCTCCTCCAAGCATATCTGGTGCATTTAATAGTTTAGAACCATTCATCCTTCTAGCTAGTGGCAATGTCGGGTCCTTTTCAAGAGCAATCGTAATCTTCTGTTCCATTTTTTGAAAAAGATCCATTTTATCCGCCAAACTCCATGCTTCATCAATTTGACGTCCATAAACAGCCGCAAGCCATGCATGCGCTTGTGCACTTTGAGGATCAAGTGCAACTGCCTCTGCGAACAATTCATATGCTTTTTCGTAGTCCTTTATTTTAAATGCATTGTATCCACGACGAAATAAGTCACGCAATAAATTTTTATTATCTCGCATACTTCTACCCCTGCCTCTTCGAACAATTTCTCTAACTCATACGGTTGCCTTTTTGCTCAACATAAACATATACATTATAAGTATATGTTTAATTTAATGTATAGTATCGGCTAATGTCGTATGAAGAGGAGGATTTTTTTATTAGATGTTTATCTTGGTCATCTCGCGATTTGAGGGGGCTTCGCCTAGACAAAACAATATATCTTGGTTATCTCGCGATTGTGAGAGGACTTCGCCTAGATACAGCTATTCTATCCTGACCATCTCGCGCGCCACAATAAGAGCTCTCTATATAACGAAAAGAAAACCCGGCAATTGCCGAGCTGTTCTGTTATTATTTCTCTAATATAATTTCCCATGTCGATATAGCAGGGTAAATAATCTCTGCACAGAGTTGATATAGCATATGTCTCGGATGCTTTTCAAATCTTCTCCTTGAAAGTAGCTGTCAAAAACCTCGCGCATGCTTTCTTCCATATGCTGATACATCTCACCAAAAACCGCTTTTTCTGAATACCGTTCAATAATCCGTCCCTGTTTCCATTCTAGATAGGAAACAATCACACCACCAGCATTGGCTAGAATGTCAGGAATAACGATTCGGCCTGACTTTTTCAACACTTGATCTGCTTCTCCAGATATAGGTGCATTGGCACCTTCAATGAGAATTCTTGCTTGAACATCTGTTACATTGTTTAAAGTAATCTGGTCCTCAAGTGCAGCTAATAATAATACATCTACATCGATGGTCAAAATATCATCACGATTGTGTAATTCTGCTTCTACTCCCGCATCCTGTAGCTGCTGTTCTGTTTTCGGTAAATGATTATGCACCCGAGCAAATTCAACTAATCGAGGAATATCCAACCCTTTCTCATGATAGAGCATGACACCCTCATCACTAACAGAAACCACACGATGATGAAGATCACTTGATTTATAAGCTTCTAATGCAGCCACTCCACCAACATTACCAAAGCCCTGTACTGCAAAGGAAATCGACTCCCCACGATCACTTTTTCCATAAAGGGACTGAAGGTATTGCATCTGCTCCCTTCCAACATCACTCTGGATAGCTTCCACACGATTTTCATACTGACGCGCACATTTCTCCACAAGCCACCAATAGCTAAAATATGTACCTTTTCCCGTCGCCTCTCTACGTCCTCTCGCACCACCATTGATAATACTTTTCCCAGTAAAGGAGCCTTGATAATTTTGACCGGGATGAATCGTTTTGTATTCCCCTACCATCCAATCCATGACGCGTTCATTCGTTCCCATATCTGGTGCCGGAATGTCATGTGTCGGGCCTAAATCATTGGCAAAGCGTTGCACATATTTTTGAGAAACTCTAAATAATTCACGATCCGAAAATGAATTCGGATCAATGACTACCCCACCTTTCGCACCACCAAAAGGCAGACGATGAAGTGCATTCTTTAATGTCATCAATACCGCTAAATTTTCTACTTCCTCTTCTTGAACGGCCTCGTGGAAACGGATGCCCCCTTTGTAAAAACCAGCAATATTATTATGCTGAACACGATATGCGGGGATCCGTACAATTTGACTGTTATCTCTTCTGACACGAAGGTAACCCTTGATGACTTTATCCGTAGTTGTCAAAACCTCCTTAGCAGACTCAAACCTCTTCACACGCTCTTCCTCTGTTAATTCCGGAAGATAATCCTTCTTTTGATAAAGATGATCAATCGACTGACGAATCGTTTCTTGGGTATCTAATGTCGCCATTCAACTCTCTCCTTCCTAAGAATGTTTGATATAGGAATTTATTTGAAAACACCATCATGGCGTATTTCATCGAAATAAAAAGGCTTAGCTGGAAGTTCAAAAGTTAGCTCCATTATAACATCAACCTAATACATTTTTCCTTGAAAAAGGGAAAATCAGATTATCTCTCTTTCTACTTCCCCTAGCTAGACAACTCTACCCCTCTCTTTTGAAAATACTTCGAAAAGATAAATCGTACAGCTGGTCCCATTACTAATAGCTGCAATGGAAGTGCCAGGACAACATTTCGAATAAAAATAGTTCCATAAGCACTAATCATACTTCTTCCCTCTAAACCTTGGCCAAAATAGGACATGAGGAAACCAAACATAGACATAAAAAATACCATACCCAAAATCATCAATGTAGACATACAAAGAACAAATAATAGTTTGCTGGAATGAGCAAAAGGTAGCTTTAATGTTATTTTCTTAGCAAATGGTCCGACAATAAAAAAATCTAAAAATAATGCGATGATAAATCCTAAAACGACTTCGATAACTATATTTTGTAAGGTTAAATGTTGGATATTCCCACTTATGAGGAGATTGTAGGTAGACATTACAGCGACCATCCCAAAGCACATCATAAGACCGAAGATGATACTTTCTTTTTTATTTGTTGGCATAGTTCCCATCCTTTCTAAATCAAACAGATCATCAGTATAACAAGAACCAACTTTTCTCATAAGTGAACATTTTGTGAACTTTCTTTCTTCGTCTATTCATCCACTCTTCCTACCATTTTCTCACTACCACCCTTATTTGACATTTATCCTGAAGCATGGTACATTTTATCCATTAATATATCATTATGATGGATTGTTACTGATTCGATCAGGCATCACCATGTTCCAAATACACTTCCGTATGATAAGAATGCGTTTTAGAAGATGGGGGAATGACCTTTGAAATATATTAAAGCCTTTAATAACAATGTGGCTTTAGTAGAAGATTCCTCTGGGCTTGAGTGGATTGTAATGGGTACGGGGGTCGGCTTTCAAAAAAAGAAAGGGGATCCAATTGATGATTCTAGCATCAGACGAAAGTTTGTAGCAGAGCAATCACCAACGCGAAAACCCTTACTACAAGTATTAAAAGATATGGATTCTGAGGTTTTAGATGTATCCGTTGAGATCATTAAGCAAACGGAATCCCAATTAGGGGTTACCTTTAATCATAATATCTATTTAACACTTGCTGACCATTTGAATTTTGCGGTCAAACGAGCACATGAGAGTATTGACTATGCCGATACGACTCGTTGGGAAGTGAAAAATTTATATCCAAAAGAATACAAAGCGGCAAAGGATGCCATACGTCTTGTATTTGACCGTCTTGATGTACTTCTTCCTAAAAGCGAGGAAACATTCTTAACCTATCACTTCGTCAATGGACAACAGTCTAAAAAAACGCAAATCGAAGAAACATTGAAAATGACGGAAGTGATTAACCGCATCATAGAAATTGTGCAGTACCATTTTCAACTTAAGCTTGATGAAGAATCATTAAACTATACACGTTTTATTACACATCTGCGTTATTTCTTCATCCGACAGTACAAGCAAGATCCTGTTGATAGTGAGGAAATGGACCAGACACTTTTAGAAGTTGTCAAAACCAAATATGAAAAAGCATATCAGGCTGTGGAAAAGATCGCAGCACTATTAAAGCAAAAATATGGCTGGACAGTCTCAACCAATGAAAAACTATATTTAACCTTGCATATCTGGCGCGTCACAAACCGCCAAAAAAGTGAATAGCAACAATGAGGATTGTTACTTGTGATCAGAAATGATCAATTAGGCATTACCCAATTAGGTTAAGTGCACCAAGCACTTGTCCTATTTGGGTATTTTTTTTGCTAGCAAACAAAACCTAAAAAATAACTAACATAAGGAGGAAAAACAATGGCTTCACATAAAGAGACCGCACAACAGGTGGTCGAAAAAATCGGCGGAGCGAAAAATGTAAATCAAGCATGGCATTGTGTCACACGGCTTCGCTTTAACCTAAATGACAAAGACAAAGTAGAAATTGAGGAAATTAAAAAAATTAACGGCGTAATGGGTGCACAATTTTCCGGAGATCAGTTCCAGGTCATTATTGGAAATCATGTATCCGATGTATTTGCCGAGGTAGAACCATTAGTCGGAGGCGCTGGAAGTGGGGACGGGGAAAAATCCGGGCAGAAACAAAGTGTTGTTTCCTTAGTGATGGATTTTATATCTGGCATTTTCACCCCGATCCTACCAGCACTTGCAGGAGCAGGTCTATTAAAAGGGTTTCTAGCATTATTTACAACGGTCGGTTGGCTGACAACGGAAAGCGATACGTACATGGTATTAAACGCCATTGGAGATAGTGTATTTTACTTTCTACCGTTCTTCCTTGCGGTTTCCACTGCAAGAAAAATGCGTACAAATGAATACCTCGCACTGATTGTTGCAGGTACCTTAATGTATCCAAGCTTAATCGAAGCATTTAATGCAATAGAAGGTGGCGGTCCTGATACACTAGATTTCTTAGGGCTAGGAATTATTAATATTCCTCTATTAAATTATGATACAAGTGTTATTCCAGTTATTTTAAGTGTCATTTTATTAAAATACGTCTATGATCTCGTAAAAAAAGTCATTCCGTCTGCGATTCAGCTAATGTTCGCACCAATGATTGCCTTTTTAATTGTTCTTCCACTATCCCTATGGCTGATTGGACCATTAGGAACGAACATTGGTAACTTTGTCTCTGACATTTTCAACTGGTTATTCGAATTCTCTGGCTTATTTGCAGGTCTATTACTTGCAGGATTTATGCCATTGATTATTATGACAGGAATGCACTATGCCTTTGCACCAATTGCGATTACAAGCTTAGCGACCTTAGGCTATGACAATATGGTCATGCCGATGATGCTTATTAGTAACGCAGCCCAGGCTGGTGCAGCATTAGGGGTTGCTGTCATTTCGAAAAACAGACAAATGAAGCAGCTTGGTCTATCTAGTGGTATCTCTGCAGCTATCGGTATTACCGAACCAGCGATGTACGGGGTGAACATGAAGCTGAAGAAACCATTCGTTTTAGCCTTAGTCTCCGCAGGTATTCTCGGTGCTATCGCAGGATGGTACGGATTAAAGGCATATACAATGAGTGGTATTATCGGTATCTTTGCCCTACCAGTCTTCGCAGATCCAGCTGGAGAATCAGCAAGTCTCATCGTATCGATTGTCCTATTTGCTCTTGCTATTGTACTACCATTTATTCTAGTACTCATCTTCCGCTTTAAGGATATAGAAGAAGATACTACAGCAAGTACACAGCCTAAGGAAGAGGTAGCCAAAGCAAAAGAAACTACAACAGAAGCAACTGGAAAAGAAATCATGGTTCAATCTCCCTTAAAAGGGACCATTGTGCCACTAGCGGAAGTATCTGACCAGACCTTTTCACAAGAAATTATGGGAAAAGGAATTGCAATTGAGCCAGAAGAAGATCGAGTAGTTGCACCAATTGCGGGTACAATCATGGTTTTCCCAGAGTCGCAGCATGCGATCGGGCTTAAAGGGGATCATGGCGAGGAAATTCTTATTCACATAGGAATCGATACAGTTTCCTTAAAAGGAGAGCATTTTAACGGATTGATTAAAGAAGGCGATCGCGTCGAGGTCGGACAACCATTAGTAGAATTCGACCGTGAAGCAATCCGCCAAAAAGAGATCGAAACCGTGACGATGATTGTCGTAACCAACACAGCTGAGTACTTGGATGTTTTACCAATTAATGCAGATGGTCCTATTTTCGAAGGAGAACATTTATTATCCCTTGTCAAATAAGGAACAATGGGGGGCATGTTTTGCGTGCTCTCCAATTATATAAAAGGAGTGACATTTCATGACAAAAGCAATCAAAGGTTTCAAGCCTGAATTTTTATGGGGTGGTGCTACAGCTGCCAATCAAGTAGAGGGAGCCTATAATGAGGATGGAAAAGGCCTTTCCACAGCCGATATGGTAAAGTATATTCCGAAAGAAGAGCGAGGCATCCACAATTTCTCCATGGATGTGACCGCAGACTATATTGAAGATGTCTTAGCAGGTAAAGTAAACGACCGCTACCCGAAAAGGGACGGCATCGACTTCTATCACCGTTACAAAGAGGATATCGCGCTATTTGCAGAGCTCGGCTTCAAAGTATTCCGTCTCTCCATCAACTGGGCACGTATTTTTCCAAATGGAGATGATGCAGAACCGAATGAAGCAGGACTACAATTTTACGATAATGTCTTCGATGAACTAAAAAAATATGATATCGAGCCATTGGTGACATTATCACACTATGAAACACCACTTGAACTATCTCGTAAATACAATGGCTGGTATGACCGTCGCGTGATTGGTTTCTTTACAAAGTATGCCGAAACAGTCTTCACTCGTTATAAAGATAAAGTGAAATACTGGTTGACCTTTAATGAAATCAATGTGATCACACATAGCCCATACACTGGTGGCGGAATATTAGTGGATAAAGTCCCTGATAAAACAAAAGAACAAATTGCCTATCAAGCGGCACATCATCAATTCGTGGCAAGTTCACTCGCTACGAAATTGGCTCATGAGATTATTCCTGATGTACAAGTTGGTTGTATGCTTGCACGTATGCAGACATATCCCCATACGAATAATCCAGATGATATCTTGGAAGCACAGCATCAGAATGATCTCAACCTTTTCTTTACGGATGTTCATGCAAAAGGCGAATACCCTAGCTACATGAATCGCTACTTTGCGGAAAATAACATCACGATTGAAAAAGAAATCGGCGATGATAAAATTTTGAAGCAATATCCCGTAGATTTCATTTCCTTCAGCTATTACATGTCGATGACGGTAGCTACTCAAGGGGAGCATGACGAGGTAGCAGGGAATATGATTAAAGGTGCGGTCAAAAATGAATACCTCGAAACCTCAGATTGGGGCTGGCAAATCGATCCTAAAGGGCTTCGTGTAGCGCTTCGTGATTTCCACAACCGCTATAACCTGCCATTATTCATTGTGGAAAATGGACTTGGTGCCTTTGATAAAGTCGACGAAGATGGATCCATCCATGATGACTACCGAATCGACTATTTAAGAAAACATATCGAGCAAATGAAGGAAGCTGTCAAAGATGGCGTGGACCTAATGGGTTATACAGCTTGGGGGCCAATCGACTTAATCAGTATGTCCACATCAGAAATGTCGAAGCGTTATGGATTTATCTATGTCGACCAAGACGATGACGGAAATGGAACATTAAACCGTTCCAAGAAGGATTCTTTTGATTGGTATAAGCAAGTGATTGCTACGAATGGGGAAGAATTATAAGAAGTGATCAAGTGCGTTACCTTTTGAGGTAGCGCACTTCTCCTTTGCTATAATACTTTTGACAAAAATGCTTGGGTTCTCGCGTTTTGTGGATGGTTAAATAATTCATCAGGCGTTCCTTGTTCTACAATGAAGCCTTCATCCATAAAAATTACACGATCGGCGACTTCCTTGGCAAAGCCCATTTCATGTGTCACGATGATCATCGTCATTCCTTCTTCCGCTAAATCCTTCATAACCTGAAGGACCTCTCCGACCATTTCAGGATCGAGAGCGGAGGTAGGCTCGTCAAATAACATAATGTGAGGTTCCATCGCTAGGGCACGAGCCATTGCTATCCGTTGCTTTTGTCCGCCAGACAAGTTATCGGGATAGGTCTCCGCCTTGTCTACTAATCCGACTTTTGTGAGTAGCTTTATTCCTAAATCCTTTGCTTCTGCTGGAGATTTACCCTTTAATCGTTTCGGTCCAAGCGTAATGTTTTCCATTACGGTCATGTGTGGGAAGAGATTAAATTGTTGAAATACCATTCCCATCCGCTGGCGTAACTCGTTAATATTTGTCTTAGAAGAAGTCAGATTATCTCCCTCAATAAAAATATCCCCAGCTGTAGGTTCTTCTAATCGATTCATACAACGTAATAAGGTACTCTTTCCTGAACCAGAAGGGCCGATAACACACACTACTTCTTGTGCATCCACACTCATATTAATATCCTTTAGAACCTCTAACTCCCCAAAGGATTTTTTAAGATTTTGAATTTCAATCATTTTCATGCGACATCTAATCTCCTTTCAAGCCAACGAGAGAATAAGGTTAAGGAATAAATAATAACAAAATATAATACACCAACCGCAAATAGTATTTCGAATGCACGAAAATTAACCGCGTAAATAGACTGTCCAGATAAAGTTAGTTCGGCCAACCCGATCACGGAAAGGAGTGAGGTATCCTTAATGCTGACAATAAATTGATTAACAAATGCCGGAATCATACGCCGTGTAGCTTGTGGCAAGATAATCAGCCTCATTGTTTGGGCGTAAGAAAGCCCGATTGTTCTTCCTGCCTCCATTTGCCCTTTATCAATCGAATTAATTCCCGCACGGAATATTTCGACTAAATAGGCCGTAGCATTAACTGTTATCGCGATCACACCTGCAGAAAATGCGGTAAGACTGATATCGACTACACTGGGTATACCGAAGTAAATAAATAAGATTTGCACAAGTAATGGTGTCCCGCGAATGATATCCACAAAAGCAGTGGCAATCGCTCTTAAGACTTTACTTTTCGTAATACTAAATACACCCAGTATCAGTCCGATAATCATGGCAAGAATAAGTGATATAACCGTTACTTCTACTGTCATCCCCATCCCTTTTAACAAGGTGGGTAATCCCTCAAGAATTATATTTATCGATTCCATCATACGTGGTATCCCTCTTTCTCTTAGAAAAGGTGTGACAAGCCGCCACACCTTTTGGTTGGATCAAATTTTTCCGGTGACTTCTTATTCAGCAAAATACTTGCTATAAAGCTCGTCAAACTCACCGCTATCCTTTAGCTCCTGAAGACCAGTATTGATTTTGTCTACTAGCTCTTCACTACCTTTTGAAATGGCAATTCCGTAGTCTTCACTCGGATACTTATCCCCAACTAATCGAAGCTTGGAGTCCCCTCCATCTTGGTTGATTTTATAAGCAACACTAGGATAATCATTGATCACCGCATCGGCATTACCATTTTCTAATTCCATATACATTGTCGCATCATCCTGGAGCTTCGTGACTTTTGCATTATATTTTTCTGCAAGCTCATTCGCTAACTTCAGACTGGACGTTCCTTGTTTGGCTACGATTGTTTTTCCCTCTAAATCTGCCTCTTCCTCAACTGCACTATCTTTTAAAGTAATTAAGGATAAACCAGATTCAAAATAGGGATCAGAGAAATGAACCACTTCTAAACGATCCTCTCTTATTCCAATAGCCGACACAGCTGCGTCTACCTGATTAGCTTGAAGTGCCGGAATAATTCCATCAAATTTCATCGTTTTCCATTTAACCGATAGATTCGCCTTATCTGCAATCGCTTCCACTAATTCGACATCAAAACCTGTTAATTTTCCATCTTCTTTATATTCAAATGGTGGGTAATCTTGAACAGCTGCTACGATGATTTCTTCTTTTGTTTCACCCGATGCGTTACTAGTAGTATCACTTGTTCCACATCCTGCTAAGACTAGGGCAATGACACCAACTAAAACGATCAATATACCCTTTTGAACAAAAGTGTTTTTCCTTTGTTTATTCATTATGTATATCCTCCTACCCAAAATAATGTAATAAAAGCAACCTTATCTATTGTATCGATCCAATCTCTTATTTCCAAATTAGATTAATATTGGTTTGTGAGGATATGTTTATGTTTTTTAAGCTATCGTTACTTATATCGTTAATTATGTAGAAATCCTTATAGAGAGTTAGGTATACTGTCATATCCTCTAAGATTGAATTTTCAAGAATAATGAAAAATAACCTTACTTAGCTTTAGTAAGGTTGTGTAGAATTATAGGAATGTTGAATAAAAAAGTCGTCATTCTTTAGTGCATAGTAGATTCTTCATGTGCACTAAAATAAAAGAACCGCCCTCTTCACATTGGAGGGAGGATTCTTATTGGGTAATGTGGCTCATTAGATGTTATTAACATTGCTAAGAACGACAAGACGACCTAATTCCTCCGAGCATGCAACCTTTATACCGTCAATATAAACGGCTAAACCTATTCCCATGTTGTACTGAAGGCCGAGCTTGTCATAAATGATAGTGATTTCTTTGCCATGAGAATACAAACAGTCTAAACAGAAATATTCCCATTCTTTAGGAACAAGTGGATTCACCTCAAAACTACCATCTTCTCTTACACGAAACCCAATGAGTCCGGTAATGATTAGATCGTTAAATGTAGAATGGTTATAGTCCTTCCCACGTTCACGGCCACCTTTGTTTTCTGGCCAACCCCATTCCTCTAATATCCGTCTGGACAGCCATTCACCTGTAAAAGGATCAATATTTTCATCCAACCAGGATACCGACTTGCCGTCAGCATTTGTACGGTAATGACATTGCGCATAAGTGCTTAGTATGTTCCAGTAATCTTCTTTATGAATCACTTGCTGTTCATAATCATTTAATACGTTAGCCATTGCCGTTAACGTCTGAGATGTGGCGAATGGCCAAGACGGTCCATTCCATAGACATTCGTGCTCATAGGAAAACATGAATCGAGAATGACGTTGTTCTGCAGTTGTGGGCCCGTAAGGAGCATAGAAACCTTCAGTATCTAATAACTGCGTCCACGCTTGTTCGTAACCAGAGTCTGGAAGATGGAAAGCCCAAGGGATATATCCAAGTAGCTCGCGTACGTTATAAGCTGGGTCCATCTTTTGGAAATCCCAATATTTGACCATGTCATTTGAGTTTTTCAGTGGGATGACCTTGAAGAACTGCGCATGCTCGTCCCATAAATACTTTTGGACAAGCTGTTTTAACTGATTCGCCTTTTCCTTAAACCTTTTGTTCGACTCATCATCTCCTGCTAGGCGTGCAATGTTGGCAATCGCCATTGCATCGGCATACATATAGGCATTCAGAGTTGGTCTTAGACCAGATCCGCTAATAGAAATCTCCATTGCATCGCGGTCGTCAATTGACCAGAATAAGCCACTTTCGTTCCGATTACTTTTCTCCCACATTATATAGTTCTCGATCATATCCGGTAGTAAATCAATTGCGAGCTGGAAGTCACCATCTACTTTACAATAATTCCAAACAGCATCTGCTATCCAACAGCTATAAGAGCGGAGATTTCCGTTCCCTTTAAACCAAAACAAGATATAATCCTTTAAAAAGTCTTGGCGGTTTCGCAGCCAACGACCTTCATTTAAATGATGTCCTACAGCACAGTTGATCGTGTTATGCTTACCTGCCCAAGATACGGAGGGATGAAACTCCGTAATCACGAATCCGTCAGAAGTTAGCTTAATATGTTTTCGATACACCCACCAGCGAAAATAATAAGTCTCTTCTAAGTAAGAATCAGGACAATGAAAAAGAGGAATCTGATCACGAAGCCAGTCCCAGGCTGTAGCATTATCAACATGCTGGATAACAGTTTCTTCGTCATGCCTGTTAAACGTTTCGAAATGTTTTTTAAAAGTTTCTGGAGTTAACAACATGATACAATCTCTACCTTTCTAAGTGTTCTATCAAAATAAAAACATCAAAATAGTAACCTTACAAAATAGTATTATAACGTTTATAATAAATAGAAAATATAAGTGAATCCAACCTAATTATTATAAAATTTCACACTAATATATTTTAAGCAGAGAGGGATGGTCTAAATCAGCGCAACTAAACACCTTTCCATCTATTCACCACCGTTGCCTTATTATTTGGAATGTGGCAAAGTGACCTACTTTCCGGGAGAACAGCATCCTGATCGAAATCGTATTGGTGTCTTCGATTTGTTGGTAGTCGTCAGTGGTAGACTTTATATAGGGGAAGAAGATCAGAACTGGGCGGTTTCTCCTGGCCAAATGCTCATATTGTGCCCGGATAAGTATCATTACGCAGTAAATCCATGTGATGATGAGACTTGTTTTTATTGGCTACATTTTAAGGAAGCAGCCCGACCGGAGGAGAACGACGCTCATTCCTCTGTTTCAAATTTCAGAGGGAAGGGCAAGTTGAGCAGAATAGAGTCATATCACATCATGCTACCTAAATATGAAGACATGACTGAATCAACGCAGGTATACGATTTAATCCAACGTTTAATTAGACTATCTACGGAACATCGAAGTCATGCTTTCTGGCAGGAACAACAATTGTTCATCGATTTGCTGAAAATTATTGAGAATAAGCAAAAAACAGAGGTTCTTTCACCTTCCATACAGCTTGCAGAGATGACGGAAGCATATATCAAAAGGCACTATCGTTCACGAATAAGTAATAGAGATTTATCAGAGGCTTTGCATTTTCACTCAAATTATATTATCCGGTGTATGCGGGAGGTTTTTCACTGTACCCCAATGGCCTACCTTCATCAATATAGACTGGACCAAGCCAAACTTCTTTTGATCAAGACAGACTGGACGATTACTCGAATTGCAGATTATGTCTGATTTCAATACTCACCGTATTTTTCAAGTTGCTTTAAGCAGCAAGAGGGAATCTCACCACTACAGTTCCGTAAACAGTATGAAAAGTAAGAAAAATTTAAATGTAAACTCTACAAGTCATTATATGACAATCTCAATATGTACTCTTCAAATAATTAAAGCAGATAACCTATATCAACTCTTTTTTTAAAGAATCAGTTTCGTTGTAGAGGTTTTGTAATCAAAAAATTCTAGTTCATGTAGTTTATGTTGATATTAAATTTTTTAAAGCGTGATTATTTAAAAGTAATTTAAAAAAATTATTTTTCTTGTTTTATTAGTTTTTCTCTGTCTAACGATTGTGGTGGCTGCTCAAACCAGTTACGTTCGATTAATAATTCAAGTCCTTCTTCTGCATACGTTAAGATTTCAGGTAGAAGTCGGAAATATTTTGTACCTAAATCCTTTCTCATTGTTGTAGAAAGAGCATGTCCTAGATAATTAATCCCACTGGAGTTCAACGAGTTAATAATATAAAGCATTAATTTATCAGAAAATGGTGCAGTAGTGGAGTCTGTTACTTCTAAACTAACGGGAACATTGCCTTGCATACCATCCTTTCGAAGAATTTCAATACTAATATTAATTTGTTTTTCTGCTAGTTTTTTACCCGTCTTGAAATACTGTTTAATTTCTTTATCTTTTACCACTTGTAGAAAACCAGTGAGTAAAATAGTACCAAAATAGTTTTGTTCAATTTGAAAGAATAATTCGGTTAACTCTACTACATTTAAAGGTCTTTTGCTTCCGAAAAAATTCCCTAAATATGATTTATCCGAAGCAAATGAAACTTCTTTAGGATATGGAATTTTAGGGGGTCTATCATAAATCCCTTTAGAAAGCATAAGTTTTAGAGTTTTGTTATATAAGTCTTTTGAAGTAATCATACAATTGCTGAAAAATTCAACAATATCTTTACGAGCCACAGTGGAAACAATATTTCCATATGTAGGCATTGCGAGTCGACTCAGACCGTACACAAAAGAAAGTGAAAATAAATCATAAAATAATGGTGGAGTTGATAAATGGTAATCATTTTCTGTAAAAGCGTTTGGAATTGGAAGGTTTTCTTCATTAAATATTTTTTCAATTTGTTTAAGGTGATTTTGTGACGTAACTAATGCATCTTCAACTATTGTCAAAATTTCGTTATCTTCTGTATGATGTTGAAAATATTTAAAAAAACAAACAGCCATACTATCTTGCATATATGTAGTCCACATGCCGCCAATTTCAGTTGAAGTAAGTCTAATATTATTGTTTCTCATAGAAACCTCCAAGGTGATTTAAGATGATTGTTATTTATATCCTTTACAGAACAAAGAATAATATGTAAATAAGTGATTCTAAATTTCAAATTCTTAGTTAGACCAGATTTTTATAGATAATTATTAAGTATTTCTTACGAGCAGGTTAGTTCAGTAAGAGATATAATTAGCATAGTTGTGCTCATAGATAATGGATAAAGAGAACCTTGCCAAAAAAATTTAGTCTTTACTATTGAACGTGTTCGTTATATTGATATGCACATAAAAAATTAATGAATACGGAGTTTGGCACTGAACTCTTAATAATGCTTCTTCATATGATCGAGGGAAATGCTCGATTTTAGTTGAAATTATAGCTTGAAGAATCCAGCAATAATCTAAATAATGTATGTATTTTATTATATGCTTATCTTTTTTTAGCAGCCTTTTGTAAATTAGCAGGACAAATTAGACTGTTATATAAGCAATGCTAATGCACAGAAACAGAAAAAGGACTTCCCTCCAAGTCCTTTTTCCTTTTTTTACCGTTATTTCCGATTCAAAATAAATATAGCACCACCATATCCTAAAATGCACCATACCATTAAATTAATATAATTTCCCATCGTTGCATCAAAGGTAGATGCAGCTAGGGAAGCACGCATCACTTCTGCCATCGAATAAATTGGTAACACTGCATGAAGTGACTGAAGCCATTCGGGCAGCCGATCCATTGGGAAATTTACCGGTGAAAACATAAGTGCTCCAAATACAACAACCTGGGAAATACCCATTGAGGATGTAGGTGACAACAGATAGGAAAATCCATATCCAACACCAATTGAAGTTAATGCAATCATGAGTAGTGCCGGAACTACCGTCCAAGAGATATCATATCCCGGAGTGAACATGAGGTGTGCAACAATAGATGAAACAATTATTCCCGGCAAGGTAATCAATAACCATATGGTTGTATCTGCCCCTAGGATAACGGAGCGACTCACAGGCCAGGTACGCATGTACTCCATATATCCATCTGTCTTTGCAGTACCAATTTGCTGAGGCAGGATAACCATTCCTGCAATAATCAAAATAATCGTTGGGGCTCCTGTTGCTAAAAATAGAATCGTTTCCGTATCAGGGTTTGGTATAAGATAGGAAAATCCTATAACAATCCCTATGGATATCAGTATTTGTAATAAAGCCATAAATATAAAAAACCCTGCATTTCTAAGAAGCTGCATTTGAAAAACATACTGATAATGGCTGGCCATATTCATTACGATACTACCCCCTTTTTAGATGTTAATTCAATATAAACATCCTCAATTGTAGTGGGAGACAGGGAGTAGTCTATAACAAGTCCTTTATCTGTCTGATTCTTTGCCCAATCAATCGTGGATGATACTTTTGAGGGGTCTAAAGAGAAAATAAGACGGGATCCGTTTTGATGCGGGGAAAGTGCCCAGCCAGGAACCTCGATATTTTTAAATTCCTTTTCCAGACTAAGTTCTATTCGCATTCGGTCTCCTACTAAACTTTTTACTTCCGATGGATTCCCTTGTGTCACTATTTTTCCTTTATCCATAATAGCCACCCGATCCACTGCCTTTTCTGCTTCGAGAACATTGTGCGTTACTAAAATAACGGAGCTCCCGTTTTTCGTCAAGTCCCGTATTACCTGCCAAAGGTAACTTCGGCGAACCGGATCAACATCATTGGTTGGCTCATCAAGGATCACTAACTCACCTGGGGCGATCACCGCCATACAAAAGGCTGTCAGCCTTCGCACTCCCCCTGACAGTTTTTCGCCTTCTGTATTCGCCCAAGCCCCCATATCCAACGCTTCAAATAGCGCCCCCACCCGCTTTGGTTCAAACTTTTTACCCATCCGCATTTTCCCTATCAGCGTCACTGCCTGCTTTGGAGTAAGTAAGCCCAATGACACTTGGGATTGCGGCTGTACGGAACAAATGGACCTGGCACGTGCAGATGATTGCATTACTGATTCCCCCAGCAAATGAATGTCACCATGATCAGGTGATAATAGTCCTAATATTTGATTAACCAACGTCGTTTTTCCTGCACCATTATGTCCAAGAAGCCCAAATATTTCTCCTTCATTAATCGAAAATGTGATGTTGTCATTGGCAACAATTTTGGATTCTCCTTTACTACGAAAAATCTTCGTAACACCTTTTATATCGAGGATCATTTTTTTAATTCCTCCTTTACTATAAAAACACGTTCAATGAATTGAATAACATCTTTGTTCATTGGGTAAAAAGCAATGCCTTCCTTTAAATTTTGCAGTGCTTCCCACATATCTCCCAGTAATTCTTCATCATTTCCATACATTTTCTCTGCTTGGTTTAACCAGCTTTCCACCAGCTGCTGTGCCTTTTCTGAAGCCGGATCAATGTTCAGATTATTTTTGATATCATGAATGACCTTCATCCATGTCCTTATGTCCTCCTCACTCATATTTTGCACATTCATATCCATGATTTTTTTCATTTCATCATCATTCAAGTAATCTTTATATTGCTGTAAGGCATCTTCAGGATCCTGTTGATAAAGCTGAATAATATTAAAAATAATTTTCCAGTTAATTTCTCCCTCGATCTCAATGGAATACGAGATACCAAGCAGTGCTTGCTCCAGGACCTGCAGACGTTCCTGTTCTCGTTTAACCAATTCCAGCTGCTGCTGGATCGACTCTTGCCAGGTCGAAGTGGAATTTTCCAGAATATCTTTAATTTGCTCCAGAGAAAATCCCATATATTTTAAAGCTAAAACTCGTTCCAGCCGCATAACGTCATCCTCACTGTATAAGCGGTGCCCTCCCTCCGTTTTTGATGAAGGTTTAATCAGACCAATTTCATCATAATAATCCAATGTCCTCACAGTAACTCCTGTATTTTTCGAGAGTTTTCCAATCGTGTACATTACTTCACCTCATCCTTATTTTCTATAGTATAAAACAGCACGTAACGTGTTGTTCAATAGTTAAATGAAAAAATTTTAAAAAGAGATTTACGTTTACCTGTAGGTAACGGCTCGTTGAAGGCATGCGGGAAAAAAGGAAGAGGAATTTAATTGTCCACAAAGTATACGTATTGGAATGTAATAATTACTTGCATCTTCTCTTTAATAACATTAATCATCTTATCCTTCGCTGAAAGAAATAAGTATGTGAATGAAAGTAAGAAAGGAATATGTACCTGTACGAATTAGAAGTAAAATAATTGTGCTATACCACCATTTCTTTTTAAAAAAATAACCACCCAAGCCGGTTAGCAAATAGGTGGTTATTTCCCTTAAAGGGCTATTGCACTAAGCTGTTAGGTGTTGCAAGCATCAAACGGCTTTTATTCACACAACCCTTTGTATTTATATACATCCGGTCACAATGAAAAGAGAATCAGCTATCTCCTTTTCCCCTTCATCACTACTTCATAATCATACTCCGCACTTCCACCCTTACCTGGTTTAGGTGCATACGTAACCATCATTAAAATCTTAGAATATTGGGCGCTTTTTAACATATCCTTCAGATCGATCTTATCCTTTTCCTTCATATTGAGTAAATTTGGGAATTGAATGACTTTCACATGATTCGCTTTTCCTATTGCCTTCCCTTTCTTAAATCCGATAAACTGCACTTGATAATCCACATACTCCTCTGTTACTTGCTCTAGGCTCATGAAAGACTCCGTCGATTCCATTGTATCTATTAATCTATCATTTATTTTTAAATTGGCTAAGTACCAGCCCTCTTCATTATGAGCCCAGTCTGTCATGTAGCGGAATGCGAGATGAACCTTTTGACCAGCATATGCCGATAGGTCGAAGCTTTCTGTTGTCCAGCCACCTGAGCTTCCAGTAAAACCTGGAACATTTTCTTTGATTGCTGGATAGCCATTTTCATCTACCTCACCACTTGTATGTTCATTGGCCAACGAAGTCCATGATTGTCCATTATCTGTTGAGACTTGAACCACGCCATAGTCCCAATTTTCTTCGATTTCATATTTTGTTTCAAAGGATAGAACAGGATTGGTTTCGCCAGTGAGATCTAGCTCTTTTATAAGAAAATTATCGGCTTGGTCCCCTTCACTCCCCCAGAGGACCTGACCCTTATCTGGATCACTGACTGCCTCCCAGTTAGTACTGAGGAAATCAATCCCTTTAAAATATAAATGATCAATCTTCTTATTCGGTGTAATAAATTTTATATCAGTTCCCCAAGCTGGAGCGATCTTATCTAACGCTGCTGCTGCTTCTAGATTAGGTTCTAAGTCTATGGATTGAAATTGGTAGGTCTTATTATCTCCTTGATACTTTCCATCTATCACTAATGCCATCATAAAATCTTGATAGACTTCCTTAAAATCACGCTTACTTCCCATCTCTTCTAGAACGGCATTAATACTATCAATACCTTGTTCCGGATGCTTGAATTCCTTCTGAAGAAATTCTGATCCAAATTGTTCATTCAGATAAAGCTGAAAAAGGTAAGCAACTCCGTAGTCACCTAGTATTTGTAGATCGGACTGATCCCCCCATTGGGTTAAGGAGTTTTTTAGATTATTCATGAAAAAGTCGACATGTGAATCGGAATGACCATACCCTACTAAAAATTGAGCAAAGTCAGCTAGCCCTTCGTTGATAAAGTTTTCTTCGGCCCCATCACTATCATGGTGTAATAGGTGCTGGAACTCATGTGCAAAGGTTCCTTCATATAAAAATGGGCGTTCCGCATCAGGGCCTGTCCGACTTGCCCAATCAAAGCTATCAATCGTCATGACATTGCGATCGGTAAATTCACTGATAGCTGGAGAAAAATATCCTGCAATATAGCTCGGATAATTCGGGTCATAATAATTCTCATCCTTAATATTATCGATTAAGATCACCACACGCCCAGAATCGTCCTGATGATATTCAGGGAACATGGAGTTATCTCCCTTTCGCTCAGCTGGTGGGGCAAAGAACTCCACCTCTTGTTCATAGATTTTTTCATCAAATTCATTTAAAAGATATTGAACCTGTTGATCGGTAATAACCGATAATTCTTCCTCATTTCTAGGATCTTCTTCCGGATACGCCAGTTCATTCGATACCCACACCTCCCCATATTCGCCTACACCTTTTAGGGTGAAAGAGGTAAGGACGTACTGTCCTGTTACATTATTCACCGTCACCCATGGCTTCGAAACACCAATATCATCAGGTGTGACGGATGAAGGGGTTTGTGATTGTTTACCTTGTATGAAAGCTCTACTAAAATCTACCTTTCCTTCCTTCAGAGCCTCTTCTACTGTCTCAGAGCGAAATTCTGCATCTATCTCTTTGGCAGTTGGATCTGGGTTATACTCCCCATCCCCATCCTCTGCACTTGCCATCGTAGGGAATGATAGACCTCCTACTAGCGCAAGAAAAAATAGCAGGAATAATACTTTTTTAGTTTTTCCCATAGTCGTTCTCCTTTCTATTATCAATAGGTAATACCTATTATCCTATCACTAGATTTGTAAATAATTTGTCAAAACTAGGCTAGTAAAAGGGTTTTTTATCGTGAAAATCTGATATTCTTCGGCAGGGATTTTACCTATTGAATCAAGAAATTAGGGCTTTATTGTTGGTGAGCTCTGCGGGAGATTGTGACGTTTTAGCATGGGAGGAACACTTGACGAAGGAGAAAACCTACAAATGGGATACTTGTCGATTTTCCTCTCTAATTTTTCAATACCCCAGCAAGTTCGTGCAAGGATTGATGCTGCTTAATTTGATAGTTTCTGCCTTCCTTTTCTAAGTATCCCTTCTCACAAAATTGGGTAAGCACATGTAATAAGTGCCGATAGGAAACACCTAAATAATCACAAACTGTCACATGCTTCTCCTTATAGATTCCTCCATCAGCCGTTTGTAAAATAAAATCCGCAAGTCTGTTTTCTAGCGGGAATGCTAGACTTTGAGTATATTTAGCTGCCATGATAGAAGCCTTTACACTCAAAAACTTGGATAATTCCCGTAGAAATTTCGCGTCTTCTAGCAATTGTTTGCGATAGTAATGAATAGGAATAGCAAAACAAATCGTCTTCGTTGATGCTTGAATCCCTTTTGTATAATACACATCATGTAATAATTCCATTTCTCCGATATATTCCTTTGCATTAATGAAATTAATTAACGATACCTTGCCATTTTGATGGGTTATATATATTTTTGCTTTTCCCTCGATAACGTAAAAGAGATAATCTGGTCTCCTACCTTCTTGAATAATCCAATCATTCCGTTGATACTCACGGACTTCGATAAAATCCTCCACGGGAAAGGAAAATAAATGGGCAATAGAGTTCTTTTCCAAATAGATCTTTTTCTTTTTATTTTTATAAATTTCCATACCTTCACCTCAAAATATGAGATATCTCCTATTACTTCATTCTATCTCCATGTTATCATGCAATCTATGAGGGGGACATGAAATGAGCACACAACGCTGGATGAGTATACATTTTTTTAGCTTCTTTTTGACATGGGGGATTTTTCTACCCTACTGGTCAGGTTGGATGATTGATACAAAAGGGATTTCCGTCTCAGAAGCTAGCTTGATCATGAGCTTAGGATTGGTAGTCAGGGGAGTTTCTACTTTATTTGCCTTTCCTTATCTATCTGCAAGGGTTAGTAGTAAAAGACTACTGAGTATAATGGGGATCGGAACACTTGTGGCGATTGTCTGTTACATACCGGCAAATTCGTTTACCAGTTTATTAATCGCTACTAGCGCCCTACACCTGTTTTACCCAACATTAATGCCTGCCTTAGATAGTGTTGCTGGTGTTCTGGTGCAGAGTAAACAATTAAAACATTATGGCAGAAGTCGACAATGGGGATCAATTGGCTTTGTCTCCATCGGCATGATTATCACCATTTTTACAGGCTTATATGGAGACGAAATCATTTTTTGGTCACTATTATGTGGTGTCATCGGATTTGTAAGCCTTGGTTTTGTACAAACGCCGATGATTTTATCCGAAAAGCCACCAATGGACCAACCTAAAAAAGAAGGGCTATTTCAATTATTCCGTATCAAGCATTTCCGCCTAGTTCTGGTTATTGTCATTTTATTACAAGCATCACATGCTACTTATTACAATTATGGCTATATTTTTTTACAAGAGATTCAGGCACCTACCTACTTGATTGGTTTTATCATTAATATTGCCGTAATTGCGGAAATTGTCTTTTTCTCGATAGCCGATAAAAAATTTAATCAATTTTCGATTGGCGCCTTACTGACAATTTCAGCTATTGGTTCATCTGCGCGGTGGATTTTAGTTTTTGTCTTTCCGAATGTAATCATATTCGCTATTGCCCAAACATTGCACGCATTATCGTTCGCGATGGCACATTATGCTTTTATGAAATACTTAATTAAGAACATTCCACATCGACAAATACCAAAGGCACAAGGTGTTTATTCCGCGTTAGCCCTTAGCTGGAGCACAGCTGTTTTCACGATTCTAGGTGGATATTTGTATGAGATCGAGCCGAAGCTATCCTTTATTGGGATGATTTTGTGTACTATTCCTGCCATGTTGCTGGCGCTTGTATATAAAAGGTTTGAAAATAGCAAGAACATTTAGATGTAGCACTATTCGAAAGTCAAGGTATCCCAATCTATATATAATAATTTAAAGAGTGTAATGGAAAAAAGTCACCACTCTAAAACTTTCTGAAACCCCTGGCATATCCTGGGGTTTCCATAATCATTAAATAAGGTACTACTCACAGGTAGTATATATGTTGTATAGAAAGCAAACAGCTTAGTCTACCAATACCGTAATCCTTCCTTCTATTGTCTCATGGATGACCCCTATATTTTTAGCGTACTCTATTAACACTTCCGCATCGGTACGAGCATTTGTTTCTTCAACCATTAGCGTATTCGGATCGAACATCGTAAATCCATCTCCACCATTAAAAATATAATGAGGCATTGCGACTGTATAATTTTTTTGTAGCTCAAGTGGTTGGTTATTTACTAAAATATGATCAACCCTCATTCCTTTCGGGTTACTCCGATCATAAGAATAGGTGATTCCAGAAACCTGTAAAAAACCGCCACCCAGATTTTCTACATTGGATACTCCGTGTTCTAGAGCTGTTCGAATCGTTTCTCCTGTAACAGAAGCCAAAATCACCTTATTCCGAAATGGAAGGATGGAATAAGCATCACGCAATGTAAATTTTCCTGCCGGTACGCTCGCACGAATTCCACCACCATTCATTAGCCCAATGTCTGCTTTGAAATAGGAACGATAGCTATCCGCAATGAAATTACCAATATTCGTTTCTTGATACCTTGACTCATGGTTTTCCCCATAGATGAGTGGTATTCCTACTTGGGCAATGGGTTGGCCTAAATCCTTTTCCAATTTTTCCTGATAGTAAGCTGCAAAAGCCTTTAATTCCGGGTCCTCCGGCACCGTGTGATCGACTTTAATGATTTTAGGTGTTAAGCGAATATTTTTTCCTTTTTTACTAATATCCAACTGGATAATTGAGCCAATATTGCCTTCTGGGGCAAAAATATATCGATCATTCCATTCATGGATAAAAGATTGATTTTCCGCCTTTTCTTCGGTGAAGACCGCGTCTATTTCAGGAACTGCTGCTAATAATTGTTTGTCTTTTTCCAGGCTTTCCTGTGTTAAGGCAATGATAACATCGACTTTTTTCGCTTTCTTCATCTTGGCAATAGCATTTTTTGCTGACTGAATCATATCCTGCTGTTTTACTTGATCATCCACTGTTGTTGTATTCATATCATCCGTAAGTCCAATGATGCCAATTTTAATTCCCCGCTTATTAAAGATTTTATAGGTGGCTACGTCGGCAAATGGGTTTCCTTCTGGATCTACTAAATTAGAAGAAATCCACGGAAATGCTGATGTCTTAACTAAATCTTTCGTCACTTCAGAACCGAAATCAAAATCATGCTGTCCAAAATTGGCTATATCAATATCTATTCGATTGAAAGCTTCTACCATCGGAAACCCTTGATATACACCGCCAAATAAGGTTCCTCCACCTAAGTCACCACCAAATGCTACGAGTGTATGCTTATTCTCTTTTCGGACCTGATCAATAGCTGTTTTAAGCCTCGCCACTCCACCCCGATCTCCATAATCGTTGACAACTGGACTCACCTCATGGGCATCATTAAAGTATAGAATAGTTGCTTTTCTATTACTACTTTCTGCTTTTGCATTTACATCATCTGTCAATAAAGCAGTTATCATTACTACAAATAATAATAGAATAATGGGTCGTCTTTTCATTAGTATCCTCCCTATAGTTTTTACATTTCAGATCTCCTTTCAGCAAATTTTAACAAATGAATTTTAATTTATTGTTACATTTTCTTAAATCTTTAGAGAACGTTTAAGGAAAATAGAGGTTTAATCGGCTTTGAGCAGTGCCAGAGCGTCTACGGTCAACCCTCTGGCGATTCCCCCAGAACTTCTGGCAACCGTAGAAAGTCTAACCCAGCAGGCGACGGTGCCACCGATTTGCCTTGCTCGGTGGTCCATTAGGTCTCATAGACCTTGCCACCGTACCGGAGATAACTGAATTGTTCTTTAAGTCAATCTAAACTACTGGTCTAATCACCATTTCATTCACATCGACATTAGTCGGTTGCTCAATAGCATAGGCGATTGCATGGGCAATAGCCGAAGCTGGGAGAGCAATGCGCCGATATTCTTTCATGAGCTCTTTTGCCTCATTGTCTGTTATGCTCCCAGCTAATTCTGATTCTGTTACTCCTGGAGCTACGAGAGTCACTCGAATGCCTTGCCCCGCCATCTCTTGCCGTAATCCATCTGTAATTGCCCGAACGGCAAACTTGGTAGCACAGTAAACAGCCGCTGTCGGGGATACCTCGTAAGCACCAATAGATGCTAAGTTAAGGAAATGCCCAAAGCCTTGTTTTTTCATAATAGGTATACCTGCTGCAATTCCATTAAGAACACCGCGAATATTGACATCAATCATCTGGTTCCATTCCTCTGTTTTTAAGGCATCCATCGGAGAGAGTGGCATCACACCAGCATTGTTCACTATTGCATCGATTCCTCCAAAGTGGCTTTCGGCTACATCTATGATTGCCTGCATCTGTTCAAGGTCTGTCACGTCGACCTGTTGAACGATCACAGAACCACCTTCTGTACGAATAGCAGATGCTATAGCTTCTAACTTTTCTAAACGTCTTGCTCCGATTACAATATGAACACCTCTCTTTGCAAGTAGTCGTGCAGTTGCTTCACCAATTCCACTACTTGCCCCTGTAATAACAACAACTTTTCCATTTAGTCCAGACATCACTCATTTCTCCCTTCACTAAGTTCTTCCCGATATAGAACCATACCTGCATGGTACAGCACTCCATTGACAAAATCACCATTGGCTGTAAAGCCTGTATCATCCTGATACTCGATATGATTGCCTTTGACAGTATAGCTTCCCTGATAAGCACTTTCGATGTCCCCACGAGCTTCATCGTATCTTCCGTTTGGTAATAACTCGTGACGAATGTATCCATCTGAAGTCACCCACATGCCGACATAGGGATGCGAATTTACATGTTCTTTTGCCATTTCACTATCTCCTTTCAGATTCTCCAATTGAATAGTGCGAACACAAATGATTTTAATTCAATACGAATAGAGGGAGGTAGCTGAGAAATACACAATCATTGCCTAATCCTCCAAAAGGCTATAATATAAATAGCAAGATACCTTGATACATGTACAGGAAAAGTTGGAGGAGTAATCCATGAGACGAGACAAAGAATTAGCTGAGTTAATGGAGAGGTTTGTTATAAATGATGGTACGCATGAAACGGCTATTCCAGGTTTGCACCTTGTACGTGCATCCCAGGTTTCTGAACCGATTTATTCTGTTTACGAGCCATCATTATGTGTAGTGGCACAAGGCTCGAAGGTAGTCATACTTGGGGAAGAGAGCTATAAATATGATTCAGCAAATTATTTGACAGCTTCCGTTCATTTGCCAATAACAGGGCAGGTCATAAAGGCAACATCTGAAAAGCCCTATTTATGTGTAAATCTACAGCTTGACATGAATCAAGTGTTCGAGGTCATTCAATCCATGAATCAAGAAATTCCTAAACACTCCTCTGGTCGAGGACTGGTAATCAACCCAAAGAGCGAATCTCTCCTCGAAGCCGTTATCCGACTAATCAAATTGCTAGAGACTCCACAGGATATCCCAGTACTTGCGGCCAGTATCCATCATGAGATCATATATCGAGTTCTTCAGAATGACCAGAATGGCACCCTGAAGCATTTTGCGCTCGTTGGCAGTCAATATCAACGAATTGCAAAGGTGGTTGAGCTGCTGAACCATGAATACAGAAAGCCATTGAAAGTGGAGGAATTGGCGAAGGAAGCTAGAATGAGTTCTTCATCCTTGTATCATTATTTCAAGGAAGCTACAGGCATGAGCCCGATCCAATATCAAAAACAAATCCGGCTCCAAGAGGCACGTCGACTACTTTTAACAGAAAATCTAGAAGCCGCCGAAGCTGCGTTCCAAGTAGGTTATGAAAGTCCGTCTCATTTCAGCCGGGAATACCGCAGAAAGTTCGGGTTGTCCCCCAAGAGAGACTTAAAACGGATACTCGAATTTTTTTAAGTATAATTGGGAGGTCTCTTATGTAGGAAACCAGTTCCATTAAAAACTATTAATGGATCGTCTTCTCAGTGGTACCCTCTGTAGTTTTTACATATAGAAAAAGCTTCATAGGAAAGTTGACTAAGATAGTTGATGTAGAGGTATTAATCTCCATAACAGGTCTTTTCTCCTGTTTTTTAGCGGGATTAAATAAGAATAGCTATGCCAAACAATAAAATAATAAAACCACCTGATAATAGTACACCAGACGGTGGGTTTAGGCAATACAATTGAAATCATGAAAAACAAATTAGGATAGGAAATAGACTAAGTACAAGTTCAAACTTCTTAATTTTTCGTCTTTATCAGTTACGAGCAGCATACCGTAGAACGACTACGCCATTGTCAAACCGGCGATCCTCAATCAGTTCCAGTTCCTGCCTAACACCAGCTGGAAAAAATCGCTTACCGCCCCCAACAATCACGGGGCACATAATCATCTGGAACTCGTCAACAAGACCGGCCTTTATCGCCTGAGAAGCAAGTTCAGGACCATCAACAGTGATGTCATACTCCGCATCAGACTTGAGCTTCTGGATCTCCTCAGGATCAAAGTACCGCTTGATCAACGTCCTTGCGCTACGCGGCTCGGTAAGGGTACTTGAGTAGACAATTTTCTCAGCAGCCTTCCATTGGTGTGCCCAGTTTAGTACGAACTCTGGTTGGTCAGGGATCCTGTGTGCCGTCTCCCAATAAGCCATCACCTCGTACATCTTCCGCCCGTAGAGATAAATACCGACTGACGACGTGAGTTCGTTAATGTAAGAGTGCACCTCCTCATCTTCGGGAACACCCCAGCCAAATTTGCCATGTTTGTCCTCCGTGTAACCATCCAGCGAAGTGAGCATTGAGTAGATCAACTTTGCCATACATCTCACCTTCCATATAGTATTTTTGATTTTCAGTACGAACTCTAGCAGATAAAAAAGTTATATTTATTTTACATTGTATTGGATCAAAAAATTTCTTTTAAATTGCTATGATTTTAGAAAGTTCTCCAAGGATTCGATGGTCAATTCTTGAATTTCTGGGCTAATCTGCTTGATAAAACGACCCTCCTTCTAGTTTTCCTACTTTAATGACATATGATCAACTAAAGCATCCATAGCAATCTTCTAACTTTCTAACACAACTTAAAAATCCATAACATAAACAGCATTTCCAGTAATTTAAATAAACAAATATTAACAAATAAATATTAATATATCGTTACTTTCTTTAATCTTTAGAAAATGTTGAAGAAAACTAGAGGCTAAATAGAAGTAGATGGACTAAATCCTAAAATGTACTCTCTCATTAATAATGTACGTTTTTCTATAAAAATAAATTTCTGAAATTGTACCTCATAAACTCCATTGTCTGTTTGCTATGTAAAACATACATGCTAATTTTGAAAGCGTTAACTATCAAAGAATCTTATTTAAAGAGGGCATAAAAATGGATCAGTCTATCAATCAATCGAAAAACATTAAGGTAGTAAAACGTCATCCTGCCATAAAAAGTTTCCAAAGGCACTGGCAATTATATATTCTAATGATACTGCCTGTATTGTATTTCATCATTTTCAAATATGTACCTATGCTTGGTGCGGTCATTGCTTTTAAAGACTACAATGTCGTTCAATTATATTAGGAAATCCTTGGGTTGGTTGGAAGCATTTTAAGAATTTATTTTTATAAATTAAAGGGAGGAAATTAGAATGAAACAGAAGCATTTTCGCGCTTTGTTACTATTTATGTTCCTAATGATCATCGTAAGTGCCTGTGACTCAGGTGAAGAAGCAAGTGAGGAAGTGGAAAATTCGGATGGTTACACAAATATGTCCGTATTTATTGCAGAAAATGGGGAAATGGATTTAGAGACCAATTCTTTCACTGAATTCGCCGAAGATGAATTTGACATCCATTTTGAGTTTCAAAAAACATCTTATGATTCTTCGTCCGCCAAGGAGAAAAGACAAATTTCATTAGCTAGCGGAGATTATCCAGATGTGTTTTTTTTAGTCGATTGGGTAGATAAATTTGAGCCTAGTGAATTATTAAAGTATGGAGAACAAGGAGCATTAATTCCTTTAAATGATTTGATTGAGGAGCACGCACCCAATTTATCTAAGGTTTTGGATGAACGGGACTCCTTTCGTAAGATTGCTACCGCTCCCGACGGAAATATTTATGGCATCCCAGGATTAGAAGAATGTTTTCATTGTACCTGGCCGAATAAGTTGTGGTTAAACACTGACTGGTTAGAAAAATTAAATTTAGATATCCCTTCCACTCACGAGGAGCTGAAAGAGGTATTAACTGCCTTTAAGGAACAGGATCCTAATGGAAACGGGAAACAAGATGAACTACCGCTCAGTGGTTCTGCAGCTTCACCTAATCATTCTATCATTCCTATTTTAATGAATGGTTTTGTATATGACGATGCACAAACTAGATTACTCGTTAAAAATGGGGAAGTTAGTTTTGCAGCTAATACACCAGAGTGGCGAGAAGGCTTAGAATATATTCATTCCTTGTATGAAGAAGGACTCATTGACTCTGGTGCGTTCACACAAAATCGTGATGCTTTTATTCAGTTGGGAAATAATGCTGACAATGTTATTTTAGGTGCTGCTGCTGCTCAGCATCCATGGGAATTCGTAGATAATGAAAATCAGTATGCCTATAATCCTATTGCTCCTTTGCAGGGTCCAAATCATCAATATGCTACGTACAATTATCCAGTAACTAATGGTGCTACTTTTGCCATTACGAATAAGGCGAGTGAAAAGACTCAAGTCAAAGCTATTAAACTATTGGATTATATGTTTACTATAGACGGAATGGTCCGTGCTCACCTAGGAGTAGAAGGAGAAGATTGGGTGACTTCTGAAGAGAGTGATGTGGCAATTAATGAAGATGTGGAACCAAATGTGAAATTGTTGCATCCTGAAGAACCTACCAATAATAACTGGTCCGCCGCTGCACAGTATTACCAACCGAGAGAGTTCCGTGATGGACAAGTTCAAGCTGAGGATATCTATACAGATGAGGGGTATGAACGAAGACTTCAGGAAGCAACCTATCTATATGAAGGTAAGGAACCAGAAGAAACCTTTCCATTCTGGGCAGCATGGTATCCTGAAGAAGTTCAAGATGAATATTCCACGTTGGAAACAAATATTTTAGATAATGTCGAACAAAGTGCCACCCAATTTATAACAGGTGAATTAAGCTTAGAGGATGATTGGGATGACTATGTGAACGGTCTAGAATCTCTCGGAGTGGATAGATATGTGGAAATTAATCAAGAAGCATATGATAATTATTTAAACGAAGATTAAATGGTAAGGGTGCTAACAACCCTTAATGTTCGAATTTTATTAAAGCAACGAATTGGCTAAATGGAGACAAAATACAGGACTCCATTTAGCCAATTTTTTGTGGAGGCATACAGAAATACATCGACGTCTCAAAGTGCCATCTATGGTTGCTTTTTGACTGCTACACTTGTTTCTCAATTTTATGCCAGTTAGCGGGATTAGTCGTGTCTGGAGCGCGTTGCTCCAAGATGGCCTGATATTGAGCAGCTTTCTGTTCTAGATGATCCACACGACGTTTGGCATCTTCGAGCTGAGTGAGTGCGGCTTCTCTATACTCCATCATTAGGGCACAGCGTTCTTGGACTGTAGAATCTCCTTCAAGGCAGAGGTCGACATACATTTTAATCACTTTAATTGGCATCCCTGTCTGTTTGAGGCACTTGGCGCCATATAGCCAGTTGATCGATTCTTCGTCGAACATCCGAATATTGTTTTTATTGCGCTGCACACTTGGCACCAAGCCTTTATCCGTATAATAGCGCACCGCGTGCTCGGTAAGTCCCGTTATTAGGGCGGCTTCTTTGACCGTATACATGTGTCATCCTCCTCAAGAAAAAAATGGGTTGAAACGACTTGACTTCGTGTAACACGAAGTCGGTAAACTTATTGTAATGTGAATCGGCTGTAAGCGCAATCCCTTATGTTGTGTTCATTTTCCGGGATTTTCTGCTGTTTGTCGTATCACAAACAATAGGAGGGATGACAATGAAAACTGTCACTTTAAACAATGGAGTCAAAATGCCGATCATTGGCTTCGGAGTCTATCAAATTCCAGATGCAGAGGAGTGCGAGAACGCGGTATATGAAGCGCTAATGGCTGGCTACCGCCTGATTGACACTGCAGCTGGTTACCTGAATGAGGAAGCGGTCGGACGTGCAATCAAGCGTAGCGGTGTGCCACGTGAGGAGCTGTTCATCACGACCAAGCTTTGGGTTCAGGATGCTGACTATGAGAGTGCTAAACTGGCCTTCTCCAAATTGTTGAAAAAGCTACAGCTTGACTATCTCGACTTATATCTCATTCACCAGCCGTTCGGAGACTATTATGGCGCTTGGCGAGCAATGGAAGAGCTTTACAAGGAAGGCAAGATCATGGCGATCGGTGTCAGTAACTTTCTGCCAGACCGTCTGATGGATCTCATCGTGCATAACGAAGTCGTACCCGCCATCAACCAGATAGAAACACATCCATTCTACCAGCAGATGGAGAGTGCAGCTTTTATGAAAGAGCATGGAGTGCAGCATCAATCATGGGGGCCATTCGCAGAAGGTCGCAACAACCTATTCCGTAACGAAGTGCTAAGCTCTATTGCAAAAAAACACAACAAATCTGTCGCACAGGTAGTGTTTCGCTGGCTAATTCAGCATAAGGTTGTTGCGATTCCAAAATCGGTGCACAAAGAACGGATCATCGAGAACATGGACATTTTCGATTTTGAGTTGAACGAGGACGATCTCGAATTAATTTCTACCCTTGATACGCGTGAAAGTCTTTTTTTAGACTATCACGATCCGGAAATCGCTAAGTCGCTTGGTACTTTGAGAGTCGATCTGTAAATTTCCCTCCTGCTAAAAAGGGATTGCTCGTCACGACGATTAATCCCTTTTTTCTTTTTCTTATAAATTCATTTTTGGTGGTTCTTCCAACCAACCTTTAGCCATCATGAGGTTAACCCCTTTACGTTGATATTGAAATAAGTCTTTAGCGAAAATCATATTTTTGTATTGCAAATCATTGCGTAAACTAAAGCCCACACTAAACCCACCTCCGCCAAGAGAAAGGCCATCTAAAAGGTAATTACAGAACATCATCAGCTTTTCGGAGAAAGGTGGCATTGTTGAGTTTGTAACGGTTCCTCCTGGTGTGGCAGGCGGTTGGATGTTATTTTCAAGCAGGATGTCGGAAGTCTCCCTTATAATTTCCTTTGTAAGTGCGATTCCTTCCATAAAATATTTCTTTACCTCTTCGTCTTTGGTAGTTTGAGTGAAACCTTGTAAAAGTTGCATACCAACAATATTCGTTTCCATTGCATGATATAGGTAGCCGTATTCAACCGTATTTAATGTTCGCTTCTTCCCAAAAATATTGGTTCCTTTTAAGTAATTCTTATCTGTTATATAATCCGTTGACTTTGGCATATTAACGTAGTTCGGGCGAGTATAAAGTTTTTTGTCAAGAAGGTATTGAGTGAAATGACCATAAAAGGTTTCTGTTACTTCCGACATATCCCTGTACAGTTTTATAATGTCTTGACGGTAAGACATCGTCAAATGTAATACGTACATTCCTGCGCTTATTTCCTTTAATATTCGGCATAACATAATATCAAAACCGTTATCCCATAATTTTGGCGCTTCTAATTGAACATCCTTTTCAGTGAAACCATTTGGAACTGCTGCGCCTTCATTTTTAAACATGGTTTCCATTTCTAAGGTTAAGGAATGAAGTTGATTCCATAAATCCGACATGAGATCTGTTGCTTTTTGATCATCAGATTTATCAATAAAATATTCCAATATACGCAAAATCATGGTTTTTTTATGATATGTCATCCATAGAGCTCCGAGTTCAGAGGCAGACATTTTAGTTTCTTCGGGCATTAACTCTTATCCTCCCTATTTTATCCGTGCTTTTCTCTAGATAGCATTTGTCATTTTGAATGTGATTATACAAAAAATACGCTCAGCTTAATGTATTGAGTTATAAAAATAAGATAAGGTTACCCGATGGGAGTTTTCTATTAATCAGATAATTAATCCATGCAAGAAAGACAATACAACAAAAAGTACCATAAAAAACTCTCTTAATAGTCATGGACATCACCTAATAAAATATATTCATGCTTCTTCATTGCTCATATATTTAGCTTTACCATAATGATCAACGGCAAAGCTAAACATAACCTTTACTAAAAACAATATACTAATGATTAGCATGTAAGGCGTTATGCCTGGAAGCATAGGTATGAAGCCAAGAGCAATCGACAAAAGCAAGCCCGCTATGAATAATTGCGAATCCTTTCCGCTAAGTGTAGTAACGATAAATGCACCAATAATTGTGTAAGCCCATATCCACAGTGAATACCCAATATCGGTATTGAGAAGAAAGGCTATTAGCAGGATATGGAAATGGATTGCTATAAATACGATTCGATTTGTCTTTCGAGCCGCATAAAAGTTGCTAGTTGAAATCGTAAAATTTGCTAAACAGCCGGCAAAAACATCGAATATCAATAACAATGCCAGGGCAATACGCCACTTCGGCAAATTGTCCGTCATTTCGGGAAATCTGTAATATAAAGCAGCTGTTAGGATTCCTCCAAAAAATAGTATTGTCAGAATGGACCCAACAGATTGTTTTTCACCAAATACATCGTGCAAATAAGAAGGAATTCGAAATTGTCTCATTCCCTTACCTCCTATGAATTAATGAACAACCCATGATATGATAGTTATGTACTGTATATAGCGTTTTACTCTAAAACATTATAACTAAACGAATTCGAATTTTCAATGTTTTAGAGTGTTTTTATTGAAAATATCTAAAACTTTGTTTACACTACATATGAGGTGAAAGATGATGGACGGCTACGAACGACGGAAACAGCAAAAAATAAAGCAAATATTCAGCGCATCGATTGAATTATTTTTTAAGTATGGCTTTCAGAAGGTCAGCATCAATGAGATTGCGCATAAAGCAAAGGTATCTCCTGCAACGATATATAATTACTTTGGTACTAAAGAACAGCTATATACCGATTCTCTGATCAATTGGATGGACAAGCAGTTGGCACAGTATGAGGACATTCTGGATTCCGCATTGTCTTTTCCTGAAAAGACGAAAGAAATTATGCTATTGGAGGCTAAAAATCTGACAATTTTAGGGGAAGAGTTTCCGAATGCCCCCTCCCCCGAGCGGAAGGGGTTAATGCAAATGATGAATAGTTATAGTGAACGGAAAATCGTACAATTTTTCAAGAAGTTTGTCAGAATCGGAAAGCAAGAGGGCTATATCCACAAGGGCCAAACTGAGGAGATGATGCTGCAATATTTCACGATGTTCCAGAAAGAACTGTGTCGATATTGGGAAGGGTCGACTCCAGAACGGACAACTTGGAATATGGATCAATTGATGGAGCTGTTCTTCTATGGGGTAGCTGGAAGAGAATCGTCTTAGTAGAAAAAGGAGAGTAAAAAATGATAAAACCGGATAAATTGCTTGCTCGTCAACTACAGCTACAAGCTGAAGCTGATGAGATTGCTGATGAGATGCACCTTAAGCAATTGCTGCTAACAGCCGGAACACCAGTAAAAGTGGGAAGTGCAGCACTAGGTTTAATGGCATGGAGAGACCTTGATATTACGGTTGTTTGTTCTAAGTTGAGCATCGATCCAATTTCCAGAATTGCTTTGAAATTGATGTCGAATCCTCAAGTCCGGGACTTGAAATTTATCAACGATACTGGCAATTGGAACATTGATCCAACATACCCTGACGGTTATTTTCTAGGTATAACTTACGAATCCAGAATCGGAAACAAATGGGAACTAGATATTTGGTTCATAGACGAGCCAGAAAAACAGCCAGATTTATACCATATCCGGACAATGCCTGATCGTCTTACATCTGAAGCGATTATTTCTATATTAAGCATTAAAACCGTTTGGGCCCAACAAAGAGAGTATGGGAAGGAAGTAAAAAGCTTCGATATCTATACTGCTGTATTAGATAATAATGTGCGCACACCGGCCGAATTCAATCAATGGCTGAGAAGTCGCAACAACAATACTCATTAATAAAAAGATATCAAACGGAACATTCATATCTTGTAGAAAAGCATCCGTAATGGAGCAGTTTTGGACCGGTGTTTAAAAGAAGCATTTAATCATCCACATCCTTAATGATTTGACTTAACTGAAATATACCTACTTTAATTTCATTTATAGAAGCAAACCCAAAGGATAATCGTATAAACTGCCCGGATTGTTCTGCATAAATACTACCAGGATTAAGGAGAAGACCTTTGGATAATGCTTTATCAAATAACCTTTTCACTTTAAACGCAGGTTTTATTTTAATCCAAATGAAGAACCCCCCTGTTGGGACTTCCCACGTAGCATAAGAGCTTAAATGTTTGTTCAAAGCTTCTAAAGCGGTTCTTCTTCGAACTTTAAGCTGCTCTCTTACTGTTTCAAGATGTTGATCATATAATCCACTAGATAACCACTCCATTGCAACAAGCTGAGAAAACGTACTTGATCCATAATCTGATTGCATTTTTAAATCAGCTAATCGGTTTATCACTGATTCGGCGCCAACTACCCATCCAATTCGCAAACCAGGACTTAACGTTTTTGACAAACTACCAATATATAAAACACTCCCATAATAATCCATTGATTTCAATGGCTCTGGTGGTATGGTATCTATCCATAAATCACGATACACATCATCTTCAATAATGGGAAGTTGTTCCCTTTTACAGTATTCTAGGAGTTCCTCCCTTCTATTCTTCTGCATTAACGTGCCTGTAGGATTATGAAAGGTAGGAATGGTATATAGAATACTCTTTCCTTTTCCCTTCGTCTGATAAATGGAGTCTACCTTAATTCCCTTCTTATCCATTGGTATTCCCTTCAACTCCATACCCATAGATTGAAAAACAGTCAACGAATAAAGGTAAGATGGCACTTCTAAAAATACACTTGATCCTCTTTGTAAAAGTCCTATTGAAATGAGATGTAAGGCCTGAAGTGCACCTGAAACTACAAGAATGGATGATGGCGATACATCTATTCCTCTATTTTTCAGATAATCACTTATTGCTTGGCGTAACTTTAAATTCCCCTTTGGTTCTTCGTATCCAAAGGGGGTCATTTGATTCGAAACCTTTTGTAATATCGACCTCATTTCTTCTAAAGGGAAGATCTCTGGTGATAATTCTCCTTTACTTAATTGGATTAGATGATGATTAGATTCGGCTTCATTGATCTCCTGTACCGTTGAAATACTCGGTTTATGAATGCCTAAAGTGACTTTTTCATTCCAATTGGTTGAGGATTGTTCCCCCATCAAAGTCCAAGTATTATTGGTGACAATAGTCCCCATTCCTGCTTTCCCTTCTATCAGTCCGTCTGCCATTAGTTCTTCTAGTGCAGTTATGACGGTACTTCGATTGACGTCAAACATTTTAGCTAGATGACGTTGACTTGGTATGCGACTTCCTATTGTCCACTCGCCCTTAGAAATTTTGTCTTTTATGAAATCAACAATCAATTGATATTTTGGCTTTTGCATATGAACTCCTTCTTCCTAACCACTCTCTAATTGGTTGGGTTTTTTCTATTTAGCCTGTTGAAGACATTTTACCAAAGCCGTATTAAGATGAGAACAATTAGATTTGACTGGTTGGATAAAAATATGGAATGGGGTGTAATTATGACAAATCCATTAAATTTAAAACTTCCTTTTGCTCATTTGATTACCATTACTTTATGGGCCTCAGCCTTCCCTGGGATTAGAGCTGCACTGACCGCTTATTCACCTGAACATGTGTCCCTTTTGAGATTATTAATTGGATCATTAACCTTAATTCTTGTTGCGGTTATTCAAGGAATTCGTTTACCAGAATTAAAAGATGTACCGATTATTTTATTACTTGGTTTTTTAGGATTTACGGTCTATCAGACAGCGTTAAATTATGGGGAACAAACAATTAATGCAGGGGTTGCTAGTTTATTAGTTTCCACAACACCTATTTTCACAGCCTTGTTGGCGTTGCTCTTTTTTCGTGAGAAGTTAGGAATTTTAGGGTGGATTGGTTCCTTAATTGGGTTTTCTGGCGTGGCATTCATTTCTTTAGGTGGTGCAACGGAAAATTTATCATTGAATATCGGAATTATCCTAATTTTAGTTGCATCGCTTTCAGAAAGTATTTACTTTGTTTTTCAAAATGCTTATCTAAAAAAATATGGCTTTGTTACCTTTACCATGTATACGATTTGGTCAGGTACTATTTTCATGATGATATTTTTTCCTGGCCTTGGAGATGCGATTATAGATGCTCCCATAGATATAACAGTAGTAGTTATTTATCTAGGAATTTTTCCAACCGTTATTCCTTACTTTACTCTAGCGTATATTACTTCACAAACAGGTGCATCAGAAGCAACAAGTTCTCTTTATTTAACTCCTGTTATTGCTTTTCTTATAGCATGGCTCTGGCTTGGAGAACTTCCAACTACTTATGCAATAATTGGTGGGTTTATCACGTTGGTGGGAGTATTTTTGTCATATATAAAAAAACAGAATAACCAACCTACTTCTACTAGGTCTGTTGATCGATCGTGTACTAGCAAATAGAGACTGTAATGCTTGAGTTTCCCCAAACCAAGCATTCTTTCTGTAGACACTTATTCTCGTTTATTCAAATCACCTATTAACCATGTTGAACTGTTAGGTGAATCAAAACTATCTACTTCTAAAGTAATTTTATCTTTTATCAAGGGTACTTCAATAGCAATAAATAACCCGTAGCTGGTACTACGGGTTACAGATAAGCGATTCCCCCAGAGGGATCGGCTATTGTAATTTGGGATAGACCTCTCCTAGCTACTTGTTGGGTAAATAGGGAGGTCTATTTTCTATTGATCGGAGAAACGATCAATGCAAGTAATGCAATCAAGAACGTACCGAAAGTATTTAAGAGGTATAAAGGGTTTATCTCGCCACGTCCTGTGGCAACACTTGCATGACCTTCATCCCGAAGGCCCTCATACATACTCATAGAGGGGGTTAGCCGATCATACTCTAAGAACTATTTTCTACAAAACAAATCCAACCTCTCTCGCACCCCCTCCAAAACCTCCACAGGTATTTCCCTAACCTTGATATCTCTTCCAAGAAATAGTAACCAGTTGATCATTTCCGTCAATTCTTCGCTATTCTTCACATTAATAAACATCCTCAAAACAGCTTCCGTCTGATAAGGATTCGTATAAGAAATGGATGCCTTTAAAGGGTGATATTTTTTAAACTGAACGATCGCTTTTGGTCCAAGCTCCACAACAAGGTTCGCTACCTCTTCCTGCATTTTTAATTTCTCTTGTATCTTTTTCTTCCCTACTCTTTTTTTCTCCGTGTATGGCTTAACATCGATGAGATTGTCCACAGAGAAAATCTGTCTCTTTTCTTCCTCTAAATCAAAGCCTTCTATCAGCCAAATACTCTTTTCCCGGTAAAGGTGCAAGAGGTAAATTGGGTAAGACTTCATTAGCTTCTCCTCTTGAACGGTAATCCATAAATAGATATCTGAAAGAATGCTCTGGATGAGTTGCTCTAACATAGGATGGGGTAAGTCTGACAAATCCAGTAGATCTGGATTATGGGGGTTGGTCCCTTCAAACAGTAAAATTTGATTTAATAGAACGAGGTCATCCTGCTGATTTTCCGAGATGAGACCAAGTAGTTTTTCGGCTAAGGACTGGCGACTTTTTAGGTAAGGGAGCTGTTGATTTCTTGTCGCCATAAAGGCAATAAAAAGGGCTTTGATCTCCGTATCGGTAAAGCGTACAGTTGGTAGGACAGAATTATTCATGACAGAATATCCACCATCCCTTCCAACCTCCGCTACAAGTGGCATACCCATTGCCTCAATTTCCCTAATATCCCGAATCGCTGTCGAACGAGAAATATTAAATTCTTGCATGATTTCAGAAATGGTAAAATGTCCACGATTGTTGATATATCGCATGATGACATTAATTCGCTCCACTTTTTTCATCTCGGCCTCCTAAACAGTATCATTTTTTGACATGATTTAAGGTTATTATAAACTCATCAAATGAAATGACAAGACATTTGATAAAATTTAAAGAAGGAAGGTTTTTATATGGCGAATTATACGTTGGAAGAAAAGAACAGTTTTACGGTTGTAGGTATCGGAACAGAGCTTAAGAGTGACTACACAGATTATTCGGGTATCAATAAGGAGAAGGAAGATTTTTGGGAGACAGCTAAACTAGACGGCAGACTTGATACATTAAAGGCTGTTGCCACCAATGACTACATTTTTGCCGTGAATGAAGCAGTAAATAATAAAATGATGTACTATGCTGGTGTCCTATCGGAACAAACATTGCCGGAAGCAACAAGGATGATCCAATTTCCTGAGGGAGAATATGTAGTGATTAAAGGGGAAGGAAATACGGCAGAAGAATTAAGCCAAACGCTTACTGGGATTGCCTTTGGTGAAGTGTTGCCAGGAGCATCAGATTTTGCTTATGTTGGTGGCCCAAATGCCACGGTTGAGATGGAGAAGAAAAATGGCATCGTTTATGGCGAAATGTGGATTCCTGTTGTGAGGAAATAAGATGACAAAGGTGGATAAAAAAATGAGCTATATCGTTGATTTTAAAAATGTATCAACAGTTGGATTAGAATCCTCCCCTGTAGCAGAAGCGCTTGCTGGTTTACGCGCAAATGAAGCTCGTTACTTCATGAACAAATATAAACATGAATTTACGGTGGAGAAAGCCAGCGAGACTCAGGATACGCTGGATTATGTCAATCGAATTTTGAAGGAGGAACGAGATATCGAGTTTGTGGCTAAGCCTTTAGAAACATCTCGTTTCCAAGTAGAGAATATCAAAATGACTTACGTCTTTTATGAGGATGGTCTTGCAGTCAACGTTATGTACACAGTTGATAACGCTAAGAAGCGAGCAGTTGGGTTTAAGCTCTCTGAAGGGATGGAGATTCCCGAGGAGTTAGAAGGGAAATTCAAGTTTGCGAGGCAAAAGTCTAAGCTGGCTGGAACGATACGCGGGTCGTTCTTTGTCATTAAAGGGGAATATTAGAGGAGGATAAAAGGGGTAATTGCATCATGGCATCTACAAAAATAATAGGTTGTACACACAGCACTTTTCTATGATTAGAGGTGCTGTTATTTTTTTGGTTTGATCTATAGCAAATGATGCCATTATAGGAGTATAAAAGGGATAGGTAGGGTTAATTATCCATTTGTACCATTTCATAACATTGACAAATCAATTCTATACTGAGATAATAACACCAATTAAATATTGGTACCTTTAATTCAGTCCCGTGAGGCTGACAAGGACATCGGATTTCGAAATAGGATACAAATGTAATGGGACATTTGTATCTAATTCTGGAAGCTTCTTGTCAGCCGGGCAGGAAGCTTTTTTTATTGGAACATTACCTGCTCGGCTCGGTACCAGTAACGAGACAAGGAGGAATTTAGAATGGATAAAGAATTTTCATTACAAGCTGTACCACGATCTCAACGAGCAGGGTTTTTTAAAATGTTTGTTGTAATGTTAGGACTAACCTTTTTCTCAGCAAGTATGCTTTCTGGAGGGACATTAGGTCTTGGATTAACGATGCAACAGTTTATTTGGATGGTGTTATTAGGAAATTTAATTCTTGGTATTTACACAAGTGGACTTGCCTATATCGCAGCAAAAACAGGTTTATCTACACATTTACTTGCAAGATACTCATTTGGTGAAAAAGGATCTTATTTAGCTTCTTTCTTATTAGGTGCAACACAAGTAGGTTGGTTCGGTGTCGGTTTAGCGATGTTCGCTGTACCAGTAAACAAAGTAACTGGAATCGATATGTTGCCATTAATCATTGTATCAGGTATTGTAATGACAGCATCTGCTTTCTTTGGAATGAAAGCATTGGCGATTTTGAGCTTTATCGCCGTACCAGCAATCACGATTTTAGGTAGTATTTCTGTAGGAATGGCGATTGACGAATTGGGCGGCATGGCAGAGTTATTTGCTTATCAACCAGAAGCAACGATGGGTCTTGCTGCAGCGTTAACGATTTGTGTTGGTTCATTTGCTAGTGCTGGTACCTTAACACCAGACTTCGTACGCTTTGCTAAAACGAAGAAAACCGCAGTAATTACGACATTAATTGCTTTCTTTATTGGTAACTCGTTAATGTTCTTATTCGGTGCAGTTGGTGCCATTTCAACAGGATTTGGTGATATTTCAGAAGTTATGTTTGTACAAGGCTTAATTATACCAGCGATTATTGTGCTTGGATTAAATATTTGGACAACCAATGATAATGCATTATACGCATCCGGATTAGGTTTTTCGAACATTACAAAGATCAAAAAAAGCAAATTAGTTATTTTCAATGGTATTATCGGGACAATCTTTGCCATGTGGTTATACAATAATTTTGTTGGATGGTTAACTTTATTAGGTGGTGCATTACCACCAATTGGTGCCATCTTATTAGCAGACTATTTCATTATTAGAAAAGGCCACTACGAATCATTAGAAACTATGACATTTCAAGCCATCCGCTGGCCAGCAATTATTGCATGGGTAGGGGGATTTGCAGCAGCACAATTACTACCAGGCATCCCGCCACTTAATGGTATTATTAGTGCAGTCATTATTTTTGTCGGATTAACTTTAGTTACAGAAAAAGTTAGAAGTGCAGAAAAAAAGGTGGAAGTAGGAAAGGGAGCATAATAGATGATTATTCAAAATGCAGCATTACCAAAACGTGAGGGACTTTGGAATATTCATATCGAAAATGGCATTTTTTCAAAATTGGAACAAGCGAAGCCAGTAGAAGGTGCACTAGATGTAAAAGGCAAACTAGTGAGTGCACCCTTTATTGAACCACATATTCATTTAGACACGACATTAACTGCGGGCGAGCCGAAGTGGAATGAAAGTGGAACATTATTTGAAGGAATTGCAACATGGGCAGAGCGTAAAAAGTCATTATCAATAGAAGATGTGAAAAAACGCGCCACAACAGCAATAAAATGGCAAATTGCCCAAGGGATTCAGCATATTCGTACACATGTAGATGTATGTGATCCTTCACTAACTGCATTAAAAGCATTGCTTGAAATAAAAGAAGAGATGAAGGAATATGTTGACCTTCAATTAGTTGCATTCCCGCAAGATGGGTATTTAGCCTTTCCGAATGGTGCAAAGTTAGTCGAAGAAGCCTTAAAAATGGGTGCAGATGTTGTTGGAGGTATCCCGCATTTCGAATTCACACGCGAAGATGGTGTGGAATCAATGAAAATCGCTTTTGATTTAGCGGAAAAATATGATCGTCTTGTCGATATTCATTGTGATGAAATTGATGATGAACAATCCCGCTTTGTTGAGGTAGTAGCAGCAGAATCGTATAAACGTGGACTTGGTAATAAAGTAACAGCAAGTCATACAACAGCCATGCATTCCTATAATGGTGCATATGTTTCGAAGCTAATGAAGCTTCTCCGATTATCGAATATGAATTTCGTCGCAAATCCACTTGTAAATATTCATTTACAAGGACGTTTCGATGATTACCCAAAACGTCGCGGGATTACACGTGTGAAAGAACTATCTGAAGCTGGAATTAATGTAAGCTTTGGTCATGATGATATTTTCGATCCTTGGTACCCACTAGGAACAGGGAATATGCTACAAGTGCTACATATGGGAATCCATGTGACACAATTAATGGGTTATCATCAAATCAAGGATTCATTTGATTTTATTACAGAAAATAGTGCGATCACACTAAACATTCAGGATAAGTACGGTATTGAGGTAGGCAAGCCCGCTAGCTTTATTATTTTAAATGCAAGCAATCGCTATGACGCCATCCGCAAGCAAGCGGAAGTATTAGCGTCTTATCATAATGGGGTGAAGCTAGCTGAAACAAAGCCTAAAGAGACTTCGGTTTATTTGGATGATGTGATGGATGTGAATTTTGAGAGATAGATAGGAATAAGTGGGACTCGCCTCTCTGGATGGGTGGCGGGTTTTGTTGGTTTTGTTTTTAAAAAACTCCTTTGAAAATAGGTTATACGCTTTTATCATAAACATATATTTATAAAAAGAGTTTAAAGAAATGATAAAGTTTCCCTTTAGATGCTAACAATAAAGGGGATGGTTATGAAAGACTGTCTCCACCCGAAAACCCAGTGCCATCGCTAGATCACACCAAATAACAACTAATATCCATGGATATGTCTACCTCAAAGACTATTGAAATCGCTTTCCTATATATAAGTATAATATGTTTACTGAATTAGCAGACAAAACCTAAATCGTGATCTTTCTATAGATTTAGGTTTTTTTATTACCCATTAGTCCAGATTCGTATCAAATAGGATGTCATTTATTTTTTTACAAGAAAAAGGGGTACAATGTATGAAAAGAATCATAGTATTATCATCTTCACAGTAATGGTATAGTGAAAATGAGCTGTCAGAAACAGTGTACACATTTAAGCATAAGACCAGTTCATAAGTTGTTTCTACATATGTACAAGAAACCGTTCAGGAAGCAAAAGTATAGGGAGGTGCCAGAATACTTGGATGAGAAAGGCGCCACACTCGTGTGGAAGGGTATACCATATGCAAAACCACCCGTTGGAGATTTAAGATGGAAAGAGCCTCAAAATCTTGAACCATTGGATCAACCTTTTATCACAAAAGAACCTGGAGATGTTTGCATTCAATCTTCAGCAGATGGCGTAATTGGAAGTGAGGATTGTTTATATTTAGATATTTACCGTCCAAAGACAGATAAAGAGAATCTGCCTGTGCTTGTCTTTATTCATGGCGGAAATAACCAAACAGGACAATCAGATGAAATTACTGGGGAAGCTTTTGTAAACGATTTAGATGTGATCTATGTTTCCATTAATTATCGTCTAGGGCCATTAGGCTTTAATCCACTAGTGGCATTAAATACTGGAAATAAGTTAGAAGATTCCGGAAATTATACCTTACTTGATATAGCGAAGTCACTGGATTGGATCAATGAAAATATCGAAGGCTTTGGTGGGGACCCAGCTAATGTAACAGTGGCAGGCTTTTCGGCTGGCGGAAGAAATGTAATGACAATGCTTACATCACCACTTTTTGAAAACAAATTCCATAAAGCAATGGTCTTTAGTGGTGGAATGACAATGGCCGATCCAGAAGATAGCCGAAAAGTATTTGCAAACGCAATAGCGCCTTTAGTTGTTGAAGATGGTAAGAAGGAAACAGAAGAAGAAGCATATAAATGGTTACAAACAGGTCATGAAGAGGTAAAAGAGTATCTCTACAGCTTATCTGCAGAACGTCTTAGTGAATTAATGAGCGGAGCCGCCATAAGAATGAGCACCTTCCCACATCTGTATAGTGATGGGGTGGTGCTTCCAAAAGAACAATTCGATACTACTACATTTATTGAAGTGCCACTCATAATGACAACCGGTACTTCGGAGTTCTCTATGTTTGCAATGGAAGATCCATACTTTACAACGAGCTTAGAAGGTAATGAACATACAGATGAAGAAAAACAGGCAGAATTAGAATTTGTTTTGAAATATGGCAGTTTATTGTATGGCTTATTTAACACACAGGAATCTGCAACAAGGTTAATTGATCACTATAACGCGCCAATCTATACATTAAAACTTCCATTTGGTGATGAGGAGTCCATCACACCTGGGCTAAAAGAATATCGTTCCTTCCATGGTGTTTTTGTACCTTTACTTGATACGAATAATACGACAATGCTCCCAATGTTTCAGGAAGATTACCAATTAGAAGGGGCCCAGAAATTAAGCGATCAGTTTAAAGCATATATTGCTAACTTTATTCATAGTGGAGATCCAAATGGAACAGGATTAACAGAATGGAAGGTTTGGAAGTCTGCTAATGAAGGACCATCTGATCTAGTGTTAACAGCAGATAAACAAAATGTCATTGCTGAGATGTCTGAAGAACGACTAGATTATGACAAGATTCTAGCTGAAATGGATCAAGATACCTCCATTCCAGAACAAGCAAAAGAGCGGATAATTCGCGAAGTATTAAATGGGCGGTGGTTTAGTGGAAAATTAGATCAATACTATGGTAATGAAAGTCTTTGGCTAAAATAGAGGGGGTTATGTAAGATAAAAGGGCAAAATTATGAAGAGAAAGAGGAGAGACAATGTTTCAAGTGTAACTCCTCTTATTAATCACTATACCCAGGTTAAATTTTTTGAAAATTATCTTCAAAAAGCTCGGGTAATTGCTAGTAATGCTACAGGCAAATCAATGCCCTACTTCATTACAAAATTCATAAATGTAAGGTTGGTTCTTATCAGGAAAACCCAAATATATCTGAAAAATTAATATTTTTACAAAAATTTAAAAAGAAATAACTAGCTTTGATATAGCCTTGTTCACTTACCCATGGACAAATAAAATTTCCGTGTCTCCTTGTCGAACTTTTCAATGGCATATCTCAATGTAACTCTGGACATAGTAGATCCATGTTCGTTCAGAAACCGTTTCAACGCTGGTTCATCCTGCTTACCGGCTTCTCGAATCCAGCTACCTACAGCCTTTTGAATAAGCTCTTCGGGATCATTGAGCAATAGTTCAGCAATTTGAAAGGTATGGTCAATTTCTCCTTTTTTAATAAATGCATGTGTACAGACAATCGACGTTCTGCGCTCCCACATATTACTCGACCGGGCTAAAGTATATAGAATGTCTTTTGGTTTATCCAATAAATACATACCAATTACAGCAGGTGCTGATCGATCTACAAAATCCCAATTATTGATACGGTCATGTCTGCGAAGATAAAGGTCAAACAAGGACTTTCTTTTCTCCTCAGAGATTTTCTTTTTCTTCGCCTGATAATCCATAATGCTAACAGCCCCCATCCTAACTTCATAATAAGGACTTTCTAGTACCTTCTCAATCTCAGATAAGGGCATATCGATGAATTCTTTCGCAATCTGAAAAACTGTGCGCATATTAAGTCCCATACATAATGTTTCAGGATCAGAGCTCTTAAAAAAACGCTTCATTTTCACTATATCTTGTTCATTTCGATGCTTTTCCAATTCCTTTATAAATTCCAGAGCCTTATTATTATTCAATATTCGTCATCCCTTCCTTCAATGGTATACTTTTAAATTATAATATATCTCTAACTTCTACAATTATTAGGAAATCACTTCCTAATAATTGAAAAAAAGTAAAAAAGATAGAATTAACATATAAAGAAAAAGGACAATTTGTTTAAAAAAACAGTGTCATAACTCAAGAGTTGTGACACCAAGTAGAACTGTTGTAGTTTTCAAGACATAAATAAAGCCGATTTCCAAATTGATAAATCGACTTCTTCTTTCACTAAAGCATCCCTTTAGTTGAAGAAACTAAAGTAGGTGATTAACTAAATTTTCTTGAGTAAGTTTCCAATTATCTTTAATGAATTCTACTTTATGAACGCTTGTACTCAATGTTGGAAATGGTTTGTTTTTATTTGACCATTCTTTTCCTTTCAGAATGTGATAAATAATATTTATAACCCCACCGTGAGTTACAATTATGACATTTTCTTGGTGATTACCTTCAATTTGGTTTGCGAATTCACTTTCAAGAGCCTTCTTTATTCGAGCAAAGTTTTCAATTGGACTTTCTCCCCCAGGGTATCTCTCATCCATTCTTAGACTATTAAAGTACAATCCGGGATACTTTTCATTCGCTTCGGCATTTGACATTCCAGCTAAGACACCATTATTTGTTTCTCGCCAGCATTTGGATTCTTCAATAGGTAATTGAAGACTTTCAGCAATATATCTAGATGTCTCCAATGCTCTTCGTAAATCACTGGATATAATTCGACTTATATTAAAATCCTTATTACTCCTCAAATAACTTCCTAACTTTTTCGATTGCTGTATTCCTTTTTCAATCAGTCCTCTTTGACTCCAACCACCACGGAATCCATCCTCATCTTTGCCGTGACGCACTAAGTAAATAGCTATAACAATCCCCCCTAATATATTGATTTGTATTTATTCAACCCTCTAATTTTTGGTGACTAGTGAATGAATTTGTTTCACTATCCTGCTCCGTTAGCACAAAAGCCTTGCACCTCAATATTAATATAAAATTCCAACATATTTTCTCAAAAAATAAGAACATCGATGTCTTATGATCTACTGTTCAACTATTGCTCCCGTTAGTTCAACAACTTCCTTAAATCAATTCTTGTATAAGTTTTGTTATAAGTAGTACCATCATCATTATAAAAAATGGCTTTTTTCAAATACGGTTCTGAAATTGGTTCGTACTCGTGTTTACCAATTAATTTTATCATTTTGGGATTTTCTATTGGGTCAACACTTACAAATATCTCAGAATAACCCAAATCCTTTGCAAGTTTTTCTCGATACGATATTAATCCTGAACCTATTCCATTACCTCGATAATCTTCTTTTACATAAAGGTCACTTAATTTAGGAAGAATGATACCATTTAATTTAAGAACTCCAAAGCCAAATATAAGCGAGTCTTGTTCAGCGATTGCTAAGTATGCTTCCTTTTTCGCATTTTGCATTAAATATTTCGCAAATAAATCTTTACTGTTTCTAATTTTGCATAAACCAGATAAGTCTGTTTCATTAGCCAATCTTATAGAGTATTCCATTTCACTCCCCCTTGATTACCCAACATTACTGCCAAATAGTAAAATAACGTTTTTTGTTTGTTCCAGATAAGCACCCTTTACTAGAATAAAGGGAGTGTTTTAGTTTTTAACAAATAACCTTATGAATTCATCTGCAAATTTCCTTACAAAATCCCTGTCAAGTGCAGTTGCCCAAGTTTCATCATTATTTCGTGCATTTTTACTCCAGTTATATGAACCATGCATTACATACTCCAAATCAATTATACAAAACTTATCATGAAGTCTATTGGACAAACGTTCACCTCTCAATTGTACTTTCTTAACCTCAAAATTACTTTCTAATTTACTCATCAAATATCTATTTGAATCTTCATTCGAAGTAATGATACGTACATTTACACCTGCTTTTTTACGTAATACCAATTCCTCAAATATCTCATTATCAGTAAACCAAGCGACAGCAATCCAAATTGTATATTTTGCATTTCGGATACCTTGGATGATTGTATCTTTTATTTCATTAAAGACAACATCATGTTCAATATTTTCTTCAACTTCGAGTTCTACTGGCTTTGGTTTTATATTTAGTCCTCCAAAATCATATTCGGGCGTTTCGATATATATATCTGATGCTAACTTTTCAAACTGGCCCTGCAAGTTTCTTGCAACTTTTAACATAGGTACAGGTACTCTTAAGTCTATATACTCCCAACACTGATATGATTTACGTGTAAATTGACTTGTTTTCCGATATGTAATTATAGAATTTCTCAAAATACCAAGTAATTCATCCTTTTTGTCATACTCATCATCATGCTTTACTGTTTCAATCATTGTTTTCAAAAATCGCTACTCATTCATTCGTTTTTCCCCCTTAAACATCAAACCTGTAACAATAATATACCACCAATTAGTTCTTCAACCATCCTGCCCGTTAGTTTAAGTACATTTCTTCACGATCTTCTTTTATCCTACCATAACTTTCTATTTGTTTTTTTAATTTTCTAACCAATTCATATTTATGAATGACTCATTACTCTAAGGTATTGATACTTATTAATAAAGTGATAAAATCAGCATATCCAAAGGTGTCATAACTTATATTCATATTATAAGATGAATTAGTAGTAAAAAAAGAAAAAATATACCCTATTGGTGGAGAGACAAAAATGAAATATGGATATGCCAGAGTATCAACCTTGCATCAAGATTTGGAAAGTTAGATTCAGCAACTTAAAAAAGAAGGCAGTGAAAAAATTTATCAAGATAAGTTTACTGGTACGAAAAAAGAACGACCATCCTTTCAAGAATTGCTTCAGGTACTAAAAAAAGGAGACACCTTAGTCGTCACAAATGTGATGAGTGCCTTTGCCGAATTTGAAAGAGATATGATTGTGGGACGCACGCAAGAAGGAAAAGCTATAGCTAAGCAACGTGATGATTTTCGAGAAGGCAGACTAAAGAAATATAAAAAAGCACAAATAGACCTCGCATTATAATTATTAGAAAATCACTCATATAAGGAAGTAACAGACAAAACAGGGATCTCCAATAGTACACTAATACGTGCCAAAAGAAGAAAAAGCTTATGAAATTAATCTCTATTTAACTATAGAAAGAAAGTTTAAGCTTTCCAGTTTGCTTAAGCAAATAGGATGGGAGGAATATTCATGAGTTACAATGCCATCAATTATGTTGAAGGAAAATGTCGTTACGAAAGAGAGAATATGGGATAGTCTTTATTGTTTTAAGAATTTCTTTTGCTATATAGGGGTACCGTTTGATAAAATAATAAGAACCTGATACTAATAATAAAACAACTACAATACCTAATAAGTATTTTTTCCGTTTTTTCATATAATCACCTTATTTTACATGTTTCCTATACTCTATTTATAAATAGAGAAGCATAAAATAACTCCACAGGGGCCCAGCCAGAGAATAACTTGACAATGTGTAATTATAGGGAGAAAATATAAATAAGATTTATTTATAAATTCTGCTTGTTTTTAAACGTTCTTTGTTAAGTGCTTTCTAATGAAATTGATACTTAAAACTAACTCATTCGAATAATCGGAAGTATATATGGATAGAATGGGGGAGATCGAATTGGAAAAAAGCATCATTAAGGTATTTACTTATTCATTTATAGTTTGTTTTTTGACTTTGTTATTAATCAGAGAAAGAGTAGAAAATGTACAAGACACTAACGGATTTTATTCCCCCGTGGTAACTCCCTATGCTGATTATTTTTTAAACATTTTTCGAGATTCTATTAAAGCTTCGATAGTAGTTCTAATTATATTCCTCATATATAAGTTAGTTACAAAAAAATTAAGAAATAATGTGGTTTAGCAGCTGTTGGTTTAATTAAAATCAACAGCTTTTTTATTTGCAATCAATAACACCCAAAAAAATCCAGTTTATTTAAAAATGGTAGATAGTATTTAATTTTATACATATAAATCAACCTACAACCTCTCCTTCTATAAAAAATTGCGATGAAATTAGGAATTTTTTCATTTCTCTATTAAAACCCCAGTTTCCTTAAAAAAACATTTTGCCTAACCTGCACCGCTAAATCCCCCACCATAACGATTTCTGTCACCTTGATTTTCTTCCTAATGAATCTATCATACACAACTTTATTCCGCATAATACTCAATAAGAAAATCACGAAATGAGCGTGCTGCTTCAGACAAATGGCGATTTTCTATCCATACTAAATGAAATGTACGCTGACAAATGGGTTGCTCAATTGGTAACAAAATGGTGGAAGAGTCTTTTTCCATAGCGTCTTTCGTCATAAAAGCGATGCCAATTCCAGCTTGAACAAAGCTATCAATCGCCCTAAGTTCATCTACTTCACAAGTAATATTAGGTTCAAAACCAGCTTCCATACAAAATTGATTGGTCAGCTCACGAAAATGATCAGTGGCTTTTAAATTTATGAAAGATTCATCCACCACTTCGCTCAAATGTATACCACTTCTTTTAGCTAGTTGATGATTGGGTGGAACAGCCAAAAATATTTCTTCAGTAAGAAAAGGAATTTTTTCAATTCCCTTCTGGTTTATAGGTCCAGAAGTGATAAAAAAGTCAATCTCTCCATCTTGAAGAAGCTTCAAATTTTCCTCGTCTGAAGGAGATTGTTTAATGCGTAAGTTGGTCTCGGGAAAGATGGATAAAAATGAGCTCACTAATATTGCATCACACTTATGATCCGTTGAGGATAAAACAGCCCTCCTACTTTCTAACCCCGCTTGATCCTCAATTTGACGTTTTCCCTCTTCTAATGCGGAAAGCGCAATATCTACTTGCTTCAGAAAGGTATAACCAAACGAATTGAGTTTAATTTGGCGCTTTTGGCGGTCAAAAAGTGGAACTCCTAAATCCTTTTCTAGCCGAGCAATCGTTTTACTTAATGCAGGCTGAGCGATATGGAGTTCTTCGGCCGCTTTACTTAAATGCTCCATCCTAGCCACTTTTTGAAAATATTTTAACTGCAACAATTCCATGAACTAAACCCCCTTTCATATACTTAAAGGAATATTTATATATATAAATATATATTTTAATTTATTGATTATCAAGCGTAGAATATAACTTATGTTAGGAAATATATTTCGAAGGGGACTTAAATAATGAACAAGTTAAGTATATACCTATTAACATTAGGCACATTTTTAATTGGAACCACTGAGATGATCGTCGCTGGCATTGTTCATATGATTGCTGACCACTTTCATATTACCATTGCACTTGCCGGCCAACTTGTAAGTGCATTTTCCTTAGCATTTGCTATTGGTACACCGATTATAGTTACTCTCACTTCACGATTTGATCGAAAAAAAGTTCTGTTAGGAACACTTAGTTTGTTTATGCTCGGAAATTTGATATCTACTTGGAGCCCAAATTTTACAACCCTTCTACTATCAAGGGTTTTACTTGGAATAAGTGCTGGTGTATTTATCGTCGTAGCGACTAGTGTTGCTGCAAAATTGGTTCCACCCGAAAAAATGGGGAATGCCGTTAGCACAGTTTCCATTGGATTCGGCACCTCACTCGTTTTAGGCGTACCTTTAGGTATTATGATCAGTCAATGGTTAGGTTGGAAATTAGTCTTTGCTTTATTAGCTATCCTCAGTTTGTTGATCTTGATCGCTCTTGTCCGTTTGCTTCCATCTCTACCTGGGGGATCGCCTGTCCCCCTTAAAGAACAATTTTCTATTTTAAAGAACCGTAAAATTGTAGGAGGATTACTCATCTTCTTATTCTTAATCACTGGATATGGCTCTGCCTATACTTACCTAGCGCCCTTTTTACAGGAAACTGTTCACTTGGATACATCTGCTATTAGTATGGCGATGCTCATTTTTGGGGCATTTGCATTGATTGGCACAAAGGTTGGTGGTATTGGTGCAGATCAATGGGGAACAGTGAAAACCATCATTTCCAGTATAGTCTTTCATGTCATTGCTTTAATCCTATTGCCACTATTTACGGGAACTATCTATGGCACTTTAATAGTTGCTGCGATTTGGATTGGCGCTGCCAACATAACCATACCAGCATTACAAACGTATTTTATTCAACAAGCTCCTCGTTCCTCGGATCTGGCGCTTAGTGCAAGCTCCTCCATTGCACAGCTTGGATTAGCGATAGGAGCTGGGTTAGGCGGAATTACTGTCAACTCCATAGGAGCAACTGTCTACAATCCATGGATTAGTAGCATCGTTGTTTTACTAGGACTGTGCGTTGCGTGGGTAACTTTTATAAAACAAAAGCATTTCATATGGCAGTCACCTCAAAACAGATAATCGAATGAGCCTGGGACAAAAGAGTAATCAACATGGGGAAATCCGAACATTGAGATTTCTGCACATAATCGCTCCGTCAAAATACTCCGCTTTCCGTGGGCACGGCCTCAGCTAACTTTGCAAAGAAGACCACTTTGCAAAGTGGATCTTCAGCTCGTGCTGTTCCCACTGGAGTCTCCGTATTTTGACTACGCTAGGTTAGAATATTGTTCGGATTATCATTCTTTCTATTTAGTTTTGTCCCACTCTCATTTATATACAATATTTAAGTGCCTGCTCGGCTAACGTACCCTATATTAGAGGACGATTCTTTTTACTTATTCACCATTTTATTGTAGGTATTAACTGTCAACACATAATAACCTAGGTAGATCATAACAAAGGCGATCATGGCTGTGAGGATGGGAACAATAATACTAGCACCTATCAGATCTGAGATAAAGTTGGTAGTAAAATTTAAGATAATACTACCGTGCAAGATCCCTAGTAATAAAGGCAACCCGAACACAAAAAATGTCTGCTTGCGGATGGAATTTCGAATATCTTTTTTACTGACACCCAGCTTGCGCAGAATCTCATAATTATCCTTGGCTTCATTGGCTTCAGTCAGTTGTTTAAAATAAATGATACTCCCCGTAGCCGCTAAGAACACAAGACCTAGGAATCCCAAGATGAAAAGCATTAATGCGTTCCCTTCTTTTCCTTCTTTATAGTCCATGTAAAAGGATGATGATACTTGAAAATCTTGCCCAACTATTTCTTCAAATTTTTTAGATGTAGCTTCTGTCGTTTTTTCATCTTCCACTTCGTAAGCGTTGTAGATTAAAGCTTCCTTTTGCTTAACAACTTCAGCAAATGTGTCGTTGCTAACCACGACATAGAAATCTGGATAATTAAATGGTAAAACACTGCCTACTATCATATTAGTAATTTCCAAGGTTCGTTTACCCTGTGGCAAATTTAATGCTATTTCTTTATTCAGAAAGGTTTCCTCCGTATATTCAGTTAATCTTGGTCGGATTACTGCTGCTTGATTTCCTGATAAGGTGACCATTTGCTCTCTATCCAAGGCTTTCGAAACTTCATTAAAAGTAGAGGCAGAGAGAACTTTCACCGGATTCCATTCATAATCTAATGGAAACAAAAGCTCTCCCGTTACTTCTATAATAGGAATTTCCAGCTCTGCTTTGACCGGATGTTCGTTATCATTTACTATAATATTTTTTACTTTCGCATCAAACTCCTGTCCTTTGGATAAGTGTACATAGCTGAACGGCACCATTTCTTCCGCATTTTTTTCATTACTGTAGTAACCACTATAAGTGACACCGAAGAAGCTAATGGTTGCCGCACTCAATAATGCGATGACCGTAAATGTACGAGCATTTCCTCTAATACGATGTAGCAGCTGGGATGTCTCAATTAACCTTGTTCCTTTGTATAAATGTGACTTATTTCGTTTAGATAATTTTAATAAAAATACTGTCACAGAGTGGAAAAATAAATGGGTTCCAATAATTAGCGCAACTAGTGCAACTCCGTAATTTTTCATTAAATATTCAATGGTAAGCTCATCAGGGAATTGCCTTAATATGAGCAAGTAGCTACCTACAAGCAAAATTACTGCCATTATAGTGGAAACAAGAGAGGACTTCGGTTCCTGTTCTCCTTGCTTCTCTGCATGGAATAGTTCAATTAATTTAAAACGAAAAATCAAACGATAACCTTGAAAGGACGTAAATAAGATGATTACCATAAATACAATAGCCGTTTGCATAATTGCTTGAATGGATATACCGAAGTCTATTTCAGCAGCTGACCCCATTAGATTAACCAATATCATAGAAAACAGGTTAGATAATAATGTTCCGAGCAAAATCCCAATTACTAATGCGATGAAACCCATTATTAAATTTTCATAGAAGAGCATTTTCCCAATCGTCTTCTTAGGTAGTCCAAGCATGGAATACAAGCCAACTTCTTTTTTCCTTTGTCTTGTGAAAAAGGAATTCGAATACAAAATAAAGACAGCTACAAAGAGAATGAGTACGACAGATGATACCATAAACATAAAGCTCATCGTATCAGACAGCTCAATGCTGTCTTGGATTTTCTCACTATACTGTAACGAAACAAACGTATAATAAATCACAATGCTGAAAACAAGCGAAATAAAATAAACGAGGTAATTACCATAATTCCCTTTCATATTTTTACCGGCTAAACTAAATAATGTCATTTGCTCCACCTCCGAGCGCAGACAATACATCCAGCAATTTGTCGAAATATTCTTTGCGAGATTTCTTTCCTTTTACTAGTTCTGTGAAAAGCTGCCCATCTTTAATAAATAGGACACGACCACAATAGCTCGCTGCGTACGCATCATGTGTGACCATTAGAATCGTAGCCTGATCATTTTCAACGAGCTCTTTCAAACTTTCTAAAAGTTCTGTTGTCGACTTGGAATCTAATGCACCTGTAGGTTCATCTGCCAGTATAAGACTAGGCTTCGTAACAATTGCCCGAGCCGCTGCTGTTCGCTGTTTTTGTCCGCCAGATACCTGATAGGGGTATTTATCTAAAATAGAGCTTATCCCGAATCTATTCGCGACTGTGATCACTCTATTCTCTAATTCTATCGGGTTCATTTTTGCTAACGCGAGTGGAAGGACAATATTTTCTTTAATGGTTAAAGTATTTAAAAGGTTATAATCCTGAAAAATAAACCCTAGTTTATCGCGCCTAAAGGAGGATAGCTGCTCCTCATCCATGTTCATCATATTTGTTCCGTCAATGGTAATAACACCAGATGTTGCTTCATCAATGGTTGCCAATATATTTAAGAGCGTAGATTTTCCAGCACCTGAAGGACCCATAATTCCTACAAATTCCCCTTGTTTTACTGTTAAATCAATCTCATCCAATGCGGAAAATACATTTCCCTTTGCTCCATATATCTTCTTCACACGTTTTGCATCTACTATTGTTTTCATTTATTTCTCCTCCTTTTGAGAGTTTCCTTTTTTATCTTAAATTTATTCTACTATAACGATTGGTTATCTAATCTTACAGTTATTCCTGTCAATCTTACAATTTTGTCACTACGATGCAAAAATGGATGAATTCCGTTAGTATTAGATAGAAGGAAGGAAGATTGGGGTGGAGTTCCATGAAAATTATGATCATAGAAGATGAACCAATGATCAGAGATTTACTAGGAGAAACAATTGAAAAATGGGGATTGGAAGTAGTTAAATTAGAAGCATTTGATATGGTATTACAGGAATTTTTAAAGGAAAAGCCTAATCTTCTATTATTAGATATTAATCTTCCCTCATTTGATGGATTTTACTGGTGTAACCAAATTAGAGAGGTTTCCAAGGTACCTATCATTTTTATTTCATCACGTAACACATCAATGGACATGATTATGGCAATGAATATGGGTGGCGATGACTTTATTCAAAAACCGTTTGATATGGATGTATTAATGGCCAAAGTGAATGCTCTCCTACGCAGATCCTATTCGTATACGGATACACAATCACACGTACTTGAGCATAATGGGATAGTCTTGGATTTAAGGAGCTGGGATGTGTATTGTGCAGATGAAAAGGCAGAACTAACGAAAACAGAGTTCATTATTTTAAAGCTCCTAATCCAAAACAAAGGGAACATCGTCCATCGAAAAAAGATCATGCGGACACTTTGGAAAGATGAAAGCTTTGTAGATGACAATACCTTAACCGTAAACGTTAATCGATTACGCAAAAAATTAGCTGCATTTGGTAAAGAGGATTATATTACCACCAAAAAAGGCGAGGGGTATGTCATCCAATGAGTTTTTTAGAATATATAAAAGATAAACGTTATTTTCTACTATTTTACATGATCATCATGTTCTTCATATCGCTGATCATGTTTGTCGGTTTTCATCAAGTAAATCCATTTAACAAAATTGTATATACCAACATTGTCTGCTTAGTTATTGCATGCCTGTACATTACCATTGGATATTTCTATAGAAGGAAGTTTTACCAGGAAATCAAGGACTTGATTGAAAGTAGACAGGAAGAGACGATCGCCATGATGCCAGAGGCCCAGAATAACGAGCAGAAGCTAATCTTAAACTTATTAAAAAATAAACATAAGCAGCATGCTAGCCAATTAGAAACATTATATGATCAAAAACGCGATCAACAGGAGTTTATTATGTCTTGGATTCATGAAGTGAAGATCCCGATAGCAGCAAGCCGTCTATTAATGGAAAACAGTGAAAATAAGACAACAGATTTTCTAATCGATAAATTAGAGGATGAACTCCATAAAATTGATGATTACGTTGAACAAGCCCTTTACTACTCTCGGATTGATTCATTTTCTAAGGACTATTTTATATCTGAGGTGAATACCAATCAACTTATCAAAAAAAGTGTAAAAAAATACGCCAAGCTATTTATTAATAAAGGGATTCATTTGGAAATGGATGACACAGAACAGCTTGTCCAAAGTGATAAAAAGTGGTTTGTGTTCATTATTGATCAACTGTTGGCAAATGCTTTAAAGTATACCGATGAGGGTGGCACGATTACTGTTCTATTCGAAGAAGACAGCAAGGAAAAACGACTTGTTATTCAAGATAACGGAATTGGTATTGCGCCTGAAGATATCGATCGTGTATTTGAAAAAGGATTTACCGGAGTTACTGGAAGAAATGATGCTAAATCCACTGGAATGGGCTTATATCTTGCTAAACAATTGGCGAATAAATTAGGCCACAAAATTTCAGTTGAATCAGAAATGCATGAATACACGAGACTTACGATTCATTTTCCTAAAATCCGAAATTACTATCAGTTTTAAAATAAAAATTGATAAATTGGAGTTTGTTTTATTTCTTTTTAAAGTTGATAGTTTAAATAAGTTCTCCATAATCTTTTTATAAATACTTTTTTAACTGATCATGTGCTTTGTTCATTTTCAAATTTTTATAGTGTTAGTCTTATTGAGATCATTTCCAATCGCTATTTTTTTTAGAATTATCCATTCCATAATCACTAGGTTTAAAACAACTCCTAACCAAATATTCACATTTAATACCTCTTCAATCATCCTATCTCTTCCACCTGGTAGGGTGAACCCATTAAGAGAATAGTAGGTTAGGAGTAAAACCGGCACGAATAGACGACCACTTACAGCAACTAGCGTTATTCCGAAGCTACGAATCATCCATAGGCGGTGTTGATTAAAATCCCTTTTGAAACCTTTATAGTACCCTATAAAAGTCGTCACTAGCCACAAAATGGTTAATACAAGAAACGAGACCGATTTTGAGAAATCCTCCATATAATAAACAAGCACAAAAGCAAAGATTCCACTAACCAGCACATTAACAACATATAGCCTCCCAATATATCGATGGATTTTTGGTTTGTTTTTACGTAGTTGGTCGATAAACTGAAGAAAACCTGTAATAAGTGCGAATAATGCAAACAAAATATGAACGAATAGTAAAATGAATGGCTTAGAAGCAGTCGTCTCTGCAATACGACTATTATCCAAATCAAATAACAAATAAGGGGCAACAAAGGGAATAATGACCCCAAAACTTACAATAACGAGCAACCACCAGCTTTTTCGATTTTTCACAAATATCCCTCACTCACTACCACTTTAATTTTCCTACTACTTAATTATCTGTTCAAAAAAAATCCACCATAACGATTCACTCGCCTAGACGGGATACCCCCAAAACATTTCTATCCTCCCTTTTCATCCTTTCTCATCGACCATTTCACTGTTATTACAAGCCTTTTTTATCATTATTTAATGTGGATAAAATGTCGTTGTATTCATCAATCGAAATCTCGCCTTTTGCAAGACGGCTGTCCAGAATCATCAAGGCATTCTCTAAACGATAATCATATTTATCACGTTTTCTTTTACAAGAGACTATGCCGGCAATTAACAATCCTACTAATAATAAAAACATTAATAAACCAAATGGATGAAAATAAAATCCATGCATATAAATCCACTCCTCTTTTATTTTTTCATGAAAAAGGCGACGGCACCAACCATAAAACTATCTATCAAACAAGGCTCGAAAGATTCGTACATAAGGCACTAAACTGTTGTCATCATCCCACATTCACTCCTCTTTTATTTTTTAATTTCCCCCGTGGTTTAAAGACAGATAAAACATAGATTAAAATAAGCGAAATTAGTTGAATCACTATCCCAATCCAAATGTCAATCTGTACATGTGAAAGGTTTGTAGGCTGGATATCATTTATTCGTGCTAGGTCTAAGGCGCGATTAGTCCAAACGTACATTCCCCAAATATTAAGACCGAGAAGAATGACTGATAAAATTTCTTTAGCAATAATCCAGTAAAATTTAAATAGACCCCATTTAGTTAAAATGGATAATAGAATACCGGTGATAATTGTCGCGAAAGTGGATCCTCGGACCGTCGTTATAGAAAGTAAATACATGATGTCATAATATTTTTGCATTAGGTCGATGTCTGGCGCTTTTGTAGCCGCAATGTTCAACACGATAAATGTAATTGTATTGCCGAACATAATTGCCCCAAAAAGAATATGAATCGTTACCAACCACCTCTTTGTTGTCATAGATATCTTCAACCTGTCACCTCCTGATATTCTTATTGTTTAATGTAACAGTAAGCTATAAAAAGTTTCTTAATGAATGATAAAGATTTTCTAAAGAAATTAGGTGAATTCTACTATATAGAAAACCACTTTCAACATAATCGAAAGTGGTTATCTTTATCCTTTAAACCGATAGCCAGATCCCCAAACGGTCAAGATGTATTGTGGGTTATGGGTATCTGTTTCGATTTTTTCACGAATATTTTTAATGTGGACTGTTACAGTTGCATAATCACCAAGCGCATCTAATCCCCATATTCTTTCAAAGAGATGTTCTTTAGAAAATACTTGATTAGGATGTGATGCTAATAATGTCAACAAATCGAATTCTTTTGTTGTTAATTCAACTTCTTTCCCATCAATAAAAACTTGTCTGGAGGAAGCATTGATGTGTAATCCTTGAATACGAATCACATCCTTTGGTTGATCAGACTGAACTAATCTGTCATATCGTGATAAATGTGCCTTTACCCGTGCTACTAATTCGGTTGGGCTAAATGGTTTCACAATAAAATCATCCGCCCCTAATCCGAATCCTCGTATTTTGTCCGTATCCTCATATTTGGCTGTCACCATCAAAATGGGGATGTTAGATTCTTGGCGTATTTTCTTGCATAATGCAAAGCCATCGATTGATGGGAGCATGACATCTAATAATAGTAAATCATAAGGATCATTTTTAACTGTTTCAAATACATCTTTTCCATCCGATACAATGTCGACTGTAAAATTTTCTATCTCCAGAAAATCTTTCTCTAGTTCCGCTATACTTGGATCATCCTCGACAATTAATATCTTTTTACTCATGGTTACCACCTGATTCTATATTAGATTTCCTTATTGAAAAATGAATACGTAATCCACCGCTAGGAACATTTTCTGCCCAAATATGCCCACCATGCGCTTCAATAATTTGAGCTGCGATAGCAAGTCCAAGTCCACTTCCTCCTTGACGTCTAGAAGGTTCACTCTGATAAAAACGATTAAATATGCTTTTCAGCTCTTCTTCACTTACACCAGGACCGTTATCTTTAATGATCACTTCCATGTTAGGCCCTTGATCCTTCAGAGCGACATTTATTCTTAACGACTGTTTCACGGAGTATTTAATACTATTGTTAATAATATTTTCTAAAACTCGAACCATCTTATCCCGGTCTAGCCGAACTTTTGTATGAATATGATTGGCATCAAAAGACAACTGAACACCCTTCTCTATTAGGTCATTTTCCACCTCCTCTAGATAATCTTGAATGAATTCCTTAACTGGAACATTTTCAAAATAAAATGGTAATCTGTTCAAATCTAATTTAGAATAAAGAAACAGTTCATTAATTAGTCGATTCATATATTTTGCTTTTGTATAGATTGTGTTCAAATAACGTTTTTGTTTTTCAGGTGTATTTGCTACACCCACTTGAATCCCTTCGACATAACCAATGATAGAAGTCATCGGTGTTTTTAAGTCATGCGAGATATTCGCTAAGAGTTCCTTGCGATTATTTTCATACTGATCCCTTAATGCCTTCGATTCTTTTAGTTGTTGGCGCATTTCATCAAATGATTGGACTAATTTTCCCAATTCATCTTTACTTGTTGGCTGAATACTAAAATCGAAATCATCTTGTTTAATTTTTGATGATGCTTCAGATAACTGATTGATAGGTCGCAATATACTTTTAGATGTAAAATAGGAAAGCAGGACATTGGATAACACCAAAAGGAAGATTAAACTAATTAATATGAAAGGAAAGAAAGTTCGGGCATATCGGATAAAGGTATCTCCACTTTCCAAAAGGAATATCGAACCTTCACTCCCATCCTCAAAGTAAAAATCATGTTGTCGAATCGCAAATGAATTACCATCAAGCCAAGCTACTTGATCATAGCCTTCTCGACCAAAGGGAGGCAATTCCTTGGAAAAATCCATGCTGCCATACAGGAGATCTTGTCCCTTGCGTACAGCGAATTTTATTTCCTCACTTTCCTTTCGTTGCAGTAATGAAGCCAAATATTGCTTATCAAGTAGTTTATCATCCTCAAGAGATGCCGTTCTCATTAGTTGTTGAAACAATTCATTATTCTGTGCTTGTGGTGGACCCCAGCTTTTTTGATGACCTCCTATCACAATATTAATTAATAGGATTATTAGAATAATAATGGCTAGTGGAACTAATATCATCGCAGTATTCGAGATAAAAAGCCGTTTACGGATTGTCATAATAAACTCCTTTGAAAATAATTTTACGCTTTTATCATAAACGTAAATTATAAAGAGAATCTAAAGAAATGATATGTTTCCGTAGTTAATTCTGCAGAGGGAATGCTAACAATGAAGGATGATGATTATGAAGCTCTGCATCATACGTTAACCTATTTTCTCAATTATGTCATATTCGTACTAAATTTATGATAGATTACCTGGAGTTTCTCCCTTATATGTTAAAAATCATCTATCGAATCCAATTTCTCGGATTTCTTTAACCCCTTTATAACTTGGAATGAATTAACAATGCAAGCGATCCACCTGCTCACATAATCATTAAAGCTATCTAATAGACTCTGGATAATCAGACCAATGGATATAATCTTAATCCGATAATACTTTTCTCATACTGAGTAGAAGTTAATGAAGGTTCATTGTTTTCATTCAGAATACTTATTTGGGAAGATCATAGGAAAGAAAAGTACAAAGAAATCAAAAAAGAGGGAAGATTAATATCCCCCCGACTCGTTCAGTTCAAATTATTTAATTAAGCACAATGAAGACAATGGATACGACCTTGAAGGAGCGTCCATTGTCTTCACCTCCATTTCTCATTAGGAATACTAGCTGCTTAACCTATAATTCATCTTTTAAATAGTTATCAAAAACCGTTTATTCACAGGAGAAAGGACATTCACCCGATACTCTTGAATGTTCTCACTACTTTTCATGCTACCTAAAGACTTTTGCCAATGCTCATATGCTCCCAGTGAAATGGACATGCGATCATTGCCCATACGGATATTTAGCTGCCCATCCTTCCAGAGGTGATTATTCTTATCAATTTCACTAACACCATCCGAACGAATCATTGCCTCCTGATTAAAAATAAAGACAACCTGTATAAAAACATCCTCTAACGGATCAGTTTGTAAAGCTATCGTCCAATTATTTTCTTCCTTCAAGATATCTACACTTATTTGGAGGAATTGTGTATGGGTCGGTGGCCTTAATTGATGAGGAAGTAAGTACCATGTGCTTCTTTCCCCTTCCTGATTCGTGTACGAGCTTGGCAGTGGTCCTGTATAGCCCTTCTCTAAAGTAGTGGATAACCGGTAACCACCTTCTATCCTATGAATAGCATCAAATTCAACCACACCTGGCGAAAAGCTTGTATAGATTTGTGTTCCTAATAATTTTGCCTTTCCATTATACAAAGAAAAAATCGATGGATTCATTCCCATAATAGTTGCACTTCTATTTTGCTTTCGATATCTTACGGTTTGGGCACCGAATGATCGGTGCATACTACTATGGACTATTTTCGAATGGTGACCCACCTCATCCATTTTATCCAGGCTTTCCTTCACCGGATAATTCTCATTAATGAAAATCTCGTACTCCTTTGGTAGCTCTGCTTTCTCCACCTTCTCCTCTTGCAAAAAAGGAAACGACAAATACCCGAGCATGAGATGGTTATTGACAGGTCCTACTTCACTCAATCGATCTAATGCTAATTCAGCCATCGCCATATATTGCGGGTTATCATCCTTGTATGCCATTAAATGATAGATTAAATGATATGGGGTTAGATCATATCGGTTCCCTAAATCCTGTCTGCCAGAGTAATCTGTTACAACCTCTCCATCTGGATGCACAAGAAACTTCATCATATCAAGGTTTTCTCTAATATATTGGAATAATGCTGGTTTGCCCAACAATGATGCCGTGTGATATAGACATATATTACTGACAGAATTGTAGATTCCGTTACTGCGCTCTGTCCATTCCCCGTCTTTCGTTATATCCATGCCTTCCTGTAGCCATTGCTCCGCCCTTTCCTTTAAGGCGGGGTCCTCGAAAATGGTGTAAAGATGGGAAAGCGCAGAGGTTAACACCCATCGATGGTTAGGCGTATGACAACCACCTGTTAACATTGCTGGGATCGTTCTTTTAAGAAATAAGTTTACTTTTTCAGCCAATCTAGAACCATCTTTTTGTAGTAACCAATATATTTGGGCAAAACCTGTTATGATAAATGCCGTATCTGGTGGGGAATGGTAATTTGTCCAGCCTGGTGATATCGTCCCATCCTCGTGCTGCTGGGTTAACATATAATCTAATGCCAATTCCATTCTCTCTGCTAGTTCATGGGAATGATAGTATTCAGCATCTGCATTCACATAGGAGCATACCCAACTTCCTATTACACTACACGTACCCGTATGACTAGGACTTGGAATCCCAGTAGCTTGATTCGTAATTCCGCCAAAGTATTTACTATTTTTATCCATCACTTGATGTTCTAATTGACTTTCCGTTATGTCATCATTTTTCTCGACTATTTGGTGATACCATTTCATTACCTTACCTCCCGCAGATATCCCTATTCTATCCTTTGAGTCCGGATGTAGCGCCTGTATCCATGATATAACGCTGGAATACAATAAAAATGAGAATCATTGGAACAAGTGAGATGATAGAGGATGAAAGCAGTAGCACCCAATCAATATTATCTGCTCCAATTAAGCTACGTAATGCGATTTGTACCGTATATTTATTAGGGTCACTTAGTACAATGAGTGGCCAAATATAATCATTCCATCGCCATTGAAACGAGAATATCGCTAATGTGATCACGACAGGCTTTGCGATTGGTAGCATTAATCCGAAAAAGATTCTACCCTCATTCGCTCCATCAATCCTTGCTGATTCGATTAAATCATTTGGTACTGTCATGAAGTACTGCCGAAACATGAATATACCTGTCGCCGTATTGATCGAAGGAATAATTAACCCAGATAAGCTATCATATAGACCGAGATCTAGGATAACAGAGAAGGTAGGAGTCATGATAACCTCTGTTGGTAGCATCGTTGTCGCGAGCATACAGATCAAAAAGACATTTAACCACTTATAATGGTATTTCGCTAAGGCATATCCACACGTTGCACTTGCAATGACCGTTAATACAGTGGTAATAATCGCTACGACTAAGGTGTTCCAAAAATATTTAATAAACTCCATCGTAGACCATGAATATACAAAACCATCAAAGGTTGGATTTTCCGGAATAATAGATAGAGGATACGAAAACAATTCACTTCCTGGTTTTAGGGAACTTAATAGTAGCCAAAGAATAGGGAAAAGGTACATTAAAGCAACGATAAACAGTGCCGTAGTCAACATGACGGTAGAAAATCTATCGGTTAATTTACTATTCATCTACCCTTCCCCCTTTCGCAAATTTAAATTGGATTAATGAGAAAACTAACAGGATCACAAATAACACCATCGATGCGGCACTTGCATATCCTACCCTCATTTGGTCAAAGCCTGTTTCATAGATATATTGCACAATAAACGTCGTGTCCGTTCCTGGTCCGCCATTTGTTAAGGATTGAACCATCGGGAACTCCTTCATCAAATTAAAGACAGCTAATAAAATGACTAAGAAAGAGGTTGATCGAATGGAAGGAAGCGTAATATGCCAGAATTTTTGCCATCCTGAACCCCCATCCACATCTGCCGCTTCATATAACGATTGAGGGATACTAATAATCGCCCCTATAAATATCAGCATATTAAAAGCGGTACCTCCCCATGCCGTTGCAAATAAAACAACGATGAAGGCAAAATTACCATTGGATGACCACGGAACCGGGTCTCCGCCAATCAATTGAATGATAAAATTAACAAAACCAAAGCTCTCCCCAAACATCCATCTCCAAAGCACCCCTACGACAATCGGAGAAACTAACCATGGAAAGAAGAAAATAATCTTAGCGACATTTTTACCCTTCGTATGCTTGCTTGTAAGCATCACCGATACAAATAAGGAGGTGACATAGACTAACGGAACACCTAATGCCGTGTAGATAAATGTTCTTGATAAAGCCTTATAAAAGCTAGAATCTTGAAATAGATTGATATAATTATCCAACCCGATAAATGTGGCTACATTCCCGTTGTATTCGGTTAAAGAATAATAGACGCCTAAAATAGCTGGCCATGCAAAAAAGATTAAAAACAACACGAGGTTTGCAGCGATAAATAAAAACGCCCATTTTTTATTCGTATCCTTCATGGAGTTCGCCCCCCTTTCGTACTTGTGAAGGAATAACGACCATCTACAATGGTCGCTATTCCTTCGATCACTCTACATAAGCATCTGTCATTTGGTTTTTTACATTTTCTATCGCCTCATCTAGGCTCTGTTCACCATTTAATGTGGTAATCATTTCTTCTGCTAGAACACTACCTAGGCTTCTTTGTGATACCAATTGTTTTTTCACTAATTCATTCCGTTGCTGACTTGCAATCGGATCAGATGCCGCAATCTCTTTTTGATAGATTTCATAGGCTTCTGGAGCTAATTCATAATCCACTTCTGCATCCTCTGTTACAGGTAAGTAACCACCATATGTCGCTAACTGTTCATAGTTTTCCTTTTGATATAACCAATCAATAAATTCTTTTGCTTGCTCTTCTTGACCAGATCCTTCAAACCCAACTAAATAGTTACCACCTAGGTTGGTAGCCCTTACATCTTCGTACGGCATATAAACGGATTCCCATTCAAAATCTTTAATATTCGATGCAAAGTCCGTGATTTGCCAAGAGCCTGACATATATGCGGCTACTCGACCACTCTTGAACATGGACGACGCATCTTCGCCTGCTGTCCAAACCGCTTTCGGCATGATCGTATTATCATTCCAATCGATAAATCTTTTTAGTGCATCCTTTGTTTCATCATTTGTGGTATATTCATCACCCTCTTGATAAAACCCTTTACTTCCATGCTGGTATAAAAAGGCATTTAATCGATGCTCGGAATTATCCATTACCATGCCATATTGGGCATCGGTGGCTTCCACGACGGAATGAATTGCATCAATAAATTCTTCCCATGTCCAAATCTCTTCTTCTGTTGTTGGATAAGCTACTCCCGCTTCTTCAAACAATGACTTATTAATAAACATCCCAACAGCAGTAAGATCTAATGGTGGTGCGACTAATTGATCGTCAACCGAAATTCCCATATCGACCATGACATTATTTTTCTCTGCAATCTCTGTTAAATCCATGAGCTTTCCTTGCCAGGCAGGGTTAAATCCTGTCACACGAGCAAGTGCTGGAGGTTCTTCTGCACGCATCATATTCGTAATCTTCGTGACCATATCATCATAAGGAACATCTACTACTTCAATTTCTACTCCTGTTTCTTCTGTATACTTCTCGGACATTTTTGTTAAGGCAGAGCCTTCTACCGTATCGCCTGAAACATAAAATTGCATTTTGTCACTTGATTCTGACCCACCATCACCACTAGATCCTGACTCTGAACAGGCTGCCAAAAAAGTCGTTAGGAATACGATGACCAATAAAAATGCTCTCTTCACACATAACCTCTCCTTTTTAAAAATCGTTTAATTGTAAGGGCTTTCCTTATCGTGTAAAAAAATAGTACTTTTCCCTAATAACCTTGTTTTAGTTAAGCGCTTTCTTAAATTGTATTGTAACAACTATGATAGAATAATACAAGAGTTTTTTTATTTTTTTCCTTAAAAGCTTGCTAATATTGGGTTTCTAATCTATCATCTATGCTATAACAGAAAAAAGAACAATGCCATTCGCATTGTTCTTCTAACTTTTTCTGCATATTAAGTTAAGCGTTTAATCTAAATTTATCCATTTTTATGCGGTTTCCCTGTGGTATCTCTTGCAATTAATGTTGGCTTAAACAAAATCCGCTCTGCGTTCTTTTCGCCATGTTGAATATGATCGACAATCACATCCACCACCTTTTTTCCCATCTCCTTGATCGGCTGGGCAACAGTTGTTAGGGAAGGAACAGTTGTCGTTGCAAGAATCGTATTATCGAAACCAACAATGGAAAGATCCTCTGGTATGTTCAATCCATGCTCTCTAGCCCCTTGAATGACACCAATCGCTATTAAATCATTACAAGCAAACACAGCCGTAGGACGCTTTTTTTTCTGAAAAATTTCCTGGAAGCATTGCTTGCCATTCTCCATCGAGGCGACTGTTTCCATTACGAGCTCTTCTTTATAGGAAAAGCCATAAGTCTCATAGGCCTCTCTAAACCCGTACAACCTCATTTTACTGCTTAGCCTTGGTTCGGTAATAATGACAATATTCTCATGACCTAATGACAGTAAATGAGAGGTAGCTTCATAGCCACCAGTGAAATCATCGACAGATATCGAGGTAACTCCTAATGTACCTGAATTTTGCGTTAACATCACCATTGGAATCCCTGCACTCTTGATACCCTCTAATAGCTTTTTTTCACGAAAGGAGGAGGCGATGATAAATCCGTCTACCTGTTTTCTTCGTAGCAATTCTAAATATTTTTTTTCTTTTTCTTCATCCTCATCCGTACTGCACATGATCACACTCATACCTTGTTCATGTGCACTGTCTTCTATGGTCCTCGCCATTTCCGAGAAGAAAGGGTTTGATATATCTGGTACTAATAAACCGAGTGTTTGTGTCTTCTTTCCCGTTAAAGCAGAAGCCATCACACTCGGATAATAATTCAGTTCCTCCATTACCCTCATGACCTTTTGCCTTGTGGATTCTCGCATATTACCCGTATTATTAATTACCTTCGATACTGTTGCGATAGAAACGCCTGCTTTTTCGGCCACATCATAAATGGTAACCTTCAATCATCTCACCAACTTCTATTAACCTATGACTTAAATAAAATTACAATATTATCTTATCATATTTGATCGACAAAATAATATTGTAATTATAGTTCAAACTATTTATCGTTTTAAATACCTGCTTTATCTCGTATATAATTTCTTGCGATTAGAGCATATTGAAGTGGATTTGCCTTGATAGGATCTTGTTCTGCCTCCACTAAGAGCCAGCCTTTATAGCTGGATTTTGCTAATATCTCAAATGCTGGTAGAAAATCATAGGCACCATCTCCTGGAACGGTAAATACGCCTTGCTTCACTGCTTGTAAAAAGCTTTGCTGTCCATTTCGAACCTGTTTGGCAATATCGGCTCTTACGTCCTTTAAATGGACATGCTTAATACGGTCAAGATACTTTTTTAGAATATAGAGCGGATCGTCACCAGAGAAATAGAGATGACCAGTATCAAATAATAGATAGACTAGATTCTCATCTGTGAGATTCATTAGCTGATCTATTTCGTCTGCCGTCTGTACACCTGTCCCCATATGATGATGATAGACCAAATTCAATCCTTTTTGCTGTGCTAGCTCTCCTAATCGATTTAACCCTTGTGCTAGTGTCTGCCATTCTTGATCGCTGAATTTTGGCTTCTTTTCAAACAACGGAGTATCCATCTCCCCTTGAATGCTTTTACCCTGCTCCGATACCACGATCACCTCAGCTCCCATGGCATGGAGGAAATCCCGATGCTGAATAAAGGCCGCTTCCGTCTCCTCATATGGCTTTGTCGTTAAATAGGCGCTAAACCATGCACTAGCAATCTGAAGTCCCCTCAGCTGCAATGCCTGCTTTAGCTCATCGATATTCCTCGGATATTTATTGCCTATCTCTGTACCAGTAAAGCCTGCTAATGCCATTTCACTAATACATTGCTCAAATGGGATGTCCCCACCTAATTCTGGCATATCATCATTGGTCCAGCCAATCGGTGCAATCCCTAATTGGATATCTTCTTTACGAAACATCTTCTCCCCCCTTAATATTTTCTTGCAGCTGCTAGATTCACTTGCCGTTCTTTTGCTGCTTGCTCAATCACTGGTTTTTTAGCCACTTCCGCCACACCTACATTCCACCAAGCATCATATCCATGTGTCATTGTCTTTGGTAAAACCTTTATATCTATCAAGGTGGAAATAGATTGATGTTTCGCATCCTCTAATGCTTCGACTAGCTCCTGGGCATTTGTTGCCGTATAGGTTTTCACCCCATATGCAGCCGCACTTTGGGCATAAGAGATCGCCATGATTTCGCCTGTCAGCTGCTTTGTTTGATGATCTCGTTTGCGAAACTCTGTGCCAAAGCTACCCATTCCATGATCCATTTGTAAATTATTAATACAGCCAAATCCTGCATTATCAAACAGTAATACATTGATTTTCTGTCCTTCTTGAACACTTGTAATTAATTCGGAATGGAGCATTAAATAGCTACCATCCCCCACCATTGCATATACCTCCTGGTCAGGGGAAGCCAATTTCACTCCTAATGATCCGGAAATTTCATAGCCCATACAGGAATAGCCATATTCTAGATGATACGTATTTGGCTTACGGTTGATCCACATTCGTTGAAGGTCCCCTGGAAGACTACCTGATGAACCAACAATAATTGCATCATCGGCAATATGCTGTTGAATAACCCCAATCGCCTGTGTCTGGGTAAGTGACGTATTTAAAGCCTTTTCGTATTCCGCTAATTCCTCGTCCAGATGTCCCTCCACCTCTGGCTTCAAGCCCTTCACATATTGAATCGATGATAAACGCTCGACTTCCTGCTGCCATGCTCGTTTTATTTTGCTAATTTCGTCACTGTATTCTGTTTGGTATTGACGATGGGCTAGTTGCTGATCAAGCTGTTCAATAGCCACTTTTGCATCCGCTACTAATGGGTGAGCATCTAATTTCGATGCATGATAGGCTGAATTATTGATCGTCACAAATTCGACGTCTTGATGCTGAAACAAGTGCTTGGAGGATGTCGTGAAATCTGTAAACCTTGTACCAATGCCGATGATGACGTCTGCTTCCTTCGCGATCTGATTGGCAGCAAAATTGCCCGTTACCCCGATACCACCTAAATTCATTGGATGATCGCTAATCACCGCACTTTTACCTGCTTGTGTCTCCGCAAATGGGATCTGATATTTCTCGGTGAACTTGGCTAGCTCTTTGCCAGCATCACTATACCGAACACCGCCACCACATATGATCAGCGGTTTTTTCTTGTTAGTGATTAATTCAACCACACGATCTAATGCACGATCATCCGGTTTTCTCTTATCAAAACGATGCACCCTTTTATCGAAAAAATACGCAGGAAAATCATAGGCTTCTGCTTGCACATCCTGTGGGATAGCGATCGTTACAGCACCTGTGTCGGCTTGCCTTGTTAGTACCCTCATCGCTTGAATTAGTGCTGTCATTAGCTGTTCTGGTCTTGTGATTCGATCCCAATATTTACTCACTGGCTTAAAGGCATCATTTGTCGAGATCGTCGAATCGTGTGGTTGTTCAATCTGCTGTAGAACAGGGTCTGGCTGTCTAGAGGCGAATGTGTCCCCAGGAATTAATAATATGGGAATATTGTTTGCCGTTGCGGTGGCCGCTGCTGTCACCATATTCGCAGATCCTGGGCCAACAGATGTCGTGCATGCCATTAGCTGCTGATGGCCCGTTTGCTTAGCAAAGGCGGCCGCAGCATGGGCCATCCCTTGCTCACTTCTCCCTTGATATACTTCTAAATCCCCACTATCTTCTTCCAACGCTTGACCAATCCCCAATACATTTCCATGTCCAAAAATAGTGAATATCCCTTTAAATAATTTTTGCTTACGGCCATCTATTTCGATATATTGCTGATTAAGAAACTTCATTAGTGCTTGTGAAGTGGTTAATTTCATCCGATCACCCCATTTGATTTAATCAGAAGACTATTTCTATACCCAGCGTTTGGTGACTACTTTCTTACGTGTGTAAAATTCTAATCCATCTTTTCCATTCGCATGCAAATCCCCATAAAAGGAATCCTTCCAGCCTGAGAAAGGAAAGAACGCCATCGGTGCAGGCACCCCGATATTGACCCCTAGCATACCAGCATCGATTTTTTCGCGAAATTCTCGAACCCTTCCACCATGATTGGTAAATAAACAAGCTCCATTCGCAAATTTGGATTGATTTGTAAGCTCGATCGCCTCCTCCAGATTCTTGACTCGTGCAATCGACAAGACTGGTGCAAAAATTTCATCCTGCCAAATTTTCATTTTACTCGTAACCTGGTCAAAGATCGTCGGTCCAACAAAATACCCTTTCGCTTGACTCTTTTGGTCCGTTCTACCATCACGGATCAATTGGGCGCCTTCTTCTAGCCCTGTTTCGATATATTGCAATGTCCGTTTTTTATGCTCGTCACGAATCACAGGTCCTAAGAAGACATTCTCGTCAAGCCCACTACCAATCGTAATTTCATTCGCCTTCTTCACTAATAAGTCGATAAAGTCATCAGCAATCTCTTCTTCTACGGCCACTACAGAACATGCCATGCATCTCTCTCCAGCTGAACCAAAGGATGCATTTAGAATTTGGGTTACTGCATTATCTAAATGGGCATCCTGTAAAACAATCGAATGATTTTTAGCTCCCGCTAGTGCTTGCACTCGTTTCAGATTCTGTGTCCCTCTTTTATAGACATATTCCGCTACAGGCTGTGATCCTACAAAGGAAATCGCCTTCACATCCTGATGATCCAATAAGCCATTTACGACATCATGCGCACCATGCACAATATTTAACACCCCTTTTGGCAGTCCTGCTTCTGTAAACAGTTCAGCCAAACGATTGGCGAGGAGTGGTGTTTTTTCTGATGGCTTTAAAATAAACGTATTTCCTGCTACAATCGCCAACGGAAACATCCAGCAAGGTACCATTCCAGGGAAATTAAATGGCGTAATTCCACCAACCACGCCGATCGGATAGCGATAAACGCCTGATTCTAGTCCTGTCGCAATCGATGGAAGCTGTGACCCCATCATTAAAGTAGGTGCACCGGAAGCAAATTCTACACATTCAATGGCACGAAGCATTTCCCCATGTGCTTCCTTTAAATTTTTTCCATTCTCTTTTGTAATGATTTCTGCTAGCTCATCCCAATGCTCGACTAATAATTGCTGGTACTTAAACAGAATTCTCGCGCGTTTCGGTACAGCTACTTCCTTCCATGAGGCAAATGCTTCTTTGGCTGCATTCACCGCCCTATCTAGATCTTCCTTTGTCGATAATGGGACACGTGCTAATTCTTCTCCTGTTGCGGGATTATAGACAACCTCTTCTTGATGACTCTCTATATCGACCCATTCTCCACCAATAAAATTTTGTAATCTAGTCATGGGACCCTTCACCCTTTCCTGTTAATTCATAAGGTTTGCCTGTAACAATTTCATCTTATTTATCGCTTCCTCTTTCACTTCTCGCATTGGTTCTTTTATTAGCTCAAGCCGATCAAACACATCCGGCTTTTCCTGCATAGCTTTGCGCAGACTATGTCCAAAACGCATCCGAATCGCTGTCCCAATGTTTACTTTGCAAAAATGCATTTGACTAATTTGTCGTAAAGCTTTATCGGGTAAGCCAGTCGAACCATGCATGACTAGTGGTTGACGAACAAGCCCTTGAATCGTTTCAATCAACGGATAATCCACAGAAGCCGATTGTGTCTCCATTCGATGTGTCGTTCCGACCGCGACAGCTAATGCGTCTACCCCTGTTCTTTCCGCAAATTCCTTTGCCTCTTGAGGATCTGTTAACCGACCATGGTTCTGTGCCACATCACTATATCCTACCGATCCGATTTCTCCTTCTACAGAAACGCCAAATCCATGACCTAGCTTTACTACATCCTTTGTATTCTTGACATTTTCCTCAAATGGTAAGGCAGATCCATCATACATGACAGAGCTATAGCCTGCTGCTATTGCCTTTGCCACTGTCTCATAATCCTGCCCATGATCGAGGTGCACCACTACAGGCACACTTGCTTTTTTCGCCATTTTCCCAAGCATGGCTCCGATTACGTCAATCGGCATATGATGTATCGCGACTTTGTTTGTTGCCAAAATCACAGGTGCACGAAGCTCCTCCGCCGCATCGATTACTGCTTTCGCATCCTCATAGCCGAATACATTAAAGGCAGGAATTGCACATTTTTTTGCTAAAGCCTGATCTAATAGCTCATTTAAGGTTACTAGCATCGTTCATCCACTCTCATTCTTTTCTGCTTGTTTTTAAAAAGGTTTCAATTTCTTCGACAGTTGGCATCGCCTCTGAACAGCTATGCTTAGAAATAACAATCGAGGCAGAAGCACTTCCGAACTCCATGGCTCGATTTAACTCCCAGCCATTCATTAATCCGTAGATAAAAGACGACGCATAGGCATCTCCTGCTCCAAAGGTTTTTAATACCTTTGTTTTGAAAATACCACTTCGCTCTGATTTCCCTTCCTTTGTATAGGCGATCGATCCTGCTTCGCCATGCTTGATCACCACAATTTCGGCAGCATAGTGGAACCATTTTTGTGCTGTTTGATGATCATCTTGACGAAAGCTCTCAAATTGCTCCATCATATCAAACTCTTCTCGAGTACCAATGATCACATCACATTTTTCCGCTACGAGATTATAATAAATCGCTGTTTCCTGCTCATTATTCCAAGTATACGCGCGATAATCTAAATCGAAGAAGATGACTACTCCATGCTTTTTCGCATAATCTAATGCGAGAAAGACCGCTTCCCGAGAAGGACTTGCAGCCAAGGCTGTCCCTGATATTAATAACGCTTTCGTTTGGCGAATATACTCCTCTGATACATTCGAAGTGTCTAGCTTAAGATCAGCGACATTATCTCGATACATTAAGATACTACATTCTTCCGGACTTTTTATTTCGGTAAAAGCAAGCCCTGTGACAGCACCCGTATCATCAACGGATAGACCACTTACATCAAGATTGTTTTCCTTCAAGTATTGCTGAATAAAGCGGCCCATCTGATCATCAGACACTTTTCCAATAAATCCACTCTTTAATCCAAGCCGAGCTGCTCCAATCGCTATATTCGCTGGTGAGCCACCGACATACTTCGTAAACGACGTCGTTTCTTCCATTGGTCGATTAAATTGATCGGCATTTAAATCAATACAAAGCCTGCCAATCCCGACTAAATCCATGGAGCGATCTGATCGAAAGTCTAAGTGATACATCCTTATCCTCCTTTTTGTAAAGCGCTTAACCTAAGTCTAAAATAACCACTCATGATCCTTGTCATTATGAAACTTCCATGTTCGCACTGGACCTGCCATCACATTTAAATAATACGACTCATAGCCAGGTACAGATGATACAGGGTGATAACCTTCTGGCACGAGGACGACATCACGATTTTCCACACTCATTGTCTCATCCAAGCTTCTGTCATCATTATAGACCCGTTGAAACACAAACCCCTGTGACGGATTCACACGATGATAATACGTTTCCTCTAAATAAGATTCTTCTGGTAGATTGTTCTGATCGTGCTTATGTGGTGGATAGCTCGAGGTATTCCCATCAGGTGTAAAAACCTCCACTACGAGTAAGCTATCCGCCTCTTTTTGTTCAGGTAAAATATGATGAATCCTCCTACTCATTTTCCCTGAACCGCGCTCCTCTTGATCAACATCCTTCGGTTCGATTAGCCTTGCTTTGTAATGGGACTTCCCTGGCGCTAAACATACAGCAACCTCAAGCTTTGTTTTTGCTTCAATCATAAATTGATCCTGATTCGGCACATAAACAGAATATGGAGGAATTTTTTCAAAAATACTCATTCTTTCCCCTATATTCTCAAAAGTTTGATCCTTTGTTTGCACATCGGCCTTTCCACTAAGAAGTACGATACACACCTCATTTTCATTCGTATCCTTTCTCAAAATCTCCCCTGATGAGAGCTGATACACTTCAAAGCCTACATACTTCCATCCAGCAGATTCAGGACTGACTCGAATAATATTACCTTCATGATCTTTCGGATGAGGCTTTTGTAATAATGAAGCCATCACGCATTCCTCCCTCTATTCAATTTCACTCAGTAGGACTGTACGATTTTCCTTCCATGCCAGCCTTGTCGCAATTGCTAGCCTTTGCGCTTCTAGTCCATCCTCCCCTGTACAGCTTACTGGTGTTTGATCGATAATCGCTCTAGCGAAAGCTTGAATCTCCCGATAAAAAGCCTGTTTATACCTATCTAAAAAGAAATACTTGGGGTGATCCAACGTCACCGACTCCTTTGTTGCAATCTGAACATTTGATTCCCGCTCATTATCCGCCATTACGACACCTTTTTCGCCAAATACTTCGATCCGTTGATCATACCCATATACCGCTCGCCGACTATTATCGATAACCCCGATCGACCCATCCTCAAATGTCAGGGTAATAATCGCCGTATCGACATCATCATACTTCTGAAAACATGGATCAACCAAATTAGCAGCAACGACAGATACAGACTCGACTTCATTGGAAGATAAATACCTGATCATATCAAAATCATGGATCGTCATATCGATAAACATACCGCCAGATGATTGTATATACGCCTCGCTCGGAGGTTCTGGATCTCGTGAGGTAATTTTAATAATATGAGGCTTGCCAATCTTCCCTGCTGATACAGCTTCATATACCTTGCTGAAATGTGTATCAAATCTCCTATTGAAGCCGATTTGTAAATGAACACCTGCTTCCTTCACCTTTTGCAAAGCTGCCTTTGTTTCTTCTAGACTAAAGCTAATAGGCTTCTCACAAAAAATATGCTTTCCTGCTTGTGCACACTTTTCGATATAGTAGCAATGTGTATCTGTAGAGGAACAGATAAATATTGCATCCATTTCTTCATCCTCTATAAGGATAGATGGGTCTGTTGTTATCACCGGAACATGCTTCTCCATCATGGACCCTTTCAAATGGTCGATTTCAATATCACAAATACCTTTCAACTCAATGGAGGACATACTCATGATATATTCGGCATGTAATTGTCCAATTCTCCCGGCACCAATAATTCCTACTGTCATATCCGCCATAGCATATACTCCTTTAATCAAGATGACCAACATTTTAAAAAAAGAAAACGCTTAACTTTTTAAGAAAAAAATAAATGGAATTGCTTTTTGTTTGATATGCTCTTTTTAGGGAAAGCGCTTAACTAATAACATCATAATATTTTATGGAGGTGTAGTCAACAGTTATGAAATTATTTTTTATGGATAATTAACACTTCTATTGGTTAAAAGTAGTGTTGCAACTAAGTTTTACTACTTGAAAAATTATACAATAGCTAGTAGACTATTAAAAGTGCTCGCTTATAAATGAATAATACCTGTATAACCTCAGAATATGGCGTGAGGGTCTCTACCAGGAACCGTAAAATCCTGATTACAGAAAATGAATGATTCGTTTTCTGTAATCAGGATTTTTTTATATTTCCTAAAAAATTTTTACTAGAAAGGACGTAAAACAAAATATGAATGTGAAAGTTTTTATACTAGCATTATCCACTGTTGCAGTTGGACTAGTTGAATTAATTATTGGTGGCATCCTTCCAACTATTGCAGATGATTTAAATATCTCCTTAAGCTCAGCAGGACAACTCATCACGATTTTTGCACTTATTTATGCTGTATCCGGTCCTGTGCTATTAGTCTTAACTAGCAAAATGGAGCGAAAGAAATTATATCTCCTATCTCTATCTGTTTTCTTCATTGGTAATATCATGACCTATTTCAGTCCGAATTTTACCTTTATGATGATTGCAAGAATTATCACCGCAATGAGTACAGCACTTATCGTGGTACTGTCCTTAACGATAGCTGCAAAAGTTGTTTCACCAGCACACCGAGCAAAGGCTCTAGGCCTCATTTATATGGGCATTAGTTCCTCGCTTGTCATGGGCGTGCCACTGGGAATTCTGATTTCCGATAAATTTGGTTGGCGTGTTATTTTTCTCGGGATAGCTATTTTATCTATCGGTTCCTTTGTACTGATTTCGATCTTTTTGGAGCGATTATCTGGAGAAAACACCGTTCCACTTTCACAGCAATTAAAAGCAGTAAGTAGTTTTAAAATAGGTAGTGCACATCTTGCGACGATGTTTATGCTAGCAGGACATTACACACTTTATGCGTACTTCACTCCATTTTTAGAAACGGAACTTCAGCTAAATTCAAGTTGGATCAGTATCTGTTATCTATTATTTGGAATTGCAGCGGTAAGTGGTGGAGCATTCGGAGGGGCTCTTTCCGATTCGATGGGAGCTCAAAAAAGTATCATTGTCGTTATTTTTTCTTTTGCTGTCGTGTTATTCCTCTTACCATTCACTACTTTTTCGCTTATTGTATTTATACCAATTATGATGATTTGGGCTGCGTTAAGCTGGAGTTTAGCTCCTCCACAACAAAGCTATTTGATTCAAACTGATCCTGCTACATCGGATATTCAACAAAGCTTTAATAATTCAGCCTTGCAAGTAGGTATTTCGATTGGATCAGGTTTTGGGGGTATTGTGTTAAGTCAAACTGGTACTGTAGCTCATACGTCTTGGTTAGGTGGGGTTCTTATCATCGTATCTTTAGGGTGTGCTGTTTTTTCTTTAACAAGGAAAACGACTGCAAGAGAAAATAATCGTGCGACCATAGCTTTGCAAAATCAAATGAATGATTAACCGAAGCGAAAATAGTAGAAGACAGCCTAGAAAATGGACTTCCTACACCTTTTTCCTCAGCTTTTGGCAGCATGCGCTCTAAGGCATGCTCATGCTGTAAAAGCGTGGATTGAGTGGCAGATAAGCCGACATTAAGCTGAGCTTCTTCCAGATCCATCACTAGTTCCATAGGTTCGGTTGTATTGACCCCAACTCCCATGATTTGATCACCCCCTCTTCACGAAGGGGGCTTAAGATACGAAAGGCGCCATTTCAAACTTCATCAAATTTTGTAATCCATTCATCTCTATGGGGATCAAGGGAAACATCATGAACGAAGACCATATCTAAATGACCTGTGTTAAGACGATTTAAATTTTGCTCGGTCGATTTCATGGTAGCTTCCTCTGTAGAAGCTGTTATTACTTTATTTTGACGGCCATCCTCAAATATTCCCTCTTTTTCAACATAGCGTTTTTCTACATGAGGTTAGCAATCCTCCTCACTATCCTATTCTTAACTGCGAATCTTCACGATTGCTAGCTCTTTTATGTTTAATAAGTTGCGATACAAACCAAGCAAGTACAGCCAACCAAATAACCATTCCTAAAACCAGAGAAATACCATAGTCTAGGTTAAAGCCTTCTGGTGCATAGAAGAAATACGTACTTACTACCGCTGTCATGAACAAAGCGGGAATACTGCAGATCCAATGAAACTTGTTATTTTTTACTAAATACATGGTTGCTGTCCACAACATCACCGCAGCAACAATCTGATTCGAGCCCCCAACATAACGCCAGAGGAAGCTATAATCAATCGTCATTAGATATAGTGTTGCACCAGTCACAGGTATGGTAAGTAAAGCTAATTTCTTTTTCCCATTAAAATCTTTATTCGTCAGTTGGGTTAACATTTCCGCCAACATCATTCTGGAAGAACGTAATGCCGTATCACCCGTGGTAATTGGGAGAACAACAATACCTAAAATGGCGATGAATCCGCCAAATGCACCTAACGTGATTATACTGATTTCATTAACCACTCCCGCTGGACCTCCTGCTGTAAGTGCTGATTGTAATGCACCCGTACTACCAAAAAAGGTCATCCCTGCTGCTGCCCAAACCATAGCAATAATGCCTTCACCAATCATTGCTCCATAAAATACTTTTCTACCTTCACTTTCTTTTCTTAAAGTTCGAGCTAAAATTGGACTTTGTGTACTATGAAATCCAGAAATCGCTCCACAAGATATGGTTACCATTAACAATGGCCAAATAGGCATTTCCCCAGGGTGTAAATTGCTTAATGTTAAATTTGGAATGGGATGATCAAAAAAGAAGAACATTCCAATACCGATTGATACAGCCATAAAAATTAAGATAGCTCCAAATATAGGATAGACTCTTCCGATTATTTTATTAATTGGTAGAATCGCCGCAAGTATAAGATACGCGAAAATGATCACCAACCAAGTCGTCGTGTTAAGTGGTGTTATTTGTGTTAATAACTGGGCAGGCGCTGCCGTAAAAGCTGCTGCTACCAACACCATTAAAATAATTGAAACAATCGTCGTAAAGAATTTCATTTTACCGCCCAAATATTTACCGACAAGTGTCGGAAATTGAGCTCCATTATGCCTAAGCGATATCATCCCTGAAAAGTAATCATGTACCGTCCCAGCAAAAATACAACCAATAACAATCCATATAAATGCGACTGGACCATATAGTGCGCCCATTATTGCACCAAATATCGGGCCGGTTCCAGCGATATTTAATAGCTGAATCAAACTCGCTTTCCACCAACTCATTGGCATATAATCAAGACCATCGTTGTTTGTATAGGCAGGTGTTGCATTCTGGTCATTAATGCCAAAAATTCGTTCAACCACCTTCCCGTAAACAATGTAGCCAACAATTAACAATACAATAGATGCTATAAAAGTAACCACCGCTGAACCCTCCCTTTATTTGAAAAGTAGTATTATAATAATATAGTATAGGAGGAAAAAGCAATGTTATTTCGAAATTTTCAGATACTTTTTCCGAATCTCCTTTACTTGTGGTGCAGTTCTGGGTATCAAATTTAAAGGTAGTTCTTATTTTAATGAAGACAAATGAAAGGGATGGGGGTGTCTCCATCCTTTTTCTTATAAAAACCCATTTTATCCAATGGATGAAACAACTAGAGGAGCGTTTCAAAAAGTACAACTTTGTGACTGCTCTTCGGGATATTCTAAGAAGTTATTAAATCTATAGAGAACGAACTATATTTCGAATAAAAATTAATCAAAAAACAAATAAAAATTATACGCTAAATAGACAGCCATCCCCCAAATAATCATTGCTGAAATTTGATTCACTCGCTTTAACAGCATTCCACTGTTTCCAAGCTTCCCAATCTTGCTACCTAAAATTGCTAATAGGAAAAACCAAATCCAAGAAACGACTATACATGCAACTGTAAAGAGTAGCTTTTCATGACCTGTGTAAGCGAGAGAGCTAGTCCCAATCACACCGACCGTGTCTAGAATAGCATGTGGATTAAATATAGATACCGAAGCAGCAAAAGTAACCTGTCGCTTTTTAGAAAAAGGGTGTTGCTCTTCCGTGTTCGTTGCTTCTGGACTACTTCTCCACATCACAAATCCCATATAGATTAAAAAGAGACATCCAACTAAAAATAATAAAGTAGATAGCCACTCCACATTAAATACCACGACTGATATCCCTCTTACAGCCAGAAAGATAAGGATGGTATCACAAATCCCCGCCGTAATGATAGCAGGAAAAGCATCTATGAATTTCTTATGTGTTGCCCCTTGGTTAAAAATAAATACATTTTGGACTCCTAATGGTAAGATGAGCCCAAAAGCCAAAATGATTCCATGAATAAGTGCCTGCATTTTTTCATCCCCCAACTTTTCTTCTAGCATACTTCCTATGTATTAAGATGTCTTCAACCAATTGGATGGTAATTGACCCAACCAATTTGATAGTATAGAAAGAAAGTACAAATAAGATAGAGGGGTCCCTTATGAATGAAATGCAATGGAAGCCACTAAAAGATTCTTCCGAGCCACTACATTTACAAATTTATCATTACTTAAAGCAGAAAATAATGCATGGGGAATGGACCGTAGGAACGAAAATCCCCACCCAAAGGGAAATGGCGAAACAATTCCAGGTAAATCGGAGCACTGTCGTGTATGCTCTAGAAGGTTTGATTGCAGACGGTTTATTAGAAACCAAAGTAGGGGATGGAACGAGGGTTATCAATAATACGTGGAGCTTACTTACTTCAACACCTCCTCCTGATTGGAAAAGCTATGTTTCTTCCGGCATCTATAAGCCAAATATCGATATTATCCAAGAAATTAATCGAGCAGAAGCAGATCCATCGTTCATTAGACTAGGAACTGGCGAACTGTCTCCAAGCTTATTACCCAATGATAAAATGAGGGAGATATTACGAACAGGTCATGAGAACCTATCACTTGGATATGTGGAACCAAAAGGGCTATTATCTCTTCGTAATACGATTAGTGAATATTTGAAAACAAAAGGAGTCTTAGCATCTCCGGAATCGATTTTAATTGTATCTGGAGGACTCCAAGCACTCCAATTAATTTCTATGGGACTATTAGAAAGGGGCTCCACCATCCTTCATGAAACACCGTCCTATTTAAACTCTGTTCATGTTTTCCAATCTGCCGGAATGCATTTATTTGGCGTACCAATGGATCAAGAAGGGATCAAAATAAAGGAAATTGAACGATTAAAGCGACAACATCACGCTGCTTTACTGTACACCATTCCTAACTTCCACAATCCAACAGGTACCCTAATGACGGAAGAAAGGCGCGCGAATCTCTTAAAGGTCTGCCAAAATATATCTTTGCCTATTATTGAGGATGATGTTTATGGTGACTTATGGTTTGAAAACCCTCCACCAAAGCCTTTAAAAGCAGATGATACACAAGGAAATGTTTTATATATTGGTAGCGTATCAAAGACACTAAGTCCCGGTCTACGAGTAGGGTGGATTGTAGGACCTGAACCTGTGATAGATCGCTTAGCTGATATCAAAATGCAAACAGATTATGGCTCCAGTTCCTTATCCCAATATGCTGTAGAGAAGTGGCTTTCTAGTGGATTATACACGGATTACCTAAAAGAAATAAAAGCAGAATTAATGTATAGAAGGGATTTTACCATTCAACTTTTAAAAGCGTATTTTTCGGAGATCGCTACTTGGAGTATTCCAGAAGGTGGCTTTTATATATGGCTCAAGCTAGAAATAGATATTTCCACGAAGAAGCTGTTTGGACTAGCACTGAAAGAGCATATCTTATTAAATCCAGGGATTGTGTATGATAAGAGTGACTATAAGCATCTTCGGTTGTCGTATTCTTATGCTTCATTGGGGGAGTTAGAGGAAGGATTGGTTGGGTTGGCTCGATTGATTAAGGGGGTTTTATAAACAGGATTACTTTTGATGTCTTACTCAGCTAATAACCGCCTTCTGCTTTTATTCCAAATGATTTTAGCTTAAGTTATAATTATATGGAGAAAATATCTCAACGAAAAAGGGACAAGGGACCTGTCCCTATGTCCCTATCAACTTATTAACTAGATAATCATATTCCTTCATGTCAGTAAAAGTAGGCAGTGGATAGATCGACTTTTTAGGAAACTCCTTTTGAACAGTTTGTAACAGCTTTTGATGACAAATAACTAAATCTGCATACGCAGGAATTTCGTCAATCGAGGCATTCTCAACAGTAATGTGATGACTAGTTTGTTCTAGTTTTTTTCTTAGCATGGAAGCCCCCATGGCACTGGATCCAATACCTGCTTCACAAACGAAATAAATAGTTTTTATCTTTTTGTCATTAAAGGGGTTCCTGCCTTCCACTGATTTAATCGAATGAATGTCTTCATTTTGCTTAGTCTCGTTTAATACATCTTCTTTATCTATTTGGTAGAATTCAATAATTGTATTCTCATTTTCGGAAACAGTAGGTGAGTTAGATACGCTTTTTATTAGAATTAAACTTAAACCAAAAGAAATAAGTGCAGAAATTAAAACTGCTAATACGACATAAAGCATATCACTTCTAGGAGCTAACCCGACAAATAGAAAAATACTTCCAGGAGAGGATACAGCAACAAGCCCTACTTTAAACCATTGAAAAACATAGATTCCAGCCATTCCACCTAAGGCTAGCGAAATAATTAGTCGAGGATTCTTCAATACGTAAGGAAAATAAACTTCATGTATACCACCTAAAAAGTGGATATATGTAGCTAATTTCGCTCCCTTCCTTTGCTCCCCCTTTGTTTTCATCCAATAAGCAAGGAGAACCCCTAACCCTGGTCCAGGATTCGCCTCTAACAAGAATAAAATAGACTTACCTAGCTCATTAGCTTGTTGTATGCCTAGAGGTGATAGGAAACCGAAATTTATAATATTATTTAAAAATACTACCTTAGCTGGCTCTATAATAACTGCAGCTAAAGGAAGCCAATGAGAATTAATAATAGATGCTAATATGTCAGTTGTTCGTTCCACTCCAACAGATAAGATCTCGCCAATATAATGATAACTAATTAAAGTAAGGGCAATGGCAACTACTGATGCCAAGACATTACTGATAAGCAGTTCATATCCAACACCAGGGAGCTTTTTCTTAATCATTTGATCTAACTTTTTTATAATCCAACCAGTTAGTGGACCAATTATCATTGCCCCCATTATCGCTGGAACTGTACTGGAAAGAGTCAAACCAAATGTAACAATGGAGGCAACCACAGCTCCTCTTTGACCACCAATAATTCGCCCGCCAGTGTGACTTATTAATATTGGTAATAAAATGTGGTAAGCAGGATTTACGATATTCAATATTTCTTGATTATACCACCAGCCATAATTTCCAAATAACTCACGAATTACTCCAACAACTATAATAATAACAATGTTTTGGTATACCATAGCACTCAATATTTGTGCTAATTTCTTCATTGTCTTTGTAACTCCTTTATAGATGCAGTTATTTTTAATTCATAGGCAGTTAATAAAATATCCTTCAGTGAATGTCCCACTGATTCTTGCGATCCATTCATAATGGTGTTAACAAACTGATCATCCACTAACATTGCCGTAATTTCGCTTATCATCTCCTTATGTTCCTTTGGCGCCTCAACAGGTACAGCTAACATTAATATTACGTTTATCCTACACAATTCTTCGTTATCGTTTTCCCATAATATTGGTTCTTCCGTGCGATAAATCGCGACAATTATTTCATTAACCCCTTCCGTTTTAGCGTGCATCATGGCCAGGTTTCCTAGCACGAAGCCACCTTGTTCTTCTCTTTTTTCTAAATCAACTGCTATTTTTTTAATATCGCGTACAACCTGATGACTTACTAATAAGCTAGCCATTTGATCGATCATTTTTTCCATTAATCTCACTTCTTGAAACATAACAAAGTTCTTTAAGATTTGGAGTAGTGCTTCGCCATACTTCGCTAATGGAAGTATTGGTGAAGGTTGCCGTGAGGTCTGTTCTTCACTTTTCAAAACCAATTGATGCTTGTCAATTTCTATTAGTGCATGTTCAATATCTTTAATATCCTCTTTCTTTAAAAAAGGGGTAACAATCACGATTTTTTCCTCTTGTAAAAAAGGAACATTTACAGTCGAAATGACAATATCAAAATTTTCATCCTTCTCTAACCACTCTTCAAGTTCTTTTAATGATAATACCGCTTCTACACTAAGATTAGGCATTTCTGTTCGAATTCTTGTTGCTAAATACGTAGAGGACCCTACACCACTTGTACAAACAACAATACATCGATAGGATTGCCTGATTTGCTCATGTTTTCTCAGTTGGGATGCTCCGATATGCATGGCTAAATAACCTACTTCTTCTTCTGGGATATTATAACCTGTTTTTTTAGCTAATAATTCACATGCCTTCTGACAAGCTTGATATATTTCGGGATACATCTCCATTATTTTATCTTGCATTGGATTATGAATTTGAAGCCCATGCTTTAACCGGTTAAATGCAGGTGCAAAATGTGAGAGTAACCCCTCAAATAGAATCTTATCTTCTATTAGACTTTCATCTAGATGATGTTCTATCGCACGTATAAAACTTTTAGTTAGTTCAATCCATGTAAACTCTTGATTATCATCTTCAAACGGCTTCTTCTGATAATCGATTCTCGTTCCTGCTAAATGAAGCGCAATATAGTTTATCTCTATTCTTGGAATCCTTAGAGATGTCAATTTTTCTAATCCTTCTACTATTAATACTGCTAATGAATATATCTCTGGATCATGCCAGTCATCACTTGCTATGGTAGTGTCCTCCTCTATCACTTCACCACTTTGGATTCTCTCCAATGCAAGAATAACATGGACAATAAGGTTAACATAATTTCGATCTGTTAGAACGATATGAGGATGTTCAAGAAGTGCGTTTTGTAAAACACGGTCAATATCTAGAATTTTGTCAGTCTGAACAAATTTTAATAAGCGATTACGAATGACTAACCCTAACTTCCCATTCAATCTATCTTCCCCTTTTTTCCCTTGAAATAGTTCTATCCAATCCTCAAAGGTAATATCTCGATGAAGCAAACGAGATAAGATTGTTCTGCGTTGTTGTTCCGTTCCGTTTATGTACACTCCAATTCCTGGAGTTTTTACTATTTCTACCGTATCCTTTTCTAACCATTTGCTTATTTTCTCCAGATCATTACTAATCGTTAATTCCGCTACATCATATTTCTTACTTAACGTATATTGTTTAATAGGTTCTTTCGCAAGCAATAAATCATAAATAATTCCTTCTTGACGTTCACTTTGTGAGTAGGCGTTTAAAATTTTCACCTGTTCTAATGCTTGATTTAACCTTTGTTTATCTTGTAACTCTCCATTTAATTCAATTCCTTTTCCCATTCTTTTGACTAGTTTCAAATTATAAGCATCGAAATAGGAATGTAACGCTTTCATTTCTCTTTGAATCGTTCGTATGCTTAACTTAAAGATTTCGGATAATTCTTTATAGGAAATGGGTTTATCCATACTTAATAACACTCTCAACAACTCTCGTTGTCTAGAATTAAGCATCATCGATTGCTGCATTTGAAGCCCTCCTAAACGCCTTTTTAGAGAATAATATGATGAAAAGCCACAGAAATATTGTGGCTTTTCGTACGTTTACAGTGAATATAAAATTACAATGCAATAGTCTATAGTATAAGAGAAATGAACTCATTAGCTAAAGAATGAGCGAATGCGCATTTTTTAAATATTATATTTTGATTTGAACTTTAAGATTGTTCGGATCTCTTGGTCCCTTCAAATAATCTACTGTTTCTTCTAGCGAAATTTCCTTTGAGATTAAATGGTTTAATTGTATTCGACCTTCCTTAACCCAATGAAAAGCTGGATAAAAGGTATGATTAATAGCCATGGAACCAATTAATGTCCAATCTTTATTATATAAACGAAAAGGGTCTAGTGGTACAGTTGACCCTATTGGTGTCACGCCGAATTGCAAGTATTTAGCCGTTTTGCCTAAGAATCCGAATGCTTGTTCAATTACTTTAGGAATACCAGTAGCATCAATGACGACATCAAATCCATTCGGATAATACTCATCTGATAATTCGTCATTTACTTTATCACTTGTAACCACCTTGGTAGCTCCCCATTTTAGAGCCATTTCCAGTTTATCTGGAGAAATATCAACCACTACTAACTCGGATGCTCCGGCCATTTTCACGGATTGAATAAGTTGTTGTCCCATTGCCCCTGCACCAAACATTAGCACCCGATCACCGACTTGAAGCTGTAATCGATTCATACCATGGACGACACAAGCCATTGGTTCAATAAAGGCAGCTTCCGCGAATGTCATAGTATCAGGAATTCGGACTACATTGCTACTTGGAACCTTTACAAATTCCGCCATACTACCATCAATTGTATTCCCAAGCGCTCCCCAATTCTCACACTGATTACCCCTATTCGTTAAACAAAATTCACAATGACCACAAAATAAGGAAGGATCTGCCGTTACTCGATCACCTACTTGATATTCTGTTACATTTGCCCCCACTTCCTCCACTACACCTGAGAACTCATGCCCCGGAATAATAGGATATGGTGAAATAAACTCACCTAAAAATATATGGATATCTGTTCCGCAAATCCCTACGTTTTTCACACGGATGGTCACATCATTTGGCCCTGGTTTAGGATATGGAACCTCCTTAATGACGACATGATTTGGTTTTTCAATAACTAATGCTTTCATAACGATTACCTCCATTTTTATGTTAATACTTTTATCCTTTTACCGCACCCATCGTTAACCCTCTAACAAGTTGTTTCTGTGTCAACCAACCTAAAATTAAAACAGGTAGAATGGCAATAGTAGCTGCTGCTGACATACTTGCCCAGAATAATCCTTCTTGTGTCATGAAAGATGCCATATATACAGGCAATGTAGCTGCTTTATGGTAACTCAAGGTAACTGCGAAGAAAAACTCATTCCACGCAAATACCATGGATAATAGCGCAGTAGAAACAAGCCCTGGTCTTACTAATGGTAAAACAATCTGAAAAAAACTTTGAGCTCCTGTAGCACCATCAATTTGAGCTGCTTCGATAATTTCATAGGATACATCATTAAAGAAAGAACGCATCATCCAGATAATTAAAGGAATATTCATCCCAGCATATAGAATAATTAAACCTGTCAAAGAATCTAATAAATTCATATTTTTAAAAATGAGATATAGTGGGATAATTACACCCGCTATAGGCAAAAAACGAGTAGAGATAATCCAGAACAAAATATCGTCTCTCTTTTTTACACGATACATGGTCAGGGCATATGCTGCTGGCACACCAATTAATAAGGCAATCAATGTGGATACTAAAGTAGCAGTGACCGAGTTTAAGAAATAACCAACTACACCTAAATCCAAAATCACCTGATAGTTTTCTAATGTTGGTTTAAAAGCAATAGTTGGTGGGATAATGACTGCTTCTCCTTCACTTTTAAACCCTGTAATGAGAACCCATAATATCGGAAAGAAGAACAAGAACGCGAAGAGGTAGGTAAGAAAAGTCAATCCACCTGACGTAAGTTTTTTCATGCTTGTTCCTCCTTAAACATTCGTCGTAAGACTTTAAACATTAACATCATCATAACGATGGTTAAAATAACGGTAATTACCCCAATTGCTGAAGCTCCACCAACATCCCAACTTTGGAAGCCTGTACGGTACACTAAGAAGGATAGGTTCGTAGATGCAAATCCTGGACCACCGGAAGTGGTTACATAAATTTCACCAAATACTTGTAGGATAAACATTAATCCAAGTAAAACTACTACTTCGATATATCGTACAAGATGTGGGATCGTTACATTAAAAAATTGTTGCAACCGATTTGCTCCATCTAATTGTGCCGCTTCGATTAATTCGATCGGTAATGACTGCAAACCTGCAAGCAGTATCAGCATAAAAAACGGAATCCACATCCATGAAATAATAAAAATAACTGCCATCAATGGATTTTGCGTAAACCAATCAAATGGTTCTACTCCAAATAAATCAGCGAAATAAGAGGAAAATCCAAAGCTTGGGTTATAGACCATCGTCTTCCAAATAATACCTGAAACAGTAGGCATGATGAAAAACGGGGATATAAACATGGTTCTAACAATTCCTTTGCCTACGAAGTTTCGATTCATTAATAGCGCTAGTAGTAAGCCGCATACAAAACAAATCATTAGTACCGATATCGTTAAAATTAACGTGTTCATTGCAACTTCATAAAAAGAAGGTGTACTTAAAGCTTTAATGAAATTTGTAAACCAAGTAAAGGTGACGCCTTTATCAGGCCTCATTAGGTTCCATTCTTGAAAGCTATAATAAATGGTAACAATAAACGGAATTTGGGTTGCAATGATAAGATAGATGACCGTTGGTAGTAATAACCTTTTCACTGGAGGGTTATTTAGGGCTTTTCTTTTCTGCTTAGATACCCTTCTTGGTTTTAATTTTTGTTGAACAGCCTCATTTTGATTCATCATTCACTCTCCTCAGCTTACATTTAGGATAGTAAGAAGAGGATCCTTCAATCCCCTTCTACTATACTGCCCTACTCTTTATAACCGCCTTCCTCAGCCACTGCTTCTGCTAGCTTCTGCGCTTCATTCATTGCTTCTTCTACTGTGACATCTCCCGCAATGGCAGATGCGATATGCTGGCTTACTTCTGTCCCTAGCTCTTGGAATTCAGGAATAACCACATATTGCACCCCTTCATACGGAACTGGATCAACTGTTGGCTGTTCGTAATCTACTCTTTCAATTGCGTCTAATACCATTTCAGCAAATGGTGCCGCTTCTTGATAGTTTGGATTTTCATAAGTTGATGTCCGTGTTCCTGATGGAGCAACAACCCAGCCTTCATTTTCACCAACTAACTCAATATACTCTTTACTTGTTGCCCATTTGATAAATTCAAAAGCAGCATCCTTGTTTTTACTCGCAGATTCTATTGCAAGTGACCATGCATAAAGCCATCCTGTTTGTTCTTTTTCCATTTTAGGTGCAAATGCATATCCGATTTCACCTACAACTTGAGAGTCATCAGGGTTGTTTAAGAAACCTGCTGCAACAGTCGCATCGTACCACATAGCAGTTTCTCCTGTAGACATTAATGTTAGCGCTTCCGTAAACCCTGTATTAATTGCTCCAGGCTGTCCGGCATCTTGAATTAAGTCAGCATAGAATTGAACTGCCTCTACCGTTTTTTCACTGTTTAATTGTGCATTCCAATCCATGTCATACCAAGAACCTCCGAACGCATTGATAACCGTTGTTAAAGGTGCCATTACTTCACCCCAACCAGGTAAACCTCTTAACGTAATACCAGGCTTTCCAGTTCCCTCCTTGATCGTCCTGGCTAGCTCTCCAATTTCTTCCCATGTAGGCTCTAATGGCATTTCTAGTCCAAGCTCTTCAAAGATTGTTTTATTGTAGTAAAGCATACTACTTTCACCATAGAATGGTAAGGCGTATTGCGTATCCTCATACGAAAGTGCATCTCTTAGTACTTGGAACACATCTTCCATGGCATATGCCTCTAATTCCTCCGCATCTAATTTTTCGAACATCGGAGTTAATGGTTCAATCCATCCATTTTCCGCCCAAATTGGTGTATCGTAAGTACTTATTGTGACAATGTCAAATAGTCCTGCTCCAAGGGCCACATCTTCTGTTACCTTTTTACGAAGGTCATTTTCAGGTAAAACAACAAATTCTACGTTAATTCCAGTCTCCTTTTCAAAAAACTCCTCTGTCATTCTCTGCATAATTTTCATATCTGGATTATTTACTGTTGCAACAGTAAGTGTATCACCATCTGACCCAGTTTCCGATTCGGAATCAGTTCCCCCATTTGAATCTTCCGTTCCGGTACTTGGACTACCTGATGGTCCTGTTGCATTATTAGGAGAACTCGTATTACATCCTGCTAAAATCAATGTTGGCATAATGACCATGACAAATAGTAGACCCCAAAATTTCTTCATCAATTTCCCTCCTTAATTTTTTGAGCGCGCTTACATTTTTAATCATAGCAAATTACCTATTACCTTTGTCATGTAACTTGCCATATATTTGTCACAATTAGTTGGTGACAAAATTTAATCCACTTCCTTTATAACAGATTCGCGGTCTTTCTTTGCTAAGTTTAAAGGCACAGAGTTGACGTGTTTTCTCCTATTTGTTATCAGCTAACAGCACTTTGAGAATGAAGCATTCCCCATCTATTTAAGTAAAAATTTAAATCCATCACTCTTGTTTTATTAGAAGCATAGCCTGTGAAAAAGGAGCTATTGCAGAACAAGTAAGAGTTAAGCTCCTACCTTCCCAATACGTGATACTCCACGTGTTAACCAAAAATCATTTCCATGATAATAGATGAAAAGGGATGATGAGGGGTATAACTGTGGTGTATCACGATAATATTGAGGGAAAAATACTTGGTTATTGCATCAGACAATTTCGAGAGAATTTAAAAACAGAGGATCCAAAATGGACGCAAGAATATGTCGGCAGACTTGCTGGGATTGATGAAAGACACTATGGCAAAATTGAACGTGGTAAATACCCTCAAACCTCATTTCTTACGATAGCTAAAATAACGAAAGCACTAAATTGCTCTCTAGATACCCTTTTTGAAAATTACGAAAGAGAACTTTTAGCATATAAGAAAAGATCTGGTGAAGTAGATGAGGAGTAATTATCGAATTACACCAGATACAATGGCCATTTTCCCCTTGTATGATGTGATGTATCAATCTTCCATACTTGAATATCATCAAACCGTCACTAGTGAAGAAAAACCATTTGATATTATCAAAGAAAATTGTTTACATCACGGATCTAGCTATCAAGGGCGGAAAGCATCTGTACAACATCATTTAGACTTTAGGCAGAAAATCCCCGTTCCCATACAACCCACCCAAAAAATCTATTCTTTTCCTACACAATCTGCTACATCGTTTGATTGTATTTGGTTATTTTTCCACGCTATTAAACATGTAGAAAATAGAGAACAACTTTCCACAATCACCTTTATTAATGGTGAAACAGTGAAGATTGAGATGTCGTATTACACGGTTCAAAAACAATATGACCGAACCGGGATGGTTAAGGTGTTAATAGAGCAGTTGATGTAGGGTGAGAATATATTATAACTCAAAATTAATATAGTTGTATTTATGGTAAGGTTCACGGTCTCGTTGGATAGATAAAATGACAATAGGGGGCACTAAACCTCTCCTTTTTAACACTATAAATCTGGATCAGTCTCAATGAATCTATTGAAACTTTTGAAATTATCTAATTGAGTCAGTTTGTACGTTGCAAAGCCTAAGTATAAGAATGGGAGTAATAATTGGCTAAAAAACAAGCTCAGCAAAAACTATTTTCTTTGAATATCATTAAATGTATTACTGGGATAAGTTAGCAGGGTGCTAGGATAAATAATTCCAACAATTAAAGCATAAGTAAGTACCTCAATACTACTCCATACCCTAACTGGTATTCCATAGTTACTAAGCAAGCCATTTGTGCTTTCTTATGAAGTTCAAGAATTGTGTTTTCGTCTATCAACCTACCAAGTTCCTTTTTTTATCCTTATAATCTGTATTAGGAGTAGCAAATTTACATGGGTTAAGCGAAGGAATATCAAATCTATGTAGACTATCCAAAACACTCGTTGATTGCTTTTAGATACTTCTTAAATTTTATACCATTCTTCTCTTTCAGGATATTTAATAACGTCAAATAGTTCTATAATATCAGTGAATAAATTAGCTAATTCTTTCACCCTGTCCATCATTTCAAACATTTGTTTACCGATACTTTTTTAACTGGTAGAAATGGGGCTCCAACCGTTCTTTTGTTAAATAAGTATATTCATCTTCTTCCATAATTTTTTGCAGTGATTTTTCTTCAAATATTAATCTTTTAATATTTTCCTTAGTCACGAAATCATTTAAATCATTATCAATTTCATTCATCTTTCTTTTTATGGCATTCTGTTCACTAGATATGGACATATAAGAAGCTGTGGTCGAAGTAATTCTAGTCGATATTAATGTATTTAGATCCTTGGGGACCTCGTTATTGGTATTTTTACTATTTAGATTTCAATAGGCCCCCTCAACATTAAGTCCTTTTGGAATTGGAGTAAATGCTGCTTCTATGATGAACAGTAAAGTGGTATAAGGCCCAACCACCATTCAAGGTCAAAGGTCCCATAGCCGGCACCTGTCATTTTAGAGTCTCTTATTAGATAATCTATTCTATCTGTATCTAGATCTAGTTGACTAGATAATAACTTTACTACAGCCTTTGACTTATTCTTTGAATAACTTCAACTACTTCCCTTGGTTCCATTCCATGATCTCTTAATATTTTATTTACTTCCGCGTCCCCTTCAACTATTGCCATTGTCCACTTTCCATGTCTTATCCCTGTTGCTTTTTCTAGAGCACGGGATAATGGCCCATGACCTATATCATGTAATAAAGCTGCTGTTAATGCTAGCATTCTGTTTTGTTTGAGTTCTTTTATATGCTTTTGAAACTACTCCCTTTTAAACTACACAGTTTTTCAATGAATCTTTTCATTAGATGAGTTACACCTAAAGAATGAGCTGAATGTGTATGCTCTGCACCTGGATATGTAAATGCTGATAAACCTAACTGTTTAATTTGCCTTAACCTTTGAAATTCTCTTGAATCAATTAAATTCAGTAGCAATTTGTCTTCTTCTTTATCAAATTGAATTACATTATGAATAGGATCACGAATTATTTTCAATATTTTCCTCCGTATCTTCAATATAAAATAATACAATTTTAGTAATCATAGTTGTTTGATTTGGGATTCATTGTCCCTTCAATACCTATTGTCACTACATTTTCCTTTATAGCATTATAAATTCTCAGAAAACTTGGTATTTCCATAAGACCCTTTTTTCCTTTAATACGTCTTTTTTTACACTCAACTAAAAGTGAGTGACCGTTCATATTAAACGGAAACTGATTAGAACGATCAAGTCCCCTTTTTGCAAGTAATTTATTTCTCTTTTTCAAGGCATTTAATATAGTAGATATTAACCAATTATCAAGTTGTTTTAATTGTTCCACATCATCCAATAAAGGATAAAAACTCATTATTCCCTTAAACTTTAATCGTTTGTTTGAACCATTTAAATAGTTTCTTAACATTCTCTCATTCAAGTTACCATAGAGGTACCGTCTTATCTGCATTATAGCTGTCACAAAATCAAAATCTTCATTATTACTCGGTATATTTACAGACCTTAATGGGCCACTAGCGTTTATTGGTTGTATTAGATTCTTATAGAGAATATAACTAAGCTGCTTCTTTATTTTATTTTCTGAGGACGGCTTCATACTTATATTATATTATCACTAGATAATTTATAACCTAGAAATTCCACATATTGTTTATCAGAAAATAATTCTGAGCGCATACCTTTTTTAGAAAGTGTACTAATACCATCAGATTTAGATAAATTTATTTCTACTCCAGCTTCTTTAGAAAATTCATTTATATATTCAAGTGATTTGCTTATTTTATTATAACTATCTGACCAAATAAATGTATCGTCTGCGTATCTAGCAAATCTTAAACCTTCTTTCTCTAGCCTTTTATCTAATTTCCAACATGCAAGGTTTGCTAAAAATAGAGATAATGAGGTTCCTTGAGGTAAACCTTTTCCATTTTCCATCTTGTTTAAAAATGAAAAAATAACTTCTCTTTCAAAATCACTTATCAAGAATCCGTTTTCACTGAACTGTTCTATTAAATAATCATGTTTTATTGACCCAAAGAAATCTTTAAAATCGAACTCAGCAATAAACATACGCGAGCTTGCCTTTATGTCTAAACCTATATCTTTAATTGCATAATGAACATTTCTATCATTCCGATAAGCATAGGAAAACGAGCTAAACCTATGGTTATTTTTATTTAGTAATCTACTATAAAAATAATTGGAAACTGCTTCATCAGGTATTTGAAAAATATAAACTGGTCTCTTCTTCTTAGAGCTTTTTTTATCAACATATCTTATATATGGATCAAAAGGCTCGTATTCATTTTTAGTAAGTTTATTAAATATTGAATGACCTATTTTTTTATAATGCTTTAATACATAAAATGGGTTATGCTTTTTATCAACTTCCCAATGCTCGGGTCTTTTAACAACCTTCGGAGGTATATTTTCTACCCTTCTTTTATTTCTCTGATACTCAAATTCTAGGAAGTTGTGGTAGTCTTCATGTTGTGCAGCTTTTCTCCTAGCCACATTATATATAGCTTCTACCAAATCTTCTTTTAACATAAAATCACTCCCCCTAGATAAAACAAAAGCCTCTCCTTAAGGAGAGGCAATGCACGGAAACTATAAGTAAAAATAAGCTCAACCTCTCGAGAAATTCATGTAAGAAGAGTTTCTCTCCTTTACTAACTTAAAACTAAATTAGTTCATATAGCCTCCGTTAGCCACCTAATGACGTTAGTTATATTTTACCAAACAACTACATAAATTCAAAGAATTTTGTTATATATGTTTATCTTGGAATAATTTCGTTTTGTTAAAACCCTAATTCTCCATATACTTCATAATTTATATAATGCTCACCAAAATTAAATACATAAGCAACTTTTGAATCATTTTAACACTTAACGATTATACAGATAAGTAGCGTCCCTGAATTATTCGGTGGCCAAGTTAAAAAATACTTCCTATTCATCATAATAACGGACAGTATAATGATGAAATACTTCTTCATGTACCTGCAACAAAACATACATATCTTTAGTATCTACTTTTTCAAAAGTAACGGCACAGTATTTGTAAAAATGCAGAGACCACTCGCTTGCCTTTTTACATTACATATTGCTGATACCCTATATAGGAATATGGAACATTAAAAACTGATTTTCCAATTCTCCCGTAATCAAACAAGTAAAAATAAATTTAGACTTACCTATAAGTGATATAAAAATTTTCTTATTGTCTTTTTAACTCATCTAGAGTTATTTCATTCTCATTTTTCCAATCAATCCACCCATTTGAAGATGTTCCTTTTACAGTACCTGCTGCAGCTGATGGAGAACTAAAGAGATAGTCATTCACAAAGACATAATATTTTTCTTTTTTAATAACAATTCCTTCATTAATTAATTTTTGACGTAAGCTTTCCCCTTTTTTATAGCTGTTTCTTAAATCTAATGCCATTTGTGATCCCTTAAACACTACAAAACCCTCTTCATTATATTCACCCCGTGCTTCTATTTCTTTATTTTTACAATAAAGCATTTCATCCTTAACTTCAAAATTTTTATGTTTATTACGTAAATTATCAAATACCGGATATCCCAAAGTACCTAACAGTAATTTTATAGTTTTGAATAAATCAAATAAATCTGCTTGCCTCCATTCTGGGACAAAGGATTTTGTTGGGACCGTCTGATCCAAAGTAAAACGATTTACTTTTTTACACATCTCATAGGAGTAATTCTCCAAAAATTTTACATCTGTTTTTGTAAATTGGTTCTGTTTATTATTAGTTACAATTACAATTGCTGCGTCCCAGAAATCTTTATTTTTATTATGTTGCTTTATTCTTTCATAGCAATCTTCTGCTTCACCTATATATATTTGGGGCTTTGCTTTTTCTTCATCCTTACCAAATAAAAAGTATAAGCCTACGTTTGTAATTTCTTCTCTACTTTTAGCATCATTCAATTCATTCCGGGGTATTAAAATAGCTTGAACAGTTCTGTTTGTAACTTCAGCAATTTTTACACCTCTAGGATTTCCATTAGGTAAAAAAATTTGTATAGTTTTAGCATTATTAACCAACTTACTCACCTCTAACTTGTTAACATAAATATCATGACCTAAAATATAGTTCAATGATAACACATTAACAGTATGATTATGTAGATTCATAACTAATTACTAATTATATCTAGACAATAATAATTTTTTACAAATATTGTTTAACAGTTTGGAGAATTGTAACATTTGTTTTAATGGAAGATGCTCAGGTTACTTCTAAAGCAGAATTGAGTTTTGAAAGTGATAAACAAGTAAAATAGGGACGAATGAAATAGATAATATAAAAATTAGAGAATTTATTACTAATACTATTATAGTAATGAAAACCCTGGATATCCTAATATTAAGGTGTTAATATTAATCACGCTTTAGATACAGTTATTCTGTCACCGCTACTTTTTGCTCATTATTTACACCTCTTTTAGGAAAATAGCCGAATTCAAAACAAATTACACCATCTTTCATACTTATTTTATTAAAAAATAATACCTTTTAGCATGTTACTTGTTTTTAGTTTATTGACTACACTTTTTATGAGGTGTTTAATACGCCACATATATTAGAATTAGTGGGTAATCGGATAAGAGATATAAGAAAATCAAAGTCCTTATCTCAGGAACAATTAGGTGAAATGTCTGGTTTTCACTATACATATATTGGTGGTTTAGAGCGAGGAGAAAGAAATATTTCTGTAGTAAACTTGTTCAAAATAGCAGACGCTTTGGATACTGATATTTCTGAATTCTTCAATTTTGAATCATAAAATTCAGACGATAAGGAAAGATTAATTAATAATGTTATTAGAAAAATAAAATGATAAAGACCTTATAATGGTTAAAAATATTTTAATAGAAATTTTTAAGAATATAAATAAAGTCTAGCTTTATAAGCTAAACTTTATTATATCGCCCGAATTTTTCTTTGTATTTCATTACTCATATGTTTTTTCCAATCAGGTGCCCTATGATTACTAAATGACAGTAAATCATTAAAAAGCTGTTTTAAAATAAACCTTGCCTCTCTACCTTTATGGGCGCTAAATATTTTTTCAAATAGATTTGAAAAATCCTCCAACGTAATAGGTACTATTTGGACAGAAAGTTGAGAATCATCATTTCTATACCAAACACCTATTCTAAAAGTTTCAGCAGTATTAGTATTTATATTATTAGCTATAAATAACCCATAAACTCGCTTACCTTTTAGTTCATAATCATCTACATACTTTGCAACGTGCCTTCTAACTGGTTCTCCTTCTGCCGCTTCTTGTCTTGAAGAACTTGTTAAAGTTACTTCAACCACAAAAACAAAGTCTTCAAACTCAAAAATCATGTCGGCATCTCCACCCGCTGCATGCCTTACTGGTTTAAAGCTCCTATCAACAGTAAATTTTCTTGCTTCCCATGGATAATTTTGTAGAGAATTAATCGCTAAAAATGCTCTCCAAATAGTCCATTCAAGATAAGCTGGCCCTTCTCCACTAGGAATTAATGATCCTCTTTTTCCTATTTTATTTGGTTTTTGAAGTTCTTTCATATAATCAAGTATATCTTTCCATTGATTAACCTGATCTTCTGCATACTTTTTTTCTAACGTATTTATCCATTGGTTTTCTAATTTAATTCGTAACTGTGATAAATCTTTAACAGATAACTCAAACAAGTTAGGTAACGGCTTAACATCTTCACCATTTTGAAGTAATAGTTGATATAAACTTTTTATAACCTTAATAGCTTCATTTTCATTGTCAGTAGGTAAGGATGCACCTTTAGCTATTGTAGATGGATATTTATTTGCTTGTACTGATTGATATTCGGTGGTTAATATTTGTGAAACAATGGTTTCTTTATGTTTCGCTATACTGAGTTTAGATATACCTTCTTCTACGAAAAGACCTGTAAGCTTTAAGTAACGCATGTTTACATCTGCATAGGAATTTAAACTGCTTGCATTTACCCTACCCTCAAAACTCGCTGCTCGTTCTCTATACTCTCTATCAAACTTCTTCTTCATATTACTTTTATTCCTTTTATTTCTATAACTTACTATTTCGTCTACTAATTGAGTAATATTGTCCATACTGTAGTGAACTATTATTATTGATGCCATCTCATTCTTAGTTATTGAAGCAGTTTCTCCACGTCTTTTTAATTCACTTATCACTTCTAGGACAATACGCAATGGATTAAAAGGCTGATCTATATCTCCATCAGGTAATGGGTGTATCGATGATGGTAGCTGATGGACTAATAAAGCACGTAAAAAACACTCTTCCTGTTCAGGAAGCGATGAAGAATTAATTAACCTTCTTCCATTTTCGGTTACAATATGTGTGTCTGGGTCTATAAACCCTAATCTGATTAGGTTTACTCTCCATTTCCTAGCAACAGTGTTGTCACTATTCGTTTGTATGGAAATGACACCTTTACGATCGAGTAAAAGCGCCATCCCTTCTTCATTATGTTTGCTAAAATCACCATGAAACTGTGAATTCACAAGAACTTCCAAACCATCTTTCAAGCGTTTTGGGTTTCTTACTCCATTATCAGCAATTAACCAAGGCATATTAAATCCTCCACTCCCTAATAACCAACAAATAAATATTCTTCTACATCATTTTTATTTTTTCCAACCTTTTCTCTTTGATTACCAAACGAGTATTTATGGTTAACCGATACCACATCAACGTTCTGCTTATACTTGGATAGTATTTCAAGCATTTCCGATTTAGTTGGTAAGGAATTAGAAGAATATGATACTATTAAAATGCTATCTTTGTGTTTCTTGAAAAGCTTATCAAAAGCATCATGGGCACCGTTCCTGGAATTAAATGGTGTCGGATAACTTTTGAACTTTTTCGTTTTAGTATTTTCTTGAATCTCTACACCTTTCCAATCCTTGGCTAGTCCTTCTACAAAATGATACCTACGAACATACTCATTATCTGAATAAGGACTATAATAAGGTGGGTCAATATATACTAAATCAGCCTTACGTCTACTGGTCATAGCATCTCCATGACGTGACTTGTTTTGTTTTCCATTATCAAAAACTGCATTATTATATAATTTTACTGCTTCTAAGAAGTGTTCTTTTAAAGTTAATTGTAAATCTCTTCTACCATCATTATACCTATCTAATCCTGTATAAGTAAAAATACCTCTGGGTCTTCTTTTCATACATGCTCTTATCAACGAAGACATAGCCAAAGCTTGCTTATACTTATTTTTTAATAATGGTATTGCCATTCTTAATTGGTCAATAAAAGCATTATCCTCATCATTAAAATATATTCCTTTAAAAGTTTCAGATACAAAATCATCTAATTTTATTTCTACATTAAATAATTTATTTAAGTCTTTGTCTATTAGTACAGTTTGATTATTTTCTACTAAAGCCTTTGTAAACGTGGAAGAGAATGCCATGTAATCATTACTAAATACTTCTTTCCCTTGGGCTTTAAACATATATGAAACAATGCCACTTCCAGAGAATATATCTGCTACACTATTAAATTCAAACTGGGATGCTACTCCCCAAATATGCCTTAATAAATTTCCCTTGCTCCCCATAAAACGGGTGCTAGGATATTTTTCAACTTGAGATGAAAGTTGTACTTTATCTGGAACAACAACAATATTTTTCTTTGGCTCGACTTTAACTAATACGTCTTCACCGTTACGCTTATTTCCTTTACTACTAATATTTCTTTTTGTTTGATGGACACTTATTTCAAAGTCGCTATACAATTCATGAACTAAAGGATGGTTAGAATTAGTTAATAGAACATAACAGCCTAACTCATGTAATCTTTTTACTTCATCAGCTAACTCCCTATGATCTTCTTCATAAAATTGCTCTTTGGTATAACGTTTAAAATCGGAGTACTCACTAATTGGTAAATACGGTGGGTCTAAGAAAACAAAGTCGCCAGGTTCTGCATAATCTCTTAAAACTTGTTTATAGTCACCATTAAGTATATTTGCATTTTTTAATACCTTACTAGCCGATCTAAGCCTTGATTCATCACATATTTTTGGGTTTTTATAATTGCCAAAGGGAACATTAAACTCCCCTTGCTTATTTACTCTATATAAGCCATTGAAGCATGTTTTGTTTAGATAAATCGTTCTAGCAGCTCTTTCTACTGGTGAAAGTTTTGCAATATCTATTTTACGTGTTGATAAAAAAAAGGCCTTATCATTAGGCATTAGTTTTAACCGTTCAATTAATGCCTCCACCTCACTAGAAACAACTCTATACAAATTAATTAACTCTTCATTACTATCTGCAATTACTGCATTTGATGGTTGTAATGAATAAAACAGTGCTCCACCACCAAAAAAAGGTTCGATATATTTATTGAACCTTTTTGGTCTAGCATCTTCCAATACATTTAAAAGCTGTGTTTTCCCACCTGCCCATTTTAATATAGGCTTTGGAGCTTCTATTTTTTCAATTTCTGTATTACTAAAATCAAACTCTAAATTATTACTAGGGTTATAGGTCATTTCTATTCACCTTTCGACCTTGACTAATTATATTTTTATTCTACTACAAAAACAGAAAACATACCATTATTCGCACTAAATTTCAACGCTTATTCTCTAGCCAAATTAAAAACACTAAAACCAACACCTTCGTACTCTTTCTAAAGCCCAATAGATATACAGACAAAAATGAAATCGATTTTCTAATGCTTGACCCACAGCTGCTTTAAAAGACGGACTCCTTAACCATCACTTTTACGTTAGAGCCTTCAATATTTTTATTGCTTTATTAATTTTATTATTTTATCATAGGTAAAAGAAACTAAACCTATCTCACTATAGGAGGGACACTATGAATACATTTGATGCACACAAAAGAACAGTTAAAGAAGTTTTTACATACATATATGAAATCCCATTTTACCAACGTGGTTATTCATGGAAAAGTGATCAAATTAGGCAGTTTTGGGACGATTTAATGATGGTAAAAGAAGAGGGCCACTCAGAATACTTTATGGGTTCGATTGTTATTAATGAAGAAAACAAAGATTTATTGCAAGTGATAGATGGCCAACAAAGGTTAACTACAATTACAATATTTTTATCAGCAATTAGAGATTTACTTATTATAAATAATAACAAAGAATCGGCTTTTAATATACATCAGAATTATATTGCAGAGAGAAACATATGGGGAAAAGATAAATTTCGTTTAACGTTATCCGAAATAAATCTAGAATTCTTTCAAGAATTTATACAATTACCAATTGATAATGATAGTAGAAAAGGACAAGATGATTTTAGCAAAATCTCTAATAATAGAAGAAGAGCCTCTAACGATTTAATTTGGAATGCCCACCTAGAAATAAAAACTTATGTAGAAAATTACCTAATAGATAATGATAATGACTTAAATAGTATTTTAGAATTAGTAGAGTTACTTACCAAAAGTTTCTTAATTATTAGTATAAGTGTTAATAGTGATACTGATGCATATATAATCTTCGAGACTCTCAACGATCGTGGTATGGATCTATCTACAGCGGATTTACTAAAGAATCACTTATTTTCTAAAGTGAACAAAACTGAAGTATCTACAGTTCAGAGAAGTTGGACAGAGCTTACAAATACCCTTAATCAAGATAATATAACCACATTTTTAAGACATTACTGGCTTGCAAAATATGAGAGAGTTACAGATAAAAAATTATATGAAAAAATTAAAAGATATTTACAAAAAAGAAATGTATCTGTAAGAAATTTTGTTGAAGAGTTAAATGCCAGTGCTGATATTTATGTAAACATTAAAAACCCTACTTTAAGTTACTGGTCAGATAATGAATTAGTGAAAAGTTTACAAAATATTAATACATTGAATTATAAAACAGCTTATTCCTTAATTTTGATAGGGAAATTAAAACTTAGCAACAGTAATTTGAAAACAATTGCTGATGCATGCGAAAAGTTTGTCTTTAAATTTACTACTATTTGTGGTTATAGTCCCAGTGAAGTTGAAAAAATATTTGGCAATGTAACTAAAGTACTCCGTGACAATGGGGATAATGGAGTCCAAGATGTTTTGGATATGTTAAAAAAACGTCAACCTTCTGATACAGAATTCTCAAAGGAATTTGCAAATTCTGTGATTTCTAAACAGAAGATTCAAAAATATATACTAGAAAAAATAGATAACTCATTAGGAACAGGTGAAAGAGTAGTATCAACTAATTCCAAGGAAATCCATGTTGAGCATATTATGCCAAAAAAACCGAATGATTGGTGGGTAAAAGCTACAGATAATGATAGTGATATGTATGAAGAATATGTTGATAGAATTGGCAATTTAACTCTATTGAGTCGAAGTTTAAACCAAAGAGCTTCAAATAAAAGTTATATTGATAAAACAAAAAATTATTATAAGAATTCCGAATTTAAAGTTACTCAAGATATATTAAACTATGATTCATGGGGTGTTAAGCAAATTGAATTACGCCAGGATGCTTTATCTAAGTTAGCTTCAACAATTTGGAGCATTAGTTAATAGTAAACCCTATTTCTAGCATTCTTTCCTCTATAAAAACAGCGTCGCTAAGAAGAGTAGCTCTAAGCACCGCTGTTTTTATTATTAAAAAATTTTAGTACCCAACAAACAAATATTCTTCACCTCATCTTTATTCTACCCTACGCTACTAGCTTGGTAATCGAAAGAATATTGAAACTACTTCTACATTTTCTTTATATCCCAACAATCCAACACCTCAGATTTTGTATGTAAAGAGTTAGAAGAATAAGACACTACCTAAATACTATCCTGTTTTTTATAGAAAACGTTCATAAGCTTCATGAGCTCATGGCGTGATTTATTTTCTTTACCGTTACCAAAAACAGGTTCATTATAGATATTTACAGCTTCTTTAAAATATTCTTTTAATGATAATCTTAAATCTCTACTATCATCATTATATTTATCTAAACCTGTTTAGGTAAAAGGCCTCTGGGCCTCTTTTTAAAAATGTTCTAATAAATGCCGACATGCTAATGCTTGTTTATTTTTATTATCTCATTTTGGAATTGTAGATCTCAAATGTTTAATAAATTATTGTCCTCATCTATAGAGTAAAGTCCTTTAAAATTTTATTGGAACGTAATTATCAATTTCTACATCCATGGTTAAAATCAAGTCTAAATCATTTTCAGTTAATTTGTATTGATTATTCTCGACTAAAGTCTTAGTAAAGATAGATGAAAGTCCTATATAATCATTACTATATACTTCCTTACCTTGCGCTTTAAACCTAATTGAGACAATACCACTACCCGAGAAGATACCAGCAACATCAAGTTCGAATTGTAATGCTACTCCCATATGCGTTTAAGTAAGTTTGATTTACTCCTCATAAACCAATTGCTTGGGTGCTTTTCCATTTAGAGGGGAGAGCTTTATTTCATCAGGTACAACCTTTATGTTTGATTTAGGATATACCTTTACGAGGACATTTTAACCAGTTCTTTTTCTTCCTTTACTGTTTATATTTCGTTTTGGTTTAATGAACACTAATATTAATTTCACTGTATAATTCATGTACTAAAGAATGGTTTGAATTTGTTAAAAGGGCGTAACTCCCTAGTTCAATATAATGTTTTGACTACTAATGCTAAATTCTAGATGATCTTCCTCGTAAAGTTGGCCTTTGTGTAACGTTTAAATTTAAGTACTTACTTATAGGTAAATATTGCGGTTCTAGAGAAATAAAATAACCAGCCCGAGCATACTCACGTAGACCTTGTATATATAGTCACCATGGAGAGTTTTAGTTTTTTTGCAATAGTATAACTGCTGCTCTTAAACATCCTTATTACATATTTCAGGATTTTTGTTATTACAATTAGCCCTTCTTATTCACTTTTGTAAAACCCATTAAAGGCTAATCCTTCTTTTCTGGCTGCTACAATAGCATTTTCTGGTGAAAGTGAAAAGAATAAAGCACCCCCTCCAAAAAAGCTCAATGTATTCTTTATATTTTTTGGAACTGTTTCTATAAGTACTTCAAGTAGTTGAGTCTTATCTCCGGCCCATTTTATGGTAGGTTTAGATCACTAAATTTTTTCAATAAAAACGTCTTTATAAGTAATTTTAAAATTACTCATGTATTTTCCTCTCTCTAAAAAGTTAAATTTTACAATTTCGCTGTTATACTTCGTCTATTTTCTTTTTGGTTAATTTTAAATCTCTATATTTTTTGTATCAAAAAACTTCTGTACAGCAGCACCTAATTAAACTCAGGAACAAGTAAAATAATACATATATGTTAAATTAATAAATCTCAAGATAACTTTTAATTTGACTAGGAAAATTAAAGTCTTCATCCTTTACTAGCCTCCGCATCATATAAAACTATGTGAAGATTTGCTAGTGGTAGTTTTGTTAGTTAACGCTCTAGCCATCTGTGGGACTAATTATTGATGACTAATAGAAGATTGGATTGCTCCCAACCATCTGCGTCTAATTCTATTTTGATTTTTCCATTATCTTCGGTTATTAATGAACCATCCTAAATATCAATTAATCACCTAACCTCTATAGTCAATTTTCCAGATCTATCAGTAGGTTCTTGAAATTCTATAGCATAGCCACTATTATACCGGTTCATAAATAACTAAAAATTGTTTATTGCTATCTAGCTGGATATGATGTAAATCCAAAAGCCACTTCAACATAGTAGTTGTTCTGCGTAGATATTACTATTCTGTAAAATAACTATCCACCTACAATTATTGCTAAAAGTAATCACTACTAATGTTATGCACTTAAAAGGATTTCCAACTAAAAAACCACACCCAAGTGTTCTTCGAATTATATCAAGAAAGCCAATAGCTACTTATGATAAGGTTCCCCCTTCAAAATCCGAAACCCCCGATAAACCTGCTCCACCAAAACCAGTCTCATCAACTGATGCGGGAACGTCATCTTGGAAAAAGACAATGCATAATCACTTTGCTGCCTAACTTCCTCACTCAACCCAAGGGATCCACCAATAACAAACACAATTTTACTCTTCCCATGAATCATAAGCTGCTCCAATTTTTCGGCAAATTTCTCGGAGGTGATCATTTGGCCCTTTATTTCCAGGGAAATAATATACGCATCTCGGGGAATTTTCGACAATATTTTCTCGCCTTCTTTGCGTTTGACTTCCTCTTGCTCTGCTTTACTCATGTTTTCTGGGGCTTTTTCGTCGCGGACTTCGATTATTTCCATATTGGCATATGCGCTTAATCGCTTCATATACTCTTGTATACCCTGTTTTAAATATTTCTCCTTTAATTTTCCAACCGCTATGATCGTTATTTTCACTTGCTAATAACTTCCCTTCCGTTAACATTCATATTGCTATTGTAGCAAATTCCCATCCCATACACGAATCACGCAAATTGCTTTTCCCCCACTTTTACCTTAATCTTATAAGTAGGAGTCATAACGAAAACGATGCACTCCATTTGTAACTGGAGGCGATTACATGGAGAAAATCATTTTTATTGAAACAGGGACAGGAATTGATGTCCATGGTCAGAATGTGACGAAAGCTTGCTTACGGGCGGTAGAAAACGCCATTCATTATAATTCGATGCCAGGGATTAAGGATTACTTACCAGAACAGGATCTACATAATATGAAGGTCAATGTCCGATTGGCTGTACCAATGGACAAGGAGAAAGTCGACATCGAGAAAGTCAAAGCAGAGATTCCTTATGGTACAGTTACGGTCGAAGTAATCGATGGAGGAATGGCGACAACTTCAGGTATTGTCTTAGAGGATAAAGAGGACAAGAATGATCTGATGTATATTGTCAATGCCGCCGTAGAAGTAGGCTATTAGAAAAATTTTTCAGGGAGGAATGTCGATGCAGTATATCGCGAAGGTAAGGCGTTATCATGAAATGACATACAATCGTTGTGGGAGGTCTGGAATTAAGCTACCGGCTATTTCGTTTGGCTTGTGGAATAATTTCGGTGGCGAGGATGCGATTGCTAATCAGCGTAGAATGCTGATGAAGGCATTTGATTTAGGAATTACCCATTTTGACCTTGCGAACAATTATGGTCCACCACCAGGTATAGCGGAGCGTAATTTTGGGCGAATTTTGAAGGAAACCTTCTCTGCCTATCGGGATGAGATGATTATTTCGACCAAGGCTGGCTATCGAATGTGGGATGGTCCGTATGGAGACTGGGGATCACGGAAATACTTAATCTCTAGCCTAGATCAAAGCTTACAGAGAATGGGTCTTGATTATGTCGATATCTTTTATCACCACCGACCAGATCCGGAAACACCCCTTGAAGAAACAATGGCCGCGCTCGATCACATTGTCCGACAAGGAAAAGCCTTATATGTCGGAATCTCCAACTATAATGCAGAACAAACCAAACAAGCAGTGGAAATTCTCGAACAACAAAAGACACCATTTATTATACATCAAGCCGCTTATTCAATGCTAGATCGATCGATTGAATCAGGATTAACAGATGTACTCGAGGAGCATGGTGTTGGCTGTATTGCCTATGTACCATTAGCACAAGGACTTTTAACCAATAAATATTTAAATGGCATTCCTAAGGATTCACGAGCGGCAAAAGAATATATTCCTTTCCTCAATTCAAAGGATATATCCTCTGATGTACTACAAAAAATTAAACGCCTCAATGATTTGGCCCTATCGCGTGGACAATCACTTGCCCAAATGGCACTAGCCTGGGTATTGCAGGAGAAAACGGTTGTCTCGGCATTAATCGGTGCAAGTCGTGTCAGTCAAATCGAGGAAAATGTGAAGGCATTACAGAACTTAACCTTTACAGAGGAAGAGTTAAAAGTAATTGATGATGTGTTAATATAAAAGAGATCAGACACCTCACTGGATCGAGGTGTTTGTTTCATTTTTTCTAATCGATCAAGAATAGACAAAAAGTTAGCAGGTGGGAATATGACAAAGGTTATTTTTATGGACATAGACGGAACACTCGTAAATGATAATGGCGTGATTCCAGAATCAGCAAGGCTTGCGGTAAAGAAGGCAAGAGAAAATGGGCATCTCGTATTTATCTGTACAGGTCGCTCGAAGGCAGAGCTATTTGACGACATATTAGAAGTTGGCTTTGATGGGATCATTGGGGCAGCTGGTGGATATATGGAAGTGAATCAAGAGGTTATTTTCCATGAGAATGTCAAGGCTGAGGATGTACGGCAGCTTGTAGCGTTCTTTGATGAACATGGCGTCGACTTTTATTTAGAGTCCAATGGTGGTCTATTTGCGAGCAAAAACTGTAAGCAGCACCTTCATTCGATTATCGAGGATTATGTCAAGGAAAGGCCCGCGGCAAAGGAAGAAGTCGAAAAAGGACTACAACCATTTCATGATACTTTAATCGATGATCAGGATTTAATCAGAGAGGATATTAACAAGATTTCCTTCTTAGCATCTGATCTCCCGTTTGAGCGAATCGAGCAGGAATTTGCTTCAACATTTACCGTCATTCGTAGTACAGTTCCTTTATTTGGAGAAAATAGTGGTGAGCTCTCGATTCCAGGAATTCATAAAGCTACAGCCATCGCCAAATTGCTGGAGCATCTAAACATAGATAAGAAAGATACCTTTGCCTATGGAGATGGGATGAATGATTTAGAAATGATCGAATACGTACAGCACGGAATTGCGATGGGCAATGCCAAGGAAGCCTTAAAGCAAGCAGCAGATGATGTGACCGATACACATGATGAGGCTGGGATCTGGAATAGCTTTTTGAAATATGGGTTAATAGACTAAATAATGGAACCCTTTGGATAAGCGTTATCCAAAGGGCTTTTCTTTTCAAAAGTGAGGAGAGCTACCTTGTTTGTTCTTCAAATAAACAGCTGATTGCAGGAGATGACAAATGGTGGTTACTCCTTGTGTTAATGGTTGTTCATTCATATAAGAAAAGCTCAACCGCAAATGATGATTCTCTTGGTCTGCTGGATAACAAGCTACTCCCGGTAAAAAAGTGATTTGTTCTTTTTTTGTTTCGACTAAGAAGTGATTGGTGTCCATCCAAGAAGGGAGAGTGAGCCATATATTTAATCCTCCTTTTGGTAGGAACCAAGAAACTTCTTCAGGTGCGTGTTGTGACAAAATATCCAGAACAAGATCCCGCCTAATTTTTAAAGCTATTCTTAATTTTTTTAAATGATCCATCATTCTTTTGGAAGTAATAAATGGAATGATGGCTTTCTGCGTTAATAAGGGACTTCCTAAGTCGGTGTTAGCTTTCGCAGCTAATAAACGTTTGAATATAGAACCAGAGGCTGCTAAAATTCCTATTCTACAACCCGGTGCTAATATTTTACTTAAGCCTTTTAAGTAAATGACATGTCCTTCTTTATCAAGGCTTTTCATGGCTGCTGGAGGCTTTCTTTCAAAATAGATTTCACTGCAAGGATCATCCTCAATGACTAAGCTCTGCGTACTTTCGGCAATTTCAAGAATCTCTCTACGACGCTTAGTCGGCATTACGGCCCCAGTAGGGTTATGAAATGTAGGAACAGTATAAATGATTTTTGGTTTATATTTATCACACAAATGGTGCAGTAAATCCACCCTCATTCCTTCACTATCAACTGGAACAGTTAGAATGGTAGCACCTCTACCGCGAAACACATCAATAGCTCCTGGATAAGTTGGAGCTTCCATCACTACTACATCACCTGGGCCAACAAAAGTACGAGCAATGAGGTCAATTCCTTGCTGTGAACCACTTGTCACTAAAATATTTTCCGGATCTGTCGACAAGTTCATTTTCTGTAAATACTCCACCATTGCCTGCCTAAGTGCCTTATCACCTTGGATCTCCCCATATTTCGATAGAACCCTTGGATTTTTAGAAAGCATGCGATGAATTTCCTGTTCTAAGTATCGATTAGGTAAAAGTCCAGGATCGATCATAGAAGAGGAAAGATGGATTTTCTCTGGTACTTGATGAAAGCGAGCAAATTGAGACCTTGGTAAATAATCTTCTACTGACAGTTGCCAATCGTATGAACTGCTCCCTTTCTTCCCTTCTACCACTTCCTTTTTTGTCTTTTTTATAAAAGTTCCCTTCCCTTGAACAGATGTGATAAATCCATCCTGTTCTAGCTTTTGATAGGCTTTCACTACTGTAACTAAGCTTACACCAAGCTGTTTTGAGAGCTTGCGAACAGATGGTAGAGGCGATCCTTCTTCTAAGAAATCAGAACGTATTTGATCGAGAACAGAATGATATATTTGATTCGTAATGGACATGACAGCATTACGTTGTATTTCTATGTGCATGAGTTTATCTCCTTTAAGTGTTATACTCTGCCATTGAGTGTTATACCTTTGTAGATGTAAAATAACTGCAAATGATTAAAAATAGTATAACACTGGAGGGAATGAAATGAAATATTTCGTAGTAGATGCTTTTGCAGAAAAGGTATTTAAAGGAAATCCAGCAGGCATCTGTATCATGAGGGATTGGATTTCGGATGAGCTCATGCAGAAAATAGCGATGGAGAATAACCTCTCAGAAACAGCATTTGCCGTAAAGGAAGGAACACATTATGGACTGAGATGGTTTACACCTGGAGCAGAAATTAATCTTTGTGGTCATGCTACATTAGCAACAGCATTTATATTATTAAATAATCATGAAAGGAAATCCAATCAAGTGAAGTTTCGCACAATCAGTGGGGAGTTAATTGTAAATCAACAAGATAATTTATATGAATTGGACTTTCCTGCTGTTCCTTCCGAAGAGATGGAGGTTTCTGAAGAAATGATCCATGCTCTGGGAATCGTGCCAAAAGAAGCATTCTTAAATAGAGATCTTATTTTCGTATTAGATTCGGAGGAAGAAGTGAGAAACATAAGTCCTGACTTTGCCAAATTAGAAGCATTACCAGATGGATTGGGGGTTTGTGTAACAGCGAAAGGGAGAGACTATGATTTTGTTTCTCGAGGTTTTTTTCCTAAGCTAAAGGTAAAGGAAGACCCCGTAACAGGTTCTTTACATTGTAGTTTAATTCCGCTTTGGTCGAATAGACTAGGGAAAAAGGAAATGGTGGCGAGACAAATATCAGATAGAGGTGGGACGCTATATTGTAAATACGAGGATACTCGAGTGAAAATTGCTGGAAGAGCAGTGTTATATTCAGAAGCCGAATTAACTATTGAGATTTAATTCTGCAATAATATACTATAACCCCTTCCCTCTTTCACTGTAAAATAACAGAAGAAACACGGAAGGGAGTTATCCTTATGAATATCCTATCTTTTTTAACATATTGTTTTATTGTGACCTTTACCCCTGGACCTACGAATATTGTGATATTATCGACCGTTCATCAATCAGGGACGAAAAAAGCACTGAGATATACTTACGGGGCTACGATTGCCTTTGGTTTACTACTCGGTCTCTCTGCGATGCTAAATACATTACTTGTTACGGTCATTCCTAAGATTTTAATTTTCATGCAGGTCATTGGAACACTTTATATGCTCTATCTTGCCTATCAAATCTATCAATCAGATGCCTCCAACCGAAAGGTACACGATACCGGCACCTTTCTATCAGGCTTCCTGATGCAGTTTTTAAATCCGAAGGTGCTACTTTTTTGTATGACGGTCATCCCTAGCTTTATTCTACCGTACACACAAGCGCCATCTGCGCTAACCATTGGTGTTATCGTAATCACGATTATTGGATTTTTGGCATTTATAACATGGCTGCTCTTCGGTTCCATCTTCAGGACGTTTTTACAGAAACATAGTAAAATAGTGAATGTAGTGATGGCATTATTTTTAGCTTATTCTGCAGTGATGATCTGGATGTAGAGGTGATTGATTTGGACAAATTTATTTATAAAAAAGCTGCTGGTATTACGGCATTGTCAGCAAGCATTTCTGAATTTTCCTATAAAAAACATTCCCATAAGGAATATGCGATGGGGGTTACCTTACGTGGTATTCAACACTTTAACATGGACGGTAGCTTGCAATTGTCCTATCAAAATGGTGTGATGCTATTTAATCCAGAACAGGCACATGATGGTATGGCCCATGATGAAACAGGGCTGGACTACGTTATGCTATACATTGATCCCGAATTACTCTTTGAAGCAACGGAAAAGAAGGATTTGATTCATTTTTCCACCCCTGTTGTGTATGATGTGAATATCCAACAAAAAATACTGCGTCTATCTCATGCGATTTTAAATGAAAAAGATGAGGCGTTATGTAGTGAATGGTTCCTATCTTTGACAGATAGTCTTATGATGCGAAATAACCTTGCTGCAGATACGAAAAAAGATAATGTGCTGATACGAAAATCAAAGGAAATGCTTCATGCCAACATTGAAAATGTGCTAAAGCTTGATGAATTATGTAAAGAGCTTGGGCTATCGAAATTCCAGTTTATTAGATTGTTCAAATCCCATACCGGTATTTCCCCTTATCAATACTTTCTTAACTGTAAGGTGGAGCGCGCCAAGGCATTAATCGAAGAACATCGTGATATTTATACAGCTGTTGCGGAATGTGGCTTTGTTGATTTAGCCCATTTAAATAAACATTTTAAGAGTGTTTATGGGACCACAGCATTGGAGTATATTTCGCATATGAATTGATTCAAGGACTGAAACTTTCATTGGGAATGTTCGTAAATATATAGTAGAGTGGACTCGAAGTCATTCCATCAATTGCCAAATAGAAAGGATGTATTTTTTGAGTAATTTACTCATACTATTTATTTTTGGATTTATTGGACTTTCTCTTCGCTTTATTATTATTGGCGAGTTTGAGCTAGATCAACTATTCCTATTACTTCTATTTCCCATTGCTTCTATCCTCGTATATTTCATCATGAAGTGGCAGTACAATAAAGATCGTAATTACGAACCGAGAATGGGTGAAAGAGATCTTGTCACACGATTAGGGGATCGTGTTTCCACTACTAAAAAGAAGATGTATCACGGAAAAAAGCTAATTGGAACATACCAGCGTTTTTATAACAGATGGTGGAAACGCGTCGTTGCAGATATCATGAATAACCCAGGTTTATGGTATCTCAACCTTACCTTTTCCTTATCCAACGGGGAGGAAATAGTTTTTAAAGGAAAAAATGAAACAAGGATTCGTCGAAACAATGAATGGATTATTTATCTTAATAATGAAGTGATCGGTACTGTTAAAACAGATTACTCTCTGAAGAACATGGGGAAATTAAAGGAAAGCCTTTATTTAGAATATAAAGGAAATACATATCACTACCAATCATTAAGCATAAGGTCTGTAACAGAAATTATCGTTAGAGATTCTAAGATTGCGAGAGGTGAACGAGTAAGTGGGTCTATTTACGAGCTAACAGTAAATGATTCCCATGTAAAGGAAGCACAAATGCTGTTTATGGTTTATATTTTGTTTAACTATCAATTTGGGCAATGACTCAAGAATACGATTAGTAATCAATTATCCTAGTCGCAAAATTATATAACCTTGATTATACCAAGAAAATTCTATTAATCTGAATTTACAGCTAACTGAAGAACATCTAAAGGTTTAGATGTTTTCTTGTCAATTTTATAAACGTTGCTACCTTCCTGCCATTTAATGATAGTTTCTGGATGCTCTTTAAATCCATTGATCTCGATTGTACCTCTTTTATCCGGGGCTGGGAGATAATGTTCTTCCAAATAGTTAACAACTTCCTCGGACAAATCCTTTCCGTCCTCATAATTTTCGATGGTATATGCTGGGTTTGATGGAAAGTCTACTTCGATATACCAGTTACCCTCAGTCCAAGAAGTGTAAGCATGCCCTGCTGCGCCTTCGGTAAATGCTTTAATACCATGTCCTAGATCTGTATTGGTTTGATCAACTTTGCGATAAGCATCTAATGTAGCCCTTGCCTCAACCTCAGAGGAATAGACCGTTTCCTGAATCTTCTGAGTTCCTTTTTCATTGCTACTGCTACTGCCATCGTCACCATCTGTGGTTTCATTATTTTCATCTGTTTGATCGTCTGAACTATCTTGACTGGCCAGAGTAGACTGTTCTGAATTGGCATCAGTCTGCTGCTTTTGGCAGGCTACAAGCATAAAAATTATAAATAGCATTATCCATAATATAACAATCTTTTTTTTAGACATCCTATGTTCACTCCTTTTGTATATAGTAATTATTCCCTCCTCACATTGGAATAAACTAATTCTATTGGGTCTGTATAACTCATTACATTCCTTCTAACTATGAATGAATAGTAACTTCTAAGCTCAATTTTAAAAACACCTCTTCCATCGTTTATCTGATAGAAGAGGTGCTTTGATCTGCTTTCCATGGTGTTGGTTTATTTTTTAATGATATCCATTAAAATTATTGTCTTCTACGGCGATAGAACACGAAAGTGATAATTCCCCCAATCACCAAAATGCCACCAAATAACATATAATTAAATATATTTGTTGCAGTTGCAGGTAAGCTTGCTTGATTAGTTCCTTCACCATTTTCTTTTATTTGATTTAGCACTTCTACTTTCGTTCGATCAGCTTGGCCTAATTCAATAGTAAATTTAATTGGTGAATTATCTAACACATAGCCTGCAGGGGCTTTTGTTTCTGTAAAGTAATACACTCCAGGCTTTAAATGATCCACTATAATCATACCATTTTCATCTGTAATAAGATTTTGAGCGACAACTTGGCCTTTCTCATTTTTAAGCATGAATTCGGCACCTTGTAGTGTACTTTCCTTATCCTTACTGTCTACCTTCAAAAGTTCTACACCAGAACGAATTTGTGTATTCGTTATTTTTATTTTCTTTGCTTCTAATTGGCCTCTATCAATCGTGAATGATACTGGTGCATGTGCGAGATAACCTTTTAATGGCCCTATTTCTTTCAGCAAATATTCGCCTGGGCGTAAATCCTTGATCAATAGCTTACCATCTTCTCCTGTTATAAGATTCTCTCTTACTGTATGACCTTCTGCATCTTGCAATTCAAACTTCACTCCCGCTAAAGGTAATGCTTGATTGTCAAAATCAACCTTAGTTAACTCAAAATCCCCTTTTACAATAGCATTATCGGTAGTGATAGCTAAGGTCTCACTTTGCCCTAAATCAATCGTAAATGTTATAGGTGCTCTGTCTATCTGATATCCATGAGGAGCATCCGTCTCGACAAATTGATAGGTACCTGGCTTTAAGTTCTCTACAAAAAGTTTTCCATTTTCATCTGTCTTCAAGTCTTCCTGCAGCACCTTTCCTTCTTGTTGAAGTTCAAAGACAGCACCTGCTAATGTTTCTCCAGTCTCTTCATCTATTTTTGTTAATTCAACCGAACCAGTAGACATAATGTTCTCCACTGTTAGGCTTAGTATTTCTTCTTGATTAAAATCAATTTCAAATGGAATCGGTGTACTATCTAGCTCATAACCGAAAGGTGCCTCATTTTCTATTAGTTGATAAAATCCTGGTTTCAAATCTTCGATTACTAACTTTCCACTTTCATCTGTAGCAAGATCATTTCGCAGCGTTTCTCCTTGTTCATTTTGCAACTCAAACGTTGCTCCAGCTAAACCATTACCTGCATCTCCTACTTTGGTTAGTTCAACTGCACCGGTAGACAGTGGATTCACCGCATTCACTTCTGTAACTTCTGTTTGACCGAAGGTAATTTCAAACTCAATAGGATCCATATTTAAATCATAACCGGGTAAACTTTTACTCTCCACAAATTGGTAATACCCAGGTTTCAGATTACTAACCAAAAGCTTACCACTAGAATTGGTCTCCAGTCCTGTTTGCAAGGTATTGCCTTCCTCATCCTGCAACTCAAACTGAACGCCTTCTAATGCCTTTCCGTCTTCCCCCGTCTTTGTCAATTCTACAGTTCCAGTGGATTGTTCGTTTTCCATCGTCAGCTGTAAGGTATCTTGTTGATTAAAGACGATTTCAAAGGCGATAGGTGTTCCATCTAATTGATAGCCGAATGGTGCCTTCGTCTCTATCAGTTGATAATTGCCTGGCTTTAAATTTTCGATAAGTAGCTTACCGTCCTTATCCGTGATCAAACCTGTTTGCAATTCTTCATCTGCCTCGTTGAATAACGTAAACTCCGCACCTTCTAATGCTTCTCCTTCTTCTCCTACTTTTCTTAATTCTACAGAACCCGGAGTTAAAGGATTTTCAAAACTAGCTTCTGAAACCTCTGTCTGGCCTAATCCAATGTCAAAAGCAATCGGTGTCGAATCCAAATCATATCCTGGGATTGTCTCTGTTTCGACTAGCTGGTAACTACCAGGATCAAGATCATCAATCGTTAGCTTTCCTTGCCCATCTGTCGTTAAACCTTCTTGAAGGGTTTTGCCTTCGCTATCCTGTAATTCAAATACGACACCCTCTAATAATTGCCCATATTCTCCAAGTTTTGTTAATTCGAACGTACTTGGAATATAGTTGTTTTCCATTGTAAGTTGTAATGTTTCCTGTTGATCAAAGACGATTTCAAAGGCGATAGGTGTTTCATCTAATTGATAGCCGAATGGTGCTTTCGTCTCTACCAGTTGATATTTGCCCGGCTTCAGTTCTTCGATCAGCAGTGTGCCGTTTTCATCTGTAGTGAGCCCTGTTTGAAGCTCTTCACCGGCCTCATTTAGTAACGTAAACTCTGCACCTTCTAATGCTTCCCCTTCCTCTCCTACTTTTGTTAAGGTTACGGAACCAGGTGTTAAAGGATTTTCAAAACTAACCTCTGTCGCTTCCGTTTGTCCGAGTGCAATCTCAAAAGGAATAGGAGTAGTGTCTATGTCATAGCCTGGGAGTGTGCTTGTTTCTATGAATTGATAGTTCCCTGGCTTCAACTTCTGCACGACCAATTTTCCATCCGCATCCGTTACTAAATTTTCTTGAATTGTACTGCCTTCCTCATCCTGTAACTCAAACTGGACGCCTTCTAATGCTTTTCCATCTTCCCCTGTCTTCGTCAATTCTACAGCTCCAGTGGATTGTTCGTTTTCCATCATCAGCTGTAGAGTTTCCGTTTGATTAAAGACGATTTCAAAGGCGATAGGTGTTTCATCTAATTCATGCCCAAATGGTGCCTTGGTCTCTACTAGTTGATATTTGCCCGGCTTCAGCTCTTCGATCAGCAGTGTGCCGTTTTCATCTGTAGTTAGCCCTGTTTGAAGCTCTTCACCGGCCTCATTTAGTAACGTAAACTCCGCACCTTCTAATGCTTCCCCTTCCTCTCCTACTTTTGTTAAGGTTACGGAACCAGGTGTTAAAGGATTTTCAAAACTAACCTCTGTCGCTTCCGTTTGTCCGAGTGCAATCTCAAAAGGAATAGGAGTAGTGTCTATGTCATAGCCTGGGAGTGTGCTTGTTTCTATGAATTGATAGTTCCCTGGCTTCAACTTCTGCACGACCAATTTTCCATCCGCATCCGTTACTAAATTTTCTTGAAGTGTACTGCCTTCCTCATCCTGTAACTCAAACTGGACGCCTTCTAATGCTTTTCCATCTTCCCCTGTCTTCGTCAATTCTACAGCTCCAGTGGATTGTTCGTTTTCCATCATCAGCTGTAGAGTTTCCGTTTGATTAAAGACGATTTCAAAGGCGATAGGTGTTTCATCTAATTCATGCCCAAATGGTGCCTTGGTCTCTACTAGTTGATATTTGCCTGGCTTAAGCTCTTCGATCAGCAGTGTGCCGTTTTCATCTGTAGTTAACCCTGTTTGAAGCTCTTCACCGGCCTCATTTAATAACGTAAACTCTGCACCTTCTAATGCTTCCCCTTCCTCTCCTACTTTTGTCAAGGTTACGGAACCAGGGACCGGCGTATTCTCTGCAACCACCTCAATTTGCTCTTGTTGCGAAGCCTCCACACTAAAAGAAATAGGTGTACTATCTAATTGATACCCGGTTGGAGCTTTTGTTTCTATAAACTCATACTCTCCTAACAGTAGATCTTCTACAATTATTTCACCATTCTTATCCGTAACTAAACCTGTTTCTATTTCATTTCCTGCACTATCTAGAAGTTTAAACTCTGCACCTTCTAATTCTGTACCGTCCTCTGCTCTTTTTAAAAGTGATACGGAATTAGTATAATTCATATAGACACCAACTCGTAATGGCTCAACAGGTTGTCCATTATCTGTAGCTATAGCAAAGGAGTTCCATGCTGCACGTGACGTCGGTTCTATATTCCCATTTAAAATATCTTCCGACACTTCTTGTGCAGTTGGAGCTACCATGGAAAAGGAAATCGTTATACTTTCTCCTTCAAGCCAATCTGTATCCGTTTTTGATTGAATTTTAAAGGAATGGATACTTGACCAATCACTAACCTCACTAGCTTCCATCCAGTTTGGATCTTGTGCATCTGGAGGATTGTTAAGCTGTTCCGTTGTGTCTGGATAGTCTGTATTTCTTGTCAGATCATCTCGTTTTGGATTTTTCGCTATACTATACAATACATCCACTCTATCTGTCCAAGAGCTAGGAATCGTTATTTCGCCAGTTAAAGTGGGGGTGAATTGACTGCCACGATCTACATTGTCAGTTATACCCAAATCCCCAACAGAAGGTAAAACGTCCATCAACGTCATAGATGAAATATCTTTACCACTTACATTTGTAAATGTTAATTGATAGTCTATGTTACCACCAGGTACAGTTTGACCGAAGGTTGAATAATCTTCATCCAGTTCGCCCTTCACTAGCTTTTCTGATTCAATTTGGTACTCTCCACTCATATAATAACTATTTCCAGATTTCAGCCTTGGTTCGTCTACTGTACTATTCTCGTTTAAGTCCTCTGTATCTGTCTCAAGCGTAGTATCCTTAATAGAACTTCCCTGTCCTTCAGGCACTGCAAGCTGTTCATCGCCAGAAAAACCATATACTTGAAATAAAAGATGATTAGGTGTGTTTTCAGAGATAGTAACATCTAATTGTGCTGCTAAATCGTTTCCAGGTCGCAATATTCGATCATTCCACCTAATACGAACAAGTTGACGACCACTATCATTATAGTTATCACTTAGTATGTCATAAGCGCCCCCAGCTGCTGAAGAGGAACTTTGAGACGACCGATCATCTTTATCGATATACTCTGGGTTAGGATTATCATTCACGGTTACTCCCGGTGGCATCAAAACAACTGTCTCAAGTTGTTCCTGCATTGCTAATGTTGAACTAGTAGAATTCGTTAACTTTACTTCCATTCGATTACTTCCGCTAACAACTTCTCCACCATTTTGCTCCATTAAACTCACACCCACATATGCGATAGGTGGTTCATCATCAGGTTTTGGTGCAATAGTAGCGCTACGAGGTCCTGCTATTGTATCCCTATCATTTTGATGATATCGATAGTTAAAAGAATTTCCATTTGCATCAACCCCATACACATTAAAGGTATTTACAACCTCGCCAGTATAGCCTTCTTCTACGGAGAAATAATAATTAGGTCGACCAGCATTCAGCATTCCAGATGGAGCATACGTAAAATCATACTTAATATAGTCAACACGATCGGATTCCGCTAAACCTAGATCTATTCTTGTATAGGTTTTTCCTTGATCCGCGTTTTCTACAAGTAGTTGTTCTTCTCCATTTACAAATGCCACAATATTAAATCGTGGTTCTTCGTCTAATGGAACTCCGGCCGGATAGTTTGAATTTGGTCTATACACAAATCCTCCTGGAGTAGAAAGTTTATCTAATGTTAAATGAGGATCTATCCTGTAAATAGTGGTATATCCTTGAAAATCTCCTGACTCACTCTCCGACAAAGGGGCGATTCCATGACTAAATCCTAATAAAGCATCATCATATACAATCGGATTAGGATTTTTATTACTATTTGGCGCAATACCACCTTTGCCGTTTGATGGTCCAAGATGTACAGGGACATACCAAGTACCTTCTATATCGCCATTTGCAGTTTCTGAATCTACAATTTCTACTTGATGCTGACCAGAAACAGTACTGTTCGAATCATCAATATATGTGGTCTCAGCCTCTACTTGATTGTTCTGTGTGGTACCTGCTGTTCCTTGATCTACAGTTAACCACACTTGAAGTGTCTGGGAAAACAAGGAAGTATCAGTAGTAGATTGGTCATCAATCGTAGGTGCATCAATTTGCCATATTAATTCATCTCCATTCTGTGTTGGGCTTGGACCCGACTCCATTGAATCATAAGACAAACCATGTGGAAGTAGATCTTTAATGATCAGTTGAGATCCTTCTTTTAAAAACATTTGGCCTTTTTCTTTTTTGGGTATGTCTAACTTGATCTCCCATAAGGTTTTCGATCCAGGTGTTGGAATGTTGTTGCCTTCTCCTTCAACACTTAGGAACTGTTTGGAGACACTAGCTGAACTAGACGCTTCAATAGAAACCATTGCATCATCAGACACAGGAAGCTGTTCGTTAGCTTTGAAGGTAGCTTGTGCAGTTAGTTCATAACCGTTTGGCGAAACGCCATTCTCAGTATTGATTTTCACTAAGCGCTCATAAGAACGCCCTGTGTCGATGGAATCAAATGAATAGACTAATTGTTGAGTAGATGTATCATATGTTGGCACTACACCATCAATCGTTAAATCGCTTACATTTTGATTAAAGTTTGTGAATGCTGTAATAGGCAGATCAATAACAATTTCAGCATCTGTATATTCAGTTCTTGAACCAGTAAATTTCAGGTTAAGGTCGTATACAGCGGTATCACCTGATAGAATGGTGGCATTCCTTGGTGAAAGATCAATATCAACATTCAAATTACCTGAGAAAGGAGTGAAAATATTGTCATTGAGAACGTTACTCTCCGTTAATTTTGTATTATCGGTTTCTTTCGTGTTAGGTTCATTGGAGCTGGCATCATCTGTACTCTCATTCTTTGTATTACTCGAGGTGTTCTGACCGTTTTTTTCTAATGAATTATTGGTAGAGGTATCCTTAGAAGTTGAGTCATTGGAGTCATTAGCTGAATTTTCACTAGCTTCTTTCTCTACTGAAAAAGTAAAGTCCTCACTTGCTACTAATTCATTATTTGTATATCCTTCCACCATTATCCTATTTTCTTCTAATACATCATTTAGTACTAGTTTAATAGATAATGGTTGTTGTGTTTCAGGTTTTAACAATACTGTATGAGAATCAGAATGGTAGGATAGAGCCATGTCTGCTTCTGTTAAAGCTTTTGTTTTTTCTACATTCAGACGCGTATCATTAGGTAACGAAATTTTCAAGCTGTCATATATACTTTCGGAACTTACATTAATAATGCTTTCTTGTAATGATGCGCCCTTTTCCAGAATGATGTTAATTTCCTCTTTATGATTCGTATTATTCTCTGCAAAAATGGTCGAATTCGAAAACGATAATTGAGAGAACATCATTAAAACAATCAACAAGACTGATAGATTCTTTTTCATAATTTTCCTCCTTTAGTATATATATCCTCATTTTATCATCTAAAAAGAAAAAGTGAAGCGATATTTCTATGATTTTTGACAAATCTCTTATCAGTAAGTATTTAGTCTTATTTCAAATTAATCATTTATAATACCCAAATAAAGTAAGTCATAAAAACAATCATCTTCGGTCTCGCTGTAAAAGATTGTACTAACATTACTTTCGGTTGTATTTGTGTAACTATACTTCGATTGGGCTTGTAGAAAATTAGTATTGACATGCAGTCATATGGTTGCATATAATAAAATTATGGAAAAGATGGATGAGATGGACAAGATATTTAAAGCGCTTGCTGACACCAATCGAAGAAAACTGCTTGATCAGCTTTTCGAAAAGAACGGGCAGACGCTAAACGAGCTATGCGGGCATTTGGATATGACCCGCCAATCAGTTACAAAGCACTTAACCATATTAGAGGAGGCGAACCTTATCATTGTTGAGTGGCAAGGAAGAAGTAAACTTCATTACTTGAATACTGCTCCTATTGGCGAAATTTATGGACGATGGGTTAAAAAATTCGAACATCATCGCATCGTATCATTGAATGAATTAAAAAATAGCTTGGAGGAAGAGAACCGTGAATAATTCTACATTTGTCTATGCGACTTATATCCGGACAACACCCGAAAAACTATGGAAAGCTTTAACTAGTAGTGAATTCACCAAACAATATTGGTTTGGTAAAGAACTGCAATCTGATTGGGAAGAAGGCTCAGCTGTTACCTTTCTGGACAAAAATAGAGAAATCACAGACCAAGGAATCGTAATAAAGAGCAATCCGTATCACCTCCTTTCTTACACGCTAAAATGTGTGCAAGATGCAACAGAGTACCAAGTCATGCCGAAGGTGACTTTTGAACTGAAGCAAATGGGGTCGAGTGTGAAATTAACACTTAAACACGAATATCTTTCGGAAGGTGCGTTTAAAGATGAGGGCGAAGGATTTATAGGAATCAATAATGGATGGCCTGCTATAATGAGTAACTTGAAGAGCTTACTCGAAACCGAAAGGATACTGCCCGAAATTGTCCTTTAATATTTAGGATCAGGCCCTTCCCCTGTGACTAATTATAAAAAATAATCAAAAGGAGAAAAATTATGAAGAATGTAATTTCAAAAGATGGAACACGCATTGCTTATAACAAAATTGGAGCTGGGCCATCTCTAATTCTCGTAGATGGGGCAATGTGCTATAGCTCATCAGGTCCAATGGGCCCGCTCGCATCACAGTTGTCCAGGTGGTTTACCGTCTATACGTATGACCGTCGCGGTCGAGGTGAGAGCGGTGACACACAGCCATATGCGATTGAACGAGAAATAGAGGATATAAAAGCAATTATTGAAAAGACTGGTAGTTCCGTGTTTATGTATGGTATTTCGTCTGGAGCGGTATTGGCACTAAAAACAGCTGTGGCCCTTGGACATAACATTCAAAAGCTGGCGTTGTATGAACCACCCTTTACGTTCGGAGACGATGCCCGCAAGGAATCGGAAGCTTACACTAACTCGCTTAACGAATTACTTTCGGCTGATCGACGGGTTGACGCTGTAGAACTCTTCATGAAAAAGGTTGGCGTACCGTCCGAGGCGATCGCTGGTATGCGTCAGTCACCAATGTGGTCAACGTCGGAGGCTTTGGCACCTACGCTTGCATACGATAACGCCATTATGGGTGATAGCTCGGTCCCCGTTGCAGATGCAGAGGCTGTCAAAATTCCTACCCTCGTGCTAGATGGTGGCAATAGTCCCGCATTTATGCACGAAGCAGCGGATACACTTACAAAGGCTTTGCCATTAGGTAGCCGGTCCACACTGGAAGGACAAACACATGACGTCGATCCGGAGGTGCTTGCTCCGAGCTTAAAAAGTTTTTTCATTGGAGACTAAACGAATGACTTCTCCTGATAAACGGAGGGGCGTCGTGCATTACATCATTTCAAGCCACTCCCGATGAGCAAGCTTGGCGTTCGGCTTGCTCTTTACCTCCAGATAATATCAGAGATTAAATGCCTAAATTTCTTTGCTTCCCTTTTGATCTTATAATAATATCTACGCCACTCACCTCACCTTCCATATAGTATGGAATATCTGATACATCCATATCAGTTTCTATCCTTATTTGTTTCGTTTCTTTCGCGCCAAGCTTTATCTTATAAGGGGCATTGTTATTCATAAGGGAGAACATTGGTGGATCATCGTCTTCATTAAATTCAACCGTAAATGGAACCTCATGATTGCTATAGTTTATAAAGGATAGCTCACATTCTCCATGTACAGTTTCCCCGCTTTTCATTTCAAAGCTACACTCACTTTCTTCAGCCGCGTAGGAAACGGCATATATCCCTGTTGCAAAGTTCTCTTGATAGAAACTAACCATAAACCCCGGAACAAAAATAAATAGCAAAAAAACAAGGAATCCGATTCTGCCACGATATTTCTTTAGTGAGTTCACCAACAAAAATAGACCTATAATTAGTAAAGCTAAAGAAAAAATTCCTACAGTATGAAGCCCATTAGCGAATCTAACAGGTATATTCCATGTCATAAAAATTACTTCCCCAAATGGATAGGAATGTGGGAAAGGAAAATTTAATAGGATAGCAATGAACAGAAAAACGAGTGAAATATAAAACATGGATTTGTTTTTAATCAATTTAATCCCCCTTCCGCTTTATACGACTCTTCTTCAAAAGAACGCCCCATTCTATTTACTAAATTATCCCTTATTTATACATTAATGGCAACCTCGTTGTAATAGTTTCTTTTCGAGAGGCATGGAAAACACTCTAATTAATATTGAATAAAAAGGAATTTAAAGCTTTTTGAAGAAGAAGTATAGATACGAAATTATGATAAGGAGGACGTCGTGATGTTAAAACTGTTTCAATATAACTGGCAAGTTCGTGAGGATTGGTTTACATGGTGTGAGGATGTTCCTGAAGAAGAATTATTAAAGAAACGAACAGGAGGAGTTGGCATTATCCTTTACACTTTGTTTCACATTGTGGATGTGGAGTACAGTTGGATTTTAGGTCTAAAAGGTGAACCAGAGCCCGAGGAGCCACCTTTTGAAGCCTATGCCAGCCTAGCAAGAGTGAGGGAATTTTCAAAACTTTGCCACAAGGAAGTGAAACCTTTTGTTATATCTTGGACAAGCGAAATAGAATCTCAGACACTTTCAGAAACGAATTCTAGTGGAGAGACGATTAACTTTAAGTATGGAGAGATTATGCGTCATGTCATTGCTCACGAAATCCATCACATTGGTCAATTATCGGTATGGTCGCGTGAATTGGGGAAGGAGCCGGTGACTGCAAATTTAATTGGAAGAGGATTATTTGATTAATAAGTTGCCTTGTTATTAGGCGCTCATTTCTAGACAATAACATAAAATCTCAAAATGTCCTTGCTATTGACGTAACGTCAAGTGATATAGTTCAAAAGGAAAGGAAGTGAGGACAAATGACAATGGAGAAAAAATACTCTATTGGAGAATTTGCAAAACTAACAGGAATCACGGAACGTACACTGCGTCACTATGATCAGATTGGGCTGTTGAAGCCTTCTGAGTACACAGAACATGGACATCGGAAGTATAACAACCATTCCATTGCAGAGCTTCAAAAAATATTAATGCTAAAATTTTTGGATTTGTCACTGGAGGAAATTTCCGAATATCTTAAGCAACCTGAGCAGGATTTTTCGAAGATACTGGACCATCAGGCGAGGATGCTGGAAGAAAAACGAAAACAGATTGAAACGGTTTTACAAACCATTTCCCGTGTTCAAGGCACTGTTTCCGGGCCAGAATCCGTCGATCCTGATTCCCTACTCGTACTCATTCACGCCTTAAAAAATGAAGAGGAACGAAACCGCTGGATAAATGAGCATGCGGGCGACTCGGTGTATAATAAGCTACACTCGTACATTGTCCAGCTTGAATCAGATAAGGAAATGGCCACATGGAATAGTCAAATGAAGCGATTCATTCGAGAAGGAAGAAAACCGAGTGATCCTGAGGTGCTTGAACACACAGAAGCCATGGTGTCGATGATGAAGCCTTTAGTCGAGCCCCATCTAGACGATGAAGCAAAGAAGCAGCTCGCGAATAATGATGGTTCTTTCGAAGAGCTTCATCCTTATTTATTTCCTAGTGCTTTTACTAAAGAAGAGGAAAAGTTTATGGAGAAGGTTATGGATGAACTGATTAGCAGGAAGATAAACCTTAGTCAGCATGATAGATCCTAACGTTAACCTAATATTTTTAAGAAGTGGGCGCTTATTCGTATAAAGGATAGCGCCCACTTCGCAATTTTAGGGTTATAAATTTATTGACAACCATCCCCACATTTGTTACATTGTGCATATACGATATACACAAAGGGGATGCCATATGATTGCTTTAGAAGTGAAGGACTTAAACAAAAAGTATCCAGATTTTCATTTAAAGGATGTATCCTTTCAGCTGGAAAAGGGTTATATTATGGGCTTTATCGGTGCCAATGGTGCAGGAAAAACAACCACTATAAAATCGATCTTGAATATGATTCATCTCGATAGTGGAGAAATACATATTCTAGGTAAGAATATGGTCGAACATGAGCTAGAATTGAAACAGGACATCGGGGTCGCCGTTGGTGGCATGAATTTCTATACGAGAAGCAAAATCAAGACATTGACCAATAGGATTAAGAAGTTCTATAAGAATTGGGATGAGGTGACCTATCGCAACTGTTTGAGGAAATTCAAGTTAGACGAGAACAAGAAAATTATCGAATTGTCGGAGGGAATGAAAATAAAATACAGCTTATCTCTTGCCCTGTCCCATGGCGCGAAGCTTCTCATCCTTGACGAACCGACAAGCGGACTGGATCCGGTTGCTAGAGACAATCTGTTGGATATTTTTCAAGAACTCGTAGTAGATGGAGAGATCAGTATTCTTTTCTCTACCCATATCACATCTGACTTGGAAAAGTGCGCCGATTTTATTACGTTTATCGAAGATGGCCAAATCATTCAAAGCATGGAAAAAGAAGAATTTAAGGAGTCCTATCGCCTGTTGAACGGTAACGAAAGCCAGCTAAGCCAAGTAAAAGAAAAGCTGATTTCCTACAAAATCAATTCATTCGGCTTTACAGGATTGATCCACCTCAGGGATTTCGACCCGTCCTCCGATATCAAAGCAACCGTACCGACCTTGGAGGAAATTATGATTTTCTTCGCGAAAAGGGAGGATATATATGTATAATTTAGTGATGAAGGACTTTAAATTAGGTATCAATCCTTGGTTTCTGGCAATGCCTTTTTTATTAGGTGCCTTAATGCTTATTCCCGGTTGGATTTATTTATTAGTTCCTCAGTATTTTTTTTGGATATCGGTACCGAATATTTTTGGTCAATTTAAAGCACAGAATGATCTGATGCTTACCATGACATTGCCTGTATCCAAAAAAGACAAGGTGAAGGCAAGGGTAATCGTTATGGTTATCTTGGAATTATTGCATATTGGGGTTGCCATGATCTTTGGTTTGTTCACGATTCACTTATACCCGAATGTGGACTACCTTTTTTTCGCTCCACATATGGGCTTTTGGGGAGTCTGTTTTGTGATGCTTGGAATCTTCAACATTATTTTTATACCAATGTTTTACAAAACGGCGTATAAATATGGTGCTGCGATGATAGCATCTGTTGTGGCTACTTTACTATTTTCTATAGGTGTGCAATGGTTGGCAATCCAGAATTCTTTCGTATATGATATGTTTAATGGTGCTGGTGCTGATCATACGATGCTTCAACTAATGATTCTACTTGTAGGAATTGCCATATTTGCCGTATTCACTATTGTATCCTACAATATAGCCATTAAACGATTTGAGAAAGTGGATATTTAATGAAAATAGATATTTCAAACACATCTGAAAAACCAATTTATCAGCAACTCTTCGAACAAATTAGCGCCCAAATTCTTATGGGTGAGATTGACCAAGGCTATAACTTGCCTCCAATACGACAAGCCGCCAAAGAACTACGTGTTAGTATTATTACCATAAAAAAAGCTTGGGAAGAGCTCGAACGAAGTGGTTTGATTTATACGATAACTGGTAAAGGGTGTTTTGTCTCCGAACTATCCTCCGATGATAAGCTTCAAAAACGCAATGACATGATTAGGAAGCAAATGAGGAAAGATGTGTCCTACTATAAATCCTTTGGGCTGACTATGGATGAAATTATTAAGCTGTTAAAAGAAATCGATGAATCTTTTTCTCCGGGTAGATGATCTACCCGGAGAAATTCTTTAAGGGCTACCTTATTCCATATATTTCTTTTTCATGCTATCTGAACCGATGCCACCAATGACCATTAAAGCTAAAGGCAAAAAGTTAGATATGATCCTCGGCAGACCATCTGGAATCATAATAGTTGCACCAAAAAAATGATATAAACCTAAGATCATTAATTTGAGGACTAATAAAAACACTCCTAGTAAAAATAACCCATCAAAAAATGCCTTCCATTTTGGGTGCGCCAATTGCTTACTATCTTGAATTACTTTTTCCTTCAATTCTTCATCACTCCTTAATAATTCATCGATGGTGATACCGAATAAATCACTTAAATCGATAATCACTTCGATACTGGGATAGTTCCTACCCGTTTCCCATTTTGAAACGGATTGGCGACTAACATGTATTTTTTCAGCGAGATCAACTTGTGACCAACCTCTTTTCTCTCTTTCTCTTTTCAACTTTTCGCCAAAAAACATGTTATCCTCTCCCTTTCTCTTTCAATCCCAGTATGATAGGAGTGAGTCGTTAAAGTAAAGATCGTTATACGCGCATCAAGGCGCAACCTCTGGTTACCTCTCTTGAATTTCCTTGCTGTTAAGGCATTCTGGCCCGATTATGAGATATCTTTATTGTAATCTCATTTTATCTTTTTTCAAGTTTGGCTGAGAAGATATAGATTGTTAAAACCCTTCCATTTCACCACTTGAGTTCATTATCGCCATGGAAAGATATGCAAAAACATGTGTTATCCCGATTTTTTTATTTTAAAGCGTTCAGTGTGATTTCGGCAGCTTTTGCAATCAGCGCATCATCATATTCTGCATTCTCTGTATCACGCCGAGACATAATTGCCATGACGATTGGTTCTCTGTTCGGTGGCCATACAACGGCAATGTCATTTCGTGTTCCGTAGCTGCCTGCACCACTTTTATCTCCAACTATCCATTCTTCTGGTGCGCCTGCACGTATCAGTGCATCTCCTGTTGCATTCCCTTTCAACCAGTCAATAAGTAATTCCCGCTTATCATCTGAAAGAAAGTCATCAATGGCGACCTTTTTCAGATTGGTGGCCATAGCTTTCGGTGTGCTTGTATCACGCTTATTCCCCGGTATAAATTCATTCAATTCCGTTTCGTATCGTTCGGGCTGGGTAACGTCATCACCAATGTCACGTAAGGCTTGCTCAAATTTTTCAGGACCCCCAAGAGCATCAAGCAGGAGATTCCCTGCAGTGTTGTCACTTTTTCGGATGGCCGCTTCACTGATTTCTAACAGCGTCATTCCGGTATCTACATGTTTCTCAGTAACCGGAGAATAAGTAACCAAATCATCTTCGGTATACGTAACGCTTTTCTCCAGATCTTCTATGTTATTTTGCTCAAGCAAGATTGCTGCAGCCAATGGTTTGAAGGTGGATGAATAAGCAAAACGTTCTTGTGGTCGGTATTCGATTGTTTGATTCGTCCCTGTATCCATTGCATAGACACCAAGCTGGGCATTAAATTCATTTTCAAGCTGTGTAAACTCTTCATTCTTATTTATCGTTTCTTTTGATGTATTCTCTTTTTCAGATGATGCACCGGTCTTATTGTCTGTATTTACACATGCAGTTAGCATTGTTAGTAACAGCAATGTGATGGACATTATAAAAAGAAGCATGCCGATTTTGTGTGGGCTAGTTTTTCTCATATGGATACCCTCTCTCTATTAGATTGAATCTCTCTTATTTGTTTCTTCAGTCACCAACCATAAGCATTTTATACCTTATTACCCTACGGACTACATCTGTAGTATACTATTACATTTGTAGTCTATAAAATGTCAAGCCAAAACAATCTTGAAGTATTTTCCTGTGAAAGTGGAGAGTGATGTGCCATATAAATTTGTTCAAAATTTATGTGAACGAGCTAATCATAGCTATCACCAAGGAACAAGAAAAATTCCTTTTGGTGAATCAGTCGATGGGTAGAAACAATTTCCGGCATCAGTGAAGAAAAACTGTTGAATACAGAACGTATGAGAATCTATCCGTCCTCGGACATACAATGGCCAGAATCTGACATTTCCAGAAATGAATGAAGAAATGGCATTGCGAGAGCACCAGAAAAATGTAGTGGCTATTGTGCTTATAAACTATACGATCATCAACAGACAGATTTAGTCGTAAACACACACACTAAAAGTAGCACTTAAAACTAGAGAAAATCCAAAAGGGATTGTCATCCATTCTGATCAAGGAAGTGTCTACACATCTTTTGCATTCCAACATTTAGTGAAGGAAGAAAACTTGATTAGTAGTATGTCTAGGAGAGGAAACTGTTGGGATAATGCAGTAATTGAATCTTTCCATTCCAATATTAAATCAGAAGAATTTCAATTCGTAAAACATAATTCATTACCACTTCAAGAAGTAATAAGTCGTGTAAACGTATATATAAAGCATTACAATGAAGAGCGTATTCAAGAAAAGTTAGGCTACCAATCACCTCTAGAGTTTAGGGGGATGGCAGCCTAAGAAGGTGTTTATTGTTGTCTCAAATCGTTATGTCAGTCTAGCATTCCACGATTTTTTTGTTTTCTGTTTTAAAAAAAGTAGCTTCTAACTACATGGTTGAAGATTAAACCATTCAAAGACAATTATTGCATATTCACTTCCTGCTTGGACATATGGTAGAAGGCAATATTGCAATTGAGAATCACACTCACAGTCAAAATATCCACTGTCTCCATAACATAAATCGTGTGCCTTACAACATGCATCTACAGGTGTTGCTGGTGCCTCAGGACCACTACAAAAAGGAGCACCACACCAATGACCATGAATACAAGGGAAGTCTTGAGTTGAAACATCACTTTGATCAGGACATTAGTAAGAAAAAGCGGGTGACATAATTGAAAAAAAATGTAAATAACGGGGTTAAAGAGTTAAGGAAGAAAATGGAATACACTCAAAAGCAATTAGCGGAGGAAGTAGGAGTTACAAGGTTAACCATCATATCTATCGAAAAGGGGAGATATGAACCTTCTATAGGAATAGCGTTACATTTAGCGCGGACCTTAAATTGTAAAGTGGAGGATATTTTTTGGATTGGAGAGGATCAAGATGAAGATTAACTTTTTGTATAGAATCTTATTGAAGTTTTGTTTATTTCTACTATTTGCTCTTTTTGCAACTAGTAGTTATAAGCCTATTGTTCCTAATTCTGCGTACATGATATTTATAGCTCTTAGCTTTTTTCAATTTATTTCCTTTGGTTATGATTTAATCCTTTCTTTAAAAGGTAAAAGAGTGAAGGAAGAAATTGATGATGTGGACGAACGATCCAAGAATCATGCTCATAAAGCTGGATTTGTGACTTTCATTATTAACATGGTTTTTTTATTCGTTTTTATTTTGATTATAATGAATTTTCCATTTATTTCTTTAGATCCTGTTGAATATATAACTATTTTAATAGGATTAAACTATGTCGTATATTATGGAATCAAATTTTATTTAATCTTTAATAAGTAAAAATGAGGTGAAGATAATGGATAAAATGGCAAATATAATTTTTAAGGCGTTTAGTATACTATCATTAACTATCTCAGGTAGTTTACTCTTGTTGTTCGTAAATACCTTTGTGGATGTCATTCCACTGAGACAATTCATTCAAGGAATACCTATCATTTTACCTGCCTTTGTTGCACCATTTGGTGTCCTTTTTGGCTTTGTTGGTTACTTAAACATGAGAAATAAGCTAGGTTTATATGGAATCTTGTCGAACATTTTTATGTTTTTACTTCCTTTTATCTATATCATGGGAGGAACACTTATATTTGGACCCTAATGTAGAGATAAAAAAATTAATAGTGTTAGAACCAAAAGAACCGTCTGTCGGTTCTTTTCTTTTTGATATAACCAAGGTTGCGAATGCAACCCGATTTATTACTTGAAGCAAATAAAAAAGTAAAGGAGTGAAACCTATGCCGATAAACGTCGCGGTTTTAGAAGTGGATGAACAAAACACATTTGAAGCGGAAATGGGTTGGGTAGCTGAGAGCGGTATTCACATATAGGATTACTGTGCGATCCCAGAAGAAGTCGAAAGTAAGAACCCCATCGAAACGGCTTGGATTATGCGGGAAATCGATGATCAGATTGCTTTTCTTAAAGACTGTCATATAATTTCTGAAATTTCAGAAGAAGATTACAGGAAGCTTGTGATGGAAATTCAAAACCACTATGAACCCATTGAGCAGCACGTCAAGCAAAAGATATATAATGTTTTAAACATTAATGACGATGAGTAAACATACTGATTGGATGGACCGATATAAAGACTATCAAAAAATTATTTGGAGGGTTTTTCTCATGAAGACAAGAAACAAATTAATAGGAGCACTCACTCTCATTCTTTGCATGTTTTTCCTAACATCAAATGGGATAAGTGCGAGTGAATACAAAAAACCAGTATTCCTTAGTGCCGATTTTGCGAAAGATACATTTGAATCAGGTGAGCCGGTCACAGTAAATATTTACACGGAATCAGGGGAAAGTGAAATAGATAGTATATTTGCTCGAATTGAACATGAGGAAACAGGTCGAGAATTCTATAATCTGAAATCTGCAGATTCTCAAAGTGAAACAAAAGTGGAGATAAACCTACCATCAGAAGCACCACCAGGTAAATATGTGTTAAATGCAGTAACCTTAACCGATTCTGCAGGAGTTAATTCATTTACGCATAATATAGGTATCAGCTTTGAACTTATTGGGGCGCCCACCGACATAGAAAAGCCGATATTTCACAACGCTTTTTTTGATAAAGAACAATATGGACCAGGAGACGAAGTCATACTAAGAATGGATGCGACAGATGAACACAGTGGAATCGATTATATTTTCGCCACGATCCAACACACGGAATCAGAACAATATAGATTTTTTGGATATTCCACAGAAGTAGATGGATATCAAGAGATCCGTTTTCAACTACCTGAAACTGCTTTGGATGGGGACTATGGTGTTAGACATCTATATATTGACGATAATTCCGGAAATAGATTATATGTATTTGATGTAGATGCCACATTTCATGTCGAAGGTGGATCTACAGACAACGAAGCGCCAATTCTAAAAGATATATGGGTAGAAAAATCGCAGTACAAACAAGGAGAACAAGTGCATATCGATATCGAAGCAGCGGATGAGAGTGGTGTTAAATCCATATATGTAGATGTCAGACATAAAGAGACAAACGTAGCTTATGGCGCACGTGCAATATTCAATGGAAAAACCTTTGAGTATAACAGAGATTTACCTATGAACGCGCCGCTAGGGGAATACGAAGTGCTCGCCTTGCACTTAGAAGACAATCTAGGCAATAAAGAGATATTGCTTGATTATGGATCTAAAATTGAATTCAAAGTGATTGAATGATTGCATAAAATAAATCCATGCTGTGCGATACAGTATGGGTATTCTTTTTTCTGATTGATTTGCTATACGGTGAAAATGCAATGCTATGTGATATGAATGGAATACATACGGAATGAGTATTCTTATGTATTATATCATGTGTGGTCAAAATTGTTCGCACGGTGTAAGCTTATCGTTCCATATCACATGAACATATGATTCGCAATAAAATTTGATATATGGTGAAACTTGGCTGCTCGACATGCTTCGCAGCCCGATACATTATGTGATTGGAAATCCCTCTTCCCCCTCTCCTCGGCGATCGTCCGAAGAAAGGAGGTTTTTTCTGATCAACAGTCTGGAAAATGTTCGGGGAAAACTAGAGATATATTCCGTTATGAGGTCAGGTGTTTGGTAGATAATTAATAAAGCTGTCGGAATTTTATTTTGTAAATACGAAAAGCCTTGTATTCCCGTTTTTCAGTTTGGATGAACAGGTGTTATAAACCAAAAAAAACCAATAAATAAGAATAAGGAGCTTCCAGTTAAGAATCCTAAAATTATACCTATAATAGCTAATGATTTTTTTTCGTTTTTTTTACATAAAGCTACTATTCCAATTATTATAGAAATAGAAACGCTAATTACTAGTAAACACAAAGCTGTTAGCATTAAGACCCTAGGTATTAGGGAGGAAAAAAAAGAAAGAGTTATGACGATAGATAAAATTCCTAATCCATAGGATGTATAGCTCAACCAGGAATACTTTTTCTCATCTTGCAATATTATCTCCACCTTTATTGTTATATGATAGCATTATCACAACCTATTTTATAGGGATAAAAAATGGGAATATTACCCATATAAATAATGTTTCCATTTATTTCTATTAAGGTGTTCGAGATAAAATGTATTACATATTATGTTTACATAATCATGAATATAACTAATTGATAAACTTTACATTTGGCGGAAAATACCTTTTGTTATTTAATGGTATCCTCGAACCACACTAACAAATGCGGGAAAAAAGGAAATGTTTAGTCTTTAGCAAATCGAAGAACATTATCTTCTTCCACCACACCTTCATTTCGCAGCTTCACACACACCCCTGTAACTTTACCTTGGAGAATAAATTGGTAATACCAATTATTACTTAACATCGTTACAATGTCATAGGAAAGATGTATCTATACATATTTACTCTTTTCCCAGTCTGAGAGTTATAGAAAAATAGATTAAAAATTGGATGCGTAAAATTTTAATTTAACAATATCTAGGATTTGATTGGAGGAGGGGTCCGAAATAATCATCTTACTAATTGACGATCTCTCACCATACACAAGACGCAATAAATCCGCCTTAACATAAAAAAATAAAGTCCTTATTATTGGACTTTATCCTCTAAGCTATTGATTCGTTCTTTAAATCCAGGACGAGATTCTTCACCCACAAAATCTAATCCTTCTATTAGCCACTCTAAACGTTCTTTCGTTATTTCCTTATCATCATTTTCCATGAGTGTTAAATATTCTTCAAATCTTTCGTCTGATAAACCAGCATGTGGAAAGGAATCATTAGGGAAGGGGTTTACTTCTTTATCTAAGCCAATTTTTTCAAGATCAACTTCTATCTTATCATTTGTTTTATTTTTTTCTTTAACTTTCTGGCCTTCCTTTTCAGGTGATAACTGATTCTGTAGTGAATCTTCTTGATTCCCTTGTGCTTTTTGTTTCTCATCCGTATCAGTAACAATAACTATACTTACTATTACAGTAAAAAATATAGCTAATAAAGCAGAAACTATAAATAAAGTTTTTAATTTCCTCATGTGAAAACTCCAATCTATTTCATATACCATATTATATTATTCACGTAGAATAGATTCAACCAAAAAAAAAACGGAAGTCTCCGTTTTTTTTTGTATCTTATTTCAACATTTTATTTATTTCTTACCAACCTGTAGCATAGGTGGTCGCTTGATTATACATAGAATAACCTATCTCATAGTCGGTGTCACACCATAAATGACTTGTTCCATGCTGTCTAACAGAACTATAATAGGTTCCGTTCTTTATATATCCTGTAATTCGTAATCGATAAGGATGTGTTTCTCCACCCTGTGAATTTGAATTACTACAAACTACTTTATCACCTGCATAAAGATATCTAACGACGCTGGTTCCTTTAAAAACACGACATTGACGTCGCACATTAAACGTTATTCCCAAATCATATACTTCGTCCCCAAAAGTACTTGAATATGCATTTAATACACTACCTTGTTCAGGATTTAAATAAATAGTTCCGAATCTTGGTCCGCTTGGAGAATAGAAATGAATTCGATATGCTTTAACATATTTATCCCCTTCAAAATACAGCAAATTAAAAAGTTCCTTTGGGTATAAAGTTCCTATTCGTTTTCTTTGACTTGAAGGCGCATCCTTATCCCAAACCGGAATATTTGAACCATAAGTGTTGATCTTAATATTATACGTCATTGTGTTTCCTCCTTATTTAATTTTGATGCACATCTATCCTATAAAGAATTAGTACATTACAAAAAAACAACCTTCACTGCAAACTTTTATTGTATTTATGATTCGAACCAAAGATGGTTGTCCGTAACACCCTTCTCATTTGACTATGGATTCTCCTCTAGCGTTTAGTCATTTTTATATAATGAACCGAATTAACCCAGCAAAATATAGATTTTTCTACAACCAAGTTACGAAAAAGGAATATTATGAGGATTTTTTGTGGATAATTACTTCATTTTTGGCCTTCTTAATCACGTTAAGATGAATATGTAAAAAATCTGATGAGGAGGAAATGATATGGCAGATCCAAGAGTGTTAGAAGTTCAGCTATGGGTGAATACGACGTATGAAGGGAAATATGGTTTCAATTCAGCTCCAGAAAACGGTAAAACTGGATGGTCAACCGTATACGCTTTAACAAGAGCTCTACAAATTGAACTAGGTATTTCACAACCAGCCGATAATTTCGGACAAGGTACATCACGTGCATACAGAAATTATGGGGAACTTGAATTAGGTAATGCACCAACCGACAACAAAGGAAAAAGAATCGTTAAGATTTTCCAGGGAGCTTGTTACTGTAAAGGCTATGACCCTGGTTCATTCGATGGTGTCTTTACTGAGGTCACACAACAAGCTGTTATTGATTTACAAACAGATGCTGGATTACCTATTAGAGACGGAAAAGTTTATGATTATATATTTAAGGCGTTTTTGGTTATGGATGCCTATAGACTCACAGGAAATGGTGATACAAAAATTCAAAGCATACAAAGGGATTTAAACTACCATTATTACCAAACAGCTGGCGTTTGTCCCTGCGATGGACACTATCAAAGAAATACGAATAAGGCTTTAATCTATGGTATTCAGACTGAAGAAGGTATCGCCCCAGAACTACAAACGGGGACCGTTGGCCCTAGTACCAGAGCGTTACTCCCAACTTTAAGTGTCGGAAGTAGCGGTACATTTGTAAAGTTATTCCAATATGCGCTTTATTTTAATGGTTATGATGTTGGCGCATTTGATGGGGTATACGGCAATAGCACTAAGCAAACCGTAATGAATTTTCAAGAATTTACTGCTCTTACTGTTGATGGAATCGCAGGAAAACAAACTTGGCTATCCGCCTTAATTAGTACAGGAGACCCTACTAGACGAGGAACAGCTTGTGACTGTATAACGGAAATCACTCCAGCCAGAGCACAAACACTTGTCGATGAAGGGTATGAAACGGTAGGAAGATATCTAGTTAATGTGGAAGGTGGTTTGAATAAAAAAATTCAACCTGGCGAATTGGCAACTATCTTTAATGCAGGCTTAACGGTATTTCCAATTTTCCAAACTATTGGAGATAGTGCATCCTACTTCACCTATAATCAGGGAAAGTCGGATGCAGAAGCAGCTTATGATGCTGCTAGAAAATATGGTTTTCACTATAACACAACTATATATTTCGCTGTAGATTTTGATGCTTATGGTTATCAAATTACTGACAATGTTGTTCCTTATTTTCAAGGGATAAATGCGACAATGCATAGTCTAGGTGGTTTTTATCAAATAGGTGTTTATGGTCCAAGGAGTGTCGGGATTACAGTATCTGATCAAGGATTAGCTACTACTAGTTTTGTTAGTGGAATGTCCACCGGCTTTAGTGGCAATCTAGGATATCCTCTTCCTGACAATTGGGCGTTTGATCAAATCTCCACTATATCAATAGGTTCTGGTGTAGGTTATATCAATATTGATAACAACATTAAATCTGGTAGAGACGAAGGAGCATCATCAGTTTCTCCTGCTGATTATGATGAATCTATTAACAACTTATTCTTTGATCAAATTGATGCTATCTATGATATTGCCTTGAATCATTCGGGTAATGATCAAGCAGATGCTAACAAACTACTTTGTCACTACCTACGACATAAAAATTACAATGGTTTTTTATGGGCAACTACTGCTGGAATCCTTGACTCAGAATTTATCGATAAAGTTAATGATCAATTGAATTCACCAGAAATCATAAATCCATTTGATGTAACTTTTGAAACTCGATTAGACACACCTCATTTTGCAGCGACATTGAATAGTATACTATTTATCTGGGGGTCGAATTCTTTTATTTCTGACTTTGCAGGTTGGGGCGGTGACCTTTTGACAGTTGCAGGCGATTCGGTAGAAGCGAGTAATTATGATACGGTATATGACGCAGCCTATGACCTTATTGGACATCGAAACCCAAGCGTTTCAACTTTTAATTTAAAAGATTTAATTGTAGATATTGATGCTGTCAATATTGGGGTTCAACTTTTAAATAACACTGAGCCATTGAACCAACTAATTAGAAATTATTACGGTTATTTAGGAGACTATAATTGGCGGTTTACTAAGTTCTTACAAAGTAGATTTTTCATGAATAACGAAGAGCAAAGCTATGATTATTTACAAGACCAAGCAACAGCGATCCTAAATTCAAATGATTTATTAGTAGCTCAAGCAAGAGCACTATTTAAAGATGCATTCGATGTGGCATATTACACGGAAGAAGAAGGTGAGGAAGTAGCAAGAGCCTTCAGAGATGTTATAGAGAGAGAAGGAGCCAAAGAGTAAATCAAATAAGTGGAGATTTAATAATCTCCACTTATTACTATCGATTCAAAAGATTTAATTATCATATTTTATAGAAATTTCATCTCTCACGTTATCCGCATAGTATATTTTATAGGAAATAATTAAAGTGTTAGGTTCTTTCCACTCTAAGCTATAAGTATCATTAGTAAATGTTTTATATCCGTTATTTGTCCTTATATTTGCTTTATGAACTTTAAATAACCCATGAGTTTGGAATATTTTAGCATGTCCTGTTTCTTCAACTTGAAATCCTATTTCTCCATCAGGTGATGAGAATGAAATATAATTAATATCACTGTATAACAACAACCAGCGAAACAAGGAATAAATTAATATTAAACCAATTAAAGTAGCAAAGGTAATTTTTATTACCTTATCTTTGAAAAAATATTTCATGGATATTATTGCCATAATAAGCATCAGTATCGTCAAAAATATATCTAGTTCTTTTTGTCTTATAAAAAAAATATCACTACCATTTAAAATAAACATAATGACTTTTAAGAGTACCGTTAAAATGAATACAATAACAGGTATGTTTAAAACTTTATTTTTTATATTTGGTTGGATATCACTATTATAATTAGTCATAATAATTGTCTTACTCCCTTCAAAATTTTCTTCCTCTCCTTCAAAACCTCATATCCAACATCGAATTACCATTACTTTCAAGTATATTTTGAATAATTAATATTAGTCGGTACTCCTTTTATGTATATACATCTCCTCTTAGTTGTCTTAGGAGATCAAGAAACTCTAAAAATTCCATAAATAGGTATGTAAATAATAAAACTACTAAGACACAATGGCAAAAATCATGTTAGCACTTATTATCAATAATGTGGAACTGATTGTTTTTATTAAATTAGTTACACTTCTTCTTTTTTACGTCAGCGACAGGCTCTATCCTTTTCTTATCCATAAATTATTTATAATTTATACATCTATTATAAAATAAATTCCAATTTTTACAACACATTACTTTACATATTCCTATTCTATCGTTGATTAAACCACCACTATCTCTTTTCACTAAAAAAGCAGATCAAAGATCTGCAAATTTTTAGATGAATTATTTTATATATGTCTCTATTCCTTTATCCTCTATATGACGTGAACGCGTTTTTGCGCCTTCATAATGAGTGAACGTTCCAACAATTACTTCATAATAATCGCCACGTTTTTTTACATAGCTTTCCACTCCTACTTTTCTAACTTTCTCCGCTTGCCTTAGAGCATTTTCTTTACTAGAAAAAGTTCCACCAATCACTTCATACTTCTTATTACCTGTAGAGGGCTCCGGTTTTCCCTTTGGATTTAGGGAGAATATTTTGGCTATTCCTCTAGCATGAGCTTTAGCCACTTCATATAAATAATCGTTATCTTTTAACAAATGAGCATCATGTGAATTATCAATAAAGCCATTTTCAGTCAAGACCGCATCCATTCTAGTTTCTCTCACCATATGAAAATTCGCCTTTTTCTTCCCTCTATCAAAAAGATTATTAACCTTCATAATTTCATCATGAATGATCGTGCGATAATTTTCTGTAGTGTTAGGTGTAGACCCATTATAAATAAAAGATTCAAATCCTCGCGCTTTTCCGTTAGCACTATTGACATGGAACGAAATGATATAATCGGCACCCCATTCATTTGCCATATTAGAACGCGTGGCTAGATTTAAAAAGCGATCGTCTACACGGGATGCTTTTTCTATGACATTACTATACTCCGTTCGTAAGATTTCTCCGAAGTATTGTGAGAGCTTTAAAGTAAGATCTTTTTCCTTTAGCCCATTTCCAGTAGCGCCTGGATCTTTTCCTCCGTGCCCTGCATCATGAAATATCCTTATCATTATTTAACCTCCCCTCTTTACCCAAAAACTTAGTTTAGTTATAGAATCCGCAGAAGGATAAACCCACCAGATAGTTTTGATTATCAACCTTGCGGTTGCGGGATTGTACCCACATGTCCATACATTGACGTATAATCCCCTGTAGTAGGATCTACATAAAACCAATCATAAGTAACGGTAAACCCTTCGCTATTTACTTCATACACTTGAATCATATAGCGACCATCTTCTAATGTATGATCGTAACGAGTGTGAAAAAAACTACCAGCATATTGACTTTCAATGTAATTTACTGCATGTTGTTTTGTAATCATATTTCTACCTCCAAATAATTTATAATTTAATTCTATAATTTTTTATCTGTATCGAAGTTTTCAAAAAACCCAAATAAATTTATTACATAATGAAGAAAAAACTAACCATGTAAACTGTTTTCATAAGAGGTTTATTCCACTAAACATGTAGTTGGTAGAACAAAGGGGTGAAAGCCTTGTAGAGGTATTAACAAAATGACTATCAACATACATTCTGGCTGATATCCTATTATTTACATTGCATAGCCTCTTCTATTTGGATTATTGAACTTAAACTAATCATCAATCTATCCATAATTTGATTTCTCATAGAAAATATCGCTTTAGCACTATATCCAAGATTCATAGCGCTTTTATCAATAGACCATTTCATAAAGTATCTAAAACGAATAAAGTCAACTTCTGTTTCTGATAAATCCTCTAACGATCTATCAATAGATTCTACTAATAACTCAAATTCCATCAGATTGTTTTCTAAGGTTTTATACTTATCTCGTCTGTAAGAGAGTGTTTTCTCTTCCTTTTCTAAGACATTACGATTTCTAATACGTTCAAGCTGTTCTTTTATATTAAGGATTGCTACTTTATAACTGTTGTAATTTTTAAGATGTTTTTCTATAATTTTAATAATTTTCTTTCTTTCACTTCTACTGCAATCAATATACATACAATTCCTCCTTCTATATAGGTTGCAATCTATTTCATAAAGAAAAAAACAGTTACTAAAAAACAACCCAGGTTTCTAAAATTCTATTTTTATAACAGAGCGTTAAATTCGCATGGAGAGTGGTAGATGTGCCCCAATGCTCAATCTTCATACGGTTGAAGTATTACCTTCTAAATGTTACAAAAAAACCATCTGCTAATTAGCCAGATGGTGCTAGTGACAAAGAGTCCATGAACTTCGCAAATAATTACACACTATCTTGTAAATTTTTTTGCAAGTCCCAAAAACCAGGAGTTGCATCCACATCATAATTCAAAATGATATCGATTAATTTTAATCTTAATTCTTGATATAAATCTTCTCTTTTGGGATAGGTTGTTTGCAATAATGAACGTTGAATTTTAGGATCAAACATTTCAATAATTCGTTCGATATACATCACATTATCTTGAGATTTCTTTGCCAATTCATAAAGTGTAGTATTAGTAGTATTACTCAATTCACTTCGTCCCTCCCTTTATAGCTTCAGATAATCGAATGATTACTTCTTCTAAATTTTCCAGTTTTTTCTCGAAACGAGTAAAAAGATAAATGGTAATAGCAATAGGAAAACCAAAATTACTTAAAACCAAGATCCATTGGGGCATTTCAACAACCATAATCAAACCCTCCTTTTTCCTGCATATAGTTATAGATATTTAGCAAAGCTCTTCGGTGTAATTTGGAAACAACTTGCTGCGTCTTATTTAACAACACACCAATATCTTTTTCTGAAAAACCTCCAACATAATATAAATCAATCACTTCTTTTTGTTTTTTAGACAATTTTGTAACCGCTTCAGATAAAACAGAACATTCTACGTAATCCTCGATACAGTTACTATCAATAATATTTTCTAGGGAAACTTGAGCCGTGGGATCTTCTAGTAACTCTTTCAATGTATCCCCTTCACTATTCTTAATTGGTTGATCCAACGTTAAGGTATAGCGTTCATTATCTTTTCGTAGATTTTTATCATAATTGAGAGCATAAAAATAGAGGGTTGTAGAGATATATGCCGTAAACCTAGCATTAAAATGATGTTTTTTGAATGATAAATCAAGCAACTCGTGATTTTCTTTAGTCGGATTACAAATGGCATCTATCAATAATTGTTGATGGGCTTCATTTTTCAAGAAATTCTGAACAACTTTATGTTCCAGCAATGACTTGTTTTCTTCTACAAATCGCTGTAATTTTTTATTACTATCATTTTCATGGTTGTTTACAAAGTTAATTTCTAACCCCACCCTCCTAATAACAGAATGTATGTTCTCATTCTCGTGTATAAAAAATACCAGTTCAAATAGATGAAATGGAATTTTAAATAGGTAATTATCACGCATTGTTACTTATTAGTTTATCATATTATGGTTTATTATGGAAATTCCCTAAGCAAAAGTTCTTAATATTATTGGATGGTTTTGTATAGACCCGTACGGCATTCTGCAGGTAACTCCTATTTTCTTTGGTGCTGCTTTTATCTAAACATTTTAAGAAGAACTCTTGAGCTATTCTAACTTCACATTAAGTTGCTCTCCCCCCCTATCACTATATAATATAAAGTAGTATAGCGCTGATCGTTTACAACCTTTTTTTTAAAAAAATTCACATGGCTGTTTACTAGATATATGGATGAATAATATAAAATTTTTACGCATCCTAATTTAATTAGAACCTTTCTGAAACGAAACACCTATAAACATTTATGCACTTTTCATGGAATAATAGTTGTAGTAAGATAATAAAGAAGTAGGGTGCGTAAAATTTGAAAGGTGTTGCATATAATGAACTATGCTTCTTATATCGATCGCTATTTACTAAACATAGAACATAATGAAAAAAAACCTGGAACGATTAAACAATATAGATCTGATCTCCAGCAATTCATTTCGTGGTTTGATTCATCTACAGTGGAAGATCTTTTTCATATAGACACTACCCAAATCGCATCTTATGCGGAGTACCTAAAGAAAAAAAAATTTCATGATGCAACGATCAAGCGACATCTATATGTCATCCATGGATTCTTGAACTTTCATCATATTCAAATTGACCAATCAATTAAACATACAGAAACCTACCGCACTTCACCTTTACAAACTAGTGATTTCATATCTATTAAGGAAATGAATACATTACTCCAATCCATGCAGCGACCGATCCAATCTTCTGCAAGAGATACACTCATTCATCGGAATATGGCCATTGTGCAACTCATTCGATATAAAGGACTTCGTCCTAAAGAAATATCATCTATCAATATGCATATGGTAAACCTTGCGCAATCTATTATGGAATTTGAAGTGGATGACCAACAAATCATCTATCAGTTATCAGGAAAACCCATCCAATATATTCGTGAATATTACCAATCGATCGATCCACAAATACGACCAAAATGGAAATCTGACGAACCATTATTTGTTTCTTTTAACAATCGAAGCAAAGACTATCAATACGATTATGAAAACAATCAACCCAAACGGTTATCTGCTAGGAGTATACAAGAAATGATTAAAGACGAGGTACAGCTGGCGGGCCTTAGAAAAATCTCTGCCAAGCATTTGAGAAATAGTTGTATCCTGGATCATTTATTGAGCGGACAAAGGGATGAAGATATTCAACGATATTTTCATTTAACGCACCCCTTTTCATTACGACGATATAAACAATATCTACAGCGTTACAATTAGAACATTCAATATATTAAAAGTCCATAATGCAATTAGAAAACGCCATCCCTTCTTTAGGATGGCGTTTTCCTTAGATGATAGATAGGAAAGGTCTTAAATATTTCTTTTTCCTCATCGGTTAATTGATCAAAATGGAAACTAAATTCCATTTCATTCCCCATCAAGAGAAAATAACCACACAGTGTAAATACATCATCTGTATTATTTTTTCTCTGTAGAATTTCTTTTTTTTCTTCCGAAGAAAACGAACGAAGTCGCTTCACCACTTGCATATGATTTATGAAATCGAACTCGTTGCTATTATCATAGGATCGAATATGTCGAAAAACTTCCTCAACCATACGTAAAATATCCTTATTTTTATTCGTTTGTTGATCATAATAAGTAACAAATTCTAATAAATGATTGGTCGTATTTATTTTTGACATTTCTGAATAGTAGTCAATGGAAAGATAAGAACTTTTTACATCGTCTAAGTGGAAATTCGCCATCGAAAATAGATCATTCACTTTATTACATGTATAAGGACTTATAATAGCTTTCTCTCCCCCGCCATCTTCATTTTGAGCAAGGAATTCGACTTGTTTAGTTAATGACTTCCAATCACATCCATTTATGATGATAACTTCTTTTTGATTCTTGTAAAAGGCAAACAACAATATATTTTTATCGGCAATACGTATTTTGATAAAACCGGTTTGCTTCACACGAATACCAATGTAATTATTTTTTAAAAATATTTGTTTTAATAGTTCAATATCACGATCATCATCTTTGGATAATTCTTCCCTAGGTACATCAAACGAAACGTTTAGTTTTTCAAAGACTTGGATTGTTTCTTTCAGTGAATCTATATGCGCTGGTAATTTTTTGACTAATGAAGAATGGTTATGATTCAACTCCAAAACATGTCCACTAACTTCTATCTCTTTTCGTTTGGAGATGCGAAGCATAAACTGACAATCTTTTAATCTTTCTTTAAAGGTACCCCGTTCCTTAAAATGTATTTTCACTTGTAGGTGTACACCATCCATCTCTACTACTTCCATCCGAAAACTTCGTCCAAACTTTATTAACTCCCTATCTTTTCTTATCTCTCGCGAAACATCTGTGTAAACCACTTTATTGTTGATACCTACCGTAACACCAACTTCTTTAACTAAACTAGTTATCTTTCCTTTTTGAACGGGTATATCAATAGAGGTTGTAGTATCTCCTATGGTAAAATCCACCTGTTGATACAAATAAGCATCATAGTTTAAAAAAGCATCTTGAGAATCTATATTGGAAGGAATAACAAAACGAAAACGACCAGGATCGTTTTCATTGAAAATTATATCTTTAGCCATCACATTTTGCGATTGCATCCTACTATGTATTAAAAAGAATCGACATAGCGCAGTTAAATGTTGACCTGTTGTAGGCAAATAGGTAAATGTATGATTAATACTTTTTTGAGTACCCATTTCTTTTAAAATTTGTTTTAAGTCAAACGGTAATAAAGAAGCATAGTAAATTTTTGTATTCACAGGGTCTGTAAATTCCACCACAAAAAAAATGACCCCACCATCTTTATAATAATTTTTTAGATCATCTTTATGAAGTCGATATTTAATCGTATCCCCTTGTAAATTTCGCACTTCTTCACCTTTTACTTGGATAGGAACTTTACCCTCTAAATTTGATTTCTTATAGGTATTATTTTTCCCTAATTCGCGATAAACAAAAATCTCCCCATCCCAACAGGGGGTTTTATCATTTTCGTTGAGTTCGTATGCTTTGAGTAAAGGATTAAAAAATAAGTTTTGTTTTAGTGCATGTACGCCAATACCTTCTGTATCCATTTACCACACCTCTGTGCCACGTTATTTCATCTTGCCTCGAATAGACTTAATTTTTGTATACAGCTTCAGCGTATCCGCTATTTGCTTATTATCTGGATGACTAATGTCTTCTAAAGGAGCTCCCATGACGATACTTATATATTCACGGCCATCTACCAACCCAAGTGTTGCCCAGCATTGTCCAGCTTCATCCATTGTACCTGACTTTCCACCAATAATTTCAAAGCCATTTTGCTCATCTTTATTAAGGGACGTAAGAACAGTGGATTTTAACAGAATTCCATCAGGATGGTGTGTAGTTGACGTTGTTAGAAATGTCTCTTTCGTAAAAATCGCTTTAAAATGTTCATTATTTAATGCATAATCTAAAAGCTTGCCCATGTCAGAAGCTGTCGTATACTGATCTTTATTATGGAGACCTTCTGGATTAGTAAAATGTGTGCTATTCAATCCTAGTTCAACAGCTTTGTCATTCATCATTTGAACAAAACCTTCCACACTTCCTGCCACATGAATAGCTAGAGAGTTAGCTGCTTCGGCACCAGAGGGTAACATCGTGCCATATAACAGGTCTCGATATGTTACTGATTCCCCAGCATTAAAACCCGCCATCGAAGCATTGTTTGCAAACATTTCACTTTGTGTTTCTGTATCTATAGGAGCAATTGTAGATAAGTCGTCAATATGCTCAAGTGCTACCATCGTTGTCATGATCTTTGTGAGCGATGCAGGATATGTCTTAGATTGCGGATTCTTTTCATAAATCACATCTCCTGTTTCTCTATCAAACACATAAATATATTGACTGGCGTATTCTTCTGTACTAAAAAAGGGGAAATCCTTCTTTACATTTAGGTTCGCTTTATCTCCCACTCTAAATATTACGAACACTACAACAGTAATGATCAGTAATATTTTTACAATCGCTAAAAACCTTCTCATATCGGCTCTTCCTTTCACTAACTTAATTCACTTAATTATTTATAACAAATAATTTATTTTCCTACTATTTTCAATTAAAAATCATTGCTTGTATACTTCAATCGTACTAAAACAAAGAGTTTTGTTCTTTTGTTTTTCTTCAAGGAACCTATAAGATTTTATTAATAAATTCTTACGAAATTCTTACGAAGTACTTGGCAATGCGGCAGGAAAAGGGCAGTTAATCACGCATTTAGTCAAAGGAAATTATTAGTTTCTCAGGTTGTTGACTATAATTAATTGGTAATGCTAGTATAATCTCATGAACCTTACTTAGATAAGTTTTAATAGGAAATTGGCAATACTTCAATAGGTGATGAACTCGCTAATAGTACGAGGCTGTGGAAGGGAATTCCCCCCTGCTCATGTTAGTGAAAATGGGCAGTAATACTACCTGCCAGAACTCCATGTCCAGTCTCGAATATACCAATGAAAATTTATATAAAATGAACAATGAAGGGTGAGAGAATGCCAACAAATGTTTTGGTTGTAGAGGATGAAACGGAAATTGCAAATTTAATTGAAGTATACCTTACTAATGAAGGCTTTAGCGTACAAAGATACTCTAACGGAAGGGATGCATTAAAATGTATCCAAACTACTGCTTTTGATTTAGCTTTACTAGATATTATGTTGCCAGAAATAGATGGTTTTACGCTCTGTCAGCGTATTAGAGAAAACTATCATTACCCTGTTATCATGCTCACCGCAAAAATAGAGGATATCGATAAAATTACTGGCCTAACTCTTGGTGCAGATGATTACATTACGAAGCCTTTTAACCCATTGGAAATGGTCGCCCGGGTAAAAGCTCAATTAAGAAGGTACAAGCGATATAACCATACAGAAGCAAACGAAAACATAGAGTCGGCCAATCCAGAAATGTATGATTTTGCAGGATTGTACATCAACAAAGTCAATCATAAATGTTTCCTATACGGCAAAGAACTGCCCCTCACACCTCTTGAATTTTCTATTTTATGGTACTTATGTGAAAACAAAGGAAAGGTCGTTTCATCTGAAGAGCTATTCGAAGCCGTTTGGGGAGAAAATTACTTAGATAACAATAACACGGTGATGGCCCATATTGGCCGTTTACGAGAAAAAATGAACGAGAAGGCTAGAAATCCAAAATTTATTAAAACAGTGTGGGGAGTTGGCTACACCATTGAATAATCAAAATTCAAGCTATTCAGGAAAAGACTTAAAAAGAGCCATCATTTATAAATTCTTTTTAATGGTGGTTTTGTTCACAGTCGGCTTAGTGTTAACTTTTTTATTCGTAGAATTCGTGCTATCCATGTTCACCTGGTATGCTGACAATTTTGTATATGATGTTCTGCTCAGTCCGATTAATGAGAATCGTATTTTGTTTCTTTCTTTTTGTTGGATTGTCGGGTTTATCATCATTGTGTTAATCAGTTGGAAAAGAATTATTTATTATTTTGATACCATTATAGAAGCAAGTAATGAATTGGCTTCCTCGAATGAGGATCTCATTAGATTACCGCGAGAACTTAAACAGGTGGAGGAGCAAATGAATCAAATTAAACAAAGCTCGATTAAGAATGATAGGTTAGCAAAGGAAGCAGAGCAAAGGAAAAATGACTTAATCGTCTATCTTGCCCATGATTTAAAAACACCACTCACCTCAGTTATTGGCTATTTAACCCTGCTTAATGATGAACAGGAGATCTCAAACGAGCTACGCCAAAAATACACGTCCATTTCATTAGATAAAGCAATTCGTTTAGAAGATTTAATTAATGAATTTTTTGAAATCACTCGTTTTAACTTAAGCAAATTAACGCTTGAGCTAAGTCAAGTGAATGTCATTAGAATGTTTGAGCAATTAACCTTTGAGTTTCAACCACTGCTTAATGAAAAAAAACTAGCATTTCAGCTCATCTCTCCTGACAAGCTTGATATAAAATGTGATGTAGGTAAAATGGAGCGTGTGTTTGATAATATTATCCGAAATGCAGTCAGCTATAGTTTCCCAGATAGTACTATCACAATTGAAATTAAAGAGGAAAGCAAGGGCATTAGCATTCGGTTCGAAAATGAAGGATATACCATCCCTGAAGAAAAAGTAAACCGTATTTTTGAGCAATTTTACCGCTTAGATTCCTCACGGGGAACCAATACAGGCGGTGCTGGACTAGGACTTGCTATTGCAAAGGAAATTGTGGAACTCCATCAGGGAACCATTTCTGTTTCGAGCTCAGATGACAAAGTTGTATTTATCATTTATCTTCCAACCCTTTCGTAAGAATTTTGTAAGAAAGTAAAGAGAAAATCATTTGTTTCCTTTTATAAAATACGTAAGAAGAACACTTTCTAGCTTGGTATGATATACCTGACAAGCTAGAAAGTGTTTTTCTATTTGTAAACGAATGCCCGATTTTCAGTATCTAAACGATAATTGCTATGCTCTGAACTTGAAGAAGTCAGGACCATAATCCAAATCGCTGTTAAGGTAATCTCGAACAGTTGCATTATCTTTTAATATAATACCTCTACCTGTGTTCCAACCATCAATTTAAATAGTATCTACGAAAAAATAAGTTGCTGTGTATACCATCTTTATCAGCACCCTTCATTAATATTTTTGTTAGACTAATGGCTAATTACATTCACTACATAACGGGAGCTATTATTTAATAATCTTTCACTGAGTCATAACCATAAAGGAAATGTTGCTTTCTCTGGAAAAAACAGACCAGTATGTGAAGTAATATAGTTCGTGAAACTTTAGGTAAAGTGAAACGTAACTCTATAAAGGTAGCAACAGGAGCCAAAATGATTTGCAATCAATGGAGGAGAGGTTGGTTAATTATGATAAGTTATTATCCAAAAGCGGGGAAGCTAATTGGCGGAATAAGCATTTTAGTCATTTTGCTCTCCTCACTTTGGCTTATAGGAATTGGAGAGACTAACATTCGTTACAGTGGGGATCATGAAGGAACGATGCCTTTTTGGAACAGGTGGATACCTGCTATTATTGGTATACTCCTTATTCATTTCTTACCGTTTCATCATAAAAATTATCTCCCTCTTCAATCGTCTGAACAAAGGCACATCAAGCTACAAGGTGTTGTCTTATTCTTGAGTGGCTCCCTCTTCACGATTAGTCTTCTCATCACAAGCTTGGAAGGAATGGCGTTCCAATGGTTATATATGATATCTAAAATATTCCTTTTATTGTTCATTCCATTCATCCTTCTTTTGTTTGATCAAGGCAACCGCAGGAAAGAGCACCCTAAAACTGTAAAACCCATAAAAAGTAGATGGTATTGGCTCACACCGCTTACAGTCATCATAATATGGGGTTACTTCCACTTCTTTTTTGTATTCTCCACCCCATTTGATTCAACAGAAGTGGATCCAACAATTTTAATCTCCGCTTTACTTGTAGGGTTTCTGATTAATAGTGTACTGGAAGAGCTTTTTTATAGGATATGGTTGCAAACACGCTTAGAATTATTACTAGGTACTTGGCCGGCGATTCTTGCTACATCGCTCTTATGGGCGAGCTGGCATATTGCAGTACACAGCTCTGGTCATTGGGATGTGGATATAGCTACGGTCATGGTGAACCATGGTGTCATAGGTCTATTCCTTGGTTACCTGTGGGCTCGTTTCCGCAGAGTGTGGGTATTGATTATTGTCCATGGATTCATGAATGCACACCCACTGCAACTCATGGAGATTTTATTCCGTTAAATTTAGGAGCCCTGCCAATAATCTATATTTCTTTTGTTTTTGGATAAAATATATTGTCAACATATAATAGAGGGTTTATCACGAAAATCTTCACCTCATCTTTACATCGTTATGATAAGCTATCATTAACTCTAACCTATTCGGCATTGTGAGGGTGAAAAATGCAAAAAAATATATTAATTGTAGAAGATGAAGACATTTTACGGGAAATCGTGAAAGATTACTTAATGGATGAAGGATATAACGTATTAGAAGCAGTAGACGGAAACGAGGCTTTGGCGATATTTGAAGAAAAGGAAATACATTTAATCATCCTGGATATTATGCTACCAGAGTTGGATGGATGGTCTGTCTGCAAACGAGTTCGCAAAACATCTAATGTGCCTATTATTATGTTGACAGCTCGTTCGGATGAAGATGATACGTTACTTGGATTTGAGTTAGGAGCAGATGATTATGTGACAAAGCCATACAGTCCGCCCATTTTATTAGCAAGAGTAAAGCGATTAATCCAAAGTCGATATGCTCAGGATGGTAAGTTACCAAGTGAATACCATTTAATGATTAATGGTATTCATGTTCATTTCCCTACACGTACCGTGACAGTAAACGAGGAACAGATAAGCTTGACATACACAGAGTTTGAAATATTAGCCTATTTAATGCAAAACCAGGGAGTTATTATAACGAGAGAGCAACTAATCATGAAGATTTGGGGATACGAATTTGCGGGGGATGATCGCACCATCAACAGTCATATTCGTAATTTACGTCATAAATTAGGTCATAAAGCAAATAGTATTGTAACGGTTATTCGAGCTGGTTACAAATTTGAGGGCACAGCATGAGGATAGGAATTGTATTAAAACTATTTATGCTGACAACATTATTATGTATGCTGATTTTGGTCATTATGTATATTGGACAAACGATATTCTTTAAGCAATACTATGCTAGCCAAAAGGTAGAGGAAATAAATACGAGTATTGAATCTTTTGAGAAAGAGTACTTAAAGGCTGAAGGAGACGTCCAAGCAATCAAACAGCTAGAGCAGGGTTTTCAACAAGAGCATACGACATGGATTACCACATTAGATAGTGTGGGGAATATTAAATACGCCAACGACTTCTCTGTAGAAATAGATTTAGATTCCTCCGAATATGAGAATTTCTCTAATCGTACCATCCACGTCCCATTGTATAGCTTTATTGATTTAGAAGAGCTAGATAGGTTAAAATTCAATTTAGAACAAGTAGAGGATATTTTCATTGATGGAATAATCATAGATAATACCGTCGTTCCTGCGATCTTAACAGGAAAGAACAGAAATGTTGTATTGGAGAATAGGCTTCTGTCCGAGGAGTTATATGGTCAAAGAACGGAAATAGAACCTGTTCCAGAAGAGAGCTCAACGAGAAACATTAAAAAATCACAATTACCAGCAGAAGAGTTATTGGACCAAAAACCGGAAACAGAACCTTCTCCAGTAGAAAGCTCACAGATATTTTTAAAAGGACGAATTACGGATTTACAATTACCAGTTGGCTCCACTATTTATACCAATCGTCTGTTTATAGAAAAAATAAAACAATTTCAAGTTAAATTACTATTAGATAAAATTGACATTAGCCATGCTCAAACAATGGATTATGAGGAAAATAATATTCAATACAAGCTCTTTATCAGACCTATCACCGATACGACTGGCGACACTAGTTATATTTTTGCGATGACGTCATTACAGCCGGTTGATGAAGCTGTTCAAATGCTGGAGGATTATTATCTTTACCTCGTTCTATTTGTGCTACTTCTTATTGTCCTAGCATCCTTTTATTATTCCAAAAAAATAGCCAAACCATTGTTACAAATAAATGATACGACAAACAAGATAGCAAGCTTAGATTTTTCAGAGAGCATACCGATTCGATCTAAGGATGAGATTGGGACACTATCCAATAATATTAATACACTTTCTACTAAGCTGCATTCTTACATTGATCAATTGCAACAGGATATAGAGAAAGAAAAACAACTCGAAAGCATACGAAAAGAATTTATTTCCGGAGTCTCCCATGAATTAAAGACACCTTTAAGCATTATGAAGAGCTGTATCTCCATAATCGAAGACGGTGTCGCCAGTGATAAAAAAGATTATTATTTTCATGCATTGAAAAAAGAAGTCGATAAAATGGATTTGCTTATCGTAGATATGCTTGAATTAGCAAAATTCGAATCTGGTACGTATAAAATGGAAATGGATGTCTTTCCTATTGACGAGAGCATTGCATATATTTGTGAGCAATTAGCTTTAGAGATTGAGAACAAACAATTACATGTCCATCAACACCGTTCCAATAATAAGGTATTTGCCAATCAAAATCGAATAGAGCAAGTTTTAACGAACTTTATTACCAATGCCATTCGTCACACCCCAGATAATCAACATATTTTTATTTCAACGATCGAAGACAATGGGCGCGTAAAAGTATGTGTAGAAAATAACGGGGCTCCTATCGCACAGGAGCAGTTAGATAAAATATGGGATCGTTTTTATCGTGGAGATACATCTCGCAATCGTGCGCAGGGTGGAACAGGATTAGGGCTTGCTATTTCAAAGAACATTTTAGAGCTACATGGTGCAGAGTACGGTGTATCCAATACAGAAGATGGTGTGATGTTTTTCTTCTATTTAGATAAAAAAGAATGAAAAGAGCTTGTCCGAGTGATGCCCCCACAAAGTGAGCGTTTTTCTTATGCAGCTAATTGGCTGGTTCGAGTTCGGCATTGAATGAATATAAACCAGCCAATTTTACTTATACACGTGTTATAATGCGATCCTTTATTTGAATGAATGATGGTGCTTTCACATCTTAATAATCACCAATGCTTGATTTAATAGCTATTTTAAGCGCCCGTTGTAATTATTTTTGAATGGAAAAGTATTGTAAAAACACACATACACTTACCCATTATTAATGTTTTTAGGTGTTACCATTCTTTCCATAATCAGGGCTACCCTACGCCTACTAAACAATCGGAGCATTTGAGCCATAAAGTAATTCATTCGTCCATCGACACTATAATTGCGTCCTTGATCAATTCCGCGAAATCCAACCTGTACAACCTTTTCCGGGGTCGAGAGCTTTGACCCAGCAGCCAAGTCTTTGCTTCCAACTACATCGAAAAAACCCGTATCTGTTGCACCAGGGCACAGTGCGAGTACTCGTATTCCTCGTTCACGTACTTCCGCCCAAAGAGCCTCAGAGAAGGATAATACAAAGGCTTTGGTAGCTCCATAAACAGCCGAATAAGCAACAGGCATAAATGCCGCCATCGAAGCCACGTTAACGATTACTCCATCCTTACGCTCCAACATATTGGGCAGAAAACGATGTACAAGGTCTACTAGGGCAGCCGTATTCAGCATAATTTCTTCCTGCTCGCGCTCTGAGTTTATTTCCTCGAAACGCCCGTAAGTTCCAAATCCTGCATTATTGATGAGAATATCAACCGACAATCCAAGTTCGGAAATTTGATCAGCCAGTAAACGCGGGGCGTCCGCTTCAGACAAATCGTAGGTCAACGCATAAGCTTGCACGCCGTATTGGCGGTTGATTTCTCTAGCGATTGCTTCCAGTTTATCCTTGGATCGTGCTACTAGTACTACATGACAACCTCGTGACGCTAGTTGTTGTGCATATACCTTCCCAATTCCGGATGAAGCGCCAGTGATTACAGCTAACTTATTTCTATATTCATACTTTTTCAAGATAAAAACCTCCTACTACCTTCTAAGTCACGGATTATCTTTATCGTATCAACATTAGAGGTTGACAGCCACATCATGTTTATACTATTAATAAGACTAATAGCTTCCACCCCATTATCCTCGCTTTTGTGGTAATAAACTTCAAAAGAGATTATAATAATTTTTAACAAAGTGTTTTAGATTCATATGTTTCATTGCGATGTCTATACTTCTCATAAATTGGAGGTGACATGTATGACAACCAATCGTTTCTCATCCACCTTGGGTGAATTCATTAAATCACGTAGAGAACGTTTACAGCCTGCTGATGTAGGGATAAAACCACTTCAAGGTCGAAGACGCACCCCAGGGCTTCGAAGAGAAGAGGTCTCATATCTCGCTAATTTAAGTGTGACTTATTATTCTTGGCTAGAGCAAGGCAGGGGGGTAAATCCTTCACCAGAAGTGTTGCTGAATATTAGCAACGCGTTGATGTTAGATGATGACGAACAGAAGCATCTGTTTGATCTAGCCAATGTAGATCCAGCAAGTGCAGGTGTTGAAGTAGATAGTAGAAAACCCGACACCGATTTTTTGCAAACAACCGTCGATCAATTACATTATCCTTCTTTCGTGACAGGCGAGGGTACGGATGTAATCGCTTGGAATAAGGCGGCTGAACTGATTATAGCTGATTTCGGTAGCCTGCCAGAAAGCGAACGGTATATGATGAACATTATGTTTTGTAATTCGGAATACCGCCAAAGATTGGTCAATTGGGAAGAATACGCCAGATACAGCACTGCGATGTTGCGGGCAAACTTACACCATTTTAAAGATAAACCATTATATATGGAACGAATTGAACGGTTGAGGCAAAAAAGTAAGGAGTTTGTTCATTTCTTTGAATTTTATGAAATCAAGCAAAAACGGGTCGCAACTGCTTTATTTCGTCTTCCGGACGGGCAGGAGATGGAGTTTGTCGTTCACTCTGCTTCTGTTGTCGATAACGACCCAAACCTGCACTGGTGTTTCTACGTTCCAGTACATGGGTCAGGCACCGAGGAGAGATTGTCATGTCTACTAAGGACATAGGGAGCGAGTTGCGGACAATTTCATTCTATTACAGAAGTACCACCCTAAAAAGACGAGAAGTGATAACCTCATCTAAAAAGTATCTTTCTAGTTTTTTCCCTTGTATCTAACCAATTCATTATCCTTTAATTTCTTTTCTCCATATTATAAATTTACAAAGAAGCATCGGGAACAATCCCGATGTTTCTTTGTATTTCCACCACGTTTATCCGTATCCCATATTACTATTAGCAAAACTCTTATAATTGCTATTCCGCAAATTCCCTAAATAACATATATCCTGAGAACGGACAAACGCTCACAGATCTTGCCTATTTCAAAATTTTTATTTGATATTGTTATGATCTGCACCTAATCTTCACCTCTCTCTATTAATTTTTAAATAGAACAAAAAAGAGAGGAAAGATTTACGATGATGTTACGACAAATTAATAGAAAAACAAAAATATGGCTTATCCTATTGGTTCTTTTTCCACTGCTAATCGTATCAGCCTGCGCGAGCAATCCTGACAATCAACACAAGGATAGTGCTACTCCTAACAAGGACAAGGAAAACACTAAAAGTAGTGATACCGCTTTTAAGGTTGTCATTGATCCTGGACATGGTGGTAAGGATAACGGGGCAACAGGTGCTAGTGGCCAGTATGAAAAGAATTTCACTTTAAGCTTGTCCAAAAAGGTGCAAAAGCTGTTGGAGGACGAGCCACAAATAGAAGTTTTAATGACAAGAACCGATGATAGTTTTCTTTCACAAGAAAGTCGAGACAGACCGAAATATGCCAACAAGCAAGATGCGGATGTATTTCTATCTATTCATGGTAACACTTTTTCCGATTCCACTGTCTCGGGAACAGAAACGTTTTATTATCATAAACATTCCCGCCAATTGGCTCAGATCATACAGAAGCATGTAGTGGAAGCCACTGAATTTAGAGATAGAGGGATTAAAAAGGAAGAACTATTTGTTGTAAAAGATACGAATATGCCAGCTGCTTTAATAGAAGTAGGCTATATGACGAATCCTCAGGAAGAATCCAAAATGTGGACTGACGAATTTCAATCACGTGTTGCCACTTCCATAGTTAAAGGGATTAAAGAATATAGAGAAAAATCAGAAGAACAAGGCATTTTGGAATGGATTTCTTAGCAATATCTAAAGTTTTCTGATAGGCCATCCCACAAAAAGGATGGCTTTTACTTTTTCATTTTTAGTTTAATTCCATTTCAGATTTATCGCTTTTTTCGTTCATTATATTAATCTTTCAACAAGCACAAAAACAAAGAGAATCGAGGTCTTACCATGAAAAAGCCTATACTATTTATTTTCCTTGCCTGTTTGGTTATTCTTTATGCCTGTCAAAGTGATTTTGATGGTGATCGAAGGGAATCAAGGATAAATAATTCTGCGATTACAACTCCTAACAAAAAAGCAGAATCTGATAATCAAACATCCTTAAAATCTAACCATTCACAAGAAAATACTAAAAAGACTGTCTACTTAACCTTTGATGACGGCCCTACTGCTGCAACATCTGAGATTTTAGCTGCTTTACACCAATTTCATGCTACGGCGACCTTTTTCATGCTAGAACCTTCCATGAAGGAATCACCAGAAGTCGTTGAACAAATCGTAGAGGAAGGTCATGCTGTCGGGTTACATGGTGTGACCCATGACATCTACCATTTTTATCAATCAGAACAAGCTGCCCTGGAAGAAATGACCACCGCTCAGAAGACACTTCAACATATAACTGGGGTCCAGTCCAATCTGATTCGAACACCATATGGTAGTGTTCCGTATTTAACGGAATCATTTCGGAAGGTTTTAGACAGCAATGGATTTAAAGTGTGGGATTGGAATGTAGACAGCAGTGATTGGTCTTTATCTGATGAAGAATATGTAGATTCGGTGATTGGACAAATAGAAAAGTTAGATAAAGCCGGAGTAACACCTATAATTCTGATGCATGATAAACAAAATACAGCCGACCATTTGTCTATTCTATTAACCTATCTATCAGAACATGGATTTCAGGCTAGAAAAATCGAAGAAGATATACAACCATATAACTTTAATTGTTATCAACGTTGTCACCGACTATCTACACAAAAGTGAGAAAAATAAGCAATCGAAGAGAAGTCTAAAACCGTCATTTGTGGTATGGTGAATAAAACAAGAAGGGAGTAGATAAGATGAAAACGCAAAATCATCTGCAGCTACCAAATATCGTATCACGTGACGAATGGCTGGAGGCGCGTAAGGAATTGCTCGCTAAAGAGAAGGAATTCACGAAGGCGCGTGATGCACTAAGTGCTGAACGTCGTCGCCTCCCAATGGTAGAGTTGGATAAGGACTATGTCTTGGATGGGCCAAATGGCAAGGCCCGTTTGCTTGATCTATTTGAAAGACGCCCTCAGCTTATCGTGCATCACTTCATGTTCGATCCTGAGTGGGAAGCGGGCTGTCCGGCTTGCTCGTTGGCTGCCGACAACATCGGTCATCTCGCCCACCTTTATGCACGTAACACATCACTAGCACTCATCTCCCGTGCCCCACTTCCCAAGCTGCAACGCTACAAGGAACGCATGGGCTGGAACATCCCTTGGTACTCATCCTATGATAGCAACTTTAACTATGATTTTCACGTGACACTGGATGAATCCGTCGCTCCAATAGAATATAACTATCTGGACAAGAACGAGCTTGTTCAGCAAGGGGTACCTGTGGATTCAGGGCAGTCAATGGAAGTGCCGGGAGTTAGTTCCTTTCTACGCGATGGCGATAGAATTTTCCACACCTATACGACCTACGCCCGTGGGACAGATATACTGATTGGCATGTTCAACTACCTTGACCTGACAGCGTTAGGTAGACAGGAGGACTGGGAGCTGCCACCAGGACGTAGTGACGGCAATGGCAAGACATGGCTACGACGACATGATGAATATGAAGACACTGTTGAGACGAATTCTTGTTGCCATTCGAAAAAGGACAATCTTTAAACTGTATAGTTCAACAACCAAAAGCAATCTCTCTTAAAAATTTTTCCCTACTTCCCGTAACTATTCACGAAGAAAAAACGTTTTATAAGATGAATAGTAGTTTAACTGGAATGGAGGAGAGCTATGAAGATTCTTATATTAGGGGGTACTCGTTTTTTAGGTAAAGCATTAGTCGAGGAAGCATTAAAAAGAGGGCATGAAATTACCTTATTTAATCGTGGAAACCATAAAGAAGCGTTTCCTGAGGTCGAGCAGCTAATCGGTAATAGAGACAGTGATGTATCCGTTCTTAAGAAGCGGAAATGGGATGTTGTCATGGACACATGCGGATTTGCCCCTCATCAAATTAAAAACATCGCTTCTGTACTTGGAGATTCCATCGAGCAATATACCTATATTTCGAGCATCTCAGCTTATAAAGACTGGATCCCACCCCATATTACAGAAGCGTACCCTTTAACATCCAAAATGCCGACCACTGATAAAATGAAAGAAATTGAGAATGGCAAAATCTCTCCTTACGAGTACTACGGTGCGCTGAAGGTACTTTGTGAAAAAGAAGCAGAGAAGCAATGGCCAGGACGTGTTTTGCAAATAAGAGCAGGCTTACTAGTTGGGCCGTATGACTATACGGATCGTCTTCCCTACTGGATTCAGCGTGTAGCGCATGGGGGTCGAGTATTAGTGCCAGGGCGTTCAGATCGACCGGTGCAATTGATAGACGTAAAAGATTTAGCCACATGGGTGTTCGATATGGCGGAAAACAGAAAAGCAGGTACGTTTAATGTCACTGGCCCGAGGAATGAGTTGACTATAAAAGAGCTATTGAATACCTGTAAAATGGTTACAAACAACGAGACCGAATTTATCTGGGCAGATGAATCGTTTTTATTAGACCATCAAGTTCAACCATGGACGGAAATGCCTTTATGGGCTCCTGAACACTTTCCTTTAGAGGGCGAGAAAGAACCGTGGAAAGGTACTTTTTTGATCAATATAGAAAAAGCGGTTAATGCAGGTCTTTCCTTCCGACCTCTTGAAGAAACCATTCATGATGTGTATCAATGGATAAAGGAAAGTAAGTATACTGTACAGAAAGGGGGAATATCTCTAGAAAAGGAGCAGGAGCTACTAGAGGCTTGGCTTCGATAAGAGAAAAATGAAAATATAACTTTAAGATGTTAAGGCTATATAAACGAAATAACCCTTCATTGCTGTTACGCATAAGAAGGGTTATTTTGTTACGTTATTCGTTATCCCACCAACCTTTCCGAAACCTCTTGTAAACACCTGACAATTCCTCTTGACCTTGCGTTTCACGCTTAATATCATCATTGCTTACTCTTCGTCTTTAGATTCGAATTATAGGCAACTTTTCAGTTTTGTTACTTTACAAGCAACTACATGGTTGCATATAATCGTTTTATGAAAGGGAATAAGGACGCTATATTCAAAGCACTTGGTGATTCGACCCGACGTCTTATATTAGACGAACTATCTGAACGAAACGAACTTACGTTGTATGAACTTACCGCACGTCTCATTATGAAGCACGACCTTTCCATTTCACGACAGGCGATAGCTAAACACCTATCTGTATTGGAAGGTGCTGGACTCATAAAATCAAAAAGAAAGGGGAAATATCGAGTACTTCTATTCAACAACGAACCACTTAAATATTTGCTTAAAGGATGGATAGATTAATCCCAACGATCTAATTTTATAGGAGGTAACAATAGGATGAAAATCATTGTAACAAGTTTATTCGTAAATGATCAGTACAAGGCATTGGCGTTTTATACGGAAAAATTAGGATTTGTAAAAAAAGAAGACGAGCCTGCCGGAGAATATAGGTGGATGACGGTAGTGTCTCCAGATGATCAAAACGGTCCAGAGGTTTTACTCGAGCCTAATGATCACCCTGCAGCAAAAGAGTATCAAAAGAGGATATTTGAGGACGGCATCCCTGCAACCATGTTTGGTGTTGCAGATATTTACAAAGAGTATGAGCGTTTAAAGGAAATAAACGTTAAGTTTACTATGGAACCAACCAAAATGGGTGAGATGATCATAGCTGTATTGGATGATACCTGTGGCAATCTTATTCAACTAATACAGAAGTAACTTAAGATAAGCGCTTTAAGTATACCCTGTCCTATTGTTAGGATGGGGTTATTACAAATTAAATAGGGAGGAAACAATGAAGAACCTTGGCATAGTTTTTATTTTTTCAGGGATTTTACTTATGGGGTTAAGTGGACTTGAAAAGGTTCTTATTTTTTTATCAATTGATGGTAATGTACACCAAATACAAACGGTTAAAGATTTAACACCACCGTATATTTGGAGTATCACAAATTTCACTTTTGGTTTTGGACTTATTAGCTTTATGCTGGGATTAGCTATATTTTTTAATAAACATATCATTCCAAATGCTAAATAAGGATTCATAATCAAAATGCTTGGATGATCCAAGCATTTTGATCGCTATCCCACCAATCTCTCCGAAATTCTCTCTAAATGCATGGTCACTAATTCCTCCGGGACTGGATATGTGTGAAGCATCCCTTGATAAACAAAATTGAATTCGTCTATGTTCATTAAATCCCTCGGTGTTGTTAAGCTTGGTGGTTTCATTAGTAGCCCTTTCTTCTCATTCAATATCGTTGCGACAAATTGGGAGCAAAAGAAAGCATTTTTTCGATTTAGATCAAAGTGGAGAATGATCGCAAGTAGACCGATCAAATTGTATCGATACTTTTCTTTCTCACGTTCGATCTTTTTCACTTTGGCGCGCATCTGCTTATATTCCTGCTCAGAAACACGACAGCTATAGATTACACATTTCGCTCGTTTAAATAGCCCTTCCTTCAACCTTTCTCGAATAAATCCTCCAATAAAAGGATTGGTTGGCTTTTTGCGACCAAAGCTATAGATTTCCTCTAATTGATCATCAAAGGCAATGGAAACATGATTGTAGGATTCTCTCGTATAAATTTTAATTAACCTTGTAAAAAGCGTCCCAGTATCTGTAAATAAAATATAAATTTTTCTATCTTCCACGCCTTTACTTCCTCCCTGTTACACTTCCGATTTTCTTTTATGCACAAAGTAATACATACTAAGTGGCCACCAAATTACAGCGAATATTGGGTATACTGCCCAGATCGTGTCTGGTGAGGTAATCATATTAACCGTAAGGAAAAAGATGCCAATTAGTAGGCTTGCATGAACAGAGAAGGCAACATAGCTCCTCTTCTGTGCATGATAGATTGCAAGTGGCCACCACAGCACCGCAAATATCGGATAAATCGCCCAAGGATGACCTGGTGCAAGAAAGATATTGAGAATAATGTAATAAAGCATAATACTTGTGCTCCCTACCATAGCAACTGCCAATGATTTCGCACGTTTTCCTAAATAGATAAGAATCGGCCACCACAAGATCGGTAGTATCGGGTAAAGAAACCATGGGTATTCTGGTGTTTGGATATAATTGACCACGAAAAGGAAGCCAATAATCAGTAGGCTGCATACCATTGAAAATTTTTTCTGTTCTCCTTTTACTATAAAATAATGGCTAATTGGCCAAAGCAATAACACAAAAGAAGGATAAATAAACCATGGATGAGAGCCATTAGTTATTAGATTAACGACAATTAAAAAGGCAATAGTTAGGACACTTCCTGCAATAGAAAAGCCTGTTGCATAACGACTCATTTCGCATTCTCCTTTGTACGTAGCCATCTAAAGTACATCGTTAATGGCCACCATAATACGGCAAATGTTGGGTAAACAAACCAGATAATATCAGGGGAATAATAGAAATTAATAAAGACGAATAATCCGATGATTAACGCACTGCCCCAGATCGAATAGCCAAGATTTAATTTGGTCATGTTCTTTTTTGGTTTTGGTAAGGCTGATTTGACTCCTAGTTCTTTTTTTAAATCGTCAATATCACCAAAATCTACGATCGCCTTATTGATCGCATCCTCTTCTTCCTTTCCTTGTTCCATTAAATCCAGCACTTTTTCCTCTAGGTTTTGTGTAACTTCCTGCATAACTGCATTCTTTTGTTCACTTTCTGGAATATCCTTAAATAACTCATTGACATATACTTTTATTTTCTTCAATTTAAATACCCTCCATAAATAAATCGATGATTTCCTTTGTTTCCTTCCATTCCTCAGCAATTTCCTTTAAATACGCCTTACCTAATGTCGTGATTTGATAATATTTTCTTTTTCCCCCTTTGGAAATATCTCCATAATAGGACTCAATTAGTTCCTTCTTCTCTAATCGTTGAAAAACGGCATATAGGGTAGCCTCTTTAATATGAAATCGATTATTGGTGCGTGTACTAATTTCCTTTGATATTTCATAACCATAGCGATCTTTTTCTGAAATCAATCGCAAAATGATCGAATCTAAGTGGCCGCGAATAATATCACTTCTTATCATAAGGTCTGTTTCCTGCTCCCTTCACTATTCTACGTGATAGAGTAATCATACTGTAAATTGCTCTATCTGTCAAAGTAATTTTTGAAAATTTATGGAGATTTTTCATCAGGGGTTGCTGTTAGTAGAGCAGTACCGTGATAAATTAGGCTAGCAAGCAAAAAATTCTGGATATCAGACAGTTTGAGGAGATTCTCTCGGAGAGTTGTCCAATATATCAGCCATAACAATCATTTTGAGGGCTTTCCTGCGACGAACTGTCCTATATATCGTTTGGAACTTTCTCCCGCTGATTTGCCCCATCCATCTGACATAAAAAAAAGCCTCCTTCCTGCACAGAAGTGGCTATTTTTTCGTATATATCTTTATTCATTCCTTCGCTCAAAAAAAGTTAAAGTGATCTCCTTGCTTACGGCCACTTCCTTCCTTTTTTCAAATCCATTCTTTTCGTAAAATTGGACAGCTGGTGTATTTTTAGCGCCTGTTGCTACTTTTAGGACACGATTTTGGAACTGATTCTCCACAAAGTCTAATAATTTCTGTGCAATTCCTTTTCTAAAATGATCAGGGTGGACGATTAGCCGGTGGATATCCACTTCCTCATCGGTAACTTTCACAGATATCGCCCCACATAGCTCTTCGTGCAAATAATATCCATAAAAAGTTTCTTCACAGCTCTGGATGGTTTCTACCGTATCCTTTAATGGGGGGATCTCATCTGAACCAATTATATCTGCTTCTACCTTGTAGGCTGGTATTTGAAGGTTCAGCACAGTCTCTGCTTCTCTTTTTTTGTCTATTTCTATTTCTTTAATCATGTTTACACCTATGCTACCGTTGTAATAATCGGCTGATCCTTCGTAATAATAATGGTGTGCTCATGCTGTGCACCATAGCTATCGTCAGGTATATATAATGTCCATCCATCTGTTCCTTGGTCGACATAATTTGCTCCCGTTGTTAAAAAAGGCTCGATGGTAATAACCATACCCTCTTTTAATAAACGTTGATCATGCTTGTCATAATAAGGTAAAATTTCCGTTGGTGCTTCATGTAGTGATTTTCCGATACCATGACTGCACAGGTTCATAATAACATGATAGCCACCTTTTTTAGCCTCTTGTTGAATCATTCGCCCTATTTCATTCAGCTTAACATTATGTTTAAGCGATTGGATCACCTTCATCATTGTATGGTGGGTATAGTCGCAAAGTTTCGTTAAAGAAGAGTTGTTGGGGGCAAACACAAAAGATTGTCCTGCATCAGCAAAATACCCTCCTAATTCTGCAGAGACATCAATATTTATAAGATCTCCTTCCTTGATTCTTCGATTCCCTGGGATCCCATGAGCCATTTCACGATTGATACTGATACAAGTGTAACCAGGGAAGTTATAGGTAATTTTAGGTGCTGATACGGCTCCATAGCTCATTAAAATCTCTCCACCTATTTCATCTAGCTCTTTGGTTGTCATGCCAGCCCTGACCTGACGCTTCATCTCTCTTATTGTCGTTGCCACGATTTTACCGATTTTTTTAAGTCCCTCGATATCCTGTTGATCTTCGACTGTCATCAAAGCACCTCCGATTATCTTTTTCTTTTATTTTAAGACAATATAACATTTTTAGCTACTTTCAAGAGGAATACATAGGATGAACATAGAATATTAAATAATAAGAGGAGGCGGTATTTATGAAAAGGAAAATAAATTTTTTTGGGCATCGATATAAGGGGATAACGCGTAATTAGCCCAGACGACAACGTATTTCCCCTAAAATTTAAAAATTAGGGGTATTTATAAAATGAATATGAACGTAGAATTGGTCCAACATTTAATAAAAGAGCAATTTCCAGAATGGTCCCATTTAAAAATAAAACCAGTTAAAAAGAGCGGACACGACAACAGAACTTTTCATTTAGGTGAAAATATGAGTGTAAGAATGCCGAGTGCTGAAGGGTATGCTCCTCAAGTTGAGAAAGAACATAGATGGCCACCGTTTTTATCTAAGCATCTATCCCTACCAATTTCTATACCACTTGCTAAAGGGAAACCTAATAAAGACTATCCTTACGCTTGGTCTATTTACAAATGGCTAGAAGGCGAGACAGTCACCCGCGAAAATATAGTGGATCAAAAGCAATTTGCCAAAGATTTGGGTGGATTTTTAGTAGAATTACAATCTATTGATGCAAAAGAAGGCCCTATTGCAGGTGTTCATAATTTTTATAGGGGTGGAGATTTAGCAGTATATGATGAAGAGTCAAGAAAGGCAATAGAAAATAACAAAGAGATTTTTAATGAACATTTACTGAAAGAAATATGGCAGTTGTCCTTAGATTCTAAATGGACTAAAGAACCAGTATGGCTTCATGGTGATGTAGCACCAGGAAATATCCTAGTCAAAGATGGAAAGTTATGTGCCATTATTGATTTTGGCGTGTTAGGTGTTGGAGATCCTTCATGTGATGCTGCAATGGCATGGACATTTTTTGATGACAGTAGTAGAGAGATATTCAAGAGAGCATTGAAAATGGATGAAGAAACTTGGAATAGAGCAAGAGGTTGGGCTTTATGGAAGGCTTTAATTACTTATGATGATAAGAAGGATTCTAACCAAACGATAGCAGAAGAGTCATGTAGAATCATAAAAATAATCATTGATGAGTATAAAAGTTAAAAGATATAAATATTATTTCACCTCTTTCACTAAAAGGATCGTCAATAATTGACGGTCCTTTATCCATTGTTGGGAAATTAAATCAACAAAAGTAGCGGTTATGATAAAATCAAATTAGTTAAAACACTATAAATAGGAGGAAATTATGAAGTCAAAACCAATATTAAATCAAATTGGAACTACATTTATTCCTGTTAGTGACATTGAAAAGGCACGCGACTGGTATTGTGACATATTAGCATTACCATTATTTTATAAAATAACCCCGTTGGAAAATATTGTTTATTTGTAATTAGCGTGGTAAGATATAAAAGATATTTACCAAAATTTAAAAAGGGGTTTAACATGAAATGGATAAAAAAGATATTTATGTTTTCTCTAGCTTTTATTTTAGTTTTTTCAACATTGGGGACATCTGATTTATCTAATGTAAAAGCTTCTCAGTTGAAAAGTGATAAAGAAAGTGCTAATCAAGGTGATGATTCTAATTTTGTGATTTTAGTAGATGGTATTTTAATAGATGGTAAGTTTTATAGTCCAGAAGACTTTGAAGATTATTTGAAGTCAGCTGAAATTGTTTTATTAGATGATGATTATAATAGCAATGGTTCATCTGTTCAACCTTTCTTTGCATTGGCTCCTGCCATTTATTTTGTTCCTGGTATAGGACAAGTTGCATTAGTTGCAACTGGTGCAATAGTGGTTGGTGGTGTTACCATTAAAGCTGGAAGTTGGTTACATAAAACCATTTCTAATTTTTTTAACGACCCAAAAAGGGTGATTTCCTCTAATTATGGTATACCGAAATCTTTATTAGATTCAAAGGGAAAAGTAAAATTAGGTTCTTTTAAGGATAAGCATGGTAAGACTCCCCTTAATAAAAAATCTGGTACTTTTAAAAATGGAAAATGGTCAGTAGAAAAGGATACAGCCGGACATGGCGGACGTGCATGGAAACTAAAGAAAAGCGGAAAAAGAAAAGCATCCTTAGATAAAAATGGGAAAGTTCTATCTAAATGATAAATAGGAGTGAATTTAGTCTATGAAGAAAATGAACTTTAACGGTTTTACACTTAAATATCATAAGTCAATTAATGTTTATGTTAATGATGAAATGAAACAAGTTATCTTTATTTCTAAAAATAATGATGAGATACATGGAATGTTAGAACTTGATGAAAGAAATAAAATTAAAATACATCCTAGATGGAATGTAAATTTTTCAGTAGAAAATACTGAAATTATTATTGACGTTAATTATAGTGAGGAAGAATAATCAAATAAAAGGGTAGCGATCGCTGCCCTATTTATTTTGTTCATTGAGTGGTTTTATAGATAAAATTTGCAAGTCGATAGCTACTAAATTTTAATGTCTTGATGAGTGTAGCTATGAGCACACTTTCAGCAACGGAAAAAATAAACAATCAAGGGGGAAATTATGAAGTCAAAACCAATATTAAATCAAATTGGAACTACATTTATTCCTGTTAGTGACATTGAAAAAGCACGCGACTGGTATTGTGACATATTAGCATTACCAACAGATGGTGAGATTTTATTTGGTCATCTGTACATATTACCGATGAACGGAACAGGTATTGTATTAGACAGCAAAATATTTTCAGAGGAGAATATTTATAAAACGCCACCTTTTCATTTAAACACAAATAATATAGAAGAAGCTTTTCAATACATGAAAAGTAAAAATGTAGAGATTACGACAGAAATTGAAAATAATCATTGGTTTAATTTTAAAGATTTAGACGGTAATCATTTGATGATTTGTCAATGTTAGCGCATTTTAATATCTCATCGAAGGCTTGTTCCACGATTGGAGTCAAAATGAAGAGCTTACCATGATGGTAAGCTCTTCTATCTTTATTGGGGGGAGAATTTTAAGTTTATTTATCTAGCTTCAATTTTAAAATGTCTGCGATTTTCTTCGGAATGTCAGTATTGTCATAAAATCCGCTAAACTCATCGGATTGCGGGCCATATGCATATAGCTGGATATCCGCGCCAGTATGGTTTAAGCTAGTCCAACCAACATTCGCATAATCACTTACTACTTGATTAATAGCAATAGATGGCTCACTAGCATCTTTAATCGTTTGTACTTCCTCTTCTGTAAGGGATAGATTTGTATATTCCTCAACGACTTCCTTTACATTGGAACGATCTTCATTTAATTGGGCAGCCATATGGTCCCCAGTTGCCGTTACCTCTTGCAAAATATCGGCATTTACTTCCATTGAACCATTAGAGCCTGTTGTCATCCCACCAGTGTCATGGTCACCACCGATTACGACTAGTGTCTTGCCATCCTTTTTCGCAAAGTCTAGCGCTACTTTTACCGCTTCTTCAAATGCTTCGACATCAGACATAGCCCATGCAGCATCATTATCATGACCTGCCCAGTCAATCTGGCTACCTTCTACCATAAGGAAGAATCCATCCTTATCTTCGTTTAATACATTAATAGATGCTTCAGTCATTTCTGCAATGCTAGGCTCCTCTGTTTCCCCGCGATGTAGCTCAGGAGCAAGGGCATCATCGGCAAAGAGACCGAGTAATTTTTCGCCATCCTCTACATCAATATCTGTTCCATCCTCTAATTGATCACGTGTCTCCACATATGTAAAATTAGCTTCCTTCGCTTCTTCTAATAGATTTGCCTCTTCTTGATTACCACCTTCTGATTCTGGTAGGAACATATTTTTCCCTCCACCAAGAAGTACGTCTACTTCACTGGCAATATATTGTCTAGCAATTTCTGTTTGGTTATTACGATCATCTACATTGGCAACAAAAGAAGCTGGAGTCGCATGAGTTATCGTAGAAGTAGCTACTAACCCTGAAGATTTCCCTTTTTTCTCCATTGCATCTAAAATCGATGTTAGTTCATTACCTTCTGCGTCGAGACCAATAACACCATTATTCGTTTTTTCTCCAGTAGCCATGGCGGTACCAGCAGCTGCTGAATCTGTAATATCAGAGTTTGCAGAATTGGTGGTATATAACCCTTTTAAATGGTCATCCCAAACTGCTTCCTCTCCCTTGTAAGCACGGTAATTGGATGCATAGTCTGGACTGAACCCATCTGGAATCATGTAGATGACGTTCTCTATCTTCTTTCCACCTTTTCCCCATCCATTTCCTTTACCTGGTGAATCGGGCTTGTCCGCTAAAACAGGAATGCTTACTGCAGATAAAACAAGGCCTGTACTAAGTGCAATCGCACCAATCTTCTTGAACATTCTTTACCAACTCCCTAAATATTTTATTTTGCTTACAGTTACAAAATACTAGATGAATGTTGATAAACTATTAAATTCTAGTAAAGCTTTAATAAAGAAAAGTCCTACTAAAAATCTATGAGAATCCTACTTGTAATCATTGTTTTGTGGGGATTCTATTACTTAGGCACTAGATAAGAGCTCTCCATGTTAGGATTAACGAGTTTCACGGCGTTGTGTGGAGTTTGGGTGGTTTGAACTAAGATAGAGGGAGGCATCACCTTCCGAGCAAGCTCTAGTTGCACTGATTATAAGTGCCATTTTGAGCTAGGTATTTGGTGTAAATGGCTCTTACACCGATTATAAGTGCCATTTTAACCCGAAGTCTTGGTGGAAATGGCCTTTAAAACGGATTTCTTCATTCGGTATGGCTACTTTTCCCCATAGAACAACCCGAACTCTTTAAAGCCCGGGTTGCTACCACTACTTTTTATCTGCTAGTTTTATTGCCTGCTCTAATACTTGATCACCTTTCATCATTCCATAGGCGATCTGATCGATTACTTCACATTGGATACCAAGTGGTTCTACCTTTTCTTTAATAGATTTTTCTAGATAGCGAACCTGTGGCCCGATCAATACCACATCTAGGCCATCTAAATGATTTTGCAATTCGGATTCGGCTACGGCATTTATTTCTGCTGAGATCCCTTTGTCTTCTGCTGCTTTTTTCATCTTGTCGACTAAAATTGAGGTGGACATACCTGCTGAACAAATTAATAAGATTTTCATTTATTTCGCCTCCAATTGATACATTTTTTCGTACATATCGATCATTTCAATGGCTAAGTCCTTCACCGTCATTGCGGTCATCAAGTGATCCTGTGCATGTACGAGAATGATAGGAACATCGCTATGCTTACCACTTGCTTCATCCTGCAATAGCTGAGTTTGTTCATGATGCGCTTTCACAAATTCACTATTTGATTCTTCTATTTTTTCCTTGGCTTCATAGATTTTATTTTCCTTCGCTAATTTAATAGCTTCCATCGCTAAGGAACGAGCATTTCCTGCATAAAGTATGATGGTAAAGGAAAGGGTTTGAAATTCTTCGTTTGCTACTGTCATATTAATCCTCCATTCTTTTCTTTAATGTTTTCACTCCTGCTAGTATAAATGGAATATAGATGATAATCCCTATCGCTATATTAAATAGCTGTAGCGCTACTCCTCGCCAGCTCCCTCCTGTTACGAGATAACCACTTAAAATAGGTGGTGTCGTCCATGGCAATAAAGCTACTGTTTTTGGCACCATTCCTGTGTACATGGCGAAATAGGTGATGATTGTTAAAATAACAGGGACTAGCACAAATGGAATAAGCATAATCGGATTTAATACAATGGGTAGACCAAAGATAACTGGTTCATTTATATTAAATAAACTTGCTGGTGCGGAAACCTTTGCTACCTCTCGATATGGATGCTTCTGTTGATTCCGCACAACCATGAAAATGGCAATCAATAACGCAATTGTCGTACCTGATCCTCCCATAAAGACAAATGCATCAAGGAATGGTTTGGTAACGATATTCGGAACATCGTAGGCAGAAACCCCTGTTTGGAATAAGCTCAAGTTTTCCTCTACTAACGGAATATAGATAGGCTCGATGATCGAACCAATAATATTCGTACCATGCAATCCAAAGAACCATAAAATATGATTCAATAATGCGACAATAAGTGCTGCTGGCAAGGAATCACTTAACCCTTGGATTGGCTTCTGTATCGCTGTAAAAATAACTTCAAAAATACTTGTTTCTGCTAACACCATCAACAATGCTTGACATAAGCCGACGAGTATTAGAATAATCATGGTTGGAACCAAGGCTCTAAATGATTTGGTTACACCAGATGGTACACCTTCAGGCATTTTGATAGTCAATTTTTCATTGGTTACAAGTAATCGGAATAATTCAGTTGTTAATAATGCGACAATAATTCCAACAAAAAGACCCTGGGTTCCGAGCCAGTTCATGTTCAAACCAAAATCCGCTGTGACCGGAACGAGCATGATATAGGATGCTGAGGAAATGAGCGCAGCAGATAGACGATCAACTTGATAGCTTTTTGCTAAATTATAAGCGATTGTGAACGATACCAAAAGACCTAATACAGCAAAAGTACCATTCCAAATACTCCCTCCTACCTGCTGCCAATTTCCATCCCCAAAGATAGAATTCATCCATGTGACAAATTCAAAATTCCCAAATGGAGGGAAATTGTTCACAAGAATAGCCAACGAACCAATAATAACGAGAGGCATTATGGCAACAAACCCATCACGGATTGCTACCAAATGTCGTTGTGAACCAATTCTCCCTGCAATTTCAATAAACTTTTGCATAAACTTATTATTCATATTTACGAACCCCTTTTCTTCGCAAATTGTGGTAAATATTCTTTATGTGCCTCTAACAACTCGTCTAACAATGGCTGTATTCGCTTCTCATCTTTTATTAACGGGTTGGCTAGAAAAGCTTGATAGGCCTGATGATAGTCACCAGTAATACTTGCAGTAATGACAAGCTCCTCAAATGCCTTCATTTGTAAAATGTCGCCTTTCACGGCTGCTGGCAAGGAACCAATCGTAACAGGTTTAGGACCATTATTCGTTATCACACAGTTCGCTTCGACAACCGCATCATTTGGCAAATCCTCTATCGCCCCATTATTAAACGTATTGACGGTTTGTATATCCTCTTTATTGTTATAAATCGAGTCCATTAAGCTACAGGCTACATCACTATAAAAAGCTCCACCCCTTTCCTCTAATTCCTTTGGCTTCACCTGCAAATCTGGATTATCGTAAATAGCAAACAACGCCTTTTCTAGCTCCTGCACGACTTGTGCCCTTGTTCCATTCTCTTGAAAAGCCTTCACATCCTTCGCAAGCACCTCTTTTGTTTGATAGTAATACTGGTGATATGGATTCGGTAATAATTTCAAACTATTCACAAATTCCTTCGTCCAGCCTAAGCTCACAATGTTTGCGGGGGAATAGTTTAGATCCTCACTCGCTAGGCTTGTTAACACCTCATTTGTCCGATCATGCCCATTCACATATACCTTTTGACCGAAAACAAAATGGTTTAGACCGACAAAATCGATTCTGACCTGATCGGGATCTGCATCTAAGATCTCTGCAGTGGAATGGCGCATATTATAAGGAATGTTACAAACACCAATTACTTTTTTGTGTGGGGAATGTTTTAATAATGCTTCGGTAACCATTCCAGCTGGATTCGTAAAATTAATCATCCAAGCATTTGGACAAATTCGGTGAACATCCTCTGCTATTTCTAATAGCACAGGAATCGTACGAAATGCTTTGAGAATACCTCCAGCACCATTTGTTTCTTGACCAATAAAGCCATGGCTTAATGGAATGCGTTCATCCTTCTCCCTAGCCTCTAATCCACCAACACGAATTTGGGTAGAAACAAAGTCTGCATTTTCTAGTGCTTTTTTTCGATCGAGTGTCCAAGACAATTTGATTGGTTTTTGCGCTTTTTCGATCATTCTTTCCGCTAAACGGCCGATAATTTCTAATTTTTCTTGACCTTCCTTTACGTCCACCAAAACAATTTCCGTCACTGGTAATTGATGATGACGTCGAATAATTCCCTCCATGATTTCAGGTGTATAGCTAGAACCACCACCTATAACGACAACTTTTAAAGACATATTCATTCTCCTTACGTTTCAAAATGTTTATACTATGATGATATTGACTAAAATGTATCATACAATTAATACAAAGTAAACAATTTTTCTTAAATTTGTTACTACATTTGTTATTAGTTGTATTAATAATGAATATTTAGTAGAATTGTTATAACCAATTTAAAGGATGGAAGGAACGGCTATGGATAAAAAACAATCATTACATTCCCATATTAAAAATGAATTACTCACCCGCATTAAAAGAGGCCAATATCAAAAAGGGGAAAAGATACCAACAGAATTGGAATTGTGTAAGGATTTTGATGTGAGTAGAACAACGGTACGAGCGGCTTTAAACCAACTAACATTGGAGGGTTATTTAGAAAGAGTGCAGGGAAAGGGTACCTTTGTAGCAGATAAAAAAATACATCAAACACTCTCCCAAACGGTAAAACGGTATATTGATCAAATGGAGGTCCAAGGAAAAACCGCTGAAATTATTCTAATCGATTTATCGGTTGTTCCAGCAACTTCCTCGATTCAAGAAACCTTAGGTATTCCGCTAAATGATCCTGTTCAGAAAATCGAACGTATTCGAAAAGCTAATGGGATACCAACTCAATACGAAATCTCCTATATCCCATGGAAGGTCGCACCAGGGGTTACGAAAAAGCAAGCAGAAACCTCTTTATATCGTGCACTAAAATACGATTTTCAAGTTTCGATTGCTAAAACAACAGAACATATGGAAATGGCTTTATCTGATGAAAGTATCTCCTATTATTTAGACTCGGAAATGGGGCTTCCTTGCTTCTATATCGAAACAGTGGCAGAGGACAGGGAAGGCAACAAAATAGAATATTCCCAGTCGTATTTTCGAGGGGATAAAACCAATTTCGTTATTGAGCGATTTTATCCTGAAGAAGAAGGTGATGACTATTAATATTTTATTTAATGCCGATGACTTTGGATTAACGAAAGGGGTAACAGATGGGATCGTCCAAGCCCATCTAAATGGGTGCATATCTTCTACTACCTTAATGATGAATGGCATGGCAACCGATTATGCAGTTCAATTAGCAAAGAAGGTTCCATCTCTAGATGTTGGGATTCATTTAGTCCTAACATGGGGAAAGCCTGTTCATCCTGATGTACCGGGCCTAGTGGACAAAGATGGTTCTTTCAAGTTTACAAATCGTTATCAAACAGAAGAACCTCCAAATCCGGAGGAAGTAAAAAAGGAATGGCGCGCTCAGCTTGATGCCTTTTTAGCGACAGGGCTTCCCTTACATCATATCGACAGCCACCATCATGTTCATGGCTGGGAGCCTTTAAAGCAAGTAATTTTAGAGATCGCTAATGAATACAAGGTTCCCGTTCGATATGTTGATTCTTTACAGGATCATCCGGAAATTTTGCTTACCGATTCCTTATGGTTAGATTTTTACGGGGATGGTATCTATCACGAGCTATTTGGAGAATTAGAAAAAACAGAAGGAAAGTCGATAGAGATCATGACACATCCTGGTATAATGGATGAAGATTTAGTAAGTGTAAGCTCCTATACGAAGGAAAGAGAGAAAGAGCTTGAGATTCTTTGTTCACTCGAGAGCCCAGGTTGGGCAAACGTGCTTTAATTCATACTATAACGATCAAAGCCTTGAAATATGGGAATAGGTCTGGACTTCATTTTTTTCTCCAATTTTATTCATTATAATTAAGTCTGCGTTCATTAATGTACCCAATCATGTATAATAAGAAGATTCGGACAGTTATTATTTCTGATAAGGTGGAGATAGTTTATGTTAAAAGACGAATATGAATGGGTAAAACAAACAAGACAAGTTTTATTAGACCAGTGTAAAGAATTGAATGAAAATGATTTTACAAAAGAATTTGGATTTGGTTTTCAAAGTTTAAAAGATTCTTTAGTTCATGTGGCAGGTTGTTATCATGCTTGGCTAGGTTCTTTTGTGCTTTTAGAAACGACATCGCCGCTATTAACAAAGGAAGTAATTAGCGAGATGCAGATAGGAGATATTCAAGGCTATTTTCAACAAGCGGATAAATATGTAGATACTGTCATTGAAAAATTTCGCAATAATTTTGATGTTATTATTGAAAGAGAGCTCGCTTGGAAAGTAGACAGTGGAGCTGTAAGAAAAACGCCACACCAATTACTAATGCATTCCATTACGCATGAATACCATCATAAAGGACAAATTGTAGCGATGCTACGGCTACTTGGTTATATTCCTAATAATACAGACATATTGGGGCTACCTGAAAAGGAATTTGCTACTGATGATAATTAAAAGAGGCTAACTATATAAAGTCAATAGTTAGCCTCTTTATTTTTTATGACCCGGGTCTTTTCCCCTCTTCTAACTCTCTATTAATCTTCTCTATTAATTGTGGCAACTCCTCTATCGAGTAAATGGTATAATTCGCTCCATTATCGATAAAGCGTTTTTCCGTTTTAGAGATAATAGTTGCTTTTTCCTCATCAGAAAGGCCGTGAAATTCGTCATAGCTTAACCCCATTTCAGAGCTACCAATGATAACCCCAACAGACCAAGCTCCTGCATTCACACCCTCTTTTATATCAGAGGTTGTATCTCCTACTTTGACTACCTTCCATGGAGCGGTTAGTTTTAATTCTTCCATGTTACGGTATATCATATAAGGATAAGGACGACCAAAGGAGCTTGTCCCATCAGGAGTGATATAGTAATCCGGTTGATAGCCTTTATTACGTGCATATGGTACAACAATGTCCATCATTGATTGCGTATATCCCGTTGTCGAACCAATTTTTAATCCTTGTTTCCGTAAAGCTCCTACTGTTTCTACCACCCCTGGTAATGGATCTGTATACTCCTTTAAAGAGGACAAAAGTGCAGGTTCAAATTCCCCGTACAGATTTTCTACATCTTGTTCGTTAAAGGCACGCCCAATTCTTTCTTCCCATAATGTCGAGATTCTTGGCATTGACAGCATTGCACGGATATGATCGATTTTTAGCATGCCCATTGGTGCTCTTGCTTCTTCCATTGTTACGTCAATGCCTACCTTTTGAAAAATATCGATGAAGACATGGACAGGTGCAAAACAACCAAAATCAACAGCCGTTCCTGCCCAATCAAGGATAACTCCTTCTATCTGATTTGTTTTCATTTCACTCCAACTCCCTTATAATGTTCGATTATTTCCGTTAATTGTTTTATATCCTCTTCATAAATCTCTCCGATGTTTCCGATGCGAAAGGTTTTGGCATTGGTTAGCTTTCCTGGATAGAGAACAAAGCCTTTTTCCTTTACATAGTAATAAAAGTCTTGAAAATTAAAGGCTTCATCTGGAAACAAAAAGGTTGTAATAATCGGGGATTGTTTCTCTTCTGAAATATAAGGCTGAAACCCTAAAGCAGTTAGTTTCTCTCGTAACAATTGATTATTTCTCTGATAACGCTGGAATCTTGCTGGGATACCACCTTCTTCTACTAATTCATCAAGCGCTTTGGAAAAGGCTGCTACAACATGGGTTGGTGAGGTATAACGCCATTTACCATCCTTATCCATTACCTTCCATTGATCATATAAATCAAGAGAAAGGCTTCGAGCGTTCCCTTTACAAGCCAACAATTTATCCAGCTTCGCAATTACAAAGCCAAAGCCAGGAACTCCTTGAATACATTTATTGGCACTACTCACTAGGTAATCAATCTCCAGTGAAGACACATCGATTTCCATCCCACCAAAGCTACTCATGGCATCAATAATTAAAGTTTTATCGTACTCCTTGGAAAGTTTGGCCACCATTTCAAGTGGATTTAATATTCCTGTTGTTGTTTCACAATGTACCATCACGAGGTGTGTAATTTCTTGGTCTTCCTCTAATATTCTTCTTATGTCTTTGTCGTTTGGATATTGATCATAATTAACGCGATATTGCCGGTAGTTTATTCCACCGCATTCCGCTATTTGGACAATCCGCTCTCCATAGGCACCATTTGTGATGATCAATGCCTTCTCATTCCGCTTGATCGTTGAGGTCATCACAGATTCGACTGTAAAGGTACCGCTTCCCTGCATCAACACAACGGTATAATCATCTTTCTTTCCCACTGCTAAATCTAACAGTTGAGCTCTAATTTTTTGCGTAATCTTTTTATAATCATCATCCCAGGTGCAACGGTCAAATAGCATTTCCTCTTTTATCGTATTGGTTGTGGTTAATGGACCTGGGGTTAAAAGCTTGTATTCATACATATCCAATGACACTCCTACTTTCTTATTTTGCTGCATTAAAGAATTTCTGATGCTCTTCTAGTAGCTCTACCGTTAAGGATTGATTAAATTTCTTTGGATGTGCTGGTTTGTTTTCAGCTGTTACTACTTCTCCCTCGTAAAGGGCAACGGGATAATAGGTTAATAGCTCTTCTCTTGCATCCTGAATAATCACTTCTGCCATTTCCATCGCGAGCTCTGTTGTAGTGGAGTCCTTATCCACAACCGCAATGGATTCTGTTAAGGAAAAGTTCCCTTCGATTGGATCGACATAATCAATCGGTGCCCCTGCTTCCTTGGCCTGTACAGCTTGATGTCTTAGTCCAAATCCTGCGACAACTTCCCCTGCCTTTACTTTTTTAATAGGGCCAGATCCTGAGCTTTCCAAATGTGGACCAACATTTTGGAGTAAATCCTGAAGAATCCCCTTCCCTTCCTCTTCTCCATATTCACTGATAATAGCTTGAATAAGTAACCAGCCTGTTGAGGAATCAAAAATATTCGGAATAGAAACTAGACCGCTGTATTCCGGTTTTACTAGATCCTTTATAGATTCTGGCATCTCTAGCCCTTTTTCCTTGAGCATTTCGGTATTAACAAAGATAGATCCTGTAATCGATAGAATCGGTGTATAGTAGGATGGATATTCTTCTAATGCGGTCGTTTCAAATGATAAATCCTTAAACATATCATGCTGATGTTGAGCACTTTCAATAAAATAGGAGCTCATCGTCACTAAATCTGCTTCGATTTGACCCCCTTCTGCTAATAGTTTTCCTCCCAATTCAGAGGTTCCTAAGGTTTGGAGCACATATTGTCCTTCATATCCAGCGCTATCTAAGGCATTACCTACTGCCGTAACAGCTTCTTCATCTCCATTCGTATAAATAACTACTTGCTCCTTCCCATTCGCACTATTACTACACGCTGATAAGACAAAAACTATGCTTAGGATAAGCATTATCAACCTTTTCTTCATTGTAAATCTCCCTTTCTTTTTAAGAATGAATGGCTCGCCTTTTCTGTAAAAAGTCACAGATTAGCTTTACTAATAGATTGGTAATAAAGATGAGTATAGATAAAACAAATATTTCATTAAATTTAGCAAAATGCTGAAGGTCTTTAATTTTGCTTGCCACAACGGTTGTTTGAGCAGAAACTAAAAAGATAATGCCACTAATCGTGACCATTGCATTGATAAAGTAATAGCTCATCATCTCGATAAACGTGGATAATGAATTAGGTAAAATAACTCGATAAAGTGTCTTTAGCCAGCTATCTCCCAACAATTCTGCTGTTGTTTCCCAAGAGGGATTCATCTTCAATAAAGCATTTTTCGCCATCAAATAAGGTGTCGTAAAATAGTGAACAATATTACATAATATAAGAATGATCAAGGTTCCTTTTAAACTACTATTATTAAAAAACAATAGATACGATAAACCTAACACCATACCAGGTACTGTATTGGTAATCATGGACAAAACATCCATCGAAGACCTCCATTTTAATGAGGTTCGGGCATTTAAAATCGCCGAACTGTAGGCGATACAAGCACCTAAAACAGCTGTAAGGATTGCGACAATAATCGAATTTTTGTAAACACTAATTAGGTTGCTTGATTCGAATATATTGATAAAATGCTTCCAAGTGAACGTTAAGTCATACGGATAGCCGTTCATAAATGGGACGATAAACATCACCATAAACACAGAAATCATTCCCAGAATAACAATAGCTGAGAGAAATCCGCTAAACAAATCTCTTCCTCTATTTCTGATAGATTCATTATCCGTGAATTGATCATAATGGTAGTTAAATCTCTCTAGATAGTTTAAGAGCCAAACCCCAAACACTGCTGGCATTAGCATGAGAATGGCAATAACTGCTCCATGGTTAAAATTAGGAATGGATCCAAGCATCACTTGATACAATTGGGTTGCCACAACGTTATAGGTGCCACCAATAGAAGCTGGAATTCCAAAATCAGTAAAGCTCAGAATAAACGAGAGTACAAAGGCGCCTCCTAAGGTCCCTAATAATGGTCGGAAAATGGTATGGATAAAGCTCCTTAGAAACCCATCTCCCATGAGCTTGGAAACAATCATATACTTTTTGTCGATATACTGAAACGAATTGTTAATCAGTATAAATGCGGCAGGAATAGTATAAATAACATAGCCGATTAAGAGACCATTAAAGCCATAGATTTCAAATAAATCTTCTCCTACTAATTTCGTGATCAAGCCTTGATTGCCAAACGTATAAATAATCGCAAATCCGTATGTAATGGTCGGAAGTAACATCGGAAGAAGCACACCAATTTTAATGGCAAGCTTTAACGGACGATAAATTCTTGTACAGTTAACCGTGTATGCTAGAATAAAAGCAAGAATCGTTGTAATGACTGCTGTTAAAGCTGCAATTTTCATACTATTCCAAACGGACCCTACTAATTCCGAATTGGATAGGACTGCAAGATAATTAGCTATTCCTAACCCATTGCCTGTTTCAAAGGAGCGAATAAATAAAATAAGAAGTGGGACGATTAAGAAAACCGCAAATAAGACGCTAAGCACTACAAAGATAATTTTCATTTCTTTTTTGGTATTAGACATTTTGTTCACCAAATAGCTCGAATATATTTTGCCTTTTAATCTGAAGCTGCTTTAGAATAAATTCCTTCACAAAAGGATTGCTTGGCTGATGGATGATTTCTTGTGGTGTCCCATACTGTGAGATGCTCCCATTATCAATAATCAGAATTTTGTCGGACAAGGTTAGAGCCTCTTCAGGGTCATGTGTGACAATAATCGTTGTCAGCTTAAACTGTTTTGCTATCGATCTAATTCTTTCCTTGATCGATTCTTTTATGACACCATCTAATGCACTCATTGGCTCATCTAGCAATAAGACTTTAGGCTTTGTCACTAATGTTCGAGCAAGGGCCACTCTTTGCTTTTGACCACCCGACAATTTGTCTATTTTCTTGTTTAAGTGTGGCTCTAATTCAAGGAATTCAATATATTCTTGAATCTCCCTCTCTGTAACTAACCCTTTTTTGCGCTTCCACCCATAGGTAATATTCTGATAAGCATTTAAGTGAGGAAATAGAGCATAGTCTTGAAAAACAATATTAAATCCTCGCTCCTTCATCGAAACATGACTGATATCGTCCTCGTTAAAAGTGATTTTTCCACTATTCATGTGGGTTAATCCTAATATAATATTTAATAAAGTAGTTTTCCCACTACCACTTTGTCCTAGTAGGGAAACAATTTCACCAGTTTGAATTTCTACACTAATATCTGATAACACCACTTTATCGTCGAATTGTTTACTAATATTGTGCAATTTAAGCAAATTGCTCACCTCCTGCAATTTGATAACACTTGCTTTACCACTTCTCTGGTCACCACTTAGTATAAGGGTTGTTTGTAAATTTAAATCCCGGTTCTCGTAAATTTTGCGTAAATTATGAATAAATCTATACCAAATTGTGCATAGTTTATGATTTAATTAATATTAAATGATGCATAATTTTAGGTGAGGTGAATACATGTTTCCTTTAGAAAGACAAAACAAAATGCTGGAATTATTAAAGCTAAAAAAAGTATTAAAAATGACAGAATTAAAAGAAGAGCTAAACATCTCAATGGATACACTTCGAAGAGATATTCAATCACTTGTAAAACAAGAAAAAGTAGAAAAAATATATGGGGGTATCAAATTAAAAGAATATCATTTTGGGGAATCGTCGATGGAAGAGCGAATGGTTAGTAACCTGCAAGAAAAACAGAGTATTGCCTACACCTGTAGCAAGTTCATCCAAGATGGTGACTGTGTGTTTCTTGATAGTGGCTCCACCACCTATCAAATAGCAAAATTCCTTCAAAACAAGAAAAAACTAACTGTGATTACTAACTCTTTTCCTGTTGCACTTGAGCTATTAAATAGTGACATTGAGCTTATCATCATTGGTGGAAAGGTTAGAAAGGAAGAGAGATCGATAGTTTCTTATGAGTATTTATTTAATTTTAGCCAACTGAATATACAGAAGGCATTTATTTGCGCAAGTGGGATAACGCTAGAGAAGGGTATTTCTGACTATAATGTTGAAGAGGCAATAACCCGGAAAAAAATGATCGAGTTATCATCAGAAATCTATGTAGCAGCTGATAGCACGAAATTCGGGAAAGATGTAACAGTTGGAATTGCTCCACTCTCTGAAATCGATCACATCGTTACAGACCAAAATGTGGATAAAACATTTACTCGTGCATTTGAACAGATAAATACTAATCTCATTATCTCCAATATGTAACTGAACCGGCGTTCTTACTGGGCGCTTTTGGTTTTTAGGGTGCTTTATTTTACTCTTGACCTTGGAGCTTACTCCAATGTTATGGTTGTATGGGAGGCTGGTTATATGAAAATTAAGGAGTTTGCTCAGAAATATCGAATGCAAGCTGATACAATTCGTTTTTATGAGAAAGAGAACATATTGAAGCCAAAAAGACGAGAAAATGGTTATCGAGAATATGATGAAGAATGCGAAAAACAGATACAGCTTATCATCGTGTTAAAGGAGTTAGGGTTTACATTAAAAGAAATACAACGATTACTTATACTTAGAAACGAAGCAATATCAACCAGTTGTAACAATTCCACAGTTTCGTTATTAGAGGAAAAAATAATAAATCTTGAGGAAAAAATCCAGTTTTATCAGCAAGCATTAAATGTAGTGCAAACACTTAAAGAACTAGTAAAAGAGGAGAAATACTTAGAAAATAAAGAGGTTATTGAAGAATTGATATTACTATTTTTTAAAAGTGTACACGAAAGGGGAATGTAATGACTATCAATCAAGTGGTTCGCATTGAAAACGGAGTGGCCTTTGCAATTTCTTTCTATATTTATACACAGTTGGACTTTCCAATCTGGTTGTTTTTTGTACTTTTATTTATCCCCGATATTACAATGATTGGTTATGCAATGAATAAAAAAATAGGTGCAAATGTTTATAATTTGGGACATAGTTTTGTGTTGCCTCTACTTTTAGTAATCTGTTACTTCCTCTTTTTCAATGAATATTTACTTCTAATTAGTATCATCTGGATGGCTCATATATTTATGGATAGATTATTAGGTTTTGGCTTAAAATATCAAGAGTCTTTTAACAAAACACATATACAGAGGCTTTAATGGGAACGAGTTTCCAAAAATTAGATTCCTTCCATATGCCAAAACGGTGACCAAGCAGACGCCCGATCACCGTTTCCTTTTACAAATCTATTTCTATCGTCTCTTCCCCTGCATTTGCAGACACTTTCTCATACCCAGGCACTTCTACATGATATGACTGATTGAATCCCGAAGTTGTGACAGTAATCCTTTGCCCTTGACGAATAGCCGAAACAGTACCGATATATTCCCCTTGTGCATTTACTAAGTTTTGTGTCACCTTCTTATCATTATCTAAGCTATAAATCTTAAAGGTCACCCCATCTATATAATCGTAAACAGGTTTTTCCTCACTATTACCAACTGGTAAAATCGTATTTGGCCTTACGAATAATGGTAGGCTGAAGTAATCATATTTTTCTTTAATCCATGTGCCACCTTCCACTACTTCCCCTGTTAATAGGTGTGTCCATTTTCCTTTTGGTAAGTAGAAGGAACCTATGCCTTCTTCATTAAAAATCGGTGCTACTAAAACAGAGTCACCAAGCATATATTGTCGATCTAATGTTTCACAAAGCGGATCATCTGGGAATTCCAGCACCATCGAACGCATCACAGGTATTCCTGTCTTGCTGTTTTGTACGGCTTGTTCATATAAGTATGGCATTAAGCTGTTCTTTAGCTTAGTAAAATGACGCGCTACGTCAACTGCCTCTTCATCAAAATTCCATGGCACACGATAGGAGGAGCTTCCATGGAAACGGCTATGGCTGGATAGCAATCCAAAGGCAGTCCAACGTTTAAATACATCTGGTGTTGCCGTATTTTCAAAGCCACCAATATCGTGACTCCAATAACCAAAGCCGGAAGTGGTTAACGATAGGCCACCACGTAAGCTTTCAGCCATTGCGTCATACGTGGAATCACAGTCTCCACCCCAGTGAACAGGGAATTTTTGACCACCTGTTGTCGCCGAACGTGCGAAAACAATCGCCTCTTCTTCCCCTTTTTCTCGTTTTAATAAATCAAAGACGACATCATTGTATTGATACGCATAATAGTTATGCATTTTTTGTGGATCGGAACCATCATAATAGACAACATCCGTTGGAATACGCTCGCCAAAGTCCGTCTTGAAGGAGTCCACTCCCATATCCAGCAATGCTTTTAGTTTTTCTTGGAACCAGGCACACGCGTCAGGGTTGGTAAAATCGACAATCCCCATTCCAGCCTGCCATAGATCCCATTGCCATACATCTCCATCCGGTTTTTTCAATAAATAGCCTTTCTCTGCACCTTCGTCAAACAGTGGTGATTTTTGTGCAATATATGGGTTAATCCATACACAGATTTTTAACCCTTTGTCTTTTAAACGCTTCAGCATCCCTTCTGGATCTGGGAAATTACGACGATCCCAAATAAAGTTACTCCATTCAAATTCCTTCATCCAGAAGCAGTCAAAATGGAACACACTTAGCGGAATACCTCGCTCTGCCATCCCATCGACAAAGTGATTCACCGTTTCTTCATTATAGTCTGTTGTGAAAGAAGTCGACAACCATAAACCAAAGCTCCATGCTGGAGGTAATGCTGGCTTACCAGTGAGTTCTGTGTAGCGACTAACTACTTCCTTTGGTGTTGGCCCATTAATAAAATAATAGTCTAAGAATTCTCCCTCCACACTAAACTGAGAGCGAGAAACAGTTTCTGACCCTAATTCAAAGTTAACCTCCTCCGGGTGATTGACAAAAATCCCATATCCCTTGCTGCTTAAGTAAAACGGAATATTTTTATACGATTGCTCCGAGCTAGTACCACCGTCTTTGTTCCAAATATCGACACTTTGCCCATTTTTCACAAACGGAGTAAAGCGTTCGCCTAAACCATAAAGATGCTCACCAACTCCTAAGCGAAGCTGTCCTCTCATATAAGTCTTATCCTCTGGTCCTTCGATCCATGCAAGCCCTTTTCCATCGGCATCTGTTAGATTACCTGCTGCATTTTTAAATGACAAGGAAAAGTCCTTTTTCGTAATAGAAAGCTGTAAGCCTCCACTCGTAAAATGAACGGCATCCTCTTTTTCCTCTAGTTCAATCTCCTTCATTTGGTCTAGCACTCCGAATTGAGGATATCTTGCTTTTCCTCCTTTAAAATGCCATGTCTGCACGCGAATCACGTCATCTACTGGGGCAGAGATTTTAATCGTCAGTAATGGACCATCTAGTGTATCCCCACGGTGATTTAAATATTTACACGGTGCATATAAGGTGACGGCCCCATCGCGCTCCTCTACTTCATGCACGATTCGAGGAAAATGTATTTGATATCCTTCTCTAACTAACCAATTTCCATTTGTAAATTTCATCTGATTGCCTCCTATATTTCTTATTTAACTGCCCCATCTGAAATACCATCGATGATATAGCGTTGTAGGAACATATATAAAATAATGATTGGAATCATGGCAATAACTAATGCCGCTAAGGCTAAGTGCCATTGTGTAGAGTACTCTCCAAAGAAGTAAAAGGTCTTCAATGGAATCGTGTACATTCCTTCCTTATTGATCACAAGGGAAGGAAGGAGGTAGTCATTCCAAAACCAGATCGCATTCAGCACGATAACCGTAACGGTTGTTGATTTCAGCATAGGGAAGATGATATGCCAGTACACTTGAAATCTATTACATCCGTCGATTATTGCCGCTTCATCTAAAGCTTTCGGGATACTTTTCATTGCACCTACATAAAGAAATACCGCCATGCTTGAGCCTAACCCTAAATACATAATCGCTAGACCCGTTCGATTCAACATCTCCACAGCCCCGAATAAGGAAACTAATGGAATCATAATCGACTGGAATGGGATAAGCATACAGATAGCAAACAAAAAGTAGATAGCTGTACTAGATTTACCAGGCTTACGAGATAAGGCATATGCAGCCATAGAAGTAAAAAGCACAATAATCAGAATACTAACACCTGTCACTACCACTGAATTGAAAAACGTTAATAGAAAATCTAACTCACCCAATGCGACGGGATAATTTTCTAATGTTGGTTCGGTTGGAAGACCTAATGTTCCTTTAAAAATACCCGACTTTGTTTTAATTGAATTGACAAATACTAAATAAAAGGGATAGATCCACAACAAAGAGACAATGGCACCGATAAACATCATCGTATACTTATGTGTGCGTTCTTTAGTTCTCATAGCTCTGTCTCCTTTTTACGAGTTAAATAGAGTTGAATAACAGAAATCAATGTAATAATAATGAGAAAAATAATCGCCTTTGATTGCGCATATCCCATATCTTGCACTTTAAAGGCAGTGTCGTAAATATTCATTGTCGCCATTTCCGTTGATCCGAATGGCCCTCCACCTGTTAATGCCATATTCTGATCATACACTTTAAAGGCATTGGATAATGTTAGAAATAAACTGACGGTAAACGCTGGTATAATAAGTGGAAATTTAACCTTCCAGAAGCTTTGCCATTTGTTCGCGCCATCAATGGTAGCCGCTTCTAACAGTTCCTTTGGTACATTGTTCAAAAAGGAAATATAAATGACCATAATATAACCACTCATCTGCCATACAAACAGGATGACTAATCCCCAAAAACCCGTTTCTGTATTAGATAGCCAGCCTTTAAAAAACTCAATACCTGTTACGTCTGCAATTCCTGAAAAGGCTTTTAAAAAGACAAACTGCCAAATAAAACCGAGAATAATGCCGCCAATGAGGTTTGGCATAAAGAAAACGGTACGGAACAATGTGCTGACCTTCCCTAATTTTTGTGTCACTAACAAAGCAAAGGCTAAGCCAATCACATTGATCCCAATAACAGAGGCAATCGAAAAGCCTGCAGTAAATTTTAAGCTATAGAGAAATTGATCGTCTGTGAATAATTTAATATAATTGTCCAATCCAACAAAAGCAGATACCTGGAACCCATTATATTCGGTAAATGAGTAGTAGACGCCTTGAAAGAAAGGAATGATTAAAACGATTAATAGAGCTAGTAATGTCGGTAGCAAAAACAGCCAATATGTGCGGCTTTTAAAATTCATTTTCCCACTCCTTTATTCTAGATGTATGGTGGAGCAAAGAATGTCATTGCTCCACCAACCTTGGGAATGTTATCGCATCTTCGTAAAAGATTCTCCGACTTTCTCTTCAAACTCTTCCCAGCTGTTTTGACCGTCTAAATATTTCTGGAATTCTGGGAATAAAGCCTCTGAGAAGAAGCCATCTGGGTACTGATTATTTGTCCAGATTCTTGACTTATCATTTAACAAGTACTCATATACTTCCTTTGACACAGGATCAGATATCGATTCAGGATCATATCCTTCGTGGGAAGGAATATATTTAAAATCTTCTACAATTAGCTCTTTACCTTTTTCAGAGGTATACATCCAATCTAAAAATTTCTTCGATTCTTCTACAACAGCATCGTCTTTCTTTTTATTAATCCCCCAATACCAGGAAGGGCCTGCAACGATTTTTCCTTCGTTTTCTGGTCCAACAAATAGAGGAAGAATACCTAATTTCTCTTGGACAAAGCTTTCATCTAAACTGTTTAATGAAGGAACAATCCAGTTACCTTGGTGAATAATTGCTACCTGATCATTCGCAAATAATTCTTCTACAGAAGTACTGTAATCTAGTGATAAGATTGGTTGATAGTTGTATTTGTTAAATAAATCGGTATACTCCTTCATTCGGTCACCATACTCAAAGTTTAGCTGATCTGCCTCGAATGCCTCTTTGACGTTATTATTAAATTCTGGTGCGGTAAAATGACTAGAATATTGACTTACTACCCAGTCTTCTTTTGCACTAAATCCAAACACAGCTTCTATACCTAGATCCTCTTTTTGTTCATCTATTTTTTCTACCGCTTCTTTAAACGCTTCATAGCTATCAATCGAAGCAGGATCTACCCCAGCTCGTTCAAAAATGTCTTTATTGTACATCCAGCCATATCCTTCAATATTTAAAGGAATACCATAAGGTGTCCCATCCATAGACCCACCGTCTAATGTCCCTTCAATGGCTGTTTTTGCACTTTCCATGTCTGATACATCTAATAGATAATCTTGATATTTTTCGACATCAGATAACCCACCTAGTAAAAAGATGGCCGGTTCTTCGCCTGATGAGAATTTTGCCTGGAGTGCGGAAGCGGCATCTTGTCCACCACCTACTGTTGTCACATTAATGTCTACGTTTTCATTTTCCTCTTCATATAATTCCACTAAGTTGTTTAATTGGTCTGTCGTTTCTACCTTGATATTAAACACATCTATGACTGTTTTATCTCCTGACCCGGATTTGTCACCGCTTTCATTTGAACCACAAGCAACAAGTAATCCTAATAAAATAATTGAGAGCAAGCTTAATTTAATTTTCATTCCTTATCCTCCTCGTTTAACTTTTGAATGACATGCCCATTTTCAAATAACAACCTGAGGTGCGTACCTCATTTTACTTGAAAAAAATATAAAGACTTTATTCTCTAACTATTTTGTATCATAAACCATTTTTTGAGGTACGTCAATCATTTTTTGAGATACGTACCTCATTTTTTTTGTAAGAAGTATTTATTTTGCTCTATTCATATAATACTTCGCATTCGCTTTTGTGACGATTTCAGGCTTGACAATATAGGATTCAATCGAGTTATTGTCTTCATCTAGAAAATATTGCGTCAATTTTTTTAACGTAAAAGCAGATTGTGCTACTGGATCCTGACAAATAGAAGCCGTGATCAAATCTTGCTCGAATGCATGATAAATCGATTCGTTCATATCATGACCAATTAAAATCGGTCGGTTACCCCATTTTTCAATATAATGGGTGACTTTATCCAATAGACCTCCAGCAATATAGACGGCATCTGCCTTTTGTAGGAGTTCACTATGGTCTTTTATGAGCTGCTCGACCATCCCTTCTTTTATATAGGCAATGGTATCGTATTTGATCTCCCTTATTTGGACATCCTTATTTGTTTTGCAGAAATAATCCTTAAAGCCTTTTTCCTTATTCACCATCTGGAAGGTGTCTTCTTGTTCCCTTATGATAATAATTTCTTGTGATTGTTTTTCAAACAGGTGAATTAATTCCCCTGCCAAAAAACCGGCATCATAATAATCACTACCTACATAGGCAATTCTTTTGCTATTTGGAACGTCTGTGTTAATAGTGAAAACAGCGATATTCTTCTTCATCGCTTGTTCAATAATAGTTTCTAAAGGTTTCGAGTCATGAGCAGCGATGACTATAGCGTCATACTCTCCTATATTAACAATCTTTTGGACATATTCTACTTGTTGATTCTCTGGGACAGTATGTACGCGGAGCACTTCTACCCTTAAGCCAAACTCTGAATAAAGGGCTGCCCCTTCTTTAATTTCATGATCTAGAAGATCCCAGAAATAATTCGGAAATACAGGTAAAATAAAGGCAATATTCGTTACTTTTTGTGTAGCTAAAAACTTCGCTGCTCTATTCGGCTTATAGCCCAATTCCTGTGCTTTCGATTTTACTTTTTCTACTGTTTTAATACTTACCCCTTTTCGATTATTGAGCACACGGTCTACCGTAGCAATCGATAAACCTAGCTCTTCAGCAATCATTTTTGCTGTTACACGCACGTTGCCACCTCCTTTTTCTTGTTGATGTAACCGTACTCATTATTCAATGTTTCTTATTCGATTGTCAAGTTTTTCAATTTTTGTCCAACGCTAAAAATCATATAGTATAATCTACGCCTTGCCCCTTATCCCAAAACTGCCCATCCTTACGAATATGTACGATTTGTCCAATATGATATGCATTGTGTAAGTTGATATAGGTAAGACTTTCGCAGGATCGTTTTAACCTCTCCTCCTCACTATTCTGGATCTCTTCTTCCCATTCTGTCATTAAAGATCATAGCAGTTATTGTTTAGATTCTGAAAATCGGGTATAATATAAATAGAAGGTTATATAATAATAAAACCATCTGGTGGTGGTACACCAGACGGTTGTTTAGTGCAATAGCCCTTTAAGGGGCAGCTCACATTGTTAGATGAAAAATAATCACCCTAAACGTTTGCTAGGCGATAGGGTGATTATTTTTTTGATGAAATGACAGTATAGCTACAATTAGTGATGCGAAAGAAATCATCAAGAAAATGGTTTCGAATACCGTCATACACTCACCCCCTTTCTCTTTAAAAGGGAATGAGCCACCACCCATAAAAGCCCTATGCACTTATCTCTATTATAACATCCATAAGCGTTTAATAGATATTTTCGAAAAGCTTTTTATACTATTTGTTAAGCGATTCGATATACTTCAAAATGTAGTCTTATAGTAATTAGAATAGCAATAGTAGCAAATATCACAGCAAATAAGGATGATTGTAAAAATCCCATTCCAATGACAACACCTATAATAGACCACCCTGTAGAAAAAGCTATACTAACAATATAAGCTAAAGGGCGTATCCATGAAAGAAACAACATACCAATTAGGATTAAACCGAAAACCGTCCAAGAGTCATAACGAAATCCCAAAAATGCGGATAGCAACAAGGCTTCCCAAAACAACAAAAAGTATCCGATATTCTCTCTTTCATATCGTCGGTTCATTATGTAAGCCACTTTTGCACAATCTTTATTCTCCAAATAGCGAATCCAATGAGAGCACCAGACATATTTAAAATAAAATCATCTATATCAAAGACGCCTCTTCTTGTAACTAGTTGGATAGATTCAATCAGGAGCAAGATCAACATCATAAAAAGTAATGCTGCACCTAATTTTCTCGCCCTCCCCATAAAAAATGGTAGATAAATACCAATTGGAATAAAAAGAATAATATTCCCAGCAAGATTTTTTATCGGGATATCTCGATTCATACTTCCATTCAGCATTACCTGCAAATAGGTCCTAATAGTGTCAAATGGGACAAAATTAGAGGAACTCTTAACATATTCGAAAAAGGAAAGACCATTTCCCATCGTCCCCCTATAGTCAAAAAATAATAGCATGATCATTACAAATGCATATAGTAAAAAACTGAGACCGATCACTACTTTTATTGCTGTTTTCATTTTTATCTCCTTGGATTATCTATAGTTGTCATGTGTCGGCTGAAATAGATCTTCCCTTGAATTGCGGACAACGGAAAAGTGTTCGACATTATAATGACCATGCAATGTTTCATTATGGTGACGAATAATTTGTTCGGCAGTTAAGGTTTCCGTATCTCTTGTCGAATGGCCATCCGCGACTAAGGTGACATCTAAGCCACTAATCGTTGCCGTCCGAACTGCGCTATCGATACAATGTTGTGTTTCACAGCCCATGATGACAATGTGTTTGGTTTCTTGGGATCTTAAATGCTCCAACAATCCTGTTCCGTGAAAGGAATTAGTAGCTTCTTTATCAAATAATTCCGCATGATCTGGTACCTTTATTTCTTTATGAATCTCGAAGCCATCTCCTTTTCCTTCCGCCACGTCTAAATCCCTTACAAAAACAATTGGAACATCAGCTTTCCTCGCTTTTTCGATAACTAGGTTGATTGCTTTAATTAGTTGACTTTTATGAAATACCCCACTTTCTGTCTCATTCCCATCCATTAATTCCTGCTGTGCGTCGATAATTAGCAGTAATTGATTCAAATCTTCCTCTCCTTTCTTATACCTTACTAATCTAATTCTTTATCTAATGCAAAAAACGCTTCCTGAATATTCTGCAAAACTCTTTCACTGTCTTTTGAGCTATATTCACCTAAATCAATTGGTTCTCCAAAATTGACATAAATTTTTTGCCTTTTGAATAGGTTTTTTAATGTGATCGGCCCTTGATAAACGGCTGGAACAATGGGGACTCCTGCTCGTTTTGCAATCACATACGCCCCTCGTTTCAACCCACTGTTTTCACTAGACCTAGTGCCACCTGGAAAAATCCCCACAACTTTTCCTTCCTTTAATAACCTTTGGGGAATTTTTAGTGAGCTCGGTCCAGGGTTTGCTCGATCTACTGGAAAGGCATGTAGTGATTGGAAAAGCCAATGAGTAAGCTTCGTACCGAAAAGCTCCTTTTTCGCCATATAGTGTAGAGGAGTGGGCTTCATTGCGACCCCTAATGCAATCACATCCATCCACGTTCGATGTGTACAAACCACTACATAACTATCGAGATCCTCCGGTATTCTATCTCGATTAATAACCCGTATCCCTCCACCCAATATATTAATAAATAATTTCATGATAAATCTGCCTATTGTGTACAACATTTCCATTCCTCCTGCTAGAACGAAAGAATACTAGATGCTCTTCATTTTATTTCATCTATAATAACATAATATCGCAGATTTTGAGCCCTTTTGAAAAAGGAAAAAAAACGACCCATTGTTACCGATGGATCGTCTTCTCGTATAACATGCCATCAAAACCCTGTCACTTTTTCTCCACGAACAGGCTCTATCCCATCCTTTAACTTGATTCGGATAGAAGTTGCTTCCTGCCAATTTTCTCCGTCCGCTACATGAAAATGAATATGTGGCTCACTAGAATTACCTGAATTGCCAACAGAACCTAACAAGTCGCCTGCTTTAACCTGATCCCCTTCTTTTACCTTCAAGGATCCTTTCTGAAAATGGGCGATCACACTATATTCCTGATGCTCATGCTTCAAGATGACATGATTCCCAAGTGGTTCTTTTTCATTGGTATCAACGGTTGGGGTGTTGTCCTCTATCTCATTTTCTGCAGATACTACTATTCCATCATAAGGGGCAAGGACGTCTTCTCCAAAAGCATAGTAGCTTTCATTTTTTGTTGGATCCCCTTCAAAAGTAGAATCATTCTCCACTATCACTAAATCATAGGCATATCTTTGGCTTTCCACTGCATAATGATAGTTGACAAGCTCATTCGTACCACCCCAGAAGGTAAACCACTCACCGGCCATTGGCATCTGATACGTATTTTTCGTATACACCTCATCACTCTCATAGGAATGAATCGGTAATACCTGCAAACCTTCGATCGTGTAATCCTCGGCAAAATAACTGCGAATCCCCTTGTCTCCTGCATCACTTATCCATTGATATTCTGTAAAGGCTTGAACGGGCATGGTAGAAACAGACTCAAAGTTATTGACTCCTTTAGTAAAATCTTTACCGAGCTTTTTGAACTCTTTCAATGACACCGATTCTTGAAATGCCTTACTCGTTTGATGGTAAATCGCTTCAAATTCACCTGCTAGAAACTTTTCGGGTAGGTCTTCTGGTGGAAAAGATTGGGAAGGGCTATCGTTTTCTCCATTAGAGCCTTTCTTATTGGAGCAGGCAACGATAACTATAACTGCTAATAATGCTAGAGATATTTTTCCTAAACGTTTCATGAGAATGCTCCCTTCTTTTTCTTTATATGGTTTACGTTTTGGAAGGGGGAAGGTTTCATCTCTAACAAATTGCCGTGACTAATATGCTTTTTCCATTAATTCATTAATTTTATGACTTAGCTTCAGTTTAAGTCCTCCATGCTTTTCTTCTATGTATTGATATTCTCCATCAACCCATTTATTGCTGGGGTATTGCCATACGGGATAAGGAATCCTTTCTTCAGGCTCCCAATTATAACGTGGAAAGATATGGGAGTGTAAATAAGCATCTGTATTACCATAGATCGAATAATTGATTCTTCTCGGATTACATACCACAGTAATAGCCTCTCCAATTAAACTCATATCTAGCAAATATTCACTTCTTTTTTGAAAATCTAGCTCCTCTAAGGAACCGTAGGCTTTCCAAGGTAGAAGCAGACAATAGCCAGGCAGAAATTGTGTGTCACCCATCACTGCAAAACCACTTCTCATTTTGGCGATAACCATTGGGTTTTCTCCTTTATGTGCTGCTGCTATTCTATCGTTTTTCCATTCTTCACTATTCATGAGAACCTCCTATGTTTGTGAATTTCATCATTTATTTGTTAGTTTATTTCTTCCAAATATTGTTTCATGTCTTTTTTCGTATTCAGGATAATTATTTCTTTTTCAGGAGCAATTCTTTGGAAATCTTGAAATCGTTGATGCATTTTTTTCTTACGAGGATAGTACGTGGTGCAGATATACTTGATGAATGGCCAATCCAATTTCTCTGTACAACCATCTCCCATATCTGGTCGGTTTTTTCCGATGTTCGTTAGCCATCACTTGACGACTCGATACAGGCAAACGCGTAGAGGAAGTTCTAAATAGATAATCGTGTCAGCATGCTCGGCGCGTATATCAAAGGTCTTATTATAATTTCCTTCGATAATCCATTGGCTTTTCTTCACTATTTCCTTTTGGGCATTAGCAAATTCTTCATATGGGGCTTCGATCCAATTTGGTTTCCAATAGTAAGCGTCTAGATGATAGACTTTTAGATTCAGTATATTTCCTAACCTTCGTGCAAAGGTTGACTTCCCTACACCTGGGGAAATTCCAATAACCATGATTCGATTCATCTGGACACCTTCTTTTTCTATTATTCTTGTTGATGATCATAAGTATAACAGGTTTGAAATTTGGAGAGTATATTTGTTAGAAATATTATACTTTGAATCTTTATAACTGTTAGTCTAAATATTAGTGCTTATGAAAGCAATCGAAAAGAAATTTCTAGCAATCCTATATGATAAGCTTTAAAGAAAAGAACGTCAACAGGGAGGATATTATCATGGCAAATGATTCAAGTATTAGGAGAACAGATTCTGCCTCAAGAGTGATTAAAGCATCACCGCAAACGATCTTTCAGGCATTCGTGAATCCAGAAGCATTAATTTCATGGCTTCCACCAAAAGGAATGTCAGGGCATATTGATACGTTTAACCCACGCGAAGGTGGAACCTATCAATTGACCCTTACATATGAAATGGATCCATCGGCACCTGGTAAGACTACGGAAAACACAGATGTAGCCCAAGGGAAGTTTCTGGAACTGGTTCCAAATAAGCGAATTGTGCAATCCGTAGAATTTAATTCTGATGACCCTGCATTCTCTGGTGAAATGATTCAGAAATGGCTTTTTGAAGATATTTCTGAAGGCACAAAGGTTACTATCATTTGTGAGAACGTACCGGAAGGGATAAGAAAGGAGGATCACGACATAGGTTTAAGATCCACACTGGAGAATCTTGCTATCTTTACCGAATGACAAGCTAGCAGCATTGTTCTACTTTGTCATTTAATAAAATTCTAACCTCGTCCTACATTCATCACTTTGAAAATATAATAAAAATTTTTCTTTACTATAAAAGCTAAATTATGTTATTATATTCCTTATATTAGGGAACGGAGGTTTTTATGAAAATGATCTTATTAGATTCCGAAATTTATGTTGCATTATTAACTGAATAATGTAAAGGCTCCGCTAGCTTGCGGGGTATTCGGGATCGGTCTGCCTGTTTTCATAAAAACTATATACCACATAGAAGAGGGAGAGCTAGATCTTCCTCTTTTTGTTTTTTACGAACAATTGGGGATAGTGCATCATATTCGTTACAGATATGGCGCAGATTCGTTACGGACGCAAGCTATGAGCCATAGCTTGTTTTTTATTTTCTTTAAAAAGGAGTTTAGTTATGACAGAAAATCAATCTAAAAAATATGAGTTTTTAGCAGATGATCCAAATGTGAAAGTGATGCCGATCATGATTTCTCTCATTATTGGAGCATTCTTTGCGATATTAAATGAAACATTGTTAAATATTGCCCTGACGACATTAATGGATCAGTTTAGTATTACGTATACAACCGTACAATGGATGGCTACAGGGTTTATGCTCGTGATGGGGATTGTTACACCAGTCTCTGCTGTCCTATTACAATGGTTCTCTACGAGGCAATTGTTTTTAGGAACGATGACAATCTTTACAATCGGTACGAGTATTTGTGCGATTGCACCTAGCTTCTCGATTTTACTTGTTGGACGATTAATTCAAGCGATTGGAACAGGACTATTAATTCCGATCATCTTTAATGTGTTTTTATTAGTATTTCCACCTGAACGTCGAGGAAAGGTGATGGGGCTTGTTGGACTTGTCTTTATGTTTGCACCAGCTATCGGGCCAACCCTTTCAGGTGTTATCGTGGAGCATTTAGGATGGCGGTATTTATTCATTACAGTGATTCCTTTTGCTGTGTTTTCCTTTTTCTTTGCCTACAGATATTTAGTCAATGTGTCAGAAGTGACGAAGCCTAAGGTAGATATGGTATCCTTAATTTTCTCTACCATTGGTTTTGGTGGGATTGTGTATGGGTTTAGTTCAGCAGGTCACGGGGAATTAGGATTTCTTACACCGAATGCCTATATTCCTATAATTGTGGGAATTGTCGCAATAATCATCTTTGCGATAAGACAGTTCAAGCTAGATGAACCAATCATGGACTTAAAGGTCTTTAAATATCCGATGTATACACATGCTGTCATTATGTTCTTAATTATTATCATGGCAATGTTTGCTTCGGAAATTATTTTACCACTATTTATGCAAGGACCTTTGGCATTATCCCCATCTACGGCTGGGTTAGTTTTATTACCTGGGAGTATATTAAGTGGTCTTATGTCACCCGTGATGGGCTCCTTGTTTGATAAGTTTGGTCCAAAGGTGATGATGATTCCTGCGACCATCGTGTTAAGTAGCACCATGTTTATCATGAGCAGATTAGATATGGAGACACCAGTTTGGCTAGTCGTTGTCAGTTATCTATTATTAATGCTATCGGTATCTGCGATTATGATGCCTGCAGAAACAAATGGATTAAATCAATTGCCTAAAAAGCTATATCCTCACGGAACAGCGATCATGACAACCTTACAGCCTGTTGCGGGAGCGATTGGTGTATCGGTATTTGTCAGCATAATGAGTGCTCGTCAAAATGCCATCTTAGATAATGCGACTACACCAAATGATCCTACGACAATCAATCAAGCATTGGTTAGTGGTGTCGAGCTTGTCTATTTTATCGCTTTCGGGATTGCACTAGTTTCATTCATTTTGGCGCTCTTTGTTTACCGTGCGAAGCCACTAGAAAACCAGTAGAAAAAAGTTCAATGATGGTCGGACCATCATTGAACTTTTTTATTTAACCTCACCCAAGCGCGACATCTAATATCATCATGACAGTAAAACCTATCATTAAGGTCATCGATGCTAAATCCTTATTGCCTTCCTCCTGTGAGCCTGGAATAACTTCTTCTGCTACAACAAAAATCATCGCCCCTGCAGCAAAGCTTAGGGCATATGGTAAAAGTGGTTCGATTAAGGTAACAGCTAATACCCCTATAACAGCAGAAATAGGCTCCACCATCCCTGAGAACTGTCCGTACATAAAGCTTTTCATTCGCGACATTCCATCTCGTCGAAGTGGCATGGAGACTGCGACTCCTTCTGGGAAATTTTGAATACCTATACCAATTCCTAAAGCGATCGCTCCTGCCAACGAGGATGAGGGGAACTCTGCAGCAACGGCTCCAAACGCGACACCAACAGCAAGCCCTTCAGGTATGTTGTGTAGCGTAATAGCAAGGACTAATAGCGTGCTTCGTCTTTTTTTACTTGGTTGGATCCCCTCTGCTTCTTCAATCGTGGAATTAGGATGAAGGTGTGGGAGAATCTTATCGACTCCCCATAGAAATAATCCTCCAAGTAAAAAACCTACTGCTGCCGGTATCCAAGCAGGCAATCCATCGCCTTCAGCCATATCTAACGCTGGAGAGAGTAAAGACCAAAAGCTCGCAGCGATCATCACACCACCAGCGAAGCCTAACATGCTATCCAACAGCTTTTGATTTAATGTTTTCGTAGCAAAGACGAGGGCAGCTCCAAGTGCTGTCATTCCCCATGTAAATGATGTGGCGATTAACGCTTGTACAACCGGGTGAAGATCCAGGAAAAAATCAAGCATGTTCTATCTCCTTCTGACATGTAAGGTGTTTTTATTCTTCCCAAAAAGTTTCCTTAGGTAAAATTCTAAAGGATAAAGGAAGGTAATTCAATTAGGAGGCTTGTATCTGGGCTTGCATGATTTCATATATCTTACGAGTAGTGTTGACATTTCTTACTGTAACTTGTTTGTATAACTTGGTTCCAATCATTCTTCCCATACCGCTTCTGGTAACATTTTCCTTAGCAACTGACCATAAAATCGCACCAGGGACATATTTCACGGTATCTACATCTGGCTTCATGATTAATTTCTCCAGCACTGCTTCATCATCGACTTCCTCCCATAAAAATAAGACATCACTTTTCATTTCTTTGTCATTTTTCCATGTGCTAGGAATCGCATCGACGATTTTTTTGACTTCATTAAAACTTTGAATGACTACTTTAATCTCCAGCCCGAAATCCTGCTGAATAGCTTCTTCTAAGATCTGTGAAAGATCGGCTTTTGCTATTTCCTTGTACGAAAAAATAATATTGCCTGTATTAATATATGTCACCACATCGTTCATTCCAACCCGTTCAAATGTTTGTTTCAATAGCTTCATGTCGATTTTGTTTTTACCACCGACATTAATTCCGCGAAGAAGTGCGACATAAATCATAACCATCTTCCTTTCCATCTTATATATTAAATAATTTAAGATTAGCGAGATTTCTTCTATTTGTCTATTTTTTTTTGCTTAAAAATTAGTGACTTTTCTTATTGACTTGTCATCACACAATAGTGTATGATAAACAGTATAAAAAATAATGTGTGTCATACAGTATGGAAAAGAGGCAAAAACATGGATCCATTAATTCGTTCCTTATTGACAGAATTGAGAAGAGGAAACCTAACACTCGCGGTTTTAAGTCAGCTCAGAACGCCCCAATACGGCTATTCACTCGTGCAATTGCTAGAAGAGCTTGGTGTAACGATCGAGCAAAATACCTTGTACCCTTTGCTCAGAAGACTAGAAAAGCAAAAGCTCGTTACCAGTAGCTGGGATACCACAGATACAAGACCGCGGAAGTATTATGAATTAAGCGAATATGGGGTAGAAGTTTTCCATCAATTAAAGGCCGAGTGGATAACTAGTACGAAGAAGCTTTATGATGTCTTAAATGAAGGGGAAGAGGAATAATGAAGACGATTAACCTGTACATTCAAGAAGTGACAAGACGTTTGCCAGAGAAAAGTCGAGAGGATATTGGTTTAGAGCTTGAATCCACGATCTATGATATGTTACCAGAGGATTATGACGAGGAAGATGTGAAAGAAGCCCTTCAATCACTAGGGAATCCCGCTATTTTAGCAAGTAAATATAGTGAAAAGCCGATGCATTTAATTGGGCCAAAATATTTTGATGTGTATACTAGCTTTCTAAAGCTGATATTGCCTATTTCCATTATTCTTTCCCTTATCACAGTAGTAGCAGTAAAGGTATTGAATCCTGTGGAAGGTGGAGCGGTTCTCGAGACCATCCTAGAAATTATTGGGGAGGGTATTTGGCATATGCTTACTGTTGCCATTCATACATTTTTTTGGATAACGGTCACCTTTGCCATTGTGGAAAGGGCAGATAAGGAAAACAATAGGTCACCTATTTCTATGAACTTCAAGCCATGGACGCCTGATGATTTAAAAATGGTCACATATCTACCTAAAGAGAAGCGGATTAAAAATTATGAGTTCCATTTTGGTTTAATATGGACAGTTATTTGGGCAGCCATTTATTTTTATGCCGATCGATTAATTGGCGTATATGAGAATGGCGATAATGGGCTCAGGCTTGTTTCACCAGCGTTTGACCAAGACATACTTCTTTCCTTTTGGCCATGGGTAGTATTATTAATCATCGGAGAAGTAGCGTTAACTGTCTATAAATATATGAAAAAACAATGGACCTACAGACTTGCCTCCTTGCAGTCACTATATGAATTGGCAACCACCGTTGTTTTCGTTGTGATAATCACACGATCGAATCTCTTTACAACCGAGTTCCTACAAAAAACGGGTGAATTATTTGATACGACCTCAAGCAAAATCGAAGCCAGTATGACTTGGGGATTAGTTACTATTTCGATAGTCTATACGGTTATTGCTATTTATGACGTTTATAAAAAAGCAAACATCAAGGTAAAGGACAGATAGAAATGAAGAAGATTCAGAGCAGATACCTGCTCTGAATCATTCTGTTAACCGATATTGACTGATTTGCTCATGCAAGGCTTTACTCGAATTTGCAACCATTCGTAATCCATCATTCACCTCTTCGACTACTGCATGCATTTCCTCTGAAATAGCTGCAACGGTTTGCGCATGCGTTGCTTGAAGGTTTGCAGTGGAGGTTACTTTTGTAAAAAATTGCATGACCTCACTTACTCGATGATTAACGGTTTCCATAAGATCGACAATAGTAACATTTTGTTCTGCCACCTTCCCTGTCATTTCATCAATGAAATGAAAATGTGCCTGTGATCGCTCGATATTGGATCTGTTTTCCTCCGTATGGCGCTTTGTTGCATTCATCTCTTCCATGACGACATCCTTTTGCTGTGTAATCTCTACAATAATCGCATGAATTTGATCGGTTGCTAATTTCGATTGATCTGCTAACTGTCTAACCTCGTCTGCTACCACACCAAAACCCTTGCCATACTCTCCAGCCCGCGCCGCTTCTACCTGTGCATTTAATGCTAATAGATTCGTTTGACTAGCAATCATTTGGATCGTTTGCACCACTTGATCGATTTGGTCCATTTGATGATCAAGCTTTTCTATTTGCGAAGCAGATGAATAAACACTTTCCTCCATCAGATCTGTTTTTTCTGCCAAACTCTTCATATCTTCTAATCCAGTACCTGTTCGTTCCTTCGCATCCTGACCTAAGAGCTTTAAATTCATCGCATACTCACTTACGGTATGAACTTCCCGCTTCACGGTTTCTAGATAATTGGAAGAATGATATATTTCCTCTTGCTGTTCTTGAGATTGATGGGCCATGTCATGAATTGCATTAGAGACATTCTCCATGTCCTCTATGGCTCGATTCATTTGAGAGGTTAGCTGACTCGCTGATTCTGTCGTTTGTTCATTATGGTGTTTAATCTCTAGAAAAATGGATTGAATCGTATTTTTCATCTGATTAATACCAGAAGTAAGCCTTCCCACCTCATCATGCACTTTTGTCCGTAATGGTGGTAAGGATAAGTCGCCTGCTGCTATTTGATCAACATAGTTAGAAATCAGCTGGGTTGGCTTACGAATATAACGCTGTACTAAAATACTTAATAAGCAAGCAAAAGCAACTGCGATAATACCCACCACCACACTGGACTTCATCGCATTCTCACTTTGTGCTACCGTCGCATTTGTTTGCTTTGCTATATGCTGTTCCATCCATTCCTGCATTGCCTCTATACGATTACTAGCCTGATCAAAAAAGGCAATACTTTTATACATTTCATCCTGTGATACGTCCCAGTTTTTGTCTAAGGCTGCTGTCATAACGTGATTTCCTGCCTCTTGATATTGTGCTAAAACCTTTTTGTATTCCTCAAACAGGCTTGTCATTTCTTGATGATTGACCTTACCTACATAATCTTCCATACTTTGAATGCTGTTGTTTAAATCTGCTACCATTGCTTCTATTTCTTTCTGTAAATTCTTTGTTGTCACACTCATCGCTGGTTGGGATATTTCCTGCAATTGATTATGTATTTGATACATTTTTTTGAAGGTGTCTGTGGAGGTAAGCATTGCGGGGAAATGTCTCTCATCTATTTCCTCTGTATTCGTCGCAATCGTGTGGAATTGGGTATAATTCCATACTCCAAAACCAACAAATAATAGTAAAAATAGACCGAAACTAATAAAGATTCTTGCTCTCATGGATAACTGTTCGAAGCCCATTGTCCTTCCCCCTTCTTCCTGTACAATAGTATTTTACCTAAGGTCATGGGTAATAGGAATAAAGACCATCATTTCTTTACAAACAATTTACAATATGAATAGGTATTAACGCTTATCTCTTTATTTGTATAAATATGGTATTATTATTTTAGAAGAAGAGATAGGGGAGTTGATTATATGTTAACTCTAAATAAGCGACTACTAATTTTTTCTGTTAAGATCTTAATCTTAGTGATTATCTTTTTTATTCGGTCTTTCATTGGGGACCATTCCATTTGGAGAACATCGATGTAACGGATAAACAAGTAGTCAGTGAATCTAAGTCTTTTTTGAATGATTATTCTATAAAAGTATTCTGGATTGGTCCAAGCGGAAATGATTTCGAGATTGATTGGCTTGATGGCGATACGATTCTTTTAAGTAATTTAACGAAAGAGACAGAACAAGTAAAGCTAAAGGTTCAGGATGAAAGCTATGATTTTCGGTAATTTTTAGGAGGGGAAATGAGATGATCTATGATTTAAAAGGGGAAGCAAGCATGTCTCCTATTGTAGGAATATTATTTTCTGCAGTGAAGGAAAATATCGAACGCCTTCAATCTATTACAGAAGGCATGAGTCAAGAAGAAGTAGATTATAAAGGACCGAATAACAAAGATAATAGTACGGCTCAGTTAATCAAGCACCTCACATATGTTGATTTAAATTGGGTTTATCGGATAAAGGATCAACCACTTCCGCTATCCTTAAAAGAGGAATACGGACCAATGATCGATGCGAATAATAAGCTTCCGATGATTGAGGGGAAATCTATCCATACGCTTATGTCTAGATATGAAACGGTTTTTAACATGCTAGAAGATACTTGTACAGAATTGACCGATCATGATCTAGAAAAAATCGTCTTCTTTGGTCATAAAAACGAAAAACAAGCAACCATCCGCTGGGGGCTTTGGCATATGGCTGATCACAACCGCTATCATCAAGCTCATATAAATCAGCTCAGAAAGTGGTATAACAGAAGAACCTGTACCTTATAGCTCAAGATACAGGTTTTCTTCATTCACCATGTTTCCACTACCATATCCTTTCTACGATAAACACTCAAAATAAGTCCAAGGATCACCGTGTACACCACAATGATGCTTACACCATAACTTATGAATGGGATCGATATACCGATAATTGGTACTATTCCTACTCCCATTAGGATATTGTAAATGGTTGGTACGGTAAATAGCGTTGCACCTCCTATCACTAGCAATCTTCCATATCGATCTTTTGTTTTAAAGGCATTTATGGAGAGTCTTGATATAAATGCTAAAAGTACCGTACAAAGTGCTATACCAAATGCCCAGCCAAGGGTAGAGACAAGATATGGGAAGGCAAAATCTGTATGTGTGTTCACGATGGTATGGAGGGTTAATTCTTGTTCCAATCCATGACCAAACCATCCAGCTTGTAAAAAGGCATCCTTCAATAAAAGATACATGTATCCCTCTCCATAGGGATCACTATTCGGATGTAGAAAACCCAACAATCTATCCATAAAATATCCCTGAGAGCTCACAAGCATGATACTAATAAAACAGAGACTTGCTATTAGATTCACTGCCACTAATTTGATTGCAAGTTTTCTATGAACATTAGAAAATGCAAACATTACGGCTAGACAAAGAAAATAAAGTAACATCACCATATAACTTGGAAAAATTAAATAGATGGAGATCGGAAGCCAAAATAATATAACTAAAGCCCCTTGTTTTAACCAACTATTAAATACATGCATTTTGCTGAATATTCCTGCCCAAGCGAGAAAATAGAAAAATAAAGTGACAAGTGTCATATCAACACCTACCCCAAAAATGGCAAGCCAGCTCTTAGAACCGTTAACTGTAACCCCAAACAAAACCGTGCACAACTGAAGCATCAAGCCAATTCCATAGAAAAACGTCCACCCATTTTTTAGTTTTCGATAATCAAGCTTGATAATTCCAATTATTACCGTTATGGATATAAGATACCCTATTAATTGCTTTATCACAAAAGACGAAATAGCGTTTATTATTCTCGGTTCTCCATAGATTAAAGGGACAAAACCGATTGCTGCAATAGCTAAAAATAGAACAATCAGGAACCAATCCATTTTAGGTTGATGAACTTTATTTAAACTCTCTCCTAAGGTATACGGATTTCCCATTTCTTGAATCGCCTTCTTCTCAGCATCCTCTTTAGACAATTGCTTTTGTTGATAGGATAGACTCAACTCTTGAAGGTGATCCACTAGCTCTTTCTCAATCAAATTATGAGCTTCCTTTACTTTCACTTTGGAGGTCACTTTACTTAAAAATTCTTTAATAAGACTTGAACTCATAAGCACATTCCTCCATCAACTGTTTTAGCTCTAAGAAGGACTTCGAGCTCTCTTTGTAATAGCCTGTTACGCACTTTTTCCCTTTTGATGCTAGGGTATAGTATTTTCTTTCATTTATCCATTCAGAAGTGATCATTTTCTTACTTTCGAGAAGATGTAATAGTGTATACAACTGTCCTTCTTCTCCTTGAAAACTAAATTCCTGCTTCTGAAAAAGTTGTGTGGAAATATCATAACCGTGCTTGGACTGAAGTTGCAGCAATTCTAATACGGCAATGATAGTCTTTTCCTGCCATACATGAAGCTGCTGCTGAGAATGTTTTCGTCTTATCGTTTCTTTTACCGCATTTTTCCGCTCTTCCGAAAAAGAAAAGTCTTGAAAAACGTTTTTTTTCATTGCTTTCTTTAAATTAAATAGTGGGCCAGTCATCAGTTAAACCTCCTCTTTCATCTTTTCCTTTAGTATTTCCTTTGCTCGCTTCATTCTTGTTTTTATCGTATTAATATTGACAGTAGTAACCTTGCTGATCTCTCTGAATGAAAGCTCTTCATAAAAATGGAGAAACACGATTTCTCGATATTTAATCGGCAAAGACATAACTGCCTGAGATAGATTATCTCCTTGATGTTTAGCAATCACTTCCTCCTCCACCTCTTTTGATTTAGAAGGAATATAGTCCCAAATTTTTTCCGTGAGACTGACTTTTCGGTAATGCCAGCTTCTAAGGTAATCTTTACAGTGATTACTAGCTATCCGATATAACCAGGTTTTAAGTGAAGCTTGGTGATGAAATTGATCCAATTTTTCATAGCATTTCAAAAAAATCTCCTGTGTTAAATCTTCCGCAATCGTACGGTTTTTTACATATGTATAAACGAGATACAGGATCCCATCACTATATTCATCCATTAATTGCGTGATGAGTTGTTCTTTATCCTCCATCACGTCATCTATGATCGTTATTTGCTCAAGCTCATTCATCTAGCTAACCCCCTTTCTCTATTTTAGACGATGCTAGCTAGCATTTGGTTTGAAAAAGATTATTTGATCCAGATTGTCCGGATATTGGACAGCATGAGTGCAAATCTCTGTCACACTGTCTAATATATCCTGATATCGACCATCTTGAGTGCAAATCTCTGTCACACTGTCCAATATACAAAAAATAAATCACCTTTCCCACACTTCATTTAAAATAAGCTCCCTTGTTATTACCTTCTTTGATAAAGTGTTTTGCTAGCAATCTTTGAATTCTTTTTTTAGATGGTATCATTCCACACCATTCATGAATGGTTTTCGTTGTAATCTTTTCTGAGGGAAAAAGCAGCCTGAATTCTGCTACACTGCGCATCACAGCATTTTCTATAGATTCCATTGTGCCACATTTTTGACATATACATTTATATCCTTGGACACGAAGGGAAAGTAAATCACATGTAATGCATGGGATTCCTTTGTTGAACTGTGCAAAATCATAATTTGGTATGTTTGTTATCGGGGATGTTTTGATATGCTTGGATTGGAGAAGTTCAGAGATTTGATCATGTTGTTTTGATAATTTAGCAGAGTTTTGATTTATCCGTTTAATGTACCGATTAATTTGAGTAGGAAAAATAAGCGGCTTATCTAGTGGGGCTTGATATAAGGTGAATTCTGGGTGGACAAAAACAACGAAGCCATGAATGGGGATATGATAATGATGCGCTTGGAGAAATTGTCTCAGTAGGACTCGCTTTTTTGTAGTGGAATAAGGGGATTACTAACTTCTGTTTGGGGACTGCGGTACATTAATGTATGGTTATTGTCATAATAAAAATCACCTTGGTAATTTTTTATTTCATAGATGCAAATTTCGTTTGCCTGAATCATGAGGGAATCGATTTGAAAATGATTATTTGGGTGCTTTAACAGTAAATCATTCAACATATAATGCTCAGAGGTTAGCTGTTTCATTAAGGAATCAAAATGTTTTTCCCCCTCAAAGCCTTTTTGCATGCTTCTATAATATTGCTTTTCTTTTTCTGACAAAGGTGCCCGCCTATCCAAATATGAATATACGCGTAACCCATCAGGTTCTTTCCGCTCCTTTATGATCATGTTCCACTTCCTTTCTATATTATTTACATGACAGTTTAGGACAGTGATAGCTGTTAGTCAAGCTAGGCATTATAATAAAAATCCTCAAGGAGCATAGTCCTTGAGGATAATCTTACGTATGGGAAACGATCATTTCAGCAGCACCATCTAGCTGATAAGCAGAAATAGTTGCCGGAATAATAAAATGATCTCCTTTTTTTACATCAAATTGTTGTTGATGAACGGTTAGCTTCGCTTCTCCTTCGATGACACTTACCTGGAGGAAATCTTGGTCCATCGTTTTGGCCACCTTACCATCTAAGCCCCAGTGATAAACGGTAAAATATTTTTCTTCGACCAATTTTTTGCTAGTTAGGCCTTGGTCTATTTCATCACTCTGGTTAAGTCGTGGTGTTTCATGTGGAACAGTCGTCACATCCTTAGCTTCTTTTAGATGTAGTTCTCGTGTATTTCCTTGTGCATCTGTACGGTCATAATCATACACACGATAAGTAATATCAGAACTTTGCTGTGTTTCTAAAATAACAATTCCTTTTCCGATTGCATGAATCGTACCACTTGGAACATAGACAAAATCTCCTGCTTTTACCTTTACCTTGCGTAATAGCTTGTCCCATTGACCCTCATCAATCAGCTTTTCCAATTCCTCACGCGTTTGCGCATGATGGCCAATAATTAACTCGGCATCTGGTTCTGCACTTAGCACATACCAGCATTCTGTTTTACCATACGCTTCATTCGCCACCTCACGAGCATATTGATCATCTGGGTGTACTTGAACAGAAAGATTGTCATTTGCATCCAATATTTTGATGAGTAAAGGATACTCTTCCTCACTGTCAGCTGGTTTACGAAATAATTCACCATGATTTTTCCATGCTTCTAATAATGTTTGATTTTTTAGTGGACCATTTGTTATTTTACTTGGTCCGTTTGGATGGGCAGATATCACCCATGCCTCTCCTGTTTTTTCATAAGGAATTGTATAGGAAAACTCTGTGTTTAGCTTTTGGCCACCCCAAATTCGTTCTTGAAATACAGGCTGTAAAAATATTGGTTCTTGATACATTTCTTCGATTCTCCTTTCCACATCTATAAAAAAGATACTATCTAATGCCAACAATTGCAAATTAGTGTATCCCTTACTGCATGAAAACTTGGAATTTGGCTTTATCGATGCTCCCTTTCACTATATTCTTGATAAAAAGCTTTTTTCGATTTACCCAAAACGACCAAATTCATAAAAAGTCCTAAGGCCATAAAAGCAAAGGAACCTATGATATAGATGAAGCGAATTCCATGTAATTCGGAAAAAATACCAACTATTCCTGTAAATATAATGATGAGCAATGCCTCTAATACGCTAAGTGCACTTGAAAGTCTGCCCATAATTTCTGTTGGTACATTATTTTGATAAAAAGTTATGAAACCCGTATTTGCGAATGATAAAGCAAATGTTAATGTAAAAAACCCTATAGATGCCCAAATAAAATTTTGGGAGAATGCAAAGATCAAATTTCCAACTGGTGTGAAGATGGCTCCAAATCCAATAAGGATATTAATTTTTAGCCGACTAGTGAATAAAGCATTAGTTAATGAGCCTACTATAACTCCTATTCCTGCAACACTTACAAGAAACCCATAAGCACTCTCAGATAAAGAAAGTACTTTTGTTGCAAATGCAGCTTCTAGAGAGTCTAATACGGTCATAAATACGATAAATCCACTAAAGAGAACATAAACGAATGTCGTATGTCTGTTTGATTTGCTAAAAATAACGAGTTCTCTCCAATCATTTCTAATGACTCTCAAGCTTACTTTTTCAACCGTTTTCCCTCTTAATTCCAATTTGGGGAGTAAAAAAATGATGACAGCTGATATACCTAATGCTAGAGAATTCAACTGAATAGCAAGATAAGGAGATCCTAGAATAAACAAAACACCTGCAATGGAAGGTCCTAGTATAAAGCCCGTTGAATGAATGAAATTTCTAAGCGCATTAAATCTTTGGCGATCTGTCTTAGGTATAAGCTTCGTCATATAAACCGTCGATGTCGGCTCAAAAATTGAACTCGCCAAATTGATTATAAAAACCCATAAATAAATGAGAACGAGTGAATCCATATATGGAAGTAAATATATCAAGAATGCTCTAATAAAATCTAAGAAAATCATTAAATTCCTTTTATTTAACCTATCGATAAAGCTTCCCGACCAAAAATTAGTACACAAAGTGGCGATCGGTATAAGGATATAAAGAACAGATACGGCAAATGGTGATCCTGTCCTATCCAAAATAATCAGGTTAAGCGCAATTAAATAAATCCAAGCACCTAAATTGGATACGCCAATTCCAAACAGAAGTAATAAAGGATTTTTCCACTTCATCAGCTTCACTCCTAAAATCCGTTATTTGCATTGATAAAAAAAGAATCCCACCCCCAAGTTATTAGACTTGAGGACGAGACTCTCTGATTTTAGAAGTTCGCGGTGCCACCCCAGTTTGTTATTGTGTTGCCACAATAACCTTTTCGAGTACGTCTGCTAAAAATTGTGTAGAATATACTCTATCTCTATAACGGGAGAACCCGGCACATCATCATTTCTCATCAAGATAATCCTAAATGCAGCTCCAAGGCTTGGTTCCATGTGCCTCTACATCCTCCATCTCAGCAAAAGGAGTTCTCTGACATGCTTAAGCACATATACTCTTCTCTTCATCGCTTTTTGATTTAGTATAGTTTACAACAATTCCATGAATTTTGGAATAGAAATGGAGAAATCGTTAATATTCACAATCATTTTGAATCCACCCCACTGTAAAAATAAACTTTATTGCTGTTATAAACATCACTTTAAATTCACGTCACTAGCAAAATGACCTTTATCTCCTTTATAAACACCACTTTTCTTCCATTCCTCTTGCAAAACGGCCTTTATCTTCTTTATAAACACCACTTTCCTTCTATTCCTCTTGTAAAACGGCCTTTATCTTCTTTATAAACACCACTTTCCTTCCATTCCTCTTGCAAAACGGCCTTTATCTTCTTTATAAACACCACTTTCCTTCTATTCCTCTTGTAAAATGACCTTTATCTTCTTTATAAACACCACTTTCCTTCTATCCCTCTTGCAAAACGACCTTTATCACTTTTATAAACATCACTTTCATTCATTCCCCTTGCAAAATAAACTTTACCACTTCTATAAACACCACTCTTTCATTCATCCATCTAACAAAACGACCTTTACCTTCTTCATGTCAAACATTTCAATCAACATCCTTACCAAAATCCCAACACGCACTGGCAAAGCTCAACAATTATGTCGTAACACCAGCTTTCAGCTCTAATTTTCCACAATTTCACCGAGCAAAACGCAGTTATCCACATGTTAATAAGAATTCTAACAAGTTATGCACAGATTTATCCACATACTCACAATAAAAAAGGTATATATCGTATAGAACATAAATTCCTATACGATATATACACATATCTTTTTGTTTCATCCACAAATTGTGGATAATTCTTGTATAACTGTGGATATATTTGATTGTTAATAGGATAATGTGGTTAATTCTACCTCTGTATTTTGTTTCTCTCCATCTCGGTAAAAGGTGATCTTAACGGTATCTCCTACAGATTTTTCCGAATATAGATGCTTGCGCAAATCGACGATATCTGCCATTGGCTCTCCATCCATTGCGGTAATCACATCATAAGGCTTTAATCCGCCTTTATCAGCTGGTGACATTGGTTCTACACTGCGGATATATAAGCCACCTGTTACCTCTTCTGGTAGGTTGAGACTTCTCTCCCACTCTACTTGGGCAATATCATTTAGCGAATAGGCTTCTACGCCTAAGAAGGCTCTCGTAATTTTTCCATTTTCTTCGAGTTCCTTGACGATTGGCAACACATCATCGATCGGTAAGGCAAAGCCGATGCCTTCTACCGCCGATTCTGCTATCTTCATCGAGTTAATACCAATTAACTGTCCTTCGGAATTAATCAGGGCACCACCGCTATTACCTGGATTGATGGCAGCATCTGTTTGGATAACCTCTGCCTGCCAATCTGCTCTTCCATCTCCGTCAAAATCCTGTGGAATCGCTCGCTGTTTTCCACTTATGACCCCTTGGGTGACGGAACCAGATAAGTAAAGACCTAACGGATTGCCAATTGCAATTGCTGGTTCTCCAACATGTACATCCTGGGATTGTCCAATAGGGATCGTCTTTTCTACCTTGCTTGCATCCATTTTGATCACAGCTAAATCTGTGAATAAGTCACTACCGACTAGTGTTGCATTTACCTTCTGTTCGTCTGACAAAATTATCTCTACTTGATCAGCACCTTGAATGACGTGATGATTGGTAATAATATAGGCAGTATCTCCATCAATCTTGTAAATAACACCAGAGCCTGTGCCTTGTTCTCCATTTGACTGATCCTGATCCCAAAAGTTCGCTTGTTGTTGGATATTTACCACCCCAACAACAGCAGGAGAAACCTCTGCGACAATCTCAGTTACACGTGTGGAGATATCTACCTTCACATTTTTCAATGTCTGAGGCGTTTGTTCTACCGTTCCATCTGTTTGACCATTCGATTGATCTAGCTTTCCACCTATCACGATTTCATACGGTAACCAATTTCTTTCTACTAGCATTGGTAAAACTAAGGCAAACAAAAAAGCTCCAAGTACTAATCCCACGATAAATGGCATCCAAAAGCTACTTCTCTTGCTACTTTTTCTCCGCGAAATATCATGACCATCATAATAACCCATTTAGGATCATCCTCTACTCGTTAATTAAACCACCTCGTATAATGCTGTTGGTTCTTTCGGATCTGTATCATGAAGCGTGATTCTTTCACCTACAGAGAAACCGTATTCGGATAAACCATGTTCCACAGACATACGAGCTAAGTCTTTCATATTATTATCTTTACTTAAATGGGCTAAATAAATACGTTTTGTTTGATCATCTATGATATCTCTTAATGCTAAGGCACAATCTTCATTGGAAACATGGCCAGTATCTCCAAGAATTCTTCGCTTAACACTCCATGGATAGCGCCCCATCCGAAGCATCTCCACATCATGGTTAGCTTCAAAGATTAAGGCATCTGCTCCTTCTACTGTTTTCTTTATTCTTTCCGACACATAACCCAGATCCGTGACAAGGGCAACCTTCTTTCCGTTATGATGAAAGGTATAAAACATTGGCTCAGCCGCATCATGTGACACAGCAAATGATTCAACATCTATGTCACCAAAGCTCTTCGTTTCTTCCATTTTAAAAATAAATTTTTGATCTAGATCAATTTTTCCAATGGCTTGATCCATTGCCTTCCATGTTTTTTCGTTCGCATATATCGGAAGGCGATGCTTACGAGCAAAAATTCCGAGGCCTTTTATATGATCACTATGTTCATGGGTGACAAGAATTCTCGAGAGCTCTGCTGGATCAACTTGGATTTGATGAAATAGCCTTGTTAGCTCTTTCCCACTTAATCCAGCATCTACTAGGATTTTTTCCTTTTCTGTTCCGATATAAAAAGCATTCCCCGTACTACCGGATGCTAATACACTAAAGTGCATCGTCCTCTTCCTCCACTTCTCTTGTTGACATTAATTCTGCTAATACTTGATTGATGAAATGGTTGATTTCTGTTTGTCCCCAATCTTCCTCCAATGGTTGAATAGCTGAGGTTCCGACAGATTCCCCAATCAAATTCTTCATTTCCATCACAAAGTCATGTGCTTCCCTATTCGAGTTGTGACCTTCTACTGCATTAATATAAAAATAGGTGTTATCATCTACCTCAATTTCCCATGTAGGCAGTAGTACTTGTTCGCCATTAGGTAATGGAAGTAAGTTATGATATCCTAAATCCACTTCTGTAATTTCCGAGCCAGGGCTAATATTGCCATTATTAAATAATTTTGTGATTACTGTAAGTGGCATGATTAATTCCTCTACCGGCTGTTCCTCCGTTTTTTCTAGAATGGTTTGGACATAATGGGTCATTTCGCCATTTTCATTAACTTTGATCATCAACACACCGCTTAGATTATAGTAAATCGGATCGTCCAACTCTTGAAAAAAGATATACGTATTCGTCTGCTCATCTACAACATAATCCTCTAAGTTATATTGCTCATCATTCCAAATGTTTTCTTTGATACTCTCTTTTGTAGTATCTAAATCAAATGCCTCAGGTGAATCAAAATGAGAAACGATCATCGTATCGTCAATAATCACGGATTTCTGATTTGGCAGCTTATCGATTTCACTGATCTCTTCCTCGGTGAATTCTTTACTCTTTGCATTTAATGTTGCCGCTTTAGTCGGCTCTTCTGGAATATTATCTAGTCCCTTTAAATTCGTCGCAAGGTAATCTTCCTGTGTAGTTTCCTCTGTGTTGTAAGAAAGCTCTTCCTGTTGATTATCGATATATTGTCGAAGTAAAAAGATATCAAGTATGAGAAAGCATAGGATAAACAGTGTTTTAATTTGACCCCATTGCATTCGAATTCCCTCCTTGATTCTTTTGAACATTATTAGAAATAAACTGCATGCCTGTACTTGTTTCGATACACCATGATGGAATTAGGTCAAAAAATTGCGTACCTGCTTGCTGTTCTATTCGATAGCCAAGCTGTATATCATAAACTTCTTCCAGTGAAAAATCATTACTATCCTTTAAGTACTGGATTAAATCCTTCGCACTCATTAAATCGGTTTCTGCCCGATCATAAGGATAGGTGAGCTTCATCAATGGTCGATTATACTGATAAATCGTATTGTTCTGTATAACTACTGACATACTGGAAAGTCCATTATTGGAAAAGACTGGGAAATTTTCATACATCATGCGATATTCCACAAATTGATAGGCTGCATTTACATCGTATAAATGGTATTGAATGCTCTCATCCACTAGCCAGCCTTTATGTGCATTAATATGATCGATCGACCTTGTGATCAGTAAATCGGCTGGATCCTGTACTGTATTTAATTCATTTTGGTTATTCTGAGCTTGATCGTCTGTTACCGAGAAGTTGGTAAACTCTACATGATAGCCTTTGACGATCATTTCTCTCGTTCCATCTGAATAAACGGTCCCGCCTTCTGCATTCCTAGAGCTCCGTACACTGAATGGGTTCGGGAAGAAAATACTTTTAAAAGAATTCGTATCTGCTTGAATCTCAGTATATCTGAATTTTCGACCTTTAATCGTTTGTTCTGTTGGAAGATATACGGTTTGTTCACTTAATTCTACTGGGACAAGAGTGTCGAATTCCTTCTCTGCTTGCAAATCGGTAACGTATTGGATGACCTGCGAAATGTTTTGAACCTGAGCTGTAATATCAATTCCATTAGGATCACTATTATCAAAAATAATCTGATTTGTCGTCCTATTTTCATCTAAGTATAGAATAATCCGTTTAAATTGATTATCAATGCGAATAGTTTCATTTGTTGTAAATAAATCAGGAATATATTGGGATGGCAGTGGCGTCGGAAAAACAATCTCTATCCTTTCTTTTTCTGTGTCTACCCCAATTCCTTCTTCTAGCATAGTAAAATCATATAAAAACCAATCAGATAGTGCTTGGAAGATTTCTAACTCATCCGTTTTCTGATGGAAGCCTAAATGTTCTTGATCCCAATGGAACACTATTTGAGAAGGCTTAATCAACGATTGTTTTGTTGCTTCCGAGCCTTCTAGCTGTGCATCTGTTGATCGGTCATTCGCTGATTCTTCATATTCCCCTTCATAATTCCATATCGCAAAAGTAAGCAATAAGCTTAAAGCAATGAGAAAAGTTAGTAGGATTGATTTAATCGCTTCGAATTTCATTTTTGATTACCCCGCTTTCGATTCTTTAGCGGTAGCGTGAAGTATATTGTCGTACCTTGTCCTTCCTTACTTGTCGCCCAAATATGACCATGATGTGCTTCAATTATTTCCTTGGAAATCGCCAAACCTAATCCAGTCCCTCCTAATTCACGGGACCTTGCTTTATCTACACGGTAAAAACGATCAAATATTTTGTCTACCTTTTCCCGGGCAATTCCCAAGCCTTGGTCTTTAATACTGAATTTCACTCTATTTTGCTCTTTTGCGAGCTGAAAGGTGATTTTACCACCCTCAGGTGAGTATTTAATCGCATTCGACATAATATTATCAATTACTTGAGTGATCTTGTCCTGATCAATTCTTGTTTTGATCTGTTCTTTTGGAAGCTTTCTTTCAATCCCGATTACATCTGTCTTATTCATATCAAAGCGATCTAAAATATTTTCGACAAATGAGACAAGTTCGACCTTTTGCTTATTCATCGCCCCTTCTTTATGATCCATCTTCGATAATTGGAGCAAATCATTCACGAGACGAATCATCCGATCTGTCTCATTTTGGGTCACTTCCAAAAATTGTGGTGCGATTTCTTTGTCTTTCCATGCCCCATCTGTTAAAGCTTCTATATAACTACGCATTGTCGTTAATGGTGTTCTTAATTCATGGGAAACATTCGATACGAATTCCCTTCTTTCCCGTTCTACCTTTTCCTGTTCGGTTACATCACTTATCACCGTGATTAAGCCATTAAAGTTCTCCTCTTCATCCTGCACCACAGAAAAACTAGCTCGAATCAAAAATAATTGGTCATCATCACTGAAGTCAATCGTTAGCGAGTTCGTTTCCTCTAGTTCTTTAATATCCAATACCTTTTCTTCGATTTGAAGGACATCGGCAATAGGTTTTCCCTTTGCCTCACTAAAGGATGTATCAATCAGGTTAATAGCAGGGTCGTTCATTAAGACAATTCTTCCTTTTTCATCTGTTGCGATCACACCTTCTGACATATTGGATAAAACAGAACTCAATTTTCTCCGTTCTTCTTCTGTCGTCTGATTCGCAAGCTTCAACCTATCAGTCATATCATTGAAGGTCGTTGCAAGCTGGCCAATCTCATCAACCCCATAAACATTTACCTTTTTGGAAAAGTCGCCTTTGGCAATGACCATTGCTTGCTTACGCATTTCAGTTATAGGCTTTGTTATTGTTCGTGCTACAAGAATCCCTAAAATAATCGAAACAACAACCGTAAGAATGGTTCCACTCAAAAAGATTTTGCTAATTTCCTCTAGCTGATCATAAACATCTTCAATAGAGGCCTCGACTCTTACCGCCCCAACTGGTGTATTAGTGGCATTATCCATAATCGGTACCGTTTTTGCAATCATACGATCATTACTGTATCGGAATTTCTCCTTCTCCTCTTCCGCAAACTTTAATGCACCATTTATCGCAATATTACCAGTCACTCTTTTTCCGATTCTCTCTAAGTCTGAGTTCGCCCCAATGACACGATATTGGGAATCTATTACTTGGAGATCGGTAAAAATATCCCTTGAATAGCGATCAATAATATCACTAACGTCCTCTTGAAGGGTCGGCTCTTCCCCATTTTCTGGCCTTTTTTCCTGAAATGCCTCCTCTAAATTTGTTTTCAAAACCGTAAGGCGATCATCTAAGTTCGCTTCAAAGTTGGTGTTTAAATTCGTTTCCAATTTATCAAGAAAATATGCTCCAATCAGTTGAACAGCAAGCAATAGAAACAAGCTTAAAATGATAATTATTTTTAAACGAATCGATTGGAAAAAGCCCACTCTTTTCATAGAACATTACTCCTGTTCAGGATTTCGTAAATAATAGCCCACACCCCTACGTGTCACAATCCATAATGGGTTACTCGGGTTGTCCTCGATTTTTTCCCTTAATCGGCGTACCGTTACGTCTACCGTACGGACATCACCGTAATAATCATATCCCCAAACCGTCTCTAAAAGATGCTCTCTCGTCATGACCTGTCCGATATGACGAGCTAAATAATGTAGCAATTCAAATTCACGATGGGTTAATTCAATGTACTCCCCATCTCTTGTTACGGTATATGCATCTGGGTGAATGACAAGGGATCCAATTTCAATATCATTGGTATCGCGTTTTTGATTCGCAGGTTCTTGGTTGATTCTTCGTAAATTCGCTTTTACCCTTGCGATCAATTCACGATTGCTAAATGGCTTTGTGACATAATCATCGGCCCCTAGCTCTAATCCAAGCACCTTATCAATTTCTGCATCCTTTGCTGTTAACATAATAATCGGCATACTATGCGTTTTTCTTACCTCACGGCAGACCTCGTTTCCGTCTTTTTTGGGTAGCATAATATCGAGCAAGATCAAATCAGGATCTTCCTTCAACGCATACTCAATCGCTTGATCACCATCATAGGCACAAATGACGTCATATCCTTCTTTTTCTAAGTTGAACTTCAGTATATCGGCAATCGGCTTTTCATCATCTACTACTAAAATTTTCTGACTCATAAAAGCACGTCCTTTTTCTTTATATATTTTATCACAGCGGAAAATCTCTATTGCTGAGTGTCTCATGTTATCCTTTTACATAGGGATGGTCGTTAATTTCCCATCATCAAAAATCATAAGGATTAAACTTCTCCTAGTTACCTATTTTAACGTAAAAAAGCAAAAATGTCTTTTCTTCACTGTTTTTAATCGGCAAGCTATTGAAAAACCCTTGTTCCGTAGAGTTACGCGAACAAGGGTTAGTTATTATAATAAATCTTCAGGGCTCTTGACTAAAGATCCGTTTTTGTATACTTCAAAGTGTAAATGGATCCCCGTGGAATCACCTGTTGTTCCCATTACACCAATTTTGCTTCCTTTTTCTACTGTTTGTCCTGCTTTTACGCTGATAGAAGCTAAATGTGCATAAACTGTACGATACCCATTGTTATGGTTGATGACGATTTTATTACCATAGCCTCCGTCATCCCAGCCAGCTGATACGACAGTACCGTTATCGGCAGCTTTAATCGTCCGATTGCTTGGACCCGCAATGTCTATCCCTTTATGGAATGCACCCCACCTTTGACCGACATAGCTTGAGATATATCCTCCAACAGCTGGCCAAGCAAGGTCTCCAGATCCTCTAGATGGTACCACCTTCGTACCCTTAACAATAATTTTATCGGTTGCTTCTTCTGTAATATTTTCTTCAACGACGTCTGTGCTGACTGTTTGTCCGTTCACTTTTTGCACCTTATAGTGAACTTCCTTGGATCCATCTTTTCCTTCTTGCTTCACTTCTTCGTCGCCTTTATACATCTTCTCTGATTCTTCAGTTACTGTTTCATACTCAATCGTTTCTTCGACTTTCTTCTCTTCTGTAACAATCACTTTCACAAAAGGCTTCTGTTCTGTAACTTGAAGAACATCGCCAACCTTGATCGTAGAATCCTCGGTTAAACCTTCATTTAAAGCTAATAATGTATCTAACTCCAGGTCATGCTTCGCTGCTATCGATCCAAGCACATCCCCTTCTTGAACCTCATATTTTTTATTTTCTAGTGTCCCTTTTTCAAGTAAGGTGACACCTTCCTCCACTGTTAGAACCTCACTTGCCTGTACTTCCTCCTCAGAGGTGGTAATATCCTCTGATAATTCCACATCGACAATACGATTATCTCCAACTGCTAGATCTTTCGATGCTTCCTTTTTCGATTCTAACTGTTCTAAAACATCTTTACTGACAAATTTTTCTTTGTAGGCCTGAAGGACATCCTTCACCGCTTCTTCGCCTGCAAAATAGCCAACAAGCTTATCATCAATCGTTAAGGACTGTGCCTCTACTTGTACAGCTAATTCTTTCTCTATATAATCAAAAACTTCCGCTTCACTTGTTTGGGTTTCAAACACTGTTTCAGGGATATAAGTAATATCTCCTTCGATCGTGTATGTATAATCAGGCTGCTTGCTTTCCTTTTTTACCTTTTCTATTTTTTTCTCTATATATTGCTGCACATCTTCTTGGTTATCTACTACCCCTATGTGCTCGCCGTCTACATATACGTGATAGATCGTAGAAAGCTCCTTCTCGTCGGCAAAAACCGTTTGAGCAGATAAACACATGGCTATTACACCCGCAATAGTTGCAAGCTTCACAACCTTTTTATACTTACTAATCTTGCTTTCTCGCATGATAATAGTCCTCCTATTTCCCTATCATGGTTCTTTTCTTTATCTTTAATTCGAAGGAACCACCTCTAATAATCTAACATAGATCATCAGATTGTGAAAAGGGCTTACATCGAGATGTAACATAACTGTATAATAAAATCCATTTATTTACATAAACCTTCATTTTTTCTGCAAAATAGGAAGAATTAACTAACAAAATTCGCCAAATTTAGTTCTTTTCTATTAGAAGGGAGAAAAAATAAAACCCGAATATTATCATTTCCGATAACATTCGGGTTCTGTCAGCCAATTGTCATTTTCACTTCTAGCTATAGACACTTCGGACAACATTAGTTTGTGAACGATCTGGTCCTACAGAAAACACAGATAACGGAATTCCTGTAAGCTGAGATACTCTCTCTAAATAATGACGAGCATTCTCTGGTAGCTCATGCAAGCTTTTGACACCCGTAATATCCTCTGTCCAGCCTGGTAGCTCTTCATAAACAGGTTCACAGTCTGCTAACATTTTCAGGCTAGCAGGGAATTCCTCCATGATTTCCCCTTTATATTTATATGCAGTACAAATCTTTAATGTTTCGATTCCTGTTAAAACATCAATCGAATTAAGGGAAAGGTCTGTAATCCCACTAACACGTCTTGCATGCCTTACTACAACACTATCAAACCAACCAACACGACGGGCTCTTCCAGTTGTCGTACCATATTCATTTCCCACCTCGCGAATTTGATCCCCAATCTCGTCCTCAAGCTCCGTAGGGAATGGACCATCTCCAACACGAGTCGTATAAGCTTTGGATACACCTACCACATGGTCGATCTTTGAAGGGCCAACCCCTGAACCTATCGTCACTCCACCCGCAATTGGGTTAGAGGAGGTAACAAATGGATAAGTACCTTGGTCAATATCGAGCATAACACCTTGTGCACCTTCAAATAGTACACGACGGCCATCATCTAATGCATCATTTAACACAACAGATGTATCGGCAACATATTTTTTGAACTGTTGTCCATATTCATAATATTCCTCTAATATATCTTCTATTTTCATTAAGTCGGTTTCATATACTTTTTCAAACAAACGATTTTTTTCTTTTAAATTTATCTCAAGCTTTTCTCGGAAGGCGTCTTTGTCTAATAAATCAGCAATACGGATTCCAACACGTGCTGCTTTATCCATATAAGCAGGCCCAATACCCTTACGAGTGGTTCCTATTTTATTTGCACCCTTTTCGTCTTCTTGAAGGCCATCCAGCTTTAAATGATAAGGAAGAATAACATGGGCACGATTACTAATACGTAAATTATCCGTGCTCACCCCTTTATCATGGAGATAAGCCAACTCTTCTACTAATGCCTTCGGATCAATAACCATACCATTTCCTAATACACAAATTTTATCATGAAAAAAAATCCCAGACGGAATTAAGTGTAGTTTATACGTAATACCATCGAATTTTATCGTATGACCTGCATTATTTCCACCTTGATAACGTGCAACAACCTCTGCGTTTTGTGAAAGAAAATCTGTGATCTTTCCTTTACCTTCGTCTCCCCATTGTGTTCCCACTACGACTACTGAAGACATATACGGCACCCCCGCCTTAACGTTTTATTAACACGTTACCCATTTTACCAAGCGAAAAAGTGGATGTCAATCTGATTCACGAACATTTTAATAATAGTTTTATAGAATGTTCGTTAATTGGCATTATAAAAAAACAGCTCCATTCTAGTTACGAAATGGAACTGTTTTTCTCCTCCTTATCCTGGTGGGATATCATCATCCCCATAGCGGTGATCTAAATCTACAAACTTATTATATTCTTTAACAAAGGCTAGTTCGACCGTACCAACAGGACCGTTACGCTGCTTTGCAATAATAATTTCAATAATATTCTGCTTCTCCGATTCCTGATCATAGTAATCATCACGATATAAGAAACCAACAATATCGGCATCCTGCTCAATACTTCCCGACTCTCGTAAGTCGGACATCATCGGGCGTTTATCCTGTCTCTGTTCCACACCACGTGATAGCTGTGACAAGGCGATAAGGGGAACATTTAACTCCCTAGCCAAGCCCTTTAAGGAACGCGATATTTCCGATACCTCTTGCTGTCTATTTTCCTTAGAATTCGCACTCCCTTGAATCAATTGCAAATAATCGATCAAGATCATACCGAGTCCATGCTCTTGCTTTAATCTACGACACTTTGATCTGATTTCACTCACTCTAATCCCTGGTGTATCGTCTATGAAAACACCTGCATTTGATAGACTACCCATTGCAAGAGAGAGCTTGCGCCAATCCTCTTCCTGTAATGCGCCGGTTCTTAGTCTTTGGGCATCGATATTCCCCTCGGCACACAGCATACGAGAAACTAACTGTTCTGCCCCCATCTCTAAACTAAAAATGGCTACATTTTCATTGGTTTTAATCGCGACATTTTGTGCAATGTTCAAGGCAAAGGCTGTTTTCCCCACTGATGGACGGGCTGCAACAATAATTAAATCATTGCGTTGAAAGCCTGAAGTGATTCGATCTAGGTCACGGAACCCTGAAGCAATTCCAGTAACCTCTCCCGTTGATTTGTGTAGTTCGTCTATACTATCATAAACCTCTATGAGGACATCTTTAATATTTTTAAAAGCAGAGGCATTCTTTCGGTTCGAGACTTCTAATATTCTCTTTTCCGATTCGTTTAACACTTCCTCCACTTCATCTTCCTTAGAAAAGCTATCTGTCACAATATCTGTCGCTGTGCGGATTAATCTCCTTAGAATTGATTTTTCCTCAACAATACGACAATAATGTGAAATATTAGCAGCAGTCGGCACCGCATTCGCCAGATCACTTAAATAAGAGACCCCGCCAATATCATCCAACAGCTTACTATTCGATAGGCTCGTTGTAACCGTAACAAGATCAATTGGTTCTCCTTTATCTGCTAAGCTCATCATTACTCGGTAAATTTGTTGATGACTAGAGCGATAGAAGTCCTCTGGTATTAATATTTCAGAGGCACTGGAGATCGCATCAGGCTCTAAGAAAATTGCACCAAGCACCGCTTGCTCTGCTTCTATATTATGTGGTGGCGTTCTGCCCTGTAATGCTTCACTCATAATTTGCCCCCCTTTAGCAAGAATGTGGAAGCATTTGTTTATGCTTCCACAACGTGTACTCGAATGGTACCAGAAACCTCTTGATGTAGTTTTACTGGAACTTCGGTATATCCTAATGAACGGATTGGTTGATCTAACTCAATCTTACGCTTGTCCATTTTAATATTATGGGATTTTTTCAGTTCCTCCGCTATTTGCTTACTTGTAATGGAGCCAAATAAACGACCACCATCACCAGACTTAGCTGTTAGCTTCACTTCCAGCTTTTCTAGTGTTTCTTTAAGCTGCTTTGCTTGTTCTATCTCTTCTTGCTCCTGCTTTTTTGCTTTATTTTTTTGTGCCTTTAATGCACTCATATTCGCCTGAGTTGCCTCTACAGCATAGTTATTTTTAAAAAGGAAATTGCGGGCATAGCCATCAGAGACATTTTTTACATCGCCTTTTTTCCCTTTACCTTTCACGTCTTTTGTAAAAATTACTTTCATTCCTCTTCACCTTCCTCATCATAATACTCATCGATTATATCCTTTAGCCATTCATAGGCATCAATGACAGAGATATCATCCAATTGGGTGGCAGCATTCGTTAAATGGCCCCCACCATTCATTCTTTCCATGATAACTTGAACATTGACCTCACCGAGCGACCTTGCACTAATTCCAATGCGTCCATCCTTACGCTCTGATATCACAAACGATGCCTCAATCCCTGTCATTGTTAATAACGTATCCGCCGCTTGAGCAATCACAACAGGTCCATAGGTTTCTCTCGAATTACCTACTGAAATCGCAATATTATGGCGATATACCTTGGTGTTTTCAATTAAACGACTCCGCTTCACATATATATCGAGATCTTCCTTTAAAAACTTCTGCACTAACACGGTATCTGCACCTCTTGAGCGCAAATACGAGGCAGCATCAAAGGTTCTCGATCCCGTTCGAAGTGTGAAGCTCTTCGTATCGACAATAATTCCTGCTAGTAATGCAGTTGATTCTAACATATTTAGCGTTAATTTGCTCGGTTGATACTCTAACAATTCTGTGACGAGCTCAGCAGTTGAGGAAGCATATGGCTCCATATAAACAAGTGTTGGATCTTCCACAAATTCCTCTCCACGTCGGTGATGATCGATTAAGACCACATGCTCGGTTTTATGGACAAGCTTTTCCTCTAGCATCAAGGATGGCTTATGTGTATCCACTACAACGACTAACGTATCCTTTGTCACAATATCTAATGCCCCATCTGGATCAATAAAATGGGACCAAAGTTCATCGCTTTCTCTAATTTCATCCACTAAACGCTGGACACCTGTATCGATATCATTTTCATCTAACACAATAAAGCCCTCAACATCATTGGCCTGTGCAATTTTCAGTACACCGATGGCTGCCCCAATAGAGTCCATATCTGGTGCCTTGTGCCCCATAATGAGCACTTGGTCGCTGCCCTTTACCAGTTCCTTTAATGCATGAGATATAACCCTTGCCCTTACTCTCGTTCGTTTTTCCATTGGATTTGTCTTTCCACCATAAAAACGAACCTTCCCAGACTCATCATCTTTAATAACTACTTGGTCTCCTCCACGTCCTAATGCTAGATCAAGACTGGATTGTGTCAGCTTTCCTAAGTCTGGCAGCAATTCACTTCCGAGACCAATACCGATACTTAACGTTAATGGAACATTTTTGTCAGTAATTAATTCACGAACTTCATCTAATATTTCAAATTTTTCTTTTTCTAGCTGTGTGAGAATATCTTGATTAAAAACAGCTAAAAATCGTTCCTGTGAGGTTCGCTTTAAATAAATCCCTCTTTCATTTGACCAATTATTCAAAAGAGAGGTTACCTGTGAATTAATTTGACTCTTCGCCGTGTCATCCATGTTCTGCGTTATTTCCTCATAATTATCCAAAAAGATAATGCCAAGAACCGTCTTTTCCTGCTCGTATAATGCTTGAATTTCTATTTCTCGTGTTCGATCAAAGAAGTAGAGGAGACGTTCTTCTTTTTTGTTATACACCTGATACTCAAATTGATCAAATTTTAGCCAGAAGGATTCCTTTCCCTCTCGCAATTGGGAAACAATACTATCAGATAACAAGGAGAGAGGTTCTCCTACCATTGTTTCCTCTTCTGTAAATTGATTCATAAAAGGGTTCGCCCAGTCGATTTGATATTCCTCATCGTACAGAACAATCCCAATAGGCATTTCCAATAACGCTTCTTCCCCGACCTTTTTGACACGATAGGACAAAGTCGATATATAAGCCTCCGTTTGATCGAGTAATTTTTCTTCTCTTCGGATACTATAATAAAGAGAGAGACTAAAAAAAACAGTCATTATTAAGCCAATGACCCACTGAAAATAAAAAATAAATACTAATAATATAAACGAGAGAAGGTATATTCCAATAATATGTCTTCCCATCGTCGGCTTCTTCCATAATTTTGGCATAGCTGTCAGCTCCTAACCAAGTGACAAATCCTACTTCGTAATCCTCTTTTTTAAATCAAATCCTAAATCAATTATACCTAAGATTCGAACGAAATAAAAACCTATAAAAGGAAAAAATACAAGGACGAGTATGCTAACGATCGGTAAAGCTGTTGACTTTACTTTGACATAGCTATAGTAAAAGATAAAGGATAATCCTTGTAAGATCAAGAGGGTTCCTGCCAAATTAGATACATTCATAATGATATCATAAAATAGTGTGGCATCATTATTCCCTCCCATTAATGACAGCATTAAGGTAATAAAATATATCCACAAAATCAGCTTCGGTAACTGAAAATTTCGAAATGCTGGGAAAGCATATTTTTTTTCTGCTGTGCGATTTAGCCATTTATAGGTGAGCCATTGTGTAATAAGGGCCAAAACCATAGAAATAACGACTAATATAAAAGGAATGAGCTGAAGAACTCCTAGCATTTGTTCACGAATTAATTCAAAATCCTCGATAGAAAGCTGAATCATTCCAAACGTTTCAAACAATTCTCTCGTTCTATTTAAAGACTCATTCATCATTTCCTTATAGGAATCTGCTATAGAATATTGTAGCACTATTTCGATAAACGCATAGGCTCCAACAAGTCCGAACAAATATCCAGCCGTCCCTTTTAACCAGGTTTCATATGGATGCTGCTTTTTTTGAATCGAAAAACCGATCATTATTCCGCTTATTAATGCAAGAAAGGTAATCGGAATCGAAACCGCCGGATAAATGATAAAAGACAAAAAGAACAGCACCATCACGGTCACATAAAATAACACACGCTCACCATGAAGCATGAGTAAGATAATCGGTATGGGCATTAGCATGATTGTAAATATCTCTGTAAATGGTAAGAATATCGTTACCATATATAGCAACAAGTAAATACTTATATAAAGGAAGTATTTTTTGTCTATTTTGTTGTTTTTCAATCTTCATCCCCCTTATGGAAGCTAAACTATTATACATTTTACACTAAACGAGAAGTGATTGTTAGCTTCTATTTTACCATCTAGATTCACCTATCACCTAATGATTATGATTATGGTATGATTAATTAAAAGTGAGGAGGAGGAATAAAATGATAAAAACGATAATATTTGATCTGGATGATACGTTGCTATGGGATAAAAAAAGTGTGAAACAAGCGTTTGAAGATACTTGCCTATTAGCAACTGAAAAATATGGAGTAGATGCTCTTAAAGTAGAGGATGCAGTTCGCGAAGAGGCCCGTAAGCTATATCAAAGCTATGAAACCTATGAATTCACTCAAATGATTGGAATTAATCCTTTTGAAGGACTCTGGGGTAATTTCCTTGATGATCATACATATTTTAAAAAAATGGCCGAAATCGTACCGAACTACCGAAGAGATGCTTGGATTAATGGACTGAAGCAAGTAGGCATAGAGGATGAAGAATTTGGTGAACATTTGGCCGAGCAATTCCCAATTAACCGAAAAAAGAACCCATTTGTTTACGAAGAAACCTTTACGGTATTGAACAAGCTAAAAGGGCACTATCATTTAATTATGTTAACGAACGGCTCTCCCGATTTACAAAATACCAAATTAACGATCACCCCAGAATTAAAGAACTATTTTGACCATATCATTATCTCTGGAGATTTCGGTAAAGGAAAACCAGATCCTTCCATATTTGAACATGTGCTAGAAGTAGCAAATGTAGAGAAGGAGCATGCCATCATGGTTGGAGATAATTTGATGACAGATATATTAGGTGCCAACCGTACAGGTATCAAAAGTGTTTGGATTAACCGCGAAAACAAACAATACAATGAAGTAAAGCCAACCTACGAGATCAAGCACTTAGAAGAATTATTGGAATTACTGCAATAATGAAAAAAAGCTCTCCTAATGCAGGAGAGCTTTGATTGTTTTATGCGATTATATTGGGAAAATCTCTATCATTTTGATGATATCAAGGTTTATCTTGGTTATCCTGCTTAATAGCCTGATTATTCACTCGATATCTTCACATCACTTGAATTACAGTTCCATTGCAGTTAATTTTTCGATTTCATCGATTTGCTTTAATGCTTCTATCTCTTCTTCCTCTAAATATTTGTCTACAGTTAGAATCATAATAGCTTCTCCGCCAATGTCCGAACGGCCTACTTGCATTGCTGCGATATTAATATTTTTCTCTGCAAACATACTTCCCACTTTTCCGATAACACCAGGCTTATCATTGTGCTTAATGACAACTAAATTCCCCTCAGGAACAACGTCCACACTATATGCATCTACCTGTACAATTCTTGGTCCTAGACCGTTTAATAAAGTACCTGCAATAGATCGTGTCACTTCTTTTGTTTTCACTTCCACACGTAGTAAGTTAGTAAAGCCTTTCGGGGTAGAGGATTTGTTTTCATTCACTTGAATGCCTCGCTTCTCTGCTAAATAAGAAGCATTCACATCATTGACGTGGTCCCCCATGTGACGCTTTAATAAACCTTTTATCGTATTACGTGTTAATGGTGCTACTTCGATTTCTGTCAAATCTCCAGAATAGGAAATATTAATTTCTTCAATAACTCCAGTTGTAAAATAAGTTAAGAAGGTTCCTAATTTCTCTGATAAGTGGAAATATGGTTCGATCTTATTCATCACTTCTTTAGGGACAGATGGTAGGTTTACAGGATTGCGTGCAACGCCCTCTGTTAAATAACGTACAACATCATGGCTAACATCAATGGCAACATTTTCTTGTGCCTCTACTGTACTGGCACCTAAATGTGGTGTTGCAATAACCTCTGGCAATTCCAATAAACGATGATCCGTTGCCGGTTCTTCTTCGAAAACGTCTAAGGCTGCTCCTGCAACTTTACCAGACTTAATGGCATCATATAGTGCTTCTTCATCTATAATTCCACCACGAGCACAGTTAATGATTCGAACACCGTCTTTCATTTTGGCAAATGCCGCTTTGTTCAGCAAATGCTTTGTATCTTTAATCAATGGTGTATGTACGGTAACAAAATCTGCTACTTTAATAACATCCTCTACCGATCCGAAATCTACGCCTAATTTATCCGCTCTTTCCTTTGTTAAAAAAGGATCATATGCAATAACATTCATGCGCTGACCTTTAGCACGTGCTGCCACCTCAGCTCCGATACGTCCCATTCCAATAACGCCAAGAGTCTTCCCTTTTAGTTCCACGCCGACATGTGTTTTTCGATCCCATTTCCCATTTTTCAATGCTAAAAATGCTTGAGGAATTTTTCTTGCTAATGACATAAGCATTGCCACTGTGTGCTCTGCTGCAGAATTTGTATTTCCATCTGGTGCATTCACGACAATAATCCCGTATTCTGTTGCAGCACTTAGGTCAATGTTGTCTACACCAACACCTGCGCGACCAATAATTTTTAAGTTTGTTGCTTGGCTAATAATATCTCTCGTAACCTTTGTTTGACTTCTAACAAGTAAAGCATCATATTCACCAATTTTGTCAGCCAACTCATCTGCTGAAAGGCTTGTTTGTACATCTACCTCGATATTGTCTGCTTCTCTTAATGGTTGAATACCATCTTCACTTAATGGATCACTAATTAAAACTTTAAATGCCATGATTGTCCCTCCAAATAATAGAATTACTCCATGTTAGCCAAATGAACGTGAAGCTTTTCACTTTTATCTTATTCTATAAATATTATATCACTTTTGTCGCGATATAAATACTAGATTGCAAGTTCTCATCTTCTATAAAAAACTTTTCTTTATCATAGCAGAAATAGGCTAATTGTCAAGGTGTTTCCAACTGATTTCCTTGATATAATTCGTGTTTTTGCTCTCAACTAGATAATAAAACTGTATTTTTCTATTAATTAGGCCTCCAAAACCGAACATTATATGATCTGAAATCAGTTTACAATCGTTTAAAAGGAGCTAATAATAGCATGTGTCATTAGTATGTAAAGTAAGACTTTGCTCGGTAAGATCTTACATACGGTTAATGCAGTATGAAAAAAGCACCATAGGAATTATCCTATAGTGCCTTCAACCTATTTATTCACTTACATATGGCAATAAAGCCATTTGACGAGCACGCTTAATTGCTCTAGTCAATTTACGTTGATATTTTGCAGAAGTTCCTGTTACACGACGAGGAAGAATTTTTCCACGTTCAGAAACGAAACGTCTTAATAACTCAACATCTTTATAGTCAATGTGTGTAATACCGTTCGCTGTGAAATAACACACTTTACGACGCTTAGCGCGTCCACGACGAGCTGCCATTATACATAACCTCCTTCTTGCTATGAATTAGAAAGGTAAATCATCGTCGGAAATATCAATTGGTTCTCCACTATTTTCAAATGGATTATCATTTTTATTTCCTTGATTATTTGAATTGTTTTGGTTAAATTGATTGGCTTGACTTGCTTGGTTCTGATTTTGATTATTATAGCTTTGTGATCCTCCAGATTGTCCACCTGAGGAACCACCCTTAGACTCTAAAAACTGAACAGAGTCTGCTACGACCTCTGTAATGAAAACACGTTTTCCATCTGGGTCATCATAGCTACGGGTTTGTAATCGTCCATCTACTCCGATAAGACTACCTTTGCTCATGAAGTTCGCAAGGTTCTCTGCTGGTCTTCTCCAAACAACACAATTAATAAAGTCTGCTTCTCTTTGACCTTGTTGATTAGAGAATGGACGGTTTACTGCTATCGTAAAGTTAGCTACTGCAACTCCACTTGGTGTATAACGCAAGTCTGGATCTTTCGTTAACCTGCCGACAAGAACGACACGATTTAACATCAGAACCACTCCTTATTATTGATCGTCTTCACGAATTGCCATATAACGAAGAATGTCATCAGAGAAATTCGCTTGACGATTGAATTCGTTAATTGCTGTTTCATCACCTTTAAGGTTAATAATTACATAGTATCCATCACGGTAGTCATTGATTTCATAAGCAAGACGTTTCTTACCTACTTCTTCAACTTTCTCGATCTCCGCACCATTACTTGTAAGGAATCCATTGAAACGCTCAATTAAAGCAGTTTGTGCTTCCTCCTCTACATCTGGGCGGATGATGTACATAATTTCATATTTATTCATCCGTTTACACCTCCTTTTGGTCTTAGCGGCTCTATGATTATCATAGAGCAAGGAGTAACAACTCTCATTACTCACAATACGATATTATACCAAATTAGCCTTCTCATTGCAAATTTATTTCAAAAGGCTTGTCCATTTTGCTTTTTGAGCGTATGAATAAAGATGTCAAACAGGTGATACAGACTATACGTTAAAGCGGAAATGCATAACATCTCCGTCTTTCACCAAGTATTCCTTTCCTTCTAATCGCACTTTCCCTTTTTCTTTAGCTACTTGCATCGATCCAGCTTCCATTAAATCATCATAGGATACGGTCTCTGCACGGATAAAGCCTTTTTCAAAATCGGTATGGATAATTCCTGCTGCCTGTGGTGCTTTGATTCCCTTTTTAAATGTCCAAGCACGCACTTCTTGCTCACCAGCAGTAAAATAGGTCGCTAAACCAAGTAATTGGTAAGTTGCTTTAATCAGCTGATCTAATCCAGACTCAGGAATACCGAGCTCTTCTAAAAACTCTGCCTTTTCCTCACCGTCGAGTTCCGCTATTTCGGATTCCACCTTTGCACTTACAACGATTACTTCTGCTTGATCTGATTTGGCAAATTCTTTTACTGTTTGTACATTTTCATTGCTATCCGCATCGAGTAGCTCGTCCTCCCCTACATTGGCTACATATAAAACAGATTTACTTGTTAGTAAATGTAGGCCTTTCACAAGCTTCTCCTGCTCTTCTGTAAAAGAAACCGCTCGAGCTGGTTTTTCTTCTTCAAATGCATCCCTTAATTTAGCTAAAACCTCAAATTCAGCCATTGCTCCCTTATCTTTCTGTTTCGCCATTTTTTCTACTCGAGAGATGCGTTTTGTTACAGTTTCTAAATCTGCTAAAATGAGTTCTAAATTGATTGTTTCTATATCCGAAATAGGGTCGACTTTCCCAGATACATGTGTAATATTTTCATCCTGAAAGCAACGTACCACATGGCAAATCGCATCCACTTGGCGAATATGGGAGAGGAATTGATTTCCTAAGCCTTCTCCTTTACTCGCCCCTTTCACAATTCCTGCGATATCAGTAAATTCAAATGCCGTTGGTACGGTCTTTTTCGGTTTCACTAATTCTGTAAGTTTTTGAAGCCTAGTATCTGGAACCTCTACGATCCCTACATTTGGATCTATCGTACAAAACGGGTAATTTGCCGACTCTGCGCCAGCTTGTGTTATTGCATTAAACAAGGTTGATTTACCTACATTAGGCAAACCAACAATTCCTGCTGTTAAAGCCATTCATTCCACTCCTTAAGGATATCGTCCAATTGAACGTTTCAGTCATACCAATTATAGTAATACTTTTTATACTTGACAAGTTATTAAAAAGCCAAATTGCAATTGTTTAAGCATAAAAACCCTTACTTTCTTTTCAGTAAAAAAATTGTTCTTCAGTATACAACTAATATGAAAATAATAAATTGTTTCACGTGGAACAATTTTATTCTGGCGCGTGCTCTAATATTTTTTTTAATTTTTGTTCAAACCTTCTTCTAGGAATCATGACACTATGTCCACATCCCTCACACTTAATTCGAATATCCATCCCCATTCGAATCACCTTCCAGCGATTTTCTCCACATGGATGTGGTTTTTTCATCTCTACGATGTCATTCAAATGAAATTCCTTCCGTTCCATTTCTTTTCACCTACTTTTTTGCAATATCTTTCTTTATTATACTATATATTAACTTTTCTTCGTAAAAGGATAAAGAAAAATGGCTAAAAGTAAGTATAAATTTAGTAAACCATATAGCGGATAAAGCCATGCAATTAAATTAGAAAAACCAACCTTTGTCAGAGGGATTAAAATGATAAGCGTAATGATGGCTAGCTTCCATAAAGCGATAGGAATGACCTTTCTAATCCTCGTGACAATTCCTAAAACACTTGAAATTGCAGTAGTAAAAATAGCAAACCATAATAGTATCGACATGATCACATAAGTATATGTTGGGTAGTTTTTCAAAATCGCAAACAAGGGAATCTCATACAAAATGATAACCTCTGAGATTTGAATTAAACTATTGTTATAAATATAAGAAATAATTCCAAGCACAAGCCCACTACCTACACTTGCAATGATTATCTCACCAGTTGACTTTATTTTCTCCCCGACTGCACTTATTACCGCAATAATCGATAAGATATTTAAGGCTGTAAAAGTAAACGCCGTATACCAATTTTTTTGATGTTTCCAATCTATTAGATAGCTTAAGCCTTCATCTATATTATATTTGATCAGAATAGATAACAATCCGACAATTAATAATGGAAGAATAAAAGAGTTGAGGACAACAGCTCCATTGATTCCTTTCATAAATACTAAAACAATAATGATGGATATAAATACGATGCCTACCCATGAATAAATCTTGACCGCCTCAAAGGTTGCCCCACTCCCTGCTATCATCACAACGGTCGTGGACATCAAATAAAAGAAAATGAGTATATCATAATATTTTGCTACTTTTCTACCTAATAATAATTCCAACACGGATAAGTAGTCTGTGGTTTGATGGATGTAGCTGATCTTCATCGTAATAAAAACAGAAAATGTAAAAAATACAACAAACAAGAGAATAGCAAGTCCACTTTCATGCCCAAAAAATTGCCATAATTCTCTCCCTGAAGCATAACCTGCCCCTACCATCGTGCCAATAATTAAAAACATCCACTTAAGGCCTGATCTCCACATAGCTTTCCTCCATAATACTGACATACTATATTAAAAGTATGCAGATAATGGGTCAGCTATGAGGCTTGTTTTATATTTTAAATGAAGAAGAAGTCTAATCGGTGATGATCAGACTTCTTGTTTTTTTCTTATGCTATTTTTCCATTTTCTCAAGGATACGATTTAAGTCATCCTCTGAATAAAACTCAATTTCGATTTTTCCTTTTTTCTTTCCTTTATTTATTTTGACATTGGTGCCAAAATAATCTTTTAGATGATTTTCTCTTTCCTGTAAGAAAATATCTTTTTTTACCTTTTTTTCATTCTTCTCTTTTTTCTTTTCATTAATGCTTTGAATCAACGATTCTACTTGTCTTACATTTAGCTTTTCTGTCGTTATCTTATTCACTAATGGAATAAGCTTTTCTTTGTCCTTAAGTCCTAACAATGCCCTACCATGTCCCATTGAAATGGCACCATTATTAATCTTGGCAATAATCTCATCTGGTAAACTAAGTAAGCGAATGAGATTCGCAATATGGGATCTACTTTTGCCTAATCGTTGTGCTAGTGTTTCTTGAGTGATTCCAAGCTCATTAATTAGTCGGTCATAAGCATTAGCTTCTTCAATAGGAGTTAGATCTTCCCGCTGTATATTTTCAAGTAGTGCCAATTCCATCATTTGTTCATCAGAAAGATCCTTGACGATAGCAGGAATTGTCTCTAAATTTGCTTCTTTTGCTGCTCGATAACGCCTTTCTCCAACTACAATTTCATAACCCTTAATGCTTTTACGAACGATTAATGGTTGGAGGATCCCGTGTAAAAGGATCGATTCCTTTAATTCCTCAATAGCATCTGCTTCAAATACTTTTCTTGGCTGATATGGGTTCGGTCGGCATTTTGAAAGCAAAATTTCTTCAATCTTTTCGTCCTGCTCATTTATCTCTAAGTCTGGAAAAAATGCATTGATTCCTTTACCTAGGCCTTTAGCCATTTGCAATCACTTCCTTTGCTAACTCAAGATAAACCTCTGCCCCTTTGGATTTAGGGTCATAAGAAATGATTGGTTGCCCATGACTTGGAGCCTCTCCTAACCGCACATTCCGAGGGACAACAGCCTGATATACTTTACTTTGAAAATATTTTTTAACTTCTTCTATTACCTGAATACCTAGGTTCGTTCTAGCATCTAGCATCGTTAATAATACCCCTTCAATCATTAGTTGATTATTTAGGTGTTTTTGTACTAAACGGATTGTATTCAACAACTGACTTAATCCTTCTAGTGCATAATACTCACATTGAACAGGGATTAGAACAGAATCTGCTGCTGTTAATGCATTTATCGTTAATAACCCTAATGATGGAGGGCAGTCGATGATGACATAATCGTATTCCTCTTTCACACTATCAATCGCTTTTTTTAATCGAATCTCGCGGGATATCGTGGAAACTAGTTCAATTTCTGCACCAGCCAGTTGAATAGTAGCAGGAATTATATCTAAGTTTGGAACATTTGTGCTAACAAGAACATCAGAAACCTCCATGTCCTCTACCAATACATTATACACACATGTGTCCACATCAGCTTTATTTATTCCTAGACCACTAGTAGAATTCCCTTGTGGATCGATATCAACAATAAGTATTTTATGGTCTAAATGAGCCAAACAAGCACTCAAATTAACAGAGGAAGTAGTTTTTCCTACTCCACCCTTTTGGTTTGCAACCGCGATTACTTTTCCCATGACGTCACCTACCTATTACGCCTTTCCTTCAAAAAATTTTTCATGCTACTCTATTATAACACTACTACTCTCTTTTTTTTGATCAAAAAACAAAAAATTCGTCAAAATACTTCTTGAGAATTAGAATAGGCTCGTATTTTCACGAAATTCTGTTAAGTATAAACAAAAAAATAACCCATCTTTCCTAGAAAAGATGGGAATGTTTATTATTTCTTTTTTGGAATCTTTATCGTTATTTGGTAATAGTCATCGAGATCCTGTTCATCTGTTTCAAGGTCGATTCCTGTATCACTTACCATATTCAAGGATTGTCTAATCGTATTCATCGCAATCCTCATGTCTTTATTAATACCTTTCAGTCTTGGTTTTTTTGGAGGCTCTTTATCCTGCATGAGTCGCTGTATGTAAGATTCAGCTTGCTTTACATTCCATTCCTTTTCCAGAATTTGTTGTAAAACCTTTAGTTGAATCTCTTCATCTTTTATAGCTATAAGTGCCCTAGCATGTCTTTCGGTTATTTGCTTATTTAATATTGCTTGATGTACTTCTTCCGGCAATTTTAAAAGTCTCATCTTATTGGCTATCGTTGATTGACTTTTACCTAATCTTTGAGCTAGCGCCTCTTGCGTAAGCTGATGCATCTCTATTAACTTCTCGTAGGCCCTTGCTTCTTCAATCACCGTTAATTCTTCTCTTTGGAGATTTTCAATTAAAGCGACAGAAGCTGTTTCTTTATCTGTCATTTCTCGAATGATGACAGGTACCTTTTCCCAATCAAGACTTTTAGCTGCTCGCCATCTTCTTTCACCAGCAATTATTTCATGAATTCCCTCTTCATCTGATGGGCGGACAACTATAGGCTGAATCATCCCATGTGTTTGTAAGGTTTGAGCTAATTCTTGTATTTTTTCTTCATTAAAAATAGACCTAGGCTGGTACTGGTTAGCTATAATCTTTGAAGTTTCCATAAATACTACTTCGTCTTGTAGTTTAGTAGTTTCTACTGGGTCTAGCTCTAATTCTTCCTCTTCATCTTCTACTTTATCACCTAAACCAAACAATTTGCCAAATGGGTGTAACATAGACAAACACCACCTTTATTTACTAAAGCGAATGATATAAAAATATAATATATAATAATTCCATATTGGATAATGATAGAAAAGGAGAAAAACTTGCTTTCTTCTTATACAAGCAAGTCTACGTAGCTATTTCTTCCTTTATGTTTCACGTGAAACAATTCGTACATAATCTCCCCTTATATTTTATCATAAAAAAATTAAAAGAAGGTAGTAAAATCAATTTTATTTATTTTTATTCTATTGGTGATTTATTCGGTACACCAGGTTTGCGTGGGTATTTTTTTGGTGTTTTTCTTTTTTTCTGGATAAAAATAAGGTTTCGTTCCCCATTGTCATCTGGTAAATCAAACGTCTCCATTCTTTCTACTTTACCACCTAAAAGCTCAATAGCTGAATCCGCATCCTTTAATTCTTGCCCTGCATTTGAGCCTTTCATTGCTATAAAAATGCCGTTTGTACGTGCTAACGGTAAGCACAGCTCACTCAATACTGACATCCTCGCTACAGCCCTTGCAATAACTATATCAAAATGATGTCGGAATTGTTCGTTTCTACCGAATAATTCCGCACGATCATGATAAAAGGAAACACCCGATAATCCTAAATTTGCTGCCAAATGATTTAAAAATCCTATTCTCTTTTGCAAGGAGTCTACAATGGTCACTTTAATTTCTGGAAAACAGATTTTCAATGGAATGCTCGGAAAACCAGCACCTGCCCCTACATCACAAATATGAACCTCCTGATTAAAATCAAAATAAAAGGCTGCCGTAATGGAATCATAGAAATGTTTGACAAATACTTCTTCCTTTTCTGTAATCGCGGTTAAATTCATTTTTTTATTCCACTCAACTAATATTTGGTAGTATTGGTTGAATTGAGCTATCTGATGGTCAGATAGCTCTACTCCATTACTTTTAAGCTGTTCATAAAATTGACTCATATCCATTGACCTAGACTCCTTTTACTAATTTTATTCATTAGATACCTTGGCGACATTCCCTTGTTCAATATAGACGAGCAGGATGGATATATCTGCTGGGTTAACACCTGAAATACGAGAGGCTTGAGCAACCGATAATGGTTGAACCTTTTTAAGTTTTTCTCTTGCTTCCGTAGCAATACCACTTATAGCATCATAATTAATATTTTCAGGTATAAGCTTATTCTCCATTTTCTTCATGCGATCTACTTGTTGATTGGATTTAGCAATATATCCTTGATATTTAATTTGAATTTCGACCTGTTCTTTCACATCTCCTGCCATATCCTTCTCAGACGGACATACTTTTTCGATAACCTCATAGGTAACTTCTGGTCTTTTTAATAGGTCATAAGCTAATATACCATCCTTTAGCCTTGTACCACCTATTTCTTCCATAATGGTTTGAAGTTCCTCCGTTGGTTTTAGTCGAATGCTTTGTAATCGTTCTTTTTCTTCTTGAATTAGCTGTTTTTTCTCTTCGAATTTTTGATAACGTTCCTCCGTAATTAATCCTAGCTTATACCCTATTTCAGTTAAACGCAAATCTGCATTATCATGTCTTAGTAGTAATCGGTATTCCGCGCGTGATGTTAATAGTCGATATGGCTCATTTGTTCCCTTTGTTACAAGGTCATCGATTAACACACCAATATAAGCCTGGGAGCGATCCAGAATTAACGTATCCTTGTCTAACGCCTTAGCTGCAGCATTAATTCCTGCCATAATTCCTTGACCAGCCGCTTCCTCATATCCTGACGTCCCATTGATTTGGCCTGCTGTAAATAAACCAACAATATTTTTCACTTCTAAAGTTGGCCATAATTGGGTTGGTACAACTGCATCATATTCAATCGCGTAACCTGCACGCATAATTTCCGCTTCTTCGAGACCAGGTATGCTTTGTAATATTTCTTTTTGAACATATTCTGGTAGTGAGGTGGAAAGTCCTTGTACATATACCTCTTCTGTATTCCTTCCTTCTGGTTCTAAGAAAATTTGGTGTCTTGGTTTATCATGGAAACGCACAATTTTATCCTCGATTGATGGACAATAGCGTGGTCCTGTACCTTTAATCATTCCGGAATACATGGCGGATAAACCTAAATTATCGTTGATGATTTCATGTGTTTTTTGATTTGTATAGGTTAACCAACAAGGAATTTGATCGACGATTGCTTTCGTTGTTTCATAGGAGAAATGCTCCGGATGTTCATCACCTGGTTGAATTTCTGTTTTACTATAATCAATCGAATGGTTGACAACTCTTGGTGGTGTCCCTGTCTTAAAACGAACAAGCTCAAAGCCCAATTCCTCTAGGTTTTCGGCTAGTTTGACACTTGCCCGCTGATTATTTGGTCCACTCTCATAAGAGATATCCCCGATAATGACACGGCCACGCATAAAGGTTCCTGTCGTAATAATCACGGAATTCGCGCGATAAATGGCCTTCGTTTCTGTAATGACACCCTGACATTTGCCATCCTCTACAATTAGCTTCTCAACCATACCTTGCCTTAAGGTAAGATTTGGCTCTTGTTCTAATGCTTTTTTCATTTCTTGAATGTATAAGGGTTTGTCTGCTTGAGCACGTAAGGCACGAACTGCAGGACCTTTCCCTGTATTCAGCATACGCATTTGAATATAGGTTTTGTCAATTACCTTTCCCATTAATCCACCTAATGCATCGATTTCTCTTACTACAATTCCTTTTGCCGGTCCTCCAATAGATGGATTACAAGGCATAAAAGCAATCATATCTAAATTCATTGTTAGCATTAACGTACTAGCACCGCGTTTGGCTGCTGCATGTGCTGCTTCTACTCCAGCATGTCCAGCCCCTATTACAATTACATCATATTGACCAGCTTCATATGTTGCCATCGCTGATCCCCCTTCTATTTATTATTTCCCTAAACAAAACTGTGAGAACAGTTGATCTATTAGGCTATCCTGCACCGTATCTCCTACTATTTCCCCAAGCAATTCCCAAGCTCGAGTAACATCTATTTGGACTAGATCGATTGGCATATTGGCATCAATCGCGTCTTTTGCATCATCTAGCGCCTTTAATGTTTGTTGTAAAAGTTGGATATGACGGACATTTGAAACATAAGATAAATCTCCAGAATCTAATTCCCCTTCAAAGAAGGTATCAGAAATTGCTGCCTCTAATGCATCAATACCTTTATCCTCTATTAAGGCAGTCGTAATCACCTTTTGTTTACCTGCTAATTGCTCCACCTCTTGTCTGTCAAGCTTTGTAGGTAAATCCGTTTTATTAACGATCACGATATATTCCAGATCCTTAATTGCTTCAAATAGCTTTCTGTCCTCTTCGGTTAATTCTTCTCCATTATTCAGAACCAACAGAATAAGGTCTGCTTGCTTTAATGCTTGTCGAGAGCGTTCTACTCCAATTTTTTCGACAATATCCTCGGTTTCTCGGATTCCTGCCGTATCTACTAATCGGAGCGGAATTCCTCTAATATTGACATATTCCTCAATAACATCTCTTGTCGTTCCAGGAATATCCGTTACAATCGCCTTTGTTTCTTGTACTAAAGCATTGAGTAAAGAGGACTTCCCCACATTTGGACGTCCAATAATTGCTGTTGCAATTCCTTCTCTTAATATTTTCCCTTGCTTTGCCATGCTTAGTAGCTGCTCGACTTCTCGGTATACTTCCTCTGTTTTTTCTCGTAGCATATGATTCGACATTTCTTCGACATCATCGTACTCTGGGTAATCAATATTTACTTCTACATGGGCAACTGTCTCAATTAATTTTTGTCTCAATTGATTCACTAAGGTAGACAGCTTCCCATCTAATTGCTTCAATGCTACATTCATTGCCTTGTCCGTTTTAGCTCGAATTAAATCCATCACAGCCTCGGCTTGTGATAGATCAATACGGCCATTTAGGAAAGCTCGTTTCGTAAATTCTCCTGGCTCCGCTAACCGTGCACCATTTGCAAGAACAAGCTCGAGCAGACGGTTAACCGATGCAATTCCACCATGGCAGTTAATTTCCACTACATCTTCTTTCGTAAAAGTTTTTGGTGCTCGCATCACACTAATCATTACTTCTTCTATTATCTCTTCTTTTATCGGATCTATTATTTTTCCATAATGAATGGTATGGGAGCTCACTTCTACTAAATCCTGACCTTGAAAAATTTTATTAGCTATGGTAATTGCATGTTCTCCACTTAATCGAACTATGGCAATGGCTCCTTCTCCTAAAGGTGTCGATATGGCGGTTATCGTATCTTGCTCCATTATTTCACCTCCTAGTTTCTGTTTTTCATCTATATCAAACGAATATTATTTCCACTCCACTAACTTATTAGAATACCACAAACCATTCCCTCTTGAAAAGATATCCACATTATTTATCCTAAAAATCTTATCAATCAAATTATCCACATGTGTATAACTTTACGTTTTGACAATCTTTAAAAAATATTCCAATAAAGATTATGACTTCCTTCATGACAAAACCCCGATGTTTTCTCACATCGGGGTTTTCATCACTTATTTATTTTTACATCCTGATCATCCGTGAGAAAGCCCTTCACGGATGGAAGTCTCACTTTACCACAGCGCCAACCGTCCGTAATACCTCCACTTGGAGATTTAAGAAGATCATTGAAGCTACATGCAGGCCAACGGACGATAAGCATCCTGATAAGTTTCGCTAACCATCCGTGAGAAAGCCCCCTCACGGATGGAAGTCTCACTTTACCGGTTTGATTACTACGTAACGATTGGGTTCGACTCCGTCTGAATCTGTTGTAATTTTAGCGTTGTTTTGTAAGGCTGTATGGATAATTTTTCTTTCAAAAGACGGCATTGGTTCAATCTTCACATGTTTGCTTGTTTCGATGGCGCGATCTGCTAAGCGATTAGCAAGTTGGATTAACGTTTCTTTTCTGCGGCTACGATAACCTTCAGCATCCACAATGACAGTATAGTATTTATCCGCATACTGATGAATCGCTAATTGCGCCAAATATTGAATGGCATTTAAGGTTTGTCCCCTTTTTCCAATCAATACGGCAATTTTCTCCCCACTTAATTCACAGTTAATGACATTATCAGCAACCGTTATTTCTACGTCTAATTCTTCGTCAAACTCTGCCAAAATATTTTGAATATATTGCTCCAATTTCTCAACTGGATCCTTCTGTATCACAACCTTAACAATCGCAGGCTTTGATCCGAATAAACCGAGTAATCCTTTTTTACCCTCATCAATTATTTCGATGCTCGCTTGATCCTCTGTGATGTTTAACTGCTTTAATGCTGATTGGATCGCTTCATCAACCGTTTGTCCAGTAGCAGTTACTTGTCTCACTTTTTCGTTCCTCCTGTGGCTGCATCATTATTTCTCATCATTGGATTTTTAATTAGTAATGTTTGTAATACCATAAAGATATTACCTACTACCCAATAAAGTGCCAATGCAGATGGGAAAAAGATAGCAAATATCCCGATCATAAATGGCATGATATAAAGCATCATCGTCATTTGTGGCATCATTGAATTTTGTTGTGTTGTCGTTCCAGCCATCATCAGCTTTTGCTGTAAAAAGGTAAATCCAGCCGTTAATACTGGTAAGATGTAATATGGATCTGGTTGGTCGAGCTGGAACCATAAGAAATGGTGACCATCTAATGCACCTGTTCGCATGATCGCATGGTAAAAGGCGATTAATATTGGCATTTGAACAATAATTGGCAAACAACCTGCTAATGGGTTTACTCCGTTCTTCTGGAATAATTCCATCGTTTCTTGTTGCAGTTTTTGCTGTGTTTGCTGATCTTTAGAACTATATTTTTCACGAATTTTTTGTAATTCTGGTTGAATTTGTTGCATTGCCTTTGAGCTTTTCAATTGTTTAATATTTAAAGGTAATAAAATTAAACGAATAATAAGTGTAACAATGACAATCGATAAACCGTATCCATAGTCTGCATGGAAAAACTCGGCAACTTTCACAATTACCCATGATAATGGATAAACAAAATACTTGTTCCAAATTCCATCACTTTCCGCTGTAATCTCTTGATCGATTTCTGTACAACCTGATAAGAATAGTACTAAGCCGATTAGGCCGATTAATACTAGGAGCTTTTTACGCATCTTTCTCCTCCTTAAACTCATAACATATCCTAAAAAGTATTTTATCATGTTATTATTATATACTGCTAAAATTTTAGCAAGGTTTCATAAAAACTTATTAATTAGCTCGAGCATTTTTTAAAAGCTTCGTTTTATAAAGAAGATGCTGGACACTCTTTTTTACCTGATGATAGTCCAGATCCTTCACAGGCTTCCTCGCAATGATAATAATATCATAGGACGATTTAATCTCCTCATCTAATTCTAAAAAAGCTTGTCTTAAATATCTTTTCACCTTGTTACGAACTACTGCATTACCTATCTTCTTACTTACCGATAATCCTATTCGGTAATGCCTTTGATCGTTTTTATGTAAAAAATATATCACTAATTGTCGATTCGCAAAAGAAGCGCCTTTTTTAAAAACATCTTGAAATTCGATATTTTTTTTTATTCGAAAAGCTTTCCTCATAACAACTTGCGCCTCCATCATATCTAACAAACAGATCAGATTCCACTTGCTCATCACATTTTTATTATTCTTAGCATAACATTACTTCCTTATAGTAGAAAAGACCACTGAAATGTCAGTGGCCTATGCAGATAATACTTTTCTACCTTTCTTGCGACGACGAGCAAGTACTCTACGTCCATTTTTCGTGCTCATACGTGCACGGAATCCATGGACCTTTTTGCGTTTACGATTATTTGGTTGAAATGTACGTTTCATTCTATATGCACCTCCCTGAGGAAACTAAAAATCATAACCGAATAGACAGTCCTAATCATTATACTGATAAATAGAAACCTAGTCAATATTTTGTTTCCTTTTTCTCCTCGCAATCTGTTATACAACAAACTTCTGTTATTCTTGTACTATAACACCCGGTTGTGGATAACATTTTTACGTTTTTCTACTTCTTCCCACTTTTGTCGACAAAATATTCACAAGTTTATACCCTGGGGAAAGAAAATACTCACAAATTGTCTAACTTGTGGATAACCTACAATAAAACATTGCAATTATTGCCCTTTTTTGATAATATATATTTGTTTTATACTGTTAATATCTAAATAAGATTCCTTCCTTATCCACAAACTGTGGATAAAATGTGGACAATAATTCACATATTGTATATTACATTATACACATACATGTGGAAAACTGAATTTCAAAGTTTTCCGCTTTTTTATCGGCATAATATTATCCACAACTTATTCTTAAATGAAGGAAAGGAGGTTCCAAATGGAGAATATAGAGGATCTTTGGCAGAATACGCTAGAAATGATTAAGGAAAAAGTGAGTAAGCCTAGCTATGACACCTGGCTTAAAAACACATTAATTGACCAAATCCAAGAAGATACTGTTATTATATCGGCACCAAATGAGTTCACTCGTGATTGGTTGGAATCTAAATATACGAAAATTGTAAAAGAAGTGCTTTATGAGCTTACAGGTGCTGATCTATCTGTTAAATTTATCATTCCAGAATCTGCAGAAATATTAAATGCAGAAGAAACTCAAACGAAAAAGAAGGCGATCATCTCTTCCCAGGGAAATCATACTTCGCCAAAATCAATGCTCAATGATAAATATACCTTTGAAACATTTGTTATTGGCTCTGGTAATCGGTTCGCTCATGCTGCATCTTTAGCCGTTGCTGAGGCGCCAGCAAAAGCATATAATCCACTCTTCATCTATGGGGGCGTTGGTTTAGGAAAAACACACCTCATGCATGCAATTGGACATTATGTTCTCGATCATAATCCATCTGCAAAGGTGGTCTATCTATCATCCGAGAAATTTACGAATGAATTTATTAATTCTATTCGAGATAATAAGGCCGTCAATTTTCGTAATAAATATCGAAACGTCGACGTGCTTCTAATAGATGATATTCAGTTTCTAGCTGGAAAAGAACAAACACAGGAAGAATTTTTCCATACTTTTAATACTCTACATGAAGAAAACAAACAGATTATTATTTCAAGTGACCGTCCGCCAAAGGAAATTCCGACACTGGAAGACCGTTTAAGATCACGCTTTGAATGGGGACTTATTACAGATATTACCCCACCCGATCTTGAAACAAGAATTGCTATACTAAGAAAAAAAGCCAAAGCAGATGGACTTGATATTCCAAACGAAGTTATGCTTTATATTGCCAATCAAATTGATACGAATATTCGCGAACTAGAAGGTGCACTTATTCGTGTTGTCGCATATTCGTCCTTGATCAATCAAGATATAGATGCATCCTTAGCAGCAGAGGCACTGAAGGATATCATTCCTGCATCGAAACCGAAAGTGATTACGATCCATCATATTCAAGAAGCTGTAGGTAAGAGATATCAAGTGAAATTAGAAGAATTTGCTGCCAAGAAAAGAACAAAATCCATAGCTTTTCCAAGACAAATAGCTATGTATCTATCAAGAGAGCTAACTGACTTTTCTTTACCTAAAATAGGGGAAGAATTCGGTGGTAGAGATCATACTACCGTGATTCACGCACATGAAAAAATATCAAAAATGATTGCAACAGACTCCTTATTGAGTAAAGAAATAGACGAGATTAAAGAACAGCTTAAATCTATTTAAAATCTATCATTGTGAACTCTGTGGATAAGTGATGCACAACTATGAACAACTTATTCACATCTGGATAACTCATTTCATTTCGGAAAAACGGTAGTTATCCACATATTCACAGCCCCTATTACTATTATTACTATATTTTATTATTAATAATATATAATATACTTCCTCAAGGAGGATTAAGAATGAAAGTAATTATTAATCAAGCCAAATTATTGGAAAGCATACAACATGTAACCAAAGCCATTTCTTCCAAGACAGCTATTCCTATTTTGTCTGGCTTGAAAATTCAAGCAACACAAAATGGATTAAAATTAACAGGTAGTGATTCTGATATAACGATAGAATCTTACATACCAATGGAAGAAGAAGGAATTCAATTTATTGACGAAATTGAACAAGGAGAAATCGTCGTTCATGCTAAGTATTTTCCAGAGATTATTCGGAAATTACCACAGGATACTGTTCAAATTGAGACGGATGATCATTTACAAGTAACCATCCATTCAGGTAGTGCAGAATTTCATTTGAATGGACAAGACGCTGAGGAATATCCACAAATTTCTCAATTACAGACAGATTCTAGCTTTGAATTACCGATCAACCTATTGAAGAATATGATTAAACAAACCGTGTTTGCTGTCTCCACTTCTGAGACTAGACCGATTTTAACTGGAGTGAACTTACGTGCAGAAGAGGATTTGTTAAAGTTTATTGCTACGGATTCTCATCGTTTAGCTGCAAGTAATATCCCGTTGGAATCTCCCATCGATACTTTTCCTTCTAATCAGGTGGTGATTCCAGGGAAAAGCTTAAATGAACTAAGCAAAATACTAGAGGATACAGAGGAAAAAATCACGATTAGTATTTCTGATAACCAAATAGCTTTCCAAACGGAAAATCTATACTTTTTATCAAGATTACTTGATGGAAAATATCCAGAAACGTCTAGATTAATTCCAGAAGAAAGTAAAACAATAATTCATACTAATACAAAGCAACTCTTACAAACTGTCGATCGTGCATCCTTGTTAGCAAGAGAAAATCAAAATAATGTGATTCGTCTTCAAACAAAAGAAAATAACACTATAGAAATATCTAGTAATTCACCGGAAATAGGAAATGTAGAAGAAGATCTAACGGTAAATACGATCGAAGGGGAAGACTTAAAAATTTCATTTAGTTCGAAATATATGATTGATGCCCTGAAGATCATGGAAACAGATCAAATAAAAATTGAATTTACTGGTGCGATGAGGCCATTTATCCTAAAGCCTGTGGATAATGACCATATCCTCCAGCTTATTTTACCTGTAAGAACCTTTTAAAGAGATTTAAGGGAACAATGTTTAAATTGTTCCTTTTTCTTTTTTGGACAGCTGTACACGATAAAAAAATAATTACCTTTCTTTAGTAAATAGATAACCTTAACGATAACCCTGTGGAAAAATGTCTATGAAATGCCCCACTTATTAGTGTTTCCTTTTCTTACAGCCAAATGTTTAGTAATATAGATAGAAGGGCTATAATAGTTAACGGTAGATTCAATTCAAGTTAACAAAACGATAGTAGAATCGTTTCGAGCTATCTATTGTAGGAAAAGAAGGTGAATGAAAGATGGAAGAAAAAATCGGAATCTCTACAGAATACATTCAGCTAGGGCAATTTTTAAAGCTTGCCAATATTTTAGATTCTGGTGGAATGGTGAAGGTGTTCCTTCAAGAAACTGGAGTCTATGTGAATGACGAATTAGAAAACAGACGAGGTAGGAAATTATATCCTGGAGATACGGTTTATGTTGAGGATATTGGAACCTTTATTGTTGCAGCAGAGGAAAACTAGTGCCATCATTTTCGCTGTGTAAATAAAGTATATAATCTCCGTTTTTCAGTCCATTTGCTATTGTTTGAAAGGACGGCGTCCGCTTTTCTAGCATGTTTCTTTAGAAAGGAAACTCGTATGTATATTCAATCACTTCAATTATTAAATTATCGTAATTATCCCAAATTAACGATAGAATTTGATGATAAAGTTAATGTTTTTATAGGAGAAAATGCTCAAGGTAAAACTAATTTGATGGAAGCTATCTATGTGTTAGGATTTTCGAAATCTCATCGTACAACAAAAGATAAAGAATTAATCCAATGGGAGCAAAATTATGCTAAAATAGAGGGTAGTGTTTATAAACGAAACCGCCAATTTCCGTTAGAGATTTCGATTACGAACAAAGGGAAAAAAGCAAAATTAAATCATCTGGAACAGAAACGTCTTAGTGATTATATTGGGGCTTTAAATATTGTCATGTTTGCACCGGAAGACTTGAATTTAGTAAAAGGAAGTCCACAAATACGAAGGCGTTTTATTGATATGGAAATCGGGCAAATTCAGCCTGTTTATATATATCATCTTGGGCAATATATCAAAATTTTAAAACAAAGAAATCATTTATTAAAACAATTGCAAAAAAAGCAAAAGGTAGACATTACGATGCTACATGTATTGACAGACCAACTGATCGAACATGCAGGAATGATTATCGAAAAACGAATCCATTTCCTTGAACGTTTAAGAAATTGGGCTGCTGATATACATAGTGGAATCAGTCGTAACCTTGAACATTTAGATATTCGATACCAGGCCACCATTGATTTAGCGAATTCCGACCAAAAGGAAGAAATTTTACAGCATTACCGGAGCACGTTCGAAAAAATGGAATCCAAAGAAATCGAACGTGGGACAACCTTAATAGGGCCGCACCGCGATGATTTAGCGTTTTTCGTCAATGGTAAAAATGTACAAACCTTTGGTTCACAAGGTCAGCAAAGAACAACAGCCCTTTCGTTAAAACTTGCAGAAATTGAATTGATCCATCAAGAAATTGGTGATTATCCCATATTATTATTAGATGATGTGTTAAGTGAATTAGATGATTACCGCCAGTCCCATTTATTAGATACGATTGAAGGGAAGGTTCAGACGTTTGTCTCCACGACGAGTGTGGATGGCATTGATCACCAAACATTGAAAAAAGCGGAAATATTCAAGGTTCATGATGGAAATATAACGAGATAAAAGTGGGGATAAAATGTTTATTCATATTGGAGACGACCATGTTATTCAATCTAAAGATGTTATTGCCATTATAGATTATAGCTTAGTCACTTCATCTACCATCAATGAGGAAATGCTACAAGAGTTGAGAAGGGAAAAAGAAATTATTGCAACAGAGGAAGATCTAACGAAAGCGATTGTTATTACAACAAATAAAGTTTATTACAGTCCACTCTCTGTTTTAACACTAAAAAAGAGAGCGAGTATGATCTCTACCATTAGCAAACTAGAAGATTATTCAGAAAACTACGAAGAATCATAAAGTGAGATTTTCATCAGTGGGTGTTCTTCATTCCCACTGATCGTGAGGATAAGTAATATTTTTCCATTATTAATTAGAGGAATGTGGGTGATGGATATGACAATGGAAGAAAAAAGTACAGGACAACAAGTATATGATGCCGATCAGATCCAAGTATTAGAAGGGCTAGAGGCAGTTAGAAAAAGACCTGGTATGTATATTGGTTCTACGAATGAAAGAGGTCTTCACCATCTAGTATGGGAAATTGTAGATAATAGTATAGACGAAGCACTTGCAGGCTACTGTGATCATATCGAGGTTTTTATTGAGAAAGATAATAGTATTACGGTTGTCGATAATGGTCGTGGGATTCCTGTAAGCTTGCATGAGAAGACAGGTCGTCCAGCGGTAGAAACCATTATGACCGTACTACACGCAGGTGGTAAATTCGGTGGTGGAGGCTACAAGGTCTCTGGTGGTTTGCACGGGGTAGGTGCTTCTGTTGTGAACGCACTTTCGACGGAGCTAGAGGTATATGTGCATCGGGATGGAAAAATCCATTATATAAGCTTTAGCCAAGGGAAACCAAAAGAAGATCTTCACGTTATTGGCGATACAGATATAACAGGGACACGCACTAGGTTTAAGCCAGATCCAGAGATTTTTACGGAAACAACGGTTTATCAGTATGATATACTAGCCACTCGTTTAAGAGAATTAGCCTTCTTAAATAAAGGGTTAACTATTTCGATTAAAGATAATCGAGAAGAAGATAAAGAAACGGAAACATTCCATTATGAAGGTGGAATTAAATCATATGTCGAGCATTTGAATCGTTCAAAAGAAGTATTACATGAACCATTCTATGCAGAAAAAGAAGAAGACAACATTCAAGTAGAAGTTGCTTTACAATACAATGAAGGATTTGCTAGTAACATCTATTCTTTCGCGAATAATATTAACACACATGAGGGTGGTACCCATGAATCTGGGTTTAAAACAGGTTTAACACGTGTGATTAATGACTATGCAAGAAAGAATAATTTGTTTAAGGAAAATGACCCGAACTTGTCTGGAGACGATGTGAGAGAAGGTTTAACGGCCATTATATCGATTAAGCATCCTGATCCACAGTTTGAAGGTCAAACAAAGACTAAATTAGGTAATAGTGAAGCAAGGACCATTACAGATGCTTCATTTAGTGAACTGTTTAGTAAGTTTCTATTTGAAAATCCGAATACCGCGAGAATAATAGTAGATAAAGGTCTGATGGCCTCACGAGCTAGAATTGCTGCGAAGAAAGCAAGAGAATTGACTAGAAGAAAAGGGGCATTAGAGGTTTCTAATCTTCCAGGTAAATTAGCGGATTGTTCTTCTAGAGATGCTTCGATCAGTGAGCTTTATATCGTAGAGGGGGATTCGGCAGGTGGTTCAGCTAAACAAGGAAGAGATAGACACTTCCAAGCAATTCTCCCGTTACGAGGGAAAGTACTCAATGTGGAAAAAGCTAGACTAGATAAAATATTATCCAATAATGAAATTCGTACCATTATTACTGCATTAGGGACAGGTATTGGTGAGGAATTTGATATCACGAAGGCTCGTTACCATAAAATTATCATTATGACAGATGCTGACGTTGATGGTGCTCACATTCGTACACTATTGTTAACCTTTTTCTTTCGTTTTATGCGACCATTAATTGAGCATGGCTATGTTTATATTGCACAGCCACCACTCTATCAGGTAAAACAAGGAAAGGCGGTTCATTACACATATAGTGACAGGGAGTTGGATCAATTATTGCAGGAATTACCAGGACAACCGAAGCCAGGAATCCAGCGCTATAAAGGTCTTGGAGAAATGAATGCAGAACAGCTTTGGGATACAACGATGGATCCAGACACAAGGACATTACTTCAAGTCAATCTAGTGGATGCAATGGATGCCGATCAAATTTTTGATATGTTAATGGGTGATAAGGTAGAGCCGCGGCGTAATTTTATTCAAGATAATGCCGTATATGTCAAAAATCTAGATATTTAAGGTTTAGCAATAACGAGATGTTGGATGGTGGTGATCACATCCAACTCTGAGCGCTAAGGAATGAGAAGAAGAGTTAGCCTAGCGCTTCTATGCTTTTGTTCCTGCAATGAATAGGAGGTAATGATTTATGGTGGATAATATACGTCCACAAGTACAAGAAATAAATATTGGACAAGAAATGCGGACATCTTTTTTAGATTATGCCATGAGTGTTATTGTGTCCCGTGCACTTCCTGATGTAAGAGATGGGTTAAAGCCAGTCCATCGTAGAATATTATATGCACTAAATGACCAAGGTATGCATGCAGATAAAGCTTATAAAAAATCTGCTCGTATTGTTGGAGATGTTATAGGTAAATATCACCCACATGGGGACTCTGCTGTGTATGACGCGATGGTTAGAATGGCACAGGATTTTAGCTTTCGCTATATGTTAGTGGATGGTCACGGGAACTTTGGATCGGTAGATGGTGACCCTCCAGCGGCGATGCGTTATACAGAAGCACGTATGTCCAAGATATCGATGGAAATGCTTCGAGATATTAATAAAAATACGATTGATTATATGGATAACTATGATGGCTCAGAAAAAGAACCAAAGGTGTTACCTGCTAAATTTCCGAATTTATTAGTGAATGGTGCATCAGGTATTGCAGTTGGGATGGCAACGAATATCCCACCACATCAACTAGGAGAAACGATTGATGCTATTCTTGCCATCAGTAAGAATCCTGAAATCACTATTTCTGAATTAATGGAAGAATATATTCATGGGCCAGATTTCCCAACAGCAGGGCAAATTCTAGGGAGAAGCGGAATTAGAAGAGCTTATGAAACAGGAAAAGGTGCGATCACGCTTCGAGCCAAAACGGAAATAGAGGAACAAGCGAATGGGAAAGCTAGAATCCTTGTGACAGAAATTCCTTATCAGGTGAATAAAGCGAAACTAGTTGAGAAGATTGCCGACTTAGCAAGAGATAAGCGCATTGAGGGAATAACTGATTTACGCGATGAATCGGATCGAACAGGGATGCGAATTGTGATTGAATTAAGACGTGATGCCAATCCGAATGTGGTATTAAACAATCTCTTTAAACAAACATCATTACAAACATCCTTTGGTATTAATATGCTAGCACTTGTGGATGGACAACCAAAGGTGTTGAACTTAAAGCAATGCTTACAATATTATTTAGAACACCAAAAAGAAGTCATCACAAGAAGAACTCAATATGAATTAAACAAAGCGGAAGCAAGAGCCCACATTTTAGAAGGGTTACGTATTGCACTTGATCATATTGATGCGATCATTGCGTTAATTCGCCAATCTCAAACGACAGAAATAGCTCGAGAAGGCTTAATGAATGAATTTAAGCTTTCTGAAAAACAAGCTCAGGCTATTTTAGATATGCGTTTGCAACGTCTAACTGGTTTAGAACGAGAAAAGATCGAAGAAGAATATCAAGAGATTAAAGCATTAATTGAAGAATTGAAGGCTATTTTGGCCAATGAAGAAAAGATTTTAGAAATCATTCGTGAGGAATTAATCGAAATTAAAGAACGCTATAATGATGAGAGAAAAACCGAAATTGTCAGTGGTGGCATTGATTTAATTGAGGATGAAGATTTAATTCCTGAAGAGAATATTGTCATTACCTTGACCCATCGTGGCTATATTAAACGTCTCCCAGCATCAACCTATCGAGCACAACGAAGAGGTGGACGAGGTATCCAAGGGATGGGCACAAATGAAGATGACTTTGTCGAGCATCTAGTATCATGCTCTACTCATGACACTGTCCTATTTTTCTCTAATAAAGGGAAGGTCTATCGAGCAAAAGGCTACGAAATCCCAGAATTTAATCGAACAGCAAAAGGAATTCCGATTATTAATTTATTAGAAATTGAACAAGGTGAATGGATTAATGCAGTGATTACGGTATCGGAATACCATGAAGATTGGTATCTCTTCTTTACGACAAAACACGGTATATCCAAAAGAACCTCTTTAACACAATTTTCTAATATTAGAAGAGGTGGCTTAATTGCCTTAAATTTAAGAGATGATGATGAATTAATTTCGGTTCGATTAACAGATGGAACGAAGGATATTTTAATCGGTACGAGAAATGGTTATGTTATTCGCTTTGAGGAAGAACAAATAAGATCTATGGGGCGAACCGCAGCAGGTGTGAAAGGTATTTCTCTACGAAATGATGATGAGGTAGTATCCATGGAAATTATTGAGGATGGCTACTATGTCCTAAATGTAACCGAAAATGGTTATGGAAAACGTACACCTGTAGAGGATTATCGTAGAACAAACCGAGGCGGTAAAGGAATTTTTACCTGTAATGTTACAGATAAAACAGGAGAGGTAATTGCCGTTAAAACAGTCACAGGCGAAGAAGATATTATGATTATGACGGTTTCTGGTGTTTTAATCAGAATGCAGGTCGAGGGTATCTCTACAACTGGAAGAAATACACAAGGGGTTCGATTAATTCGTTTACAGGAAGAGGAAAAAGTAGCAACTGTTGCAAAGATTGACCCTGAGGAAGATTCCGAAGAAGAAGGAGAAGTGCAAGAAGAAAATTAAGATAAGGGTTGTGATCCGATTGCAGGTGCATCCAAAGCAGTTAGTCCCAGGATGTATAGTATTAGAGCCGGTAATTGGTAAATCCGATCATCCGATTATTGAAAGTAACACAGTCATTGAGGAACATCACATAAAGTTACTAAAAAACTTTGGAATCTCTACTGTGGAAGTCTCAAGCAAGTTAGTGACAGGATTAGATTTTCAACCAGAGAAGATAGGGGAAAAGCAATTAGAAAAAAAGAGAGAAGAAATGGCTTTTGAAAGACTGTACCTGAAAGCAGTGAAGCATTATAAGCAATTTTTTACGAATTGGCAAACTGGTGTGTCGATTAATATACAGGAATTAACTACACTTATGACACCATTGTTTGAGCTTGTAGATAAAATAACCTTGGATCTCTTTTTATTGTATGAATATGCTTCAAAGAAAGATTATTTCTATCATCATGGTATATCTATCGCACTAATTTCAGCCTATTTAGCCAAAAAATTAGGATATAAAGAAGAATGGGACAAAGTCGGACTTGCCGGTTTACTAGCAGATTGTGGAATGGCCAAATTGAATCCAGCTTTTCTTCATCGAGAAGATAAGCTAACTGTAGAAGAATACGATGAGGTGAAGCATCATCCGACACTCTCCTATCGTTTAGTGGAGCATATAACTTCATTAAGTGAGGATGTGAAGCTTGGAATCATACAGCATCATGAGCGGGGGGATGGAAGTGGTTATCCATTAGGTGTCAAGGGTGATGAAATTCATCTATATGCTAAAATAATTGCGATAACTGATACGTATCATGCAATGACATCGGAACGGTTATACCGAAGGAAGCAGTCACCATTCAAAGTGGTGGAGGAAATGCTAAAGCTTTCGCAGCATAAATTGGATGCGACTATTTTACAAGTATTCGTAGATTCTTTTTTTTACTATTCCATTGGAACAAGGGTCTTATTATCCAATGGGAAGGAAGCTCTCATTGTATCGATCAAAAGAGACACACCTGTTAGACCAGTGGTTCAACTTGTAGAGGATGCAAAAATCATTTCATTAAAAGACAAACCAACGTTATTTATTGAAAAGATATTAAAATAGAGACAAGGAAGAGTAAGGAGTTGATTTTATGATCAGCTCTATTTTTTTATTCAAACATGTAAACTCTTACATCATTGATTTTGTTGTGTTTTAAATTTTATGGTGATTATTCACCCGAAAAAAGGCTTGAAAAACGTATGAACATGTCGTATTGTAAATAACAATAGTTTAGGAAGAAAACCCTCAATTACCGTTAGTTTTCACTAGTTTCCATCAAAGGGAAAACTGATTTTTCCTCGTTTTATATGTTAAGAAAGTATAAAAATCTCTACGCAGTAGAAATTCGATGTAGCAGAGATTTTAAGGTACTAAGTATAAGAAAAACTAGGCATTCGCTAAAAGACGAGCGAATGCGAGTTTTTCTAATAGAATTCCCAATTAAAAGAAGGAGGTCTATCTGTGAGAGAAGACAAATTTGTTAAAGAAGGTCTAACGTTTGATGACGTATTGCTAATGCCAGCAGAGTCTAATGTTCTACCAAGAGAGGTATCTGTTCAAACAAAGCTATCGGATAACATTACATTGAATATTCCATTTATCAGTGCAGGGATGGATACTGTAACAGAAGCAAAAATGGCAATTTCGATGGCAAGACAAGGCGGAATAGGTATTATTCATAAAAACATGTCGATTGAGGAGCAAGCCGAAAAGGTAGATCGAGTTAAGCGCTCTGAAAGTGGTGTGATTACCAATCCATTTTTCTTACTACCAGAGCATCAAGTATTTGATGCAGAGCATTTAATGGCTAAATTCCGGATTTCTGGTGTGCCTATTGTAAATAATGAAAAAGATCAAGTATTGGTTGGTATTTTAACGAATCGTGATCTCCGATTTATAGAGGACTATTCAATTAAAATTGCAGATGTAATGACAAGTCAGAACTTAGTGACAGCTCCAGTTGGGACAACCTTAGAGGAAGCAAGTAAAATTCTACAAAAGCATAAAATCGAAAAATTACCATTAGTAGACGAAAATAAAGTCTTAAAAGGGCTTATTACGATTAAAGATATTGAGAAAGTGATTGAATTCCCACACTCTGCAAAGGATAAGCAAGGTAGATTATTGGCTGGTGCAGCTGTTGGGGTAACGGGTGACTCCATGTTACGAATCGAAAAGCTTGTGGAAGCTGGTGTGGATGTGATCGTCGTAGATACAGCGCACGGGCATTCCAAAGGGGTTATTGATCAGGTAAAGGTGATTCGTGAGAAATATCCAGAGTTAGATATCATTGCAGGTAATGTTGCTACAGCTGAAGCAACAAGAGCATTAATCGAAGCAGGTGCGAACATTATTAAAGTTGGAATTGGTCCTGGTTCTATTTGTACGACTCGCGTAGTGGCAGGTGTAGGAGTACCTCAAATTACAGCTGTTAATGATTGTGCAACAGAAGCGGCTAAATATAATGTCCCAGTCATTGCAGACGGTGGAATTAAGTATTCTGGAGATATAGCAAAGGCTATTGCCGCAGGTGCACATGCCGTTATGCTAGGTAGTCTATTTGCTGGTGTATCTGAAAGTCCTGGAGAAACGGAAATTTATCAAGGACGTAGGTACAAAGTATACCGTGGAATGGGTTCTATTACCTCCATGAAATCAGGCTCGAAAGATCGCTATTTCCAAGAATCTGATGATACTAAAAAACTAGTGCCTGAAGGAATTGAGGGACGGGTAGCTTATAAAGGTCCTTTAGCGGATACAGTGCATCAATTATTAGGTGGTTTACGCTCTGGAATGGGATATTGTGGTGCGGAGAATTTAGAAGCATTGCGGAAAGATGCAAGGTTTATTCGTATGACAGGTGCAGGACTTCGTGAAAGTCATCCACATGATGTACAAATAACAAAGGAATCACCAAATTATTCCATATCCTAGTTCCTCATTGCTATAAAAAAACTAATCTTAAGTGAGACTTCCATTAGAGGGGGCTTACCGACGATTAACACCTGTTTCATATTGCTAAGGAAACAGGTTTTTTTTGTTTTTGATTGTGTCTATTTCAAGAATGATTATATAGCGTTATTTTCTATTTGTACGAGTTGTGGTAAAATGTTTTCGTGCAAAAAATTGTTGGAGGTAGAAATAGTGAGAAATTTGTCAAAAAAAATTAGTATACTATTAATGATTGTAACCATAGCAATGGCTACATTTGCTATAAAACCTTTTGAAACGCAAGCAGCTGGAACCGTGGAAGTAAATGCAGAGTCTGCCATCGTCGTTGATGCCAATACAGGAAAAATACTGTATGAAAAAAATGCAGATCAAATGTTACCTCCTGCAAGTATGACGAAAATGATGACAGAATACTTAGTATTAGAAGCGATTAATAATGGAGAGATTACTTGGGAGACAACTACACAGATTAGTGATTATCCATATAGTATATCAGCAAACCCAACTTTTTCTGGAATCGGACTCATTCAAGATAAGCAATATACCGTTCGCCAACTGTATGAAGGAATGTCGATTATATCCGATAATGCTACAACGATCGCCCTAGCAGAATTAATTGCAGGGTCAGAATCAGAATTTGTAAAAATGATGAACGCAAAAGCGGAGGAATTGGGGCTTCCGGAATATCAATTTGTTAATTCCACTGGACTATCCAATGCCGACTTAGGAGAAAATTATCCAGAAGGAACAAAGCCTGATGCCGATAATTTAATGTCAGCTCGTTCGGCAGCAAAGCTAGCTTATCATCTCATCAATGACTATCCAGAAGCATTGGAATTCTCTAGTAAAATGCGCTCTGAATTAGATGGAAGACCATTGCAAAACCTCAATTGGATGTTACCATGGGAGGATAATAACTTTACGCAATATGGTTATGAAGGAGTAGACGGTCTTAAAACGGGGTATACCACAGAGGCAGGATACTGCTTTACAGGAACAGCTCAGCAAGGTGACCGTCGCGTCATTACGGTAGTGATGAAGACAAGCAGTGAAGGGGAACGATTCGCTGAAACGAAAAAATTAATGGAATATGGTTTCTCTCAATTCGATCAAGTAGAGCTATTCCCTAAAGGCTATCAAATCGAAGGAGAATCGGTTATTCCTGTTGAAAAAGGGAAGAAAGATCAAGTAGAGGTAGAGGCAAAAGATAGTATTACCTCTATGATTAAAAAAGGCGAAGAAGACCTATATGAGGTTACTTATCAATTAGATGAAAAGAAATTAAATAAAGATGGTTCGTTGACTGCCCCTATCAAGAAAGGAGAAAAGCTTGGTGAAGTAGTTCTCCAATATAAGGGAGAAGGGGAAAATGCTTATCTACAAGGAGATAATGAACAAACAGTAGATTTGGTCGCTTCAAAAGCAGTAGAGAAGTCTAATTGGTTCATGCTCACATTAGAGGCGATCGGTGACTTCTTTGGAAATATCTTTTCAACTATTGTCGATTTTGTAAAAGGTCTCTTTAGTTAAAGTATCCCAACTTAAGCACTTGGCATTTGTTAAATTTTTGTTATATAATAAAAGAAGTATAAACTGATTCGTATGGATGAAATTTAAGGATAGGCAAATCTTATTAGGGGGAAACAATCATGTCTAAAGTAGGAACAGATAGAGTAAAAAGAGGTATGGCAGAAATGCAAAAAGGCGGCGTTATTATGGACGTTGTCAATGCAGAGCAAGCGAAGATCGCAGAAGAAGCTGGTGCTGTTGCGGTAATGGCATTAGAGCGAGTACCGTCTGATATTCGAGCTGCTGGCGGAGTAGCACGTATGGCAGACCCAACAATTGTAGAAGAGGTAATGAATGCTGTTACTATACCTGTTATGGCAAAGGCGCGTATTGGCCATATCGTAGAGGCTCGTGTGTTAGAATCGATGGGTGTTGACTATATTGATGAAAGTGAAGTATTAACACCGGCTGACGAAGTTTTCCACTTAAATAAAAAGGAATATACCGTTCCATTTGTATGTGGTTGTCGTAATTTAGGCGAGGCTGCTCGTCGTATTGGAGAAGGTACTGCCATGCTTCGTACAAAGGGTGAGCCAGGAACTGGTAATATCGTTGAAGCTGTACGTCATATGCGTGAAGTAAATGCACAGGTTCGTCAATTAGTGCATATGTCCAATGACGAAGTCATGACATATGCGAAGGAACTAGGTGCACCATATGAAGTACTATTAGATATTAAAGAAAATGGTCGTCTTCCTGTTGTAAACTTTGCAGCAGGTGGCATTGCAACACCGGCTGATGCTGCATTAATGATGCAATTAGGCGCAGATGGTGTCTTCGTTGGTTCAGGTATTTTTAAATCAGACAATCCTGCTAACTTTGCTAGAGCAATTGTGGAAGCAACCACTCATTATGAAGATTATGAATTAATTGCAAAAGTATCCAAAGGTATTGGTACAGCAATGAAAGGTTTGGAAATTAGTACAATTGCTCCTGAACAACGTATGCAAGATCGTGGTTGGTAATAAGTGAGGAGATAGAAAAATGCTTAAAATAGGTGTTTTAGGCCTACAAGGGGCGATTAGAGAGCATATTCGTTCGATTGAAGCATCTGGTGCTGAAGGTATGGTCATTAAACAAAAGGAACAATTAGCTGAGATAGATGGCTTAATTTTACCTGGTGGAGAAAGTACGACGATGAGACGTTTAATCGATAAATATGATTTCCTTGAACCATTAATGAATTTTGCACAACAAGGTAAGCCAATTTTTGGAACATGTGCAGGGTTAATTCTATTGTCGAAGGAAATCGTAGGCCAGGAAAATGCCCATCTATGCTTAATGGATATGAAGGTAGAAAGAAATGCCTTTGGTCGACAAAAGGAATCGTTTGAAGCAGAATTAGAAATCAAAGGTGTAGCTGAAGACTTTGAAGCAGTATTTATTCGAGCACCTTATGTTGTAGAGGTTGGACCAAATGTGAACGTCTTAGCAACCTATGATGGTAAGGTGGTAGCAGCACAGCAAGGTCATCTACTATGTAGTGCTTTTCATCCAGAATTGACGGATGATCATCGTCTTACAGGCTATTTTATCGAGATGGTAAAAGAGGCAAAAACAGCTATTGCCAATTAATAAAAAGTGTTGATAGGAAATAGTATCCTTATTTCTATTTAAAAGAGAGCTAGTGGCTGGTGTGAACTAGTAATAGAAAAGGGAGAATCCATCCTGGAGCGATATATTGAAGCTATAGTAGATATATCCGGTTAGGAAGCCGTTATTTTCTTAATCAAGCTGGGAGAAGCTATTTTTCTCCAATCAGGGTGGTATCGCGGGTAAACTCTCGTCCCTATTTTTTTACTATAGGGATGGGAGTTTTTTGTATAGATAAAGAGTGGTTTTCAGTAGGTTTTTTTTCCTTACTGTTAAGAGACTCTACACTAATTTTAGGAGGTAATAACTATGTTAGATAGAAAAATGTTACGTAATCATTATGAGGAAGTAAAACAAAAGCTAGCCCATCGTGGTGAAGATTTAACTGATCTTGACCGCTTTGGTGATTTGGACCAAAAAAGAAGAGATCTAATTGCCGAAACGGAACAGCTGAAGGCAAAGCGAAATGAAGTATCTAAACAGATTTCTTTATTGAAAAAAGAAAAAAAGGATGCAGATGATAAAATTGTAGAAATGCGTGAGGTTGGCGATAGAATTAAATCCATTGATCAAGAATTAAAGCAAGTGGAGGAAGAGCTCGAGGGAATAATGCTATCCATTCCGAATATTCCACATGAATCTACGCCAATCGGTGAAACAGAAGATGATAATGTGGAGGTTCGCACATGGGGAGAGGCTCCAAGCTTCGAATTTGATGAAAAAGCCCATTGGGACATTGCGACTGATTTAGGCATTTTAGATTTTGAAAAAGCAGCCAAGGTAACTGGAAGTAGATTTGTTTTTTATAAAGGCTTAGGCGCAAGACTCGAAAGGGCCTTAATGAACTTTATGATGGATCTACATGCAGATGAGCATGGCTATCAAGAAATGCTCCCACCATACATGGTGAATCGTACAAGTATGACAGGTACAGGTCAGCTACCTAAGTTTGAAGAGGATGCCTTTAAAATTGAGGGCTGGGACTATTTTCTCGTTCCAACTGCCGAGGTGCCTGTAACGAACTATTACCGTGATGATATTTTGAGTGAAGAGGATTTACCACAAAAATTTACAGCCTTCAGTGGAAGCTTCCGTTCTGAGGCTGGATCTGCTGGGAGAGATACAAGAGGACTTATTCGTCAGCATCAATTTAACAAGGTAGAGCTTGTACAATTCGTCAAGCCAGAAGATTCTTATCAGGTGTTAGAGGAGCTAACTGGCCATGCGGAGAAGGTATTACAATTGCTCAAGCTCCCATATCGAGTAATGAGCATGTGTACCGCTGATTTAGGCTTTACAGCAGCGAAAAAGTATGACATCGAGGTTTGGATGCCTAGTAATGATACCTATCGCGAGATCTCTTCTTGTTCTAATTTTGAGGCATTTCAAGCTCGACGTGCTGGTATTCGCTTCCGTCGTGATGAAAAAAGCAAGCCAGAATTTGTCCATACATTAAATGGCTCAGGATTAGCACTTGGACGTACAGTTGCTGCGATCATAGAGAATTATCAGCAAGAGGACGGCAGTGTTCTTATTCCAGAGGTTTTAGTTTCATATATGGGTGGGAAAACAGTAATCAAGTAAGCATGTTTGTCTACCTCCATCAAAAATGGGAGGTAGACGAATTTCACTATTGACTCATTATTTTGATTATGTTATATTATAACTTGTCGTCAGCAAAATATGGAGGAGTACCCAAGTCTGGCTGAAGGGATCGGTCTTGAAAACCGACAGGGGCTTCACGGCCCGCGGGGGTTCGAATCCCTCCTCCTCCGCCATTAATTGAACACAAAATTGGAGATTATATAGTAAAAGAATCGTTATTGTAACGATTCTTTTATACGTTTATAGAGATTTTCTCTAAGTTAAATGATTGTTGTCGATCACTATTTTCGCTTATAATGAGTGTCATATACATAGGAAAAAGGGTGAACCATGATGAAGGAAACCATTACCTTTCTAGGAGCGGGATCAATGGCAGAAGCGATAATTGCAGGAATGACTGCCAAAGAAATTGTCCCTTCTAGGCAAATAATCGCAACTAATCATTCTAATAAGGACCGATTACAAGAACTAGAGCACAAATATAAGATTCAGACAACCCAAAATAAACAAGCAGCGATAGAGCAAGGGACGATTATTGTCCTTGCAATGAAGCCAAAGGATGTGAAAGTAGCCACTGCAGAAATACGTGAATTTTTAACAGAAGATAAGATAATTGTCTCCTTATTAGCTGGTATTTCTACGGGCTATATGGAAAAGCAGATCGGGACCAATAATCCTGTGATTCGTGTAATGCCAAATACTTCTGCTATGATCGGGCAATCTGCTACGACTATAGCGAGTGGTAACAATGTGAACGAGGAACAAATAGAGCTTGTTAGAACCTTGATTCATGCGATTGGAACAACTACTGTAATAAACGAAGAAGAGATGGATGCCTTTACTGCCCTTGCAGGAAGTGGACCAGCCTTCTATTATTATATGGTAGAAGCAATGGAGCAATTTGTTATAGAAAAAGGGCTTGATAAAGAGGTGGCCAAACAGCTTATGACACAAACGTTAAAGGGTGTTGCACAGATGCTAGCTACCTCAAGTGACTCACCGAAGACTCTTCGTGAAAAAATAACGAGTCCAGGTGGAACAACAGAAGCTGGTCTCAAGGCATTAGCCTCCCATGACTTCCAAAAAGCAGTAATGAATTGCCTTGAACAAGCTACAGATAAATCAAAGGAATTGCGTAGCTTATTTGAGAAATAAAGGAGAAAGCAAGGCTTGTTTATGCCTTGCTTTCTCCTTCTATTTCTAGATATAATAACAATGTTAGTTTTTTTGAATGATAGATAATGGCCCTATAGCTCAGGGGATAGAGCGTTCGTTTCCTAAACGATGCGTCGCAGGTTCGAATCCTGCTAGGGCCGTCATTTGTTTATTAATTAAACGGTGGTCCGGATTGTTTAATTTCATGCTTTTGCATTTCTATTTCAATAATAGGCGATATCTTTTTTGGTGGATTTGCAACAGATCGCCATGCTTCTAAGTCTCCCTCAGATTCCCAAAATTCAAAGTTGTTGATCCGTGTAGGATCAATTGGATCAGCAGTAATCGCCAAGTCGAGACAGCCTGGAGCTTGTCGAGCTCTTTTTATTAAATCTTCAAAAGATTCCACCACTTCATCTCGCTTCTTTGCTTCTACTGTATACCACCCAGCTATTATTACTTTATTTGAATTCATGCAAATTCTCCCTTCAACGTATTTGCCTTCATTCTACTATAGTTATGATTGATAGATTTCTTCCTAATTGCGGACTTCTTCGTACTAGTCGTTTAATCTCCCTCCACTCGTTTCTTACAAATAGAAGATAAAGGACATTTATCACATAGTGGTCTTGTTCGACAGTATTGCTTAGCATGCTCGACTAGTAGTGCGTGAAATTCATTAAAGACATCTAGTTTCTCAGGAAAAGTCTGTTCTACCTCCAGCCTAAATTGGTCATAGGAGTTAGGCATATCGTATCCGATTCGGTAAAAGATCCTTCTAGCATATGCATCCACAACAAATACAGCCTTATCTAGGGCATAAAGTAGCATCACATCCGCAGTTTCCCTACCTATACCGTGAACATTTAGTAGTTCTTTTCTTAAGGTTTCCTTTTCCAGCTTTTTAACTCTATTTAAGGAAAAATTGTATTGCTTCCACCATTGAATGAATGACTTTATTCGTTTCGCCTTTATATTGAAAAATCCGCTTGGTTTTATCAGCTGTGCAAGCTCTTCCTCTTGTAATCGATCGAGAGCTTCAGCACCCAAATATGGCCTTAACTTTATGAGTGCTTTTTCGACATTTCGCCAGTTTGTATTTTGAACAAGTATCGCACCAATCATCATTTCAAGAGGGGTGTCTGCTGGCCACCAGTTTTGTGGACCATAATGATCAAATAATGTTTTATAAAGTAGTAGATAGTCTTGTTCCATATAGATTCTCCCCTAGCGTAAACTTTTTTCATTTTTCCAATTCGAGCAATCTTTTTTTCATCATTAGACCACCACGGTACCCAGTAAGTTGTCCATTTTTTGCAAGGACACGGTGACAAGGAATGACGATTAGAAGGGGGTTTAATCCAACCGCTCTACCTACAGCACGAACAGACTTCGGTTTTCCAATACGAATTGCAATATCTGTATAGGATTTGGTTTCTCCAAACGGGATGGTCCCAAGCTCCGTCCAGACAGTAGTTTGAAAATCCGTCCCTTTTAAGTCTAATGGAAAATCAAATTTTTGGCGACTTCCATTTAAATATTCTACTAATTGACGACCATAGGATTGAACGAAGGGCTCGTTTTTGATAAGTTTTGTATTCGGTCTATTTTTCTTATACCAATTTTCTAGCTCAGTGAATCCTTTATCCTGTGAACCAACAAAACATAACCCCTTGTTCGTTGCACCAATATAAAAATACCAACCTTCATGCCTTATCATTCCATAATAAATGTTCATCGATCAACACCTCGCTCCTCTTTCTTTTTCGAAATTCTCTTGGTGTTTGCTTCGTATATTTTTTAAATAATGTTGCGAAATGAGAAGGATTAGGAAGTCCGATTAATTCCCCAATTCTACGAATAGACCAGTTTGTTTCTAACAAATATTTCATCGCTTTCTCGATTCTCTTTCGTTGTAAATATTCGATTGGAGTCATCCCTTTTCTATTTTTAAAAACTCGATGTAGGTGAAACGGGCTTCCGTGGCAACCTTCTGCAATTACCCTTAAAGTTAAATGAGTAGTATAATTTTCTTTTATAAAAGTCTCTATCTGCCATACCCATTCTTCATCAGGTAGGTGATATCCACCTGGTTTACATCGTTTGCAAGGTCTGTAGCCAGCTTGTAATGCATCTTCCGCTCGATCAAAAATCGTGACATTATTGTAGTTCGGAACACGAGATTTGCAGGAAGGTCTGCAAAATACTTTCGTTGTTTTGACAGCATAAAAGAATTGATCATCATATTCTTTATTATTCTCAATAATTGCCTTCCATTGTTCATCCGTAATATTTCTACTCATTTTGATATCACCTCTTACCATCTATTATAAATGGTAATCGTCAAAATGAATGTATTTTGGAATAGAAAAGCAATATAGTAAAAGCTTTTTGTGTTTTCCATTATTATAAAAGGAGGAGGTGCTTTTAATGGCGGAAGTAAGGTTAAGAGAGGCAACAAAACAGGATCTCGATAAAATTGTTGCAATGCTGGCAGATGATCGATTAGGCTCCAAAAGAGAACGTTATGAACTACCATTACCCGAGTGTTATCTGCATGCTTTTATGGCTATTTCTGCCGATCAGAATAATGAGCTAATTGTAGCTTGCAGAGACAATGAGGTGATAGGGGTCGAACAAATCACCTTTACTCCATATTTGACGCATCAAGGAGGATGGCGAGCAACGATTGAAGGTGTAAGAGTATCAGCATCTGTGCGTGGGTTAGGGATAGGCACAAAGTTAATTCAATATGCTATAGATAGGGCAAAAGTACGGGGGTGTCATTTAGTACAATTGACAACAGATAAACAACGGCCAGAAGCGCTACAATTCTATCAAAGACTAGGTTTCTCCGCAACACACGAAGGCATGAAGCTAAAGTTATAATCTTTAAATTTTTGTTAACTTTGTCGCGAATAAGTTGACAGTCCTACTTCTCTTCCTTATCATTTAAAATGTTATAGGATTATTATCCTATTAATATAAAAAATGGACATTTTTATAAGTCTATTATCATAGAAAGGAAGAGGATGAATTGTCAACATTGACAGGAAGCTACATCATTGAGGTAAAAAAGGAATCAAAAACAATCAACATGAAAGTGGAAGGAACGTTTACGGAAGAACAAACGAAAAATTTCCATAGAGATTATGAATCAAAAGTAGGTTCTGTAGAAGCGAGTGATTACACACTGAAGGTAGATTGTACGAACATGAATGTTATTACACAGGAAATGGTGCCATTACTCGAACACTCTTTTCAGCTTTATAAAAATTCAGGGTTCCACAAAGTAGTGTTTGTGACAGAAAAAAAACCAACTTTAAAATTACAACTTCTTCGAGTTGCTAAAAGTGCTGGACTAAGAAATGCTGAGATAGAAGAGGCTTAAAAACAGGGATCGTTAAGGTCCCTGTATTTGTAGTATGCACTTTTCTTATATCAGAAGGGGGGAGTTAATGGTGCCAAACATTAAAATCAAGGCAATTGATATTTATCATCCGAATCATGTCATTGAAAATGACTTTTATATAAATCATTTCCAGAAAAAGGGTAGAGATATACAGCATTTTCTTGAAGTTATGGGAAGAGAGAAAAGATATGTTATCGACAAGGTGGAGGAAAATGGTCTTACGATGGCTCTAGAAGCAACAAAGCGTGTCTTAGAAAGAGCAGGAATGACAGGGAAGGATCTAGATTATATTGAATTCTCTACACAGGTTCCTGAAACGACCTTTCCGATAAATGCAATGTATGTCCATGCAGAGATTCAAGCAGATCATGATACCATCATAAAGGATTCTAATGCAAACTGTGCAGGGATGACAGTGGCTGTGGAGCAGGCTTCAAGATATATGCTCGCAAATCCACATATACATACAGCACTCATCGTAGGCTCTGATTATAATTCTTTAATTGCTAATCCCGAACAAGAAATTACTTATGCTAATTACGGTGATGCAGCTTGTGCCGTCATTTTGGAGAAGACCGATGAGAATACAGGATTTATTGATGCTAGCTATCATACAGACTCTGTCTTTAAGGACAAGATTAATTACCCAGCACATGGATTAACCAAAGCCGTTAAAGGTAAGAGTGATGTACAAGCAATTAATTGGCTTCCTTTTGATGGAAATGTTGCTTTACCACCGACCTATAAAATGATTGATCAATTATTAGCGAGAAATGGTTTATCGATAAAGGATATTGATGCATGCTGTTTTTCACAATTTGCCTTATCTAATATTCTTAAAATTCAAGATCATTATCAAATCGATCAAGAAAAAATAATCTATGTAGGCGATACTTATGCCTATACAGGAACGAGTAGTCCTTTTATTGCTTTATATGAAGGAATAAAGTCTGGCCGAATCAAAAGAGGAGACAATGTACTATTCTGGACGATCGGATCTGGATTTCAAATCGTGGCAATGCTTTATCAATATTAAAAATTAACAGTTTTTTTACACATTAAGAGATTATAAGATTTTTGCATGAAGAAACTCGACGTAGTGAAAATTTTGAAATGTGCAAAGTATAAGTAAAACTAAGGCTTTCGCTACTACTTCGAGATAAGTCAAGTTTTTCTAACATCACTTATATAACGTTTTGCTTCATGGGGGGATCCTATTAAATTGAAATAAATGGGATTTACCCCCCTTGCTTTCTGAGAAGATTTCGATACAATAGATTATAGGTTCTTTACTTGAAATATTTTTGCAAACGTTTACACTGTTAAGGAGTGATAGGGATGGATATGACGAAGATTCCAGCAAGACAAGGAAACTACAATTTGAAGAATTATGAAACAAGTAGAAAAGATTTCGATTGGGAGGAAATCAAGAAAGAATTCAGCTGGTATAAAACAGGGAAAGTCAATGCAGCTTATGAAGCTATTGATAAGCATGCGGAAGATCCAACGAAAAAAGATAAAATTGCCTTACAATATTCTGCTCCGGGTCGAGAAGAATCTATCACCTTTGAACAACTAAGCAAAAAAAGTAATCAAGTAGCAAATGTTTTAAAGAAACATCAAATAGAAAAAGGCGATCGTGTATTTCTCTTTATGCCGAGAAGCCCTGAATTTTATGCAAGCTTTTTCGGTATTCTTAAGGTCGCAGCGATTGCAGGGCCATTGTTTGAGGCATTTATGGAGCAAGCGGTTCGAGATCGTTTAGAGGATAGTGAAGCGAGAATGCTCATAACAACTCCTGAGCTATTAGATCGTGTTCCTGTAGAGGAGCTGCCGCAGTTGGAAAAGGTTCTATTGTTCCATGCAGATCAAGATGTCGATGGGGATAAATTCATTGATTTTGAAAAAGAGATCGATAATGCCTCTGATTCCTTCGATATTGAATGGGTTGATTTAGAAGATGGGATGCTGATTCATTATACATCAGGCTCGACAGGAAAGCCGAAAGGCGTTTACCATGTTCACCATGCGATGATTCAACACTATGCAACAGGTAAATGGGTTATTGATCTAAAAGAGGATGATATATATTGGTGTACTGCTGACCCAGGCTGGGTAACGGGAACAAGCTACGGAATTTTTGCTCCATGGTTAAATGGGGTTACTAATGTTATTCGTGGTGGCCGCTTCACACCAGAATCGTGGTATGAGACGCTAGAAAAATACAAGGTTACGATATGGTATACCGCTCCAACTGCCTTACGAAAATTTGTCAGTGCTGGTGATGAGTTGGTGAAGCAATATGATTTCTCTCATTTACGCCATATTATGAGTGTAGGGGAGCCGCTTAATCCAGAGGTCATAACATGGGGTGAGCGCGTACTTGGTTTACGAATTCATGACACTTGGTGGATGACAGAGACAGGTGCTATGTTAATCGTTAATTTACCTTGTATGGAAATTCGCCCAGGCTCTATGGGGAAACCAATTCCAGGTGTAGATGCAGCAATTGTTGATAATGAGGGAAATGAGCTACCTCCAAATCAAATGGGGAACCTTGCAATTAAAAAAGGCTGGCCATCTATGATGCGTGCTATTTGGAACAATCCTGGGAAATATGAAAGCTATTTTATTAATGACTGGTATGTATCGGGAGATAGTGCGTATATGGATGAGGATGGTTATTTCTGGTTCCAGGGTCGTTTAGATGATGTGATTAATACATCTGGAGAACGTGTAGGACCATTTGAGGTGGAGAGTAAATTAATTGAGCACCAAGCGGTTTCAGAAGCAGGGGTTATTGGAAAGCCAGACCCTGAGCGTGGAGAAATCATAAAAGCTTTTATTACACTAAATCCTGGCTATGAAGCAAGTGATGAATTGTTAGAGGATATTCGTCTATTTGTCAAAACAGGGTTAAGTGCACATGCTGCTCCTCGTGAAATTGAAATAAAAGATAGTATACCGAAAACAAGAAGTGGAAAGATTATGCGCCGACTTCTTAAGTCATGGGAGCTTGGACTTCCGACAGGAGATACGTCTACATTAGAAGAATAAAAAATATCCGGAGCTTATCTAAATGAAGATAAGCTCCGGATTTTGTCATCCTTAGCTTGCTAAGTCCCCTTTTGGTCCAAAGAATTCAAAGTTAAGATGACCCTCGTTTACGCCCCATTTTTGTAATGCCTGATAAATTGCTTTCATAAAAGGCTCAGGTCCACAGAAATAGAAGGAAGCATCTTTAGTCGGGATAATAGATCGAAGCCAATCGAGATCAATATACCCAGTTTTATCACATAATGCAGGATCAAATGGATTCTCATAAACTGTGAAAGTATTCACATTATCGTGTTGATCTGCAATACTTTGAACTGCTGATTTTAGGCCATGTACTTTTTCATTTTGCGCAGCATGGATAAAGTAAACCTCTCTTTCTGGCTGTGTTTCCACAACGGTCTCTAGCATACTAGTTAATGGAGTCAATCCTACACCACCACTAATGAGGACAAGTGGCTTCCTTTCATTATCTAAAACAAAATCGCCTGCTGGTGCACTAACTGCTATTGTATGGCCTTCCTCTATATGATCATGTAGAAAGTTGGATACTACACCAGCTGGATTTTCCGAAATAGCAGGTTCCTTTTTCACACTAATTCGAAAATATTCTTCATTTGGTTTACAAGAAAGGCTATATTGGCGTTGGCAAGTATAAGGAATACCAGGCACCTTTACTTTTACGGTTAAATATTGACCAGCTTCAAAGCTTGGCAATGCCCCACCATCCATTGGTTTTAAGTAAAAAGAAGTAATAACATCACTTTCTTTTTCTTTTTTATAGACAGTGAAATCGCGATAACCAGTCCAGCCACCTTTTTGCTCTGCTGTTTCTTGATACATCCCTTTTTCCACATCAATAAAGACATCAGCGATTACTTGATAAGCTTTTGCCCAAGCTTCTAGAATTTCATCTGTAGCAGCATCTCCTAAAATAGCCTTCATCGCTTTTAATAAATTTTCCCCAACAATCGGATAATGCTCTGGTTGAATATTTAGGCTTCGATGTTTGTGACCGACTTGAATAACTACTGGTAGTATATTTTCTAGTTGATCAATATTTGCTGCAGCAGCATAGACAGCATTGGCTAGAGCTTGTGGTTGTCTTCCTCTTTTTTGATTGGTTTGGTTAAATATGTTTTTTAATTCCGGATGATTAGTAAATAATAATTTGTAAAACTCTGAAGTAATCGCTTGCCCATGCTCCTCTAATACAGGAACCGTAGATTTTACGATTTCGATTGTTTTTTGGTCTAATTTTTCACTCACTGACGTGCCCATCGAAACACTCCTCTTAAAACATGTATTTTCTATACATGTTTAATTGTATAATGTTTTAAGAGGTATTCCAACCACTATTAGGCCCGAAGTATGACAATTCTGTTACAGCATTGTAGCAATTTCTTGTCATTGCTAGCAGATTGTGTGTAGACTTAATGGTAATTAAAATGAAAAAGAGGGCTTATTATGCGGCTTAAAAAATATACCGATTATGCACTACGTGTGCTCATATATACAGCTTCTAAAAGAGGAGAAAAGGCGAGTATCAATGAGATAGCCGATACTTTCTTCATCTCTACCGAGCATATTCGCAAGGTCGTCCATCAATTAAGTGTGAATGGGTATATTGAAACAACTAGAGGACGTAATGGAGGAATTATGCTAGCAATGGACCCAAAAGAGATTAATATTGGAGCGGTCATTCGCTTGATGGAGAATGATTTTTATTTATTAGATTGCTTTGATAGTGGTACGGATCATTGTGTCATCACACCAGTATGTCAGCTCCGACATGTCGTATCAGAAGCAATGGCGGCATTTTTCCTTGTGTTAGATAAATATACTCTAGAGGATTTAGTGGAGAATAGCGATGAATTACGTTTGTTAATGGATATGGATTAGTTGTTTTTGGGCTGTTCTTTTAAAAAAAATATCCGTGGAGAATTAAAAACTCCCCACGGATGGATATCACATATTCTTTTTTATTTGAAATTGATCTTCTAGTAATAACCAATTTTGTGGGAAAGCTAAGCCTAGCTTCCAATAGCTGATTCCTCTCAGATTCTTTTCTTTTATTAAGTCGAATTTTGCTTGTATCGATCTAGCATCCTCAAACCATACCTCATGGCGATTCCCTTGTGGATCCTGATAGAAAAAATAAGGTGCCTGTGCTTCTTGATCGTATAAAATGGCTTGATTATTATCTCGGGCTAATGCAATGGCTTCTTGAGGACTAACTGCCTTGGCTAATTCTCCCCCAGGCTCGAATGGCAATGTCCAATCATAACCATATAAATTTTGTCCTAATAAAATTTTGGATGCTGGCATTTCGGTGAGGGCATAGTTTACTACATCTGTAACGGGTCCGATCGGTGATACTGCCATCGGAGGTCCACCACTGTAACCCCATTCATAGGTCATTAGAACAACAAAATCGACAATTTCGCCGTGTGCCCTATAGTCATGAGCCTCATACCAGGCTCCTTCTTGCGTTGCGCTTGTTTTTGGCGCAAGTGCTGTGGAAACAAGTAAACCTTCAGCATGTAATCGCTCCGTAGCCTTTCTTAAGAAGTTATTGTAATCCTCACGATTTTCTGGTGGTAAAAATTCAAAATCAAAATGAATATCTCCATACCCTACCTGTTGTGCTGTTTGAATAATTTGATCGAGCAATTGATTTTGTACCTGTTGATCTGTCACAATAATTCTCCCAAGCTCTGCACTAAAGGCTCCCTCTTCTAAATTTGTGATGGCAAGCATGAGTAAAGCTTGGTTCTCATTAGCAATAGCAGCAAACTGGTTTAATGGTGGTGGGATGAGATTTCCCTCTCGTGTCACACGGTAAGAAAATGGCGCGAGATAGGTTAAATTTCGACTATGCTTTCTTGCTGCTGCTTCTAGTGTTTCCGAAACGGTTTCGCCAGTTGGTTCGATATATGCATTTACTTCAATTTCTGTTTTTGAGGATTCTGGTATATAGATGGTAGTTCCAGGTGTAAGAGGTTGATATAGATTCAATTGATTTAACCGAGCCAATTCAGCAGCAGAAATACCGAATCGTTGACCAATAGTATATAGGCTATCACCAGATTGAACGGTATAAAATCGACCAAATATCGGAATAACGAGTGCCTGACCAACGACTAGTGATTGCTGTGGATCTAGCTCATTGGCGGAAGCGATTAATTGATAGGTTATACCAAATTGGTTGGCTATGGAATTCAAGGTGTCACCCTGTTTTACAACATATATTTGCACAGAAAGCTCTCCTCTCTTCAAGAAATATCGTTGTTTCTTCGCGAATGGTTTCTCATTTTACGATATGATAGGAAAGGAGAAATAGAACACTAGATTGGATCTGTTTTGGCTTTCATTACTTTGACCATAAGTCTGATGGCTTCTTCATTATGAATTCGTGTATTGGACGCAATGCAGTTTTCCGGAACATGCAAAGTGTATCCACGCATATGAGCATCATTTGCGGTGAAAAGGACACATATATTTCCGGCAATTCCAGCAATGATTAAGTGTTTAATCCCTAGTTGCTCGAGTAAGGATGGTAAGGTGGTACGGAAAAATCCAGATAATTTTGGTTTAATTAGGAAATAATCTTCCTTTGATGGGAGCCCCTCTGCAATAATGTCCTGGTTTGTTTCGCTTTTACATTTATCGGCAATTTTTTTATAATCTGTTTCCCACGTATCATAATGGTCATTGACATATATAATAGGAAGGCTATGTTTTTTAGCATATTGCTTTAGCCTCTTAATGTTAGGCAGGATTCTCTTTGTTTCATTTAAAAGGAGGTCGCCCTCTGAAAAATGAAAATCATTAATTAAATCGATTATTAATACAGCTGAATCCTTCATTTATTCACCTCATCTCTAAGCATTCTATAATCAAACATACCCTTTTTTGTTAAAAATGATGCATACTTGCAGTTTGTCTCATTTTCCTGCATAGTAATAGTAATCATTTATTAAAGTGTGGGGTTGGATGAAGGATCAATTTTTTATGGAACGGGCATTAGAGGAGGCTCAAAAGGCAGCGGTTCTAGGAGAGGTTCCGATTGGTGCTGTTCTCGTATACGAGGATGAAGTAATCGCAGCTGCATTTAACTTAAGAGAAAAATTACAAACCACAAGCTCCCATGCAGAGATGCTTGTAATAGATAAAGCCAATGAGATAGTTGGCAGCTGGAGACTAGAGAAATGCACCTTATATGTGACATTAGAGCCTTGCCCGATGTGTGCAGGCGCAATATTGCAAGCTCGTATTCCGCGAGTAGTATATGGTGCAAGAGATTCAAAGGCAGGATGTGCTGGTTCAATAGTGAATTTATTGCAGGATGATCGCTTTAACCATCAAGTTGAAGTGGCAGCAGGTGTGCTGGAGGCTGAATCAAGCGAACTTTTAACCACCTTTTTTAAACAGCTTAGACAGAAGAAAAAGGAAAAGAAACAGACAAAACTGGCTAGCGAGGAAGATACTAACAATGGATAACCATTGCATTTTTTTATAGAACAAGTTATACTAATAAATGCGCTTTACTAGCGCAATTAAAAATATTAGCAAATTTGCCGTGCTAGGTGGGGAGGTAGCGGTGCCCTGTACTCGCAATCCGCTATAGCGAGACTGAATACCTTGCTGAGGTGTCATTATTTTAAGGTCTGCCTTAAGGGAGTAGTGCTGACGCTCGGGTCCTGCGCAACAGGAACTCGTGAACCATGTCAGGTCCGGAAGGAAGCAGCATTAAGCGAACCTTCCTGTGTGCCGCAGGGAAGCCTGGGTCGAGCTATCAACTTAAGTAACGCTTAGGGTAATGCCATCGAAGCTTGGTGCACGGCGTTAATGAATGTATATATGCAGCCTCTTGTTTACTCGACAAGAGGCTTTCTATTTACCTTATGGAGAGCAGCATTGCAAAAAGGACTTTGAGTCTATCTAATCATACATACTCGTTTTTATCCGCAGTTTTTGCTACAATATAAAGAGTTATTAAACATAGAAGGGGATCATGGATAATGGGATATCAAGCACTGTATCGCGTATGGCGCCCAAAGAATTTTGAAGATGTAGTGGGACAAGTTCATATTACACGTACGTTGCAAAATGCGATCATGCAGGATAAGTTTACCCATGCATATTTGTTTTCTGGTCCTCGAGGTACTGGTAAAACAAGTGCTGCCAAAATTTTTGCTAAAGCAGTGAATTGTGAGAACGGACCAGCTCTAGAACCTTGTAACGAATGTGCCTCTTGTCAAGGTATTCAGGATGGCTCTATTGCTGATGTTGTGGAGATTGATGCAGCATCTAATAACGGTGTGGAGCAAATTCGAGATATCCGTGATAAGGTCAAATATGCCCCGAGTGCTGTTTCTTATAAAGTGTATATTATTGATGAAGTACATATGCTATCTATTGGGGCTTTTAATGCATTATTAAAAACATTAGAAGAGCCACCGAAGCATGTTATTTTCATACTAGCTACCACTGAACCACACAAGATTCCATTAACCATCATTTCACGATGTCAGCGTTTTGACTTTAAACGAATCTCTCAGTCTGCAATGGTTAAACGGATGCAGGACATCATGGAAAGGGAAAAGATCGATGTAGCGCAAGAGGCTCTAGAAGCTGTCGCACTTTCCGCGGAAGGTGGGATGCGAGATGCGCTAAGTTTATTAGATCAAGCTATTTCCTATAGTGATGGTCAAGTGGTGATGGAGGATGTTCTAGCTGTTACAGGCTCTGTCTCCCAGCAGAAGCTAACCTCCATAGTTACGACAATGTATGAAAAGAATGTGCAAAAAGCTTTGCTTGAAATAGATCAACTGATACAGGAAGGAAAGGACCCGGGTAGATTCGTCTTTGACCTCATTTATTATTTGCGAGACCTTTTGTTATATCAGACATCTCCTTCCTTGGAAAATGTTTTGGAACGTGCAATTGTTGATGAAGCATTTAACGCCTTATCGGAAAAGATCAGTGCGGACTGGATTCAACTTGCCATTAAAGAATTGAACCAATGCCAGCAGGAAATCAAGTGGACCAATAGCCCGAAGGTATTTATTGAAATATCCATTTTGAAAATTTGTGAGCAACCAGTACAAGAAGGAAAGCAAGAAGCCTTAGAATATGATAAACTGGTACAGAAAATAAATGAACTAGAAAATAAATTAAAAGAATTACCTAAACAAGTACATCAACAACAAGAAACAACTCAACCAACGAAGAAAAGCGCTCCAGCAGGTCGCAAATCATATAGTATACCGTATGATCGAATTCGAAACATCCTAGCTGAAGCGTCTAAAGATATGCTAAAGAAAACAAAGGCTGGCTGGCCAAGCTTTATGGACTCTCTAAAACAAAAAAGTGCACCAGCCCATGCTACCATTCAAAATAGTAAGCCAAGCGCAGCTTCTGATAATGCCGTTATTTTAGCATTTCGTTATGAAATACACTGTTCACTTGCGCTAGAGCATAAACAAACGATAGAATTAGTACTATCGGAAGTAATCGGTACTGATATGACATTTGTACCAATACCTGAAGAAAACTGGCTAACATTACGAGAGGAATATGTTAGAAAACAAAAGGATCAAGGTGGTTCTACTCATGATGATGAGAGTCAACCAGAACCGGAAGATCCTATGATCGAACAGGCACGGAAGCTAGTTGGTGAGGATTTGTTAGAAATTCGTGAATAAGAAAGACTTCCATTAGTAGTAGTAACTTCATTTCTGCTGATGGTTAGTGATGAAAAAGATAATAGACAATAATTAGGAGGGATTTCCATGCGTGGTGGAGGAAACATGAACAAAATGATGAAACAAATGCAAAAAATGCAAAAGGATATGATGAAGGCACAAGAAGAGCTACAAGAAATGACCTTTGAAGCAACAGCTGGTGGTGGAATGGTTAAGGTTGTGGCAAATGGAAAAAAAGAGCTGACTGACATTGAAATAAAAGAAGAGGTAGTAGATCCGGAGGATATCGAAATGCTTCAAGATTTAATCTTAGCTGCAACAAATGAAGTGCTAAAAGAAGTTGATGACAAAACGAATGACACGATGGGCAAATTTACAAAAGGATTAAATTTACCTGGAGGCATGTTCTAGGAGGGACTGTCATGTATTATCCAGAACCAATTTCTAAGTTAATTGATAGTTTTACAAAATTGCCAGGAATCGGTCCAAAGACGGCCGTCCGCCTGGCTTTCTTCGTATTAAATATGAAAGAAGATGATGTGTTAGATTTCGCCAAGGCGTTAGCGAACGCCAAAAGAGAGTTAACACATTGTAGTATTTGCGGGCATATAACGGACCAAGATCCTTGCGCAATCTGTCAAGATGAATCAAGAGATAAGTCTTTAATCTGTGTTGTACAAGATCCAAAGGATGTGATTGCGATGGAGAAGATGCGTGAATTTAATGGCAAATACCATGTACTACACGGTGCAATTTCTCCGATGGATGGTATCGGCCCGGAAGATATCAATGTTCCTTCTTTAATTAATCGTTTGAAGGACGAAGAGGTAGAGGAATTAATCTTGGCTACAAACCCAAATATCGAAGGAGAAGCAACAGCGATGTATATCTCCAGACTTGTTAAACCTTCTGGAATAAAGACGACTAGAATTGCTCATGGATTGCCAATGGGTGGCGATTTGGAATATGCAGATGAAGTAACCTTATCAAAAGCTCTAGAAGGAAGACGAGAAGTATAATAGAGGTGAAGAAGATGGCGGCACATAAAAAAATAAAAAAAGCAGCGATGAACCAACAATTATTAACCAATATTTATCAATTGAAAAAGGATTGGAAAAACCTCGAGAGTATTATGGAACGAAGTATAGAGCCGACAGAGCAGGGAAGATTTGATTTGGCGTTAGCAAAGGCAAAATACTTCTATCTGCTTAAAGAAGCTAAATATCGAAAGGTTTCTGCAGGTGATTAGACTAGAAGAGAAATAATTACATTCTCTATTCTATTTTACGCTTTTGTTTCATATAGATAGAAACATAATCATATGGACAAAAAGGGGACAGGTTGTATGAATATTTGGGTTATTGCAGGTCTGCTAATTTTAATTGTTTTGTTGTTGACCAAAGGGATTCCACTGAAATTTTCGCGCGTTTTAGGACAAGGTGTCGTAAAAGTGACCATCGGTGTGTTGTTCTTGTTCTTCTTTAATCTATTCGGTGCTTCCCTTGGTCTTCATATACCTATTAATATCTTTACAGCAGTTGTAGCAGGTTTATTGGGTGTGCCAGGTATCGCTTCATTAACAGCAATCCACATTTTTATTCTTCCTTAGTATTAAATAAAGTGTTAAGCAAAATGAACTGCCCCCTGTCAAGTAGACAGGTAAATAAACAAAATATTTTGTGCCATGTATGGTTTCCATGCATGGCTTTTTTATGCTGGAATTCTTAACCCCATCTTCAACGTCACGCGCTTTGTATTATAAAATTCAATATAAGCCTCAATATCTTTTTCTAATTCCTCAAATGTGTTATGAGTGGTTAGTCGATACATCTCTTCCTTGATGATCCCCCAAAAGTTTTCCATCGGACCGTTATCAATGCATTTACCAACACGCGACATGCTTTGGGTAATCTGGTGTTCTTCCACAAAACGTTTAAATCCATGGGACGTATATTGAAAGCCGCGATCACTATGAAATAATGTTTTCGCTGGTATAATGGTATCTTTAATCTGAGTAATCGTATCTCGTACTAAGGCATTGTTATTATGTCGGGATAATTTATAGGCTACAATTTTATTTTCACCATAATCTAAGACGGCACTTAAATAAGCTTTCGAATGAACTCCGTACTTAAATTCAGTGACATCTGTTAATAAGACCTCCATCGCGTTATACTCTGCTTGAAATTCTCTATTTAGGACATTTTCAGCCACGTGTTGCGGTTTATGTGGTCTATAGTTGTAACGTTTCCGACGGATAACGGCTTTTAAGCCTACTAAGCGCATCAAGCGGTACACACATTTATGATTCACTTGAGCGTTAAGGAAGTGGTTGAGATAGATCGTGATTCGACGATAACCATAAATCCCTTTATGTTCGTCATATATCTTTTGAATGCAAGCGCTCAAGTGTCTTAAGCGCTTCTCTGTTTTTGTTGGTTTCCGATGGAACCACTTATAATAACCCGAGCGACTCACACCTAATGCTTCACAAAGTATGGTTATTTTGAATCCCTTTTTTTCGAGTTTTTTAATGGTTTGGTATTCGGCCTCATGCCGCGTTTGCGTAACATCAACTCTCTTTCCTCTTCTTCTAACTTTTTTAACGCAGTATTCTCTGTTTCAAGGTACTCATTTCGTGCTTTTAATGCCTCAATTTCCGTTCGTAACTTTTCTTCATCTGTTTGGATCTTGTCTGGCTTTCCGCGACCTCGTCCATCTACCAGCCCGTCAGGGCCATGCTCTTTGTACTTTTGAACCCATGAATAAACATTATTATAAGAAACTTGATATTTTTTAGCTGTTTCCTTATACAATAAACCAGTATTTAAACAATCTTTGACGATTTCAATTCTCTCTTCTTGTGTCGTTTTTCGACTCTTCATCGTATACACCTCGGGTTTGGGAGAATAACTCCTATTCTTTTCCCCTCTAGTATACTTGATGATCCAACTTCTTACAGTATCAGGATTTGGAATATTATATTTCCGAGCTAATTGTTTAAAGGGTATACATTCTACGAGGTACTCGTTAATAACGGACTGTTTAAACTCTTCACTGTAATGATTATTTCTTGATGTCGTTTGAATTCCTTTTAGACCATGATTTTGGTATCTCAGCACCTTTTGACGAAAGGCCGATTCACTTAATAATAAACCAAATGTTTCACGTAATTCTTTAATACTTATTCCATCTTTCAGATACATTTGAATATACCATTCCAACTCTTCAGCTGTATGCTTACTATTTAAACGCATAAAAATCCCCCTAAAGTAGTTTTACTTTTTTAAGTGTCTACTTTAGGGGGAGCATATCACTTCAGGTGATGGAGCCATTTTTTCTATTTATGCTCTTACGGGAAAATGATGAAGTAAGTGAATCTTAAAAAATACTTAATGAAGCTCAATCGAACTTAGGTAAAAATTGGATAGCAAAAACTATTGCTTTTTAAGTTATCTATGTGTTACTATAATCAAGCAGCTTTTGAGAGGCAGCCTCTAAAATATTTTTTAAAAAAACTATTGACTTTAGTTTTGTAGGATGATATAATAATTTGGTCGCCTAAAAAAGCGATATTGAAATTGATCATTGAAAACTGAACAAAACAACCAGTACAAAAAGTAAGAACATGCTAGCTTTAAGCGAGCTTGATCAACACAAGCACTTCGGTGCATCTATTTTATGGAGAGTTTGATCTTGGCTCAGGACGAACGCTGGCGGCGTGCCTAATACATGCAAGTCGAGCGCGGGAAGCTGACTGAATCCTTCGGGAGGACGTGAGTGGAACGAGCGGCGGACGGGTGAGTAACACGTGGGCAACCTGCCTGTAAGACTGGGATAACTCCGGGAAACCGGGGCTAATACCGGATAGTACTTTAGTTCATAGGAACCGAAGTGGAAAGGTGGCGCAAGCTACCACTTACAGATGGGCCCGCGGTGCATTAGCTAGTTGGTGAGGTAACGGCTCACCAAGGCAACGATGCATAGCCGACCTGAGAGGGTGATCGGCCACACTGGGACTGAGACACGGCCCAGACTCCTACGGGAGGCAGCAGTAGGGAATCTTCCGCAATGGACGAAAGTCTGACGGAGCAACGCCGCGTGAACGAAGAAGGTTTTCGGATCGTAAAGTTCTGTTGTTAGGGAAGAACAAGTACCGTTCGAATAGGGCGGTACCTTGACGGTACCTATCGAGGAAGCCCCGGCTAACTACGTGCCAGCAGCCGCGGTAATACGTAGGGGGCAAGCGTTGTCCGGAATTATTGGGCGTAAAGCGCGCGTAGGCGGTTTCTTAAGTCTGATGTGAAATCTTGCGGCTCAACCGCAAGCGGTCATTGGAAACTGGGGAACTTGAGTACAGAAGAGGAGAGCGGAATTCCACGTGTAGCGGTGAAATGCGTAGAGATGTGGAGGAACACCAGTGGCGAAGGCGGCTCTCTGGTCTGTAACTGACGCTGAGGTGCGAAAGCGTGGGGAGCGAACAGGATTAGATACCCTGGTAGTCCACGCCGTAAACGATGAGTGCTAGGTGTTAGGGGGTTTCCGCCCCTTAGTGCTGCAGTTAACGCATTAAGCACTCCGCCTGGGGAGTACGGCCGCAAGGCTGAAACTCAAAAGAATTGACGGGGGCCCGCACAAGCGGTGGAGCATGTGGTTTAATTCGAAGCAACGCGAAGAACCTTACCAGGTCTTGACATCTTCGGATGTCCCTAGAGATAGGGAGTTCCCTTCGGGGACCGAATGACAGGTGGTGCATGGTTGTCGTCAGCTCGTGTCGTGAGATGTTGGGTTAAGTCCCGCAACGAGCGCAACCCTTGATCTTAGTTGCCAGCATTCAGTTGGGCACTCTAAGGTGACTGCCGGTGACAAACCGGAGGAAGGTGGGGATGACGTCAAATCATCATGCCCCTTATGACCTGGGCTACACACGTGCTACAATGGATGGTACAAAGGGCAGCGAAGCCGTGAGGTGAAGCCAATCCCATAAAACCATTCTCAGTTCGGATTGTAGGCTGCAACTCGCCTACATGAAGCCGGAATCGCTAGTAATCGCGGATCAGCATGCCGCGGTGAATACGTTCCCGGGCCTTGTACACACCGCCCGTCACACCACGAGAGTTGGCAACACCCGAAGTCGGTGGGGTAACCTTTGGAGCCAGCCGCCGAAGGTGGGGCCAATGATTGGGGTGAAGTCGTAACAAGGTAGCCGTATCGGAAGGTGCGGCTGGATCACCTCCTTTCTAAGGATATAAGGAAATGATCTATTAGCGTAGATCATCATAGATTGTACTTGGTTGTTTGGTTCAGTTTTGAGCGATTGATGCTCAGAGGATCTTCTGTCAAAACCCGTCACGTCTTGTGACGAATACAGAAGTTACCACCTCGTGTGGAAGCTGTACCTTGAAAACTAGATAAGAAGAAATCAGGACGTGAAGGCACCAAAAGAAGCCAACACGAAACTGATGACAAGACATCAAATAAAAACCAACGACTTTTTCATCTGAAGCATGAGTATAGTTAAGTGAAAAAGGGCGCACGGTGGATGCCTTGGCACTAGGAGCCGAAGAAGGACGGGACAAACACCGATATGTCTCGGGGAGCTGTACGTAAGCATTGATCCGAGAATTTCCGAATGGGGAAACCCTCTACTCGTCATGGAGTAGAACCTCTATCTGAATCCATAGGATAGAGGAGGCAGACCCGGGGAACTGAAACATCTCATTACCCGGAGGAAGAGAAAGCAAACGCGATTTCCCGAGTAGCGGCGAGCGAAACGGAATTAGCCCAAACCAAAAAGCTTGCTTTTTGGGGTTGTAGGACACTCTATACGGAGTTACCAAGAAATACGTTAGACGAATCGATCTGGAAAGGTCAGCCACAGCGGGTAACAGCCCTGTAGTCGAAAGCGTGTTTCCTCCAGAGTGGATCCTGAGTACGGCGGAACACGTGAAATTCCGTCGGAATCCGGGAGGACCATCTCCCAAGGCTAAATACTCCCTAGTGACCGATAGTGAACCAGTACCGTGAGGGAAAGGTGAAAAGCACCCCGGGAGGGGAGTGAAAGAGAACCTGAAACCGTGTGCCTACAAGTAGTCGAAGCCCTTTTATGGGTGACGGCGTACCTTTTGTAGAATGGACCGGCGAGTTACGATCTCCTGCAAGGTTAAGTGGAAGACACGGAGCCGCAGCGAAAGCGAGTCTGAATAGGGCGAGATAGTAGGGGGTCGTAGACCCGAAACCGTGTGATCTACCCATGTCCAGGGTGAAGGTCAGGTAACACTGACTGGAGGCCCGAACCCACGTACGTTGAAAAGTGCGGGGATGAGGTGTGGGTAGGGGTGAAATGCCAATCGAACACGGAGATAGCTGGTTCTCTCCGAAATAGCTTTAGGGCTAGCCTCAAGGGATGTATGTTGGAGGTAGAGCACTGATTGGACTAGGGGCCCTCACCGGGTTACCGAATTCAGTCAAACTCCGAATGCCAATCATATTACCTTGGGAGTCAGACTATGGGTGATAAGGTTCATAGTCGAAAGGGAAACAGCCCAGACCGTCAGCTAAGGTCCCCAAGTATACGTTAAGTGGAAAAGGATGTGGCGTTGCTTAGACAACCAGGATGTTGGCTTAGAAGCAGCCATCATTTAAAGAGTGCGTAATAGCTCACTGGTCGAGTGACGCTGCGCCGAAAATGTACCGGGGCTAAACGTATCACCGAAGCTACGGATTGTTCTACGAACAATGGTAGGAGAGCGTTCTAAGTGCAGGGAAGTCAGACCGTGAGGACTGGTGGAGCGCTTAGAAGTGAGAATGCCGGTATGAGTAGCGAAATAGAAGTGAGAATCTTCTACACCGAATGCCTAAGGTTTCCTGAGGAAGGCTCGTCCGCTCAGGGTTAGTCGGGGCCTAAGCCGAGGCCGAAAGGCGTAGGCGATGGACAACAGGTGGATATTCCTGTACCACCCAATTCCGTTTGAGTGATGGGGGGACGCAGTAGGATAAGGAAAGCGCACGACTGGACGTGTGCGTCGAAGCAGTGAGTGAGTCAGATAGGCAAATCCGTCTGGCAATCACAAGCTGTGATCGGGAGGGAAAATGAGTACCGAAGTTCCGGATTTCACACTGCCAAGAAAAGCCTCTAGCAAGGAAAAGGGTGCCCGTACCGCAAACCGACACAGGTAGGCGAGGAGAGAATCCTAAGGTGATCGGGAGAACTCTCGTTAAGGAACTCGGCAAAATGACCCCGTAACTTCGGGAGAAGGGGTGCTTACTTACGAGTAAGCCGCAGTGAAAAGGCCCAAGCGACTGTTTAGCAAAAACACAGGTCTCTGCGAAGCCGAAAGGCGAAGTATAGGGGCTGACACCTGCCCGGTGCTGGAAGGTTAAGGGGATGCGTTAGCGTAAGCGAAGCGTTGAACTGAAGCCCCAGTAAACGGCGGCCGTAACTATAACGGTCCTAAGGTAGCGAAATTCCTTGTCGGGTAAGTTCCGACCCGCACGAAAGGTGCAACGACTTGGGCACTGTCTCAACGAGAGACCCGGTGAAATTATACTATGCGTGAAGATGCGCATTACCCGCGACAGGACGGAAAGACCCCGTGGAGCTTTACTGTAGCCTGATATGGAATGTTTGTACAGCTTGTACAGGATAGGTGGGAGCCTTGGAAACGTGAGCGCTAGCTTACGTGGAGGCGCCGGTGGGATACCACCCTGGCTGTATGAACCTTCTAACCCAGAACCGTGATCCGGTTCGGAGACAGTGTCAGGTGGGCAGTTTGACTGGGGCGGTCGCCTCCTAAAGAGTAACGGAGGCGCCCAAAGGTTCCCTCAGAATGGTTGGAAATCATTCGAAGAGTGTAAAGGCAGAAGGGAGCTTGACTGCGAGACCTACAAGTCGAGCAGGGACGAAAGTCGGGCTTAGTGATCCGGCGGTACCGAATGGAAGGGCCGTCGCTCAACGGATAAAAGCTACCCCGGGGATAACAGGCTTATCTCCCCCAAGAGTCCACATCGACGGGGAGGTTTGGCACCTCGATGTCGGCTCATCGCATCCTGGGGCTGTAGTCGGTCCCAAGGGTTGGGCTGTTCGCCCATTAAAGCGGTACGCGAGCTGGGTTCAGAACGTCGTGAGACAGTTCGGTCCCTATCCGTCGTGGGCGCCTGGAAGTTTGAGAGGAGCTGTCCTTAGTACGAGAGGACCGGGATGGACACACCGCTGGTGCACCAGTTGTTCCGCCAGGAGCATCGCTGGGTAGCTACGTATGGAAGGGATAAGTGCTGAAAGCATCTAAGCATGAAGCCCCCCTCAAGATGAGACTTCCCCACACTTTAAGTGAGTAAGATCCCTCAGAGACGATGAGGTAGATAGGTTCGAGGTGGAAGCATGGTGACATGTGGAGCTGACGAATACTAATCGATCGAGGACTTATCTATACGTTCTTTGGATGAAAAGCCAATGGTTTGTCTACTTCTTATCTAGTTTTGATGGTATAGTTTCTCCCATCTTAATAAGGATTAGCTTATATCCACCAAGTCTGGTGGCGATAGCGGAGAGGTCACACCTGTTCCCATACCGAACACAGTAGTTAAGCTCTCCAGCGCCCATGGTAGTTGGGGCTCACGCCCCTGCAAGAGTAGGACGCTGCCAGGCAACGGAAAAGCCTCTTAGTTTTAACATTAAAACTAAGAGGTTTTTTGTATATGGAGGAGGCATTGAATTTTGTCCATGTTATAGTATCCTTAAAAAGGGGGAAGTTGAATCGTGCAAGGAGTTATGATAAACGAGTTACATACAGAAGATGAAATAAAAACTGCCTATAAGGTGATCAAGCAATTAAGATCACATTTGAAAGAGCAAGAGTATCTAGCATTAGTAAAAGAGGCGCAAGAAAAAGAAAATTATAAAATGGTTGCATTAATAGTAGAGAACGAAATAATAGCTGTGATTGGGTTTCAACCGATGATCACTCTCTATTATGGTAAATTTATTTGGGTTTGTGATCTAGTTACAGATTATAATCATCGATCACTAGGTTATGGAAAGCAATTACTTTCTTATCTTCATCAATGGGCAAAAGATAATGATTATGAAAGTATCGCACTTTCCTCAGGATTGCAACGAGAGGACGCCCATCGATTCTATGAAGAAAAGATGAATTATGATAAGGTTAGTTATGTATTTAAAGCACCTTTATAATTGTTTCACGTGAAAAAATTTTTTCTATAAAGTAGGAATATATTTTCATAGATTGGTCACAATAGTAGTGGAGGTGTAAAAAATGAAGGAAAAAACATTCAGCACACACTGCGGAGTATGTGATCAATCAAAGAAAGATGGAATCTATTTATATCATATGTTTATTTGTCACGAATGTGAGAAAGAGATTGTCGCTACAAACCCTTCGGATAGTCATTACGACTATTTTGTCAAAAAGTTGAAGGCAATCAATCAAACTACTTCAATGATTCAATAGTGAGGATAAAAGCAATGGAAATCAACCAAAGAAAAACTCCAATATATGATCAAGTACTTGAGCTTGCAAAAAAACAACCATATTCTTTACACGTACCAGGTCATAAAAATGGAAGAATTTTTAATGAAATCGGATACGAACATTTTAAAGAAGTTTTAAGATTTGACCTAACAGAATTACCAGGCTTGGATGATCTCCATGCACCTGAAGGAATGATAAAGGATGCACAACAATTAGCAGCGAATTGGTTTGGTGCTATGGAAACATTTTTCCTTGTAAATGGTAGTACAGTTGGAAATCTAGCGATGATAATGGCTACTTGTCAATCGGGCGATATGGTACTTGTACAGCGAAATTGTCATAAATCTATTTTACATGGATTAGAGCTTGCTGGTGTCCGACCAGTATTTCTTGCTCCTGAATTTGATCATGATACAGAACGTTATGATCATCCATCTATTAAAACATTAGAAAACGCTAGCGAGCTTTATCCAGAGGCAAAAGCACTCATATTAACTTATCCAGATTATTTTGGAAAAACCTTTGAACTAAAACAAATGATAGAAAAAGCACATCAAAGAAATATGGTCGTTTTAATTGATGAAGCACATGGCTGCCATTTTTCTATCCCATATCTATCTTCCCCATCAGCAGTATCGTTAGGTGCTGATATAGTTGTCCAATCTGCCCATAAAATGACCCCCGCTTTAACGATGGGGGCTTTTTTACATGTAAATAAAACAGAGCGAGTAGATGTTCACCGACTTCAATATTATTTACAAATGTTGCAATCTAGCAGTCCATCTTATTTAATTATGATTAGCTTAGATTTAGCGAGACATTACTTAGCAAATTATAAAAGGGAGCAATTTTACCAATTAATGCGTTATATGGACGAAGCCCGTGAAATTTTTGCAACAAATGATTTCTGGCGACTAGAAGAACAAGAGGAAATGGATGATCCATTAAAATGTGTGTGGAAAATAAATCCTTCCCTAACACCAGCGATGGTGGCAGAAGTATGTCAATCGGAAGGACTCATCCCAGAGCTCGTAACAGAACAAGATATCTTATTTATCTTTGGGCTAGAACCAACTATACCGGTAAGATCGCTAAAGAATACGATCAAAAAAATAAAAGATCGATTAAAATTGTTAACAAATCATGATAGAATAGAAACAAACAATCGTTTTATTCCATATAGAACGAACGAATTGGCACTTTCCTATCAAGAGATGAAAGAAAAAGATAGTAAGTGGGTAAAGCTTGAGAATACAATTGGTTACATAGCTGCTGAAGCTATTGTCCCGTATCCCCCTGGAATTCCATTATTGGTGAAAGGGGAATATATTACAGACGAACATGTGCAGCAAATCCATACATTCCAGGCAAACCATATCTTATTCCAACCATCTAACGTATTAGATGGATTGTATGTTTTCGAGAAGGAAAAGAAAGACCAATCTGAAGGAGAATGAATGTTGTCAGGATTATTTATAACTTTTGAAGGAGGCGAAGGTGCTGGTAAAACGACCGTGCTAAATAGACTGGCCCAACGCTTAGAAAAAGAGAATTATCAAGTGGTCACCACAAGAGAGCCAGGTGGCATTCCCATTGCCGAAAAAATCCGAGGGATTATTCTAGATCGGTCCCATACGATGATGGATGCAAGAACAGAAGCATTGTTATATGCTGCAGCGAGAAGACAGCATTTAGTAGAAGTGGTTATTCCTGCATTAGAAAAAAATCAAATTGTCTTATGCGATCGTTTTATTGATAGTAGTTTAGCCTATCAAGGTGTAGGGCGAGGTCTTGGTATGGAAGAAGTGTATCAAATCAATCAATTTGCGATTGATGGTAGGATGCCAGATCTGACCTTGTTTTTTGATATTTCTCCTAGGGATGGTTTAGCGAGAATTGATCATAATAAAGATAGAGAAAAAAATCGATTAGATGTAGAGGCCTTATCCTTTCACCAACAGGTCTATGATGCCTATCAACAATTAATTGAAAAATTTCCACAACGGATCAAGAAGATCGATGCAAATTCTGATATAATAAATGTAGAAAATGCAGCATATAAAGTGTTAGAAGGCTTTCTCCCTTAATAAAATATCATAAAGGAGGCGGTAAGGATGAAATTAATTTTGGCTGTAGTTCAAGATAAGGATAGTAACCGATTAATAGATGCGTTGAATGAAAAGCATTTTAAGACAACGAAGCTTTCTTCCACAGGCGGATTCTTAAAGGAAGGTAACACAACTTTAATGGTGGGCTGTGAGGATAAGTATGTTGAAGAAGGTTTAGCTATTATCAAGGATAATTGTAGCCAAAGAGAGCAAATGGTTTCTCCTGTATCTCCAATGGGAGGTAGTGCCGACTCTTATATTCCACGCCCTATTAACGTAGAGGTGGGAGGAGCAACAGTTTTTGTTGTACCTGTTGATGAGTTTCATCAATTTTAAACTAAAGGTAGGATTAGGATGAAAATTAGCCAAGAAATGAGAACACAGCTGGAATCAATGAACAAAAATGAGCAACAAAAAAGGGTGAATAACCAGCGATTTGATTCTTTAGTGAAGGCTGAATCTACCCAATTAAAGCAAGCAGAATTGCAAAAATTAATGTCCGAATTGACAGCGCAAGGAGAAAGGATTGCTCGATTTCGTTCATTTAAGGATTTAGCTGCCTATAAAAGGATGGTAAAACGCTTTGTCAAAGAGGCGGTTAACTTTGGTCTTGGATTAAAGAAATCGCACAGCTTCTTAATGGATGGCGATAACAGAAGATTAACGATCGTCAAAGAGATCGATGAGAAACTAGTCGAATTATCGGAAGCGGTATTGGATCAAGAAAAAAACTCAATTGAAATCTTAGATGTAATTGGTGAGATCAAAGGATTACTCATTAACTTATATACGTAATATGATAACCAAGAGGGGGAGGATAGATTAGCTTCAAATACTAATCAATCCTTTTTTCTTTACACAATGGATTTAATATAAAAGGTTAAAAATAGAAGGTAGGCCAATATATGGTAAGTTCATGGTTAGATATAAAAAAACGACAGCCAATTATTAGTAAAATGATGATGAATAGTATTGCAAAGGGTCGAATCTCTCATGCCTATTTATTTCAAGGGGATAAAGGAGCAGGGAAATATGCACTCGCTCATATGTTTGCTAAAAGTATTTTTTGTCAGCATAAGAACGGAGAAGAGCCTTGCCAAACGTGTAGAGATTGTCGACGTATTGAAAGTGGCAATCATCCTGACTTGCATATTGTTAAACCAGATGGTGCGAGTATTAAAAAAGACCAAATTCTACATCTACAAAAGGAATTCACTTATACTGGATTAGAATCAAATACAAAAGTATATATAATTGTTGATGCCGATAAAATGACAGACAATGCTGCTAACCGATTATTGAAGTTTTTAGAGGAGCCTAGTCAAAAGACAACCGCTATCCTGTTAACAGAAAATAGTCAAGCAGTCCTCTCCACTATTCGGTCTCGGTGCCAAATCATGTCTCTACACCCTCTTAACCCCAAGCAATTAGAAGAACAATTACTAAAAGAAGGGTTATCGGCGGCCTCTGCTAAGCTAATGACGATCTTTACACAAAATGTGGAGGATGCTATCGAAAAAAGTAAGGATACTTGGTTTGCACAGGCGCGAAAGTTAGTGGTACAATTAATTGAAATGCTTCAGCACAACAAAGACGAAGTGCCAGTATTTTTGCACACTCAATGGATGCCGCATTTTAAAGAGAGGAATCAGTTACAAGAAGGGCTAGATTTATTGCTAGTATTTTTTAGAGATTTGCTTCAATATCATCTTGAGGAGCATTCAAAGATCGTATTCGTTCATCAAATGGAGAAAATCGAGGCTTCTAGCATGTTCTGGTCAATGAAAAATGTAACAGAGAACCTCCAAGCTATTATGGAAGCGAAGAGAAAGCTTGAACAAAACGTCCATCCACAATTAGTCATGGAGCAATTAACACTTCAAATACAGAGGTGAACTTTAGTGATAGAAGTTATTGGTGTCCGCTTTAAGAAAGCGGGTAAAATATATTATTTTGACCCTGATGAGGTTAAGTTTACGAACGAGGACTATGTGATAGTAGAAACCGTTCGTGGCATAGAGTTTGGTAAGGTAGTCGTAGCGAATAAAGAGGTAGACGAGGAAGATGTCGTACTACCACTGAAAAAAGTGATTCGTATGGCGAATGAGAAAGATAAAGTACTCGTTCTAGAAAATAAGGAAGTCGCTCAAGAAGCATATGAGACATGCCAGGTAAAAATTAAAGAACATGATTTAGAAATGAACTTGGTCGATGTGGAATATACTTTTGATCGGAATAAAGTTATTTTTTACTTTACTGCAGATGGTAGGGTAGATTTTCGTAATCTAGTAAAGGATTTAGCTTCTGTCTTTAAAACAAGGATTGAATTACGCCAAATAGGGGTAAGAGATGAAGCTAAATTACTTGGAGGAATTGGCCCATGTGGTCGTATGCTTTGTTGCTCAACCTTTTTAGGAGACTTTGAGCCAGTATCGATAAAAATGGCAAAGGATCAGAACCTCTCCTTAAATCCTTCGAAAATATCTGGTCTATGTGGTCGCTTGATGTGTTGTTTAAAATATGAAAATGATGATTATGAAACAGCAAAGCGTGAGCTACCAGATTTAGGGGAAAGTATTAAAACTTCTTATGGCAATGGTAAAGTCGTTGGTTTGAATATTCTAGAAAGATTGATCCAAATAGAAATCCCTGAAAAGGAAAGAGTCGTTGAGTACACACTAGATGAATTAATGGAAGAAGGCGTTATAAAGACCCAGGCTGCAGAATGATGGGGTGAAAACACTTGAAAAAAAAAGAATTATTTGAACAGGTTTCAGATATGGAGGAACAGATCGGACAATTGTATCAACAGCTGGGTGATTTAAAACAGCAGTTACGAGATATCCTCGAAGAAAATCATCGATTAGAGATGGAAAATCACCATCTACGTAATCGGATGGAGGAGAAACAAGAGAAGAAAGAAGAGAGTGAAGGGAACGAAGAAGGTGACTTAGCCATTGGAGAAGGATATGATAACCTAGCACGATTATATGAGGAAGGTTTTCATATCTGTAATGTCCATTTCGGTAGCCCAAGACAGGATGGGGATTGCTTGTTCTGTTTATTGTTTTTAAATAAAACGAAATAATTGACTCTATTCACAAAGACTGGCGTTTTACATGTCAGTCTTTTTATACAGTGAGGACTTTTATAACTTATTATGTAAAGACAAGGTGATGAACAAGTTGCAGTTAAAAGAAGATGAAAGACTCGACAATTTATTGGCAGATGAAACAATGAAGATCATTCAAAGCCAAAGTGCTTTTGCCTTTTCATTAGATGCAGTATTATTAGCAGATTTTGCAAAAATACCTTTAAAAAAAGGGAAGATTCTCGATTTATGTAGTGGGAATGCTGTTATTCCTCTATTGTTATCGCGAAAAACGAACGTTCCCATTACGGGTGTAGAGATCCAAGCTAGACTCTATGACATGGCAGAACGAAATGTCCGATTAAATAAGCTGGAGGATCAAATTAGTATGATCCACGGTGATCTTAAGGACATGCCTACCCGCTTCGGTAACAACAAGTTTGATGTCGTTACCGTCAACCCACCATATTTTCAAACGAAAAATAAAGCACACCAGAACGAAAATCATTATTTAACGATAGCACGTCACGAGATCTTTTGTACGCTAGAGGATGTGGTAAAAGCCTGTAGTCGTCTTGCGAAATCAGGAGGTAAGGTAGCGATGGTGCATCGTCCTGCACGATTAATGGATATACTAACCCTTTTCAGACAATACAAGATAGAACCAAAGCGAATGCGATTGGTCTATCCGAAAAAGGATAAAGAGGCGAATATCGTCCTCATCGAAGGCATTCGAGATGGTAAGCCAGATCTTAAAATACTACCACCTTTGTTTGCGTTTTACGACAATGATCAATATTCAGAAGAGTTAGAGGGGATCTTATATGGCAAGCAATAGTCAGCATTATGTATACATATTGAGGTGTAAGGATCAAACTCTATATACAGGCTATACAACAAATGTTGCTAAGCGCCTGAAAAAGCATATGGAAGGTAAGGGAGCCAAATATACAAGAGGAAGAGCGCCTTTTACCCTCGTTTACAAGCAAAAATGTCAAACAAAATCAGAAGCCATGCAGCTTGAGGCACAGATAAAGAAGTTACCTAAGCAAAGAAAATTAGCTTTGATTCATGAAGCAAATCAAAAGATAGGTGAAGAGGATGAAGATTCAAAAAAGCTTTTCAGAGCCATACGATAACGGTGTCTTGTATATTGTGCCAACCCCGATTGGCAATCTAGAGGATATCACGATAAGAGCACTGAGAATTTTGAAAGAAGCAGATTTAATTTTGGCAGAGGACACGCGGAATACAGGGAAATTATTGCATCATTTTGAAATAAAAAAGCCGTTCTTAAGCTATCATGAGCACAATAAGCTGGAAAGACGAGAAGCGATCTTAGCTAAATTAGCAGATGGAGAGAAATTAGCCTTAGTGAGCGATGCTGGAATGCCTGGAATATCTGATCCGGGCTATGATATCGTGAATTCGGTAATCGAAGAAGATGTTCCGGTGATTGTATTACCTGGGGCAAGTGCAGCATTATGTGCATTAGTTGGTTCAGGCCTGCCGACGGAGCAATTTTATTTTTATGGTTTTTTACCACGGAAAAAAAAGGATCGAGATGATGCTTTAGAGCGGTTAAAGAAGCAGGATTCGACGATTATTTTATATGAATCGCCATATCGACTATCAGATACGTTAAGTGATTTATTAGAAAGCTTAGGAGATCGACAAATTAGCATCGCAAGAGAATTAACCAAAAAGTTTGAAGAATTCACTCGTGGTGCATTAAGTGATGTTGCCAAATGGGCGGAGGATCGTACCTTTAAAGGCGAATGCTGTATTGTCCTAGAAGGTCAAGCATGGACAGAGGAAGAGAACTGGTGGGATCCACTCACACTCAAAGAACATGTAGAAAGAATAGCTGCTATTGAAGATATTTCAAGCAAAGAAGCGATTAAGGTTGTCGCAAAGGAGAGAAAGATTCCAAAGCGTGAAGTATACCAGGCTTATCATACAGATTAGAACAAGATAAGCATTTATCGAAAAAAATCCAGAAGTACAAAATAACCCGAACTGTATCAGTTCGGGTTAATATTTCATTACTTCATTTTGCTTTGGATTTCTTCAATTAACTGTTTTGCGCCTTCTTGGCTTAGAATTAACTTGCCATCCGCAAGTGATAGGTTGTCATCAGAGATGTCACCTGTAATAGCGCATGTCATGTTTGGCTTGTACTTCTGTAGGATAATTCTTTCATCATCCACGTAAATTTCAAGCGCGTCCTTTTCGTTAATTCCTAGTGTACGACGAAGTTCAATCGGGATAACGACACGACCTAATTCGTCTACCTTACGTACAATACCAGTTGATTTCATTATTTATTCTCCCCTTCAATAAATAAAAATTCGGCAAGATTCGACATCTATAGCGTTATAATACCATTAGTTGCCATTAATGTCAAACGAATTTTGAGATTTTTTCAAGAAATTTTAAGGAAATGGAAGTATTACTGAGATTCGACATTTTTCTTTAAAAAATGTATTTTTTCAACCTTTTTCTTATGAAATTGGCTGAATATGCAATAATAATGGAAAAGTAAACGAAAAATCGCTACAATATAAGCAGACTGATTTTGAGATGGAAAAAATAAAAGGAGGATTGCCCGATGTCAGAAAATAGCAAAACTTTTTATATAACTACACCAATTTATTACCCAAGTGGTAATTTACATATTGGTCATGCCTATAGTACAGTTGCAGGGGATGCCATGGCAAGATATAAACGTTTGCGTGGTTATGATGTTCGTTATCTAACGGGAACGGATGAACATGGACAAAAAATTCAAAAAAAAGCGGATGAAGCAGGCGTTACGCCACAGCAGTATGTCGATAATATTGTAAGTGGCATCAAGGAATTGTGGCAAAAACTTGATATTTCTAACGATGATTTTATTCGAACAACAGAAGAAAGACATAAAAAAGTTGTCGAAAAGATTTTTGCGAAATTAGTAGATCAAGGGGATATTTATTTAGATGAATATGAGGGAAGCTATTGTACTTCCTGTGAATCCTTTTTTACAGAGCGTCAGCTAGAGAATGGTCGATGCCCAGATTGTGGTGGACCAGTGGAACAAGTAAAAGAAGAATCATATTTCTTTAAAATGGGGAAATATGTAGATCGTTTATTAGCTTTTTATGAAGAAAATCCGCAATTCATTCAGCCAGAAAGCCGTAAAAATGAAATGATCAACAACTTCATTAAGCCAGGTCTTGAGGATTTAGCTGTTTCGAGAACGACCTTTGATTGGGGAATTAAGGTACCTGGTGATCCGAAGCATGTTATCTATGTATGGATTGATGCATTAACGAATTATATTACAGCACTTGGATATGGTTCAGATGATGATTCCCTATACCAAAAATATTGGCCGGCAGATGTACATTTAATGAGTAAGGAAATTGTTCGTTTCCATACGATTTATTGGCCTATTATGCTAATGGCTCTTGATTTACCATTACCGAAAAAAGTATTTGCCCATGGTTGGATCTTGATGAAGGATGGCAAGATGTCTAAATCCAAGGGGAATGTTGTCAGCCCGATCGATTTAATCGATCGTTATGGCCTTGATGCACTGCGTTATTACTTATTACGTGAAGTACCATTTGGTTCTGATGGTGTTTTCACACCAGAAGGATTTGTGGATCGAACCAATTATGATTTAGCGAATGACTTAGGAAATTTACTTAATCGTACGGTTGCGATGATTCAAAAATATTTTGATGGAAAAATTCCTGCTTTTAATGCATCAGAGGACGAATTTGATCAATCACTAGAGAAGCTTGGTCAAGAAACGATCGAAAATGTAGAAAAAGCACTTGATGAAATGGAATTCTCGGTCGCCTTAACCAGTATTTGGAAATATGTTAGTAGAACAAATAAATATATCGATGAAACAGAGCCATGGGTATTAGCAAAGGACGACAATAAAAAAGCTCGCCTCGGGAATGTTATGGCCCATTTAACAGATAGTTTGCGTCGTATTGCAATCTTACTACGCCCATTCTTAACGGAAACTCCAGCCCGAATATTTGAGCAAATCGGGGTGACAGAGCAAAAAGATCAGGAGTGGAATAGTGCACGAGCGTTTGGTGTGATAGCAGAAGGCACTTCTATCGTCAAAAAAGATCCAATTTTTCCACGTTTAGACGTCGAAAAAGAAGTGAAAATTATTAAAGATATGATGAAGCAGCCAGAGCCTGAGAAGAAAAACACCGCTAAAACAAATGAAGTAACCTACGACGACTTTATGAAGCTAGATTTAAAGGTAGCAGAAGTGGTTCGAGCAGAAAAAATGGAAAATGCAGATAAACTGCTCCGCCTTCAATTAGACTTAGGGGAAGAAAAGCGTCAAGTCATTTCCGGTATTGCCAAATTCTATACACCTGAAGAAATGGTAGGTAAAAAGGTTATTTGTGTAACTAATTTAAAACCAGTTAAACTGCGCGGGGAGCTATCAGAGGGTATGATCCTCTCAGGTGAAGACAAGGATGGTAAGCTATCCTTAGCTACTGTTGAATCAGATTTACCGAATGGTTCTGTCGTAAAATAATGCATCATTCTAATATACCTCCATTTCCTTTAAAGTGAAACGGAGGTATATCTATTTTATATGTTGTGATTATTAGTTTTACTATATTGGAACGAAGGAGGCATAAACATGTTATTTGATACACATGTTCATCTCAATGTCGCACAATTTGAAGAAGATAGAGAGGAAGTCATAAAAAGAGCGAGGGATGCAGGGATAGAGCATATGGTCATCGTCGGCTTTGATAATGAGACAATACCGAAAGCGATCGAGCTTGCCGAGGAGCATGATTTTATCTATGCAGCGGTTGGCTGGCACCCTGTTGATGCGATTGATATGACAGAAGAAGACCTTTTACGCATAGAACAATTAGCAAACCATCCAAAGGTTGTCGCAATAGGAGAAATGGGTCTTGATTATCATTGGGATAAGTCTCCTAAGGATGTACAAAAAGAAGTATTTCGAAAACAAATTCGATTAGCCAAAAAGGTTCAATTGCCGATTATTATCCATAATCGGGAGGCGACAAAGGATATAATTAAGATCCTACAAGAGGAAAAGGCAAATGAGGTTGGTGGGATTATGCATTGCTACAATGATTCTACTGATTACCTGGATGCCTGTCTTGCTATGAACTTTTATATTTCTTTAGGTGGTCCAGTTACGTTTAAAAATGCTAAGCTACCGAAAGAGGTGGCGATTGCGGTTCCGGAGGATCGCTTATTAATTGAAACCGATTGTCCCTTTTTAGCACCACATCCAAATCGAGGGAAAAGAAATGAACCGGCATATGTCCGACTTGTTGCTGAGAAAATTGCCGAACTTCGCGGTGTTGATTATGACAGCATTTGTAAGATAACGACAGAAAATGCTAAACGCTTTTTTGGCATCCAATAGTATTACTGCCTGTTACGATAATGTAATGAATTTGAAATATTTAAATGAAAGAAACAGAAGAGTCCTTAGAAATCAAGGGTTTTTCTGTTTCTTTTTGTGTAAACGCCTGTTTGACAGCTTTTTTTTAACTATATATAATACAACGGCGAGCATAAGGAGGGTGAGAGAATGTTAAAACGTCTTTTCAGCTTGCGAAACCTATTGAACAACAAAGACTTTGTCTATGCTGTTACACTATTTGCTATTATAGGAACTATTAGTTTTTTATTTTATGAAATTTCTAAGGCAGAGGTCACCGTTGTTCAAGAAGGCGAAGCGACTACAGTTCGTACCCACGCGAATACTGTAGAAGAAGTGCTCAAACAATTAAACATACATGTAGCAGAACATGATAAATTATCACATAAGTTAAATGACATAGTTTCCTCAGAAATGAAAATCGAACACACGGTTGCAGATCAGGTAATCGTTCGACAAAATGGAGAAGAAAAAGTCTATTATACGACTGCAGACCGAGTAGAGGATTTTGTTGGAGAGGTGGACTTGAATCTCCGAGAGCATGATCAATTGTCTGTAGCCATGGATAACAAGATCAAAGATGGAATGATTGTCGATATCTTAAAAGCATTCCAGGTCACGATTAATGATGCAGGTCAAAAGGAAAAAGTCTGGACAATTGGGGCTACAGTTGAAGAGTTACTAGCCAAAACGGATACGACATTGTCTGAATTAGATCGAGTTGAACCTAAGCAAAGTGCAAAGATTAAGGATGCGTCTGTGATTAATATAACAAGAGTAGAAAAAGTAACAGACGTAGTTGAAGAACCGAAGGAATTCGCGACCGTAAAGCAAAGCGATGCCTCTTTGACGAAGGGAACAGAGGAAGTGGTTTCTGAAGGAGAAAATGGCGTCATTGCAAAACATTATGAAGTCGTTTTGGAAAATGGGGAAGAAGTTTCACGTGAACTAATCAAAGAAGAAGTAAAAAAAGAAAGCCAGGATAAGGTAGTTGCTGTTGGCACAAAAGAGGTACAAGAAACGCAACAACCAACGCCTAGCTCTACTGATACGAAAACAGTAGCAACAGCCGAAAAAAATACGGTTAGAACGACGGTATCTAGAGGAAGTGAAAGTAGTAGTAAAACCATTTATATGCATGCTACTGCTTACAATTGGGATTGTCCTTCCTGTGATGGTCGTGGTTTGACTTCGACAGGCTATGACTTGAAGGCGAACCCGAATGGCGTCGTGGCAGTCGATCCAAGTGTAATTCCTCTTGGCACAAAGGTTTGGGTAGAAGGCTATGGGTATGCTGTCGCAAGAGATACTGGTGGTTCTATTAAAGGGAACCGTATCGATGTTCATATGCCAACCCAAAAGCAGGCTATGAGCTTTGGGAGTAAACGAGTAAAGGTAAAAATATTAGAATAGCTATCAGTCAATAAATCCGAGTTCATTGATGAATGAGCTCGGATTTTTCTATGCTATTTGCTAGCGACATTGCTTCTTTTTCCGTGGTATAATAAGTGGAGATGATGAAATGGAGGATATTCCTTGAAGGTAAAAGAAATAATAGTAGTGGAAGGGAAAGACGACACAGCAAAGCTAAAACAAGCACTTGATGTAGATACCATTGAGACAAATGGTTCCGCAATAAATAAGCAAACATTAGATCAAATAGCCCATGCTAAGCAGAAACGAGGAGTGATCATATTCACTGATCCTGACTATCCTGGACAACGAATTCGTAAAATTATTGATGAGCACGTTCCTGGCTGTAAGCATGCTTTTTTGACAAAGGAAGAAGCGGTAGCTAAAAATGGCAAAGGGTTAGGAATTGAGCATGCATCCATCCCTGTTATTCGCCAAGCACTAAAAGCGGTCTATGAAGTCACAGAAGATGGTGTGAATACACTGACAAGAGCTGATTTATTAAAATATGGACTTATAGGTGGCCAAGGTGCAAAGGAAAGAAGAAAACAATTAGGTATCTCCTTAAGAATTGGCTATGTAAATGGCAAGCAATTATTAAAAAGACTTCAAATGTTTCATATAGATCAAAATGAATTGAAGCAGGCGATGGAGCAGATTTTGCAGGAGGAAGGCAAATGGCAAACATAAAAGCAATCGCAACACCAAACAGGACAAAAGAAATACTGAAAAAGTATGGATTTGCTTTCAAGAAAAGCTTAGGACAAAATTTTCTCATTGATGTTAATATTCTTAAAAATATTCTGAATGTTGCCGATATTACGAAGGAGACAAATGCGATTGAAGTTGGACCAGGAATAGGGGCATTGACAGAACAGCTTGCCATCTATGCGAACAAAGTGGTGGCATTTGAGATTGATCAGCGTTTAGTACCAATATTAGAGGATACGTTAAGTCCTTATGATAATGTGAATATTGTCAATCAAGATATTTTAAAGGCCGACATACAGAGCCTATTACAACAAAATTTTTATGATGAAAAAGAAATAAAAATAGTTGCCAATTTACCCTATTACATTACCACACCAATTTTAATGCACTTGCTAATGGCTAAACTACCTATATCCAGTATCACGGTAATGATCCAAAAAGAAGTAGCAGATAGAATGGCAGCTACCGAAAATACAAAAGAATATGGTTCATTGTCCATTGCTATTCAATATTATACAGAAGCAAGTGTCGAAATGATTGTCCCGAAAACTGTTTTTATGCCACAGCCTCGCGTAGATTCCGCCGTGTTGCACTTGCAAATGCGAAAAAAGCCACCTGTAGATGTGATGGATGAGGACTTTTTCTTTTTATTCGTACAAGCATGCTTCCAACAGAGAAGAAAAACATTGAGAAATAATTTATCAAGACATTTTGCGAATCTTGACAAACCAATGATTGAAAAAACTCTACAAGAGACGGGAATTGATGGCACGAGAAGGGCTGAATCACTAACAATGGAGGAATTTGCCCTATTAGCTAATACATTTTACAACCAACGCTAACCGTCCTTAAGCACCGAAGCATTTACCAATTTAGAAAGAATTCCTTATCGTATACATAATTTTCATAAAGTAAGACAAACTACTTGTAGCAGAAGTGTGAGGTACTAGGTGGCTAACTTATTTTTCGAATAATTGAGATTTTCTTATTGACAGCTTTCAATTAATATTGTTATAATAGAATATTTTTAATTGACTGTTGGACAAGAATGTAGTATACTATATGTAGTGAGGTGGAGTGCATTGGCAAAAACATTGGTTGAAATCAAACAAGGCCTAGATGGTAATGTTGGCAAACGACTTAAGATTAGAGCTAATGGTGGAAGGAAAAAGACCATTGAGCGCTATGGAACATTAGCTGAAACTTTTCCTTCTGTATTTATTGTAGAGTTAGACCAGGAGGAAAATGCGTTCGAGCGTGTTTCTTATAGTTATGCAGATGTTCTAACGGAAACAGTTGAATTAAATTTTATGGACGAATTAGAAAAAGCAGCGGTAGGAGAGCGGTAAACAATATGTTTGCTGCTTTTTTTCTTTGCTTAAAAAGAAATTGGATCATCTCCCCGAATTTCACTTACATACCATTATTATTAAAGGATAAACCATCGGATTAGGCATAAGCTATAACTGTCGTATGAAACGACAGAGGGGGAGTATCTTCTATGGGCAGAAGACGAGGAATCATGTCTGAACGTTTTAAGGAAGAGCTTGCTAAAGAATTAGGTTTTTACGACAAGGTGTCACAACACGGTTGGGGAGAAATAACAGCTCGAGAAGCTGGAAGCATGGTGAAAAGAGCTGTGCAAATAGCGGAAGAGAGTATGAAAAGGGACAAAGCCTAGATATGGCTTTGTCCCATTAATCTATTTATGGTATCTTTACATAAAGTGTATCTCCGTTAGTACACAGCTAAGTAAAGTAGGTGACAACAGAAATGTATACTTCTGAGAAGGCTCCAGCGAAAATAAACCTTACGTTGGATGTCCTATATAAAAGATCAGACGATTTTCATGAAGTGGAAATGGTGATGACCACAGTGGATTTAGCTGATCGTATTGAATTATATTTACTCGATCGTGATGAAATTATGATACAATCTGAAAATCGTTTTATTCCAAATGATGAGCGAAATCTAGCCTTTCGTGCAGCAAAACTGCTAAAGGAGCGCTTTAAAATATCAGCAGGTGTGAAAATCATTATCGAAAAACAAATTCCGGTTGCTGCAGGCCTTGCTGGAGGAAGTAGTGACGCTGCTGCTACGCTAAGAGGCCTAAATCGTTTATGGCAACTGGGTATTAGTACTGAGCAATTAGCTGCGTTAGGTGCAGAAATTGGATCAGATGTATCTTTTTGTGTATATAACTCGACAGCATTAGCAAAAGGAAGAGGAGAGATCATCACAGAATTACCAGCCCCACCATCATGCTGGGTCGTATTGGCAAAACCATCGCAAGGGGTATCTACCCAATCAGTTTATCAATCCTTACCATTAGATAAAGTCGAGCATCCGGATACGATAGGAATGGTCGAGGCACTAAAGAATTCCGATTATGATGGGATCTGTTCACGGTTAAAAAATGTACTAGAGCTTGTGACATTACCTAAGTATCCACAGGTACAACAAATAAAACAACAAATGCTACAATCAGGTGCAGATGCAGTATTAATGAGTGGAAGTGGTCCAACCGTATTTGGTTTAGTCAAACACGAAAGTAGGGCGGTTAGAATCTATAATAGCCTAAGAGGGTTTTGTGAAGAGGTCTACATTGTTAGGATGCTCGGATCTCATCAAACACTTGATTAAACACGTATAAAATGTTATATTTACGACAAAATATTCGGTTTTTGAGGTGTAGTAATGAAAAGAAGTGATCGCTTAGTAGCAATGACAAATTATTTAATAGAACATCCTATGGAATTAATTTCTCTTCCATTTTTTTCGGATACGTATGGTGCCGCTAAATCCTCGATCAGTGAGGATTTAACTATTATCAACCGTAGATTTCAAGAGGATGGCATTGGCTATCTAGCTTCCATATCTGGTGCTGCTGGAGGGGTGAAATATATCCCGAGGGTTGGGCCGGAACATAGTCAATCATTTATTGAGCGTTTGTGTGAGGATTTAGAGGATCCAAGCCGAATCTTACCTGGTGGCTATTTATTTATGAGTGATGTATTAGGAAACCCTAGCATTGTACGTAATATTGGCCGACTGTTCGCTTCTAAGTTTGCTGATTTGGATATTGATTCGATTGTTACAGTGGCGACAAAAGGAATACCGATAGCATATGCCGTTGCTTCTTTTCTAAATGTACCGGTTATCATTGTTCGTAGAGATCCCAAAGTGACGGAAGGTTCCACAGTCAGTATTAATTACGTATCCGGTTCATCTAAGAAAATACAGACAATGGTTCTTTCAAAAAGAAGTCTAGATTTGGGAGAAAACGTTTGTATCATTGATGATTTTATGAAGGCTGGAGGAACGATTAATGGAATGAAAAGCTTACTCCAGGAATTCAATGCAAATGTATGCGCAATTGGAGTCCTAGCAGAAGCAGAGGATGAAGAAGAAGAGCGTGTAGTGGATGATTATATCTCATTATTACAGATTAAGAACGTAGATGCGAATAACAAAGAGATAGAAGTTGTAAAAGGAAACTACTTCCAAACTTCCAATCACTAATACTTTTTCCAAAAAAAGATAAAAATTTTTAAAAGATTAGCAGGAATTTAAGAACATTTGTTGAATTAAGATAATATGCTCTTAATTAGGGAAAAGGTGGTGATACATAATGGAAGTAACAGACGTGAGATTACGCCGCGTGAATACCGATGGAAGAATGCGAGCGATCGCATCCATTACGTTAGATCATGAATTTGTCGTACATGATATTCGTGTGATCGATGGGAATAACGGAATGTTTGTTGCAATGCCTTCTAAAAGAACTCCTGATGGAGAATTTAGAGATATTGCACATCCAATCAACTCAACCACTCGATCAAAAATTCAAGATGCGGTTTTAGAAGAATACCATCGTGCTGGTGAGGTGCAAGAATTTGAAGAAGCAGGGGCTTCATAATTAGCTCCTTTTTTAAATGTAATTGCTCTTAAATGTATTATCAACCAATTATTTAATCGTATAAAAAGGCCTAATCGTTTCCCGTGATTAGGCCTTTTCTCTGTATACAAAACAATTATTTCCTACCACCTGTTGGTTGTGCTCCGAGCTATTTTCACTTTTCTCCTCTGTTTTCTTTATTGTAAAGAAACTTTCATTGAAAAAACTCTGTATTTCATATATATTCATAAGGGGAAACTTGTACAACTTAATCAAGTAATGTAAATTTTTAAATCAAATCATTTTTTTAAAATAGGACGGAGGGAAAGTCTTGCCGAATCGTTATGCAGTCGTTTTAGCAGCTGGAAAAGGTACTAGAATGAAATCAAAGCTATATAAGGTTTTACACCCTGTACTAGGTAAACCAATGGTACAGCATGTAGTCGACCAATTAAAAACATTAAAATTAGCGAACATTACAACAGTTGTAGGTTTTGGAGCGGAAAAAGTTCAGGAACAACTGGGTGATGCTTCTGAATATGTCGTACAAGAGGAACAATTAGGGACTGGTCATGCGGTCATCCAAGCCGGAAAATACTTGGAAGGCAAAAAAGGTACAACACTTGTAGTATGTGGAGATACACCATTACTGAAAGCAGAGACATTACAAGCAGTATTAGAATTTCATGAGCAGGAAGAAGCAAAAGTAACGATTCTAACCGCACATGCCCAGGATCCGACTGGTTATGGAAGAATTGTTCGTAATGCGGACAATCAGGTGGAGAAAATTGTTGAACAAAAGGATGCGACAGAAACAGAAAAAGCCATTCAAGAAATCAATACAGGTACTTATTGCTTTGATAATGAGCTATTATTTGCTGCCTTAAAGCAAGTGTCTAATGATAATGCCCAAGGGGAATACTACTTACCAGATGTTATTCAAATAGCTCAAGAACAGCAACAAAAGGTGGCTGCTTACCAGACAGATGAGTTTAATGAAACAATTGGTGTAAACGATCGTGTTGCATTATCTCAGGCAGAAGCCTTCATGAAAAAAAGAATTAATGAAAATCACATGCGAGAAGGAGTTACCATTATCGATCCTGCCAATACGTACATCGGTGCAGATGTAAAAATTGGGGTGGATGTAGTCATTCATCCAGGCAGTGTGATTAAAGGGGAAACGATCATCGAGGATGAGGTAGAGATCGGCCCAAACTCAGAGATTGTGAACTGCCATATTGGGAAGGAATCCAAAGTGAAGCACAGTGTAGCCACCTCTAGCTATATCGGAGAGCGTGTTCAAATTGGACCATTTGCACATATTCGTCCTGATGCTACAATTGGCAATGATGTGAAGATTGGTAATTTTGTTGAAATTAAAAAAACAAAAATAGATAATAAAAGTAAAGTATCTCATTTAAGTTATATTGGGGATGCGGAAATAGGTAGTAACGTCAATGTTGGCTGTGGTACGATCACAGTAAACTATGACGGGAAAAACAAGTTTTTAACGAGAATAGAAGACGATGCTTTTATTGGATGTAATGCAAATCTAGTTGCGCCAGTAACCATTGGAAAAGGGGCCTTAATAGCAGCTGGTTCGACAATTACGAATGATGTACCAGGTGATGCCTTATCCATTGGAAGAGCACAACAAGTGAACAAAGAAGAATATGCCAAAAAATACAAATAAGCATGATTGGGAACAAATAAGCTGATGGAGGTATCAAACAAGATGTCCGAATACAAGGATTCATCTTTGAAGGTTTTTACATTAAATTCGAATCCAAAACTAGCAGAAGAGATTGCAGCAAATATTGGTGTCGAATTAGGAAAGAGTTCGGTAACAAAGTTTAGTGATGGCGAAATTCAAATCAATATTGAAGAAAGTATCCGTGGTTGTGACGTTTATGTTGTTCAATCAACCTGTGAACCAGGCAACCAACATATCATGGAGCTTTTAATTATGATTGATGCATTAAAACGAGCATCAGCGAAATCGATCAATATTGTTATGCCATATTATGGATATGCAAGACAGGATCGCAAGGCAAGAGCAAGAGAGCCGATTACTGCTAAACTTGTTGCAGATTTATTACAAACTGCAGGGGCTTCAAGGGTGATTACACTGGACCTCCATGCTCCACAAATTCAAGGATTTTTCGATATCCCAGTCGATCAATTAGTTGGTGTACCAATCTTATCTAGCTATTGGAGCAAAAAAGGTCTTGATGATATTGTCGTTGTTTCACCTGATCATGGTGGAGTAACACGTGCACGTAATCTAGCAGATCGACTAAAGGCACCAATTGCTATTATCGATAAGAGAAGACCACGTCCTAATGTGGCAGAGGTAATGAATATTGTCGGTAATATCGAAGGAAAAACAGCCATATTAATTGATGATATCATTGATACCGCTGGAACAATTACGATCGGCGCTAATGCGCTAATCGAAAGTGGCGCAACAGGTGTCTATGCTTGCTGTACACATCCTGTATTATCAGGACCAGCCATTGAGAGAATCGCAAATTCGCAAATCAAAGAATTAGTGGTGACAAATAGTATTCCTTTGAAAGAGGAAAAACTAATTGATAAGATTACACAGCTTTCTGTTGCACCATTGATCAGTGAGGCGATTATCCGTGTCCATGAAAGACAATCTGTAAGTATATTATTCGATTAAGATCAGTCCATTTTTGCTGAAAATTAAGTCATGATTGAGAAAGTTTGAGATTTTCATCTATGAACTTCATACCTGAATGCTGAATTTTTTATACGTTAGGAAAGTAGGGATTTTTTGTAGGAAGTAATGTAACGAAGCGAAAATTTTGAAGTCCTTAGTATAAGAAAAGCTGACGTATTTGCTAAAGGACGAGCAAATACGAGATTTTCTAATAGTAATACATGTTTAACGTAGTCGAAAAGCGGGAAATATATAATTACTATTGTTAAAATAATTGGAGGGTGATGAAACCATGGCAGTAGTTTTACAAGCAAATAAACGAGAGGATCTAACGAAATCTAAGACAAAGGAAGTGCGATTAGCTGGTGGTGTACCGGCAGTTATATATGGCTATAATGTGCAACCTAAAACAGTTGCTGTTGATAGTATAGAACTATTAAAAACCGTTCGTGATGAGGGGAAAAATGCGATTATCTCCTTGAAGGTGGATGGGGAAACATTTCAAGTCATGCTCCATGAATATCAGATTGATCCATTAAAGGATGAGTTAGTTCATGCGGATTTTTATGTCGTCAATATGTCAGAGGAAATGGATGTCGAGGTTCCGCTTGTTCTAGAAGGAGAAGCGAGAGGTGTGAAAGAAGGTGGCGTCTTACAGCAGCCACTTTATGAGCTAGGAGTAAGAGCAAAGCCTAACGACATTCCAGAGCAAATCACTGTTGACATATCCGAATTAGAGGTAGGGGACAGCATATTGGTTTCTGACCTGAAGGATGGGAAAAACTATGAAATACTTGAAGACGAAGCAACGACGATTGTTACCATTCTTGTGCCAGACAAGGAACCAGTAGAAGAGACAGAGGAAGCGGAAGAACAGGCCGAACCAGAAGTGATGAATGAAAAAGAATCAGAAGAATAAAAACAGAGGCGCAACGAATGAAGTTGCGCCCTTTTCTACGTCAGGAATTTTTTAGCAGGCTTTCTAAAGGAAGAACGAAGGAAAGTGGAAATTATTTGATATATTAAACAGAAATAATATGTTAAGATGAATAATAGAATAATATTGATAAAGGAAGTTAAGACAAATGAAATGTATCGTAGGTTTGGGAAATCCAGGATTAAAATACCGTTCCACTCGTCATAATATTGGCTTTATTGTCGTAGATGAGCTTTTGAAGCGTAATAATTGGACTTTATCGAAGAATAAATTTAATGGTCATTATACGATGGAAACATTACATAATGAAAAGGTTTTGATCTTAGAGCCCCAAACATATATGAATTTATCAGGAGAATCCTTAAAGCCTTTGATGGATTTTTATGATTTGGCACCAGAGGATGTTGTGGTCATTTATGATGATTTAGATCTTCCGCTCGGCAAAATTCGTTTAAGACAAACAGGTGGACATGGTGGGCATAATGGTGTGCGGTCGATCATTGATCATTTAGGAACAAAGAAATTTAATCGTATCCGCTTTGGTATTGGCAGACCTGTTACACCGATTCCAGTAATTGATTACGTATTGGGGAAATTTCAAAAAGAGGAGCAGACCACTTTAGAACAGGCCGTAGACCATGCGGTGAATGCACTAGAAGCATGGATGACAGAGCCCTTTCCAAAAGTAATGAATGATTATAATCAATAAAAATGAAATGAACACCACCTGTTTAATAAACCCTTCGTATAAATATTTATTGCTCGGGAAATGATAAGAATAATACAAGAGTAATACGGAGGGTAAAAAATGACACTTGTCTATAAATGCAAGCATTGTGGTAATGAGGTAGGAAGACTACCATCAGAAATGGTGGACTTAAATAAGATCGGCTGGGAACACCTTTCACCTGAAGAAAAATCGCAATTGATGAAACTAAAGCCAGATCAGCAAGTGATGATTCAATCCATATGTGAAAATTGTCAACGTCTTTTAGAAGATAATCCGAATTATCATGAGTTAGACTATTTCATTCAATAATAGATTAATCGATATTAGTAAGACATCCGCTTTGGTTCTAACCAAAGCATTTTTGCAGTTATGAACGGGATACGTGTTTGGTTAAAGTAATGGTAGGGGGAGCACTATGCAGCAATTAAAACAGTATTTACAAAAAAAGGAAGATGTATACTCTGTTATTGAAGGTATACATTCAGGATTATCAGAACAACTAATCTCAGGTCTATCAGGCTCAAGCAGGAGCTTGTTCTCTGCACTTATTCATGAGGCTGTACAGAGAAAGGTACTTATTGTGACACATCAACTAAATCATGCACAGCAGCTGTATGAGGATCTTTTAGAATTTTCAGAGGCAAAGGATGTATTCCTTTATCCAGTCAATGAATTATTAGCATCTGAATTGGCGATAGCAAGCCCAGAACTATTAAGCCAACGAATGGATGCATTAAATGCCTGGATTCAAGCAGATAAAGGGATATTAATCGCACCAGTTGCTGGTTTGAAACGCATGTTACCTCCACCTGAGTATTGGAATAAGTATCAGATTAAGGTAGAATTGACAAAAACATTAGATATAGAGGAAGTGCTACAAAAGCTAATAGAAATGGGTTATGTAAGGCAAGAAATGACGAGTAGTCCTGGCGAATTCAGTTTGCGCGGTGGGATACTAGATGTTTATCCAATCACAGACGAGGATCCTATCCGAATTGAATTATTTGATGATGAAGTTGACTCGATCCGTTTTTTCGATGCCGAAACTCAACGATCCTTGAAAAAGCTCGACCAAGTAACAATCGGTCCAGCAACAGAGCTTTTAGCTACTGATGAGGACTTAGTTACGGCAGCACAACGAATAGAGCACGCACTTCAGCAGACATTAAAGAAAACAAAAAATAAAGCCGATCAACAAGCTCTAGAAAAAGCAATTACAGCAGACATTGAACGTCTGAACCAATGCGAGCGCTTTCAAGAAATGAAAAGATATATTTCTTACTTTTATCCAGTGCAAACTAGTTTGTTAGATTATTTACCGAAGGATGGTCTGATCATTTTAGATGAGATGAGCAGAATTCAAGAAACGGCTCTCCACCTAGATGAGGAAGAAGGAGAATGGTTAAAGGATCATTTAAGCAGGAATCAGGCGGTAAGTGATATGCATTTATCCTTTGATTGGCCAGATACTTGGGCCAAAATGGATAGACAACGTCTGTACATGTCTGTCTTTTTGCGCCATATTCCGAATACGAATCCTGCTAATATTGTCAATTTATCTAGTAGAGGAATGCAGCAATTTCACGGTCAAATGAACTTGTTGCAAAATGAAATGGAAAGATGGCAAAAGGCCGGATACTCTGTCATTATTCTGGCGCCAAATAAAAAACGGGTCGAAAAGATTCATTCCGTCCTTGAAGATTATCAGATGACAGCGAGTGTTCTGGAAACCATTCCTTCCTTACCTGTACAGACACCATGTATAACGACAGGAAATATAAGCGGTGGCTTTGAAATTCCGCTGCATAAGCTAGCTGTTTTAACAGATAGTGAGCTATTTAAGCAACAGACAGTACGAACAAAAAGAAAGCAAAAAATCTCCAATGCGGAAAGAATTAAAAGCTACCAAGAGCTACAAATTGGGGATTACGTGGTTCATACGAATCACGGGATCGGTAGATATGTAGGAATAGAGACATTAGAAGTCAATGGACTACACAAGGATTTTATGCTGTTAAAGTATTCCGGTGATGATAAGCTTTTTGTTCCAATCGACCAAATTGATCTTGTCCAAAAATATGTGGGATCAGAAGGGAAAGAACCGAAGTTATACAAACTAGGTGGTAATGATTGGAAGAAAGTAAAAAGTAAGGTCCAGTCTAAGGTAGAAGATATTGCCGATGACTTAATCAAGCTGTATGCAGAGCGTGAAGCGGCAAAGGGTTATGCATTTTCGGAGGATACCGAGATGCAAAGAGAATTTGAGGCGGCCTTTCCTTATCAAGAAACGGACGATCAACTTCGCTGTATTGAAGAAATCAAACAGGATATGGAAAAGGAACGCCCAATGGATCGATTATTATGCGGGGATGTTGGCTATGGAAAGACAGAAGTAGCGATTCGCGCCGCCTTTAAGGCCATTGCAGATGGTAAACAAGTTGCGATACTAGTACCGACGACGATCCTTGCACAGCAACACTATGAAACCGTTATGGAGAGATTTCAAGATTATCCGGTCAATGTAAGCTTATTGAGTCGTTTTAGAACAAGGAAGCAACAAACAGAGACACTTAAAGGACTAAAAAATGGCATGGTTGATCTTGTGATAGGCACACACCGTTTACTATCCAAAGATGTTACCTATAAGGAGTTAGGGCTATTAATTGTCGATGAAGAACAACGGTTTGGTGTAAAGCACAAGGAAAAAATAAAACAATTAAAAACAAATGTAGATGTACTCACACTAACAGCAACACCAATTCCGAGAACCTTGCATATGTCTATGCTCGGCGTGAGAGACCTGTCTGTCATTGAAACACCTCCTGAAAATCGTTTTCCTATCCAGACATATGTAATGGAATATAATGGGCCGCTCGTCAGGGAAGCAATCGAAAGAGAATTAGCTCGTGGTGGGCAGGTGTTTTTCTTATACAATCGAGTAGAATCGATAGAGAAAGTAGCGCAGGATATCCAAGCATTAGTGGAAGATGCGCGTGTGGTCGTTGCACATGGGCAAATGAAAGAAACGGAGCTAGAGAATGTGATGTTCTCTTTCCTAGAAGGAGAAGCCGATGTCTTAGTTAGTACAACGATTATCGAAACAGGTGTCGACATACCAAATGTCAATACACTTATTGTATATAATGCTGATCATATGGGACTTAGCCAATTGTACCAATTAAGAGGTCGGGTTGGTCGCTCTAATCGTGTTGCTTATGCTTATTTCACCTATCAACAAGATAAGATTTTAACAGAAGTGTCTGAAAAAAGGTTGCAGGCAATCAAGGAATTTACGGAGCTTGGATCAGGCTTTAAAATAGCTATGCGCGATTTATCGATTCGTGGTGCAGGGAATATTCTAGGAGCACAGCAGCATGGGTTTATTGATTCGGTTGGGTTTGATATGTATTCCCAAATGTTAAATGAAGCAGTACAGGCGAAGAAGCAGGGTAAATCCTTGGAAGAAGTGAAGCCATTTGAGGTCGAGCTTGATTTGAAGATAGATGCCTATATTCCTGATAATTACATTGAAGATGAAAAACAAAAAATTGACATGTATAAAAGATTCCAAGCTATCATGACACAAGAGGATATCCACGATTTAAGAGATGAATTGATCGATCGATTTGGCGACTATCCAGAAGAGGTAGAGAACCTATTCCTTGTCACGACTTTAAAGATGCAGGCAAAGAAAGAGAGAATTGAGTCCATTACCGAAAAAAATCACCAAATGGAGCTATTAGTAGAGGAAGATAGAAGTCAAGAAATAGATGGAGCAAAGCTGTTTGAATTTGCTAATCAATACGGGAGAATGATTCAGCTAGGAACCGAAAATCGCCAATTAAAGGTTAAATTCCGCTTTAGTAGAGAACCGAAGCTTAAACGCTATGAAGTGTTAGAGTCCTTCATTCAAGCATTAAAGGAGATGAAACAGACCCCTGTCGGGTAAGTAAGTTAGAAAATATATGGTAATTTTGTATAGTTTTCTAATAATTAAATCATACTAACCTTACAACATAATTATTTCATCAGTTGGAGAAATAATTGTTTATATGTTAAAAATGGAAAGAGAGGTCATGATTTAATTATGAAGGCTACAGGAATTGTACGACGCATTGATGATTTAGGAAGGGTTGTAATCCCTAAGGAAATTCGTAGAACATTGCGAATTCGTGAAGGAGATCCTTTGGAGATCTTTGTAGATCGAGATGGGGAAGTGATTCTAAAAAAATACTCACCAATCAGTGAATTAGGTGATTTTGCAACAGAATATGCGGAGGCATTATATGAATCCTTAGGTTTATCTGTATTAATTAGTGATCGTGACGATATTATTGCAGTTGCCGGAGAGTCTAAGAAGGAATATTTAGGTAAGCATATTTCCAAGAAAATAGATGAAGCAATGGAAGGTCGAAAGCTAGTGATGCAAAAAGAAGCAGCAAATGTAGAGCTAGTCGAGAATAAGGAAGAGGAATTGGAAGCACATCTTTTATATCCCATTGTAGCAAATGGTGATCCCATTGGCTGCTTGGTCATTTTTACAAGAGAAAAGAAAGAATTCGGCAAGGTAGAAGAAAAGGCCGCCCATACCGCTAGTCAATTTTTAGCTAAACAGATGGATTAAAAAGACCGATAGGAAAACTAGTGCCTGAGAAATCTCATGCACTAGTTTTTTATTGTACACTAGGAAGGCGAAGATGCGAAAATGTTGATGCCCAAAGTATAAGAAAAAGCTTTTCGGTTTGGCTATCTCTGTCGTTTTTAGTAAGATAGAAGATGGTAAGTGAGGTGAAACTGGTGGAGGAGAAAATAATCGTCAAAAAAGCACTAAACAATAATGTACTCATAGCTTCTCATCCTCTTTATAAAGAAGTTATCCTTATTGGTAAAGGGATCGGCTTCGGCAAGAAAAAGGGAGATGTTGTACCAGAGGATCAAGCAGAGAAAACGTTTTTATTAAAGGATGAGCAGGAACAGGAACAATACAGACAACTCATATCCTATGTAGATCAAGATTTGCTCGAGATATTAAATGATGTGATGGTATTAATTGAGAAGCGGATGGGTGAGACATTATATGAACACATTCATGTTGCTTTAACCGATCACTTATCATTTGCAATAAATCGTGCCAATCAAAATGTACAATTTTCCAATCCTTTTTTGTTTGAGATTGAATCCTTATACCCAAAGGAATTCCAAGTAGCACAAGAGGTTGTTCAAGTCTTGCAGGAGAAAATAGGTGTCGCATTTCCCCCAGGGGAAGTTGGATTTATAGCGCTGCATATTCACAGTGCAGTGACAGATAAATCATTACGAGATATGAATCGGCATCATCAATTGATTGCCAAGCTTGTAGAAATTATTGAAGAAAATCTAGGCATTCAACTCGATCGCCAAGGCATTAATTATAACCGCTTAATTCAGCATTTGCATCGTGCGATTGAAAGGGTATACGAAGGGGAAACATTAGGGCAAGAAACGAATTTAGCAAAAGTGTTGAAATCGACTTATCCCATATGCTATAATCTTGCTTGGAAATTAATTAAAGTAATGCAACAACAACTGCATACACGTGTAGATGAGTCAGAAGTACTTTATCTGACCATTCACCTACAACGATTAACGCAATCATCATAACGTGTTACTGATACGATCAGGCATGAGTAAAATGGATGTTTTAGGTTATTCTATGGGGAGAAGTATATACCATAGGATCTAAATGCATTTTACTCATGCCTTTTTTGTTGCAATACAAACAAGAAGGAGGAAAATTAACATGTCCAACATATTTGGTACATTGCAAAAAGTCGGTAAAGCTTTAATGCTACCGGTTGCTTTATTACCGGCTGCAGGTATACTGCTTGCATTTGGTACAAGCTTTGCACAGGATCAATGGGTCGAACAATTCCCGTGGTTCGGTAATGCAACCGTACAAAAAATATTAGAAGTAATGTCAGAAGCAGGTGGAATCGTATTTGATAACCTACCATTACTATTTGCTGTCGGTGTTGCAATCGGTTTAGCAAAAGGTGATGGGGTTGCTGGACTTGCGGCTATCATCGGTTACTTAATCATGAATGTCACGATGGGTGTATTTGGAGATATCACAGCAGAAATGACTTCAAATCCAGCCTACGCAAGTGTCCTAGGGATTCCGACATTGCAAACAGGAGTGTTTGGCGGGATCATTGTCGGTATATTAGCAGCCTTTATGTACAATCGGTATTTCAATATAGAGCTTCCACAATTTTTAGGATTCTTTGCAGGAAAGCGTTTTGTTCCTATTATTACAGCCTTTTCATCCTTAATATTAGGTATTATCATGTTTTTAGTATGGCCATTTGCACAAGAAGGGCTTAATGCGGTTTCTCATTTCATGCTAGAAACAAACCGCACGATATCAACATTTGTATTTGGTGTGATTGAAAGAGGGTTAATTCCATTTGGGTTACATCACATTTTCTATTCTCCATTCTGGTTCGAATTTGGACAATATACGAATGCTGCTGGAGAAATCATTCGTGGTGACCAAAGTATTTTCTTCGAGCAATTGAAGGATGGGGTAGACTTTACGGCAGGTAATTTCATGACAGGTAAATTCCCGTTCATGATGTTTGGACTTCCTGCTGCGGCATTAGCTATTTATCATACAGCAAAACCGGAAAGAAAAAAGGTAGTTGGAGGGATTATGTTCTCTGCTGCATTAACTTCTTTCTTAACAGGGATTACAGAACCACTTGAATTCTCATTCTTATTCGTTGCACCATTATTATTTGGAATTCATGCAATTTTTGCTGGTTTATCGTTTATGACGATGTATTTACTAGATGTTAAAATTGGTATGACATTCTCAGGTGGTCTGATTGACTTCCTTCTATTCGGTGTTATGCCTAACCGTACAGACTGGTGGTGGGTAATTATTGTTGGATTGGTCTTCTCGGTTATTTATTACTTTGGTTTCCGATTTGCCATTCAAAAATTCAACCTAGCGACACCGGGCCGTGAAGATGAGGCAGAAGATAGCGATGATGAAGGCGAAGTAGATGATCGTCCTTATGAGATCTTGGAAGCAATGGGTGGCAAGGGTAATATTACGAACTTGGATGCATGTATTACCCGTCTCCGTGTTAGTGTAGATGATAAAAACAAAGTGGATAAAGGACGTTTGAAAAAGCTTGGTGCTTCTGGAGTAATGGAAGTAGGAAATAATATTCAAGCAATTTATGGACCTGTTTCAGATACATTAAGAGGTCAAATGCAAGATATTATGGATGGTAAAACACCAACGAAAAAAGCTACTGATAATAAAGAAGAGACAGTAGCTGCGTCAGCTAATATAGAAGGCGATCTAGATTTCACTAGCCCGATGACAGGTGAAATCATGCCATTATCAGAGGTGCCAGATCAAGTCTTTTCGCAAAAAATGATGGGGGATGGATTTGCGATTAAACCATCTCAAGGTGAAATAGTTTCACCAGTGAATGGTAAAATCATCAATATCTTCCCAACAAAGCACGCTATCGGTATTTTAGCGGACAATGGAACAGAAATTCTAATCCATATCGGTATCGATACGGTTAATTTAAAAGGAGAAGGTTTTACGGCCAAAATAGAAGAAGGCGATGAGGTAAAGCAAGGCCAAGTCCTAATGGAAGTGGATTTAGCCTTTGTCGAACAAAATGCCCCTTCTACAGTAACGCCAGTTATCTTCACTAATTTACAAGAAGACCAAGAAGTTAGTGTGAAAGCCTCTGGTAAAGTAAATAAAGAAGACCAAAATATTATACAAATACAATAAATGCTTGGAGCTCTCTCCCTGGTCAGTTGGCTAGGGAGAGAGCTTTTTAATGCTTCACTGTGATCAAAATCTCACTATAGCCCCTATGGCACTCACTGGGTTATACATTCCTAAGCAGCCATTTGTACGATTCACATCTATGCTATAATAAAAAAAACATCATTGAAGGAAGAAATAGATGAATCATTCAACTAAAAATAAGCAAATATATAAGGGTGCCTTTGCACTAGTATTTGCTGGCATAATAGGTAAGGTTATTAGTGCCTTTTATCGCATACCATTACAGAACCTAACCGGTGATATCGGTTTTTATATTTATCAGCAAATCTATCCAATTATTGGGATTGCTATCACCATAGCCCTTTATGGATTTCCTTCCGCGATCGCTAAATTTTTAGCAGAAAATAAAGCAAAAGCATCAAAACCTCTATCGAAAAATATAATAGGGGTCCTGCTTCTTTTCCATGTGTTTCTCTTCTTGCTTATCTATTGTTTCCGTTCACAGATAGCTTTATGGATGGGGGATGAAGACCTAGTAGAGGCATTAAAACTAGTGGCGTGGATATTTCTTTTTGTTCCTATCTTGTCCTTACTCAGGGGAATACAACAATCAGAAAAAAGGCTGTACCTTACAGCAAATTCTCAGTTAACCGAACAACTAATTCGTGCTTGTATCATTATTAGTACAGCTGCTTTCATCTCTTTAGGCTATCTTTCTGTTTATCGGATTGCAGATGGCGCAGTATTGGCTACAACTGTAGCATTCCTTGCCTCTACCTTATATTTACTTTTTCATCGAAAGAAAGGGCCTTTGAGTGATGGAATGGAAGAAAGGGTATTTGGATTCAGTAGTCTATGGAGTACGATCATCTTTGGTGGAATCGTGATTAGCTTAAACCATATGCTATTGTTATTAATGCAATTTGCAGATTCTGTTACGGTTGTGCCAGGGCTAGTGGAATATGGACTTTCTACAACAGAAGCGATGAAGGCGAAGGGAGTTATCGATCGCGGTCAGCCATTACTTCAGCTTGTGACGGTTGTTGGGTCTTCCTTTGCGATGGCGTTAATGCCAGAAATAACGAAGCGGAATTGGCATGCTAATAAAAAGCAAACATTCAACCAAATCCAGTCATCGTTAAAATTTTGTTTATTGTTGTCTGTTGGTGCAACAGCAGGTTTATGGATCCTAATGCCAGAGATTAACCAATTATTATTCACCGATAGGCTTGGTTCGAATAGTTTGCGTATTTTAGCACTTACTCTTTTAGTCAGTCCACTTACTTTAGTCGTTGCTTCTTTACTACAAGGTTTTGGCTATATGAAATGGACAGCCTTTCTTATCTTTTTTGGATTATGGGTAAAAATTTTATTAAATAAATGGTTTGTTCCTTCATTTGGAATTAGTGGTAATGCTCTTGCCACCGTGTGTACGATTGTGGTTATCTTTGTTATCAATTACTGGCTATTAAGAAAAAGGGTCATCAAACAAAGGCTACTTCACCTCCCGCTTTTACGTCTTATTCTAGCAACAGGACTTCTGATCGCGATAGAATGTCTTTTGAAATTTCTAAACAATAACCTTCTACATCTAGTAACTCGACTAGAATTAGTCATATTTGTCTTATTTAGTGTGGTTCTTGGTTTCTTAGTTTTTCTATTTAGTCTACGATGGTTAAATATATTAACAAAAGAAGAGTGGAACCAGCTTCCTATGCCGAAAAAATGGAACTATAAAGGAGTCAATAGAGATGAAACCAATCATTGAAGTAATAGGTCTTGGTGGTGGAGATATACATCAATTACCATTAGGCTTGTACCGAAAATTAATAGACACAAAGGATATTTGCTATGTGCGCACGATCGATCATCCAGTAATTTCATCATTAGAGGAAGAAGGGGTTGTATTCGAGAGCTTTGATACGGTTTATGAAAAGCACGATCAGTTTGAAGCCGTTTATCAGGAGATTGTCGATTGCTTAATCAACCAAGCATTAAAAAAGAACCGAATTCTCTATGCGGTACCGGGCCATCCCATGTTAGCAGAACGTACGGTACAGCTCTTACGGGAACATAATCAAATTGAATTGAAAATATCAGGTGGTCAGAGCTTTTTGGATGATCTGTTTCGGGCATTTGGCTTTGACCCAATTGAAGGCTTTCAAATGGTAGATGCGACAAGCTTTTTAAGACATCAGCTACAATATGAGCAACACCTTGTATTTTGTCAGGTTTATGATTCTTTTGTTGCCTCCGAGGTAAAATTAACCTTGTTGGAGGATCTTCCTGCAGATCATATGATTTTCATAGCGGAGGCAGTAGGCAGTGAGAATGAGGTAATCAAGCATATTCCACTAGTGGCATTGGATCAGCAAGTAGATTTAAGTAACTTAACAAGTGTCTACATACCACCGATTACTAAAGAAAAGCTCCATCACCAATTTTCCCAATTGAGAGAGGTTGTCCATATTTTGCGAGGGCCAGATGGATGTCCATGGGATAAAAAGCAAACCCACGAATCATTAAAAAAGTACTTGATTGAAGAGGTCTATGAGGTGTTAGAAGCGATAGATCGGGAAGATGATGAGGCAATTGCAGAGGAGCTAGGTGATGTTCTATTACAAGTAATGCTTCATAGTGAAATTGCGGAAGAAGCAGGATATTTTACCATCGATGACGTAATATATAGTATCACGGAAAAAATGATTCGAAGACATCCTCATGTTTTTGGCAATGTACATGTAGATGGGGAAGAGGATGTTATACGAAACTGGCAGGAAATAAAGAAAAGAGAGAAAAAAGACAAGCACTCCTCGGTATTGGACGGTATAACCAAAGGATTGCCAGCAACTCTATTAGCAGAAGATCTACAAAAAAAGGCGGCGAAGGTAGGCTTTGATTGGGATAATTCAGAAGACATCAGGAAGAAGGTGGAGGAGGAAATAGTAGAATGGAGGGAAGCGTTAGCGGAAGAAAACCAAATCGAGAAAGAAAAAGAATTTGGAGATATTCTATTTGCAATGATTAATCTTGCAAGATATTATAAAATTAATCCAGAAATAGCATTAATGCGAACAAATAACAAGTTTATGAATCGTTTTCAATTTGTCGAAAAAGAAGTAGCGAATAGTGGCAAGGATTGGACGGATTTTACTCTAGCTGAATTAGATATATTTTGGGAGAAGGCAAAACAAAAAGAGTAGACAAACCTCTATCAGGAAGGGAATAATTATGCGATTAGATAAATTTCTAAAGGTTTCACGATTGATTAAACGACGAACCTTGGCTAAAGAAATAGCCGATCAAGGCAGAATTATCGTAAACGATCAAACAGCGAAGGCTGCAACCACCATTGCCGTTGGTGATGAACTGAAGATTCAATTTGGCCAAAAGCTGTTAACGATTCAAGTAGACCAATTAAAAGAAACAGTAAGAAAAGAAGAAGCTAGTACACTATATACGATAAAGAGTGAAGAATATCGAGAGAACGAGTAAAGCGCCATTTCTATAAAAATAGTTCTAAACTTGTCCCTCTTTTCATAAAGTAGTTATGGATAAAAGGGAGGGATTTGCAATGAACTATTATGATAAAAAACCAATGACAACATCACAAATGGATCACCATGTGAAAATGACAAATAGACGTTTACTAGAAATAGACGGAGTGAAGGAAGTAGATAGCTTTGATAGTGAGGAATTTCTGCTACAGACCGTCATGGGCTATCTTGTCATTCGTGGGGACAATCTCCAAATGAAAAATTTAGATGTAGAGTCCGGTCATGTATCGATAAAGGGTAAGGTTTATGAGCTCTCTTATCTAGACGAGCAGCATGGAGATAAAGCTAAAGGTCTTTTTAGCAAGCTCTTCAAATGACGTTAAACACGCAGTTCCTCACAATGTTTACAATGGTGGCAATGGGGGTATATATTGGGGCAGCATACTATACGTTTAAGCGAATCGAAAAGTGGTGGGCAGATGGTATTATACGAAGATACCTTCTAGAATTCCTTTTTTGGATCGTACAAGCCTTCGTCTTTTTCTATGTATTGTATCAGGTAAATGAAGGAATACTGCGCTTCTATATATTTTTAGCTGTGTTTTGTGGCTATGCAATGTTCAAGGCTCTGTTGGAGCAAGCCTACAGTAAAGGGTTAGAACTTGCCATCCGGATTATTTCACATATTCTCCGGATGGTTTATGCCATCATTCATTGGGTACTAATAAAGCCTATCACTTTACTTTTCACGTTTGTCGTTGTTTGCCTTTCATGGCTTTACCAGCTATTCTTTCGTTTATTTTCTTTCATTTTCCGTATACTTTTCTATCCATTTATCTTATTATGGAATTACGTGAAACGTTTTATGCCGAAAATGGAGAAAAATTATCTCTACCAATTTTTTCGTTTATTTAGTAAAATAAAAAAGAAAAAGTAATAGAACCCTTTAAGGAGGTAGAATTAATCATGGCAAAATCTAGTAATGTATCTAGAATAAACGAAGCTTATATTGAACAACATGATGCTTACATAAGAAGACAAAAGCAAAGAAAAAAGCGATTATTTCGACGACTTGCTTTGTTCGGCCTAGTTGTCATGATTACAATAGTTTGTGTTACTACCTATCACATTAAGCAACGGGTAAAATATAATGAATTGCAAGCAGAATATACAGAGAAATCTGATCAATTAGCATCACTGGAAAAAGAGGAAAAGAAGCTGACACAAGAAATCAAGCTATTGAATGATGAAGAATACTTACTACAAATTGCGAAAACCAACTATTTCTTCACAGAAGAAGGCGAAATTGTGTTTAAATTACCAGAAGAGGAGTCATCTTATTGACACCGTTTTTATTGCTTCGCTATAATATAGTATGAGTACGATTCTTTAAAAATTTTAAGGAGGAGCAATTTCTTTATGTCAATCGAAGTAGGCAGCAAGTTGCAGGGAAAGGTAACAGGTATCACTAATTTTGGAGCTTTTATTGAGTTACCTGATGGAAAAACAGGTCTCGTCCACATTAGTGAGGTTGCCGATAATTATGTAAAGGACATTAACGAGCATTTAACAGTCGGTGATGAAGTCACTGTTAAAGTTCTTAATGTAGAGGACGATGGTAAAATTGGTTTATCCATCAAAAAAGCAAAGGATAACCCACCTAACCGTCGAAGAAATCAAGGCAATCAAAAAAATAACCGCGAGAGAGGCGAATCATTTGAACAAAAAATGAATCGTTTCTTAAAAGATTCTGAGGATCGTTTAGCAACATTAAAGAAACATACAGAATCAAAACGCGGAGGACGAGGAGCGAGAAAAGGCTAAACACTTGCTGTCTATGTAGGATATAGAAGACAAAGACGGATGTGACTCGTGAACAATAGATCAAAAAGCTACCTATCTAGATTGGTAGCTTTTTTACATGTGTAGAAACAAAATAAAAAAGAGCTGTGAATTTTTTTCACAACTCTTTTTCCATATATAGCGGCGGAGGGGATCGAACCCCCGACCTCACGGGTATGAACCGTACGCTCTAGCCAGCTGAGCTACACCGCCTTAATGTAAAGACACAAAGAATATAATACAACAGCTTTATTTTTCTGTCAACTCAAAAAAAGAGAGAAGATAAAAAAACGCTATAAGACATCATCGACATAAAAAAGATGAAAACTGACATGTTTTCATCCAGATTGTGTCGCTTAACGATTGAATTAGCTTTTTAGTTAGAAAAAGAGTCGAACATTTCTCCAATTCTACTTCCTTGTTTTGACAAAAAAGAAAAAAAGAATGTGTTTTAATAGAGGACAAGGAGTGATGTAGATGAATACTATTACGGAGAATAAACCAAAATCTATCGAATTAAAGGCTCGTTTTTCCATGTTCTTTTCACAAAAGAACCTCATGAGATGGTGGCATCATTTCATGATTGAGAAAGGTTTTCTACTTTGTCTATTAGGTTTACTGTTAGGACGTGCAGTTATTTTGTCTACTTTATCCCCATTTGCCTTGGCGTTTATCGTTTCAGTATGGTATTTGCGGAGAGACAAAGTTGTCGCTTTGATTTGTTTTTCGCTAATAGGGGCATGTACATATTCAATAATGCACGGTGTCTATCTCGTATTAGCCATTGCGACGATGCTCTTACTCAATATCATTTTTTTTCATGTCAAACACATCGAGAAATTACTTCCGCTTATTGCTTTAATATCCACATTCTTACCCCGCTTATGCTTGTATGCATGGGAAGGCCCACTAACCTATGTTCAGTGGATGCTTGCCTTAGTCGAGGGAGTGCTTGCTGCCGTCTTACTTCTAATATTTATGCAAAGCCTCCCTTTATTATCACCAAAAAGATATAAACCTACATTAAAAAATGAAGAAATTGTTTGTTTGATCATTTTACTTGCTTCAGTACTAACAGGCTTAACGGGAATCGAGTGGTACGGTGCCCAATTTGAACAAATATTAGCAAGATATCTCGTGCTATTACTTGCTCTCATCGGCGGAGCTTCTATCGGTTCGACGGTAGGTGTGGTAGCTGGTCTCATTCTTAGTCTGGCTAATATTGGGAATCTCTATCAGATGAGTCTACTAGCCTTCGCTGGACTACTGGGCGGTCTATTAAAAGAAGGGAAAAAACTCGCTGTAAGTGTAGGTTTGTTTGTCAGTACGGTATTGTTAAGCTTATATGGAGATTCCTTTGATTATATTGGTGCGGCATTAATTGAATCAAGCTTTGCTGTATTTTTATTTGTGCTTACACCAAATGCGCTCATTTCCAAAATAGCTAGATATATCCCAGGGACGGTAGAGCATACAAAAGAACAAGAGCAGTATTTACAAAAAGTTCGTGATGTAACAGCACATCGAGTCGAGCGTTTTTCCAGTGTGTTTAAGGCATTGTCACGAAGTTTTCAAATAGATTCCAATCAATTAAAAGACGAAGATATTGAGGTGGATTATTATCTGAGCAATGTAGCAGAGAAAACATGCCAAACATGCTTTAAGAAAGAAACATGCTGGGTTAAGCAGTTTGATCAAACCTATGATCTAATGAAAGGGGTTAAATCAGAATTAGAAACACCTTCTGGCTTAAGCAAGGTAACGAAGCATCAATTTGAGAATCATTGTATCAAGTCAAGAAGAGTGATAGATGCAATGCAACAGGAGCTTTCTTTTTTTCAGGCGAATCAACAATTAAAGAAGCAAGTACTAGAAAGCAGAAGGTTTGTAGCAGATCAGCTTAGCGGTGTTTCCGATGTAATGGAAAACTTTGCGAAAGAGATTTTAAAGGAAAAGGAAAATCATGAGCAACAAGAATTAGAGATAGTAGCCGCATTAAAGCATGTAGGAATTGAATTAGAAAAATTAGATGTATACAGTCTAGAAAAAGGAAATATTGATATCGAAATGGTGATTCTCTTCCAGCAGTATCATGGAGAAGCTGCTAAGCTCATCGCACCAATTCTATCTGATATATTAGATGAAACGATTATTGTGGTAACAGAGGATGTTTCTCCGATGGCGAAAGGTCATAGCTTCTTTACCTTTGGATCTGCTCGGCGTTATGTCGTATCTACTGGAATGGCTCATGCAGCAAAAGGTGGTGGCTTAGTATCAGGTGACTCCTATAAAGCAATGGAACTTGGTGCAGGTCATTATGCCTTAGCTATAAGTGATGGCATGGGGAACGGAGACAGGGCACATGAAGAAAGTATGGAAACATTGCGATTATTACAGCAAATCCTAGAATCAGGGCTTCATGAACAAGTTGCGATAAAATCGATTAATTCCATCCTCTCTTTAAGGACAAACGAAGAAATATATGCCACTTTAGATTTGGCGATGATTGATCTCCACCACGCATCGGTAAGATTTTTGAAGATAGGCTCGTCCCCTAGCTATGTGATGCGAAGTGATGCCATTGAACGAATTGAAGCGAGTAATCTACCCATTGGCATTATACAAGAATTCGATGTCGAGGTCGTAACAGCTGAGCTTAAACCAGGCGACTACCTTATTATGATGAGTGACGGAATTTTTGAAGGGCCAAAGGAAATCGAGAATGTAGATATGTGGCTAAAGCGAAAGCTAAGAGAAATGGAGACGAAGGAACCTCAAGAAATAGCCGATTTGTTACTAGAGGAAGTGATTCGTTCACAAGGTGGAATGATTGAAGATGATATGACTGTATTAGTAGCTCAAATTGATAAAAATCACCCTAAATGGGCACCGATTCGCACAGATGCTTCTTTTTACCCTGCTTATAGCTGGCAATAGTTTTTTTACTGAAAAACCGGTAAGCATGGAAGTATATTTCTAGCTTTTTTTGGTGAAGATGTAGAAAAAGGCTAGAAATAGGAGGAGTATTAGATGAAGACAGGAACGTTAAAGCAGATTCTATTAATAACAGATGGTTGCTCGAACCAAGGGGAGGACCCGGCACAAGTAGCAACCATCATCGCAGAGCAGGGTATTACAGTCAACGTAATTGGTATTTTAGAAGATGATGATACAGAGGAACCTACAGGTCTATTAGAAGTAGAAGAGATTGCCAGTTGTGGTCAAGGGGTCAGTCAAATTGTCTATAAGCAAATCTTATCTCAGACGGTCCAGGCTGTCACTAAGCAAGCGATGACGGAGACATTACAAGGTGTGGTCAATCAAGAACTCAAACAAATATTAGGCAATCAGCAGACAATGGAAGAGCTACCGCCTGAACAAAGAGGCGAAGTAATGGAGGTAGTGGATGAATTAGGAGAAACTTGTGATCTGGAGGTTTTGGTATTAGTAGATACGAGTGCTAGTATGGCGAATAAGCTTCCAACTGTACAAGAAGCATTAATCGATTTGTCGATCAGTATGAATGCACGAATTGGACGAAGTAGATTCAGTGTCTATCAATTTCCGGGAAGAAAGAAGGCCATTCATCAATTAGTAGATTGGACAGGGAAATTAGACTCGATTACTGCTATTTTTTCCAAATTAGCAAGTGGTGGTGTTACACCCACAGGACCAGCTCTGAAAGAAGCGATGCACCAATTTGGAAAGAAGAGCTTAAGAAGGAGATTCTTGCCTAATGAATACGGAAACATCGAAGAAGCCTAATGTCAATTTAATAAAAGGACAGACGATTAAAGGAAAATGGCACCATCATAGCTATTATGTGATTCGCAAGCTTGGGAGCGGGGCGATTGGTACGGTATACTTATGTGTACACCACAACCAACAAGTTGCGCTAAAGGTGAGTAAACAAAGTACCTCGATCAGCTCAGAAGTAAATGTATTGAAAGGATTTAAGAAGGTTCAAGGCCATCACCTTGGGCCTTCTTTAATCGATGTAGATGATTTTATTGCGCCAAATGGTCATGTTTATGCCTTTTATGTTATGGAATATATTTCGGGTGACTCCTTACCAGATTTCATACGGAGAAATGGTCAGGATCGTTTGTTTACCTTGTTGATGGGATTTGTGAAGGATTTAGACATGCTGCACCGACAAGGCTATGTGTTTGGGGATCTGAAGTTGGATAATTTGATTGTTTCCAGGAATCCAGTTCGTCTTCGTTGGGTGGATGTAGGAGGGACGACGTTAATTGGAAGATCGATCAAGGAATATACCGAATTCTATGATAGAGCCTATTGGCAAATGGGGACGAGAAGAGCGGAGCCAAGCTATGACCTATTCGCTTTAGCGATGGTAGTGTTAAGAATCTATTACCCAAATGGTTTTACGAAGGGGTCTAATCCTAAAAAAATCCTCCAACAAAAAATAAATTTGGCGATATCCTCTCCTTCTATTAAACAATTGCTGTTAAAGATGATTAGTGGAGAAATTACTGAGGCGAATCAAGTAAAGGATTTTCTAGTCCATTATTTCACAAGGGAAAAGAGGAAGCGTCGGGGGGCCACCAAGAGGAATGACGAGCATTACTACCCTTTATTAGAGATCTTAAGTATATTAACAATAAGTGGCGGATGTTATTTATATATGACATTATTTATGTGATAAATCGAAATGCTATTTCATAATATGTTAAAATAGTCTAAAAGAGTTTTTGTGGGGTGGTGGTGGATGTCAAATCAATCATTTGAGCAAACCGTTATGGTGTTTATTAAAAAGCATCAGCTATTGAAAGAAGAGGCTACCATTGTTGTTGGCGTTTCGGGTGGAGCCGATTCGATAGCATTACTACACTATCTTTGTACATTAAGAGATAAGTGGAAACTACATATTGCTGCCGTTTCAGTGGATCATGGATTAAGAGGAAGGCAATCAGCAGAAGATGTGAAGTTCGTAGAGCAATTGTGTGCTTTATGGCAAGTGCCCTTTGTTAAGGAAAAAGTAGATGTAAAGAAGGAAAAAAATAAGCTACAGGAAGGAACACAATTGGTAGCTAGAAAGCTCAGATACAGGGTGTTTGAGAAGGTGATGGAACAATTTGACGCAGATTATCTAGCATTGGCCCACCATGGGGATGACCAATTAGAAACTGTCCTGATGCGTCTCACACAACATAGTAATCCGTCCTTATTAGCAGGTATACCAGTTAAACGTAAATTTAGTACAGGAGAGATTATTCGCCCTTTTTTATGCACAACGAAGGAAGCGATCTATCATTATTGTGATCAGCATCAGCTGATGCCAAGAGAGGATCCGTCAAACCAATCTGTTGATTACACTAGAAATTTTTATCGATTAAATGTTCTGCCATTTCTCAAGGAGAAAAATCAAAACATACATAGGCAAGTTCAGCAATTAACTGAAAGAATTAGAGAAGACGATAAGTATCTAACCCAGAAAGCAGAGGAGATGGTATCCGAAATAGTACAATTTCCATCTGCAGGGAAGACGGCTTCTTTTTCCATTCCTTCCTTTTTACAATACCCGATTGCTTTACAAAGACGAGCCTTTCATCTAATATTAAATTATCTATACAATCATCAAATCCCTGATAAGATTTCGATGAAGCATGAAGAAGATTTCCTCACATTGCTACAACAATCTAGAGCTAATGTAACGATCGATTTACCTAAATCGCTACATATAACGAAAAGCTATCAGGAAATTTCCTTTCATTTTCAAATAAAGCAGCCCAAGAAAACCGTGGCGCAAAAATTACATATCCCAGGTGTGCAAGCATTATGGAATGGTTTTGTCATAGAGTCCAGCATTAGTACCTTCACTAAGCAGGAAAGTCATCATTCGATGTACCTTCCAAATGACGAATCGTTATTTCCCCTAATAGTAAGAACAAGGCAAGCAGGAGATCGAATGAAAATAAGAGGGTTAAATGGCAGTAAAAAAGTCAAAGATATTTTTATCGATAAAAAAATTCCTATCGAAAAAAGGGATAGCTGGCCATTGCTAGTAGGAAATAATGGTACGATTTTATGGATTATAGGCTTAACGAAGGCAGAGATTCTTTTAGAAAAAATGGATACCTTTATATCGTTACACTATAAAAGTGCTGCGAAGAAAGCGGAAAGTACTGAGCAAAATATAAGTAGGAGGCACCATGATGCACGATGAAATAAAAGAAGTGTTGATTTCAGCAGAATCCATACAACAAAAATGTAAGGAGTTAGGTGAGCAATTAACCGAAGAATATGACGGAAAATTCCCTCTAGCAGTTGGAATTTTGAAAGGTGCTCTACCATTTATGTCTGATATATTACGTAATATCCATACACATATTGAAATGGATTTTATGGATGTGTCAAGTTACGGTAATGAAATGCGCTCCTCCGGTGAAGTGAAAATTGTCAAAGATTTGGATACAAAAGTAGAAGGAAGAGACATACTTATCATAGAGGATATTATAGACAGTGGTTTAACCTTAAGTTATTTAGTGGATTTATTTAAATATCGAAAAGCGAAATCGATTAAAATTGTAACCCTTCTAGATAAACCAGAAGGTCGTACAGCTAATATTAAAGCAGACCTGGTAGGATTTGAAGTCCCAAATGAGTTTGTCGTAGGTTATGGACTGGATTATCAAGAAAAATTTAGAAATTTACCGTATATCGGTGTATTAAAGCCAGAGGTTTACGGTGGAGAAGAATAAGTTTAAATTAAAGTCTTAGTGCAATGTATATGGAAACATACATATGCAAATTTTATAGAGGTAATTAGTTGTAATAAACTATTTTAATATGGTACTATTTACTATAGTTTTCTCGTTACGGGAGGAGGTAGGCAATGAATCGGATAATACGTAATGTGATCCTATATCTATTTATATTTCTTGTAGTGATAGGGATCATCAATGTTTTTATTAATCAAAACAACCAAGCACAAGAATTTAAAGTAAATGAATTCATGGAAGCATTGGAAAATAATGAAATAAAAGAAATGGAAATGCGCCCATCAAATGGTGTCATGAGAATTGTTGGTGAATTAGAGTCAGGTGAGGATAAGAACTTTGTAACGAATATTCCTGACAATACAACGATTGTAAGCCAAGTTACCGAAACGGCTGAGGAACAACAAATCCTAACGGTCAAAGAGGAAGAACAACCAAGTGGATGGGTAACCTTTTTAACCACCATGATTCCATTTGTTATCATATTTATTCTGTTTTTCTTCTTGCTCAATCAAGCACAGGGTGGCGGAAGTCGTGTGATGAACTTCGGTAAGAGCAAGGCGAAGATGTACAATGAAGAAAAGAAAAAAGTTCGTTTCCGAGATGTTGCTGGTGCAGATGAGGAGAAGCAGGAATTAGTTGAGGTGGTGGATTTCTTAAAGGATCCACGTAAATTCTCCGCTATTGGAGCTAAGATTCCAAAAGGGGTACTTCTTGTAGGACCTCCAGGTACTGGTAAGACGTTATTAGCTCGTGCTGTTGCAGGGGAAGCGGGTGTTCCTTTCTTCTCTATCAGTGGTTCTGATTTCGTTGAGATGTTCGTTGGTGTCGGTGCGTCTCGTGTCCGAGATTTATTTGAAAATGCGAAGAAAAATGCACCATGTATTATCTTTATTGATGAGATTGATGCAGTCGGTCGCCAACGTGGAGCTGGTGTTGGTGGTGGACATGATGAACGGGAGCAAACCTTAAACCAATTACTCGTTGAAATGGATGGGTTTGGTGAAAACGAAGGAATTATAATTATCGCTGCAACAAACCGTCCAGATATTTTAGACCCTGCCTTATTACGACCTGGTCGATTTGATCGTCAAATTACAGTAGACCGACCAGATCTAAGAGGACGTGAGGATGTATTAAAAGTACATGCTCGTAATAAACCATTATCGGACGATGTCTCGCTTAAGACTATTGCGATGCGTACACCAGGTTTTTCTGGGGCTGACTTAGAGAACTTGTTAAATGAAGCGGCATTAGTTGCAGCAAGATCCGATAAGCAAAAGATCGAAATGGACGATGTAGATGAGGCGATTGATCGTGTCATTGCAGGTCCAGCGAAGAAAAGCCGTGTAATTTCTGATAAGGAAAGAAATATTGTAGCCTATCATGAAAGTGGACATACCATTATAGGTATGGTTTTAGATGATGCTGACATGGTACATAAAGTTACTATTGTTCCTCGAGGTCAAGCTGGTGGATATGCAGTTATGCTTCCTCGTGAAGATCGTTACTTTATGACTAAGCCAGAATTATTGGATAAGATTACGGGTCTATTAGGTGGACGTGTAGCAGAAGAGATTATTTTTGGCGAAGTAAGTACAGGTGCACACAATGATTTCCAACGTGCTACAGGAATTGCGCGTAAGATGGTAATGGAATATGGTATGAGTGAAAAAATTGGCCCACTTCAATTTGGTAATAGTAATGGTCAAGTTTTCTTAGGTCGTGATATGCAATCCGACCAAAACTATAGTGATGCGATTGCTTATGAAATTGACCAAGAAATCCAGCACTTCATTCAAACTTGTTATAATCGTGCGAAACAGATTCTTACAGAAAACCGTAGTAAGCTAGAATTAGTTGCTAAAACCTTACTTGAGGTAGAAACGTTAGATGCAAGTCAAATTAAATCATTGTTTGAGGATGGTGTTTTACCAGACCCAGTAGTGTCAGAACAAGATGGAGAGAAGCATTCAGAGGAAAAGGCTGATGATCAATCTCAGGATGTTCGAGTAAACATCCAATCCAAAGAAAACAATGAGGAAGTTTCTGAAGACAATCAAGATAAAGAATAACATTAGAAATGCAGCCTCTCTAAATTAGGGAGGCTGCTTTTTGTTTTACGTTAGGAAAGCATAAAATTTTTGCAGGAAGTAGCGAAAATTTTGAAGTCCAAAGTATAAGTAAAGCTAATACTTCCACTAAAGGACGAGCGAATGTGAGTTTCTCAAAAGGGATTTGAATCGATCATGCTTTCAGGTCAAATCTAATTCAATTCACTTGCTAATTATTAATTATTACCTATACAATATGAAAATGATCTATAAAAAAGAAAAGCGGTGTGGGAAATGATATTTGTATTAGATGTTGGTAACACAAATACTGTATTAGGGGTCTTCGATCAGGGCAAACTAAAGTATCAGTGGCGTATGCAAACAGATAAGAACAAAACAGAAGATGAATTCGGAATGTTCTTTAAATCATTGTTCGCTCACGAGGACATAAGCTTTTCAGATATTGACGGGATTATTATCTCTTCTGTTGTGCCCCCTATTTTGTTCGCATTACAGAGGATGGCAGATAAATACTTTCACTGTAGACCAATGGTGATTGGCGAAGAAATGGTTAATCCTCATTTAAAAATGGCCTACCCTAACCCGAAGGAGATAGGCGCAGATCGAATTGTGAATGCAGTTGGAACGATCAAAGAATATGGTGCTCCTAGTATTATCATTGATTTTGGGACGGCAACGACTTATTGTTATATTAATGAAAAGGAGGAATATGTTGGTGGTGCGATTACACCAGGTATTAATATTTCATTGGATGCACTGTATACCAATGCTGCAAAGCTTCCGAAAATTGAACTGAAAAGAACCGATAAGGTCATAGGTTCTTCTACGGTGGAGGCGATGCAATCAGGTGTTTACTACGGTTACGTAGGACAAGTAGATGAAGTAGTTAGCCGAATTAAAGGGGAAACAGGCACCTCTGCTCAAGTTATTGCAACTGGAGGATTCGCAACACTCCTAGTAGAGGATTCTGCGACAATCGATATTGTCGATCCATTTTTAACCTTAAAAGGGTTGTATGAAATTTATCAAAAAAACGAAAAAACCTTTGAGTGAAAGGGTGTTATAGATGAAGGATTATGTTTTAAAGGCAACAGCCTTTGATGGTGAAGTGAGGGCATATGCGATCAAATCTACCAATACAGTGGAGGAAGCAAGAGAAAGACAGGATACTTGGGCGACTGCTTCTGCTGCTTTAGGAAGAACGATTACGATCACGGCAATGCTTGGTGTGATGTTAAAGGATAATGCAAAATTGACCGTGAAACTTGAAGGGAATGGCCCGATTGGTGCTGTGATTGCAGATGCCAATGATAAAGGAGAGGTACGAGGCTATGTTATCAATCCTCATGTAGATTTTGAGTCCAATGCTCAAGGCAAATTGGATGTCCGTCGAGCAGTGGGGACAGAAGGAACCTTAAGTGTGGTCAAGGATCTTGGACTGCGAAATCATTTTACAGGACAAGTCCCGATCGTATCAGGAGAAGTAAGTGAGGACTTCACCTATTATTTGGCAAATTCAGAGCAAATTCCATCTGCTGTAGGAGCTGGTGTCCTTGTGAATCCCGACCATTCTATCTTGGCAGCAGGTGGTTTTATTATTCAAATGCTACCAGGAGCTTCTGATGAGACAATTGCAAAGGTAGAAAAACAAATTGAAGAGATTGCTCCTATCTCCCAGCTTATACAGGAAGGAAAAACACCAGAAGAAGTCCTTACCCTTTTAGTAGGAGAGGAAGGCAAGCTTAATATACTAGAAAACATGCCAGTTCAATTCTCTTGTCCTTGTTCGAAGGAGAGGTTGTCGACTGCGATTAGTGGACTTGGGAATGAGGAAATCGATGCAATGATTAAAGAGGATCACGGGGCGACAGCTACCTGTCATTTTTGTAATGAGGTTTATACCTTCTCCATTGATGAATTACGTGCATTAAAATCTTCTTAAGGAGGAAAAGTGTTGTGAGATTGTCGAAGCTGTCTTTGTGGGTCATTATTTTTATTTTGCTCATCACGAATATAACAACACTGCTTTTCTCCAAAGGAAATACGGAAATTGCATTAGATGATGAATCTGTTATCCATCAAAAAAAACCATTAGCCACTATCGAAAATGAAAAGATAAAGTATGAGGAATGGCTGGATTTATTAACTAGAGGCTATGGTGAAAAGGTGTTAACCGAAATGGTTAATCAAGAGGTGGTTTTTCAACTCGCGGAGCAAGAGGAGTTAGAAATCGATTCAAAGATTGTAGAGCGTGAAATAGCAAGGCTATTAATCATGCAAGGTGTCCTAACGGAAGAGGAAAGGAAATCCCTTCAAGAGAAATGGACAGAACAAATTAAATATCGTTATTACATGAAGGCTTTATTAACGCGTGATGTCGAAGTGTCAGACTCTGAAGTGAAGCAGTATTTTCAAACCTACGAGAACCAGTATCAATTTGAAGAGGTTGTTCAACTATCTCATATTGTTGTATCCAGCGAAGCGGAAGCGGATGAGGCTTACCAAAAGTTAGAGTCAGGAGCTTCTTTTACAGATGTAGCGCAAGAATATTCTATGGATGAGGAGACAGCTTCTGAAGGCGGATATCTCGGTTATTATACAGAGACTAATAGCTTTATTCCTCCTGAATATTTTCATGAAACGTTAGCGATGGACGAGGGGACATTTAGTCAGCCTATCCGAACAGATCAAGGCTTTAGTATTGTGTTTCTACATCATCATATTCCTGCAGTTAATGTAAGCTATGAAGAAGCCTATCAAGAAGTGAAGCAGGATTTAGCACTAGATCAAATGGACCAGAATTTAGATCCTGAATTGTTGTGGGAAGAACTAGAAGTCACAACAGTGCTAGATAAAAATGACTAAGGAGCAAGGTCAAAAGGATATAGGACTTTTCCAAGTTATGGGTTGACAAATGATACCTTTTTCATGTACATTGTATATAAAACCAATTATATTACTTGGGATTGAGGAGGAAGTTAAATGAAAGTTGCTCAAAATATCGCAGAATTGATTGGCAATACTCCTATTGTTAAGTTAAATCGTACTGCTGATCCAGAAGCTGCGGAAATCTACTTAAAGCTTGAATTCATGAACCCGGGAAGCTCTGTGAAGGATCGTATTGGATTAGCGATGATTGAAGCAGCGGAACAAGAAGGTGTATTAAAGTCTGGAGATACAATCATTGAACCAACAAGCGGTAATACAGGTATCGGTTTAGCACTCGTAGCAGCAGTGAAAGGATATAGAGCTATTCTTGTCATGCCAGATACAATGAGTATGGAAAGGCGTAATTTATTACGAGCATATGGTGCTGAATTATTACTAACACCAGGTGCAGAGGGTATGAAAGGTGCCATCAAAAAAGCAAGTGAGCTTCAAGAAAAGCATGGATACTTCATGCCACAACAATTTAACAACCAAGCTAATCCAGATGTACATGCACGGACAACAGGTAAAGAAATTGTGGAGCAAATGGGAGATCAATTAGATGCATTTGTTTCAGGTATTGGTACAGGTGGAACGATTACTGGTGCCGGTAAAGTTTTAAAGGAGCACTTCAAGGATATAAAAATTTATGCTGTAGAACCAGCAGATTCTGCAATATTATCCGGAGGAAAGCCAGGACCTCATAAGATACAAGGTTTAGGTGCAGGTTTTGTTCCAGGTGTATTAAATACAAAGGTTTATGATGAAGTTATTACTGTCACAAATGATCAAGCTTATGAAACAGCAAGAGAAGCTGCTAAAAAAGATGGAGTCCTCGGTGGAGTATCCTCTGGCGCTGCTATTTATGCGGCGAAGCAAGTAGCGAAAAAGCTTGGAAAAGGTAAAAAGGTTCTAGCGGTATTACCAAGTAATGGAGAACGTTATTTATCAACACCTTTATATCAATTTGATGAAGAATAAGATTGGTGAGACTATCTATTTTATAGGTAGTCTTTTTTAATGTTTGGCAGGGTCATGCAACGAAGGTTAAACTAACACATCAGTTTCTCTAATAAGATCGTGCATTTTTGACAAAAAAGGGTTAAAATTATGCTATAATTGACTTTTGTATAATAATACCTATTATATCCTATGATAGGAATGAAATAGAAGAATGAAGGACGGATTTAGATGAACGATTGGCTAAAGACGAAGGTGAAAGATTTTCGCTATTCTGATCAAACGTTGGTGATGGGTATCTTGAATGTTACTCCAGATTCCTTTTCAGATGGTGGGAGCTATCATACAATCGATCAGGCGATTGCACAAGCGAAAAAAATGGAAGAGCAAGGTGCCCATCTCATTGATGTTGGTGGTGAATCCACTAGACCCGGGCACAAGCCTGTATCTGAACAAGAAGAATTAAACCGTGTGGTACCAGTTGTTGAGGCTATTGCCCAGGAAATAACGATACCCATATCAGTAGATACGTACAAGTCCAAGGTAGCAAAAGCAGCTGTTCAAGCAGGTGCTTCGATTATTAATGATGTTTGGGGGGCAAAGAAGGAACCTGAGATTGCCAAGGTTGCTGCAGAATATCAAGCTCCGATTATCCTCATGCATAATCGTGAAGATCGTCACTATCAGTCTTTAATGAATGATGTATTGTCAGATCTTGAGGAAAGTATACAAATTGCCCTTGCGAGAGGTGTAAAAGAAGAAAATATTATACTTGATCCTGGAATTGGTTTTGCAAAGTCCTTTGAGGAAAACATGCAAGTAATGCGAGAACTCGAACGAATTAAAACATTAGGATACCCTGTTTTGTTAGGTACCTCTAGGAAATCTATGATCGGACATGCATTGAATTTACCTGTTGGTCAACGAGATGAAGGGACAGGAGCAACGGTATGCTACGGAATCACAAAAGGGGTAGAGATCGTTCGAGTGCACAATGTAGAAATGATTGCGCGGATGACCAGCATGATGGATCAAATGATAGGTAAAGGTAGTGAGATAGATGGATAAGATCTATGTTCATGAGATGCAATTTTATGGTTATCATGGTTTGTTTCCAGAAGAGAGAAAGCTAGGCCAACGCTTTTCAGTCGACCTTATACTTGAATTGGAATTGCGTAAGGCAGGTAAGTCTGACAACATGGAAGATTCGATCGATTATGGACTTGTTTATCAATTAACCAAAGAGATAGTGGAAGGGGAAGCAAAGAACTTAGTCGAAGCTGTAGCACAATCTGTTGCCGATAAACTGTTAACGAGTCTTCCTTTACTCCAGGCATGCACCGTCAAGGTTTATAAGCCAGATCCACCAATCCCTGGACATTATCGTTCGGTAGCAGTTGAGATTTATCGGGAGAAGAACAAATGAATCAAGCATATATAGCGTTAGGATCTAATATTGAACCAAGATTAGAATATTTACAACTTGCAATACAACGATTGAAAGAACATCGATCCATTCAGATCAAGAAGGTCTCAGGGATCTACGAAACAGCACCGGTTGGGTTTACGGATCAGAATGATTTTCTCAATATGGCTGCTCGTATCGAAACAACTTTGTCCCCACTTGAATTATTGGATACTTGTCAGGAAATTGAACATAGCTTAGGCAGAAAACGTGAAATAAAGTGGGGGCCGAGGACGATAGACCTTGACATTTTGTTATATAATCAAGAGAATATAGAAACAGAACGATTAACTTTACCACATCCAAGTATGCATGAGCGGGCATTTGTATTAATGCCATTAATGGACATAAATCATCATTTATACTTATCACATATAGAGAAGGATGTTTCTACTTTAATTAGTGAAATGTCTTTGAAAGAAAAAGAAGGGGTAGTTCAATGCAACAAAATAGATGGGGGAAAAGAATAAAGGCTTATAGAAAATTAAAAGGCTATACACAAATAGGTTTTGCAAAAGAGCTCGGAATGTCAGTTTCTCAGCTAGGAGACATAGAACGAGGTAAACGGGTACCAACATTGGAAACCCTAGAAAAAATCTCTGAGCAATTAGATATTTCTATCCAAGAATTAGAACCTAAGAAATAAACTAGGGTGGATAAGTGATAGGATTACCTCGTAGCCAACTACAATTTTTAATATGGAGTGATAAAAATGAGTGAAGAATTAAGTGAACACATGCGTGTCCGGTTAGAAAAATTAGAATCCTATATCGAAAAAGGGATGGATCCTTTTGGAGATAAGTTTACCCGTACACATTTAGCAGAAGAATTAAGAGCTAACTATGATCAATATTCTAAAGAGGAATTAGAAGAGAAAAAAATAGAGACGACAATTGCTGGTCGTATTATGACAAAAAGAGGGAAGGGGAAAGCAGGCTTCTCTCATATTCAAGATCTAAGTGGTCAAATCCAGTTGTATGTGAGAAAGGATACAGTAGGCGAGGAAGCGTACGAAATTTTCAAAACAGCGGATCTTGGGGATATTGTAGGCGTTACAGGGACTGTTTTTAAAACAAATGTAGGCGAGCTATCTGTAAAAGCAGAGCAATTCATTCTACTTACAAAGGCGTTACGGCCGTTGCCAGAGAAATTCCATGGATTAAAGGATGTAGAACAACGCTATCGCCAACGCTACTTAGATTTGATTACAAATATCGATAGTAAGCAAACATTTATTATAAGAAGTAAAATCATTCAATCCATGCGTAGATATCTAGACGATCGAGGTTTCTTGGAAGTAGAAACACCGATGATGCACGGAATAGCGGGAGGAGCATCTGCTCGACCTTTTGAAACTCATCATAACGCTTTAGATATTCCTTTATATATGAGGATTGCGATTGAATTACATCTAAAACGACTTATTGTAGGTGGTATGGAAAAAGTTTATGAGATTGGCCGTGTTTTTCGAAATGAAGGAGTATCGACTAGGCATAATCCTGAATTTACGATGATTGAGTTATATGAAGCATATGCGGATTACCACGATATAATGGAACTAGTTGAAAATATGGTAGCACATATAGCTAAAGAGGTTCTTGGTTCGACAACTATTTCTTACGGTGAAGACAAAATTAATTTACAACCTAAATGGACTAGACTCCATATGGTGGATGCAATTAAGGAATACACTGGAGTAGATTTTTGGCAGCAAATGAGTGATGGTGAAGCGAAAGCTCTTGCGAAGGAGCACGGAATAGAAATAGAAGATAACATGACCTATGGGCATATTGTAAATGAATTCTTTGAGCAGAGAGTGGAGGAGAAATTAATTCAGCCGACTTTTGTGTACGGACACCCTGTTGCAATTTCACCACTTGCAAAGAAAAACAAGGATGACGATCGTTTTACAGATCGCTTCGAACTATTTATTGTTGGTAGAGAGCATGCCAACGCGTTCTCTGAGTTAAACGATCCTATTGATCAGCGTGAACGCTTTGAAGCCCAAGTGAAGGAAAAAGAACAAGGAAATGACGAAGCTCACGAAATGGATGAAGATTTCTTAGAAGCTTTAGAATATGGTATGCCACCAACCGGCGGTCTTGGTATCGGGATTGATCGTTTAGTAATGTTACTAACTAATTCACCATCGATTCGTGATGTGCTGCTATTCCCGCAAATGCGTAATAAGTAATAGAAAGAACCCATACAACAACCCTGAAAAGTTAGACCTCCCGCTCAACTTTTTGGGGTTATCTTTCTTTAAAAGCAAAAAAAGAAAACTTAGACTGTCAAGTCATGAAAAACAATCCATGGAAAGTTAAAAAAGCTATTGACACTTCTGAGTGAGGTGTGATATATTGTTTAGCGTCGCTTTAAATAAGGTAGTTAATATAATCTACTAAACAATTTACAAACTTAAAAAAAGCTGTTGACAATTGTGATTTATGGTGATATGATATAAAAGCTGTCGCAAAAAGACGGCGAACATTGATCATTGAAAACTGAACAAAACAACCAGTACAAAAAGTAAGAACATGCTAGCTTTAAGCGAGCTTGATCAACACAAGCACTTCGGTGCATCTATTTTATGGAGAGTTTGATCTTGGCTCAGGACGAACGCTGGCGGCGTGCCTAATACATGCAAGTCGAGCGCGGGAAGCTGACTGAATCCTTCGGGAGGACGTGAGTGGAACGAGCGGCGGACGGGTGAGTAACACGTGGGCAACCTGCCTGTAAGACTGGGATAACTCCGGGAAACCGGGGCTAATACCGGATAGTACTTTGGTTCATAGGAACCGAAGTGGAAAGGTGGCGCAAGCTATCACTTACAGATGGGCCCGCGGTGCATTAGCTAGTTGGTGAGGTAACGGCTCACCAAGGCAACGATGCATAGCCGACCTGAGAGGGTGATCGGCCACACTGGGACTGAGACACGGCCCAGACTCCTACGGGAGGCAGCAGTAGGGAATCTTCCGCAATGGACGAAAGTCTGACGGAGCAACGCCGCGTGAACGAAGAAGGTTTTCGGATCGTAAAGTTCTGTTGTTAGGGAAGAACAAGTACCGTTCGAATAGGGCGGTACCTTGACGGTACCTATCGAGGAAGCCCCGGCTAACTACGTGCCAGCAGCCGCGGTAATACGTAGGGGGCAAGCGTTGTCCGGAATTATTGGGCGTAAAGCGCGCGTAGGCGGTTTCTTAAGTCTGATGTGAAATCTTGCGGCTCAACCGCAAGCGGTCATTGGAAACTGGGGAACTTGAGTACAGAAGAGGAGAGCGGAATTCCACGTGTAGCGGTGAAATGCGTAGAGATGTGGAGGAACACCAGTGGCGAAGGCGGCTCTCTGGTCTGTAACTGACGCTGAGGTGCGAAAGCGTGGGGAGCGAACAGGATTAGATACCCTGGTAGTCCACGCCGTAAACGATGAGTGCTAGGTGTTAGGGGGTTTCCGCCCCTTAGTGCTGCAGTTAACGCATTAAGCACTCCGCCTGGGGAGTACGGCCGCAAGGCTGAAACTCAAAAGAATTGACGGGGGCCCGCACAAGCGGTGGAGCATGTGGTTTAATTCGAAGCAACGCGAAGAACCTTACCAGGTCTTGACATCTTCGGATGTCCCTAGAGATAGGGAGTTCCCTTCGGGGACCGAATGACAGGTGGTGCATGGTTGTCGTCAGCTCGTGTCGTGAGATGTTGGGTTAAGTCCCGCAACGAGCGCAACCCTTGATCTTAGTTGCCAGCATTGAGTTGGGCACTCTAAGGTGACTGCCGGTGACAAACCGGAGGAAGGTGGGGATGACGTCAAATCATCATGCCCCTTATGACCTGGGCTACACACGTGCTACAATGGATGGTACAAAGGGCAGCGAAGCCGTGAGGTGAAGCCAATCCCATAAAACCATTCTCAGTTCGGATTGTAGGCTGCAACTCGCCTACATGAAGCCGGAATCGCTAGTAATCGCGGATCAGCATGCCGCGGTGAATACGTTCCCGGGCCTTGTACACACCGCCCGTCACACCACGAGAGTTGGCAACACCCGAAGTCGGTGGGGTAACCTTTGGAGCCAGCCGCCGAAGGTGGGGCCAATGATTGGGGTGAAGTCGTAACAAGGTAGCCGTATCGGAAGGTGCGGCTGGATCACCTCCTTTCTAAGGATAAAGTGAAAGGCGGAAGCACCCGGTTAGCGACGTACAAACTGGACTGAACCGAAGGAGATAAAGGAAACACAAGGAGCTTAGCGACTTGATGTTGACTTATCGTACGGAGGTGAGGGAAGTTGTGCTAGTCGCTGGGTGCTGGAGCTAGACACAATAGGAAATGGTCTACTAGCGTAGATCATCATAGATTGTACTTGGTTGTTTGGTTCAGTTTTGAGCGATTGATGCTCAGAGGATCTTCTGTTAAAACCCGTCATGTTTTGTGACGAATACAGAAGTCACCACCTCGTGTGGAAGCTGTACCTTGAAAACTAGATAAGAAGAAATCAGGACGTGAAGGCACCAAAAGAAGCCAACACGAAACTGATGACAAGACATCAAATAAAAACCAACGACTTTTTCATCTGAAGCATGAGTATAGTTAAGTGAAAAAGGGCGCACGGTGGATGCCTTGGCACTAGGAGCCGAAGAAGGACGGGACAAACACCGATATGTCTCGGGGAGCTGTACGTAAGCATTGATCCGAGAATTTCCGAATGGGGAAACCCTCTACTCGTCATGGAGTAGAACCTCTATCTGAATCCATAGGATAGAGGAGGCAGACCCGGGGAACTGAAACATCTCATTACCCGGAGGAAGAGAAAGCAAACGCGATTTCCCGAGTAGCGGCGAGCGAAACGGAATTAGCCCAAACCAAAAAGCTTGCTTTTTGGGGTTGTAGGACACTCTATACGGAGTTACCAAGAAATACGTTAGACGAATCGATCTGGAAAGGTCAGCCACAGCGGGTAACAGCCCTGTAGTCGAAAGCGTGTTTCCTCCAGAGTGGATCCTGAGTACGGCGGAACACGTGAAATTCCGTCGGAATCCGGGAGGACCATCTCCCAAGGCTAAATACTCCCTAGTGACCGATAGTGAACCAGTACCGTGAGGGAAAGGTGAAAAGCACCCCGGGAGGGGAGTGAAAGAGAACCTGAAACCGTGTGCCTACAAGTAGTCGAAGCCCTTTTATGGGTGACGGCGTACCTTTTGTAGAATGGACCGGCGAGTTACGATCTCCTGCAAGGTTAAGTGGAAGACACGGAGCCGCAGCGAAAGCGAGTCTGAATAGGGCGAGATAGTAGGGGGTCGTAGACCCGAAACCGTGTGATCTACCCATGTCCAGGGTGAAGGTCAGGTAACACTGACTGGAGGCCCGAACCCACGTACGTTGAAAAGTGCGGGGATGAGGTGTGGGTAGGGGTGAAATGCCAATCGAACACGGAGATAGCTGGTTCTCTCCGAAATAGCTTTAGGGCTAGCCTCAAGGGATGTATGTTGGAGGTAGAGCACTGATTGGACTAGGGGCCCTCACCGGGTTACCGAATTCAGTCAAACTCCGAATGCCAATCATATTACCTTGGGAGTCAGACTATGGGTGATAAGGTTCATAGTCGAAAGGGAAACAGCCCAGACCGTCAGCTAAGGTCCCCAAGTATACGTTAAGTGGAAAAGGATGTGGCGTTGCTTAGACAACCAGGATGTTGGCTTAGAAGCAGCCATCATTTAAAGAGTGCGTAATAGCTCACTGGTCGAGTGACGCTGCGCCGAAAATGTACCGGGGCTAAACGTATCACCGAAGCTACGGATTGTTCTACGAACAATGGTAGGAGAGCGTTCTAAGTGCAGGGAAGTCAGACCGTGAGGACTGGTGGAGCGCTTAGAAGTGAGAATGCCGGTATGAGTAGCGAAATAGAAGTGAGAATCTTCTACACCGAATGCCTAAGGTTTCCTGAGGAAGGCTCGTCCGCTCAGGGTTAGTCGGGGCCTAAGCCGAGGCCGAAAGGCGTAGGCGATGGACAACAGGTGGATATTCCTGTACCACCCAATTCCGTTTGAGTGATGGGGGGACGCAGTAGGATAAGGAAAGCGCACGACTGGACGTGTGCGTCGAAGCAGTGAGTGAGTCAGATAGGCAAATCCGTCTGGCAATCACAAGCTGTGATCGGGAGGGAAAATGAGTACCGAAGTTCCGGATTTCACACTGCCAAGAAAAGCCTCTAGCAAGGAAAAGGGTGCCCGTACCGCAAACCGACACAGGTAGGCGAGGAGAGAATCCTAAGGTGATCGGGAGAACTCTCGTTAAGGAACTCGGCAAAATGACCCCGTAACTTCGGGAGAAGGGGTGCTTACTTACGAGTAAGCCGCAGTGAAAAGGCCCAAGCGACTGTTTAGCAAAAACACAGGTCTCTGCGAAGCCGAAAGGCGAAGTATAGGGGCTGACACCTGCCCGGTGCTGGAAGGTTAAGGGGATGCGTTAGCGTAAGCGAAGCGTTGAACTGAAGCCCCAGTAAACGGCGGCCGTAACTATAACGGTCCTAAGGTAGCGAAATTCCTTGTCGGGTAAGTTCCGACCCGCACGAAAGGTGCAACGACTTGGGCACTGTCTCAACGAGAGACCCGGTGAAATTATACTATGCGTGAAGATGCGCATTACCCGCGACAGGACGGAAAGACCCCGTGGAGCTTTACTGTAGCCTGATATGGAATGTTTGTACAGCTTGTACAGGATAGGTGGGAGCCTTGGAAACGTGAGCGCTAGCTTACGTGGAGGCGCCGGTGGGATACCACCCTGGCTGTATGAACCTTCTAACCCAGAACCGTGATCCGGTTCGGAGACAGTGTCAGGTGGGCAGTTTGACTGGGGCGGTCGCCTCCTAAAGAGTAACGGAGGCGCCCAAAGGTTCCCTCAGAATGGTTGGAAATCATTCGAAGAGTGTAAAGGCAGAAGGGAGCTTGACTGCGAGACCTACAAGTCGAGCAGGGACGAAAGTCGGGCTTAGTGATCCGGCGGTACCGAATGGAAGGGCCGTCGCTCAACGGATAAAAGCTACCCCGGGGATAACAGGCTTATCTCCCCCAAGAGTCCACATCGACGGGGAGGTTTGGCACCTCGATGTCGGCTCATCGCATCCTGGGGCTGTAGTCGGTCCCAAGGGTTGGGCTGTTCGCCCATTAAAGCGGTACGCGAGCTGGGTTCAGAACGTCGTGAGACAGTTCGGTCCCTATCCGTCGTGGGCGTTGGAAGTTTGAGAGGAGCTGTCCTTAGTACGAGAGGACCGGGATGGACACACCGCTGGTGCACCAGTTGTTCCGCCAGGAGCATCGCTGGGTAGCTACGTGTGGAAGGGATAAGTGCTGAAAGCATCTAAGCATGAAGCCCCCCTCAAGATGAGACTTCCCCACACTTTAAGTGAGTAAGATCCCTCAGAGACGATGAGGTAGATAGGTTCGAGGTGGAAGCATGGTGACATGTGGAGCTGACGAATACTAATCGATCGAGGACTTATCTATACGTTCTTTGGATGAAAAACCAATGGTTTGTCTACTTCTTATCTAGTTTTCAAGGTATTTTTAAAAAACTCTTGCATTTGTTGTGAGAAATGCGTTATAATGTATCTTGTCCTTGAAAAAACGAGTCTGGTGGCGATAGCGGAGAGGTCACACCTGTTCCCATACCGAACACAGTAGTTAAGCTCTCCAGCGCCCATGGTAGTTGGGGCTCACGCCCCTGCAAGAGTAGGACGCTGCCAGGCATACATAGGAGGATTAGCTCAGCTGGGAGAGCACTTGCCTTACAAGCAAGGGGTCGCAGGTTCGAGCCCTGCATCCTCCACCATGTTATGCCGGTCTAGCTCAATTGGTAGAGCAACTGACTTGTAATCAGTAGGTTGGGGGTTCAAGTCCTCTGGCCGGCACCATTTAGAGCCATTAGCTCAGTTGGTAGAGCATCTGACTTTTAATCAGAGGGTCGGAGGTTCGAATCCTCCATGGCTCACCATTTTAATGCGGGTGTGGCGGAATTGGCAGACGCGCTAGACTTAGGATCTAGTGTCTCTCGACGTGGGGGTTCAAGTCCCTCCACCCGCACCATATTAATAAATATATTGCGGAAGTAGTTCAGTGGTAGAACACCACCTTGCCAAGGTGGGGGTCGCGGGTTCGAATCCCGTCTTCCGCTCCAGTAGATTTAATCATTTTGTTTGCCAGATGATTAGATTGGTATTATCCCATGCCGGGGTGGCGGAATTGGCAGACGCACAGGACTTAAAATCCTGCGGTGGGTTTCCACCGTGCCGGTTCGAGTCCGGCCCTCGGCACCACTTAGCGCCCGTAGCTCAATTGGATAGAGCGTTTGACTACGGATCAAAAGGTTAGGGGTTCGACTCCTCTCGGGCGCGCCATTTCCGGGAAGTAGCTCAGCTTGGTAGAGCACTTGGTTTGGGACCAAGGGGTCGCAGGTTCAAATCCTGTCTTCCCGACCATCTTCATTTTTTATGTGGGGCCTTAGCTCAGCTGGGAGAGCGCCTGCTTTGCACGCAGGAGGTCAGCGGTTCGATCCCGCTAGGCTCCACCATTTTTATTGATCATTGAAAACTGAACAAAACAACCAGTACAAAAAGTAAGAACATGCTAGCTTTAAGCGAGCTTGATCAACACAAGCACTTCGGTGCATCTATTTTATGGAGAGTTTGATCTTGGCTCAGGACGAACGCTGGCGGCGTGCCTAATACATGCAAGTCGAGCGCGGGAAGCTGACTGAATCCTTCGGGAGGACGTGAGTGGAACGAGCGGCGGACGGGTGAGTAACACGTGGGCAACCTGCCTGTAAGACTGGGATAACTCCGGGAAACCGGGGCTAATACCGGATAGTACTTTGGTTCATAGGAACCGAAGTGGAAAGGTGGCGCAAGCTATCACTTACAGATGGGCCCGCGGTGCATTAGCTAGTTGGTGAGGTAACGGCTCACCAAGGCAACGATGCATAGCCGACCTGAGAGGGTGATCGGCCACACTGGGACTGAGACACGGCCCAGACTCCTACGGGAGGCAGCAGTAGGGAATCTTCCGCAATGGACGAAAGTCTGACGGAGCAACGCCGCGTGAACGAAGAAGGTTTTCGGATCGTAAAGTTCTGTTGTTAGGGAAGAACAAGTACCGTTCGAATAGGGCGGTACCTTGACGGTACCTATCGAGGAAGCCCCGGCTAACTACGTGCCAGCAGCCGCGGTAATACGTAGGGGGCAAGCGTTGTCCGGAATTATTGGGCGTAAAGCGCGCGTAGGCGGTTTCTTAAGTCTGATGTGAAATCTTGCGGCTCAACCGCAAGCGGTCATTGGAAACTGGGGAACTTGAGTACAGAAGAGGAGAGCGGAATTCCACGTGTAGCGGTGAAATGCGTAGAGATGTGGAGGAACACCAGTGGCGAAAGCGGCTCTCTGGTCTGTAACTGACGCTGAGGTGCGAAAGCGTGGGGAGCGAACAGGATTAGATACCCTGGTAGTCCACGCCGTAAACGATGAGTGCTAGGTGTTAGGGGGTTTCCGCCCCTTAGTGCTGCAGTTAACGCATTAAGCACTCCGCCTGGGGAGTACGGCCGCAAGGCTGAAACTCAAAAGAATTGACGGGGGCCCGCACAAGCGGTGGAGCATGTGGTTTAATTCGAAGCAACGCGAAGAACCTTACCAGGTCTTGACATCTTCGGATGTCCCTAGAGATAGGGAGTTCCCTTCGGGGACCGAATGACAGGTGGTGCATGGTTGTCGTCAGCTCGTGTCGTGAGATGTTGGGTTAAGTCCCGCAACGAGCGCAACCCTTGATCTTAGTTGCCAGCATTGAGTTGGGCACTCTAAGGTGACTGCCGGTGACAAACCGGAGGAAGGTGGGGATGACGTCAAATCATCATGCCCCTTATGACCTGGGCTACACACGTGCTACAATGGATGGTACAAAGGGCAGCGAAGCCGTGAGGTGAAGCCAATCCCATAAAACCATTCTCAGTTCGGATTGTAGGCTGCAACTCGCCTACATGAAGCCGGAATCGCTAGTAATCGCGGATCAGCATGCCGCGGTGAATACGTTCCCGGGCCTTGTACACACCGCCCGTCACACCACGAGAGTTGGCAACACCCGAAGTCGGTGGGGTAACCTTTGGAGCCAGCCGCCGAAGGTGGGGCCAATGATTGGGGTGAAGTCGTAACAAGGTAGCCGTATCGGAAGGTGCGGCTGGATCACCTCCTTTCTAAGGATAAAGTGAAAGGCGGAAGCACCCGGTTAGCGACGTACAAACTGGACTGAACCGAAGGAGATAAAGGAAACACAAGGAGCTTAGCGACTTGATGTTGACTTATCGTACGGAGGTGAGGGAAGTTGTGCTAGTCGCTGGGTGCTGGAGCTAGACACAATAGGAAATGGTCTACTAGCGTAGATCATCATAGATTGTACTTGGTTGTTTGGTTCAGTTTTGAGCGATTGATGCTCAGAGGATCTTCTGTTAAAACCCGTCATGTTTTGTGACGAATACAGAAGTCACCACCTCGTGTGGAAGCTGTACCTTGAAAACTAGATAAGAAGAAATCAGGACGTGAAGGCACCAAAAGAAGCCAACACGAAACTGATGACAAGACATCAAATAAAAACCAACGACTTTTTCATCTGAAGCATGAGTATAGTTAAGTGAAAAAGGGCGCACGGTGGATGCCTTGGCACTAGGAGCCGAAGAAGGACGGGACAAACACCGATATGTCTCGGGGAGCTGTACGTAAGCATTGATCCGAGAATTTCCGAATGGGGAAACCCTCTACTCGTCATGGAGTAGAACCTCTATCTGAATCCATAGGATAGAGGAGGCAGACCCGGGGAACTGAAACATCTCATTACCCGGAGGAAGAGAAAGCAAACGCGATTTCCCGAGTAGCGGCGAGCGAAACGGAATTAGCCCAAACCAAAAAGCTTGCTTTTTGGGGTTGTAGGACACTCTATACGGAGTTACCAAGAAATACGTTAGACGAATCGATCTGGAAAGGTCAGCCACAGCGGGTAACAGCCCTGTAGTCGAAAGCGTGTTTCCTCCAGAGTGGATCCTGAGTACGGCGGAACACGTGAAATTCCGTCGGAATCCGGGAGGACCATCTCCCAAGGCTAAATACTCCCTAGTGACCGATAGTGAACCAGTACCGTGAGGGAAAGGTGAAAAGCACCCCGGGAGGGGAGTGAAAGAGAACCTGAAACCGTGTGCCTACAAGTAGTCGAAGCCCTTTTATGGGTGACGGCGTACCTTTTGTAGAATGGACCGGCGAGTTACGATCTCCTGCAAGGTTAAGTGGAAGACACGGAGCCGCAGCGAAAGCGAGTCTGAATAGGGCGAGATAGTAGGGGGTCGTAGACCCGAAACCGTGTGATCTACCCATGTCCAGGGTGAAGGTCAGGTAACACTGACTGGAGGCCCGAACCCACGTACGTTGAAAAGTGCGGGGATGAGGTGTGGGTAGGGGTGAAATGCCAATCGAACACGGAGATAGCTGGTTCTCTCCGAAATAGCTTTAGGGCTAGCCTCAAGGGATGTATGTTGGAGGTAGAGCACTGATTGGACTAGGGGCCCTCACCGGGTTACCGAATTCAGTCAAACTCCGAATGCCAATCATATTACCTTGGGAGTCAGACTATGGGTGATAAGGTTCATAGTCGAAAGGGAAACAGCCCAGACCGTCAGCTAAGGTCCCCAAGTATACGTTAAGTGGAAAAGGATGTGGCGTTGCTTAGACAACCAGGATGTTGGCTTAGAAGCAGCCATCATTTAAAGAGTGCGTAATAGCTCACTGGTCGAGTGACGCTGCGCCGAAAATGTACCGGGGCTAAACGTATCACCGAAGCTACGGATTGTTCTACGAACAATGGTAGGAGAGCGTTCTAAGTGCAGGGAAGTCAGACCGTGAGGACTGGTGGAGCGCTTAGAAGTGAGAATGCCGGTATGAGTAGCGAAATAGAAGTGAGAATCTTCTACACCGAATGCCTAAGGTTTCCTGAGGAAGGCTCGTCCGCTCAGGGTTAGTCGGGGCCTAAGCCGAGGCCGAAAGGCGTAGGCGATGGACAACAGGTGGATATTCCTGTACCACCCAATTCCGTTTGAGTGATGGGGGGACGCAGTAGGATAAGGAAAGCGCACGACTGGACGTGTGCGTCGAAGCAGTGAGTGAGTCAGATAGGCAAATCCGTCTGGCAATCACAAGCTGTGATCGGGAGGGAAAATGAGTACCGAAGTTCCGGATTTCACACTGCCAAGAAAAGCCTCTAGCAAGGAAAAGGGTGCCCGTACCGCAAACCGACACAGGTAGGCGAGGAGAGAATCCTAAGGTGATCGGGAGAACTCTCGTTAAGGAACTCGGCAAAATGACCCCGTAACTTCGGGAGAAGGGGTGCTTACTTACGAGTAAGCCGCAGTGAAAAGGCCCAAGCGACTGTTTAGCAAAAACACAGGTCTCTGCGAAGCCGAAAGGCGAAGTATAGGGGCTGACACCTGCCCGGTGCTGGAAGGTTAAGGGGATGCGTTAGCGTAAGCGAAGCGTTGAACTGAAGCCCCAGTAAACGGCGGCCGTAACTATAACGGTCCTAAGGTAGCGAAATTCCTTGTCGGGTAAGTTCCGACCCGCACGAAAGGTGCAACGACTTGGGCACTGTCTCAACGAGAGACCCGGTGAAATTATACTATGCGTGAAGATGCGCATTACCCGCGACAGGACGGAAAGACCCCGTGGAGCTTTACTGTAGCCTGATATGGAATGTTTGTACAGCTTGTACAGGATAGGTGGGAGCCTTGGAAACGTGAGCGCTAGCTTACGTGGAGGCGCCGGTGGGATACCACCCTGGCTGTATGAACCTTCTAACCCAGAACCGTGATCCGGTTCGGAGACAGTGTCAGGTGGGCAGTTTGACTGGGGCGGTCGCCTCCTAAAGAGTAACGGAGGCGCCCAAAGGTTCCCTCAGAATGGTTGGAAATCATTCGAAGAGTGTAAAGGCAGAAGGGAGCTTGACTGCGAGACCTACAAGTCGAGCAGGGACGAAAGTCGGGCTTAGTGATCCGGCGGTACCGAATGGAAGGGCCGTCGCTCAACGGATAAAAGCTACCCCGGGGATAACAGGCTTATCTCCCCCAAGAGTCCACATCGACGGGGAGGTTTGGCACCTCGATGTCGGCTCATCGCATCCTGGGGCTGTAGTCGGTCCCAAGGGTTGGGCTGTTCGCCCATTAAAGCGGTACGCGAGCTGGGTTCAGAACGTCGTGAGACAGTTCGGTCCCTATCCGTCGTGGGCGTTGGAAGTTTGAGAGGAGCTGTCCTTAGTACGAGAGGACCGGGATGGACACACCGCTGGTGCACCAGTTGTTCCGCCAGGAGCATCGCTGGGTAGCTACGTGTGGAAGGGATAAGTGCTGAAAGCATCTAAGCATGAAGCCCCCCTCAAGATGAGACTTCCCCACACTTTAAGTGAGTAAGATCCCTCAGAGACGATGAGGTAGATAGGTTCGAGGTGGAAGCATGGTGACATGTGGAGCTGACGAATACTAATCGATCGAGGACTTATCTATACGTTCTTTGGATGAAAAACCAATGGTTTGTCTACTTCTTATCTAGTTTTGATGGTATAGTTTCTCCCATCTTAATAAGGATTAGCTTATATCCACCAAGTCTGGTGGCGATAGCGGAGAGGTCACACCTGTTCCCATACCGAACACAGTAGTTAAGCTCTCCAGCGCCCATGGTAGTTGGGGCTCACGCCCCTGCAAGAGTAGGACGTTGCCAGGCACTTATAAAATCCAGTTATAAAGTTTTTAAAACTTTATAACTGGATTTTTTTATATACCACAAGAACAAGGAAAATAACGTCTTTTACTAGCACTTTTAACATAAATCATATATTGTTATATTAACTGATTAAATATAGGTGGTGGCATATGAAATCATTATATGAACAAATATACGAATCAATAAAGCAGGATATAGTATCTGCAAAATATAAAGTTGGTGATCAGGTCCCGTCTGAAAAGGAGTTATCGGAATATTTTAACGTAAGCACAATCACAACTAAAAAGGCATTGGAAAAGTTAACAAATGAGGGCTATGTTTACCGTAAACGAGGAAAAGGAACATTCGTATCAAAAAATACGCTTGATATGGGTAATGTGAAAAATAATGTGAAAATGAAAAAACCTTTGTTTGGTTTGGTTCTCACTACTTTTGATGATAGCTTTGGAAATAAGCTAATTGCAAGCATTGAGGAAGCATCCCATGATAATTGTTGTATAATTTTAAGGCGTTCTTTAAGTATTCCAAATAGGGAAGACAAGGTCATCAAAGAATTACTAGAATACGGCATTGACGGACTTATCATATCTCCTGCAAAAGCCGAACATTACAGCCTTGAAATACTTAAAATGGTTGTTAATCAATTTCCGTTAGTTTTAATTGATAGATCCTTTAAAGGATTAGCCACAACCTCAGTTTCCACAGATAATAAACAAGCAGCTAAAAAGGGGATAAATCATTTATTAGATTTAGGGCATGAAAATATAGGGATTTTAATACCGAAGGATAATGGTACCACAACCATAGAAGATCGTATTAAAGGTATTGTGGAAGCCATTGCAGATAGAAAAATGATTGTAAATCATGATTTATGGTGTTCAGAGATAAAAAGTCCATACCCCACCCATGAGGATACGAAAAAGGATATAGAAGTGATCAAGAATCATATTAAAAACAACCCAGAAATTACAGCATTATTCGCACTGGAATATAATATTGCTGTATTAGCAAAACAAGCAGTGGAACAGTTGGGCTTAAAGATACCAGAGGATATATCGATTCTCTGTTTTGATAGTCCACCTAGGAATGCTTTAGAGTGGAATTTCACACATTTACAACAAAACGAAGAAGAGATTGGTCAACTAGCGTTAAGTAATTTGTTAGAAATGTATAATGGAAACTTCTCCATAGATGATATTCGTGTATCAGCACATTTGGTAGAAGGAAATACAACAGTAAAAAACAATGTGACTAGTGGTCATTTGAATGTTTAATAAAGGAAAAACTCATGCTGTTTTGTGGACACATTCCATCGAAACAGCTTTTTTATTAGCGTTTATATATTATATTATTATATTAATTGTCGAATAAAATATATTGACATATAATATATTATCAATTATATTAAATGCAAGCGCATACATATGATGTTGTGGAAAGAAGGCATGTTTATTCATTTAAAAGGGAAGGGAAGTGGGAGTAATGAATAATGCCGGGATTAGTACGACAAATCTAACTAAAAAAAAGAAGAAAAGTATATGGCGAAGAATATGGCAGCATCGTTTATATTATCTGTTCATGCTTCCAGGCATAATTTGGTTTATTATTTTTTCGTATATCCCTATGTACGGTTTAACGGTAGCCTTTAAAGATTTTAATTTTATAGGCGGAATTACAGGCAGTCCTTGGGCTGGGTTGAAATATTTTAAGGAATTTTTTAATTTTTATCAATCATGGGAAATTATTCGCAATACATTAACAATTAGTGTTATGAAGTTAGTGATAGGTTTCCCAATGCCAATTATCCTTGCGTTGTTATTAAATGAAGTAAAATTAATGAAATTTAAAAAGACTGTACAGACTATCTCCTATTTACCTCACTTTATATCTTGGGTCGTTGTCGTGACTATTTTACAACGAATGCTTACTCCATATGGTGGCCCAATAAATGAAATGATAGCTTCTTTAGGTTTCGACAAAATTCAATTCCTAGGCAATCTTGAATATTTTTATCAAGTCGTTATACTCTCGGACATTTGGAAAACAGTAGGTTTTGGAGCCATTATCTATTTAGCTGCAATTTCAGGAGTGGATCAACAATTATATGAATCAGCTAAAATGGATGGTGCTAATAGATTTAGACAAATGTGGCATATTACGATCCCTTCGATACGTCCAGTAATGGTCATTATGTTCTTGCTAGCATGTGGAAGTATCATGACCGTAGGATATGAACAATTATTACTATTAAATACTCCATCAACTGCTTCCATCGGAACGGTGTTAGATGTATATGTAATCCAATCAGGCTTAGAGCAAGGGAGGTTAAGTTATGCCACAGCAGTAGGTTTATTTCAAGGGATCATCGGTGTCATTCTAATTATAGTAGCCAATAGCATTAGCAAGAAAGTAAATGAAACATCATTATGGTAAAGGAGGTTCATATCGTAATGAAAAAAAAGTGGTCGATTTTTTCGGTATTTAATTATTTGTTTCTCGCCATCTTCGCTTTTACAACCTTATATCCGTTTATTTATATCCTTGCTTATTCTTTAAGTGACGGCGTTGAAGCAATGAATTACCCTATTTATTTTCTGCCGAGAGGATTCACATTTGAAAATTATATACAGATATTTAAAGATAGTACATTTTTAAATGCATATGTCATTACAATACTTCGGACCGTAATTGGTACGATCTTGCATGTCGTTTTATCAGCACTATTTGCCTATGCTTTAACAAGGAAGAATCTGCCTGGGAAAACCTTTTTCACCTTTTTTATTTTTATACCTTCTATATTTAGTGGTGGAATGATACCAAACTTTATACTTTATCGGGAATTAGGATTGATTAATAATTTTTGGGTCTTTGTTTTTCCCTTTTTGTTTAGTTTCTTCCATATCATTATTATGCGAACCTTTTTTCAACAGCTTCCGAGCTCCTTAGAAGAATCAGCACAAATAGATGGAGCTAGTAACTTTAGGGTATTTGTGAGCATTATTCTGCCGTTGTCTATGCCGGTGCTTGCTACTATTGCCTTGTTTCAAGGAGTTTTTCATTGGAATGATTGGTTTACAGGAACCTACTTTGTGACGGAAGAATCATTAAGACCCGTGCAAACACTTCTAAATGAATTATTAACGGAATCTGAGGCGTTAGCAAATGCAGCCCAAAGAGCTTCACAAACAGGCACAACCGTATCAACTGGGATGATTTCGGTAACACCTGAATCATTACGGATGGCGACATTGATCGTTGCCACATTACCTATTATTTGTGTGTATCCATTTTTACAAAAGTATTTTGTTAAAGGCGTTATGGTTGGTTCTATCAAGGGGTAATATTTGTTTGATTAAATAGAATTTTGGAGGGATTTCCATGAACCGAGCAATGATCAGATCGTTTATAGCTTTCCTTGTTTTTATCCTATTCACCTTGTTAGTAGCTTGTAGTGAAGAGAGTAGTAGTTCAGAAGATGGGGATACAGTGACATTAAAGGTTTTGCATAATTGGAATGGCTCAGGGGCAAATGCTCCAGAAGATCCAATGAATCCTGTTGCAGAAAAGATATTAGAAGAAACAGGAGTGAAGCTAGACTTTGAGTACACAAATGGTAGTGAAGTGGATAAGTTAACACAGGTCTTGGCAACTGGAGAGTTCCCGGATGTCTATATTGGTCCGGCATGGGGAAAGGAAGCGGAAATGTTACTAGAAGCGGCAAATGATGGACTTTTGCATGATTTAACACCATATATAGAAAAGTACCCAAACTTAGCGGAAGTTGTAAAAGAGGAAAATATGTCCACCTCTTTATATAACGATATTATTAGTCAGCAGGAAGGCGGTCAATTTATGCTTCACTCTATGTATCCTGCTACAGAAGCAGATATAGAGGATTGGCTGTATGGGCTGTATGTTCATAAAGACATTGCAAAGGAGGTTGGAATAGATCCAGGCTCTGTAAAAACACCAGAGGATTTATATAACTTTTTGAAAGCGGTAAAAGAGGGCGAGTTTCAAGCAAGTGGTAATCTTGTTTTCCCATTAGGTGCATATGACAATGGATGGCCATTGGATATTACCTCTGAAATGTTTGTACCTGTAGCAGGAGCTGGCAGTTGGTTTATCGATGAGGAGGGAAATGCAAGGTATAACTTTATGACGGAGGAATATGAAGAATGGATTCTGTATATGAGAAGGTTAATGAGTGAAGGATTACTTGATCCGGAAGTCTACTCACATACTGGAACCATTGCAAGAGAAAAGGTTTCTCAAGGGAGATATGCCGTCATACCAAACCAATTCCCGGGTCTTTGGAATGACACGAAGCAGGGAGGTATAGAAGAAAAATATGTGCCATTGGGACCACTAGAAGACTTTAGTGGAGATCGTTATCGGACAGAGTTTAATGTTCAAGGTAGTCAGTTAATCGCTATTTTTGCCGATGCATCTGAGGAAAAATTGGATGCTTTCGTTAAGTTATTTGATTATTTATCAAGTGATGAAGGTTTTCTTCTAACTAAGTTCGGCATTGAAGGGGTACATTACGATTTAGTGGATGGAAAAGTAGTTGCTAAGGAAGAGATGGTAGAGAAAATTAATGATGGAACATTTAAGAATGAAGGAATTAATCATTATATCGCATTCTCAGGATTAGATCGGGAGGACTCACTTGGTGGTGGACCATTTGGTCATCAATTTGATAAGCAGTATGAGGTAAAGCAAGAATTTATCAAAATTAGAAGGAAAGATGGTATACAGCCAATTACAGGAATTGATCCATATTCCGTATTACAGAACCACCCGAATTTTGAGCAGATAGAACCAGTAACGGTTGTAATGGGTGATGTGGTTCAACAGGCAATTCATGCAGGCTCTGATGAGGAGGCACTCAATATTATTAATGAAACTCGTGACGCATTAATAGAGGCTGGAATTGAAGAAGTGGCAGATGAAATCACCAAGCAAGCACAAAGTGGAACAGAATTTATGCGTTATCGAACTTCAAACTAAGTTTCTTATGAACTAGAGGTCCCCTTGTTGATAACTGAGGGGGCTTCCACCTAACAAACGATAATACGAGAATGGATGTGACATAATGACATTTACACTTAGACCTCCTGCTGTGCCTCTAGTAACTGTAGATCCTTATTTTAATGTATGGAGTAGTAATGATCATCTTTTCGATGATCACACACATCATTGGACATTTCAGCAAGGCGGAACTGCTGGTATCCATGGAATGATGGGAATGATCCGTATTGATGGAAAAGCATGGCGATTTATGGGGAAGCTTCCTCAAACTGAACATGGAGAAGAGCAAGACTATTTACAGCAAGTTGCTCTAACCGTCGATCCATTAAATACGATCTATACTTTTGAAGGTGCAGGGATAACACTTCAAGTAGAATTTATGACCCCGCTTTTACTAGATAATCTAGATATTCTATCGCGACCTGCGTCTTATATAACATTTGACGTCTGGTCGAATGATGGTAATCTACATGATGTTCAAATTTACTTTGATGTGACAGGAGAATGGTGTGTCCATGAACCCACCCAACAAGTGAACTGGTCACGAGTAAATCTAGGAGGACGTTTCGAAAGTATGAAAATGGGTTCCTTGGATCAGCCTATTTTAGGACGCAAAGGTGATGATACACGCATTGACTGGGGTTATCTTCATTTAGTAGTTTCTGACACTTACTATGGAGAAACAGTCATTCATTCGATGGATATCCGAAGAACATGGATGGAGCAAGGGTCACTACCTAAAAAGGATGATACACAAATGCCACGCAGTGTAGAGGGAGATTGCCCAGTAATGGCAGCCGTACTGGATTTTGGAATGGTGACATCAGAAAAGAAATCGGACTTCTTAGTTCTGGCATATGATGATATCGTTTCCATCGAATACTTCCATCAACAGCTTCCTGGATATTGGAAGAGAGATGGTCTAACGATGGGTCAAATGTTGCTATTGGCCATAAGGGAGTATCCAACTATCAAAAAAGCTTGTGCTAGATTTAACAAAAAATTAAAGGAAAAGGCAACGAAGCTTGGAGGCGATAAATATCGAGATATGGTGTCTCTAGCATACCGTCAGGCAATTGCTGCCCATAAGCTAGTTCTTGATGAAAAAGGTGATTTGTTATTTTTATCTAAGGAAAACAACAGTAACGGCTGTATAGGAACAGTCGATATCAGTTACCCATCCGCCCCATTATTTTTACTTTATAACCCAGCATTAGTCAAGGGGATGATGCGCCCGATTTTCTGTTATGCACGATCAGATGAATGGCCGTTTGATTTTGCTCCACATGATGTCGGGACATATCCGATTGCTAATGGTCAGGTATATGGGGAGAATGCCGTTGAGAACCAAATGCCGATTGAAGAATGTGGCAACATCCTCATTATGATGACAGCAGTTTGTCTAGCGGAAGGAAAAACGCAATTTGCGGAAGAAAATTGGGATTTACTAACACAATGGGCAAAATACCTCCGAAGAAACGGACTGGACCCAGGACATCAGCTTTGTACAGATGACTTTGCAGGCCATTTGGCCCATAATGCGAATCTTTCTATTAAAGCAATTATAGGGGTAGGTAGTTATGGAATTCTGTGTGGATTGCTAGGAAAGGCGGAAGAAAAGGAGGATTACCTACATCATGCACAGCTGATGGCAAGGGAATGGGAAGAGATGGCAGATGATAACGATCATTTTAAATTGACATTTGATCAGTCTGGAACTTGGAGCCTCAAATATAACCTCATTTGGGATAATCTGTTCTCTCTGAATTTATTCTCCGATGAAGTAAAGCAAAAAGAAGTAAATTATTATCTCGCAAGGAAGAATCGCTATGGAACCCCTTTGGATAGTCGCCAAACGTATACGAAAGCCGATTGGTTAGTTTGGGCAGCGGCATTAGCTGAACGGGAAGAGGATAGACTTTCCCTAATAGAACCGCTTTGGCACTTTTTAAATGAGACCGAGGATCGTGTTCCATTTACAGATTGGTATGATACAAAAACAGCGAAACGACTAAATTTTAAGAACCGCTCTGTTGTCGGAGGATTATTTATCTTACTGCTCACAAGGGATTGGATTAAAAATTAACGTTTTTTCGGGAGGAGAAGCATGAAAATAGATGATAGATGGGAAGAAAGAACAGGTTTTCAGGAAAGAGTAGCATATCACCCCTCCATAGATTTGCGAACCGATTTTGTGATGGTTTATGGCATCGATGATTCAATGCCGGAAAGAATCAAAGAATGGCAGGAATGTGGGTATGTAGTTCATCTCATGACAGGGGTGGCATGGGGAGAATATCAAGATTATTTATATGGTCAAGTGGATGGCAGGAATCATTGGGACGAAGCTCAGAAAAATCGATATGGTGAAACTATCAGTCATGGTAAAGATGTTCCATATATGGTGCCAACCATTGCCTTTACTAACTATTTAACGAGTCGTATCAAGAAGGCTGTAGATGCTGGGGTAGAAGCCATTCATCTCGAAGAACCAGAGTTTTGGGTGGAAGGAGGTTACTCCGAAGCTTTTAAGCGAGAGTGGCGGATTTTCTACAAGGAGGAATGGACACCACCACATGAATCTGTAGATGGGCAGTACCGTGCTTCCAAGTTAAAGGCATTTTTGTATAAGAGATGTTTAGATCGTCTATGTACAGAGCTTAAGGAATATGCACAAGTAAAATATCAGAGAACTTTACGGTTTTATGTCCCTACACATAGTCTAATTAACTATACACAATGGCGGATCGTCAGCCCACAGTCCCAATTGCTTAGTCTGCCAACAGTTGATGGCTATATCGCACAAGTATGGACAGGGACTTCTCGTACGCCTAATGTCTATGGTGGGATCGCAAAAGAAAGGACATTTGAAACGGCTTACTTAGAATATGGAGTTATGCAAGAATTGGCGCGAGGAACGGAAAGAAGAATGTGGTTTCTACATGATCCAATCGAGGATAATCCGAATTATGATTGGGAGGACTATAAGAATAATTATGTCAAAACATTAGTGGCATCCCTTTTTCATCCAGATGTGTTTCGGTATGAAATATCGCCTTGGCCCAACCGAATCTTCAACCGGTCGTATCCTAAGAAGGATGGAAAAGGAAAAGAGCCCATTCCACCTAGCTATGCAACGAGTTTGCTTATTATTATGAATGTACTCCGTGACTTAAACCAAGATGAAATAAATTGGGAGAATGGTTTGGATCCGGTTGGTCTAATGCTCTCTGATACCGCCATGTTTCAAAGAAACCATCCTGAGATTTCAGGAGAAGATACTTCACAAAAATATGATGGAACAGAACGAGAGATGCTGAAGGGAAATAAAGCTAAAGAGCTACTTTATTGGTCAGAGTTTTACGGATTAGCTTTACCGTTGCTGAAATCCGGGATTCCAGTAAGACCGATCCAGTTAGACAATATCCGGCGATTCACGTCCTATTTAAACCATTACAAAACTTTAATCCTAAGCTATGAATTTATGAAGCCGGAAGCGCCAGATATTCACCTTGGCATAAGTCAATGGGTGCAAAACGGAGGCAATTTGATTTACGTAGGTGATGGGAGTGATGCTTTTCACCAAGTAAGAGAATGGTGGAACACACAAGAGGCTGATTATAATAACCCTGCAGAGCACCTTCTTGAGTCATTAGGAGTGGAATGGAGAGAAGGCATTCAACATGTTGGGAAAGGGCTCGTGACTATACTGCCAAATCATCCGAAGGAATTTGCTCAGAATGAACAGAACGCAAAGCTTCTAAAGGATACTGTGAAAAAAGCGACAGAGAAAAGTGCACAAGATTCATTTCGGTGGGATGAAAAGAATTATTTGTTATTGAGAAGAGGCCCTTATGTCATCAGTTCTGTCATGGAGGAATCGGTTCATATGGAGCCACTTCGTTTAAGCGGCCTGTATGTTGATTTATTGGATCCTAATTTATCGATAAAAGAAGAGGTTACGATCCTGCCGGGTAATCAATCACTTCTCTATGATTTAAATAGTCAGACAAACGAAACAGATATTCAAGTCATTGCCTCTTCATCCAGAATGGAAAGTGTTGAAAAGGCTCATAACGAATATTCGATTCTAATGAAAGGTCCATTACATGTACCAGGAGTATGTAGGATAAGATATCCAGTCAAACCATTAAAAATCCTAATTGTTGATGAACAGAATAAGGAAAAATCAATAAATTTTGAATGGGATCAAAGAAGTAATACCTTCTTCTTTTACTATAAAAATAATCCAGAGGGTACCAAAATCAAGATATTGCATTATGCTGTCGATATTTCATCAAGTTAATGATATCCATTCAAAATTAAAATGATAAAGCACAATTGCGGAGGGTCAGGAATGCCATACGAGAAGATAAACAATGAAAAACTACATCAAATGAAAGCATTTATTGAGGGGAAAATATATCAAAGCTTGTCCTCTCTAAAAGTAGAAGCTTGGGTGACGAAAGAACCAACGACGTTTAAGGAGCGAAAGACAGGAACGCATCTTACGTTGTCTGCTGGCGACAAATGGGGAGAGCTTTGGGATTGCGCTTGGTTTTACTTTTCTGGGAAAGTTCCGAGTCAAGCAAGAGGAGAGAAGCTTGTTCTTCTGATTGATGTCAATGGTGAATTGTGTCTAGTTGATCGTAATGGATCACCGATGCAAGGGCTAACCAATGTAAATTCCGAATTTGAATTATCTCTTGGTAAGCCCGGAAAAAGAGTGGTCGAAATTGCAGAGAAAGCTTCCGGTACAGAAGAGATTGATCTTTGGGCAGATGCAGGTTGCAATGATTTGTTCGGTCATTTCAGGTCTGGAACATTGAAAATAGCAGATATTGCAATATGTAAGGAAGAAATACGCCAGCTTTATTATGACGTAGAGGTGCTATTAGAGCTAGCTGAGCAATTAGAAGAAGACTCGGCTAGAAGAGCTAGAATCTACCAAGCACTGTATGATATTTCCTTATTACTTGTCGATTGGACAGATGAAAATGTAAGGAAGGCTAGAGAACTACTTGCCATACCACTCCAAAAACAAAATGGCGATGTGGACCTGACGATTAGTGCTGTTGGTCATGCTCATATTGACCTTGCGTGGCTCTGGCCAATAAGGGAAACGATTCGAAAAGGGGCACGGACATTCTCCACAGTACTTCGTAACATGGAAAAATATCCGGATTATATTTTCGGAGCTAGTCAGCCACAATTATACCAATGGATGAAAGAATACTACCCTGCTCTGTATGAACAAATAAAACAACGAATTGCGGAAGGGCGTTGGGAAGTCCAAGGCGGAATGTGGGTAGAACCTGATTCCAATATTCCTAGTGGAGAATCATTAATTCGCCAAATCCTTTACGGGAAAAGGTTTTATTTAGAGGAATTTGGCAAGGAAGTTAGGACTCTCTGGGTACCTGACATTTTTGGTTATTCTGCTAGTTTGCCACAACTTTTGAAGCAATCAGAAATTGATTATGTCATGACTCAAAAGCTGTCTTGGAGCGAATATAACGATCATCCACATCACACATTTTACTGGCAGGGGATTGATGGCAGTAAAGTACTGACCCATTTACCGCCAGAAGATACGTATAATGGTCCTGCTGCACCGAGATCGATTAAAAAGATAGAAAGAGAGTATTATGATAAGAACATTTCAGAACACAGTCTAATGTTATTTGGCATAGGAGATGGTGGTGGTGGACCTGGAGAAGAGCATCTGGAACGTCTTAAACGGGAAAGAAATCTCCTTGGTCTTTCTCCAGTAGTACAAGAGCCATCGATCAATTTTTTTAGAAAATTAGAGTCCTCTTCCAGTAAATATAAAACATGGTCTGGCGAGCTTTATTTAGAAAAGCATCAAGGTACCTTGACCTCCCAAGCACGTAATAAAAAATATAACCGGAAGATCGAGAAAGCGCTCCGTGAGTTAGAGTTTGTCGCAAGTCTCACGATGATGAAGGGAATCAAGCAATATCCTTCTGAGGAATTAGATTCGATATGGAAGGAGGTTATGCTATACCAATTTCATGATATATTACCTGGGTCCTCTATCAGCCGTGTATATGATGAATCACTCGAGCGTTATCAAAAGATAAATGAAAAAGTAGAGAGATTAATAGAGGAACACTACCAGGCTTTGTATCAACACCTTCATCTATCCGGAATAACCTTTTTTAATTCACTACCTTGGGCAAGGCGAGAGTGGGTGGAGGTCCACGGGAAGTGGAGAGAAATCACGATACCTCCAATGGGCTATCTCGAAATAAAGGATCAACCATCACAAGCTCTTACTGGACACACAGAATTGAAGGTTGAAAAGACAAGGATGGAGAATGAACTTCTAGTTGTCTCCTTTAATCGTGATGGAACGATACGCTCGATTTTTGATAAAGAAAATAACCGAGAAACGATAGCGAAGCACCGTCCAGCTAATCAACTGGCTATTTATCATGATCATGGAGATGCATGGGATTTCCCATCTGATTATAAATCTGTTCCAAAAATGAAACCGATTCTCGAGGATATTCATTGCGAAATTAATGGTCCCATTGCGGTAATGACCCATTTTTACACGTTTGGAAACTCAACAATTCAGCAATCTGTGAAGATGAAGTTAGGAAGCAGACAAGTTGACTTTCAGACAAAAGTAGACTGGAAGGAATCGAACAAAATGCTTCGGACCTCCTTTCCACTTCAAGTAAGAAGTGACCGTGTCCATTGTGAAATTCAATTTGGTTATATCAATCGCTCTACCCATCAAAATACACAGTGGGATTTTGCAAAGGATGAAATATGTGCACATCAATGGATTGATATTTCCGAGCCGGATTATGGTGTTGCCCTTTTAAATGATTGCAAATATGGTCATCGTGCCGAGGAAGATGAGCTTGACCTGAATTTATTACGAAGCCCCGACAGTCCAGATCCTAATGCAGATCGGGCAGATCACGAATTTGTCTATAGTTTTTACCCACATAAGGGTGAGTTTGTCTCGGGAGAAGTGTATAAAAAAGGCTATGAATTGAATATACCAGTGCGAAAAGTGGAGAAAACAGATGCGGCTACTGTAAAAAAGGACAGCTCCGCTTCATTTATTCAATTACAGGGTGGAAGTGTGATGATTGAGACGATCAAAAAAGCAGAACTGGATAATGAGATGATTATCCGCCTATATGAAATATCTGGTAATCATACAACGACCAAATTAGACCTAAGCTTTGTTGTTGAGAAAATAGTAGAAACGAATTTGTTAGAAAATCCAAAACAATCAATATCTCTCGATAGTCCTATCTCCTTCACACCGTTTGAAATTAAAACACTAAAAATGAAAGTAAAGAGCTCAAGTTAATGTCATTATTGTGAACTTAAGGGAGGTGATTTCTCTCTGTAAATTATTTATTCGGATGTAGGTAGGTAAATGGTCTTTTGAACTGATTGGACAAAGGAGGAAAATCAATGATTCGCAAATTAGTGTTGATATGTTTCACCTTGTTTTTAATCCTATCCAGTATTAATAGTATCCAAGCAACAGAAACACAAGCAGAATCCATGAAAAATGGTAAAATCACATGGCCAAAAAGTCAGGCTTTACCTACTTTTGCGAAGGCAAAGCATCTAGATGTGTTGGATTTAAGAGAAAATACAGGCGATGAGAAGCTACTATTTACGACACTGCAAGGAAATGTGAATCGGGAAAAACCAAGGATATACATGATAGAAAATGACTATGAGGAAGGAAATTTCACATGGTTAAATGATTGGAACATCCCTTACAGCATTAGGGAGAACCCTTGGGAGCTATTGTTAAAGTATAAAGATGAACTATCTGGGATGATAGTCTATGACCCGGAAGTAAAAGACTCTATCAATGTTGCTACAACAATGGCTGGTTTGGAGCAAGGGGTAGTAGCAAGCCCTGAATTGGCAGAGAAACTGACGAAACCACCATATAATCTTAAGATAATAGAAGATTTACGTGGACAATTCGATGACGGGTTAGATGCGTATAAATGGCAATATGAAAATCTATGGCCAAGAACAACTAAACGAATGTTAGTTGGATTAAATCCTCATAGAAGTGTCGAATTGCCTGAAGATAATTGGGATGATTTCCAAGTGATTGTGGAAGAAGAGGAAGAAATTAGAGATAGCTCTAACCGAGATATCTATGACTTAGACCTCTCAGAATTTCTCGAAGGAGAATCTGTTTACCTTCGTTTTCAAGATGCTTTTACAAAGGATGGTTGGGGGCCGGCGGTCCATCAAGTAACCGTAAAAGCAGATGGACAGGTTATTGCACAGTTTATACCTGGACAAGCAGAGGAAGCGCCCTACCTATATGATGGTTATCATTCCAGTGCGGATGAGCGTTATGGCGGCCACCGCTGGGCAGATAATGGTAATTACTTTATCTATCGATTTACACCACCTGCGAATACCGAAGAATTGGTTGTTTCAGTAGATATGTGGAATCAATTTAAGGTCTCTGCATCGAATGTCCAACCAGTTGCAGCGGGTGAAACAGAACCATACGGATATTTAAGAGATTATGCAGTGGCAAATCGTGCAATGGTATTTTGGCTTGAATCAAATGTAGCAGAGGAAAAGGAATTATTTGAGCAAATCATGTCTGATGTCGAACCAAATACACCATACTTAGGGTGGTTCAGTAATGATGTTGCAGGGGAATTCAGTTCAACAGAGCTAGCTTCTGAACACAGTGTGTATGTGCTAGCCGCCGATTGGTTTAACAATATGACGGTCTTCTCTGGTGTTAAAGGGAAAATTAAAAAGCAAAAACCAATAGCTGCTCCAGAATTGGACAACAAGATTTATCTTACCTTCACATTCGGTGAAGGTGACAACCTTCAATATAATCAACATAAGCTAAGACAATTATGGGATGACAAAGCAAGAGGAAGTGTGCCAATTAATTGGACAACAAGTCCACTTCTTTATGATGTTGCACCATCCATATTAGGCTATTACCAGCAAACTGCTACAGATAACGACCTTTTAATTGCTGGTCCATCGGGGGCAGGTTATATCTATCCTACACCGTGGCCTGATGATACATTTGATTTATTCGCTAGACAAACAAAAAGGTACATGAAACGTACGGGAATGGATATTATTTATGCATTAAATCGTGTAGATGAACAAAATGTACCTTTAACAGAATCCAAAGTACAGGATTACTTGGACTATGTAGACCCACAAGGAATGTTCTTAAGCTGGGAGAGCAATACAGGAACATCTATCTTAAATAATGAGCTACCACAGTCGATTTTACGTGGTGTCAGCAGTGTCAGTGAAGCAAAAGAGGCGATAGCAGATGCCTCTCGTGATTGGGACGGAGATTCACCACTATTTATTTCATTGGGGATGTTATCGTGGTCTCTTACACCATCAGACGTTGTAGAAATTGCAGAATCACTGAGCTCAGAATATGAAATTGTCCGTGGAGACCAATACTTTGAATTAATCCGTGAAGCCAATGGATTACCAAAAAAATAATATTTTTTCCAATGATGACCCTGGAGGAATCTATTTTCTCTGGGGTTTTTTATTTCCTAATGCAAAACGGTTGGTGGATGGACAAAAAATTGAGATACTTATAGCATACATATACAAAGGAGGAGCATGGGAAAAAGGTTTCACAATGGGAAGTAAACATTTAAAAAGAGGTGAAAAATTGTGAATCAAATTAAGAAATTATCGCATGATCATTATCCGGAAATATTTAAATTATCCCAATTTGCCTTTCAATACACCTTAAATGAGGTAGAACTAGAAGAAAAGGAAAAAGAAGCGGAGCGTCATGAAATTTGGGGATGGCTAGAAGAAGAGCAATTATGCGCAAAGGTCCATATGATTCCACTCCAGGTAAATATTAATGGAAATAAGGTGAAGATGGGTGGCATCGCTTCTGTTGCGTCATGGCCAGAATATAGACGTGGTGGGATGATTAAAAAACTTTTGCTTACAGTTTTGCAGTCCATGAAGGAGAATGGTTATATTATTTCCTATTTACACCCATTTTCTGTTCCTTTTTACCGAAGATATGGGTATGAGCTTACCTTTCCGTACAAAAGGTATCAGATTCCAATCGAGACCCTTAAGAAAAAGTGGAGCCCGAATGGTTATGCAAGAAGAAGTAAAAATTATCAGGAGTTAGACAAGATTTATTCCACCTATATAAATAGATACAATGGTGGACTTATCCGAGACGAAAAATGGTGGCAGCAACGCGTTATCAAAAAAGACACGATCATCACGATTTGCTATAATGACCAGAATGAACCAGAAGGTTATCTCCTATACCATGTGAAGGATCGTATATTATATGTAGAAGATATGGCATATGTTAACTCAAATGGTTTAAAATTAATTCTTCAATTACTTTCTAATCATGATTCAATGGTAACGTCAGTAGAGATGAAGGTGCCAGCGGATGACTCCTTGCCTTTATTAGTAGATGAACCAAGATATGAGCAAAAGCTCGTGCCATATTTTATGAGTAGAATTGTGGATGTGTCTGCCTTTTTAAGGCAATATCGCTTCCGGATGACGGATCGATTTCATCCTATCGCTATCGAAGTAGAAGATGAATTTTTACCAGAGAATACAGGTACCTATTACTTAACCAAGGAAAATAGTGATATCGTCGTCAGTAGAGATAAACCCGACGGGAAATGTCAACATATTTATTGTTCCGTTCAGCAATTAACTTCTATCCTATTAAGTTATCAAAACGCAACAAATTTAGCTGGCCTCCAACTGATTCAAGGAGATGTGACGGCAATTCAAACATTAGATGCGATCATTCCTAATAAACAGACATATTTTCCAGACTTTTTTTAAAATCATCCATTGGGTGATTTTTTTCTATAGATAAACTTTAATAACATGAAATATTTTGATTAGAAATAGGGTATAAATGAATTATCAACTAAAATTACCGCACTTAGGAGTGAGATATTTGCTTGAAGATATCTTTGATGCACAATTCATAGAGTCGATCTCAAAATTAGCTATTGCTTTATTACTATCCGGATTAATAGGATTCGAACGAGAGCTAAATAAACATTCAGCAGGATTTCGTACACATATATTAGTTGGCATTAGCTCTTGTCTTATGATGCTATTATCGATAAATGGCTTTGATTATTTTATCGAAAATTATGATAACATCCGTTTCGATCCTGCGAGAATCCCGTCCTATGTCATCAGTGGGATTGGTTTTCTCGGGGCTGGAACAATTATTGTCAATGGTGGAACGATTCGAGGCCTAACCACAGCAGCATCTATATGGGCAGTTGCCGGATTAGGGTTAATTATCGGTATAGGCATGTATAAAGAGGCCATTGTCACGACGGTGATCATTCTTGTTAGCCTAGTTGTTTTGAATAAGTGGGAAAAACAGATTCATAGAAAAAGACATCAAATTTCATTTGAAATAAAAGTAGCAAAAGACAAAAATACGGCTAAAATTCTTGAAAAAATACAATCATTTCCAATTGAAGTCAAGCAGTTTGACATTACAAATGATGAAGAAGGAAACAGACGGATTAAAATGTATATTGATGTTACCCATCAGAAAAACCGCGATAACCTTCATGAATGGCTACTAGAGCAAGATGATGTCAAGAAAATAAAAATGAAGTTTCAATAAAAGAAGCATACCCACGGATGTAAGTCTTGCTTTTAGCATAAAATTCCAAAAACATGTTTCTAATAGTGGAAAAAAGGCAATAATAATTAGGAACATTATAGTTGCATCCGTCCTCACATGCAGTATAATAATAATATAGTCAAATATAGTCAAAGTCAGATAGGAGGAGGGAAAATGCGCAATATTTCAGATATTATTGAAGAATATTTGAAGGAAGTATTGCAAAGCAATCAAACGAAAATCATTGAGATTAAACGTAGCGAGATTGCGGATCGTTTTGAATGTGTACCCTCTCAAATTAATTATGTGATCAATACAAGATTCACTTTAGAAAAAGGGTATCTAGTCGAGAGTAAGCGTGGCGGTGGAGGTTATATTAGAATTAGTAAAATTACCAATGACGATAAAGCAAAGTTAATCGATGAAATTATTGAGATGATTTTACCGAAAATCTCCCAGCAGAAGGCCGCCAATATATTGGAGCGATTACTGGAGGAGGAGCTTATTACGACAAGAGAAGCGAAGTTAATGGTTGCTGCATTGAATCGTAATATCTTATCCTTCCAGCTACCCTTGAGAGATGAGTTGCGAGCTAGAATTATGGCAGCAATGCTACAATCCTTAAAATATGAATCTTAGGAGGTGTTCTTATGGAATGTCAAGAATGTCAACAGAATCCTGCAACACTTCACTTTGCTCAGGTGATTAATGGAGAGAAAAAGGAAATTCACGTCTGTCATCAGTGTGCGAAGGAAAAAGGCTATGTACCTCCTGAAGACGAATCCTATTCCTTACACAATCTGTTATCAGGGCTTTTTCAATTTGATTCAGATGCCTTCCATACATCATCTCCACATCATTCAATGGAGCAAGATCTCCAATGTGAAAAATGTGGTATGACCTATCAAGAGTTCACACGAATTGGAAAATTTGGATGTGCCACTTGTTATGAGACGTTTTCTAGTCATTTAAATCCAATATTTCGTAGAGTTCATAGTGGAAATACAACCCATGACGGAAAGGTTCCGAAACGTGTAGGTGCGGATATTTATGAAAGGAAGCAGCTAAGAAACTTAAAATGGAAACTCCAACAACTAATTGCTGATGAGGCATTTGAGGAAGCTGCGAACATTCGTGATCAAATAAGACAGCTAGAAAAAAACCTAAACCAAAAAGGGGAGGGTGATGCTTAATGGGGCTTGAACAATTTATCAATGAAGCCATTAGTCCATGGTTAAAGGAAGATGGACCAGATAGTGATATTGTGATGAGCAGTCGCATTCGACTAGCTCGAAACTTTGAACAGTCACCATTTCCTTTAATTGCAAATGAAGAGCATCTTGAAGGTATCTTATATTTTTTAGAAAAAGAATTCAATCATCGTAGTTTTACACAATATGAACAGCTTGAATTTGTTAGAATGGCGGATTTAAAATCAATTGAAAAACAGGTATTGGTTGAAAAACATCTAATAAGTCCACATCTCGCTGAGAAATCCCAATATGGTGCCGCATTAATCTCCAAAAATGAGCAGGTTTCCATCATGGTCAATGAAGAGGATCATATTCGGATGCAATTATACTTTCCAGGCTTCCAATTAAAAAGGGCCTTAGAAGAAGCCTTTCACATCGATGATTGGTTAGAGCAAAAGATAGATTACGCCTTTGATGAAGAAAGAGGCTATTTAACAAGCTGTCCAACCAATGTGGGAACAGGATTACGAGCTTCTGTGATGATGCATCTCCCTGCATTAGCTATGACAAGGAAAATTTCCCGGATGATCCCGGCTATTAATCAGCTAGGTTTAGTAGTGCGAGGGATCTATGGTGAAGGCAGTGAAGCATTGGGGAATATCTTTCAAATTTCTAACCAAGTCACCTTAGGGAGATCAGAGCAGGATATCATCGAAGACCTAACAAGTGTTGTTCAAAAATTAATCGAACAGGAACGACAAGCAAGAACAATATTAAAGCAACAGTCTGAGCTAGAGCTTGAAGATCGTGTGTTTCGCTCTTATGGCATCCTAGAACACAGTCGAATTATCGAATCCAAAGAAACGGCCAAATGTCTTTCGGATGTTCGGTTAGGGATTGACCTAGGATATATTAAGCATATTTCCAAATCTATTTTGAATGAATTAATGGTACTAACGCAACCGGCATTCCTACAGCAATATGCTAGAAGAATGCTTACACCTCATGAACGTGATGTTTTTCGGGCATCATTAATTCGTGAAAGGTTCACGTTAGAGCAAAGGGAGGAATTTTAATATGATGTTTGGACGTTTTACAGAAAGGGCTCAAAAAGTATTAGCCTTATCCCAAGAAGAAGCCGTTCGATTAGGACATAATAATATTGGTACAGAGCATATTCTGCTAGGACTAGTTAGTGAAGGGGATGGTATCGCTGCTAAAGCCTTACATGCCATCGGTCTCGGTGCAGAAAAAATTAGAGAAGAAGTGGAAGCACTAATTGGAAAGGGCAATCAAGTTTCCCAAACGATCCACTATACACCAAGAGCGAAAAAGGTCATTGAATTGTCGATGGATGAGGCAAGGAAGCTCGGCCATTCCTATGTAGGAACAGAACATATTCTCCTTGGATTAATTCGTGAAGGAGAAGGGGTCGCAGCACGTGTTTTAAATAACTTAGGAGTAAGTCTTAATAAAGCGCGCCAGCAGGTTCTACAATTACTCGGTAATAATGAAAATAGTGGCGCTTCGAATGGGAGAGGTAGTCAAAATAATAATGCAGCGACACCTACCTTAGATTCGCTTGCACGCGATTTAACAGCGATCGCGAAGGAAGGAAACATTGACCCTGTCATCGGGCGTAGTAAAGAAATTGAACGCGTCATCCAAGTATTAAGTAGACGAACCAAAAACAACCCTGTCTTAATCGGAGAACCAGGTGTTGGGAAAACGGCCGTAGCGGAAGGATTGGCACAGCAAATTGTACAAAATGAAGTACCTGAAATACTCCGTGATAAACGCGTCATGACATTGGACATGGGAACAGTGGTTGCAGGAACAAAATATCGTGGGGAGTTTGAAGATCGCTTAAAAAAGGTAATGGAGGAAATTCGCCAAGCGAACAATGTTATCTTATTTATTGATGAGCTGCACACATTAATTGGAGCAGGTGGCGCGGAAGGCGCAATTGATGCATCGAACATTTTAAAGCCATCCCTTGCTCGTGGAGAGCTTCAATGTATTGGAGCTACAACACTAGATGAGTATCGTAAATATATAGAAAAAGATGCGGCTCTAGAGAGAAGATTTCAACCGATTCAAGTGGATGAGCCGACGGTAGAAGAATCGATTCAAATTTTAGAAGGATTAAGAGATCGTTATGAGGCACATCATCGAGTAACGATCACGGATGAAGCAATGGAAGCAGCAGCTAAGCTATCCGATCGCTATATTACAGACCGATTTTTACCAGATAAGGCAATTGACTTAATTGATGAGGCGGCATCTAAGGTGCGTCTGCGTTCCTATACAACTCCCCCTAATTTAAAGGAATTAGAGCAAAAGCTGGAGGAAGTGAAGAAAGAAAAGGATGCTGCCGTGCAAAGTCAAGAATTCGAAAAGGCTGCTTCCTTACGTGATAGTGAACAGCGTCTTCGAAAGGATTTAGAAGAAACAGAATCCAAATGGAAGGAAAAGCAAGGGCAAGAGAACTCAGAGGTTACGGTGGAGGATATTGCGAGTGTCGTATCCATTTGGACAGGAGTTCCAGTATCGGCTCTAACGAAGGATGAAAGCGAACGTCTCCTAAACATGGAAGACATTCTGCATAGTCGTTTAATCGGTCAGGAAGAAGCGGTAAAGGCCGTCTCAAAAGCCATTCGCCGTGCTCGTGCTGGATTAAAAGACCCGAAGCGCCCAATTGGATCCTTTATCTTCCTTGGGCCAACAGGTGTAGGGAAGACAGAATTAGCCAGAGCTTTAGCTGAATCGATGTTCGGTGATGAGGATGCCATGATTCGTATTGATATGTCAGAATACATGGAAAAACATGCAACCTCACGTTTAGTAGGTTCACCTCCTGGTTATGTAGGTTATGAGGAAGGTGGCCAATTAACTGAAAAAGTGAGAAGGAAGCCATATTCGGTTGTTCTGTTAGATGAGGTGGAAAAAGCCCATCCAGAGGTTTTCAATATTCTCTTACAAGTATTAGAAGATGGCCGTCTGACAGACTCTAAAGGTCGGACTGTAGACTTCCGCAATACGGTCTTAATTATGACGTCGAATGTAGGGGCAAATGAGCTAAAGCGAAACAAATATGTTGGCTTCAGCCTAGGCGATGAAGAACAAAGCTATAAAGACATGCGTTCAAAAGTAACGGAAGAATTGAAAAAGGCTTTCCGTCCAGAGTTCTTAAACCGTATTGATGAAACGATTGTGTTCCACTCATTAGAGAAAAAGCATATGAAGCACATTGTGGAGCTCATGGTCAAGGAACTGCAAAAACGCTTGATCGACCAAGAGATTGACTTTTCATTGTCTGATAAAGCAGTCGAGAAAATTGCAAAGGAAGGCTTTGATCCGGAATACGGGGCAAGACCTTTACGTCGATCTATTCAAAAGAACGTAGAGGATTTATTGTCAGAAGAATTGTTGAAGGAAAAAATTCATAAAGGCCAAAAAGTCAAAATTGATCTTGATGATAAGGGCGAATTTGCGATTGTATCTTAATTATTGAAAATCGGAAGGCGATCCTTCCGATTTTCTCTTCTCTTTTTTTCTATTTTTAAGTACCCTAAATGTGAATACCTCGATTTTCTACTATTCCACACTTTTTACATATAACTTTAACTAAATTGATAGATCTTTGTAACTTATAGCACATGACTTTCGTTTATAATAAATAGGAGGGATTATCTTGGCTAAAAGAAAATCAAAATTTGTTTGCCAATCTTGTGGATATGAATCACCTAAATGGATGGGGAAATGTCCAGGCTGTCATGAATGGAATACATTAGTGGAAGAAGTAGTGGCAAGCTCCACCAAAAGAGGAAATTGGACTTCTAGTGCTGCAACCATCCATAAACCAGAAAAGATTAGCCAGATACAATCTCAAGAAGAACCAAGAATCAAAACACAAATGCAAGAATTAAATCGTGTATTAGGTGGCGGTGTTGTTCCAGGATCGCTTGTCTTAATTGGAGGGGATCCAGGTATCGGTAAGTCTACTTTATTACTGCAAGTATCTAGTCAGCTAGCAGAGAGTAATGTAGATGTGTTGTATATATCTGGTGAAGAATCTATCAAACAGACAAAGCTAAGGGCCGATCGTTTAAACATTAACTCCGATCAACTATATGTATTAGCAGAAACTAATTTAGTCGATATTGTCAATCAAATTGATGCCATTAACCCAGGCTTTGTTGTCATTGATTCGATCCAAACCGTTTATAAAGAGGAAGTGACAAGTGCACCTGGAAGTGTCTCCCAAGTAAGAGAATGTACAAGTGAGCTAATGCGCATTGCGAAGCAAAAGCATATCCCTATTTTTATTGTAGGACATGTAACGAAGGAAGGTTCCATTGCAGGACCAAGATTGCTGGAGCACATGGTAGATGCTGTATTGTATTTTGAAGGGGAACGACATCATACCTTTAGAATATTACGTGGGGTCAAGAACCGATTTGGTAGTACGAATGAAATGGGCATTTTTGAGATGAAGGAATTAGGTCTAGTAGAGGTCTTGAACCCTTCTGAAGTATTTCTAGAGGAAAGATCGCAAGGTGTAGCAGGCTCAGCCATTGTCGCCTCCATGGAAGGAACAAGGCCAGTGCTCGTCGAGATTCAATCATTGATTTCCCCTACTAGCTTTGGGAACCCTAGACGAATGGCAACAGGAATTGATCATAATCGTGTACCGTTATTGATGGCTGTTCTAGAGAAAAGAGTGGGACTAATGCTACAAAATCAAGATGCTTATGTAAAGGTAGCAGGCGGTGTGAAGCTAGATGAGCCGGCCATAGATTTAGCAGTTGCCATCAGCATTGCCTCAAGCTTTAGAGACCAGCCACCACAAGCAGATGATGTCTTAATCGGCGAAGTAGGCCTAACAGGTGAAATTCGCCGTGTATCCAGAATAGATCAAAGAGTACAAGAGGCGGCAAAGCTTGGATTCAAACGAGCGATCATTCCAGCGAAGAATATGGATGGTTGGACTCCTCCTTCATCGATCGAGGTTATTGGTGTGGAATCAGTCCAACATGCAATCAGAGAAACCTTGGGACAATCCTAATGACGCACGTTTAAAAATTTTTTAATAGGAGAGAATACTATATAGGAGGTGAATGTGGTGCTAAAAAGATTCGTGCAAATATTTTTTATTATTGCAGGTGGTACCGCGGGATATTTATATATTCCAAAATTATTGGAAGTAATGGGGTTTGCAGATAGCGCTTGGCTACAGTCAGATTTTGCCCCATATCTAGGGCTAGTATTAGGAGCAATTATTTTATTTCTTATTTCATTGTGGTGTGCAGATTATATAGTAAACTTCTTTAATTGGATTGAGGAAACCTTATTAAAAGCTCCGGTAGCAGATTTGTTATTTGGTAGTTTAGGTATTATCGTTGGTTTAATTATAGCTTATTTCTTAAATGCACCAATCCAAGCGATTGAAATCAGAGTAGTGTCACAGGTTATTCCCATCTTTTTAAGTATTCTTCTAGCATACTTAGGTTTTCAAGTTGGTTTTAAAAGAAGAGATGAATTCCTTAATCTACTGACAATCCCGAAAAAAGAAAAGAAAAAAGCCCCTCAAACAGAGGATGTAGGAAGCGAAATGCCGAAACCAAAAATCCTAGATACAAGTGTTATTATTGACGGAAGAATTGCAGATATTTGTCAAACTAGCTTTTTAGAAGGAACCATTATTATTCCGCAATTTGTGCTAGAGGAGTTACAGCATATTGCTGATTCATCTGATGCCTTGAAGCGTAACCGTGGGCGAAGAGGTCTGGATGTTTTAAATCGAATACAGAAGGAATTACCAATCAATGTTGAAATATATGAAGGTGATTTTGAAGAGATTCAAGAGGTTGATAGTAAGCTAGTCAAATTGGCAAAAGTCATGAATGGGATTGTGGTGACAAATGATTTTAACCTAAATAAAGTTTGTGAATTTCAAAAAGTACCCGTACTAAATATCAATGATTTAGCAAATGCGGTGAAGCCAATCGTCTTACCTGGAGAAGAATTAATGGTACAAGTCATTAAAGATGGTAAGGAACAGAACCAAGGTGTTGCTTATCTAGATGACGGTACGATGATTGTGGTAGAAGAAGGAAAAAGCTATATTGGCAAAACGATTGAAGTTGTCATCACTAGTGTTCTTCAAACATCAGCAGGGCGCATGATTTTCGCAAAACCAAAATTGCTTGAAAAAGCTCTATAAAAAAGGTATAACATATAAGGAATAGAAGAAAAGTGATAACATCTATGTTATCACTTTTCTTTGCTCGTCCTAATATTTCGATTAGCTATGACAATGTAAGCATTGTTGGAAGAATATGAGGTGCCAATATGGTAAAATATAATGTCATCGTGCTGGCTGCTGGCCAGGGCAAGCGAATGAAGGCAGGGAAGAATAAGCAATTTATCCATTTGCTTGATCAACCATTAATCATACATACAGTGCAAAACTTTATTCATGATGATTGGTGTAAGGCTGTTTATCTCGTCGTTAATCCACATGAGCGGACAGAAATGGAAGCCTTATTTAAGCCATTTCCATGGTTTCATCGACTACAATTCGTTTCAGGAGGCAGTGAGCGTCAGGGTAGTGGGTTTAAGGGGCTTAAAGCAGTGCAAGTAGATAATCCAGATGAAATTGTGATGGTACATGATGGGGCAAGGCCGTTTATAGAACAAGAACACCTGCACTTATTAGCGGAGACAGCACAAAAACAGCAAGCAGCCCTTCTAGCGGTCCAAGTGACAGATACAATTAAGCAAAAAACGGCAACTGGTGTCCATTCATTGGATCGATCTACATTATGGGCTGCTCAAACACCACAAGCTTTTCATTATCAAGTAATCACAAAAGCACACGAGTTAGCTCAAGAGCATGGTTTTTTGGGAACAGATGATGCCTCATTAGTGGAAGAATACCTGCCAGACCAACCTGTTCAGATTGTAGAAGGAAGTTATCAAAACGTGAAGTTGACTACCCCTGAAGATATTTTTCGTGCGGAATGGATTTTACAAAAGAGAGGAGATTTGTAGATGTTTCGAATTGGACAAGGCTTTGACGTACACAAATTTGCGCAAAACCGTCCTTGTATAATTGGTGGGATTCACATACCTTATGAACAGGGCTTACTCGGGCACTCGGATGCAGACGTGTTACTCCATACCATTACCGATGCTTGCTTAGGAGCCATTGCTGAAGGAGACATTGGAAAGCATTTCCCTGATACAGACCCTGCCTATAAGGATGCAGATTCTGAAAAATTGTTAGAGCATGTATGGGAGCTCGTGTCGAAAAAAGGCTATATATTAGGTAATATAGATTGTACGATTATTGCGCAGGCACCTAAGATGGCGCCATATATTGACGAAATACGTCAAAATATTGCAAGATTGCTAAAGGCAGACATCGAACAAGTAAATGTCAAAGCAACCACTACAGAGCAATTAGGCTTTACTGGGAGAAAAGAAGGGATAGCTGCTCAGGCTGTTGTTCTTTTAGTACAGAAAGGCTAGAGAGATCATAAGCTCAAAACATAACATTTTCATTAAGATAATGATAAAATAAGGAAAGCATTTTATAAAAGTTACGTGAAAATTGGAAAGGAGTTTACTCATGACAAAAAAAGTAAGAGTTCGTTATGCGCCTAGCCCGACAGGACATCTCCATATCGGTAATGCGAGAACGGCTTTATTTAATTATTTATATGCCAAACACCTAGGTGGATCCTTTATTATTCGAACAGAGGACACCGATGCGAAAAGAAATGTAGAGGGTGGCGAGGAAAGCCAGCTTAATTATTTGAAATGGTTAGGAATCAAGTGGGATGAAGGTGCTGATATTGGCGGTGAATATGGTCCGTATCGCCAAATGGAAAGACTAGATATTTATCAAAAATATGTCGATGAGCTTTTAGAAAGAGGCCTTGCCTACAAGTGCTATATGACAGAGGAAGAATTAGAGCAAGAGCGTGAGGAACAACGAGCTAATGGTCAGGTTCCTAAATATTCTGGAGCACATCGTGATTTAACCGAAGAACAAATCGAACAATTTGAAGCGGAAGGAAGACAGCCTAGTATTCGCTTCCGTGTACCAGATCAAAAGACATATACATTCCAAGATATTGTACGTGAAAAGATTACTTTTGAATCCAGTGATTTTGGAGATTGGGTAATGGTGAAGAAGAATGGTATTCCAACCTATAACTTTGCTGTGGCGATTGATGATCACTTAATGGAGATCAGTCATGTTCTACGTGGAGAAGAGCATATTTCCAACACACCTAAGCAAATGATGATTTTTGATGCTTTTGGCTGGGAGCCTCCACAATATGGACATATGACCTTGATTTTAAACGAAAATCGTAAAAAGCTAAGTAAGCGTGATGAGCACATTTTACAATTCATTGAGCAATATAAGAATCTAGGCTATCTACCAGAAGCGTTATTTAATTTTATCGCATTGCTAGGTTGGTCTCCTGTTGGTGAGGAGGAAATCTTCACACAAGAGCAGTTTATCGAGATTTTCGATCCAGAGAGACTGTCCACCTCACCAGCAATCTTTGATCCAGCGAAATTAAAATGGATGAATAACCAATACATTAAACAAGCTTCATTGGAAGAGGTTGTCGAGCTTAGTCGTCCTCATTTAATAGCTGCAGGTAGACTTTCAGAAAATATGGATGAAGTAACCAAGCAATGGGCGATTGATGTCATTCGGTTGTATCATGACCAGTTATCCTATGGTGCGGAAATTGTTGAACTAACGGAGCTATTCTTCAAAGAGGATATCCAATATGATGAGGATGCGATGAATGTACTAAAAGAAGAACAAGTACCAGAGGTTATTACTGGCTTCCTTTCCCAATTTGAACAAATCGAACAGTTATCACCTGATAATATTAAGGCAGCAATAAAAGCGACCCAAAAAGAAACGAAACAAAAAGGGAAAAAGCTATTTATGCCTATTCGTGTAGCAACAACTGGACAAGTTCATGGACCAGAATTGCCAAATGCTATTCACTTATTAGGTCCTGAGATTGTTAAGGCAAGATTAAATAATGTGCTTTCCCTAATTAAATAAGTGACATTTTCCTAAGAACTATATATAATAAAACAAATGATATATTAGATCGTAGATGAGGAAAAGTAAACAATAGAAGCTTCTACAGAGAATACCACCAATTGGCTGCGAGTGGTTGAAGTAATCATTGTTGAAATGCACCTCAGGAGTTTCTTCTTGAAAGATAGTAGGGGAGAACGGGGATGCACGCCGTTATCTGTGCTAAGAGTGGAGGAATTTATTTAACCTAAAATTCCTAAACAGAGTGGAACCGCGCGGTAAGCGTCTCTGTGTTGTATAAACACAGGGGCGCTTTTTTATTGTGGAAGGGATCACGTGAGATTCAACCAATAGAGAGATGCTGTTACTAAATTTCCTTTAAGCTATTCAATCTGTTTTCATTAGAGAAGCTTTGAGAGAATGGTTCAAAATAGGAAGTTGCCTTAAGGGAGGGATAATCATTGGGATTGTTTAAATTGTTAAAGCAAGATATCGAAGTGGTATTTGACCAAGACCCTGCGGCAAGAACTTATATGGAGGTTTGCCTTACCTATTCAGGACTGCATGCTATTTGGTCACATCGGATTGCTCATGGCCTTTACCGAAAGAAATTTTTCTTTATCGCAAGAGTCATTTCACAAATAAGTCGTTTTTTTACGGGGGTGGAAATCCATCCAGGGGCTAAGATCGGCAAACGCTTCTTCATCGATCATGGTATGGGGGTAGTGATTGGAGAGACCTGTGAAATAGGCGATAATGTTACGATTTACCAGGGTGTGACATTAGGCGGAACTGGGAAAGAGAAAGGGAAACGACATCCTACGATAAAGGATAATGCGCTTATAGCAACCGGAGCAAAAGTGTTAGGCTCAATTACGATTGGTGAAAACTCCAAAATCGGTGCAGGGTCTGTTGTGCTAAAGGATGTACCAGACCATTCTACCGTTGTCGGTATACCAGGACGTGTTGTTGTCCAAAATGGAGAAAAGCTAAGAAAAGATTTAGATCATCATAAGTTGCCTGATCCCATAAGTGAAGTATTAAAAGAGATGCGCGAAGAAATTAGTGCATTAAGAACAGAGTTAGAAATGATTAAAGGAGCGAAACGTGATGACGATTAAAATATATAACACACTGACTCGAAAAAAAGAAGCCTTTCATCCGATAGAGCCGGGAAAAGTGAAAATGTATGTATGTGGTCCAACTGTTTACAATTACATTCATATTGGAAACGCACGCCCTGCCATCGTATTTGATACGGTTAGAAGATACCTGGAATACAAAGACTATGATGTCGAGTATGTGCTCAATTTTACCGATGTGGATGATAAGTTGATTAAAGCAGCCAAAGAGTTAGGAGAAGAGGTTCCAACTATTGCGAATCGATTTATTGAAGCATATAAGGAAGATGTAGGGGCACTTGGGGTGAAGGAGGCAGATCATCATCCACGTGTAACCGAGACAATGGATGATATTATTGCTTTTATCCAAACATTAATCGATAAGGGGCATGCTTATTCTGCGGACGGAGATGTTTATTTTAAGACGAGATCCTTTCAGCATTATGGAAAGCTGTCCCATCAATCGATAGATGAGCTTAGGTCTGGTGCCCGTATACAAATAGGAGAGAAAAAGGAAGATCCGCTTGATTTTGCGTTATGGAAGCAGGCAAAGGATGGAGAAATATCTTGGCAATCCCCATGGGGGGAAGGAAGACCAGGCTGGCACATTGAATGCTCGGCAATGGCGAAGCGATATTTAGGAGAGACCATTGATATCCATGCGGGTGGACAGGATCTTACTTTCCCACATCATGAGAATGAAATAGCGCAATCAGAGGCAGCGACAGGCAAGTCCTTCGCTAATTATTGGATGCATAATGGTTATATTAATATTGATAATGAAAAGATGTCTAAATCGTTAGGTAACTTCGTATTAGCCCATGATCTAATCGAACGTCATGATCCGAAAGTGCTTCGCTTTTTTATGTTAAGTGTCCATTACCGTAATCCGATTAACTTTAGTGATGCATTATTAGAAAGTGCTAAGAATAGCTTTGATCGGATTGAAAATGTGTTGGTAAATTTAAAGCACCGTAAAACATCTAGTTTAGATTTAGTGGCTGATAATCAAGTATGGTTGGATAAAATCACGAACATGCAGCACTCCTTTGAAATGGAAATGGAGGATGATTTCAACACAGCTAACGCCATTGCTGTCATCTTCGATTTAGTCAAAAAGGCGAACACGTATCTACAAGAAAGTCAAACACATACAGAGGTTATAGAAGCTTTTGAAAATACTTTAAATAGCTGGTTAAAGATCTTAGGCATTCAACGTGAGGAAGAAGCGTTACTTGATGAAGAAATCGAGCAATTAATTGAGCAACGGATAGAAGCGAGAAAAAATAAGGATTTTGCGCTCGCTGATAAGATTCGTGATGATTTAAAGGAACGTAATATTATTCTTGAGGATACACCACAAGGAACGCGCTGGAAACGAGGATTATAATGGAAAATGCAAAACAATTAAAAAGTCTAGCACTAGCCTATATGGGGGATGCCGTCTATGAAACCCAAATACGTCAATATTTATTGGAGAAGGGCAATGTAAGAGTGCATGAATTACACCAATTAGCGGTTCAATATGTGAAGGCATATGCTCAAGCAAAGGTTGTTCAAAGTTGGCTGGACGCTGGAGTACTAACGGAAGGCGAAGAAGCGATTGTTCGTAGGGGGCGGAATGCTAAGTCAGGTTCTGTTCCCAAGAATACAAGTGTCCAAGCCTACCGCCATAGTACGGCCTTTGAGGCACTACTAGGCTATTTATATTTAGACGGACAAACAGAACGGTTAGATGAGCTTATTCAACAGGCTATCACTATCATCGAGAAAGGAGAGGAATAGGATGGGGCAAGAATGGATGGTTGGCAAAAATACCGTGATGGAAATATTAGAATCAGGAAGATCGATTGAAAAAATATACTTATTAGAGAATTTGAATCCATCTCTAGCAAGGAAAATTCAAGCAATGGCAAAAAAAGCGAATGCTACAGTGCAACGGGTACCAAAAAAGAAATTAGATCAGCTTGTAGAGAATAGTAATCATCAAGGAATTGCTGCCCTTGTGTCTGCCTATGAGTATGCAAGTCTTGAACAATTATTTGCGATTGGAGAAGAAAGAAACGAGAATCCTTTTTTTATCTTATTAGATGAAATAGAGGATCCTCACAATCTTGGCTCCATTCTCCGAACAGCTGATGCAACAGGAGCCCATGGTGTTATCATACCAAAGCGTAGAGCGGTAGGCTTAACCGCTACAGTTGCGAAGACTTCTGTGGGAGCAATTGAGCATATCCCTGTGGTCCGAGTGACAAATATCGTGCAGACAATCGAAGAATTAAAAGCAAGAAATGTGTGGGTCGTTGGCACAGAGGCGGAAGCAACAGAGGATTATCGCCAATTGGATGGGAGCTTACCATTAGCCCTTGTCATCGGAAATGAAGGGAAGGGAATGAGTAGGCTCGTGAAGAAAAACTGTGACTGGACAGTTAGCCTCCCAATGAAAGGGCGTGTTTCCTCGTTGAATGCTTCGGTTGCAGCAAGTATTCTCATGTATGAAATTTATCGAAAAAGGTATTCAATTGGTGAATCGTAATGGACATTTTATTAGTCGATGGCTACAACATGATTGGTGCGTGGCAGGAGCTAAAGGCTTTACGAGAGGAGGATCTCGATAAGGCTAGATTGTTATTGATCGATAAAATGGCAGAATATCAAGCCTACAGAAGGAGAAGAGTCATTGTTGTATTTGATGCCTATGAGGTTAGAGGACTCGAAAACCGTCACGAACAATATAAGGTGGAGGTTATTTTTACGAAGGAAAATGAAACAGCTGATCAATGTATTGAACGGTTGATTAAGGAACTGAAAAATGTAAAAACAAAAGTATTTGTCGCAACCTCTGATTATACGGAGCAACGAATGATTTTTGCTCAAGGGGCATTTCGTATGTCGGCAAGAGAGCTAGAAATAGAGATTCAAAACATTCAAAAAGAAATCAAACAAGATATTAAAATACATCAACAAAAGAAAATAAGGAGTAAAATTCCTCTTAATGACCATGTCCTACAAGTTTTTGAAAGGTGGCGACGTGGTAATAAATAGAAAAACACTGGTTGACGGTTATAAAGCGCTTCCTGTATAATATTGCTATTATATTAGTCTGCTTTAACTATATTGGCATTAGCTAGGAGGAGTCCTGATTATAACCATGCGCAGAGAGAATAACGAGCTAAATTTTCAACTGTTGGACGATAATGAGTTAATTTTGCTAATTCAGGGTGGAAATACATATGCACTAGATTTTCTGATCCAAAAATATAAATCATTTGTTCGTGCTAAAGCTAAATCTTATTTTCTTGTTGGAGCAGATCATGAGGATATTACACAAGAAGGTATGATTGGGTTATTTAAGGCTATTCGGGACTTTCAACAGGATAAGCAATCTTCCTTTAGGGCGTTTGCTGAGCTTTGCATTACGAGACAGATTATTACAGCAGTGAAGACAGCAACAAGACAGAAGCATATGCCGTTAAATTCGTATATATCATTGGACAAGCCTATCTATGACGAGGAATCAGATCGCACCTTGTTAGATGTTCTTGAAGCAACGATTGCTTTAGACCCACAAGAACTAATTATTAGTCGAGAGAAGCATGGTGATATGGAGGGAAAACTAGCAGAGCTGTTAAGTAGATTAGAACGAGATGTCCTATTGTTATATTTAGAGGGCAAAACCTATCAGGAAATTTCAGCGGAATTAAATCGACATGCGAAATCAATTGATAATGCACTTCAGCGTGTAAAGAGGAAATTAGAAAAGTACCTCGAAGAAAGCGATATTTATATCTCCTAATCTAAAAACCTGGGGATTATTTAGTAGGTCGTTGACAGGCTTATTCAACCATGCTACATTAAAAAGGGTGAAAAACATGGGAAAAAAGGTCGTCCTTGCATGCGAGGTTTGTCATAATAGAAATTATAGTACGGAGAAAAACACAACAGATTCGGTTCGATTAGAAGTGAAAAAGTTTTGTAAGCAGTGCAATAGACATACCATTCATAAGGAAACGAAATAGTTTTACTGGCATTGAAGACAGTTTGGAGGTACACATAGTGAATCCTGTAACTTTTTTGAAGAACGTATCCAGAGAAATGAAAAAAGTGTCCTGGCCGAGAGGGCGCGAATTAACCCGTTATACGATTACCGTAATTGTTACCGTCGCTTTTGTTACAATCTTTTTTGCATTAATAGATCTTGGAATTACGCAACTTTTAAATCTTTTATTTGAATAAATAGAATTTATATATGTTATACTATTTATAAATATGTCTAAAATATTTAATGAGAACCCGCGTGACGGGTTTTTTAAATGGAATCAAATAACAAAATCACTAGAATTCGGCCGTAGAAGACAAGTTAATAAATAAGGGAGGGATGGGCGAAAAACGCCCTCTAGAAATGGAAAAAAGATGGTATGTCGTGCATACTTATTCTGGATATGAGAATAAAGTAAAAACGAATTTAGAAAAAAGACTAGAGTCCATGGGGATGGAAGACAAGATTTTCAGAGTGTTAGTTCCCGAAGATGAAGAAACAGAAATCAAGAATGGTAAGAAGAAAGTGGCAAAGAAAAAGGTATTCCCTGGCTATGTATTAGCTGAAATGGTGATGACAGACGATTCGTGGTATGTGGTCCGAAACACGCCAGGTGTAACGGGATTTGTTGGCTCGGCCGGTTCTGGATCTAAACCAACCCCATTATTAGAAGAAGAAGTGGAAACAATTCTGAAGCGAATGGGTTATCAAGAGCCTGTAACGGAAATAGACTTTGAGTTAAAAGAAACGGTAGAAGTAGTGGATGGTCCGTTCAATAATTTCTCCGGAACGATTGAAAAAATAGATTTAGATAAACAAAAGGTTCGAGTACATGTCAACATGTTCGGAAGGGAAACACCAGTAGAATTAGATTTCTCACAAGTGAAAAAAATGTCATAAGGAATTAGAATTTAAATTAATTGGTAGAGGTACTTGCATTTTAAGCTAATTAATGCTAAAATTCTTATGTTCTTTATGCCTCGAGTAGAAGGTTATTTAACATATGTATTAGAGTGGGAGGGTGAAACCCTATTACCACATCACGGACTTAAGGAGGTGTGTCTCGTGGCTAAAAAAGTAGAGAAAGTTGTTAAACTTCAAATTCCAGCAGGAAAAGCGAACCCAGCACCACCAGTTGGACCTGCATTAGGTCAAGCGGGTGTTAATATCATGGGATTTTGTAAAGAGTTTAATGCTCGTACACAGGATCAAGCTGGTTTGATCATTCCAGTAGAAATTTCGGTTTTTGAAGACCGTTCATTTACATTTATTACAAAAACTCCACCAGCAGCAGTATTGCTTAAAAAAGCAGCAGGTATTGAAACTGCTTCAGGGGAGCCAAATCGCAATAAAGTTGCAACACTTAAACGCGACAAAGTGAAGGAAATCGCTGAACTGAAAATGCCTGATTTAAATGCTGCTGATGTTGAAGCTGCAATGCGTATGGTCGAAGGTACTGCACGTAGTATGGGTATCGTAATCGAGGACTAATCTCACAGCGTTGTACAAAGGCTAATGGGTTGCGGTAGTAGAGGAATACCTCATGTCGCAACCTTTGTTATGTTTTAGCTTTTGATAGAAGTGGGAGGTATAACCGTTAAAACCACAAAGGAGGAAAATATAATGGCTAAAAAAACAAAGAAACAACAAGAAGCTTTAAAGCTTGTTGATAACACAAAAGCATATGAAGTAAAAGAAGCTTTAGAATTAGTAAAAAAGACAGCAACTGCGAAGTTTGATGAAACAGTGGAAGTAGCATTTCGTTTAGGGGTTGATCCGAAAAAAGCGGATCAACAAATCCGTGGAGCAATGGTATTACCACATGGTACTGGTAAAAGCCAAACTGTTTTAGTTTTTGCTAAAGGGGATAAAGCGAAGGAAGCGGAAGCTGCTGGAGCAGATTATGTAGGAGAACAAGACCTAATTAATAAAATTAACCAAGGTTGGTTTGATTTTGATGTAGTCGTTGCAACTCCTGACATGATGGCAGAGGTAGGTAAGCTAGGTCGTGTATTAGGACCAAAAGGCTTAATGCCAAACCCTAAGACAGGTACAGTAACCTTCGAAGTAGAAAAAGCTGTCCAAGAAATTAAAGCAGGTAAAGTAGAGTACCGCGTAGATAAACAATCAAATATCCACGTGCCAATTGGAAAGGTTTCTTTCGACTTAGATAAGCTCGTAGAGAACTTCCAAGCATTAGCTGAAACAATTGTTAAAGCTAAGCCTCAAGCTGCAAAAGGTACTTACCTACGAAACGTTGCTGTATCATCTACAATGGGCCCTGGTATCAAAGTAGATTCATCAGCATTTGCGAAATAATTTATTCTTGACTTTTAGAATTGTACACTGTATAATTCACAAAGGTTAAGTTAATCAAAATATATACATTATACCGTAGACAGTAGGTGCGTTATGCTTAATTTCCTACCGAGGTGTGTCTGGATAAATGTAAAGAGCTTGTGTGTTTTCATATGCTCTTTCAATAAATGACAGTCATAAAACCTCCATGTCTATATGGGGGTTTTTACTTTGGTAAAAGATATTTATCTTTTATAAGTGCGGTATAATGATCGCAAAACAGGAGGTGGAATCATGTCAAAAGTATTGGAGCAGAAAAAACAGGTGGTTGCTGAAATTGCTGACAAGTTTAAAGAAAGCCAATCAACTATTTTGGTAGACTACCGTGGATTAAATGTAGCAGAAGTAACAGAATTACGTTCACAATTACGTGAAGCTGGTGTAGAATTCAAGGTTTACAAAAACACAATGACCCGTCGTGCAGTAGAAGAGGCAGAGTTAAATGAATTAACAGATGTCCTTGCGGGACCAACTGCTATTGCTTTTAGCAAAGAGGATGTTGTAGCTCCTGCAAAAGTATTGAGTAACTTTGCAAAAGAGCATGAAGCACTTGAAATTAAAGGTGGCGTTGTAGAAGGATCTGTCGCTTCCCTTGAGCAAATCAAGGAGCTTGCGGACCTTCCAAACTACGAAGGTATGCTTTCTATGCTACTCAGCGTTCTACAAGCGCCAGTACGCAACTTCGCTTATGCAACAAAAGCTGTTGCGGAGCAAAAAGAAGAGCAAGGCGCTTAAGTTTTTGGTATATAAAAAACATTCGGATATGTTCATAAATAATAAAAAATTAGGAGGAATTAAACATGTCTAAAGAGCAAATTATTGAAGCGATCAAAGAAATGTCTGTTCTTGAGTTAAATGATTTAGTAAAAGCAATTGAAGAAGAATTTGGTGTAACTGCAGCAGCTCCTGTTGCTGTAGCAGGTGCAGCTGGTGGAGAAGCAGCTGAAGAAAAATCAGAATTTGATGTAGTTCTTGAAAATGCTGGAGCTTCTAAAATCAAAGTGGTTAAAGCTGTTCGTGAAATCACTGGTCTTGGACTTAAAGATGCAAAAGACTTAGTTGATAACGCTCCTGGAGCAATCAAAGAAGGCGTAGCAAAAGAAGAAGCAGAAGAAATGAAAGCTAAGCTTGAAGAAGCAGGCGCAACTGTAGAATTAAAATAATAGAGGAACACCCGCAAAAGCTCGCTATATAATGGCGAGCTTTTGTGTTAGGATATGCTTAGAATATGTGCTGGATTTTTGATCGAATCCTTTTTTTGCATGGAAAGGAGTTATGCCATGACTAATCAATATTTTTCTCAGAACCCTGATGTGGAGAGTGATCGGAGGACGTGGACTTTTCCATTAAGGGGGTATTCTCTTACCTTTACAACAGATAACGGTGTTTTTTCGAAAAATGAGGTCGATTTTGGCTCTAGACTTTTAATCGATACCTTTACCCTTCCTGCTGTTGATGGAGATATATTAGATTTAGGCTGTGGGTATGGTCCGGTCGGTATCGCACTCGCGAAGGATTTCCCTGATCGAAATATCATTGGGGTTGATATTAATCAAAGGGCTCTCGAACTGGCAAACGAAAATGCACGGCAAAATGATGTGAAAAATGTAAGCTTTCTAGAAAGTGATATATTTAGTGAAATAAAAGAAAAGAAATTTGCTGCGATCTTGACGAATCCGCCTATCCGCGCAGGTAAGCAAGTGGTGCATCAAATGCTAGAAGATTCAAAGGAAGCATTGCTGTATGGTGGGGAATTATCTGTCGTTATTCAGAAAAAGCAGGGGGCTCCATCTGCTCAGAAGAAACTAGAAGAACTTTTTTCGGAGGTTGAAGTTGTCGCAAAGAAAAAAGGATATTTTATATTTCGTGCTAAATAAGTTGACTCTGCCATCCACTTGTGTTAATATTGAAAAATGCCAATAGGACGAAACCCTTGTCAAGTATAAATTTTAATGTATATTTTTAAAAATGTTGGAAAAACTATCTAACATGCGCTGTTTTAGCATACTTGTAATCTTATTCGTAACTATAATGGCATTTTATTAGCTAATAGAGTTCTCTACTCAATCTTATTAGATTCCTTATTATTTTTCCACAGAAACATTTAGCAAATGAATAACATCTGCTCACTAGCAGGTGTCTATATATAACTTGTGAGCAAATTACCACAGGTTTGTTCGGTGTGTATGCCCGAACGGAAATGCAACACTTACTAAATTATACGATCTATAGAGAAATGTCAAATAACCTATAGTTAGTAAAGTATAAATGGTAAGTGTGGTTTCGTTTATACTATAGGTTGGTTATTTAAGCTCTTGGGACTATAGTATAAGTGAAACATAGACTTTCGTTTTCGTGTCACGAAAATGCTGAGTCAAGTTTTTCTAATGGCCATTTTAACATGGTGACTATCTTTTATTAATGATCGAGGGGTGAATCAGTTGACAGGTCAACTAGTTCAATACGGACGACACCGCCAACGTAGAAGTTATGCGCGTATTAGTGAGGTATTAGAGTTACCAAATTTAATCGAGATTCAAACAGCGTCCTATCAATGGTTCTTGGATGAAGGGTTAAAGGAAATGTTCCAGGACATTTCTCCAATTGAGGATTTTGCGGGCAACCTTTCCTTAGAGTTTGTGGATTATAGCCTCGGAGAACCGAAATATCCTGTTGATGAATCGAAGGAAAGAGATGTGACATATAACGCACCTCTTCGAGTGAAAGTTCGTTTATTAAATAACGAAACAGGTGAAGTGAAGGAACAAGAAGTGTTTATGGGTGATTTCCCACTGATGACAGATACAGGTACATTTGTGATTAATGGGGCAGAACGCGTTATCGTATCTCAACTGGTTCGTTCACCAAGTGTATATTACAATGCCAAAGTCGATAAAAACGGAAAGCGTGGCTATGCTGCTACTGTTATCCCGAACAGAGGGGCTTGGTTAGAATTTGAAACAGATGCTAAGGATGTCGTACATGTTCGAATTGATCGAACACGAAAATTACCAATCACGGTACTCTTAAGAGCATTAGGTTTTGGAGATGATCAAGAGATTATCGATTTACTAGGAGAAAATGAATACTTAAGAAATACATTAGAAAAAGACAATACCGAAACAAGTGAAAAAGCGCTACTAGAAATTTATGAGCGTTTAAGACCAGGGGAGCCACCTACTGTCGACAATGCCAAAAGTCTCCTTGTTTCTAGATTCTTTGATCCAAAAAGATATGATCTAGCACATGTTGGTAGATATAAAATAAATAAAAAGCTTCACATTAAAAATCGTTTGTTCAATCAAATATTAGCAGAGCCGATTGTGGATACAGAAACTGGTGAGGTTATTGCTAATAAGGGTGATCAATTAGATAGACGCTTATTAGATAAGATATTACCAATCTTAGATTCTGATGATAACCGCTTTGGTGAGAAGGTTCTAGAACCACACGAAGGAGTCCTAGAAGACCCAATTCATGTACAATCTATTAAGATTGTCGATCCAACAGATCCTGAAGGTGAGAGAACACTAACCGTTATCGGTAATAACAATGTAGATAGCAATATTAAAAATATTACACCAGGTGATATTTTGTCTGCTATCAGTTATTTCTTCAACATTTTACATGAAGTAGGCGATACGGATGATATTGACCACTTAGGTAACCGTCGTCTAAGATCTGTAGGGGAATTATTGCAAAACCAATTTAGAATTGGTTTATCTAGAATGGAGCGTGTGGTACGTGAGAGAATGTCTATTCAGGACACTTCTTCTATTACTCCACAGCAATTAATTAATATTCGCCCAGTGATAGCCTCCATTAAGGAGTTCTTTGGTAGTTCACAGCTTTCACAATTTATGGACCAAACGAACCCATTAGCTGAATTAACACACAAGCGTCGTTTATCTGCATTAGGCCCTGGTGGTTTAACAAGAGAACGTGCCGGCTTTGAAGTGCGTGACGTTCACTATTCACACTATGGTCGTATGTGTCCGATTGAGACTCCTGAGGGACCGAACATTGGACTAATCAACTCCTTGTCTTCTTATGCAAAGGTGAACAAATTTGGTTTCATTGAAACACCATACCGTCGTGTTGATCCAGAAACCGGAAAAGTAACCGATCAAATGGACTATTTGACTGCAGATGAAGAAGATAATTATGTAGTTGCACAAGCTAATGCTGAGCTTGATGATGAAGGAAGATTCGTGGATGATGAAGTAATTGCTCGTTTCCGCGGGGAGAACACGATCGTCAAGCGTGAAAAGATCGATTACATGGACGTATCGCCGAAACAAGTAGTTTCAGCTGCGACAGCATGTATTCCGTTCTTAGAAAATGATGACTCTAACCGTGCGTTAATGGGTGCGAACATGCAGCGTCAAGCAGTACCTCTAATGCAACCAAAAGCTCCGATCGTTGGAACAGGTATGGAATATGTATCAGGTAAAGACTCTGGAGCTGCTGTGATTTGTAGGCATGAAGGTATTGTAGAAAGAGTAGAAGCAAAAGAAATTCTCATACGCCGCATTTCTGAAATAGATGGTAAAGAAGTAGAAGGTGACTTAGACCGTTATCGTCTACAAAAATTCATTCGTTCTAACCAAGGAACATGCTATAACCAACGACCAATTGTTCAAAAAGGTGATCGTATTACTAAAGGAGAAATCCTAGCAGACGGACCTTCTATGGAAGATGGCGAACTTGCATTAGGGCAAAATGTTTTAGTTGGGTTTATGACATGGGAAGGTTATAACTATGAAGATGCGATCATCATGAGCGAACGACTTGTAAAAGACGATGTGTATACTTCTATTCATATCGAAGAGTACGAGTCAGAAGCGCGTGATACGAAGTTAGGACCTGAAGAAATCACACGTGATATTCCAAATGTTGGGGAAGATGCCTTACGTGACCTTGACGAAAGAGGAATTATACGTGTAGGTGCAGAAGTAGAAGATGGTGATTTGCTTGTCGGTAAGGTAACACCTAAAGGGGTGACAGAATTATCTGCTGAGGAGCGTTTATTACATGCTATCTTTGGTGAAAAGGCGCGCGAAGTAAGAGATACATCATTAAGAGTTCCACACGGTGCAGGGGGAATTGTACTAGATGTAAAAATCTTTAATCGTGCGGATGGTGATGAATTACCACCAGGTGTAAACCAATTAGTTCGTGTTTATATCGTTCAAAAACGGAAAATCCATGAAGGGGATAAAATGGCTGGTCGTCACGGGAACAAAGGGGTTATCTCTAAAATCCTTCCAGAAGAAGATATGCCATTCCTTCCAGACGGAACACCGATTGACATCATGTTAAACCCATTAGGGGTACCGTCACGTATGAACATCGGGCAAGTACTCGAGCTTCATCTCGGTATGGCCGCTAGACAGCTAGGCATTCATGTTGCTTCACCAGTATTTGATGGGGCTCGTGAAGAAGATGTATGGGAAACGATTGAAGAAGCCGGACTCTCAAGAGATGCCAAAACGATTCTTTATGATGGCCGCACAGGAGAGCCTTTTGATAATCGTGTTTCTGTTGGTGTTATGTACATGATCAAGCTAGCACACATGGTTGACGATAAGCTACATGCGCGTTCAACAGGTCCATACTCCCTTGTTACACAGCAACCACTAGGTGGTAAAGCACAATTCGGTGGACAACGTTTTGGTGAGATGGAGGTATGGGCATTAGAAGCATATGGTGCTGCATATACCTTACAAGAAATTCTAACTGTCAAATCTGATGATACCGTTGGTCGTGTGAAAACATACGAATCAATTGTAAAAGGGGAAAATGTCCCTGAGCCAGGAATTCCTGAGTCATTTAAAGTATTAATTAAGGAATTACAAAGCTTAGGAATGGATGTCAAAATGCTTTCAGGTGATGAACAAGAAATCGAGTTAAAGGACGAGGATGAGGACGATACTCATTCTGCTGACAACTTTAACCTAGAAATAGAAGAAACAACTAGCTGATGAAATCAACGTGTTCCTAACCATTCTATGCAATGGTTAGGAACCTATCTGTCTTAACAAAAACCGAAAGATAAAAAAAGGGAGGTTGACCCCTTGTTAGATGTAAATAACTTTGAATACATGAAAATAGGCTTAGCTTCACCGAACAAAATTAGATCCTGGTCCTATGGTGAAGTCAAAAAGCCAGAAACCATTAATTATCGGACATTAAAGCCGGAAAAAGATGGTTTGTTCTGTGAACGAATCTTCGGACCACAAAAGGACTGGGAATGTCATTGTGGAAAATATAAACGAGTTCGTTATAAAGGTGTTGTTTGTGATCGTTGTGGTGTGGAAGTAACGAAAGCAAAAGTACGTCGTGAACGAATGGGTCATATTGAATTGGCAGCACCAGTTTCTCATATCTGGTATTTCAAAGGCATTCCAAGTCGCATGGGGCTAGTATTAGATATGTCTCCTCGTGCTTTAGAGGAAGTGATCTATTTCGCAGCCTATATCGTTATTGATGCAGGCGATACAGCGTTAGAGAAAAAACAATTACTCTCTGAAAAAGAATATCGTGCTTATCGTGATAAATACGGTAATTCTTTTAAGGCGGAGATGGGTGCTGAAGCGATTAAGAAAATTCTACAAGATATCGACCTGGAAAAAGAAGTCGATCTCTTAAGAGAAGAATTAAAATCAGCACAAGGTCAAAGAAGAACACGTGCGATTAAACGCTTGGAAGTACTAGAAGCATTCCGTAATTCTGGTAATGATCCGAGCTGGATGATCATGGATGTATTACCAATCATCCCACCAGAATTAAGACCAATGGTACAGTTAGATGGTGGACGTTTTGCTACTTCAGACTTAAACGATTTATATCGTCGTGTTATTAACCGTAACAATCGTCTGAAAAGGTTGCTTGATTTAGGAGCACCAAGCATTATTGTTCAAAACGAAAAACGCATGCTACAAGAGGCCGTAGATGCTCTTATTGACAATGGTCGTCGTGGACGTCCGGTTACTGGACCTGGTAATAGACCATTAAAATCATTGTCTCATATGTTAAAAGGTAAGCAAGGTCGTTTTCGTCAAAACCTTCTTGGTAAACGTGTAGACTATTCTGGACGTTCGGTTATCGTAGTTGGTCCACATTTAAAAATGTACCAATGTGGTTTGCCGAAGGAAATGGCGGTTGAGCTATTCAAGCCTTTTATTATGAAAGAGCTAGTTGAAAGAGGTTTGGCACATAATATTAAATCAGCTAAACGAAAAATTGAAAGATTACATGCAGAGGTTTGGGATGTATTAGAAGATGTCATTAAAGAACATCCAGTTCTCCTTAACCGTGCACCTACCTTGCACAGATTAGGTATTCAAGCATTTGAGCCAACTCTAGTAGAAGGGCGCGCTATTCGTCTTCATCCATTGGTTTGTACAGCGTATAACGCCGATTTTGATGGTGACCAAATGGCTGTCCATGTACCTTTATCAGCAGAAGCACAAGCAGAAGCGCGTATTCTCATGCTTGCTGCTCAAAACATTCTAAACCCTAAGGATGGAAAACCGGTTGTAACCCCTTCTCAGGATATGGTATTAGGGAACTATTACTTAACAATGGAACGGGAAAATGCCGTTGGTGAAGGGATGGTCTTCAAGGATATCAATGAAGCATTAATCGCCTATCAAAATGGCTATGTTCATTTACACACACGAATTGCCGTACAACCAACAACCTTAAACAAAGAAGCTTTTACAGATGAGCAGAACCAAAAGTTAATGATTACAACAGTAGGGAAACTAATTTTCAATAATATGTTACCTGAATCATTTCCATATATGAATGAACCAACTCAGAAGAACTTAGAAGAGGCAACTCCTGATAAGTACTTTGTTGAAAAAGGTGTAAACATTAAAGAGGAAATTGCTAATCGAGAGATTATTCCTCCATTCAAGAAAGGGATTTTAGGAGATATTATTGCGGAAGTATTTAAGAAGTTTAAAATTAGTGAAACCTCTAAAATGCTAGATAGAATGAAGGATTTAGGATTCGCTTATTCTACAAAAGCAGGTATTACGGTAGGGGTAGCCGATATCGTCGTATTAGCGGAAAAAGAAGAAATTCTAAAAGCTGCTCAAGCTAAAGTGGATAAAGTTTTACAACAATTCCGAAGAGGTTTAATTACAGATGAAGAGCGCTATGATCGTGTTATTTCTATCTGGTCTCAAGCAAAAGATGATATTCAGGATAAATTAATGAAATCCTTGAATCCTCGTAACCCGATCTTTATGATGAGTGATTCAGGAGCCCGTGGTAACGCATCTAACTTTACTCAATTAGCAGGTATGCGTGGTCTAATGGCCAACCCAGCAGGTCGAATTATTGAATTACCGATCAAGTCAAGCTTCCGTGAAGGTTTAACCGTACTAGAGTACTTTATTTCTACTCACGGTGCACGTAAAGGTCTTGCCGATACTGCCTTGAAGACAGCTGACTCTGGTTATTTAACAAGACGTCTAGTCGATGTAGCACAAGATGTTATTATCCGTGAAGAAGATTGTGGTACTGACAGAGGCCTAACAGTAACTGCTATAACAGAAGGTACTGAAATGATTGAGCCACTAATTGATCGCTTAATTGGAAGAACAGTATTCCAAAATGTTTATCATCCTGAAACAAAAGACTTAATTATTTCAAAAAATGAAGTGATTACAGAAGATATTGCCAAAGAGATTGTAGAATCAGGTATTGAGGAAGTAATGATCCGTACGGTATTCACATGTAATACGAAGCATGGTACTTGTAAGAAATGCTATGGTCGCAACCTAGCAACTGGTGAAGAGGTTGAAGTGGGAGAGGCAGTAGGTATTATTGCTGCTCAATCAATCGGTGAACCAGGTACACAGTTAACGATGCGTACCTTCCACACTGGTGGTGTTGCAGGAAGCGATATTACACAAGGTTTACCTCGTATCCAAGAGATCTTTGAAGCAAGAAATCCGAAGGGGCAAGCGGTCATTTCTGAAATCTTCGGAATTGTGAAAGATGTGACAGAGGTCAAAGACAAGCAAGAGATCGTTGTCCAAGGTGCGATCGAAACGAAAACCTACACTGCGCCATATGGAGCTCGTTTAAAAGTATCCATAGGAGATGAAGTGGAAGCAGGCCAGGCTTTAACAGAAGGTTCTATCGATCCGAAAGAATTGCTTAAGATTCAAGGTATTGATGGAGTCCAATCATACTTGCTAAAAGAAGTACAAAAAGTATATCGTATGCAAGGGGTAGAAATCGGTGATAAACACGTAGAGGTTATGGTGCGACAAATGCTACGTAAAGTCCGTGTGGCAGATTCTGGAGATACAGATGTACTACCAGGCTCTCTACTTGAGGTTCACCAATTTAAAGATGCAAATAAACAATCCCTATTCAGTGGTGGTCGACCTGCAGTTGGAAGACCTGTCTTGTTAGGTATTACAAAAGCATCTCTAGAGACAGACTCCTTCTTATCCGCGGCTTCCTTCCAAGAGACAACGAGGGTGTTAACAGATGCCGCTATTAAAGGAAAACGAGATGAATTACTCGGTCTCAAAGAAAATGTTATCATTGGTAAGCTAGTTCCAGCAGGTACAGGTATGCAGAAGTACCGTCGTATCAAGGAAAAACTAGCAGAAGATCCAAGTCTTGCAGAAGAAGTAGCAACAGGTGAGATTACTTCTTAAGCAGTCTAACGAATGCGTTCGACATGTACCTAGTTCAGGTAGATGTCGAACATCAATCTTTCCATTTTTACTTGATAAACAACAAGGGATAAAAACGGAAGTAAGGAAAAATTACTAAATTTGCTCAATTTAAAGTTGACATTGAATTTAGGTGATGATAGTATATTTAAGGTGCTTCCGTTATCCTTGTTACTTTGGAGGATATAATAGATGTCTTATGATAAAGTGGCAAAGGTGAATATTGAGAAAATTATCGGAACAAAACAAGTAATAAAAGCCATTAAAAATGGTGAAGCAAAAGAAGTGATCATTGCTAGTGACGCAGATCAACATATTACTAGCAAAGTGTCACATGTTGCGAAAGATTACAATGTTCCCATAGCATATGTTGATTCTATGAAAAAATTAGGCAAAACATGTGGAATTGATGTAGGGGCAGCAACCGTGGCAATTAAGCAATAAAGTTTTGGCAAACCGTATAAGTTTGTGAAGGCTTTGTTTTTTGCTTTAAAATGAACCACCTGGATGTGTGGTATTACATTATGAAGAAGAGAGGAGGAACTAAACATGCCAACTATTAATCAATTGGTACGTAAAGGACGCGTTTCTAAATCTAAAAAATCTGATTCACCAGCACTTAACAGAGGCTACAATAGCCGTAAAAAACTGGCGACAAATCAAAACTCCCCACAAAAACGTGGAGTTTGTACTCGTGTTGGTACACTAACACCGAAAAAACCAAACTCTGCATTACGTAAATATGCTCGTGTTCGTTTGTCTAACCAAATCGAGGTAACTGCTTATATCCCTGGAATTGGTCATAACCTACAAGAACACAGTGTTGTGTTAATTCGTGGTGGACGTGTAAAAGACTTACCGGGTGTTCGTTACCACATCGTTCGTGGTGCACTTGATACTTCAGGTGTAGAAGGCCGTATGCAAGGTCGTTCTAAATATGGTGCGAAAAAACCTAAAAAATAAAAAGTTTAAAAGCTTGAAATAACAAAGGAAAGGAGGGGGAGATATGCCACGTAAAGGACCAGTACCAAAGCGTGATGTCTTACCAGATCCGTTATATAATTCAAAACTTGTAACACGTTTAATTAACCAAATTATGGTTGATGGAAAAAGAGGTAAAGCGCAAAAAATTCTTTATCGTGCTTTTGAATTAGTTCAAGAGCGTAGTGGTCAAAACGCTATGGAAGTTTTTGAACAAGCGATGAAAAATGTTATGCCAGTACTTGAAGTGCGTGCTCGTCGTGTTGGTGGATCTAACTACCAAGTACCAGTTGAGGTTAGACCTGAACGTCGTCAAGCGTTAGGTTTACGTTACATTGTAAACTATTCACGTCTTCGTGGAGAAAAGACAATGGAAGAACGTTTAGCTAATGAAATCCTTGATGCATCTAACAATACTGGAGCATCAGTTAAGAAGAGAGAAGATATGCATAAAATGGCTGAAGCAAACAAAGCTTTTGCACACTATCGTTGGTAATACGACGAAAATTTTTAATATAGCCTGCTCCAAAGACGCAGAAGCTACTATCCAAGTAATTAGATTAACTATATTCGAGATAGGAAGGAGAAAGATTCATGCCTAGAGAGTTCTCCTTGGAGAATACACGTAATATCGGTATTATGGCTCACATTGATGCTGGTAAAACAACAACTACAGAGCGTATTTTATTCTATACTGGTCGTATCCATAAGATTGGAGAAACACACGAAGGTGCTTCTCAAATGGACTGGATGGAGCAAGAACAAGAACGTGGAATCACGATTACTTCTGCAGCAACTACTGCTCAGTGGAAGGGTCATCGTATTAACATCATCGATACACCTGGACACGTAGACTTCACAGTAGAAGTAGAACGTTCCCTTCGTGTACTTGATGGTGCAGTAACTGTACTTGACGCCCAATCTGGTGTAGAACCACAAACAGAAACAGTATGGCGCCAAGCAACAACTTATGGCGTTCCTCGTATTGTTTTCGTAAACAAAATGGATAAAGTCGGTGCAGATTTCCTTTATTCAACAGGCACTTTAAAAGATCGCCTAGGAGCGAATGCTCATCCAGTACAGCTTCCAATTGGTGCTGAAGATCAATTTGAGGGTATTATTGATTTAATCACAATGGAAGCCTATTACTACGAGGATGATTTAGGAACGCGTACGGAAGCGAGAGAAATACCTGCTGAATTGCAAGATCAAGCAGAGGAATATCGTACAAACTTAATCGAAGCAGTTGCTGAATTAGATGAAGATCTAATGGAACGTTACTTAGAAGGTGAAGAAATTTCTAATGATGAATTAAAAGCTGCTGTTCGTAAAGCTACATTAAGTGTAGAATTCTATCCTGTATTCTGTGGATCTGCCTTCAAGAACAAAGGGGTACAATTAGTGATTGATGGGGTAGTTGATTACTTACCATCTCCATTAGATATCCCACCAATTGAAGGACATGTACCAGAGACAGAAGAGGAAGTTGTGCGTAAAGCGGACGATAAAGAGCCTTTCTCTGCCTTAGCATTTAAGGTTGCAACAGACCCATTTGTTGGGAAGTTAACCTTCTTCCGTGTATATTCAGGAACACTTAAATCAGGTTCTTATGTAAAGAACTCAACGAAGGATAAGCGTGAGCGTGTAGGTCGTATCTTACAGATGCATGCTAACTCTCGTGAAGAAATTTCTGAGGTATATGCTGGAGATATCGCTGGAGCCGTTGGATTGAAGGATACTAGTACTGGGGATACTCTATGTGAGGAGAAAAGCCTAGTTATTCTAGAATCAATGGAATTCCCTGAGCCAGTAATTTCCGTAGCTATTGAACCTAAGTCAAAAGCGGACCAAGACAAAATGTCCGTAGCACTAGGTAAACTAGCAGAAGAGGATCCTACCTTCAAAACGGAAACAAATACAGAAACGGGTCAAACGATCATTTCAGGTATGGGTGAGCTTCACCTTGATATTATCGTTGACCGTATGAAGCGTGAGTTCAAAGTAGAAGCAAACGTAGGTGCACCTCAGGTTTCTTACCGTGAAACATTCCGTTCAGCTGCAGAAGTCGAAGGGAAATTCGTTCGCCAATCTGGTGGTCGTGGTCAATATGGTCACGTTTGGATCAAGTTTGAGCCGAATGAAGAAGGTGCTGGCTTTGAATTTGTGAATAACATCGTTGGTGGTGTTGTACCACGTGAATACATTCCATCCGTTGAGGCTGGTGTGAAAGAAGCAATGGAAAACGGTGTGTTAGCTGGTTATCCATTAATCGATGTAAAAGCTACGTTATATGATGGAAGCTATCACGATGTCGATTCCAACGAAACAGCATTTAGAGTAGCAGCATCTATGGCACTTAAAGCTGCTAAAAACAAATGTAACCCTGTATTACTTGAACCAATGATGAGAGTAGAGGTAGTTATCCCTGAAGAGTATATGGGAGATATCATGGGTGATGTCACTTCTCGTCGTGGTAGAGTAGAAGGAATGGAAGCACGCGGACCTGCACAGGTTGTCAAAGCATTTGTGCCATTAGCAGAAATGTTTGGATATGCAACAGCTCTCCGTTCTAATACACAAGGTCGCGGTGTATATACTATGCACTTTGATCACTATGAAGAAGTACCGAAAAGCGTTTCAGAAGAAATTATTAAGAAAAACGCAGGTCAATAATTGATTTTTTTCACAATCTAAAGTATAACTTGTATTATAGGCTTAGCTTGGTGAGTGAACTCGCCTACTAAGCTGCGATACATGTAAATAAATTAAAAAACTTTTTACTTAATTAAAGGAGGAAATAGACATGGCAAAAGAAAAATTTGACCGTTCCAAAGACCACGTTAATATTGGTACTATTGGACACGTTGACCATGGTAAAACAACTTTAACTGCAGCAATTACAAATGTTCTTTTCAACAAATATGGTAGTGGTGAAGCTCGTGCGTATGATCAAATCGATGGTGCGCCAGAAGAAAAAGAGCGTGGAATCACTATTTCTACATCTCACGTAGAATACGAAACTGACAACCGTCACTATGCACACGTTGACTGCCCAGGTCACGCTGACTATGTTAAAAACATGATCACTGGTGCTGCACAAATGGACGGTGCGATCCTTGTAGTATCTGCTGCAGATGGTCCAATGCCACAAACTCGTGAGCACATCCTACTTTCTCGTAACGTAGGTGTACCAGCTATCGTTGTATTCTTAAACAAATGTGACATGGTAGATGACGAAGAACTTCTTGAATTAGTAGAAATGGAAGTTCGTGATCTATTAAGCGAATATGACTTCCCTGGTGATGATGTTCCAGTAATCAAAGGTTCTGCACTTCAAGCACTTGAAGGAGAAGAACAATATGTTAACGCAATTCTTGAATTAATGGATGCTGTTGATGAGTATATCCCACGTCCAGAACGTGATACTGATAAACCATTCATGATGCCAGTAGAGGATGTATTCTCTATCACTGGTCGTGGTACTGTTGCAACAGGACGTGTTGAGCGTGGTGTTGTAAAAGTTGGTGACGAAGTAGAAATCATCGGTCTTGCTGAAGAAGCTTCTAAAACAACTGTAACTGGTGTAGAAATGTTCCGTAAGCTTCTTGATTATGCAGAAGCTGGTGACAACATTGGTGCACTTCTTCGTGGGGTTGCGCGTGAAGATATTAACCGTGGTCAAGTATTAGCTAAGCCAGGTTCAATTACTCCACACACTAACTTCAAAGCAGAAGTTTATGTATTATCAAAAGACGAAGGTGGACGTCACACTCCATTCTTCTCAAATTATCGTCCACAATTCTATTTCCGTACTACTGATGTAACTGGCGTTGTTGGTTTACCAGAAGGCGTAGAAATGGTAATGCCTGGTGATAACACAGAAATGACTGTAGAATTGATTTCCCCAATCGCGATTGAAGATGGAACTCGCTTCTCTATCCGTGAAGGTGGACGTACAGTAGGTTCTGGTGTCGTAACTGAGATCATTAAATAATTGATGTAAGATAGAGGAAAACAGGTAGTGAGCACACTACCTGTTTTCTGTTTTGTTACACATAAATCTGGCTAGGAGAAGATGAAAAGTACAAGCAATACCACATTCAGAAAGCTATAATAGAAGTTTTCAAAAATAATTGATAAAATCGCAAAAAAATCCTTAAAAATGTTGCAATCACGTTGATTCTTCTATATAATATACAATGTTGGTCACAAAACAGGCGATGATGCGGAAGGTTGTTGGCACACCCGGCCCCTTTGCCATGGCGGGTGTCGAAGAAATTTTCGCGGAGAATGTCTATTTTAAAATGGGCAAAAAGGAGGGAAAATAATGGCAAAAGAAAAAATTAGAATTCGTTTAAAGGCGTATGATCACCGCATTTTAGATCAATCTGCAGATAAAATTGTAGATACGGCTAAAAGATCAGGTGCAGGGGTTTCTGGACCGATTCCATTACCGACTGAAAAATCGGTATACACGATTCTTCGTGCGGTACACAAATACAAAGATTCTCGTGAGCAATTTGAAATGCGTACACATAAACGTCTAATTGATATTGTTAGTCCAACACCAAAAACGGTTGATGCATTAATGCGTCTTGATTTACCGTCAGGTGTAGATATTGAAATTAAACTATAATATAAATTCATTTTAGGAGGTGTTACGGATGACGAAAGGAATCTTAGGTCGCAAAGTCGGCATGACTCAGCTTTTCTCAGAAGAAGGAGAATTAATTCCAGTAACAGTAATCGAAGCTGAACCAAACGTTGTGCTGCAAAAGCGTACAGAGGAAAATGATGGCTATGAAGCAATCCAAATCGGTTTTGCTGATCAAAAGAATAATCGTACAAACAAACCAGAAAAAGGACACGCGGAAAAAGCTAACACGAATCCTAAGCGCTTCATTCGTGAAGTCCGTGGCGTTAATCTTGACGAGTATGAACTAGGTCAAGAAATTAGCGTAGAAGTATTTGAAGCAGGAGATAAAATTGATGTAACAGGTACTTCTAAAGGTAAAGGATTCCAAGGTGCGATCAAGCGCCATAATCAACAACGTGGACCTATGTCTCATGGTTCTCACTATCATAGATCACCAGGTTCAATGGGTGCTGCTGCAGACCCAGCGCGTGTGTTTAAAGGTAAAAAATTACCAGGACAAACAGGTGGAGAGCAAATCACTATCCAAAACCTAGAGGTTGTAAAGGTTGATACAGATCGCAATCTTCTATTAATTAAAGGTAATGTCCCAGGTGCAAAAAAATCATTCGTTAAAATTACGAGTGCGTTAAAGGCTAACTAATCATAATTATCGAAGGGAGGATATGTCATGCCTAAAGTAGCACTATTTAATCAAAGTGGATCTCAAGTTGGTGATGTAGAAATCAATGATGCTGTATTTGGTATTGAGCCAAATAAACATGTACTTCATGATGCAGTACTTATGCAACGTGCATCACTTCGTCAAGGTACACATGCTGTAAAAAATCGCTCTGAAGTACGTGGTGGTGGTCGTAAACCATGGCGTCAAAAAGGAACAGGACGTGCGCGTCAAGGTTCTATTCGCTCCCCTCAATGGGTAGGCGGTGGAACAGTTTTCGGTCCTACTCCTAGAAGCTATAGCTATAAATTGCCGAAGAAGGTTCGTAGATTAGCGCTTAAGTCTGCTCTTTCTACAAAGGTACAAGAAGATAGCTTAGTTGTATTAGATGGAATTACGATTGAAGCTCCAAAAACAAAAGAAGTAGTAGCAATGCTTTCTTCCTTAAATGTTGATGCAAAAGCTTTAATTGTCACGGCAGAAAAAGATGTCGTATTAGCGAAATCAGCTAATAACCTACCAAATGTAAAAGTAGTAACTGTAAGTGAAGTAAATGTCCTAGACTTGCTTACGCATGACAAGCTGATCTTAACGAAAGAGGCAGCTGAAAAAGCAGGGGAGGTGCTTGCATAATGAAGGATTCTCGTGATATTATTAAGCGCCCTATCATTACTGAACACTCTGCAGATTTAATGGCAGAAAAGAAATATACTTTCGAAGTTACGAAAGAAGCAAACAAGACCCAAATCAAAGATGCAGTAGAAGATATCTTCGGTGTGAAAGTAGTCAATGTGAATACATTAAATCGTAAAGGTAAATTCAAGCGAATGGGACGATATGGTGGTTACCGTCCAAACCGCAAGAGAGCGATTGTTCAATTATCTGAAGATAGTAAAGAACTAGATTTCTTTGAATCTCTATAATTAAATCAAAAAGGAGGGAAAAAAGATGGCGATTAAAAAGTATAAACCAACCTCAAATGGTCGTAGAGGAATGTCAGTACTTGACTTTGCGGAAATCACTACAGATACTCCAGAGAAGTCTTTACTAGCACCTTTAAGCAAACGAGGTGGACGTAATAATCAAGGTAAGTTAACGGTTCGTCATCAAGGTGGAGGCCACAAGCGTAAATATCGTATTATCGATTTTAAACGTGACAAAGATGGAATACCAGGACGCGTTGCTACAATCGAGTACGATCCGAATCGTACGGCTAACATCGCATTAATCCATTATGCAGATGGAGAAAAACGTTATATTTTAGCACCAAAAGGACTTCAAGTAGGTCAAGAGGTTGTTTCTGGACCAGAAGCAGATATTAAATTAGGTAATGCCTTACCATTAATTAATATTCCTGTTGGTACAGTCGTACACAATATTGAATTAAAGCCAGGACGCGGTGGTCAGCTAGTAAGATCTGCTGGTTCACAAGCCCAAATCCTTGGTCGTGAAGGAAAATATGTATTAGTACGCTTGTCATCAGGTGAAGTTCGTCTAGTATTAGCAACTTGTCGTGCAACAGTAGGTCAAGTAGGTAATATTGAGCATGAACTAATCAATGTTGGTAAAGCTGGACGTTCACGTTGGAAAGGCGTTCGTCCTACAGTTCGTGGTTCTGTTATGAACCCTAACGATCACCCACACGGTGGTGGTGAAGGTCGTGCACCAATTGGTCGTAAATCACCTATGTCACCTTGGGGTAAACCAACACTTGGATACAAAACACGCAAACGCAACAAATCATCGGATAAATTTATTGTTCGTAAACGTAAAAAATAACGGGATTGAATGGCGGGAATTAATGCCCGTCTGCCAATCGCGAAGGGAGGCTTATTCATGGGTCGTAGCTTAAAAAAAGGACCTTTCGCAGATGATCACTTATTGAAAAAGATTGACAAATTAAACGAAGATGACAAAAAACAAGTAGTAAAGACATGGTCACGTCGTTCTACTATCTTCCCTAGCTTTGTCGGTCATACTATCGCGGTATATGATGGTCGCAAACACGTGCCTGTATATGTAACAGAAGACATGGTTGGACACAAATTAGGCGAGTTCGCTCCAACACGTACGTATAGAGGGCATGCTGGAGATGACAAGAAAACAAAACGTTAATTGAGAGGAGGTACTCCTAATGCAAGCAAAAGCTGTTGCAAAATCCATTCGTATTGCTCCTCGTAAAATCCGCTTAGTGATTGATTTAATCCGCGGTAAAGAAGTAGGAGAAGCAATTGCGATTTTAAAGCATACACAACGCGGTGCATCACCAGTTGTTGAGAAATTAATCAACTCTGCTGTAGCAAATGCAGAGCATAACTATGAAATGAATCCAGAAGATTTATATGTATCTGAGGCGTTTGTAAACGAAGGTGTTACATTGAAACGTTTCCGCCCACGTGCACAAGGTCGTGCTACACAAATTAACAAACGCACAAGCCATATTACTGTGGTTCTATCTGAGAAAAAGGAGGGATAATCTGTGGGTCAAAAAGTAAATCCAACAGGTCTGCGTGTCGGTATCATTCGTGATTGGGAATCAAAATGGTATGCAGGGAAAGATTATGCAGATCTTTTACATGAAGATATTAGAATTCGTGAATATATTGAAGAGCGTTTGAAGGATGGAGCTGTATCAAAGGTCGAAATTGAAAGAGCAGCAAATCGCGTTAATATTTCAATTTCTACAGCTAAGCCTGGTATGGTAATTGGTAAAGGTGGTTCTGAAGTAGAAGCACTACGTAAAGCATTAAATGGCTTAACAGGTAAAAGAGTACACATTAATATCGTAGAAGTGAAAAAAGCAGACTTAGATGCGAAGCTTGTTGCTGAAAACATCGCTCGCCAATTAGAAAATCGTGTATCATTCCGTCGTGCACAAAAGCAAACTATTCAACGTGCAATGCGTGCAGGAGCAAAAGGAATCCGTACACAAGTTTCTGGTCGTTTAGGTGGAGCTGACATGGCAAGAGCAGAGCATTACAGTGAAGGAACTGTTCCACTTCATACTTTGCGTGCAGATATCGATTACGGAACTGCAGAAGCAGACACTACTTACGGTAAACTTGGTGTTAAAGTATGGATTTATCGTGGAGAAGTCCTTCCAACAAAAAACAATAAGTAAGGAAGGGGGCAACGCATTATGTTAATGCCGAAACGTGTAAAACATCGTAAACAACATCGTGGTAAGATGAGAGGTAAAGCGAAAGGCGGTACAGCTGTATCATTCGGTGAATACGGTCTTCAAGCAGTAGAATCCTCTTGGATTACTAGTCGTCAAATAGAAGCTGCTCGTATAGCGATGACTCGTTATATGAAGCGTGGTGGTAAAGTATGGATCAAAATTTTCCCAGATAAACCTTATACAGCTAAGCCTCTAGAGGTTCGTATGGGTTCTGGTAAAGGTGCGCCTGAAGGATGGGTTGCAGTAGTGAAACCAGGGAAGGTAATGTTCGAGATTGCAGGTGTATCGGAAGAAGTTGCTCGTGAAGCACTTCGTCTTGCTTCTCATAAGTTACCGGTTAAAACGAAATTCGTAAAACGAGAAGAAATTGGTGGTGAAATCAATGAAGGCTAATGAAATTAGAGAACTAACCACTGCCGAAATTGAACAAAAGATCAAATCTTTAAAAGAAGAGCTTTTCAACTTGCGATTCCAATTAGCAACAGGACAATTGGAAAACACTGCACGTCTTCGTGAAGTGCGCAAATCTATCGCACGTATGAAAACAGTAGTTCGCGAAAGAGAATTAAGCGTAAATTAACGGATAATTAAAGGAGGTTAGCCTCAGATGAGTGAGCATAATAATCGTAAGGTATACACAGGCCGTGTCGTATCTGACAAAATGGATAAAACCATTACGGTATTAGTAGAGACATATAAGTTTCACAAGCTATACGGCAAGCGTGTAAAATACTCTAAAAAATTCAAAGCTCATGACGAAAACAATCAAGCCAAAATTGGTGACATTGTACGAATCATGGAAACTCGTCCACTATCAGCTACCAAGCGTTTTCGTTTAGTAGAAGTTGTGGAAGAAGCTGTTATTATTTAATCTTAAAGTTCGCTCGGAAACGTTCCGAAGGGAGGGTAAACGAAGATGATTCAACAAGAATCTCGTTTAAAAGTAGCAGATAACTCTGGTGCGCGTGAAGTACTAACTATTAAAGTGTTAGGTGGATCAGGTCGTAAGACAGCAAACATTGGTGATGTGATTGTATGTTCGGTCAAACAAGCAACACCAGGTGGCGTTGTCAAAAAAGGTGAAGTAGTAAAAGCTGTAATCGTTCGTTCTAAAAGTGGTGTGAGACGTAAAGATGGTTCCTACATCCGTTTTGACGAAAATGCAGCAGTAATCATTCGTGATGACCAAAGTCCAAGGGGTACTCGTATTTTTGGGCCAGTAGCACGTGAACTACGTGATGCTAAGTTTATGAAAATCGTATCTCTAGCTCCAGAAGTAATATAAGGCACGTACGGAAAAAATCGTGTAGGGAGGTGCGCGTATATGCATGTAAAAAAAGGTGATAAAGTACAAGTTATTTCAGGCAAAGACAAAGGAAAGCAAGGTACCGTATTAACAGCATTTCCTAAAAAAGATCGTGTACTTGTTGAAGGTGTCAACATCGTGAAGAAACACGCTAAACCTTCACAGGATAATCCACAAGGTGGTATTTTGAATCAGGAGGCACCGATCCATGTGTCTAATGTAATGCCGGTGGATCCGAAATCTGGCGAACCAACACGCGTTGGGTATGAAGTTCGTGATGGAAAGAAAGTTCGTATCGCTAAAAAATCTGGTGAAGCTTTAGATAAATAGTATTAGCGATGAAAGGAGGTTTACTTGATGAACACATTAAAGGAAAAATACAGTAATGAAATTGTATCTTCATTAGTTGAGAAGTTTAATTATAAATCAGTAATGGAAGTACCTAAAGTTGAAAAAATTGTGATTAACATGGGTGTCGGTGATGCGGTACAAAACTCTAAAGCACTTGATTCTGCTGTAGAAGAGCTTGCTCAAATCTCTGGTCAAAAACCAGTAATCACAAGAGCGAAAAAATCAATTGCAGGTTTCCGTTTACGTGAAGGAATGCCGATTGGTGCAAAAGTAACTTTACGTGGTGAGCGTATGTTTGACTTCCTTCAAAAACTAATTGACGTATCCTTACCACGTGTACGTGACTTCCGTGGTATTTCTAAAAAGGCATTTGATGGTCGTGGAAATTACACATTAGGTGTTAAGGAACAATTGATTTTCCCTGAGATTAACTATGATAAAGTAAGCAAAGTTAGAGGGATGGATATTGTTATTGTTACAACAGCGAATTCTGACGAAGAAGCTGCTGAACTCTTAACTCAACTTGGCATGCCTTTCCAAAAATAAGTGCTAAAGCTAATATAAGGAGGGAAAAGAGTGGCTAAGAAATCGATGATCGCTAAACAAAAACGTCCAGCAAAATTTAAAGTGCAAGAATATACACGTTGTGAGCGATGTGGTCGTCCACATTCTGTAATTCGCAAATTTAAACTTTGCCGTATTTGTTTCCGTGAACTTGCATATAAAGGTCAAATTCCTGGTGTTAAAAAAGCAAGCTGGTAATCCCCGATAATTGGGAAGGAGGTAATGATAAATGGTTATGACAGATCCAATTGCAGATATGCTTACACGCATTCGTAATGCTAACATGGTTCGCCATGAGAAATTAGAATTTCCTGCATCAAATCTTAAAAAGGAAATTGCAGATATATTAAAACGTGAAGGTTTCATTCGCGATTATGAGTATGTAGAGGACAACAAGCAAGGTGTTCTACGTATTTTCTTGAAGTATGGTGCGAACGATGAGCGTGTAATTACTGGTTTGAAGCGTATTAGTAAACCAGGGCTTCGCGTTTACGCAAAAGCTGATGAGCTACCTAAAGTACTTAACGGTTTAGGTATCGCAATCGTGTCTACTTCTAAAGGTGTACTATCTGATAAAGAAGCACGTTCGCAAGCTATCGGTGGAGAAGTGCTTGCATACATTTGGTAAGATATTTTCTAAAGACAGGAGGTGCAGAGCATGTCTCGTATAGGTTTTAAACAAATTGAAATTCCACAAGGTGTGGAAATTAAAATTGACGGTGGTCATGTTACGGTTAAAGGACCTAAAGGTGAATTAAGTCGTAATTTTAATACAGATATGAAACTAAAAATCGAAGATAACATTCTAACAGTGGAGCGCCCGAGTGACAGCAAAGTTCATAAGGCACTTCATGGAACAACTCGTAGTTTAATTGCTAACATGGTTGAGGGAGTCCACAAAGGCTTCGAAAAAGCATTAGAGATTCAAGGTGTTGGTTACCGTGCACAAAAGCAAGGTAAGAAGCTAATCGTTAATGCTGGTTACTCTCATCCGGTGGAAATTGAACCAGATGCTGGAATTGAAATTGATGTTCCTTCTAATACACAAGTGGTAGTTAAAGGAATTGACAAAGAAGCTGTAGGAGCAATTGCTGCGAATATTCGTGCGATTCGTCCACCTGAGCCTTACAAAGGTAAAGGAATTCGCTACGCAGGTGAATATGTACGTCGTAAAGAAGGTAAAACTGCTAAGTAATTGCGCTTAAGTAAGATTGTTAGGTAGACAGAAAGGAGTGACCTAAGTGATCACAAAGCCTGATAAAAATGATGTTCGTAAAAAAAGACATTTACGTATCCGCAAAAACCTATTTGGTACTGCAGAGCGTCCGCGTCTAAATGTGTTTCGTTCAAACAAACACATCTACGCACAACTAATCGATGATGTAAACAATGTAACAGTAGCAAGTGCATCAACTGTTGATAAAGAATTAAGTCTAGAAGCTACAGGTAATGTAGAAGCAGCGCAAAAGGTTGGAGAGCTTCTTGCAAAGCGTGCCCTAGACAATGGATATAAAAATGTAGTATTTGATCGTGGTGGTTATTTATATCATGGTCGAGTTAAATCTCTAGCAGATGCTGCTCGTGAAGCAGGTCTTGAATTTTAATAAAAAAGGAGGGACATATGTTGCGTACTAACATCGACCCAAATAAATTAGATTTAGAAGAACGCGTTGTAACAATTAATCGTGTAGCGAAAGTTGTAAAAGGTGGTCGCCGTTTTCGCTTTGCTGCATTAGTAGTAGTCGGAGATAAAAATGGTCATGTAGGATTTGGTACAGGTAAGGCACAAGAGGTACCAGATGCGATTAAGAAGGCAATTGATGATGCCAAGAAAAACTTAATCAATGTACCGATCGTTGGTACAACAATTCCACACGAAAATGTCGGACAATTTGGTGCTGGAAGTATTTTAATGAAACCAGCTGCAGAAGGTACTGGAGTTATTGCTGGTGGACCAGTGCGTGCCGTATTAGAATTAGCTGGAATCGGAGATATCCTTTCTAAATCATTAGGATCAAACACTCCAATTAATATGGTTCGTGCAACAATTAATGGACTTAGCGAATTGAAACGTGCTGAGGAAGTAGCTAAACTTCGTGATAAGTCAGTAGAAGAATTGTTAGGATAAGGAGGGAAACTAAATGTCTAATAAATTAGAAATTACCCTCAAACGCAGTGTCATCGGTAGATCTGAAGTACAAAAAGCTACTGTTCAAACACTAGGTCTTAGAAAGATTCATCAATCAGTAGTCCGTGAAGATACTCCTGTCGTGCGAGGCATGATTAATAAAGTATCACATTTAGTAGAAGTTAAGGAAGTTTAATAAATTTCACTGTAAAGAGGAGGTGCTCGCATGAAACTTCATGAATTAAAACCATCACAAGCGAAAAAGAAACGTAATCGTGTAGGACGTGGTATGTCTTCTGGTAATGGTAAAACATCCGGTCGTGGTCATAAAGGACAAAAAGCACGTTCTGGCGGTGGAGTACGTTTAGGATTTGAAGGTGGGCAAATGCCACTATTTCAACGTTTGCCTAAACGTGGTTTTACCAATATTAACCGAAAAGAGTTTGCGATCGTTAATATCGAAACATTAAATAACTTTGATGAAGGTACTGAAGTAACACCTGAGCTTTTACTTGAGTCAGGTACTATTAGTAAAGTGAAATCTGGAGTTAAAATTCTTGGTAATGGAAATCTAGAAAAGAAACTAACAGTAAAAGCTCATAAGTTTTCTGCTTCCGCGAAAGAAGCGATTGAAGCAGCGGGCGGTCAAACTGAGGTGATTTAATGTTCCGTACAATCTCCAATTTTGTGCGTGTGGCTGATATCAGACAAAAGATTATATTCACACTTCTTATGTTAGTTGTATTTCGAATTGGTACGTTTATTCCCGTACCATTTACTGATCGAAGTGCAATTGACTTTATGAATGAACAAAATGTGTTCGGGTTAATCAATACCTTTGGTGGTGGGGCATTACAAAACTTCTCCATTTTTGCAATGGGGATCATGCCTTACATTACAGCTTCCATCATCATGCAACTACTTCAAATGGATGTAGTACAAAAGTTCTCTGAGTGGAAAAAGCAAGGAGAAATGGGACGTAAAAAAGCAGCACAGGTCACACGTTATGCTACAATTGTGCTTGCTTTTATCCAGGCATGTGCAATGGCCTTTGGCTTTAACCAAATGTCTGGAGGATTACTCATTAGTGATCCTAATATCGGAAAGTTTATTGTAATCGCCCTTGTGTTAACAAGTGGTACTGCATTTCTAATGTGGTTAGGAGAGCAAATAACAGCTCATGGTGTTGGTAATGGTATTTCGATCTTGATTTTTGCAGGTATCGTTGCTGCCATACCAAACGGTGTCAACCAAATCTATGCAAAATACTTTGGTTCTGACGCTGGAGATGATCTATTTATTAGTATCGTGATTGTAGCATTGATTGTTTTATTAGTCATTGCTATTGTTGTTGGAGTAATCTTTATTCAACAGGCGTTGCGTAAGATTCCAGTTCAATATGCTAAACGATTAGTCAACCGTTCGCCAGTAGGTGGGCATTCTACCCATTTACCGCTAAAAGTAAATGCAGCAGGGGTTATTCCAGTAATCTTTGCGATTGCCTTTATTATTGCGCCAAGAACGATTGCTGATTTCTTTCAAGACAATCAAATAGCAAACACCATCTCAGAAATCTTTGATTACACCAAACCAACTGGTATGATAATTTATGTCGCTTTAATTATTGCCTTCACTTATTTCTATACATTTGTTCAGGTCAATCCAGAGCAAATGGCAGATAACTTGAAGAAGCAAGGAGGCTATATTCCAGGTATTCGACCAGGTAAAAATACCGAAACTTATTTAACTCGTGTGATGTATCGATTAACGTTTGTTGGATCTATTTTCCTAGCTGCCGTTTCTGTATTACCACTGATTATAGGCGGTATAGCTGAATTACCACAAGCAGTTCAAATTGGTGGTACTAGTCTACTAATTGTTGTCGGTGTAGCATTACAAACGATGAAACAATTAGAAGGACAATTAGTAAAACGTAATTACAAGGGTTTTATTAAGTAAGTATGTTGTACTGGAATAGATAGAGAGCGAGGGGAAATTCGTTGAATCTTATCTTAATGGGATTGCCTGGTGCTGGTAAAGGGACACAGGCAGAAAAAATCGTAGAAAAGTATCCAATCCCTCATATTTCAACTGGAGATATGTTCAGATTAGCCATCAAGGAAGGAACAGAGCTTGGACAAAAAGCGAAAAGCTATATGGATGAAGGTGCTCTTGTTCCAGACGAAGTAACGATAGGTATAGTAGAGGAAAGATTAAGTAAGGATGATTGTCAAAAAGGATTTTTACTTGATGGTTTCCCACGAACCTTAGCACAAGCTGAGGCACTAGATGAGTTACTTGCTAAAATGAATAAATCCATTGATTATGTGTTACATGTTGATGTGGACACAGATGAATTAGTGGAACGTTTAACTGGACGTCGTATCTGTCCTTCTTGTGGAGCTACCTACCATATTAAGTTCAATCCTCCTAAACAGGAAGGAATCTGTGACAAAGATGGAGAAAAGCTCATTCAGCGCAAGGATGACCAACCAGATACAGTTAAAAATAGATTAGAAGTCAATCTTGAGCAAACACAACCAATGTTAGACTTTTATTCAGACAAAGGAAGTCTAGTCAAAATAGATGGCTCACAACAAATTGATCAAGTTTTTCATGATATTGACGAAAAATTAAAGAATCTTATGTGATTTTTTCTTTAAATTGTTGGTATAATGATAAAGTGTACAATTTGCAAATGAGTTAACTAATAACCTAAAGTGTTGGTGATGATGGTTGAGTGAAACGGAGAGGTATCCGGAATTAGGTCAAGTTGTTCAAATCCTACAGGGACGCGAAGCAGGTCAGTTTGCAATTGTAATTAAAAAAATAGACAGTCGTTTTGTGTTGTTAGCTGATGGAGATAAACGTAAATATGACCGACCGAAGAAGAAGAATTTAAGTCATATAACGTGTACTGAATTTATATCTCCGGAGGTAAGAAGAAGCCTTCTCGAAACAGGGCGCGTAACGAATGGGAAACTACGTTATGCTATTAATAAATTTGCTAATGAAATATTGGCAGATTTGAAGAAGGGAGATCAACTCGATGGCGAAAGACGATGCAATTGAAGTCGAGGGTACTGTTATTGATACATTACCTAATGCAATGTTTAAAGTGGAATTAGAGAATGGTCATACCGTTTTAGCTCATGTTTCTGGTAAAATTAGAATGCACTTCATTCGTATATTGCCAGGAGATAAAGTAACGGTTGAACTTTCTCCATATGATTTGACAAGAGGTCGTATTACGTACCGTTATAAATAAAATGCTCCGATACAAGAGGAGGTATGAAAGATGAAGGTAAGACCATCTGTAAAACCGATTTGTGAAAAATGTAAGGTTATTCGCCGTAAAGGAAAAGTAATGGTAATTTGCGAAAACCCTAAGCATAAACAAAAACAAGGATAAAGAATAAGGAGGTGCACGTTATCTATGGCACGTATTGCTGGTGTAGATGTTCCGCGTGATAAACGCGTGGTTATTGCATTAACGTATATTTACGGAGTTGGTAAATCAACTGCAAAGAAAGTATTAGAGGATACTGGAATCGATGAGAACACTCGTGTTCGTGATCTAACAGAAGAAGAGTTAGGTCAAATTCGCCAAAAAATTGATAGCTATAACGTAGAAGGTGATCTTCGTCGTGAAGTTTCCTTAAACATTAAGCGTCTAATTGAAATTGGTTCATATCGTGGTGTACGTCATCGCCGTGGTTTACCTGTGAGAGGTCAAAAAACAAAAAACAACTCACGTACTAGAAAAGGCCCTAGAAAAACAATGGCTAATAAAAAGAAATAATATAAAGGAGGTATGTTAATCTATGGCACGTAAAACTAATACACGTAAACGCCGTGTGAAAAAGAATATTGATACAGGTATAGCTCATATTCGCTCTACTTTTAACAACACAATTGTAACGATTACTGATGTCGCAGGTAATGCCGTTAGTTGGAGTAGTGCTGGTGCGCTTGGATTCAAAGGTTCTCGTAAATCAACTCCTTTTGCTGCTCAAATGGCTGCAGAAGCAGCAGCTAAAGCAGCCCAGGATCATGGTTTAAAGTCCTTAGAGGTTACGGTAAAAGGACCTGGTGCTGGTCGTGAAGCAGCCATTCGCTCACTTCAGGCAGCTGGTTTAGAAGTAACTGCCATTCGTGATGTAACACCAGTTCCTCACAATGGTTGTCGCCCGCCAAAACGTCGTCGAGTATAATAACAGTATATTATTTGTTAATCTGTCTATAATGGTTTATGATAGCTGAATAGAGTATTCACAATTTTTTCTATTGACACCATTACAAAAGGCAGACATAGTATCACAATTGCAGAGTGCAGAAACGGGAACTGCCTACCTGGGGAATTTCGGTTAGACATGTGTCTAACCGGGGTTTCGACGTTTTAAAGGAGGGTTAATGAATGATCGAAATTGAAAAGCCAAAGATTGAAACAGTAGAAATCAGTGATGATGCTACTTATGGAAAGTTTGTTGTAGAACCACTCGAACGTGGATATGGTACTACACTCGGTAACTCCTTGCGTCGTATCCTATTATCTTCACTTCCTGGCGCTGCTGTGACATCTGTGCAGATAGATGGTGCACTTCATGAATTTTCAACGATAGAAGGTGTAGTTGAAGATGTAACTACCATCATTTTGAATCTTAAGAAGCTTGCCCTTAAGATTTATTCTGATGAAGAGAAAACGCTAGAGGTAGATGTACAGGGAGAAGGAAAAGTTACGGCTGCAGACATTATTTTTGATAGTGATGTCGAAATATTGAATCCTGATCTTCATATCGCTACATTAGGTGAAAATGGTCACTTGAAAATGCGTATTTCGGCAAAGAGTGGTAGAGGATATCGACCAGCAGATTCCAATAATCACGAAGATCGTCCTATTGGTGTAATTCCAGTTGATTCTATTTTCACACCAGTTTCAAAGGTAACCTATCAAGTAGAAAATACCCGTATCGGTCAAGACTCTAATTTTGATAAGCTTACTTTTGATGTGTTAACAGATGGAAGTATTCGTCCGGAAGAGGCGGTATCATTAGGAGCAAAAATCTTCACGGAGCATATTAATATTTTCGTTGGATTAACAGATGAAGCGAAAAATGCTGAAATTATGATCGAAAAAGAAGAAGACCAGAAAGAAAAAGTGCTAGAAATGACAATTGAAGAACTAGATTTATCTGTTCGTTCTTATAACTGTTTAAAAAGAGCTGGCATTAATACAGTTCAAGAACTAGCTCACAAATCAGAAGAAGATATGATGAAGGTTCGTAACCTTGGACGCAAATCTTTGGAAGAAGTGAAGCATAAATTAGAAGATTTAGGACTTGGTTTACGAAACGAAGATTAATATATACATCGTTAAGAGAAATAAGAGCGAAGGAGGGAATTCTCATGGCTAGAAAGTTAGGACGTACTACTGATCAACGTAAAGCATTGCTTCGTGGTTTAGCCACAGACCTTATTATCCATGAACGTCTGGAAACAACAGAAGCAAAGGCGAAGGAATTACGTTCTGTAGTAGATAAAATGATCACACTTGGAAAACGTGGTGACTTACACGCGCGTCGTCAAGCTGAGTCATTCTTATACAAAGCAGAAGCAAATGAAAATGAAGATGCTTTACAGAAGCTATTTAACGATATCGCAACACGCTATGAAGATCGTCAAGGTGGATATACTCGCGTATTGAAATTAGGACCTCGTCGTGGTGATGGAGCTGCAATGGCGATTATTGAGCTTGTTTAATTAATTATATAGCTTGGCAGGAAGGGGCAGGAGTCAATCTCTTTAAGAGGTGTATCCAAGCCCTTTTTTTGTACGTTAGAAAAGTATAAAATCGACGTAGCTGAAATTTTTAGGTGCCAAGTATAAGTAAAATTAGGCATTCGCCAGAGGACGAACGAATGCGAGTTTTTCTAAATATGTTAGAAAAGCTAAGGATCTATGAATGGAAGATTTTCCTCAATTAGAAAGTTTCCAAACAACCAATTTACTATATTTACCAAATTACTCCGGTGTAACGCAACCATGTTACAATAGATAGTGTATTTCCTGGGAAATATCAATAAGGAGAATATATAATGACAAAAATCGAGTTTCGGAATGTTTATTTTCGTTATCATGAGGATCAGAACTGGATAATCGAAGCCCTTAATTTTACGATAGAACCTGGTGAGAATGTGGCCATTATTGGACATAACGGTTCAGGGAAATCTACTATCGCAAAACTAATGATGGGATTAGTTTACCCTCAAAAAGGGGCAATATTTGTCGACGGACAAAGAGTTGCGGAGGATCATATTTGGGAGATTCGACAAAAAATAGGAATGGTATTTCAAAATCCTGAAACTCAATTTGTTGGCACTACTGTTAGAGATGATGTGGCATTCGGGTTGGAAAACAGAGGAGTACCTAGGGCTGAGATGGTCGACCGCATTAAAAAGAGCTTAATCGATGTAGGGATGGATGATTATACATTACATGAGCCACATCATTTATCAGGAGGACAGAAGCAACGGGTTGCGATAGCTGGTGTTATGGCAACAGAACCTGATATTGTGATTCTAGATGAGGCGACTTCTATGCTTGATCCGATAGGTAGACAAGAGATAGCAAAGGTAATTAGTAGGATTATAAAGCAGCGACGAATGACGACAGTATCGATCACGCATGACGTTAAGGAGGTCATGCAAGCAGATCGAGTGATCATACTAAAGGGTGGTAAATTATACCAATGTTTAACACCAAGGCAATTGTTGGCAGGAGAGTATGATTGGGATTACCTTGGATTAACGAAACCATTTGTACTATCCGTTAAAGAGAAATTTGAGAAATATGGATACCAATTCGAGCATACACCACTAAATCATGAGGAGTTAATCGATGCCTTATGGACATACAATTCAAAAACGTAAATTATACCTACCAAGCAAACACACCTTTTGCATTCAAGGCACTAAAAAATATTAGTTTTACTATCCCCTCTGGAAAATATATGGCGATCATTGGACATACAGGCTCAGGGAAATCTACTTTGCTTCAACATATTAATGGACTGCTATTGCCGACAGAGGGAACAGTTAAAGTTGGTGACTATTTACTGGAAAAGGGAAGAAAATCAGATCTAAAGGGCTTGAGACAAAAAGTAGGGATTGTCTTTCAGTATCCTGAGCATCAATTATTCGAAGAAACGGTAGAAAAGGACATTTCCTTTGGACCGAAAAATTTTGGTGTAGCTGAAACCGAAATAAAGGCTAGAGTACGAAAAGCTATTACAGACGTAGGGTTAACGGAAGAGATTCTTGCTAAATCCCCCTTTGAGCTTAGTGGCGGTCAAATGCGAAGAGTTGCGATTGCAGGTGTGCTCGCAGTAGAGCCCGAAATCCTTGTTCTAGATGAACCGACTGCTGGACTTGACCCTAAAGGGCAAAAGGAAATTATGGAATTATTTTATCATTTACATAAACAAAAAAATAGAACGACTATCCTAGTGACACATCATATGGATGATGCCTTTACTTATGCGGATCAAATCCTTATATTAAAAGAAGGCGCCCAATTGATAGAAGGGACACCAGATCAAATTTTTCAAAAACGTGATCTTCTGACAAGCGTTCAATTAGGTTTACCGGAAATATTAGCATTTGTAGAAACCGCTAATAAAAAATTCCCCTTTCCGATTGAATATAATGGACAATCACTTGACTTATTAGTAGAGGAAATAGAAAAGAAGTTAAAGAGGGCAAAACAATGAAATCGTTTATGGTTATTGGACAATATGTACCTAGTAGATCTCCTTTACACCTGTTAGACCCACGCTTTAAGTTATTATTTATCTTTGGATTTGTTTTTATCGTTTTTTTAGCGAATAATGCTGCTAGTTATGCTTTATTAACCATATATTCTTTCAGTTTTATCATCTTATCAAGACTCCATATCAGGTATGTTCTAAAGGGAATTGCACCAATATGGTTTTTTATTCTATTCTCCTTACTTTTTCATCTCTTTTTTACGAAAGAGGGAGAGTTGCTCTACCAGCTTGGTTTTATTTCCATTTATGATGGAGGATTGATAAAGGGAGTTACAATCTCCTTACGCTTTCTACTGCTCATTATGGTAACTTCTTTATTAACACTTACAACAACTCCAATGGAAATAACGGATGGTATAGAAGCATTGCTAAAGCCTCTTAAAAAATGGAAAGTACCTGTTCATGAGCTCGCTCTCATGACCTCGATCTCGTTACGGTTTATCCCGACATTAATGGACGAATTAGAGAAAATCTCAAAAGCACAAGCATCCAGAGGGGTAGATTTTAAGACAGGCTCATGGAAAAGTAGAATATATGCAGTTATCCCTTTACTTGTTCCGTTATTTATCAGTGCGTTTAAACGTGCGGAGAATTTAGCGATTGCAATGGAAGCAAGAGGTTACCGTGGGGATGTTGGAAGGACGAAACTAAGAAAATTACAAATGACAAAGCTAGACTACATGGCAATCTTCGTAGTTCTAGCTTTAGCGGGACTTTTCTTTTGGATAAGAGAATGACAGAGGTGGCAAATAGATGAGACTAAAAGCAATAATTAGCTATGATGGTACATACTTTTCTGGGTTTCAGATTCAGCCTAAAGGACGGACGGTTCAAGGAGTGTTGGAATCAAAGCTAGCAAAGATGCATAAAGGAAAGCCTATTCGAATCGTCGCTTCAGGGAGAACGGATCAAGGTGTCCATGCGGTCGGCCAGGTGATTCATTTTGACTCCCCCTTACAAATACCAGAAGGAAACTGGAAAAAAGCTTTAAATACGATGCTTCCAGATGATATTCTTGTAAAAGAAGTACAACAGGTATCTCCTGACTTTCATGCGCGTTTTGATGTAGAAACAAAAGAATATCGCTATTTTATATTGCAGGATGAAGAGATGAATTTATTTCAACGCCATTATGAGTATTTTGTAAGAGAAGCACTCGACCTTGAAGCGATGCAGCAGGCATGTCAATACTTAATGGGTACACATGATTTTACGTCTTTTTGTGCTGCGAATACGAATGTCAAGGGAGAGAAGGTACGTACGATTACAAATGCTAGCTTTGAGAAAACTGGGAACCGTCTGGTGTTTCGCATTAGAGGAAATGGGTTTTTATACAACATGGTACGTATCCTTGTTGGTACGCTTTTGGAGATCGGGGAAGGCAAGCGAACAGTGGAGGATTTAAGCACTATTTTAGAAGCTAAGGATCGTTCAAAAGCAGGTAAAACAGCCCCACCACACGGGTTGTATTTATGGGAAGTAAATTACGGAAATCGATAAAGATATGGTGACAGACAATTTCGAAAAACACCCTTGACCTTAACGCAACGTAAAGGTTTAAAATGAATATTGTCAGGAGGGTTGGTGATGGAATATACCGTAAGCCAATTAGCAAAATTGTCTGGTGTTAGCGGCCGCACACTACGATATTATGACCAAATTGGTTTGTTAAAGCCTGCTAGAATAAATGATTCAGGCTATCGAATTTATGGAGAAAGGGAAGTCGATATCCTGCAACAAATATTGTTCTTCCGGGAACTAGATATTAGCCTGGAAGAAATAGATGCCATTCTCCATCAGCCAGGCTTTGATGAAACAGAAGCTTTAAAACATCACTACAGAAATTTGCAGGAAAAACGCAACCGTCTTGACAATATTATCGCAACCGTTGAAAAAACGATTGCGTCAAGAGAGGGTGGAGACCAAATGTCAGATCAAGAGAAATTTGCTGCATTTAAAGAGAGAATGATTAAAGAAAATGAGCTAAAATATGGTGAAGAAATTAGAGAGAAATACGGTGACAATACGATAAATGAAAGTAATGCCAAACTAAGAAAAATGTCTGAGGAAGACTACCAAGCTCTACAGCAGATAGAAGCGGAAGTATTTGCATTACTCCAGCAAGCATATGAAACAGGTGACCCTGAGTCTGAATTAGCCCAAGCATTAGTGTTAAAGCATAAGGAATGGTTAATGTATTCATGGTCATCGTATTCAAAGGAAGCGCATGCTGGCCTTGCAGAAATGTATGTGGCCGATCAACGATTTACCGCTTATTATGACAAGCATGTAGAAGGTGGAACGGCCTTTTTACGTGATGCAATTGTAAGTTATGTAAATAAATCGTAAGTTAACTGGAATTAGTAGAGATTTCGATTTCTGCTAATTCCATTATTTTTTTATGTTAAAAAGCATTTTTCTCACGGTATTAGGTTCTGGCTATTGACTTTACGTCCAATTTGTTATATTATGATCTATGGCATTTTATTTTCTAAACCACGAATAGCCCCGGAAAGTTACTCGTGTTAGAATATAAATCGGAATGAAATTAGAATTTAGATAATGGATTCACAGATATAGGAGGTTAACCAATCATGCGCACAACTTTCATGGCAAATGAAGCGAATATTGAACGCAAATGGTTTGTTGTAGACGCTGAAGGTCAAACGCTAGGTCGTTTAGCAAGTGAAGTTGCTTCAATCCTTCGCGGTAAGCATAAGCCAACATATACACCGCATGTTGATACTGGTGATCATGTAATTATTATCAATGCGGAAAAAATCGAACTTTCAGGTAAAAAGCTTAGTGACAAGCTATATCGTCGTCATACGAACCACCCAGGTGGATTAAAAGAGCGTACTGCAGGCGTAATGCGTGAAAAATATCCTGAGCAAATGTTAGAAATAACAGTAAAAGGAATGTTACCTAAAGGAAGCCTAGGACGTAAAATGGGTAAAAAATTGCACGTATATAGAGGCGCTGAACATAAACATGAAGCACAAAAACCAGAAGTTTACGAACTTCGCGGATAATTAAAAGGAGGTAACTCATAGTGGCACAAGTACAATACTACGGTACCGGACGCCGTAAAAGTTCAACTGCACGTGTACGTTTAGTTCCAGGTACTGGACGTATCGTTGTAAACAGTCGTGATGCGGAAGATTACTTCCCATACGAAACACTTCGTACAATTATTAAACAACCTTTAGCAGCAACTGAAACTGAAGGAAGCTATGATGTATTAGTAAACGTTAATGGTGGAGGTTTCACTGGTCAAGCTGGTGCAATCCGTCATGGTGTTTCTCGTGCATTATTAGAAGCAGATCCAGAATACCGCTCTACATTGAAGCGTGCTGGATTCTTAACTCGTGACGCTCGTGCGAAAGAACGTAAGAAATACGGTCTTAAAGGCGCTCGTCGTGCACCACAGTTCTCAAAACGTTAATAATCTTGAGTTTCAAGACTCTTTTCACACTTTGGTGGAAAGAGTCTTTTTTAGTGCGCCCGGCATGGGTGTAATCTCTAGGGTGAGAGTCCCGAACCACGAAGGCAGAAGTAGTGGCTAGCCTAACGCAAGGGTGTCCGTGGCGACGTGGAATCTGAAGGAAGCGAGTGGCAAACTTTCGGTCCGAGGAACACGAACTTCATACAAGGCTAGGTATCATTGGATAAGTTTGCTAAACAAAACAAAGTCCTTTCTGCCAAAGGTGATACAGAGTAAATGAAGCGGATAGATGGAAGGAAAGATTACATCCTTACCCGGGGAGGTCTGATGGATATATGAAGTACCCTTCATAACCTGCTTAGTGATAAGCGGCTGAACCAACAGAAGTCAGCAGTAGACCGACCGTGGAAACGAAAGTTTTTAGGGTTTAGCTTCACGTCTTCCAAAGTGCCAAAAGTTTGTATCGCTAAAGAAAGCCTGAAGCGAATGAAGATGAAAGTGCGAGAGATTACTTCAAGAAAGATGCCATATGCAATAGAATATAGGATTGAGAAATTGAACCAACCTAATAGGATGGTGTGGATATTTTGCGTTGGCGGATACGAGAACCATATTTAAGGAACTAGATGGATGGGTTCGTAGAAGGCTTCGCATGTGTTTATGGAAAAACTGGAAGAAAACAAAGACTAAGATACGCAACCTTATCAGATTAGGGGTTCCTGAGTGGAAAGCCTATGAATGGGGAAATAGCCGAAAAGGTTACTGGCGTATTTCAAACAGTCCAATTTTACACAAAACCCTCGGAAACTCCTATTGGAGTGACCAAGGGCTTAAAAGTCTACAAGAACGTTATGAATTCTTGCGTCACATATCTTGATTGAACCGCCGTATACGGAACCGTACGTACGGTGGTGTGAGAGGTCGGGAGTTAATCACTCCCTCCTACTCGATTACCATAAAATTGCTTTTGACCACGGAAATAATCTTTGACTAGTTGTAATCAGATTTACAACTCAGTATACTTTTGCAACTGTACAGCTATTTGCTCTTTAACATTGTCTGTAACGTGCATAAGTCAATAAGTTAGGTCTATCGGCTAATTTCTACACTAGTTACCTAACTGGATCTTGAGCATCCTCAATCCTTCAAGAATCTTTCGATATATATTTGAGATGATAGAGAAAACCACCTTGGAATTGAAAGTAAAAGACTCTGATTATGAATATTTACGGCTAAGCGCTGCGGCGCTCTTTTTTTATATATCGAAACCAGAACAATTTACGACAAAAAATAATGTCATTCCATACATGATATGACATTATTTTCTATCTACTTATGCTATACTCATACTTGTTTTAGGACATGTTAAACTACTTAACAACTCATATCAAACTGGGGGTGATTAAGGTTGGTTCTCTTCTTGTAGGTGATAGTCATGTCGTCAAATTGTAATCAATGGGAAAGAGACAGGAAATATGAGAGGAGTTATAGGTAATGAGTAAAATAAGATTAGTGGTGGCTGTAGGTCTCTTGGTTTGCTTCATTATAGTATTAGAAATGGTATCCAACTTACCCCAAACCAAGGCGGAGACAGCATCGGAATCAAACATTACATGGAGACAGGTCGACCCTGCTGATGTCCAGATTGGCAAAAGCTATCTCATCGTGTCTGAGCACGGTGCACTTGCTAACGCTCAAGCGACAATCAACACACCCGGAGACGTCACCGGCGACACTCAGGTTGGCATGGTGTCCAAACCTGTGACGATTGAAGACGGCTTAATCACATCCGAAGTGACGGACGACATGATCTGGCAGTTTGGCCTTGGCGCAAACACCGCGGTGGAATCCGGAGGTCTTGGCGAAGGCCGGGGCTACTATTTATTGAACAACGCTCCAGGTGCAGGCGGAGGTACGGAACCCCTGAGGAGGGAATCCAGCTTCAACGCCCAGCATGCACCCCTTAACACGACCGGAGCAGCCAGCAATGGTAACCAACAGAGCTTGTTGATGCAGGTTCTGGATGAAGAAGAAGGCACAGTATCCTTGTACTATTGGGGAGGGAACAACCAGTGGAACTTTGCCCTGACGAGTACGGAAGACGGCTTCACCGCGAAAAGTAAGGCAGCGAGCACGACGAGTGCGGCTCAACTGCTTGAGCAGATGCAGGAGTCCCCGTCATTGCGTCTGTATGAACCAAACGTGACCGTTGGCGTTCAGCACTACGTAATGGCGTCATCTGGCGAGAACGGCAGTATAAGCCCATCCTCCCTGGCAGGCCATGTTTGGGTAAACGATGGAGAAGACGTGACCTTCACGTTAAATCCCGATTTCGGGTTTGAAGTGGACAAGGTTACGGTCAACGACGAAGAAGTGACTGTTACAGACAATACCTACACAATAAAGAACGTCACCGCAAGTGGCACAAGTATTCATGTGACATTCAAGCCTGCTTCAACCGCAACGGATGTACCGTTCACAGTGTATAACGACATATTCTCTGTCGGCAACGTCACGACAGCGGTCATCATCGACCTTGGCGAAGGCAACGAGGCAAACCTTGCCGATCTGAGTGCCGACATGTTCAAAGCGGGCGCTAGGAACACAAGACTTGATGGCTCGACCGTCATTTTCGACGGCATGCGCAATATCACTAGAGTATATGTTAACAATGATCCTGAGCCACTTGGCTATATATCGCCCGCTCCGGGATCCGACGATCTCGTAACAGATACGCCCGCGAGCGGCCGCTACATCATCGTTGAATTTGAGTTCTGGAATGCCAATGGCTATACATCCGGCTCAATGGTTTCGGGCACCTTACAAAATGCATTCTCGACGATTCTCAATTACCGCGTCAACGTGGATCGTGAAATAAAGCTGACAGACGGCACTACCATAATTCCGAGATTCACTCAGGCAGAGGTAGTTAATCCTGCCCTCGACAAGTTTGTTCCGGACAAAACGAACCCGGGTGGCACAGGCAGCATGGACATCCTGCTTTCGATCGACGAGTCCTGGGAAGACCTCGGTCCTCTCCCGCTGTTTATCTACAACCATGGCGGTGGCCGCGGCGGCCCATCGGGGGACTACTTTGCACCTGTGCAAACCGCGAACGGTGCAGCCGTGCTCTCCAAGCGTCAACTGGAGAATCCCGGCAAGTACAATGCGCACATCATAGCTACACAGAACCACTCGAACAATCAGGCCAATAATGAGGCCCTTATAGCGTACGTGGAGAAACTGGCCGCTGAAGGCAAGGTAGATCTGAACCGTATCTATATGTCTGGCTTCTCGATGGGTAGCATGTACACAATCGGTTTCTATAACCGTAATCCTGAGTTCCTCGCAGCAATCGTTCCGCTTGCAGGAGGCACCTTGCCAACCGTGGAACAGCTTACGGCGAACCCTGAGCTCACAAAAACTGCCATATGGGCGCATACACATAAGGATGACGGTGCTGGTAATGCATGGACAAACTATTTCTCAACAGGCGCTGGAGCTAGCGGCTTATATTCAGAAGCCAACGTGACGGTTCTGGAAACGAACCAAGCATTTAACTTCCCATATTATGGCTTTGACTGGACGCCGCACGAAACCGAAGCCCAACTGTTCAGTAACCTTATCGGCCAATCAAACGCCAGCTTTAGGTATGGCGCAGGCCATGAAGAGTATGCAGATAAGAACATCTTTGATTGGATGTTTGCGCAGTTCAGGGCTGAAAACAGGATTGATGACCTTAAAGAGACTGTTGCAGGCCTTGATATTGTAGGCGGCAAAAAGAATGCTCTAATGGTAAAATTAAATCAGACAGAAAGATTCCTGGATACGAAACATGACAAACCTGAACAAGCTACCAATATGCTAAACGCCTTTATCAGCCAGGTCAATGCATTTGTCAATCCTGGTACACTGACTGAAGAGCAGGCAACAGAGATGATTCACGCAGCAGAAGAGACGATTAGTTATATAAACTATATAACTGATCTAAGATAGACATACAGGGATACTAAAAGATGTGATAATCATAAAGACTGCATAAAATATCTTTAAATTTTATGTGGTCTATTCTTTTGACTCAAGTAGTTATACCCATGATGAAAATTAGCGCTTGGCTTGTTCATACAGTCTTGGAATGGGTGGGCGTTCATGGCTTGAATGGGGAGAATTATTTTAGTTGAGCCTATGAGACAGGCTGTTTTTTGGGTTATCCAAGTGTTATTGCTATCATCATTACAATAAATTATATTTTCGGCAATTCGGTATTAGAGAGTAAATTTAAAAAAGGAGAGATTCTTAATGGAAAAGTCAATTCGTGAAGAAAAGTTAAAGCGATTGGAGTTTTTTATAGGTAAATGGGAAATTGAAGTAGTTCACCCACATTTCCAAGCAAACCAATTTATGGACAAACAATATTTGATTGGATTGAATAAGAGAATTTTATCGTTCAGCGAACTCATATAACTCAGCCAGAGTTCCCAAGTAATACGATTGTTTATGACTATGATGCTAATACTGGTGGATATTTACAACACTATTTTGATTCACGAGGGGTAACACGTCTATATAAAATGAGTCTCGAAGAAGATGCTTGGAAATTATGGAGGGTTACGTCAGATTTTTCACCATTAGATTTGTCAGCAATTTAATGGGAAAATTAATGATGCAAGAGATACCATACATAGTTCTTGGCAAAAGTCAGATGACGGGTTGAACTGGGAGCATGATTTTAAACTCATATATAGAAAAGTTAATTAGATATAAGTCAAAATATAAAACGATGGATTATCCGACAAATGAAACCGCTTACTATAAAGCGGGAAATTTTATCGCAGAAACCTTTTTCAGTTATTGGTGCCTATAGGTAGTATTCACAAAATCCAAAAAGGGGAAAGCGTGGAGTTATAGCGCCTCACAAACTTATATAATGTGTTAGATTAACATTTTTCTCTACTAAAAGAGAAACCGTTAATTTCGTCATAGGGCTCTTCCCATCTACAAAAAAATACATAAATTTAACATATTCCCTATATTCATTTAACATACAGTCCCTAAAGTTAAAGTGAATTAGTGTGGTTAAGTGTATTAAAAAATATGCAGCAAAAAGGAGAAATGGAAAAGGTATGAAATTCATGAAAAAAGTCTCGATAATACTACTACTTGCAGTTCTAACTATGGCATCTTTTGAACTTCCTGTTCAGGTCGCTAGTCAATATTCTGAAAAGGAGCATTCAAAACCTGCAAAGCCACAAGGGACTACTGAAGAAATAAATACAGATCCTCCTGAAGTTGAGCAACCTTTACCAGCAGTAGATAATGGTGGAAATGCTAACGATCCTATCTTAAAGAATATAGCTAGAACTAATCCTTTTATCAATATTTTAGATGGTTTTGATCAAATATGGTCTCTGAATCAACCAGATTGGAGAGACGGAACTGCGTTAACTATACCAGGTGCAAATGGTGAGATTGCAAAATATGGTGACGGACCTACCGTTTATTTTGATGGATATAAAAATGATAAGACAAAGGTAATAGCAGATAAGAAGACATATGCTAACGAAGAAATCAGAAATCCGAGGACTTGGGAAGCTAATATAAAATATGTAGAAGAGGTTACTAAAAATAGAACGAATGAAGAGGCGTTAGCGGCCTACTATGATGATCAAAGAGATAAGGTATATAGTATGATGGAAGCTTATGGACCTTTAGCGAATGCCTACGTAGAGATTGTTAACCCGATCACAAGTGTTGTCAGATCATCAGAGGACATGGATAAAGTATTGGAAGAATCGACTGTTGAAGACCAAGCCCAAGGGATGGGACAATGGGAGGGATCTGCACTAGAAGATGCGATGGATTTAGTTCATTTAATTAGATTTAGGAATCCTTCTTCGTCTAATCCTTCTAAATACTTTTTTTCTTCTCCAAGACCTTACAGAATGAATTCAAATGGAGAAGTGAAAGAAGTTGTTGATGAGAACGGTTTACCTGTTTGGGACACAATCGGCAGTGGTGAGAGTACAATAGAAGAATTACCTTCAGGTGGTAAAAAAGAAACAGGAGAAAGACATTACCAGCAATATGAAACGAATGTGGAAGTAATTCCTGCATTAGAATATGTAAAGAGAAAAGCAGAAGACGGGAGAGGTAAAGACGGAGCCTTTCCAAGCGGGCATACAAGTGCATCTTATTTGTCAACATTCGGATTTGCATATGCAACACCAGAAAGATATGCTGAATTTCTAACAAGAGCAGCCCAAATGGGAGAAAATAGAATAGTGACCGGCATGCACTCTCCGCTTGATGTTATAGGAGCAAGAATACAAGCTACAGCAATGACTGCCTACGCATACAATCTTTCAGAAAACCAAGAGGTATTGGATAAGGCTTATCAAAATGCAGGAGAAGTATTCGGTGAATTAGCTGCATCAAAAGAAATGAGCTTGTACGAATATGCACATACAGTAACAGAGGATTATACGTTTGAAAGTGCGTACGATGAAGAAAAGTGGGAGGATCACGAAGCAAATAAAGCATTCTATCGGGAAAAACTTACATACGGATTACCTCAAACAGGCACAAAAGGTTTAGACCCTGTAGTACCTAAAGGGGCTGAAGTTTTATTGGAAACTCGTCAGCCCTATTTGACCGATAAACAACGTAGAGAAGTATTGTATACCACAGAAATTGAATCAGGCTACCCTGTAATAGACGAATCAAATGGTTGGGGCAGACTTGATTTGGTAACAGCATCTGATGGATATGGTGCGTTTTTAAGCAATGTAACAGTGAATATGGATGCTTCAAAAGGAAGGTTTAATGCCCATGATTGGTGGAGAAATGATATAACTGGCAGTGGTATGCTTACCAAGCAAGGGACAGGAACACTTACATTGACAGGAAATAATAGTTATTCAGGAGGCACATTGCTAGAAGGAGGAACGTTAGAAGCTACTTCTGAGACTGCTTTTGGTGAAGGCGATCTTTATGTGGAAGATGGTACAGTGTTAGTTAATGTAGATGAACCTTTGAATGTAAATGGTAACTTCACAATGGAAGCTGGAAACCTTGATATTGCAATGGATAATGACAAAACGCAACTAAATGTAGATGGACTGTTATACCTTGATGGTGGGGATCTGAATTTGGATCTTTCTAATTATGAAATAGACAAGGCAGCAAATATTACTTTAATGACCGCCGACAAGGTGGAAGGTAAATTCGATAATGTAACTGCAGATGATTACGAGGTAACTGTCACTTATAACAATAATAGTGTCGTTGCACATATCAAAGCAATCGATACTTCTGATCCAGTTTTACCAGATCCTGAAGACTCCGAAGATTCTGAAGATCCAAAAGACCCTGTCGATCCAGAAAATCCTGAGGATCCAAAAGACCCTGTCGATCCAGAAAATCCTGAGGATTCAAAAGACCCGGAGAAACAAACCAGTGTTACCTTAACACCTAACGTTACCAATGGCGAAGCAACGATCGTAACAGACTCGCTCTATCAGCTAGCTGATCAAGGTGAACTAAGGATAGATTTACGAGGTCATAATGATTCTGTTAACCTAGCATTTAATTCTGACCAAATAAAATGGCTGAAGGAGCATCGTATAACGATCATCATTCAGTTAAAAAATGTAAGCTTGCAACTAGCTGCCTCCAATTTCACTAATGGATCCGATGCAGCAACCATCCAGTTAGAGCGTTTAGCTGACATTGATCAAGCATTGAGTGTGGTCTATGACTTTGAAATCAAACAAGGCGAAAAACAATTGGATACCTTCGACGAAAAAGTGACACTGACTTTTTCTGTTGATAGCGACAAAGTAAAGGATAAAGATCAGGTGCAACTGTTCTATTGGAATCCAGAACTCGAAGAATGGGAAGCAATCGGGGGAGAATGGCATGATGGAAACGTGAAAGCACAAACCGATCACTTCAGCACCTATACCGTTTTTGAACAGGAAACAATGGAACAACAGCCTGTTACGGAAGACGGACAAAAACTACCGGAAACTGCCACTACGACCTTTCAGTACTTATTAGCAGGGTTTTTACTCTTCTTAAGTGGCGTGTTCTTCCTCATCATGAGAAGAAGAAAAGCTTAATCCTTTATGTAGAGAAATATGAAATTATCACACTAATTAGAAAGAGGCTAACTATTGACTTTAAATAGTTAGCCTCCTTCTTTTTTGTTTAGACAGCAAAGAAATTCACTGTCGTTGAATGGGGAGTTCAAAGCGTAAAAAGTAGGTCAATAAAAGATTGATAAAATTTCAGAACCCATTCTTGGAATTAGAAAGTATATTTCTCAAAATTATTCTTTAGGATTAAAAATTAAAGCAATATAACTAATCAAAGCAAATAGGATAAACATGGCTTCATAACCTAGAAGCCCAGCAACCGCTCCTCCAATGAATGAACCAAACACTTGACCTAAAGCTAATAGTAAAAATGGTAAGCCTAGACCAAGTGAGGAATTTGTTTTAAAGATATGGATGCCCCAAATGATCAAAACACCTGTCATAAATATATAGGAACTACCAAAAGAAATCGCTGATAGGGCAACGGGAAGAATATTTGTAAATAAACCTAATAATAAGGAAGAAGCTCCTAGCAAAATAACACTTATTCGGTAGGAGGATAATAATCCAATTTTCTCACTAAAATATCCAGCAAATCCTCCTAATACGCCTGCTATGCCAATAATGATCCAAAATACTTGAATCAGAGCTTGTGGGAGGTTCTCCATTTGAAACAACAAATCTCTTGAAAACGTCCAATAATGTGCACTCGATGCCCCTAAGAGCAAAGAAGATAAGATTAAGGGATAAGCATGAACAAGCTCCTTTTTTGTCACATGAAAGGCTTGTGTCTGATGAGTTTTGCTCGTATCCTTTGTCTGAGGAATGACCTTATAATTAAGTATCAATATAATAATCGATATTAGTGTAAACAGAAGGTATGTCATTCTCCAGTTGCTAGCCAAAAAGATAACCATAACCCCTGTTAATGCAGTTCCCAAACTAGTACCTGCATTAATCCACGTATTTGTTGTAGAACGCTTATCCTGATCTACCCATTTCTTTATCACATCTGCATAAGGTGGAGAAGATAGCCCCGTGCTTAGGCCAGCAATAAAGATACCAATACCAAGAGCTAGTGAGCTATTGGCTATGGATATGATACTCATTCCTATAGCTGCTGCGATCCCTGCTGTTAAAATCATCATACGGGAACCAACTTTTTGCATATATAACATTGCTAGGACAATCGCTATACAATATGCCAAATACGATAACGAAGAAAGCACTCCTGCCACAGATGGATTAATCTCTAAAGACTCACGTAGATAAGGGAGAACTAATCCATAACTAAACCTTGCAAAACCATAAGTTACCGCAATCATAGGTAAACCAACCATGATTAATTTTTTTGAATTCATTAACAACACCTCTTTTTATATAGAACGATCATTATATTTTTGGTAAAAAGAGAAAAAGTCTTCGACGGACTTTTCCTGTTAGTTGGTATTACGTCCTACTACTCGACACTTAAATGAAGCCCCATAGATTTTATAGAATTTATGAATGCCATAGCCACTTCATCAACATTTAAGGTTTCCGATAAAGCTGTAGCTCCTTCGAATAATAACACTAATTGTGCAGCCTCACTATGGTCGAAGCCAAGCTCTTCAAAAAAATCCAGCAAGGATCTTTTATGCTCATTTACGTATTGGACAATCTCATAATTATCATTTGAAGAAAACTCTTCTTTCGCCCTTAAAAACATGCATCCATTCGTGTCATGTTTTCGAATCCAATCAATATGGGCTTCTGATAGGGACAATATAATGGAGCTTTTAGCATTCTTAACAGATGATTTCAAGATAGAAAAATATTGCTCTTCTCGTCTTTTTAGCACTTCAAGGATGAGGTCTTCTTTTGAATGAAAATGGTTATATAATGTCATAAGAGCTACATTTGATTCTTCAACAATTCTTTTTAAGCCAACACCGTGAAAGCCATGTTTATAAAATAACTGTTCCGCATGTTCCATTATATCTTGCTTTTTTTTGCTCATGAAGAAAACACCCCTTATATAGAACGATCATTCTATTTATAACATAAAAGTATCTTAATGACAACAATACTAAACTTTCAATCGAAACTTAATAATCCACTATAAACTGTGATTATTATGGATAGAATTATTCTTTTAAAAATATCTTAAATATTCCTTGACTAGAATATTCCTTTGGTGGTATATTATAAATGTAACACGGAGTAGATAGTTACTCCATCAATCGGAAAGGACAGATGAAATGAAGACGACCACGTTACATGCACTTGCCGAGCCTAACCGATTACAGATTGTCGAACTCTTAAAGAATGGTCCGCTGACAGTAGGGGAAATTGCTGATCAACTAATGCTTCGGCAACCACAGGCTTCGAAGCACCTTAAAAAACTCAGTGACGCGGGGATTGTCGAAGTCCAAGCGGTTGCGAATCGAAGAATTTACAAGCTTCGTCATGAACCATTTCAGGAAATGGAGGCTTGGCTTACGACATTCCAACAAATTTGGGAACAACGACTTGATCGCTTGGATGAATACTTAGGAGAGCTTCAAAGAAAAGAAGCGTCGCGTGATAAGGAATAAATCTTTTTGTAATTATAGCATTTATCTAAAAGATGAATAGCTATGAACTAATATAATCCAAGGAGGGCAATAGCATGCCGAATAATGTAAATACTAAAATTACCTCGAAAGTGGAAGGGAAGGATTTGGTTCTAGAACGCACTTTTGATGCACCAAGAGAGCTTGTTTTCCAGGCGTTTTCAAAGGCAGAACACTTGGAGAAATGGTGGTCGACGGAAGGTTGGTCCACTCCAGTATGTAATGTAGACTTTCGACCTGGAGGAGTATGGCAGTACTGCATGAAGTGTACGGATGAAAATCAAGAAGAGTATGGAATGGAGTCATGGGGAAAGGCTGTCTATCAAGATATTCAAGAACCAGAAAAAATTGTACTCATTGATTCATTCTCTGATGCAGAAGGTAACATTCTAGAGGATATGCCTTCTACTAAAATGACATTAACCTTCATCGAACAAGACGGAAAAACAAAACTAGTAAGCAGATCTGAGTACCCAACAGCTGAAGAACTTCAAGCCGTTTTGGATATGGGTGTACTTGAAGGAGTCACTCAAACTTGGGATAAGCTGGCTAGCTTGTTAGAAGAATTACAAAAATAATTATTTAGTAATGTTTAGGAAATACTTCTCTGTGGAAAAGTAAGAATGTAGCAAACAATAATACTTTAAGAGGAGTGTTTCTACAAATGGCAAAAATAGCAACCGTTATTACCGATTATTTTGAAGATGTGGAATATACAGATCCTGCAAAAGCATATAAGGATGCAGGACATGATGTGGTAACAATTGGTGACGAAACTGGCAAAACAGTGAAAGGAAAGCAAGGGGATGCTACCGTAAAGATCGATAAAGGGATTGATGAAGTATCACCAGCTGATTTTGACGCACTATTTATCCCTGGAGGGTTTTCCCCTGATATACTAAGGGCAGATGATCGCTTTGTTTCATTTGCCAAGCATTTTATGGATGAAAAAAAGCCCGTATTTGCAATCTGTCATGGGCCACAGCTGTTAATTACCGCAAAATCGTTAGAAGGACGTGGAGTGACCGGCTATAAGTCGATTATGGTCGATTTAGAATATGCTGGAGCTAAGGTACAAGATAAAGAGGTTTTCGTTTGTCAAGACCAATTAGTCACAAGTCGCCAACCGGATGATATTCCAGCGTTTATCAAAGAGTCAACTAAATTATTGGCATAATGATACTACTCATAGGCTTTAGCCTATGAGTAGTTTTTTCTACTAATGACCTGCGTCAACGGCTTATTGCTTTTTTGCTACGTAATGGCTTGTGTTCTTCGTTCTGTTGTTCATATTCTATATTTTGGAAGGCACGATACCCAAACCACATCAAATTTAGGCAAAATAAACTTACACAAAGTAATGGTATTAATCCAGAGAAGAACCAATACATACAGAAAACTACCACACTGCCCAGAATCATCATGATGGTAATCGGCAGCTGGGTAATACCGATAATCAAGGCATATTTAAAATAATGCCATAACGGAACCTCGAAATGCACGTATACCGGAAAGAAATACAGCAATATAATCGCATACAATACTCCTAAAGAGAGTGTGATACCTAAGAGCAGCTGAAACGGAAATGATGGAAATGCTTTTAATAGTATGATATCCATTCGCAAAATAATGGCTGCCACTAGAAAGATCAATCCACATAGATTTGCTCTCAAGAACTCCTTTTGAAAATACTGCCGAAAAGTGGGAAATACCGCAACAATTTCCTTACCTTGAATCCACTGACGTAAAATAGCAAATAAGCTCACGGTCGCTGGCATGATCCCAAATACTACTAAACCTATAATCGTAAAGCATATCCATAATAGGTTGAGATAGACAAGTCGGATTACCCATACACCAGCGTTGTAAAACACATTTAATAAACCATTTAACTGCATGCTGATCAGACCCTTTTCTCATAGAGTAGGTTTTGTTCATTGATGGTTAACCTTTGACTGCACCGATCGCAACACTGCCGATAATCCGCTTCGAAAAAATCGCAAATACAATGATAATTGGCAGGACAGATAAGGCAACCCCTAAGTACTGCACGCCATAGTTAGAGCCATAATAGCCTTGCAGCATTTGTACAAGGACTGGTAATGGATACTTTTCATTAGAGAACAGTAGTACCAATGGACTGATGAAATTATTCCAAGAACCTATAAAGGCAAAGATACCTAGTGCAGCTAGAGCTGGTGCCAGCATAGGAAGTATAATCCGATTAAACGTTTTGAATTCACTAGCCCCATCCATCCGCGCAGACTCAATGACCTCATCAGGAATGGTTCCATCAATAAATTGTTTGACAAAAAATACGGCAAATGCATTAGCAGCAGCTGGTAGGATAAGTGCGGCATACGTATCGAGTAAATTCAGGATATACATAATCCGAAATGTCCCGACTAGACCTAATTGCTGAGGAACCATCATCGTAGCTAACACAAACCAAAACAATACTTTGTTACCTTTAAATTTGTATTTCGCAAATCCGTATGCATTGAGTGCCCCGAAATAAAGGGTAAGTGCCGTTGAACAGCCTGCTATAATAAAGCTATTTAAGAACCCTCGCCAAATATTAATGTTTTCTGTCATATTTTGATAATTGTCAATCAGTGCTTCCCCTGGGAAAAAGATAAATTGGGAAGCAATATCTGCATTTGTATGGGTACCATAAACGATCATAATATAGAACGGAACAATACAAACAATGGCAAGTAGTATGAGAAGTATATGAATGATAATGTGGCTAGGCTTGATTCTTTTCGATTTTCTTTTGTCATGAATGGCTTCCACTTTTGTTTCTGAGATCATTCTATTTCCTCCTTATTTTTGTTCACTCTTTGTTCTGGCGTTCATCGTGGCAAAGGATATAATCGAGAAGACGACAATAACAAGGAACAACCCGAAGGCAATTGCGGAACCATATCCATATTGATAACGAGTAAATGCCGTCTCATACAAATACATGACACTAGTAAGGGTGGAATTATCTGGCTGTCCCGATCCATCCGTTAAGGCGTAGGGTTGATCAAAGATTTGCATACCCCCAATAATCGAGGTTACTACTTGGAATAAAATGATTGGCTTTAGTAGGGGGAGAGTTATACTAAAGAACACCCTTACCTTGGAAGCGCCATCAATTTCTGCAGCCTCTAATAAGTCCCTTGAGATACCTTGGAGACCTGCTATATAGATAATCATTGAGTACCCAAAATATTGCCAGAACAGAATGGACGATACTAAGCCCCTCATAAAATTTGGCATATCTGTCCATTGAATTGGATCGTCAATCATTCCTATAGCTATTAGGAACTGATTAAAGCTGCCTGTTTGCCAGCTGAAAATTAAGGCAACTAATAAACCTAGCGATGCGGCAGTAACAATATTAGGAAAGAAAAACACCGCCCTGAAAATACTTTTACCTTTCACAAATTTTTCATGTAGTACAACAGCTAGTACTAAACTGACAGTTAACTGGGGAATGACCGAAACAATCCAAATAACCAATGTATTGAATAAGGATTTGTAGAAAAAGAAGTCACCAAACAATCTTAGATAGTTCTCCACTCCTACGATGGTTGGATTCGTAAAACCGTCCCAGTCTGTAAAGCTTAAGTAGAAGGAATACATGATAGGATATAGCCCGAACACAAGAAATATAATAAAGAATGGGGCGATAAATAGATAACCATAAGTATCTTTTCGTAATGTCTTTGAAAACATTATTTCTCCTCCTCAGAAAATCTATTAAGTCAGAATGATGTTAATCTACTTGAATTTCTGGAAAATGATGACCGACATCTTTCTTAAATGAGGCAATCATATCGTCTATCGTTTCTAATCTACCATTTAAAAAATCATTCACTTTTTCATCCCACAAGCCATTAATATCATTATCATATGTTGATTGCGGGGCAGAAGGCGCTTCTTCGCCTGCTTCATTAAAGAATGCAAAGTATTTCTGACCGTTTAAAAAGTCTGAGGTTAATTCAGGTGCTAATTCGATATTAATTTCTTTGTTGCTTAGAAAGTACTGCTCGTTCTTGGCCAATTCCGTTAGAAAATCTCTATCTGTGGTGTAAAACTTCATAAATTCCCAAGCGACCTCTTTATTTTCACTTCCGTTATACATGGCTAGGAAAGTCCCGCCACCAGTAAAGGCTTTTGGTCCATGGGTTACCCCCCATTTCCCAGCTGTTTCAGGAGCATTATTCTCAAAAACATGAGGCAGTGCCCAAGTAGGCATGGCATAAAACATAACGGTTCCTTGCTGCATTGATGCAGTCCAAGCAGGGCCCCAGGATTCATAATTTGCCAATACCTTTCGCTCTCTAGCCTCCTTGGCAAGTTCTGCTGCTTCCACTCTAACTGGATCGATCACTAATTTCTCATCAACCACCCAAGGCTCTTTTATATTAGAGCTTTCTACTGAACCGATATCACTCCAATTCGCCAATGCATGAACCTCGCCATTACTTTCTTCTACTACTCGCTCTCCGATATCCATTATTTTATCCCAGCTTGAAATCAACTTACTTACTTCCTCTGGATCATCTGTGCCCAAATATTCCTTGGCTAGATCACGTCGATAGTAGAAAGCCCCTGGTGTACCTTGATATCCCAGACCTCTTATGATGCCTTCTTCGTCTTTTTCATCATCCTGAATATATTGGTATTGCTGATCTAGTATTTCTTCTGCGTTATAAGGAGCTTGCGATAAATCCTCTAATCGAGGAATCTCCCTAATCTGTGGCCAATAGGCTTTTTCTACAAAAAACACGTCAGGGACATTTTTTTCAACCTGTAACACAGACATTAGCTTTTTTACATAATTATCGTTATTGATAAATAGGACATCTACCTTAATATCTGGGTTTGCTTCTTGAAACTTTTCCACAGCATATTTGGCCTCATCTGTGAAAGTCCAAATCCTAAGCTCTTTTTTATCCTCAGCTGAAGATGACGAACAACCAACAAGTACAACGATTAACATGAGCCACACTAAAAAAACAAATAATGAATTACTTTTTGTCATTTCTACTCCACCTTTTTACGTTTGGATTACACTGCTAATCTCTAGAAGAGGGTTTGTCAGTATACGTAATGATGTCTTGCCTCATGCCAAAAACTTGTTTCCACTCCCTTCAATAAAATTAAGGGTTTTTACAAGTAACCGCTTACAAATTCGTGTTGTGTCATTGATTTACTTGAGAAAATGATTCAATTATTCAGACTTACTTTGTTCGAACGATAAACTTACTATGAAATTTTAAATGATTTTCCAAACCTTGTCAAGGAGGTATAATTAACCAATTATACTCGTTTTATTGACAATTTTTCCATACACCATAGCACTACTCCCAAGACTATAGCTATAGTCTTGGGAGTAGTGCTAAAAGTAAGGTCCTTTGAAATTCTATATTAACCTATCTCTCGTTCCATTAAGCAATCGGTAATTTCTCAGGGTTCATCGTTATATAAATTTCGTTTATCTGTTCCTTATCAATATAAAAACTGAGGACACTATGAATGTCACCATGGATATAGATCACGATAGCAGGTTGATAATTAATGCTTTTAACTTCAAAGTAAAAGTCCTCTGGGGTTTTTTTCATGATGCCATATAATAGAGCCAAGACATTCGTAGTCGATACAATTGGCCGTGTTGCTGCACTAACCTTACCACCTCCATCAGAATAAAGGGTAACATTATTAGAGATAAGTTCCATTAATGCAGCTGTGTTTTCTTTTTGGAAGGCCTCTACAAAAAGATCAATGATTGACCTGTTTTTTTCATAGTTTAGACTTTCACCTTCCACTACTAAAATCTTTTGTTTTGCTCTACTAAAAATTTTTCTACAATTGTCTTCTTTCTTTTTAATGATATGAGCAATCTCAGAGTATGAAAAACTGAATACCTCTCTTAAAAGCAGGATTGCTCGCTCATCTGCTGTTAGATGTTCCATCATTCGTAGATAAGCAATACTTAACCCTTCTTTTTGGATGACTGTTTCGCTTGGGTCTAATTCGTGTATTTTCTCGAGGAGTAAGGGCTCGGGATTCCATGGTCCTGTATATTGCTCTCGTTTATACCGTGCAGACTTTAATAGATCGAGACAAAGGTTTGTCATTATTTTACAGAGATATGCTTTCTTGTTCTTTATATCATTTTTGTTCAATTGGTATGCTTTTAGAAAGGTTTCCTGCACCATGTCCTCCGTGTCTATTACGGAGCCTAACATTCGATAACCTAATGAAAATAACAACGGTTTAAATAGCTGATAATCTGCTTTTGTAATCTCCATCGTTATGCCTCTTTTCATTTAAAATAACTTTTTCAGCTGCTTGTTTGCCACTAGTTATGGCTGCTTCTGCCAAAATAGAATGGGGAGATGCCCAATCTCCGGCTATATATAATCCTGGTATTTCTGTTTGACAATCTAGTATTTTCTGTTCATCTCCTATTTGAGGTAAACGCTGATTCACCGTAATGTGGGGAAGAAATCGTTTGAATATCACATACTCTTGCCAACCTGGCTGCAACACATCTAGGAATTGCTCCAGCTCTTTTTTAATTATGGCTCCATCCATGTGTTGATCTGGATGATGGTATTTAAAAACATGAAGAATAGCATTCCTTGGATGATTAGAGAGGCGAGCAAAAGCGGAATGCACGGAATAATAGAGAGGAGCTTTGATGTCCATGGCGAATAATTGGTTTTGGTTAGGAAGTTGTGTCAAAGCAATATCTAAAGTTGCTCCTCTAATAGGTGTAATCTGAGATAAAAATTCTCTTTGAGGGAACACCATCTTTTTACTTAGTATATCATTTAATTCATGAGGTCCTGTTGTACAAATTACATGCTCTCCTAGAATTTTCTTACCATTTGAAAGTACTAATTGGAATTGCTTCTGTTGTGCAGGTTCGATTTGTTTAACATGAGTATGCTGCCAGACCTCCATACCTGAATGAGTGGCCCTATTATGAAGCTGGTTTATCATTGTTTGCCAGCCACCATCTAAATACAGTACACCTCCCATAGCCGATTTCACACATGATAATATTGCTTTTGCGCTCACTTTTTCAGGAGCATGACAATAGCTTGCCAGTCTTCCAAGGGTATATAGTAACGATTCTACCATTTTGGATTGGGTCACTTGTCTAACCCATTGTTGAAAAGTAAGATTTGCTAATTTTTCAGGAGTTATAGTCATTAATTTTAACAGAACCTTTATCCACTCCATCCGTTCCTTTGTGTTCAATAGCTGGGTACTAAAAAGTGTAGATGGAGAAAATGGAGCAGCATATTCGATATGATTATCCATTAGTATGCCAGATAATCTAGGTGAGCTGCCATTCAACTTAATATCTAATTCTTCAAGAATAGCCGTGGCTTTCCCTTTTTTATAAAGGGCATGTGGGCCAAGATTGAAACACTGGTCGTTCATCTTAGTTGTCCTAGCCCTTCCTCCAACAATTTTCCCTTTCTCAATAAGTAATATGGACCTATTGGTTTTAATTAAATAATTTGCTGCAACATATCCTGCTAATCCACCACCAACAATGATAACATCCCATTTTCTAGTCATAAGTTAACCTCCTCTTATTATTTCATTATTCAAGACGACAAAGGGCTAAGATTTGTGACATGTTTTCAAATATATTTTTTGGTTGGGTTAAGACCACGTAACAATGGCAGATTGGTGTAATTTACGAATATTGTTGAAATAAAAGAAGAAAATAGTTACATAATACAGTTGAACTGTCAAAGAAGAGACTAATACAGATGGGAGTTTACGACGAAATATGAAAAAAGGTTCATTTGTTTTTATTACCTCCTTAGCCATTATGGCTGTACTTGTTATCTTGGGAATCTTAATGCCGGAGTTTATCGAGCATCTTACAAACAAAACCCAAAATTTTATCATTCAATCACTTGGCTGGTATTATTTAATCATCGTATCTGGATTTGTATTGATATGTATTTATCTTTTAGTTAGCCCAATAGGGAGAATTAAACTGGGAAAGCAGGATGAAAAGCCTGAATTTTCACGTCCTTCATGGATTGCCATGCTGTTTAGTGCAGGTATTGGCATTGGGCTAATCTTCTATGGTGCTTATGAACCGATCAGTCACTATGCCATTCAGTCACCAACAGGGGAGTTAGGGACAGATCAGGGGATTAAGGATGCTATACGATTTACTTTCTTTCATTATGGCATACATCCTTGGGCTGTTTATAGTATTGTCGGTTTAGCGATTGCTTACTTTGCTTTTAGAAAAGGTGAAATAAGCTTAATAAGTAAAACATTGCGTCCGCTCATTGGTGATCAGGCTGACGGAATAACTGGGAAAATAATTGATGTTGTCGCTGTTATTGCCACAATTATGGGGGTTGCTACATCGTTAGGATTTGGAGCAATACAAATCAATGGCGGCCTATCCTATTTATTTGATATTCCTCGAGGTTTGACTACGCAAACCATTATTGTTTTTGTTGTAACAGTATTGTTCATGATCTCTGCCATAACTGGTATAGGAAAAGGCATTAAGATTCTAAGTAATGTCAATATGGGCTTTTCTACGCTGCTTTTTTTAGCTGTATTTATTTTTGGTTCTACACTTTTTACTCTAAATTTATTGGTGGATTCAGTGGGAAGTTATTTGCAAAATTTTATTAAAATGAGTTTAAGAATCGCTCCATTAAATGAAAATATTCGTAGTTGGATTAATGATTGGACTATTTTTTACTGGGCTTGGTGGATTGCTTGGTCACCTTTCGTTGGGGTTTTCATTGCACGGGTATCAAAAGGACGTACAATTCGTGAGTTTGTCATTTATGTATTATTAGCCCCTACTATTATTAGTTTTATCTGGTTTACGACATTTGGTAGTGCGGCGATCACTACGGAACTGTCAGGTATTAGCATTTCCTCGCTCTTACCTGAGGAATCCCTTTTTGGTATATTAGAGACCTATCCAGCTGGTATGGCATGGTCTATTTTAACGATTATCATTATTATTACATTCTTTGTCACTTCGGCTGATTCAGGAACGTTCGTATTAGGAATGATGACTTCAAATGGATCTCAAAATCCGAGTAAAAGAATTAAAATGGTTTGGGGAATTTTCCTTTCCCTTACGGCACTTGCACTGATTTACTCTGGTGGCCTGCAAGCACTACAAAATACTATGATTGTAGCAGCATTACCATTTTCCTTAGTGATGATATTAATGGCGGTTAGTTTACTTAAATCATTACAACAAGAAGCAAAGCAATTGGGGATTGGTCGAATTAGATCACTTGAAAAAAAGAAAAAAACCAAAAAATAGGAATGTGATTCGAATTAATTTTCACGTTAAATATTTTCATTCTTGTTTGTCTCATGTAATTGCCTCCTTGGTATGAATGTCATGATAGATATTTAAAAGTCAAGGGGGATTGTTTCAATGCATAGCTATTTCTCCTCTTTCTATCGCTAGATTCCTCATAGAAGTTCCTTTCTAATGAACGAATTCAGCAAACCTGTCTATCGTTTTTGTATATAAAATGTAAGAATTGTTTATTGTTAGCGGTTACATACAGATTTAATCTGATTATAGAGCGATTATGTTAACAACGAAAGGGGGGGAGCCTAATACGCTAATCGTCATCAGGTAGCAGGGATTTTCCTAATGACCGAAATCTTACTATTTCAAAATGGAGGTTTGCTATGAAATCCTTTTTTCCGTTTTTATTATGTTTTGTTGTCTGTCTTACCTTTTTTCCGGTGTTTCAGTCTAATGTCTTTGCTGCGGAGGAAGAAGAGCTCTTGGCTTTTCCGGGTGCAGAAGGATTTGGTCAATATGCAAAAGGAGGCAGAGGGGGAGAAGTATATCATGTTACGAGCTATGATCTTAAAGGTCCTGGAACGTTCCATGATGCACTAACAACCGCTGGTGATACCCCTAGAACGATTGTGTTTGATATAGGTGGCAATATTACGATTCCTCAAATAATTGTTAGGAATAAAGCGAATATTACGATAGCTGGTCAAACCGCACCAGGAGATGGTGTGACAATAAAGGGAAATAACGTTCGTTTTATAGATAGTAATAATATTATTATCCGTTATATGCGTTTTCGCTTAGGTAAAAGTATCTCGGATGATGCTTTATATTTCGAAGATTCTCAAAATGTCATTATTGATCATTCCTCCTTTTCTTGGGGGACAGACGAAAACCTCTCTATTTTAAGTAAAAACTACGAAAACCCTGAATCGAAAAATATAACCGTGCAATGGTCGATCATTTCAGAAGGTCTTTTAACCCATTCAATGGGGGGGCTTATTGAAATGAATACGATCACGATGCATCATAATCTGTATGCCCATAATAATGATCGAAATCCTAAGACGAAAGGGCAAATTGATTTTGTTAATAATGTTGTATACAACTGGGGTGGTTATCCTTATGTGGCTGGAGGAGAATCCGGTACAAAAGGATATGGGAATGTAGAAGGGAATTACTTTATTGCAGGTATAAACTCGGCTAATCCGGAATATGCGGTCGTACGAGGGAACGAAAATTATAGCTTATATCTTCATAATAATCGAATTGATAGTAATAAAAATGGTGTTTTAGATGGTACCGATACTGGAACAGATATGATGGAGGCGGAAAGGCCAAGTGTTATTGTGGAGGATCGATTCGCTTACCCGCTTACAAATGTAGAGGAGCCAGAAGCCGCTTATGAGCATGTTTTAGATTACGCTGGTTCTTCCTTAATAAGAGACAGGGTCGATCAAAAAGTAATCCATGATGTGCGAAACCAAACAGGAGCGATTATAGGACATGAGCAAGATGTTGGTGGTTTTCCTGATTTGGATAAAGGAAAGGCTCTGAAAGATACGGATCAGGACGGGATGCCTGATGAGTGGGAGCTAGCGAAAGGGCTTGATCCGAATAATCCAGCGGATCGCAATGGAGACAAAAATGGGAATGGTTATACGAATTTAGAGGTTTATTTAAATGAATTAGCAAGCTCTGCTTTTCCAGAGGGCTATCCAATGGAACCGCCTGTTTGGGATGAAGATCCTTTCGTTCCACCAGTGGAAGAGCCTGATCCAGAACCAGAGCCAGATGATGAACCACTGCCACTATTAGAAGGGACACTCGCAAAGAATGTAATTGTCCATGATAATAGTGGGAATGGTAAGGAAAATGCAAGTAAATGGTCTGTGGAGAAAAACCTTCAAATAGGAGACCTTGTAGCAGGGGACAGGGATGGTTATCATTTTATCTCTATACCTGATACCTTGCTTGGTGTTGAATGGATTCGGTCTGCTGTTAATTCCAGAAGTGCCTCGAGTGACGATTTGGTTTCCTTTTACTTAGCGGCAGATACGGATGTCTATGTTGCACATGACTCCAGAGTTAGTCCAAAACCAAAGTGGTTATCTGAACATTATGAAAATACTGGGCAAACAATAGTGGATGATCAACCTGTTACTTTTGAGCTTTATAAAAAGAACTACCCTGCAGGATCTCATGTTGTGATGGGGCCAAATAATAACACCAAACGGATGAACTATTTTGTTTTATTAAAGCCGACTGCTCCAGATACCGAACCACCTGATGATATCCCTGCCGATCTGAAAGCAGAGATGAATGGGGAGGACGTTTCACTGAATTGGTCTGCTGTTTCACAAGCGGAGCAGTACCTCATCTACCGCGCTTCATCTAAGGACCCTTCCTTCCGGGCGATTGCAACTACAGAGCAACCTGCTTATCAGGATGATACGGTGGAATTAGGTGTTACCTATCAATATAAGATTTCTGCAATCAATGCGGGAGGAGAGTCTGAGCACTCAGATCAAGCGGAGATTTTCTTCTATGATCCGAACCAACCAAAACCTGCTACGCCTAGTGGCGTTACGATAACAGAAACTAAAAGTATTACCGTAATGCTGGAGTGGCAACAGGTGGAAAATGCTATAAGCTATAGTATTTATAGGTCGACTGATCCTAATGGAGAATTCACGAAGGTAGCAAATTCGACGACACCTTCCTATATGGATAAGCCAGTAGAAGCCTCGACAACTTATTATTATAAGATTTCTACAGCAAGTACTGGAGGAGAATCAGCATTATCAGAAGTGGTATCAACGACCACAGAAGAGGCGATTGAGATTCCGAAGGTGCCAACAGGGTTAACCGCTGGAGAGATTACCACCTCAGCATTTGAGATCAATTGGGAGGACGTTGCAGAAGCAGAAAGCTATAATGTTTATCGTAAAACAAATGAAGACGGAGATTATCGTCAAATTTCGAGTACCGATGAATCTGCTTATATCGACGAAAGTGTGAGTATCAGCGATACAGGCTATAGTTACAAAATAACTGCCGTTAATGAAATGGGTGAATCGAATCTGTCAGAGGCGATAGCCATCAAGATGCCTGTTCCTGGCACGCCAACTGAGTTAAGGGTAACAATGATCGGAAATAATTTTGTTGGGCTTGCCTGGGAGTCAAATGGTGGTGCGAATCAATATAATGTCTATAGAGAAGCAGATGGTGAGGTAAAGTATTTGGGTTATGCAAAAGTAGATACTTTCTATGATCGAACCGCAGAACCAAATGTTACTTATACCTATTACATTAAAGCAGCCAATGCAAGTGGAGAATCGGAAACATCGAATGTGGTAGAAGTAACAACCGGATATCTTACCGTTTTGACTAACCATATGGAAGAATATGTACGAACAGAGGACATTACAGGGACCGCCGTTTCTCAACTAACGAATACATTAAAACAAGTGAAACACCATGTAGAAAGAGGCTCAACAAATCAAGCGCAAAAATTTCTCGCAAAGTTTAGCAAGCAACTAGACAAGGCAGAAGGAAGAGAAAATGTTTCCCCATTAGCCTATGCTTATTTAACACATTATTCAGAAGCGTTGAAAAAACAGCTAAAAAATCTATAGTTTTAGCAAGGAAAGTCCTGTTCAATCGGAAACAGGACTTTTCTTTTGCTTTATTCATCCATTCTCCGTTTTTTCCAGTTTTCTTAAGGTATGCTTTGTTCCCCATTCATGCATGGCCTCTAGAATAGGTTGAAGGCTTTTTCCATAATCTGTTATCGAGTATTCCACTTTAGGTGGAACCTGAGGATAGACGACGCGCTCAATAATATCTTCTTCCTCTAACTCGCGCAATTGCTTTGTCAGCATTTTTTGGGTAATGCCGGGTATACTACGTTTTAACTCATTGAATCGTTGTGTTCCTTCATTTAATAAATGTAATAAAATGAGAGGTTTCCACTTTCCAACTAGTATACTCAAGGCATCCTCTACCCGACATGCTTTTGGATTATATTTCATCTTACATCTCTCCTATTAGTATCTTTTTGTATACTATATATCTTATAAGTGCGTACTTCACGTAAATGGTCATATGCTTCATAATAACATATATAGGAATAAGAGAAGAAAGGTAGTGTATGGCTTTGATGGAAAAATATCGTATAGACCCGAGAAAAGGTTTAGAATTTGGCTTATATACATTAGGTGATCATCTCCCTAATCCTGCAACTGGTGAAAGGATTTCGGCAGCACAACGAATCGAGGAAATCATCGAATTAGCTAAGCTTGCTGAGGATGTAGGCATTGACTTCTTTAGTGTAGGGGAGAGTCATCAGGAATATTTTACGACACAAGCTCACTCCGTTGTTTTGGCGGCAATCGCCCAAGCGACTAAGAAGATCAAGATAGCTAGCTCCTCCACTATTATTAGCACATTAGATCCTGTTCGTGTTTATGAGGATTTTGCGACGATTGATCTTATTTCGAAAGGTCGTGCAGAGATCATCGCAGGAAGAGCATCGCGAGTCGGTAATTTTGAGTTGCTTGGTTATGATTTAAAGGATTATGAAGGTTTATTTGAAGAGAAGCTAGCCCTACTATTACAAATAAATGAAGAAGAAGTAGTGAACTGGAGTGGAGAATTTCGTGCACCGCTTCAAAATGCGAAGGTCCTACCACGACCGGTTAATGGTTCTCTTCCAATTTGGCGAGCGGTTGGAGGGCATCCATCCAGTGCAGTTAAGGCTGGTTATGCAGGAGTACCGATATTCCTAGCAACGCTAGGTGGCCCTGTTTCTATTTTTAAACGGACCATCGATGATTACCGTCATGCTTTACAGGAAGCGGGATTTGACCCGAAGGAATTCCCTGTGGCAACAGCTGGATTTTTCTATTTAGCGGAAACCACGCAACAAGCGCAACGAGAGACTTATCCTTCCATTAATGAAGGAATGCAACATACAAATGGTAGAGGTTATCCGAAGCAGCATTTTGCTCAAGGTGCAGACAAGCGTAATGTGATGAATATTGGTAGTCCACAGGAAGTCATCGAAAAAATTCTGTATCAGCATGAGGTCTATGGTCACCAACGCTATATTGCTCAAATGGATTTTGGTGGCATTCCCTTTGATAAGCTCCGTAAAAATATAGAGCTAGTCGGGAAGGAAGTTTTACCAGCTATTCGAAAGTATACAGTAAAATAAGGGGGGATCATCATGAAAGTAGTAGCATTGTCTGGATCGACAGTAGGTTCAAAGACAAGAACGGCGATAGATTATACGACCAAAAAGATAATAGAATCCTATCCAGAAGTGGAAATAACTTTATTAGATTTAACCGATTATCAGCTGGAATTTAGTGATGGTCGACATTATTTGGACTATACAGGGGATACGAAATATGTAACAGAGAAGGTAATGGAAGCAGATGCACTAATCATTGGAACACCGATTTTTCAAGCGTCGATACCTGGAACATTGAAGAACATTTTTGACTTGTTACCAATCAATGCTTTTCGAGATAAGGTAGTAAGCATGATCGTGACAGCAGGCTCAAGCCGTCACTTTTTGATACCAGAGCAACAAATAAAGCCAATTTTATCCTATATGAAGGCGCAAATTGTGCAAACTTACGTCTATATAGAAGAAGTGGACTTTTACCAAAAGGAAATTATTAATGAGGATATATTATTTCGAATCGATCGCTTGGTGGAAGATACGATTATGTTAACAAAAACGTATCAACAGCTATTACAAGAAAAAGAAGAGCAATACGATTTTTAACGGCATAACCCGCTCGCTTGTCCCATATAGTTAAATGAAGGCGTGAATATGGGAGGAGAAGCGGGTATGTCACGTATCTTAAAAATCGTATTATGGTTAATTGGACTATTTGTATTAATTATATTGATTCAATACCCTATGCAAGATTCAATGGATTCTTGGGAAAGCTGGTCCCTGCCACTTGCAGGAAAAACTATTGTACTTGACCCGGGACATGGTGGTGCTGATGGAGGTGCAGAGGGCTCAGATGAGACACAGGAAAAAGAGATCACGCTGAAGGTATCGAACTTACTGAAGGATTATCTCCAGCAGGCTGGTGCTTCCGTATACTTAACTAGAGAAGGGGACTATGATCTTGCAGATGAAGGGACCAAAGGTTTATCGAGAAGGAAAGCAGAGGATATTCAGCGCCGTGTTCAATTTATTAGTGATAAAAATGCCGATTTTTTCTTAAGCATTCATTTAAATGCACTTGGTGACAGACAGTGGAAGGGTGCCCAGACCTTTTATTACCCGGGAAAAGATCAAAATGAAAAGCTGGCAAAGGCTATTCAAGCAGAAATTATTCGCAACCTAGAAAATACAAATCGTGTAGCTCTTCCTATCCATCAAATTTTTGTTTTGAAATATGCAAAAGCACCTGGTGCGCTTGTTGAGATTGGTTTTTTGTCCAATGAAGAGGAGCTTGGATTACTGAAATCAGATGATTATCAACGTAAGATGGCGGCAAGTATTTATAAAGGGATTTTAAATTACATTACAGGGAAGGAAGAAGAAAATCCATAATGCGTCCTGCTTAGAATTGAAGAAATTTGTGTTATACTAGCAGATAGGAGTACACAAGAATACAATCGAGGTGACCTATTTTGCTTTCGGAACAAAAGGTAAGAGAATTACTGCACAATATGAAGGATCCGTTTTTACATAAAACGTTCAAAGAGACAGATGGTATAGAAGAAATCACGATTAAGCCTGATAAGAATCATGTCAGTGTTAAATTAGCGATTGCGAAAACGAATACAGCAGAGCAGATGCAATTACAGCAAGAGCTTGTAGGGGCATTGAAGAATCTAGGTGCTGCGACAGTTGGATTAAGATTTTCTTCCTTACCAGAGGAAGTGATTAAGAAATATCAACCGACATCTGAGGATAAGCCTGGACTATTAAGTGAAAGCTCTACGACAAAATTTTTAGCGATCGCGAGTGGTAAAGGCGGAGTTGGTAAATCAACCGTAACTGTAAATACAGCTGTTGCTTTGGCGCGATTAGGAAACAAAGTCGGGATTATTGATGCTGATATTTATGGCTTTAGTGTTCCTGATATGATGGGTGTGGAAGAACGTCCGAAATTAAAAGGGAATAAAATTATTCCAGTAGAACGTTTTGGTGTCAAGGTAATGTCGATGGGATTTTTTGTGGAAGATAATTCCCCTGTTATCTGGCGTGGTCCTAGACTAGGGAAAATGCTAGCAAGCTTTTTTAAAGAGGTGGAGTGGGGAGAATTAGATTATTTATTATTAGATCTGCCTCCTGGAACTGGTGATGTGGCACTTGATGTTCACAATATGATACCAAGCTCGAAGGAGATTATTGTAACCACTCCTCATCCAACGGCAGCATTTGTAGCAGCGAGAGCAGGACAAATGGCGATTAATACGGATCATGAGCTGCTTGGTGTTGTGGAAAACATGTCCTTTTACGTGAGTAAGAAAACAGGCGAAAAGGAATATGTCTTTGGAAAAGGTGGAGGAGACAAGCTAGCGGAAGTTTTAGACACAAATGTAATAGGGCGCCTATCACTTCAACAGCCTTATGAAGAAGAAGGAATATTTGCCCCTTCTGTTTATCAGGAGGATCACCCTAATGGTCAAGAATATTTGTCCATTGCTAAGCAAATTATTGAACGTCTATAAATATTTACAAAAGGAGCATGCTCGGGCTGAGGGCATGCTCCCTTTGTTCCTACGCTCCTCCTCCTCCGCCACCTTGGTTGCCTTGTTCTCCCTGTCCGCCTTGCTGTTGCTGTCCACCTCCGGACTCTCCTTGTCCTCCAGATTGGGATTGTCCTCCTTCGCTAGGCTTCATTTCCTTCGCTGCATTTAATAACAATTCAGAGATTTTGGCTTGGAACATAGGGGAGCTGAACATTTCCTCCATAACCTTTTCCAGATGAGAGCGAAACTTTTGTCCTGTCAGAACGGTTAATGTTTGATCTTCCATTTCGGGATTGCTCAGTATTTCGATAAATTTTTTCTGGAATTCTGGATCACTCATTAAGGTCTTCATCACTTTCTCTTGTTGATCTTGTAGAGCGAGTGAAAAGGACTCAACAAATTTTGGATCCTGGAACATCTTTGTCCAGAACTCCTTCCCTTTGTCTGAAGTTAAGGCTTCTTGTACTGTTTGCTGTACTACCTTTGCATCAATGACATAGGTTTTTTGCATATCGTCACTAGATAATACCTCTGTTATGGCTTTTTTTCCTTCATCTGTTTTCAAAATATCAGCCACCATTTTCTTAGTGCCCTCATAATCACCCTCTTCCTTGCCCTGGGTATTGCCACCACCACCGCAGGCGCTAAGGAATAGCAGTGAAAGTATCGTTAGGATAAAAAACTTTGATAAATTCATTAGACCGCTACCTTTCTTTCCATATATCTCAAGTCGTTTTTTGAAATTTCTATGTACTCCTAATATGGGGTCTTTTTAAAATTAATATGTATTATAAAGCGAAAAAAAATAGGGTTCATGGTAAAATATCTAAAGAATAGGAAGTAAAGAATTAGGGGGATTTATTTTGAAAAGTCGTAATGTCGTACGATTGTTTTTTTCTACCTTGCTTTTAGGAGGAATTTCGACATTAATCACAAGTTTCTTTGTAAAAAGTGATGCTTATATTAAGTTCTTAAGCCCTTTCGATTGGTTTGAATTATTGGGTTTGTTGATCTTCTTCTTAGCTTTGGGCTTTGTTTTTAGTTTAGTTAGTCAAATGGGTTTTTTTGCCTATTTAACCGTAAATCAGTTTGCTTTAGGTATCTTTCGTGGATTTTGGCCAACTATACAAATAGGCCTGATTTTGTTTACATTATTTGATTTAGTCTACTTCCGTTATAAATCGGTGGAGGATGGCACGATTACACCATTCTTGTTAACTGCAATCGCGTTGTTGGTTTATAGTATTGTCATCGCTCGAATCAAAGCAAAGGAAACGAACCAAAGGGCTTTTATTCCAGCTTTGTTTTTCATGGTTGTCATTACATCAATAGAGTGGGTTCCGGGACTGAGAACCAATGGAGGAGACTATGCTTGGTTAATGATCGTTCCATTAATTATCTGTAATACATATCAATTATTAATCCTTCACCGACTAACCGAAAAAACAAAAGCTACAAAGGGACGTTAAAAAAACGCATTCGCTTACAATACGAGCGAATGCGTTATTAATTTCATGAGTTTACTTATTACTTTTCAATTCACTTTGAGAACCATCTGCATTGGTAATCAATTGAGAGATCGTCACTATATCAAGATTTTTATTTTTTAACTCTGGTATGATAGCCTCTAAAGCCTTATCTGTTTGTTTGACGGAATCTGATGCATGCAATAAAACAATATCCCCTTTTTCTGTGTTTTTCAGTACATGATCCGTAATGGCTTTTGTACCAGGATTTTTCCAGTCGTTGGGGTTCACGCTCCAATGAATGACTTTCATCCCTTGATTTTCTGCGATCGATAGGATTGCTTTATTAATATGTCCATTAGGTGGACGTAATAAGTAGACATCCTCATAACCGAGCTTTGTAAAAGTTTCCTTTGCTTTAGCTATATCACTTCTTACTTGTTCTTCCTCTTGCTCGAGATACGACTTGTACTGATATCCCAGCATCCCTATTTCATGCTTGTCCTCTGCAATTTTCTCCAGTAGGTCTGGATGACGCTCAGCCCATTCCCCACTAACGAAAAAGGTGGCTAATGCTTCTTTTGCTTTTAATTGCTCCAAGATTGGCTCCACTTGCTCTGTTCCATAGCTAATATTAAACGTTAAAGCAACAGATGCGTGCTTTTTATTCCCAGCACTTAGAGCTTTTGGCTCGTCTTGATTAGAGAAAACGGTAAAGGAATAATTAGATTCTAAAAATAAAAAAAGGGCAACAAAAAAAGCAATTGGCACAATGAAAAGAAGCTTTTTACTTTTTTTCATGTCTACTACATATAATTTTCTCATTTATATCCCCCGATTTTATTAGGCTTGTTCTATATGTATGAGCTTGTTCTTAAAATATGCTGTCTAATAATGTTTATTTTTGAAAAAAAGTAGGAATATATATAGTAATAGAAGGTAGGAGTGAACAATTATGTTGGGATTATTGATAAATGAAAAAGAACAAACGGAATTACAATATGTAATAAAGAGAGAATTAGAAGAATTGTTACTAGACCTAGAAGATCACCGTATCGATCAAATGGTGAAACAAAACATGCATGAAAGGTACAAGGTGCTATTTCAATTATATAGAAGAGTTGCATCTCAAGAAGAGATTCAAAAATATATTCCGAAAAGAATTAAGATAGAATGAGTGAGTCTGGTATGGGAAGTGGCCTTGAAATTTAAATGTTAAGATAAAGATCTTGTTTCTATTACGGAGATACGAGGTCTTTATCTGTTTTTAAAGAGAAATTTCTAAATTAAAAATAATACTTGTTTAGCAGGTCAATATGTGATATATTAAGTCTTGTCGTCAAAATGATGGAACACTTCTTTATCGTAGTTTCGCACTTTTTACATGTCTTATAAAAAGAATAAAAAAAGTTGTTGACAACCATATTGAAGCGTGATATATTATATTTCGTCGCAAAAAACGACATAAGATATTGATCATTGAAAACTGAACAAAACAACCAGTACAAAAAAGTAAGAACATGCTAGCTTTAAGCGAGCTTGATCAACACAAGCACTTCGGTGCATCTATTTTATGGAGAGTTTGATCTTGGCTCAGGACGAACGCTGGCGGCGTGCCTAATACATGCAAGTCGAGCGCGGGAAGCTGACTGAATCCTTCGGGAGGACGTGAGTGGAACGAGCGGCGGACGGGTGAGTAACACGTGGGCAACCTGCCTGTAAGACTGGGATAACTCCGGGAAACCGGGGCTAATACCGGATAGTACTTTAGTTCATAGGAACCGAAGTGGAAAGGTGGCGTAAGCTACCACTTACAGATGGGCCCGCGGTGCATTAGCTAGTTGGTGAGGTAACGGCTCACCAAGGCAACGATGCATAGCCGACCTGAGAGGGTGATCGGCCACACTGGGACTGAGACACGGCCCAGACTCCTACGGGAGGCAGCAGTAGGGAATCTTCCGCAATGGACGAAAGTCTGACGGAGCAACGCCGCGTGAACGAAGAAGGTTTTCGGATCGTAAAGTTCTGTTGTTAGGGAAGAACAAGTACCGTTCGAATAGGGCGGTACCTTGACGGTACCTATCGAGGAAGCCCCGGCTAACTACGTGCCAGCAGCCGCGGTAATACGTAGGGGGCAAGCGTTGTCCGGAATTATTGGGCGTAAAGCGCGCGTAGGCGGTTTCTTAAGTCTGATGTGAAATCTTGCGGCTCAACCGCAAGCGGTCATTGGAAACTGGGGAACTTGAGTACAGAAGAGGAGAGCGGAATTCCACGTGTAGCGGTGAAATGCGTAGAGATGTGGAGGAACACCAGTGGCGAAGGCGGCTCTCTGGTCTGTAACTGACGCTGAGGTGCGAAAGCGTGGGGAGCGAACAGGATTAGATACCCTGGTAGTCCACGCCGTAAACGATGAGTGCTAGGTGTTAGGGGGTTTCCGCCCCTTAGTGCTGCAGTTAACGCATTAAGCACTCCGCCTGGGGAGTACGGCCGCAAGGCTGAAACTCAAAAGAATTGACGGGGGCCCGCACAAGCGGTGGAGCATGTGGTTTAATTCGAAGCAACGCGAAGAACCTTACCAGGTCTTGACATCTTCGGATGTCCCTAGAGATAGGGAGTTCCCTTCGGGGACCGAATGACAGGTGGTGCATGGTTGTCGTCAGCTCGTGTCGTGAGATGTTGGGTTAAGTCCCGCAACGAGCGCAACCCTTGATCTTAGTTGCCAGCATTGAGTTGGGCACTCTAAGGTGACTGCCGGTGACAAACCGGAGGAAGGTGGGGATGACGTCAAATCATCATGCCCCTTATGACCTGGGCTACACACGTGCTACAATGGATGGTACAAAGGGCAGCGAAGCCGTGAGGTGAAGCCAATCCCATAAAACCATTCTCAGTTCGGATTGTAGGCTGCAACTCGCCTACATGAAGCCGGAATCGCTAGTAATCGCGGATCAGCATGCCGCGGTGAATACGTTCCCGGGCCTTGTACACACCGCCCGTCACACCACGAGAGTTGGCAACACCCGAAGTCGGTGGGGTAACCTTTGGAGCCAGCCGCCGAAGGTGGGGCCAATGATTGGGGTGAAGTCGTAACAAGGTAGCCGTATCGGAAGGTGCGGCTGGATCACCTCCTTTCTAAGGATATAAGGAAATGATCTATTAGCGTAGATCATCATAGATTGTACTTGGTTGTTTGGTTCAGTTTTGAGTGATTAATATAACCTCATATTTCATTCACCTTTAGAATGGGCCTGTAGCTCAGCTGGTTAGAGCGCACGCCTGATAAGCGTGAGGTCGGTGGTTCAAGTCCACTCAGGCCCACCATTCTAATCTTGGGGCCTTAGCTCAGCTGGGAGAGCGCCTGCTTTGCACGCAGGAGGTCAGCGGTTCGATCCCGCTAGGCTCCACCATAAAAACATGTACCTTGAAAACTAGATAAGAAGAAATCAGGACGTGAAGGCATCAATAGGCGCCAACACGAAACTGATGACAAGACATCAAATAAAACCAACGACTTTTTCATCTGAAGCATGAGTATAGTTAAGTGAAAAAGGGCGCACGGTGGATGCCTTGGCACTAGGAGCCGAAGAAGGACGGGACAAACACCGATATGTCTCGGGGAGCTGTACGTAAGCATTGATCCGAGAATTTCCGAATGGGGAAACCCTCTACTCGTCATGGAGTAGAACCTCTATCTGAATCCATAGGATAGAGGAGGCAGACCCGGGGAACTGAAACATCTCATTACCCGGAGGAAGAGAAAGCAAACGCGATTTCCCGAGTAGCGGCGAGCGAAACGGAATTAGCCCAAACCAAAAAGCTTGCTTTTTGGGGTTGTAGGACACTCTATACGGAGTTACCAAGAAATACGTTAGACGAATCGATCTGGAAAGGTCAGCCACAGCGGGTAACAGCCCTGTAGTCGAAAGCGTGTTTCCTCCAGAGTGGATCCTGAGTACGGCGGAACACGTGAAATTCCGTCGGAATCCGGGAGGACCATCTCCCAAGGCTAAATACTCCCTAGTGACCGATAGTGAACCAGTACCGTGAGGGAAAGGTGAAAAGCACCCCGGGAGGGGAGTGAAAGAGAACCTGAAACCGTGTGCCTACAAGTAGTCGAAGCCCTTTTATGGGTGACGGCGTACCTTTTGTAGAATGGACCGGCGAGTTACGATCTCCTGCAAGGTTAAGTGGAAGACACGGAGCCGCAGCGAAAGCGAGTCTGAATAGGGCGAGATAGTAGGGGGTCGTAGACCCGAAACCGTGTGATCTACCCATGTCCAGGGTGAAGGTCAGGTAACACTGACTGGAGGCCCGAACCCACGTACGTTGAAAAGTGCGGGGATGAGGTGTGGGTAGGGGTGAAATGCCAATCGAACACGGAGATAGCTGGTTCTCTCCGAAATAGCTTTAGGGCTAGCCTCAAGGGATGTATGTTGGAGGTAGAGCACTGATTGGACTAGGGGCCCTCACCGGGTTACCGAATTCAGTCAAACTCCGAATGCCAATCATATTACCTTGGGAGTCAGACTATGGGTGATAAGGTTCATAGTCGAAAGGGAAACAGCCCAGACCGTCAGCTAAGGTCCCCAAGTATACGTTAAGTGGAAAAGGATGTGGCGTTGCTTAGACAACCAGGATGTTGGCTTAGAAGCAGCCATCATTTAAAGAGTGCGTAATAGCTCACTGGTCGAGTGACGCTGCGCCGAAAATGTACCGGGGCTAAACGTATCACCGAAGCTACGGATTGTTCTACGAACAATGGTAGGAGAGCGTTCTAAGTGCAGTGAAGTCAGACCGTGAGGACTGGTGGAGCGCTTAGAAGTGAGAATGCCGGTATGAGTAGCGAAATAGAAGTGAGAATCTTCTACACCGAATGCCTAAGGTTTCCTGAGGAAGGCTCGTCCGCTCAGGGTTAGTCGGGGCCTAAGCCGAGGCCGAAAGGCGTAGGCGATGGACAACAGGTGGATATTCCTGTACCACCCAATTCCGTTTGAGTGATGGGGGGACGCAGTAGGATAAGGAAAGCGCACGACTGGACGTGTGCGTCGAAGCAGTGAGTGAGTCAGATAGGCAAATCCGTCTGGCAATCACAAGCTGTGATCGGGAGGGAAAATGAGTACCGAAGTTCCGGATTTCACACTGCCAAGAAAAGCCTCTAGCAAGGAAAAGGGTGCCCGTACCGCAAACCGACACAGGTAGGCGAGGAGAGAATCCTAAGGTGATCGGGAGAACTCTCGTTAAGGAACTCGGCAAAATGACCCCGTAACTTCGGGAGAAGGGGTGCTTACTTACGAGTAAGCCGCAGTGAAAAGGCCCAAGCGACTGTTTAGCAAAAACACAGGTCTCTGCGAAGCCGAAAGGCGAAGTATAGGGGCTGACACCTGCCCGGTGCTGGAAGGTTAAGGGGATGCGTTAGCATTAGCGAAGCGTTGAACTGAAGCCCCAGTAAACGGCGGCCGTAACTATAACGGTCCTAAGGTAGCGAAATTCCTTGTCGGGTAAGTTCCGACCCGCACGAAAGGTGCAACGACTTGGGCACTGTCTCAACGAGAGACCCGGTGAAATTATACTATGCGTGAAGATGCGCATTACCCGCGACAGGACGGAAAGACCCCGTGGAGCTTTACTGTAGCCTGATATGGAATGTTTGTACAGCTTGTACAGGATAGGTGGGAGCCTTGGAAACGTGAGCGCTAGCTTACGTGGAGGCGCCGGTGGGATACCACCCTGGCTGTATGAACCTTCTAACCCAGAACCGTGATCCGGTTCGGAGACAGTGTCAGGTGGGCAGTTTGACTGGGGCGGTCGCCTCCTAAAGAGTAACGGAGGCGCCCAAAGGTTCCCTCAGAATGGTTGGAAATCATTCGAAGAGTGTAAAGGCAGAAGGGAGCTTGACTGCGAGACCTACAAGTCGAGCAGGGACGAAAGTCGGGCTTAGTGATCCGGCGGTACCGAATGGAAGGGCCGTCGCTCAACGGATAAAAGCTACCCCGGGGATAACAGGCTTATCTCCCCCAAGAGTCCACATCGACGGGGAGGTTTGGCACCTCGATGTCGGCTCATCGCATCCTGGGGCTGTAGTCGGTCCCAAGGGTTGGGCTGTTCGCCCATTAAAGCGGTACGCGAGCTGGGTTCAGAACGTCGTGAGACAGTTCGGTCCCTATCCGTCGTGGGCGTTGGAAGTTTGAGAGGAGCTGTCCTTAGTACGAGAGGACCGGGATGGACACACCGCTGGTGCACCAGTTGTTCCGCCAGGAGCATCGCTGGGTAGCTACGTGTGGAAGGGATAAGTGCTGAAAGCATCTAAGCATGAAGCCCCCCTCAAGATGAGACTTCCCCACACTTTAAGTGAGTAAGATCCCTCAGAGACGATGAGGTAGATAGGTTCGAGGTGGAAGCATGGTGACATGTGGAGCTGACGAATACTAATCGATCGAGGACTTATCTATACGTTCTTTGGATGAAAAACCGATGGTTTGTCTACTTCTTATCTAGTTTTGATGGTATAGTTTCTCCCATCTTAATAAGGATTAGCTTATATCCACCAAGTCTGGTGGCGATAGCGGAGAGGTCACACCTGTTCCCATACCGAACACAGTAGTTAAGCTCTCCAGCGCCCATGGTAGTTGGGGCTCACGCCCCTGCAAGAGTAGGACGCTGCCAGGCAAAGCTTTGAGAAGCAACAGAAGTAAATGTTTATTCCACAGTAGCTCAGTGGTAGAGCAATCGGCTGTTAACCGATCGGTCGTAGGTTCGAATCCTACCTGTGGAGCCACTTGCTTCCATAGCTCAGTCGGTAGAGCACTTCCATGGTAAGGAAGGGGTCGTCGGTTCAAGTCCGGCTGGAAGCTCTCCTAGATTTACTGGCCCGTTGGTCAAGTGGTTAAGACACCGCCCTTTCACGGCGGTAACACGGGTTCGAATCCCGTACGGGTCACCATAATAACCACAGAAATCATTAGTTATTGCTACTTTATATTAAGGATGGCATGCTAAGATCGCGACGTCCTGTCGCAACGCATGCACTTGCACATCCTGTGCGGCGGAGGATTAGCTCAGCTGGGAGAGCACTTGCCTTACAAGCAAGGGGTCGCAGGTTCGAGCCCTGCATCCTCCACCATGTTATGCCGGTCTAGCTCAATTGGTAGAGCAACTGACTTGTAATCAGTAGGTTGGGGGTTCAAGTCCTCTGGCCGGCACCACTGGAACTAGATCATAATTTTATTTGGAGGGATAGCGAAGTTGGCCAAACGCGGCGGACTGTAAATCCGCTCCCATCGGGTTCGTAGGTTCGAGTCCTACTCCCTCCACCATTTATTATGTATAAATTTAGATCAGGCGTGTATACTATCGATATACGTTTTTTGTTGGGCTATAGCCAAGCGGTAAGGCAACGGTTTTTGGTACCGTCATGCGCTGGTTCGAATCCAGCTAGCCCAGCCATTCTTTTTTCTACATATAAAATTTAGGGTTAAATGCATATAAACTATAACAATTAGAATGAAACTATGGGATAGAAGCCATTAGCTCAGTATGATTGAGGAAGAGAAATATTTTAAAAAGAGCCATTAGCTCAGTTGGTAGAGCAACGAGCAATACTTCTACCGAATAAACTACGAGTAACCCCGAAGCATTAATCATCATCGAATAAACTAGAAGATGCAGGGGTTAACATAATGAACGCTCTTTGAATTAGGGAGAAAATTATTTTAACGAGCCATTAGCTCAGTTGGTAGAGCAACGAGCAATACTTCTACCGAATAAACTACGAGTAACCCCGAAGCATTAATCATCATCGAATAAACTAGAAGATGCAGGGGTTAACATAATGAACGCTCTTTGAATTAGGGAGAAAATTATTTTAACGAGCCATTAGCTCAGTTGGTAGAGCATCTGACTTTTAATCAGAGGGTCGGAGGTTCGAATCCTCCATGGCTCACCATTTTTAGGGGCCTTAGCTCAGCTGGGAGAGCGCCTGCTTTGCACGCAGGAGGTCAGCGGTTCGATCCCGCTAGGCTCCATTTTTATTTTGTCAAAGACGGAAACCGAACTATGATTTTAAAATAGTTCGGTTTTTGCTGTATAATAGAGAATTGCTTCAGTTGTTTTTATCTATATTTTCCTTCCATTCTTCGAATTGCTTAGCCATATCCTTAGCACGAGTCCAGTGTAAATAATGATGTCCCTCTAGTGTGATGACCTTACTGGAATGATGATCATGTAACTGTTCCTTATAAAATGTTTCTAGTGATTTCCTTCCCTGTGACTCTTCTTTCGTTGTGAAAACTAAGACAGGAATTGTAGGTGGAAAAGTCATATTCTTCGTTTTCTGTACATTGTTTCCTATTTGATTAGCTTCTTCAACAATATTTTCATTATAGCCTTTCCAAGCTGAAATGGCTTTTGTCATTTTTAAGTTTTCCTCTGTATATGTTCCTTTTTCCGCTATTGGTAAAAAATCATCTGGATTCACCATTGTAACAAGTCGTCCAATCCCTGTTGGTGCTAAATATTTCATATAGTTAGGCATCGTCGGTGCTGATTCATTAAAATAATCTAGAGCTTGTGGTAAAGTAAAGTCTATTCCTACCACTGATTGAATTTCATCTGGATATTTATTAGCATAATACAAGCTGTAAATCCCAGAAATAGAATGTGGCATCAATATGTACGGACCTTCTATACCTGCTTTTTTTAGAGCAGATCGAATCTCTTCTACAATGTTCTTTACTGTACGCTCTTTGTTAGTACTATCGCTCCAGCCATAACCAAAGCTCTCAATGGATACTACATTGTTTTGCTTTGCCAGCTCGTTAATCAATGGTTCAAAATCTAACACAGGTGCAGCAGTTCCTAGGCCACTAAGTAATACAATCGTATTTTCACCTTTCCCTTTTGTATAGACATGCATATTCTTTCCATCGACCTCTACTAATTCCCCTATTGGACTATACTTATTCTTTTCGTTGAGAGTCATTAGCTGATGTGTTAGAAACCAAACAAAACTTATTGCTGTTAAAAATAAAAGGATATTTCTTGTAAATAGCCAAAATCGATTTTTTCTTTTTTGTGCCATTCCTTGATTCCTCCATTATGATAAATAGTTTAACTAACTGCTTGGTGTAATTTTCCTTCATACACGAATTCTAATTTAGGGATTTGTTGTAAATCATATGGAGTAACCAGCTCTAGAGGCTTGTCAAATGTAATAATCCCAGACTCTTTTAAAATATACGCGACAAACTGAGAACAGAAATAAGCATTTTTTCTCTGGATCGGTTTATTGAGCATCACTCCGAATAAGCCAATTAAATTATAGTGATATGTCTCTTTATTACGGTCGAAATTTGCCAATGCTTGCTTAATTCTTCGTTCCTGTTGCTTGGTTATTGTGTAAGAATAAATAATACAATCAGCAGTTCTGAATAAATTTTCGTTTATTTTTTCTTTGACAAATCCACCATGGAAGGGGTTGCGAGGCTTTTTTCTACCAAAGCTATATGTTTCGTTAAAGTTAGGATCAAGTGCGATCGAAGCATGGTTATAATCTGCTTTCGTATATAAACGAATCGTTCTTGTAAATAGCGTTCCAGTATTGGTGAATAATAAATAAATCTTATTTTGTTTCATCTTTCTTATCTCCTGCAAGCCTTTTTTTACTATTGTATGAAAAAGCCGTAAGAGAAATAAGAAGCTTAAGTTGTAATTTTGATTAGGTCTCTAGGCTTAGATAAAGGCATAAAAAAAGTCTTGCTTTGTAAAAAAGCAAGACTAGACTACGGTTTCTTTTTTGTAACATCCGACATTTGTTGCCATATGGAGCCCTTCGCACTTTCTCCTTCCTCAATTCTTGCAAGTGCCATCTTTGCTTGCATTCTTACCTCGAATTCTGGATCATCTAATGTCTCTTTCAGTGCTGGGATAGCCGTTTCATCACCGAGTTCATATAAAAACATAGCAGCACGCCAACGAACAAGGCGGTTTTTATCAGATAAAGAGTCAATCATTTCCGGCATAGCTTGTTTAAATCCAAGATCAGACAAACAGTCTCCTGCAGTTCTTCGTACATTAACCGCTGGATCCTTTAAAGCTTTATATAAATATGGGAGTACCTCTTCCTCTTCAATCATCCCTAAATAAGCTGTTGCAAGACGCCGGATTGACGCTTTTTCATCATCTAGAGCCTTATTTAATACAGGAAGATCCTTCAAGCTTGGAGACATTCGGTCAAGGGCTGCGTATCTCGCCTTCCAATCTGGATTATCTAACATATCGATGGTAACTTCATGATAAAAAGAGCCCTGACTAGCATCATCGACAAAATGAAGGAGCTCATTCAATCTGTTTTGATCATAGCTTGCACTTAATTCCTCGACAACCTCTAATCCAATTTTGTTAATATCTCCATAACGTGGTGATTGCTCGACCCATTTTCGTTCCTTGAGCATGTCCGAATCAGCAGATGCCTTTAATGCGGCTTCTGTAAATCGATCTGGCAATCCGAAACGTTTCTCTATGTCTCCTTCTTCTAATTTAACCTGCATTGGAATAAAACGAAACATTTGGATAAACACTTGAATTTCTCCGAAGGCATCCGTGGATTGGCTGCTTTTTTGGTTCGTAAAGCTTTCCTCTAAGTCTTCTACTGACCCTAATTTATTTTGAACTTTTGGGAGAATTTCCTCCCAAGCGACTTTTGGATCTCTTTCTAAAGCAATAAAATCAACTACTCGGTAGATCCCCTTGACCCCTTTGACCTCAAAAAGTGCTTGTACATAGGACGGGGCATCCTCTAGCATATCCGTAGCCTTATAGTTCTCTGATTTTCCATCAGGAAGCTTCTCATCAAGGTTTATTTTCATTGAATAGGGACTAGGAGTTGGTTCCATGGAAGTGATCTTCATACTTTTACCTCCTTCAGTTATCACACTAAAAAATATGCCTTAAAGCTATATTCTATCAAATAATGGAAGAATAATTCAATAATCGTACGGATTAGCTAAGATCAAAAATCTATCTTTCTTCCTAATAGTTTACAAAAATTTATTCATTCACCAACAAAAAATACTATTTTCTTGTTATAATACTTTTATTGTCATTTTCAATATATAGGCTAAAAAGTTTTTAATAAAATTGAAACCTTTAGGTGTAGTCTTACGTATAAAGATTAACCGCAAATATGGCGGAGGTATTAGGATGATCGAGGAAAAGATAGTCAAACAAATAAAACTAGTTAAAAAAGGTGATCAAGCTGCCTTTGAGGATGTGGTCTCATTTTATCAAAATAAGGTTTTTGCCATCTGTTTTCGGATGATTGGCAATAAGCATGAGGCAGAAGACTTGGCACAGGAAGCCTTTATAAGAGCCTATATTAATATTCAGTCATATGATGAGAATAGGAAGTTTTCAACATGGCTCTATCGTATCGCGACTAACCTTGCGATAGACCGGATGAGGAAGAAGAAGCCTGATTATTACCTTGATGCAGAAATTAAGGGGACAGAAGGAATGAATTTATATTCCCAAATTCCGGATAATGGTGTATTACCTGAGGATGAAGTGACCAGTCTAGAAACACAAAGCTATATCCAAAAGGAAATTATGCAATTACCTGCGAAATATCGTAGTATAATTGCTTTACGGTTTATAGATGAACTCTCTCTAAAAGAAATTAGTGAAATTCTAGAAATCCCTGTTGGAACAGTAAAAACAAGAATTCATAGAGGGAGAGAAGCTCTGCGCAAGAAGCTTCGACATGTGTAAAGGGGTGTAAAAAATGAGTTGTAATAAGGAAATCATTCAATTAATGCATCAATATTTGGATGGTGACATTTCAGAAGAGAAGGAACAGGAACTACGCTCCCATTTGAGATCATGCGAAGCTTGTCAGGAACATTTCAAAGAATTAAAAAGAACTGTCGCATTGATCACAGCAAATGTGGATATTCAACCATCCTTTGATTTCACCAATAAAGTAATGGCGCAATTACCAAAGGAGAAGAAAAGAACAAGCATTCAGAGATGGTTTAGGGTTCATCCACTATTAACAGCAGCAGCTATCTTCTTTATTTTAATGTCTAGTAGTATTTTTACTATGTGGAACCAGGACCATCAGTTAAGTTATCCAAAGGGTATGAACCTAGTGGTGGAAAATGATACGGTGATCGTTCCTGAAGGTGTAGTAATAGAGGATGACCTCGAAGTGAAGAATGGTAATATTAAAATAGAGGGTAAAGTAAAAGGGGATGTCATCATTATTAATGGTGACAAGCTAAAGGCTTCTGCTGGTGATGTAGCTGGTGAAATCAAGGAGGTTGATCGTGTCTTTGGTTGGTTATGGTATGAAATAAAAGAAATGGCGGAACTAGTATTTAATCTTCCAGATTAAGCTTATGAAGTGATCTTTATCTCATCAAGATAGGATCACTTTTTTTACCATCCACAGAATTTTTTGGGTGCATGAAGCCATTCTTTTTTTCGTTTGAACAAAATCTGTAGCATAGGAGAGGAGCATGGCGTTAATTTATGCTATAATTAGTTCATAACTAATTTTAGAATAGGAAGAGGATTCGGATGGACATAAGGTTGTGTTTGCATGCTTAATGGAGATTTTTCTGTACTTAGCATCGTGAAAATTGCTTTAGATATAACGATTATATGGTATGTTTTATATAAATTACTTATGCTGATTAGAGGGACAAAGGCCATACAGCTGTTAAATGGTATATTCGTGGTAATTGCCATCTATTTATTAAGTGTGGTGCTTGACTTAAGTACAGTGAGGGCACTGATGAGTCAAGTGATTGTATGGGGGCCTGTAGCCATTATTGTCTTATTCCAACCAGAATTAAGAAGAGCTCTTGAGCAATTAGGTAGAGGTAGTTTTTTCTCAAGAAACTCTACTTCTCAGGAAGAGTTAATGAACCAATCCATCCAAGCAATCACCGATTCCTGTGTCTATATGGCAAAAAGGCGAATAGGTGCGTTAATTACCATTGAAAGAGAGATTTCGTTAGGGGATTTTGTCTCAACTGGTATCCCCATAAACGGTAAATTAACGAATCAACTATTGACCAATATTTTCATACCTAACACTCCTCTTCATGATGGAGCAGTGATCATTAATCAGGATAAAATAGTGGCAGCGGCATGTTATTTGCCATTATCAGAAAGCCCCTTTATTTCAAAGGAGCTAGGGACAAGACACCGCGCAGCACTTGGAATCAGTGAAGTAACGGATTCTATCACGATTACGGTCTCAGAGGAAACTGGTAACATTTCCTGTACAAAAAACGGGGAGCTTCATCGAAATATTACAGTGGAGAAGCTAACAGAATTGCTGAAACTAGAGCTTGTGACGAAATTTAAAGCCTCTACAACGAAAGGTTGGAATTGGAGGGGTAAAAAAAATGAATAAATGGTTAGATAAGCCGTGGATGATACGAATAGTATCCTTGTTGTTAGCTGTTTTATTATTTGTCGTTGTTGCCTTTGACGAGAACGTATATGATGATAATGACGGATTTGATTCTTATTTTGGGACAACGAATGAAACCCAGACATTAGAGGATATCCCTGTTAGAATTATTCTGGATGAAGAAGAATATGTGGTTGGCGGTGTACCGGAAACGGTAAAAGTAACGCTTCAAGGCTCAGCTAGTAAGGTGACATCGATTGCCACAAGGAAGAACTTCGATGTTTTTGTAGACTTAGAAGGTCTAGGTACGGGCACACACACGGTACCGCTTGAATATTCGGGTATAGATGAGGATTTAAATGTGTATGTCGAGCCTAAAGAAGTGGAGGTTTCGATTGAGGAGCGAGCAACGGAGGAATTCTCTGTGAATATAGATGTTGTGAACAAGGATCAAATAGAAGCAGGTTATGAGGTAGTGAATGTTTCATCAGATCCTGGACAAATCGTTGTGACAAGCTCGAAAAGTATTGTAGATAATATTGCAATCATCAAAGGATTTGTCGATGTTGCAGGAGCAAGTGAATCCTTTAGCGTTGATGATGTACCAGTAAAGGTCTATGATAATCAAGGTAATGAGTTGAATGTTCGAATAGATCCTCCGACAGTTGATGTAGAGGTAGAATTAGCTAGTCCGAATAAAACCGTTCCAATTTCAATGGAAACAGAAAACGAGCTTCCAGAAGGGATAAACCTTGTTTCTATGGAATTAGAAACAGAAGAGGTGCAAGTATTTGCTGCAGAAGATTACTTAGCAACATTAGAGCAAATTAGCACTCAACCAATTGATCTAAGTAAAATAACGGAAAGTGGAACGGTAGAAGTGAATTTGAACGTCCCTTCTGAAGTAAGAAAAGTAAATACAACAACAGTAAATGCGAATATAGAGGTAGAGAAGGTGGAAGAGCAAGTAATAGAAGATGTACCGATTGAGATAGAAGGAGAGCCAGAGGATACAGAAGTAGCCTTTACGAATCCTGCTTCAGGTACAATGAATGTTACCGTAAGTGGCTTTCCTTCTGTTCTATCTGAAATAACCCCAAGTGACCTTCGATTATTTGTGACAATGGAGGGACAAGAGGAGGGGGAATTCACGTTACCGATCCGTGCTGAATTACCCGACGATATAGCAGATGATGCAGAGATTGAACTTTCGATAAATGAGGCAACATTAACAACCGAACCTTAGTCTATATATATGCACAAACGGAAGAAAATATAAAGGAGCGTATTATAAAATGGGAAAATATTTTGGTACAGATGGTGTCCGAGGAGTGGCAAATAAAGAATTAACGCCAGAGCTAGCCTTTAAACTCGGGCGCTACGGTGGGTATATCTTAACAAAGGAAACATCTAATCCTAAGGTGTTAATTGGGCGTGACACACGTATTTCCGGACATATGCTAGAAGGTGCTTTGGCTGCAGGGCTTTTATCCATAGGAGCAGAGGTCATGAGACTTGGTGTGATCTCTACACCGGGAGTAGCCTATTTATCGAAGGCAATGGATGCACAAGCAGGTGTAATGATTTCTGCCTCTCATAATCCGGTAGCCGATAATGGCATTAAGTTTTTTGGTTCAGATGGATTTAAGCTATCAGATGAACAGGAAGCGGAGATAGAAGCGTTGTTAGACCAGGAGGAGGACAACCTACCACGTCCGATAGGCAGTGAGATTGGTCAAATTAATGATTATTTCGAAGGTGGCCAGAAGTATCTCCAATTCTTAAAAGAAACAGTAGATAATGAATTTGATGGTATACATATTGCGCTTGATTGTGCCCATGGTGCCACATCAAGCTTAGCAACCCATCTATTTGCAGACCTAGAAGCAGATGTTTCTACGATTGGATCCTCACCGAATGGCTTGAATATTAATGATGGAATTGGATCAACGCATCCGGAGAAACTTCAGGCACTAGTAGTAGAGAAAGGTGCTGATATTGGTCTCGCATTTGATGGGGATGGAGATCGTTTAATTGCTGTGGACGAAAAAGGTAATATTGTTGATGGTGACCAAATTATGTTTATCATCGGAAAATATTTAAATGGCAAAGGACTACTCCGTCAATCGACGGTTGTGTCTACCGTAATGAGTAATATCGGCTTCTATAAGGCCTTAGAATCCCATAATATGAAAAGCAATAAAACAGCTGTTGGGGACCGTTATGTCATGGAAGAAATGCGTCAAGGGGACTTCAACCTTGGTGGAGAGCAATCAGGACATATTATCTTCTTAGATCATACCACAACAGGAGATGGTATGCTTTCAGGTCTTCAATTAGTGAATGTGATGAAGGAAACAGGTCTCACTTTATCTGAATTAGCCAGTGAAATGGAGAAGTTTCCACAAGTATTGAAGAATGTTCGCGTCGTGAATAAAAATGAAGTAATGACAAATCCTGTCATCTTAGAGGCAATTGAAAAGGTCGAAAAGGAAATGGGTACACAAGGAAGAGTGCTCGTTCGTCCATCTGGAACAGAGCCATTAGTGCGTGTCATGGTAGAGGCGCCAACTCTTGAGGATTGTAATCGATATGTAGATGAAGTTGTCAAAGTAATCGAACAGGTAATGGGCAGAGATTAAGTGGAGAAGGAAGGCCTGATCGTGAAAAAATGACCGAAAAGGCCTTCTTAACGGTACAATAAATGCTAGATTTGCATATGATTTAATAAATGATTAGTTTTATGGTTGCTAAGAAATATGTTTTCAAGTAAAATGGAAAAGTCATCGTTTTTAGTCAAGAATGGAAAGGAGCATAGTAGAGACATTTTTTATAAAGCGCCAGGGCTATAGGTAGCTATAGCTGACGAGGTGGAGGTTTATCGAAGTAGATCGGCGGATGCCTCCCGGTTGTCCATCTCAACCGAGAAGTTTTTATCGAAAACAAGAAGGCGACTTTTTGTACAAAAATAAAAACAAGATGAACAACTAACTATACACGAGAAAGGGGCAACAAGCGCCCCTGATGCAAATAGGTTTATGGTCGTTTGTATGCCCCTTCTGACTTAGAGGAGGAAACAACGATATGTGTGGTATTGTAGGTTATATTGGTGGAAATGATTCAAAGGATATTTTATTAAATGGTTTAGAGAAATTAGAATATAGAGGCTATGATTCAGCTGGAATTGCTGTACTAAATGATTCTGGTATGAACATCTTTAAAGTAAAGGGTCGTATTGCAGCTTTACGTGAAAAAGTGGACACCTCTGTTCAAGGATCTATTGGTATTGGTCATACTCGTTGGGCTACCCATGGGGAACCAAGTGAGGATAATGCCCATCCACATCAAAGTGCAAGTGCGCAATTTACTTTAGTTCATAATGGTGTGATCGAGAACTATTATGAAATTCGTGATGAGTATCTACAAAATGTAGAGCTAAAAAGTGAAACAGATACGGAAATTGTCGTTCAATTAATTGAGCAGCTTTATTTGAATACAAATGATGTATTAGAAGCTTTTCGTCAAGCACTGACTTTATTAAAGGGTTCTTATGCGATTGGATTAATCGATAACCAAAACCCTAACCTTATTTATGTGGCGAAAAATAAAAGCCCATTACTTGTTGGCTTAGGGGATGATTTTAATGTAGTAGCTAGTGATGCAATGGCTACATTAAAGGAAACCAATCGCTATGTCGAAATTGAAGATAAAGAAATCGTGCTTGTACAAAAAGATCGAGTGGAAATCCAAAAGCTTGATGGTACAGTTGTTGAACGTGAGGCATATGTAGCGGAAATTGACGCTGCTGATACAGAAAAAGGGACATATCCTCACTTTATGCTGAAAGAAATTGATGAACAACCGATCGTTATTCGCAAAATCATTCAAGAATACCAAGGGGAAGATGATACACTCCGTTTGGATGATAATATTAGAGAAGCAATGAAAAAAGCGGATCGTATCTATATTATTGCTGCAGGAACGAGCTATCATGCAGGTCTAGTTGGAAAGCAGTTTATTGAAAGATTAGCAGATATTCCTGTAGAAGTGCATATTGCAAGTGAGTTCTCTTATAATATGCCACTTTTATCTGAAAAACCATTATTTATTTTCATTTCTCAAAGTGGAGAAACAGCGGACAGTCGTGCTGTATTAGTCCAAACAAAAGCGTTAGGACATCCAGCTCTTACGATTACAAATGTTCCTGGTTCCACCCTTTCTCGTGAAGCAGATTATACGTTGCATTTACATGCAGGGCCAGAAATTGCAGTTGCTTCTACCAAAGCATACACGGCACAAATTGCTGTATTAGCTATTTTGGCTGTAGATACAGCGAGAGCTAAAGGTAATGGCTTAGAGTTTGATCCATTACAAGAACTAGGTATTGTCGCAAGTGCAATGGAAACATTAACTGATCAAAAGGAAGAATTTGAGCGAATTGCAAAAGAGATGTTCGAAACAACTCGCAACGCATTCTTCATTGGTCGTGGAATGGACTACTTTGTTGTCCAAGAAGCAGCCCTTAAGTTAAAAGAAATCTCTTATATCCAAGCAGAAGGCTTTGCCGGTGGGGAGTTAAAGCATGGTACCATTGCTCTAATTGAGGAGGGTACACCTGTGATTGCCATTTCAACACAAGAAAATGTCAATCTCTCTATCCGTGGAAACGTACAAGAAGTAGCTGCACGTGGAGCTAACACATGTGTTGTTAGTATGAAAGGATTGGAAAAGGATAGCGATACTTTCGTGTTACCACAGGTACATGATCTACTAACACCACTTGTAAGTGTCGTTCCAATGCAATTACTTTCTTACTATGCAGCATTGCATCGTGATTGTGATGTGGATAAACCACGTAACCTTGCGAAGTCTGTTACGGTGGAGTAATAGGGGATTCGGAAAAAGATAAAATTGTAGCATGAAAAAAGTTCAATACTGAAATGTCTTTTTTTGGTAAAAATATTCAAACGTTTAGATTAAAGATTTAGAAAAAATTGTAAATATCCAATTATTTATCTCACCCTCTGCGTTTAACATAGAAGCAGAGGGTTTTTTTATGTTGTAGTTACCATTAAAAGAAACTATTGAAGGATACATTTGGACATGTTCAATAGAAGCGGTAATCAAATTGATAGCAATCGGTCTATTAATCCTGAATTTATAAAAGAGGTAAGAAAGGTGACAAATATATATCGTAGAACATATAAACACTTATGTATTTGCTACAACAAACACTAATCACAACAAGACTATTGTAAATAAATGCTTTAAAAATGGGAGTAGAACCAGTTCGAAGAGATATTTATATATCAAGCTTCAAGAACCAATTATGCATTTAACGAAGAGTACAGGGTGTTATAATATGAAGAGATATAAGATGAAAAATAGCTACTGTTTAGGTAGCTATTTTAAATTAAGACATACAATATTTAACTTTTATTTCAGGTGACTTCGTAACAGAATGTACGAATGTACATGAAGTAAAGGGAGGTTTGTGGAAGAAGATTTGAAGTTGGAATTATATTAGTTGCAATGATGTAAGAATAATGTTGTTGATAACAATATCAGCAAGTTATTACATGAAAAAATAAAAGAGGAAAAAATAACAGAGATAAATGTATCACTGAAATCTTTTCTTTTTTATTTTAAAGGTGAATGTTTCTTGTCAATCTAATGTCTTTCATTGTTTGTAGTCCTGGTTTTACTTCCAGCGCAACTATTTTGGTAGTGTTAATAATGATGGAAGCTGTTGCTGAATCGCCGAAAATACCACCTGGAATTACAAGTCTTTGCTTCATGTCTCCATCGATTTCTATAGCATCTTCTGATTCGTTGACCGAAGTTGCCATAACTAGGTCAAGCTCAATGTTTCTTCCATCTTTTGTAGAAGCCTTGGACACTTGGTGAAGACCAATTACTTCTCCGGCTTTCACGTCAAAATGAGGTAATGAAAGCGGCTGGTCTGTCACTTTTGGATTGATAGAATTCTTTACACTTTCGAGATCGAAGTCAAGGCCAGCTGCAAGGAGACGGAGTGATTCTTCAAGACCAACATGGCCGATTTTTCCTTCTGTAGCAAGATTATTAAATTCTTCCTCTGTCATTCCAACGCCTACTTTTTTCTGTAAAGGAAGGCGGCGCTTTTTCACGTCAACACGACGAGTTACGCGTATAGATGAGATATCGCTCAGAACAGAAGTTAAGCTTAATACGAGTGTATCCATGACATACCCCGGGTTAACGCCTGTTCCGATTACAGTTACCCCTTTTTCAGATGCATAGGTATCAATTTCTTTTGACAATTTCGGATAACGGTGCCATGGATAAGAAAGTTGTTCGCAAGTGGAAACAACTGAATAACCGTTATCCACTAATTCTTTGATTTGTGGCCTAACTGTTTGCAAGTTTGAACCAGTGGCATGAATCGCAATATGTGGATAATCACCTTGTATTTCTACTTCTTTAATAGAAGAAACAACCCGTATGCCTCGCTGTTCTAATCCGGTTAGTTCACCGATATCTTTTCCAATCTTAGCAGGATCGATATCAACGGCTCCAATTACTTTTCCACGCAAATGCTCTTCACACTTTTTTAAAATTTCCATTCCGATTGGTCCAAGACCATATACTACTATTTTAAAGTCTTTTAACGCTTTACCCATTTTTTCTTCCCCCTCGTTCTTAGTATAAGGAAATCTTAACAAACCAGTATTCTATTTAGAAATACTGGTTTGTTATAAATTAATAAGGAAGAGTTATAAATCAAGCTAAAATAATTCCTTTTCTTATAAATTACTTTTTAGTTTGGAGAGAATCTCCAACATATATTTCGTGTTTTTCCTGATATAAGGGCTTTCTTCCCAGACAGCAGAGATAGAGCTTTCTAGTTGATTACCTTCTAAACCCAAACATATAATCCTTTTAGAATCGATTAGCTGATACATATCCATGGGCATTAATGTAACAACGAAATTGTTCGAAACAAGATTCGAAATTGTTAGCAACTCGGAACCGCTACAAATTGTTTTTGGTGTAAATCCCGCTTCTTCACAGGCAGTTTGAAGCAAATCATGAAGAGCTGGTGACTGATCCGAATCGTAATGTAAAAAGAAATCATCTTTCAGCTCTTTCAAATGAATCTTTTGTTGTGAAGCAAGCTTATGATTAGCAGACACAACTGCCACAAGTGGAGACCTATTAAGCTCCAAATGCTCCACTTCCATTTGATTGAGCGAATGGAAGTTGTCCTGCGTTCGTATGAAACCAATATGATATTCTCTACTTTTGATAAGTTCAGTCGCATGCGCGGAAGTCGTCTCTTTAATGTTGAATTCGATGTCTGAAAATTGTTCATGAAGATTTTTCATGATTTTAGGCAAATATAGGCTGGCCGCTGATGGGATGGTCGCTATTTTTACAAGAAACGGCATTTGAGTTGTGTTCATAACATTCGAGACTGTGTTTTCAATTTGGTCAAAGGAAGGGGCCACTTTTTCTAACAAATATTTACCTTCCTCAGTTAGCTCTACACTTCTCGTGGTACGATAAAGAAGCTTTACTCCAAGCTGTTTCTCAAGAATATAAATTTGTTGGCTAATTCCGGGTTGGGAGACATGAAGGTTCCTTGATGCCTCTGTAAAATTTAACGTGTTGGCAACTTCAACAAAATAACGAAGAGATAGTAAATTCATCGTTACACCTCAATTTTTAAGGATTAATTACATGTTATTATAACAGGTTCTGATGCGGGAAATTTCAGCTCAAGTTCAGGGTTAACGTACTGGCGAAAAGGTTAAAAAAATACCAACTTTGGGATTTGGGATATTTGTTAGGAACGCTTGTTTAGAACTTTACAAACTTTCTTTTCGTGTTCATCTCAACGATTGAACTTCTTCCTTATTCTTTAAGACCATAATGTTCTAACATCCAAATAAATAAACAGCAACACACATATCTGAAAATAGAATAATATATCGCTAATTTTACAATATCGCTGGAAGTCCTACTATAGCCACAAAAGTATGGATAAGAAGGCAAGACATTTGCTAGATCACTTGAAGAAGTAGCAACATCATATCATTAAGGAATATCAATTAGAGATACGACAGTATCTTTAGAGGAATACAACTTATAGATATTGATTTAATTGATATGATGCACAAAATCTATATTTGTTCTTCAACAATCGAATTGTTGAAGAAGAGAAGGAAACTATGCATTATCCAACACCCATTTTTCCCAATTATGGTAAATGTTGTACTTAGAGTAAGATTGCGTTAGCTCAATAACTCAAAAATTTAAAGTAGCCAAAATATGTCTTGTTTGCTTTATTAATGCATATTTTGGCTTGGTTATTCCTTAAAATCTAGGAGCTTGATTTGCGAATATCTAGTTGGTCAGAAGCTGCACCTTAATTTACATAAGGATACGCTAGCTTTCCAGTAAAGCGTGCCAGTTAATTCAACAGAAGATTTTTCATCCTATTAAGCGGTCACAGCTTTGACCTCTGCAACTCTGTACTTAGACAAACGGTTTCTTTATTTAACAAGTAAATATAGTCCATATGGTTTTAAAGTTGTATAATTGGTAAATAAGTAGGAAAAGAGTATAGAACATTTTTTTAAACCTTTAAAATAGTATAAACAGATAATAGGACCCCTATCTGCCAATAAGCTTCTAGTCCAAAGGTCATAAAAATAAATCGGTAAGACGATAAAAAGCATAGCATCTCCTAACCCACATACTGCAGTAATAAGAGGAACAATTATGACAGGCGTTTTATTGTTTGCTGTTACATCTTTCTCACTCATTCTTAACAGAATTTAAAAACTTCTTTAAATGTTTGATAACAAATTTAGCATCAGGGCCGACACCTCTCAGTGTGGCTGAAGCATGACTTCTTTGCCAATGCAAACCAACAAAATATAAGCCATCTATATTGCTACTAATACCACCTTTTTGAAGCGGACTCCCTTTTTTATTTACAGTTTTCAAAGACTCCAAATAGTCAAATCTAGGTTTATATCCAGTAGCAAATATCACTGTATCCACATATTCCTTCAGCCCATCCGACCAAACCACTCCGTCTTTTGTAAAACGTGTGAACATATTTCTTTGATCCGGGTTATGGTTTTCTTCAATAGCTTTTTTAAAACCACCTAAATCAATAACGGGTTCCTTATCATTCACATTACGCCAAAGACCTATTGGAAATGTGTCATATCCAATCAAACGTCCCCAAAAATGACCATCTTTCCCTAAAAGCCTCTGTGGTATATATTTGATTGGCGTTCGAGTAGCGATACTAACATTTGCCACTTGTGCTAGTTCTACTGCAATCTGTACTGCAGAATTTCTACCTCCAACGACAACAACCCTTTCATCTTTGAAAGTATTAGCCTCTCGGTACTGAAATGAATGCATTAACTTCCCTTCAAACGTACTCATATTGTCAATATTAGGAATGTGCGGATTATTAAATGAACCAGTTGCACAAATTACTGCTCTCGCCTTATATAATTTTTGATCAACTGTTTTCAATGAAAAAAAATGATTACTTTTCTTAATTTTCTCTACTTTTTTCCTCGTTTGAACGTTTAGGTTAAAATAATTACGATAATCGTTCAAATATTGAATGACTGCATCTTTATTAGGATAGGAATCGCACCCTCCATCTATGTCTAATCCTGGTAATGAAGAATATTGAGCTGGAGAAAACAAAACTAAGTGATTATAGTATTTTGGCCAGGAGCCAGCAGTTTGTTCACTAGCTTCTAATATGACATAATCTAGGTTTGATTTTTGAAGGTGATACCCGGCAGCTAAACCAGCTTGCCCGGCTCCAATAATAACTACATCATACATAACAAATCCCCCTTAAAAGTTTATGAAACTTGCACTGCCTGGCACCATAATTGGACCAGGCAAATGCATGCAGATTATTATTTTGTTTTTTGATGTGAAGTATTTTTGTTAGATATTTCTTCAATTTTTACATCGCAACAACCACTCTTAGATGGCTTTAATCCACTCCACAATTTTTTGATTGTTGACTCTTTTTTTGTTTTCATTTTCCAACACCCCCTTTCAAATTGGAATTTTTTAAAAAGAGATTTGAACTAGAACTCCAGTTGTGATAGCTAAAGTTAAAATGGAGACAACAAATGCAAACAATAATTTTAATTTAAAAAGCTTCCCTAACAAAAAAACTTCAGGAATACTTGCTCCAGCACCTCCAATAATAAGTGCAACGACTGCCCCTACTCCCATCCCCTGATTAACCAACGCCCCACTAATTGGAAGTAAAGTTTCCGCTCGAATGTACAGAGGAATACCAATTACAGCTGATATGGGGATGGTCCATATGTTCTGATTCCCCACATAAGTAGAAATAATTGTTTTTGGCACATAACCATAAATCAAAGTCCCAATTAATACACCAATAAATAAATAAGGAAGAACGGAAAGGAAGAACCCCCACGCATCTTTAATTGCTAGCTTCCATATAGCAGTAGAACTTTTACGATGAACCGTTAAGTTTTTACGAACGGAGATGTTTTTGATTTGATGTTCCAAATTAATTAAGTTCCACAACATACCAATTAACATGGACGCGATGACCATGGAGATAGTATAAATGAGAGCCATTTCCCATCCTATTAGAGTCCATATTAGTATAAGGATTACCGGATTAAGTAGTGGTGAAGCTATTAAAAATGACATAGATGGTCCAAATGGCGCTTTTGATGTAAGTAAACCAGCTAATATGGGGATAGTTGAACAAGAGCAAAATGGTGTCATAGCCCCCAAACCTGTTCCATACAAATATCCTTTCCACCCTTTTGGTCGATCTAAGATATCCTTGATTTTCTCCTCAGGAACGAGTTGTTGTAACCAACTCACTAAGAAACTGATACCCATAAAAAGTAGCGTTAATTCGGCAAATAATATAAAAAAGGATTTAATAAATTCCATAAAAATCATAAATTTCACACCTTCCCTTTTATGTAACAAAATGCAACTATTGCATTTTGCAAGTATTATATTTAGTTAAAGCCTCCTTATGAAAGCGGAGGCTTACAACAATAATCACTTTTGCACATTGCCTCAGTCAAAAGTTTTAACTCAGAAGTCATAGAGTGAATCTTTCCTTTTGGTAGATGGTTAAACAAATCAAGGACGTAATCATTCATCATGGTACTGATACTTCCTTCTAACGCTATTCCTTTTTCTGATAAACCTAACGTAACATACCGTCGATCGGTTGGGTGAGGTTTTCGTTCTACGTAACCTTTTTCAACCAGACCATGAATATGTCTGCTAGTAGTGCTGTTATCTAGTCCAAGTCTTTCTGCCAACTCATTCAATGATAATTGATGGTTATGATTAATTTCATAAAGAATATGACTCTGAATCATTGTTACCCCACAACATTGTGAGCTCTCCTTTTGTAGTAAACCAAATTGTCGAGCTAGTAAGACAAATAAATGACGCATTTCTTCAATACTTTGTTTATTTTCAATTTGTTTTTTCATATTCATCACCTGAGTTGAGTATATAACATTTAATTGCGTATTGCAACTATTGTAAAATTAATGTATTGATTTGAACAAGTGAAGGTCATCGGCTCAGAGAAATTAAAAGAAATAAAAAAGATTATCATTATTAAGACTTTGTAAGAACATTTGGGATTTGTTGAATTTGAATTGGCGATATCGACCTCCCAAAATTGGCAAAAGCAAAGTATGAACAGTTTAGCATTTGGTTTTCATAATTGCTTGTAGGAGGGATAAAAAAGGAAACGAAAGTGACATTTATTAAATACTCAAAGGCTCTTTTTAACTGCTTTATGTATGTGATTTTATCGTTAATTCAATTTTGAAGTCACAAATCAGTGCCTTATATTGTTATATAAGTAAGTAGAACGGAGGTGAGGAATAAATGAACTTCGTACTGTGGATTGCCACTGGATTACTCGCTTTAATAGCCTTAATCGGAGGTATCAGCAAGACATTCATTTCCAAAGAGAAGCTAGCTCAGTCCCCTGGCGGCGGATGGGTTTTAGATTTTAACGTTGTCTTTCTAAGGTTTCTTGGAATTCTTGAAATCTTGGCAGCATTAGGTTTAATCTTACCCGCTGTAGTTGACATCTTTCCAATCTTAGTGCCGGTGACTGCCGTTTGTTGGGTGTTATTGATGATCGGAGCGATAATTACCCACCTTCGCCACGGGGATGCCAAACCAGTGGTAGCAAATATAATCTATCTTTTGCTGGCAGTATTTATTGCATGGGGGCGTTTCGGTCCCATGTCCTTTTCAGGATAATATTATAGCGCACTATCTTCTGAGATAATATGGAAAAATTTATTCTTAACAAAGTGGCACTTTCTGCTAACTATTGAAAATTAACTTGAATGCCAAGAATATACATCATGATCATTGGATAAACGGTATACTAACTTTTGTATAAAGGACTCATTGGTTGACTGCACAATATTGCCAAACAACATTAATTTGGGAAAATATAAAGGAGTTGAGGATAGGTGAATGAACTGACTTGTATTATCATTGGAGGTGGCCATACAGGACTTGCTGCGCTAAAAGCGATAAAGTCTACCACCCAGTCTATGATGAATGGACGGAAGATTAGGTTTATTCTCTTGGACAGACAGTCTGGCCATGTGCGCAAAGTGATGATGTTCCGTCCAGCTGTTAGTGAGGAGGAGATTATGGTTCCTTGGACACATTATTTTTCAGAAGGGGTCGATTTCGTCCAAGGTACAGTTACGTCTGTGGATTATGAGAAAAAGCGAATTCGATATACGGATGTACAAGGAAACGGTATCCTAGTTCCTTATCACCTTTTAATCGTTGCAGTCGGTAGCATCGTTCGTCGACCGAATTCCAGTCAGGGCGGTATCGCCTTGACAGATCCACAAGCTGCGGCAAACATCCGAGAGTACTGGCGCCAAAATCTGTGGAAAGCTGTCGATGAGACGGTTCCTGAAAAACGAAAACGACTGATGACAATTGCGGTTGCAGGAGCGGGAATCAGTGGCATTGAGACATCCGCTGAGCTGGCGTTAGCCATGCGGAAGGAAGCATCGGCGTTAAGATTAAACCCGTCTGATATCGCTGTCTATTTGCTGAATGCAAAGGAATATTTGTTCCCTGAGGGACCATATAAGGTTGGAAGAAAATTGAACCTTATGCTTAGCGAATGTGGTGTGACTGTGTTACACAACTGTAAGGCGATAAGGGAGGAAGCGGGTGTAGTGAGGTTGAGTAATGGCGATAGTTTGGAAGTAGGCCAATGTATATGGACAATCGGTCTTATGCCGAATCCGATCCTTCGCAGTATGGGCTTGCCTCTTTCTCCTGATGGTCAGGTACTGGTAGATGAAAGTTATCGCGTCCAAGGGGTACCGGACGTATATAGCATTGGCGATTGTGCAAAAATAGTAGATCCGAGTACTAGTAAGTCTGATCAGATGACATGTAAAGAAGGTGGAATGCAGGCACGCAGATTGGGGGATATTGTGCTGGCTGACTTAGAGGGCCGTCCTGCGCCGATTCACAAATCCATGATGGATGTTTACGGGATTGGCTTAGGTAAAGATCGTGGGTTGGTGTGGACACGAAAATGGGGACTTGATATTATCATAACTGGAAAGCTTGCGTGGAAGCTCAAGAAGGTGTCATGGGATTCAGCTAGTTTTCTTTGATGAATTAGAAGCCATTAAAAAACAACTCGGAGAAGGAGAGGCAGGAATGGAGGAACTGTATAATCAATATGGAACACTGTTGTTCACGTTAGCATATCAATTGACAGGCTCTGCCGAAGATGCAGTGCAAGAGGTATTTGTTAAGGCATATGACATACATCCTGAAGGTTTAGAGGAACCTAAGGCTTATTTGTGTAAAATGGTAACAAACCACTGTCTCAATCTTCAAAAATCAGCACGAAAGAGGCGGGAAGTGTACGTAGGTCCATGGCTACCCGAACCAATTGGGACACCAGAGAAGGATACAATCGAAACAACAGTCATGAATCGAGAATTGCTGTCATACGCTATGCTCGTGTTATTGGAGAGGCTGACCCCGATAGAGCGAACTGTTTTTATACTGCGTGAAGCGCTGTGTTTTGATTATCCTAAAATAGCTAAAATTCTTGATAAGCAAGAGGCTAATTGCCGGAAGCTGATGAGCCGAGCGAAAAGCAAAATGGGAATTTTCTATGATGAGCAAGTAACGACCAAGATGGAAGATTTGGAATGGATTAACCGGTTCATCAAATCTCTTGAGCACGGGGATGTTGATATTGTGCTGTCTCTCCTAAGTGAAGATGTTATGCTTGTCTCTGACGGAGGCGGAAAAGTAACGTCCTTCAAGCACCCGATACAATCGCGCAATTATGTTGCTCGAATTCTAGCCAGCGCATTCGAAAGCATAAAGCCCTATTATCAGGAAAATCTTCAATTTGAAGTTGCTCCTGTGAACGGTGAGATGGGTATATTACTCCGTTCAAAGGACGAAACCGTTGCAACTATATTTGTAGAGCTTCGGGATGGAAAACTTACTAGAGTCTACATTGTACGAAACCCCGATAAACTTAAACGAGTTTAGATAACGAACATAGACCATGGGAAATTTTAAAGTTATTCTATAGCTTTAATAGAATAAATAAAAAGGAACTTCTAAAAATGGAAGTTCCCTTAACTTTGCGGTGTCATAGAGTTTAGAACCGCACCATCTTAAACATGGAAGAAGGAAAACTGGAAGATGGAGAAATCGTGTTTTTAAATAGTTTGACAGTTTCTTTTAGTTAATCTTCTACATTACTTACATTCAATTGAGTATAATGTTCAATCAGTAATTCACGAAATTGTTGTGCTGCAAGTGATAGATATCGATCATCTTTCCATGACAAATAATAAATTCTTTCAGAAATTGGATTCTTAATATGCACAACAGTTGTTAATTTGCTTTTTTCCACTAATGATTTAGGTACTATACTGATACCAAGTTTGGATGCAACTAAATTATTGATAATTTGATAATCATCGGTTTCACATATGATATTTGGTTTGAACCCAGCTTTAAGACACAAATTTTCTACTGTTTCTCGAAATGGCTGTTTCTTTTTAAAGCTTATAAATGGTTCTTTTGCAGCCTCACTCAATTCGAGCGTTGTCATACTAGCGAATCGATGAGTTTTCGGTACAACAAGAACGATATCTTCTCTTTGAATAGGAACATTATGATACCCTTTATAATCAATTGGATGACATGTTATACAAAAGTCAATCTCACCATTTACTAGTAAATTTTCTTTCTCCTCTTGGGAAGAAGCATGGGAAATGTCAAAATTGATATCTGGATATTTTTCGGTGAATTGATTAATCACATTAGGAAAATGGGGGATAAATGTCGTATCCAGTGATACTCTTCCTTGTTGTAATCCTGCTAAATCATCAACCTCTCTTCTTCCTTCCTCTAAAGCATTTAATGCAATATTTACTTTTTTTAAAAATGCTTCACCATACTGATTTAATCGAATTTGTCTTCCTTCACGATTAAAAAGCGGCACCCCAATATCTTTTTCCAATTTGGCAATTGTCTGACTTAATGCAGGTTGCGTTATATGAAGCTCTTGTGATGCTTTTGTCATATGTCTAATCTCTGCTACCTTTTGAAAGTATTTTAATTGAAGTAAATCCATTATTAAACTCCTCTCTAATTAATAACTAAATACTTATCAATATATAACTAAATATACATTTTTATTTATGATATATCAACTTTATACTGGAATTAAGCAAGAGGATTGGAGGTGACAGACAGTGCGGCATATGATTTCGCGTAAACAAAAAACACCAAAAAATATTCAAGAGAGACGTTTAATTCAACTAATTTGCATTATGATCCCTTTTTCAGCCATGAATATCATGATGTTCAATGTTGCATTATCTGATATATCTGAAGAGCTAAACGTTAGTTTAAGCTCAACAAGCTGGATCGTGACCATTTTCGGAATTGTTTATGCCATCGGAGCTTTAGTCTACGGTAAATTGGCAGATTTATTTGGTATTAGAACTCTTGCATTATTCGGAGTCATAATTTTTTCAATAGGTTCTGTTATTGGGCTTGTTTCGCAAGATTTTTACGTGTTAATTATAAGTCGGATGTTACAAGGTATTGGAGCATCATCTATTCCAACCTTATCGATGCTTATTCCAGTGCGATTCGTACAAAAGGAACGTCGAGGGCGAGCACTTGGAATAGTGGCGTCGACGTTAGCATTTTCAAGTGCGGTTGGACCTATTATTGGTGGATTTATTGTGGGTATTGGGCATTGGAAAGCACTATTTTTATTCTCATTAGCGATTGTTGTTACCTTACCCTTTGGTTACAAGTGGTTGCCTAAAGAGAATCTGAGAAAGGCAGAACAATTCAATTACACTGGTGTTGTTCTTCTCACTATTACAATAGTAAGTTTCATGCTTTCCATTACCTTACTCAACTTACTACTTTTACTGACAAGTATAGTTACATTACTTGTGTTTATAATCCAACAAAATAAATCATTAATACCATTGATTCCCTTAACATTATTTCGAAATCGCGATTATCGACGTGGACTGATCATGGGTGGAATTAATGCAGCGGTTAATTTTGGTGTTTTATTAATCACACCATTACTTTTTAGCCAGGCTTATCATTTGAATGAAACATGGGTTGGATTGCTACTTTTCCCTGGAGCTATTAGTGCAGCTTTTTTAGGTTATATTGGAGGAAAACTAATTGACTACAAAGGAAATCGGTTTGTGATGTCTTTTGCCATAAGCTTGATTAGTGTAGGCCTTATTGCTTTATCTACTATTTCTGGATATTCAATTATAGGTGTATCATTTTTCCTCATTTTCACAGGTGTGGGCTATATTTTTATGCAACCAACATTAGTAAACTGGGTTTCCAGCACACTTGAAAGTGATGAGTCAGGGATTGGAATGGGAGTGTATAGTTTAAATAACTTCTTATCTACAGCTATAAGTGGTGCAATAGCTTCTACAATGCTAGATCATATAAGTCAAGTTCCTATAAATCCTTTCGGAGCACATGGGATTTCAGGAGTATATAGTAATGTGTATTTCTTCTTGTTTATATTGACATTAATGAACTTAGTTTTGCTTTATCAGTGGATGTACCGTTTTCGAAACAAAGAAATTTGAAAGGAGGAGTTATACATGAGCAAACAAATGAAGGCAGCTGTGTTCAACCAATTTGGGGGTGCCGAGATAATGGAAATTAAACGGGTACCAGTACCGAATCTAGAAAAGAACCAAATTCGTATAAAAGTAATGGCAGCAGGGCTACAACCTGTGGATGTGAAAATTAGAAGTGGATTTTTTAAGGATATGGTTATCGACTCACCTCAGCTGCTCGGGAATGAGTTTTCAGGTATTGTAGTAGAGGTTGGATCCGATGTAATTTCTGTATCAAAAGGGGATCATGTGATTGGTTGGACAACACTTTCTGCTCATGCAGAGTACGTCGTAATTAATGCAAACCAAGTCGTCAAAAAACCAAGCCATATGAGTTGGGAAGAAGCAGGAGCACTTTCTGCTTCCGGTCAAACTGCACTTATGGCACTTGATGGCATTCATATTTCAAATGGAGATACATTACTCATTCACGCAGCTGCAGGTGGTGTTGGAACAATGGCTGTTCAACTTGCTAGATCGAGAGGAATAAAAGTAATTGGCACTTCGAGTGAAGCCAATCATGACTATTTGCGTAGGCTGGGTGCTATTCCAATCAAATATGGAGATGATTTAGTTGATAATGTAAAAAAGTTAGTCCCAGAAGGAGTAGATGCTGCACTTGACGCTGCGGGACCTGAAGCGTTATATGCTTCGATAAAATTAGTGTCATCGAATGATCGAATTATTACTACAGCTTCACGCCATCTTATCGAAAAAACAGGAGTGAAAACAGTTGTAGGTGAACGAACACAAGCGCGACTTTATCAATTAACACAATTAGTTGAAGAAGGACTACTTCAAGTCTATGTCCGAAAAGCTTTTGACCTTGAGGATGCGGTTGAAGCGCATCGGGAAGTGGAAACAGGGCATGGCCATGGCAAAGTCGTTTTTACGATAAATCAATAACTATCTTCTAAAGGAGGACATTAAAATGATTAAAATCGCTATTATAATTGGATCAACTAGACCGGGGAGAAAAGGTGAACAAGTGGCAGAATGGGTATATAATCTTGCACAGCAACGGAGTGATGCACTGTTCAAGTTAGTGGATGTAGCAGATTATCAGCTGCCATTACTAGATGAATCAAAGGCAGCTATATTTGGACAATATAGTAAATCACATACAAAAAGATGGTCAAAAGCAATTGAAGATTGTGATGGATTTATATTTGTGACTCCAGAATACAATCACGCAACATCTGGTGCATTAAAAAATGCGATTGATTACTTGTATAATGAGTGGAATCACAAGGCTGCAGGCTTCATCAGTTACGGTGGGAATGGTGGTGTCAGAGCTGTAGAAAACTTAAGATTAATTATGGGAGGACTCATGGTTGCAGATGTTAGAACCCAAGTGGCACTATCACTAATTAATGATTTTGAAAATTTTAACGAACTTAAACCAACCAGTTACCAAATAGATGCTTTACATGAATTAATCGATGAGGTGATCAAATGGAGTAATGCGTTAAAAACGCTTAGGGCTTAACTGATTATGATTAAAATTAAATCTTTCTAGTAAAAAATATATTCCATTGTCACGGGGAACAACTGTAACAGGTTTATTTGGAATTTTACACTGGGTTTAAATGGAGTTATTGGGCTCCACATCCATCAACTAAAAAGAGGATAACCCTGTTTAATTTAGGGTTATCTTCTGATAGCCAACTATCTTATTTAATATTTTTCATTTCTGATCTAACTTTAATTCTAATAATAAAAACTGCTTGGTTTCATCTGGGCCAGTTAATTTGAGGTATAAATAATCATCGTGGTAAATATTAATCGTGAATTTTAAAAAAGGGCAACATTTCTTTTCTAAGGGAATCCAAATAACTAAATCTGACAAAAGGTGTTCTTTTCCCTCCAACACGAAGGTATACCCATCCTCTAATTCTTCAATTTTCACTAGCTCTTTGAAAATTTTTCCTCTTAATTCTTCATATAACATTTTCTCCTCATTAGAAAAACATAATTTTTGACATGCAATTTTAGCCTGAGCCATTCTTTTTCCCTCCAAAACAAGTAGTTAAATTTTATGAAATAAGTTCCATGTTAAAATCAAAATATCACTTCAAGTTAACTTTAAGTCAATAGATAATATTGAAAACTGGGTACAAGTATGTTGATTACTTTTAATGTCAGCATCAATTAGATACTTATGTCTTTGATTATTTCTTGACCTATTAGGCTAGCATGCGTCATTATTGTTCGCACCCTGAAAAAGGTTTGATGACATAAAATTCGTGTTAGAATATGTTTAATCAATTAAAGTTAACTTTAAGTTAGGGGAGAGAATTTATGCTTTCAATTGGACAAGTTGCAGAAAAAGTAGGAGTAAATACTTCAGCTTTGCGTTATTACGAACAAATTGGGTTAATACCAAATGCAAATCGAGTAAATGGAAAAAGAGAGTATTCATCTGAAATTATCGGTAGGATACAGGTAATTAAGTTAGCGCAAAGCGCAGGGTTTCAAATTGACGAGATAAAGATTTTATTAGAAGGTTTTGATTCAAACATTAGTCCATCTGAACGATGGAAGGCAATGGCTACTAAGAAAAAGAGTGAATTGCAAGATAAAATCAATCAATTGAAGGTTATGCAATCAGTTCTAGATAATAGTCTGAAATGTAGTTGTTTGTCTTGGGAAGAATGTTTCAAAAATATCGAAATTCCAGCAAAAAAAGTATAAGAAGATCACTATGTTTACATCTATTGTATTATTCTATTTGCAGGATTAATTGAATTTGGGGAGGGTATTTAATATGGTTATGGTTGAGACAGGGTAAACCTTTTTACTTGGGACTAGGTGGAGGAGTGTTTATTATTCTTTCTGTATTGTGGGGATGGGGAATAAAAAAACTCCGGGGTAATATGATTGGATTGGTGCTGGTATTTGTCTTTTAGGAGTCTCTGGATGTTATTAGTACCTCGTCATTAAAGCATCGTACCATATTTTTGACGGGCCTACAATCATTGACTTTAGAAAAGAGTTGAGTTAAATATTTTCTTGAAAATTATAGCTCCAATACCTATTAATATATTACATGTAGATATCCCCTTCCCATGACCCCCTTTATCGTTTACCAAACGCCATGAGAATAAGTCGAATGTGTTAAGGATTAAAGTAGATATACCACCGAATGCGACGGTTCATTAATCTTTGGAGTGTAATTTATTCTGCTCGTAATAATCTTCCCAGAGGGGTCCGATGTACTCTTCTAATGCTTTTACGATTTCATGTCTTCTGCTTTCTTCGATATTTTCAATGTCATCTAAGATTTGATTCCTTATTCGGATGAGCACAAATAAAGGAGGCAGTGTAGCTTCGCGGAGAGCCTTTATTAGATGTTTTTCTTGTGGCGTAATATTCATACCTGGATCTTCCCTTTCTTTTCAAGTTAACCTTATTATAATTCTCTAGAGATGGAAGTACAAGATTCCCGTGCTCTTTGTGTGTGTTATGATTAAAACATTTTTTGAGCGCAATAAACAAGTGTAATATATTCAAGAACAATTTCCTTTATTACAACAAGAATGCTATTGAAATCGCTCATACTATCAAAACGAGAGATATTTATTAGAAGGATGTGTGTTAGAGAAATGTAAAATTGAACGGGAATATTGTGAGCGCAAAGGTGTTAGTTTGGGGATGGTAAAAGAGGAAGAGGTTGATAAGACCACGACGAGAAATATTAGCTATATCTGACTGTTGAATACTCAGTGATCTATTCTACACTAATTTTCGAAAAAAAAACCTTAAAGAAAAGTGGCCTTCTTCATTGGGTAAAATTATATATTTATTTCAGGAGGGATACTGACAAAACAAGTGATTATGGTATGCCGCTAGTGCAAAACTACAGGAAAAGAATCCATTTTGATCATTATTTTTCCTAAATGGATTCTTTTCACTTATCGTAAAGTATAGGTTTGTTAGGTATTTTTAATCAAACTTTATTTGAATGTTAGAATGAGCTGGTATTATTCCAAACCATCCTTTCATTCTTTCCTCAATTTCTACTTGCCTGTTTCTTTTGCTTTCTTTGTTTTTACTTAGCATCGGCCTTTGTTAACTTTACACACCAAAAAGGCATTAATCTTTCTATAACGTAGACAGAAAGTTTTATATTGATTGCAACGTAGGTCTGATGACAATCTCGTTTACGTTGGCATCATCAGGCTGATTGATTGCATATGCAATAGCCTGTGAGACAGCGGATGGGGAAAGACTTGGATAGTCTGAATACTCCTCTAACACACCAGTCGCCGTCAATCCCGGTGAGATGATGGTGGACCGAATCCCAGAATCCGTTGATTCTTCCTGACGCAGCCCTTCCGAGATTGCGCGGACAGCAGACTTGCTTGCGCTGTATACAGCAGTTGTCGGGATAATCCTATGTCCCATCACTGAAGATATGTTGATAATATGTCCTGATTTTTGATTCCTCATTGTGGGTAATACTGCAGCAATGCCGTTAAGAACTCCCTTGATATTTACATCAATAGTTTGCATCCATTCGTTCATTTTCAGTTCATGTAAATGAGAATTCAACTGAACACCCGCATTATTGATAAGAACATCAATATGTCCAAAATTTTCTAGTGTAAACTGTGCCAATCTTTGCATGTCTTCAGCATTAGTTACATCTGTCTGCATATAAACTGCGTTACCACCCTCTTGGAGAATGTTGTCTACTATGGTTCTCAATCGAGCCTCTCTTCTTGCTGCCAACACCAGACTTGCTCCATGATGAGCTAAGAACTTGGCAGTGGCTTCTCCAATTCCACTGGATGCCCCTGTAATAATAACGACCTTAGATTGTATGTTTTCCATATCTATCGCTCCTTATATAAATTTTTTGTACCTTTCAACAGTTATTTGAACAAATGTTGATTATCAGACTGTTGTTGAGTATTATTATAAAGAGAATAGGGATAAATTCAATCGCTAATATACGTGCTTTTGTACTATATACAACAAACGGATGAATATTGTTGATTAACGAAAGGAGACAATAACAAATGGAAACCAAAACAGATAGACGAATTCTTAGGACGAAAAAAGCTATTAATGAAGCATTTTTGGAATTGCTTACGGAAAAAGATTTTGATCGAATTACCATTAATGACATTTCCGAACGTGCTAATGTCAATCGCGGGACTTTTTATCTTCATTATATGGATAAGTATGATTTGTTAGATCATAGTATCGATGATCATTTGAACAGAATGATTCACTCTTGTACCTTTACCAAGTTTACAGAGGAAAAACTGGAGCAGACTGAGGCAATTGAGGCGCTCAAGTCCTTGTTTATTTATGTTGAGGAAAATTTCGCATTCTTCTCTTCCATGTTATCCAATAAAAAAACTTCCACATTTCGGGAACGGATGATGGCATTGCTTTCGTCTGGTATGCAGAAGAAAATGCATATGCAGGGCATCAATCAGAACGTAGATAAGGAATTTATTGTACAATTTATGACCACAGCATTTGTCGGAACTGTGGAGAACTGGATACTGAATCACATGCCGCAGCCTCCTCAATGGATGGCAGAGCAAATATGGACATTATTTGAACGGAATGGTTGTAAATAACTTAAACAATATTGTTTTGGTGAAGAAGATAAAGCATGAAGGAGGAAGGCAGTTCAACAATCGATTATGGAACAACAAAGTTAGAAAATAATCACACTTTTTTATAAAAATAAATTGAAATATGTTGGAAGAGAATCTATTTTAAACAAACATTTTTCAAAATGGGTTCTTTCTATACTACATACTAAACGGGAGGCGTAAAATGATCCATTATCCATTCTTAGAAAAAGGGATGACGATAGGAGTAACTGCACCATCATCGGGAGTACCAAGTGAATTGCATGAATTGCTTAATTCGGCGTTTAAAAGTATGGAAAAGAAGGGTTTCCATATTAAGTGTGGTGAAACTCCTTGGACTCAAGATAAGGCAAAGTCTGCATCAGCAAAAAAACGTGCAGAAGAGTTTAATGATATGATGATTAACGAAGATATTAACCTTATTATTCCTCCATGGGGTGGAGAACTACTTATTGAGACACTTGAATACATCGATTTTAGAAATATACAGAACAAATGGGTCTTGGGCTATTCTGATATTAGTTTACTATTGTTAGCTATTACATTAAATACAGGTATAGCTACTGCTCATGGAACAAATTTAGTAGATTTAAGAGGGGATTATTCTGATGATACGACTGCAATGTGGCAATCTGTTTTATCCACCAAAAAAGGCGAATCAATTCTCCAACATTCATCAGAAAAATATCAAAAGGAATGGCAATTTGATAAACCTACTCCTCATATTTTCTATCTAACAGAGAATACTTACTGGAAGTCAACTGCAAATCATAAAGTTAAGGTTCGGGGAAGATTACTTGGTGGATGTATTGATACGATAAGACATTTAATTGGCACACCATACGGGGATGTACAGTATTTTAAAAATAACTATATTGCAGGAGACTCTGTCATATGGTTTCTCGAAAATTGTGAGTTATCGACCACTGACTTACGTAGGACTCTAATACAAATGAAATTGGCTGGTTGGTTTAATAATTGTAATAGTATTATGTTTGGAAGGAGTTCAGCTAATACACCTGTCACAAATTATACAGTGGAAGATGTTTATAAAGAGCTTTCTGAAGAACTCCAAATTCCTATCCTATACGATATAGATTGTGGTCATGTACCACCACAGATTACTTTTATAAATGGAGCGTCCGCTGAAATAGAAGTCGATAATGGAAGAGGCACAGTATTACAAACGTTTAACTAAAAGAGTATACATCTGAAAAGAGGAATCCATGGTGGAAAAGCATGAGGGGATATACATGATAAATAAAGAACATAATGTGCATGTTTTTTGCTGACTACCAATCATTTTTGGTCGGGGCGTCTATGTAGCATTCTCTTTTACTTTAGTATATAAAGTAAAAGAGATATATGGACTTACTATAATTGCATTCCATCTTAAAATATTCTCTTTTACAATAGTAAAAAACTCAGTAAATATCAAGCTTCATAGGAAAGTTGTCTAAGGCAGTTAAATAGGACTTTGCACCTGTTTTTTTATAAAGATTAGAAAGAAAATAATATTGATTGTTTAACAATTAACGAAATTCGGGTATAATATAAATAGAAGGTCATACAATAATAAAAACCGTCTGGTGCTGGTACACCAAACGGTTAGTGCATAGCCCTTTAAGGGGGCGACTCGCAAAAGACAGAAAAATAACCATCCTAAATGCTTGTCAGGCTATGGATGGTTATTTTTTTTGATGAAATGACAGTATAGCTACAATTAGTGTTGCGAAAGAGATCATCAAGAAAATGGTTTCGAATACCGTCATACGCTCACCCCCTTTCTTTAAAGGGAATGAGCCACCACCCATAAAAGCCATATGCACTTATCTCTATTATAACATTCAATAAAGTTTAATAGATATTTTCGACAAGGTTTTTATACTATACGCTAAACACATTCATAACAATTGCATAACCTATTTTTTTATATAAAAAAATTCATAAAAACCGACTTCTTCTTTCACTAAAGCTCCTTTTACTTTTAGAGAGTCGACCTTCTAATTTACCCAACTTAACCGAAAAAATCGACCAATTTCTATTGGTCGATTATGGTACTGAATTATCTCTAAATGGAAGCAAAAGCTCCTATCCACTAAAAGAAACTATTACTTAGTGATTAAATAAGTTTTCCCATCACGTTGTTCTATTTTTCTTTCTTTCATTAATTTACCAAGAGCGCGTTTGAATGCTGCTTTACTTATGTGAAAGGTGGCCCGAATATCTTCAGGGTCACTTTTGTCGGAAAACGGAATAACGCCATTGCTTTCCTCTAATCGTGCCAATATCATATCAGCATCTTCATCCATACTGTGTTGTTTTAAAGGTCTGAGTGATACATTTAATGTGCCATCATGTTTCACTTCAATGACGCGACCTTCCACGCGTTCGCCTAAACGTGGTTCTTCTTTTCGTTCGGTGTGATGGATAAATCCACGATAGCCTTCGTCCGTTATACATGCAGATCCTTCTCTGTCTGTACGATAGATGCGACCACTGATGGCTGTGTTCAATAGATCATCGGGTGCTGATTCGAATACTCTTTCAAGAATTCCTTCTGTTGCAGGGAGCGCGAGAAGGCGTCCTTTCCGATCTTTACCTAATGAAACATATAGTTCATCACCGATCATTGGCCATACGTTTTCGAACAATGGCAAATCATCTTTTGATACAAGGATTTCTTTTGAAGTACCAATGTTAACAAATACACCTAAGTGTGGTAAGACTTCAACGACTTCAGCCCAGCCGTACGTATTAATTTGAATAGTTGGTAATTGTGTCGTTGCAACCGTTTGTCCTTTTTTATCTTGGTAAAGAAAAACATCAACAGATTGCTCAGCCTCAAGTTCTGAGTCCGTTTCATTATGGTGAAGGAGTATGTCGTTTTCTAAAACATAACCAGTTTCAATTTTTCGTAGTACCTCGAGTGTTTGGATCGTACCTATTTGCTTATCCATATTAAGACCTTCTTTCTTTTTTTATTTATATGTATTGGAAAAGGGGCACTCTTACTATAAGAGTACCCCTTTGATTGATAAAGCAACACATAAGATTTATGATTATTTTTATATCCCGATAAATTCGGGTGGGAAATTTCATTAATAGAATTTCACTTTACCGCGGTAAATATTCCACTGGGATTTTCTAACTTAAGCAACGTAAGCCCTACCTGCTCTTACGTCCTTGCGACCCCTTAGTCGCGCCAGTGTGAATAAGCATCTTCAAAAATATTAGTAGAATGCCAGCTACACTTATTTGTTACTTTAGTTTGTTAACCTTACTATAATCTCATAGATGAAGGAGAATGTCAACAACTAATTTCAAAAGTGGTATTCTATCAAAAAGTATAAATTGTCCATCCCGACGTTGACATCTAGGATAAATACGTTTCGTAGTTTATCGAGGAATGCTTCATGAATAGATGGTTTTGAAGGTGCATGGTCTAACTGCCCTTGAGCGAAATGGATTACTTTTGTAGCAGAAAGGGGTCATGTATAAGACTTGAAAACCAAGCGTTTCGAACACATCTTTCTTTTCTTGGTAAGATGCTTTTTGAATGTAGGCTTTTAGTGTTGGATAGTCGTTCTCGTCAAAACCTGCTTTATGAGCGAACTCCAAGAAATGCATCGTCAACAATGGTAGATGGATTCCCATGAGTCCCGCTTTTTTTTGTTTTATTTGTTCAATTAAGCCGTTGTATGCGAATGACATATAAATCACTCCTTTTATAGTTATCGTTTCAATTGCATTCTTGCATTTTCCCTTATATCTGTTGACGGATATTTGTTATCGAGTGTCAAGATTTCATCTGGTAGGTTACGATACCAACCGTTTTGAGAAAACTTAAAAAGATAATGGCGACTAACCTTGTATTGGTCACGGACGATCTTGTTTGGGTATTGATTTACCTTATAATCATTGATGTCAAACACCTTTCTTAGTTGAGCAAGATGTCGATGAAAACAGCGGTTTGTTGCTTCAATGCTTGGTTTCGGGATATTTTTTTCATAAGCAAACCCGAGCTGACAGCCTATCAAATAATCCAAGACTTCTTTTCCTCTTGAATGAGTGGTTTGAATGCTGTTAGAGAGCATGGAGCAAATTATTTATGGTGTGACACCGACTATGAGATAGGTTATTCTATGTATAATCAAGCGACCACCTATGCTACAGGTTGGTAAGAAATAAATAAAATGTTGAATCTATTCTACGTGAATAATATAATATGGTATATAGAATGATTGGAGTTTTCACATGAGGAAATTAAAAACTTTATTTATAATTTCTGCTTTATTAGCTATAGTTTTTACTGTAATAGTAAGTATAGTTATTGTTACTGATACGGATGAGAAACAAAAAGCACAAGGGAATCAAGAAGATTCACTACAGAATCAGTTATCATCTGAAAAGGAAGGCCAGAAAGTTAAAGAAAAAAATAAAACAAATGATAAGATAGAAGTTGATCTTGAAAAAATTGGCTTAGATAAAGAAGTAAACCCTTTCCCTAATGACTCCTTTCCACATGCTGGTTTATCAGACGAAAGATTTGAAGAATATTTAACACTCATGGAAAATGATGATAAGGAAATAACAAAAGAACGTTTAGAGTGGCTAATAGAAGGATTAGATTTTGTGGGTGAAGAATCCCGTCCTGGATTTAAAGAACGAATCAATAGCTTAGAGGATAAAGTCCAATAATAAGGACTTTATTTTTTTATGTTAAGGCGGATTTCTTGCGACTTATGTATGGTGAGAGATCGCCAATTAGTGAGATGATTATTTTGGACCCCTCCTCCAATCGAATCCTAGATATTGCTAGATAAAATTTTACGCACCCAATTTCTAATCTATTTTTCTATAACTTTCAGACTGGGAAAAGAGTAAATATGTATAGATACAGTTTGTCCAGTAGTGAGGAGTTGCGAAATGAAGGTGTGGTGGAAGAATAGATAAGTGGTATTTCTCGATTTACTAAAGACTATACTTTTCCTCCTTTTTCCACAGTTGCAAGTGTGATTCGAGGAGTACTATTAAATTGAATGAGGTATTTTTCACCAAATGGGGGATTTATTAATTAGTTGTATTCATAATTATGTAAACATAATATGTAATACTATTTATTTTGAATAGTTAAATAATAATAAATGGAAATGGTGATCATTTATATGGGTGATATTTCCATTTTTAAACACTGAAAATAGGTTGTTATAATGCTATTTTTTTACTGCAACATTCTTTGATGTGGATACGAAAGTAACAATTAGAGAAGTAAACCAGTCTGAGTTTTATAGTATGATAGATAGAGGAGGATACTGATGAGTGACAAAAACAAAGTGCAAAAAAAGAAGGGCACTAGTATTAAAAAGAGTTATGTGAGGCAGTAGCACGCCCGGTAGTGAAACCCCCTAATAAAGGTAAAAAAAAGTAAATAGTAGCAAAGTGTAAATTTTTATTTTATCACTGATAAGAATAATAGATAGTACAACGAAACCCTTGGCGATGAATCCGGGGTGTTATAAAGCCTAATCAAGGGAACCCCAACTATTTTTTACAAGGCATTCTCTTATCGTTGGGGGAATGCCTTTTATGTTGTTTGCTTTCTTCTATATACCGCCTCGATATAAACAGCCCTCAGACGTAATAAACAGACCACCGATGGATAATCGGGTTCCATTCGTTTTGTCTGAGACGCCTCGAGCAAGATTACAAAATATTCCATTCGGTATCTTTTATTGCTTTTTTCTTTCCGTTTTCCAAAATTATGGTATTTTTAATTGAACAACCTTAACTTAATAGAGCAGCAGCATCGATATTAATTCTTTTATGTATGAAAAAGGATAGCGTCCTCCCCTCCATACACCTTTTAAACTTACCAGACAAACTTGGAAGGCGGAACATTATAATATTTTTTAAAAGCTTTAGAAAAACTGTATGGATCTGGGTAGCCAAGCATACTTGCAATTTCCTTTATCGAATATTGTTTGCTGTACAATAATTCTCGAGCCCTGTTCATTTTCAATTGATAAATGTAGCGCCCAGGTGTTATACCAAGAGCATTCTTAAAATAAGAGATAAAATATTTCTCCGACATACCTGATACGATAGCGAGCTCGCCTACTGATAGTGATTGGTGGAGGTGTTCATGGGCAAAATTAAATACGGGCTGAAGTTTATCTAAATACTTGGTCAGCTTCTGCTTGGTGGTATCTTGTATAAATTCCCCTCGATACTGGTTACAACCATAAAGTTCCATAATCTTTGCGATTAGAATCGTTAAACACCCTTTTAAACGAATCTGTGACATAGGGACATTTTGTTTATATTGGTCATATGTATCTAAAAAAAGATGATATTCCGCTTTAACAATCGCACTATCCAGAATGCCTGACAGTTGAAAATTGTCGAGGATTCGGAGGTGATTACCAAGGCTAAGGTCAAAGTGTGTAAAAATAAATTTGCAACTGGTACGGAGAGTAGTGGCCGTATAGGCTATCTTTGGACTGAAAAGAATTAAATCCCCTTCTGAAGCAACATATACCTCTTCTTGTATACGAATTTCTATTTGTCCTTTTTGAATGCACCATAAGTCATAATCCTTATATTGTCTTCTCTCCATCCAACTATTCGGATGTTCCACTTCACTACAAGAATTTATTCGAAGCGTGACGAGTTCTGAAAGTTCGTTAAAAATATCTAAACTATCCATCGGCTAGTTCATTCCCATACTTTTAGACATATTTATGTGTGTTCATTATATCATAGCAATTTCCAACAGATATATAATATGACTATTTGACATGAAGTGCTAACTTTCTTGCATTTTATTTATAGCTTCTTGTTTCTATAATTGTAGATAACTTAATTTATGGAGGAAAATGATGAATACGAGATTATTTCAAAATCACATTGTACGTAAAGAAATCCCACTTGAACCTATCTGGGATTTTCATACCCTGAATGCCGAGGAGGAAAAACAGGAAAAATTCCAAATGATTGTACCAGGTTGTTGGGAAAGTAATCCAAAGCTTTCCTCTTATAAAGGAAAAGCGCTGTATTCTAAAAAAGTATTTTTTGGCGGTAATGTCCGTTTGGTATTTAAAGGAGTGAGCCATACGGCACATGTTTATTTAGACAAGAAGGAAGTTTCCTACCATTATAATGCGTATACCGAATTTAGCGTTATATTAGAAGATATTCCTTATGGTGAGCATTTACTGGAGGTTAAGGTGGACAATACTTTTCACGAGGAGTCTGCTCTACATGTAAGAAATGATTATTATTCTTACGGTGGGATTACCCGTCCGGTAGTGATGGAAGCGATAGATGACATGTTTATTAGACATATTCATTTTATTCCATATAAAGAAAATGGAAAATGGTACGCGACCATTAGTGCTTTTGTAAATAATCTATCCAGTGAGGAAAAGATGGTAACCCTGAAAATTAAGATAAACGATGAGGAGGTTTCTTTTAATGATAAAGCACTCCCTCCTCATACGGAAATACGAATGGAGAATTCGTATGAGTTTCGTTCGGCAATTCCTTATACCTTGGAAAATCCTAAATTGTATAGGATGGAAGCTAAGCTATTGTACAATGAGAAAGAAGTAGATGATCTAATAGACAGAGTAGGCTTTCGAGAAATAAAAGTCAGCGGAAAGGATATTCTGATTAATGGGGAAAAAGTTATCATCAAAGGAGTAAATCGTCATGAAGACTATGCGGAATTTGGATGTGCAATACCTATTGAAGCAATGTACCATGATATCGAATTGATCAAGTCATTAGGGGCAAATTGCGTTCGTACTAGTCATTATCCTAATGATGAGCGTTTCTTAGATTTATGTGATGAAAATGGGATACTAGTATGGGAAGAGTCTCATGCAAGAGGACTGAATGAAGAGCAAATGAGACACAAAAACTTTGAAAAGCAAAGTTTGGATTGTATTAGGGAAATGATTGAAAACCATATCAATCATCCATGTATCTATGTATGGGGAATTCTTAATGAATGTGTGAGCAATACAGAGTTTGGAAGGTCCTGCTATGCCAAGCAATTTAACTATATTAAGCGCTTGGATTCTAGTCGTCCCGTATCCTTTGCCAGTCTTGAAGGAAATGTAGGCTCAGATTTGTGCCTGGATTTAGTAGATATTGTATCTTTTAATATCTATCCGGGCTGGTATCATCATACACCAGTAAAGGATTCTTTGAAAAATATTAAAGATTTTGTTAATCGTACAGGTGGAGCAGATAAACCATTACTGATTAGTGAAATAGGAGCAGGCGCAATCTATGGTCATAGGAGCAATAATCAGGATAAGTGGACGGAAGAATACCAGCAGTATGCTTTATCGGAACAAGTATCTTCCATTTTAGCCGATGAGGAATTAAGTGGTGTGATTATCTGGCAGTATGCAGATTGCAGGGTAGATCCGGGCTGGTTTCATGGAAGGCCTAAAACTCAGAATAATAAGGGATTAGTAGATATTTATCGAAGACAAAAACTTGCTTATAATACTGTAAAAGAAATCTTCCATTCTACTCTATATTAATTGATGTATAGAAAAAAAGCCCGTTATTATCAGGACTTTTTCACAAATCAATATTAGATCGTTTGTGGAAATAGTAGACGAGGAGCTTGCTTCGTTCAGAAAATGACTTAAATAAAATGCGCAAATCTATCTTTATTAATCTTCTAGTTTCACATTCTAAAAAAGGGAGTATGTTCTATTTTTTCATTAATTATTGGTACTTATAACATTTAGTAAAAGCTCGACTCCAACTGGATAGATAATAATGTAATATAAAAATGAATGGTCTTTGACAAAACATCTATCCATTATTGTAGACTAAAGAAAATTATAGTTACCTGAGGAAAGGAAGATGAGAATTGGTGAGTAAGCAAGAAGTGCAAAGACAGCTTTTGTTTATAGTGACTGTTCGTTTTCAAACTTTCCATGGTCTGGTCTAAGAGAGAAAGTATTTAAACTGATTTTTGGATGAACAAAACCCTTATCATATTGAAGATAGAAGAGTGGGAGAGAAAAGCATCGTTTTTTCTTCTGCTCTTTTTTTAATTGCATTAACGCCTCTTTTTACAAACCAGAAGAAAAATGTAATTCACTTAACAAAGCAACAAAAGTTGCAAGTCAACATCGACGGTTTCAAGAAAACATACTCACTACGTTTCATTATTTGCAAAAGTGTTTTGTGGTTAGGTTTGACAATGGATGGGGGATGAACAAATCTTATGAAACTAGAAATCAAGGATCAAAATAACTTTATGTATAGTGTGATACGCTACGGAAAATATAATGGAGCAAAGGAACTAGCGTGGAAAATTAGAAAGCTAATTTTCCTATCTATAGGAAAATTTACTGATATAGCGACTGTTATAGTTGTGTCTTAAAATAAAGGCATAGAAAGGTTGTGGTTTGTTTGCATAAAAAACATAGTCAATTAATTAATTTTCTAATGAACCAGGATCAAGAATATGTATCCACGGCCACACTTGCTGAGATATTAAATGTTACAGATCGCACCATTCGAAATTATATAAAGGAGATCAATGATAGCGGTACGGACATTATTATTACCTCATCTTCTCAAGGATATGCTATTAAAAATGACAATACCCGAATTGATCAAGAATGGTTTGTATCTGATGAAAAAGAACTGGAAGAAGCATTTTTGGAGTTTCAAATTATTCAGTTCCTGATGAATGAAAGCGAATATATTACCTACGATGAAATTGCGGACAGATTTTTTTATTCACCACAGACAATTCGTAGCCGCCTTCAAAAACTTACAATGAATATTCAGGCATTAGGTATTGATGTTGCGATAGATACGAAAGTGTTTAAAGGCATTAAATTGATTGGGACTGAATTGCAAAAAAGAGTGCTATTAGAAAGTTTCTTTTCTTCTATAACAGTAAAGAAGGAGGTGTACAAGGATTATGTAATAAATGGTTTCCGAACATGGATAGATGTGAATATAATTGAGAGCATTTTCAAATTGGTCGATGAAATAAATATTAAATATCAGCTGAACCTAGAATTTTTGATGTACAAGAAAATGACCACTCAATTAATCATCATCATTCATCAAATAAACCTTGGTCATACGGTTTCTATTGAGGATACAGAATTGGATAATCTGACATCCTTTAGAGAGTATGAAGTTGCAGAAGCATTTCGGTCACGAATAAACAAATATGTAAATATGACGGATGACGAAATCATTTATTTTGTGAACTATTTAATATCGTTACAATTGGATCTAGATAATACACAGATAGGGAATAAGAATCATCAAATTATATCGAAAATAGAGGACATTTTACTTCAAGTAGAGCAAGTTTATCAAGTACCGACTTATTCACAGAAGCGTTTCAGGAATAACATTTCCAATCATATATATCGAATTATTTATCCTGCGTCACATAACTTGCTAATCTACAACCCGTTTGTAAAAGAGACAAAGTCAGAGTACTTCTATTCTTTTAGTATTGCATCTCATATCGCTTTAAAAATTGAAAAAGAGCTTCATGTGGAGATTCAAGACAGTGAAATTGCTTATTTAGCTTATCATATCCAGGTAATTCTCGATTCCCGAGATAAAAAGAAGATAAAAACAATTATTCTCTACAGTAGAAGCTATGAGCGTACGAAGATTCTCTCTTCCAGGGTAGCAACTTACTTTGATGAACTTGAAATTAGCAAAATAGAAAAGTTTTCTAAGGACTATGTTTTTGATAATTCCTATCTATATATTGGAATTAATTTAGCGTTTGAACCACAACAAATCAATGCAAAATTTATTATGATCCAAAGCGGCTTTCCAAGCAGTGATATAAAGAAAATCAGATTCTTTCTGGAAGCACAAAACTCAATTATTGAGCAGTCCTCTATTCACTGGATTAATGAAAGTAGCCCTGATGATGCTATTCATCATCTTCTATCTTTGGGCAATCAAGAGCATTTTTATGAGCCAATCATGAAAAGGGAAAGGATGTCTTATACCTCTATAGGTAATTTAGTGGCAATCCCGCACCCATATTTTGAGGTGAAAGAATATAAAGAGAGCGTGATTATTGGAATTAATAAGAAAGCGATCCAATGGGGAAAGGAACTTGTTCAGTTAATCATTATTTACATTCCAGCCTTAGATATTGAAAGAAATGAATTTGTTTTCACTGAGTTTTTTGAAAAAACCAAAAACATCGAAAACGTAAAAGGGCTTGTCCATACAACAACAAAAAAAGAATTTATTAGTAGATGGAATCAATTTTAAAAGAAAAAGGAGAGATTTGAATGTTAATGAATATGAAGGAACTATTAAAGGTAGCGTATAAGCATAATTTTGCGGTAGGTTCTTTTAATGTTGCGAACAGTGAGTTTGTAAGAGTTGTAATCGAAGCTGCGGAAGAGAAAAATGCACCAGCCATTATCCAAATTCATCCGAACGAGATTGAGTTAGTTGGTGATGAATTTATAGCATATGTTAGAGAAAAATGCAGAAACACAAAAGTACCTATGGCTATTCACCTAGATCACGGTTCATCTGTAAAGGATGTTATGAGAGCTATCAGGAATGGTTACACTTCCGTAATGATTGATGCCTCACACGCTTCTTTTGAGGATAATATATCCATTACAAAAGAAGTTGTCAAAATTGCGCATGATGTGAACGTATCAGTAGAGGCTGAATTAGGAACGATCGGATCTAATGAAGGAAGCTCTGAGGGTGGTGCGGATGAAATATTATATACCGATCCAGAGGATGCAAAGAGATTTGTTGAAGAAACAGGCATAGATACATTGGCTGTAGCCATTGGGACATCACATGGTCAATACAAACATGCTGGAAAACCGGAACTAAGGTTGGATTTGCTTGAGGAAATTAATCATAGGGTAGGAATTCCTCTTGTTCTTCATGGAGGAAGTGATAATAAAGATGAGGAGATTTCCCAAACCTATCTTCACGGTATAGCAAAGATTAATTTATCAACGGATATGAAAAGTGCTTTCTTCGGGGAGATGCGTCGTTTCCTTACGGAGCAACAGGAGGCATATGAGCCTGATGTCATTATGCCAAGTGCCCGAAAAGCTGCCCAAAAAGTGGTAAAGCAAAAAATGGATCTATTTAACTCAACAAATAAAGCACATCTTTATTTTAGTTAATTGATTACTAGGAAGCTAGGAGGGAATATAATGAAACTCGTGGATATTATAACCCATGATAATATTATTTTAAATCTTGAAGGGGATAATCAAGCAGATGTTATTGATGAGTTAGTAGATAAACTAGCTAGTAATCAGCTTATAAATGACTCAGAGCAATTTAAAAAAGCAATTTACAAAAGAGAGAATGAAATTTCAACTGCTGTTGGATATGGTGTAGCCATCCCACATGCTAAAAGTAAATCTGTAAATAAGCCTACTATTGTAATGGGAAGGAAGCTACAAGGAATTGATTACGGTGGGCAGCATACAAATTTAATCTTTATGATTGCAGCACCGGAAAACGCATCAAATGAGCATTTGTCACTTTTGTCCAAGCTGTCGACTTTCTTAATGAATGAAATATTTAGAGCGAAGCTAGTTTTGGCTACATCTCAAGATGAAGTAATTAAAGTTATTCAGGAACAAGAAAAACAACAGGTAGCAGATAAAAAGGAAGAAACGGGATCTGGAAAATATTTAATTGGGATTACGGCATGTATGACAGGGATTGCCCATACGTATATGGCTGCGGAGTCATTGAAAGATGCTGCAAAAAGTCGTGGTATGAAAGTTAAAATTCAAACAAATGGTTCTAATGGTCCAGAGAATCGACTTACTGCAGCTGATATTCAAAACGCAGATGCCATCGTGGTAGCACACGATGTGCGGGTTGATACTTCTGTTTTACAAGGTAAGCAATTTGTAGATGTGCCTGTAAAAAAAGCAATCAATCAAGCTGATCAATTAATTGAGCAAGCCTTGTCCTATGATATAAAAGAAAATACTGTTGAGAAAAACGTAGTGGAAGAAGAGATGCAATCAGAACCAGAGGAAAAATCGGGGTTGAATTTTTATAAGCATATTATGAGTGGGGTTTCATACATGATTCCCTTCGTGGTTGTTGGTGGGATATTTATCGCTATTTCTTTCATGTTCGGTATTAATGCTTCAAATCCCGAGAGTGATCAATATAATGTAATCGCCGCTTTCTTTAGTCAGGCTGGCGGGGATGCAGCATTTGCATTAATGGTTCCCATTTTAGCCGGATTTATTGGGTACAGTATTGCAGACAAACAAGGTCTTGCCCCTGCGATGATTGGTGGGATGATGGCCAGCATAGGTGGGTCAGGGTTTCTTGGAGGAATGGTTGCTGGATTCGTAGGTGGTTTTGCGGCCAAGTTTATTAAAAAGTCTATGGCTAAGATACCGAAGTCTTTCCAAGGTTTAGTTTCAGTATTAATTGTTCCATTATTAAGTACATTAATTGTTGGCGCCTTTATGTTCTTTATATTAAATACGCCAATGTCCATGCTAAATGAATTTTTGGAAGGCTGGTTAAAAGGTCTCACTGGAATTAATGCGGCTATTTTAGGCGCTTTGTTAGCTGGTATGATGGCTTCTGATATGGGTGGGCCAATTAATAAGACGGCTTCGGCATTTGGTCTAGCAATGTTTGCTGCAAATATTTTTGAGCCATCTGCTGCCTTGATGGTCGGAGGAATGGTACCTCCAATTGGTATTGCACTGGCGACATCAATCTTTAAAAATAGATTTACCATTCAAGAAGTAGAAGCTGGAAAAGCTAGTTATGTATTAGGAGCAAGTTTTATTACCGAGGGTGCGATTCCTTTTGCTGCAGCGGATCCACTAAGGATAATTCCTGCGAATATAATCGGTGGTGCTGTAGGTGGTGCAGCGTGTATGGCATTGGATATTTCATTAAAGGCACCCCATGGTGGTATTTTTGTTATCCCAATCGCATGTAATAAACCATTGTTATACATTGGATGTATACTTTTAGGTTCTTTAATAACCTGCTTCATAATAGGATTTATGAAAAAACCTTTATCTGATAAAGACAGGAACAACGCAAAGCAAATGGGTTCTATTATTTAACCTATTAAACTAGAAAAGCTTCCTTATGGAAATGACTCCTAAAATGTTAGACAAGGTAATTTCGTCAGGCAACTTGCTCAAAATGAGTTCGGTCTTGTACCGGACTCATTTTTAATTTTAACTTCATCCGTTTTTATTATTGTATCCATGTATCTTTCAAATTCTTGTTTAAAATGCTCTATGATTATAAGAGTTACTGCACCATCATCGGGAGTACCAAGTGAATTGCTTAATTTAATCTAAGCAGGTCTCACCGCTTTTCACTCGAATCTTAAATCGCAATATGTAAAAAAAATAGAGACCACACATGCTAGTTTAAACTAATACGCATGATCTCGCCATATGCTTTTTTTGATAGGCCATTTTGTTATTAAAGCCTGCTTCCTCCAGAGGCATCAATAACTTGTCCAGTGATCCATCGTGCTTCCTCAGATGCTATAAAAGCAACGATATCAGCAACATCGTCCGTGGTACCTACTCTAGAGAATGCAGAAAATGCCGCTGCTTGAGCAAGTCCTTCTGGTGTGGAGCGCATCTCCTTGTTCATATCAGTAGCCGTAATTCCCGGTGCCACTGCATTAACCGTAACACCCTTTGAAGCAAAATGTGGAGCTAATGCCAAAGTAAGTGTGTCAATAGCTCCTTTGGAAGCCGCATAAATGGTATTCATTGGTGCAGCAACACGTGTAAAGCCAGTAGAAATGTTAATGATTCGTCCACCATTCCGCAAAAACGGGCTAGCTGCTTGAGTAATAAAGTAAGGAGCCTTAAAGTTAACATTAATCGTATCGTCCACCGTTTCCGTTGGCGTTTCTTCAAACGACATGACTGGTGAAATACCTGCGTTATTAATTAAGATGTCCAAGTGCACAGTCCCTAATTCCATACGGGCCGCATCTTCAAATCCAGCCCAAAGCTTTTTTGCACCAGAAATACCAGAGGTTAAGTCAGCTTGTAGAGCCACAGCCTTTGCACCCAATGCCTTAATATCATCAACAACTTTCAATGCAGTATCTGTATTATTGGCGTAATGAATGCCTATAAACTCCGCTCCTCCAGCTGCTAACTTTTTGGCTATTTCAGCTCCTATCCCACGACTTGCCCCTGTGACCAAAGCAACTTTACCATTGAATCTTCCTTCGTTCGTCGACATATTATCTACTCCTTTTTCAATAGGTTTAATGCATAACCCATATTAAAGGGTAATAAGCATTCTGAATAGTACGATATTTTTGTATCGTTACGATAAAATGGTATATTAATAAGAGAGCACAACCGTTCCAACGCAGACATTTTTTTAAAAAGATTATTAATAGAGATAATATGAGAAATTTAGAGCAAAGGAAGAGGTGGAGTTTGATGATTGAATTAACAAGTGCTGATTTAACTTGCCCGATCACTACAGCACAGAAGGTATTGTCAGGTAAGTGGACTCTCATGATTATTTTTCATCTAAAAGACGGTCCTGTAAGATTCAACGAACTATTAAGAAGATTTGATGGCTTAACGCACTCCTCACTGACTAAGCAACTTAGGCAACTGGAAAACTTTCGAATTATTCACCGTGAGGTTTATAATCAAGTTCCTCCAAAAGTAGAATATTCTTTAACGGATTTAGGGAAGAAGCTCTATCCAACAATGAACGAGTTGACGGAATGGGGGAGCGAGTATATTGATAATTGCAAGGGAGTTGCAAGATAAATGAAGTTAGCATACTCTCATTACGCGCAGTATTTGGTCTGTCGTTCATGACTTATTTGAATGAAATGATGGACAGATAAGCTTGCGCTCAATAGAGAGTATGAAACAGTCAAAGTTACATCAAAATTGTGGTAAAAGACTGAAACATTTCTAATCTTTCAGTCTTTTATAAATTTCACTCTTCTCGACTGACTTAAGTTTCATGAGCCTTTTTTTGAACACGAGAAATTGCTTCATATTCCTTTTCCAATAAACGAGGGATGCGAATATAGATCGGCATTAATTCTTGATAAGCTTTTGCTGCATCTGGGTTAGGTTGATGGCTATGAACCGAGCCCACCATCCTCCCAACTTCCTCCAATGAATTAATTTCACTTTGTGCGTACATGCCTAACACAACAGCTCCTAAGCAAGAACTTTCAAAGCTTTCAGGTACCGTCACTTGTTGACCGAATATGTCAGCAAGCATTTGACGCCAGAACCGAGAGCGTGCAAACCCCCCAGTAGCCTGAATGCGTTTTGGTTCCCCAATTAATTCTTCTAATGCTAATAACACACTATATAAATTCATCGTAATTCCTTCTAACACCGCTCGTACCATATGTGCTTTTTTGTGATGCATGGAAAGACCAAAAAAGGAGCCTCTCGCATTGGCATTCCATAATGGAGCACGTTCTCCTGTTAGATAGGGATGGAAAAGCAACCCTTCTGACCCAGGTGGAACGGATTCCGCTAGTGACGTAAGTAAATCGTATGAGCTCTCACCAGTCTGTTTTTCCTTTTCTACTTCTACATGGCCGAATTCATCCTTCAACCAACGAAAAATCATCCCACCATTATTGACAGGGCCACCAATAACCCAGTGCTTATCTGTTAAGGCATAACAGAAAATTCTTCCTTTTGGATCGGTAACAGGCTTATTGGTAACCGTACGAATGGCACCACTTGTTCCAATGGTTAGAGCGACGACCCCGGGTTCAATCGCATTTACTCCTAAATTAGACAATACCCCATCACTTGCACCAATTATAAAAGGGAGATTAGCAGGTATCCCGAGTTCTTCTGCATATTGTGGATATAGTCCTGTGACCGAATGGGTGGTGGCAACTGGAGTACTTAATTGTTCCTTCTTTATTTGCAGTAATTGCAGCACTTCTTGATCCCAGTCCAATTGCTCTAAATGAAACATTCCTGTTGCAGAAGCAATGGAATAATCAATAAGATATTGCCCAAATAACCGATAAAAAATATACTCTTTTATCGAGATAAATTTATGACTAGGCTGGAATAATTCAGGCTGTTCAGCTTTTAACCATATTAATTTCAGAAAAGGTGACATTGGGTGAATAGGTGTTCCAGTACGTAAGTATATTTGATGCCCATTAAGTGTTTGCTTTACTTTCTCCATGTAGGAAGAACTCCGATTATCTGCCCATGTAATAGAGTTAGTTAATGGCTTACCATCTTGATTCACGACCATTAAACTATGCATGGCCGAACTAAAAGAAATAAACTGGACCTTTTCTCCAGTAATATTTGCTTGCTTCATACTATCTTTAATGACAGTTATGACAGCCTGGAAGATTTCTTCAGGGTCTTGCTCTGCAACTTCTGGTCTTGGAGTATATAATGGGTACTCCACTCCTGCTCTGCTTAATGCCTTTCCGTTTTTATCAAAAACTACTGCTTTCGTACTTGTCGTGCCGATATCAACACCAATCATAACATCGCTCATACTGATAGATCCCTCCTATGTAAAATGGGCATAAAAAGCTATGCCCATCTGAAAATTATGAAATAAAAATACCTAGTAACAGTGCAACAGATAAACCGACAAGACCGATTAATGTTTCCATAACGGTCCAGGATTTTAGTGTATCCTTAACATCTAAACCAAAATATCGTCCAACTAGCCAAAAACCAGAGTCATTAACATGTGATAATACTGTTGCACCTGATGCAATTGCAATAACGATTAAGCCTAAAATTGGACCTTCGAGATTTAGGATATCAATTAATGGTGCGACAAGTCCTGCTGCAGTTACCATCGATACGGTTGCAGATCCTTGAGCCACACGAACAGCAGCTGCGATTAAAAATGCTAGTAGGATAGGTGGCAGATTAGAACCAGCCATCATATTTCCAATTACATCACCAACACCAGATTGAATTAAAACTTCTTTAAATACACCACCAGCCCCTGTTACTAATATAATAATCCCTGCAGGCTCTAATCCTTTGTTCGCAATATCTTGCACTTCTTGACGTGTGAAACCACGTTTTGTTCCTAAGAAGATAAAGGTAAGAATTGTTGCAATGGTTAAAGCGACAAAAGGGTGTCCTAAGAATGTAAAGATATCACGCGCAATATTCCCTTCGTCTAGAAAGAAATCGGAAAATGTATTACATAAAATTAATAATAACGGTGTTAAGATGATCGAAGCTATTAAAGGAAAACTAGGCAACTCTCGATCATACTCTACTTCTTCCATATTCATATACTCTGGAACAACAACATGCAGTCGTTTTGAAATATATCGTGCGAATAGTGGACCAGCAATAATCATGGAAGGGATACCGGCAAGTGCACCGAACAAAATAACCCATCCTAAATCGGCTCCGACTAAATCTGCAACCGCAATTGGTCCAGGGGTTGGCGGTATAAAACTATGTGTAACCGCTAAACCAGCGAGTAAAGGAATACCATAGTATAATAATGATTTCCCTGTTTTCTTTGCTAAACCGTATACAATGGGAACAAGAATGATAAATCCAACATCAAAAAAGACAGGAATTGCGACAAGAAAGCCTGTAATTCCTAAAGACCATTGTGCTTTATCTTCTCCAAGCCTATTAATCATTGTTCGCGCTAGACGATCGGCACCACCTGAAACCTCCAGCATTTGCCCGAACATAGCACCTAAACCGACAACAACAGCAACAAAGCCTAAGGTTCCTCCCATTCCTTTTTCCATCGTGTCCACTACATCACCAAGAGGCATTCCTGCCAAGATGCCGACAATTAAACTGACTACTAATAAGGCAACGAAAGCGTGTAATTTCGTACGAATAACTAGAAATAATAATAGAAAAATTCCTGCTAATGCAATAAGTATTAACATCTGATCTGACATATGGTTACCACCCTTTATTTAATATTTTTATCACCATAGATCTTCTTTCGAGGAAAACTCCTTTATGCGTCTATGACAGCATGGCCGCCAAATTCATTTCGGAGTGCAGCGACAACTTTTCCAGTAAATGTGTCCTCTTCTTGTGAGCGATAGCGCATCATCAGAGCAAGTGTAATGACAGGTGCCGCCATCTCATAATCGAGTGCTGTCTCCACTGTCCATTTGCCTTCTCCAGATGAATGCATGATTCCTTTTATTTGTTCGAGGTTTGGATCTTTTTCAAAAGCCTTTTCTGTTAGTTCCATTAACCAAGAACGGATGACAGAGCCATTATTCCAAACCTTGGCAACCTTTTCATAATTGTATGAAAAAGGACTTTTCTCCAGTATGTCAAATCCTTCTGCAATGGCTTGCATCATACCGTATTCCATCCCATTATGAACCATTTTCAAAAAGTGACCGCTTCCAATAGGTCCAGTATATAAGTAACCATCCTTAACGGTAAGGTCTTGAAAAAGTGACTTTATCTTATCGAACTCCTGCTGATCTCCACCGATCATCATACAGGCACCGTTCCGTGCACCTTCCACTCCACCGCTTGTCCCGCAATCAAAGAAATAAATGCTCTTTTCTTTACATGCATCCCCACGCTTAATCGAATCTTTATAATGAGCATTGCCACCATCAATCAATCGGTCACCGCTTTCAAGGCAATTTAATAAAGCTTGAAATACGGATTCTGTAGCATCTCCTGCTGGAACCATCATCCAAACAGTGCGTGGTGGTTCTAAACGATGCACAAGTTCTTTTATCGTGGAAACGGACTCGCCACCATCTGAAATAAACTGCTGTAGTGCTTCTTTATTCATATCGTGAGCTATGACCGTATAGTTTTTATCTAGTAAATTTAGTGATAATGAATAACCCATCTTCCCTAAACCTATCATTCCTATTTGCATGATGACCAATCCTCTTTCGAAAAAATTTTCGTTCTTCAACCATTATACGAAAAAAAATTCTTTTTTCAACCGTTTACAGAAAATATTTTTTTTCGTACACTATTCCTGTATAATGAGAACTAAAGGTTTTACAGGAGAATGCTAATGAGAAAAAGAGAGCAAACGTGCTTAGAGAAAGTGCGAAGAAATTATCCAAAATTCAGTGTTACGGAAAGAAAAATTGCTGATTATATTTTAGAAAATCCGAATCAAATTATTCATTCTTCAATTAATCAGTTGGCTGAGGATTTAGATGTTGCAGATTCCACTGTTTTTCGATTTTGTAAGCGGATAGGTTATAAAGGTTACCAAGCGATGAAGATTGCATTAGCTTCTGAGGTAGTATCTTCCATGCAACATATTCATGAAGAAGTCGATAGTAATGATGCGATCAATACAGTAGCTGCGAAGGTTTTTCGAACAAATATTCAATCTTTGGAAGAAACGTTAAAAATTATGGATGAAGAACAGTTACAAGAGGCAGTTAATATCCTATTATCAGCTCGACAAATTCACTTTTTTGGTAGTGGAGGATCTAACACAGTAGCGTTAGATGCATATCATAAATTTATTCGAACGGGATTGCAAGTACAAGCTGTAGTAGATACGCACTTTCAGTTAATGGCTGCTTCACAGCTGGATGAGAATGACTGTGCTGTGCTAATTTCCCACTCAGGGTCCTCAAAGGACATATTGCATATTTTAAATGTGTTGAAAAAAAATCAAGTAAAAACAATAGCTATTACAAACTTAGCTAAATCAACGTTAAGTGAAGCGGTACATATTCCATTATACACAAGCTCTGGGGAAACTGATTTTAGAACGGAGGCATTTTCTTCCCGGATTGCTCAGTTGACATTACTTGATTTATTATATGTGAATGTTTTGATGAATAGGGGAGAAAGAGGGCAAGAGGCGTTAAATAAGATGCGAGAAGCGATTACGGTGAAAAGAATATAGCTTATAACAATTGCTGAGAAAATCTAATGGTGGTGTAAAAGAGAGACTTAGAATACATATGAATATCGCGAAAATTTACCCTATAGTTAAAGTGTCTGTTACTTTCGAAAAGTTAGAAAGTGGGCAGGCACTATTTTTTTGTAGAAAATTACTGTTGAAATACATTAAAAAATATGTGAAATAGTGATCAAAGTCACAGAAAGATCATCTGAATTAGAATATAATGGAAGTAAACATTCGATGATTATAGAAGTTTATGTGAATAATTGAGCATGATAGATTGCCTTCTTCAGTTGATGCAAGGCTCATTTTATCAGGCTTCAAAAAAAGGATGAATGGAGGATTAAAAAATGAAAAAGCTTGTGTTGATAGGAAATGGAATGGCGGGAATTCGAACAATAGAGGAAATTTTAAAGCTATTACCTGATTATTTTGATATAACGGTATTTGGAAAAGAGCCTTATCCTAACTATAACCGAATTCAATTATCTAAGGTTCTACAAGGAGATACAGAACTAAAGGACATTACATTGAATGAATGGCAGTGGTATGAGGATCACAACATTTTACTGTATCCCGGAGAAACGGTGGTGAAAATTGATAAGAAGAGGCAACTTGTCTATACCGATAAAGGGAAAGAAGCCCCATTTGATCATTTAATTATCGCAACTGGGTCGACCCCATTTATCTTACCCATTCCTGGTGCAGATAAAGAGGGGGTCACAGGATTTCGTGATATATCAGATTGTGAAAGAATGATCAAAGTATCTGACAAATATCGACATGCAACGGTTATTGGTGGAGGCCTTTTAGGATTAGAAGCGGCGCGTGGTTTATTGAATTTAGGGATGGACGTCGATGTGGTGGAATTGTCCGATTATTTGATGGAGGCCCAATTAGACCGAACAGCGGGAGAATTATTGCAGGAAGAGCTAGAAAGACAAGGGATGCAATTTCATTTAAATACACAAACAGTGGAAGTGTTAGGAAACGGGCGTGTAACAGATGTAAAATTTAAGAATGGCAATACAATAGCGACAGATCTAGTAGTTATGGCAGTGGGTATTAGACCAAATGTAACACTTGCTCAAGAAGCAGGACTAGTAGTTAATCGAGGAATAGTGGTTAATGATTATATGGAAACAAGCTCAGCCAATATTTATGCTGTAGGAGAGTGTGTGGAGCATAATGAAAGGACGTATGGGCTTGTTGCTCCTTTATATGAACAAGGTCAAATCTTGGCAAAGCAAATTTGTGGAATGAATCACCAAGGCTATAAAGGATCTATCGTTTCTACCCAGTTAAAAGTGTCTGGAGTGGATGTGTTTTCAGCTGGTGTCATTAAAGAAACACCGGAAACAAAAGTGATGAAGGTATTTGATGAATGGCAGAAAACGTATAAAAAAATCGTCATTCATAATGGGAGGCTAATTGGTGCTGTTTTATATGGAGATACAAAAGAAGGAACGAAACTATTCAGTTACATCAAGAAACAAGCAAGTGTGGAGGACTACTTAGCAAGTTGGCAAAATACTGATGAGGAAGAAAGCATTGTGGCAACCATGAGTGATGATGAAATCATTTGTGGTTGTAATGGGGTGTCTAAAGGTGCCATAGTTAAAGCAATTAAGGAAGATGGTTTGACATCACTTGAAGAAGTAAAGAATTCTACCAATGCCGCACGTTCCTGTGGTCAATGCAAAGGAATGGTAACAGATTTATTAGAATTAACCTTAGGTGATGATTATAGTGACAATAGCAAAGAAACGATTTGTGGCTGTACCGATTTATCACACGAGGAAGTTGTTGCTGAAATCCGCCAAAAAGGTTTAACACTTACGAAAGAAGTAATGAATGTTCTAGATTGGAAAACGGAGGAAGGCTGTTCAAAATGTAGACCAGCACTAAATTATTATTTAGGGATGATCCATCCAGTAGATTATAAGGATGAACGAGAGTCGCGATTTGTCAATGAACGTCTTCATGCCAATATTCAAAAGGATGGAACCTATTCTGTTGTTCCAAGAATGTATGGTGGTGTGACAAACGCTAAGGATTTACGGAAAATAGCCGATGTCGCAGAGAAATATAATGTTGGTATGATTAAAATGACAGGTGGACAGCGGATTGATTTATTAGGAATTAAAAAAGAGGATCTACCTAATGTTTGGAAGGAATTAGGGATGCCATCAGGATATGCCTATGGTAAATCTGTGCGTACGGTAAAGACATGTGTTGGTGCACAGTTTTGCCGCTTCGGTACACAGGACTCTGTTGGTATGGGGATTCAATTAGAGAAAAAGTTTGAAGGATTAAACACCCCACATAAAGTAAAGATGGGTGTATCCGCTTGTCCACGTAATTGTTCGGAGGGAAGTGTGAAGGATGTTGGTGTTGTTGGGTTAGATGGCGTTTGGGAAATATATGTAGGTGGTAATGGAGGTACCGATCTAAGACAGGCAGATCTGTTAGTGAGGGTAAAAACAGAAGAAGAAGTGCTTTCATACACAGCAGCATTTCTGCAATATTACCGTGAAAATGCAAATTATTTGGAAAGAACATCCAAGTTTGTTGAGCGAGTTGGTATTGAACAAGTTCAGAAAGTAGTAATGAATGAAGCATTACGTCATGAATTAAATCAACGAATGGATCAAGCATTATCTGTATACAAAGAGCCATGGAATGAAGCAATTGAGAATCAGAAAACATTAAAAGATTTATACCAGAACATCACAATGAAATAAGAAAGGGTGGTCGAACGATGGAGCGAATAGTTAAAAAAATTTGGATTGGAAAGATAGAAGATTTCCCTGTCAGCCTTGGAAAAGCAGTGAAGATTGAGAATAGAGATTTAGCTGTTTTTCACTTGTCCAATGGGCAAATAAAAGCGATTGAAAATAAATGTCCTCATCGCGGAGGTGTCCTGTCGGAAGGTATAGTATCAAGCGAATTCGTTTTCTGCCCATTACACGATTGGAAAATAAATGTTTCTGATGGTCAAGTGCAAGCACCTGATAAAGGATGCGTTCAGACTTTTCAAACACTTATAAAAGATCAACAGGTATATATTGAAGTACCTATTTCATAAAGAGGGGGAGCTTCAGCTCCTCTTCGCTTTAAGGAGAGGAAGGAGCGAGGTCGTGGGAAAAGTATTCTTAATCGGTGCAGGTCCAGGAGACCCAGACTTAATCACGGTCAAAGGCTTAAAAGCAATTCAAGCAGCAGATGTTATTTTATATGATCGACTAGTGAACAAACAGCTTCTCCAGGAAGCAAAACCGGAGGGAGAACTTATTTTTTGTGGCAAGTTTCCTTCCTTACACCTCATGAAACAAGAGACAATCAATCAATTGTTAGTTCAATACGGAAAAGAGAACAAAATGGTGGTTCGGTTAAAAGGTGGAGATCCGTTTGTATATGGGCGAGGAGCAGAAGAAGCATTGATTTTAGCTGAGAATGGGATTGCTTATGAAGTGGTGCCAGGCATTACTTCAGGGATTGCTACACCGGCATATGCTGGTATTCCCGTCACACATCGAGAAATAGGTAGGTCACTTGCTATGATTACAGGTCATTCAAACAATGAGGAAATAAAATGGAAACAATTAGCTACAGCAGTTGATACGCTCGCCATTTATATGGGAGTAAGCAATTTACCTTTTATTGTTGATAATTTAATAGAAGGGGGTAAAGCGTTAGAAACACCCGTAGCTATCATTCAAGAAGGTACAACGGAAAGCCAAAAAGTTATGATAGGTAATTTGCTTACTATTGTCGCATTAGTTGAAAAACACAAGATCCGCAATCCAGCGATTATTATTGTTGGGGAAGTAGTGAAAATAGGGGAGAAATTAGCAGAGTGGAGAGAGACTTAGCTTTTATGAAATGGCTCATTTCCAATTGTGATAGTCGGTTTCCTTATTTGAAAATGTTGCCATATAGAATGCTTTCCATACATCTCAGGAGATAAAATAGCGGAAGAATACGATGTCATCATTTAGTATAAACTATGATCCAGAGGTGATATAAATGAGTTTTGAAGACAAAGTAGTATTAATTACAGGTGCTGCTGGTGGAATTGGTCTTGCAGTAGCGAAAGTATTTGCGGAAGAAGGAGCAAAATTATCTCTCGTAGATATTTCAAAGGAGGCTTTAGAAGAAAAAACAAAAGACATTAATACCAAAGACAAGTTATTAGTAGCTGCAGATGTATCAGACGAAGAACAAGTTAAAAATTATGTCGATGAAACGAAAAAGGCCTTTGGAACAATAGATGTTTTTATTAATAATGCAGGTATTAATGGAGCATTTGCAACACTTGATGAACAGACAGTCGATAATTATCAAGCTGTATTTGGTGTGAATGTACTTGGTGCATTTTTAGGATTGAAACACGTAGCACCGATTATGAAAGAACAAAAAAGTGGTGCGATTGTCAACACTGCATCCAATGGTGGATTATTAGGTGCACCTGGGATGGGGATTTATGTTGCTTCCAAGCATGCCGTGATTGGTCTAAACAAAACAGCAGCTTTGGAATTAGCGGATTTTGGTATTCGGGTAAACGCAGTGGCTCCATCTGGTGTAGATACTCAAATGATGAGATCCATTGAATCAAATGCCATGCCAGGAAATGAAGAGGATGCCCGTAATAGTTTTGAAAATAGTGTTCCTATGAAACGATATTCTACACCGGAAGAAATAGCCGATTTAATGGTGTTTTTAGCTTCTGACAAAGCTTCTTTTATTTCTGGGGCATACTATCGAATTGATGGTGGACAAGGTGCAACCTCTGTATAATAGATGATGTGGAAGGAGTGAACTGTTCACTCCTTTTTTTTACGTTAGGAAAGTATAAAATTTCTACACAGTAGCTTTTCGACGTAGCTGGAATTTTAAGGTACCAAGTATAAGCAAAACTAGGCATTCGCCAAAGGACGAGCGAATGCGAGTTTTTCTAACATTATTGTCTACATACTGTCAATAAAATCGAGCGGATTGCCCTGTAAGCCTAAATGTTGTAAATTAAAGTTAACTAATTTCAAAACTTTATAGAGAGGGGTTCTTAAATGGCAGACAATGTAGGGAGTCGCAGAGTGGATGGTTTTTTAAGAAAAGAGAAAAAGTGGAAGAGTGAATTTGAGAAGTTAAGACAAATCGTACTCGATTGTGGGTTGACAGAAGATTTTAAATGGATGCATCCGTGTTACACATATGATGGGAAAAATGTGGTTATTATTCATGGCTTTAAAGAATACTGTGCCTTAATGTTTCAAAAGGGTGTCCTGCTAAAAGATCCTAATCATATACTTATTCAGCAAACCAAGAATTCGCAGTCGGCACGTCAGATTCGATTTACCAATGTTCAAGAAATAATCGATATGGAAGACATTTTAAAAGCCTACATTCATAACGCCATGGAAGTAGAGAAGGCGGGTTTGGAAGTCGAGTTAAAAAAGACCTCCGAATACACGATTCCTGATGAATTGCAAACGAAATTCGATGAAATGCCTGACTTGAAGCCTGCCTTCAAGTCACTGACCCCGGGGCGCCAAAGAGCTTATCTTCTTCATTTTTCTAATGCGAAACAATCTAAAACTAGACAGTCAAGAGTGGAAAAATATACGCAAAAAATTTTAGATGGCAAAGGATTAAATGATTAGATTACACGCATTTACTTAAGGAAACTAATTCGAGTAAAAACTGAACAAGTTATAGAAAAAAACTGAACTTAACATTAGGGAGAAAAAGAATTGTTATATTATGTAATTGATGCGTTTACAGAAACAAGATTTGGCGGGAATCCAGCAGGCGTAGTAATCCATGAAAATTTAGACGAAGAGTTCATGCAAAAATTTGCTGCAGAAGTTAGGTTTTCAGAAACAGCATTTATTAAAAAAATAGACAATAAAAATTTTGAAATTAAATTTTTCACACCGACTTCACAGGTGAACCTTTGTGGACATGCTTCCATTGCATCCTTCAAAGCATTATTGGACTGCAATTTTATTGAAGATAACAATACATATTTTATGCAAACACTTGCAGGTACACTTCCGGTTGATGTAAATCATTCCTTTATAATGATGGAGCAAGCTGAACCAAAACTTGGAAAAGTTTTTAACGATTATGATGATTTGTCTGACATATTTAAAATTAACAAAAATCAAATAGGCGATATAAGTTTTAAACTAGTTCCTCAAGCTGCAAGCACTGGACTTTGGGATATAATGCTTCCACTAAATTCAAAGGATGCTGTGAATGCTCTTAAAACCAATTTTAAATCACTGGTAGAATACACAAAAATTCACGACGTAGCAGGAGTTCATGCATTTACGCTTGATACTGAGGAGGGGATAGCATTATGCAGAAACTTTTGTCCACTCTATGGTATTGAGGAGGAAGCAGCAACAGGTACTTCAAATGGGGCTTTAACATATTATCTATTTAAGAACAAAGTATTAAGTAATTTTAATCAAAATTACTCTTTCCTTCAAGGGTATAGTATGGGCAGACCTTCTCATATCATGACTAAGTTAATTAATAAAAATGATCTAAGGGTTATGGTTGGAGGAAACGCAGTAATATTAACGAAGGGTATTTTACTCTAAACATTGTTTTTTCTTGAATGGCTTCTTAATAGATTACTAATAAGTCATTTTTTGAATATTTTTCGTATTACGCAATCGGGTGCGATAGTTGTTTCGATTAGATAGATTTTATCAAATTTGGACGGTCAAAGAGAGCTTTGTATAGTGCGAATGGTAGAGGGTTATCTTTTCCTCTTTCTTCGTTTGAAGCGAGTATTCAACACAATAGCTTGGTACAGTTTGTTGATATAGCAAGAAATCAACCGATGGATTCAGTCAAGAGTGCAACCTACGTGGTTGACACAGCGTACTCTTTAACAGTTACGACGAAGAGTGGAGGAAAGCTTCCGACACATATACAAGAAATAACGTATAATTTTTTGAAATAGCGGTCTAGATGATAATGAAAAAGAAAAATAGCATGTTGAGGCAAACGATACTAATTTTGTACAATGCATAGGATAAATCAACTTTACTTTGTTATGTCAGGATAGTATAATTATCGATAAGAATTAGATTTCAATGAATGAAACTATAAATTAAAAAAAGGGTGCTTTTTGTGAGTGCGGTAGGTTCTAAATAGGATAAATTTTAAACGAAATAAATATGGATGAAAAAAGGGGATTTTTTTAGGATGTCACCTTGTTTTCCCATGTATTTATTTCAAAACCTATGAAGATACCTACAGTACATTATAAAGCGTGTAAGTGGAGGAAATAGCTATACTCTTTAGATAGCTTATTTCAATTTACACAAGCCTTGTAAATGTGAAGAAAGCTGCGGTATCCCGCAGCTTTTTTTGTGCTTACTCAATGGCCAATAACACTTCATTGGGATCTATTCGGTAGGTACCTTCATTATGATCATCATAGTGAGGAGTATGAAAAATGAATAAGATGACATTTGAGAAACTACAATATAACGAGTTAAAAGAAATAGTAAAATCTTATTGTGTAAGTGGTTTAGGGAAAAAAATGATAGATAATTTGAAACCAAGCTCAAGTATGAAGGTAGTGAAGAATCGTTTGAATGAAACGACAGAGGCGCGATCCATATTAGATGTCGTAGGGCATGTTCCATTTCTAGGTGTTTCTAACATTGAAAGCCTACTTCAAAACTTAGAAAAAGGCATCATTCTAGATCCTAGTGAATTGGTCAGGGTGTCGGATTTTTTAAGAGGATGTAGGAAAATAAAAAGGTTTATGCTTGATAAAGAGTTTTTTGCACCAGTACTAGCATCTTATGCGAATTCTATGTCTGAATTTGAAAAAATGGAAGAAGAGATTGATTTTTCGATCAAAGGAAATAGTGTCGATTCCGCTGCAAGCAAAACATTAAGACAGATCCGAAGAAACATCGAAGCAGTAGAAGAGAGAGTGAAAGAGCGCCTAAATAAATTTATAAATAGCAATGCGAATAAGAAGTATATTCAAGAATTCTTCATTAGTAAGAAGAACGATAGATACACGATCCCAATTAAGGCTTCCTATAAGAACCAAGTTGCAGGAACCGTTATTGAAGCATCTTCAAAAGGATCGACGGTGTTTATCGAACTGAATACTGTTACAAAATTAAACGAAGAACTCGCAAGTTTAAAGGCAGAAGAAGCCATTGAAGAATATCAAATTTTAGCTACATTATCAGGCATGATCTTAGAGAACATGGATGACATTAAGATTAATCTTGATCTAATTAGCCAATATGATATGGTGTTTGCAAAAGCGAAATTCAGCAAGCACATTGATGGGATAGAGCCCAAATTGAATGATTATGGACATATAAAATTAGTAAAGGGCAAACATCCACTTTTATCAGGAGAAGTTGTCCCACTTGATTTTGAAATCGGAAGAAATTATCGTAGCTTAATTATTACAGGGCCAAATGCTGGTGGAAAAACGATTGTTCTCAAAACAATTGGATTATTAACTTTAGCAACAATGTCAGGCTTTCACATTAATGCGGATAGAGCTACGGTAATATCTGTTTTTGAAAACATCTTCGTAGATATTGGAGATAATCAAAGTATCGAAAACGCCTTAAGTACCTTTTCCTCTCACATGAAAAACCTATCTGAAATAATGAGAGTATCCAACAACCATACACTTTTACTATTTGATGAGATAGGTAGTGGAACGGAACCGAATGAAGGCTCTGCTCTAGCGATTTCCATTTTAGAAGAATTTTATCATATGGGGTGTATGACAGTTGCAACAACACACTATGGTGAAATTAAACGCTTTTCTGAAATGCATAACGACTTTATGAATGCAGCAATGCAATTTAATAGCGAAACATTAGAACCAAAGTATAAATTAATCATAGGGAAATCCGGTGAAAGTAATGCTCTATGGATCTCTGAAAAAATGAATATAAAGGAAAACGTACTAAAAAGAGCAAAGGAATATATGAACAATAAAGCGTATCGTTTAGAAATAATGAATGAAGCCAAAAAAAGAAAGCCAAAGATCGTTAAAGAGGAAACCCAAAACAGGTATGAATATAAGAAAGGCGATCGTGTGAAGCTATTAGACCATGATGACATTGCCATTGTTTATAAAGGGATAAACAATTATGGTAACCTTATTGTGTTCTATAACGAAGCGTTTATGGAGGTAAATGTGAAACGTCTCTCCTTAGATATACAGGCGCAGGAACTATATCCAGAAGGATACGATTTAGAAACATTATTTGTAGATCATAACACACGAAAAATGCAGCATGATTTAGAGAGGGGTTCGAAAAAAGCACTTCGCAAGATTCAGAAGGAAATAAGGAAGAACAAAGGTTAGGAAATTTAACACGATTATCACATCTCAGAATAACGAATAAACGGAGGGCATATCTTAGGGAAGGTATGCCCTTCATTTTTCAAAACATAACCAAAACCTTTGTGGGTGAAATCCATTGACGAATCTCCCATAGTTTAGGATGATAAAACATAAGAGATCAGATGTGATTTTATTTCATCTACAAATCGTTTCTACAGCAAAGAGCCTATGCATATCTTTAAAACACTTAAGGCGTGAAAATAATGTGGCTTTTCACTCAAGTAGCCAAAAAAGAAAGGGGGTAACTATTTTGACAAAATTATGGATGCAAATTTGCAGAATATTTTTAGGAGTGATGTTTTTAGTTGCTGGTGTTAACGGTTATTTTGTTATTCTTGGGCTTGACCCATTTATCGCAACGAGCCCCGATGCAATGGCATTATTCGAATTTGAATATCTATTAATCATAGAAAAATCGTTAGAAGTTATTTGTGGTGTTCTACTTCTAATTCATCAATTTATCCCCTTAGTCTTAACCATATTATCACCTATTACTGCCAATATTTTTCTGCTCCATTTGTTCCTTGATCCATCATTGCTAGCATTAGCGATAGTACTTGTCCTATGTCATGGTTATTTGTTGTACTATTATAAAGATAATTTTATAGCTATCTTGGAGAGAAAACCGAAGTCTTCTTGATTTGTGAAGTGAAATCCTTTAACTAGACCTACCTTACAATCCATTAAAAAGGAGCCAGCGTTATGTACGGAATTCAAAAACAATCAACCAAACAAAAGAGCTTTATTTTGATTGCACAGATTGTATATTTGATTATTGCCTATTATGTACTGTTTAGTTTGAATGAAGAAAACTTCCTTTCGATAGGGTTGTTCACGGCTCTATTTATAACGTCTCTGAGGTTAAATGCCATGATGTTCCTTTGGTTACCTAGAGGAATTGGGTGGATGGAGGCTATCGGAAATAGTTTAGCTTTTGCTTTATACTACCTGGGTTTTCCTCTACTAGCTATCGCTAATGATAACGATGCTAGTATGACACTTTTTATGGTTGGCTGGATAATATTTTTACTAGGTAGTTTTATCAACACTGGATCAGAGTTGTTGAGAAAGACTTTTAAAGATAATCCAGAAAACAAAGGGAAATTATATACTGGTGGACTATTCCATTACGCCATTCATATTAATTATTTCGGAGATTGTCTTTGGGTATTGGGCTTAGCTATCTTAACGAATAATTTTTTTAGTTTATTTATTCCCCTCGGTTTACTTTTATTATTTGTTACTAGCTACATACCAAATCATGATAAATATCTACAAGACAAATATGGAGACCAATTCATAGAATATAAGAAGAGCACAAAGAAGTTAATCCCTTTTATTTGGTAGATGTAAATGGAAAATAATATAGCATCACTTGAAATAATTTTGCTTATAAATGAAGCTCTTCCTGAGCTTCAATTTTTTTCGTTGACGCGGCACTAATTGGTGTCGTATAATAAGGACACTAATTGGTATCGAATTTGGAGGATAGAATGATGAAGAAAGTTTGCGAAAAACGGGATGTTTTTGTTGCCATTGCAGATCCAACAAGACGTCAATTGATCCGTTTATTGGCAGAAGCAGATGAGCTACCTTTACATGAATTAACAGACCAGTTCCAAATGGGGCGGACGGCGGTTTCGAAGCATTTGACTATCCTGAAAGAGGCTGACCTCGTAACCAATCGAAAATCAGGTAGAGAAACTAGATATAGACTAAATCCAGCACCTTTACAGGAGGTCAAAGACTGGCTTTCTTATTATGAACAGTTTTGGAATGAGCGAGTGTCCTTATTAAAAAATATATTGGAGGATTAAATCATGGCAGATCTATCATTAGATTTTCAGTTTAGGAGCTCCATCGATAAAGTATGGGAGGCTTTAACCGATTCAGCTACTCTTGCACAATGGGTCATGGAAAATAATTTTCAACCGATTGTGGGGCACAAATGTCAGTTTCGGAATGAAGAGATAGATTTAATTGTAGATAGCGAAGTGTTGGTGGTAGATAAGCCTCATAAATTATCTTATACATGGATTGGCGGACCGATTGACACCATTGTTACGTGGACCTTAAAGCAAGAAGGTGAGACAACTTACTTGCATCTGGAACATACCGGATTTGATCAAGAGGGACAAGCATTTAATGGTGCGAAGTATGGCTGGATGTATAAGGTGGAAAATCTTAAGAAAGTGTTAGGTGAAGCGTAAAGATAAGGAGGTAGGAAGACATGGCGATATTTGAGGCATTTGTAGCAGGGATAGATGATCCATCCCTGCGTGAAAGAACAGAAGAAGTGTTGCATTGGGTAAGTAATAAATATCCACGTTTAGAAACAGAATTGAAATGGAATCAACCGATGTTTACAGATCATGGTACCTTTATTATTGGTTTTAGTGTATCGAAAAAACATCTAGCGGTTGCCCCTGAAGGTGTTACCATTTCTCATGTAGAGGAGGATATTAAGAAGGCTGGCTATGATTACACAAAGGAATTAATTCGTCTCCCGTGGAATAAACCTGTTAACTATTCATTACTTGAGAAAATGATAGACTTTAATATTTGGGACAAGGCTAATTGTCCTACTTTTTGGAGAAAATAATTAGAAAGGAGCTATGGAAATGAGTTTTGTAAAAGATATGCTTTCCATGTTCAATAAGAAAGAATTATCATTTCTAAAAAGCTACAAAGAATCAGAAGACTACTATACCTTTCTGTTCGAAAAAGAAAAGGATATAACCTGGAATGCAGGACAATATGGCTTGTTTACAATTACCCACAAGAAAATAAAAAACAATACGCGACCATTTAGTGTAGCATCTGTACCTCAGGAAAATACGATTCAAATTACGACCAAAATCAGTGATCAACCTAGTGAATTTAAGAAAGCAATGCTAGAATTAACAAAAGGAACGAAGATAACGATGGCTGGACCTGTCGGGGCATTTTATTTAAGAGAGGAACACCCTACAGTACTAATAGCGGGTGGAATTGGAATTACCCCTTTTCGTTCCATCGTAAAGCAACTAGAGGCTGAGAAAAAAGAAATACCTGTGCATCTACTCTATTTGGACAGTAACAAAACTTATATTTTTAAAGATGAGCTTGATAGAATAGCGAGTAATACCTCTATCGGCTTAACTTATCTCGATTCATCGAATCACTTACAGCAAGCATTGGACAAAAGCATCAGTACTTATAAGAATAATGCTAAATACTATATTGCAGGTCCGAAGTCAATGGTAGAGGATACATCTACTTATTTACGAGATAATGAAATTTCCAAACGAAACATTAAAAAAGATGTGTTAATTGGCTATTAGACAAAATTTTTAAGAAAGGTAGTATTTTATGAAACGTCACTTTTTATTAGGAATATTAGCGGCAGTATTACTATTGCTAGCAGCTTGTAGCAGCACGACGAACGAGTCAACTGTTAAACAGACAGAAGATCAACCTACCTCAACAAATCCAAGTGAAAAATCGGACCAGTCAGATTCTAAAGAGAATGACTCCAATATGGATAATTCGAACGTAAAAATCGTTGAGGATAACGGTCAAAGCGAGAATGTACATACATCGAACGAAGAAGAATCTGTGGACTTAAAGGAAGAATATCTCAACAAATTAAATGAGACGAAAAAGAAAGTGGAAGAAATGCGAGAAAATCCTATGGATGAGACAACATTTGCTTTAAAAAAAATAGAAGGTGATGCTTTCGATATTTTGGATGGCATGTTAAATGAAATTTATGGAGTTTTAGAAGAAACTTTACCGACAGAAGAAATGGAACAACTAAGAATAGAACAGCGTGAATGGTTAGATTACCGGGATAATACAGCAAAAGAGGCATCTCTACAATATAAAGGTGGTACAATGGAACAATATGAATATGTAAGGGTTGAGAACAATCTTACACAAGAGAGATGCTTCGAATTAGTGGAAAACTACATGAAGTAACTTTTAAATCTGGACAGACAATATGTCAAATATATTTGACACCATGTCTGTCTTATTTTATAATCAAGGTGTCAAAAGTATTTTACACCTTATCAGATTAAAAGGTGGTTCAGAATGGAAAATAAAATAAAAGAATATCGAGAAAAAAGCGGGTTTTCTCAAGGGCAATTAGCAGAATTATGCCATGTAAGTAGACAAACCATCAATGCGATTGAAAACAATAAGTATGACCCTAGTCTACAGTTAGCCTTTGATATTGCAAAAACTTTAGCGGTTCCCATGGAACAATTATTTATACCTTAGAACGGGGGAAAGAGAAATGGATAAGACTAAAAAAATTATCGCAATTATCGCGTTTATGGTCTTCATATTAGTTGCAGGGTATTCCTTATACAAATGGTTTAAATTTGGAACGGTTGATGGAGGTTCTATCTTCTTTAGCTTTCTTGCATTAACTTACTTTTTTAACTGGATTACTTGGGGGCAACACGAAGGCGGCGGTGAAAAGGATGAATTAGATAGACATATTCAAACACAAAGCGCCAAAATTGGTTACTATGTATTAATGGTATTGTCAGGCATCATACTATTTGTTTCAGAAGGTACAGGTAATCTTAATAATGTGGATAATTATCCTTTATTGTTAGTTGTATGTCTGACATTTATTACGGTTCCGGTCACTGAATTTATTTATTCCAAGAGATATAAGGGATAAGAAGGATTAGGCTATTGGTGGACATCTTTTTTAAGAAATAGATGTCCACCTCCAAGAAATCTTTTTTCTATTACTTTTCTTTTAAGACTAATACATCATAACCCGTCAAAGTGATACTCCCTGAACAAGTTTGGTTATCTAATAGATTTTCCATTTCTGCTTTTAATTGAATATGCTGTGATTGGTAGGAATAATTAAGCAAAAGATAGATGCTCACACCATCCTTTTTCCGGACAGCTAGCTCTATATCTGGTGTCAGTATAAATAGATGTTGATAGTTGGTTGCTTCCATATCTTCTAATAGGATCGATGCTGTTTGGTAGTTAAAGACACTTCCGTAGTAGTATGCAGTTCCTGTCGAGACGCTTCTTTTTGTCAACGCAGGTTTACCTTCATAGTGAGCATTCAGATATGTTCCCATTACTTCAACATTCTCCACTTCAGGCTGTAGCACTTCGTTAAAACCAGTAGTTTTAAATTGCTTGTTTAATAGGTTAACATCTGGATTTTCCTGCCATCCATTTAATAACGTATACTCCTCCACTGTAACACCTACTAAATCCTTTATATATCCTGGGAAAGCTTTCATATAGGTCTGTCCTGTTAAATCTTTGTATCCCGTTCTTGCACCGAAAATAATGGTCCCGCCTTGTTCTACATAACGTGTTAATAGATGGGCTGTAGTCTCTGTTAAAATGGCTGGGTGGGGGTAAACTAGAATTCTATATTTAGCTAACGTCTCTAGGGACATTTCTTGTGTGATATTGACAAAGTCGACAGGGATATGATGATATTGAAAGGCTTTAAACCATGCTTCTTTACTCTCCTTAATAAAATGCCCATACCAATTATCTTCTTCACCATCCCATTCATTCGGGTAATCGGTCAAAATAGCGGCATCTGAAATGTATTCTGAATGGAAGATAGTATTGCCGATCTTATGAATTTCTTCACTTGTTTGTTTCAGTTCTGTGATTCTTCGGTTTGGTAAATTATGATAGTCATTAATGCCATGCCAGTAGATTTCAGAACCTTTGGTAGCTGTACGCCATCGAAAATAAAGAACTAAATCAGCACCGTGGGCAATCGACTGATATGTCCATAATCGCAGTTGGCCTGGACGAGGTGTAGGTTGTTCAAGTCGGTTTACCCATCCCCCTGGACCAGCTTGTTGTTCAAATATCGCAAAGTTTCCCCCAAAACTACGAACAGTGCTTAAATTCATGCTCCATTTTCTGTCATGTAAAGGCATCATTGATTTATCCTCTATAACCTTGTTAAAGTTTGGATAAGAATCATAGGCATAGAAATCTAATACTTCTTTTGTCATACGGTGATTATCCAAGTGACCGAACATTCCATTCGTGGTCACCCACTGCTTATCTGTGATAGAACGAATAATGTTTGCTTGCATTTGTACAAAGCTAATGGCGCTATCTGAGATAAAACGCTTTTCATCTAAAAGTTGGTGAGGATTGTAAGAATGAGTAACAGTCGGTCGTGTTAAATAAATTTGTTTCCAATCCGTATAGGTTTGATTCCAAAAGACAGTACCCCATGCATCATTCAGTCCTTCTAATGTTTGATATTTATTCTTGACCCATTGACGAAAGCTATCATGATCTGCGTTTGAATAGAATACATTCATTTCACAATTGATTTCGTTATCAATTTGCCAACCAACCACTGTTGAATTACTCTTATAGTGTTCTACCATTTCTAAAACAATTCTTTTAGAAAACGTTCGATAAATTTCTGAATTATAATTATAGTGCCTTCTAGAACCGTGGTTATAGCGCACCCCTTCTCTTGAGACATTTAAAACCTCAGGGTATTTATCTGTTAACCATGCTGGTGGTGTAGCGGTAGGTGTTCCTATAATTACTTTTAGATCATACTTTTTTGCTAGTTGAATAGCACGGTCAAATAAATCGAATTCAAAAGTCCCTTCTATTGGTTCAAAGATAGACCAGGCAAATTCAGCCATTCTGACATATAAGAACCCCATATCTTTTATTCTACGAAAATCTTCTTCCCACATTTCTTCTGGCCAATGTTCGGGATAATAACAAACACCTAGTTGTATGGTTGATTCGTTTAGGAAATCTTTCATTCTTTATGCTCCTTCATAATCTTTTATTCTTTGACAGAACCTCCTAAAATTCCTGATATAAAATGTTTTTGTAAAATCAAGAAAACTATCATGATCGGAAGAACCGATATAGCAGTTCCGAGCATTAGCTGTCCATAATCTACTGAATTTAATCCAGCTAATGTGGATAATGCAACTGGTAATGTATACATATCACTGGATGTCATGATAATTAATGGCCACATAAAATTGTTCCATTGATGAGTAAATAAGAAAATTCCTACAGCTGCTAGAGCTGGTTTCATTGTTGGTAATGCTAATTTGAAAAAGATGCTAATTTCACCAGCACCATCTATTCTGGCAGCTTCTATCATTGAATCTGGAATTCCTTTCATATTTTGACGAATTAAGAATATAGCAAATGGATAACAAATTTGTGGCAGGATAACAGCATGATAGGTGTTGAGCCACTCAAGTGCACCAAAGATTTGGAATAACGGAATAATGGTTGCTTGATAAGGTATCATCATCGCTAACAAAAAGCTAGAAAAGATAAGATTACTACCTTTAAACTTAAATTTTGCAAATGCATAACCAGCCATTGAACAAACTAATAGACTAGCTAATACAAAAACGATAGCTATTATGGCTGAATTGATTAGTGCTTTCATGATGGGAATAGATTCACTTAAATTAGTTAAGTTTTCCATGAAATAGTTACCTGGAATAATTTTGGGTGGGAAACTTAACACGTCTCCTGAAGGGTTTGTTGCTCCAACAATCATCCAATAAAATGGCCCTAATGAGACAATAACACCGATAATTAAAACAAAATGTAGAAGTGATTTTTTAATATAGAAGTTTTTCATTAGTCATCTTTCACCACCTTAAATTGTAGCCAAGAAAGGATAGCGATAAATACTACGATTACATATGCAATGGCAGAAGCATATCCGAAGTCAAAGAAATTAAAACCTTGATTATATAAATAATACGTAATGGTTAAAGTTGCATTATTAGGACCACCATTCGTTAAGTTATAAGGTTCATCAAATAATTGAAATGTTCCTATTGTAGATAATACAAAACAAAATAATAACACAGGTTTTAATTGTGGGATGGTAATATGAAAAAATTGTCGAATTGGTGATGCACCATCCATACTAGCTGCTTCATAAAGATCATTCGGAATGTTCTGAAGTCCTGCTAATAGAATAACCATGTTATATCCCGTCCATCTCCAGGTGGTTACGATAATTAAGGATACCTTTGCCCAAAAGCCATTTGTTAACCAATTTATTTTTTCTATACCAATAGAAGACAAGATGTAATTGACTAGGCCATAGTCTGAATTTAATAGCAGAATAAAAATAATGGAGGCAGCAACTAACGATGTCACAGCTGGTGTAAAATAGGAAACTCTATAAAATCCACGTATATTTAATAACTTCGAGTTTAAAAAAACTGCTAATAGTAATGCGAGGAATAACATAATAGGTACTTGGATAATTAATAGAATAAATGTATTACCTAATGCTTTGTAAAAAATAGGATCACTAAATAACCGAATATAGTTATCAAGACCAGAAAAAGTATAGACACCACCTGTTCGTGTTTGGAAACTAAGTAAGAACGATGCAATAATTGGATATACCGTAAAAGCTAAAAACAATAATAATGCTGGTAGTATAAAAAAGTATGGTGCAGTTTTTGGTGTAATCAAGCCATTTTTGAAAAGTGTGGATTGCTCCTTTTTTGATACATTTTCCATGAATGTCCCCTCCTTGTGGTGAAGTAGGCTGGTAAGTTTAAAACTTCAACCAGCCTAACCTCAGGATATATGGTCTTTATTCTGTTGTTTCTTTGCCTGTTTGTTGTATAGCTTGTTCCTCCCCGTCTTGGAGCATATCCATTGCTTTTTTATCTTCTAATAGAAATGCTTCGATTTCGCTTCCCATTACAGAACGCACTTCAAGTTCTGCACCATCATGATTTACTGCTGGTATGTTTTCGACTGTGTCGGCAAATTTTTGAAAAAATGGTTCATTGTTAAAATATTCTTGATTTTCAGAGAAAATAGGTTCTTCATATGCTGCAGTTAATGCAGGAAATAAACCTCTATTAGTGAGTGCTTTAATCTGAGAATCTATGTCAGTTGTCGCGAACTCTGTAAAGACATAAGCTGCCACTTTATTATCAGACTCTGAAGGAATTGCTAATGCAGATCCACCATCATTTGATGCCCTAGTACTACCTTTTTCAAATGCTGGTAACATAAACATATCCCATTTACCAGATAGTTCAGGCATTTGTTCTAGCATCGTACCGCTCCACCATACAGCACCCGGATTTGTAGCGACTTCTCCATTTTTCATAGCAGCAACTTGCCCATCCCAATTATTTGTAAACGTAATTAAATTATTGTCTTTCATTTCTTGAAGAATTCGAGCAGCATTTTCGCCTTCCTCTGATGTAATATCTAATTTACCTTCATTATCGAAATAATAACTCCCTTGTTGTTGCATCATAATCCGTAATAGCCCATCACCGTCTGTTCCAAGAAAATAGTTTCCAGTATGTGCAACAACTTTTTTTCCTGCTTCGATGTAATCATCCCATGTTTCAATTTTAGAAGGATCAACACCTGCTTCTTCAAAAATATCAACACGGTAAATGACACCAACTGGCCCTAGATCACGTGGAGCAGCAATCACATTTCCATTCTTATCTTTTAAACCTTCAATCTTGGCCTTTGCAAATTTATCTTCGTGTTTGTCGTAACCGATTGCACTTAAGTTAGTAAAGGCATCCGGGAATTCAGTTGTAAATGATTGGATACGGTTATTCTCTACCTGTACAACATCAGGTAAGCCACTACCACCACTTGAAAGTCCAGCGCTAACTTTTTGATATACTTGATCCACACCAATGTGCTCGACAGTGACATCGATATTTGGATATATTTTCTTGAAAGCTGGTAAAACGTCTTTTTCCAAATAGTTTGCTTCTAATGCCCATGCCCAAACGGTAATATCTCCATTAATATCTTCGGGATTTTCAGGTATAGTTAATTCTTCAATATCCTGTTCGCTGGAGGAATTAACGCCACATGCTACTAATAAAACTAACAGAATAAATGCAACGAGCAACCTTTCTAAAATTTTTTTCATTTGCTTCACCCCTTTGTTTTTTTATTAGATCCCTGTTAACGAGATAGCCATCGTTAACTTGTCAAAATTTTAGCGAACAAATAAGGTTAAATATAGAAAAAAGGTTAGATATATAGAATTTATTCATTTTAATTGTATACGCTTACAAATAAGGGGGATTTAGAATGGATAATATACTTAGTTCATTAATAGAGGTAACAAAAGTTCCGATTAGTATTTATTATGATGCAAATATGACCTTCTTTTCTTCTGATAAAATCATTAATCCTTTGTTCGACACTTTTCAGGAGCATGTCATCAATTGTGGTTTACTAGGTAAGGAGATTCAATTAACGAATACTAATTATTACGAAAGTTTTCTAAGTATTCCTTTTATTCAACAAAATAAGAGACATTGGTTAATTATAGGTCCAACCGTATATAATCTACCAACAAAAGAAGGTGTCGTACAATTACTGACCAGTATTAATAGAGGCTATTTAAAGGAGGAATTTGAATCATATCTAATGAGTTTGAGTATAGAAACTAGTAATCAGCTAATAGAAATTGGACAAATAGCTTACTACCTAACATCAGGTACTGAATTGAATATCCGAGAGGAATTGAAGTTCATACATCAACAACAAGACACGGAGATAGAATGGAAACAATCTAGTTATATTGCAAATGTTCGCGAAAATAGCTATTATCACCATGACCCTTTATTAGAACGTCGAATTTATCAATTCATTGAAGAAGGAAAAGTGCAGGAGATCATTCCTTATCACCAAGCGTTTAGAAAAAGAGATGATTTTGAGTATGGGATCTTATCTAGAAAAAGTGAATTAAGAAGCCAAAAAAATATTGCCATTACTACTATAACTCTAGCAACAAGAGCTGCAATTAGAGGAGGGCTTCACCCAGAAGATGCGTATTCTCTTGGCGATGTAATGATTCAGGACTTAGAAGAGTTAAATTCCATTTCCAAAGTGGATTGGTTTCGTGAGAAGATCCTATATGATTTTGCGGAATTGGTTAAGAGACATCATCAACAAAGATATTCTAGAAAAATTACACAATGCCAAGAATATATTTACAAACATATCTATGAATCTGATTTATCGGTTAGTTGGGTTGCTGAAAAACTTGGATTAAATCCGAAGTATCTTTCTAATCTATTTAAGAAGGAGACAGGTATGTCTATTTCCGAATACACCCAAAAGGTGAAAGTGAAAGAAGCAAAAAATATGATGCTTTATTTTAATCGTTCTATTACAGAAATTTGCAATACCCTTCATTTTTCCGACCAAAGTTATTTCATTAAAGTATTTAAAAGACATACTAAAATGACACCGGGAGAATACATAAAAAAAAACAGATTTGATCCATACTAATAAAAAATGGAATTCACTTTATCTTTGTTTATATCAAAAATAGTGATGTTATTGATAAAAGGTTGATTTTGTTTTTTGTATAATATCAATGTAAGCTATTTCCCTGTTGATCATGGTAAAAGTCCATGGACGCATGATTCTAGTTAGAGATCATGCGTTATTTTTTTGTAAATGGTTAAGATTGTCTAACGAAAATAGATTACATATTTTCATTTACTGACTTTTTTGTATTGGGTATTTCAACAAAATAAGTTATTTGTTAAAATTTCTTATCCAGTATAATATAAATAGAAAGTCGTATAATAATATAGTTCGTCTTGGTGGTGGTTCACCGAACAGTAGTGCAATAGCCCTTCAAGGGAGCGACATACTATAGGTATTTTTTATAACCACACCTTAGTTGCTTGTCAGGCTCAAGGGTGGTTATTTGTGTCTATATCCATATTATCTAAAAGAATACAAACTTTATAAATGGATAAACTTAATGCATCAAATAATGTTCATGTAATGCTCGGCAGTTGCCGAGTTTTCTTTATTCACATAAATACGATTAATGGTATAGTATTTTTATGAAAAGAAAGGAAGTGAAGCGAATGGGAGAATTTCTTCATGATCATCCCATTACACCTAGAACAAAAGATGAGAAAGAGAAGGTTATCAATCGCCTTAAACGAATAGAAGGTCAGGTGCGTGGTATTCAGAAAATGGTGGAGGAGGACCGGTATTGTCCTGATATACTCGTGCAAATTAGTGCGATTAATGCAGCACTAAAAAAAGTAGGATTCACGGTAGCGGAAAGGCATGCTAAGCATTGTGTTAGCCATGCGGTTAAATCTGGAGACGGAGACGAAGTTATTGATGAATTACTCGAAGTGATGAAACAATTTTCCAAATAAGTGGGCTTAGAACATGAGTGATGAAAGGCATGTTACGTTTGGAATTACAGGAATGACTTGTGCAGCTTGCTCTAAATAAAATGGATGGAGTCCGTGCAGAGGTTAATTTTACTGAAAAAGTGAGTGTTGCCGTTTGATGAGACTAAGGTTGCTACTGATTTAAGCGAAGCAGTAGAAGATCAAGGCTACGATGTCGTAGCATAAATATATAAGAGCTGATCCGTTTTTTTTTATTGGGTCGGCTCTTTTACTTAATATGAAATGTTTGTTTGATACCTTACAAGGGTATTGTATTATCAGTAAAAATACAGGGCTTCGAATGGATAGAAGTTTAATTAGAAAGGAATATTAGATAAAAAAAGGAAGTGATTAGCTTGGTAAGAGAGGAAGATACAAAGAAAGAAGCAATTCATGATTCTAAACATATGAATCATGTTCAAGGACATTCTAATCATGAAGAAAACCATTCTGAAAGCCATGCTCATCATGACCATTCAAAGCATCATAGTCATGAAGAACATCATCATAGTGAGTATGAAAATCATAACGGACATGACCATAGCCATCATCATGAGCATATGGTGAAAGACTTTAAAAAAAGGTTCTACATTTCCTTAATGGTTACCATTCCAATTCTTATTTTATCTCCGATGATTCAAAGCTTTTTCGGGGTAAATTGGCAACCTCTATACAATTCCTATATCTTATTCATACTTGCTACCTTTATCTTTTTCTATGGTGGTTGGCCATTTATTACCGGGGCAATTAGTGAATTAAAAGATAGAAACCCTGGAATGATGACACTCATTGGCTTAGCAATTTTTGTTGCTTATGCCTATAGTTCACTCACTGTTTTTGGCTTAGAAGGGAAGGATTTTTTCTGGGAGCTAGCCACATTGATTGACATTATGCTATTAGGACATTGGATCGAAATGCGTTCCGTGATGGGAGCGTCCAATGCGCTAGAGGAGCTTGTCAAGCTCATGCCTAGTGAGGCTCATAAACTCGACGAACAAGACGAAGTGGAAGACATACCAATTTCTGAGTTAAAGAATGCCGATCGTGTTTTGGTCAAACCTGGAGAAAAAATCCCAGTGGATGGAACAATCCTAGATGGAAATTCAGCAATAGATGAGTCGATGCTTACAGGAGAATCCGTACCTGTGGAAAAGAATAAAGGTGATAAAGTTATCGGCGGTTCGGTGAATAAGGAAGGTTCACTTACGATACAGGTTGAAAAAACCGGTGCAGCTTCTTACCTTTCACAAGTCATTACACTGGTCAAAGAGGCACAAGATTCAAGGTCACGAACACAGGATGTTACCAATCGGGCAGCAAAATGGTTATTTTATGTTGCGCTTGCTGCTGGATTTATTACCTTATTCGTTTGGCTTGGGCTTGGATATCCATTTGATACATCACTGGAACGAATGGTGACGGTTATGGTCATCACTTGTCCACATGCACTTGGTTTAGCTGCACCTCTTGTTGTAGCAGTATCTACAGCTATTTCTGCAAAACAAGGCTTACTTATCCGTAATCGTGCCAATTTTGAAGGTGCGAGAAATTTAAATGCCGTTGTTTTTGATAAAACAGGTACGCTGACAAAAGGAGAATTTGGTGTAACCAATATTATTCCAAATGAAGGATATCAAGAGGAGGAAGTTCTAAATTTAGCAGCAAGCTTGGAGCAGAATTCAGAGCATCCCCTTGCAACAGGTATCGTTACTTCAGCAAAAGAAAAAGGAATGCGTCTACAAAAAATAACGAATTTCGAATCAATTACTGGAAAGGGAATTCAAGGAACCATTTATGGGCAAAAAATTAATGTGGTCAGTCCTGGTTATGTCGATGACAATCATCTTACCTATGATATGCAACAGTTTAATCAGATGTCGGAGAAAGGGAAAACAGTCGTATTTGTTTTAATAGATGATGCACTAGTTGGTATGATTGCTTTAGCAGATATGGTAAGAGAAACCGCAAAAGAAGCCATTGCTAAGCTAAAGGAAATTGATATACATTCGATTATGCTAACTGGTGATAACGAAAAAGTGGCTAATTGGGTTGCCGAACAATTGAATATTGATGAGGTATATGCCGAAGTTTTACCAGACAAAAAAGCGGATCAAGTTAAGAAAATTAAGGAAAAAGGCTGGAGGGTGGCAATGACAGGAGACGGAATTAATGATGCTCCTGCTCTTGCAACAGCTGATTTAGGAATTGCCATAGGAGCTGGAACAGATGTAGCAATGGAAACAGCTGATGTAGTCCTTGTGAAAAGTAACCCAAAGGATGTTGTCTCCTTAATTAGTTTGTCGAAGAAAACCTATCGTAAAATGACTCAGAATTTATGGTGGGCTGCAGGGTACAATATATTGGCTATCCCGCTAGCAGCTGGTATATTAGCACCTATTGGTATTGTGTTAAGCCCAGCAGTTGGAGCAGTTCTAATGAGTTTGAGTACGATTATCGTAGCTATTAATGCAAAATTGTTGAAAGCTTAGATTACGTCTGTAAGTCCCTCTTATTTAAATTGTTAAAATCTACCCTTTGGAAATGATTTGTCCAAAGGGTTTTTTATAAAAAAGCCTTCCTGTAGAAATAAATTTGACCCGAAATAAGGTTTTTTGGAATTACACAAAAAAGCCTTCCTTGGTGTATAGAGAGTGTCATGTCACGAAACAATACCTCGAAAATACCGAAGGAGGAGTCAAAATAAATTTTACTCGATTAATGCAAATAACGGAAAACACAATCACTGTTGCATAGATATCGCCAGACACAAACACGTTGCGCGTGCTATTGATGATCGAGAGATCGATCTAACCAAACGGTTTGTTTTCATAGTGCCCCTCAATCCTCGAATCGTTTCCGTACCCTACCATAGGTGAAACATTAATTGTGATACAATAATGAGGAGTAATTCTTTGTTACCTCATATTATTTTATTTACAAGAGTCAAATTTACAACACTAGGAGGCTGGCTCGATGAAGATAAACATATTTGTTGTTGAAGATGATGATGCTTTGTTTGCTGCATTGAAGAAAGGTCTAGAGGCTTGGTCGTTCCGGGTCACGAGACCAGATGATTTTGAAGGTGTGATGCGTTCATTTCTTGAACAACAGCCTCAGCTCGTCATCATGGATGTCATACTCCCGAAATTTGACGGTTTTCATTGGTGCCGCGAGATTCGCGCTGTATCCAAAGTACCCATTGTTTTCCTTTCCTCTCGCGATCACCCAATGGATATGGTCATGGCACTGAGCATGGGAGCGGACGACTTCATCCAGAAGCCGTTTCATACAGATGTGCTTTATGCCAAAATTCAAGCCGTTCTCCGGAGGACATATGCTTATGGCGAAGAGCAATCGAATATTCTTGAATGGAATGGCGCCTTGATTGATTTGAATCGAGGTATAATTCGAAAAGCTGGGAAAGAAGTGGATTTAACAAAAAACGAATTTTTTATACTGATCACGCTTGTGAGAACCAACAATGTCATTATCTCGCGCCATGACTTGATACGAAAGCTGTGGGAGGATGAGCAGTTCGTGAACGACAATACCCTCACGGCGAATGTAACTCGTTTGCGGCAAAAGCTAGAGACAATCGATTTGGCAGACGCTATTGTGACAAAAAAAGGGCTGGGTTATATGGCCATCACTTTATAGAGATTATGAACATGTATTGATAGGGGGGAACCGAGCCATGTTTATCCGTTACGTTGATGCAAGGAAAAGCTGGATTTTACTGTTTGCCGGCTTGCTCGGCTTAGCCAATGCTCTGATCCTGCTTGATCAAGGCATCCAGGTCACATCTACTTCTCTTTTTTATTTTAACGCCTCATTTATTCTGTCCTTTCTCCTGTTTTTTATATGGCGCTTCAAAAAAGAGACAAAATATGCCGCCGCGTTGGCTGCTCTGCAGGAAGACATGGCCTTAGACTGGATGGAGACACTTCCTGAACCTGGGAACGGCCTAGATCAGATGACCAACGACATCTTACGGGAGGCCTCCCTTCAGTTCAAACGAAAGCTTTCTGACTATAAAGAAACTCAACTGATCGAGAATGAATTTACGGCCTCATGGATCCATGAGGTGAAGACTCCTCTCACCGCCATGAAGCTGATCTTGGACGCCCAGCCAAGTGATCCGGAAATACGTAAAATTGAAGCGGAATGGTTGCGGGTGTATTTGTTGGTTGACCGGCAGCTGCATATGACACGTCTGCCCGCGATCGAATCAGACTATGTTCTTGAATTGGCCTCTATACAGCGCCTTGCTGCGGAAGAAGTACGGGAGCTGGCGCCGTGGTGTATGGAAAAAAATCTGGCGGTCAGTATCGAAGGAACGGATGTAAAGGCCATTACAGACCAAAAATGGTGCCGTTTCATCCTTCGGCAACTGTTGACGAATGCCGTGAAATATAATCCTGCGAATACGGTACTTATGATCGTGACGGATGTAACGGAGACAGGCCAAGTCTTTTTGGATGTCATCGATGAAGGACCGGGAATACAGCCGCATGAATTGCCGCGTATCTTTGACAAAGGCTTCACGGGCGAAAACGGCAGGATTCAAAACGCAGCGACCGGACTCGGGCTCTATCTTGCAAAAACCGTTGCAGATAAATTAGGAATTACCCTCAAAGCGCAACCCGGTCAAAAGAAAGGAACGGTAATGCGAATGATCTTTGTCGAACCCAACGCCTTCGAAGCTGTCCGGAGAGGGGCGGGCGAGTAATATCCAACTATGAAGCAGTCAGGATTGCTCCTGGCTGTTTTTTTGGTGTGGAATAGTGAACGTGACAATATTGTCACGTTGTCCTGCCAAATTGTCATGTAAAACGTACGACAAGCGGAAAATCCAACCGTATAATAAAGCTATCAAATTATGATTTGGAGGTACGTTATGGATCAGTTGAATGTAGGAGAAACCATTTTACAAGCACGAAATATCCACAAAACATATGGTAATAAAGGGAATGCACAGCATGTATTAAAAGGAATAGATTTACGCGTCACCCGCAGTGAATTTGTTGGCATTATGGGCCCTTCCGGATCAGGCAAGACGACATTGCTTAACGTCTTAGCCACGATTGATCATACTACGGACGGAACGGTTTTAATTGATGACGAAGATATCTCGAAGCTGAGTAATACCGCACTTTCTGCCTTCCGGCGCAACAAGCTGGGATTCATCTTCCAGGATTACAATCTACTGGACACGTTAACAGTGAAGGAAAATATACTGCTGCCCATCTCCCTTAGCAAAATGAGCAAGCGGAAAGCGGAAAGCGAGTTCACAGCCATCGCTGATGTGCTTGACATTAAAGCACTGTCGTACAAATATCCGCATGAAATATCAGGAGGCCAGAAACAACGGACAGCTGCCGGGCGCGCTCTGATCCACCAGCCTTCGATCGTGTTTGCGGACGAACCGACTGGTGCACTGGATTCCAAATCCGCTTCCTCGTTACTGGACGTGATGGAGAAAGTGAATCAGCAGCGAGGGGTCACCATTGTCATGGTGACGCATGATCCGGTAGCCTCCAGCTATTGCAGCCGTGTTGTGTTTTTAAAAGACGGGAAGATTTATTCCGAGCTCTACCGCGGCGATAAAACAAGACATGCGTTCTTTAATGAAATTATGGACGTGCAAGCTGTGCTAGGGGGGCAACCATGTTGACGGTTTTTGAATTAGCGCTTCGCAGCATGCGGCAAAATGTGAAGCATTATTATTTGTACTTCTTTGCGCTGATCTTTAGTTTGAGCCTGTATTTTGTCTTCACCTCACTACAGCACGATCAGTCTGTTCAGAATATGACAAATACGAGCGTTGTCTTCTTTCAAATTGCGGGAGTCACGCTGATTGTGATCGTTGGGATCTTTACCGTCTCAGCCAACGGCATTTTCCTGCGTCGGCGCAGTCGAGAAATCGGACTATATCAGCTGATTGGTCTTTCCAAAGGCTGGGTAGCCCGATATCTAATAATCGAGAATATACTGCTTGGCTTAGGTGCACTACTTGCTGCGATCATTTTTGGTGCGTTGATTTCAAGGCTGTTCGTCCTGATTTTGCTGAATCTGCTCGGCTTAGAAGGGATTGTCGGCATCAGCTCCTCCGTACCAGCGGCTTTTAAAACGGTGATGGTCTATCTTTTCATCATCGTCATCACTTCCATTCAGATGATGCTGACGATTTATCGCAGCAGCCTTCTGAATCTGTTTCAAGCTGACAAGCGGCCTGATCTCACTAAGCCGCCTAAAGCGGTGGCATCTGCTATTTTTGCCCTGCTCGGTCTGGCGCTGATTGGATACGGCTATAAATTATCGGGTCATATCGATAAAGAGTTATTCCCCAACGCACTATTGATGCTCGGATCTATCGTTACAGGGACTTACTTATTGTTTCACGTTACGATCAGATGGTGCTTTTACCGGTTCCGCAAACGTAAAGATGGACACCTAGGCTTAACAAACAGCCTGTCGATAGCTCCGCTGATGCACCATACGAAAGCAAATGCCAACTCACTTGCCTTGATTACGTTGTTGTCGGCCATGACCATCACGCTGATTTCCATGGCTTACTCCTTCTACTACTCCGTAGAGCATGAGACCCGTCGCGACCTCCCTTATGATTTTATGTTTGAAAACGATCCGAAGGAGGCGCTGTCGTTCAAAATGGAGCTGGAGAAGGAAGGCATCGATGTTAATCACCACGTCGTTCATGCGGTTCTGACGATGGGCATCATCCTTGATCCGAATGACCAATCCTACAAGGTTGAAGAAAGTTTGTTATGGCTTCCGGCCGAACAGCTTAAACAAACAGGCGCAGACCTCAACGTGCCGCCAGATGGTGAAGCCATATTGTACGATGCTGGGGCCTCACTTGCCGGGGAATTAGATGAGCAGTCGAAGCGATATCCAACCAAAATAGAGCTGGAGCAGCATGGACAGGCCGTTATGTATACATTGAGGACATTGAGGGAAACGAACATCATGAATTTAAATGCTCCCGGCAGTCAGCTGCTAGTGTCAGAAGCGACGATGAACAAAATCGCAGAACAAATGGCCGGTACGCCTGATTATAAAAAAATTCACTTTGATACGTATCAAGTTCCGGACAAGGAAGAGCTCGCAATAGCTTCCTCAATATACGAAAAATATGACAATGACGAACCATTAAAGTATGATTACTATGCGCAGTACAAAAAAGTGCTGGAGCTGACAGGCTTGCTCATTTTCATCGCAGCTTTCCTTGGACTTGTCTTTTTGATCTCAACCGGCAGCATCTTGTACTTTAAGCAAATGACCGAAGCTGAGCAGGAAAAGCAAAGCTTTAAGACATTGCGTAAGCTCGGATTTGACGTGGATATGATCATGAAAGGCATTATACGAAAGCAGGCCATCGTGTTCCTTCTCCCTCTATCGATTGGTATGCTGCATTCGATCTTTGCTATCAAGGCGGCTTCATTTATGATCCGGTCGGACACCATATTTCCGGCATCCATCGCCATGACAAGTTACACGGTTATCTATTTTGTATTCGCTCTGTTTACCATAGGCTACTACCGCAACATTGTAAAAAACGCTATGTCATAACCATCACTTAAAGTGGGATAAGCTATATGGGGTGCCGGCAACATTTCGGATATTTTGTACGTTAAGCATATCTCCAACCTAAAAAAATCGATTCCTTATCGTACAGGGAAATGAAGATCAGTAAACTTTCTAATCAAACAGGAGTTAGCCCCCGTTCTTTCGTTATTACGAGAAAAAAGGTTAATCCAACCTTCTCGTAAAGAAAATGGTTATCGGGTTTATGAAGAGCAAGACAAATACAGCCTGTTATAGCCTATGGTTCCTTCGAACCATGGACGGTGATTGGAATAGCTCCAGTCTCATTCATCCATGCAGGTGAAAATAATATCCATTTCGTTAGATAAATAGCCTTCTTTGAAAGCTTTCTTTTGCTTTCCCGTTAAATCGGCTCTTTTACTATATATGAAATGTTTTTAGAATACCTTATGAGGGTATTTGTTGTTAGCTATCGCATTTTGTCTTGCTATCATCTAATCCTTTGGATATGATTTATCCAAAGGGTTTTTATAAAGAAGGGAAATAAAGAAGATGATAAGACCATATAAAAATGAAGATATTCAAAAAATAATCGATATTTGGTATAAAGGTTCAGTACAGGCTCATCATTTCATAGATGCTAGCTATTGGGAATCAAAAATGCAAGAAATGAAAGATAAGTATATTCCAATGTCAGAGACTCATGTCATTACAGACCAATCCGAGATTATCGGATTTATTTCTATGGTAGGCAACTATTTAGCAGCACTTTTTATAGATGTACGCAACCAAAATAATGGGGCTGGAAGAGAGTTGTTGAACTTTGAAAAAAGGCGACGGAATATCATGCAGCTGAGAGTATATCAGGAAAATGCATTAGCTATAAACTTTTATTTGAAAAATGGCTTTGTTTTGAAGGATGAACTTAGGGATGAGCAGACAGGTAAAGCGGAGTATTTAATGGAATGGAAAAAAGCTTAGCATGCTTCTAAAAGAAGAATGAGGATTTTTTCTATAACCTAACAAAAACAGTCTATTTTTTCAAAACGTTAGGTATAATAAGTTCATACAGTAAAAAGACCGATAGGTGCGGTAACACCTACCGGTCATGCAATAGATTTCCTTTATAGTGGCGGTCACCATATAATCTGGTTTTGCCACCTTGCTATAGCTATAAAGCTTAGTAGGGTGGCTTATTCTTTTTCTTTCATAATCAGCACTATAAGAACTAGTAATACTGATCATTAGAACGATTGCTTCGTAAACCGTCTTTGTTACCGCCCTAGGACTTTATAGGCGCCGTGGAAAAGCAAATCCTTCTGTACAAGTTAGGAAGAATATCGTTTATCTAATTTATCTCGGTGGGATTGAAAGATATCTTCAAGTGGAATATCATATTTATTCGCAATGACAATAAGATTTCCCAAAACGTCACCTAGTTCCTCTACTAATTCTTGTTTTTGTTGATCTAATGTTCCGGTACCTTCATCTGGTCTATCTCTACCAATTTCCAGTGCTCTGATGGCTCTTGCAACCTCACCTGTTTCTTCTGCTAGAAAACCAATTCGAATAAAAATATCTAAATCTGACCACCCTCTTTTCTCATAATAAGACTTTACCCATTGTTGAAAATCATTTAAATTCATATAAATCCTCCATATTTTTTTCTTTTAGATTAACAGAATAATCTATATAATGATAATCGATATCTATATAGATCGATAGGGGGAATTATTTTGAAACGAATAGCGGTTTTTTGTGGTTCTAGTTATGGTGCTTCAAATATTTATAAAGAAGGTGCCATCCAATTAGGAAAAGAATTAGTGAAGCGAGATATCACACTAGTTTACGGTGGAGCAAGTGTCGGGATAATGGGGGAATTAGCTAATACCGTGTTAGCCGAAGGTGGAGAGGTAATTGGAGTGATACCAACACTATTAGAAGAAAGGGAAATAGCCCATCCCCATCTATCCGAACTGTATACGGTTCATACTATGCATGAAAGAAAAGCAAAGATGGCTGAACTGGCAGATGCATTTATTGCCCTTCCAGGAGGTCCTGGAACCATGGAGGAATTTTTCGAAATATTTACATGGGCACAAATTGGCTTACATCAAAAACCATTTGGCCTGCTGAATATTCATCAATATTTTAATCCTTTAGTTAGTTTATTTGATCATATGGTGGAGCAACAATTTTTGCAGGAGAAGTACCGATCCTTAGCTATGGTTGACTCCAATCCTTCATCTCTAATAGAAAAATTTACTACTTTTGAACCGATCTCTGTAAAAACTTACAGTTAAAGGCTCTATTATTAAATATTTTTACCGAAACAAAAGCCTGAACCTTATCTTTAGAAAAAGGTTCAGGCCTTCCAACATCACTAACGGTCACTTTATTTTACGACTAAAACAGGACATTGTACGCGTTTGAGTATTTTGTGACTTACACTTCCGAGGATCATGGTTTGTAGTTTATTTAATCCCCTACTACCTACCACCACAAGATCATAATTATTGTCATTAGCAAATTCAACAATCGAAGGACCAGGTTCACCATGTAAGATGTTTGTTTCACAAGGAATACCTACAGATGTAATTTTATCTTTTACCGGTTTTATCTTTTCTTCTCTTTCTTTTTTAACTTCATATTTGTCCACACCATGAAGGACATCTGTTTTGGACGTATTCCCATCTACTACATAGACAATGTCGATCGTTCCATTCTTGAGTTGAGCAATTTCGATTGCGTGTTCCGCTGCTCGAACGGAGTGCTCTGATCCATCTGTTGCAAGTAATATTTTTTTATACAAGCCCCTTCACCTCTTCTACGATTAATGACCCGATGCTTTTGATAGACCACCGATTTTTCTTTTTAATAATCTACTCTCCGCATTTAGACCTATATATTGTACCTTAACATGATTTTGTTCAAATTTCATTTCGATTTTGTCTAATGCACCAATTGCTGAATCATCCCAGAGGTGAGCATTGGTAAGATCAATATCCACTTGTTTAATCGGTTCGTTGAAAGCAAATTGTTCTACTAAATCACTTACTGAAGCAAAGAAAATTTGTCCATCGACTTTATAAATTTTCTTACTATTATCTACAGATGAAATACTCGTAACCTTGACCTTAGATATTTTTGCCGCAAAGAAGATGGCACTTAGTAATACACCAAGTAAAACACCTTTTGATAAGTCATGTGTTACTACTACGGTAATAACGGTTGCTACCATAACAATTGCATCGGTTCTAGGAATCTTATGAATATTTCGTAGGGAAGACCAATCAAAGGTACTGATAGATACCATAATCATTACACCAGCAAGTGCTGCCATAGGAATTTGGACGACGACATCACCTAATACAATAATTAAAAACATAAGGAAAAGACCTGCAACAAAGGCAGACAATCGACCTTTTCCGCCAGATTTAACATTAATAACGGATTGTCCTATCATTGCACAACCAGCCATTCCGCCAAAGAAACCTGACGCAATATTAGCTATCCCTTGTCCGCGACATTCTTTGTTTTTATTGCTTTCTGTATCTGTCATGTCATCCACGATATTAGCGGTTAACAATGACTCTAATAACCCAACAATGGCGAGTGCTAGTGAATAAGGGAAAATAATCGCCAATGTTTCAAAAGATATTGGGATGTCAGGAATCATAAAAATTGGTAATTGGGAAGAGATATTACCAAGGTCTCCTACTGTACGAATACCAAATCCGGAAAATACGGTGATTAAAGTTACAACGATAATGGCCACTAAAGTGGAGGGAACCGCTTTTGTGATCCTAGGAAAAAGATAAATAATTGCCAATGTTAAAGCTACCATACTGTACATAATCCAGCTTTCACCTTCGAAATGCTGTAATTGTGATGTGAAGATCATAATAGCTAGTGCGTTAACAAATCCGACCATTACGGAACGAGGAACAAATTTTATAAACCTAGCTAATTTAAATACCCCAAATAGAATTTGTATTATTCCAGTTAAAATAGTAGCCGCAAATAAATATTGCAACCCGTGATCTGCTACTAACGTGATCATCAATAGCGCCATAGCCCCTGTTGCAGCTGAAATCATCCCGGGTCTTCCACCCACAAAGGAAATGATAACAGCAATACAGAAGGAGGCATATAGCCCAACCATTGGATCAACCCCTGCAATAATCGAAAACGCAATGGCTTCTGGAATTAACGCTAAAGCTACCACTATTCCCGCTAATATATCTCCTCGTATATTCCCAAACCATTCATATTTAATTTTTTCTGCTCTGTTCATGAAGCACCTCTTTCGTATTATTTTATAGTTCTCTGAGCGTTTCAGAGAAAATTTCCGGCGTGAACAAAGTGAACTATATCACAATTTACAAAAACGTCAAACCGCTATAGAAACGTAAACAATGGTATTTTTCTTTGAATTACAGCCATTTTCTACAGTTTTCTATTATATTTATCAAATACTATTAAATGAATAGTATTTTTTAGTACCGATATAGTGCTTGTAAGTGTTGATATAATTATTTAAGGTATAGAAAAACCTAGCTTTTTTTGCTAGGTTTTTAGTACAAGAATTTACTTTGTATCCATAGAACTTAGTTTGTTGGCTTCTGCAATAATATTTTTAATTAATATTTCGGCTTTTTGAATTGTGGCTAATCTAGGGCTTTGACCAGCCCAAAGGGACATGAAATCTTGATTATATTCTGTAGCAGCAGTTTTTCTAATATCTTGTGTTAGTCTATTTTGAACAGGAAAATTGGGTAACAGTGTTTCATAGTTCTGCATTTTTGAAATAAAATTATTTTTAATTCCTCTTGCCCACTTACCTGAAAATGAACGAGTTAAAACAGTTTGGTCTTCTTTAGCTTTAAGAATTGCTTCTTTATGAACCTTATTCGCTCCACTTTCAATACAAGTAAGGAAAGCTGTACCCATTTGTACACCCATTGCTCCTAAACAAATCGAAGCCATTAATCCTCTCCCATCCATAATTCCTCCTGCAGCAACAATAGGAATGCTTATATTGTCTACAACTTGTGGGATCAGAGACATTAACCCAACCAAATTTTCTTGTGCTCCATTAATAAAGCTCCCACGATGTCCACCAGCTTCACTTCCTTGAACAACAACCATATCCATTCCAGCTTTTTGATTTTCCATTGCTTCTGTCACAGTGGTAGCTGTGCCAATCAGGATAATGTTTGATTGTTTTAATTCAGCAATCACTTCTCTAGAAGGGATGCCAAATGTAAATGAACAAATAGGAACTTTTTCTTCCATAATAACCTTAATTTGTTCAGTAAATGTATCAGAAACATCTTTAAAGTTTGGAAAATCAAGGTCATCCCTTTGGGGTAAATTTAATTGCTTACGAATCGGGTTTAAGAACTGGTTAGCCGATTTAATCTCATTCTCTGTAATATCAAACTCATTAGGAACAAAGAGATTTATTCCAAACGGATTTGAAGTTAATTGCTTTATTTCCCTAATTTCTTCCCTTATTTGAGCAGGGGGCAAGTATCCTGCTCCAAGCATCCCTAGCCCACCAGCATTTGAAACCTCAGCGATTAATGTTGAGGTTGTTACTCCACCAGCCATAGGAGCCTGGATAATCGGATGCTTAATTTTCAAAAGTTCTGTCATCTTATTCTTTAACATATTTCTCACCTCTTTTTTATTTTTACTTATTGATTAAGTTAGTCTTTCCTTCGATTTTTTCTAAAGATAAAAATTATATTTAAATCATATCTTTTTTTTGATATATTGAATAATACATTATATTGATATTAGCCATCAGTTATTTAGATGGCAAAAAGGTGTGAGGATTTTTATGGATTTGCATACATTAAAAATTTTTCAGACTGTTGCAAGGCTGGGAAGTATTTCACAAGCAGCAAGAGAACTTCAATATGCACAATCTAATATCACTATGAAAATACAGCAATTGGAATCAGATCTTAAAACAACCCTTTTTTATAGACATAATCGTGGGACTGACTTAACAGCCAAGGGAAGCATGTTGCTATCATACACTGAAAGAATATTTCATCTTATAGAGGAAACAAAAAGTGTGATGAATGATGATCAAACACCAAGTGGTCCGTTAATTATTGGTTCAATGGAAACAACCGCTGCAGTTCGCTTACCAACCCTACTTGCAAAGTATCATAAAGACTTTCCAGATGTTGATGTAACTTTAAAAACAGGCTCTTCTGAACAAAATATCCAAGGAGTTTTAAAGTATGAACTTGATGGAGCATTTGTGGCTGGACCTATTGAACATCCCGAGCTCATTCAAAAGGAAGTAATTAATGAGGAATTAGTACTCATTACCGATACAATTCATCCTCCTATTTCTTCATTTAAAGATATTCAAACAAGAACGTTGCTTGTATTTCATGCTGGATGTTCTTATCGAGAAAAACTTGAACAATGGTTACGTCAAGAGAGGATAGTTCCGAATAAAATAATGGAATTTGGTACTTTAGATGCGATAATCGGTTGTGTAGCAGCTGGTCTAGGTATAAGTATGCTTCCACAAGTTGTCGTTACAAAGCATGTACAAGATGGAATGCTTAGACAGCATTCCATTCCAAATTTATACGGTAAAGTCAAAACAGTGTTCATTTATCGGAAAGATAAGTATGTACCTCCGTCTTTATTAAAATTTATAAATATGTTAAGTGATTTAGATGGTTAAGTATAAAAAAAGACTACATACTTTAGAATCACATGTAGTCAAATAGTAACCTTCACTGGTTTTTTTGCTAATAGGGAACAGATAACGCCGAGTATAGGAAAGATTAATGCTAATAGAATAACGATAGTATAGCCACCAAATAGGTCAAAGCCTATACCAAATGGTAACGGGCCTAGGGATGAACCGATAACCATTATCGTGGCTCCAACACCATTAATACTCCCAATATATTTTCTACCAAAATAATTAGGCCAAATAACACCGATAGCAATACGTTCTAATCCACCTGCCAATCCCCATAATATACCAAATAGTATTGCCATAAGGAAACTATCTGTAATTAGTAACAATAAAAGAACAAAAAATTCGATGATAAAGATAACGAATAGGACATAGTTTGTTTTTACTTTGTCTAAAATTACACCCGAGACTAAGGAAATCGGAATTCCGACAAATGCCATTAAGCTTAAAACCATTGCGGCCATTTCAAGCGATAATCCATTCGTTTTAAAGATAGAGGTGATATGGAACGTAATACCTGTATTAACTAACGCAGGTATACCAACACAGATTAATACAGCCCAAAAAGCTCTCGTTCTCATTGCTTCATTTAATGTCCAATCTTCTTCAGCCTCTATGACGGGTGTCACTAATTTATTTTGTTGGTCGGCCTCTGGTTCTACGTTTCCATCTGGCTCTAATCCAATAGATTCTGGGCTATTTCTTACTCCAAGGAAAGCAATAGGTACAAATAAAAATAGAAGTACTATTCCCCAAAATTGCCATGCTACTTGCCAGCTCCATGTTTGAATGAGCCAAGTATTAATAATAGGAAATAACATGGCACCAGCAAAGCTAAAAAGTGCTTTTAAACTAAAGGCTCGACCTCTTTTTTTCACAAACCACTGGGCAACGAGTGTATTTGGAATTAATGTCATACTCCCTTGCCCTAATAAACGTACCATGAAAAATCCTAATGCAAGCATCCAAATACTAGATATAAAACTATTATAGAAACATGCTAAGGAAAATAAAGTTCCTACTGTTACCATCATCATCCTTGGTCCAAATCGATCGATGAAACGTCCTACGATCATCATTAGTACACCTGCTAATAGTGTAGCAACAGAATAAACACCGGAGACTTGTGATCTCGACCATCCGAAATCATGTATATATTCATCTATAAACTGAGAATTTGAAAATGTTTGACCAGGTCCAGAGAAAAACACCCCTAAACCACCAATAACTAAGATAACCCATCCATAATAAAAATTATCAAATATTTTTAATCGATGTAACATAGTTACCTCCTTCTCGATGATCGGTGAATTTATAAGCGGAAAGAGTAAAGAGGGCGAATGAGGATGGAGAGGTATGAACAGTTAACTACTATAAACGCTTTCATGAAAAGTTGCAAGTAATGTGCATAGTACTCGTAAAAGAAGAAACACCCTAATATTGGGTGCTTCCTAGTGTTTATTTTTTTATCAACGGAATCCATGTGTTTGCTTCTTGGAGGAGCGCGCTAGCACTTTAAAGTATTAGCTATATCCTTTATTTTACAAAAAGCGTGTTATAATTGGTAAAAAGGCAAGTGACTTAACATAAGAAGGAGGAAATGGAACGAATCAGAAGTTAACAAGATCATCTACGAATAAGGCATTCTATGGTGTGTGTGGAGGGATCGCGGAGTTTTTTGGCATATCTTCTTTCATTGTCAGATTAATTTTCTTCTTCACTTCTTCTGTTTCTGTTTGGGTATATATATTTCTATCGATAGCATTAGATAATAAACCATCACTGAAATAATGCTCCTTCCTCAAAATCACAAGCAATCACTTGTGATTTTTTTTTGTTGTATTCCGTCTATTGACACTCCTATCATCCTTTGCTAAGCTATACTGACGACCGTTCGTAAGGGGTGGTAGGATGTCTTATCAATTAATTAAACAGGAAGCATTGAATTTATTCGCCATACATGGTTATGAAGGGACGTCCCTTGCTGATATTGCGAAGCAAGTAGGGATCAAGAAACAATCCATCTATACTCATTTTAAAGGAAAAGATGCCCTGTTTATGCAAATACTAAAGGAAACCTTCGCAGATGAGTTAAAAAAGGAACAAGATTATATAAAAAGATATTTCGATAAAACACTCAAGGAATTTTTATGGGCAGATCTGCAACATTTTATCCATCGATTTCATCATGATAATCAATTAAAGTTCTGGCTTCGTAACACCTTTCTTCCTCCACGTCATTTATACGATGAAGTCACTAGGGAGCTCTATCAATACATTGATCAAGTAGACTTATTATATTTTGATCGATTTCAATATGCGTATGAAAAGGAAGAAATAAGTCAAGATCCTAATATTGCAGTCATGTCATTTTCGGCTTTGTTAGATTCCATTGGTGTCGAATTAATTTACGGAGGAGAAGCTCGTACCAACCGAAAATTACATGCAGCTTGGAAAATATTCTGGTTAGGTATTACCTATCCAGATCGTACATCTCAGAAGTAAGGAGGGTTCACATGTATCATGCCGAAACATGGAAGGAAAAAATTCGTTTATTCCTAGTTATTTTGTGGCCGATAATGATTACACAGATCAGTTTATCAGCAATGAACCTTGTTGACACGATGATGTCTGGTCGTGTTGGAACAGATGATCTTGCTGGAGTCGCTATTGGATCTAGTTTATGGTCACCAGTTTTTACAGGAATGAATGGTGTTATGCTCGCCATTACACCGATTATTGCGCAATTTATGGGAGCAAACCAACGTCATAAAATTCATCATACCGTAACACAAGCTATATTTTTAGCTATTATGCTTGGTTTGATGATTATTCTAGTAGGGGCGTTTGCCCTCCATCCGATTTTAAATCTAATGGATTTAGAAGAAAATGTACAACATATCGCTTTTCATTATTTAGCTGGTCTGTCGATTGGGATTATCCCATTATTCCTTTCCAATGTTATTCGTAATTTCTTCGATGGACAAGGATTCACACGAATCACCATGATTATTACGGTTTTAGCTGTTCCCTTTAATGTACTTTTAAATTATAGTTTAATTTTTGGTAATTTTGGAATGCCTAAGTTAGGCGGGATTGGTGCTGGATACGCAACAGGTATCACCTTCTGGATCATATTAATTATTAGCATTATTATGACATTTAGAATTGAAGCAGTGAAAAAGTACAAATTATTTGTCCAATGGGTGAAGCCATCGTTTAAAGCATGGAAAGAGCAATTATCCATAGGAATACCAATCGGGCTTTCCATTTTCTTTGAAGCAAGCATTTTTTCCGTTGTTACCTTACTAATTGGCAATATGTTTTCCACTACGGTTATTGCGGCAAATCAAATTGTGATTAGCTTTACGACATTACTATTTATGATACCACTTAGTATATCAATGGCTATAACGATTGTGGTAGGCTATTCAATTGGCGGTAAAAAATTAGATGCAGCTAAACAGTATGCCTTTATTGGAGTACTTGGAGCCATCGGTTTTCTTGCTTCAGGATCTGTCTTTATGTTCTTTTTCCGAGAGCCAATTGCCTACCTTTACACTACAGATCCGATTGTTGTACAAATAGCGGGACAGTTATTCATCATTGCCATTATTTATCAATTATCTGATGCTTCACAAGCTAGTCTACAGGGTGTTTTACGGGGCTACAAGGATGTAAAAGTACCGTTTTATATCGCCTTTGTTTCTTATTGGTTAATTGGTATCCCTTCTGGATATTTATTAGCAGCCTTTACGAATCTTGGACCCTCTGGTTTTTGGGTTGGAATTACACTTGGATTAACAGGGGCTGCAATTGGATTCTTTCTTCGTTTACGGGTAATTTATCGAAAGGAAAAAGCTAAATTAGATTAGGGATAGGAAATTTAACTCGCAGTTGACTGCGAGTTTTTTTATTAACAAGTTTTGGTTGTATAGTTAGAACGAAAATGTGATTAAAGGTAACTATAAGAATTACATAAATGACATGTTATTAATAGACATTTAGTATCGTTCGGTAAATAATATAATTACTATTAGTAATACAATTATAAGGATTTCTATGTAATTGAATAAATTATAGGTCAAACAACCTATAATTTGATACAAAAAATTAAAAAACATATTTCAATAAAATCTATCATTTTTCGCTAAAAGGGAGTATAATAGGACTATATTTGATTTCGTAAAAGCTCCTTACATAAAACTTGCGTGTTTATCCACATTTCATACATACATCAATTCTAGTAGTACGAGCTTTGTTTTTCCTAAAGAGAAGAATTATTTATTATTAATAAACAGGAGGATGTAGTTTAAATGGTAAAAAAGAAAATGATTATGTCTGTTACCTTAGGTGCAGCTATCGCATCAACAATGATAGGAGCAGATGAAGCAGAAGCGGCGTCGTATAAAGTCCAAAGTGGTGATTCATTATGGAAGATAGCTCAGAAGTATAATACAAGTGTACAAGCACTGATCGATATTAATAAGCTTCGCTCTGATATTATTTATCCAAATCAAATTATCAAAACAGATGCATCTTCTTCTAATAAAAATAACCAAACGCAAAATAAAAATGCGAATCAAAGCACCAGTAAGACAAGTAAATATACAGTAAAAAGTGGAGATACTCTAAGTGGTATAGCATACAAGCACAATATTTCCCTTCAAAACTTAATGAAATGGAATAATTTAAATACTACATTGATCTACCCAGGCAATGTCTTAGTTGTAAAAAAGTCAAGCTCTAATACCAGTTCTAATAATGAGCAAACATCATCTAATTCTAACTCTAATAAAGAAGAAAGTAGTTCTTCCTCTACTATTTATATTGTAAAGTCAGGGGACACACTTTCTCATATAGGAGTTCAATATAGTGTTTCTGTTGCTAATTTGAAGAAATGGAATAATCTAAGCTCTGATCAAATTTATGTTGGTCAAAAGTTGAAAATCGGAGCAAAGCAAGATTCAACAAGCTCCACTTCTGATAAGAATACTAGCAATAAACAACCTAGTAATATAGATTACAACGTAACCAAACTTATCGATGTTGCTACAAGCTTAAAGGGTACAAAATATGCTTGGGGTGGAACAACACCAAATGGATTTGATTGTAGTGGATACATTTATTATGTATACAAGCAAGCTGGTAAAAAGGACATCAAGCGACTTTCCAGTGCAGGTTATTATGACCGTTCCTATTATGTTAACAATCCCAAGGTTGGAGATTTAGTATTTTTTGAGGGAACTTATAAATCTGGCATTTCACACATGGGAATCTATCTAGGAAACAATCAATTTATCCATGCAGGCTCAGATGGAGTAGAGGTTGTTAGCTTAAACAATTCTTACTGGAAGAAACACTTTTCTAGTTTTAAAAGATTCTATTAATGGTAAGACGCCAACCCTTTAGGAAACTTCTAAAGGGTTGTTTGCTTTCATTGTTTATCGTCTTAAGTAGTTGACAAATGCTCTATTTTTACTAAAATGTAAGTTGGCTCTCTTTTCTTTGCTATTTATTTTGGTATAAGAAAGCTTAGAGGAGAGCGGGTTGGGAGAGGGATAATTAAATAGAAGGAAATGGAATGAAAAAATCCTTATTTCAATTAAAACAACACGAGACAAGTGTTAAACAGGAGATAACAGCAGGATTTATCGGTTTTTTCACGATTGTATACATTATTGCGGTTAATTCGCTGATTTTGTCAGAGGCAGGGATCCCTCTACAAGGTGCCATTGTGGCTACCATCATGACATCATTTGTAGGGTGTCTCCTAATGGGATTATGGGCCAATGCACCGATCCTAGTGGTCCCTGGGATGGGAATTAATGCGATGTTTACCTATACCTTGGTACAGTCGATGGGGTTAGCCTGGCAGGAGGCACTTGGTGTCACAGTAGTTTCCGGAATTATCTTCCTATTGATAGCTTTTTCTAAATTAACGCAGGTAATCAACAAAGCGATTCCTAGTTCGTTAAAGGAAGCTATAACCATAGGGATAGGATTTTTCCTCATATTGATCGGACTGGAGAAAGGGCGCTTAATAGAACAAGGCGATCAATCGATTATTGCGATGGGCGATTTAAGTGATCCTGTCGTATTAGCAACGATATTAACGTTAATTATCGCTTTTGTTTTGTTTGTTCGCAATGTAAAAGGGCATTTTCTCTGGACGATTTTCGTTGGGATAAGTATCGCCTTTTTGCTTGATGTAATGCCTCCACTTACGAATCAGGCTTTCTCCTTGCAGGAATACAGCCAAGTATTTGGAGCGTTTTCGCTAGAAAACAGTTTATCATTGCCTTTTGTTATCTCTGTATTTTCCATTACGATGGTGATCGTCTTTGAAAATATGGGATTAGTCGCAGGTCAGTTAGACTTAGCTAAAGGACCAGAAAAGTTTAAAAAGGCCTTTCAAGCAAACAGTATTGCCTCGATGCTATCTGGTATTTTTGGTTCAAGTCCAACTGTATCCACAGCTGAATCTACTGCTGCAATTGCGGCAGGTGGTAGAACAGGGCTTACGTCGATCACAACAGGAATACTTTTTCTCGGTACGATTTTTCTGATTCCATATATGAATATCATTCCAGCAAATGCTATTGCACCGATTTTAATCATTGTTGGGGCAATTATGGTACAAAATATACGGAATTTAAGCTTTCAGGATATGACCGAGACATTTCCAGCCATCTTTATGATGATCATGATCCCTTTTACGTACAGTATTGCAGATGGTATAGCAATGGGATTCATCTTGTATGTGATGTTAAAATTAGCGACAGGGAAAAAAAGAAACGTATCCTTCACCCTTTATATGATCGCTTGTCTATTTTTACTCACTTTTATATTACAATTTATTAGTTAAGCCTCCGAGATTCGGAGGCTTTTTTCTAACGATTAAGTCGCTTTTTTGCGGTAATTATTTCTTTTGTAATTGGAATATGCTTCATCGCCTTCCCTAGTCCGTATAACGGCATATTTCCATATACAGATTCATACTGTTGCTTTTTCAATTCATAGGTTTCATGGTAGATCCCAACAGAGTCATTATTTCCAATCTTCTTGTTGAAGCTTTCCCATGCTTTCAAATGTTTTTCACCTTTTGCATATGCCAGTAAATCATCGAGAGACTTCCAATATTGAATCATAACAGTTGTTCTTAAACCAAAATAACTTTCCATTGATAGAAACCCTAGCTCCTCTTTATTCGAATAGAGTTCCTTAATCATCCCAGGCATAGCAGTAAAGACAGGTAACCAATGATGGAATAGATAGCGTTTGTTTATCCTCATTCCAATAAGAAATACTACTAAATCTTCCTGGTTTTCTGTTGTAAATCGACCTTTATAAATGTGCTTTGCCATTTACTCTTCCTCCTTTTTAAAATAATCTCGAGTCGTATCACACCATTCCATCGCAGCTGTTGCCACCCGTTTCCCGTAATCTAAAGTAAGTAACCAATAGGTCACATCCTCATGATGTTGATGATTGGATTTGATCATCTTTTCAATAGCCTGATAGGTTTCATAGGTTTCCGTTAATTTTTGCTTATAAGTTTCCAGCTGTAATAATGTATTTTCTTTTGTTTGGTGTCTTCCGAAAAATAATTTTAGTAATACTTCATTTCGCTCGTGAGGTATTTGTTCGATTGGCTGCTCCAACCATTCCTTCAAGGCAGCTTCCCCTTTTGAAGTTAGTGAATATTCATGTCGATCAGGTTTACCACCTTCTGTGAGTGTTTTTACGGTTGCTAATCCCTCTTCCACCATTCGTTTCAGAGTAGGATAAATTTGCCCATAACTAATTTTCCAGAAATGATTTAGACTTTGATCGATGAGTCGTTTGATACTGTACCCCGTTCTGCATTCAGTCGTTAATATACCAAGAATGGCATATGTTGTATGATTATATTTTTTCATGGAATACCCCTATCTAAATGATATGTATCTTTTAGATATATAATACATGTAAAATGAACGTTAAGTCAATGTCTTTTTTAACATAGCAATAGAAAAGAAATAGTCTGTCAATAGCTATGATAGAATATGCACATAAAGGAGGGAGAATAATGACAAAATTAAAGAAAAATATTGTTCCACATTTGTGGTTTGATAAGGAGGCCGCTGAAGCAGCGAAGTTTTATACGTCGATTTTTCCTGAATCAAACATGACAAACAGTACGACATTGAATGATACCCCATCAGGTGACGCTAACTTAGTCTCATTTGAATTATGGGGACAGAGGTTTATGGCTATCAGCGCAGGTCCTTATTTCCAATTCAATCCATCTATTTCATTTACCGTTAATTTTGATCCATCACGAGAAGCCAACGCTCGTGAGAAACTCGAGGAGGTTTGGAACAAATTATCTGAAGGTGGTTCTGAGCTAATGCCTTTAGATAAGTATCCGTTTAGCGAAATGTACGGCTGGATTCAAGATAAGTATGGTGTATCGTGGCAGTTAATCCTGACTAATCCTGATGGAGAAGAAAGGCCTGCTATTTTACCTTCGCTTATGTTTGTTGGTGAGGTGTGTGGGAAAGCTGAGGAAGCCGTTGACTTTTATGTGTCTACCTTTAAGAGCACAAATTGGGGACAGATTTATCGCTATCCTGAAGGCATGGAGCTTGATAAAGAAGGGACGGTTATGTTTTCAGATTTCATGCTATTAGATCATTGGTTTACTGCAATGGATAGTGCAATGGATCATGACTTCCAATTCAATGAGGCGATCTCCTTTATGGTATATTGCGATACGCAAGAAGAAATTGATGACTATTGGGATAAGCTATCGGCTGTTCCTGAGTCCGAACAATGTGGTTGGTTAAAGGATAAGTTTGGAGTGTCTTGGCAAATCGTACCGAGAGAAATGGATGAGATGATGAATAATAGCACTGCAGAACAAATCAATCGACTGAATCAAGCAACACTTAAAATGAAGAAGCTCGATCTGGCAGAATTGAAAAAAGTGTATAAGGGATAATCAGTAGATGGTATAAATACACAAGGTGAAAATAACCCCCTTTTTTAGGGGGTCCTTTCACAAGCACTTGATTTCACTTTAGTTAGACAGATTTTACTGCTTCCTCGACAGGGGTGCTTCCACCAACAACCTGGAATTCCTTCCCGATCGTGGAATCATTGATTAAACTTTCTACAATAACTCTCGCAATGTCTTCTCGAGGAACTTCTCCTCTTGCTACCGTTGTTGCAAGCTCAACTTTATTTTTTCCAGAATCATTTGTTAATAACCCAGGGTGTATAATGGTATAGTCTAGGTTAGTGGATTTAAGCCATTCATCTGCATAATGCTTCGCCACTACATATGGAGCAAAGGACTCTGGAGCAGATTGAATAGCTTCACGAGTGGTATCAAAGGAACTGATCATAATATATCGTTTAACTTTCGCTTCTTTCGCTGCTTCCATTGTTTTCACAGCAGCATCTAAGTCGATCATCAGTGTCTTATCCTTCCCTGTGTTTGGACCAGATCCGGCAGTAAAGACGATAGCATCGACTCCATCTGCAGCTTTTGCAATGGCTTCTATTTCATCTTCTAGATCTACTACCGCTATTTCTGCACCTAATTCTTTGAAATAAGGAGCCTGTTTTTCATCACGAATCATAGCCCTTGCCTCTAGCTTGTCATTTTCCTGAATAAAGGAAACCAGATGTTTACCGATTTGTCCATTAGCACCAATAACTAAAACTTTCATTTTTTCACCCTTTCTACATGTTCTATTTATTATTTTAACCTAATTAATGATAAATTAATAATCTTGCGCTTACTTAGAAAAGACTTATTAGGAAAAAAATACTAAATTTTATTATATGTATAAATTACATAGACTTTACTTGAAATCTTTTCTATTATAAAGAGTGTAATTAATCATACATAGAATGAAACGTTATCATCTGAGTTCATATTCTAGACGGATGAATCTATCACATTTAATAGTTAGGAGGAAAGAAAGTTGAAGAAAATTAAACAACCATATCTGCTCTGTTTCTTCATTGCACTTATGCTTTTTCCTTTTATGCAGCCAATAAACACATCAGCGGAGAGGGCACCTCTTGCTGATATCTCAACATTAGCCACTGTTAGCTCTGTTGAAGCAGATGGAGGATTTCTGGAGCCTGTAACTGATTGGTTCGGTTCAGTTGGAGATAGTATTGAGAATACGATTGACGGTGTGGAAGAGACGGTTAAGGGTATTGTCAATTATATAGGGGAACTGATAGGAACAGTAGATGAAGCTATATCTTCTTTTTCGAGTGGAAATACTTATTCCTCTGATGGAGTAGAGGAGATTCAAGAAAAGGTAAATCAGGCAGATGATCTATTGAAAAAAATTGGTATAAAGCCAAAGTCAGGGGAAAAGATTGTTTACCGTGTTTTACCAGATAAGCAGGATATCTCCGAGGGTATAAAGGCTAGAAGGCCGGATAGAAATATGAGTATTGCTGGACATGTGAGAAATGGAAGTAAGGAGAATTTTAAAGGCTCTCAATTTATTTCCACAACCAAAAGCTTTGATGTTGCCCTCGACAATGCTAGGTATGATATAAATAATGACAGGAAGCCACAGGATCTTCGGATAGTACGAATTGATTTGAATAAGGTTACTAATAAATACTATGATTTAACAGACCCCGAAATACAAGAAAAGTATCTAGTCACCAAGGCTGGTAAACCATTTCAAATGGTCCGGAATTATGCGAATAGTTCACAGGAGGTACTTGTTGAAAAATTTATTCCTAAGGAAGCATTTGAGTTAATCGGTCGTCCTTCCGAGTTTATGAATTAACAAAAGGGGTGTCAATATGGACCAATTAACATTATTGGAACATTTTATTGAATCGGAGATAAATTTGCTTGTTAAACTGCGGATGGGTAATGGCATGGATGAGAAGGAATATGAAAATATGAAAAGGTCGTTTTCACTATTGATAGAGCAATGGAGTGATAAAGACTCTATTCCACAAGATGCCGTACAGTCAGTCATGGAAGTCTGTGGTGAGCTTTATAACTTTTCCAGAAATTATTCAGGAGAAGAATCCGAGAGAATACGGGATGCTGCAGCAAATATCAGCACCTTGAGGCAGAAGGGTCTTGCTTGTGATCAAATATCGGACAAAGCAAAGGAAAAAGTTATGTCAAGTCTCATGGAACAAATTGAAAAGGGCGGGGGCTTTTTTGAAAAACTCCAACAAGGAAAGGGCTTGGATGAAGAACAATTCGAAGAAATCCTGGAAGAATTGACGACTATCGATGACAAAATATTCTTCTGGGATACAATGCCGAAGCCACTTGTCAGAATTCTGATTTCCCTTTATGAAATGGATCTCTTTGTTTATAAATATGAAGATGAATTTCAGGATCAGGTGGAAGCGGACAAGATATATGATGCATATGAAAGATTTTTTGATTTAATTGTAGGTTAGTAATCATTGAGTCGATAATGGTAGACCATAACCTTCACAAATGAAAATACATTCTAGAGGAGAAACAAATAATGAATGACATCATGAAGCCTTTTGGCATCGTAATTATTTCAGCCATGCTTATTGGACTGTTTAACTTTACCAACTACGCAGAAACAGCTAATTTGATCGGTATGTGTGCAGCTCTTTTATTCTTTACTTTATTCATTCATGAGTTAGGACACGTTGTATTTGGAATATGGTCAGGTTACAAATTCAATTATGTCACAGTTGGTCCCATCACCATTGAAAAAACAGATCGGTTACGTATAAGCGTCAATGACAGCTGGTTCAGTTTTGGTGGAGTTTCGAACTGCACACCATTGGCCAAAGATTTAGAAACGATCGCCCGGCAGCATAAATGGTATGCAGCGGGTGGCCCTATTTTTTCAGTAGTAGTCGGTATGATCAGTTTACTTACTGGAGAGTTCATGAACATCGATATGGTATACTACTTTGGTATTTTTAATTTAAGTGTATTCGTTTTAACCATTTTGCCATATCAAGGGTCCTTAAAATCCGATGGTCGTATATTGTGGGAGCTATGGAGAGGTGGGAAACATTCAGATGAATTTCTAATTTCTTTATTATTAATTAAGGAAATGATGACTCCATTACATCCCAGGGACTGGTCAAAGGATTTAATCAGACAGGCTAAGACATTGGAACCAACCATTGATAATATTTCGGTTGCACATATTCTCTTTTATTATACGCTTGTCACGAAAAATTACGATACAGCTTCTAATTTGATTGAACCATTTAAGCAGATACCTATAACAAAGAAAAATAAATTCACATTACAATTTATCAACCAAATTAAGCAGATCGATATGGTAGTAAATAAGGAGGAGGATAAGGTACAATTTGACCGATTGCATCGGCTTATGAATTCCTTTGAACCTATCAGTTATAAAAGGAGTGAAGCAATTCGCGCCAAGCTGAACGGGGATAATGAGCAGGTAAGAATCCAATTATCCGAAGTAATGAAGGAAATAGAGAAAGGCAAAGGGCAATTTGGCTTTTACTATGCTGAGGAACAACTATCTATAGTTCTAACAAGTGCAATGCAACCTGAACTGGAGCAAATGATGTAACCAATTAAACCCTAAGGAGATGTTGATTTATGGAACCGCGAATTTCAGTTCTTACATTAGGAGTAGATGATTTAGAAAAGGCAGTATCCTTTTATCGAGATGGATTAGGTTTGCATACAGAGGGAATAGTAGGAGAAGAATTCGAGCACGGTGCTGTCGCTTTTTTTGATCTGCAATCTGGACTTAAATTAGCATTATGGAATAGGGAAGCTATTGCTCACGATGCAAAGGTTACAAAAACAGCAAACAGTCCGACAGAATTTACGATTGGACACAATGTAAGCAGTAAAGAAGAAGTAGATCAAATCATGGAACTCGTAGAAAAAGCGGGAGCCACCATTACACTAAAGGCATGTAACACCTTTTGGGGAGGATATTCCGGTTACTTTCAAGATCCTGATGGACATCTTTGGGAGGTAGTCTGGAATCCGGAATGGGAGTTTTAATAAAATTTATCTAAGGAGGCGATAAGATGCAAAAAATTACGAGAAAAAACCCGTCAAATATGCCACCACCTGTAGGTAATTACACACATATTACGAGAATTCCTAAAAATGCTGAGTTATTCGTAACATCCGGACAAATAGGGGTAGACCAAGAAGGGAATATTCCTCCTACCATCAATGACCAAGTGAGTAACACATTTAGTAATATCAAAGCCTTTTTGAAATCTGAAGGATTAGATGCAACAAACATTATTAAAGTGAACATATGGGCAACAGAAAGGATAGATTGGGATTTCTTTTATACCCAATGGGGGCAGTTATTTACTACAGACTATCCATCAATGACCATAGGGTATATCACTGAATTGGGCTTGCCCGAGATAAAGATCGAAATCGAGTTATGGGCAGCTAAGCTTGAAGCATAAACATAAATTACTGAAACCATGGGATATCGAAAAGATAGTTCATGGTTTTAACTTATGCCTCTTTTTCTTTTTTCTTCAGTAATTTGATTAATCGATATAAGTAATGCGCACCACGAAGTTGCTGCTCAATTTGATAATCCATATACACTAAAGAATCCATGGTGATTTTTCTTGCCTCTGTGACGTTAAGCTGATTGATTCTATCTAGTATCTCTCGAACACTATCAAGGAAATATACCGATGATTGAACGGTTCGAATGATTAATAATTTACGAATATCGTCACGACTATACATTCGATAGCCATTCTCAGCGTCCCTAACAGGTTTAATTAAGCCCTCTTTTTCCCAATGCCGAATCGTAGTGGCTGGGACTTTAATTTCCCTCTCTACTTCCCCAATGTTATACAGGTTTTTATTTTGCCTATTCAAAAAGCTCTCCATATTATCAGGTTTTAATATATCTAATGCCTTTATTGCTTGTTGTTTATTTTCATATAAATTTGCTTGGACTCTATTTACTTCCCATAAAGCTTCCGTAAACTTATTTTGCTGAATCATAGGCATAACTTTTCTTACTGTGGCCATCCCAAACCCTGGATACATAGCGCGTATACATTTGAAATAGGCTTCATGTACTTCCGTATAAACACGATACCCATTTGCCTTCCGTTTGGCTGGTGGAACAATACCCCATTTTTCATAATGCCGTAAGGCACTGGTTCCTACGTCTAGCTCTCGAGCAATGTCTATCGGTCTTAATTCCATAGGAGCCCTCTCTTTTCTTTAAAAGATTCAATTAAAACATTGTAACCCCATGACGGGTTTGAATCATTTTAAGCCTATTATAATAATAACATTGCTATCAAAACTTTGCACTTGCATAAATGTTGTATGCTTGAAATAGAAAAGATATTGGAGGAGATAGTTTTGGAAAATGTAATCGTGGTAAATGGGGCAAAAGAAAATAATTTAAAGGACCTGTCAGTATCTATTCCAAAAAATCAACTCATTGTCCTAACAGGTCCTTCCGGGTCAGGAAAGTCTACCTTGGCAATAGATACATTATTTAAAGAATGTCAGAGGCAATATCTAGAATCCATGGGCTTACAAGGAATTGATAAACCGAAAGTAGAATTCATGAGTGGGCTTTCTCCATCCATCAGTATTAACCAACAAATTGCCAATAAGAATCCTCGCTCAACAGTTGGAACCGTAACAGATATGTATACAAGTCTACGGATGATTTTTGAGAAAATTGGTAAGAGGAGATGTTCTGTTTGTCAGTATGAGATAGAGCCAACTTGGAATGAAGAGGAAATAGAGAAAGAAGAAAATAGCTTTCGAGAATATATTCATTGCCCGAAATGTCAGCATCGAATGGAAAAATTGACTCGAACGCATTTCTCTTACAATACCACTGAAGGAGCCTGCCCTACTTGTAAAGGTCTAGGAGAAGTCGTCGATATTCATAAAGAATCTCTCTTCCATCAAGCACATTCGATTGAAAATGGAGCCGTAGATATATGGAAAGGGCGCTATGCAGACTATCAGGTATCTATTGTAAAAGCTGCGATGAACTATTACGGTATATCACTTCAAGAACAACTACCTCTAAAAGACTATACCCCTGCCCAAAAGGCAATTTTATATTATGGTGTCGAAAGTGAGGAAGTGAAGAAATATTTCCCTACTGTTAAGCCTCCAAAAACGGTTGATAAAGGCAAATTTGAAGGTGTATTAACAGGAATGTGGAGAAGGTTTACGGAAAAGGCTGGAGCCTCTGCAGAAGCTGAAAATTATTTTTATTCCCAGACATGTCCTGATTGTAAAGGAGAAAGGTTAAACGAAACTAGCCGAAGGGTTAAGGTAGCAGATAAAACGATTACACACCTCGTAAACCATTCTTTAGAGGAAATGCTAAAATGGAGCAAAAGTCTAGAGAAGTCATTAGATGTAGAAAGTTATTCGATCACTAAGACGTTTATACAAGATTTAGAGACAAAGCTTACAAGAATTATCAAAATAGGATTGGGATATTTGACGTTGGATCGCCAAGTGATAAGCCTATCGGGAGGAGAAGTACAAAGGTTAAGACTTTCAGCCCTTCTCGATTCTGCATTAACAGGGGTACTTTATATCATGGATGAACCTACTGTAGGGTTACATCCGAAGGACACCTTAGGACTGTTAAGTGTATTGAAAAAGCTTAGAGATTTAGGTAATACAGTCTTAGTTATCGAGCATGACGTAGACGTGATGAAGCATGCAGACTATATCATAGATATGGGTCCAGGTGCAGGTAAAATGGGAGGAGCAATCGTTGGCGAGGGAAACTTACAGGAATTAATGGAACAGGAAGCTTCCGTGACAGGGAAATATTTACGGGAAGAGCACAAAATGGTGAGTGATTTCCGGCAAGGGATTGGTAAGAAAATAACGGTACATCATGCCAATGTTCATAATCTAAAGGATATAACCACTTCCTTTCCAATTGGATGTCTTACAGCAGTTACAGGTGTATCAGGTTCAGGGAAATCATCGCTTGTTTTTGATGTATTAGCAAGAGGGAACGACAAAATCCACGAAGGCTTTGAGAAGGTTACAGGCCTTCAATATTTTGATCAAATGATAACAGTCGGTCAGTCACCACTAAGTAGAATGAAACGGTCTAATATTGCAACATATATAGAAGTGTTTACTGAAATTCGAAAGCTATTTTCTCAGTTAACAGTAGCGAAAGAGAACAAGCTGACAGCAAAGCATTTTTCTTTTAATACAGTCGGTGGACGTTGTGAAAATTGCCAAGGATTAGGTTATGTATCAACAAACATGCTATTCTTCGAGGATTTAGAGGTAATTTGTCCTGTTTGTCATGGAAAGAGATTTAAGAAGGAGATCCTTTCAGTAAAATATAAGGAGCATTCCATTAATGATATATTGGAAAGCTCTGTTCATGATTGTTTAACGATTTTTAACAAGGAGAGAAAGGTGAAATACGTTCTTGATTTACTAGTGGAGATTGGTCTTGGATATCTGAAATTAGGCCAATCCTTAACAACCCTCTCAGGTGGAGAAGGACAACGATTGAAGCTGGCTAAGGAGCTCCTGAAACAAGGGAATAAAAAATCCTTATATTTATTAGATGAACCTACAACAGGATTACATCCCAATGATACTGTTCAATTACTAAAGCTATTAGATAGATTAGTGGATGCAGGAAATACGGTTATTATGGTGGAGCATAATAGCCAAATGATTAGAGCGGCAGATTGGGTGATTGATCTAGGTCCCGAAGGAGGAGTAAATGGAGGTCAAATTATAGCCGAAGGAACACCAGCAACGATAAGAGAAAATCAAACTTCCTATACCGGAAAGTACTTATAGGCAGAGTTTCACCGAGCTGAGCTTCGTAAAGTTCAGCTTTTTTTTGGATCTATCATTCAATAAATTTTTGTTATAATGGTGCAAAGAGGTGTTGTTATGACAAAAAACTTTAAAATCAAATTACCTGAAATCCCTTTTGATTTAGAAGAAGGGAAGGAAGGGGATATTTTCACAAAAGAAGAGCTGGAATTATCAAATTGTAAGATATCTAATAGCATGATAAGTAGTAAAAATTTTTATCCTGTGATGATATCCAAGGTTATTTTTAAAGGAGTGACCTTTCCGAGTGTTTCTTTGGAAAGGGCAGACTTGACGGATGTGATCTTTGAAAATTGTGATCTATCAAATGTTAATTTGAGACAGGGATCGATACATAGAGTTGCGTTTAAGGATTGTAAATTATTAGGTGTGGATTTTTCGGAAAGCTCGTTAGGGAATGTATCCTTTGAGGGATGTATCGCGAGGTTCAGTAGTTTTGTGGAGTCTCGTTTAAATCAAGTAATATTTGATCAGACCTCCTTACAAAATGCTAATTATTATCATAGTAAATTTATCAATGTGGAGTTTCAGAAGAGTGATATGAATGAGGTCGATTTCCATCAAACGGTGCTTAAAGGCATTGATATTAGTACTTGTACATTTGATAGAATGAATGTTTCGATGGAAAGTCTAGAAGGATGTGTAGTTTCACCTGAACAAGCTATTGGTTTTTCTAGATTGTTAGGGTTAAAAGTAAAGCAATAAAATACGTTTAATGAGGTGAACAACATGCCAAAAATCTATGGACTTACTGTAGATAACCAAACCCGCTGTAAACATTATCATAATGTAAAGGATATTATTGCGATAAAATTTAAATGTTGTCATAAATTTTATCCATGCTATAAATGTCATCAAGAATGTGAAAATCATTCGATTGAACTATGGAGCGCAAAGGAAAGAGAGGAAAAAGCGATAATCTGTGGAGTCTGTGGAGTAGAACTAACGATTAATCAGTACATAAATACAAATCATTGTTTACATTGTAAGTCGAAATTCAATGAAAGATGTGAAAACCACTACCATCTGTATTTTGAATAGCGAAGTTTTATGAAACGAAAGCCTTGAGTTATTCGTATATTAATACGGGGGAATTAAGATGGAGAAACATCGCAAAAAGAGTAAAACATTATTCTTTATCGGGATATGGTTAGTGGCTTTTGGCATTACCTTTCATAGCAGCTTAGGAATTCAAGAGAATATGTTAGGCTTTCCTGCAATACCACTCATGATCATAGGAATAATTCTATTAATGGTTTCCAACTTTTACAAGACAAGAGGTGATGGCGCATGAGAATATTAATGAGTCTATTATTTCTTCTATTTATCGGATATCATAGCTATAAGTTAATCGTCCTTTTAAAGAAAATGAATCAAGGTGTAATTATGCCGCTAACAGATGAGGAGATGGCTTCCATTAAAAACTCTGAACGTAGAGAAATAAAACCCCCGACCCTTTCTACACAAAAATGGGGGATCATCCTATATGCTTTTACACTAGTATTAGCAACAACGCTGTTTATCCTGGCCATTTTTCACGATGAATTTAATTTCTATTTGTACCCCTTTTTCTTTATCCCTTTACTTCATTCCAATGATTTGTTTCAGTTGTTTTCTATCACAAATAAAGGGATTCTTAGTGGGAATCAGTTTATTCGATGGGAAAAAATAAAGTCATTTGAATTTGTTCCGATAGATGTAAACAGTAGGCATTATGGCTTTTCTTCAGAAATTAATGATAAAAAAGAGTTAAAAATTAAGTCAAGATTTCGAACGATAAGCTGTATTGTGATGACAGAGGAGATGGAGCAAAATCTACAAAAGGTATTAGAGGAAAATGTGGTTAGGTCTTCATATAGTTAGAGAAGTGTGGCATGCCATAGCTGAAAAAAACGAAGTAGGAAGAGAGAAATCCTCTTCTCTCAATCTACCTATTTCAAGGTTTTTACCATAATATAGTTTTCTTTTTCTTCATCACCAATAAAGATAGAGTATTGACCTCTTATTTCAAAGCCTTTGCTCTTATGAAATTCAATGGCATTTTTGTTCTTTCGCCAAACACCTAGCCATATTTCATTTTTGTTATGCTCTTTGGCTAGCTCAATGGCTGTCTGCAGTAATGTTTTACCAAAACCTTTGTCTTGGTACTTTTGTTTGACGTAAATTCGTTCAATTTCCATAGCATTCTCCCCGACTTCACGGGTTTGGGCTGGTCCCTCATTAATTTTTAAATAACCGATGAGAATATCATTGGAATACAAGAATAAAAAAGAAGAAAATTCATTGGATAGTTCTTTTGTAAGTTGATTAGTATTGAAGGCATTTTCTAAATAATCGTTCATGTTTTCTGGAGTGTTTAAATGGCTGTATGTTTCATTATAGGTATCTGTAGCAATATCCTGCAAAAGACGTAAGTCATCAAGTGTACATTTACTTATCATAGTTTTCACGCAATCACTCCCTTTTAAATTTTCCTTAGGTAATTTAAGTATATTTTAAAGAAAAGGTGTAAGTCAATGAAAACGAATACAGATTAATATGTGTAATAGATAATTTTAGCCTATACTAGTTGGCTTCTTAGAAGACTGAAATCTATTTAACGTCTGTACGAACCCTTAGGTAAGAATAAAATAAAGTGAAATGAGAGGTTTTTTAAAAGTGAAGAAATATATAGTTTTTGCTGTAAGTTTTTTAATCATCTATTCCTTACTTCAACTCATATCTGGAATGATTTTAACTTTGTGGTATACGCCATATATAGCAAACGTACGCAGTTTTGGTGTCAATTCTCCACAGGAAATCCATTTATTCCAACCCATAATCATAGCCTTTCTATCAGCAACCATCGCATATTTTATTCCAGCAAAATTAAAATAAAGTAAAAAAGCCCTTTACAGAATTAGACTATAAAGGACAACACCTTAAAAGCGGTAGAAGGAAGTAACTTTCTATTTTTGATATAAAATAGTTTGGGCAACCCCGATAAAGTATTCTGATTCTACAATAATATGATTCAACACGACCTTAGCGGTTTGATTGGTGCTGATCGGTTTACTTTCTTCCATTAATGTACGACAAAAGTTTATAAATTGCTGACTCTGTTCAAGGCAAAAAGAGGTTAGCTTCAAAATATCCTGATAAAGTGCATCTGAAACCTGTCCAGCAGATCGGTTAACTGTTTCAATATACCTCACTACTTGCTGATGGGTTTGAGCAAAAGCCTTCTCCCATTCTTTCAGTGCATCAACGTATGGCTGCTCCAAATTTTTAACGAGCTCTCTAATAACGACTGTATGCTCTTCTTCTTGATGCTTCCAAAACTCAGCTTCATCTAGGACACGAAGTGGCATCTGATTCCCATAATAATATTGCATAAAAACCCTCCATCCTTATTGACATCATTAAATACATATACGAAAGGATACAGGATTAGAACTTGATCCGATGCAAATGAAAAAACCCAATTCTAGAGAAGTCTCCAAAATTGGGTTTTTAGTAATTATAGTAAACCAACTAGCTTAAGCCCATGTTCTATCCCATTATTCTCCACAGACTCTGTAATATATTTTGCTACATTTTTCACTTTTTCCTCCGCATTTCCCATTGCAACACTGTTGTTTACTGTCGATAGCATTTCGGTGTCATTCAAGCCATCCCCAAAAGCATATATTCTTTCTTTTGGAATATTTAGTTTTTCTACAATCTTTTCGATCCCTTTTGCCTTTGAACCACCTTTAGGGAGGACATCAACAGATAAAGGATGCCATCTCACAAAATCAAAATCGCGAAAATTATCTTTATACTGTTTCACTTCCCCTTCTGGACAAAATAAAAGAGATTGATATAATTCGCGTCCTTCGTAATAATACGGATCATGTGTCGGAAAATGCTTGATCTTTAATGACTCAATTCCTTCTTTGACATGAGGGTGATCAGGAACATTCGCCTTCATATCTTCATGATCCATAAATACAACGGGATGGTCATTGTGAAGAGCAGTTTCAGTTAGTTTAATTAAAGAATCGATATTTAATGGATTCGTATGTAGCACTTCCCCGTTTAAAACAATATATTGCCCGTTATAACTCACAAATGTATCAATGCCTAATTCTTCGCGCAAATCCTCGTACATAAAAGGTGCACGGCCTGTAGCAATAGCAACTAGATGTCCATTCTCTTTTAATTGGAAAATCGCTTCTTTTGTGGAAGGAGGCAATTTTTTATCATGGTCTAATAATGTTCCGTCTATATCAAAAAATATAACGCTTTGTTCTTTCATTTCTTGTCCCACTTTCCTTTTATATTTGATGTCGTATGGTTACCATCCTTAGTGTAAGCTATGAAACGCGTTTCATGTCAAATATTCGTTTTTCCTTGATCTGAAACTGGTTTCATAAATTAGACTAATAGAGGAGGGGAATGATTTCCAACTCCCCTCTAAAATATTGTTGACCTTATCAGCGTAATAGCCATGCTAGCGTGATGGTAAGGTTCAACCTTTATGCTAGAAAAAAGGTCTGCTATTAGAGCAGACCCATTACAATCCCCAATCTATTTTGAGCATGTTTTTTAAATATTGAAGTTGTTCTTCCCCAATTTTGACGGCCATTTTATCCTCTAATTCTTTTTTTAATGCCTCATTTTTTTCATAGCAACTTATACCAAGATCGGTTAAACGAATACATTTCTCTTTTTTGTTATGTTTGGCATCAATGATTTCTATTAATCCCTTTGCTGCCAGATTTTTAATGAATTTATGTGTTGCTTGTCTCGAGATATCTACATTCTTAGCAACAGATGCTATCGTTGGCTCCTTTTTATCGATTTTAGCGAGAATGTACCATTCGGAATTGGATAGAATTATTTCACTATGATCATTTCGCAAATCTTCTAATAATTTACGAAGCTGTATTTGCCGTTCGCTAAGCATATCGAATAAGCTGAGGTTGTGTAAGTCATCATTCAACAAGACCACTCCTGCGCATTTTTTCGAAACTAATTATAAAAAAAGCACTCTCCTTTGTCAACTAGATTGACATCTTTTTAAAAATGGCGTATACTATAATTGTAAACTAAGTTGACAAAATGTTAGTTGGAGGCTTGACTAAATGTTTAATGTTGGAGATATGATTATCTATTCGACACATGGTTTGTGTAAAATTGACGACATCTGTGAAAAGAAGTTTAGAGATAAAGAGAGAACCTACTATGTGATGCACCCAGTAAAAGATCCAAATTTGACGATTAGTGCACCTGTTGAGGATAATCAAACTAACATGTGGACAGTTATGAATAAAGAAGAAGCCAAGGAAATATTACATTCGTTCCAATTTCCAGGTGTGGAATGGATCGACAATGCAAGAGAACGCAATAAAAAATATACGAGTTATGTTCATACAGGAAACCGCCAAAAGATTTCTAATATTTTAAATACACTAATGAAAAAAGAAATAAAGGCTAAAGAAAACGGCCACAAGGTGTCTGATTTGGATCACAAGCTGTTAGAATCAGTACAAAATATTATGTTCAGTGAGCTGGCTGTCTCATTAGACACGACGTACGAGGAGATTGCCAGCAAAGTGAACAATATGATTAGACAGACGGTATAGAATTCACTGCGTAGAAGAGTTTGTAAGCTCTTTTATGCAGTTTTTTTTATGTAAAGATTAGTATATCTTGGCCATCGCGCAGTCACCCAGTAAAATAACCAAGATAAAACAAAATATCTTGGTTATCCCGTAGTCATCAAGCAAAATAATCAAGATAAAATTCTCACGAACATTAACAATTAAATCAGATAACACTAGCATTGTTTTTGTATTTATAATAGAATGTTAGAAAAGAAAGGAGCATACATTTACCAACGCGTAAAAAAGCTCATGAATTGCAAGTCTATGAAGCACTTATTTACCGTAAGCGATTTTCTAGCAAAGACAAAAGAAGGTATAGGAGCTTAAAAAGAGGTTATGAAGGGGAGGTCTATTTTGATCATCTACTAGAACAACTCCCAGGTGGTTACATATTGTTAAAAGATCTTTGTTTAAATTATAACGATAGGTTTTTCCAAATAGATCAGGGGCTTCTATATAATAATCTGTTTTATATGTATGAAATAAAGAATTATATTGGTGAATATTATGATCAAGACGAAAAGCTCTATCATATTTCGGAGAAAGAAGTGGATGATCCGCTTATTCAGTTAAAAAGATCCAGCTCCTTGCTTAGGCAGCTTTTCCATCAACTTGGCTTCACCACCCCAATAGTACCTACTGCAGTATTTCCGAACCCCGAATTTACACTTTTTCATGCACCTCGAACGGATAAAATTATTTTACCATCCCAGTTAGGGCAGTATATCAGACAATTTAATCAAACAATTCCACTATCTCCGTCTCTACAGCAATTATCCGACAAGTTACATAGCCTAAATAAAAAAACATCCCCTCAACAAACACTTCCTGATTACCATTACAATGAATTAAAAAAAGGAATGCGCTGCCCTTCCTGTTCCGGAATACTAAAGGATATAGCAAAAAATAGTTGTACGTGTAGAGCATGTGGAGAAAAAGAAAACTTACAGCACGTCATTTTACGCAATATAGATGAATTTCAAATATTATTTCCAAATCAAAAAATAACGACTAAAATTATTCACGATTGGTGTGAAATGGATCTTAATTGGAGTATTAGAACTGTTCTTAAGAAAAACTTTGAGAAAATGGGAGCTAATAAAGGTGCGTATTTTGTGAGAAAGTGAAATAATGGACAATTTTTGAAAGAGGTGAAGAAATGAAAATAATAGAATTACCAATAAAAGTCGAATTTAATGACCAAAAGGATTATATTTATCCTAGTTTAATAGAATCGAGGGGTGAGCTCACCTTAGTGGATACGGGATATCCCTTTTGTTTAAAGTTAATTGAGGAAGCGATCATTAAAAATCACTACCAAATAGGTCAATTAAAAAATATTATTATTACCCATTATGACATGGATCATATCGGTTCATTGCGAGAATTTAAGGATCAATTTCCTTGGATAAATATAATAGCAAGTGACACAGAATCTAAATACATTAGCGGGCAGGTTAAATCTGAAAGGTTGAAGCAAGCTGAAGAGATGCAACAGCACATGCCAAAAGAACTCCAAGAGTTTGGAAAATCGTTTATAAGCCAACTGAAAGAACAGAAACATGTTTCAGTTGATAGAGTTGTCTATAATGGTGATCTAATCTTAGATAAAAGTTGTGAGGTTGTTGCCACACCAGGGCATACATCAGGCCATATTTCTTTGTTCTTCCCTCATTTAAACAGTGTAATTACAGGGGATGCCGCAGTTCATCAGGATCACAAGCTTATGATCGCTAATCCTGATTATTGTTTAAATATGGAGGATGCAAAAAAGTCATTAGCAAAATTAAAAAAACTTGATGCGAACACCTATTATTGCTACCATGGCGGAAAATATACCAAAACTAATGCTTTCCTATACTAATAAACTATGCTAAAATAAGAACAAACGTTTCCTTATCTGCATCAATCACTACTAAAGACAGTACATACAAGGAGAAGTAAAATGACAGGAAAGACACATATTATGGGAGGGATAGCATCGGCTGCCGCTGTTGTCCATTATCAACACTATGACCCTACTATTTTTATTATCGCAGGGGCTTTTGGGGCTGTTTTGCCTGACATTTGCCATGGTGGAAGTAAAATTGGTAGAAGGTTTCCGCTTATTTCAAAAGTAATCAATACAATATTTGGCCACAGAACCTTTACCCATAGCCTCTTATTTTTGTTACTAGTTGGCTATTTATTAACTCTTTTCACAGATAATTCATCGATTATTATGGGAGTTCTGGTAGGAATGGTAAGCCATTTTATTTTGGATGCTGCAACGAAAAATGGAATTAAGCTTTTTTATCCAGTCAGTATCACCATTCGCTTCCCAATCACAACAAAAACTGGTGGAACGGTAGAGAATATCGTTCTATTGGGGTTAACGCTAGTGACCATCTATTTTGGGAAGGATCTTATTTTATAATAGAAAAGGGCGGACATTGTCAAACGCCCGCCCCGAATTATCCCTCTAATCGAACATCCTTCACATGTGTGGCCATCCACCAAATATGTCCAAATGGATCGATTAATCCTCCGCGCCTATCTCCATCTGCTTGATCCTCTACTGGTGCTAACTCTTTTGCACCAGCTTCCATTGCTTGCCGGTAGAGAGAGTCTACATCTTCTACATAAAGGAAAATATGCATAGAAGAACCACCAAGCGACTGGGGACCGCGCATTAATTCAAAGTCTGGGAACTCGTCCACTATCATGATGATGGAATCCCCAATTTTAATTTCTGCATGCTTTATCTTTCCATTATCATTTTTTAGGCACATTACCTCACTTGCACCAAATGCCTTCTTATAAAATTCTATCGCTTTGGCAGCTTCTCTAATAATCATATAGGGTGCTACAGTGTGATGGCCTCTAGGAATAGGATACATAATAATCTCCTCCATTCAAAAATATTTGTTACATTCATTATAATCAGCACATGTCATTTATTATTGTAAAAAAATGACCTATCTAAAAAAGCGGAACGTGATTTTTAAAATCTTGATTCGATTGATAGGCTGTTGGTTTTATGCCTGAAAAGGAACGGAAATCGTGAATGAAATGGGCCTGATCATAATATCCACATGCTAGTGCGATATCCATCCAATCAATTGAATCTACTTTGTGAATGGAGCTGAGGATATGTTGAAATCGTTGTACACGCCAAAATTGCTTAGGTGTCAGACCAACTTCTTTTTTGAAAATATCGATAAAGTGCCGAGGGCTTAGATTGATTTGATCAGTGATATCGCTAATTCGAAGCGGATATTCTGGTGATTGAAATTTAGCTAGGGCATAGGTGATAATTGGGTGGTTGGTTGTATCCTTTTTCATCTTTATTAAAAATTGCTCCAAGATGTGGAACATAAAAGTAGGTGAGCGAGCCTCAAGTAGCCTTTCACGTAATGCCTTTACTTTATCGCCCCATAATTGCTCCAAAGAAAGATGGGTATTCCATAACTCGTAAATCGCAACTGGGAAAAAAGGAAAAGCACCTCCAGGCTTAAAATGAATACCTACCGTATTCGTTTGACTTGCGGTATCGATCACAACAAAATCTGAATGAGGACCAGAAATGATGCTCCCCTGATAACTTGTAAAGTGATCATGCGTCTCTTTATCATATAGCTTGATGATATCTTCTCGTAAATTGATCACTAATTCTATTGATCCATCCGGGAGTACGCGTTCTTTTTCGTGGGGTGATTGAAGTCCATTGCTGTACCAAAAGATATGAACATAATCCGACAAAGGTGGTGGTGGATGATAGGTTAGAAATTCTGTCATAATCAACCATTCCCTCCATTCCTAGCAAAGTTAAATATATTTTATCATAATAACATCGCTTTCATGAACAACAGATGCAATATGATTTAGTGATCTGGATAAAGATGGTATCATAATGTTAAAACAGGGTGAAAAAAGGAGTTGAGAATAGATGAAGGCATGGTATATAGAAGAACCTGGAAAGATAGAAAACCTAACGTGGGGGGAAATCGCGGATGTTAGTCCTGAAAAAAATCAATTGGTTGTAAAAATTATCAGTACGGCATTAAACCCAGTCGATTATAAAATGATCGAAAATGGCAATCCGTATTGGAAGTATCCACATGTAGTTGGGGTTGATTTAACAGGAGAGGTTGTAGAAATAGGTTCAGAAGTACATGGATTTAATATAGGAGATCGTGTGGCCTGTCATACTAATTTATCGAATAATGGCGCCTTTGCTGAAAAAGCAGTAGTAGATTCAGATGTTACAGCAAAAATCCCTGATGATGTTTCTTTTGATCAAGCTGCTACCATTCTCTGTGCAGGAATGACAGCATATGAAGGAATTGTACAAAAATTAAACCATTTTCAGAAAAAATCTATCTTAATCCATGCCGGATCTGGTGGAGTAGGGGGATTCGCGATTCAGCTAGCTAAAGAATTAGGATTAAAAGTTTTTACCACGGCCTCTTCCTATAACCATTCTTGGGTTAAACAGCTTGGTGCAGATATAGCCATTGACTATCGCACAGAGGATGTAACTAGCCGAATCTTAGACGAGACAAATGGTGAAGGTGTTGACCTTATTTTGAATACAGTAGGACGAAAAGAAGCAACAGAAGACCTAAAACGCCTTACTTTTTCTGGTCAATTAGCCTATATAGCAGGAGGACCTGACACTTCTGACGTGAAGCCTTTTACCTTATCTCCATCCATCCATGAAGTAGCGCTAGGGGCTGCCCATCAAAGTGGATCTGCACGTGCAAGGAGAAATTTAGCTTACATGGCGCAAGAATTAATGCAAAGGGTGAAGGATAAAAGGCTTGATGCCATGGTAACGGAAGTTCTTTCCCGTAAAGAGTTGCCTGAAGGACTAAAGAAATTAAAGGGCCGACACGTGCGAGGAAAAATGATTGTCCATATGCAGGAGGAGACTTAAGAAAGGGCGGATGTAGCTTGCCAATTAAGGGATTAAATCATCTATTATTTTCCGTTTCTAATTTGGAAAAATCGATAAAGTTTTATCGGGATGTGTTCGAAGCAAAGCTATTAGTAAAAGGAAATACGACAGCTTATTTTGATTTACTTGGGATGTGGCTTGCATTGAATGAGGAAAAAAATATTCCTCGTAATGAGATTCATAGCTCTTATACACATATTGCCTTTTCTATTGAGGAGAAGGAATATAGCGAAATTTACAACAAATTAAAAGAATTAGATGTAAATATACTTTCAGGTAGAGAAAGAGATACGCGTGATAAGAAATCTATTTATTTTACCGATCCAGATGGGCATAAGTTTGAGTTCCATACAGGAACTTTAGAGGATAGACTACATTATTATCAACAAAGTAAGAAGCATATGGAGTTTTATTTATAAGGATAAAAAGGAGTGGAAGGGACATGAAAAAGGTCAATCAATATATAGATAATCTGTTTGCCAAACAGGACCCATTATTAGAAGAAGTTATAGAATCTATTAAGGAAAATGACATGCCATCTATCTCGGTATCGCCTTCTTCAGGCAAGCTCTTAACCATGCTTGTATCTATTTCAGGGGCAAAAAATCTACTAGAAATAGGGGCGCTTGGAGGCTATAGCGGAATTTGCCTTGCAAGAGGATTTCAGAAGAATGGCAGAATAACCTCGCTGGAGTTAGAAGAAAAATATGCAACACTTGCACATAAAAATCTAAAAAAAGCAGGCTATGGCAATCAAGTTAATTATATTACTGGGCCTGCTCTCAAAAGCCTTGAAAAATTAGCTTCTGAAAATAAAAAATTTGATTTTTTCTTTATTGATGCAGATAAAGGGAATTATGAGAACTATTTAGATTATTGTATCAAGCTAGCAGAACCGGACGCTTTAGTGATCGCCGATAATGTGCTAGCAGCTGGTAGTGTAGCAGATGCTAGTATCGAGCCAAAGCCACGTACAGAACGGATGAAGCAATTTAACCAAAAAGTTGCTAGTCATCCTAAATTAGAATCGATTATCCTTCCAATTGGAGATGGGCTAACTATTTCAAAAGTGAAAAGTGATAAGTGAACAATTTACTTATCACTTTACTCATTTGCTAATAAGATTTGCTCCTCATCGTGGCTATGAATTTCGTTCACAATAATCAATGCTTGAAATTTTTCCAGTATCTCTATAGAGAAGCCTTCCTCCTCCATTTGTGTTTTTATTTGTTCAGCAATGGTTCTCAGTAGATTGTGATCCCGTTTTAATGCCACAATTTCCTCTTTTAATAAAGGCTTAAGCTCTATAATCTCTTGATAAAACCCATTCTCCTCCTCTTCTGCATCGGCATGACTAATAATTCTACTTTCCCAATAATCAAGCAATTCAGAAACAGCCATATTAATTTTATCTACATTCTCTTCACGCATGAATTGCTTGAGCTCCTCCGTCTTCGCAATCGCCCCAGCAAGTGCACCTGCATGAATAGCATGATGAGCATGTAATTGTTTTAAAGATGGTCCTGTCATGAAGCATTCCTCCTCAATCATTTTCGTTTTTTTCTTGTCATTGAGCTTACTATTCCGTTGATAGTTTGATAACTATCCACCATCCTAAGTCTTACTTTATCGTAGCATAGCATAGAAGTTTTTAAGATTAGGGAATTCCCTGAATGAATATAGGTGGTTTGCTTATAGGGAACCTCATGAAAAATTTATACTCATTTTTTAAACGGATTATAGGGAATTTCCGAATAGACGACTTCTAGCTGTTTTCCTTATATTGAGGAAGAGATAGGGAGAATACGAGGAGAGGATGGGAGGAAATGCCTCAAATAACACTTGATACACTAGTATCGGAGATTGTTGCCGAATTACCTCAGACAACGGATTTATTTCGACATAAAAGGATAGATTACTATTGTGATGGGAAAGCATCACTAAAAGAAGCGGCAACAAAAAGGGGGTATGATCCAGAAAAGATTTTATTTGAAATTAAAGATGTGGAAACACGGAAGAAGAATTACCACGGTCTAAAGCCAAAAGCATTTGATACAATCACTTTAATCAATTATATCCAAATGAAGCATCATCGTTATCTAAAAGAGGAATTAGTAGGCCTTTCTTCAATTGTGAAAAAAGTGGCTATGGTACATGGAGAGAAACAAACGGAACTAAGAAAAGTGAAACAGCTATTTGATAGATTGCGTATAGAACTTCTTAACATGATGAATAAGGAGGATCAGTATATCTTTCCAATACTGGAAACCTATCAAACAGAACCATCAGAAAAACTTAGAAAAAAAGTAGATGCTTATTTGTTCGAGCTAGAAAGCAAGCATGACCTAACTGGTGGTTTATTACATGAATTAAGGGAAATCACAAATGACTTCCAGCCACCAACAGACGCGTGTAACACCTTTCAGCTAGTTTATAAAAGACTAAATGAATTAGAAAAAGACACATGTGATCATATTCATATCGAAAATCATGTATTGTTTAAAAAAGTAAGACAAAGCGGAGACCTTCTTTAGGGAGGCTCCTTTTTTTATTTCGAAACTAAAGGGGCTTTTGCCGGATGAATAGGAAATTCCCTAATAGGAGAAGTGATGATTTCCATTCATAATAGATACTAGAAAAGGTTATAAATGATTCCCTAACAAATTATTAACCTAGCATTAATGAATGGGGTGAAAGATCGAGATGAAACGGAAGGTTGGCTTGAGATATTTTAAACCAGTAGAAAAATATGCTGGAAATTGGTCACTTTTAGAAGAAAAAAATCGAGACTGGGAGAATATGTATCGTAACAGATGGTCACATGATAAGGTTGTGCGAACCACACATGGTGTTAACTGTACAGGTTCTTGTAGCTGGAAGGTGTTTGTGAAAAACGGCATCATCACATGGGAGAATCAGCAGGTGGATTATCCATCCTGTGGGCCTGATATGCCAGAATTTGAACCGCGGGGATGTCCACGTGGTGCTTCCTTTTCTTGGTATGAATATAGTCCTCTTCGTGTCAAGTATCCTTATATGAGAGGCAAGCTTTGGCGCTTATGGAGAGAAGCAATAGAAGTACATGAAGACCCAGTGAAGGCATGGGCAAGTATTGTCGAAGATGAAGAGAAATCAAAGCTGTACAAACAAGCACGCGGTAAGGGTGGTCACGTTAGAGTAACATGGGAGGCTGCACTTGAACTAATTTCAGCTCAATTAATTTATACAATAAAAAAATATGGACCGGACCGTATCGCAGGATTTACTCCTATTCCAGCTATGTCCATGATTAGCTATGCTTCCGGTGCTCGCTTTATTAACTTAATCGGTGGCGAAATGTTGAGTTTCTATGATTGGTATGCGGATTTACCGCCATCTTCTCCACAAATTTGGGGAGAGCAGACAGATGTACCAGAATCATCAGATTGGTATAATGCCGGTTACTTAATTATGTGGGGCTCTAATGTACCATTAACCCGTACACCAGATGCCCATTTTATGACAGAGGTACGTTATAAAGGGGCAAAAGTTGTTTCCGTGGCACCGGACTATGCTGAAAATGTCAAATTTGCAGATAATTGGTTGTCACCAAATCCCGGGACAGATGCTGCACTAGCACAAGCGATGACACATGTTATTTTAGATGATTTTTATGAACAACGAAAAGAGCCAATGTTTATTAATTATGCCAAACAGTATACCGACATGCCATTTTTACTTTTGTTAGATGAGGAGGATGGCAGGTTAAAAGCTGGGAGGTTCTTACGAGCAAGTGATCTTGGCTATGAGACCGAACATGCTGATTGGAAGCCGGTTATTTACGATGAAAGAACAAAAGAAATGCTTGTGCCAAATGGCACAATGGGGCAACGCTGGGAGGAAGGGAAACAATGGAATTTAAAATTAGAGAATGAAGACGGAACGAAGGTGGATCCTGCCCTATCAATTGTCCCACTTGATGCGAAGTGGGAGGAAATTACCTTTCCATTTTTTGATAATCAAGGGAACGGTACCTTTAACCGTCCAATCCCAGCAAAAACCATTACCTTAAAGGATGGTACCGTAAGAAAAATTACGACAGTTTATGATTTAATGATCAGCCAATATGGTGTGAAAAAAGCGAATAGTCCCCTTGAGTCGCAGGGATACGAGGATGATAAATCTCATTATACTCCCGCATGGCAAGAAAAAATTACTGGAGTAAAGGCATCGATCGTGACACAAGTTGCGCGAGAGTTTGCACAAAATGCCATCGATACTGATGGAAGATCTATGATCATTATGGGGGCAGGGATTAACCATTGGTTTAACAGTGACACTATTTATCGCGCTATTTTAAACTTAGTTATTTTAACTGCATCTCAAGGTAAAAATGGAGGAGGCTGGGCTCATTATGTTGGTCAAGAAAAATGTCGACCAATCGAAGGCTGGTCATCCATTGCATTTGCGAAGGATTGGCAAGGTCCACCACGCTTACAAAATGCAACATCCTTTTTCTATTTTGCTTCCGATCAATGGAAATATGAAGAGATGGGAAATGACTCGCTAAAATCACCAACAAGTAAAAAAATTCGTTATCAGCACCCTGCGGATTATAATGCTTTAGCAGCACGATTAGGCTGGTTACCATCCTACCCGCAGTTTAATCAGAATAGCTTAAAATTAGCAGAAGAAGCGAAAAAACTGGGTAAAACGACAAAAGAAGAGATTATTCAGCACACGGTTGAAAAGCTTAAGTCTAATGAGCTGAGCTTTGCGATTGAGGACCCAGATGCAGAAGAGAATTTCCCGCGTTCCTTATTCGTATGGCGTTCCAATCTTATTTCAAGCTCTGCAAAAGGTCAGGAATACTTTATGAAGCATTTACTTGGTACACATGATGGCTTGCTCTCTAAGCAAAATGATGAAGAAAAGCCCGAGGAGATCAAATGGCGTCAAGAGGAGATTGAAGGAAAGCTAGATCTGTTAGTAGCATTAGATTTCCGTATGACAGCAACCCCCATGTATGCAGATATAGTCTTGCCTGCTGCAACATGGTATGAAAAAACAGATCTTTCATCAACCGATATGCATCCATTTGTTCACCCATTTAATCCAGCCATTGATCCATTATGGGAATCACGCTCTGATTGGGACATTTATCGATCCCTTGCAAAAACCTTTTCCAAAATGGCGGAAGAGCGTTTACCTGAAACCTATCAGGATGTGGTCACAGCTCCACTTGGTCATGATTCACCTAGTGAAATGGCGCAACCGAATGGATTAGTGAAGGATTGGAAAAAAGGGGAGATCGAGGCTATCCCAGGAAAAACAATGCCGAATATTCAAATCGTTGAACGGGACTATACGAAAATCTACGATAAATATGTCACCTTAGGTCCGAATATTGAAAAAGGAAAAATTGGTGCACATGGGGTTAATTTCTCTGTTAAGGAAGAGTATGAGGAATTGAAATTAATTAATGGTACACATTTTGATGAAACCATTAAAAATGGGTTACCGAAAATGGAAACAGCGAGACAGGTAGCCAATGCAATGCTTCACATCTCCTCCGCAACGAATGGAGCCGTTTCTCAACGAGCATATAAGTCATTAGAAGCTGACACAGGAATGGAATTAAAGGATATCTCATCCGATAGGGAAGCAGAACGGATTACCTTTGACCAAATCACTGCACAGCCACGTGAAGTGATTCCGACACCTGTATTCACTGGGTCCAACAAAGGGAAGAAACGCTATTCTCCATTCACGACAAATATTGAGAGATTAGTGCCATTTAGAACATTGACTGGAAGACAGCATTTTTATATCGATCATGAAATCTTTATACAGTTTGGGGAGTCATTGCCAATTTATAAACCTACACTGCCACCAATGGTCTTTGGAAAGCATGATCAGAAGGTAATCGGAGGGAAGGATGCTCTCGTATTGCGTTATTTGACGCCACACGGAAAATGGAATATCCATTCTACCTACCAAGATAACTTGCACATGCTCACCTTGTTTAGAGGAGGACCAACGGTATGGATAAGTGATCTCGATGCAAAAGCACATCATATCGAGGACAATGATTGGCTAGAGGTCTACAATCGAAATGGTGTCGTTACAGCACGTGCCGTCGTCAGTCACCGAATGCCACAAGGAACCATGTTTATGTATCATGCACAGGATAAGCATATTAATGTGCCCGGATCGGAGCTTACAGGTGAACGTGGTGGAAGCCATAATGCCCCGACACGGATTCACGTGAAGCCAACACAAATGGTTGGAGGATATGCACAGCTAAGCTATGGTTTCAACTACTATGGACCTATTGGTAATCAGCGAGATGAATATGTAGCGGTTCGGAAAATGAAGGAGGTTGATTGGCTTGAAGATTAAAGCACAAGTGGCAATGGTTATGAACTTAGACAAATGTATTGGCTGCCACACCTGTAGTGTTACGTGTAAGAGCACCTGGACCAATCGCCCGGGAGCAGAGTATATGTGGTTTAACAATGTTGAGACAAAACCAGGAATGGGCTATCCAAAGCGATGGGAGGATCAGGAACAATATAAAGGTGGCTGGCAAATGCGAAAAGGGAAGCTGGAGCTCAAATCTGGCTCCAAGCTATCCAAAATCGCAATGGGGAAAATCTTTTATAACCCAGATATGCCAGAAATGAAGGATTATTACGAGCCATGGACTTATAATTACGAGCATTTAACCACTTCAGAGGAAAAAAAGCATCAGCCTGTTGCGCGACCTCATTCAGCAGTCACTGGTGAGAAAATGGAGGTCAAATGGGGGCCAAACTGGGAGGATGATTTAGCTGGGGCACATGTCACTGGACCGAAAGATCCGAATGTGGAAAAAATCGAAGAAGAGATTAAATTTAATTTTGAGCAAGCATTTATGATGTATTTACCAAGGCTTTGTGAACACTGCCTCAATCCAAGCTGTGTGGCATCATGTCCATCTGGAGCTATGTACAAGCGAGACGAAGATGGGATTGTTTTAGTGGATCAAGAGGCATGCCGTGGCTGGCGTTATTGCATGACAGGCTGCCCGTATAAAAAAGTGTACTTTAACTGGCAAACAAATAAAGCAGAAAAATGTACCTTCTGTTTTCCAAGGATCGAATCAGGCCTCCCAACTGTTTGCTCTGAAACATGTACGGGGAGAATTCGTTATTTAGGAGTACTCCTTTATGATGCTGATCGTGTCTTAGAGGCAGCATCAACTCCTGATGAAAAAGATTTGTATGAAGCACAATGTGATCTATTTCTAGATCCACATGATCCGGAAATAATTAAGCAAGCAAGAAAAGATGGGATTTCAGAGGATTGGATTGAAGCAGCACAAAATTCACCAGTATATAAGCTTGCCATCGAATATAAACTAGCCTTTCCATTACACCCAGAGTATCGGACATTGCCGATGGTATGGTATGTGCCACCACTTAGTCCGATTATGAGTTATTTCGAAGGAAGGGATTCGATTAAAAATCCGGATGCTATTTTCCCAGCTATTGAGGAAATGCGTACACCGATTCAGTATTTAGCTAATATGTTAACAGCTGGTGATGCCGATGCAGTAAAAGAAGCATTGCAGCGAATGGCCATGATGCGGTCCTATATGCGCGCTTTATCAAGTGGAAAAGAATTCGACGAATCCCGTCTAGATCGGGTTGGTCTTTCTGCACATCAAACACAGCAAATGTATCGCTTGCTTTCCATCGCTAAATATGAGGATCGTTTCGTTATTCCTACCTCCCATAAGGAAGGATATATGGATACGTATCGTGCGCAAGGATCTGAAGGCTATGATATGGGCTGTGACGGCTGTGGTCCGGCTATGCCAGTGGAGAAATCAGGAAAGGAAATATACGAAGAAACCTTCTATGGAGGGATTTGGCGTGATTAATTTAGAAAAATTAAATCAATATAAGCAAGCATTTGATTTTTTCAGTCAACATCTCTCCTATCCGGAGGAGTTATCGATCTTTAACGAGGAATTCTTTGAGGCAACTTTTGCATCAGGTATGCCGGGACTTTCATCTTTTCGGTCGTATTGGGATAAGATCGGTAAATTCGATGAGCTGGATAAGATTCAAGAGCAATATATTGAAACATTTGATTTTCAGAAAAAAGCAACCTTATACATGACCTATGCTAAATTCGAAGATAGTAAGGAGCGTGGGCAAATGCTTGCCCGCCTTAAGGTCTTATATGAGATGTATGGATTAAATATGGATCAAGCAGAACTTTCAGACTATCTACCATTAATGTGTGAATTTATCTTTGCTGCAGATTGGCTAGAAGATGAACGATCACTAGAGAGTTTCTCGTTATTATTTGCTGTAATCGAAGACGGGACCTATCACTTATTGCAGACCTTGGAAAAACAAAATAGTCCTTATTTCTATTTAATTCAAGGGATGCGTGAGCTGATGAAATCCTGTGTGCTAAAGCAGGAGGTTGAATCCAAATGATAAATCAATTTTTGTGGGTGATTTTCCCTTATCTTTGCATTGCTTCATTTTTAATCGGGCATTTCTATCGCTATAAGCACGATCAATTTAGTTGGACGGCGAAATCTAGTGAATTTATTGAGAAAAAACAGCTCATGATCGGTAGTTTATTATTCCACATCGGGATAATACCCGTTATATTAGGCCATGTGGCGGGACTAGGGATACCGAAGTCCTGGATGGAGGCATTAGGTGTAAATGATCACCTATATCATATTGGGGCTGTTTATGCTGGTGGATTTTTTGGTGTGGTTACTTTAGCGGGAATGCTACTTCTAACCTCTAGACGTATTACGAAAGAATCGGTCCGTAAGCTAAGCTCTACATCGGATATCGTTGTGAATATTTTGCTGTTATTTATTGTGTTTATGGGTGTTTATTCCACATTAGTTACGAATAACGTGCAGCATGACTTTGATTACCGTGAGACGATTTCTGTATGGTTTCGGGACCTACTTATTTTTCGACCAGATCCTTCTTATATGACAGATGTTCCGCTAACCTTTAAGCTTCATGTATTTACTGGCTTTCTCATTTTTGCTATATGGCCCTTTACACGTTTGGTTCACGTGTGGAGTGTACCATTGAATTATATTGGTAGAAGTTATATTCTATATAGAAGACATAAAAAAAGAAAAACGTCTTAACCATGATTATAGAATTAGCCGTCTCTTGCTTCAAGAACGACGCTAATATCTGAAAGCCCATTGATAGGGGTCTTACATTATTGGAAAGAAGGGGAGAAGGTATGGAATCCTTTGACTTTCAAACGGCGATTCATCAGCTTCATGAAATTTACGAAGTTGATTTAGTTGCTCTAGCTATGGTTTTACCTGAGGAGCAGTTTTTATTAAAATGGAAGTATATATCTGGTAATTTAAACCAGCAATATAAGAGGATTCAATTACGTACAGGCAAAGGGGTTGCTGGTGCTGTTTTTAAATCTGGGAAGCCTTATATTGTATCCAATGTACCTACTCAAATAGATCCAAACAAGATGTATCATTATCCGATTCTTCAGTTTGAACAAATAAAGAGCTTTGTCGCATTGCCGCTATTCAAAAATCACCGTGTCACAGCTGTTTTGCTAGTAGCAAGTAGAGAAATTGAAGGAGCAGGCATAGCATTATATCAACGTATGATGGATGAACTTGGTGAGTGCTTCGGTCCACTTTATCTGCAGGAGTTGATGACAAATTGATTCAAATGACGAATAATCAGATGATCGATTTTTTAGTCAAGATGTATCAAAACAGCACAGAAGCAATTTTCTTCCTGGATGAAGAGGGGAATATCCTATCCCTAAATCCAGCTGCAGAACAAATTATCGACCCTAGTTTGTTACAAAAAATTAAAGGTGGAAACATTAATTCCCTTTGCTCCTTTTGTAGGGGGTACACGAGTGATGAGCATCTAATGACCTGTGTGCATTGCTATTTAAAGGATCCCGAAAGTGATTTCACCTCATTTCAGGTTTATTTAGAAACGAATGGTAAAGGAATTGTACCATATGCTGCTAGTTACCACATGATCGATGAGGAAAACGGAGTGTATGTGTTTATGCTCCGTGATTTAACTTTACAATATAAAAAACAAGAGCTTGTTTATCGCAACAAGATGCTTCAAAAAACTATCGATGCTCAGGAGAAAGAACGAAGGCGTATTTCTAGAGAGCTTCATGATAGTGTCGTTCAAGAGCTGATTAGTACACTTGTTGATATTCGTGTAATGAGGTATATGGATGAGAAGGATATTCTAAAGAAAATAGATGATACGGAAGGAACGCTAAACCGTTTGATTGAGGATATTCGTGATCTATCCGTATTTTTACGGCCAGCTTCTCTTGATGATCTTGGCCTAGAGGCAGCGTTTCGCTCACATTTTAAATGGGTGAAACAAACCTATGGCATTGAAGTAAGCTTTACTTCTACGATCAAGCAGCGCCGTTATCTACCAAATATGGAAACAACCGTTTATCGTATTTGTCAGGAAGCGGTATTGAATGCTGTTAAGTATGCAAAGGTTGCAGAAATAACGGTTATTCTTACGGAAAGTGAAGATCGACTAGAGCTTTATGTACGGGATAAAGGAGAAGGCTTTGATGTAGACCATCCGACAGTAAAAGGGTCTGGTATCGGTTTGTTTGGCATGAAGGAACGGGCGGAACTGATTAATGGTAAGCTAAAGGTCCATTCCGAGCATCATAAAGGAACGACTGTTTTTCTGTCGGTTCCTATACCAAATCAATTGGAGGAGGAGTAAAGCCCATGAAGATTGTGATCGCAGATGATCATGCTGTTGTGAGAAGCGGATTTTCTATGATAATAAATTTCCAGAATGATATGGAAGTTGTAGATACGGCGGCAGATGGAATGGAAGCCTATCAAAAGGTGGCACAACATGAGCCGGATGTTTTATTACTAGATTTAAGCATGCCTCCGGGAGAAAGTGGTTTAATTGCAACAGGAAGAATTCATGAGGATTTTCCCTCTACGAAAATATTAATCTTAACCATGCATGATGATGACGAATATTTATTTCATGTTTTAAAAAATGGTGCAGCAGGCTATATACTAAAAAATGCGCCAGACCAAGAATTAATAGCAGCGATTCGTACGGTGAAAAACAATGGAACCTATATTTCACCTAAAATGACCAACTCTCTTGTCCGTGAATTCATCAAAAATGGTGAAGCAAATCAGGACGATAGGCTTGAGATTTTATCGAAAAGGGAATTAGAGATTTTGCCGTTGGTCGCAAAAGGATATGGAAATAAAGAGATTGCCGAAATGCTATATATTTCTGTCAAAACAGTCGAAGCACATAAAGCAAAGATTATGGAAAAATTAAATCTAAAGAGTAAGCCTGAATTAGTCGAATATGCGTTAAAAAAGAAATTGTTAGAATTTTAAGGGAGTCTCCTCATCTGAGTGGGGAACTCCCTAATTTATTTGATTCGAGGAAAAATATACAATGGAATTGGGAATCTAAAAAACCTTTTCAGAACATAAGTAAAGGTGAGTGAATCATGAAAAAAATACAATTGCCATTGCAAACCTTAAATCTTGTCGTAGGTTTTATGGTCTGGGTGCTCATATCTTCGCTAGTACCTTTTATGACTGAGGATATCCATATTCCAGCAGGGAGTATTGCTATTCTAACGGCTATTCCAGTTATATTAGGATCCATTTTACGAATCCCGCTCGGATACTTTACCAATTTATATGGTGCCAGAATAGTATTTATCACAAGTTTTATTCTCTTGTTATTTCCGGTATTTTATATTAGTGAGGCTTCGAGCTTTGTTGATTTAATGATAGGTGGTCTTTTCTTAGGGATAGGTGGTGCGGTTTTCTCAGTTGGTGTTACTTCCCTTCCTAAATATTATCCTAAGGAAAAACAAGGTTTTGTAAATGGGTTGTATGGTGTAGGTAATATTGGAACAGCGGTAACGACGTTCTCTGCACCTGTTGTAGCCACACAAATTGGTTGGTCCTTAACAGTCAAAGTGTATTTGATTTTGTTACTTATTTTTATTGCACTAAATATTTTCCTTGGTGATCGAAAAGAAGAAAAAATGAAAACACCAATCATGGAACAAATCAAAAGTGTATATAAAAACGAAAAATTATGGTTGTTTTCACTATTTTATTTTATTACATTTGGCTCCTTTGTCGCATTTACGGTCTACTTACCCAACTTCCTCGTTTCTAACTTCGAATTGGCTCGAGTAGATGCAGGCTTAAGAACGGCTGGTTTTATTGCAGTAGCTACATTCATTCGGCCACTTGGTGGTTGGCTAGGTGATCGGTTTAAGCCAATGTATTTATTGACAGGCGTTTTTACGATATATACGATTGCTGCTATTTTGTTAGCTTTCTCGCCTTCGATTGGCCTTTATACCATTGGCTCAATTGCGATTGCCGTTTCTGCTGGTATAGGTAATGGTGTGCTATTTAAGCTAGTGCCGATGTATTTTCAGAATCAAGCAGGGATTGTGAATGGGATTGTATCGATGATGGGTGGCTTAGGCGGATTTTTTCCACCACTTATCCTATCGATTGTTCATTCCATCACAGGTCATTATGCGATTGGTTTTATGTTATTATCCCAAATGGCTTTGGCGAGTTTAGTATTAGTTGTATGGATGTATTACCATGACCGTCTGAAAATTTCAAATGACGTATTTAAATCTACAGGACAGGGAATTATGGTTACCCATCCGAATGGAAAAATTATCGCTGTGAATCCTGCTTTTACGACATTAACAGGTTACAATGAGGGAGAGATTATTGGAAAAACCCCATCTGTTTTAAAATCAGGCAAACAATCTCCATCCTTCTATCAAAAGATGTGGAAAGAAATGAAGGAACAGGGCCAGTGGCAAGGGGAGATTTGGAACAAACGAAAAAGTGGTGAACTATATCTTGAATGGCTAAATATTAGTACAGTGAAGGACGAAGCAGGAGATCCCATTCGATATGTCGCTTCCTTTTCTGATATAACTGAGCATAAAAAGGATTCGAAAGTATCGCAGAGCTAACCTTCGTAATCTTTCATTTCCGAAAGTGAAAAGGTCTGAAGTTCAATGCGGTTCTAAATATGTAAAAATAAAAAGAAGTGAAAAGAATTTTTATTTATTTTTTTCACTTCTTTGGTTTAGGCTTAAGACGAATTTGGTTCCCCAATAAGCAATATAAGCAATAGCTACATCTATAAAGAAAATATGCAATGGTAGCAATCCCTTATCAAACTTTACAAAGCCAAAATATTCTTCAATAGGGGTACCAAGTAATGCAAAGAAAGCACTTAAGAACAATGTATACAAGTAGAAATTCTTCTTGTGTTTCGTACAATATTGATATAACAGAATAAAACTTACGGGAAGCAATGAAGTGGTCATGTTTTGGGCATAAGGCAATAAAGGTGTTAGAAAGTAGGTATGAACAAAATACTTATATAACGATAAAATAGTATCACAATATGACCAAAGCATGTGTACGATAAAACCAAAAAAGAATAATTCAAAAATCCTTTGGCGATCAACGGTAAAGTAAAGTATAACTAAAGGTATTATCATGATGAAAAGAACTACCCAAAATTGCCAAGATGATAAATTGGAATAATCATTCCAATAAGCAGTTATTAGAGAATTTAGTTCTTCACTAATACTGTAAATTTGTTCCCAATATTCATTGTACCCCATTATTACTGGCCTCCTATGTAAGATATCACATGAGCTTTACATCAGTATTGTACGGAGAATGAAATAATTTATACGAATTACTCCCTATAAAGATTCTAATCCTAAGAGGATTAAAGCCAGATAGAAGACCTTATAACTGTTGTGATAGTCTCACCATATCAATCACCTGGATACCATTTTCAAAGATCGGTTCATCATAATGATGAAGGAAAAAATCGCGATCAACCGAAGTTATCCGAAAGCCACATTTTTGATATAATGCTAATTGAACAACACCTGAGTTTCCTGTTCCGATCTCGATTGTTTTATAGCCCTCTTGCTTTGCGGTTTGAATGGCATGAAGAACAAGCTTTTTACCATAACCTTTTGCTTGAAAGCTTTCATCGACAGCCACATTTACGATTTCTATTGTTTTTGGTCTAGTTGGAAGCAGGACATAGACACCAATAATGGAATCTTTCTCTTCCATGACAAAACATTTCCCTCTCTTTACATATTCCGTCACTAGCTTTTCCGATGGATCTGCTAAAAGCAATAAATCCATAGGTAATGATTCTTTTTCATCTAATTCTCTAATCATTTTATCACCTCTGTATTCTTTTCATTTTAGCGTATCTAGCAGTAAATGGAACTTTATCCACACTAATGGTATAGTGATTTTAAATGAATCCTCATCTTATGTTTTGTTCACCGATTAACCACATTATAAAGGAAAGCTGGTAAGAAGATGGATCATCGTACATTTTATGAAGAATACAAATCATTCCTATTTTCTGTTGCTTATAAAATGTTAGGTTCTGTTAAGGATGCGGAGGATATCGTTCAGGATGTTTTTGTTCAGCTAGAAAAGATGGACATTTCATCCCTTCAAGATCCAAAAGCATATTTAACGAAAATGACGACAAATAAATGCCTTAATCTTCTACAATCCGCTAGAAAAAAGCGAGAAGTATATCCAGGGCCATGGCTTCCAGAGCCAATTGTCGAAACAATGGTAAATGAGCCGTTAGAACAATTGCTAAAGGAAGAATCTATTTCGTATGCATTTGTTGTTCTCCTACATCAACTGACAGAGCTTGAAAGGTGTGTTTTTCTATTACGTGAAATACTCTCCTATGATTATAAAAGTATAGCAGAAATACTCAGGCGATCTGAACAAAGCTGTCGTAAAGTATTCAGTAGGGCAAAGCGAAAGCTACAAGAAAATATTAATGCACCGAAAGCTACGAAAGAAGAGGTACACCAGTTAGCTAATTTGTTCTTAGAAGCAGTAGATAGTGGTAATTTCGAACCGTTCATTGACCAATTATCGAAAGATGTTGTCCTGTTATCAGATGGTGGTGGTAAAGTACTTTCTGCTATGTATCCTATCTATGACAAGCACCGTGTTGCTGCTTATATACGAGGAATTCATAAAAGAGGTACCTTCGATGGTGAGCTAAGCTTGATTCATGTAAATGGTGAAATTGGTATTCTCCAAAGACGACAAGGTAAACCAATAAAAATATTGACATTCCATTATACGAAAAATGGTATTGAAAATATTTATGTCGTGATGAATCCAGAAAAATTAAACAAAATAGGTCACAATTACTCCTTCTAATTTGTCTTATAAGTGAAAGACAAAAAAAGGAGGAAGATAGATGAAACCAAGAATAAACTATATGGAGGAAGCTCCAGAATTAGTCAAGCTCATCCGCCAATTAGAAATGTACAAAAAGCAGACAGGATTTGATGAAGAGCTAATAGAATTAATAAAAATTCGTGCCTCCCAGCTGAACAATTGTGCTTTTTGTATCAATATGCATACAAAGGATGCAAGGAAGCTTGGGGAAACAGAACAAAGAATCTATTGCTTAAGTGCTTGGCAAGAAACGAACTTCTATTCAGAGGAAGAAAGAGCGGCTTTAGAATTAACAGAGGCAGTAACGAAGATTGGAGAAAACGGAGTGCCAGAGGATGTTTATCAAACCGTTCGACAGTACTTTAATGAGAAGCAGTATATTGATTTAGTTGCTTTAATTATTACTATTAACTGCTGGAACCGACTATCGATAGCGAATAATAATGTGCCGGAATAAAAAGGAGGGAAAAAAATCCCCCTTTTTTTATAATTTAGAGGATCTAATTGACTACTCGTCGAATTTATAAGTTTATGTAAAAGTATGAAAAAGGTGAGGGGGAAGAATAGTGAGTGAATCGACAATCATGATGGAGGACTGGCTTCAACATCGCCAAGTATTGGTGAATTTATTAGAGCAAATAGATGATGAAGCTATTCATTTTAAACCATGGGAGGGTGCGATGGAATTAGGGGAACTAGCTCTTCATGTGACTGGCTGGAATGATGTTTTCGTTTCCATGGTGAAATCAGAGGAGTTTCTACCGCCAGATATTCCAGAATGCAAAACAATGGAGGAAGTACGCGCTGCTGTCAACAGCTTTACAGAAAAAACGAAAGCAACCTATCAATCGATAACAGAGGAAGAATTAGAAATGCAAAATAATGCCACACATCCAAAGCTCCAAGGAACAAAGAAAAAATATCTATTAGCAATGTATGATCATGAAATACACCATAAAGGACAACTGTTTATTTATGCAAGATTAGTTGGTGTAAAGGATGTGCCATTCTTTAGATAGCATACTCGTGCCGTTCCAAACTACAATAATGTGATATAATTTATAGTATTAGGTAAGCCCTAAAATTTCATATAATCAAAGGAACGGTGAAGTTTTTTTGGACAGTATAGTTACTTCGATAGTTATTGTACTTATTTTAATCATAGCAAACGGTATTTTTGCTATGACTGAGATTGCGATTGTAACATCAAAACAAAACAGATTAGAAAAACGTAGAGATGAAGGAGACGCTCGAGCAAGGTATGCATTGAAGTTAGCCGAAAACCCTAATCAGTTGCTCTCTACGATTCAAATTGGAATTACTTTAATCGGTGTGATAACAGGTGCCTTTGGTGGTGCTACTATTGCAGGGCAATTGGCAGTATATGTAGAACGAGTCGATGCACTTGCTGCTTTTAGCTATGAATTAAGTTTTGCATTAGTCGTTGGCCTTTCCACTTACTTGTCGCTAATTATTGGAGAATTAGTACCAAAGCGAATCGGGATGGGAAATCCTGAAAAGGTAGCCTGTCTTGTTGCAAAGCCGATGTACTTTTTTTCAAAAATTGGGCGGCCGATCATTTGGTTTTTAAGTAAATCAACTGAATTTGTTCTAAAGCTATTGAGAATTAAGCAGACAAAAGAACCAGATGTAACGGAAGAAGAAATAAATCAATTAATTGAGCAAGGTGTATATAGTGGTACAGTAGAGGAAATCGAGCAGGATCTTGTCGAACAAATATTTTACCTGGGCGACAAACTCTTAGGAGATATTTTAACCCCCCGTACACAGCTTGTTTGGATAGATATAGAAGCACCTTTTGAAGATAACATAAAAAGAATTAATGAAAGTCGCTACTCTAAATTTCCAGTAGGGAAAGGAAGCTTAGATAATTTCCAAGGGATTATTCATACAAAGGATGTCTTTTCAAAAATGATCCTAGATGAGCATTTTGAGCTTTCAGATTGCGTTACCGAAACACTTATTCTACCAGAGTCAGTAAAGGTATACCGGGCTTTAGAGACATTAAAGCAAACTGGACAGCATGAAGCAGTAGTGATCGATGAATACGGAGGTATCGAAGGTTTTATCACCCTTCATGATATTGTAGAAAACATTGTTGGTGACTTGCCTGAAAAAGAGGATGAGCCTGATCCACAAATTATTGAAAGAGATGAAACGACGTGGTTAGCAGATGGTCTTGTTTCCATTGATGTGTTTATTCGATATTTCGATTTAGAAGATGGCCCGTTATGGAATACCAACCATAAAAATTTCCATACGTTAGGTGGATTTATTACCCATCAGATTGGTAATATCCCTAGCGAAAAAGATACAATAAACGTAAATGATCTTCTCCTAGAAGTGATTGATATGGATAATGTTCGAGTAGATAAAGTATTGATCACTAGAGTAGAACAAACCGAGGATTTCGAGGAAAAATCACAGTAAAAAGAGGATGGCACTTTTTTGGCCATCCTTTTTTATACGGTTGGAAAGTATAAACATAACTAGGCATTCGCAGTGTTTTTAATATTGATAAGATTGACCACCATCGATTGGAATCACCGCTGCATTGATAAAATCCGCCTGACTTGATAATAAAAAAGCAACGAGATATCCAATTTCCTCTGGTTTTCCAAACCGTTTCATAGGGTTTACACTGACAAACTCTTTTCCAGCCTCTTCCCAATTTTCCCCACCTATTTGTTTCAGTGACCCTTCCACCATTGGTGTCATAATGGCACCTGGAGCAATAGCTTTTATACTTACACCGTATTGTCCATACTCAACACCTGAATTTCGAGTTAACCCTACTACACCATGTTTACTTGCCGCGTAACCTGATTGGTTTCCTACACCACGAATACCTCCAACTGAGGCAGTATTCACGATTGAACCGAATCCTTGTCTTTTCATTTCTTTTAGGACATATTTCATCCCGTAAAATACGCCATCTAAATTAATTTTTACTACCCGTTGGAATTCCTCCACTTCATAATCCTCTGTTAAGTTTTGCTTTCCCTCAATTCCAGCATTATTAAAAAATCCATCAATTTTTCCAAATGTGTTTATCGTATGCTCGACATACTGCTTAACTTCTGATTCATGTGCAACATTAGCTTCAAAGAGTTCTATTGTTGCATTAGGAGAAGCAGAGAGAATCTCTTTTTTGCTTGTTTCCAAACCTTCTTTATCCACATCTACAAGAACTAAATTGGCTCCTTCCTTTGCCATTTGTAGAGCAGCTGCTCGCCCTAAGCCTGATCCTCCACCAGTGATGATCACTACTTTATCTTGAAATCGTTCCATTCATCTACGCTCCTTTTTAAAAAACTATTACTTAATATACGAAAAGCTACAAGATATATACTAGAAGGATAAAATAAAACAACAAAAAGGATGACGATACTCGTCACATTTGGGAACAAAGTATTTTCTAACCGCTCCAGTAAACGGTCATTTGACTTAGTAATATTTTTGACTAAACGTTCATTCAATGATAAAATTATAAAAAAATTATAAAAAAATAAGGAGGGAATTTAAATATGAATTTGTATTATGAAGTAAGTGGGAATGGAAAGCCAATCGTTTTTATTCATAGTGGGGGAGCAGACTTAAGAGAATGGACCTATCTAGCGCCATTGCTATCGCAAAGGTATCAAGCTATTACTTACGATGGTCGTGGTGCTGGAAAATCACCAGATCCAACAGGTGATGTCAGTTGTGTAGAAGATGTAAAATCGCTTCTAGACCATCTGGAAATTAAAAAAGCAACCGTTGTCGGTCGTTCCATGGGGGGACAGATTGCAACAGACTTCGCTTTAGAGTATCCTGAAAGAGTAGATAAGCTAATTTTGTTAGCCCCAGCATTAACCGGTTTTCCTTATTCCGATCAATTTATAGAATATATGAATAGTATCACAGCTGCGGCTCCTGATATTGATCAAATGATAGAGGTTTCGCAGAGCGCACCATTATACCGAGTGGTTCAGGCAAGTCCCCAAAGAGAATTAACGGAAAAAATGCTTCGTCATCATATACAACGAACCTTTAACTGGCCTTCCTTTGAGTTGATTTGGCCAGAGCCACCAGCTTTTGAGAGATTAGCAGAATTAAAGCCAGACACATTATTTTTAATTGGCACGGAAGAGTCCGCCGATAACTTGCGTGTCAAAGAGTACTTTCGTGAATGCACGAATGCTCAAATCATTTCCATTTCTGGAGCAGACCATATGCTTACACTAACACATCCTCACAAGCTTTATCAGCAAATGACTAAATTTATGGAGAGATAAATAAAATGCCAAGAACACCAGAGGAAAATGAACGTATTCGACAATTAGCAAAAGAAAATATTAGAAGTGCTGCCATGCATTTGTTTATAAGACAGGGATATCACGCAACCTCTATTAACGATGTTGCGAAAGAGGCAAATATTTCAAAAGGATTGCTTTATAATTATTTTAAAGGAAAAGAAGAGCTACTTGCTACGATGGTGGATCTAAGAATCCAAGCATTAACAGAGGTGATGGAAACTGCGATTGCCCAAACTACTCCTTTTGATCAGCTAGCCTATATTATTAACTCGGCCGTCGATAATGTGTACGAAAAGCCAGAAGAGTTCCGATTTTATCTGCATTTACAAACACAGCCAGAGGCAGATCAAGAATTGTTTCAATACAGTAAACGGATTGTAGAAGAAAATGCAAGGCAGTTTGAACTACAATGTGAAATATTTAAAAAAATAGGAGTGGAAGCCCCGAGAAAACGTTCCTTATATTTTTCTTCCACCCTTCAAGGAATCATGCTAATGATATCGACATACCCTGATCAGTTTCCGATTGATGAAGTAAAGGATCAGATGTTCAGCGAATTTTGTGAAAAACATTAAAATCACTACAATTGAATCCCAAAAGTCGCTCATCCCAAAAAGTAAAGGACATTTCAAGCAGAATCCATGTTAGAAATGTCCTTATTCTCCCAAAACTAGACAAAAAAGCGATCATTTAGTGCTTGTGACAAGAGAAAATAGGTGGTATCTTATAGCAAAATATATCTAGAAAAAAGGAGGGCACTAATGGCACGAGTTTTATACATAGAAGACGAGAAGGAAATTGGGAGCTGGGTAACAGAAGCGTTGACGGAAAAGGGGCATGACGTGACATGGCTTCGGTCTGGAGAAAATTTAGAATCCTATTTATCGAATATAGATATGGCAATCCTTGATATTATGTTGCCAGGGCTGGACGGTTTTTCTATAGGGAAGCGTATCAAAAAAGAGATAAAGGATTTACCAATCCTCATGTTATCTGCACGATCTGCAGTGGAGGACAAAATCGAAGGGCTAAGTTTTGCGGATGATTATTTAACCAAGCCATTTCATCCAGAAGAGCTCGCTGCAAGAGTAGAGGTTCTGTTAAGACGATTCCAAAAAAGTGAAGATACGATTGAGATAGGACATTTGAGCATTCAGGTGAAAACGATGATGATTATGAATAAGAAGACAGGTGAGGAAATCAAGCTAACAGGCAAACAATATCATTTATTTCATTTTTTTATTCGTCATCTCAATCAAATTCTAACAAAGGAGCAGCTTTATGAAGGTGTATGGGGGGAGCCTTACATAGATGGGGACAAAACGCTAATGGTACACATTCGTTATTTGCGCGAAAAAATGGAGCAGGATCCGGCTAAGCCAAGGATTATTGAAACCATTCGAGGCATCGGCTATCGGGTGAAGGTATGAGGAAGTTTTTTCAATCTCTTTTAGCAAAATACATGCTCCTTATTGTGTTAGCCATATCGATTGTTCAGATTGGATATTTATTTATTGCTATCTTTATTGCAGGTGTAGCAGATAGCTTTGAAAAGAATGATGCTCGGGAAGAATACGATTTTGAATGGATTGAAGAAAAGTGGCATGAAGAAACAAATCAGCTAGATGCCATTACCGATAAACAAATAAACGATTATTTTCAGAAGTGGGGAGAGCAATTTCCAGAAGCGGCCATGTTCTGGGTGGATGGTAATGGTATTCTAAAAGAACAGTTCCATGTCGACAAAAAGCTTCCAGAACAATGGACTGCAGCGTATACGGCAAAATTTATTAAAGATCGTTATGATGGAAATCCATTTACTGTCATTGCATTTGCAGGTGGCAGTGAAGCGAATGGACTCGTTGTGTTTGAAATGCCAAGAGAGAACTTTAGTACACCAGTAGAAAAGGTGTATGATAAGTTCGGTTCGATTTTATTTGTTGGGATGATAGTAATTATCCTTCTATTTATTTTCATCTCTTTTTTATTCTTTCGCGGTATTCGTAAGCGATTATTATATTTGCAAGAGGCAATGGAAATACGTGATGTGGACGGACTACCAATTAAGATTGATGTGAAGAAAAAGGATGAGATCGGTCATCTTGAACAGACTTTTAACCAAATGGTAGACGAATTAAGGGATAGCAAGGAGCGAGAGCAAGAGGAGGAAGAGTTAAGAAGGGAATTAATCGCCAATTTATCTCATGATTTAAGAACCCCTTTAACCAAAATCAATGCACAAACCTATAAACTAACCAAGCAGGATTTGCCGGCAACTACACAGGATGCCCTTCGAACATTAGCATCCTCTGTGGACAATATAGATCGTCTTATTGAGAATCTAATGTCTTACACGCTTTTAATGGCAAGTAAATACAAATTAGAATACAAGGAAGTAGATATCGCCCGTTTTACAAGAGAGTGTATAGCCTCCTGGTACCCAGTCTTTGAAAAAGCAGGATTTCATGTCCATGTCGATATCGATGTAGGGATGGATCACACATGGCATGTAGATCCAAACTGGTTAACTCGAATTTATGACAACCTTTTACAAAATGTATTACGTCATGCAAGCAGTGGTAAATATGTTGAAATAAAGATAGAATCTGTTGCTAACTATGATGCAGTGGTCATTTCCGATCATGGTCACGGATTAAAAGTAGACTCTGATCAAAAGGGTGCAGGAATAGGTTTATCCATTGTAGATAAAATGGTAAAAGGAATGGAATTGGATTGGACAATGGACACAAATGAGCAAGGAACAACGGTGAAAATTATAAATGATCGACTATATAGTGGGAAGAGCTAAATCTAGTTCTTCCCACTATTTTTTAAACAAAATTTAAACGAAGCCCCTACTAGAATTTAACCTAGACTGTCTATCATAGAAAGAGAGGTGAGTAAAAATGGAATATATCGTAGAGACGAAAAAATTAACCAAAAAATTTGGAAAAGAAATGGCAGTGGAAGGTCTGGATATGAAGATACCAAAAGGAGAGGTCTATGGATTTCTAGGACCAAACGGAGCAGGAAAAACGACAACGATTCGGATGCTGTTAGGACTAATGAAGCCAACCTCTGGCTCTATACAAGTTTTTCAGAAGGATCTGAACAAGGGTCGAATGAGTATCTTGTCAAAAGTCGGTTCCTTAGTAGAGAATCCATCCTATTATCCTCATCTAACAGCCTATGAAAATTTAGAAGTATGGCGGAAAATACTAGGTACACCAAAATCTAGAATAAAGGAAGTGCTTGGAATTGTTCGCTTATCAGATGTAGCCAATAAAAAAGTAAAAGGCTTCTCACTTGGAATGAAGCAGCGTTTGGGGATTGCTGCAGCATTATTAAATTATCCAGAATTATTAATTCTAGATGAACCAACAAACGGTCTTGATCCATCAGGGATTATTGAAATTCGTGACCTAATCAAACGATTGCCAGAAGAGCATGGAATGACTGTCCTTATCTCTAGTCACTTATTATCTGAAATTGATCAAATGGCGACAACGGTGGGAATTGTAACAAAAGGGAGAATGATTTTTCAGGATTCGATTGAAGCAATGCGAAGGTTAGCCAAACAAAAGATTTCGTTAAAAGTAAGTAATAGTAAAGCGGCATGGCAATATTTACTTGCAAAGGGAGTAAAGGTAGATTACCAGGACGAAATCATTTACTTAACCGAGCATACCGATGAAAAAGTGGCAGAAACAATTCGTTTCCTCGTTCAAAAGGACATCGCCATCTATCGTGTGGAAGAAGAAAAGAGATCACTTGAGGAGATCTTCCTGCAAATGACGAGGGAGGAGCAAGCTGGATGATAAAAAAGTTGCTAAGTGTGGAGTTTTTAAAAATTAAACGGAAAGGATTTTGGTTCTTAACCTTTTTAGGTCCTTTCGGAGTCATTGCATTACAAATGGTCAACTATGGAGTGAGGAAGGATTATCTCCTCCAGCAGAGCGAAAATGACTGGCAGTACTATTTAGCAAATGTCAGTTCCTTTACTCCATTAGCCATCGTGTTAGGGATTGCGATCCTCACTTCTTTTTTAACAAGTATTGAGAGTGAAACAAACGCCTGGAAGCAATTAATTGCCCTCCCTGTTTCGAAATGGAGTGTATACTTAGCCAAATTCACTGTACTAGCCTTTTTGTTAGTTGTTTCCTCACTACTTCTCATGGTTTTCACATTTGGCTTTGGTCTGTTTCTTGGTTTAGGGAGTGATATACCATACAACTCCATATTAACATTAAGTCTATATCCTGTTGTTGCAGCCTTACCTGTACTAGCACTACAGCTTTGGATTGCTACGGTTAGTAAAAATCAAGGTATTCCCATCACAACAGGTATTATGGGGGTAATTTTCGCTTATTCTGCCTATGTCTTACCCGATTGGATGATATGGAAATGGCCAACATTGAGAAATGAATGGGGAGATCCCATTATCAACGTACTCCTCGGACTCGGAGTTGGCTTTTTATTGTATATTGCTGGTATGTTAGATTTTGCAAGAAGGGATGTCAAATAAATGGTTGGAATATTACGCTCGGAATGGTTAAAATTACGAAAATCTAAAATCTTGCCAATTATTTTTGTCGGTCCACTCATTGGACTTTTTATTGGTTTAACCTATAATATGGACCTGCTGGAAGGTGTAGCAAATGATTGGTATATCGCCTTAATGGGCATGAATTTCACCTATGCATTATTATTTTTACCTCTCATAACAGGCGTGCTGGCAAGCGTTATTTGCCGATATGAGCACCAAGCGGGTGGCTGGAAGCAGCTTCTCGCCATGCCTGTTACAAGAGGAAAAGTGTTTATCAGCAAATATGCTCTCGTGATGCTCTTAGTCATGGTGATTCAGTTATTATATCTTGCTAGTGTCTATACAGTAGGGATGATAAAAGGCTTTACCACTCCATTTCCTATTGATATTGTCTGGAAGAGTATTTTTGGTGGTTGGGTAGCGACATTGCCTTTAGTTGCCTTACAGCTTTGGATGTCTATGTTATTCAAGAGCTTTGCTGCTCCCTTTGCGGTGAATGTTATTTTTACTTTGCCGACAATATTAGCTATTAATTCAGAAACATATGGACCATATTATCCATGGGGACAACCATTTATGATGATGTATATAGGTGGAAAGGAAGGGGATGTGTTCTTTATCCCGTGGGATCAATTGTTACTCGTTGTGGGTGGTAGCTTTGTTTTATTCTTCCTATGTGGATATATTTATTTTCAAAGAAAGGCCGTATAAATTATAATTAATAAATCAAATTAAAATAAAATTTGCCTTACTGATACAATAGTATGAGTAAGGCTTTTTGCGGTTTGTTCTATTAAGATGGATAAATTTTCGGATATTTTTATAAATTACTAGGATATTCAACTTATTTGTAAGCAGTTACAATCTGTGTAAGCGTTTAGAAAAAGAGGAGGGGTAATAATGAGAAAGCTTGCCATTATGATATTTAGTACAGCATTTTTATTAGGCTTAGTAGCATGTGGAGGGAGTAATAATGAAGAAACCTCAGGTAGTGATGTGATTGAATTAACACTTTGGAATGATTGGACAGAGGATCGACCAGAGAATAATGCCTATAAAAGTATGGTCGAGAAATTTAATGAAGAGAATGAAGATATTGAGGTGATCATTGAAGCCATTCCACATGACCAGTACGAGACAAAGCTTCGTACACAAGCAGCGGGTAAACAATTGCCTGACATGTTCCGTGTTTGGCCAGGAGCAAGAATAAAACCATTAGTGGAAGGGGATGCGCTCCTACCTTTAAATGATATTATCGATAATTGGAAAGACACAATTCCAGAAGGGATTATGAAGGATTATGCTGTGGATGGCAATCAGTATGCCATACCAGGAAATATAAGTGAAACGAGTTTGATCTTCTATAATAAAGAAATGATCGCACAGGCAGGTTTTGACACATTCCCGGAAAGCTATAAAGATTTAAAGGGTTTAATCCAAGCATTAAATGAAAAGGATATCACCCCTATTTCACTAGGGAATAAAGCGATTTGGCCATTGCAATCTGTATATATTTCGACCATTGCTGATCGATTTACTGGAAGTGACTTTTTACCTCAAGCTTTAAACGGTGAAGGAACGTTTGAAAATGAACAATTCGTTCAATCATTGTCTATCATCCAAGAGCTTACGGAAATAAAAGCATTCAACGAGGATATGAATACACTGGATGAGGCACAGGCTCGCAATAACTTTATAAGTGGTAATGCTGCTATGCACTTTGCAGGATCATGGGCAATTGGCCCGATATTAGAAAGTGCCGAAAATATTGAGAATATTGGTGTTGCTCCATTTCCAAGCTTTGAAGGTGGAGAAGGAGATCCAGCGAAAATTGCAGGTGTTGCAGGTGGAGGTATTGCACTAAACAGTGATTTAAGTGAGGAAAAAAGAGAAGCGGCATTCAAATTTTTAAAGTTTTTTTATAGTGAAGAGATGTATCAACAGTTACTAGAGGCAAATATTATTGTTCCTGCAGATCTTGAAATGGGTGATGAAATTCCTCAAGTATTTCAGGAAGCGAATAAGCTGGCACAAGGGGGATTAGCTCCTGTTTATGATGCTACCTTAACTCCGGAGTTGACCGATTTAATTAATAATGGGCTACAGTCCATTACTTTAGGTGAAATGACACCAGAAGAGCTTGCGAAAGAGATGCAAGCTGAAAATGAAGGCAAATAAATATGAGACAGGTTGCACTATGTAACCTGTCTTAATGGAGGTGAGCGGATGCATGCAACTAGAAATAAAACAATAGCAATAACGGTGGGGATCTTACCAGCATTGATCATCTATCTTATCTTTGCAATCTTACCAATTCTTCAATCCTTTTATTATTCATTAATGGAGTGGGATGGCTTTTCAGCGATGCAATATGTTGGTCTTGATAATTTTAAAGCATTGTTCCAAGATCCACTATTTTGGAATTCCTTGAAAAATAATATTTATGTTGTCTTAGCTTCCGTTTTGGGTCAAGTACCCATTGCGTTGTTCATTGCATTATTACTCAACAGAAAAATAAAAGGATTGAAGTTATTCCGGACGATCGGTTTTTTACCTGTTGTGTTATCAACGGTCGTTATTTCGATAACATGGAGCTTAATCTATAATTCGGAAAATGGTTTAATTAATGAATTATTGCGAACGATTGGGCTCGATTTCTTAGCACAGAATTGGCTCGGTGATTCTAAATGGTCCATGATTGCCGTATTGGTAACTGTCATTTGGCAGTTTGTTGGGCTGTATTTAATCATTTTTCTAGCCGCCTTACAAAATGTCCCAGAAGAAGTATTGGAAGCTGCTAGAATCGATGGAGCCTCCGAATGGAAAACCACCTGGAGCATTACGATTCCTATGATTTGGGATACCATTATTGTTGCTGTAATTCTTTGTATCTCTGGAAGCTTAAAGACATTTGATCTTATCTATGTCATGACAAATGGCGGACCAGCCCATTCGACAGATGTAATGGCATTGTATATGTTTAATGAAACATTTAATCAATTACAATATGGCTATGGAAGTGCAGTATCAGTCATTATTTTCTTCTTCAGCCTTATCTTAATCTATACGGTAACCAAACTTTTAGGAAAAAAGATGATATAGAGAGGAGGAGACCTATTGCAGTCCACATACGAAAAATCGATCGAAAACAAAGCATATCAACATAAAAAATTTCCGGTGAAAAAAACGCTGATTTACGTTGTGCTCATCATCTTCGCACTTGTAAATGCCTATCCTATTCTATGGATGGTGATTAACTCATTTAAATCCGAGCAGGAGTTTGCAAATAATCAATTCGGCTTTCCGAAAGAATTTGTCATAGAAAATTATATCAGTGCTTGGGAAACGGCAAATTTAGGAACACTATTCTCTAATAGTATTTTTATTTGTTTAACAGCAACGTTTTTAACCGTTTTAATCGGTGCAGTTACCTCTTATTTTTTGTCTAGGTTTACCTTTAAATTAAACAAAGCCGTCTACACCTTTTTTATATTTGGTATGCTGATCCCTATCCATGCAACATTAGTACCAATGTTTATCCTAATGCGTAATATCGGATTATTAAATACACCGATTACGCTAATATTTCCATATATCGCTTTCCATCTGCCGATTACGATTTTTATTCTAACAAGCTTTATGAAGGCATTTCCAAAGGATATTGAAGAGTCAGCGATTATGGATGGATGTGGTATTTTCCGAATCTTTTGGTCGATTATTTTACCAATGTCGCGTCCTGCCTTAGCTACAGTTCTGATCTTGAATTTTATTTACAATTGGAATGAATTTTCATTTGCACTAGTCTTAATCAATGACCCTAATCTCCAAACATTGCCACTCGGTTTAGCTAGTTTTGCTGGTCAATTTACGACAAACTATGGTGCCCAAATGGCAGGTTTAACGATGTCCTTGATTCCGATTATCGCCTTTTACCTGTTATTAGAAAAAGAAATTGTAAAAGGAATGACAGCAGGCGCTGTAAAAGGATAGTGTATGATAGGTAGAAAAGAGTTTAAAGGTGATGTAAATGATTCGTCATTGGGGATTAAGAAAAAAATTTATCAGTGTGTTTTTAATACTTATTACACTACCCACTATCCTATTTGGTTCGCTTATTTATTACCAAACAACCGAGGTGTTTAAGGAGCAAGCAGAGGAAAATATTAATGCAAGATTAGAAAAAAATGATGAAAATCTAGTAGCAATCTTAAATACTATCGAGAATATTACCTCGTATATGATTTACGATGAGAGCTTCCGCACCTTCTTCACAACACCAAAGCAAGACGTAGCAAAGGTCAGAGAAGCGGAAAATGCCATTAAAGGTTTTTTTACCTTTCAAATCATGAGCTATAAGTATATTGATTCAATTAAACTTGTCAGTACTAACCAAGATAATTTACTGAATTTCGGTAATCCGGTCGAAGGAAATGAAAATGAACTTAGAAAGTTAGCTATTTCGACAGGCGGGGAGCCAGTTTGGAGCAACACGTATAAATTAAACAGTGCATGGTCTGGAGAGCACCATGTAATTAGTTTAACTAGACAAATTAATGACATTAACAAGATTTCACAACCAATAGGGATGGCGAGAATCCGTCTGAATGAAACAGAATTATATAAAAATATCGAAGTAGATATGACACAACAAGGAAATTACTTTGTTTTATCCAACAGTGGAGAAGTAGTGTTACATCCTGATAGTGATCTGGTAGGAAATAAATATCCTAATCAAGCTATTATTGACTTAGTCACACATGAACAGGGGAAAAATTTCACCTATGAAACAGGTGGGGAAAAATATCTATTGGTTAAGCAAAAAATAACCGGAACGAATTGGTTTTCTGTGATACTAGTTAATCAGGATGAGGTAGTGCAGAACTTGTACAATGTTCGTACATTAATGATTAATCTTGTTGTCCTATTAGCTGTTCTTGGTGTTGTCGCATTTTTTGGTTTTTATAATTGGCATGTGAAACCAATTTTAGAATTAACCGAACAGACAAAGCAATTGGAAAAGGGTAATTTTTCGGCAAAGGTTCCGGTTCATTCAAAGGATGAAATTGGAAGGTTAGGATTAAGGTTTAATAAAATGGTTATAACGATACAAAAGTTTATTGATCGCGAATATAAATTGAAGATCAAGCAGAAGGAATCGGAGCTAGAGGCATTACAAAATCAAATTGATCCTCATTTTTTATATAATACATTAGATATGATTCGTTGGACTGCAAGAATGGAAAAAGCAATGGAAACAAGTCAACTAATCGAACGCCTGTCGAAGATATTTCGGATGAATCTCAATAAAGGAAGTATGTGGGTTTCACTGAAAGAGGAATTGGTTTATCTTGATAATTATTTGGAGCTTCAGCGAAGTAGAATGGGTGATCGATTACAATATACGATATACTATGAGGAACAATTGAAGGACACACTGATTGTGAAACAATTAATACAGCCATTAGTAGAAAATAGTATCCTTCATGGATTGAAGGATCTCCCAAGGCAAGGCAAAATAGATATACGCGCATATAAAAGAGAACGAAGTCTGATCATCGACGTTATCGATAATGGCCGGGGTTTTCAAGAAGAATCATTATCGAAGATTGATGGAGGATATGCCCTGCAAAATATAAGAGATCGAATGAGGTTAGCATTTGGTGAAGGATATGGTATGGAGATCAAAAAAGGAAACAAAGGGGCATGGATAACATTAGAGCTTCCATTAACACTGGAAAAGGAAAAAGCAAAAAAACAAGAACCAGGTGAAAATAATGACCTATAGTATGTTAATAGTTGATGATGAGCCAATAATTTCTCGTGGATTAGCGAACACCATCCCATGGCACGAAAAAGGGATTGAAGTAGTAGGTACTGCTATGGACGGAGAGGATGCGATCAATAAAATCAACGAACATAAAGGGTTAGATATTATCATAACAGATGTCAAAATGCCAAATAAAGACGGTTTGGAGCTTGCTACTTATATTAGCCAGTATTACCCTAACACGGAAATAATCATGATTAGTGGTTATGATGAATTTAGCTATGCCCAAAGAGCGATGCAATTAGGGGTAAAGGATTATTTGCTAAAGCCAGTAGATATTGACCAACTACTTACCATTATGGATAAATTAATGAAGAAAATGAAATTAGAAAGAAACGAGCAAGAGCAAAAGCAACAGCATGTTCTATTGAACACATTAATAGAACAAGTATTGGAATACCCCAATCCAACACAAGTCTCTCCGATACTTAAGGAACAAAAGCTGAAAATAATCTTGACAATGAAGTGGGATTATTATTTCGATATAAATAAGTTCACAGAGGACGAACTTCGGGAATTGAAAAACAATTGGAAGCAAACCGCTGATCAAATGCTTTCTAAAAATAGTAGACTCGGAGTTTCCTTATTTATCCGATCTAATATATTACTAACATGCTTCTTTGACACGGAGAACCCATCTAGTGATCAACTATTAACAGACATGCAACACCAGTTATCGGATCATCTTATCTTCTTGTGTCCCTTCACAGTACAAGTCAAGCAGCTTCATTCCGTAGTATCTCAGATGGTGGATGCCGTTTTTCAAATGCCGATTAAGCGAGAAAAATTAGCTTTTTATGAAAAGAAAACGAAAGAAGTAAAAATGATTACCTACCCGAAGGAAATGGAGCAGAATCTAACAAATGCGATTCTGCATCTTGAAATGGAAGAGATCCAATCCATCGTTCAGCAAATGGTCTACTATTTCCAAGAGCAGCATATTACTCTTGGACATGTGATTGAGGTAGCGAGAGCGTTAATACAGGCTATTATGAAACAATGTCAAGACGTATTACAAATGGAGCCTAGTGGAATAAAGCTCGCATTTCATCAAGATCCAGACATATTGTTAGTCGACTCTTTTATAGTGATAGGAGAATTGATCTTAATGGACATTGAAAGGATTATTGATGGCTTCCATTTAACGCAACCGGATCATAATGATTGGTTAATGGATCGGGCTATAGCCTATATAAAGGAGTATTTTGCGTCCGATATAAAAGCACAAGAAGTAGCTAATGTTATCAATATTTCACCAAATTATTTTAGCTCATTATTTAAACAAAAAACAGGTAAAAATTTTAATGAATATGTCAATGGCCTACGTGTAGAGGAATCCAAGAGATTATTAATGGAAACTCCATTTAAAATACATGAGATAGCCGAACAAGTAGGTTACAATGAATATAAATACTTTGTAGAGGTCTTTAAGAAGTTTGTCGGTATGACACCTACGAAATACAGGCAAGTAACTTCTTCGAGATTAGAGAGATAATTTAGGAGGTAGTAGTAATGGAAAAAGTAGCAATAAAGATACCAGAGGACTTTATCTTAGGTGCCGCTCTGTCCGCTTGGCAATCAGAGGGTTGGTCAGGGAAGAAGGATACACAGGATTCCTATTTAGATCTATGGTATAAAGAAAACAAGAATGTCTGGCACAATGGATATGGGCCGGCTGTTGCAACAGATTTCAGAAACCGCTTTAAAGAAGATGTCGCGCTGATGAAGGAAATCGGTTTAACCCATTTCAGAACTTCTATCAATTGGTCACGCTTCCTAACAGACTATGAAACAGCAACGGTCGACGAAGAATATGCCAATTACATAGATGATGTGATTAACGAATTAATAGACAATGGTATAGAGCCAATGATCTGTCTAGAACATTATGAATTACCTGCAAAGCTATTGGAGGAGTATGGCGGTTGGGCTTCCAAGCATGTCCTCGAATTATTTGTCAAATATGCAGAAAAGGTATTCGACCGCTATGGAGATCGAGTAAAGCATTGGTTTACGTTTAATGAACCAGTAGTGGTTCAAACAAGGGTATACTTAGATGCGATCCGTTGGCCGTTTGAGCAAAACACAAAGAAATGGATGCAATGGAACTATCATAAAGGTCTGGCAACTGCTAGAGTAGTGCAGCTTTTTAAAGAAAAGGATTTAAAGGCTAAGCATGGAGCAAAGATTGGCGTCATCTTAAATCCAGAGGTTACCTATGCACGTTCTTCTGCTCCCCATGACCAAAAAGCAGCGGAAATGTATGATTTGTTTTTTAATCGTACCTTCTTAGATCCGGCAATAAAAGGAGAGTATCCGAAACAGCTATTTGATCTAATGGATAAGCATGGAATCACCTTTGATTATACAGAAGAAGAACTATCCATCATCAAAAATAATACAGTGGATTATGTCGGCATAAATCTATATTTTCCACATCGGGTACAAGCTAGGACATCTGCATGGAATGAAGCTATCCCATTTCATCCTTCGTACTATTATGAAAAATTTGATATGCCAGGCAAAAAGATGAATCCTTATCGTGGTTGGGAGATCTACCCACAAATTATGTATGATATGGCGATGCGAATGAAAGAGGAATATGGAAACATCGAATGGTTTATCGCGGAAAATGGTATGGGTGTAGAGAATGAGAAAAGATTCAAAAATGAAAGCAATATTATTCAGGATGATTATCGAATCGAATTTATCGCTGAGCATTTAAAATGGTTATTAAAAGCAGTAAAGGAAGGCGCTAATTGTACAGGCTATATGCTTTGGGCATTTTCGGATAATGTTTCCCCAATGAATGCCTTTAAAAATAGATATGGTCTAGTAGAAATAGATTTAGAAGACAATCGGAATCGTCATTTGAAGAAATCTGCTTATTGGTATCAGCAAATCATTAAAGAAAGAGAATTTCTTGCATTAGATGATGATATTTGTAAGTAAGCATCTTCTTTTACCCAAATTGAGGTGAAGTGAATGAAAACCTATTTAGCTATAGATATAGGTGGGACTTTTGTTAAAACCGCAATCGTCGATGAAAAGGCAAATATATTAACTTCTTATAAAGAAAAAACACCTTCTTCATTAGAGGAATTATTAGGTCTCATGAAAAGAGTGAAAGCATCTTACCATGAGATAAGCGGAGTTGCGGTTAGTTGTCCGGGTGCTGTATCTGATCAAGGGATTATCTATGGTTCTAGTGCTGTTCGTTATTTACATGGTCCAAATATAAAGAAATGTATCGAAGAGACTTTACGTTTGCCTGTGTTTTTAGGAAATGATGCCAATTGTGCTGCTTACGCAGAACTGTGGGATGGAGCAGCACAAGGGCTTCGTGATTTTATGGTAATGGTGATTGGAACAGGAATCGGTGGTGCGATCATTAAGGACGGTGTCTTGCATAAAGGAGCCCATCTGCATGGTGGAGAATTTGGTTATATGCTTTTAGATCCAGATTCTATAGAGGATGACAGTGTATGGAGCCGGATTACTTCTACGAAAGCTTTAGTAAAAAAAGTAGCGAAAGCAAAAAATCAAGACTATAACACGCTTTCAGGTGAAGCAGTGTTTCAGATGGCAGAAGCTGGTGATCAAATTTGTTCAGAAGCAGTAGATCGTTTCTATCATTTGTTGGCGGTTGGTATTTATAATCTACAATATATTTACGACCCTGAAGTAATTCTTATCGGTGGTGGAATAAGTGCACGGCAAGAATTGATAGACAGATTGAATGAGAAATTGGATCGAATTATCGAACGTATTGGGCTTGCTAAAATGAAGCCAGTAATCAAGTCCTGCCAGCATCGACAGCATGCTAATTTACTTGGGGCAGTATATGGGTTTAAGAAACATTGCTTAGATGATTAAAGTAACATTATTTAGGAAAAAAGGGCGCAAATTAATTAGCGTCCTTTTTCATATTTCTGTTTGCATTTTTTGTAAAAGGTGTTATACTGTGTATATCAATATAAACAGTATAACTTTAGGGGGAATAAATATGTTAGACGTAGTTTGGGGTTATATACTTGTATTTCTATTGGCAGCAGTACCTTTTTTTGAATCAGCTGTTGTTACACCAGTTGCCATTTTAGCCGGTTTGTCAGCAATTCCGGTATTTATCCTTGCGATCGGAGGAAACCTGATCACGGTTTACATCGTCATCGTTTTTATTGAAAAAGTTAAACGATGGAGAAAGAAGGAAGATGATGGGAAGCGAACTGGTAGGGCCAAAAAAATATGGGATAAATATGGCTTACCGGGGCTAACCTTACTCGGACCATTTTTTGTCGGTAGTCACTTAACAGCATTTTTAGCACTTCTTTTTGGTGGAACCAAAAAACAGGTATCGATCTGGATCACTATTAGTATCGCAGCTTGGAGTCTATTGCTAGGCCTACTTGTCTACTTCGGTATTGATTGGTTCAACGTGGAGAATAAATTTTTAGAAAATATTTTTAATCAAGCACAATAAATATGGAGGTGAATAGTTTCATGTACAAACGTGCTTTTAAGTTAGTTAGAACAGAGATAAGAATGCTTTTTCCTGCCTATATCCTAACCTTTGCTGTAACTGTATTATTGGGACTATTCTCGATCACCTTCTTAAAGGAGCTAATAAATACTTTAGCTGGTTACCAAAACCATTTCAATGGGGTATCTGTAGACATTTTATTTGTATTTCTATCACCATGTTTATCTATCGTATTTCTTTCCAGTCCTTACCTTAGCTTGAAGACATTGAAGGAGGATCCGTTCGGAAAAAGAATCGCTTTATTTCGAACAATGCCTGTTCCTATTAAAGTATTGACCAAAAGTCGCATGCTTTTAATGCTGATCACATTGCTTATCCTTTCCACCACCTTTTATACGACAATTGTTATAGGAATAAGAGATATCTATCATCTAGTATTCACGACTCAACAGCTAGTGTCTTTTCTATTATTTTGGTTTGGTTTTTCCTTAACTATTGGTGGATTAAATGTTTACATTGAATCTGGAACAAACGGCAAAATGCTTTATATTTTTTCTTTTTTATATAGTTTAACGATTGTTTCTTTCATTATTGTTTTTAATCTAAATACAAAAAATAGCGTCGTGGAGAAGGTAGCAGAATGGACGCAACAATACGATTGGATGCCGTCTGTTGTGATGATTATTATTGGTTTATTAAGCTATAATATATGGGGAATCATCCTACAAAAAAGACTAAGTAAAAGAGATTACCTGTAATGGAGGCTATCTAAATGAAACTCCCTATTACCGTTTCAGAGGAAAGCAAAGAACCCATTTATCATCAAATCGAATCACAATTAAAAGGACTGATGATAAGTGGCCAATTAGTACCAGGTAGTGTCCTTCCATCTATTCGAGCACTTTCGAACGAATTATCCTGTAGTGTCATTACGACAAGGAGAGCCTATCAAAATTTAGAGAATGAGGGATTTATTAAGACGATTCAAGGGAAGGGAACCTTTGTCAATGAGGTGGATCAAAAGTCGAAGGATCAAACGAAAGAACAAGTGGCTTCCTCGATTTTGGAGAAAACGATTAAGGATCTAAAAATGCTGGGAATGACGAGATCAGAAGCAGAAAAATTCTTTTTTAACGCTATGGATAAAAAATGGGGGGAAAACCATTATGAGTAATTTTTTGTTAAAAATAGATCAGTTGACCAAGACCTTCAAGTATTTTGAATTTGGCCCTATCGATGTTCGTGTTGAGCCTGGAACGATCACCGCTTTAATTGGCTCCAATGGTTCTGGTAAGAGTACTTTTTTTCGTCTTGTGATGCAGTTGTTTCAGCCTAACTCTGGCCATATTCTATATTTCAACGGGGAACTTGACTCTAATGATAGTAGGATCAAGCAAGATATGGGTTATGCTGGTGGAGATTTGTATCAGGCTTTCGGCCAGCTGTCTATACGTGAGCTCGCTAATCTTGTTCGCTACTGGTATGAGAATTGGGATGAACAAAAATATCAGGAGCTAGTGGATAGGTATCAGATTAATCAAAAGGAAAAATATACGAATAGTTCGACAGGAACGAAGAAGAAAATAGCGTTTATTTTCGCGTTAGCGCATCATCCGCAGCTTCTTCTGTTAGATGAACCCTTCTCTGGGGTCGATTTTGTCTCTTCACGTAAAATGCAAACAGATCTAGTGGATTTCATGGAGAACCCTAATCATGCGATTATCCTTGCCACCCATCAACAAGAGGAGATTAAAGCATTGTGTGATTATATTTGGTTACTAGATAAGGGGAAAATGATAGGCATTTATGAGAAGGATCAAATTTTAGAAAGCTGGGCATATTTGTCGTTAAATAAAATGCCAGAATCTCTCCGAAAGCATCCACATGTGATACAAATGGATTCACATCCTAATCGTATCATAACAGATTCCTTAGCAGCTATCGAGCCAGACTTAGAGCAACTAGGTATAGAAGTGACACACTATCAGCGGCTTGAGCTGGATGAGATTTTAACAGCCTTGCTGGAAAGAGCTTAGGTCCTCGAGCCTCATCTTATCACAGCGTTAACCGTCCGTATTAACTATATCAGTAACATCATAGCCACCTGGAATCACTAAGCCTGTCCATTCTTTCTGACAGAGCCATTGTATTTTTTTTCATCCAAGTCTTAGTCTTGTTTATTAGGATCTTGTCATTTCTTCATAAATGGACGCTATACATTTGTTCTTTATTAATATAGGAATAACCAATCACCTTAAATACTTTGAAAGGTTTTATCCGCACATGCTACTTTTTTTATACCTTTCTCCCTCATCTCTCTCACTATCTCTCGATAAACTTAACTACAAAATCGATGTTGATACCTTTAGATATTAGCAAGATCGCTAGAACATTTGACATTCAATTAGTATTAGGAGAGAAACGTTCATATTAATCGCTATTTACTATTCCAATTCATATACTACATTTATTTAAGTTAATATGTTATCAATGACATGTCTATGCGGTTGGGTATAAAGTAATAGTAAAAAACATTAGTAGTATACATAGGAATGATAAATTAATTATTTTTAACTAAATAATGACAATTTATTGGAAAAATTTGTCGAAATAATAGTCTTATAATAATATATGATATATAATGAATTTATAAATATATTTTTTTGGGAGGTCAACATGGTTTTTTTTATTGGATTTTTATTATTTATTTCTGCATTCATTTATTTAGTAGTACATTTCATCAAGAAAAACAAAAATAAAGAAAAAGTATTGTCTAAAAAAGTATTTTACTCTATGCTAATTGGCGGGTTCCTTCTATCAATAATTGGTCTAAGTATAGACGATAGTACAATTGCGGAACTAGCTGATGTGAAAGAACAAAATGAAGAATTAATTAATGAAAACGAGGATTTAACTGATATAAATAGCTCTTTAAAAACCGAAGTAGAGGCGCTAAAAGATAAAAATACAGATCTACAAAACCAACTTAAAACCACTAAAAATGAATTAGCAAAGATTAATGAAGATTCTACTAATTACGAATCTAACATCGAGGAACTAAAAAGTGATATAAAACAATTGACACTAACAATAAGTGAAAAGGATGGAGAAATCGAATCTTTAAAATCGGAGAAAGCAAAATTGCAAAACAGTGTAGCGACTGCTAATGTTCAAGGCCCAAATGCAAGTACAAACTCTGGCAGTTCTGTAACGAATAATAAAAATAGTCCCAGCACTAGCAATGTTGTATATGACAATTGCACACATGCAAGAAATGCCGGAGCTGCTCCAGTGTATGAAGGTGACCCGGGGTACGGAAGGCATTTAGATAGAGATGGTGATGGAGTTGGTTGTGAGTAGGCTTATATAATGATCTAAGTACCTGTGTTCTAGGCAGGTACTTTTATTTTTGCAACCATATCGTATTACATTCGAGTTATGATATCTATTATATATTGATTATCTGTCCTATTCTTTTGAAAAAGCTAATTTATGTAGAGGTATAAAATTTGAGGAGTTTTTCCCCTCTGCAACAATTATGCTATGATACATTTAATGAGTTAATATCGAAAGTCAGATCTTATGGAGGATAAGATGAATCGAAAGAGAGCAATTTATGTGTTACTTATGGCTTGTTTAGTCATAGCAATAGGTCTTTCCTTTTATTTTTATAAAAAAGCTCAAGTAGATCGTTTAGAAATAACGAAAGCGACGGAACCAGACAATCTTCCCTCTTACCACTTTGCATTGATTGGGGAAGAGATGGATCATGATTACTGGAGGTTAGTTGGGGAAGGAGCGAAGGATGCAGAGAAAAAGTATGACGTTTTTGTGGAATACGAAGGCCCGAGGCGTTCCAATCCAGAGGAACAGTTAAAGCTTTTAGATCAAGCAATAAAAGCTAAGGTTGATGGTATTATTGTGCAGGCATTAACAGAGGATTTTTTACCAATGATTAATAAAGCGGTGAATCAGGGAATCCCAGTGATTACTATTGATACAGATGCACCAGAGAGCTTGCGGACAACCTATATCGGGACAGATAATTATTTGGCTGGGCAAATTGCTGGGAAAACTTTAGTAGAAGATAAGAAGGGCCAAGCTACTGTTGGCATCATTACGGGCAGTTTTACGAATGCGCATCATCAACTACGTGTAGAAGGCTTTAAAAATGTTGTAGCTGATATAGAAGGAGTAGAAATTGTCGAGATTGAGGAATCTAATATTACACAAGTTATCGCAGAAGAAAAAACTTACGAAATGTTAAAGAATCATCCAGAAATTGATGCCCTTTATGGAACAAGTGCGTTAGATGGGATAGGAATGGTTCATGCCGCTGAATCACTAAATAGGTCAAGCAGTATATACATGATAAGTTTTGATACCTTACCTGAGAATATGGAATTGCTAGAGCAAGGTAAAGTGGATGTGCTTATCGGTCAGAAGCCTTATGAGATGGGATATCGTAGTATTGAGTTAATGCTTGATATTGTCAAGGGGCGTTCGGTCGAAGAAGTCAACCATACAGATGCAACAGTAGTTTCACAGAAGAACTTAGATAATTTCATTCCACAAGAGCGTGATGAGCCATGATCAAAATTAGAACGAAGCTATTAATGTATTTTTTTACTGTCATTACATTAGTCGTGATTCTCCTTTTAGTAAGAGAACAGAGCACACAGAAAATTATTGAGCTCCATGAGCAAAGCTCTGAACACTATTTACTGTTAAATGAAATAACAGGAGTGACAGATCAAACCTTTCAATCACTACAAATATATGTCCACGAACCTGTTTCAGAAAATTTAGCGTTTTATCAAAGGGAGAAGCAACAGCTTCTTGATTTACAGCAACAATATAAGGAGTTAACAGAAGAAAGTATTGTTCAGAAAAATTTCCTTCATATGTTAACAAGCTTTTTAGAGATTACAGACAAAACGGTAGAAGGAGTCCATGATGACAATATAGAACAGTATTCCTACTATTTAAGTGAAGCGGATAATACTGCCAACTATATTCATGAAAATACATTAGAAATCATTAATCAAGATCTAACCGAATATCAGAATTTAATCTCTTTGGAGGACGAACGAATCCACCATACGAAGAATATGGGAACGGCCATAGTTATTGCCATCATTATCTTAAGTGTGCTGTTTGCCTTATGGTTTTCGGATGGCATCACCAGAACGATTTCTCGTTTGACAAAGGCAGCAAAAGAAATATCTGCAGGAAACTACTCTGGTCAAGATGTTACGGTTTCAAGAAAGGACGAGCTTTGGCTTTTAACGAAGATGTTTAATGAGATGAAGCATAATATTTTACAGTCTGTGAAAGAGATGAAAGAAAAAGCACGTCTTGCCCAATTACTAAAGGAAATGGAATTGAAGAGCCTACAGAATCAAATTAACCCACATTTTCTCTTTAATACATTGAACACCATTTCTAAAACCTCTTATATTGAGGGGGCAGAACGGACGAGTGAATTAATTTCCTCTGTCTCTGCCCTATTGCGATACAATATCGGAAATTTAGACAGAGAGACAGTTTTAAAAGATGAAGTGGAAATAGTGAAAGAGTATTTTTTTATCCAACAAACACGTTTTGGAGATCGAGTCGCCTTCCACACTCAAATAGAGGAGCAGTGTCTACATACTCCGATCCCATGCCTAACTCTTCAACCAATCGTAGAAAATGCCTTTATTCATGGCATTGAGGAAATGGCAGATAGTGCAGTGATTGCATTGAATATCTATCAAAAGGAACAGAAGGTATTTATTGAGATTACCGATAATGGCAAAGGAATGGATCAAGCAACAATCAATCAAATTATACATCCAGTAGAAGAAAAGGAAGCTCAATCAAAGAAATTAGGTCATTCCACAGGTATAGGGATGCGAAATGTTATCGATCGACTCGAGTTGTTTGATAAAGAGAGTGCGCTTTGGATCGATTCTGCCATTGGAAAAGGAACGAAGGTTACCATTCAGTTACCATCAGGAAAGGAATGGAGGAAGGATTCATGTTAAAAGTAATGCTTGTAGATGATGAAGCTATCGAAAGAGAAGGCATCCGCCTTATCCTAAGTAGAAATCGTGATAATTTAGAAATCGTTGCAGAGGCACAGAATGGAAAAATAGCAGTGGAGAAGGCACTTGATACAGAGCCCGATATTATTTTTATGGATATAAAAATGCCCGATCTAGATGGACTAAAGGCAACACAGAAAATTCTCAACCAGCTTCCACATGCGAAGTGTGTAATGGTGTCAGCCTTCGATACGTTTCAATATGCACAAGAAGCGATGAAATATGGAGTGAAGGAGTACTTGCTCAAGCCAAGCAAGGTTCAGGAAGTACTAGATGCCTTCGATCGAATGGCCGCTGAGGTGGAGGAAGAAAAGGAACAAATGCAGGAAAAACAGGACATTGAGCAACGTTTGGAAAGAGCAAGTTCCCTAGTAGAAATGGATTTCGTCATTTCTCTAATGATGGATCATGTTCATGATTTTAACCAAGATGATTGGAACGATTGGTTAGATCTCGATGATCAACAAGGGTTTGCAGCAGTATTCTACTTTCAAGCAGAGGAACGAAAGCCAGATCGTGAGCAAAAGACGCAATGGTATCAAACGTTAAAGCGAGCTTTAGCAACACAACCTTATCCTTATTTTGTTGGACCACTCATCGGTTTTCAAATCCCTGTTTTTGTGAAATATCAAGCCGGCAATACTGGATTAACAGAGAGGGAGAATTTTGCTAGATTAATGATTCGTACGGTGCAGCATCAACTAGACAATTGTCAATTATGTGTTGGTATCGGTTCCGTTGTTGCTAATTTTCAGCATTTTTCTAAATCTTATGAACAAGCGATTTATACATTAGAAATGGTGGAAAAACGGTCAGGCTCTGCCTATCTAGTTTATAGCAAGCAATTGGAAGACAAAAGAAAGAATTTTGTACCCTTTGATTTAGAAAAGGATTTACTAGAAGCTGTGAAAAACGGTGATACTCGTAAAGGCTTAGAAGTCTTTGAGGCATATTTTCAATGGATTCAAAAGAGCGTTAACTATCAAGTAGAGCTAATCCAAAAAGCAATGGAGAATCTCTTCATTGTCTTGACAAGAGCGACAAAAGAATTTGGCTTTGGTGAAGATGTACAGATGAATTTTCATCCATATGAAACAGCGATGCAAGTAAAGCAAGCAGCAAAAGCTCACCTCCAAACCGTTATGGAAGAAATTAGTAAATGGCGAACTAACGGTGTGCAAGGAATACTGATCCAAGTGAAAGGATATCTGGATAGCCACTATCAAGATGCAGTCAGTCTAGAAGGAATTGCAGAAAAGGTAGGTCTAAGCTCTTATTATTTGAGCAAATTATTTAAAGAACATTTTGGTGTCACCTTTGTAGAGTATCTTACCAATATCCGAATTCAAAAGGCAAAGGACTTTCTACTAGATGGAAGTAAACCATTAAAGGAAATAGCACTAGATATCGGATATAAGGATCCTAACTACTTTAGCCGGGTCTTTAAAAAAGAAGTAGGACTAAGCCCAAGTGAATACCGAAATAAATATATTTAAAAACAACGATCCTATTGAAACGATCGTTGTTTTTTTTGGTTGGGTCTTACCCTGAAGAACGTTTTGCTCGGGAAAGAAGCCTCGAAAGGACGTTTTTACAGTCAAGATAAAGTCCAATTTGCTCGATGAAAGCCCCTGAAATGGCGTTTACAGCCAAGATAAAGTCCAATTTGCTCGATGAAAGCCTCTGAAATGGTGTTTACAGCCAAGATAAAGTCCAATTTGCTCGATGAAAGCCCCCAAAATGACGTTTACAACCAAGATAAAGTCCAAATTGCCCGAGAAAAGCCCCCAAAATGACGTTTACAACCAAGATAAAGTCCAATTTGCTCGATGAAAGCCTCTGAAATGGTGTTTACAGCCAAGATAAAGTCTAATTTGCTCGATGAAAGCCCCTGAAATGACGTTTACAACCAAGATAAAGTCCAAATTGCCCGAGAAAAGCCCCCAAAATGACGTTTACAACCAAGATAAAGTCCAATTTGCGCAAGGAAAGTCTCCGAAATGACGTTTACAACCAAGATAAAGTCCATTTTGCCCGAGAAAGTCTCCAAAATGACTGTCACAACAAGAATACCAGACATTCAAGCGAAAAGAACAATAATAGTTCGAGAGAACAGATGACACCGACAGCACAAGATTGTCTAGTATTTTGCAAAAAAGTGAAGATGATACCTCTCTTATTGAAAATGTTTTCATGTTAATTTTAAGAAAGAGTAAGAAACGCTTACTTCCAATCAAAATGTAAGCGAGGTCAAAACGAAAACGTTAACAAATGAAGGGGGATTTATCATGCAAAAAAAGCATTCAGCTTGGTATGTTATTTTAGTAGCTGCTTCAGCTGGTATGGCAGGATTGCTTTATGGTTTTGATACCGCTGTTATATCAGGTGCGATAGGATATTTACAAGATTTATATAATTTAAGTCCGGCAATGGAGGGATGGGTTATTTCCTGTGTCATGATAGGGGGAGTAACAGGTGTTGCCCTTTCAGGTTTTCTTAGTGATAAATATGGTCGTAAAAAACTATTGATGGTATCGGCCGTCTTCTTTATCATCTCTGCACTGGGCTCTGCCTTTGCAATCGATGTCACCACACTTGTACTTGCTAGAATATTAGGTGGACTAGGTATAGGTTTCGCATCAGCACTATCGGTAACCTACATTAGTGAATGTGCACCACCTGCTATTCGTGGTAGATTAGGATCTTTATATCAACTTTTCACGATCTTCGGTATTTGTGCAACATTTTATATTAACTATGGTGTAGCAAATAGTGGGTCCTATGAATGGGGATTAGAGGCTGGTTGGAGATGGATGCTAGGCTATGGAACTATTCCCGGAATTATCTTTATGCTTTTACTATTCTTTATTCCGGAAAGTCCAAGATTCCTTATTCAAAAAGGAGAAGATGAAGAGGCATTCAATATATTAAAACGTATTAATGGAGAAGAAGTTGCTAGAAAAGAAGAAAGAGAAATTAAAGCTTCAATTAAAGAGGAACAAAGTAGTTCGGCAAAAGAATTGTTAAAGCCAGGTTTAAGAATGGCTATGGGTGTAGGTATCTTCCTTGCCTTGTTCAATCAAGTAATCGGAATGAATGCGGTCACATATTATGGACCAGATATCTTCCGTAGTGTCGGGTTTGAAAATAATACCGAATTTCTTGCCACAAGTATCATTGGTAGTGTGCAAGTTGTCTTTACTATATTAGCAATCTTTTTGATAGATAAATTGGGAAGAAAAAAATTGATGGCAATTGGTTCAAGTTTCATGGCAATCTTTATGCTACTAATTGGAAGTGTTTTCTATTTTGAACCAGCAAACGCTGGTGTATTATTAATCATCTTAATTGCAGGCTTTACTGCTTCCTTCTGTGTATCAATGGGGCCAATTCCGTGGATCATGATTCCGGAGATTTTCCCAAATCATCTTAGAGCGAAAGCGGTAGGAATTGCGACTATATTCCTTTGGGGAGCAAACTGGGCGATCGGCCAATTCACCCCTGTACTAATCAGTAATATGGGAAGTGCCTTTACATTCTGGATGTTTGCGGTTATCAACGTCATTTGCTTTATCTTTGTGATGACCATTGTCCCAGAGACAAAAAATAAATCACTTGAGGAAATAGGGAGAATGTGGAGTGCTAAAGATAAAAAGAAAGCGAAATCTTATGAGGAACTTGCATAATCAAAGCAAAACCTACTGATCCATTCAGTAGGTTTTTTTCTTGATAATGGATATTCACAGATTGCTTACTTAGCTGAAACTGATTGAAATATTTTGGAATAACTGTTTATAATTACATTGTAAACTATTGGCCAATAGTTGAGATCTATGTAATTTGAACCACTATTAAAAGGAAGAGAAGGAGTGTAATCAATGCGGGCAAAATTATTAACTATGTTAGCATTTGCACTATTGTTAGTTGGGGCAATTTCCGTAGAGTCACTGGAGGCTGCAAGTTTTGATTCAAGTAAAAGCTACAAGATTATAAATAGATTTAGTGGAAAGGCTCTCGAGGTCTATGAATGGTCCACTTCTGATGGTGGAAATATTGTTCAATATGATGATCTAGGTGGTTTAAATCAGCAATGGCGTATTATCAATGTTGGGGAAGGCTACCATAAAATTGTGAACCAAAATAGTATCAAGGCAATGGAGGTTTATGACTGGTCTACAGAGGATGGTGCTAATGTAAGCCAATGGTATGACTGGAATGCAGCAAATCAGCAATGGGCAATTGAAGGTATTGGAAATGGCTATGTTAAAATCGTTAATCGACATAGTGGAAAAGCCCTTGAAGTATTCGATTGGTCGACAGAAAATGGCGCGAACGTTGTCCAATGGGATGACTGGGGTGGTGAGAGCCAGCAATGGCGTATTATTGAAGTACCACCAAGTGATACCATAACCGTAAATCAAACCATTGTCGTAGAATCAGGTGAAGTCTTTGATGGTGAAGGTAAAAGGTATGTAGCTAACCCAGATACTGTTGGAGATGGCAGCCAAGGAGAAGATCAAGATCCAGTATTTAGACTGGAGGACGGAGCAACCTTGAAAAATGTGGTAATCGGTCACCCGGCTGCAGATGGTGTGCATACGTATGGAGATGTCTTAGTACAGAATGTAGTCTGGGAGGATATCGGTGAGGATGCTTTAACGATTAAGGATGATGGTCATGTCACAATTAGAGGTGGAATGGCACAAAAGGGTAGTGATAAAATGTTCCAGGTGAATGCTCCTTCGACTTTTGAAATTATCAATTTTACAGCGGATGATGCTGGAAAAATGATTCGTCAAAATGGAGGTACTACTTTTAAAACAAGTATCTTTATCGATGGTAGTGTCATTACGAATATGGATGAAGCTATATTTAGAACAGATAGCGACTCTAGTGAAGTTACGATGACAAACACAAGATATTCTGATGTTGGTAGAAAGTGGTATAATGTAGAAAATGTTTCGGAAAGCGGAAATTACGAATATTAATTTATATGAAAGTGCTTAGCAATTACGTTGTTAAGCACTTTTTTTATGGGAGTTTTTGTTGCAAATACAACAAAGTTGCTATATACTTATTCTTGTTGTATTTACAACAAAAAACATCAAATAAGGAGTGAGCAAGATCGATATTCTTCGCGAAATAGGAATGATTGCAAGGGCATTAGATTCTATCAGCAATATTGAATTTAAAGAGTATGATCTTACGAAAGGACAATATTTATACCTTGTTCGCATATGTGAAAATCCAGGAATCATTCAAGAAAAGTTGGCCGAGATGATCAAGGTAGACAGAACAACAGCAGCTCGTGCGATTAAAAAACTTGAAATGAATGGATTTATAGAAAAAAAGGATGATCACTCTAATAAAAAGATTAAAAAAATCTTTCCAACAGAAAAGGGAAAGAAGGTTTACCCTTTTATCAAAAAAGAAAATGACTATTCTAATAGCATCGCTCTAGCAGGTTTTTCCGAAAAAGAAGAAGAGACCATCCTCTGGCTACTTCAAAGAGTAAGAAAGAATATAGAAAAAGATTGGGAATTAGTAAAGAAGGGAAACAAAAGAAATTATTGATTATAGGAAGGAGAGGCAATTAGCATGACGATAAATGTAAAAAAATGCACCAAAGAAGAATTACCAACACTGCAAAAAATAAGTATAGAAACCTTTCGGGAAACATTCGAAAGTCAGAATTCATCGGAAAATTTAGATGCCTATCTGAAGAGAGCTTTTCATTCGAAACAATTGGAAATGGAATTATCTAATGAGTTTTCGGAATTTTTCTTCGTGTATTTAAATAGTGAGATGGTCGGATATTTAAAGATTAATATTGGAAATGCACAGTCAGAAAAAATGGGTGATGAATCACTCGAAATCGAGAGAATATATGTAAAGAATAAATACCAAAAGCACGGAATTGGTAAGATTCTATTAAATACAGCTATTGAATTTGCTTTAGAACGTGACAAGAAGGAAATTTGGTTAGGGGTATGGGAAAAGAATGAAAATGCTATAGCATTTTATAAAAAAATGGATTTTGTTCAAACTGGAGTTCATTCTTTTTATGTGGGTGAAGAAGAACAAACGGATTTGATTATGACTAAAGCAATTAATTGAAAGGTGGAACAAAGATGTATCGTCCCTCCCATTTTAAAATAGAAGATAAGGAAGTAATAGATGAGATAATCGAGCAATATAGTTTTGCAACACTTATTTCTCAGCACAATGGCGTCCCTTTTGCTACTCACTTACCGCTAATATGGAACAACGATCATACCTATTTGTATGGCCATTTTGCTCGTTTGAATCCGCAATGGAAGGATATTAGAAATCAAACTATACTAGCAATTTTTCAAGGTCCTCATTGCTATATTTCTCCATCTTGGTATGAGACGAATAATGCAGTACCAACTTGGAATTACGTTACTGTTCACGTGTATGGTAAAGTAGAACTTTTGGAAGACAAAAAAGAGGTTGTAGATTCCTTAGATCAGATGGTTTTGAAGTATGAAGATCCGAAAAGTACCTATCATTTGCATGAGTTGGATTCTAATTTTATTTCAGGAATGAGCAGGGCTATTCAATGTTTCAAAATTAAAATCAACAAAATAGAAGGAAAAGCGAAACTGAGCCAAAATCATTCAGTGCAAAGAAAAAAGTTAATTATTAATCAACTAGAACAAATTTCAAACCCCAATGAACAGCAGATTTGTTCATTAATGAAAGCAAACATAAATAACTAAAATTCACTATTAACTTTCTCTTTCGATTATAATAAAATGTATGTAAACGCTTTAAAGGAGAGGTGTTTGATGCCACAAGTAGTCATGACATTTCCCAATGGAAAGTATAAGGTTCTAACAATGAGCTATGATGATGGGAAAGCTGCAGATAGACGTTTAGTAGAAATATTTAATCAATATCGTATCAAGGGATCCTTTCATATTAATTCAGGGTTACTTGGAAAAGGTGATAGAATCCCAGCAGCAGAAGTAGCCAACTTATACAAAGGACATGAGGTTTCTGCACATACGGTAACCCATCCAACGATTGCTCGATCACCAAAGGAACAATTAATAGAAGAAGTAATGAAGGATCGCAAAGCTCTAGAGCAAATTGTTCGTTATCCTGTTAGGGGGCTGTCTTATCCAAATGGCTCTTATAACAATCAAATCAAAGAGATGCTGCCATATATGGGAATAGAATATGCAAGAACAGTTCATAGCACCGGCAATTTTGCTATACCAGATAATTTCATGGAATGGCAACCCACCTGTCACCATAATCAAAATTTATTAGAGCTTGCCGAGGAATTCATCCATCTTCACAAGAGTCAATATTTGTACATGTTTTATGTGTGGGGACATAGTTATGAATTTGATCTTGATCAAAATTGGGATAAGATTGAAAAATTTTGCCGTATAACCAGTGATAGAGATGATATTTGGTATGCCACCAATATCCAAATTGTTGATTATATCCATGCTTTTCACAGGCTTCAATTTTCAGCCGACAGTCAGTTTGTCTATAATCCATCAGCTATTTCAGTATGGTTAAGTGTAGATGGCGATATAGTTGAAGTGGAAGGAGGAAAGCAGGTAGATTTAACACATATAGGGATTTTATAAGAATGGATGAATAGACAAGGAATACTTTAGTTACAATGACTAATAAAATCCTTGTTTGGAGGAGATCCATATGTGTGGCAGGTTTACGCTCCATCTATCAAAAGAGGTTATTGAAAGTGATTTAAATATTACCATTAACGATTACCATCCAAGCTATAATGTGGCACCGACCCAAAATATACTTGGGATGGTGGGAACAAAGGATGGTTATCGTGCAGGATATTTTAAGTGGGGACTCATTCCTAAATGGGCAAAGGATACGAAGATTGGTAATAAAATGATTAATGCCCGAAGTGAAACGATGGAGGAAAAGCCATCCTTTCGCCCTTTACTAGCTAGGAGACGTTGTGTCATTATAGCGGATAGCTTTTATGAATGGAAACGTCAAGACAATGGGAAGACTCCCTATAGAATTATGGTCAATAATCAGCGTGTGTTTACCTTCGCGGGTTTATGGGATCGTTGGAAGCAAGGGGATCAAGAGATTATCTCCTGCACGATACTTACTACCAAGCCAAATGAAATAATGGAGGAAATCCATGATCGAATGCCAGTCATCTTAGATGAGAAAAGCAGGGAACAATGGCTACAACCTGACCAGCACGATGTTCAAGTATTAAAGTCATTAATGAAACCATATCCTTCAACTGCTATGTCGTTTTACCCTGTTTCTAAATTAGTAAATAATCCTTCAAATAATGATAAAACGCTCATTGAACCGGCAAATTAAATAGTTTACAAATGCATATACTAACAAAGTTTTATTACATGATTTATAGGATTCTCATTTTTGACTATTTTTCACAAAAAAATACCGTTTATTATCCAGGTCTTCTATTTTCAAAACCTAAAGCAATTTAATCATCATTCGCCTCTATTCACGAAGAAAGATGTAAATCATAACAGTATAAAATTTTCCACTTAGAGAATATAATAATTTTAAGAAAATTTTTCGTTACCCATATCTTTTTTCTTCCAACAATCGTTTTAGCTATTAGAGAAGTGTAAAGGAGTGAGTGAAATGTGCGCTAGGCCTAGCACAATAGAAGTACAGGGTTCTTTCATACAAGTTTATCGCCAGTTATCTCATTATTGTCATTTCTTATCACGGAATAAATGGGATGGGGAAGAACTTGCCCAAGAGGCGATATGTAAAGCGATAGCCTACTATGATGATAAGGATCAATGGAATATTAGCTTATTGAAAAAAATTGCTTATCATGTTTGGATTGATCAAAAGCGAAGACATCAGCACGAATTAACGGAAATACCAATAGATCTAGCATCAGAAGAAAAGGGAGACAAGGAAGAGATTGAGTTTCTGGTGGAAAGGCTCCAATCTAAAATGACCTCTAAACAGCTGCTTATTTTTATCTTGAAGGATGTATTTCGTTATCGGTTAATAGAGATAGCCGAGTATTTTCATATGTCTGAGACGGGCGTGAAAGCAACGCTTTACCGTGCGCGTAAGCATCTTGAAAAGATGGATCAGGATAAATTGGAATCATATGATCACACAAGAGCAAATAAAAAGCTGGTGTCTATCATTACACAGTCCATTTATTTAGATGATCCATCTCGTATTATAAAGCTAATTCCAGTGTTATATCCTAATAATCAACCAAAGTGTAAACACCACACTTTCACTCCTCCTACTAACATTCTCTCTATGGCTGCTTAGAGCCGCCTAAATGATTGAAGGAGGAATTCATTTGACAACGATCCCTTATGTTATTGAACAGTCCAGTCGTGGCGAGCGTTCCTACGATATATATTCAAGACTTTTAAAAGACCGAATAATTATGGTAAGTGATGAAATTAATGACCATATGGCAAATAGCATCGTCGCACAGCTATTATTTCTCGCTGCTGATGATCCAGATAAAGATATCTCGCTTTATATTAATTGTCCTGGTGGTTCTGTTTCGGCAGGTTTTGCGATCTTTGATACGATGCAGTATATTAAACCAGATGTTCGGACTATCTGTACCGGATTAGCAGCATCCTTTGGGGCAATGTTATTGCTTGCGGGAACAAAAGGTAAACGTTTATCCCTTCCAAACAGTGAAATTATGATCCACCAGCCCTTAGGTGGGGCTCGTGGGCAAGCGACAGAAATTGATATTACAGCAAGAAGGATTTTAAAGCTTCGGGAGAAAATTAATCAAATTATTGCGGAGCGAACCGGTCAAACGATGGAAAAAATAGCATCTGATACAGATCGGGATTACTATTTGTCAGCAGAAGAGGCTAAGGAATATGGGTTAATTGATGACATTATCCAATCCAAACGAGGGTTGACATAAACTGGATTCAAGCATATAATAACGATATATTGAAAAACTTAAGGAGGGTTGTTAAAAGGATGGCTATGTTTATAAGACTACGTTTCCCAAATATGAATCAGTAATTTCATATTTAACGTGGACTCTGTTTGTGTATGCAGAGTAAATGGGAGTAGTCTGTCCTTTTAACAATCTCCATCAGTATATAGAATGTATTGTATGTAGAAAAGGCAGGTGTATTTACCTGTCTTTTTCTCTATGTACTTGTATAAATCTCATCTAAATATGCTGGACACATACTATGATTTTCTAGTACTTTATTAGCCATACAATTCTGTAGGGGTAATCTCTTCTTTTTACTTTCATCACAGGCAGTAGTCTGTGATTTTTTATTGGAAAGGAAGAGATATCATGACGAAGAAAATCTACAGAAAACGGAAAAATAAAATCTATCGTGGAGAGCCTCCCAATTATTTGGGGCAGCATTTTATGCATAATAAAAAATTAATTAAAGACATAGTTGATCAAGCAGCTATTATGAAATCGGATAATGTCTTGGAGCTAGGTGCGGGGAAGGGTCAATTAACTGGCATGTTAAGTCAAAGGGCGAGTAAAGTCATTGCAGTGGAGTATGATGCGAAACTAGTCAATCATTTGAGGGGAAAGCAGCTATCTAATCTTCAGCTTATTCAGCAGGATATACTAAAATTTCGCTTGCCAAAACATCCCTTTGTGTTAGTATCCAATATCCCCTATTCGATTACAACACCAATTATGAAAAAAATACTCGTCCCATTTAGCGGGTTTCAACGGGGAGTAATCGTAATGGAAAAAGGAGCAGCGAAAAGATTCACAGCAAAAATGGTGAAGGATCGCTATATCATTACTTGGAGAATGTACTTTAATATGCGTTTGGTAAGAGGTATTTCTAGGGATAACTTCTCTCCTCCGCCAAAGGTTGACTCAGCTATGGTCTATATATCGAGAAAAAAAGACCCACTCCTCTCGGTAAAAGATTATCGATTATTTAAGGCATTTGTGGACGCTATATGGCAACACCCATTGCTATCCATTGATGAGGCATTAAGCGTAGTGTTTACACGACCTCAAATAAAACATGTGAAAAGGAATCTAGGGATAAAACAGGAATTTCCGGTTGGTGCTTTAACAGAATTCCAGTGGCAAAAAATATTTATAGCAATGGTCCAGTATGTCCCAAAAACAAGGTGGCCTAGGATAAAAGGGTAATGTGCCCTCACTCCGAGCGAGAGGGAGATAAAAATTATGGGTATTTTCCATATTGACAAATGACAATTATTCGTATATCCTATCAATAATTTATAATAAAATGCAAAGATTGGAAATAGTAAAAGGATCGGTAAATTTTAAGAGAGCCAGTGGCTGGTGTGAACTGGTAGTTACTCCTTTGAACTCCTCCAAGAGCAACACCCTGAACAATGAAGTAGGGGCTGTCGGTGTCTACCGTTATCTAGATAGGTGGTGATAGCCACCGAATGAGAGTGGGTTAATAATCAGTATTAACCAATTAGAGTGGTACCGCGAGCAAAGCCTCGTCTCTATAGTGATATAGAGACGGGCTTTTTTATTTATAGTTAGAATAGAAAAGCTAACGAATCCGAGTTTTTTTATAGGATTATCGATATTTATGGATAGAATCGAATACCTATAATCAAAGCAGTATACTAAAAAAGGAGTGGATAAATGGTGAGAAATGTATCGATTTTTGACACGACGTTAAGAGATGGGGAACAGGTTCCTGGCGCGAAATTGAATATGAAAGAAAAACTTGAAGTAGCAACACAGCTTAAGCATTTAGGTGTTGATTTTATCGAAGCAGGTTTCCCATCATCCTCCACAGGTGATTTTCAGGCGGTGAAGGAAATTGCTACAAAAGTTGGGAACTCAGAGGATGTTGTGATTACAGCATTAGCTAGAGCGGTAAAATCTGATATTGATGCCGTTTATGAAAGTATCAAATATGCGAAAAATCCCCTTATCCATATTGTGTTAGGTACTTCTGATATACATGTAGAAAAGAAATTTGGTAAATCAAAGGATGAAATTTTAAGTAAAGGTGTAGAAGCAGTTAAATATGCTAAAACACTTTTACCAGACGTGCAATATTCAACGGAGGATGCATCACGTTCTGATTTTGAATATTTATGGAATACCATTGAAGCAGTCGTGAAGGCTGGTGCAACGATTATCAATATTCCAGACACGGTTGGATTTGCTGAACCAGAGGAATTTGGTCATTTAATCTATCGTATTAATCAACGATTAATAAATTTAAATGACCAGGTAATCTTGAGTGTCCATTGTCATAATGATTTAGGTATGGCAACTGCTAACACCTTAGCGGCAATTAAAAATGGTGCTGATAAGGTGGAATGTACGATTAACGGGATTGGTGAGAGAGCAGGGAATACTTCTTTAGAAGAGGTAGTTATGGCCATCAAAACCAAGCCCTCCATTTACAAGGCAGAGACGAAAATCGTGACAAAGGAAATTATGAAAACATCTAAGCTGGTGAGCAATTTGATGGGAATAGAAGTTCAGCCAAATAAGGCTATTACAGGTGAAAATGCCTTTGCTCATTCATCCGGTATACACCAAGATGGTTTACTAAAATCACGGGACGCCTATGAAATCATTAGTCCAAAGGATATCGGATTAGACGACATGGAATTAGTCCTAACAGCAAGGTCTGGAAGACATGCGGTCAAAAGTGCACTACAAAGAATAGGCTTTGGTTCATTGACGGATGATCAATTTACTGTAATTTTTGATGATTTTCTTGAGATAGCCGATCAGAAGAAAGAGGTCTATAGTCATGATCTTTATACAATTGTTGCCCGTCATCTCAAGAACCTAGCAGACCAACATTGCTTTTATGAATTAGTCGATCTGCAAGTAATTAGTAATAACCAATTTCCATCGGCAAGTGTCAAAGTGAAAAAGGGTGATCAAATATTCAATCAGTCATCCAGTGGAACAGGTCCAGTAGATGCATTATATACTGCTCTTATGGAAATAAGCGGTCTAGATATTAGTTTACATGAGTACAGAATAACCAGTATCTCGAGAGGAAAGGAAGCGCTTGGAAAGGTTAAGCTACAAGTAGAATTTGCTGATGAGCTCTTCACTGTGCAAGCGGCAGATGAGGATATTATGAAGGCAAGTGCACTAGCATTTATGAATGCGATTAATATGGCTATTGTGAAGCAGTTACAAGAAGCGAACATCCAGCAACTTGGCTAGCCTTATACATTCATTACAAGGAACGGGCATGAATAAGTAGCTTAATCATGCCCGTTTAATATGTTATTTCCTTTTCCGTCGCCAAAAATAAACAACACAAAATACAATAACTATAAATAGTAATAGATAAACAATGTTCGAATAGATGTCCATATAATGTACGATATCCTCCCAGGATTCCCCAACTTTAGCTCCGAGGGTCACTAAGAAGGTATTCCAAATAACCGTACCTACCGTTGTGAAAATTAGAAATAAAGGAAAATTCATTCGTGTCATCCCCGCAGGAATAGATATAAGACTACGGACAAGTGGAATCATTCTACAAAAAAGAACGGTCCAATACCCGTATTTGTCGAACCAACGATCTGCTCGATGAATATCTGTCACCTTTACCCGAAGAATAGAACCATATTTTTGAATAAATCTTTCCATTCTCTCAATCCCGAACAGCATGCCAATTCCATATAGTAGGATGGCACCAAGCACCGAACCTAAGGTGGAGTAAATAATAACCCCCGCTACGGAAAGGGTTGTACTCGACGTCATAAATCCACTGAATGTTAAAATCACTTCTGAAGGGATCGGTGGGAAAAGATTCTCCGCACAAATTAATAGAAAAACGCCTAAATATCCGAATTGTTCAAGGAAATCTGTAATCCAATTCTCCATCACCTTTTTCTCCTCTTTAAATAATCTATATCTATGAATTTTGTTTAAAAAATATGTACAACCACCTAATCATACAATAAAAAAGCTATTTAGGGTATGACAGCAAAATAAAAAAATCACACATTGAGAATTGTTATCAATTATTGTATATTAGATAGTAACGATAAATATAATGGAATAAGGAGAATATACAATGCAAATCTACTGGACTAAAATAAATAAGATTATTGAAGAAACGCCAGAAGTTAAAACATACCTGCTCGACTGCCCGGAAAACTTTACATGGGAAGAAGGATCTCACACCCACTTCGCACTAGAAGGCTTTAATGCCGGAGATAAACCAAACCGTAGCCTGATTCGCCACATGTCAATCTCCACTTTACCGTACGAAGGTTCAATCGGTATCACAACACGCATCAGAGAGCAGTGTTCTGAGTTTAAAACAGTTTTAAGAAATCTTGAGGTCGGCAATAAAATTGCCATATTTAAAACTCACTCGAATGTACCACTTAAAAGAGAAAACAAAAATGTTTACATGCTGTCATCAGGTGTCGGCCTTGCAACCTTCAGACCGCTTGTACTTGATTTTTTAAAACGTGGTGACAACGTCAATCAAATGCATTCCTTGAATATCGATTCATCAAAAAATTTCCTTTTTACTAATATTTTTAAATCCACACCTGACAAGAAGTTTACATCACAGTTCGTCGATAACCGTAAAGACTACTATGAAGCAGTGAGACATCTTGCTGCAGACAAGGAGGATGGACTCTTCTATGTTGTCGGCAGTGACGAATTCCTCATTCAGAACATTGAAGTACTGCGTGAGCAGGGCATCAAGCCTGAACAGATAATGCTCGATAAGCATGAACAACAACTGCCTAAGTTTTTATCATTAGATTTGTCAATATAAGTGATAACAGTTACATTAAAAAACCTCCCAACTCTGTTATAGGCACAAGCAATGCTAACAGGCTAATAGGAAGCACTTAAGCTTTAGAGGGCACGCCGTATGCGATGAAAGTATCATGTACGGTGTGGAATTTCCTATTTAATAATGCTCCGCTTATCAAATTCTTACAATATGAAAGAGCTAAAAAAAGTCCTCCCTTAAAAGAGGACGCATAAATCTATTCAATTAAACCTTCTGATTCAAGATAGTTTCTGGCTACTTCTTCAGCGCTTTTTCCTTCTACCGCGACCTGATAGTTCATGTCACGCATTTCGTCATCCGTGATTTTACCAGATAGCTGATTTAATATACCTTCCAGCTCTGGATACTTTTCTAAGGTTTCTTTTCGCAATAAAGGAGCTCCTTGATATGGAGGGAATAAGTTTTTATTGTCTTTTAAGACCTTTAAGTTATAACGTTGTATTTCACTATCTGTTGAATAAGCATCTATTAAGTTGATGTCCCCCTGTTCGATTGCAGAATATCTTAATTTAGGCTCCATTGTCTTTACATTAGGGAATTCTAGCTGATAGACTTCTTGAATTCCTAAATAACCGTCTTCCCTGTCAGAGAATTCTAATGTAAATCCGGCATGAATCTCTCCTTTTATAGTCTTTAAATCAGCAATAGTTTCCAAATGATATGCATTAGCCAATACCTCTGGTACTGCTAAAGCATAGGTATTATTATATTGCATAGGTTTTAAATACTTTAGATTAAACTTTTCTAATAAGCCATCGTGTGCCTGCTGATAGACTTCTTTCCTATCATTACTTGTTGTAGATTCCTTTAAGAACTCGGATATAGCAGTTCCTGTAAATTCGGGATAAATGTCAATACTATTATTTCGCAATGCATTAAATAAAAACGAGGTTTTCCCTAATCCTGGTTCAAGTTCCACTTTAATTTCTGTATCTTCTTCGATTAGGGCTTTATACATATTAATTAAAATTTCAGGTTCTGTACCAAGCTTTCCTCCAATAACGAGTGTTTCCTCTTCCCCTTTGATTAAGCTAGGGACAAGCATAAATGATAAGGAAATAAGTACTACCAAGCCAATGGTTACTACAGACTGTTTGTAGCTAAGCTTTTCCATTTTGCGTAGAAGTAAGTCAAACAAAATAGCAAGTAATGCTGCTGGAATAGCTCCTAGGATAATTAAGGATGAATTGTTTCGATCAATTCCTAGTAAAATAATATCTCCCAATCCTCCAGCGCCGATTAATGCCGCGAGTGTTGCTGTTCCAATAATCAGAACCATAGCGGTGCGTATACCAGCCATAATAACCGGCATGGCTAGAGGTAGCTCTACCTTCATAAGTTTACGTCTAGTGTTCATTCCCATGGCAGTTGCCGCTTCCATTAAGGCTGGGTCCACCTCTTTAATTCCCGTATAAGTATTACGAAGGATCGGAAGTAGAGCATAAATAATTAGTGCTATAATCGCAGGGACCTTTCCGATTCCAAACAATGGAATAAATAAACCTAATAAAGCTAAGGAAGGGATTGTTTGTAGGACTGCTGCTATTCCAATAATCCCTTCAGCAATTTTTGCTTTTTTGGTTAAATAAATTCCAAGTGGAATCGAAATAAGAACAGCAAATAATAGAGCGATAAAAGAGATCTGAATATGTTCAAAAAATGCCTGGAAAAGCTCTGATCTTCGTGATTGAAAGACATCTAATATATTAGACATGTTGCTCCCCACCTTTTTTAGAAGATGTAGAGAGATACTCAAGAATAACCTGTCGATTCACCTTACCGATAAATTGATTCTCACGGTAGACACCAATCTCCTCGGCTTTGGTTAATTTCTCGATAACCTCCGCTAATGTTGCCTCTAAATGGATGGTGTCTTCTGGCACTGGTTGATTCTCATTCACTGGTAATAGACTTTTTTCTAAGGAAAAAGCTGCTTCTGCCGTTTGGGAAGCTCCAATAAAGTCTTGTACGAAATCATTGCAAGGGTTTTGTACTATATCTCTCGGTGTACCGAGTTGTACGATTTTCCCTTGATCCATTAAACAGATCCGATCAGCAAGCTTAATAGCTTCCTTCATATCATGTGTAACAAATACAATCGTTTTATTTATGCGTTTTTGTAAAGAGATCATATCATCCTGTAATTTTTCTCGACTTATTGGATCTAAGGCGCTAAAAGGTTCATCCATTAATATAATGGCAGGATCTGCTGCCAAAGCGCGCACTACACCTACCCGTTGTTGTTCTCCACCTGACAGTTCGTTTGGTTTACGGTGGCGATATGTATCTGGGTCTAAACCAACCATTTCTAGTAACTCTGTGACCCGATTCTTAATCTTCGACTCGTCCCACATTCTCATTTCTGGTACAATAGCAATATTTTCTTCGATGGACATGTGTGGGAATAGAGCGATTTGTTGTAAAACATATCCTATATTCCATCTTAGCTGATGGATATCATAATCGCTAATTCTTTTTTCATCAATAAAAATAGTGCCCTCTGTTAGTCGAATTAAACGATTAATTAATTTAAGTGTTGTCGTTTTACCACAGCCACTTGGTCCGATTAATACGAAAAATTCTCCTTTATTGATTGTGAAATTTAGGGTATCGACAGCAGTCGTGCCATCTGCATAGGTTTTGCTAACATTTTCGAATTTTATCATAAAGCGAGTGCTCCTTTAACTCAAAGTATTCTTTATTTGTATACCCTTAATTATTTAAAGAAATCTATTCATAAGGTATTGTTGAGTGAATTTCTTCATTTCGTACCTCTAGAAAAAAGGTCTTAAATACATATTCCCTCCCTCCGTGCTTCGTATACCATTCCTTGATCCGAAGAAGATGCTTAGAATCACTCCTCACATTCTTTTCAATTTCTTGATAGCTTTCATAGCTATCATACTCCCAAATAGCAAAAATCTCTGTAGTAGTATCTGAATGAGGGATCATCCATCTACCAACTAATCTTGCACCATATTTCAGTTGATTAGGCAAATTTGTTTCTAAAAAATGCTTATTAAAAATATCAATAAATTCATTTTTAACAATGTAAAATTTCCTTCGATAAAACATGTGGACACATCCTTTTCAATTTTCTCCTTATAACTTTCGTTTCGACTTTAGAAAAACCCTTTTTCCTCTTGAAAGTTATATAGATCAAATTTCTTTTTAAGGGTGGAATACTTCAGAATTTTCCATTAAAATGGTAAGGTGTGGTAACAATTTGAAGAAATCAAAGGAAGCAGTGCGAATCCTGAAAAAATGGAAACCTTTTTCCTTTTGATTCGTATATAAGAGTGAAGGAGGTGTATTCTCATTGAGGCAGTAGATATCTATTGGTGGCTGTTGTGGGGTAGTTTAGGTATTGCTCTTATTTCTTTATTTCTCGGTAATATTTTTGATGGAATATTAGATAGTTTGTTTGATAGCATTGGAGATTTATTTAATCCATTACTCGTTTTTGGAACATTGGCTGTGGTTGCTGGATCTGGAGTACTGTGGTCAAAGTATTCCGAATTATCTGAGATATATGTTCTTCTCATTAGTCTTCTAATAGGTTTAGGTGCCTATCTCCTCATCTATTATTTTTTAGTCATTCCCATGTCAAATGCAGAATCCTCTACATCGATTTCTGTTCATGACCTTAAAGGGAAAGTAGGAGAAGTGATCACTACCATTCCTGCTACAGGTATGGGTGAGGTGTTGATCCAATCACCTAGCGGGAGTTGGAATGAAATAGCCGCAAGTTTTGATAAAGAAGAGATTAAACAAGGTAAGAAGGTACTAGTGGTAGAAATAAAAGAACAGATTCTTTATGTTTCGGAATTTAACGAATTTTAAAAAGGAGGAAATGGAATGGATTTTTTAGTAGTTATTGGTGTAGTGGTTGCAGTTATTGTTGCCTTCGCCATCTTGTTCGCCGTACGGTACAAAACGGTTGGCGCTGATGATGCAATGATAGTGACAGGTAGTTTTTTAGGGAGTAAGAATGTACATAAAACAGAAGATGGAGGTGGTATTAAGATTGTTCGTGGCGGTGGTGCCTTCATACTTCCTGTCTTCCAACGAGCAGAGAATATTAGCCTTCGCTCCCATAGCCTGGACATTTCCACACCAAATGTCTATACAGAAAATGGTGTGCCTGTTATGGCAGATGGAACAGCTATTATTAAAGTACAAAGCACGACAGAGGGTATTGCAACTGCCGGTGAGCAATTTCTAGGAAAAGATGACTCTGAGCTTCGCAAGGAAGCACAAGAAGTGTTAGAAGGGCATTTACGTGCTATTTTAGGGACGATGACAGTGGAAGAGATTTATAAAAATCGTGAGCGTTTTGCACAAGAGGTACAAACTCAAGCAGCTGTTGATCTGAAGAAAATGGGATTACAAATTGTTTCCTTTACCATCAAAGATGTTCAGGATGAGAACGGTTATTTAGAAGCTTTAGGAAAGCCAAGAATTGCTGAAGTAAAACGAGATGCTCAAATTGCAGAAGCCAATGCTATGCGAGATGCAAGAATTCAAAAGGCGCAAGCAGAGCAAGAGGGAAAACGTGCCGAATTATTAAGTGAAACCCAGATTGCAGAATCCGAGAAAGAAAAAGAATTAAAGGTAGCCCAATATAAGCGTGAACAGGATACGGCAAAAGCAGAAGCAGACATGGCATATAAGCTACATTCTGCTAAAGCGGAACAAGGTGTCAAGGAAGAAGAAATGCAAATACAGTTAGTAGAGAAAAATAAACAAATTGAGATTGATGAAAAGGAAGTATTACGAAAGCAGCGTCAATACGAGGCAGAAATTTCGAAAAAGGCAGAGGCAGAACGCTATGCTGCTGAGCAAAAAGCAGAAGCGGATAAAGTCACACGTGTCAAGCAAGCCGAAGCAGAGGCTGCACAAATTCGCCTTGATGGGGAAGCGGAAGCAGATGCAATTCGCCAAAAAGGTCTAGCTGAAGCCGAGGCAAAAGAAAAGCTAGCAGAAGCAATGGAGAAATACGGGGAAGCGGCTATTTTAGAGATGATCATTGATATGCTTCCAGATTTTGCTGCAAAGGTTGCTGAACCAGTTCGTTCTATTGATAAGGTAACAGTCATCGATAATGGGAATGGTGAAGGTGATGGTGCTGCAAGAATGAGTAATTATGTGACAAAGCTAATGAGCCAGCTACCTGAAACGTTAAAGGATGTATCAGGTGTAGATCTAAAAGGAATGCTAGATAATATCTCATCGAACAGTGAGTCAAAAATAAAAGAAGGTTTAGCCGTTACGAACGAACGGAAACCGGAGTTTAGCGAAGTAGAAGAATAATGTTTGTAGAAATAAAGGGTAAGGAGACTTCTTTATGATAGGAGACTCCTTACCTTTTAATTCATACAATTTCGCTTCATTATTTTGATGTGTTCAATAAATAATCTTCTAATTGCTTAAAGGTTCCGATAAATCCTTCCTGAGTCATTTCTTTTGATTCGATAAAGGTGTTGATCTCATCCTCAGCTGCGGATACAGGCGCCAAAGTCACTGTAACGGTTGTTTTTCCTCCATCTTCCATGAACGACATGCTAGTTAGGGTTTCTAGTGGCCAATTTTCGTTAAAGGGTGCACGGATAGTGTTACCTTCCCTATCGGAAAAGAAGCTAGAGTAAACGATTTTTTCTGGTGTAACAATCTCACTGTATACAAATTTAACCCACATTGCGTCCCCGTCGTCAGGTTTTTGGCTGTAAAGAAAGACACCACCCGGACGGAAATCTGATTGAAGCACTTCAAACTTCCACCCTTTTGGTCCCCACCAGTTCTTTAAGTGATCTGCTTCAGTGAATGCCTTAAACACAAGTTCACGTGGGGCATGAAAGGTATAGGTGAAGCTGATTTGATTTGACATAAGAATTCCTCCAATAATTATTTAATTAGTTCTGCCTAAAGCTGATTTCATTTTTTATACAGATACCACCTTTAGCCAACTATTTATTCCTTATTAGGAATATACCATTTAAGGAATATTGTTGTCAAATAATTATTTAAGGGAATGGAGGATAATACCGCTTATCTTGTTTTATCAAAATAAGCTGAAATCTTTCTAGCTAATGACTCTAATATATAAACAACCGGAACTTGTGTCGTAATATTGGCATCTTGAAACCATTCCTCTGTTACATAGTAAGATAAATTAATATCTGATATCTTGGCGATGGTAGAAAGTTTATTGTTCGTAATACTTATGATTTTACTACCCTCCTGTTTTAATTGATTGACCTGAGTCACGGTGAACGGATTTTCGCCAGACACAGATAAAACAATCGTGACACTATTATCTCGAAATTTCGTATGGATAGGAAAGTGTGGATCTTTAATATAAAGGGAGAATTTCCCAAGGCTCGAAAAATATCTAGCCCCATACTCTGCTAATATACCTGAGCTCCCTAATCCTATAAAAATAACACTTCCCGCTGTAGAAATCGTTTTTGCAGCATTATCCATATATGCTTCTAGATCCCCACTTAATGTTCTTTCAAAGAATTCTGTAATTGAATGATGCGGACTTTTAATGACCGTTTTTTTCTTCTCCTCTAAACTCATTTTTAACTTTATTTTAAATTCAGAAAAACCGTTACAGTGTACCTTTCTACAAAATCTTAAAATGGTAGCAGTCGAGACATGTGTTTCATTAGCAAGCTCTCTTATTCGCATATAAGCCACTTTCTCACTATTTTGCGAGATGTAATTGTATAAAGCTGTCTCTAATTCATTAAAGGAAGCAATCATTTCATGAGTAAACATTTTCAATTCTCCCACCTAGTTCAACATTTTCTAATATCATAGCATAATTTAGTTAATGTTACATAACGTAACAACTATGAAACAAATCACAAAATGTGTGAATTGAAACGAAAGCACCAAGTGTTGTTTACCCTAATTAACATAAACTATATAATCACTAGTAAAGTGAGATTTTCATCAGGGGAATTTCTATCCTCGATGGATAGCGTAGCGTCACGTTAGTTACCCTGAAAAAACATTCTTTAATCTTATCAAATCTTAGAGTGAGGGTCTTACGGACGGCTAAAGCTGTGATAAAGACATAGGAGGGACAAGCTAATGGCAAAAAGTAACTTATCGTTTCCTGAAGGATTTTTATGGGGAGGAGCAACTGCTGCGAACCAATTAGAAGGTGCTTACAAGGAAGGTGGAAAAGGTCTTAACCTTGCAGACGTATTACCTGGTGGAAAGGCGAGGTTGAAGCTTTTATCCCAAGCTGGATTTGATTTTGAGATGGATACAACTAAATATTCTTATCCCAACCACGAAGCGATCGATTTTTATCACCGATATAAGGAAGATATCGCGTTGTTTGCAGAAATGGGCTTTAAGGTTTTTCGTTTGAGTATAGCGTGGAGTCGTATCTTCCCTAATGGGGACGAGCTAGAACCAAATGAAGAGGGCTTGGCTTTCTATGATCGTGTATTTGATGAACTTCATAAACACGGTATTGAGCCATTAGTCACTATTGCACACTATGAAACGCCGTTGCATCTAATCAAAGAATATGGTGGATGGAAAAATCGAAAGCTAGTCGAATTTTTTGAACGTTATGTAAAGGTTATTTTCAATCGCTATAAAAATAAAGTGAAATATTGGTTAACATTTAATGAAATTAATGGTGCCACTCATATGCCACTTTTCGGTCTTGGCTTTTCACCAACAAGTGAGGAGACCCGTCTTCAAGAAAGTTTCCAAGGTCTTCACCATCAATTTGTTGCAAGTGCGATAGCAGTAAAATTAGGACATGAGATCATTCCAGAATCACAAATTGGCTGCATGCTTATCTACGCTCCAGTTTATGCTTATGATAGTAACCCCGAAAATGTTATGTATGCACAGCAAGAATCTCGTATTTTTAACAATTTTTGTGGAGATGTTCAAGTTCGTGGCGAATATCCTAGCTTTATCAATCGTTACTTTAGAGAAAATGATATTGACATTGCTATGGAAGATGGAGACCTGGAACTAATCAAAGAAGGAACAGTGGATTTCATTTCATTTAGTTACTACATGTCTCGCACCGAAAAGAAGAAGAAGTCCCCGGAAGAAGTTGGTCACGGAAATCTAGTGGGTGGAATAAAAAATCCATTTCTAGAGGCAAGTGATTGGGGTTGGGAAATAGATCCAATAGGACTTCGTATTTCTTTAAATGAATTATATGACCGCTATCAGGTACCACTATTTGTCGTAGAAAATGGGTTAGGTGCATATGATAAAGTAGAAGAAGATGGTAGTGTTCGTGATGATTATCGTATTGACTACTTAAGAGAACACATTAGAGCAATGGGGGAAGCCATAGATGATGGTGTGGAATTAATGGGTTATACTGCTTGGGGATGTATTGACTTAGTAAGTGCATCTTCAGGTGAATATGCAAAAAGATATGGCTTCATCTATGTCGATAAGCATGATGATGGAAGTGGAACATTAGATAGAAAGAGGAAAAAATCTTTCTTCTGGTATCAAAACGTCATTGAAACAAATGGAGAAGAATTATAACGCTCAAAAAAATTTGTTCTAAAAATAATCTGAAGTGAATATGGTAAGATATGTTGAGAAAGAGGGGATACGTTCCCTCTTTTTATACTTTTAAAAAGGAAAAAAATAAAAGGACATCGCTTAATCATCCTGATCTCTTCCTAATACGCCCCAGGTGCATGAATAATAAGCTGCAGCCAAAACCTCTATAAGCATAGATCTATCCGTATCTCCCGTAAAATATTTAACATTTTGTGACAACGGAATATGAAGAAGTAATTTTTCCTTTGATTTATGAAACTAATGGGTAATTTTTAACGTATTTTAATAAAGGGCATTTGTCCTTTTAGAATAAACAATAAAATCCTTGAGATAGAATGAGGAGAGTGTACATGTATAAAAAGTTACTTGCGAGTGCAGGAATTGGTAGTGCGGAGGTTGACACGCAATTAACAAACGAAAGACTAAGACCTGGAGATATACTGCAAGGAAAGGTAGTAATTAAAGGTGGAAGAATAGAGCAAAAGGTTGACAAAATTAACCTTTTCGTTATGACAGAGGCCTTACGAGAAAGAAACGATCGTAAACATTACGAAAATATTGTACTCCACCGCTTCGCACTCAATGAGTCCTTTCTTATCGGAGTAGGGGAAACAAAGGTCATTGATTTCGAATTTCCTTTACCGATTCATACGCCTCCGACTATTAACCGTACGAGAGCATGGATACAAACAGGGCTAGATATTCCACAAGCCATTGATCCAAATGATCGGGATTATTTACAAGTAGCTCCACATAAATGGATGGATACGTGTCTTCAAGCTTTAACCAATGAGTTAGCGTTTGAGCTGAAGAAAGTTGATATGGAATATTCTGATCATCATGGATATATTCAGGAGTTTGAATTTCGCCCATTAAAGGAATTTAATGCAGACTTAGATGAATTAGAAGCAGTATTCCTTCTACAAGAGGATCGAATTGAAATCGTATTGCAGGTGGATCGAAAGGCAAAAGGGCTCCGCAGCTTGTTTGCAGAAGCATTAGATATGGATGAGCATAATGTACGAATCACCATATTAGAATCTGAGATGGAGCAAGGAACTCTATATGTAGCAAAAAGGCTAAAAGACGTGATTAGCCAATATATTGAAAACTAAAGATGCCGAGAATTTATTTTTTCTCGGCTTTAAAGATTACGCTGGAGGTTAATATGAAGAAATTCTTATTTCCTGTACTATGCATATCGACAATCACCGCTTTTTTAATTGGTTGTAGTGATAAAAATGATACTAATTTGGGTAGTAGCTTCGATCAAGCACAACAAATAGAGGTGCTATCGTCCACAAACGGGGAATTACAGACAACTATTGCAGACAATCAGAAAATAGCTGATTTTGTATCCTCTTTGAAGCTAGATAAGTGGGAGTTAGCACAGGTCCCTTCAGAGGCTATAGCAGGGAGTACCTTTTTAATGAACAAACAACAAACGATCCGATTAGGTGAGTCAACGAATGAGGAAAAACGACTTCAAGAGGTAGCGAAGATTATTACCTATGAAAATGTTCCATTTGTAGATCTAGTGATGAAGGATAACAAGCTAAGTTTTTCTATCCCTGAAAATGTTGCAAGCTATCTACAAGATTTTAAATAAGGAAGAGACAGCGGGAGTGAAGTATACATGGATAAAAGATTACAAGATTTAGTCGATTGGACAAAAGAGAAACTAAAGCTAGATTCCTATTTTTTAAAAACTTCTAGTATTCAGCGTAAAGTAAATACTTACCAAGAGACGGTTTATACATTGTGTATGGAATGGTTTCCGTTGCATAAGCCCGATTACGAGGATGAAGATCTTAACCCAGAAGGAACAGCCGTTGTAGAAATCGATCTACACTCTAAGCAAATACAAAGTATTATTTTTGTTGGAGAAAAAACATTTACCGATCTCCGCGTTGAAGCACCAGATACGAATGCGATTGTGGAATGGATAGAACAAGAGACGAATATCTCATCGAATTTATTTCATTTAGCAAAAGAAGAAGCAAATCGCTGGTTATTTGTTTCAAGCATAGATGGAATAGCTATTTCCCCATCAGGACAAATTGAGGTAAAACTAGATCAGGAGGGCAGGCTGCTTCTTTTTGCCGTTCATGGGGAATTTCCTTCTGAGCATTTAGTCGAAGTAGAATCATTTACGTTAACACAGGAATCGGTAATAGAGCTTGCCTATAAGCAGATTGATATCATTAAATTCCCAGTAATGGAAGAAGAAAAATGGAAACAAGCCTATGCGATGGAAGAGGTTTTCGTAACAAATAAGGAACAACAAACCTTAAATTTCGATATCGGTATTCCGGAAGCGTTGCGTACAAAAATAAAGCATTTATTAACATGGAAGAGTGGACTTGACAACGATATAGTACGAAAAAAGATTGATGTGAATAGGGAAATTTCTGCAGATACAGCTTATGCTAATGAACCAAGTCCTGATATGCTCTCTATAACGAAAGAGGAGCAGGAGAAGTGCTTTGAAACCGTAAAAAATTTTATGCGTAAGGTATATCCAAATGATTCTGGAAAATGGGTGCTAGACCATCTATATCGAGATATGGAAATGGTTCATGCCGTGTTAAAGTTAAATGAGCAAAACAAACTAATCTTTAATGAAAAGCTTGTAGTGATGCTTGATCCGAAAACCTTTGAGGTGCTTAATTATATCGATACAAGTTCCTTTCTAGAAATGTTTCAGAATTTTGAATCAGAGGATAAAGTAATGGTAGGAAAAGAAGAGGCATTTGAGAATCTAGAGCAACATCTTCTCATAAAGCCATACTATGTATATGATTATGCTAAACAGAAATATGTACTTTGTGGTAAGCTTGACTGCCATTATTGTGTGGATGCGGAGTCAGGAGAAGTGATATTATTAGATGCCTTTACAAAATAGAGCGAAAAACCAACATTATTAAGAGGAAGAGTAGATATTAACGTATTCTATGTTAATGTCTATTCTTTTTTTGTGTTGTTAAGGACTATTAAATGATAAAGATTTAAAGAATTTTACATAAAATGATGATCGAATGGGAAACTATCTTTGTCGTCAAATACGTAATGGAATATGTATCTATTTATCTGAAAATGGAGGAATCAGTTCATGTTTTTTCATGTGAAAGAGCTTCAGTATAATGCCAAACCAAGCAAACCAGACCCCGTTTACGCTAAAAAGCTTCAGGAAATTCTAGGTGGACAATTTGGTGAGATAACGGTAATGATGCAGTATTTATTCCAAGGATGGAACTGTCGGGCAGAGCAAAAATATAAGGATATGATATTGGATATTGGAACAGAAGAAATTGCCCATGTTGAAATGATTTCTACGATGATAGCTCAATTATTAGATGGAGCTCCAGCTAGGGATCAAGAAGAGGCTGCAAAAAACCCTGCTGTGGAGGCAGTTCTTGGCGGAATGAATCCGCAACATGTGATTGTTTCAGGTCTAGGTGCTACTCCAACTGACAGTACAGGCTACCCGTGGAACTCTAGGTATACGATTGCCAGTGGGAATTTATTGGCTGATTTTAGAGCGAATTTAAATGCCGAATCTCAAGGACGTCTTCAAGTTGTAAGACTTTATGAATCCACTACTGATCCAGGCGTTCGGGATATGTTATCTTTCTTAATTGCAAGAGATACCATGCACCAGAATCAATGGATGGCAGCAATTGAAGAGTTGGAGCAGAATCAGAAAGCGATTGTTCCAAGTACATTTCCACAAAATTTAGAAAAGCAAGAAGTGTCTTATTCGTTTATGAATTTCTCGAATGGAGAGGAAAGTGCACAGGGGAGATGGGCAAGTGGTGAGACAATGGATAAACAAGGTAATTTTGAATATGTATCCGATCCTAAAGCAATGGGACAAGTCCCTCAGTTATCCCAAGCACCAGCGTATATTCATAATAGCCCAGATCCAAGTAAGCCAGCACCTCCACAAGTAGAATCTGCGGCCTACGAGGAACAGAATGAAAATAGAAATTAAATAAAAATTACAGTAAAAGCACAAAGCCAGGTTATGGTTTTGTGCTTTATTTTTGCACGATGTTTTTATAGGAATAGCCTAATGATGCTCGTGATGTGATTCTTGATCTGGCTTTTCCTCTAATTGTTTGAGTTGATTTAATTCCTCATCCGATAATTCACCAACAATAAAGCGTTTGGTTGGTAAAATAGAAGACTGATCAGTGCTCGCTAGAACTTGTAAGAAGTAAATTCCATCTTCGGTTAGCGTCAGATCGGTTTGATACCAACCTTCTTTTTCATAGGCTAGGTTGGACTCAAGTATTCGATTTGGTTGTTCATTCTTCCAAACCTTAAGTTGGACCCCTTCTAACTCATTAATTGGCACTTCATTTCTTATTAATAAAACACGAACAGAAAAAACTTGCTTAGGTGCTATCTTTGTTGGTAAATCTAGTTCCAACTCGAGCGGATATTCGGTATGATAAAGCTCTGCCGAACCTTCTTTTACAAGGTTAGCAGAGCATGCTGCTAAGAGTATACAGCAACATAAAATAGCATACTTTTTCATTTTTACACCAGCCTTAATAAAAGAATTGTTTTAGTCTTGGTATTCTTCTTAGAATCAGCCAATCTAGTACAAAAACAAAAATGACTGAAAGACCTACTAAGGGAAAAACAAAACTAAACAGAAGAAGTAGGATGGTCACTCTTTTTTTTGTAATGATACTTGGTCCAGTTGGTGCTCCAAGCCTATTGTTCGGTTTTCTTTTCCACCACATAATAAGGCCACTAATGACTAGAAGGACGATCCCCATACAAACAATTAGGCCAATAATCTGATTCATTACACCATATTCCAGTCCTTTATGAACCGTAATACCCCAAGCCATTAATTTACCTAATGGCTTGTAGTTCTCATAGCGATAATCAGCTAGGATGGCACCAGTATACTGATCAATGTGAAGGGTTGCTTCATCCTTTGCCTTTGGAGGAAATACAGAGATCGTAAAGACACCTTCGGGACTGCTAGGATAGATAACCTCATAGGTTGGATATATATTTTCATCATTAGTAATACGTACAACATCATCAATACTTATCGGGACAAACCCTCCATATTGATCGGAAGAAGGAACGGGCATTGTTTGGGCAGACCATGGGACATCTGCAATATCTTTTGTTTGAATAGTTGATTCTGGAGCACTTCCTACCCAAATGGATGGTGGATAGCCAATACCAGCATTTGTCGTAAGATTTTGAACCTTTGTACCCCAGAAACCAGACCATAATAAACCAGTGATGACAAGAAAAATAATGGCTAATGACAACCAAGCCCCTGAGACTGCATGGAGATCCCTAAAGAGAATTCGTTTATTTTTTTTAAATCTAGGAAAAATCACACCAAAAGGGGACTTTTTTGTTTTTGGGAACCAGATATACAATCCAGTGATAACTAATAGCAAGGTCCAGCAAGCAGCCAATTCTACAATCCGATCACCGACGGTACCAATCATTAATTCACCATGGAATTCTTCTACTCTATCTATGAAACGGTCCTTTTCATTTAACTTTCCAATGATGTCTGCAGTATAGGGATTCACAAAAATAGTATACGATTCCCCGTTCAGACTGATCTTGACTTCAGCAGAACGTGTACGCTCTTCACCTGGTCGATAACTGGTGATTTGTGCCTCAGGAAATTGATCCAATACTGATTCTATATGTTCTGATGGCGCAAGTTTTTCTCCTTGTTCGATCACATTGTAATAATCTTCATAGAGTACGCCTTCTATTTGGGGTTTAAATAAATAAATCGCTCCTGTAATCGCAAGTATAAGAAGAAATGGAGCAAAAATAATTCCTGCGTAAAAGTGCCAACGCCAAACGATTTGGTAAATGTTGGCGGATGACTTTTGTTTACTTTTATTATCCATTTATCATGTCCTCAATTCTAAATAGTAATCATTACTATCATTCTAATCGAGAATCTGACCATTCACCAATGACAATATTGTGAATAATAAAGAAGCTGATGAACTGAATGGTTCACCAGCTATTCAATCACAGTGTTCATCCTTAATTATTCGTTGAAATCTTGAAACGGACACTAAGCATCTTGATAAGTTTCGCTAACAAACACTGTCCCTTTGATGGAAGTAAAGCTAGGATTTGTTTATTCTTTCTTGAATTGATCCGTCTTTTTTATGGATAATAACCGTTGTTTGCTTATTTTCTGCAATCTCCTGTGCCCGTTTTACTGCTTCGTTCTTCCTTTGGTATACATTAGAAACCTGCTTCGCATCTTGCGTTTTAACTGCCCAGCCATTCTCATGTGGAATGACATGTTCTCCTTTTTCTAAGAGCTCCGGACGACTATCTTGCGAATTTTCATCTCTTTTTCGTAGATCCTCGTCACTCATCTGCATAACCTGATTTCGTTCATGCTCTGAAGCATTATCGTACCATTTTTTGGCCTGCTCTGTTGCTATTGGAATGGCTTGTCCTTCATCATAACCCTCGTCTATCATGGAATTTGCGATATCAATTGCTTTTTTCTTTACAGCTGTATCTAAGTTTTTCAATGAGCTTGGATAATCCTGTGTATCCCAAGGCATTTATATCCTCTCCCCTTCAAACGAATTAAAATGCAATCTCTTGACATGCTTTTGCACAACGAAAACATGCTTCTGCACATTTTTGACAATGCTCATGCTGATGCTTTTGACATTCATCTCCACATGTTGCACATATTGTGGCACAAACCGAAGCTAACTCGGAAATAAAAGGTGAATTTCGTGAAATAGCTGACTCTAAATAACTACATATTTCTGCACATTCTCGATCTAATCGAATACATTCGCTCATCATTTTTACATCCTCTTCCTGCAAACAAGCATCAAAGCAGTGATTACATGCTGTCATACATTCGTGCAATGTTTCAAGTAGTTCTTGGTATTGTTGGTGACTCATCCTAAAACCTCCATTTAAAATTTGTTCTATATTATACTTTTCCGCTTCATGCAATAAATAAACATACAAATATGTAAGGGGAGGCATTAGGAAAACTCGCATTCGCTCATTCTTTGGCGAATGTCTAGTTTTCCTTAGACTCGGTACCTTGAAATTCCAGCTACATCGGAACTTCTCCTGTGTAGAAATTTTATCCTTTTTCTAACGTATAAAAAAAGATCATAGGCATTGGCACCTATGATCTTCCTTTTACTTATTTACCAATAAATTGTTGTGTCCAAACATTTCCTTGCTCTACATAGCCAACACCAATATGAGTGAAGTCAGGATTTAAAATGTTTGCTCGGTGTCCTTCACTGTTCATCCAAGCATTCACTACCTCTTCTGGTGTTTGCTGTCCTTTGGCAATATTTTCTCCAGCTGTTTTATAGCTAATACCGAATTGTTTCATCATATCGAATGGAGAACCATATGTTGGACTGTTGTGGCTGAAATAGCCGTTTGTTGCCATATCATTAGATTTTTCACGAGCGACTTTACTTAGTTCTGTATCAATTTCTAGAGCAGATAAACCTTGCTTTTGACGTTCTTCGTTTGTCAATGCTACCACTTGTTGTTCAAATTGACTAAGCTGTTCTGTATCATTTTGTTCCTGAGTATTAGATGGTTCTTTAGCTTGCTCTGTATTATTATTCGTTTGTTCAGGTGCTTTTTGTTCAGTTGCTGGTTCTTCTTTTGGCTCTTCTTTTTGCTCTTTCTTTGGTTCTTCTTTAGCAACTGGTTGTTGCTTTTCTTGCTCAGTATTTTGTTCTGTTTGTTGCTCTTGTTCTTTTGCCTTATCTTCTTGCTTTTGTTTATTGGACTGCTCTTCACCGTTAGAGAGGTTGTTGCAAAGCTTGTCTATTAAACTTTGAATATCTCCATTCTGTATTTTTGTCCAATCTATATTAGAGTTAATTTTACTTTGAATATGGGCTTGTTGCTCTGCTTCTACGTCTTGTTGTGAGAATGCACTACCAAATAGCACTGTACCAGCTAATGCTATTCCAATTCCAACTTTCTTTAACATGAAAAAAACACTCCTTCTGTTATTTATTTCTCTATCATCATAGCATGTGTTTTTTGTAATAATTGAGGATAATACTTCCAATATTAATTTTTGAGGGTTATATTATATTAAACCTTTTAAGAATAAGAGATTCCTTTCCACAAAATTGGATAATTTCTAATAAACTAGCATTATTTTCTTGTAATTTGGTATTGACAATTTTTTTAGGGGCATTTATATTTACATATCTTTTCTATAGCATAACAGCCATATGACAATTGTAATATAATAGGAGAATCTTTCCTGTGAAACAGAGTGGTTGAATTAGAGCAATTTAGAAGTAATGTCGTGCTTGTTATTCTGCTATGATTAACATAACAATTCTGGCAAATGGGAAAGGAGTATATAGCATGAATCTATCAGAGTTATTATTAGAAGAATTTAAGGATGAAGCAGAGAAAACAAAAGAAGCATTAAGTCGTATTCCAGAGGGTTGTTTAACCTTTCGACCTCATGAAAAATCGATGTCGATTGGCCAATTAGGGCTTCATATTGCCTTGTTACCTGGAGAGCTAACAGTATATTTTAGTGAATTAATAAGAGAGGTTCCGACAGTGCCACTTCCTGAGGCATCTTCTGTATCAGAAATTTTGGATACATTTGAGCATAATCGTCGGATAGCTAGTGGTTGGCTAACTGAATGGGGAACAGAGGAGTTATTTGCAGAATGGCAGATGAAACAAAATGGAGAGATCCTAATGAAAGGACCGCGATATACTTTCATCCGATCTCTTGTCCTCAATCATTGGTATCATCATAGAGGGCAATTAACCTTGTATTTACGACTCCTCGAGGTCCCTGTACCAGGTTTATATGGTTCTAGTGCCGATGAAGAATGAAAGAGACTGTCTATCCTGACAGCCTCTTTTCCTTTCTTAAAAGGTCACCCTCGACAATACTGGGTAATGGTCGCTAGGGTATTGTCCATTTTTTCTAAAATTGATAATTTTATGATATTCTGTTGTGATTTCTCCTCTAGATAAAATCCAATCAATTCTATTATCTGCGCCTCCACCAGAAGGGTTATCATAACCATTGAATGTACCAAGCTCTTCATTTATTCTTTTCTCTGCTGCTATAAAGGTATCAACAAACTTGCCTTGCTGCTGTAAGATGTCATGAGGTATACTTTCGGGTCCAGCATTAAAATCCCCAGTTAAGATTACAGGGAGATCTGAATCAAGTTCCTTTACCTTTTCTGAAATAAGTCTAGCACTATTCTCTCTTGCCTCTTCAGACATGTGATCGAAATGGGTATTGATGAAATAGAATGCTTTATTCGATTGGTGATCAAGGAATTTCACCCAAGTGACCATTCTAGGGATTGTATTTCCCCATGATGTAGAACCTACTATATCTGGTGTATCTGATAGCCAGTAATGGTTGTATTCTAATGGAGTAAAACGGTTTTTATTATAAAATATGGACATAAATTCCCCTTTACTGCCACCCTCACGGCCTTGACCAATCCATGCATAATTTGGCAAATCACTAGCTAAATCTTTCACCTGTTGATAGACCGCTTCTTGTGTGCCGATAATATCCGCTTGTTCCATGCGAATAACTTGACGTACAGTAGAACGCCTTTCTTCCCATGTATGTGGGGAAGGATCAGAATCATTTAAATATCTTAGATTAAAGCTCATCACATTTAATTTAGCTTCAGACTTCTTATTATGTAATTCAGTAGATGCATGGATCGACGAAAAAGAAGTACTACCTAAAAGCAACCATAAACTAGTTAAGACAACAGCTATTTGCAGCATCCTTTTCAATGAAAATTCCTCCTTTGTTTTTTATCAATCCTTTCCAACTATCAATGTCTAGTATAAAGCAGGAATGTGAAGTTGGTATGAACTAGAGTTTTCAAAAAAGTAAAGAAAAATAGTAAAAAGCACCTGCAACTTTTGTGGTAAAAGGTGACCGGTCTTATTTCTTTTATTTGTTCTTGCATATTTTAGGTAAAGGATATATAATAAATTTACTACATTGTAAAACAAGATAGCAATCAAGAATTGCTTTTCTTTTTACTTCTCTATATTGCAATGCAAGGTAGGTGTGTGAATTTGGCGATTCGAAGTCAGCTACTGAAGGGAATCCTTGAAGGCTGTATATTAGCAATAATATCAAAGGAGTCTATTTATGGATATGAACTAGCAATGAAGCTACAAACACAAGGGATAGATGTGAGTGAGGGGTCTATTTATCCAATATTACTTAGACTACAGAAAGAGGAGCTTATTAAAGGGAAAATGAAAAAGTCCCCTCATGGCCCAAATAGAAAGTACTACCATTTGACGGATCAAGGAAAAACGGCGTTAACAGAATTTAAAACCCAATGGAACGGCCTTAAAACCCCTGTTGATCAATTATTAAAAGGTGAGGAGTGAAAATATGGATGCGTCCGTATTAATTGAGCAAAATAATCAAAAAAGAAAATTATTAAATGAAGAAAATAAAAAAGTGTATGAAGAAATGCTATTGTATGTTCGCCTGTTCTTTAATAAATCAGAACAAGAATCGGAAGAGATTTTAATGGAACTGCTAGATCATCTTCTAGACGCACAGGGAGAAGGGAAGAGTGCAAAGGAAGTCTTCGGTGATGATCCGAGGCAATATGCCAACGAAATTATTGGGGAATTACCAAAAATGATCACACCTAAAAGAGTAAAGGTGGGTCTCATGGCTATATTTTATTTTCTCGCTGTGACTACCTTCTTAAATGGAGTCGTTCATTCTATTCTATACTTTGGCTTTGGTAAAGGAGATCAAGAGAAAATCTATTACATAGGTACGTTAGCCTTGGAGGCTATCACCTCTATTATCATTGTTTTTGTAGCTATGTATGCCATCTTCGCCTATTTAAAGTGGTCATGCTTTAAAGATATTAACAAAGTGCTTGAAAGTGTTCTGTTCGGTTTTTGCTTTGGAGCCTTACCATTTGGCTTGTTTTTAACTATGTTCATCATCATGCCTGACTTTGGGATGTCAGTACAAATACCTGTTTATTGGTTAATAGGGATAAGTATTGTATTTTACGTCCTAGCGACTTATTTTAAGAAAACATCATAAACTTTTTGATAGGGAAATGCGTGTGCTTCATGCATTTCTCTCTTTTTTTCGAAACTGTGCAGGGGTCATTCCTACATACTTTTTAAAGGTTCGGTAAAAATGGGGCGTGCTATCATAGCCCATCATTTCTGCTATTACCGTAATAGTAAGAGAGGATTGCAGAAGTAATTCCTTTGATTTTAAAATTCTTTTTTTATTGATATATGCGATTGGACCCATTCCAGTAATTTGCTTGAAAATTCGACTAAAATGAGCGGGACTTACAAGTGCTTCTTTAGCTAAAGCAGGTAAAGAAAGGTTTTGTTCCAGGTTTTTTTCAATGTAAGCAAGAATGTAATTCATCCAATCATGTGGAGATGTTTTTGCATGAATGAGCTCATCCTTGTTTTTTAGCTTCATTCTAGAAAGGTGTAGTAGGATTTGATGGGTGATCAGTAGGGATGCATGAATCGACCCTAGTTTATCCTCTGTTAATTCATGATGTATTTGTAGGAGATACTGTTCAAGAATAGGCTGTTCCTTTATGGGAATCTGTATTTTGAATTCTTTTTCTTTCTTTACTTTTTCGATAAGTGATAAATAGGAAAAGGAATCATCAATAGAGATGGGATAAATCAAGCCAGAACTAAAGAAGATCACGGAAGAAGTGATTAAATTATGTTTGTCAGGTCTGGCATGGTGAAGCGTATCATTTGGAATAATGAAAATATCCCCCTTGCTCATTTCGTAGAGGGTGTTATCAATGAAAAATACGCCATTTCCATTGTGGACATAAATAATCTCATGAAAATGATGCATATGATCAGGACGTTCATTTTGAGGGGCTTTACTATTTTTATAGACAAATGAGTACGGGAATAATTCCTCTAATGGTTTCATATCTTGAAGTGAGCTCATCATTATCTCCTTTCCTTGATCAAAAAATAGTATAAAAAAAGCAAAAATGACAATAGTACTTTTCTCTAGTCTCACATACTATATAATATATAAATATTTATTCCGTATATAGAACGAAAGCGCTTTATATGATTATATCATATTATGTTATCGATAACTAAATTATGTTTTTAAATACATTAATTAAGTACTCAATCTCTATATTTAATTGTTGCCCAGGAATGTTATCGATATAATGGAATAAATATAAAAGTAAGTGAGGTTCTCGATCATGGTGACAATTTATGATATTGCCAAAAAGGCCAATGTATCTGCAATGACCGTTTCCAGAGTGATAAATAATTCTGGGAAGACAAAGGAATCCACAAGGAAAAAGGTTGAACAAGCTATTAAAGAATTGGGCTATGTACCTAACTCTGTGGCAAGGGGATTAATTTCCAAGCAAACAAAAACTTTAGGTCTTATTTTGCCGGATATCTCGAATCCATTTTTTGCAAAGCTAGCAAGAGGTGCAGAGGATAAAGCACATGAGCTTGGGTATCGAGTATTACTAAGTAATACGGATGAAGATGCATCTAAAGAGTTGAATTATATGGATATGGTATTATCCGCAAGAGTAGATGGGGTGTTAATTGCCCCAACAAGTGACCATTCCTTGGAACAAATTAATCGTCTTAGAGCACAGGATATACCTGTTGTCCTAATTGATCGGACCATTGAAGGCTTTACAGGTGATTATGTACTTGGAGACAGCTATGAAGGTAGTAGGAAGCTGATGGAGCATTTAATTGAACAAGGACATCATAACATTGCTTTCATCAATGGTCCTTCGAATATTTCAACAGCACGCGAGCGTTTAAGAGGTTATTTAGAAACATTGAGATTAAATGAATTACCAGTATACGAGCATTATATTACGGAAATAGACTTCAAGAGTATCCAAGCAGGGGATACGAAAAAAAATATCGAACAATTATTAGCTTTACCTTCTACAAAGAGACCTACGGCCATATTTGCGGCAAATAATTTTATAGCGATTAGTACGATGCGGGCATTAAAGGAATTAGGTATGAAAGTACCTGAGGATATATCTGTTGTATGCTTTGATGAAGTAGAACCAGTAGTATATTTTGATCCATTCTTTACAGTAGCATCTCAGCCTGCTCAGGAATTTGGAAGAATTGGTATTCAATTCTTAGTAGAACGATTAGATGGTAAAACGATTCAGAAAGATCGAAAAATTGTTTTATCACCAGATATTCATCTACGAAAGTCTACAAGGTCAATAAAATAATGCGATTTAAAAGGAGGTTCATTCATGGTTGATGTTAGGAAACAACTATGTCTTTATGCAAAGAAGCTAGTCTCTACAGGGCTAGTAGTAGGTGCTGGGGGAAATCTAAGCATGCGAGAAGGGGATTATATGTATATTTCTCCTAGTGGATTTGATTTGCAGGAGGTGAAGGAGGAGCAATGGGTATGTGTAAACATCTTAACAGGTGAAGTAATAAGTGATTTAAAACCATCATCCGAAATCTTAATGCATTTAGAATGTTTTCAAAGGAGACCTGATATTGATTCTGTCCTACACGCACATCCAAGCTACTCTGTAGCCATCTCCTCAGCGGGTTTGGAAATTCCTCCAATGTTCCCTGACTTCCCTGCAATGATAAGCAATATATCGTATCTAGATTATCTCATTCCGACTACTCATATTCTAGCAGATGCCGTTGCAGAGGTTATTGCTGAAACAGATGTAGTAGTAATGAGAAACCACGGAGTATTAACGGTAGGAAAATCGATGAAAGAAGCTTACTTTTTTATGCAACTAGTAGAAGAGGCGGCAAAGGTATATTACCTATCTAAAACGGTTGGTACTCCTAGGCTATTAACGGAGTCAGAATGTCAGGATTTACGCAATCTTTCTAGTGAAAAATATCGAGCGAAGCTGTTAAAAAGCTCTGAAAAATAGCTTGCGAGAGGAGGGAGATAGGTGAAAAAAGTATGGGCGTTTGATATTGGAGCATCCAATGGTAGATTGATGCTTTGTCAATATGACGGAGAACAACTTATACTAGATGAAATATATCGATTTGCTAACCACCCTGTTTCATTGACCAATCATTATTATTGGGATATTTTACATATTTACAATGAGATGAAAAAAGCAATGCAGGCTAGTCTGCAAGCTGGACATGAGGTAGAGAGCTTAGGCATAGATACATGGGGTGTGGATTTTGGCTTATTATCTGCAACAGGAGAACTTTTAGCAAATCCCTATTGTTATCGCGATCCACAAAATAAATTCGGAATGGAAAAGTTTCATGAATGGATGTCAGAGGAAGAGCTCTTTACTTTGACAGGTGTAGAATCTGCACCAATAAATAGTTTATATCAATTATTTACGATAAAAGAACAATCCCCAGGCTTATTAGAACAGGCTGATACATTACTTCTTACTCCCAATCTACTTACCTATTTTTTTACAGGAACAAAAGCCAGTGAATTCACGATAAGCTCGACTACGCAGCTATTAGATATCCACCAAGAAGATTGGTCTAAACAGCTTATTAGCTTGCTGGGAGTAAAAGATAACCTTTTTGCTAAAATTGTACCATCTTTAACCATCGCAGGATCTACATTACCTGATATAAATAGAGAACTACAAATGGATCCAGTACAGGTTATTCATGTCGCAGGGCATGATACGGCAAGTGCGCTAGCAGCATTGCCCATAGAGGATGATTATTCTGTTTTCATGAGCTGTGGTACATGGAGTTTAATTGGGATTCCTGTGAAGAAAGCATTAACCACACCAAACGCACGAAGGTGGGGTTTTACCAATGAAGGAACAATGGATGGCACTTACCGTTTGTTAAAAAACAATATGGGGATGTGGCTATTGCAGCAATCTCGTCTAATATGGGAGAGAGATGGGATCAGGACAAATTATATGGAAGAAAATCAATTATTTCAGCAAGCAACCCCATTTCGATCATTGATTGATCCGGATGATCCCCGTTTTTTTAATCCTAAGAATATGTTAGTAGAGCTTCGAGCATATTGTCGGGAAACTGAGCAACCAATTCCTCAATCAAGAGGGGAAATCATTCGCTGTATCATCGATAGTTTGGTAATGAAGTACAAACTAGTAATTGATCAGCTAGAAACACTTGTTGAACGAAAAATAAAGCGCATTCATATAGGGGGAGGGGTGACAAAGAATCAGCAATTATGTCAAACCATTGCAGATGCGACGGATAGGGAAATCATTGCAGGTCCAATAGAAGCAAGTGCAGTAGGAAACGCACTTGGGCAATTGATTGCACTTGGGGAAATAAGAGATGGGAAGGAAGCAAAATCGATTGTAAAAAAATCCTTTCCCATTAATAGCTACTTACCGAATCACGATCAGTATTGGCAGAATGCTTATACCCAGTTCAAAGAATTAATAGAATAAAAAGGTTTACTATAGGAAACATCGATAAGCTGACACTTAAAGGAGGAAGACAGATGTCAAATAAAAGATTAATAGGAAGCATGCCGAAAATTGGAATCAGACCAACGATTGATGGTAGGCGTAAGGGTGTACGCGAATCTTTAGAAGAAAAAACGATGAATATGGCAAAAGCTGTAGCTCAATTTTTGTCAGAAAATTTACGATATAACAATGGCGATTCCGTGGAATGTGTAATTGCAGATACTTGTATTGGCGGAGTGAAGGAAGCAGCGGAAGCGAAGGAGAAATTTGAAAAGGAATCAGTGGGTTTGACTATAACCGTTACCCCGTGCTGGTGCTATGGCTCAGAGACGATGGATATGAATCCTCGTCGACCTAATGCTGTCTGGGGGTTTAATGGTACGGAAAGACCAGGAGCGGTGTACTTAGCCGCAGTACTAGCAGCACATAATCAGAAGGGGATTCCTGCTTTTGGTATTTATGGGCGCGATGTGCAGGATATCGAGGATCACTCCATTCCAGCAGATGTTCAAGAGAAGCTGCTCCGCTTTGCAAAGGCGGGGCTTGCGGTAGCGATGCTCAAGGATACCTCTTACTTATCCATGGGCTCTGTCTCAATGGGGATTGCGGGCAGTATGGTCAATGAAGAATTATTCCAGGATTATCTTGGAATGAGAAATGAATATATTGATATGTCAGAATTTACTAGACGCATAGAAGAAAAGATTTATGATGAGCAAGAATTCGAGAAGGCATATAAATGGGTGAAAGAAAAATGTGTGATTGGCTCTGATATTAATTCAGCTGAAAATCAACGGACAGAGGAACAAAAGGAAGAAGATCTACAGATGAACATTAAGATGACAATTATTACAAAGGATCTAATGGAAGGTAACCCAAGACTAGCTGAGTTAGGATATGAGGAAGAAGCGATGGGTAGAAATGCCATTGCATCAGGTTTTCAAGGGCAAAGACAATGGACCGATCATTTTCCAAATGGGGATTTCATGGAGGCAATTTTGAATTCCTCCTTTGATTGGAATGGAATTCGAGCACCATATATTGTGGCAACAGAAAATGATGCCTTAAATGCAATTACGATGTTATTCGGACACCTATTAACAAATACAGCACAGGTCTTTGCAGATGTTCGAACATATTGGAGTCCTGATGCAATAAAGCGAGTTACTGGATATGAAGTAGATGGCCAAGCGGAGAATGGCGTCATTCATCTTCTTAATTCAGGTGCAGCTGCATTAGACGGTACTGGTGAACAATCATTGGATGGGAAGCCTGTGATGAAGCCGTTTTGGGATATTACTGCTGAGGAGGTAGAGAAATGCTTGAATGCCACCAAATGGCGCCCAGCTAATACCGAATACTTTCGTGGAGGTGGCTTCTCCAGTAATTTCTTAACTAAAGGTGGGATGCCTGTCACAATCGCCAGAGTGAATCTATTGAAAGGCTTAGGACCAGTACTGCAACTAGCGGAAGGATACACGGTTGATCTTCCTGAAAAGGTACATGAGAAACTAAATGATCGTACAGATCCAACATGGCCTACCACTTGGTTTGTTCCTAACTTAACGGGAGATGGTGCCTTTCGAGATGTCTATACTGTCATGAATAATTGGGGAGCCAATCATTGTGCGATGAGTTATGGACATATTGGTGCAGATCTCCTAACATTAGCAGCAATGCTCAGAATTCCAGTGAATATGCATAATGTTTCGGAGGAAAATATTTTCCGTCCAAGTGCTTGGAATATGTTCGGAACAAAGGATATAGAAGGAGCAGATTACCGAGCATGTGCGACATACGGACCGTTATATAGTTAGACATTAGAAAGTACTCTTTATGGGTACTTTCTGGTTTTTTAAATATCAAAAAAGAGTATAAAAAGAGCAATAAATGCCATTTTTATTTCATATTATTGCTGGTAAGATAAAAGAAAATCAATGAGGGGGATAGATGATGGAATACATTGTGTGTGAACAGCCAGGAAAGCTAAGAAAAATGGTCAAACGACCACCTGAGAAGGCAGAAGGTACTGCGATTATTGATATTAAGCGTATTGGCGTTTGTGGAACAGATATTCATGCTTTTAAAGGGAATCAGCCATTCTTTAAATATCCACGAGTATTAGGCCATGAGCTTGCAGGAACAGTAAGCTGGATAGATGATACCTCGTCAGCTATAAAAAGAGGAGATCAAGTTGCGGTGATACCATATCTGGAATGTGGAAACTGTATAGCGTGTAGAAATGGTAAGACGAATTGTTGTATTGATATGAACGTGTTAGGAGTGCATAGAGATGGAGGAATGTGTGAGCAGCTATCTGTTCCCATTGATCATCTAGTCTTAACAAATGAGCTAACCTTAGATGAAACTGCCGTCATCGAACCTATTAGTATTGGTGCACATGCCGTTAGGCGTTCGGAGCTTAGACAAGGGGAGACAGTACTTGTAATTGGCGCTGGTCCCATTGGTTTAGGCGTGATGGCGATTGCCAATCAAAAAGGAGCAAAAGTGATCGCAATGGATATTGATGAAAAAAGGTTAAAGTTTTGTCGGGAATGGGCCCAGATTAAACACACTGTCAATGGTTCGAAGGCGCCGATCGATAAACTCTTGGAGATAACAAATGGTGAATTGCCAACAGTTGTTTTTGATGCAACAGGTAATCCAACCTCCATGAATACAGCTTTTCAATATGTTTCTCATGGTGGGAAATTAGTCTATGTTGGATTAGTTAAGGAGGATATAACGTTTTTTGATCCAGACTTTCATGCAAAGGAGCTTACGCTTTTTGCTAGTAGAAATGCTACAAGAGAGGATTTTCAATTTGTTAAGGAGATGATACTTTCCAAAAAAGTCAACGTGAAAGATTATATAACAGATAAAGTTCCATTCGAGAGTACGGTTAGTAATTTTCAGGATTGGCTACAACCCCAATCGGATACGATTAAAACAATGATTGTACGAAAATAGGAGGTGACTCAATTGTTAAAAGGAATTCCATCCATTATATCACCAAATTTATTGAAAATATTAATGGAGATGGGGCATGGCGATGAGATAGTTCTGGCAGATGGTAATTTCCCTTCCGCAAGTCTATGTGAAAGGGTTGTTCGTTATGATGGAAATGGGATAGCAGAAATTCTGGAGGCCATATTGCAGCTATTTCCGTTAGATAGCTATACATCCTATCCGATTAAACTTATGCAAGTTGTACCTGGTGACGATGTGGAAACCCCTATTTGGGATGAATATCGTAGAATGGTGAGGAAGAATACTTCCTTGGATGGTGGTTTTGAGGAATTAGAAAGATTTGCTTTTTATGAGAGAGCGAAAAATGCCTATGCCATTATTGCTACCGGAGAGCAAGCATTATATGCAAATATTATTTTGAAAAAAGGTGTTGTTACAATTAGCTGAAGGAGGAGTGTCCAATGCGTATTGATGCACATCAGCATTATTGGAAAATCAGCCGAAATGATTATGGGTGGATTACACCAGAAATTCCGATTTTGTATCGGGATTTTTTTGAAGAAAATCTCATTCCTCACTTAAAGAAAAATCAGATCGATAAAACGATTGTCGTACAGGCAGCCCCCACCATTGAAGAGACAGAGTTTATTCTTACCCAAAGTGAAAAATCAAGCATCATCGCAGGAGTGGTTGGCTGGATCGATGTAGAGAATCCAGCATATAAAAAACAGTTAGCGCAATTTCTGAAGCATCCGAAATTTATTGGAATACGGATAATGATTCAAGATATGCCTGATGAAAATGTCATCTTAAGGACGAAGTATATAGAAGCTTTTGAATTTTTTGCTGAAATCGATTTGCCAGTTGATTTGTTAGTCCATTCTAGTCAGTTGTCAGCCGTTACCAAACTTATCGAGCAAGTTCCATTAAGAGGAGTAATCGATCATATGGCAAAACCAAATATCGCAGCAGGAGTGCTTGAACCATGGAAAAGTTATATGACGCAAATTGCGAAGCATCCGAATATTTATTGTAAGCTATCGGGAATGGTGACAGAAGCGGAGCATGGCAATTGGAAACTCGATGACTTTCTTCCGTATGTGGATCATGTGGTTGATATGTTTGGGATTCATCGTATTTTATATGGAAGTGATTGGCCAGTTTGTTTACTATCGGCAAGCTATGATGAAGTTTTTCAGCTTTCAAAGAAAGCGTTATCAAACAAAGTCACAGAGGAAGAAGAAGATTGCATTTTTGGAAGAAATGCTATCGACTTTTATAAGTTAAACGTATAGGGAGGGAGTTTCTTGAAATATCGTAAATTAGGGAAAACAGGGCTGGATGTCTCTGTACTGAGTTATGGCGCATCTTCGTTAGGCTCTGTTTTCAGAGAGATTAATCAACAGGAGGGGATTCGAACCGTTCATTATGCCTTGGATAAAGGTATTAATTATATCGATGTTTCCCCGTATTATGGCTTGACCAAAGCAGAGAGGGTATTAGGTAAGGCTTTGAAAGGAATTCCAAGAGATCGTTATATTCTTTCGACGAAGGCAGGTCGTTATGGAGAAGATTCCTTCGATTTTTCCAAGAAAAGAATTATAACAAGTGCCGAAGAAAGCTTAAAAAGATTGCAAACAGACTATATCGATATTCTTTTGTTACACGATATTGAATTTGGTTCTTACAATGAGGTGATCGAAGAAGGGATTCCCGCATTATATCAATTAAAAGAGCAAGGGAAAATTCGCTATGTTGGTGTTTCAGGATTACCTTTAAGCGTATTTGAAAGGGTATTACAGAAAGCAGAAATAGATGTAATTTTATCCTATTGTCACTATTCCTTAAACGATACGTCACTTTTACACATTGTTCCATTACTTGAACAAAAAAATGTTGGTATCATCAATGCTTCGCCTATCTCTATGGGGCTATTAAATAATCGGCCAGTAGCGGATTGGCATCCTGCTGATAAAGAAATGATTTCTGTTTGTAAAGAAGCGGCAGCCTACTGTGAAGAAAAGGGCGAGAATCTAGCAAAGCTAGCGATCCAATTTTCTGTCCAAAATAACCGAATCCCTACAACGCTTGTTAGTACAGCGAGTGAAAGAAATATAGCGAAAAACATAGAATGGATAGACGAACCGATCAATCAAGAACTATTAGAACAAGTATTAAAGATACTAAAACCAATTCAGAACAGAAGCTGGCCAAGTGGGAGAGAAGAGTGGAGACAATAAAAGGAGGAAAATAAAATGAAAGCATATGTTGATAGACAAGCCTATCTTCAACAAATAGACAAAGTGATTGAGCATGGGAAATATAAAGACAATTGGGATTCTTTATCTCAATATAAGCTTGCTGATTGGTATAGGGAGGCGAAGTTTGGAATTTTTATTCACTGGGGAGTGTATTCTGTACCAGCCTTTGAAAATGAATGGTATTCGAGAAATATGTATATTCAAGGATCGAAGGCATATGAACATCATGTAAAAACATATGGCCAGCATAAGGATTTTGGTTATAAGGATTTTATTCCACTATTTAAGGCAGAGAAATTTGATCCAGCTGAATGGGCGCAGCTGTTTCAAGAATCGGGGGCACGTTATGTAATGCCTGTGGCAGAACATCATGATGGGTTCCAAATGTACAGGAGCGACATTTCTAAATTTAATGCATATGAAATGGGACCACAACGAGATATACTCGGAGAATTAAAGCTGGAGTTAGCCAAGCGTAGTATTCCAATATGTGCTTCCTCTCATCGTATAGAGCACTGGTTTTTTATGGGTCATGGGAAGGAATTTGATAGTGATATAAAAGAGCCACTAGTAAGAGGAGATTTCTATTGGGCAGCAATGCCTGAGCCTGATCATCATGATTTATATTCTCCAGCACCATCAGAGGAGTTTTTAGAGGATTGGCTATTAAGGACCTGTGAAATCGTTGATCGCTATCAGCCGAAAATCGTTTACTTTGATTGGTGGATTCAGCATAGCTCCGTTAAGCCCTATTTAAAGAAGTTTGCAGCTTATTATTATAATCGTGCAGAGGAGTGGGGCATAGAAGTTGCCATTAATTATAAGCATGATGCTTTCATGTTTGGTACGGCAGTAGTGGACATCGAAAGAGGACAATTTGCTGAACAAAAACCTTATTTTTGGCAGACAGATACAGCTGTCGCAAAAAATTCATGGTGTTATACCGAAAATAATGAATATAAAACAGCCAATGAGCTTATTTGTGATTTAGTGGATATTGTAAGCAAAAATGGGACAATGCTATTAAACATTGGGCCAAAAGCAGATGGCACGATCCCAAACGAAGATAAAAATATTTTACTCGAAATAGGAGATTGGCTTCATACAAATGGGGAAGCCATTTATGGGAGTAAGGTATGGCGAAAAGCGGGAGAAGGACCAACGACTATTGAAGAAGGACAGTTTACCGATAGTAAATCTAAGAGCTTCACACCAGAGGATATTCGTTTCACAGTAAAAGGTTCTTTTTTATATGCAACGGTTTTGAACTATCCAGAGGACGGAAAAGTAAACATTACGGCACTAGCTGAACAGGATGCTTCAAAGCTACCACATTTCCACGGAATTATTCAGAGCATAACAATATTAGGATTTGATGAGATACCAAAGTGGGAGCGATCGTCACATGGCCTTAAGATCAAGACTACATCTGTTCAAAGCAGAAAGCCGGTTGTCTTTAAAATCCAAATAGACTGATAACAAAGCCGAAATGTAAAAATTTCGGCTTTATCTATTAATGACTGGGGAGGGAGTTATCATGAATTTAGCAGAATTTTCTAAGGTTTTTAGACGATTTTTGCTATCCTATCTTATTATTCTTTTTATTCCTTTGCTCGCAGGCTTGATTTCTTACCATGTTTCCTTAAAAACAGCGGAAAAGTACTCAATTATGAATAGCACCCAAGTTCTTCATGAAGGAAAAACCATTTTGGAGCAAAGGTTAGATGAAATAAACCGATTTGCGAATCAGCTTGCTACAAATAGTGATGTCAACACATTATTAAATAAAAATATTACCGAAAAGAATAAAATTGTCTCTAGCATGAAGCAGCTGTCTACAGATATTTCTCCTTTCGCCTCCACCAATGATTTTCTTGAAGATTTCTATATCTATTTTCGTCGAATGGACATTGTAATGGTACCGGGATCTGTTTATTACCGACCCTACCATTTTTATCAGGAGTATCATTATACTGATTTCACATTTTCTGAATGGAAGACTGAAGTTTTATCCCATCACCAAGGAATGCTACCTAGAAAAGCGTTTGTCATGGATGAGAGGAATACCAATGTGATTACTTATATACGACCATTACCAATGAATAGCTATTCAAAATCAATGGGTTCGATTGTCGTTCCAATTGAAAGTAGTAAAATAAATAACCTGTTAATGGGGATTTCTACACAATTTAATGGGTGGGTATATATAATGGACGAAAATAATGGCCATATTGTAACAACAAATGGCATTGACGAATCAGAGATTTCACCAATTCACTCTAGGGTATCAATGAACGATAATCGCCTCTATTTAGAAGATGGGACACTCCTCATCACGGCTCATTCCGATAAGTACAACTGGACATATGTGGCGGGCATCCCTAGTAAGACGTTAGTTAGACAGGCTGCGCCGATAAAATATATTACTTGGCTAGTTACGATAGGTACACTTGTAATTGGATTGATCATTTGTTTTTTATTTGCCTACAGACATAGCCGACCAATTACAGGGATGATGAAAACACTAAAGGAATATACAGGGACAGAATCCAGAAATGACTATGATTTTTTACATGGTAATATATCTAAATTAATTGCCACAAATGTAGATCTACACAGTCAGCTTGCGGAGCAAAAGCCATTATTAAAAGATGCCTTTCTTAAGCAGCTACTAGCTGGGGAACTGACGGAGAAAAATCAGAACTTACAGGAATTCGCTGCACTAGCAGATTTGCCGATCATCGGAAATAAAGGTTTTGTCTCTATTTTAAAGGTGGCAGGCTATGAAGAGATGTCCAGTAGTGAAATTTACGAAGAATTACATGCTATTCGCTTAGTTATCCAAAAAGAGTCCTTGAAGCTGTGCCAAAAATTTTACGTAACGAATTTAGATTCAGATAAAATGGTTTACATTTTCTTAGATGATCAAAAAGATACCGATGTTTTTGCTAGAGATATTGAACAAATGTTTCTATCCCTAAAAAAGCAATTTCAGCATCAATATCGTATATCCTTAAAGGTTGGGTTTGGGCAGCCGTTTCAATCATTGCTTGATATAAGTCGTTCCTATAATGAGGCGGTGCAAGCACTCGACTATATTACTATTTCGACAAATGACTATCACTTATTCTGGTATAACGAGATGATCAAGGAAACGGTATTATTTTATTATCCATTAGACTATGAGTTTCGACTTTTAAAAAATTTAAAAGAAGGAAATGCAGAAGAAGCCAAAAAAATATTACAGGAGATTTATGAAGAAAATATAAACAATCGATGCTTACCAAAGGATATGTTAGAACAAGTGATGTATGAAATCAAGGGAACACTGTTTAAGGCTTTTGATCAGTATAGTTCGAAAAAAGAAGAATTAGAAAAGGTGTGGAAAAATATTTGGGATATCCAAGTAGATGAAGAAAGTATCGAATCACTTAAGAACAAATTTGATCAGGCCATTGAATGTTATTGCCAAATGATTGCAGATCAACGGAAGGAATCCAATCATACGATGATTCATTCGATAAAGACATTTTTACATGAGCATTATCAGAGCCCTGACTTAACCATCTATGGAATCGCAGAACACTTTAATCGACCGGAAAAGTTCATCTCACATATTTTCAAGGAAGAGACGGGAGAATATCTGTACGAATACCTTGAAAAAATTCGCATGAATGAAGCAATGAATCTATTGGCTAATTCGAAAAAAACGATTAATGATATAGCGAAAGAGGTGGGCTATAATAGTGCTCATTCTTTTCGAAGGGCCTTTAAACGTATCAATAAAGTGACTCCGAATCAATTTCGAAAGACATTACAAGACTAATACGCCAAGGTTTTCTAATATGTACCTTTTGATTTGAATGGTACCTTTTCTATATTTCATTAAATTCTAAATTTGTACGCTATAAATAGAATTGTCTGTATTCTCTTCAGCCAGAACATGATAATTTATTTGTAAGCGCTTACCAATGAGGTGCTATTATTCGAACAGAAGGGAGGATGAAGATTGAAACAAGCGATGGAGATAGGTCATGGTTATGACGGTTTGAAAAAAAAGAAAACCTCTCAATTACATTTGGCCAAAAGAAGTTTTCGCAAGCATTGGCAGTTATATCTATTAATGATCCCACCTATTCTTTATTTTGTCATCTTTAAATATGTACCAATGGTGGGGGCGGTGATCGCCTTTAAGGATTATAACGTTGTAGAGGGAATATTCGGAAGTCCGTGGGTAGGCTTCAAGCATTTTGAAGCTTTTTTCCAAAATCCTGTGGCATGGGATCTGATTAAAAATACTCTGCTATTAAGCTTGTATCATTTAGCAGTTACCTTCCCATTGCCGATTATTTTGGCACTTGCCTTAAATGAAATAAAAGATGGGCTATTTAAACGTTCTGTTCAGATGTTTACCTATGCACCCTATTTTATTTCTACTGTTGTCATTGTTTCGATGATTATCCTAATGTTGTCGCCTAGAACAGGGATCATTAACTCGTTTGTGGAGTTTTTTGGCTTTGAGCCAATTAATTTCTTAGGAAATGCAGAAATGTTTCGTTCTGTTTTTGTTTGGTCTGATGCATGGCAGCTAACAGGCTATTCTGCCATTATCTATTTGGCGGCACTTGCAGGGGTAGATAAGCAACAATACGAAGCGGCGAAAATGGATGGTGCATCTAGGCTACAAAAAATTTGGAACGTAGACATACCTGGGATTATGCCAGCAATTGTTATTATTCTCATCCTAAGTGTAGGTAATTTGATGGCAATTGGATTTGAAAAAGTATATTTGCTTCAAAATCCTTTGAACCTGAGTACTTCAGAAATTTTACAAACATATGTTTACAAAATGGGAATTATTAATGCCAATTTCAGCTTCAGTACAGCTGTAGGTTTATTTAATTCTGTTGTCAATCTCGTACTATTAATCATCGTTAATGCCTTGGCGAAGAAGGTTTCAGGTGACGGTTTGTGGTAAGAAAGGGGTAGTTCAAGTGAGCAGTAAAATATGGATAAAGGAATCCTTTGGTGATCGCCTATTTCTTGGAGCTATTTATGTGTTCCTCTGTTGCATAATGATCGTTGTTTTATATCCGCTTATTTATATAATTAGTGCTTCTATTAGTAGTCCAGAAGCTGTGACTTCAGGGAGGGTGTGGCTATGGCCTGTTGATTTTTCCTTACAAGGGTATATAGAGGTATTAACGAATTCGGATGTGATCAGAGGGTTTCGTAACTCCATTTTATACACAATTGGCTATACGATTATTTCGGTTGTTTTAACCGTTGTATTTGCCTATCCACTCTCGAGAAAATCGTTTTATGGGCGAACATTTTTCATGTTTTTTATCTTATTTACTATGCTTTTTTATGGAGGATTGATACCTGAGTATTTAGTGGTTCAAAAGCTAGGGATGCTCGATACACCTTGGGCAATTCTCCTTCCGAAGGCAATGGCGGTATGGCAGGTAATTATTGCAAGAACCTTTTTTCAATCCAGTGTACCAGATGAACTGGTGGAAGCAAGTGAGATGGATGGTTGTAGTAGTTTGAAATTTCTTTGGTATGTTGTTCTGCCTTTGTCAAAGCCAATTATTGCTGTTCTAGCATTGATGTACGCGGTTTTTCAATGGAATAGTTATTTTGATGCGATGATTTTCTTAAAGTCAGAGGAATTGTTTCCACTTCAGCTAGAGCTTCGTGAATTATTGATTGTGCAAAGTGACTCTGGAGCTAATATGGATATTGCTGAACAGCAGAGGAGAGAACAATTAGCTAACCTGATGAGATATTCTTTAATAGTGATTTCTAGCTTGCCTGTACTAATGATCTACCCATTTGCACAAAAATATTTTGTAAAAGGGATGCTCATTGGTTCAGTGAAGGGATAATTTTTATTACAGCTAATCATGATGAGGGGGAAAAAAATGAAAAAGCTGATGGTTTTGCTTATTTCTTTTAGCATGGTAATCGTATTAACTGCGTGTAATTCGGATAAAGAAACATCAGAGGAGCAAACCGATTCGAATGGGAAAACGAAAATGACAGTGTTTATGCCAGAAAGTGATACAATAGATTTGGAAACCAATTCCTTTACAAAATTTGCAGAAGAGGAATTTGGAATTAATTTTGAATTTGAAACAACCTCCATGGATGGAGCAGCAGCCAAAGAGCGCCGGCAAATTTCTTTAGCAAGTGGAGATTACCCTGATGTGTACTTCCTTACTGAATGGGTGGATCAGTTTAAAGCAAATGATCTTTTGAAATATGGAAAACAGGGAGTGTTAATACCATTAAACGACTTGATTGAAGAACATGCACCAAATCTTCAGAAGGTACTAGAGGAACATGAGGAGTTTCGAAAAATCACGGTGGCTCCAGATGGGAATATATACGGAATTCCACAATTAGAAGAATGCTTTCATTGCACATGGCCGAACAAAATGTGGATTAATACGGATTGGTTAGAGAAACTGGATTTGTCTATACCTGAAACACATGAAGAGTTTAAAAATGTGTTAACGGCATTTAACGAACAAGACCCCAATGGAAATGGAAAATCAGATGAAATACCTTTAAGTGGATCGATTGCTTTACCACAACATTCCATTATCCCTTTTTTAATGAATGGATTTATATATGACGATGTGGATTCGAAGCTAATGGTTCAGGATGGGAAAGTAGAATTCGTAGCGAATAAAGTGGAGTGGAAGGAGGGATTAACATATATACGATCATTATATGAGGAAGGATTGATTGATCCAGGAGCATTCACTCAAAATCAAGATGCTTATTTACAATTAGGAAATAATACAGAAATGTTACTTGGTGCAGCAACATCCATCCACCCATGGGAGTTTACGAATAACGAGAATCAATATGCCTATGATCCTTTAACACCATTAAAAGGCCCACATGGACAGTATGCTTCCTATTACTATCCAGTAGTACAAGGAGCTACTTTTGCTATTACAAATAAAGCAAGTGAAGAGGCACAAATTAAAGCGATAAAACTATTAGATTATATGTTTACAGAGGAAGGATCTACTCGGGCCCATTTTGGTGTTGAAGGAGAGGATTGGATCAAGCCTGAAGAAGGTGATGTCGCGATTAATGAAGAGGTTGAACCAAATTTAAAGCAATTGCATTCAGATGAACCAACAAATAATGCTTGGGGAGCTAGTGCTCAATATTACCAAACAAGAGAATATAGAGATGGATGGGTGCAGGCGGAGGATATTTATACAGACGAAGGTTTTGAGCGGCGCTTGCAGGAGGCGACCTATCTTTATGAAGGAAAGGAACCAGATGAATTATTCCCTTTCTGGGCGATATGGTATCCTGAAAATGTTCAGGATGAGTTAGCGACATTAGAAACAAATATTCTCGATAATGTCGAGCAGAGCTCTGTTCAGTTTATTACCGGTGAATTGAGCATTGAGGATGATTGGGATGATTATGTCGCAGGCCTTGAATCACTTGGTGTAGGAAGATATGTTGAAATTAATCAAGAGGCCTATAATCAATATTTAGAAGCAAACTGAGATTTGTTTAGTGAAGTTAATCAATGAAAAAAGGTTTCCTATTAACATTGGGAAACCTTTTTTCGGCTTCAGTTTAAATGACTATAAAGGCCCTTTAATTTTAAACGTTCAATCTCTTCCACGACTAGTTGAGCTATCTCGGTTGCTCCTGTTTTACGAAAATGTGTGCTGTCTTGTACGCCTTCTGAATAATTAGGGCTTTCGTCTTCTTCCAGCCACATAAAAAGATCTTTACTTTCCTCCGGGCCTAACTGATTATATAATTCCGTTGTCTTTTCTGTCATGTGAAGTACTGGTACATTTTCCTCTTGGGCAAGCTCCTTCATTGCTTTTGGGTAATCGCCATGTGAAGGAATAAACGTTCCATCCTCAGAAAAGGTTCTTCTTTCCACAGGTGTAAGAAGTACAGGGAGGGCTCCTTGTTCCCTTGCTCCATCAATGTATTGCTTTAAATAGCTTTTATAAGTGGTAGAAGGATCTGTATATAGAGAAGGCTTGTCTTCCTTTGCATCATTGTGGCCAAATTGTATAAAGAGGTAATCCCCCTTTTGTATTTCAGAAAGAATTTCATCCAATCTTCCTTCCGCGATAAAGCTTTTAGAGCTTCTTCCTGATGCCGCTTTATTGATCACCTCAATCTTTTTATCGAAAAGAGGATCTAATACTTGTCCCCAACCTGTTCTAGGGGCACGCTCCTCTGTATAGTTTGAAGCTGTAGAATCTCCTGCAATATAAATCCATGTCTGATTTTCTTCTCTTTTTTTATTACTAGAGGATGAATTAACCGTTATAATACCGATACTAAATACGAAAATGATGGAGAACAGTACAATCATGGAGAGTTTTCGTCTTTTACCATCAACCATTTTTTCTTTCCTTTCTATCATAGAAGTCATAGGCTTAGCTTAACTAATTCCGAAGCAAACATACTGAATAAACTGTCCACTTTTCCAGTGATTAATATATCATTAAGTTTGTCTTCTGCATAGAGATTTTTTAGTTATTTTCAATAATGTAGGTAAAGGAAATTAGTATGTTTTCTTTAGTAGTTACTATATAATGAAAAGTATAATTTCTATAAAAAGGCAGGAATTATTGATGACAGATCAAAATATTACAAGAATTGAGTTAGATGGGAAGGAATACATATTAATTGGTACTGCACATGTATCGAAGCAAAGTGCAGAGCAGGTGAAGGAAGTTATTCAGAAGGAAATGCCCGATTCTGTTTGTATCGAACTGGATAAACAAAGATATGAATCAGTTGTCCATGATAGTAAGTGGCAAAAGATGGACATCTTCCAAGTTATTAAAGAAAAAAAAGCATCCTTGCTTTTAATGAACCTTGCGATATCCTCCTTTCAGAAGCGGATGGCTAAGCAATTTGGGATAAAACCAGGACAAGAGATGATACAAGGAATCGAGTCAGCGGAAGAAATCGGTGCAGAGCTAGTATTAGCCGATCGTAATATTCAGATAACCTTTTCACGAATTTGGGGAAGCATCGGCTTTAAAGGAAAAATGATGTTACTCACTCAAGTAATTGGTGGTGTTTTCTCAAAGGAAACTATTACAGAAGAAGAGCTTGAGAAAATGAAAACACAGGATTCGATTGATAGTGTCCTTAGTGAGTTCACAGAAGCTTTTCCTCGATTGAAAAAACCGCTTATTGATGAGCGTGATCAATATCTTGCACAAAAAATTAAAAAAGCTCCAGGAAAGAGAATTGTAGCAGTACTAGGTGCTGCCCATGTTCCAGGTATTACAAAGGAAATTAGAAAAGAGCATGATCTAAAAGCACTGACAAAGGTTCCACCAAAGTCAAAAGCGCCTAAAATTATAGGGTGGTCCATTCCTCTTCTGATCATCGCTTTAATTGTATACACCTTTATAGCAAATCCGGTTGCTGGATGGCAGCAGGTATTGAGCTGGCTCATATGGAATGGCGGTTTATCTGCACTTGGCGTTATTATTGCGCTTGGTCACCCTTTGGCAGTCTTAACCGCCTTGATTGCTGCACCAATTACTTCATTGAATCCATTGATGGCAGCAGGGTGGTTCGCTGGTTTTGCTCAAGCTTACCTCAAGCGTCCGCAGGTGTCCGATTTCGAGTCACTTTCAGAGGATGCTGTAACAGTGAAGGGCTTTTGGAATAACAAAGTAACACGAATCTTATTAGTGATTGTTTTTGCTAATATCGGTAGTGGTTTAGGAACTTTTATAGCAGGAACAGATATTATAAGGTTGTTTTTCAACAATTTATAAAAAAGGTGGTTAGAGGATGGACAAGTAGCCCATCCTCTATAAAATATCCTCCAAGGTTTCTTGGATAGTTGGATAATGAAAACTGTATCCTGCCTTCTCTAGCCTATCTGGTAAGACCCAGCGACTTTTTAAAATAAGCTCTGTTTCTGTTCTAATAAAAATGGCACCAAGTTCTAACAGTGGCGCTGGAGCAGGTAATCCTAATGGTCGATTTAACTTCCTTCTTAATTCCTTCATCAAAATATAATTTGGTATCGGGTTCGGTGCTGAGCAGTTAAATATGCCAGACAAATCCTCTCTATCCTTTAAAAAAAGGATGATGTTCCATATATCCTCAATATGAATCCAACTGAACATCTGTCTACCATTTCCTTGAATCCCTCCAAGGCCAAATGTTACTAAATTTTTATAAGGTGTCATTACCCCACCATCAGGACCGAGTACGATTGCTATTCTAAGTGCAACTTGTCTTGTGTTCGGCAAAGAAAATTGAAAAAAGGCATTTTCCCACTTTTTTGCAACATCGACAGAAAAACCTACTCCGATTTCTCCATCCTTCTCCGTCATTGGTTTATCCTCTGCATGACGATAGATTGTAGCAGTGCTTGAGTTTATCCATAATTTCGGTGGATGCTCACATTTACTGATTGCATCTCCTAATAATTTTGTTGTTCCTGTTCTAGATGTCAGAATTTCTTGTTTGTTTTTCTCATTATAACGGCAGTTTACCGATTTTCCAGCTAAATTAATTACCAGTTCAGCATGATTGAGAGCTTGTAACATTCCTTCTTGATCGTTCCATGTTATAGCAGGTGGCTTTCGTGAAATGATAGCGACATCGTAGCCTAAATCTAGGAACTTCTCTCTCAGATAAGCTCCTATGAAGCCTGATCCACCTGTGATTACTACTTTCTTTTTCAATGGGATCACCTCACACTTTTTCCTCATCCTAACATATAAGCACCCATTTGTTGACAAAAACTCTGAAAATTGTGTGAAATTTTGATATAATGGGAAAACCAATAAGTAAGAATCTAAGGGGGAGCAGAATGGCAAAGCGTGCACTTATCAATGTTGATTATACGGTTGATTTTATAGCATCTAATGGTGCTTTAACATGTGGGGAGCCTGGACAAGCAATCGAAGCGAAAATAACAGAAATTACGAAATCGTTTATGGACCAAAAGGATCTTACTATATTTGCTGTGGATGTCCATGAAGAAGGCGACCCTTACCATCCAGAAACGAATCTGTTTCCGCCACATAATATCAGGAGAACAAAAGGAAGAGATTTATACGGAAGCTTGAAAGCTGTTTATGAAGCAAATAAGCAACAAAATCATGTATACTATATAGATAAAACGAGATATTCAGCTTTCGCTGGAACTAATCTGGAGCTTTTACTTCGCGAAAGAGGGATAAAAGAGCTACACTTAATTGGGGTATGTACCGATATTTGTATTTTACATACAGCAGTGGATGCTTATAATAAAGGGTTTGACATGGTAATTTACCAAGATGCTGTTGCCTCCTTTAATCAAGCAGGACATGAATGGGCACTTGGTCATTTTGCACAAACACTAGGAGCAAAAGTGAAGGAATTTGGAGGAAACTGAGATGACATATGAAGACGATAGCTTGATGCTGCATACTGATTTGTATCAAGTAAACATGGCAGAAACCTATTGGAGAGATGGAATGGCAGAGAATAAAGCAGTTTTTGAGCTCTATTTTCGCAAACTGCCTTTTGACAATGGTTATGCTGTTTTTGCAGGATTAGATCGGGTATTGGATTTTATTCATAATTTTGGTTTTACCGAAAGTGATTTGACTTACTTAAAAGAGATTGGCGGCTATGATGACGACTTTCTAGAGTATTTACGCAATATGCGCTTTAGTGGTACGATACGTTCTATGAAAGAGGGGGAAGTTGTTTTTGCCAATGAGCCTCTTATGCGCATAGAAGCACCACTGGCAGAAGCACAATTAATCGAGACACCTTTATTGAACATTGTGAATTATCAAACATTGATTGCGACAAAAGCTGCTAGGATTAAATATGTTGTTGGTGATAGTGTTGTGATGGAATTTGGTACAAGAAGAGCTCATGAAATGGATGCTGCCATTTGGGGAACCCGTGCCGCTTATATCGGTGGTTTTTCTGCAACAAGCAATGTCCGAGCAGGAAAGCTATTTGGCATACCGATAGCAGGGACACATGCCCATTCTATGGTACAGGCATATCGCAGTGATTATGAAGCATTTAAAAAATATGCGAGCACCCATTATGATTGTGTCTTCTTAGTAGATACTTATGACACACTTCGTTCTGGTGTTCCTAATGCCATCCGTGTAGCGAAGGAATTCGGTGATAAAATAAATTTTAAAGGTATCCGTTTAGATAGTGGAGATATGGCATATTTATCTAAGAAAGCCCGTAAAATGTTGGATGCTGCTGGATTTAAAGATGCAGAGATTATCGCATCAAACGATTTAGATGAATATACAATTTTAAACCTACAGGCACAGGGAGCCAAAATTGATATCTATGGAATAGGAACAAAGCTAATTACTGCTTACGATCAAGCAGCCCTTGGGGGAGTATACAAGCTTGTTTCGATCGAAGAGAATGAAGAAATGGTGGATACGATTAAGATTTCGGCTAATCCGGAAAAGGTGACTACACCTGGTAGTAAACGTGTTTATCGCATTATTAATAATGAAAATGGCCACTCTGAAGGGGATTATATTGCTTTAGAAGATGAGAATCCCCAGGAAGAGCCGAGGCTGAAGATGTTTCACCCTGTCCATACCTATATTAGTAAGTTTGTGACGAATTTCACAGCGAAGGATTTACATCAGGATGTCGTAGTAGATGGGAAAATTTGCTATGAGTCACCTAGTCTTCAGGAAATTCAAAATTACACAACGGAAAATATGAATCTCTTATGGGAAGAGTATAAGCGAACAATGAAGCCTGAGGAATATCCTGTTGATTTGAGTGAAAAATGCTGGGAAAATAAAATGAACCTGATAAAAGCAATCAAACAACGTGTTAAAGGTATGGTGAAATCAGAATAAAGGAGTGTATCACATGCGTCCAGTGCAAAAAGAAATTATCCAAAAACTAAAAGTACAACCAGAAATTGATCCGCAAGAAGAGTTTCGCCGAAGTGTCGATTTCGTAAAAGATTATCTGTCAAAGTATTCTTTTTTGAAAAGTGTTGTATTGGGGATTTCTGGAGGTCAGGATTCGACGTTAGCAGGTTATATTTGCCAAACAGCTGTTAATGAGTTAAATGAGGAAAACGGAAAGAACGATTATCAATTTATAGCAGTGAGACTTCCGTACGGAGAACAAGCGGATGAAGAAGATTGTTTGGATGCTTTGGCTTTTATTCAACCGAGTAAAACAGTTCGCGTAAACATTAAAGCAGCAGTAGATGCGAGTGAGGAAGCAGTGGAAAAAGAAATCGGTCCACTAAGTGATTTTGTAAAAGGAAATACAAAGGCAAGAGAACGTATGAAGGTACAGTATGATATTGCGGCATCTGTTAACGGTGTAGTAGCTGGGACTGATCATGCAGCCGAAGCAGTGACTGGCTTTTTCACCAAGTATGGAGATGGAGCAGCAGACATTATTCCATTATATCGTCTTACTAAGCGACAAGGGAAAGCAATCTTAAAAATGCTTGATTGCCCAAAACACTTATACTTAAAAACGCCGACAGCAGATTTGGAAAGTGATAAGCCGATGCTTCCTGATGAAGTTGCATTAGGAGTAAGCTATGAAGCGATAGATAACTATCTAGAAGGCAAACCAGTTAGCGATCAAGATGCCGAAACAATTGAGAACTGGTATATGAAAACAAGGCATAAAAGAGAAGAGCCAATTTCTGTTTTTGATAATTGGTGGAAGTAAAACATGAGGCTACCCTAAACATTTCTTTTTATAGGATGGGAAGGATAGCCTTTCTGTCTATATAGAATACAAACTAATTGACCTAATCAAGATCCTATGTTATATTTATCTTGAATTCGAGATAAATGAATTTCCATCATTGGGGTCTTTCGAACGATTAGCAATGGTAAATTTCAAAAACATCGAAACTAGGGGATGAATCAGATGAATGGTTTAAAAGGGGTACACCATGTTACAGCCATTACGAGTAGTGCAGAAAAAAATTATCAATTTTTCACGTATGTTCTAGGGATGCGTTTAGTGAAGAAAACCGTTAATCAAGACGATATCCAAACCTATCATTTATTCTTTGCGGATGATAAAGGTAATCCAGGTACAGATATGACGTTTTTCGATTTTCCAGGCATCCCAAAAGGAACACATGGAACGAATGAGATCTATAAAACATCTTTTCGAGTACCAAGTGATGCAGCGATAGAATATTGGAAAAAACGCTTCGATCGATTAGAAGTAAAACATACTGGGATTAAAGAACAATTCAACAGAAAGACATTATCCTTTGTAGACTTTGATGATCAACAATATCAGTTAATATCAGATGAAAACAACATTGGGGTCGACTCAGGGATCCCATGGCAAGATGGTCCGATTCCGTTAGAATACGCCATCACTGGCTTGGGTCCAATTTTTGTTCGGATACAGGATTTTGCCTATTTTAAACAAGTGATGGAAAAGGTATTACAATTCGAAGAAATCGAACAAGAAGATTCCTTCCATTTATTTGAAGTGGGAGAAGGTGGAAATGGAGCAAGAGTTATTGTCGAAGAAAACGTCGTATTACCAATGGCCCAGCAAGGGTACGGAACGGTACACCATGCCGCATTTCGGGTAGATAACAAAGGAACATTGTTAGAATGGGATAAACATTATCGCCAATTCGGTTTTCAAACATCAGGCTTTGTTGATCGCTTTTTCTTCCAATCTCTTTATACAAGGGTAGCTCCACAGATTTTATTCGAGCTTGCCACAGATGGCCCAGGATTTATGGGTGATGAGGATTACGAGACACTCGGGGAGAGGCTTTCCCTACCACCATTTTTAGAGGATAAAAGAGAACAGATTGAAGGCATGGTACGCCACATTGACACGGTTAGAAGTACAATGACAATCGAAAAGGAATACGAGTAATTGGAATTGAAGAGACTTTCTTCCTACTATGGAGGAAAGTCTTTTTACATATCTTAAAAGTATGCTTAATTTCAAAAATTTTACAAAGAGTTAACAGAGCTTCAATAGGAATAAAATAATTATATGCTAACTTTAAAAAGGAAGTGATGGTGGTGAACTTGAAATTAAATTTTCTGAAAGGATGAAGAAGATGAGAAGAAAGTTAGTTTCATTAGGCCTTGTGTTTCTATTTAGTTGGTTACTAGCTCCAAGTTTAAGTGCGGAGGGTCCACTTGATCCAGCTCCAGAAATATTACCATCCCAAACGGCAAATGGTAAGTCTGTCTTGTTCGATAATACTCATGGGCAAACAGCGGGCGCAGCAGATTGGGTGATAGATGGCGCTTTTTCAGATTTTGCCGATGCGATTGCAGAGGAAGGATATTATGTAACGGAATTAAGAAAAGAAGGCAGGTTTACTTTAGATGATATAGATGATTATGAAGTATTTGTTATCCCTGAAGCTAATATACCCTTTTCAACCAGTGAGCAGGAGGCAATGCTAGATTATGTCCATCAGGGTGGAAGTATTTTTTTCATCGCTGATCATTACAATGCCGATCGAAATAAGAATAGATGGGATTCCTCTGAAGCGTTTAACGGGTACCGTCGAGGTGCATGGCAGGATCCAGCCAAGGGGATGAGTTCAGAAGAAGCAAATTCTTTTTATATGCAAGATGTAGAAAGCTCTGATTGGTTATCCGATAACTTTGGGTTCAGAATTCGTTACAATTCACTAGGAAATGTATATTCCGATCTAGTTGTAGAACCTTCTCAAGCATTTGATATTACCGAAGGTGTCGGAACGATGACCATGCACGCAGGCTCTACTGTAGCGATTACTGATTCGGATAAAGCCAAAGGTATCGTGTATATCGAAGAAACGAATGAGGCTTGGTCACATGCGGTAGACCAAGGTGTTTATAATGGTGGTGGGATAGAAGAAGGACCATATGTTGCTATCTCTAAATCAAATCTAGGAAAAGTCGCGGTGATAGGCGATTCTTCACCAGTAGAAGACATTACGCCGAAGTATAAGCGAGAAGAAACTGGTGGAACGAAGAAAACATATGATGGATTTTATGACCAAGATAATCATATTTTACTTGTCAATCTTATCAATTGGTTGGCCGTACAGGAAAACTACACCTCCTTAGATCAGGTGAATGGTTTGGAATTGGATCAAGAAACCGAATTGTTAGCATTAGAGAATCCTGTGACATCTACTGAACCTCAATCCGAGCCATGGAGTCTACCAGAGCCTGATTACGATTGGTGGGATCGCTCAACCTTTGACCCAGGATCCTATGGATATGAAGGGGCGGAAGATAGTGATCCTATTGAGAATGATGCAATGGAAAACTTTGAAAGCGGAAGTAAAGGAGCCTATGCAGCAGGTACAGTTAGCTTATCCTCAGGATCTTGGTATTTTGATAATGCCCTGCTAGGAGACCTTTCCAGTGATAAGAAAAATGGTACGCAAGCAGCAAGAATTAGGGTAGAAGGTTCTATTGAAATGAATTTTGACGTGGATAGCGCATCAAGTATATCTTTATCCCATGCTAATTTTGGCAATGATAGTGGTGCCAAATGGTCTATCCAAAAGTCAACAAATGGTGGAGCTTCGTGGTCAACAATTGGAGGGCCTTATCATAGCGGTAGCTCTTTAGCAACGAAAGATATAACAGTTAATGAAGGAAACCCTGTTCGTTTTCGTCTTCTTGTAGAAGGTGTATCTGGTGAACGAATTAATATTGACAATTGGGAGATTCATCCTTAATCGGGTTAGATGGACAAGAAATAGGAATGCTCTGCATCGGGTATTCCTATTTCTATTATTTACAAAAAATTTACAAAAATATGGTTATTTCTTAATATTTGCAATTTAAGATGGTATTGTCTAGGAAATATGGATGACTTGAGGGGGATAAAAATTGAAAAAGCTATGGTTAATCGTGATCGCCTTGTTGCTTTCAATACTAGTTGCATGTGGTGACACAGAAGAAGGCTCTGCGAAAGAAAAAGAAACGGATGGAGAAGGTTCTAATGAAAAAATAGATACACTTTCGATTGGCTTTGTACCATCAAGAGAGCCAGACGAAATCATTACCGCAACAGAACCATTAAAGGATTTATTGAAAGAAGAGATGGCAACACAGGGTTATGAGATTGGCGAAGTAGATATTTCAGTAGGTACCAATTATGAGGCAGTTGGGGAAGCTCTTTCAGCAGGTACAACAGATATTGGCTTAATTCCTGGTGGTACATATGTGCTTTATGATGATGGTGCGGAAGTAATATTAACTGCAACTCGAGCAGGTTTAAATAATGATTCAGACAATGCCAAGGATTGGAATGATAATAAACCGACAGAAGCGGTAGAGGATCAAGTAACCTATTATCGCGCACTTATGATTGCAGGCCCTTCCGAAAAAGGACAAGCATTAGCGGAAAAAGTAAACAATGGAGAAGAGCTTTCATTTGAAGATGTGAACAGTGCTTCCTGGGCAGTCATGTCCTCTTCTTCACCAGCAGGATATATTTATCCATCGCTTTGGCTACGTGAGAAGTTTGATAAGACGATTGCAGATTTAGATAATGCCGTTCAAGTAGATTCCTATGGGAGTGCATTTGCCCGTTTAGCGAAAGGACAAATTGATGTGATGGTCACTTATGCAGACGCTAGAAGAGATAATGCAGAAGCATGGGAAGATGAATTTGGAGGAAAAGCATCCATTTGGGATGAAACGAATGTAATTGGTGTGACACCAGGAATTTATAATGACACCGTGAGTGTGAGCAAGAATTCAGAAAAGATGACAGATGAATTGAAAGCAGCCATTCAACAGGCATTTATTAATATCGCCAAAACGGATAAAGGTAAAGAAGTTATTTCTATCTATAACCATGAAGGCTATCAAGAAGCAGAGTCATCGGATTATGATAATGAGCGAGAAGCACAAGAGATTGTGCAAAGCTTAAATTAAAGAGCATTGCAAGCATGAGAACATCGTTTTGATGTTCTCATTTTCTCACCTTTCAAGAACGAAGGAAGCTTTCAAACAAGAATGGAGAATCACAATGATTGAATTTAAAAATGTTGAAAAAAAGTATCCCAATAATGTGAAAGCATTAGAAGATATTAATATACAAATTCCAAAAGGAGAATTTGTTGCTGTTATTGGTTTATCAGGAGCAGGTAAATCAACACTTATACGTTGTATTAATCGAATGCATGATATCACTCGTGGAAAACTGATCGTTGATGGCATCGATATAGGTAAATTAAGAGGACATGAGATTCGTAAGTTTCGTCAGCGAATAGGAATGATCTTTCAATCCTTTAATCTCGTGACACGAATTTCGGTGCTGAAAAATGTGTTGGTATCATTAGTGCCAGAACTGTCTGCCTGGCGTAAGGTGACAGGTATCTTCTCCAGAGAGCACAAAATAAAGGCGCTAACAGCATTGGAGCAGGTCGGAATCTTGGATAAAGCATTTGTAAGAGTGGACCAATTATCAGGGGGGCAGCAGCAACGGGTAGCGCTTGCTAGAACATTGGCACAGAATCCTGAGATTATTCTCGCAGATGAACCGATCGCCTCCCTTGATCCTGTGACCTCTAAGCAAGTTATGAACGATTTTAAAAGGATCAATGAAGAAATGGGTATAACGGTTATTATGAACATTCATCATGTCGAAATTGCTCTGGAGTATGCGCATAGAATACTTGGGGTCCGAGACGGCAGAATTGTATACGATGGCAGTGCGAAAGATGTTTCAGAGGAAGTGTTAGATCATATTTACAAAAGTCGAGAAGACGTAATGAAAGAAGTGGAAGGGGAAAAAGTTTATGTATGACAAAATTTTCCCACCGAAAAAAATTGTACTAGCTAGTGGTAGTGTAGTGAAGGAAAAGAGATCACGAACTCCTATTATTCTAGTATTAGTCCTTGTTGGATTGATCTTATCTTTTCGATTTACTAATTTTGATTTCCAGCAATTAATGAGTAGATGGTATGAGTTTTTTGTGATCATCGGGGATATGATTCCACCTAAATGGGAATACTTCCCAAGTTTATGGCGACCATTATTAGACACAATTAAAATGTCCATTCTCGGCTCTTTTTTGGGCGCAGTAGTAGCTGTTCCCGTTGCATTTCTAGCATCTACGAATATTATTAAAGCTAAAATCATCACTATGATCACGAAGGTCTTTTTAAGCATATTAAGAACAATGCCTACATTAGTATCCGCATTAATCGCCACCTTTATTTTTGGATTAGGCACACTTGCTGGTACTGTCGCTATTTTTCTATTCACACTAGCATATGTCGGTAAGCTACTCTATGAACAAATCGAAAATGCTAACATGGAGGCATTTGAAGCAATGGAGTCTATTGGAATGAATAAGCTCCAGGCGTTTCGATATGCTATTTTTCCTCAGATTCTACCAAACTATTTATCTACCTCATTGTTTTGCTTTGAGGGAAATGTGCGTTATGCGGCTATTTTAGGATATGTAGGTGCTGGTGGGATTGGTTTATTGCTAAACGAGGGATTAGGCTGGCGGGATTATGCAAGTGTTGGCATGATTTTATTGATGCTAGCGATCACGGTTTTTCTCATTGAAACAATCAGTGAGCATTTTAGGAAAAAGCTAACGTAAAAGGAGTCTTTCATACATGAATTTAGTCGAAAAACAATTATATCATGCCCCGAGAAACAATCGCTATATCTTGCTGATTTCTGCTGTTTTAGTAGTTCTATTTGCGTGGTCCATTACTGCTGTTAATATAGAAAATCTTGAACAAAGTGGAATATCCATTGCAGGAAGTATATTAAAAGGAATTATTAGCCCAGATCTTGATTTGTTATTAGCAACAGGAACTCAAGGGGTAGCTTATTTATTAGTCGAAACCATTGCGATAGCATTTCTTGGAACCATCATTGGATCAATTCTAGCCATCCCACTTGCCTTTTTCTCTGCATCCAATGTTGTTCCAAAACCAGTTGCCTTTATCACAAGATTGCTACTTATTTTTATACGAACAGTCCCTGCATTGGTCTATGGTCTAATGTTTATTCGTGTAACAGGCCCAGGCCCTTTTGCCGGTGTTTTAACGATCGCCGTCATTTCAATTGGAATGCTTGCAAAGCTATATGTGGACGCTATTGAGGATTTGGACACAAGTATTTTTGAATCGATGACATCCATTGGTTGTACAACCTTTGAAAAAATTCGATATGGCATCATTCCACAGCTATTCTCCGTGTTTCTTTCGATCATGATTTATCGATTTGATATGAATTTACGAGAAGCGTCTATATTAGGTTTAGTAGGTGCCGGCGGTATTGGTGCACCACTTATTTTTGCAATGAATGCCTATAGATGGAATGAAGTAGGATCGATTTTAATTGGATTGGTTGTGCTCATCTTAATTGTTGAGCTTACATCTAATAAAATCCGAACAAAATTAGTGAGAGGGTAAAATGATACATCAATAGAGGGGAAGCTCTTATCTATTGATGTTTCTTATTATACTCGCTTATCATTTAGAGATGCTATCCCGCCACTTTCTAAGCTTTTTCCGCCAATTTATTTAGTATATCCGCCACTTTCCTTTGCATTCCCGCCACTATACTCCGTTTTCTCGCCACTTCTAATGAAAAAGATCCCAGCGAGGACTTCCTCACTGGGAGTCTCCTATTAATGGATCTCTAAATAATCGACATAGGCGTCCCATTCCCCATTATCGGATGTTACGACAAGCTCCACTTCTTGATTTCCGGTTCCATGACTAACATTGTCAATGGTATAAACAGCGGGATAACCGTCACCAAAATAAAAGGTTCCTTTATACACTCCTCCTATTAGAAGGTCTACTTCGGCCATATTTGAGTGATTGGATGAGGCCCCACGTAAGGAGAAGCTATGGGTATTGCTTTGGAAATATTGCGTATATTTTACGGAATCATTGTTAGCATATAAAGCGACTCCATTGAATGGTGAGTTAATGTTACCGGTATATTGACCACTTTTAGTCATATTTTCTGCTTCCACCCTCGTAGTATTGCCAGAACCATCGTCACCACCGCCACCGGAGTTCCCGCCGATTGTTAATGTATTACGGTAGACATCCGCACTACCACTACTTTGATAGCCTTCAACGGTAAGGGCAACTTCATACATTTTCCCCATTTCCATACCTAAGCTTTCCCACTTTTTAAAGTGTTCACTAACAGAGATCGTTCCACTAGTTCGTTTCGTTCTTCGTACACTCCAATATTGTTGGAAAGTTCTAGTACCCTTAATAGAAGGCTGATTGACGCGTGTGGTTTCATAGATATCGTAGGTACCTCCGTCAACCGTAATCGTACCTTTAGAAGTTCCACCTGGTGGACGCCAGCTTCCCCAGCTGTCGACAATATAATATTCTACAAGCGGATCCACCGTCCATCCATATACAGTTAAATATGAATTTCCGTTCGGTTGATAGTTCGCACCATAATTTATGGAGATGTTTCCTATTTGCTGATGTGTCTGAGTCTCATCGAATTTTTTCCCTTTTCGGAATAATATATTATTAATATTACTCCACTCGGCACTGAACGTACCACCACTATTAAGTGTCATACTTCCGTAGCCACCATCATCCTTCCAAAATTCATAATCATAGCCATCATGTGTGCCTGTTTCATTGCTCGTAATCGCAGCATGTACATTTGATGCAGGAAACATCAGAGCTAAACAAAATAATGTGGCGAAAAATAATCTTGTCTTATTTCGCATTAATCTAATATCCTCCTTTGTTAGATAGTATAAGCTGATTTAAGCCTCCTTTCTTGTTTTTGAAAGCGTTTTAATAACGCTCAACGCCATCATAACAAAGATAGAGTGCAATTTTTACCATAGAAACTATATCTATTACTTAAAAAATTTTAGTTCAAGATAAAATTGAAACCACTTCCAATTTTATCTTGACGAACATTTCTCTTTTTTATAAACTATAATTGTTCCAAATAAAAGAATATAGTTCCGTATAATGGAATAAAAGGAGAAGCAAAAATGGCCCAAGTACAATCTGTTGAACGAACATTATCGATATTAGAGTTATTAGCTGAGCACCCAGAAGGGTTAGGGATTACAGAGCTTTCAAGGAAAATGGAGCTTGCTAAAAGCACGGCACACAGACTTCTAAGTACACTAGTTAATAGGGGCTATGTAGAACAAAAAGAGGAAAATGGTGACTATCGTCTTGGGATTCAGTGTTTAGTAATCGCTAGCTCTCTCTTGAATAATCTAGATATTCGCTCTGTGGCAAAGGAAGCACTACATACATTAGCAAGAAGCTCAGGAGAAGTGGTCCATCTTTGTATGCAGGATCAATATGAAGTCGTTTACATTGATAAAGTGGAGAGTGAGCAAACACTACGAATGTATTCCCAAATTGGCAGAAGAGCATTTATGCATTGCACAGGTGTAGGTAAAGCACTACTTTCTGGCATAAGTAAAGAAGAAGTCGATAAAATGATCGAAGAAAAAGGTCTACCTAAATTTACAGAGAATACGATTACTGACAAAGAAGCATTATTCAAAGAATTAAAGCTTATTCGTGAAATAGGCTACGCCGTGGATGAACAAGAGCATGAGAAAGGTATCCGTTGTATCGCAGCACCTGTTTTTGATCATAACGGCAAAGCAGTAGCCGCGATCAGTATTGCTGGTCCTGCTGAAAGAGTAACGGAAGAAAGAGTGAAAGAAGAATTAGCAAAAGAAATAGTAGACCAAAGCTTAGCCATTTCAAAACAATTAGGGTTTTTCAAGCATTAACAGAAAGGGGAAAAATGAATGAAGATTACAAAACTTAAGACATTTTTAGTAGAGCCGAGATGGTGTTTTGTCAAAATCGAAACAGATGAAGGGTTAGTTGGCTGGGGAGAACCAGTTGTGGAAGGACGGGCTGCTACTGTCGAAACGGCTGTCCAGGAATTAGCTGAGTACCTTGTAGGAAAAGATCCTCTTCGAATTGAAGATCATTGGAATGTCATGTACCGTTCCGGTTTTTATCGGGGTGGTCCCATCCTAATGAGTGCTATTGCAGGGATAGACCAAGCTTTATGGGATATAAAAGGGAAATATTTCAATGCACCAATCTATCAACTGCTTGGTGGAGCATGTCGTGATTCGATTCGGGTTTATTCATGGATTGGTGGTGACAGGCCAAGTGATGTAGGAAAAGCAGCGAAAGTAATGGTGGATGCAGGCTTTACAGCCGTTAAAATGAATGGAACAGAAGAATTACAATATATTGATTCTTATGAAAAAATTGATCAGGCTATCGCTCGCATAGCATCTGTCCGGGAAGCGGTTGGAGATTATATTGGTATAGGCATTGATTTTCACGGTAGGGTTCATAAATCAATGGCAAAAATTTTAGCAAAGGAATTAGAAGCCTATCGACCAATGTTTATTGAAGAACCAGTCTTACCAGAAAATAATGAAGCACTCCGGGAAATTGCCAATCAAACAAGCATTCCGATTGCAACAGGTGAACGAATGTACTCAAGATGGGACTACAAAAAGCTACTTGCTGATGGATATGTTGATATTATTCAGCCAGACTTATCTCATGCAGGTGGAATAACTGAATGTAAAAAGATTGCTTCGATGGCTGAGGCATATGATGTCGCTGTTGCCCCGCATTGTCCATTAGGGCCGATTGCCTTAGCTGCTTGTCTGCAAATGGATGCAACCGCTCACAATGCTTTCATTCAAGAACAGAGTCTTGGAATTCACTATAATCAAGGGAGTGATTTACTGGATTATATTATGGATCGTTCTGTGTTCGATTATCAGGATGGGCATGTGAAAATCCCGCAAGGTCCTGGATTAGGTATAGAAATTAATGAGGATAAAGTAAAAGAAATGGCAGAAAAAGGACATTTTTGGAGAAATCCAGTCTGGCGTCATCAAGATGGTACTGTAGCAGAATGGTAAAAGGAGGCTACCTAAAATGGATGTGGTAACACTTGGAGAAACGATGGTTTTGTTTACACCAGAGTCTAGTGGTCTATTAAGATATGCCAACACTTTTTCGAAAAAGATAGGAGGAGCAGAATCCAATTTTGCGATAGGACTATCGAGACTTGGCTATCAAACAGGCTGGATTAGTAAAGTAGGTAACGATGAATTTGGAAAAGCTATCCTTTCTTTTCTAAAAGGAGAAGGCGTCGATGTTTCTCACGTTCACACGGATGAAAGTGCGCCAACAGGTATCTATTTTAAAGAATTTCGCAACAGTGCGAATGTAAGGGTGCAATATTATCGAAGTGGATCTGCTGCTAGCAAGATGGCACCATCAGATATAGATGAGAATTATATCGCTAAAGCAAAATATTTACACATTACCGGAATTACACCAGCACTAAGTACGAGTTGCTATCAGGCTATAAAGGAAGCGATACGTATAGCAAAAAGTAAGGAATTGCAAGTTGTTTTTGACCCTAATCTTAGAGAAAAACTTTGGCCAAGTAAAGAGAAGGCCCAACAGGTAATGCTAGAGATTGCGGCAGAAGCAGATATTATTTTGCCAGGTTTAAGTGAAGCTACCTATCTTTTTGGAGAAAAGGGACCTGATCAATTGGCTAAATGCTTCTTAGACTTAGGTGCCGAAACGGTCATATTAAAAGCTGGAAAAGAAGGAACCTACTATTACACATCGGAGCAGTCAGGATTTGTGGAATCTTTTTCAGTAGAACAGGTGGTGGACCCTGTCGGTGCAGGTGATGGATTTGCTGCAGGCTTTATTTCAGGGCTCTTAGATGAGTTACCCTTAATGAAAGCAGTGAAAAGAGGGAATGCGGTAGGTGCGATGGTTACGATGGTAAATGGAGATGTAGAAGGCTTGCCAGAAAAGGATGAAATCGAGCATTTTATTCAACCAAATAAAGAAGACGTTAGTCGATAATGAGGAGGAAATAGATTTGAGTGTATTGCAAAATATTTACGAAAATGGATTAGTAGGAATTATTCGTGGTGTCCAGCCAGATGATATTTTAGATGTCGCCAAATCTCTTCATCAAGGTGGGATCCATACATTAGAAATCACTGCTGACACCCCACGTATTTTACAAGTAATCGAACAGCTTCGGGAGGAATTACCTGAAGAAGTGATCGTTGGAGCAGGAACCGTATTAGATGCAGAGACGGCAAGAGCAGTGATTATGGCAGGGGCACAGTTTGTCTTTTCTCCAACAGTGAATATTGATATGATTCAAACGACAAAAAGGTATGGAGTCGTTAGTATTCCAGGTGCATTGACTCCAACTGAAATTTTAACAGCCTATGAAGCGGGTGGAGATGTGATTAAAGTGTTCCCAGCACGTTCAGCAGGACCAAATTATATTAAAGATGTGAACGGCCCATTATCGCATATCCCATTAATGCCAACTGGTGGGATTAATCTTGATAATATTATGGACTATTTTCAAGCAGGAGCGGTTGCTGCAGGGCTTGGTGGTTCATTAGTACAAGCAAAAAAGAAATATACCGAAACAGATCTAGCAGAATTAACAGAAAAAGCAAAAGCATATGTCGAGAAAGTGAAAGCGTTCCAAAATAATGTACAATAAAGAAAACGTCCTATAAAATTAAAACGACAAGCAACATGAAGTAGTTACAAATACTTACATGTTGCTTTTCTTTACACCTATAAAATCGAGTAGGAGATGGAAAAATGAGACGAATGCGATTTGCACCACCAACGGACCATTATGATGAACGATTAGAAAAAATCGATGAGCAAATATGTAAATTAATGAAAGAACGGAAAATCCTTTCTAATAATAATCCTGGTTTTCCAAGAGCATCCCTAATCACTGAATGGTCGCAAAAATATAATTTCTATGAAGATTTCCTTCGTAGTATTTTTTCACAACTTCTAGATGAAGAGGTTTATAAACCAAAGGTAAAGCCTAGAGGTTTTATGAAAAATATACCAATATTAAAATTATTTGAAAAGGATCAGATACTATATACTGTCACAGTAATAAGTCAATTTGAAAATGCTAGTATTGTTCGTCTTAACATTGATAGAATGCCAGATGATGTTATGTCAGATATGGATCGGGAGGAACACTTATATTATAGGCTTTCCATAGATGCAGAAGGAAAGTATTATGATTGTAGATGGGAAGGAGGTTCAGGTTCAGGAGAACACTCCTCGTATACTTACATTGTAGCACCAGCTTTACCAGACGATCATTCTAGCTATCAATTCGTTTTTACAGAATGTAAGACACCTTACGATAAAGCAACTGGTTTTGAGTTTAAGTTATAGAAAAGTAAGAAAGAATGTCCCCCACCTAAAAATAATGGGAATGTTCTTAGAGAAGCGGGTTATTAACTGTAGGACACTCGAAATCTCGGGCTAATCTAGCAAATTTTATGTATTAGTAAATGTTCTTAAAAGGGGAGAGAACGGAATGATTCTAGGTGCTCCAATAGCTAAGGGTAATACGGCAGATATTTATCTTTATAACAATAAAATCGTAAAAGTTTTCAATGACTATCTGCCTGATTCGGAAGCTTTTTATGAAGCAAGTAAGCAAGAATATGCCTTTTCCTGTGGACTCTCTGTTCCCAAAGTATACAGTGTTACGAAAATAGGTGGAAAACAAGCTATTATAATGGAATATATTGAGGGTAAAACATTAGCGGATTTATATTTTGAAAACAAAGAACATGCCGAATACTATCTAGATATTTCTGTCGATGTACAACTAAAAATTCATAGCATTATTCCAGAAACAATCGAACCCATGGTGAAAAAATTACATCATCAAATCGAGGGTGCACCTATTTTGGCAAAAAGACAAAAGTCATATTTAATAGAAAAATTAGACTCCATGATTTTTGAAACACGGCTTTGCCATGGAGATTTCCACTTATTTAATTTGATTATGACAGATAACAAAATTTCCATTATAGATTGGGTTGACTCAAGCGCAGGAGATATTCATGCAGATATTTATCGCACATATCTACTATATTCCCAATTATCATTGGAATTAGCTGAAATGTATTTGCGACTCTATTGTGAAAAAAGTGGTCTATTAAAATCTGATGTTTTCCAATGGGCCCCAATTATAGCCGGAGCTAGGTTATTTGAATCAGTGGAAACAGAGAGTAAGGATCGGCTGATGGCGATTATAAACAAATACTGTCCTTAATCCCTTAAATTAAAATCTTTTCCGAGATTACAATAATCTATCATAATTAGAAGGTTTCCTTCATGTGATAACAGAAATAGAAGGCTTCTAATCACTTCTATTTCTGTTAGAGTAAAACTAGCGATTAGAGCTAACATTACAAGTCTCCTGTGAGTGAGGAAATATTATACGTTAGATTTATGATGTCTAGTAATATATGCAAACGACACACCAATTAATATACTAATAAAAGTGAATATTAGAAAAAGATTACTATATAAAGCAGCGTTATTTGAATATTCAAATGGTAGCAAACTAGTGAAATTAGAATCCTGTTCAAGAAACGCTCCAATCATACTTGTTGCAGCAGCACCAGCTATAAAATTAAACATTGAGAAAAAGCCCATTCCTATTCCAACGGAGTTCTGTGGCAATGTCATGGAAATTGAATTGGATAAAGCAACACGAATAAAAGTCGCTCCTACATTGCCAAAGATTAAAATTGTCATAATCCATATGGGGTCAATCTCCACGAATACAGAGATAAGTACATAACAACAGAAAAGTAATCCAACTGACAGATAGAATAGAAACTGATTACCTTTTTTATCAGCTAATTTCCCTCCTCTTTTTCCGAGTAGTGCAGCAATGATTGCGGATGGAAACAATACAAGACCTATTGAGAGTTGAGATAGTTGATATACGTCATTTAACAGTAACGGTGTAGCGAACGTTAGAGCAAATAAAAGTGAAGCGGCAAAAAATGTAATAATAAGCATCAAAGAATATGCTTTATTTTTAAATAATTTAAAATTAACAAAAGGATTGCTATGATTGTAAATGTGAATTATGAAGAAGGTAAGAAGTATTGTTGCAAAAATGAAGTAGACTAAATTTGTTTGTGTAATAGCTAAAAGAAAGAGTGCAACGGTTACACCCAATAATCCAGCACCAATATAATCGAGTTTTAGTCCTTTCTTAGAGGTTTTCGGCAAGTATTTTTTGAAGTAAGGAAGACTAATTAATGGGAATAGTGATAAGGTAAAAAGTACGCGCCAATTACTAAATTCTGAAACAACACCTGAAATAATAGGTCCAAGGGCTGTCCCTAATGCCATACCAATAGCAATCGTACCAAGTGCTTTTCCGCGTTCCTTTTCTGGGAAAAAGCGTGTTGGAATGACCATTGACATGGTAGGTATGACGGAGGCACCGGATGCTTGGAGAATACGACTCACAATGACCATTCTAAAATCAATGGCGAATATTCCTATTATTGATCCGAAAGCTAACAACAACAAGCCATAGGTCAGTAATCGATTAAGTGAGTAATAATCAGCTAACTTCCCATATACTACTGTACCAATAGCATAAACCACCATATAGGAAGACAGAACCCAACTGACATCAGCTGAAGTTAGTGAGAATTCATCTCGAATGGTAGGTAAAGCAACATTGAATATAAATGCATTCATTACAGAAAAAATTAGGATAAACACAAGCACCCTCAACAACCTTCTTTTTTCATTCATTTGGAGTTCCATCATTATCATTCCTTTCTGTAGAATGCTTCTTCTCATTTGCTTCAATGGCATGATGTGCAGCTTGATTTAGTAATGTAAGCAAGCTTGCTTTTTCTGATGTCGACATCTCTTTAGTGAGAATATCTGTCCATTGTCCCAGAATATCTATAATTTGTTGTCGGATATTCAAGGCCTTTTCGGTTACATATACAAGGTTTTGACGGCGATCCTGCTTGCTTGGGTGTCGTATTATATAACCCTCTAGTTCAAGTTTCTGAATAGCACGTGTTGCTGTAGCTTTATCAACATACAGTCGCTGTGCCAAATCATATTGTGTCACACCATCACGCTGATATAACAGCATCAAAAAATGCATTTGGCTTGAACCAATTCCAAATTGCTGAAGATTTCTGCTAATGTACATCTCTGAATAACGATTAATCGTACTAATTAATTTACCTACTGATTGAATCTGAGGCTTCGACATAAGATCCCTCCTTATTAGTTGCATACGCAACTTTTTATAATTATAGTACAATTTAGTTGCGTATGCAACTATTTTTCGAGTATGGTGGATGGAAAAATTTATTCGTTGCAAAACTAGTAGATGGATACATTTTAAACTGAAGAAGATTAAGTAATGAGGGTAGTGATAAGTAGCATTCGATAACAATGTCTAAAAAGGAGGGCCATACCATTGATTTAGCCGTTATCTATATAGTTTTGTCCAGTAGTATCTTTTGCGAAAATAACTCGAAAATCAAGACCTCTAGCATATTTTTCGTAAAAATCCATTATATTACATTAAAGTTTTATTGTGGATATCTGAATAAAGAGATAGGGCCACACAATATGTGGCCCCTCAGTCAAATATTATTCTCTTACCCCAAATACAAAAGTAGTTTTCGCGTAATATTTTTCGTCTTTATCTAACCATACTGATGGGAAACCGTCATGATGGATCGATGCGGGTGATGCTTGTGTTTCCAAGCAAAGCCCTAAGTATCGAGCTGATTCCCGTTCGCGTAGCTTCAAGCCTTCAGGTAAATTGTTCGAAGTATACATGACAACACCTGGTTGGTCTGTGATCACCTTTAGTTCACGCCCGCTTTCTTTCTCATAAACCTGTGCACTTACTTCTTTTGTGTGATCGAATAAAAAGTAATGATCATAACCGTGATTCGCTACTAAATTTTGTTTAAATTCAGAGCTTACGCCATCCTTCATCGGACGCCCATTTCGAAAATCAAATACCGTATCATCGACGTTTAAGATGGAACCTGTTGGAATTAACTCATCATCTAATTCAACAAATTCGCTACTATCTAAAGTGATTTCATGTTCTTGAATATCTGTTTTTAAGTTTCCGCTTAAGTTAAAATACGAATGATTTGTCGCAGTGAGAACGGTGTTTTGATCTGCAACACCTTCATAAGCAATTGTTAGGGCATTTTCATTCGTTAGCGTATAAATTACCGTCATTCTAAGATTACCAGGATAGCCGTTTTCTCCATCCTTACTATCTAGAGTTAACGTTAATCCAACCTCTTCCTTATTTTCAAAAGGAACGACAGACCAGATAGACTTATGGAAGCCAGGTTCCCCACCGTGTAAATGATGGTCTCCTTCATTTTTTGGAAGGGTATAAGCCTTTCCATCCAATTCAAATTGGGCTTTTTCAATACGTCCAGCGACTCGCCCAATGAGTGCACCGAAATAACCCGGGTTATCTAGGTAATCCTCGTAGTTATTAAACCCAATCACGACATTTTCTAGCTTGCCATCACGATCTGGTGTCATAGCTCTTGTAATAATTCCTCCAAAATCAAGGATAGAGACCTCCATACCATGATCATTAATTAGTGTAAATTCTTTCCATTTCTGATCCTTTACAGAAACTACATCTGTTTTTATTTCCATTCCGATAACTCCTCCTACCTACTTTTATAGATGTGAAAGGAAGCGTTTAAAGGCCCCTCTACCAGTTTCATTTGTTTTAAAGACACCTGCATCCTCTAGAACTCTAGCGAATTTCTTTCCTAATTCATCATCTACGATTTGCTTGACATTTTCTTTAGCAATATTTGTATGCCTTTTCTTTATTGATTGTACCCAATTTCGATGATAATCTGCAATGCTTATCTCTTCGTTGAGTAAATGTTTTTTGATTTCTTCTAGTTCCCCTTTTAGTCTTGGAGGGAGTACGGCAAGCCCCATAACCTCAATAAGTCCAATGTTTTCTTTTTTAATATGATGAACATCTTCATGTGGATGGAATAATCCCATCGGGTGTTCTTCTGTTTGACGATTGTTGCGTAATACAAGATCTAACTCAAATTTGCCATCTCTCATTCTAGCAATTGGTGTAATTGTATTATGAGGTGTTTCACCTGTATAGGCGAAGATTTCTGCCTCTTTATCACTATAATCGCGCCATTTTTGTAAAATATAATCGGCTGCTTCGATTAATGGCTGGCGATCCTGATGACGTATACGAATGACAGACATTGGCCATTTTATAACAGATGCGCAAACCTCTGGATATTCCTCTATTTTAAAGGAAAATTCATCTTCTGCTTTTGTCATTGCAAATGTATAATTACCACCTTGGTAGTGATCGTGGGATAGTATACTTCCACCTACTATTGGCAGGTCGGCATTTGACCCAATGAAATAATGAGGGAATTTCTCTACAAAAGCTGTTAATCTTGCAAAGGAATCCCGATTAATTTTCATTGGGCGATGCTCTTTGGCAAAGATAATACTATGCTCATTGTAATAAACGTACGGCGAATATTGCAGGAACCACTCTTCTCCCTCAAGTGGTACTTCAATAATCCGATGATTCGATCTAGCTGGGTGTCCAATTCGTCCAACATAACCTTCGTTCTCCGCACAGAGCAGGCATTTAGGATAGGCTAAATCCTGCTTCATTTCACGCTCCCGCCTGATTTGCTCAGGATCCTTTTCAGGCTTGGATAGGTTAATCGTAATATCTAAATCACCGTAGTCGGATGCTGATTTGAATTGAATATTTTTCGCAATTCGCTTTGTTTGGATATAGTTACTATCCTTGCTTAATTGATAAAAATAATCGGTTGCTTTAGTCGGTGCTTCCTCATATTTTTGATAAAAGACCTGATTAATTTCAGATGGCTTCGATAAAAAGACATTCATGATTTGTGCTTGGAGTTTTTCCTTTTCATCTAATAAATCCTCGATAATATTACGGTTTATAGCATCTTCTGTAATGGTTTCGAGTAGCTCAGGTATGGATAATTCAGCTGAAAGGGAGTCCTGTTCCTCAAAGCTATCAACCTTGACTAATCCAAGTATTTGGTTTCTTGCATAAATGGCATCACTAGGATGAATGAGTTCTTTATTGATCGCTTTTTGTACAAGTGACTCAATAAGCTGCGAGAGATTTGCCATGCTTATGCCTCCTCTTTATAGCCTTGGGGATTTGCTTGATGCCAATTCCAAGCATCGGTAATAATTCGTTTAATATCAGTTCTAGACGGACTCCAGCCTAGAATTTGTTTTGCTTTTTCAGAACCTGCAATTAAGGTACTAGGATCGCCAGCGCGTCTTTCGGCAACCTTTGCAGGAATTTCGTGACCCGTAATTTCTCTTGCCGTTTTAATAATTTCTTTTACTGAGAAGCCCTGACTACTCCCGAGGTTGAAAATATTACTTTCCCCGCCATCCTGTAAATAGTTCAAAGCGAGAATGTGTGCATCAATAAGATCCTCTACATGTATATAGTCTCGAACACAAGAGCCATCGTGGGTATCGTAATCCTCTCCGAAAATTGAGATATACTCTCTTTGACCAAGTGCTACTTGTAGTACAATCGGAATTAAATGAGTCTCCGGTCTGTGATCCTCCCCAATTTCTCCTGTACTTCGGGCACCTGCTACGTTGAAGTATCTTAAAGACACATAACGGATATCATGCGCAACTTCTGCCCATTTCATCATTTTTTCCATGGTAAGTTTTGTTTCACCATACGTGCTGGTAGGAAGTGTAGGCATATTCTCTGTAATAGGTACTTGTTCTGGTTCTCCATAAGTTGCTGCAGTAGAGGAGAAGACAATGTTTTTAATCTGGAATTCGGTCATTGCTTGTAACAATACTTGTGTTCCATAGACATTGTTATCAAAGTATTTCAATGGTTTTTCCATTGATTCACCTACAAGAGAATTGGCTGCGAAGTGAAGCACACCATCGATTTTTTCGTGGGAAAAGACTTCACGTAAGAACTCAATATCACGAATATCTCCATTGTAGAAGCTTGCATCTGGATGTACAGCTCCAGCATGACCTGTTTCTAAATTATCGATTACTACTACTTGATGACCTTTGTCGATTAATTGGTAAGTAGCATGTGATCCAATATAGCCAGCTCCACCTAACACTAAAATTCTCATTTATTTTCCTCCTCCATTAATTCTTTGGCACCATCACCGATTGCAGCAATATAAAAGGTAGGAGGGTAGCCTACTTTTTCTTCATAGACCTTCGCAATATTTTCCTGAAAGGCTCTTGATTCAGTCTTCTCTACAATGGCAATCGCACAACCACCAAATCCAGCTCCTGTCATACGCGCACCGATGACCCCTTTTTGCTGCCAAGCTGCTTCGGCAATAGTATCTAATTCAAGGCCTGTTACCTCATAATCATCACGTAAGGAAACATGAGATTGATTGACTAGCTCCCCAAAGGCTTTTAATTCACCAGCTTTTAATTTCTGCAATGCCTTGATCGTACGTGCATTTTCATAGACAGCATGCTTTGCGCGCTTCTGATTTACTTCATTTTTAATAAGTGAGCGGTTTTTTTCAAATTGCTCTGGTGTCAATTCCCCAAGGCTTCTAATGGAAAGTTCTTTTTGTAGATCAGCTAAAGCTTGCTCACACTCGCTACGGCGCTCATTGTATTTCGAATCAGCTAATTCCCTGCGTTTATTCGTGTTAATAATGATGATATCATGATCCTCTAACACAATCGGTGCATATTCATAATGGAGGGTATCACAATCCAGTAGCAGGGCATGGTCTTTTTTTCCCATACCAATCGCAAACTGATCCATAATACCACTATTCACACCGATATATTCATTCTCCACTTTTTGACCGATTTGGACAATCTTTACTCTGTCAATGTTTAGGTTAAACAGCTTTTCTAATAAAACACCTGTTACTAATTCAATCGAAGCAGAAGAAGAAAGCCCAGCACCGTTTGGAATGTTTCCATAGAATAAAACATCAAAGCCATGATGGATGGAAAAACCTTCCTCGATAAAGTATTTTACCATGCCTTTTGGATAATTGGTCCAATCGTCTTCTTGCTTATAGCTCAAATCATCTAAGGATACCTCTAAAACTCCTTTTTCTGCAAAATTTTCAGAATAAAACCGAAGCATACGGTCTTCACGAGGAGCTACGATTGCATAAGTCCCGAATGAAATAGCGGCAGGGAAGACATGACCACCATTGTAATCCGTATGTTCCCCGATTAGATTAATTCTCCCTGGTGCAAAAAAGGCTCTAGGATTAGTATTTGTTTGAAAAATATTGTGAAATGATGAGATAAGTTGTTTCCATTCCATTGTTAGTTCCCCCTTTGATATCGACTTAATTAATTTAATTTACTAACTAAATTGTAGGTGATTTCATGTAAAAATACAAGGGCTAATCATTAAAATTTTGATAAATATTCCTTACCATTTCTTTACATAGTGTTAATCCTTCTATTCTTTTTCCTTGATAAAATATAGATTGGTAGATTACTAGAATTAAAGGAGGAAAATCAAGATGAATCATTCAACGAAGAGATTTATTGGTATGTTACTTTTTTTCTTGCTCATTGTCTCACAGTTTTCTAGTGTTTTTGGTAGAGAAGTGAGTGCAGCAGAAGATCTAGTAGATGTTCAACTACTTAGTATGAATGATCTTCACGGAAAAATTGATCAATCCTATGAGTTAGACATAACAGGTGATGGTGTTGTAGACGGAGTTTACGGGAGAATGGATTATGTTGCTTCCTATTTAAAAGAGAGAGATCAAGCACATCCAAATTCGATTATCGTACATGCAGGAGATATGATCGGTGGAAGTGCACCAGTGTCTGGTTTATTCCAAGATGAACCTACTGTAGAAATTATGGAGGAAATCGGCTTTGATTATGGGACAGTTGGAAATCATGAATTTGATGAGGGTACAACAGAACTTCTAAGAATGGTGAATGGTGGTGAGCATCCTGATGGTTTAGGTACTGCGGGTTATGATGGAATGAATTTTGCTAATCTATGTGCCAACTGTGTTTACAAGGATTCCGGTGAAACTATATTGCCACCATATGCTATAGCAGAGGTGGAGGATGTAAAAATTGGCTTTGTTGGGGTTAATACACAAGCATCTGCTGGAATGGTAATGCCAGCAGGGATCGAAGATATTGAATTTACAAACGAAGCAGCTGCTGTGAATCAAGCAGTAGAGGAACTCCAAGCAAAAGGAATTGAAGCTATCGTTGTTTTAGCACATATTCCTGCTGAGCAAAGTGGTGAAACAGCTGTAGGCGAATCTGCTGAACTAGCGAAACAAGTAGATGATGCAGTAGATATTATTTTTGCTGCCCACAACCATCAAGTTGTGAATGGTGTAGTTGATAATAAATTAATCGTGCAAGCAAGTGAGTATGGAAAAGCATTCGCAGATATCGATATTCAAATCGACCGTAGCACACAGGATATTATTAAAAAGCAAGCGGAAGTCGTTTTTGTTGATCAAAATAAGAAAGAGCCTGATCCAGCCGTTCGTGACATTTTAACAAAATATCAGGATTTGATTGAACCAAAAATGAATCAAAAGCTAGGGTATAACGGACAAGACCTTACTGGTGATTATACAAATAATGGGGATCATGGATTAGGAAATCTTATCGCAGATGGGATGCTATGGCAGATAGATGCGGATTTTGCCATGATGAATGGTGGTGGCATTCGTGATGATCTACTACAAGGTGAGATTACTTGGGGAGATTTATATAATATCATGCCATTTGGAAATACCCTAATGAAGATGGAGATAAAAGGGGAGGATCTTTACCCTATTTTAAATGCACAGCTATCTCCAATTTATGGACCAGATTATAGTATTGCAGGCTTACACTATACTTGGGATATAGCTACAAATAAAGTCATCGACATCACCTTTCCAGATGGAACAGCGATTGATCCAAATGGTTCTTATACATTGGTTGTCAACAATTATATGGGGACCTCCCTTAGTGATAAGCATCGTCCAATTAGTGAAAAAGGTCAGAATGTAGAAATGGGTCCAGTTGATTTAGACGCTTTTGTTAACTACGTGAAATCATTAGGCTCTACTGAGGAAAATCCGATACAAATTGGCTCTGAAGGAAGGATTGTGGGGATAGAAAATACTCCAGAAAATATTCTAGGCGAGGTCTCCATTAATGAAGCTCGTAATGCAGAAACAGGTTCAGAGGTAACCATAGAAGGTGTGGTTACAACTACACCTGGTGCCTGGGGTGGCAATGGCTTCTACATACAAGATGAAACAGCGGGTATCTATGTCTTTGGAAGTGATGAGGTAACAGTTGGAGATCAGGTCAAATTAACTGCTGTTACTGGTGAATATAATGGTGAACGACAATTAACTGATATCTCTTTATTAGAGAAAACAGGTCAAAGCCCATTACCAGATGCAGTGGAGGTTAATCCGTCAGAAATTAGTGAGCAGAACCAAGGGCAGTTAGTTGTAATCAAAGGAGCTACCATTTCCGAATTAGAAAAAGTGAATGATTATGGAACCTTTGAGTTTATGGCAACTACGAATGGACAAGCTGTATTAGTTCGCGTAGATAACCGTACAGGATTAGCCTATGATGCCTTCCCTTTTGAAAATGGTGACAAAGTAAATATCATTGGTGTATCTAGCGTATATAATGGGACATTTCAATTAAAGCCAACAAAAGTAGCTGATATTTCCGAATTTACCGAACAAGGTGAAGATGATCCTAATGAAGACTCTCCTAATTATGATCAACCGGAAGAAGATCCAACTACCGAGGACAACCCTAATAACGAAGAAAAGCCAACAGAAAATAATGGAGTAGAAGATCCTAATAATGAAGAAACCCCCAATGATCAAGACAAGGGGGGGAATTCTAGTAATAAGGATAAAATAGAAAATGAGCGCAACAACTCCAATAATGATAAAATCGCGGAGAATGAACAATCGAAGAATCCGCTACCTAATACGGCAACCTCTATTTTTGATCTAATGCTAGCAGGCGCTGGGCTAGTGCTGGCATCCCTCATATTATTTATGATAGGAAGAAAAAAGCAAAGAGTGTAAAAAAGAAAGATGCATCCTCATAAGCAAGGGTGCATCTTTACTATTTACTAACCTACTATTTATTTGTAACAGAATAGGCTTCTCTTACTTGTTTAGCAGCAGTAATCATATTTTCTAAAGCAGCAACGGTTTCCGCTTCACCTCGTGTTTTTAGACCACAATCTGGATTAATCCAAAATTGCTTAGCATCAATGGTTCTTAATGCTCTTTCGATATTTAATTTAATTTCTTCGACACTTGGAACACGCGGACTATGGATATCATAGACACCAAGTCCAATTTCCTTATCATACTTATTCTTCTCAAATGTATCAATTAATTCACCATGACTTCTAGATGTTTCGATAGAGATAACATCCGCATCTAACGCATCGATTACTTCGAAAATTTCACTAAATTCAGAATAGCACATATGTGTATGAATTTGCGTTGATGGCTTCACGGTTGCTGTTGAAATGCGGAAGGCTTTGATCGCTGCATCGAAATATGCTGGCCATTTCAAATGATCGAGTGGTAAACCTTCTCTAAGGGCAGGTTCATCGACTTGAATAATTTGTACTCCAGCTTTTTCTAATGCGAGCACTTCCTTCTCAAGAGCTAGTGCGATTTGATTTTGTACAGTGAATCGAGGAAGCTCCTCGTGGACAAACGACCAATTTAAAATCGTAACAGGCCCTGTTAACATTCCCTTCACTGGTTTCTTCGTTAAGGATTGGGCAAATACAATTTCTCTTACAGTCATTGGATTACTCCATGATACATCTCCCACTACTAGTGGTGGTTTTACACATCTAGAACCATAAGATTGAACCCAACCGAATTCAGTTACAGCAAAACCATTTAGCTTTTCACCAAAGAATTCTACCATATCGGTACGTTCAAACTCACCGTGTACGAGTACATCTAGATCAAGGTCCTCTTGAATTTGAATCCATTTTTTCGTTTCTATATCAATGAATTCAAGATATTCTTGATTAGTAATGTCCCCTTTACGCCACTTCGTACGGGTGCCTTTTACCTCAGCTGTTTGAGGTAAGCTTCCAATGGTAGTCGTCGGTAGTATAGGTAATTTTAACTCTTCTCGCTGTAGTCGGATTCTTTTACTAAATGGAATGGTCCTTTTGACTTCTTCCCCTTCTAGCTCCTTCAACTCCTGTGCAACAGATTGATTTTGGCGATAAGATGAATGAGCAAGCGCCTCTCTTGCTGTCTTACTTTCTTCTAGAATCGTCTGAATCGATGCTTTTCCTTTATTGGCACCTTCAGTGATCGCCTGAATTTCTTTTAGCTTCTCATCTGCAAAGCTAAGTCCATTTAATATAATAGGATCCATTTTACTTTCACTATCTTTTGTTACAGGGACATGTAACAGAGAGCAGGAAGGTTGTAAAATAATTGTCTCCACATCAACTGCTCCATTAATTTCTTCCACTAGTTCAAGGGTTGTGTCTAAGTCTGCACGCCATACATTGCGTCCATTGATGACTCCGGCAGCTAGAACCTTATCTTTCGGGAATCCCCATTTTTTGATTAATTCTAAGCTTTCACCATGAATGAAATCTAGACCTATCCCATTAACGGGAAACTGTACGACCTTTTGATAATGTTGAACCGTTTCAAAATATGTTTGTAGCAATATTTTTGCTTGGGGTGCTTCTGCACGTAAGGTCTGATAGGTTTTTTCAATGAGCTCTAACTCCTGATTAGAAATATTTGTCCCTAGAATTGGTTCATCAATTTGGATCCATTCTGCTCCAGCTTCCGTTAATTCGTTTAAAACTTGAGCATATAATGGCAGAAATTTCTCTACCCAGTCTGATAGTTCATTTTCTTCATAGCCCTTAGATAGTTTTACGAAAGTAACCGGACCAATTAGTACAGGTTTTCCGATAATTCCGAGCTTTTCCTTTGCTTCAAGGAAATAAGTTAATGGACGATTTTCGACAAGCTTTGGTGTTACATCATTTAATTCAGGTACAATGTAATGATAGTTTGTATTAAACCATTTCGTCATTTCAGCAGCAACTGCTTCCTTTGTACCACGTGCAATTCCAAAATACGTATCTAGTGATTTTTCGTCTAGGTCTTGAAATCTTGTAGGAATGACACCAAAGGAAAAAGCGGTATCAAGTACGTGATCATAGAAGGAAAAATCTCCAACAGGAATCCAATCAATACCTAGTTTTTGTTGTTTTTCTAGGTTAGCTAAACGTAATTTAGTAGTTTGGTTGATTAATGCTTTTTCTGTTATATTGTTTCCCCAAAAAGATTCAAGAGCATGCTTCCATTCTCTTTTTTCCCCGATTCTCGGATACCCAAGATTAGAACTGATGAATGTTGTCATATTTTATTCTCCTTTTTCTTTCATATTATTACAGCTAAAGGAATTCCCCGTTTTAGAAGTCTTACCTTATCTTTGCTGTTGATTTTGCTTTTGTTTTTTCATGGACATAATCGGTTAATTCAACGGTAATTTCGTAATTCATAAAAGGTGTGATGAGATAAATACCGTTGAAATAGGAAATAGCTGTATCAATTAATTCCTTTGCGATTTCTATTCCTTCACGGATCGCATCTGCTCGATTAGATCGGGCTTGCATTCTTGCCCTTACTTCATCAGACAGCTTCATCCCTGGAACTTCATGGTGTAAAAATTCAGCATTTTTATAGGAAACGAGTGGCATGATTCCGATAAAAATAGGTGCTTCTATATGCTTGGTTTCCCGAGCAAGTGCAATGATTTTTTCGTGACTAAAAATTGGTTGTGTTAAAAAATAATCTGCACCGTGCTCGATTTTTTTGTGCATTCTTTTCACAGCCTTTTCTAAGTTTGCGACATTTGGATTGAAGGCTGCAGCTACTTGAAAGGCGGTATTCTCTCTTAAGGAAGCACCAGAGAAGGATAACCCTTGATTACACTGCTTGATTAATCGTGTTAATTCAAAGGAAGTTACGTCAAATACGGATGAGGCACCAGGAAATCCACCAATTCTTGTAGGATCACCCGTTATTGCTAAAATCTCATGGAAGCCCAGTGTATGTAACCCCATTAGGTGTGCTTGCAGGCCGATTAGGTTGCGATCTCTACATGTGAGGTGGATAAGTGGTGTAACATTTAGATGGAGTTGTTTCATTTTGACAGCCATCGCTAAATTACTGATTCGCGGTGTAGCAAGTGAATTATCCGCTAAAGTAATCGCATCCACACCTGCATCTTCCAGAGCTTTCGCCCCTTTAATAAACTCATCAATTTCTAGATGCTTTGGTGCATCTAATTCAACAATAACGGTATGCTGTTTCTTAGCTTTATCCACCAATGTCGGATTCGACTGGACAGTTTGGGAAGAAGGGAGTGTGATCAGTCCTTCTTTCACCTGGACGGTTTTGTCTAAAATAGGTGTTAGTCCCTCAATACCATCCTTTAAGGCCCTAATATGCTCTGGGGTCGTTCCACAGCACCCTCCGATAAGACGTACTCCTTGATCTCGGAATTCCTTTGCACATCGTTTGAAATAATCTGTTTGCTTGCTGTAAACAAGCTTGCCGTTTTCATATGCTGGTAGACTAGCATTTGGAAATGCTGATAAGTGTGCTCGCTCAGGTAATGGTACGGCTTCTAGTGACTCAATCATATGGTGTGGACCTAAACGACAATTAACCCCAACGACATCTGCACCAAGTACTTCTAGCTGTGTTAATACATCAGCTAAGGACATACCGTTTTCTAAAATACCAGGCTCATGCATCGATACATTTGTAATAATAGGGAGGTCTGTTTCTTTTCTTGCAATTTCTAGAACAGCGGTTAATTCGTCGATGTCATAATAAGTTTCTAATAGGATGCCATCTACACCTTCTAATAGAAGGCTAAATAATTGTTCCTTGAAGCTCCTTATGATGTCTTTTTTGGATGTGACTAGCTTTTGAATTCCTCGAATTCCACCAATCGTCCCAAGTACAAATGTTTCATTTTTTGCTGCTTGTTTAGCTAATTGGACAGCACGTGTATTTATTTGGTGTACTTCCTCCTCCAAGCCAAATCTTGCTAGCTTAATATAATTGGCTCCATACGTATTGGTTTGGATGATATCTGCCCCAGCGTCAATATAGGATTGATGAACTTGGAGGACCTCTTCTGGTTTTGATAGATTATATGCTTCAAAGCATTGATCAACCCCATGTGCGTAAAGTAAAGTACCTATCGCACCATCTGCTATGAGGATATTTTCTTTGAGAGCTTGTAGGAGTGATGATGTCATTCTTTCACCTCTTTTCTTTTCATAATCATTTATAAAAAACAAGCAATCTCCACTATAATTGCTGTTTTTTGAACAAAAGGCCCAGAAAAACAAAAAAATCTTCATCCCTTGAAAGATGAAGACTCTATATAAATAGATCTCACGTTCCTCATCTTTCAAGCGTTGTTGCGCTTGCTGGAATTAGCACCTTGTCTAATAAAGACGGTTGCTGAGGTATCACAGGGCCAGTCCCTCCACCTCTCTTGATAAGAGTAAAGCTTTATGAAGTTTTGTTGTCATTATATTACATTATAAGTAAAATACTTTCAAGTCATTTTTAATAAAAAATTGAATTTTTTTCCTAGATTGTTATTCAACTTGTTTGATAACAAGAATGATGGTATCATTGAAAATGATTCTCATTAAAAAGGAGATTAGATGATGGCAAGTTTAAAAAATCTTATAAAAGAGCGACGCTCCATTTCAAACTATAAAGAAAATCCTGTTTCTAAGGAACTAATGAAAGATTTATTAAGTATAGCTGTCTGGGTGCCCAATCATAAAATGACTGAGCCGTGGCGTTTTGTATTTATAACAGGCGAATCAAAGAAAAAATTAGCAGAAATCAATCGAGAGGTAGCGAAAGAAAAAGCAAAGAATGCCTCTGGTGAGGAGCTAGAGCAGATAGGCGAAAATGGCTACCAAAAGATCATGAACGTTCCATTTATCATTATGGTTATTAATACGCTTCATCCTCAAGAAAAACTGAGAGAAGAAGATTATGCTTCGGCTAGCTGTCTTATTCAAAATTTCAGTTTGTTAGCTTGGGAGGAAGGATTAAGTGTTTTTTGGAAAACTGGTAAATTGTCGTTTTGTGAGGAGACAGCTGCACTTATCGACTTGAAGGATGATGAACGAGTAGTTGGCTTACTTCAAGTCGGCTATCCAGCGAAACAAGTTAACCCTATTCCTAGAATAAATGTGAATGATAGAATAACAGAATTAGACTAATAATCTTTGATGAAAAAGCTAAACTAAACGACTTGGCGTAAAGCCAAGTTTTTTTATTTCTGTTATAATTCATCACTTTCTAAGCAAAAAAAGTGCCGATGAAGCGATATCATCGGCAACCAAGAAAAAGGGGCTATCATTTTGTGAGAAAGCAATCCTTGCAGCATTGCTCAATTTGGAACATCTTTAATATATCAAATGAATGAAAAGCTAGTGTTAAATGTAAGTTAAGAAAGTGTAAACTTTTTCCTTTCGTCCCAATTTATTCGGTATAATAGGGATCAACAATTGCTGAAGAAGGAGAAAGAAAATGACATCCATATCTATTTGTGTAACGAGTGATATCCATGGTTATATTTATCCTACTAATTACCGAGAAGAAGTAGAGAAAAATATGGGACTAGCTAAGATAGCTTCCCTAATCGATAGAATAAGGTCAGAAAAAGAAGTAATTCTCGTCGATAATGGAGATTTCATTCAAGGGAGCCCATTTACTTATTATTTTGCTGCATATAAAGAAGCGAAAAGAAGTCCTTTAATAAAAATAGGAAATAGTTTACATTATGACATGGCGATTTTCGGAAATCATGAATTTAATTACGGGATAGAGTATCTCAAAAATGTAGTAAATAAAACAAATTACCCATGGTTAGCTGCTAATATATTAGACAAACACACAGGAGAACCTTTTTTTGGTACCCCATATGTAACAAAAGAAATTAATGGTATAAAAATAACCTTCTTAGGCATTACCACTCATTTTATACCACATTGGGAGGATCCAACACATATTCGTGATTTAGTCTTTGAAGATGCTTGTGAGGCTGCGCATAAATGGGTGAAAAAGGTTAGAGAAGAAGAAAGGCCAGATCTACTCGTTGTAAGCTACCATGGAGGGGTAGAAAGAGACCCGGAAACAGGGGAAGCGACAGAAGCCTTAACCGGTGAAAATCAAGCGTATCAAATGTGTGAAGAAATAACAGGTATCGATTTATTAATAACCGGCCATCAGCATCGATTTTTAACAACAACAATTAATGGGGTTCCAATCATTCAAACAGGCAGTAATGGGAAGGCTTTAGGAGAAATTGAGCTTGCCTTTAATAATAAAAAAGAGGTTACAAGTATTAAACCAAAGCTTCATTATGTGAAAGACGATATTCGATCAAATCAACCGACTATTGCGCTAATCGAGGAAGAAGAGAAGCTCGTACAGGAATGGCTGGATCAGCCAATAACGGAAGTGAAAGGTGATATGGAAATAAAAGACCCGTTTCAAGCAAGGATAGAGGAGCACCCGTTTATTGAATATATCAATACATTGCAAATGAAAGTAGCAGATGTTGACATATCATGCACGGCCCTTTTTCACAATCAATCACCCGGGTTTCCCAAGCATGTTACGATGCGAGACATAGTTTCAAATTATGTATATCCAAATACATTGAAGGTTTTAAAATTGCGAGGAAAGGATATAAAAGAAGCAATAGAAAAGAATGCTAGCTATTTTACCTTGAATGAAGCTGGTGAGTTAGCTGTAAATTCACTATTTTTAGAGCCGAAGCCAGAGCACTATAATTATGATATGTGGGAAGGAATTGAGTATGAGTTGAATATAGCGAACCCAATTGGAAATCGGGTAACTAAATTGCTTTTTCAAAATAAAGCACTAGAAATGGATCGGTTTTACTCGGTGGTCATGAATAACTATCGAGCAAGTGGTGGAGGAAATTATGATATGTTTCGAGGAAAAGAAATCGTGAAAGATATTCCGATCGATATGACAGAGCTAATTGCGAATGATCTATTAAACCGAAACTATCTAGAGGCGAAGTGTAATCATAATTTCTCAGTAGTTGTGGAAAAGTAAGAGTTTTCTAGAATATACCAGAGTTTTCAAATACTCTACAAACTCTATCAATACTGGGTTTGGAGTCTAGTTGTGTAAAAAAGTAGGAGAAAATATTACGTTTCCACGTATAAAATAATAGATTGTTGCCCCATAATGACAAATATGACAAGCTTACGTAATATCGTAATGATTGTTACAGACTCTTAATTTCGCTGTAACCACAAGCGATAAAACTCTATGTTATAGTGTAGCTTGTCAACTAGAAAAGGAGGCAACGATTGATGAAGAAGTTTTTCATTACCACAGCGTTCGTCGCTGCAAGTTTCTTAGTGGTAAATCCAGCATTAGCCAGTACACATGAAGTTCAACAAGGAGATACATTGTGGGGAATTGCTAAAGAGAACGAAACATCTGTTGCAAAATTAAAAGAGATTAATAACTTAGAATCAGATATTATTATCCCGAAACAAATTATAAAGATAGATAACGAGATTACTTATAACGTTAAAAAAGGGGACTCTTTAAGTGAAATCGCAGTAGAATATGGAGTTACTGTCGATGATATTCAAAAATGGAATAACTTAGAGACAGACCTTATCTTAATTGGAGAAGAACTTACGTTAAAAGACGTAAATACTTCAAAAGAAAATAAATCAACAGAAAAAAGCACCCCAGAAGCTTCGGTAGTTCCAAAGGTAGAAACAGAGGAGAAGCAAGAAGCATCCAAAGAGGAATCTAAACAAGCACCAGTTGAACAGCTATCAACTGAACAAGACAAACAAGAAGAAGGTAAAACAATTACTGTTACTGCAACAGCCTATACAGCAAAATGTGATGGTTGTTCAGGAACAACAGCAACAGGTATTAATTTACTAGAAAATCCTAATATGAAGGTAGTTGCGGTTGATCCAGATGTTATCCCACTAGGTACAAGAGTACATGTGGAAGGCTATGGTGAAGCAATTGCTGGAGATACAGGTGGAGCGATTAAAGGCAATAGAATTGATGTCCATGTACCGACAAAGGATGAAGCCTTTGATTGGGGTAGAAAACAAGTGGATGTGACTATTTTAGAATAGGAAAAAAGCTGGATAATACCAACCCTCTCGTAGATGAGAGGGTTTTTTATTTTTTATCAATGCTAAAAAACAAACATATTCAAAAATAGATAAACAATTTCAAAGATTAGGGATTGCTATTTTTCTATAAATGAATTATAATCTTAACAACGTTGTTATTTAGTATTTTTGCAACCGATTACACAAAATGGGAGTGTTTACTAATGAAGAAGAAGTATGTATTAGTTGGAACTGGTGGTCGAGCGGAATTCTTCTATGGAGCATTGGTACGAGATTTTCAAGAGACTAGCTCTCTAATTGCCTTTTGTGATTCCAATCAAATTCGTCTTAATTATGCAAACAAGCTTTTAGAGGATAAGTATGGCTTGGAGAAGATTAACACATATACGTCTGATAAATTTGATGAAATGATTGAAAAGGAGAAGCCGGATATTGTTATTGTTACTTCTGTAGATCGAACGCATCATCGCTACATCATCCGCGCAATGGAGCTTGGCTGTGATGTTATTACAGAAAAGCCAATGACAGTTGATGCAGAAAAGACACAAGCGATTATTGATACAATTGAACGAACCGGTCAACAAGTTCGCGTAACCTTTAATTATCGCTATGCACCACATAACACAAAGATTCGTGAACTCATTCGTGACGGTGTGATTGGAGAAGTGAATTCGGTGCATTTTGAATGGGCATTGAATACACAGCATGGTGCAGATTATTTCCGTCGTTGGCATAGAGATAAACGAAATAGTGGAGGATTGCTTGTTCATAAATCCACCCATCATTTTGATCTAGTGAATTTTTGGTTGAACACAGAACCGGAAACGGTCTATGCAACTGGTGGTCTTCGCTTTTATGGGAAGGAGAATGCCGAACGCAGAGGAGTAACAAAGTTTTATCAAAGGGCTCATGGTAGTGAAAATGCAAAGGGTGACCCATTTGCAATTGATTTAGAAGCTAATGAACATCTAAAATCGATGTATTTAGATGCGGAAAAAGAAGACGGCTATCAAAGAGACCAGAGTGTTTTTGGTGATGGAATAAGTATTGAGGATACACTTGGGGTTGTCGTAACCTATAAAAATAAAGCTATTTTAACCTATTCACTTAATGCTTACTTGCCTTGGGAAGGATTCCAAATTGCCTTTAATGGTTCTAAAGGGCGAATTGAAGTGCAGGTTCGTGAACAATCTTACATTAATTCTGGTGGAGAAAAAGGGGATGAAGGTAAGCTAAAGGAAAAAGTGTTACGTGTTATCCCAATGTTCGGTGAACCATATGTTGTAGAAGTAGAAGAAAAAGCAGGTGGCCATGGTGGTGGTGACCCAGAATTATTAAATGATTTGTTTGGGGTGCCAAAAGAAGACGAATTCAACCGAGCAGCTTCTCACATTGATGGCGCGATTTCGATTCTTACAGGAATTGCAGGAAACAAGTCCTTACAAACAGGGCAAGCAATCAAAGTTGCAGATTTAGTAGATTTAAAAAGATAATGAAATAGATATTTAGTTTTGGTACAGTGTTTCTATTTAACACTGTACCAAATTTGTTGTTATCAAAGCTTTTAGTGTCTTGAAAAGCCTCATTATAGATTCATTTCTTCTATTTATGCTCCATTTCAATTGTTTCACTATCATCAGATTGTGTTAACGTACTATATCCAATAAAACTGAAGGACGCAATTAATAGAAGAAACAGCATTACTAACCATTTCCGCAATGTCTATCCCTCCCATTTGCTACTTTTATATACTTCGTACTATGGTGAAAAATCCTCGTTAATTGAATTTTCATTTTTTATTCTATATGATTACGATAGAATTAGCTATGGACAAAATATGTAAAAAATGAGGAAATTATGGTGGAAGGTGACTTAATGAAAATATCCTTAAAGGAAGCAGAGGTAGTGGAAATAAAAGAAATAGGTGAAGGATCTAGAGTATGCCTTGATTTTGTTGATAAATTAGAGCCATCCGAAGGAATACTTGTCGGGAATACCGGACACGGCTATGTCCTAGTATTAGCTGAAAATCGAACGACAGATACTTATCCAGGAAGACCATTTCGAGTGAATAGTGGTGCTATTCATCATTACATTTTAAAGGAAGAAGATCAAACTGCCTATTTAGCAGAAATGAGACCAGGAGATTATATTTCAGTTATTTCAGAATCTGGTTCATCACGTAGTGTTGCGGTCGGAAGAGTAAAGGTTGAAAAGCGCCCGTTAATCCGCTTGGTGTTAAAGGTAGAAAACAAGGAGCTATCGGTCACTTTACAAGTAGCAGATAGTGTTCATGTACTAGCTCCAGATGGAACGGAAATACAGGCGATTACATTAAAGAAGGGTGACCATGTAATGGTGCAAGTAGATCAGCCTGGAAGACATTTAGGGAAAAAGATTGAAGAAGAAATAAATGAATTTTAGCACCTTTTGCATGTCGGGGACCCCCTCCATCATGGAAATCACTATATTAAGAATTTTCAAAAAATTAAGTAAAAGGCATTGACAAATGAATGAGAACATACTATGATAGTAGCAACATTTTCATTCGTTTGGCATTGATGAAGAGTAGTAGCCGAATCAAAGCACAGAAGAGAGCTGGTGGTTGGTGAGAACCAGTGTGTTAGATAGGTGAATGGACTTCTGAGCCCCAAACCGAACACATTTGTTAGTAGGCTTTGGTGAGATCCCCACTCGTTGCAAAAGGGTAGCGTTATAGCATATAAAAGCTATGACGTGATTAGTGAGCTGATCTTCAGCTAATAAAGGTGGTACCACGGGTTTCCTCGTCCTTTTCGGATGGGGGAGCCCTTTTTATATGTGTTAAAAATCGATAGAAAAATTGATGAGAAGGATTAGTAGGTTTACTTATTGTGTGATAGAGAGCTGGGCATGGTGGAAACCAGTATACAAGGTAAGCAGAATGGACCTTTGAGAGTGCTCTGGAAAAAAGTATAGAGCAACGCCTCATCCACGTTATCGGATGAATGAGAGGAAGGAGTGTGGAGATCCTTCAAATAGTGGTGGCACCGCGGAAAAAACCCGTCCCTATATATACAAACAAGGTATATATAGGGATTTTTTTATACATTAGGAAAGTATAAAATTTCTACACAGTAGCGTTTCGACGTAGCTGAAATTTCAAGGTACCAAGTATAAGCAAAACTAAGCATTCGCTAAAGGACGAGCGAATGCGGGTTTTTCTAATACGCAAAGCTAGGCATTCGTCAAAGGACGAACGTATACGAGTTTTTCTAACATACTTCGTTAAATCATTGAAAAGGAGTAGAGGAAATGGTGAATTACAGAAGCAAGCGATTAAATGGGGATACAATCACACCGATATCAATCTTTCATCGATTAAAGGGTACGAAAAAGTTTTTGCTTGAGAGTTCAGGAGCCCATGATCAAAAAGGACGTTTTTCTTTTATTGGTGTAAATCCGTATAAAGAAATTATTGGTTCAAAGAAAAATTCGACAGTAATAAACCTGACAACAGGTGAAGAGGAAACTATCGAACAATTGCCATTAGAGGTAGTAAAAGAACATACGCCAAATATAGATCTTCCTTTACCATATGCTTTTTATGGTGGAGCCATTGGTTATATTGGCTATGATACGATTCGGCAATATGAATATATCGGTGAAAAACTAGAGGATGAGATAGAAATGCCAGATGTTCACATGATGTTTTACCAGGATGTCATCGTTTTTGATCATATGAAGCAAAAAGTCACTTTATTAACGATGGACTTAAATGGAGATCGAGAAGAGTCGATTTTGGAGGAACGGCTTGTTGAAATGGAAGAAGAGATCTGGACACATGAAAAGCCGTTAAAAGAAGAAGAATTGCATGTTAGCTTCCAGCCTTCTATTCAGAAGAGTAGATTTCTAGAAATGGTAGAAACAGCAAAAAGACACATAGTAGAGGGCGATATCTTTCAAGTTGTTTTATCTCAAAGAATGAAAGCAAGCTTTGAGGCGGATCCTTTTACTTTTTACCGAAAGCTTAGAGTCGCAAATCCATCACCATATATGTATTTTATTGACTTTAATGACTATATTGTGCTTGGTGCATCACCAGAGAGCTTAATTAAAACAACTGGCAAAGAAGTTATTACTAATCCTATTGCAGGAACAAGACCCCGTGGTGCAACAGAGCAGGAGGATGCACAGCTAGCAACCGAGTTATTAGCCGATGAGAAGGAATTAGCAGAACACAAAATGCTTGTCGACCTTAGTAGAAACGATCTTGGCCGTGTATGTGAAATAAGCTCGATCACGATCCCGAAATATATGGCGATTGAAAGATATCAACATGTTATGCACATTGTTTCCGAAGTGCATGGTACTTTAACAGACAATTACACGGGGTTGGATGCACTTATTTCAGCATTACCAGCAGGAACGGTTTCAGGGGCACCAAAAATTCGTGCCATGCAAATCATTAACGATTTAGAGGACAAAAAGCGTGGAGTTTATGCAGGAGCGGTCGGCTACATTAACATAAATGGAGATCTGGACTTAGCTTTAGCTATTCGTACGATGGTTATTAAAGGTAACAATGCCTATGTACAAGCGGGTGCAGGGATCGTGTATGATTCCGATCCAGAATCGGAGTATCTGGAAACATTGAATAAGGCTAGAGCCTTACTGGAGGTTAGTAAACATGATATTACTCATTGATAATTATGATTCATTCACTTATAACCTATATCAGTATATTTCAGAACTTGGCAAAACCGTCAAAGTGGTCCGTAATGACAAACTGACGATTGATGACATAAGAAAATGGGAGCCAGAAGCCATTATATTATCACCAGGACCTGGTATTCCAGAAGAGGCAGGTATTTGTATTGACATTGTCAAACACTTAGCAACAGAGTTTCCGATTTTGGGTATTTGTTTAGGACACCAAACGATTGGTACAGCATTTGGAGCAAGGATAGTAAAGGCAAGTTATATTAAGCACGGTAAAACCTCCATGATTCGACATAACAATGATGAGATCTTTAGTTATTTGGAGCAACCGTTAGAAGTAATGAGATATCATTCCCTTGTTATAGAAAATGCAACCATACCAGATGAGTTACTTGTCACAGCACAAGCAATGGATGATGGTGAAATTATGGCAATCAAGCATACTTATTTGCCAACATATGGATTGCAATTTCATCCTGAATCAATTGGTACCGGAAAAGGCAAAAAGCTACTGAATAACTTTTTTCAAGCTATTCGAAAGGAGACGAAAGCATGAAGGATTTTTTAAATAAAGTGATTGCAAAAGAGGATTTGACATTAGAGGAAATGGAGCAAGCGGCAAGACTGATTTTCACAGAGGAAACAAGTGATATTGCAATAGGGGCTTTTCTTACAGCATTAAAAGCAAAAGGGGAAACATCTGATGAGATTACAGGTCTTGTAAATGTTCTTTTAGAAATTTCTCCATTATCCCTTCCAGATGACTTAACAGATGCAATGGATAACTGTGGCACTGGAGGAGATGGATCACAAAGCTTTAATATTAGCACAACCTCTGCTTTTGTTATTGCAGGTGCGGGCATTACGGTTGCTAAACATGGAAACCGTAGTATTTCTAGTAAAACCGGAAGTGCTGATGTGTTGGAGCATTTAGGTGTACCACTCGAATTCACACGACCAGAAACCTACGAAATATTAAAGGAAAATGGGATTGCTTTTCTATTTGCACCTAATGTCCACCCTGCAATGAAGCATGCGATGAAGGTTCGGAGAGAATTAGGGGTGCCAACAATTTTTAATGTGATTGGTCCATTAACCAATCCAGTCCAGCTAACCTCACAATTGATGGGAACCTATCGCCGAGATTCATTAGAGACGATGGCGAATGTATTGCACAAATTAGGTCGCAAACGTGCGTTGATTGTAAATGGATATGGCTATATGGATGAAGCCTCTTTAGCTGGGGAGAATCATTTGGTATTATTGGACAGAGGAGAATTAATGCAATTCACGTTAAGTCCCGAGGAAGTAGATCTCCCAGTAGTGGATAATCAATCGATAAAAGGCGGGGACGCCATAGAGAATGCTAGAATTTTACGCAGTGTTCTAGAAGGCAAAAAAGGCCCACACCGAGATACAGTATTACTAAATGCTGGTTTAGGTATCTTTGCCAATGGAAAAGCAGAAACAATAAAACAAGGAGTGGAGCTTGCGCGAGAGTCGATCGATTCAGGTGCAGCATTAGCTAAATTAGAAAATCTTATTACGATTAGTACGAGAATGAAGCAAGGGGTGTCATCATGACTATTTTAGAAAAAATACTAGCAGAAAAAGAAAAGGAAGTAGCGACATTAAAGAAAAACTACAAGCCTGGTATGCTTCAAGCAAAACGTGCTCCTGTCTCCTTGTATGATTCGTTTCGTCAGTCAAAGAACATGAGCATTATTGCCGAAATGAAACGGGCATCTCCATCGAAGGGACTGATTAATGATGGAGTGGAGCCCGCCGAGCAAGGCCAGTTATATGAAGCTAGTGGTGCGGGAGCCATTTCTGTATTGACAGACCAACCTTTTTTTAAGGGAACGATCGAAGACATGCAAGCAGTGAGAGAGGTTGTAAATGTCCCTATATTAAATAAGGATTTTATTATCGATGAAATTCAAATCGACCGAGCATACGATGCAGGTGCAAACTTAATCTTACTCATTGCAGCTGCATTACCTGAAAGTCGGTTAAAGGAGCTTTATCAGTATGCTGACAGCAAAGGCTTAGAAATTCTTTTTGAAGTACACAATCAAGAAGAAATGGAAATGGCAAATAGAATTGGAGCTAAAATTATCGGAATTAACAATCGAAATCTTAAAACCTTTGAGGTAGACCTAGCTGTAACAGAGCAATTAGCTGAGATGGTTGACAAAGAAAATACATTGCTGATCAGTGAAAGTGGAATGAAGGATCGGGCTGATGTAGAGCGTGTCGCTATGGCTGGAGCTCGTGGTATTTTAGTAGGAGAAACGATGATGCGTTCTGTTGATTTGAAGAAAACCTTCGATATTTTGCGCATTCCGTTAGGAGAATGATAGATGGTACAAGTGAAGATATGTGGGTTGATGAAACAAGAGGACATTCAAGCTGCTTCTGAGGCAGGAGCAGATTTTATAGGATTTGTTTTTGCCAAGAGTAAAAGACAAATAACAAAGGAACACGCGTGTGAGCTAGCTTCATTTGTTCCACCACAGGTGAAAAAAGTTGGGGTATTTGTGAATGAAAAGCTTGAAGTAATAGAAGAGATTGCGGAAAAAGCAGACCTTGATTATATCCAGCTACATGGAGATGAGTCACCAGACTTTTGTTCACAACTTTCTTTACCTGTGATCAAAGCATTTCAAATTCATTCCCTAGCAGATTTAGAGGGGATTTCAACATATGATTGTGCTTATTATCTTTTAGATAGCCCTGCTGGTAAATATCGGGGTGGCAATGGAGAGACATTCGATTGGTCCATCGTAAAGGACAGAGATTTTTTAGATAAAAAAGTTCTTCTAGCTGGTGGCTTAAGTGCGGAAAATGTCGAGGAGGCTATTAGAGAAGTCAATCCAGCTGGTTTAGATGTCTCTAGTGGCGTCGAAACAAATGGAGTGAAGGATGTAGCGAAAATAAAAGCATTTATCCAAGCGGCAAAGAAAGGGGATAAAAATGACAAAGTATAATGCACCAAACGAGACAGGTCATTATGGTGATTACGGTGGACGATTTGTTCCAGAAACATTAATGCCTGCTGTGCTTGAATTAGAAAAGGCGTATGAGGAAGCCATTAATGATGAGGCGTTTTTAGATGAATTTAATTACTATCTTAAGGAGTATGTTGGCAGAGAAACCCCTTTGTACTATGCGGAGCGTTTTTCAAAAAAGCTAGGTGGACCAAAAATCTATCTAAAGCGAGAAGATTTAAACCATACAGGTGCACATAAAATTAATAATGCGTTAGGTCAGGCTCTTTTAACACAAAGAATGGGGAAGAAAAAGGTAGTGGCAGAAACAGGAGCTGGCCAGCATGGTGTTGCAACAGCAACGGTCTGTGCATTACTAGGTTTGGAATGTGTCATCTTTATGGGAAAGGAAGATGTACGTCGTCAACAATTGAACGTATTCCGAATGGAATTATTAGGAGCTCGTGTTGAGAGTGTGGATCAAGGTAGTGGTACATTAAAGGATGCGGTAAATGAAGCATTACGTTACTGGGTGAGTAATGTCGAGGATACCCATTATATTATTGGCTCCGTCGTTGGACCACATCCATTTCCACAAATTGTCCGAGATTTTCAAAGCATGATCGGTACAGAAACGAAAAAGCAAGTGAAGTTAAAGGAAGGTCGACTACCTGATGCGGTCGTTGCTTGTATTGGTGGTGGAAGTAACTCTATGGGAATGTTCTATCCATTTATTGAGGATGAGGATGTACGCTTATATGGAGTAGAGGCTGGAGGAAAAGGTGTAGATACAGATAAACATGCCGTGACCTTGTCTTATGGTAAACAAGGGATTTTACATGGAACCATGACCTACTTATTACAGGATGAGCATGGGCAAATCCAAGAAGCTCATTCAATCTCCGCAGGACTCGATTACCCAGGAGTTGGACCAGAGCATAGTCATCTGCGGGATATCGGCCGTGTGAATTATGCCCATATTACAGATGCAGAGGCACTAGAAGGGCTGCAGGAATTATCCAAAACAGAAGGGATTATTCCAGCATTAGAAAGCTCTCATGCCATTGCCTATGCCATGAAGCTAGCGAAGGAAATGAAAGAAGAAGAGGTAATGGTCATTTGCTTATCTGGACGTGGAGATAAGGACGTGCAAACAGTGCGTGATGCGCTTGGAGGTGAACAGAATGGGTAAGGAAAAGTTAAATGCAGCCTTCCTTAAAGTGAAAGAACGTGGTGATAAGGCATTTGTTCCTTATATCATGGCAGGAGATGGTGGATTAGATGCACTGGAAGAACAGCTTGTTTTTTTAGAGGATGCTGGGGCAACAGTTGTGGAATTAGGGATTGCCTTTTCCGATCCTGTAGCCGATGGACCAACAATCCAAGAAGCAGGCCTACGCGCATTAGCGAATGGTGTATCATTACGAGCGGTATTAGAAAAATTAAAGCAAACAAAATCTTCACGTCATATCCCTATCGTTCTTATGACGTATGTCAATCCAATTTATGCTTATGGTGTTGCTGATTTTGCAAAAGCTTGTGAGGATGCTGGAGTGGATGGATTAATCATACCTGATATGCCGTTAGAAGAAGAAGGCTTAGTGACCCGAGAATTAAAGGATCATGATATTGCCTTAATTCGTTTAGCTGCACTGACAAGCACGGATGATCGCATAACGGAAATTGCTAATCGAACAGAAGGATTTTTATATGCCGTCACTGTAACGGGTACGACAGGTGCTCGATCCACCTTTCATGACAGGCTTAACGAATACTTGGATCGCCTCAGTAAACAATGTGAAGTCCCTGTACTTGCAGGCTTCGGTGTTTCTACACCCGAGCATGTCAAAAACTTAACAGCGCATTGTGACGGAGTAGTAGTCGGAAGCCGAATTGTCGATCTGTTGAATAAAGGAGATCATGATACAATCCGTGAACTAATCGGCGCCGCACAAATTTCCAAAGTGAACTAGCTAGAGGGCATTTTGAGAGAGATCAGATTTGAAGTGGTATTTATCATCAAGCTAACGACCGTTTTAGGAAGGAATTCGAGGAAAATGGAACTTATACCCGATTTAACGACCATTTTAGGAAGGAATTCGAAGAAAATGGAACTTATACCGGATTTAAAGACGGTTTTAGGAAGGAATTCGAGGAAAATGGAACTTATACCGGATTTAACGACCGTTTTAGGAAGGAATTCGAGGAAAATGGAACTTATACCGGATTTAACGACCGTTTTAGGAAGGAATTCGAGGAAAATGGAACTTATACCGGATTTAACGACCGTTTTAGGAAGGAATTCGAGGAAAATGGAACTTATACCGGATTTAACGACCGTTTTAGGAAGGAATTCGAGGAAAATGGAACTTATACCGGATTTAACGACCATTTTAGGAAGGAATTCGAAGAAAATGGAACTTATACCGGATTTAACGACCATTTTAGGAAGGAATTCAAGGAAAATGGAACTTATACCCGATTTAACGACCATTTTAGGAAGGATCTCGAACAAAATGGTACTTACACCCGGCTTAACGACCAATTTAGAGAGAATCCCGAACTAAAATGACGTTTATAACAGAATAGAAAGCTCCTGTAGTAAGATTGACTAAGAAAAATCATACCAAATATTTCGGGCATACGCTCTAGCTAATTTGGAAAAAATGGCACATAAAAAAACTACCTTTTTCTCAAAGGAAAAGGTAGTTTTTATCATCCAATAATTATTCGTATAATGCTGCAATTTCCTTTTGTAATTTTTGGTCAGCGACATACTCATCATAGCTCATCTCTTTATCAATAACTTTCTCAGGTGTGATCTCAATTAAACGATTGGCAATACTATTAATAAATTGATGATCATGGGAGGTGAACAAGATAGACCCCTTGAAATTTATTAAGCCATTATTTAAAGAAGTGATCGACTCTAAATCTAAGTGGTTGGTCGGTTCATCTAATACTAGTACATTGGCATTGCTTAGCATCATTTTAGAGAGCATACAGCGAACCTTCTCTCCACCGGATAGGACATTTGCTTTTTTCAATGCTTCTTCTCCTGAGAAAAGCATACGACCTAGGAATCCGCGGAGGAAGGTTTCCGTTTGGTCATCAGGAGAATATTGGCGTAACCAATCTACTAATGTCATGTTGTTCCCTTCAAAAAATGCGGAGTTGTCCTTCGGGAAATAGGATTGGGAAGTCGTTACACCCCATGTAAAGGTCCCTTCATCTGGTTCCATTTCTCCCATCAAGATATCGAACAACACGGATTTAGCAAGTTCGTTGCGTCCAACAAAAGCTACTTTGTCATTTGGTTTTAACGTAAAACTAACATTATTTAGCACTTTTTCTCCATCAATGGTTTTAGAAATTCCTTCAACACGTAGAAGGTCATTTCCAATTTCACGTCCAGCTTGAAAAGCAACATATGGATAACGACGAGAAGAAGGCTTGATATCTTCTAAGGTAATGTTATCCAACATTTTTTTACGGGAGGTTGCTTGCTTTGATTTTGAAGCATTTGCACTAAATCTAGCAATAAAGTTTTGCAATTCTTTGATTTTTTCTTCCTTTTTCTTATTCTGATCTTTTGCCATTTGGAGAGCTAACTGGCTAGATTCATACCAAAAGTCATAATTCCCGACATATAATTCAATTTTTCCATAATCAACATCCGCGATATGGGTACATACCTTATTTAAAAAGTGTCGATCGTGAGATACTACAATGACAGTATTCTCAAAGTTAATGAGAAATTCCTCTAACCATTGGATCGCTTGAATGTCTAAGTGGTTTGTAGGCTCATCCAGTAATAAAATATCTGGATTACCAAATAGAGCTTGTGCCAATAACACTTTAACCTTCTCTGATCCGGTTAATTCAGCCATTTTTTTCGTATGCAAGTCTTCATCTATTCCTAATCCCTTAAGCAAAATAGCAGCATCTGATTCAGCTTCCCAACCGTTCATTTCAGCAAACTCGCCCTCTAACTCTGCTGCTCTCATTCCGTCTTCCTCTGTGAATTCGGCCTTTGCATAAATGGCATCTTTTTCTTTCATTACATCAAACAACCGGGTATGTCCCATGATGACAGTTTGTAACACTTCATATTCCTCATAAGCAAAGTGATCCTGTTTTAATACGGCTAAACGTTCGTCCTTGCCTAAAGAGACATGCCCTGATTGAGGCTCAATCTCACCTGATAGGACCTTTAGAAAGGTAGATTTACCAGCACCATTTGCCCCGATTAATCCATAGCAATTTCCTGCAGTGAATTTAATATTAACATCTTCGAATAATTTTTTATCACCAAAACGTAAACTTACATTTGTCGCTTGTAGCATATTTTCACAATTCCTCCATTATCTCATTTCCTAAAGCAAGCTTAAGCGATTTGTCCTAGGAAGTCAATGAAAGCGGATAGTTGCTCCTCATAGAAAAAGAGACTGGGACAAAAGAGTAATAAAACAGAAGAAATCCGAACATTAATATTTCTGCACTGTAACCGCTCCGTCAAAATACTCCGCTTTTACCCATAGGGCATAAGTCAACATCTGCTCAAGTAAACTTCCGCAGTGTTCCCTTTACAGTGTGGCACGGCGGTCTGCTAACTTTGCAAAGAAACCCGTTTTGCAAAGTGGATCTTCAGCTCGTGCTGTTCCCATAGGAGTCTTTGTATTTTGACTACGCTCAATCAGAAGATTGTTCGGATTCTCATTCACCCTATTTAATTATGTCCCAGCCACTTGCAATTAGTCTCGTTTATTGGTAAAAACTAAAATACCATCAATAAGTAAGCAGATGAATGCAGCCCAGTGTAAAAGCATGCCAAGACCTGGTATGATTCCGAGTGTACTGGCAATAATGCCGACAATCGGTCCCCAAATAGGGGTATGATTATTTTTGGAGATTACAAGTGTAACAATATGATAAATAAGCATAAATAATAGCGGTGTCCAAAGCAATGATAAGATGAAAACTCCACCATAGCCAGGTATTCCTAGGAAAAATTCAAATCCAGCACCGATAAGTTTTAGAACTCCGGAAATAAGCAAGTATATCCCTCCTTTTATAATTAGTCACCAAAATATTTTACCATATACAATATGCAAATCAATGATCTCTGTTGTCTTCTAAAAAAAATACTGCTATATTGCAATCAATAGGATGAGGTGGGAGGAGACGAGATGAAGGAGAAGTTTTTTCATAGTACGTATGGATTTCGATTTAAAGGAGAGCAATTAGAACGGGTTGCAGGTTTACTATCTCTTGGTAAAGAGGTTAGGACAGAGCATAGCTATAGATGGGATGGTCGAGAGCGAAAGGAAAAGGGTGCTATCGTATTTCAATATACATTGAATGGTCAAGGGGCAATAACGATAGGCGACAAGACAACAACCTTAACAAAAGGTCATGCCTTCTTTGTAAAGCTTCCTAGTGACCATTGTTATTATCTTCCAAAGGAATCTGATTTGTGGGAATTTGCATATATCACCTTATATGGACAAGAAGCACAGACTTACTATGAAAAAATTGTTGCAAAGCATGGGCCGATTCTTACATTGCCTACTGATTCTACACCGATCAAGCATATTTTTCGCCTGCTAGAAAAAGCCGAAACAACAGGGATCTCCCAAGGCTATGAAGCTTCTGGATATGCCTATAGCTTCTTAATGGAATGCATGTCGTATTTTGAACATGAAAAAGAAAGGAAAGAGAATCTACCCATTGCTGTAGCAAAAGCAATTACGTTTATGGAAAAAAACTATGCAACTGACATTACACTAGATCATATAGTAGAGGTTTCAGGACTTTCGAAATACCATTTTAATCGACTCTTTAAGCGAACAATGGAAGAACCTCCTATTCAATATTTAGCAAAGATAAGGGTTCACCATGCGATGGAGCTTCTTCAACAAAAAGAATTATCGATGGAAGAAATTGCGAGGGAAGTTGGATATACAAATGGGAATTACTTTAGTAAAGTGTTTAAAAATATTATAGGTGTAACACCAAGTAATTATCGAAACACACAGTCCTACATGCCTGTTGATCGATTGTTTATTGATTATTGAAAGAGCAATATATTACTCATATAAAAAATATTTACGATTGTAATTGCTTTCAAATCCCCTTAATATGAATGTATGCGATAGTAACATAACGCAATTTATTGCGGATATTGAGGAGGATGAATATGTCAAAAATCACCTTTTTAGGTGCTGGTAGTACGGTTTTTGCAAAGAATGTACTAGGGGACTGTATGACAGTAGAAGCATTACAGGATTTTGAATTCGCTTTATTTGATATTGATCATCAACGTTTGGAAGATTCAGAAATGATGTTAACCAATTTAAAGAAGAATGTAAATTCGACTGTAAAAATTAAAGCATATAAGGATAGAAAAGAAGCGCTTCGAGGAGCAAAATATGTGATTAATGCGATACAAGTAGGTGGCTATGATCCGTGTACAATTACCGACTTTGAAGTACCAAAAACATATAGCTTACGTCAAACTATTGCAGATACGATTGGTATTGGTGGGATTTTCCGAAATTTAAGAACAATTCCTGTCATGCAGGAATTTGCCCACGACATGAAAGAGGTTTGTCCAGATGCGTGGTTTTTAAATTATACGAATCCAATGGCCGTCTTAACAAACATTATGCTAGAAGAAGGCATTAAGACAGTAGGCCTATGTCATAGTGTTCAAGTATGTGCTAGTCATCTGTTGGATTCACTCGAAATGTCTAAAGAGAATATCCAATGGAAAATAGCTGGGATTAATCATATGGCATGGTTACTAGAAATTACGCAAAACGGGAAGGATTTATATCCAGAAATCAAAAAACGAGCCAAGCAAAAACAAAAGGAGAAGCATGACGATATGGTACGTTTTGAGCTAATGGATAAGTTTGGCTATTATGTTACGGAATCCTCAGAACATAATGCAGAATACCATCCATATTTTATTAAAAGCCAATATCCTGAACTCATTGAAAAATATAATATACCTTTAGACGAATATCCTAGGCGTTGTGTCAATCAGATAGAAGGCTGGAAAAAAATGAGGGACGACCTCGTTCATGATAAAAATCTGCAACATGAGCGTTCTCATGAATATGGCTCTTACATTATTGAAGCAATGGAAACAGATAAGCCGTTTAAGATCGGTGGTAATGTACGCAATACAGGTAGATTAATCAGTAATTTACCAGAAAACGCGGTTGTGGAGGTTCCTTGTCTTGTTGATGCCAATGGCGTAACACCAACTTATGTAGGTGATTTGCCAGAGCAGCTTGCTGCCTTAAATCGCACCAATATTAATACACAATTACTTACAATGGAAGCTGCACTAACTAGAAAAAAAGAGAAAATCTATCAAGCGGCAATGTTAGACCCACATACTGCTGCAGAATTATCGATAGATGATATTATCGCATTATGTGATGATTTGATTGCAGCACATGGAGATTGGCTACCAACCTATCACTAATAGTTAAGGAGTATAGACATGACCATTACATTCAATGAACAAACGAGAGAATTTCATTTACAAACAAAAAATTCAAGCTATATTTTTAACATATTAGAAAATGATCAGCTTGGTCACTTGTATTATGGTAAAAAAATTCGTCATAAATCCTCTTTTGAGCATCTATTGATAAAGGGAAATCGCCCAAATACACCATATCTACAAGAAGGAGATATGACATTTACACTAGAGCAGACGAAACAAGAATACCCTGCTTATGGGACGACCGATTTTAGAGAGCCTGCTTTTCAAATTTTGCAGGAGAATGGTAGCAGAATAACTAATTTTCAATATCAAGGCAACAAAATCTATCACGGTAAGCCAAAGCTAGAAGGTTTACCAGCTACGTATGCAGAAGCAAATGATAAAGTAGAAACAGTAGAAATTACTTTATATGATCATGTAATAGATACAGAGCTAATCCTTCTCTATTCTGTTTTTGAAGAGCATGATGCCATTACAAGAAGTGTGAGATTTCTCAATAAAGGAAATCAGAAGTTAAACCTCACCAGAGTTATGAGTGCTAACGTAGATCTCTTCGATGCAGAGTATGAAATGATGCAACTGTCAGGTGCATGGGCTAGGGAAAGACATGTTAAAACAAGAAAGCTTCAAACAGGTGTACAAAATATCTCAAGTACCCGTGGGGCAAGCAGTGGACATCAGAATCCATTTCTTGCATTGAAGCGGCCTGAAACAACGGAATTTCAAGGAGAGGTATATGGCTTTAGCTTCGTGTATAGTGGGAACTTTTTAGCACAGGTAGAGGTTGACTATCTAGATGTCGCTCGTGTAAGCATGGGGATTCATCCATTTGATTTTAATTGGCTGCTTGAATCTGGAGAAAGTTTTCAAGCACCAGAGGTTGTCATGGTTTATTCTAATCAAGGATTAAATGGGATGAGTCAAAGCTATCATCAATTGTATCAATCACGTCTAGCACGTGGAAAATGGCGTGATCAGCCTCGCCCTATTTTAACTAACAATTGGGAAGGGACTTACTTTCATTTTAATGAAGACAAGATCCTGGAAATGGCCAAACAATCAAAGGATTTAGGTGTTGAATTATTTGTTTTAGATGACGGTTGGTTTGGCAAACGGGATGATGACACCACTTCATTAGGTGATTGGTTTGTAGATTATTCCAAGCTACCTAATGGAATCACTGGATTAGCAGAAAAGGTCACCGCATTAGGGATGGATTTTGGACTTTGGTTTGAACCGGAAATGGTCTCAAAAATAAGTAAGCTTTATGAGAAACATCCAGATTGGATTATTCATGTGCCTGATAGAAGTCAATCCCACGGCAGAAATCAGTATGTCTTAGATTTTTCCAGAAAAGAAGTGGTGGACGCCATATATGAAATGATGGCAACCATTTTACGAGATGCGCCTATCTCTTATGTCAAGTGGGATATGAATCGCTATATGACTGAAATAGGCTCAGCTTCCTTAGCTGCTGACCGTCAACAAGAGGTTCCACATCGCTATATATTAGGTGTTTATGATCTGTATGAAAGATTGACAACAGAATTTCCAGATATTTTATTTGAATCCTGTGCAAGTGGTGGATGTCGTTTTGACCCAGGAATTCTATATTATGCACCACAGGGCTGGACAAGTGATGATACAGATGCAGTAGAACGTTTGAAAATTCAGTATGGTACATCCTTTGTTTATCCAATTAGTTCAATGGGTGCCCACGTATCAGCTGTGCCCAATCATCAGGTTGGCCGAATTACTAGTATGGAGACCCGAGCAAATGTAGCCTATTTCGGAGCATTTGGCTATGAACTGGATGTGACCGAAATGTCAGAAGGAGAAAAGGAAACGATGAAGGAGCAAATTAGCTTCTTCAAAGAACATCGCGAATTATTTCAATTCGGAACCTTTTACAGAATCCATAGTCCCTTCTCTGGAAATGGAAATCGCACAAGCTGGATGGTTGTTTCAGAGGATAAAGAAAGGGCGGTTGTTGGCGATTATCATATATTATGTGAGCCAAACGCCAGCTATAAACGTTTGTTATTAAAAGGCTTAGATCCTAATGCTTCCTATAAGATAGAAGGATATGAAGGTAGTTATAATGGTGACGAGCTCATGGAGATTGGTATCCAGCTAGATCATGAACGATTTAGAGGGCATAGAGGAGACCACTATGTTCCAAGGGATTTCTATTCACGCCTATTTGTATTAACTCGTTGCTAAACGTGATGGATAGCATTCGAACGAAATAATAAGCCTTCGGAAAATGGATTGTTCGGGGGCTTATTTTTTTCGTTAGGAAACTATAAAATTTTTGCAGGAAGTAAGGCGATGAAGAGAAAATGTTGAAGTCCAAAGTATAAGAAAAGCTAACGCATCCGCTAAAGGATGACCGAATGCGAGTTATTCTAATGTATTATTTAACTAGGTGTCTCATAAATATAGCATTCCTTCATAATTATATAAAAAGCTTGTCTAGATGGAGGAATAGTATGGTGAAGAGAATCATCATTTGTGTTGTTTTGCTGGGGATGTTAGGCTATGCGGTTTTTTCTTTTATAACGGATGGAGAAAATGAGGCTAGAAACCAAGAGGAACAACAAGAGTTTGGCTTAGAAGTAGGGAAGGTTGCCCCCGATTTTGAACTGCAAACGATGAAGGGCGAATTTGTCCAGCTATCCGATTACCGCGATGAGATAGTTATGTTGAATTTTTGGGCAACATGGTGCGTGCCGTGTCAAAGGGAAATGCCTGACCTTGAGAAGTTATACCAAAATACGGACATCAAAATACTTGCGGTTAACCTAATCGAAACGGAGACCAAATATGATGATATATTAAATTTTGCAGAAGACAATAGTTTAACCTTTCCAATTTTATTAGATAATGGTGAACAGGCAACCGATTTATATCATATTCTTTCCGTTCCAACTACTTATCTTATCGATGAAAAAGGAGTTATTCAATATCGCGCCTTCGGACAAATAGATTATGACACCATGCTGAAAGAATATAAAAAAGTAAAGGGAAGTTCTTAACAGATGGAAAGGAGATTGCACAGGCGATCTCTTTTCTTTTTTGGTATATAATGAAAGAAGAATAATGAAAAGGATGGATTGGATGAAAAAATATATTTTTCTACTTTTGACTGTAGCAATAATAATGGTTGTTTTCGTTATAAATAATACCCATGCACAACAAGACCCTAATGTAATATATGTAGCAATTAATGGAGATGATCATAATCCTGGAACAAAAACAGAGCCTTATCAATCACTCGATAAAGCTGCCTCAGAGGCGGAACCTGGAACAACTGTCTTGATACGAGAAGGCACCTACCATGAGAAACTCAAGATTCAACATAGTGGAACAGAAGAAAATCCCATTACTTTTAAGCCATACGAGCAGGAAAAGGTTGTCCTTAGTGGCAAAGACATCAAAGATATAGAAGAAGATACATCGATGGTGACGATAAAGGATAAAAGCTATGTTACCATAAGTGGATTAACCATTCAGGACTTGCAGACAGACTCTACAGCAACCGTTATCGGCATTTACGTAACTGGCTCCAGTAGTCATATTACCTTAGAGAATAATCATGTAAGACGTATCGAAACAAATGCCGAGGATGGAAATGCCCATGGAATAGCGGTATACGGAACAGAGGCCATGACAGATATAAATATTTTGAAAAACAAAGTGGAGGAGCTTAAGCTCGGCTCAAGTGAATCTGTCGTACTTAATGGAAATATTGATGGTTTTACGGTCGAGGATAATCTAGTTCGCCGTAATGACAATATTGGAATTGATTTAATTGGTCATGAAGGAACTGCAAATGATCCAGAAGCGGACTATGTAAGAAATGGTGTCGTAAAAAATAATGAAATATATGAGATATCGTCTTATGGTAATCCAGCTTATGGAGAAGATTATAGTGCTGGCGGAATTTATGTGGATGGTGGAAAAAATATTACGATAGAGCAAAACACGATTTATCAAAGTGATATCGGTATTGAAGCAACCTCTGAACATGCAAATCAATATGCGGATAATATTCGTATTATAAACAATATCGTGTATGAAAATTTTTACACTGGGATATCGATTGGCGGTTATGATAAGCTACGAGGAGGAACTATTCATTCAACCATCACCGGTAATGTCCTCTATCGAAATGATACGAAGGGTCTAGGCGGGGGACAACTTCAATTACAACATGATACGAAGAACAATGTGATCGAGAAAAATATCTTGACCGCTGGACCATCACGGATATTTATCGCTAACTATTTTTCTACTAATGAAGATAATCAGCTTATAAAAAATGTGTTTCATAAGGAAGAAGGAAAAGATGGGATCTGGATATGGAAGGAGCAAGAATACATCTCTTTTGCTGCCTTTCAAAAGGCTTCTAATAGTGATGAAAACTCCGCTTACTTGGACCCAATGTTCGTAGATGAAGAGCAATATGATTTCAGGCTAGAGGAAGATTCACCTGCAAGAAGAATTATCGAATAAGTTTTATAATAGGTAAGTAAGAAGAAAGGAAGTATTCAACGATGAGTAAAACGGTAGTAATTGCAGAAAAGCCTTCTGTTGGTCGTGATATCGCACGTGTTTTAAAATGCAATAAAAAGGCGAACGGCTATATGGAAGGAACCCAATATATTGTTACATGGGCACTTGGCCATTTAGTGACATTAGCTGATCCAGAGGCATATGATCAAAAATATAAAACATGGAAGCAAGAAGATTTACCAATGCTCCCAGATCGACTAAAGCTAGTCGTTATTAAAAAGACTGGCAAACAATTTCAAACAGTAAAATCACAACTTATCCGTAAAGATGTGAAAGATATAGTTATTGCAACAGATGCTGGTCGTGAAGGAGAGCTAGTAGCACGTTGGATTTTGGATAAGGTGCGAGTAAATAAGCCTATCAAAAGATTATGGATTTCCTCTGTTACCGACCAAGCGATCAAACAGGGCTTTCAACAGCTCAAACCAGCAAAACAATATGATAATTTATACCATTCTGCTGTAGCAAGATCGGAAGCCGATTGGTATGTTGGACTTAATGCGACACGAGCATTGACAACAAAGTTTAATGCTCAATTATCAAGTGGTCGTGTTCAAACACCGACACTTGCAATGATCGCAACAAGAGAAGCAGAAATTAAGCAATTCAAACCACAAACTTTTTATCAATTAAAAGCAAAAACCGATGACGGTATTACTCTAACATGGAAAAATCCAAATGGAGAGTCAAGAATTTTTAATGAAGACAAGGCCAAGGGTCTTCTTGAAAAATTGAAAAATAATGATTTGAATGTAAAAAAATTAGAGAAAAAGCAGAAAAAAACGTATGCGCCGACATTATATGATTTAACCGATCTACAACGAGATGCCAATCGTATTTTTGGCTTTTCAGGTAAGCAAACATTGTCCATTATGCAGAAGCTATATGAGCAGCATAAAGTCCTAACATATCCAAGGACGGATTCTAAATATATCTCAACAGATATTGTGCCAACATTAAAAGAGCGTGTGGCAAGCTGTGGTATAGGTCCATATAGTGTCGTAGCTACTAGAATTAAAAAACATCCGATTAAAGCAAATAAGTCTTTTGTGGATAATCAGAAGGTATCTGATCACCATGCGATTATTCCAACAGAAGAACCAGTCTACTTGTCCAAGCTCAATGATCAGGAGCAGAAGATTTATGATATAGTGATTAAACGTTTTTTAGCTGTATTGCTACCGCCTTTTCAATATGAGCATATTCAATTAACAGCAGAGATAGCTGGAGAAACCTTTACAGCAAGCGGGAAAAATGTGATCAATCAAGGTTTTAAAGCAGTATATGATCATAAGGAGGAAGACCAAGAAGATGATCAACTTATTGCGAATTTCTCGGATAATCATGTATGGAAGAAGCCGAAACTCACTCTTACACATGGTGAAACTAAACCACCGGAACGTTTAACAGAGGGTACATTACTACATGCAATGGAGAATCCAGCAAAATTTTTACAAAAAGATGAAAAACATGCATCCAAAACATTAAAGGCAACAGGTGGTCTAGGAACAGTTGCCACAAGAGCAGATATCATTGAGAAGCTGTTCAATACCTTTTATATCGAGAAAAAGGGAAAATATCTCTATCTAACCTCTAAAGGTAAGCAGATATTACAGCTAGTTCCAAGCGATTTACGCTCACCATTATTAACTGCAGAGTGGGAAGACAAGCTTGCCCAAATTGCCAATGGGAAGCTAAAAAAGGATGCCTTTATTCAAGAAATTAAGTCCTATACAAAGGAAATAGTCCAACAAGTGAAGTCAAGTGATGCGAAGTATAAGCATGATAATATGACAGGGACGAGATGTCCGAACTGTGGAAAGCTCATGCTTGAGGTTAACGGAAAAAATGGACGCATGTTAGTTTGCCAGGATCGTGAATGTGGAGAACGCAAGATGATTGCGAAGAAGACAAATGCAAGATGTCCAAATTGCCATAAACGAATGGAGCTCCGTGGAAAAGGCGATGCCCAAACCTTCTCCTGTGTATGTGGCTACCATGAAAAACTGCAAGCATTCCAGAAAAGAAAAAATAAGCACGGTCAGAATAAAGCAACGAAACGAGATGTTAACAAATATTTAAAAAAACAGGATGATGGATTTGCGAATACAGCACTTGCAGATGCATTGGCAAAATTGAAAGATAAATAAAAAAAGTGGAGAGAAAGGAAAAATCCGAACGTTAATACTTCTGCACGGAAACTGCTCGGTCAAAATACTTTGCTTTTACCAATAGGGCATAAGTCAACATCTACTCAAGTAAACTTTAGCAGTGTTTCCTTTACAGTGGCCACGGCGATCTGCTAACTTTGCAAAGTGGATCTTCAGCTCGTGCTATTCCTACAGGAGTCTACGTTATTTTGACTACGCTCAGTCAGAAGATTGTTCGGATTATCATTCTCTCTATTTAGTTTTGTCCCTCTTCTTATTTGAAAATATGATCTATTTGATCAATTTCTGTTTGTGTAAGCTTCACATCTAAAGTATTTAAGTTATTTTTTACTTGTTCTACTCGTTTTGCTCCAGGTATAATAGCATCAATACTATCACGCGTTAAATACCATGCAAGAACTATGTGTGCAATCTCCGTTCCTTTTGCTTCAGCTAACGGTCGTAATTCCTCTACCTTTTTCAAATTCGCTTTGAACGCTTCTCCTTGAAATAGAGGATCATTGGCACGTAAATCATCGAAAGTGGTGTTCTCATCATATCTTCCGCCTAGTAGACCGGACGCTAGTGGGAAGTATGGGACAAAGGATATCTGATTTTCTGCTGTGTAAGGAAGTAATTCTTTTTCAGCTTGACGCTTAAAAAGGTTATATTCTGATTGCAATACATCAACATATCCATCACGATTAGCATCCTTAAGTTGTTCGATAGAAAAATTGGAAACACCAATACTGCGAATTTTTCCTTGATCCTTTAATTCCTTTAACGCACCGACGGCTTCAGCTTTAGGTGTATCTTCATCAGGAAAATGGATATAAAAGAGATCGATATAATCCGTTTGGAGTCGATTTAAAGCATCATCGACAGAAGCTTTAAGAAACGCAGGAGAATTATTAAGTTTTGTCTCATCTTTTACGATTTCGTGTGCTGCTTTTGTTGCCACAACAAAATCTTCTCGGTGTCCATGCTCTTTTATCACCTGACCAATTAATTCCTCTGAACGCTTAGGGCCATAGATAAAAGCAGTATCGATAAAATTCATGCCATTTCGAATGGCTTCTCTCACAACCTCTTTTCCTTGTTCTTCATCTAGGTTGGGATAAAGGTTATGACCACCTACTGCATTTGCACCTAAACCAATCGGGTTAACATATAAATTGGATTTTCCTAATTGAACCTTTTTTGTCATAGATCACCACTCCTTTTTAAATCTACGACTATATTATCAAAGCAATTATTAGAAGAAAATAAAATTGCTTGAATGATAAGGATAAAAAAAGCATAACGTTATACTGTACAGTTTTTTTCCTATCCATTATAATAGCAATGAGGTGATGATATTGGGAAGGTATATAAAATAGGAGAATTATCTAAAATATCAAATGTATCAAAACGTACCATAGATTATTACACGAAGATGGGTTTGTTAGAATGTGTAAGATCGGATGCGAATTACCGACTTTATAAAGAGACAGCAATGGAAGATCTTCAATTTATTGAAAAGTGTAAACAATTGCATCTGCCATTAGAACAAATCAAGCAAAAACAAAAATTACTTAAAAACAATGAAATGGCCACTGAGGACATTTTAGCTCAAGTAGAACAACTCAAGATGAAAATGAAATTCTTGAAGCTTGAATTGGAAGAGATGTATGAAATAATAGATAACATCGGTGATGAAAATATGAAAATGAAAACAAACATTCAGTCACATTCATCCGATTTAATGAGAACATTAGTCTTATTTTCAAATTAACTTATGTAATCGATGTTAACCGCTTACATAAAATTTTTAATAGGAGAGTGGATTTTTTTGGACGATATACCCCTGAGTTCGATTATTTTATTGACGACATTAATCTTCATGTCAGCTTTCTTTTCTTCAGCAGAAACTGCTTTTTCAAGTGTGAACAAAATTAGACTCAAAAACCTTGCAGACGAGGGCCGTGCTGGAAGTAAAAAGGCACTGCATATGGCAAGCCATTTCGACAATACTCTATCTACTATTCTAGTTGGGAATAATATTGTCAATATTGCAGCTTCCAGTATATCTGCAACGATAGCTAATGAGGTATTTGGAGGGAATTTAGCATTAGTGATCAGTACAGTACTGATGACAATACTTATCCTCATATTCGGTGAAATATTACCAAAATCATTAGCAAAAGAGCATGCTGAGACCTATTCCTTGACGATATCTGGCATTCTATACTTTTTAATTAAATTGTTGACACCTGTTAATTTCTTATTTTCACGGTTAAAATTACTCATATCCAAGCTTTTTGCGAAGGGAGATCCACTTCCTTCTGTAACGGAAGAAGAGATTAAGGTAATGCTAGATATAAGTGAGGAAGAAGGAGTTATAGATAAAGAAGAAAGGCGATTACTCCATCGGTCAATGGATTTTGATGACACGATTGCTGGAGAAATACTGACACCTAGAATTGACATGATTGCCATTAATGTGGATCAATCGATAGAAGAAATTAAAAATATTTTCTTCAAGGAGCGTTTCTCACGTATTCCTGTTTATGAAGAAAGTATTGATAATATTATAGGTATCTTATCGGAAAAAGAATTTCTAACTCATTTAGTAAAATATCATGATGTCAATATTAGAGAATTATTAAGAGAGCCTCTTTTTGTAGTGGAATCTGTGAAGATTTCTTCTGTTTTACCACAGCTACAAAAGGAAAAGGTGCACATGGCGATCGTATTAGACGAATTCGGTGGGACAGCTGGGCTCGTAACTCTGGAAGATGTTCTAGAAGAAATTGTTGGGGAAATCTGGGATGAGCAGGATGAGAAGGTTCACTCTATTATTCGAGTCAATGAAAATGTGTACAAATTCGATGCACAATACCAATTAACCGATTTTGCTGAATCGCTTAAAGTCCCAACACCCGAAAGTTCCTATCACACAATTGGTGGTTGGGTTATTGAGAATCTGGAAGCAGTCCCGAAAAAAGGAGATACCTTTGAATACGAAAACCTAAAGGTAAGTGTAGAGGAAGTAACGAATAGAAGGGTTCGCAAAGTGAAGATCGAAATCCTCGAAAATCAAAAGGAAGCAAGTAGTACGTTTGTAGAAAACAACTATCTGGAAGGAATACAGTAAATGAAAGAGGCTGGGACAAAACCCAGGTAAATAGAAATTACGTGGCACCGACACTAAGCATAGTGAAGGTGTCACGTTTTTTAGAATTGCTACAAAATTTAGGTAAAACAAAATGGACACCCTTTGATAGAATTAAAGTGACCAAACCATAATCCAGAAAGGATGTCCTTATGTTTAAACATTATACCATGAATCAAGTTGTTTTGCCTTTAAATTTAGAAGTTAAATTACGAGAAAGTGATATTGCTTTTGCCATCAATGAATTAGTGGAAAGCATTCCAGAGGAAGCGTTCAAGGGTTTACTTCGAAAAACTGGTTGTCCTGCTTATCATCCTCGAATGTTGCTGAAGATAATCTTATGCGACTATACGCAGTCTGCTTTCTCAGGAAGAAAGATGGAAGCGATGTTAGCAGACAGTGTTCGAATGATGTGGTTAGCTCAAGGTCATGAACCGAGTTATCGTACAATCAACCGATTCCGTTCCAATCCCTTAGTTGAAGAATTACTGAGGGACTGCTTTGTTCAATTTCGTTCCCATTTAGTCAAAGAAGATTTAATTGAGGAAGAAGCTGCGTTTGAATAATATAATGAGTGAGGCAAGCTAAACGAACAAAGTTAGTAGAAATCCCCAATGTTTAAATAGTTGGGGCTTTTTTCTGCATATGAACAAAATCATCTTGCACAAGTGCATAATTTGTACTATAGTTAAAATACATATTCTATTGTAATTTTTTCCACATACTAATAAAATACTACTATGAAAGATCTACTGTTATTTTTCCTCAGAGTGGATGTCAAGGGGTGGCAAAGGTGAAGAAGAAAAACGTCTATCTTCTTTTCACAGATACGGGAACTTTTTTCTCTAGAATCATTAATATATGTACCAAATCTACATTAAATCACGCATCCATTAGTTTTGATAATGAATTAAGAGAAGTCTACAGTTTTGGTAGAAAACGACCATATAATCCATTAATTGCCGGATTTGTGAAGGAAAATCTACGAACACCATTTTTTTATCAAGCAAAATGTGCAATCTATCAATTATCTATTACAGAAGATATGTATGAGCTATTGTTTAAAAGAGTGAAACAAATGGAGCAGGAAACAGATGCATATCGCTATAATTTATTAGGACTAATCGGTGTTTTACTTAATTTAGAGTGGCAGCGAGAGCATGCGTTTTTCTGTTCGGAATTTGTAGCAACCGTTCTACGAGAGGCTGGCATTTATACGGAGGAAAAGCCGGCATGTCTAACTCGGCCACAAGATTTAAAAGAATGGCGAGAGCTAAAGCTCATCTATCATGGAGATTTAATAAGATATTTAGCACAGTATGAAATACCTTTCCTAGAAAGTATTTATAGTTAGAGAAAAAAGCGGGGGAGCTTATGATATGCTCCCCCTAAAGTAGACACTGAAAAAAACAAATCTACTTTAGGGGGAGTTTTATGCGTTCTTATAGTAAGCATACCGTTGAAGAACTTGAAAGATATATTCAAATGTATCTGGATGAAGGATGGAGTTATAGAGAGCTATGTGAAAAAGGTTTGTTGCTAAGTGATTCGATATTTAATGATAAGGTACTAAGATACCAAGAACATGGGCTTACAGGCATTCAAACGAAAAAGAGAAATAATCGTTATTCTAAAGAGTTTAAAGACTCTATTGTTAAAGAGCACATAGAACAAGGCATACCAGTCATTCAATTAGCTCGTAAATATAACATTCCATCTGATTATACTGTTCGAGAATGGATCATCAAGTATACTAAGGGAGAAGGATTAAAAACTTATTCTCCATATCCCGAGGTGTATACAATGAAAAGTAGAAAAGTGACACAAGAAGAAAAAATAGAGGTTGTCCAAGCATGTTTAGCCAATAACTTATCGTATAAAGAGACAGCTGAAAAATATCGAGTTTCCTATAATAATGTTTACTCATGGGTACAAAAGTATAAAACCCACGGTCCTGAAGGACTAGTAGATGGGCGTGGCCGTGGGAAGCCAGACACTGTCCAAACCGATGAGGAAAAATTACGAACAGAAATTGCGGCATTAAAAGCACGGAATGAGTACCTTGAAACGGAGAACGCTGCGCTAAAAAAGTTAGAAGAAGTGGAAAGAGAGTTGATGTTACAAAAACGCGGTTTGAAGCAGAATACCAAACGATTAAGAAACTCCAAAAAAAGGGATTCAAAATAGCTTCACTCTGTGAAGCTTTGGGTGTGAGTCGTTCTGGTTATTACAAATGGATTAACCGGAAACCAACGAAAACAGAAACACGCTTAAGACATTTAATCCATTGTATTCAAAATGTGTATAACGAACATAAAGGGATTTATGGTTATCGCCGAATCACGATCTATCTTAATCATTATCTCAACGCCCGAGTGAACCATAAATGTGTTTACCGTTTAATGAGGTTATTCGAGTTAAAAGCCGTCATCCGTCGGAAACGTTATACGTATAAGCCACATCAACCACAACATATAGCTGAAAATGTTCTAAATAGGAAATTTCAAAAAGACTATAACGCGATGGAAGTCTTATTAACAGATATCACTGAATTCAAGTATGGAGGTCATTCAAAAGCTTATTTAAGTGCCATCTTAGATTATGGTGAAAATAAAATTGTAGCCTACAAATTATCCCAACATAATAACAATGCTTTAGTACGTGATACGATCACTCAAATTGAAGATACCATTATCCCAGGGAAAACAATAGTTCATAGTGACCGCGGATTTCAATACACGTCACATGGATTTAAACGTTTTGCCGAAAAATATCAACTTGTCCAAAGTATGTCACGTGTTGGTAGATGTATTGATAACGGTCCAATGGAGAATTTTTGGGGGATCATCAAGGAAGAGATGTATCGATTAAACACTTATAACGAATTTGAAGAGTTGAAGAAAGATATTAAGGCGTATATTGAGTTCTATAACACAAAGCGCGTGACATTGAAGATGGGTTTAAATATTCCAGCATAAAAAAGCCATGCATGAAAGTCATACATGGCACAAAATATTTTGTTTATTTACCTGTCTACTTGACAGGGGGCAGTTCATTAGCTCCCTCGCTTTTTTCGCAAAAAAAATCCAGAAGTCGCAAAAAAATCCCCAATTTCGCAGTCGACACTAAAAATAAGCCTCAAGTCTTAGCCAAGTTATATCTACAGCCAGTTATGAAAAGAATGGAGACAAGCTATCATAAGAGTATGGAAGGAGGGAACGCAAATGAAAACATTTTTACTCATTTGTTTAGGCGTGATTGCAGCCTTCGTGTTGCTTGCAAACGTCGGTCCAATAATCATGCTCTTGATTAGTGTAGCGATTGCTTACTATGGAGTAAGAAAATTCATACTAGCTGAAACAACAGGGAAAAAAGTGTTATGGGCATTTGTCATATTGATTGGTGTTTCTATGTCACTCTCTAATATACCTGCTTTAATCGGTATTGTTGCATTAGTGGTGTTATATTACACCTATAAAAAATGGAAACAAGAAAAAGAAAATACTTATTATAACGATGATTATTTAAACTGGGACAAGCTTTAAAATAATAAGGAGGAAGATAAAATGGCAAACTTATTAACTCGTATAAAGGATTCTGTGATGGCAGACTTACATGAACTAATGGATCAAAAGGAAGAAAAAAATCCAATCGCACATGTGAACCAATACATTCGCGAATGTGAGCAAGAAGTGAAAAAAATAAAACGATTGGTTGAAAAGCAATATGAAATTAAGCAAGACATTACTCGTGAATGGAACCAAGCGAAATTAATGGTCGAAAAACGCAGACGACAATACGAATTAGCAGAGCAAATGCAAGAAGAAGAATTAGCAAAAGAAGCAAAGCAAGAGCTTGATCAATTTGAAGCTAGAGTAGCGCATTTAAATAAGATGCAGGAAAAAGCTATCAAAGATTTAGAAATGCTGGAAACACAATATGTCCAAATGAAACAAAAGCTAAAAGATCTATATGTCAAACGATTAGAACTTAAAAGCAGAGAAAATATCGCACGTACAAAGCAAGGGATGAACAAAGTGCTTGAAACAGAGCTAGTATCCAAGAGCGCTTCCAAATTCGCTGAGCTTGAAAGCTATATTGAACGGATCGAGCAACGAGTACAAACCGAATACCGTTTGCATACATTAGATGCTCGCTTTGCTGAACTAGAAAAAAAGGCTTCTACTTCTAACTAAAAACATGCTATGCTAAAAAGGTGCAGTGTGATCGCTGCACCTCTAATCTATTGAGATAAAAGATGGAAATGACAGGGGGCTGCTTTATATGGTAAACAAAACACGAACAGATTGGATACACATCCTTTTCATTATTGGCTGTGTTTTATTTGCGATAGAATTCATCTTTATTAATCCTGGTCACCTGTTTACCCTCTTATTATCGGGCTTTGCTATTTATTTTGGAAAACGATCCTATCATAAAATGAGCGGTAAAACGATCTTTTGGGGTGGGGTATTTTTTCTTTTTATTACCATCATAGACACCTTCGCAGTACGTTTTATTATATTAGCAATTATTTTTTATATTGCTTGGAGCTGGTATAAAACAAAGAAAGAACCGAAGCAATATCATCTTGATAGTTCACTTTTTGAGAATGTAGTAACAGAAGGAAAAGTCTTCTGGAATAAATGGTTTGGAAAATATGATAAAAGTAGTCAACCTTATGCATGGCAGGATATGAACATCCAATCTTTTGTTAGTGATATATCGATTGACTTAAATAATACAATGCTACCAAAAGAAGAATCGACCGTAATTATTCGACAGCTAGTAGGTAATGTAAGGATTATCGTTCCTTATGATGTAGAGGTATCAATTGATCACTCTGTTTTATATGGGGAAATACAGGTTTTCGAGCATAAAGAGAGTAATGCTTTTAATCGAAATATTCAAATGCAAACAGACCATTATCATACTTCTTCCCAAAAGGTAAAGATTTACACCCAAGTTCTAATCGGAAAGCTTGAGGTGATAAGAGGATGAAGGTTTATAGTCGTTTAATTGCTACCATAATAGTAGTTACGTTTATTTTCTTACTATTGCTGAGCACCTTATTTTTTCTTGCCTTTCCGTTAGACAATTTACGATCCTTATGGACAGAGAAGGTATGGGAAGTTCCATTTCTGATTATAGTACCAACCATCACGATATTATTTGGCATACTTGTGGGTGTCATAGTAGCCTATGTTGTTAACAAACGAGTTAGGTTTCTTGAACAAAGCTTATCCTTAATACTAAAAAATCAAACTTTCACTGATGAGAAGGATTTTGATGAAATCCATTCTGTTCATGAAAAGCTAAAAGAAGTACAGGACTATATTCAACAGCAAACGAAGCGTGCCCAGAAGCTAATTGAGGAAAGAGCGAAGGATCAAGAGGATACGATAAACCAAGTAATCTCTGAAGAAAGAAACCGTCTAGCCCGAGAACTTCATGATTCGGTTAGTCAAGAGCTGTTTGCTGCGTCCATGCTTGTCTCCGCAGTAAATGCGAGCAATCATCAGCAAAACGCCACTATGACGAAACAGCTAAGTCAAGTCGAGGCAATGATTCAACAAGCACAGTTAGAAATGCGTGCATTACTATTGCATTTGCGCCCTGTTCTATTAAAGGACAAATCATTAAAAGAGGGTATGGAGCAGCTTTTGCAAGAATTAAGGGCAAAAGTGCCAATGGAAGTTACATGGAAGCTGGAGGATATTCAAGTAAATAAAGGAATTGAAGATCATCTGTTTCGAATTTTACAAGAGGGTGTTTCCAATGCTTTAAGACACTCTAAAGCAAGAAGTATTGATACACTATTAATAGAAAGAGATGGCTTTGCCATATTGAAAATAGAAGATGATGGTATCGGATTTAATATAGAAGAAAAGCAAGCAGGCTCCTATGGAATTATTAATATGCAGGAGAGAACCGCGGAAATTGGTGGTTACTTCCGTATCATTAGTATTCCAGAGAAAGGAACAAGGATAGAGGTTCGTGTGCCGATGATAGAGGAGGAATAAAATGATTAGGGTCTTATTTGTCGATGATCACGAAATGGTCAGAATTGGAGTGAGTGCTTATTTATCGACACAGGAGGATATTGATGTAGTAGCAGAAGCGGATAATGGCATAAAAGCGGTAGAACTAGCTTTAGAATTACGCCCTGATGTTATTTTGATGGATTTAGTGATGGAGGAAATGGATGGGATTGAAGCAACAAGCCATATTATGCAACAATGGCCAGGTGCAAAAATTCTCATTGTGACGAGCTTTATCGATGATGATAAAGTATATCCAGCATTAGAAGCTGGGGCAACAAGTTATATATTAAAAACCTCCAAAGCTGAGGTAATCGCCCAAGCAATCCGAGATACCTATAAAGGTGAGAGTGTGTTAGAAAAAGAGGTAACAACAAAGGTTATGGCAAATATGCGGAAACAACGGACCAATAGGCTTCATGATAGTCTTACGAATCGAGAAATGGAAATATTATTACTAATTGCTCAAGGCAAAACCAATCAAGAGATTGCCGACGAGCTATTTATTGCATTGAAAACAACAAAGGTCCATGTGAGTAACATTCTGAGTAAGCTAGAGGTACAGGATAGAACACAAGCGGCAGTGTATGCCTATCAACATGGAATCATTAAATAAATTGGTTTTCATGGATGAAGGAGAGGGGTGGAACTTCAGTGGGGAAATGTTGCCCACTGAAGGCGGTTGAACAAGGTTAAAGCCCCAATGTTTCGTTTGGTACTTTAAAACGGAAGGTTATCCTGTCATTTTCCAAATCGAATTGTTGTGCCCTTACTCGAAAATTACTCTTTAATTCCATTTTGGTTAAGGCTAAATAGATGCTTTCCTCCTTTGGATTGATAGTAACCCAATCTGGTGTATAGACACGTTCATTTACGTATTTTAAAATTTTATCCTTTGGTAAACGTAATAATCCTAACGACATTTCACTAGCCTTAAGAATAATATCTCCATTATCCTGTACTTTGGGATCAAAGGTAATACTTACAGGGACCTCTGTAGAAAAAGCCTCAATTGCTCCCATTAAATGTACTTGGTCGTCAAAGCTCACCGCATATTTATCATTTTTATCTTTTAATAGCTTATCAATATACGCATTTACAAGCTCTGTTAAGTTTTCCTTACTTGATTGAATCGTAAATTCTGCACCGGGATCTTCTTCAATATATTCCTTACTAGGATAAGAGGCATTAGGTACTGGCCATAAAATAAACACAATCAGTAATAATACTATAATCCCGTTTAGAATCGCTAACGAAATAAAAAGTTTTTTCCAGTTAATGAGTAGTTTCTCCTTCAAGTTATCACCTTCTAATTATTGGCCGAATCCTCTAAATCGCTTTTTAAATAGGATAATACCCGATTAGCAATTAATTGGTAACCGCGTGTATTCGGATGAAAATTATCCTCGGCTAGAAGATTCTGTGATCTACCTTGATAAATATCTTGCATTGGGATAAAAGTAGCCTGCTCAAATTGGCTAACTACCTGCTTACTTTCAGTATTCCATTGAGTCATAATTTGATCCAATGCTTTGATATCACTAAAATATTTTTCAAATGGATTAAATAGACCTAATAAATATATTTTGGCATTTGGTTGTAATGCTTCAATTCTTTTTAGTATTTGCTCTAACCTATCTCCATACGGTTCTTTTTCTTCATTAAAAGGTTCCATTGTCAAATTCATAAAATTATCTTTTAATATTTTCATTACATCGTTCGCTCCAATAGTAATCAGAACCATATCTGCTCCTTTTATAGAATCGATTACTTCGTCCTCCTCCTGTAAACGTTGGAGCAGTTGATCAGTCCGGTTTCCTCTCTTGCCGAAATTATCGATGGTGACCTTTACCTCCTGGTTATCGAGACGCTCTTCAATAATTCCCACATAGCCACCATTTTCTGTTTCATCTCCTACACCTTGTGTGAGAGAATCCCCAATCGCAACAATATCCGTATCCTTTTTAAAAAATTGGATGGCATCTATCACGACATCTTTTACTCGGTCACGAATCTCTTTAGGAACCGATGTTTCTTCTGGACTTTCTGCTTCTACGGCATCTTCTGGCTCCGTATCCGCTTGGTCTTCTTGTGTGGTACCATCTTGTAAAATTACATCCTTTTCCTTATCTATAATAAAAATAAAGGCGATAATTAAGCCTATCATTATCGTTATGCTTAGGCCTAATAAAATTCTTTTTTTCATCCAAAACACCTTCACTCATCCAATAGTTACAATTCGCTATACTAATCTTATACCCAAAAAATACGCGAATCACACATGGAGCTTGTATTGTTAAAATATGCAAGTGGAAAGAAGAACATGTTAAAAAATACGATAAAAGGAGCATTAATGAGGGGGTTATCGCTCATTCTCCTTGAAACTTGGAAACAAGCAGAGATTCTTAAAACATAAAGAAACCGTGAATCCGGTAAAAGAAAGGATTCACGGCTATATATTATTTATCTTGGGGAGATAAATAAACGATAATTAGGGAGAATCACGAATTATTCTCCACGGCGCAAGCGGTCTGCTTCACTAAATGGGCAACGATTTTCGACAATGATCGTTCCATTTGCTTGTGCCTTATTTACAACCTTTTCATTAGCTGCATCTCTAAACCAAATAATTTTTGCTTGGTCAGAGACTTCTTCTACTTTACTTTCATCTGCTACAAAAGCAATATCAATTTCTTCCTCAATATCGGAAAGTTTATTCACAGTTTTTAATCCATACAGAGAATCGTCTGTATTACTTACAGGAATGACTTGGTAACCTAATTTTTTCAGGTTGGTTATCGTTTGTTCTTTGTCTTGATCATAACCAAGTATTGCGATGGTTTTCGGTCTGATGCCACCATCTTCTCTAGCGAATGGTGAGGATAATGCCCATGTAATGGCCTTATCCGCATCTACCTGGATGGTAGGCTCTGAATTTGTTGCCTTAGCAATAGCTTGGTCTAAATCGTTAATAATATCTTCAGCTGTCTCAATACCAACAGATAAGCGTACTAATTCTTCAGTAACACCAGAAGCTTTTAATTCTTCTGCATTTAATTGCTGGTGAGTGGTAGAAGCAGGGTGAATAATGAGTGACTTCGCATCCCCTACATTTGCTACATGTGACCATAGTGTAATGTTATCAATTAAGTTGCGACCAGCTTCACGGCCACCTTTAATACCAAAGACGATAATAGAACCAAAATGATTGCGTAAATATTTCTTCGCAAGTTCATGGGATGGATGATTACGAAGACCTGGATAAGCTACCCAATCGACTTGTGGGTGATTTTCTAAGTATTCTGCAACAGCTTTCGTATTTTCACTGTGACGAGCAATGCGTAAATGCAATGTTTCTAAACCTTGTAAGAAATAAAAGGCATTTTGTGGACTTAAGCATGCACCAATGTCACGAAGTAATTGTACACGTAATTTAATGGCAAAGGCAGGTGCGCCAATATCAATACCGAAGCGAATTCCATGATAGGTTTCATCAGGTTCTACAAATCCAGGGAACTTATCACTGTTCCAGTTAAAGCGACCACCATCAACGACAATACCACCAATTGTAGTACCATGGCCTCCGATCCATTTTGTAGCAGAATGGACAACAATATCTGCTCCCCATGTAAGAGGTTTACAAACAAATGGTGTAGCAAAAGTATTATCGATAATTAAAGGAATACCATTTTCATGGGCAATATCTGATACTGCCTCAATATCTAAGATGTTGAGGCTTGGGTTGGTTATGACCTCACCAAAGATTGCTTTCGTTTTAGAAGTAATAGCATTTCGAAAGTTTTCAGGATCCGTTCCATCAACAAATTTTACGTTTATACCATACTTCGGTAATGTCTTATTAAATAAATTATAAGTACCACCATATAGGTTGCTGTCCGCAATAATTTCGTCTCCTGAATTTGCAAGGTTGAGAATGGCAAGTGTAATAGCTGCCATACCTGATGCTGTGGCAACCGCTGCCACACCATCCTCTAATTGAGCAATGCGTTGTTCAAAAGCATCTATTGTAGGGTTCATAATTCTGGAATAAATATTTCCAGGCTCCGCCAGAGCAAATAAATTTTGAGCATGCTCTGTATCATTAAAAACGTAAGAAGTAGTTTGATAGATTGGTACGGTTCTTGAATTAGTTGTTGGATCTACTTGCTGTCCTGCGTGCAATAGTGCCGTTTCCGTTCCTGTTACATTAAATGAATGTGTCATGAAATTTCCCTCCAGAAAGATTATTTTTTTAAAATAAAAAACCTCTTCTTAAGCTAAGAAGAGGTTCGTGTCCTGATCATCCTCCTCTTATCTATCAGGTCCATACCTGTAGGAATTAGCACCTTTTCAAATGGATGTTCCATTGACGGTTGCCGGGCTTCAACGGGCCTAGTCCCTCTGCCACTCTTGATAAGAGTTTCTGTATGTAATTAATTGTTTTCTATTATATCGGATAAAAATTTTGTCGTCAATAAAAATAAAATGAATTTTCTGAATAACGAGGGTTCCTGCTTCCCTTTGTTCTAACGATAGCCCATTACTTTCGAAAATTAGACGCATACACTATAAAAAGAATGGGAAAAGGAGGATAAGTATGGAAAATCGCAATCAACCGAATCATAGTGTATCTCGTTTTGGAGAACATTTTATTAAGAAGCTCGATGCCTTTTTATACGATAAACCAGCGAACAATGTGATGAAATCGATTGATCAATTTTTTGAACAGGCGAGAGGTCCAGAGAGAATTCCGGTAGATGTCTTGGAAACAGATGAAGAGTGGCTTGTGAAGGTTGAATTACCTGGAATTAAAAAAGAACAAATACAAATTAACTTTTTAGGGAATCAACTAACTATTGATATTTCTCACAAGCATGAAACCGAACAGGTAGATCAAACGTATCATTATTATCACAAAGAACGTAAAGAGTTTCGAAATCGTAGAACCGTCACACTACCATATGTAGTGGATAAAAGGACCGCGAAAGCATCCTTTTCGGAGGGGGTATTAAAGATTTGGGGACCAAAGCTAGAAGCTGATCAAAATAAGATGACCATTGATTAAGCTAATAGTCACTGTGCTATTAGCTTTTCTATAAATGTGCTATATTAAAGAAGGGTTAGCTAATGAGAGAGGAGGGGCCACATGGGTATTGTACAACTTATAATTAGCTTTATTTTAATTTTTAATATTATATTATCACTTACTATTGTTTTTTTAGAGAGGAAAAATGCAACCTCAACCTGGGCATGGGTAATGGTCTTAACCTTTATTCCAATTGCAGGCTTTATTTTATATCTTATATTTGGAAGAAAATTAAGCAATAAAACTATATTCACTTGGGACACCAAAAGTAAATTAGGGGTAAAAACAGCTGTTCAACAACAGTTGAGGGAGATTGAGAATAAAGAGTTCCGAGTCAATGATCCACGCATGCACCAGTATGAAGATCTCTTTTATTTACACTTAAGAAATGATGACGCCATATTTTCCCAAGACAATGATGTTACGGTATTTACAGATGGGAATCGCAAATTTAATTCTTTAATAGAGGATATTGAGAAGGCAGAAAATCATATTCATTTGCTTTATTACATTATGCGCTCCGATCAACTAGGAAGGCGGTTAGCAGATGTATTAATGAAAAAGGCAAAGGAAGGAATCGAAGTAAGGGTCCTATATGATGATATGGGATCGAGGAAATTTAGTAGAAGGCTAATCCGTGAGATGCGCAGAGCGGGAGCGGAAGTAGAAGGGTTCTTTCCTCCTCTTATTCCAAAGCTGAATTTTAAAATAAACCACCGCAACCACCGCAAACTGGTGATCATTGATGGAAAAATTGGTTATATCGGTGGCTTCAATATTGGTGATGAATATCTTGGGGTTGATAAACGATTTGGCTATTGGCGAGATACGCATTTACGTATTATCGGTAGTGCGGTGAAGCATATGCAAACACGTTTTATTTTGGATTGGAACCAAGCATCTCGGCACGACATCGAGTATGATGATAAGTATTATGCGGCCAAATCTGCTGGCAAAGTTGGGATGCAAATTGTATCAAGTGGACCTGATTCTGATTGGGAACAGATTAAGCATGGCTACATTAAAATGATCATGTCTGCGAAGGATTATGTTTTTATTCAAACACCATATTTTATTCCAGATGAGAGCTTGTTAGATGCGCTTAGAATTGCTTCATTATCAGGGGTAGATGTCCGGATTATGATACCGAATAAGCCAGACCACCCTTTTGTATACTGGGCAACCTATTCCTATATTGGAGAGTTACTCGAAGCAGGGGCAACTGTTTATATTTATCAAAAAGGGTTCCTCCATGCTAAAATGATTGTAGTAGATAGCAAAATTGCCTCCGTTGGGACTGCAAATATTGATGTAAGAAGCTTCCGATTAAATTTTGAAGTAAATGCCTTTTTGTACAACGAAACACTTGCGGAAATGCTAGTAGATGAGTTTGAAAAGGATATGGAGCATGTATCCCAGTTAACCTATGCATTATATAAGAAAAGGACGAAATGGATTCGTTTCAAGGAATCCATCGCACGACTTATTTCACCGATTTTATAGATATACATAGTTAAGCTGGAACGATTCATTTAGTTGGTAGGCGATAAAGAACTTGACAATAGTCAGGTTCTTTTCAGTAGAAAGGGTGACAAAAGTGCGTGGTTTAAAGGTGGAAGGCTTAACCAAGACATATGGAGAAAAGGTTTTATTTGATCATATATCTTTTTCGGTTGCGGAAAGGGATCGAATTGGGTTGATCGGGGTAAATGGTACAGGAAAATCAACCTTGTTAAAAGTGTTGGCAGGTAGCGATACCGCAGAGGCTGGTATGCTTGACCACCCGAATGATTATCAAGTCGAATATCTAGATCAAGATCCAGATTTGGATAAAGATTTAACCGTGCTTGATCAAATATACTACGGTCATTCTCCAATGATGGAGACATTACGAAATTATGAAAAAACAGTCCTTGCATTAGAGGGTAATCCGGAAAGTGAAGTTCTGCAGCAAAAGCTTCTAAAACAACAAGAAAAGATGGATGTAGCGGAAGCTTGGGATGCGATGACAGTTGCTAAAACGGTATTATCGAAATTAGGTATTTCCTCATTAAATCAAAAAACAGCAGAGCTTTCTGGAGGACAAAAGAAAAGAGTAGCCATTGCAAAAGCGCTTATTCAACCAGCAGACCTGCTTATACTAGATGAGCCTACTAACCACCTAGATAATGATACGATCGAGTGGTTGGAGGAATATCTACCCCAATATCAAGGTGCTGTCCTAATCGTCACACATGATCGGTATTTCCTTAATAGAATTACCAATCGAATATTTGAACTAGATAGAGGTAAGTTATATGTTTATCAAGGTAATTATGAGCTTTTTCTAGAGCAAAAGGCACGAAGAGAAGAAGAGGAGCATCAAGCTGAACAAAAGCATCAAAATCACTTAAAAAAGGAAATTGCATGGCTAAGAAGTGGAGTAAAAGCACGAACAACGAAGCAAAAGGCAAGAATCGATCGTGTGGAAAAGATGAAAGAAAGAACCTTCGAGACCGATAAATCGGAGCTTCAATTCCAAATAGGTTCCAAAAGATTAGGAAAAAAGGTAATCGAAGCAAAAGATTTAGCCAAAAGCTATGGAGATAAGCTTTTATTTCATCACTTCAACCTATTATTGAAGCAGGGAGATCGGATTGGTATTGTCGGCCCAAATGGAAGTGGTAAAACAACCTTATTAAATATATTGGCAGGAAAAACAGAACCAGATTACGGCAGTATAGAATTAGGTGAAACAGTGAAGGTCGGATACTATACTCAGGATCACCCTCCATTGGATGAGAATACGAAGGTCATTGATTTAGTTCGAAAGGTGGCAGCGGTCGTACATACCATTAGTGGGGATGTCATAACAGCAGAACAAATGTTAGAGCGATTTTTGTTTCCTCGATCACAGCAATGGACATTGGTCCAGAAGCTTTCAGGTGGAGAGAGGAGAAGACTTTATTTATTAACGATTTTAATGCAAGAACCGAATGTTCTTTTCTTAGATGAGCCTACTAATGACTTAGACACAGAAACTCTTGCTGTATTGGAGGACTACTTAGAGCTATTCCCTGGTGTTATGCTAACGGTGTCGCATGATCGCTATTTCCTGGACAAAACGATAGATCAAGTCATTGCCTTCACAGGAGATAAAGAATTAACTCATTTTTATGGGAATTATTCCGAATTTCGCGAAAGGTTTGATTCAGAGAAACAAGAGGTAAAAAAGGAAAAAGTAGATAAAAAACCAACTAGGCGAAGAAGAAAAAAATTATCCTACCACGATCAAAAGGAATGGGATACGATTGAAGAGGATATAACTAAGCTAGAGGAAGAGTTGAATGCAATGGAACTAGAAATTGCCGAAGCTGGTAGTGATATTGAAAAGATCCAACCATTATTTGATAAGCAGAAAGAGCTAGAAGTTCTGCTTGAGCAAAAAATGGAGCGTTGGGAAGAGCTTTCCATATTAGTAGAACAATTAGAGGAGGAATAAAAATGGCAGACAAAAACATGTTAGAAAAGTACGCAGAGCTTGCATTAAAGACAGGAGTTAATTTGCAGAGAAATCAGGCACTTGTTATTAATTCATCTATTGAAGGGGCAGATTTTACTAGAATAGTGGCAAGAAAAGCTTATGAGCATGGAGCAAAAAATGTGCACATTAATTGGACGGACGATGAGTTAACATTATTGAAATTTAAGCATGCTTCAGAAGAAGTATTAACCGATATTCCTAGGTGGCAGGTAGAAAAGCATTTAACCTTTGCTAAGGATGGTGCTGCACTTCTCGCCATACGTTCTACCAATCCTGATTTATTAAAGGATATTGACCCAGCGAAAGTTGCCAAAGCGAATAAAGCAAGTGCAGAAGCAATGAAGGAATTTCGTGGTTATACGATGAATGATCGGATTCCATGGTCTATCATTTCCATTCCAACAGGGGACTGGGCGCAAAAGATTTACCCAGACAAGTCAAAAGAGGAAGCAATAGAAAGCTTATGGGAAGAGATTTTTAAAATTGTCCGTGTAGATCAAGACGATCCAGTAGCAGCATGGGAAAAACATAATCAATTATTACACGAAGCGAGGGCCTACTTAAACAAAAAAAATTATCGTGCATTAGTATTTAAATCAGAAGGTACAGATATTCGATTTGAGCTACCTCAAGGTCATATTTGGAAAGGTGGAGCAGCTGAAACAACGGAAGGTATTGCCTTTAATCCAAACATGCCAACGGAGGAGGTATTTACAGTTCCTCATAAGTATGGAGTAAATGGTAAAGTAACGGCGACGAAACCGCTGGTGTATGGTGGAAACAGGATTGAGGGATTTAGTCTAACCTTTGAAAAAGGAAAAGTAGTTGGTTTTGAGGCAGAGCAAGGCTATGATACGTTAAAGCATCTACTTGAAACGGATGAAGGGGCATCTCGTTTAGGGGAGTTAGCACTTGTCCCTCATGCTTCGCCAATCTCACAATCTGGCTTAATTTTCTATAACACATTGTTTGACGAAAATGCATCTTGCCATATTGCACTAGGTAAAGCCTATCCGACGAATCTAAAGGGTGGTTCAAAAATGAGCGATCAGGAATTAGATGAACATGGTGTGAATGACAGTCTAACACATGTTGACTTTATGATAGGATCTGCGGATTTAGATATTGATGGGGAAACGTACGAAGGAAAACTAGAACCAGTATTCCGTCAAGGCGCATGGGCGCTCGATTTTAATGAATAATTAGGAATGGGAAAGAGTAGTAAATAAGGAGAAATCCGAACATTCAAATTTGTGTATTGTGACCGCTTTGTTATTGTTTCCTATACAATGAGCCGCGGTCTGCTAACTTTACATAGGGAATACTATGCAAGGCAAGCTTTTTCCACGGAAGACTGTTTATTTGAACTATACTCAGTCAAGATGATTGTTCGGATCCTTATTCCCGCTATTTCATTATATCCCAGTCTTACAGCTTACCATTTTTAATAAGTGCGGCACGAATCTCCTCATAAGTATATTCTTCAGGTAATGCCTCCTTTAATTCCGACAAGCGTGGCTCCTCTCTTTTTTTGTATATAGCCAATATTTTTTGTTCATTATCAGGAGAGACAAAGATGGACCAATCCAATTCCTTCCCTTTTTTACCTGCTTCCATTAAATGCTTGACAACTGTTTCCTTCGCAATCTCTCTTTCATTAGCAATTTCCTCAATCTTCATCTTCTTTTCAGTGAACAGCTGATAGCTTATGAAGAAGCTAGGAGTTTTTTCTAAAGGATTGCCTCTATTTTTTGAAGAATAGTCGGTGATTACTTGTAAAAACATTTCTCCAAATTGGTCATATTTTTTCTCCCCTACTCCATGGATCGCAAGTAATGCCTGTTTTGATTGAGGGATTTTTTCACTCATTTCGGTTAACGATTTATCACTAAACACGACATATGGTGGCACTCCTAAGTCATCTGCCAATTGTTTCCGAAGCTTGCGCAGCTCATTAAATAATTGTTCATCATAGAATCGAGTCTCACGCTTTTCTACCTTTGTTACTTGAATAAATACAGATTCTTCTCCTTTAAGTACCTTTAAAGCACGTTTTCCTAATTTTAATAGAGGATAGCGCCCCTCTTCTGCTATAAGATAATTTTCCGCGACTAAAAAATGAATGAACTCTATTAAATCTCTTTCCTTATCCTTGCTTAGCAAGCCATAAGTAGACAGATGGTCAAAACCGAATTGTTTTACCTTCTTGTCATTCGAGCCTTTTAATACTTTGGCAGTCATACTAGCACCGAAACGCTCTCCCATTCGTTTTACGCAGGAAAGAACCATTTGTGCCTCCTTCGTGCGATCTACCTTTTCTCTATCATCTAAACAATTTGTACATTTCCCACAGTCCTCGATTTGGTTGGGATCCTTAAAATAATCTAACACAAAACGCTGTAAACATTGATCAGTATGGCAATAATTGATCATTGCTTGAAGCTTTCCATATTCCTTTTTCTTTTTATCCTCTACCATATCAGATTGCTCTATCAAATATTTCTGTGTTTGGATGTCTTGACCAGAAAAGAGTAAAATACAATCACTTGGAGCGCCATCTCGTCCTGCACGCCCAGCCTCCTGATAATAGCTCTCCAAATTTTTCGGTAAGGCGTAATGAATGACATAACGTACATTAGATTTATCAATCCCCATTCCGAATGCATTGGTTGCCACCATTATCGTTGAATCATCTTGAATAAAAGCATTTTGTGCTTGTTTTCTGGCAATTTCACTCATTCCAGCATGATACTTACTAACTTGGAAGCCTTTTTCCTTTAAGAACAAATAAAGCTGGTCTACCTGTTTTCTTGTGATTGCATAGATAATACCAGATTCATCCTTATGTAGTTTTGCAAAATCTTCTATATAAGTGGAACGAGCCTGCCCCTTTACAATTTGAAACGTCAAATTATTACGACCAAATCCTGTGTTCACAACATGCTGGTTGGGAACATTTAACAGCTGCTCTAAATCGTGAATTACTTCTTTGGTAGCGGTAGCCGTCAATCCGACTAAAAGCGGAAGATCCTTTAACTGCTTAACTTGATCGACTACTGTACGATAGCTTGGTCTAAAATCATGCCCCCATTGGGAGATACAATGAGCTTCATCAAAGGCAATTAATGAAAGAGAGATTTGATTCAAAGAATGGATAAATGCATCAGAATCAAATCTTTCAGGTGCTACGTATACGAATTTATACTTACCTTGTCGTAATGCTTCCATTCTGTCTTGGTATTCCTCTTGATTTAATGAACTATTGATATAGGTTGCTTGTATACCTAGTGCAGATAATGCGTCCACTTGATCCTTCATAAGTGAAATAAGTGGGGAGATAACTAAAGCAGTACCGTCAAATAAAAGTCCTGGTATTTGATAGCAAATCGACTTTCCGCCACCAGTTGGCATAATTGCAATGGAATTTTTCCCTTCGATTACTTGCTTAATAATTGTAGCTTGGCCTGTTCGGAAGGATTCATAGCCAAAATAAGATTTTAATAATTTTGTTGCGTTCTCTAGCATAAAATACAACTTCCCTTATTGAAAAATATTTTTCTTTCTATCATAACATTATTATTGCATCTAAAGAAAAAAACAGATAACCTATATAAACGAAATAAAATGTTAAACTATTTTGTCTCCTTGAGTGGAGAAAATGAAGATAAGGAAGTACCTCATCAATCGCATTTATGAAAAGAGGAATTAATTATGATAGATTCTTTATTATTAGTATTTATGATTATCGCCATCTTAGGGGTGGGCTCTCAGTGGATAGCTTGGAAATTCCAGCTTCCAGCTATTGTAGTTATGTCTATTGCTGGACTATTAGCAGGCCCTTTTTTAGGTTTAATTAATCCAGAGCAACAATTTGGAGATTTGTATCGTCCGTTAATTTCTATAGCAGTTGCCATTATTTTGTTCGAAGGTAGTCTTAATTTGAATTTTAAGGAATTGCGTGGATTAGGTAAACCAGTTTTTCGAATAGTAACATGGGGCGCCTTTATTGCATGGATTCTTGGGTCATCTACAGCGCATTTTGTTGCAGGCCTGTCTTGGCCAGTGTCGTTAGTAATAGGTGGGATATTTATTGTTACTGGACCAACAGTTATCTTACCTCTTTTAAGGCAATCGAAATTAAAGCCAACACCTGCAAGGATACTAAAATGGGAAGGAATTGTAGTAGATCCATTTGGTGCATTACTCGCTGTCTTCGCATTTGAATTTATCCTATTTTTAATGTCTGATGGCCGAGACATCACCTCCTTGTTAATGTTCCTTTTAGCCTCTTTATTTGCGGTAGTTCTAGGATATTTGTTTGGGAAAACGGTTGGTTGGATGTTTGAGTCTGGGTATATTCCAGAATTTCTTAAATCGCCTGCAGTATTCGGAGCAGTGATCGCCTGTTTTACGATTGCTGATGAAGTAAAGCACGAGACGGGGTTACTTGCTGTAACAGCAATGGGTATTACCCTTGCCAATATTGGTATTTCCTCTATTAGAGATATGAGGCATTTTAAAGAAAATATCTCTATATTATTAGTATCTACTGTATTTATTTTATTAACATCTTCTTTAACGATGGATACTTTAAAGGATGTCTTTCGTTTAGAAATTATAGGGTATGTTCTATTGATGCTTTTCGTTGTAAGGCCATTATCCATCTTTTTGTCTACTATTGGATCCGGACTCTCTATTCAGGAAAAAACATTAGTTGGTTGGATAGCTCCAAGAGGAATTGTGGCTTTAACCGTTGCAAGTTATTTCGCATCCGTGTTGGAGGATGAAGGATTTCCTGGCGCTTCTGTTGTATTACCATTAACCTTTGCATTAGTTTTTTCAACGGTTTGTGTTCATGGGTTTTCGATAGGTTGGCTTGCGGAGAAGCTAGACCTTTCTTCTAAAGGCAACCCTGGTGCAATAATCGTTGGGTCGAATCGTCTATCTGTCGCAATAGCAAAAGTCATGGAGGAGTTAAAGATCCCTGTCTTAGTAGTCGATTCATCATGGGATCGTTTGTATACAGCAAGAAGGGCGGGAGTTAATCACACTCATGAAGAAATCTTATCCGAACAAACGGAGTATATGATTGATTTCACTCCATATGATTATTTGATTAGTGCAACAGAATATGATTCTTACAATGCATTGGTTTGTTCTACTTTTATTCCGGAATTTGGACGAAAAAATGTTTATCGATTACCAAGACAAAACCATAGTGGGGATCAGTTGGATGATCTTGATCATACCATTGGTGGGGCAGAATTATTTAGACCAGCGGAAGGTGTCGAAACATTAAAATTCAAATTAGAAAGTGGTTATGTTTTACGAAAAACTACGATCACTGATCAATACAATTTTGATGATTATTTGGTTGATCGTGACAGGGAAACAGTATTACTCTTCGTGTTAAAACAATCGAAACAAATTGCTTTCTTCAGAGAGGATGCCGAAATTAATGTCTCACCTGGTGATACCGTTGTGAGCTTAACACCTCCAAGCAAAGAATTCTTTAAAATCAAAGAGAAATTAGTGGAGAAACGAGAAGAACAAACAGGAGAAAAACCAAAGGATAATAATTGAGATAAAACCCAGACCTTATCGATAAAATGGAGAGAAGGTCTGGGTTGTTTTATTGATCCATCTGCACACGCGACTGCAGAGTCCTTATTTTAGTTGTTTTCTTAACTCTGCTATTTCATTTTCTAGCCTAGCTAATTCTTTTTCGTTGAATTCTGTCTTTCCTTTTACATAGACTAGCTTTTCTAAATCTGCTGAAAGTCTAACATAGTCTGATTTTAATTCGGTAATTTTATCTTCTATCTCTTGGCGATTCATCTTTAACACCTCAATTATCATTTTCCTTTACCAACAGTTTATAGCAACACCTAAGTATCTGCAAATCTCGATTATCTGTAAATATTTTTATGTAGATGAAATAAAACACGTTTATCTTTAGTAATTAAGACTTTTATGAGTAAGCTATCTGCGGGATATAATTAAATAGGGTTATTTTTCTTTTATATAATCAGCCTAATATTTACATAATACAAATTTATTAAACTACAACCTTTTTTAGAGTATTTAAGATTATTTTGGAGTATCTGCCATTATAAATACATGATTTCCGTACAAATTTTTATCACAAGTAAATTCGTCGTTTAATTCTTCATAATGGGGGTATAGTAAATTTGTGATTGCTGAAACAATTCTGTAACATTATTAGAAACTGTCTGAGTCTGTATGGATATTGGATTGTTTTTAAGGAGGAGAGAAGAGTTTGAAGTTTCTTGACAAGCTGGATAAATCCATTTTAAAGATAGAGGAATTTATTTTAAGTGCTTCCATTATTGTCATAGCATTAATGGTTTGTGCAAATGTTATTAGTCGCCAGTTTTTTGGACCAAGTATTTTATTTCATGCAGAAGTAGCAAAATTTGCTGTTGTAGTGTCCACGTTTATGGGGATTAGCTATGCTGCACGAAAAGGTAGACATATCAGCATGTCAGCAATCTATGATGTAGTACCTTGGCGTTTACGCAAAGCAATGTCTATCATCATTCCTTTATTCACTTCCATTATTTTATTCGCACTTGCTTATATTTCAATTGATTACGTAACGGGAGTATATGAAAGAGGTACAACTACTACAAACCTCGGAATTCCACTCTATATCATGTACTTGTTTATTCCTTTAGGATTTATTATGGGAGGCATTCAGTATTTGCGAAATCTCATTATGAATATTGTGAAAAAAGAAGTTTACATTGGGACAGATGCTTTGGATTATAATGATGTAAAGCCAGAGGATCGTGATATGGAAGACGAAATCCATGTTTAAAGATAATAGCGAAGAGAGGAAACGGTTATGCTAACAATTTTATTATCAATTATGATCATCCTTTTATTGCTCAATTTTCCAATGATGATCCCATTAATTGTAGCACCGTTTGTTATTGTTTTACTAGGCTATACAAAGTTTGATATCGATCCTTCAATAATGGTAGGTCAACTAGTGACTGGGATTGAATCCTATCAGCTTTTATGTGTGCCATTATTCATATTTGCCGCAGATATTATGACGGCAGGTAAAACATCCAAACGATTGTTAGATTTTATCGGTGCTTTTATTGGGCATATAAGAGGAGGATATGCTGTTACGACAGCTGCAGCTTGTTCCTTATTTGGTGCTATTTCAGGCTCTACACAAGCTACTGTTGTTGCCATTGGGAAGCCAATGCGTGAAAGGTTATTAAAAGTTGGCTACAAGGATTCCAGTGCGATTGCATTAATTATTAATGCAAGTGATGTGGCTTTATTGATTCCACCAAGCATTGGATTAATTATGTATGGACTAGTTGCAGGTGTATCCATTGGAGAATTATTTATTGCTGGTATTATCCCAGGACTTATCGTCTTTTTAGCCTTTACTATTTATAGTGTAATTTATGCAAGGGTAAAAAATATCCCACTTACAGATAAAGCGACATGGAAACAGAGATGGTTTGCTTTTAGAAAAGCACTTCTACCTCTTGGATTTCCTATTTTAGTTATTGGTGGTATTTATGTAGGATGGTTTTCCGCAACAGAGGCGGCAGGGATTTCTGTATTGTATGCTTTGATTTTAGAAGTAGTCATCTTTCGTTCTGTTCATATTAAACAAATACCCAAAATCGCTTTATCAACAGGTCTCGTTACTTCAGCTGTATTCGTCTTAGTTGCTGGTGGTCAAGTATTTACATATCTAGTGAACTTAGAACGAATTCCACAGCTATTGTCAGAGGCTGTTTTAGGTACAGATCCAAGTTCCACTTATGTATTGTTAATTGTTACATTATTCTTTTTTATCGGTTGTATGTTTGTGGATCCGATTGTGGTCATTCTCGTTTTAACACCTATTTTTCTACCTATTGCTGAGCAAGTAGGAATAGATCCGATACATTTGGGAATCATTATTACATTCCAAGCAGCATTAGGTTCAGCAACGCCACCATTTGGTGTTGATATTTTCACAGCGAGTGCGGTGTTTAATAAACCATATATGGAAGTAATAAAAGGAACACCTCCATATATCATTATCATGGTGCTTATTGCCATTCTACTAATATTTTTTCCACAGCTATCTCTTGCCATGCTGTAGGAGTAGCTGCAATATAAAAAAACTATAGGGGGTTTTTACCATTATTAACAAGAAGAAATTTTCGTTTTTGGCTGTTGTCATGTCAGCATTAGTATTGTTATTAGCAGCGTGTGGTGGTGATTCAGGTTCTGAAGGGGAAGGCGATTCTGCTGGAGGAAGCAGTGATGAATGGTTATTTATCACAGAAGAAACTGGAGAACAGGTTCAAATGCAATATGCAAACGAATTTAAGAAACGTATTGAAGAGAAGTCAGGTGGCGAAATCACAGTTACCACATATGAATTTGGTGGCCTAGGAAGTGAAACAGACCAAGTAGAACAATTACAAAATGGAGCAGTCCAGCTTGCTGTAACATCTCCAGGTTTCATCGGAAATACGGTGAAAGAAAGTCAAATCTTCGGATTACATTTCTTGTTCCCTGATGATGTAGCACAAACACAACAAATCCTAGAAGAAAGTGAAGCAATCAATACCGACCTTGTTAAACAATATGAAGCAATTGGCTTAGAGCCGTTAGCCTTCTGGACTGAAGGTGGTATGCAATGGACAAGTAACAAGCCGGTTGATTCACCAGATGATTTTGAAAATTTCAAAATGAGAATTCAAGGAACAGAGCTACAATCAGAGTCTTGGGAAGCATATGGTGCAACTCCACAAACGATGAGCTGGGGTGACCTTTATACAGGACTTGAAAATGGTACAGTAGATGGTCAGGATAACCCAATCTTCTTTATTGCAGATGCATCCTTCCATGAAGTGCAAGACTATATGACACTTTCTAATCATAATAACTATGTTGCTACAACGACAGTTAATCAAGAATGGTATGATGGATTAAGTGATCAACACAAAACATGGGTAGATGAAACAGTAGAAGAATTACAGGATTGGATTTTCGAAGAACAAAAGCGTCAAAATGAAGAGTTTCTAGAAGTAATCAAGGAGGAAGCGGAAGTAGTTGAATTGACGGATGAACAACGTGCAGAGTTTAGAGAATTAGCTAAGCCAGTTCGTGATTTCTATCGTGAAAATGTTTCTACCGTTGATGGAGCTATCCTTGACAAGCTTGAAAAAGAAATTGCTGAAATTACAGGAGAGCCTGTGGAATAAGCCTATACAAAAAAGAGTCTTGGCATAGTCCAGGACTCTTTTTTTGTACGTAAGTTAAAGTAAATTGGGATCTGTCTCTGATTGTTTTTTTTTCCATTCCAAATAAAAATGAGAAATAATAGTTTTCACCACTGCATAAGCGGGAATAATGAATAGTAATCCTAGAAAACCACCAATTCCGCCTGCTGCTAGGATTAAGGTAATGACAGTGAGTGGGTGGAGGGATAATGCTCGTCCCATCACATTTGGTGAAATAAAATTACTTTCTATTTGCTGAGCCACCACCATCACTACTGTTGCCCAAACGGCTAGCATAGGCTCCTGAAAGAAACCAACGATAATTGCAGGTATTGCGGACAGAAAGGGCCCTAAAAATGGAATGAAGTTCATTACTAAACCAAATAATGCTAAAGACAAGGAGTAGTCTAAATCAATAATGATATAACCAATGTAAAGCATGAATCCGACACATACACTTACAATAAATTGACCTTGAATAAAGGATGCGAGTGTATGGTTAATATTATTTGCTAACTGTTGAAAGCTTTTCGCCTTTTTTGGACTTAAAAATTGTTTTACAAATGGTACAAAGCGATGACCATCCTTCAGCATAAAGAATAGGAAGAATGGAATTAAGAAAAAGGAAAAAACAAAGTTAAATACTTGGCCAATCACACTGAACAGACCTGCCGTAATTTTTTCTGCATAGGTACCCAAATTATCCGTAATATTTTGAATCGCATTTTCAAACTGTGGTGGAATAATATTTTGATTGTTTTGCCACATATCGATTAAATCTTGTGCACTATCTACCATCTTAGGTATACCGTCAACAAAATTAGTAAATTGCTTCTGTACAACAGGTGCAATAAATTGAATGACGACCGTAATGAATAGGACAATAAGCAGAAATACAATAAATGTGCCAATAACTCTAGGTATCTTCTTTTTTTCTAGCCAATTAACGATAGGATTCGTAATATAAAAGATCATTCCAGCGCCGATAATTGGAACAGCTATAGCAGTAAAATAAGCGCCAACAGGCTGAAAAATAAACCTTGTTAAATAAACTAAATAAATTAACGTAAAAATTAAAATGGTCGTAATAAGCATTCGTATACTCTTTTTTTCAAACAACAATGTTCACAACCTTTTCCATTTCATAGATATTTACATTCTACCATATTCATTGGATTTTAGTAGGTGGAAAAGTATGATTATGCTAATATATTAAGTGAGATAAAACATTTACATAATAAGGGGGATTTCTAATGTCTTGGAAGGAAAAATGGCAAAAGTGGAAATCATATGCCACATTAGATAAGCATTTACTGGAGAGGTTAATTAATATCGCAGAGGATGAACGAGAGCTTGAAGACTCTTTTTATAAAGACTTAACCTTTGGGACTGGTGGAATGCGAGGAATTCTAGGTCCTGGAACAAATCGAATGAATGTATATACAGTACGTAAAGCAGTGGAAGGCTTATCCCTTTATTTAGAGGAAAATGTAGTAGATGCCAAAGGCAAGGGCGTAGCTATTGCTTATGATTCTCGTTATATGTCACAAGCATTTGCAATCGAAGCGGCACGTGTTTTAGGTGCACATGGTATTCGCGCCTATGTGTTTGAATCATTAAGACCGACCCCACTCCTTTCCTTTGCTGTCCGTCATTTAAAAGCAGCTGCTGGGATCATGATAACGGCGAGTCACAACCCACCTGAGTATAATGGTTTTAAAGTTTACAATGAGGATGGTGGCCAAGTCCCGCTTAAAGAAGCAGCAGCAATTATTGAGAAAGTAAATCAAGTCCAAGACGAATTAAAAGTAAATGCAGAGGACCAGAAGAAATTAGAAGAAAATGGACTACTTCAATGGGTAGGCGAGGAAGTGGATACTGCTTATCTTGCCCAATTAAAAACTATTCAAAAACAGGAAAATAGTGAAAATAATCTGACGATCGTCTTTACACCACTTCATGGAACTGCTTATAATCTTGTGATGAAAGGGTTAGATCAGATTGGTTTTACGAATGTCCATGTTGTAGAAGAGCAAGCAAAGCCTGACCCAGAGTTTTCCACTGTCTCCTCACCGAACCCAGAAGAACATCAAGCATTTGAAATGGCGATAGACCTTGGTAAAAAGGTTAATGCCGATATTTTAATTGGTACAGATCCTGATGCAGATAGGCTAGGAATTGCAGTGAAGGATGGAAACGGTTCGTATCAAGTATTATCAGGCAACCAGCTTGGAACATTATTATTAGATTACACTCTTTCCCATACAGATGAAATAGAACGAGAAAATGGAAAACTAGTGAAAACCATTGTCACAACAGAAATGGGGAAAGCTGTTGCTACACATTATGGTGTTGATACTATAGATACCCTAACAGGATTTAAATTTATTGGGGAAAAAATAAAACAATTCGAATCTACGAATGATAAATTTTTGTTCGGTTACGAGGAAAGCTACGGCTATCTAATTGGAGACTTTGTACGAGATAAAGATGCAGTCCAGGCAGCAGTAGCAGCTAGTGAATTAGCAAACTATTGGAAGAAACAGGATAAGACTTTGTTAGAAGCTTTAGATATATTATATAAAGAACACGGTTTTTATTTAGAAGGCATGAAATCTCTTACGCTAAAAGGAAAAGATGGAGCAGAGCAAATTGCGAAAATCATGCAGGACATTCGTAACCATCCATTTGAAACATTAGGAGGATTACGCGTTGTCGCCATTGAAGACTATGAAACTAGTCTGCGTACTGTTCCTGCAGATAACTCTTCAGAGGAAATCGCACTTCCGAAAGAAAATGTCATGAAATTCATCTTAGAAAATGATGTTTGGGTTTGCTTCAGACCCTCGGGAACAGAACCAAAAATAAAAAGCTATTTTGGTGTAAAAACAACAAGTAAAGAAAGTAGTCAAACATTGCTAGACCATATCCAAGCAGAGGTCGAACAAAGAATGGATCAAATATTGAAGGATAAATAAATGCTAGAAGAACCCTTTATCACAGTGATAAGGGGTTTCTTTCCGTTCCATTCAAACAAATAGTTTTTCAAAGTGATTCATTTTTTCTACACTATAAACATGGAACACGTAGAAAGAAAAAAAGATATAGGTAAGAAAGGATGAGAAAAGTGGCAATTCATGAATTTACATTAGAAGCAACATGGCCAGGTGGAAGGAATGAAGTTGGAGAAATTAAGGCAGGGAATCTAAAAACAGAAATTTCAATTCCACCTGAAATGGATGGCCCTGGAATAGGAACAAACCCAGACGAAATGCTGTTAGGAGCTGCCGCGACTTGTTATTTAATTACAGTTGCAGCAATGATTGAACGGGCTCAATTACCATTAAAGCATATTTCTCTTAGTTCAGTCGGAGAAGTAGATGTCACAAATGGTGTTTTTACATATATTAAAATAACACATAAGCCTGTCGTAAAACTACAAGAGAATGCCACAGAAAAGCAATTCAATCAATTGGAAAAAATAATTTATCAGGCTGAATCATCTTGTATGATATCACGAGCAATAAAGGGAAATGTAGAAATAGCATTAGAAGAAAAGCTATCAATAGGATAGCTTTTCAGCGAAGAATTATTTTAAAGAAGCAGAACCATTGACAAATGAGTCAAAGCAGAGTAATATAATCAAAGTATTTTTATCGGATTTATAATATTAAGGAGGGGTAAAATGGAGACGATTTGGATACTAGTGAATATCGCTATTATGTTTTTATTTATAGGAATTCTTTTCTTTATGCAAAAAAAACATCTATCATTTAGTAAGCGTGTGTTTGCAGGTTTAGGATTAGGTATTTTACTAGGTGCATTATTACAAATTGTATATTCAACAGATTCGAATATAGTGAGTGTAACAACAGATTGGTACAATATATTAGGTAGAGGATATGTAAGATTATTAATGATGATTGTTATTCCATTAATATTAGTTTCAATTATTCAATCCATCATTAATTTAGAAAAATCAAAAGATCTAGGTAAGATGTCAGCATGGATTATTGGTATTCTTGTCACAACGGCTATGATTGCCGCAACTGTTGGTGTAACAAGTGCAACCATTTTTGACTTGAGTGCAGACCAAATTGATATGGGGCAAGCCGAAGAACAGCGAGGTTTAGATTTAGAGGAACGATTAGGATCAATAGAGGGAATGTCTACACCACAGAAAATCCTTGAATTTATTCCATCCAATCCATTTTTGGATATGACTGGTCAACGTGCAACCTCTACGATTGCTGTTGTCATCTTTTCCATTATAGTAGGGATTGCTGTACTCGGGGTTCGTAGAAAACAACCTGAACAAGCTGAAAAATTTGTGGAGATAATCAATGCCCTTTATGCGGTCGTCATGCGAATTGTGAAGATTATCCTACGTTTGACTCCATATGGTATTTTAGGATTAATGGCAAATACAGTAGCACAAACAGATATAGCCGGAATTATTGAATTAGGAAAATTTGTTGCAGCTTCCTATGTGGCGTTAATTAGCATGTTTATTATACATCTCATACTTCTCGCCATTTTTGGATTAAACCCGTTGACTTATACACGCAAGGTATTACCAGTATTAAGCTTTGCCTTTACGTCAAGATCAAGTGCTGGTACTATTCCTTTAACGATTCAAGTCCAAAAGGAAAACTTAGGTGTACACAGCGGTATTGCCAATATGTCGGCATCATTCGGTGCGACAATTGGTCAAAATGGATGTGCAGGAATCTATCCAGCAATGTTAGCTGTTATGATTGCTCCAACGCAAGGTATTGATCCATTGTCACCATCCTTCCTCTTGCAGCTTGTTCTAATCATTGGAATTAGTTCCTTTGGTGTTGCTGGAGTCGGTGGTGGAGCAACCTTTGCAGCATTAATTGTGCTATCATCCATGAATTTACCCGTTGCCTTAGCTGGTTTATTAATTACAGTAGAGCCACTTATTGATATGGGTCGAACTGCACTGAATGTTAATGATTCCATTCTATCAGGGACACTTACTTCCCGTATTATGAAAAAATTAAATATTAAAAATTACAATGATAAAGATTCGGTTAATAAAGATATAGCTATCTAAAAAAAACAAGTGGAGATAACTCTCCACTTGTTTTTTTGCTTGCGACAAGAAGCGAAGGAGTTCAGCTCCTTTCGCTTCTTGTCGCAAAGTCGCAAATATGCATGATGTTGGCAGAATTGCCTGTTCTTTGCCATAATATAGTTAAATGAAGGAGGAATGATCGATGAAAGAATCTTTGAAAAAATATGCAGAATTAGCATTACAAACCGGAGTCAACCTTCAAAAAGGACAAGGCCTGCTAATCCAAGCACCAATCGAAGCTGTTGAATTCGTGCGGATCGTCGTTAAACAAGCCTATGAAATGGGCGCAAAAAATGTCCATACTGAATGGAGTGATGACCAGCTTACATTACTTAAAATGACACATGCCCCGATGGAAGTTTTAGAAACATTTCCCGAATGGCGCAAAGAAGCAATGATCAGTATGGTGAAGGACGGCTATGCTGTGTTGAACATCTATGGGGAGAATCCCGATTTATTACAAGATATTGATGGTAAACGAATGGCTGCCGTTACTAAAGCTAGATCCAACGCACTGAAGGAATATCGCGAGTATATGATGAATGACAGAGCTCGTTGGTCTATTGTCGGTTACCCAACATTAGAGTGGGCGCAAAAAATTTTCCCAGACGATACAGCAGAAGCAGCAAAGGAAAAGCTTTGGAATGAAATCTTTCGCATTGCTCGAGTGGATAAGAATGATCCAATCAAGGCGTGGGAGCAACATAATGCAATTCTTAAAAAAGCTCGAGAATATCTAAATGAAAAAAATTATTCAAAGCTACACTTTACGGCAAAAGGAACAGATCTAACCATTGAATTACCAAAAGGCCATATATGGCATGGTGGTGCTGCAACGGCTACTGATAGAGTAGTGTTTAATCCTAATATTCCGACAGAGGAAGTTTTTACAATGCCACATAAATATGGTGTGAACGGAACCGTAACAAGCACAAAACCGCTAAGCTTCCAAGGACAATTGATTGAAGATTTCAGTCTAACATTTAAAGATGGAAAAGTAGTCGATTATCAGTGTGAAAAAGGGAAAGAGGCATTGAAGCATTTATTGGAGGCAGACGATGATGGTGCCTCACGACTGGGAGAAGTGGCATTAGTTCCGCATGAATCACCTGTATCTCAAGCAGGAATTATCTTCTTCAACACATTATTTGATGAAAATGCATCCTGTCATATTGCCCTTGGAAAGGCTTATCCGACCAATATAAAAGGTGGTTCAGAAATGAATGAGCAACAAATGGACCAGCATGGAGTGAACGATAGTATTGTTCATGAAGATTTTATGATTGGATCTGCGGACATGAATATCGATGGGATAACAGAGGATGGAACGGCAGAAGCAATATTCCGCAATGGTACATGGGCGATTAGCTTCTAAATAGCAATATTAAAATTAAATAAAGTTATGTTTCATTCCTTTTACTTAGGATTTACATTATCATAACAATATACTTATTTTCTTTTTAACTTCCTTTTTAGCGGGTAGAATAGAGTAAACTGTTTTATTGAGGGAGAAGAAGAATATGCAACGTGAAGCTTATTTCGATAATGCAAAGCTCCTTTTCATATTTCTTGTCGTGTTTGGACACTTAATCCAACCATTAAAAGAAAGCATAGAGTTAGTTAATGTTTTATATCAATGGATTTATTTATTCCATATGCCTGTATTTATCCTTATTAGTGGTTTCTTTGCAAAGGGAGCTAGTAACAAAGGTTATTTAATAAAATTATTTAAGCGAATTTTAGTTCCATATTTTATTTTTCAAATTCTGTATACGATCTATTTCTTAGGAATCGGTAAAAACGATTGGGATACAAGTCTTTATGATCCACAGTGGGGATTATGGTTCTTGCTAAGCTTATTTAGCTGGCACCTGTTGTTGATTGTATTCAAAAAAATACCTCCTATGATAGGTATTCCTCTTGCCTTTCTTATTGGAATCATGATTGGGTATTTACCAGTAATAGGGGAAGCATTTAGTTTATCTCGTACGTTTGTTTTCTTTCCGTTTTTCCTTATCGGATATTGGCTAACAAAGGAAAGACTATTTGCTTGGAAAAACCGAAAGAATCAAATAGTATCTGTCGCCATCTTATTCGTTGTCTTTCTAGTAAGCTATTTACAACCTAAGATTCCGACTGGCTGGTTATTTGGTTCCCATTCTTATCTAGATCTTGAACTACCATTTTACGGTGGTGCTGCACGATTTGGACTCTATCTTTTAGCCATTTTCATGGTATTTTCCGTATTATTACTAGTGCCAAAACAACGCTATTCTTTTACTAATCTAGGGCAAAATACGATGTATGTCTATCTATTACATGGCATCATTATTCAATACGGACGTGAAGCTGGTTTACTACAGCTAGATCATAACCTAGATACGATTGGTTTAGCAGTAATAGCTGCAGCGATTGTATGGTTCCTATCATCCAAATCGGTGGCAACCTTTACTCAGCCAATTGTAGAAGGAAAGACCACCCTTTTAGCAAAATGGTTTGAAAATCGAGAAAACAAATGGAAAAAAAGGGAACAGAGAGATGCTTATCCTACTTATAAGGAAAAGTCGTCATAAGCGACTTTTCCTTAAGTATATTGGTTTAAAATCCGATCAACCGCTCCGCCATAGCCTTCACCAAATATATTTAAATGAACTAGTAAATAGAAGAGCTGATAGATCGGTTTTATATCCTCATAATAATCTGGAAGAGGAAAGATAGCCTGATAGCTTTGATAAAAACTTGTAGGAAATCCGCCGAATAATTCGGTAAAAGCTATCTCAAAGGCGTGATCCCCATACAATATGGAGGGATCGATCAGATAAGGAATTCCTCTTGGTCCAGCTAACCAATTTCCACCCCAGAGATCACCATGAAGTAACGAAACCTTTGGCCTTTTAGGAATATAGTTGTCGAGCTTATCGATTAAGGTTTCCAAGCGACTTCTCCTCATTTGTGGCATGCTATCCCTTTGAATTCCAAGCTCTAATTGTGTTTGTAATCGCTGCTTTTGATAATATTCCACCCAGCTATCATACCAGCTATTTTCTTGGACTAGATCACCGACAAAGGTAGGTATGTCCAGTCCATATTGTGGTCCAGCTTCTGCTAGATGCATAGAAGCAAGGTTTTCACCTAGAAGGTTTCCATTAGCCTGTCTTTTATCTCCTGCTATCCATTCCATAATAAGCATAATTTCTTCATTATTTGTAGCGATATCATAATGGTATACCTTTGGTACGTTGATCGTGTTTGTCTGGCGAATTGCCTCTAACCCTTTTGCTTCTAATTGAAAAAAATCACTCGGAACCTTCTCGTTTGTTTTGATGAAATATTTATTTTTCTCTGTTTTAACATAGTAGGCATTATTAATATCCCCACCTGCAACAGAACGAAATTCCTTCACCTCTGATTTATCACCAATTTGCCGTAATTTTTCTTGCATGAAAATACCCCTTTAATATTGGATTACTTTTCTTCTGTTCTACGAAGATTGTATAATAGATAGTAAACGGACGCAAAAGGAGAATAGGTATGGCAATTACTGATCAACAAATCTTGAAAAAAATCATCCTGGAAAGTGAGCAAGCTCTTGAAAATGGTCGAATCAGAGAGCATGCCAAGGCAATTCATGCATTAACAGAATTGCTATTAGAAAAAGAAGCTCCTTCCTTAAGTACTTCTATCGATGAGGTGGAATGGCGTAAGATGGTTGGAGAAACCCCTAAGAAAACAAATGAAAAGGTAGATGTAGCAAAGGAAAATAGTGATTCCTTGCTTGATTTTTAACATAAGAGGAGTGTGTGAGAATGAAAATATTTTTATTACTTGGGATAATAAACGGATTTGTAGCAGTAGCGCTTGGGGCCTTTGGTGCTCATGGATTGGAAGGAAAGCTTTCGGAGAAAATGCTCCAAACCTGGGAAAAGGCAGTACAATATCAGATGTTCCATACAGTTGCTTTATTGGCTACAGGACTGTTAATGCCAAAAATAACTGCAGGTAGTATTGTCTCAGCAGGTTGGTTCTTTTTTGTTGGAATCCTCTTGTTTTCAGGAAGCTTATACATCTATTCAACAACTGCCATCAAAGCTTTTGCAATGATTACACCACTTGGAGGAGTCGCTTTTTTAATTGGATGGGTTTTATTAGGCTACGCAATTGTCAAATTTATATAAAGACTTCCATCAGTAGAGGGGGAATTCCCCTTAGCTGATGGCTAACTCTGAATAAAAAAACTACCACAGCGGAAGACAGCTGTGATAGGAGAATATTATAGAAATATTACTAATAAAGTAATTAAACCAAGACCACGCAAGAGCTGTTGGGAAAACAACAGCCTATTCTTGGATTGGTAAGCTTGTAAGGCCTCACCAAATAATACAATAGCAATACTAACAATGGCTATTGCGAATAACGTGATTGATTGAGTTTTCCATGCAAAGACTGCTATAACAATAGCAAAAAATAATATGGGTATAAGTACGTCGGTAGTAGAATTTATTTTCAATATAATGTGGTCACCTCAGTATCTGTAATTATCTCGGGGAATAGCTAGTATTTCCGATCGGATAATTGTAATTAATTTCTTCATCAAATGTAATGTAATCAAGATAAATCATTAACAATAAATATCTTCTATTGGTTTCAGGATCACTAAGAATAATGTGGTCACGACCAGCTGCCTCAATAATCCCTTTAAAAACCTTTGCATTCCAACGCTCATTATTTTCAAAAGTCATATATACCGTAGCGCGCTTTCCTTTATTCAATCGGAGAATATTTTCAATATAAGATTCCTGTAATGGTAGCATTCCTGGTACGTCTGATATAGATGGCTGTTGTGGAGACTGTTGCTGTGGCTGCTGCGGCATTTGTATTGATTGCTGACCATAGCTATATGGCTGATAGCCCATTCCATAATTCATTGACGGATTATATGGCATCCCCGCTCCTTGTTGCTGTCTGACTTGATTTTGCTCTTGATTCATTATGCAAAACTCCTCTCTAGTTCTACTAGTTGATATGTATGCGGGATATGCTATGAACATGCATAAAGAAGATAGAATTTTTGTTTGGAGGATAGCAATAGAAAAGAAATTCCCAGTGTCTAAATGTAGTAAAGTGAATTAAATGGAGGGGGAAGCGGATGAGAAAAGTAATCTTATCAATGGTTATGTCATTAGATGGATATGTGGCTGGTGAGAATGGTGATAGCTCATGGCATGTTATGGATCAGGAGATGGACGAGTACATGGAAAATCTTTTGGATAGTGCCGATACATTGCTTTATGGTCGCCGAGCGTACGAAATGATGATTCAGTATTGGCCATCAGCTGAATTTGACCCGAATAACTCGGAAGAAAGTCGCGCTTTTGCTAGAAAAATAAATCAAAAGAAGAAGGCAGTATTTACCCGAACACTTAATAAAGTGGAATGGAATGCCATAGCTGTGAAAGGAAATATAGCTTTCGAAGTAAGGAAGTGGAAGCAGCAACCTGGTCAAGACCTTGTACTGTTAGCAGGTGCAGATATTGCCCAAACATTTATCCAAGAAGATTTAATTGATGAATTTCGACTTATCCTCAATCCTGTTGTAATTGGTAACGGCGTCAGGTTATTTCATAACAGGATGCGAAAGCTAGAATTGATCGAAACTCATACATTTCAGTGTGGAAACGTGTTATTGGTGTACAAATAACCGAATAAGCGGCTGGGGCATAACAAGGAAGAAGGAGAATCCGAACCATCTTCTGAGGGAGCGGTTTCGGTGCACAAATATTAATGTTCGGATTTTCCTTCTTTACTACTCTTTTATTCCAGCCACCTGCATTTTAGTTTTAAACATGCAAATATGCTGGAATTTCTTCTGTACGTAAAATGTTGCCAACATAGAATGGGCCGAATTCACCATAGCGAGCACTGACAACATCAAAACGCATTTCATAAACAATCTTCTTAAGCTGGAGAACATCCTTAGCAAATAAAGTGACGCTCCATTCCCAATCATCAAAGCCCATAGAGCCTGTAATGATTTGCTTTACCTCACCAGCATATTTACGACCAGTAAAGCTATGCTCATACATAAGCTGACGGCGCTCATCGAACGGGAGCATATACCAATTATCATTTCCTTCACGACGCTTGTCCATTGGGTAAAAGCAAATATGTTCCCAGTTTGGTAGTTTCGGCTTTAATCGAGCACGAACACCAGGGTTGTCTTCGGGATTGTCATTCTCCTTGGACATATACTTAGATAATTCCACAACAGATACATAAGAATAGCTAGGCTTTGTAAATTCCGCAAATTTAGATTTATTAAAACGAAGCTCAATATCCCCAAGCTCCTGCATGGTTGGTCTTAAAATCATAAGAAGAATATCAGCTTTTTGACCCATAATGGAATAAAAGGCATGGCTCCCCTCTCGAGCTTCAGCTACTTGCTCCCAGCCAGTTAACATGTCCTGGAGCTCATGAACAGCCTGCTCTCTTTCTTGCTCGGTAGCGTTTTTCCATTTAGTCCAATCTATTGTACGAAGATCATGTAAACAATACCAGCCATCCATTGTTTCAACTGCTTCTGGCATAATTATCTCTCCTTTTTAACCATCTCTAGTTTTAATATAACACATTTGGGTAAATATAAGCATGGATAGGGAATTGCCTGATCTCTCCTTTTGACTCATTTTTGACAAAAATTTGAACAAGGAAAAAGAATTTCTAGATTAAAACGCCTTCATAATGGCAAATGCTTTAATTATTACACAAAAAGGCTTATGATATAATACAGATAATATTTTGGAGGGTTTATTTTATGAGCGATTTATTTGCTGAAATGAAAAGTAGATTGGACGGGAATCCTAGAAAAATCGTATTTCCTGAAGGATTGGATGAAAGAATTTTATCAGCAGTTGCGAAGCTAAACAAAGATGGATTTGTACAACCTGTATTAGTCGGAATAAAAGAAAAAATAGAACAGAGAGCAAAAGAATTACAGCTTGATATTACCGAAGCGACAATTTTGGACCCAAGCGAATACTCAGATTTTGACCAAATGGTAGCATCCTTTGTAGAAAGAAGAAAAGGGAAGGCAACGGAAGAAGATGCCCGCAAAATTCTTCTCGATGAGAATTACTTCGGAACAATGCTTGTCCATATGGGAAAAGCAGATGGCCTAGTTAGTGGTGCAGCACATTCGACAGCAGATACCGTAAGACCAGCACTACAAATTATTAAAACAAAAGAAGGGATTAAGAAGACATCTGGAGTTTTCATTATGGTTCGTGATGATGAAAAATATGTTTTTGCAGATTGTGCGATTAATATTGCACCAGATAGCCAGGATTTAGCAGAAATTGCTGTAAACAGTGCAGAAACTGCAAAATTATTTAATATCGATCCTCGTGTTGCTCTACTTAGCTTCTCAACCAAAGGTTCAGCGAAATCACCTGAAACAGAAAAAGTAGCAGAAGCAGCTGAAATTGCAAAAAATATTGCACCAGAGCTAGTATTAGATGGAGAGTTTCAATTTGATGCTGCCTTTGTTCCATCTGTTGCGGAAAAAAAAGCACCAGGATCTGTTCTTGCAGGAAAGGCAAATGTTTTTGTTTTCCCAGGCTTAGAAGCAGGGAATATTGGCTATAAAATAGCCCAAAGACTTGGTGGATTTGATGCAGTAGGACCTGTCCTACAAGGGTTGAATAAACCAGTAAATGATTTATCAAGAGGGTGTAGTGCAGAGGATGCTTATAAATTAGCTATCATCACAGCGGCCCAATCATTAGACGCACAGTGAGTTTAGGCTCATTGTGCTTTTTTACACGTTGGAAAAGTATAAAATTTCACAGCAGAAGTTTCGACGTAGCTGAAATTTTAAGGTACCAAGTATAAGAAAAACAAGGCATTCGCCAAAAGAAGAGCGATGCCTAGTTTTTCTAATGTTATACTACTTTCAAAGAAAGGAGTTAAAATTTTATAAAACGTGAACAGTATCAAGCATTATCATTTTGCCTTCCTGCTACACACCCCAAATTCTCCTCAATCCATGAACAATATCGAATCCTCGACGCTAGTCGATATGGAGAGAATTCCCTCGATTATTATTTCGATCTTTGCTCTATAGAAGGCAAAAAAGTTATCAAAGACTTACGTATAGTTGGGAAAACAGCTTTTCAAATCGACCGATTACTACTCACGCCAAGCTTTCTATGTTTACTAGAAGTAAAAAACATAACTGGAACGATTTATTTTGATCAAGATGCCCATCAGCTATATTGAGAAACGGAGGATAAAAACGATATTTTTCCGGCTCCTTTACTCCAAGTTGATTTACAAAAAGCGCAATTAAGAAGGTTTTTGTTAGAGTATTCCATCGATATCCCACCGATTTTTACTGCAAGTGTCTTCGTTCATCCAAATGCCCGCTTACTTTTACAGGATTATTCTGAGAGATCGAGAATTCTCACTGGAATCGCATTACCATCCTATCTCGAGAAACTAGCAAAAAAATATCCTCCAGTAATAACCAGTCATCAGGTGGAACTTCTATCAGGATTTTTAGAATCCCATCACCAGTCAGCGGTAATCAACATACTAGAAAAATATGAGGTTCTATGGGAAGATTTAATCAAAGGTGTTCGTTGTCCCTCGTGCAATCAATACGCAATGAAGCGTAATCGAATGCGTTGGGAATGCCCGCATTGTGGAACACGTAGTCAAAAAGCACATCTACGCGCATTATATGAACTAGCACTTTTAATGGATAATAGAATTACTAATCGAATGGCAAGAGAATTCCTTTCTTTAGATTCCACGAATGCGATGCAAAAGATCTTTGCAAGGGCAGGTATTTATAAATCAGGTATTTCCAAAAATGCAAGTTATTCAATTGATTTAATAAAGTGGCGGAAAAATCGATAAGAGTGGCGGTATTATAAGAAAAAGTGGCAGGATTAGCGCTCTAAGTGGCGGAAAAATCGATAAGAGTGGCGGTATTATAAGAAAAAGTGGCAGGATTAGCGCTCTAAGTGGCGGGAAAATCACCCATAATGGCGGGATTAAACAAAAAAGTGGCGAAATGAAAAGTCCAAGGAGGTGCTCGCCCATGATCCAAATCGAGAAAATCATCCTACATCGAATCAACATGCCTCTTCGTACACCATTTAAGAACAGTAGAAAGATAGTAAAAGAAAAAGATATCTTTGTAATCGAGCTAGTTGATCAGGACGGCTTGAGAGGCTTTGGTGAATCTGTTGCATTTCATACACCCTGGTATACAGAAGAAACGACCAATACAGTCTATACCATTATCAAGGAGGACCTGGCACCAATTGCAAAGTTGCAGCCATTCGATCATCCGAATACTTTTATACAAAAATGTGAGGGCGTGCGTCGCAATCATATGGCTAAGGCTGCAATCGAAGGAGCAATCTGGGATTTGTATGCTAAACGGGAGCATGTACCGCTTTATCGTGCAATAGGTGGGAGGACCGCACAAGTATCTGTAGGAGCGGCGATTGGGATAAAGAGGGATTTTCCAATCCTAAAGCAATCGATACAGACTGCACTCGATCAAGGCTATCAACGGATTAAATTGAAAATAAATCGAGAAAATGATCTTACTCTATTGGAAAAGGTACGCAATAGCTTCCCTGATATTAAGCTGATGGTAGATGCTAATTCCGCTTACACACTTCAGGACATAGAGCATTTAAAAAGCTTTGATCAATTTGATCTTATGATGATAGAACAGCCTCTAGCACAGGATGATTTTGTTGATCATGCTAAGCTTCAGGAAAAAATCCAAACACCTATATGCCTTGATGAAAGCATTCATACCTTATCAGATGCTAAGACAGCGATCGAGCTAAATAGCTGTAAGATCATCAGTATAAAGCTTGGCAGAGTCGGAGGCTTCACGAATGCAATCACCATTCATGATCTATGTGTAGCTCATCACATCCCGGTTTGGTGTGGTGGCATGCTTGAAGCTGGTGTTGGTAGAGCACAAAGTCTTGCCCTTGCAACACTACCAGGCTTCACCCTACCAGCAGATCCAGGTGCATCCAATCGTTATTGGCATCAAGATATCATCACTCCAGAAGTGGAGATTGAAAATGGTCAAATTACTTTGCTGGACAAGCCTGGTATCGGTTATGAAATTGATCATGAAGCATTAGCGAAATTCCGAATAGAAAAAATTGTTCTATAGCTCCAAAGAAAAAGCACTCGATCATCATCCGAGTGCTTTCTCATTACGCTCTATCATTTGCTTCATTCTTTTCTCAAAAACCACGAGTTCATCACCATATAAATCCTGTTCATAATAACTCCCTAAAAGCTTTAAAACTCTTTTCTTCGCATCTTCGACTGTCAGCACTTCTCCAAGCAATTCTGATAGGGAACGCATCGTATCTGGAACTACATCAGGATATGGAAATCGCTCATCTTTGACTGCTTGCCCGTGTGTATAAAATTTACGCACCAATTCAGCACGAGATCTGCCACTACCTTCTACACACAAATATATTTGAACGGCAATGCCATTTTTGACACGCCTCTGGGATATACCTGCAAATTTTTTTCCGCCAATACTTAAATCATAATCTCCCGGACAGTAAGAGCCCGTAATCTCATATGCTTCAATTTTATCTGTTAAATCGCCGTACATTTCCTGAACAAATGTAGTCATTAGCTCATAACCAGAATGTATGCCAAGCTCACGGGAGTCAGGCAGAACAAACGACCAATTTAATACACCACTATCTAATACAACTGCAAGGCCGCCAGAGTTGCGGACAACCACATCAAACCCTTCTTGTTGTAAAAAAGTTACTGCCTCCGCAATATTCGGAAGGCGACAATCCAGAATGCCGAGTACAACCGTATTATCATGCACCCAGAATCGACACGCCACCTCATCCTGCTGTCGGCCGATACTTTGACATAACGCATCATCCACCGCAAAGGATGCCATCGCTGTGCCCAAACTTGTGGGATTACTATGATCTATGAAGCGAATTTTTTTATCATCGAAAAACTTTAACATTACTAATCCTCATCTCTCCAATTGCTCTCTAAATAATGCTTTTCCTTAACTGTTTTCGTCCACTTAAATTTATATTATACTAGTAGTAAGAAAAAAGAGGAAGGTATATGCCATGGCTTATAAAGACGAACAGTTGCATGAAGAGAAAGTATTCAAGGATCCTGTCCACCGTTATGTGCATGTACGGGATCGGGTAATTTGGGATTTGATCGGGACAAGAGAATTCCAGAGATTAAGAAGAATCAAACAGCTAGGGACATCCTTTTTAACCTTTCATGGAGCGGAGCATAGTAGATTAAATCATTCTTTAGGAGTGTACGAGATTGTAAGAAGAGTCTTAGTTAATTTTGCGGACAGGCCTAATTGGAATCATGAAGAAAGGCTCCTATGCTTATGTGCTGCACTGCTTCATGATCTTGGGCATGGACCCTTTTCCCATTCTTTTGAGAAGGTGTTTAAGCTCGATCATGAGGAATTTACAAAGGCGATTATTTTAGGTGATACGGAGGTAAACAAAGTACTGAAAAAGGTTAGTAAAGACTTTCCACAGAAAGTAGCGGATGTCATTAACAAAACCTATGAGGACAAGCTTGTTGTTAGCCTAATATCAAGTCAAATAGATGCAGACAGAATGGATTACCTTCAGCGTGATGCTTATTTTACTGGTGTAAGCTATGGCCATTTTGACATGGAACGAATACTTAGGGTGATGCGTCCATATGAGGATCAGGTTGTCGTAAAAGAGTCAGGTATGCATGCGGTGGAAGATTACATTATGAGTCGTTACCAAATGTATTGGCAGGTTTATTTTCATCCAGTTACAAGAAGTGCTGAGGTTATTTTAACAAAAATTTTACATCGTGCGAAGGCGTTGTATGAAGAGGGGTATTCCTTTCAAATGGAGCCTACTCATTTCATTTCTCTTTTTGAAGAAAAGGTTTCTTTAAAGGACTATATTCAATTAGATGAAGCAGTCGTGTTGTATTATTTCCAAATGTGGGCAGATGAGAAGGATCCAATTTTAAAGGACTTGGCCTATCGCTTTGTCAATCGAAGGCTGTTTAAGTATGTGGAATTTAATCCGAATCTACAGATGAAGGAATGGATGGAATTGCATCAATTGTTTATCGATATTGGGTTAGATCCGGATTATTATTTAGTTGTTGATTCCTCCTCTGATTTACCATACGACTTTTATCGTCCTGGTGAAGAGGAAGAACGACTTCCCATCCATTTATTCATGCCAAATAAGGAATTACGTGAATTATCAAGGCAATCGGAAATTGTAGAGGCGATTTCAGGTAAGAAAAGAACGGACCATAAGCTGTACTATCCTCGGGACGTGATTTTACAGCTCCCAGACGATAGCCAAGAGAAAAAGAGAATACTTGCATTACTACATCATTCGGAATAATAGAAATAGGGGTGTTATCATTGTTAGATAATCATGCAAAACTCGTAAAGGTGATTGCATCATCTGCAGGGATCGTTGGTAGAAAAAAGCTACAAAAAATTATTTATATCATGAAAAAGCTAGGGTATCCTTTTGAAGAAAAGTACACTTTTCATTTTTATGGCCCATATTCGGAGGAATTGTCGTTAAGGATGGAGGAATTGACTAACTTAGGCTTTGTCTCAGAAGTAAAAGAGTCGAAAAGCAATTATTACCAATATCGTTATCAGGTAACGGAGGAGGGGGAGAATTTTTTGGAGCATTCTCCTGTAGATTTGTCAAACCTCGAGGCCATTGTCAATGATATGAATGAAAAAAGCTCTCGTTTTTTGGAGCTTGTCGCCACCATGCTTTATTTTGATGATTTAGATAAAGCAGATACGGAGAGAAAAGTACAAGAAGTGAAGAAAAAATCCAATTATACAAAGGAAGATATGAAGGAAGCATGGGAATTTATCGAAAAGATCAAGCATTAGCAAAAGCTGACCGCTACGGATTATTGTAGCGGTCTTTTTCCTTCAGTAAGGTATCTAATTTTTCTTCGATGCGATCTAATTGCTTATTAGACAATTTTTGTCTGAATATTTTGGATATCATAAAAGCAATCAATAGCAAAACTAAAACAAAGGTAATTATTAAGTAGACCATGGTTCCATGAGAACCGCCAATAAAAGTAAATAAAGAGAATGGCATCAATCCATCACATCCTTTTAACTAGTGTGATCAAAGCTTCAATCCACTAATCGTTTTCCACCAACTCCATAATTCCGTTTGTCAATATCCTCGACAAATACAACAACTTTTTCTCGATTGGCACCTGTTGTTTCTACAACGGCATCAGTTACTTTTTCAATTAAGGCTTTTCTTTGCTCATCTGTTCTACCTTCTAGCATTTGTATCGTTACGTATGGCATATGTCATCACTCCTTGATCAAGATATAAACATACTTATTATTGTAGCGTAAATGTGAAATCAGCGAAACAAAATGCTACAATAACAGTAAATGGATTTAGGCTAGGAGGTTTACGATAGATGAGTGATCAAAAAAATTCTAATAATAAGAAGAAATCTAATCAATTCACTATCATGAAGGATGATTCTACAGACGGTCATGGTGGGTATGGAGTTGGTTCGATAAGCTTAGAAAATATTTCTCCTGTCATCATCGATCCAAATGAAGACAGAGCATTTGTGGATATGGGGGCAATGCACGCAAGAAGTGAGGTAGAAAGAAGGGTGAAATTTATCCCTAATAAAGAGGAAGTTCCAAATGGGAAATTATATTGGATCGTATGGGTCACGGTTGAAAGAGGAGAAGAAGGACCGTATTATCATGGGGTAGCAGGTAGTGAAATTCGTGTCGATCGATCGATAAAGCGCGCCTATAAGTCTATGCCAGAACATGTAAATCATATGGATAAATCAATGAAGGGGCATTATATTGTGGAACATATGGATGAAAAATCCCTCAAGCTCTTGGCTGATTTTTTACGTGATTATAAGCCAGAAATGTGGGAACGATCTCCAGAAGAATTAAAACAGGTTTTACCAAAATAATGAACACTTTGTGAACAATTTCTGAACTTTCTATATTATACTTGTCCAAAGCAAGCGTTATTGATTAAAATAATACACACATGGTAACTCTTCGTTACTAGGACTGGAAAAGGGCCGGGCATTCGCCTGGCCTTTTTTCATGACTGAATAAATAAGCATCCACTTCTACTTGGACGCTCTTAACTAAAAGATCCCGATCACTGAAGAATCCCATCCCAGCAAAATGGAGTTATATCCTTTATAAAGTGCATTTCAAACGAGGAATCCAGCGAAATGGAGTTTATAAGCTTTATAAAGCGCATTTCAAACGAAGAAAACCAGCAAAATGGAGTTTATAAGCTTTATAAAGCGCAATTTAAACGGAGTATCCCAGCGAAATGGGGTTTATAAGCTTTATAAAGCGCATTTCAAACGAAGAAAACCAGCGAAATGGAGTTTATAAGCTTTATAAAGCGCATTTCAAACGAAGAAACTCAGCGAAATGAAGTTTATCCCCTCTATAAAACTCACTTCTTGCCAGAAATGCCTCTCAAATGGAGTTAATAAGCTATTTCTAATGCAAGCCTCGACGCCAAACGGTCTCCGTCACTATTCTGTTACAGTCGAATTATCGCCAAACCAGAGCCAATCCCACCAATCCTCTAAAAATGGATCGTCCTCGGTGATTTCCTTTAGTTCCTCTGAATTTTCTTCATTGATTTCTTCCAAATGGGAAGTACAGTATTGAGATGGTTGGGTTCCTTTGATAAAAGGCATCGTATATGCTTCTCCACACTCATCTGTTGCTAGTAAACCAGTATTAAGGTCGATCGGGACTTCGATAATGTTTTCAGGTGGCTTGCTTTCTGTTACTGGGATGCTCTCATGAGCTTTCTCCATAAAATTAGCCCAAATTTCCTTGGAGAAATGCTCCTCAGAAACCTTTTCAATCGAGCGATTATCGTCATAGCCAATCCAGACACCAGCTACTAATTCAGGGCTAAAGCCGACCATCCAGCTATCTGATTCCGTTGTTCCCGATTTACCAGCATAATCGTGTGTTAGTTGGTCTGCTATTGAGGCACCTGTTACACTCATATAGCCATTGAGCTCCTGGTCAAACATTCCCTTCATCATATCGGTCAAAATATAAGTAAGAGCAGGCTTCAGCAGTTGATTTGTCTCTTTTTTCGAGAAAAACGGAAAACCTCCAGCTTCTTCCTTGGGCTCTTCGTACTGATAAATTACATTTCCTTGTGAATCTGTTACTTTTTCGATCACATGAGAATTCACTTTTTTACCACCATTTGCAATAATACTATAGCCTGTTACCATTTCCTTTACACTGACAACCTCTGTACCAAGAGCAAGCGAAGCAACAGGTTCAAGTGGACTTTCGATGGCGAACTTTTCCTTTGCAATCCGCGCGAATCGTTCAGGTGTCACATACAGATTTGTCTTAACCGCAAAAATATTATCAGATAAGGCAACTGCCTGCGCCATCGTAATCGGAGCATTTGCATAATAGTTATTAAAATTGCTTGGCTGATAGCTTTGACCATTTTCTAGAGCAAAGGTTGTCGGCTTACTCATCATCGTCGTCGCAGCTGTCATGCCATTTTCCAAAGCGGCATAATAGAGAAATGGTTTAAAAGAGGAGCCTGGCATACGTTTTGCCTGAACTGCCCGATTAAAGGAGGATGCTTCATAATTTTGACCCCCTACAAGTGCAGTTATCCCACCAGTATCAGGGTCCATTGCGACAGCACCTACTTGGATTTCTCCATTGTTGAGAACAGATTCACTGGCTGTTTGCAAAGCTAGCTGCTGGTCTGTCTCCAATGTTGTATAAACCTTATAGCCACCAGAACGAATCTCTTCCATATTTAAATCGAGCAATGATTTCAGTTCCTCGACCACAATATCCTGAAAATAAGGAGCAATACTGTTTTTTACAATCATACGGTCATCGGAAAAATTTAATTTTTCGTTTATTGCCGCATCATATGTTGCTTGATCGATCACATCATTCTCCAGTAAATTTTCTAAAATAAAGGCTTGTCTTTGTTTGGCATTTTCTAAATCATGAAAGGGAGAATAGATGGACGGCCCCTTAGGTATACCTGCAAGCAAAGTAGCTTCTGCCCAGCTTAAATCCTTTGCTGACTTGTTAAAATAATATTTACTAGCAGCCTCAATCCCATAGGCGCCATGTCCATAATAAATCGTATTTAAATAACCTTCTAAAAGCTCATCTTTATCATAGAACATTTCTAACCTAATAGTGTAAAAAGCTTCATATAGCTTACGTTTCCAGGTTTTTTCATGTGATAGGAAGAGATTTCGAGCATATTGCTGGGTGATCGTACTTGCCCCTTCTTTTAACGACATTGTCTGGATATCCTTAACAATAGCTCCCGCAAGTCTCTTAAAGTCAAAGCCAAGATGATCATAAAAATGCTGATCCTCTGTCCAAACAATGGCTTTTTCTAACTTGTCATCAATTTCGTCCAAGTCCACCCAATACCTCTTTTCAGATCCGTATTCCTCCCCGATTACTTCTTGATCTGAGCTATAATAGATGGTGTTTTCCGCACGTTCAAGTGAAGGAGGACCTAGTATAAAGCTTGCCCCGATTAAGAAAACAAAGGAAGAAGCCCCGACTAAAAACATAAAGAAGCCCCATTTTAGCCATCTTTTTTTCCTTCTTCTTCTCCTTCTGCGCATAGGTGTCCCCTCCTTCAATAAGCTTATATTTGGTATTATGGGAAATTTCTAAAAATAATAAACATAAAGAGACAAGAAAAACTTGATTTTTTAGAAAAAATCTCTAAAATAGTATTGTTTAATCTAACTAATAGATGGTTGTTTGAATATAGATAGGAGAAGATGATGAATGGGATTATGGTTTACGGAAAAACAAACAGAAAACTTTGGAATCACTGCGAAGGTTAATCGAACACATCATACAGAGCAAACCGATTTCCAGAAGTTAGATATGGTTGAAACGGCGGAATGGGGGAATATGCTCCTTTTAGATGATATGGTCATGACTACCGAAAAGGATGAATTTGTATACCATGAGATGGTCGCACATGTCCCTCTATTTACCCACCCTAATCCTAAAAAGGTATTGGTAGTTGGAGGAGGAGATGGTGGAGTGATCCGCGAGATTCTCAAACATCCGTCCGTGGAAAAAGCCGTATTGGTTGATATTGATGGGAAAGTAATGGAATATTCAAAGAAATATTTACCGACTATTGCTGGAAAGTTATCTGATCCTCGAGTGGAGGTGCGTGTAGCAGATGGTTTTGTTCATATTGCCGAAAGCAAAAAAGCGTATGACGTTATTATGGTGGATTCAACAGAACCAGTTGGCCCTGCTGTTAATCTTTTTACAAAAGGCTTTTATGCTGGAATTGCTAATGCATTAAAAGATGACGGACTCTTTGTTGCACAAACAGATAATCCTTGGTTCAAATCTGATTTAATTCGCCAGGTATTTCAGGATGTAGCGGAGATATTCCCTGTAACTAGACTATATACTGCCAATATTCCGACATATCCTAGTGGTCTATGGACCTTTACATTAGGAAGCAAAATCCATGATCCCTTAAAGGTTAAGGAAGAACGCTTCTTTGACATAGAGACGAAATATTACACAAAGGACCTTCACTTTGCAAGCTTTGTCCTACCGAAATTTGTAAAAGATTTAACAGATAAATAGGGGGTGAAAGGTATGCGTTTTGATGAAGCCTATTCTGGAAAGGTATTTATACTATCACGACAAAACCATGAGAAGGCAGATGTTATTTTATATGGAATGCCGATGGACTGGACAGTAAGCTTTCGTCCGGGTTCGCGCTTTGGTCCCAATCGCATCAGAGAAGCATCAATTGGCTTAGAAGAATATAGCCCTTATTTAGATCGTCATTTAGAAGAAGTGAACTATTTCGATGCAGGGGATATCCCACTTCCGTTTGGAAATGCTGAGCGCAGTCTAGAAATGATAAAAGCCTATGTCCGCAAAATTTTGGCAAAAGGAAAATTTCCGCTTGGATTAGGTGGTGAGCATTTAGTGAGCTGGCCAATCCTTGAAGCAATGTTTGAAAAATATCCAGATCTTGCTGTCATTCATATTGATGCCCATGCTGATTTGCGGATCGAATATGAAGGAGAAGAATTGTCTCACTCAACTCCGATTCGAAAAGTTTGTGAAAAATTTGGTGCAGAGAATGTTTATTCATTTGGGATTCGATCAGGCATGCGAGAAGAATTTCAATACGCAAAGGAAAGCGGCATGTATATGGCAAAATTTGAAGTAGTAGAACCACTAAGAAAAGTATTACCGACACTGCTTCATCGCCCGATATATGTCACAATTGATATCGATGTATTAGATCCGGCCTATGCGCCTGGTACAGGGACTGCTGAAGCAGGCGGGATTACTTCAAAGGAATTATTGGAGGCTATCCATCTAATTGCAAAATCCGGGGTTTCTATTGTAGGTGCAGATCTGGTGGAGGTTGCTCCAGTATATGATCCGACAGAAAAAACAGCAATCGCAGCAAGCAAATTCATTCGGGAAATTCTTTTGGGCTGGGTAAAATAACCGGCAGTTACTTTCTAGGTTAATTATGATAAAATGTCAGTAAAGGAATAGAAAAATAGGGGATAAATCACGATGACAGAACACGAACATGACAATCATATAGTAAATCACTTCTTAGAAAGTGACAATGAATTGCCGATTTATGTTATTTATCAACAATTAAAGGGATACCCTAATGAAATAGATAATATGCGATTGATTTGTCTGCATTGTAAAAGTGATCATAATCAACGAGTTGCCATGGAATATCTATATGCAGTCGGTTTGCTAGAGGAGCTACATGACGTAATAGCAAAAAATCGAACCTCTATTCATAAAAAAAATCGAACGGCAGCACTGGCTTACCAGTTAATGTACGATCGGAAGAATTTATCCAATAAACAAGTCAAACCAAAAATGATAAGGCAATCGATTAAAGAGATTAATCGAATCGAAGCGGAAGCAGATGATGACATTTTTCCTATTTTAAAAGACTTATTACATATTTACTGTTATTTTGACATGCATCAATATGGCAAAATTGGTTTATATAATGATCGTATTAAGATAGGACTGGATCGTCTGATGGATCCTTTATTAAGAGAATTGCTCGAGCATCGTTTGGATGAGACGTTATTTATCTATCATTGGAAACGAAATGAATTAATCCTTTCACGGAAATATGGCTATCGATTGCTTGCCAATACGAATAATGACTACAAAAAAATCGATATTCATAATATGCTTGCACAAGGATACCTGTTTGAAAGCTATGAACAAGCGATACAACATGCCCATTTCGCTTTAGAGCTAGCAAAGAAGACCGCCAATGCACGTGCTGTTTATGGACTGACCAATTACACTATTCCATTTATTTCTGCCTATTATCGAAAAACGGAAGGGCTCGTGACAGAGAATAAAGCAGAGCAAGCTCATATTGCATTAGCAAATGGTAATGTCGAGGAATGTATATCCATATTAGAGGAATTTAACGAGCTGACGCCATTTCAACAATATTATTTAGGTATGGCACGAAAGGATAAGCATTTACTCAAGCAATCCTATCAACGTTTTATCTATGAACGGGACGATTATTTTTATGCGAAGCTACCATTACAAGCATTAAATGCACTTGATCAATAAGGAATGAGAAGATTAATGAACAAAACTCCAGTTTCCATAACAATGACCATGGAAATAATAGATGACGATAATAAAGAAATTACCGTAACAGAAGAGAAAGGTCTGCTAATGGAGAAAAACCAGATGACTGTGCTGACCTTTAGTGAACAGAATGAATATAACGAACGGACAGATTCATTCATTACCATACAACCTGATAAAGTAAGTGTGAAGAGGTCTGGCGCTGTTTCCATGCATCAAAAATTCACAGAAAAGCAACGAACAGAAAATGTTTACAGACACCAGTTTGGAACAATGCATATGGAAACAATGACAGAGCAAATTCAATATCAACAACTAGAGAAGAAAAGAAATGGAAAGCTTTTTATTAGCTATACAACAAGCTTAAATGGAGCAGACCCCAGAAGACATCGGTTAACCATTCAATTCAGCCAGGAAGACAATCGTTAAAATGGAGGTATTAGTATGAATATAATGCAAGAGATGCAAGATAACTTAAAGATGGCGATAAAACAAGCAGTCTTATCGGCAGGCTTAGCAAAAGAAGAGGAAATACCTGCCATTGTGCTAGAACAACCTAAGGATAAAGCGCACGGAGATTATGCAACGAACATGGCTATGCAATTAGCGCGAATTGCCAAAAAAGCTCCACGTCAAATTGCCGAAGAGATAGTACAGAAGCTAGATCAAACAAAAGGATCGATCAAAAAGGTAGAAATAGCTGGTCCTGGTTTTATTAACTTTTTCATGGATAATCAATATCTAACGAATTTAATTCCTACCATCTTAGAGCAAGGGGAGCAATATGGAAAAACAAATGTAGGCAAGGGTGAGAAAATCCAGGTAGAATTTGTTTCAGCGAATCCTACAGGAGACCTGCATTTGGGTCACGCTCGTGGTGCTTCCGTTGGGGATGCTTTATGCAATATTTTAGATAAAGCAGGCTATGACGTCTCAAGAGAATACTATATTAACGATGCAGGAAATCAAATTAATAACTTAGCACTATCTGTTAAGGCTCGTTATATGCAAGCATTAGGTAAGGACTATCCTATGCCGGAGGACGGGTATCATGGAGCTGATATTATCGGAATTGGAGAAAGTCTTGCCAAAGAATATGGTGAAGAGCTTTTGAGTCAACCAGCGGAAGAGCAGGATCGTTTTTTTAGAAAATACGGTTTGGAATTTGAACTAGAAAAGCTCGCAAAGGATTTAGAGCAATTTCGCGTAACCTTTGACAACTGGTTCTCAGAAACCTCTCTCTATCAAGAAGATCGTATAGTACCTGCAATTGATCTTCTCCGCGAAAAAGGATATATTTTTGAAAAGGATGGAGCAACATGGTTCCGTACGACAGACTTTGGTGATGATAAGGATCGTGTTTTAGTAAAACAGGATGGTTCCTATACCTATCTATCACCAGATATTGCTTACCATAAAAACAAGCTGGATCGTGGCTTTGATAAACTAATCAATGTTTGGGGAGCGGATCATCATGGTTATATCCCACGTATGCGTGCAGCGATCCAAGCACTTGGCTATAATGCGGATACTTTAGAGGTTGAAATCATTCAAATGGTAAATCTCTTTGAAAATGGCGAAAAAATAAAAATGAGTAAACGAACAGGAAAAGCAGTCACTTTACGGGAACTAATGGACGAGGTAGGCATTGATGCTATGCGTTATTTCTTTGTCATGCGCTCTGCTGACTCTCACCTAGATTTTGATATGGATTTAGCAAAATCCCAGTCCAATGATAATCCTGTTTACTATGTTCAATATGCCCATGCGCGAATTTGTACCATGTTAAAGCAAGCAGCAGAAAAAGGGATACAACCTACTGACTATGATGCAAGCCTGCTTCAATCAGAAAAAGCAGAGGATCTCTTAAAGCAATTAGGCGATTTCACCCAAGTGGTTGCAGATGCAGCAAGTAATCGAACGCCACACCGTGTAACACAATATATTTTTGACCTAGCATCTGCCCTTCACAGCTTCTATAATGCAGAGAAAGTCATTAACGAAGACGATATCGAAGCAACAAAAGCACGCTTAGCTTTAATGGAAGCCGTAAAAATCACCCTAGCAAATGGCTTACGCCTGATAGGAGTTCATGCACCAGAGAGCATGTAATAGAAAAAGAGGAATAAATCAGTGTTGACTGGTTTGTTCCTCTTTCATAATGTGGTGACAAGTTATACTACAAAAATCTCCGAAGTGGCACACTGATAACCGTTAACAGCTTCATCCACAATGGTTGATGTTTAATCCATGTTAAGGTTAATTTTTTGCTTGTATTCAAGTCATGGGTAAAGCATGCTCTGGCATCCTGATAAAGGGGGTGATCCTTTTTTACGATGACATTGATTTCTTCGTTGAGAAGAAGGCTTCGTTGATCAAAATTTCCTGTGCCAAAATCACAGATCTCCTCATCAATAAACAAAACCTTTCCGTGAAAAAAACCATCCATATATAAATAAGTATCTACACCAATCTCTTGCATTTTTTTTAAATAAGGCATGGCACCGGCCTTTGTAATAGGATGGTCTCCTTTTTCAGGTAGAAGGATCGTAATCTTTACTCCACGTTTTCTTGCATCCACTAGCGCCTGAAGCACAGGTTTTGTTGGGATAAAATAAGGAGAGCCAATTTCAATAGAACGTTTAGCACTGGAAAGCATCGAGAGGATACTTTTTTCAAGGGAATTTGCTTCTGATGTCATGACACAAATGTTAACATCCTCTGCCTTAGCTTCCTTCTCACCAAATGATCGGTCATAGGAAAGACTCGCCTTGTTCCAATCCGTAGTAAAAATTTGACTGAATACTCGAGCAATTTCACCCGTGAGACGAATATGATAATCCTTCCACTTACCGAGCTTTAAATCATTTCCTAAATACTCTTCACCAAGGTTGAATCCTCCTAGATAACCAATCTTTTGATCGATAATTAATAGCTTTCGATGGTTTCTCTGTTGAAGGTGATAAAAAAATGGCGGCCGTGGATGGTTCATCTTGAAAAAAGGGAATCGATTTTTTATCCATTTCTTACGGTAACGAAAGCTTCCTACCCAATCTGCCAGCATTCTAACCTCCACACCTTCTGCATGTTTTTGAGCAAGTAAGCTGTAAAATCTGTTACTAATCTGGTCATTACGAATAATAAAAAATTGCACATCAATCGAAGTTTTGGCATTTTCTATATCCTTTAACATTTTTTCAAAGAGATCTTGCCCTGAATCAAAAAATGTAACATCATCAGAAGAGGTGTTCCATTTCATGCTATGATTATTCCTTGCTGATAACATTTTACCGAGGATGTAATCAATGTATAATAAAAAAATAAAAAGCACTATACATCCAACTATGGTTAAGTAAATCATGAATATCCCTCTTTTCAAAGCTTAATCTTTACATTACCCAATATTAAAGAAAACTATGATAAAATTCCATTATAAAAGCACGTGCGTTTTTCGATTGAATCGGTTAACATTAGAAGGTGTGAAGAATAAACGTGAAATTACTTAATGAGGTGAGAAGATGCAAAAGCTAGTATTCTTTGTAGGGGTCGCAGGAACAGGGAAAACAACCGTGGCAGAAAAAATTGCGGAAACCATACCTTGTGCATTTCTTGATCGCGATACAGTAGGGGGACGTTTTGTTGAACGTTTTCTTGAAATGAATGATTTAGATCCAAATGATCGTGACTCAGATTTTTATAAAAAAAATTTACGTGATTTAGAATATGATACAACCAAGGATATCTGTATAGAAAATCTTCGGGTTGGACAAAATGTTTTCATGATTTCTCCATTTACAGCTGAATTGAAAAATAAACAATGGATTGAAGATGTTATTGCAGCTAGTGGAAAAACAAATAAAGAGGTAGAGGTGAAGGTAGTTGTCGTCACTCTTGACGATATCGAACAGCAGCGAAAACGCATTGAAGAGCGTGGAACAGTAAGAGATACCTGGAAGCTTGACAATTGGGATTCCTATGAAACACGAGTGGATTTTGTTCCAACAATTAATTGGGATATTCCGCAAGACGATATCCATATTTTTGATAATTCAGGAGATTTAACGGAGGAAAAAGTACAAGGATTAATCTCTTTCATTAATTCATAGCATACACTTGTGAAAGATTGTTGCATTTCATTAGGCAAAACCATATAATATGATGGTAGTAGTGACGTTGAACGAAAACATTTGTTTACATAGATTTTACGATAAAGGAGTGCTAAATCGTGAGTTTGCAGAATTTAACAGAAGAAAAAATAGATGAAATGGCAATGATCGATGTTGCGACAGAATTACTAGAAGATGGAAATAAAGCAATGGATTTCCGAGAATTATTTGATAAAGTGGCAGAACTGAAGGGCTTTAAAGAGGAAGAAAAAGATGAAAGGCTCTCCCAATTCTATACAGATTTAAATATTGATGGTCGGTTTATGACAAAAGGCTCTAATCTTTGGGGATTGAAAAAGTGGTATCCAGTAGAAGAAATAGATGAAGATATTACCCAAACACCGAAGAAGAAAAAGAAGAAAAAAGTAACGAAAAAGAAAGCGAAGATCGAAGAAACAGAACTTGATGAAGACTTAAGTGAAGATGATAGTAACATCGGTGATGTCGATCTAGAGGATTTCCAAGAGGAAGAAGATTTCGACATTGAAGATACATTGGAAGATGATGACTTTGATTTCGATGAAGATGACGAGATAGAAGATGAAATAGACGATTTAGAAGACGATGATTTTGATGAAGATGAAGAAAAATAGCCTAAAACTTACTTGACTTTCTACCGCTATCTGAGTACAATTTTACTTGGGCTCCATAAATTAATGGATAATATATAGCGTTCCCCTGGTAGATAGGGGAGCGCTTTTTTATTTTACGTTAGGAAAGTATAAAATTCTACACAGTAGCGTTTCGACGTAGCTGAAATTTTAAGGTACCAAGTATAAGCAAAACTAGGCATTCGCCAAAGGACGAGCGAATGCGAGTTTTTCTAATTAAAAATAGCTTGAGAGTTCCAATATATAGCTCAGGTACTTCTTTCCGAAGACGGAGAGAGTTTCATTAAAAAAAGTGGGAATGAATAAGAAGAGACTTCCATCATTGGTGGCTTTCTTCCTCCCACAAGCTTAATAAATACAAGAAAGAGGGATAAGTGTGACAAAATACATCTTTGTAACTGGTGGTGTTGTTTCTTCCATTGGAAAAGGAATTACAGCAGCATCCTTAGGGCGTTTATTAAAAAATAGAGGATTAAAAGTAACGATTCAAAAATTTGACCCATATATCAACGTGGACCCAGGAACAATGAGTCCATATCAACATGGAGAGGTTTTTGTTACAGATGATGGGGCAGAAACAGATCTAGACCTTGGCCATTATGAGCGGTTTATTGATATTAATCTCAACCAGTATAGCAATATTACGACAGGAAAAATTTACTCAACGGTGATTAAAAAGGAACGTCAAGGTGACTATTTAGGTGGAACAGTACAGGTTATCCCACACATTACGAATGAAATAAAAGATAAAGTATTTCAGGCCGGAAAACAAACAAATGCAGATATTGTCATCACCGAGATCGGTGGTACGGTTGGAGACATTGAATCCCTTCCATTTATTGAAGCGATTCGCCAAATAAAAAGCAATATTGGTCGCGAAAATGTCATGTATATTCATTGTACCCTAGTTCCTTACATTCAAGCGGCAGGGGAATTGAAAACAAAGCCAACACAGCATAGCGTAAAAGAATTACGATCACTAGGGATTCAGCCAGATGTGATTGTTTTACGTACAGAAAGAGAAATTAGTCAAGAAATGAAAGAAAAGATTGCATTATTTTGTGACATTAATGAAAAAGCGGTTATTGAGTCAGGTGATGCAGATACCCTCTATCATGTACCATTAGCAATGCAGGAACAAAAATTAGACCAAATTACTTGTGACCACTTTGGATTAGATTGTGCTCCTGCAGATATGACGGAATGGCAGCAATTAATTGATCGGGTTTTAAATTTAACAAAGAAAGTTACAATTGGTTTAGTTGGTAAGTATGTAGAACTGCCAGATGCCTATATCTCTGTAGTAGAGGCATTAAAGCATGCCGGATTTGCTCATGATGCGGATGTAGAGGTGAAATGGATAAACTCGGAAGAATTAGATCGTGAAAACATCGAAACACAACTAGCAGATGTGGATGGAATTCTAGTTCCAGGTGGATTTGGTGATCGAGGCATTGAAGGAAAGATTGAAGCGATTCGATATGCAAGAGAAAACCGTATACCATTCCTTGGAATTTGCCTTGGTATGCAACTTGCAACAGTAGAATTTGCTCGAAATGTATTAGGGCTAGAAGGGGCGAATTCAGCAGAGATTGATCCACAGACACCGTACCCGATTATTGATCTACTCCCTGAACAAAAAGAAATATCGGAAATGGGTGGTACGCTAAGATTAGGCTTATACCCTTGTCGATTAAAGGATGGCACAAAAACGAAAGAAGTATATGACAATGAAGATGTGGTATACGAGCGTCACCGTCATCGATTCGAATTTAATAATCAATATCGGGAGGATATGGAGGCAAATGGTTTTGTCTTTTCTGGTACAAGCCCTGACGAAAGATTGGTCGAAACTATTGAGATAACAGACCATCCTTGGTTTATTGCCTCCCAATTTCATCCAGAATTCAAATCTAGACCAACAAAACCACAATCATTATTTAAAGGATTCATAGGAGCAACAGTAAAATAATTCTTCATAGAAATTATTAATAAAACGAACGATTCTAATTAGATCGTTCGTTTTTTGCTTACTATATTTACTTTTGCCCAAGCCACTAATCAACATTCTCCTAACTTCGACAAAATTCGTTCCGTTCAGATAAAAAAACATTTCAAAATATTGCAGGATTTTTATTTCTTATATCGAAATATTTTAAAGGATATAATCTTTTGAAAATTATTCTGTGGATGACGAAAAAAGAACATAGTGATAAGCTAAGTTTTTCTATGGTAGCAGAGAAAAGGAGTTGCATGATATGGAAAAAACAGTCTTAGTAGTAGATGACCAAATTGGGATACGAATGTTATTAGAAGAGGTTATATCTCATGAAGGGTATCGTGTGGAGCAGGCCATGAATGGTCAAGAAGCACTTGATAAAATTAAACAGGATAGCCCTGACCTTATTATGTTAGATTATAAGCTTCCAATCATTGATGGGGAAGCACTTGTCCAGCTGTTAGAGGAGGATGGATTTGCCATTCCGACTGTAGTCATGAGTGGATTACCTGAACGAGCGGAAGGTAAAATGAAAAAATATTCCTCTGTTAGAAAAACAATTGGCAAACCATTTCAATTAAATGATATACGGATACTAGTTAATGAAATAATTGGTAATTAATCCTTATTATGCAGTAGAATTGATATTTTTTTATCAAGTAACCGTTTTCCACGGCTTACGTTGTTGCACCTTCTTAAAGGAATTGGTATTCTATTAATGGACACAATCTATCAGTAACAAGATCGGTTGTAAAAGCAATGCTTATATCTATACATATTTTAAAGGAGGAGCAAAACAATGCCATTAGTTTCAATGAAAGAAATGCTAGAAACTGCTAACAAACAACGCTATGCTGTAGGTCAGTTCAATATTAACAACCTAGAGTATGTACAAGCTATCTTGCAGGCTGCAGAAGAAGAAAAATCCCCAGTGATCTTAGGTGTATCTGAAGGCGCTGGAAAATATATGGGTGGATTCAATGTAGTTGTGGCAATGGTGAAAGCAACAATGGAAGCACAAGGTACAACAGTTCCTGTTGCAATCCATTTAGATCACGGTTCTAGCTTCGAGGTATGTGCAAAAGCTATCCATGCAGGCTTTACTTCTGTAATGATCGATGCATCTCATGATCCATTCGAAGAGAACATTGCAGTAACTTCCAAAGTAGTGGAGCTTGCTCATTTCCATGGTGTATCTGTTGAAGCAGAGCTTGGAACAGTTGGTGGTAATGAAGATGGTGTACAAGGTGGAATTATGTACGCAGATACAAACGAGTGTAAAGAGCTTGTAGAACGTACAGGTGTTGACTGTCTTGCACCAGCATTAGGTTCCGTTCACGGTCCTTATCAAGGCGAGCCAAACTTAGGCTTTAAAGAAATGGAAGAAATTAATACCGTTGCAGGTGTACCACTAGTTCTTCATGGTGGAACAGGAATTCCTGTTGCAGATATCCAAAAGGCAATTTCATTTGGTACTTCTAAAATTAATGTAAATACAGAAAACCAAATTCAACAAACAAAAGTAGTTCGTGAAGTATTAGAGGCTAATCCAGAAATGATTGACCCTCGTAAATACTTAGGACCAAGCCGAGATGCAATCAAAGATACAGTAATCGGTAAAATGCGCGAATTCGGTTCTTCTAATAAAGCATAAATAAGATCTAACTGCTCTTTTTTGAAAAGGGCAGTTTTTTATTGTAATCTCCTACCTCTAATCGTTTTATCCTCGAACAATTACAAGAAAAATAATCCTGCTTAGTGTAAAAATATCCAAATTACGTTATAATGGAAGTCGATTGGTTTTTTATCATTTATGAAAGTGCGTATGTAAAATTACCACTTTCTAAAGGTATAGCAGTCATGGAGTTTTCTATCAATATTTTGCATGAATTTGGTAAAAAGGAACACACTAAAAATAGTAAATAATAGTGATGCGATAAATAGCTAGTAATTACCTTGAAAGAGAGGGAATAGGAATGCAGAAACTACTAGTAGAAGGTGGACACCTGCTTAATGGAGAAGTGCGGATAAGTGGCGCAAAAAATAGTGCTGTGGCACTCTTGCCAGCAGCTATTCTTGCGGACTCAAAAGTAATAATAGAGGGTCTTCCAGAGATTTCTGATGTAGAGACATTAAGCTACCTATTAGAAGAAATTGGCGGAACAGTGGAAAAGCATGAACATACTTTACATATTGACCCAAGCAATATGACGGCAATGCCCTTACCTAATGGCCGTGTAAAAAAGCTTAGGGCATCCTATTACTTCATGGGTGCCATGCTCGGTCGCTTTAAGGAGGCGGTGATCGGTTTACCGGGAGGCTGTTACCTCGGGCCAAGACCGATAGATCAGCATATAAAAGGCTTTGAGGCTTTAGGCGCAACGGTAACAAATGAACAAGGTGCAATTTATTTACGTGCAAACGAGCTTAAAGGAGCACGTATTTACTTAGATGTAGTGAGTGTTGGGGCGACCATTAATATCATGCTAGCTGCAGTAAAAGCGAAAGGCAAAACGATTATCGAAAATGCAGCAAGAGAACCAGAAATTATTGATGTGGCCACATTGCTCACAAGCATGGGTGCTAGAATCAAGGGTGCGGGAACAGACGTTATTCGAATTGAAGGTGTAGAAACATTAAAAGGCTGTATGCATACGATTATTCCGGATCGAATTGAAGCAGGAACTTATACGATCATGGCTGCTGCTCAAGGAGAAGAGGTATTAATTGACAATGTGATCCCTCAGCACTTAGAGCCACTGTTAGCGAAATTGAGAGAAATGGGTGTTCCTATCGAAGAAGGGGAGGAACAATTACTTGTTCATAGAGGAAGTAAACTAAATAGTGTGGATATTAAAACACTTGTCCACCCAGGGTTTCCGACAGACCTACAGCAGCCATTAACAGCACTTCTTACGAGGTCAGAAGGGACGAGCGTTGTCACAGATACCATTTATTCTGCTCGATTTAAACATATTGACGAGTTGAGAAGAATGAATGCCCAAATTAAAGTCGAGGGTAGCTCTGCTATTATAACAGGATCTGTGGAACTAGAAGGGGCAAAAGTCAAAGCAAGTGATTTACGAGCAGGAGCCTCACTTATTGTGGCAGGATTAATGGCAAATGGGGTTACAGAGATTACAGGTGTAGAGCATATCGATAGAGGTTATGCGAACATCACGGATAAGCTTAGACAATTAGGTGCGAATATTTGGCGAGAGAATATGACAGAACAAGAAGTAAAACAATTTCAAAATTCCTAATGTGTAAGAAAAGCGCAGACTAATCGGAGTTAGACATCTACTAAATTTATATATGATATAAGAAAAGAGGCAATAACTTGTCTCTTTTTCCTTTTTTTAAATGTGTAAAAAATGAGGGAAATTCGATTTCTTAAAAAAATAGTTGAATATCTCGAAAGAAAAAGGTACTATATAGACAGAATTAAATTCTTACAATTAAATTCTTACTTTAAGCTATCATAAATACCTTCTAAGTATAAATATAATAGCTTCCATCTTTCACTCTTCTTGAGATTTATAATGATCTCGGTGCTCCCATTTTTGAGCTTCCATAACATGATGAACGAATACGATAGTAACTGCAACCGACCAATTGGTAGTGTTTCCTAATTTATTTATGGATAATAGCAATTATTTTCAATATGTTTTTCCGTGTTTATTTTATGAATCTAAAAGAGATGGAATCGTTTCGATAAATTAGAAAAAATATAGGTGTGGTGATTTTGTGAGTGAAGTAACGATCTCAGAATTGGAATCAATGACATTAAAGGAATTGTATGCAAAGGCAAAGGAATTTAAGGTTTCCTACTATGCAAAATTAACAAAAAGAGAATTAATATTTGCCATCTTAAAGGCACAAGCTGAAAAAAGTGGCTATTTATTTATGGATGGTATTTTAGAAATCATCCCGACAGAAGGGTTTGGTTTCCTCCGTCCGATTAATTATTCCCCGAGCGCTGAAGATATATATATTTCTGCCTCTCAAATTAGAAGATTTGATCTAAGAAATGGTGACAAGGTTTCTGGTAAAGTTCGACCGCCAAAGGAGAATGAACGCTATTATGGCCTACTTCATGTTGACGCCGTAAACGGGGAAGATCCTGAGGCAGCGAAAGAACGTGTCCATTTCCCTGCATTGACACCATTATATCCAGATCGATTAATGAATCTAGAAACAGAAACAAAGCAAATCTCTACACGAATTATGGATTTATTAACACCTGTTGGTTACGGACAACGTGGTTTAATCGTTGCCCCTCCAAAAGCGGGGAAAACGATGCTATTAAAACAAATCGCCAATAGTATTGCGGTTAATCATCCAAATACTAAGCTGATCATCCTTTTAGTTGATGAGCGACCAGAGGAAGTAACCGATATAGAGCGATCTGTTGCGGATAATGTTGATGTGGTAAGCTCGACATTTGATGAGGTTCCTGAAAACCATATAAAAGTAGCTGAATTGGTTTTAGAGCGTGCCATGCGGTTAGTGGAGCATAAAAAGGATGTCGTGGTCCTTATGGATAGTATTACACGTCTTGCTAGAGCATACAATCTGGTGATTCCTCCAAGTGGACGAACTCTTTCTGGTGGTATTGATCCTGCCGCATTCCACCGTCCTAAGCGTTTCTTTGGTGCTGCTCGTAATATCGAGGATGGCGGTAGCTTCACGATTTTAGCAACGGCACTTGTAGAAACAGGCTCACGGATGGATGATGTTATCTATGAAGAATTCAAAGGTACAGGTAATATGGAGCTTCATTTAGATCGTAACCTTGCCCAACGACGAATCTTCCCTGCCATTGATATTTTACGTTCTAGTACGAGAAAAGAAGAACTATTATTATCGAAGCAGCACTTAGAAATGATGTGGGCAGTACGTAAAAGCATGCAGGATTCACCAGATTTCCTAGAACGATTTTTACGTAAATTACGTTCAACGAAAAATAATGAAGAATTTCTTGCTTCCATTGAGGAAGAAATGAGACGAAAAGGAACAGCCAAGAATAAGAAAGTAGAGTAAGGCGCAAATCAAAATTATACTTGCATTCGAATGGTGACACTGTTATAATGCTTCTGTATGATTGAAAATGCTTATCGCATAATTTAACTCTGTTTCTTAAGGATTCAGGGCAAAAGGAGTGGACAGACATGAAAGAAGGACTTCATCCAGAATACCATAAAGTTGTATTTCTTGATACAAGCTCTGACTACAAATTTCTAGGCGGATCTACAAAGACTTCTGATGAAACGATCGAATGGGAAGATGGAAACTCTTATCCATTAATTCGCGTAGAAATTAGTTCAGCTTCACACCCGTTTTACACTGGTAAACAAAAAGCTGACAAAGTTGGTGGCCGTGTAGACCGTTTCAAGAAAAAATACAACCTTGGATAATGGCTATTTTTTCAGAAATTTATCTACGGATACTAACAGGATATTGATCCGATTAAAGCAGGCAAATGCTCATACGATTTGCCTGTTTTTTATTGGCATAGAGTGTCATCTATTCAGCAATATAGCTTAAATGGAAGCAAGAATTTAAAAGTATGGGAATATACTTAATGATTAAACTAATATCAGAAGGGAATTCTTCTCCCACTGATGCTAAACGAAACTAGAGAAAGTGAAATGTCGGAAGGAGTCACATTTCCATGAATATCATGAAACATACTGGCTGGCTTGAACTCATATGTGGGAGCATGTTCTCTGGTAAATCCGAGGAACTAATCCGTAGAGTAAGAAGAGCTACATATGGTCATCTCAATATTGCCGTATATAAACCAAAAATAGATAATCGCTATAGCGAGGAATCAATTGTCTCTCATAATGGTGCAGCGATCATTGCGAAACCGGTAGAGAGTGCAGCAGAAATTTTATCAGATGTCACAGAGGATATGGATGTCATTGGAATAGATGAAATCCAATTTTTTGACAAAGAAATTGTGGAAGTAGTTAGTCAATTAGCTAATAATGGCCAACGAGTAATTATGGCTGGACTAGACACGGATTTTCGAGGTGAGCCGTTTGGGCCGATGCCGGATCTTTTAGCCATTAGTGAATTTGTTACAAAGCTTCAGGCGATATGCCCTGTTTGTGGGTCACCTGCCAGTAGAACACAACGTCTCATTAACGGAAAGCCTGCATCCTTTGATGATCCTGTTATTTTAGTAGGGGCTAAGGAAGCATATGAGCCACGATGTCGTCATCATCACGAAGTACCGAACCATCCATATAACCGAAATATCGCAAAAAATTCTAATGCATACTAGCTTTGACGCTTTTTATAAAACTATACTATAATATACGTACCAGTGAAGTCATCACCTGTTTAGGTGAGAAAGAGGTGAAGGACGTGTTAGATCGATTAGAATCGTTAGAGGCGCGTTATGATAAATTAAATGAATTATTAAGTGACCCAGAAGTGATTAATGATTCTCAAAAACTTAGAGAATACTCTAAAGAACAGTCAGATTTACAGGATATCATTGTCGCCTATCGTGAGTATAAAGAGGTAAACTCTCAGCTAGAAGATGCTAAATCCATGCTAGAAGAGGATTTAGATGATGAGATGCGTGAAATGGCAAAAATGGAAATCGCAGAATTATCGGATCAAAAAGAAGACCTTGAGGAAAAACTAAAAGTGTTACTATTACCAAAGGATCCAAATGATGATAAGAACGTTATTATGGAGGTCCGCGGAGCTGCTGGTGGAGATGAAGCGGCACTTTTTGCGGGCGATTTATACCGCATGTACTCACGTTATGCGGAGTCAGAGGGCTGGAAGATAGATGTAATGGATTCAAGCACAACAGGTGTCGGGGGATTTAAAGAAATCGTATTTATGATCAATGGAAAGGGTGCCTATTCGAAGCTAAAATTTGAAAATGGTGCTCATCGTGTACAGCGTGTTCCAGAAACAGAATCAGGTGGTAGAATCCACACCTCTACTGCAACGGTTGTGGTAATGCCAGAAGCAGAAGAAGTAGAAGTCGATGTCCATGAGAAGGATATTCGTGTAGATACGTTTGCATCTAGTGGACCAGGTGGACAAAGTGTTAATACAACGATGTCGGCAGTTCGATTAACCCATATGCCAACAGGAATCGTTGTCTCGATTCAGGATGAAAAATCACAGATCAAGAACAAAGAAAAAGCAATGAAAGTATTACGTGCACGTATTTATGATAAATACCAACAGGAAGCACAAGCAGAATATGATCAAACGAGAAAGTCTGCTGTGGGGTCAGGAGATCGCTCGGAACGTATTAGAACCTATAACTTCCCACAAAATCGTGTGACGGATCACCGTATCGGACTAACGATTCAGAAGCTTGACCAGATTCTTGAAGGGAAGCTAGAAGAAGTGATTGATGCCCTTATTATTGAAGAGCAAGCAAAGAAAATGGAGCAAATAGGTGAATAATATGCCAACCATCACGATATACGAAGCCCTCCGTCGGGCTTCTTCTTTTTTAGAAAATGCGTCCCGTGAACCTAAGGTTGCCGAGATCCTACTGCTGCATGAGCTTGGACTGACAAAAGCTAGCCTTATTAGTAGCTTACGTGATAGCATGACACAAGAAGCGTTTAGTGCCTATATGGATAAAATTAAACAGCATGCTACAACAGGGATTCCAGTCCAGCATTTAACAGGTGTCGAGCAGTTTTATGGCCGTGATTTTACGGTGAATGAACACGTATTAATTCCTCGTCCGGAAACAGAGGAGTTAATTGTGGCTATTTGTGAGACAGTGAGGAGGAAAAATAGAACTGATTTAACCATCTGTGATGTCGGGACAGGAAGTGGAATTATTGCGATAACCTTAGCGCATGAGCTAGCAGAGTGGAAACCGAGAATTTTGGCTACAGATCTATCACCAGAAGCATTAATTGTGGCCAAACAAAATGGAAGAAATCATCAGGCAAAGATTGAATTTTACCAAGGAGATTTTTTATCCCCCTTAATGGAGAAAGGGGAAAAAATTGATCTACTCGTTTCTAATCCACCATATATTGATCCGACTGAGAAAAAATTAATGTCTGATACGGTGAAAAATTTTGATCCAGATTTAGCACTATTTGCACCTAATCATGGCTTAGCAGCATATGAAGCAATTATTCAACAGGCGAAATTCGTTCTGAATAAAGATGCGATCCTAGCCTTTGAGATTGGCTACCAACAAGGAATGGCCGTCTCTGATATCATAAAAACGAAGTTCCAACATGCTAAAGTGAACGTATTGCAAGATATAAACGGAAAAGATCGAATGGTTATGGCAGAATTAATAGGATAAGTAAAAAATTAATAGATTGATTGTTTAAAAGCTTTTGTATTTGCCCACACTGTGACTAATGAACAAGACATCATTACAGGGGGAAGAAAAATGCGAAAGCTTTTATTCATTGCAGTCCTTATATTTATGATTATTGGATTTTTTCCACAAAAAACAACGAGCACGGAAACCTCAGCCTATCAGGTGATTCCTGACGAAGCGATCCGTCTAAGAATTTTAGCAAATAGTGATAAGGAAAAGGATCAAGCACTGAAGCATGCTGTGCGCGATGCTGTGAACGCAGAAGTGACAAAATGGGTAGAAAAAATGGATGATATCGAGGAAGCGAGAAAGCTTATATCTAACAATACTACAGAGCTTGAAGCGATTGTTGAAAAGGTATTGAAGGAGAAAGGTTCTGATCAATCCTATAAGGTTCAATATAGTGATAAAGTGAAATTTCCCACAAAATTATATGGAGATTATTTATACCCTGAAGGAGAGTATGAAGCTATTCTTATTACTCTTGGAGAAGGTGATGGTGCCAATTGGTGGTGTGTTGTATTTCCGCCATTATGCTTTCTAGATTTTTCATTTGGTACTACTGTTCAAGCAGAAGAAAAGGAAGAAAATGAGGAAGAAAAGAAAAAGGAAGAGCAAGATAAAAAAGAAGAAAAAGAGGAAGATGAAGAGGAAGTAAAGTATACCTTTTTCTTTCTCGAATGGTTTGATTTTTAGTGGAAAAAGTTCCTATTCTAATGAATAAATCTATCATTTGTTTCATAGATTATAGTAAATAAATGATAGAGGTGGAGAATAGTGAAATTACAAGCAACTAATACAGTAACAGATCAGGAATTTGCTCAATTTTTTGAAAATAAGATGTCATGGATAACGGATGATAGAATGAAGCAATATGGCTATTTTGTGGAGCAAGACGAAAAGCCTATTGCTTTCTTCTGTCTATATCCTGTGGATAAATCTAGCTATTGGTTACGTGCATTTATTATGAAAAAGGGTGCACCCTTTTCCTTACCATTAACTATTATTCAATCAGCCGAAAATTTAACTTATAACTATGGTGCGGAAAAATTATATGTGCAAAGTAGATCAGAAACTGTGGATCAATTGTTAAAGCAATTGAGTTATCAACAAATTCCACAAGGTCCATCCACTGAAAAACAAGGACAATGGTGGATAAATGATCATCTAAATGTGGACAAAACGGAAGGTTATACACAAAATGTGAACTGAATGTGCATAACATTCACAAGAATTGTGGATAAATATTCATGTTAAATATCATTTTTGTGGATAAAACAAGATTTACCCACAGAACTCCTTCCTTTCTGTGGGTAAATCTGTTGATAACTCCATCGGCTTGCACATTTTAAGAAATCCCTCCATAATAATGCTAGACATACGAAAATCGAGGGATAGTAAATGGAAACAAAAATGTGGAAAACAGATGAACAATCATTAAAGGAAGCAGCTCAATCGATATTAAATGGTGAAGTAGTAGCATTTCCGACCGAGACGGTGTATGGCTTAGGAGCAGATGCTACGAATGAGCATGCTATAGCAAAAATCTTTCAAGCAAAAGGAAGACCAGCTGATAATCCACTAATTGTTCATGTAGACGCACCCAGTCAAATCGGCCGATATGTGCAGGAGATTCCAGAGGCTGCACAAAAACTCATCGATCATTTTATGCCAGGTCCTTTTACCATTATTTTAAAAAATAACAAAGAGATTACACCACTTGTTACTGCTGGATTAGATTCGGTTGGGATCCGTATACCGAACCATCCGATTGCAAGAGCGTTCATTCAAGCAACAGGTAAACCGATAGCAGCACCAAGTGCTAATCTCTCAGGAAAACCGAGTCCAACAAAAGCCAATCATGTATTGGAGGACTTAAAAGGGAAGATTAGTGGAGTAATTGAAGGTGGTGCAACAGGAGTTGGTTTAGAATCAACCGTTGTCGATGCTACTGGAGAGATTCCTATTATTCTTAGACCAGGCAATGTAACACTCGAGGATATTAAAAAAATCGTGCCAAGTGCAAGGATGACCAATGCGATACAAAAACAAGACAATCAGCCTAAATCACCTGGGATGAAATATAATCATTATGAACCTGATGCCCCACTATATGTCGTACATGGAGATAGTGATTTTTTTCAGAAGCAGATCGATCTTTATCGAAAAAAACATTATAAGGTTGGTGTTTTAGCAAGTGATTCATTAATGGATGAACTAGACGCAGATCAACTATTTCCTTGTGGGGAAAACGACAAAGAAATAGCCGCTAAGCTGTATGATGGACTACGATATTTTAATCATACGAATGTTGATCTAATTTTAGCAGAGGCCTTTTCCACAGATGGGGTGGGCCAAGCTATTATGAATCGGCTGTCAAAGGCAGCATCTGACCATCTTTACCAAACAAAATAACGATCATAACCGCCCCCTTTTCCGCATATGCATAGGTGAAAGAAGCATGTCCGAAGAAGGGGGCACATTAATTGTGACGATACTACCAGTAGGAGAAGTTTTATCGATTATTTTCATGGCATTTGCGCTCGGAATGGATGCCTTTTCAGTAGGGTTAGCAATTGGTATGCAAGAAATTCGTTTGAAAAGAATTTTTACGATCGGTTTAACGGTTGGCATATTTCACATTGTCATGCCATTTATCGGGTTATTACTCGGTACGATGATCTCCACACAAATTGAAGGGATTGCGATATTAGCGGCAGGGCTTTTATTATGTGGTATAGGGTTTCAAATGGTTTTACAAACCTTTCAAAAAAGGGAAAGTAATATTCTCGCACCAAGTGGATTGGGGCTATTCGTATTTGCATTTACCGTTAGTCTGGATAGTTTTTCTGTCGGATTGTCCTTAGGTTTATCTGGACTAGCTACAGCCCTAGCGATTACTTTGTTCGGTATTTTTAGTACAGTATTAACATGGACTGCTTTATTAATTGGTCGTAGAACCCATCACTTATTAGGAACATATAGTGAAATCCTAGGGGGAAGTATTCTGTTTGGTTTCGGCTTACACATATTATTTTAACAACTTCTCATCTTTTCCAAAAATATGATATAGTGAAACTGATTGGACATTGTAGCAATGGAGGATCAAGTGAAACATGAAAATATTATTTGTTTGTACAGGGAATACATGTAGAAGTCCGATGGCAGAAGCCATTCTTAAGGATATTTCCAATTATGAAGTGAAGTCTGCCGGGCTAATGGCAATAGATGGATATCCAGCATCACCAGAAACGATCCAAGTATTAAATGAAAAAGGGATTAAGCATCAACACCAGTCATCTCAAATAACATCGGAATTGCTTGATTGGGCAGATCTTGTATTAACCATGACAGTCGTTCATCGTGATAGCTTGAAGCAACAGTTTCCGGAGCATGCTCCCTCTATTTTTACATTAAAGGAATATGTGGATCCTGAAATAGAAGTAGCTTGGAAAAAGCTTACGAAGGCATATGCCTCCTTAGAAGAGGCCAAATGCCAAAAGGATACAGCGAAACAAAAGGAACTAATCGACGAAATAAATAGCTGGGAAAAGAAGATGCAGGATCTCGATATTTCAGATCCTTTTGGTTCAAATGTCACAACCTATAAAAAAACTTATGATGAACTAGCAATTTATCTTGCAAAATTAGTAAAAAAGTTGCAAAATAGTAGTAGTTAAATAGTCATAAATAGGGGTGTGGCAGTATGGGGAAAAAAGGCGGGAAAAGTCTACGTTTTAAATTAGTGATATTTACTACTCTATTAGCAATTATTACTTATTCAACAAGTGCTTTATTCATCTACTTTTTGCAAGGATTCATCAACGAATTTGTGGAGATACCAGAATCATGGTACGTGTTAGGAATATTACTATTAGGTATTATTTGGTCAGGTATCTTAGCATTCGCAGCAGGTGGTTTTATTACACGACCATTAGTCACATTGAAAAATGCTGCGACTAAAGTAGCAGAAGGAGACTTGCAGCATGAAATGGACACAACAGATGCAAAGGATGACGAAATCGGTGCATTGACAATCGCTTTTCAAAAAATGGTCACTCAGTTAAAGTCTGTTTTGACAGATATTGATGAGCATGCAACAGAAACGATTGATTCTGTCCAAAACATGAAAAAGGCAGCTTCACGTTCGAAGCTACACTCTGAAGCTTTGGAACAAACGATTAGTCAAATATCCTCAGGTGCTGAGGAAACCTCTGAAGCTATTCAAGAAACGGCGCAATCTGTAGATCATTCCACAAGGCTAGCTAGTCAAGTGGATGAAAAGGCAGGAGACTCTCAGCAGAAATCGAACGCAATGGTTCAACAGCTTCAAGAATCGAATCAAATTATCAATGGTCTAATCACAGGCATTCTTCAAATAGCCGAAAATCAAGAAATTGCTTTACAGGACGTTCATCGCTTACAACAGAAAGCAAAAGAAGTAGAGAATGTTATTTCTCTCGTTGGCGACATTAGTGAACAGACCAATTTATTGGCTTTAAATGCATCGATTGAGGCATCACGTGCTGGGGAAGAAGGCAAAGGCTTTGCGGTAGTTGCCGAGGAAGTGCGAAAATTGGCAGATCAAAGCTCACAGGCCGTACAGAGCATTTCTGATTTGATCAAGGATATGCAAAGTGATGTAAAAGGTGTCGTGAATGCCATGCAAAAACAAGTGGAAGAAACAAGAAACGAAATGACAAAAGGGGAGCAAACAACGGCTGTAATCGATGAGATGTCTGGTTCTGTTCTTAATGTTGCTGAATCTATAAAGGAAATTTCTACTCTAGTGGATGATCAATTGAAGGAAATGGAATCTACGCAGGCAAAATCGCAAAATGTAGCAGCAATTGCAGAGGAAACCTCGGCAGGATCAGAGGAAATGAGAGCAACGATAGAGGAGCAAGCTGATTTTGCTGAAAATCTTGAGAGCTTAGCGATAAATTTAGAAAAACAAGCACAAAACTTGAAAAATCAGATCGGGCAATTTAAGCTAAGCTAAACAATACTTTTTTTTACAAGAGGGAGTTTGGTATCGCATGAAGGTCATTTTAGCATCAGACCATGGTGGAATCCATTTATCAAAGGAAATCGCTTCATTATTGGAAGAATTGAATATTGAATATGAAGATATTGGATGCAACTGTGCCGATTCTGTTGATTACCCTGATTATGGAATTCCAGCAGCAGAACGAGTAGCAAGCGGAGAATTTGATCGTGGTATTCTTATTTGTGGAACAGGAATTGGCATGTCGATTGCTGCGAATAAGGTAAAAGGTGTTCGTGCGGCATTAGTGCATGATGTTTTTAGTGCAAAGGCAACTCGAGAGCATAATGATTCCAATATGATTACGATGGGAGAGCGCGTGATCGGTCCAGGACTTGCTCGTGAAATTGTTAAAACATGGATCGGAACAGATTTCCAAGGTGGTCGCCATGCGAATCGAATTGGCAAAGTCACAGAGTACGAAAATCAATAAAGCGTATAGGAAGTGAAGCACAGCATGCAGCTTGATCAATGGGCTCAAGATATACGTGAAATCCTGGCAGAGTGGAGAGAGTCTAAGATCCTACAGCCAGGAGATGTTTTTCTGGTTGGTTGTTCCACAAGTGAAGTGGCGGGAGAACGGATTGGAACTTCAGGCAGTGAAGAAATAGCGGAAATGATTTTTCGGGAATTACAATTTTTCAAGGAACAAACTGGTATTCACTTAGCTTTTCAATGCTGTGAGCATTTAAATCGTGCCATCGTTATCGAAAAAGAAGTGATGCAGAAACATAATTTAAGTCAGGTCTCCGTCGTGCCAGTGAGGACCGCTGGAGGGTCTATGGCAGCATATGCGTATAAGCATCTTCCTGATGCTGTAGTGGTGGAGCATATTCAAGCAGATGCGGGTATGGATGTTGGTGAGACGATGATTGGCATGCATTTAAAGCATGTAGCGGTACCACTCAGATTTAAACAGCGATATATAGGACGTGCAAGGGTAAATCAAGCAATGACAAGGCCGAAGTTAATCGGAGGCCCAAGAGCAAAATACGAATGAAATATTTTAAAAACATGCGCCTTTAAAGTAAATCACGAATAAAGGTGCATGTTTTGTTCAATTTATTCGTAAAAGGACTAGAAATATTTCACAAATAATGTTATTTTAGAAATAGATTTAGGTAAAAACGAATGTTTCTGCGAGATATCTTCGTTAAGAATCATCTGATAACCAAAACGGATTTAGGGGGAGCAAACGATGGAGCATCTTAAAAACTTTGATCCAGAACTTTTCCAATCGATGGAAGATGAAAGAAAGCGACAAAATGACAAAATTGAATTGATCGCATCAGAGAACTTTGTATCTGAAGCAGTAATGGAGGCGCAAGGTTCTGTACTAACGAATAAATATGCCGAAGGATATCCTGGTAAACGTTACTACGGTGGCTGTGAGCATGTGGATGTAGCAGAGGATCTTGCGCGTAATCGTGCCAAAGAATTATTTGGTGCAGAGCATGTTAATGTTCAGCCACATTCAGGTGCACAGGCGAATATGGCTGTCTATTTTACCATCCTAGAGCCAGGAGATACAGTACTTGGAATGAACTTAAGTCATGGTGGACACCTTACACACGGAAGTCCTGTAAATTTCAGTGGAAAGCTGTTTAACTTTGAGGAATATGGTGTGGATAAGGAGTCAGAGCAAATTGATTATGAGGAAGTTTTGGCTAAAGCAAAAGAAGTCAATCCGAAATTGATCGTAGCAGGTGCTAGTGCCTATCCACGTCAAATTGATTTTCAAAAATTCCGTGAAATTGCCGATGCAGTCGATGCCTATCTTATGGTAGACATGGCGCACATTGCAGGTTTAGTGGCAGCTGGATTGCATCCAGACCCAGTTCCTCATGCCCATTTTGTGACAACTACCACACATAAGACGTTACGCGGCCCTCGTGGTGGGATGATTTTATGTAAAGAAGAATTCGCCAAGCAAATTGATAAAACCGTTTTTCCTGGCATGCAAGGCGGCCCTTTAATGCACGTGATTGCAGCTAAAGCTGTTGCATTGAAGGAAGCATTACAACCTTCTTTTAAAGAATATGGTGAAAATATTATCAAAAATGCGAAACGATTCGGTGAAGTATTACGTTCAGAAGGAATTCGCACGGTTTCAGATGGAACGGACAACCATTTATTACTATTAGATGTTCGTGGTCTTGATCTAACTGGTAAGGATGCAGAAAAAGCATTAGACGATGTAGGCATTACAACGAACAAAAACACGATACCATTCGATCCAGAGAGCCCATTTGTCACAAGTGGTGTACGTCTTGGTACTGCTGCTGTTACAAGCCGCGGATTCCGTGAGGCGGAGATGGAAGAGGTAGCTAAAATCATCGCACTTACTTTAAAAAATACAAAAGATGAAAAAGTCCAAGAAGAAGCAAGAGAAAGAGTGCAAGCATTAACCGCAAAATTCCCTCTTTATCAAAGATAATGAATAAGACCCTTGTCATGATGGCAGGGGTTTTTATATGCCTTTGCTTGACTTTCGGGCTATGCTTCGTTTAAACTCCATGTAAATAATAATAGAAAGGTTGTGGAAAATGATTATTAAAGAAAGAGAAGAACCTGATGAGCTGCGAATATTTTCCTCTCTCCATCGACGTCGAAGCTTATCAGAAAAAGAAAAGAAATATTTTAAAAGCATGCAAAAAGGCTATACTGGAGAAAAGCATTTTGACTCCCTCATGAAACAGCTCACCTGTCCTCACTATCTCTTAAACGACTTACGCTTCAAACATCATAACCATTTTTTTCAAATCGATGCGATCCTGCTACTAGCAAATGAAATTTATTTATTCGAAATAAAAAACTTTGAAGGAGAATTTTACTATGATTCTGAAAAGCTGCAGATGAAAAAACAAATAGAAGTAAGTGATCCCCTACTGCAGCTCCAGAAAAGTGAGTCATTACTCCGACAACTCCTCCAATCCCATCACTATAATATTCGCATCCAAGGCTTTGTTGTTTTTGTTCATCCGGAATTTACCCTATATCAAGCGCCTTTAAATAAACCCATCATCCTGCCAACTCAGATCAATCAGTTTATCCGGCAACTAAACAAAATGACATCCCCTTTAAAGAGACAATCAGATAACGTCGCACAATTTTTAAAAACTATGCATATTGAGAAACCACCAATAACTAATATTCCTCCCTATACATTCGATCAGCTCCATAAAGGTATACCTTGCATCAACTGTCATGCTTTTTCCCTTTCTGTAATAGGTCATCACTGTATTTGCAAAAATTGTGGAACAAAGGAATCCATTGAAAAGGCAGTTATGCGGAATGTAAAAGAATTCAAGCTACTTTTTCCAAAAGAGCAAGTTAGAACCACGATGATCCAAGAGTGGTGTGATTTCATTATATCAAAGCAAAGAATCCAGAGAATTCTAGGTAAAAATTTCCATAAAGAAAGTGACAAGCAATGGGCTTATTATAAATGAAAAGGAATATAAAGCGTATTTCAATCAAGGTTATTAAGCCCCAACTGAGTTTTATCCGCCATATAAAATGCATTTCAATTGAGGCATCAAGCCAACCTGAGGTTTATCTGCCTTATAAAATGCATCTCAATCGAGGCATCAAGCCCAACTGAGTTTTATCCGCCATATAAAATGCATCTCAATCGAGGCATCAAGCCCAACTGAGTTTTATCCGCCATATAAAATGCATCTCAATCGAGGCATCAAGCCCAACTGAGTTTTATCCGCCATATAAAATGCATCTCAATCGAGGCATCAAGCCCAACTGAGTTTTATCCGCTCTATAAAATGCATTTCAATCGAGGCATCAAGCCAACCTGAAGTTTATCCGCCTTATAAAATGCATTTCAATTGATACCTCAAGTCAACCTGAGGTTTATCCTCCCAATTAAGCCCATTTCAATCAAGCCATCACCCAATCTGAGGTACATCCATCGCTTTACAAAGCGGATTTTAACCCAAAAACCAAAAACAATCATCTCCCGCTCGCTCTCTACCTCAAAGAATTTCTTGTTTTACTTGAAAGCATCTGCTTTTTTCAGTACAATTTGAAGGATGAACAGTTTACAGTTGTCAAACCAAAAAAGGAGAGATCAGTATATGAGCAATGTATTTGTATTGGATCATCCGCTTATTCAACACAAGCTGACGTACATACGTAATAAAAATACTGGAACAAAAGAATTTCGTGCATTAGTAGATGAAGTTTCAGCCCTTATGGCATTTGAAATAACAAGAGATTTACCCTTAGAGGAAAAAACGATAGAAACCCCTGTTACAGAAGCAGTTACGAAAGTGATTAGTGGGAAGAAAATTGGCCTTGTCCCGATTTTAAGAGCTGGCTTAGGAATGGTGGACGGAATGCTTCGTCTTATTCCAGCAGCAAAAGTTGGACATGTTGGTTTGTATCGTGATCCAGAAACATTGCAGCCAGTCGAATATTATGTGAAGCTCCCGACAGATATTGAGGAACGTGATTTTATTGTCATAGACCCAATGCTTGCTACAGGAGGATCAGCAAATGATGCGATTCATTCACTTAAAAAGCGTGGAGCTACAAATATTAAGCTGATGTGTCTAATTGCGGCACCTGAAGGAGTAGAAGTCATTCAAAAGGAACATCCAGATGTCGATATATATTTAGCGGCACTCGACGAAAGATTAGACGAAAAAGGTTATATTATCCCAGGTCTTGGAGACGCGGGAGATCGTCTTTTTGGCACAAAATAACATATAAAAAGGAGTATCATAAAAATGTCAAAGCCAATCAAAGTGATGTCTATTTTCGGAACGAGACCAGAAGCAATCAAGATGGCACCACTTGTATTAGAATTACAAAAACGTCCTGAACAATTTGAGTCGATTGTAACGGTAACAGCACAGCACCGCGAAATGTTGGACCAAGTGCTTGATATTTTTCAAGTAACCCCAGATCATGATTTAAATATTATGAAAGCAAGACAAACATTAGCGCAGATTACGACAAGAGCACTAGAAGGGCTAGATCAAGTGATGCAAGAAACGAAGCCTGATATCGTGCTTGTTCACGGAGATACTACGACAACCTTTGCTGCATCACTGGCTGCCTACTATAATCAAATTGCAGTTGGACATGTGGAGGCAGGTTTAAGGACATGGGACAAGTACTCCCCATATCCAGAAGAAATGAACCGTCAACTAACAGGCGTTATGGCAGATCTTCATTTCTCACCAACGACAAAATCAAAGCAAAACCTCTTAAATGAAAACAAAAAAGAAGATACTATTTTCATTACTGGTAATACAGCAATTGATGCATTATCTACTACAGTAAGCGAGGATTATACACATCCTGTATTGGAACAAGTGGGAAGTAAGCGTCTCGTTCTCATGACCGCACACCGTCGTGAGAATTTAGGTCAAAATATGCAACAAATGTTCCGTGCCATTAAACGATTAGTGGATGAGCACGAAGATATCCATGTTGTTTATCCTGTTCACTTAAACCCTGTTGTACAAGAAACGGCAAAAGAAATTCTAGGCGATGATCCACGCATTTCGCTAATTGAGCCATTAGGTGTGGTTGATTTCCATAACTTTGCTTCAAGAGCACACCTTATCCTAACCGATTCAGGCGGGGTACAAGAGGAAGCTCCATCCTTAGGAGTGCCAGTACTTGTACTAAGAGATACAACAGAACGCCCAGAGGGTATTGAGGCAGGTACATTAAAACTTGCCGGAACAGAAGAGGATAACATATTTAACCTTGCACATGAGCTCCTATCAGACGAAGAGGCCCACCGCAAAATGGCACGTGCTTCTAATCCATATGGAGACGGAAAAGCATCTGAGCGAATAGCTGATGCGATCCGCTACTTTTTCAATCAAACAACTGAAAAGCCAAAACCATTCTAAAGTCCCGATTTTTTCGGGGCTTTTTCTAATGGAAAAAAACATCATAGAATTGTTATTTATGTACACACTAGTGGTACATAAGGAGTTGGCGTGACATGATTTGGTGGTTATTAATGACATTGATAGTACAACCTGAGCAACAAGAGCAATCATTTATCATCGAAGTAGAGGATAATCCACATGAGATTGCTGAGGAAATGGAAACCTATTACCCACGAGTAGAGATACTACATATTTATGACACGATTTTTAATGGTATTGCGATTAAGGCAGATAATCGTACGTTAAAAAAACTGAAAAACAGAGGGCTATTTAAACAAAGCTATCCAGTTCAAAAATATCAAGCGCTGGAAACAAAGGAAACGATTAATCAAAGTGTCCCTTTTCTTCTACCAGAAAACCTACCATATACAGGTGATGGTGTAAAAGTCGGGGTGATTGACACAGGCATTGACTACAACCATCCCGATCTCCGAAAAAGCTATAAGGGTGGCTATGACCTCGTTGATTTCGATCAAGATCCGATGGAAACAACAGAAGAACAGGGCATACCTACCTTGCACGGAACCCATGTAGCCGGAATTATTGCAGCAAATGGAGAAATGAAAGGAGTTGCGCCAGAAGCTGAACTATATGGATATCGTGCATTAGGCCCAGGTGGAACTGGGACCTCCGTACAAGTAATGGCAGCAATTGAGCAAGCAGTAGAAGATAAGATGGACATCATTAACCTATCTTTAGGTAACACCATTAATGGACCTGATTGGCCAACATCGATAGCGGTTAACCGTGCCACGGAACAAGGTGTTACCGTTGTAATTGCCAATGGTAACACAGGGCCAGACCCATGGACAGTTGGATCGCCTGCAACAGCCGATAGTGTCATTGCCGTTGGTGCCTCTACACCACAAATCGAGCATCCCTACTTATACGATCGTTTTTTAGAAAAAAAAATAGAGCTTTGGCCAATGCAAGGTGCGCCTCCTTGGTCATTGGAGCGAGATCTACGTATAGCTCACGAGGATAGAGCAAAAGACAAATTACCGATGGATAGCATTTTAATCGTCGACCGTGGAAAACAACCTTTCACAAAACTAGCCATAGAAGCTGAAAAAAGGGGAGCAAAAGCATTATTAATTGCTAATAATGAGGAAGAAAGCTTTCAAGGAGCGATCGAAGCAGAGATAAGCATTCCGGTTGCTGGTATTTCCAAGGAAACAGGTGAATGGTTGAAGAATGCCCATGGCTCTTATTTGGAAATCAAGCATGAAAAAATTCAAGATACCGTAACAGATTTTAGTTCAAGAGGACCCGTGACAGTCAATTGGGCAATAAAGCCAGAGGTAGTGGCACCTGGTGCAAGCATCATGAGTACTGTACCAAATGGCTATCAAAGTCTTAATGGGACAAGTATGGCCGCCCCTCATGTAGCAGGAATATTAGCATTGTTAAAAGAAGCACATCCAGATTGGACACCTCAACAGTTGAAAGCAGCCTTATTAACCACAGCTGATCCACTAGAAAGCTTTCTTCCAACAGAGCAAGGAGCGGGAAAGGTTGATATAGGTGAAGCAATTAATACAGATACATTACTATATCACTCCTTTGTCCAGCTTGGGAAAAGTGGTGCTATCCTTGAACGAAGCAGCCATTCCATGATAGTGGAGAATATAGGAGATCAGCCTATCAGCTATAGCTTTCAACAGCCAAAGCTATCACAGGATTTGCGTTTTCATTTACCTAGCTCCTTTACATTACAGCCAGGGGAAAAGAAAGAGATTGAAATAGAAGCAATACTTCAAGCAAAGCAGCAGCCAGAACCTTTCCTGCAAGGTTATCTTTATCTCAATGATCATCCGATACCTTACTTGTATGTGACCGAAGCAGCTGATGTTCCGATGGCAATGGGACTTGAATTCTACTTAGAACCATTTGATGGTCAGTATCACTATCAGTTGTACATGGTAGAGGATGCAGAAAGTGTGACGGTTGATTTATATGATGACAAAACATTTGCATTTAAAGAAACCATTTTACAGTTAAACGACCAGTCAAAAGGAGTGGTCGAAGGTAGCTTAAAGAAAGATAGGATACCAGCTAAAGGGAGCTATGTGGCAAATATCACGGTGATCACGACAAATGGAGAAAAATATCAATACCAAACACCAATTCTGATAGAAGATACACTCCGTCAAGAATAAGCAACTTGATGGAGTGTATATCATTTAATCTTTCGAATTGCGAAATAATTGTCACAAATTGTTCGAAAACAATAAAAAAATAGCTCAGATTTGAATATTCGAGGATTTTGGACAAAATACTCGTATCTTGTCCGTATATTCTGAGATTTTGTCTTGAAAATGGATTGACAATAATCGTGCCCTATTGTATGCTATTTGATGGTAGATGATAAGGTTTGCATAACTGTGACAAATTTTTCTATATATAGGAATTTTTCCGCGAAATCAACCTTTTTACCCTATACATAATTTTTGTATACGTGAAATATGGAGTGATGCAGTTTGACATCACCAGGGAGTAAAAGACCACTACAAGGCTTAGCGATCACAAGCGCCATCCTATCACAATTGGCTGGTGGTCCATTAATTGGATTGTGGCTTGGTAGCTGGCTAGATCGGTATTTTACAACAAAACCACTCTTTTTAATCATCGGTCTACTTTTAGGTCTAGGAGCCGGTTTATACGGAACTATTCATTACGTAAGAGAAATAACGGGAGACGAAGAATAATGGATCAATACAAAAAAATGATAACCCGTCAACGTAAATGGATGTTCTACCTTCTTGCACTTTTCGTACTAGGCTGGGGTTTTACCTCCTATACTAGTATCTTCCTCGGACTTCTCCTAGGAACAACATTGAGTTTTTATAACCTTTGGTTGATGCAAAGGAAAGTGGAACGATTCGGTCGTGCCGCAGCAGATGGCGGTAGAGTAAATGGAATCGGGACATTTACCAGACTTGCAACCGCAGCATTAGCAGTTCTCATTGCAATGCGATTCGAAGAACATTTCCATTTTTTATCTGTAATTATTGGATTAATAACAGCCTATGTTGTTATTATGATAGATTTTGCTCTATTTAGAAAACAAGACTAGCACAAGGAAGTGAGGTGAAGCAATTGGATCACGAATCACCGATGTTATACGATCTATGGGGAATTCCATGGTTAGACTTTAACCTAGCAACGGTTTTGATGACATTTATCACCTGTGTCATAGTTTTCTTTATTTGCTTTTTTGCATCAAGAAGATTGCAAATGAAGCCTAAAGGATTTCAGAACTTTATGGAATGGATTATCGATTTTGTTAAAGGCATTATCGGGGATACCATGGATTGGAAAACAGGAAAGGTATTTTTACCACTAGGATTAACATTAATTGTTTTTCTTTTTATAAGTAATATTTTAGGTGTTATCACCATGGTAACATTTGGACACACATTATGGTGGAAGTCACCAACCTCAGATGCAACCTTAACCCTATCCTTATCAACAATGGTTATTTTGTTAACACACTATTACGGGATAAAGGTAAAAGGTTTCAAAGAGTATACAAAAGATTATGTCAGACCAGTACCTTTTTTATTACCATTTAAAATCATTGAAGAGTTCACTAATACTCTTACATTAGGTCTACGTCTTTTCGGTAATATTTTCGCTGGTGAAATCTTATTATCTCTTATTACTAAAATGGCAATGATAGCAATTCCTGCCTTTGCCTTCTCCATTATTCCAATGTTGGCTTGGCAAGGATTTAGTTTATTTATTGGAGCAATCCAAGCATTTATTTTCACAATGTTAACAATGGTCTATATGTCTCACAAAGTGAGTTCAGATCATTAATATAATTCCTACTATCAACTACCATTCATCATAATTGATAGTACAAAAAATAAAGCAATAGTTATATATCTTAAAGGAGGAAATAGAATATGGGAGCTTTAGCAGCTGCAATAGCAATTGGTTTAGCGGCACTTGGTGCTGGTTTAGGTAACGGTATGATCGTAAGTCGTACAGTAGAAGGGATTGCACGTCAGCCAGAATTAAGAGGTGCACTTCAAACAACGATGTTTATCGGGGTAGCGTTAGTAGAGGCGATTCCTATTTTCGCCGTTGTAATTGCCTTTATGGTAATGTAATTCATACTTATAACCTGATAGAATGGCGAAGTTCGTCTTAGACAATCTTCGCCATTCCTTTGTAAGTAAGTATCGACAATGATAGAACATAGGATAGATACGATTAATTGTTGGAAGGAGTGAACACTGTGCAAGAACTAGCTAGTGGACTCATCATCAACGCATCCATAGGTGGTTTTCATGGTGGAACAATTTTGTTCTCCCTTTTAAGCTTTGCGATTCTACTTATCCTGCTTAAAAAATTTGCCTGGGGTCCTTTAATGGACAAGATGGAAGAGCGTGAAAATTATATCGCAAATGAAATAGATACTGCTGAGAAGAATCGCGAAATTGCGGAAAAAGCGGCAAAAGAAGCGAATGAGCAGTTAAGTGCAACTCGTAAAGAGGCACAACAAATCATTGAAGAAGCGAAAAAAGCAGGTCAAGAGCAAGAGCAGGCAATTATCCAAGCGGCACAAGAGGCTGCGGCGCGATTGAAGCAATCAGCAGAAGAGGATATTGCACGTGAAAAAGAAAAAGCAATTGAAGCATTACAGGCACAGGTGGCTACATTATCTGTCCAGATTGCTACAAAAGTAATTGAAAAAGAAATCAACAAGGAAGACCAAGAACAATTGATCAGTGACTACATTAAAGAGGTAGGAGAAGAGCGATGAGTAAAGCAAATGTAGCAAAGCGTTATGCAGAAGCTCTATTCCAAATTGGTGTAGAAAAACAAACGATTGATTTTCTTGATACAGAATTAGCAACAGTGAGAGAAGTTTTCGAAACCAATAAAAAGCTTCTTCCATTTCTACAACATCCAAAAGTAGATCATGCTAAAAAGAAAGCACTACTGAAAGAAGCGTTCACAGGCTTTTCGGAGGATGTATTACATACACTTTCGTTACTTGTAGATCGCCACAATGTGTCGATTATTCCCGAGGTAGCACTTCAATTCACGAAGCTTGCAAATGAATCAAAGGGAATGAAAGAAGCCATTGTCTACTCTGTTCGCCCTCTTCAAGAAGAGGAAAAACAAGAGCTTGAAACAACCTTTAAGAAGAAATTAAATGTGAAAGCATTGAAAATAACGAATCAAGTGGATGAATCAATCATCGGTGGTGTCAAGATAAAAGTAGGCAACACGATTTATGATGGTACGATTAAAGGAAAGCTTGATCGATTAGAACGTAAAATAGCAAATGCAAATTAAGGACGATAGGGGTGAATTGGCATGAGCATTAAAGCTGAAGAAATCAGTGCACTGATTAAGCAGCAGATTGAAAGCTATGATTCAGACATCGAAGTAAGTGATGTCGGTACAGTTATCGAGATCGGTGACGGTATCGCTCGTGCACACGGGCTAGATAACGTAATGTCTGGTGAGCTAGTAGAGTTTTCAAACGGTGTCATGGGTATGGCACAGAACTTAGAAGAATCAAATGTTGGGATTGTAATTCTTGGACCATACACAGGTATTCGCGAAGGTGACGAGGTTCGTCGTACTGGTCGTATTATGGAAGTGCCAGTAGGAGAGGAACTAATCGGCCGCGTTGTCAATCCATTGGGACAACCAATCGATGGCAAAGGTACGATTGAAACAACAAAAACTCGTCCAATTGAATCACCAGCACCAGGTGTAATGGATCGTAAATCAGTTGATGAGCCATTACAAACAGGTATTAAAGCAATTGACGCTCTTGTTCCAATTGGTCGTGGTCAACGTGAGTTAATCATTGGGGATCGCCAAACTGGTAAAACAACTGTAGCTGTTGATACTATTCTAAACCAAGCTGATCAAGATATGATCTGTATCTATGTGGCAATTGGCCAAAAGGACTCTACCGTTCGTGGAACAGTAGAAGTTCTCCGTAAGCATGGTGCATTAGATTATACGATTGTCGTATCAGCTGGAGCAAGTGAACCTGCACCATTACAGTACTTAGCGCCATATGCTGGGGTGTCTATGGGGGAAGAGTTCATGTACAACGGAAAGCATGTACTCGTCGTATATGATGATTTATCTAAGCAAGCGAACGCATATCGTGAGCTTTCCCTATTATTACGCCGCCCGCCAGGACGTGAAGCATTCCCAGGGGATGTATTCTACTTACACTCTCGTTTATTGGAGCGTGCAGCGAAGCTTAGTGATGCAAAAGGTGGAGGTTCATTAACAGCACTTCCATTCGTAGAAACACAAGCAGGCGATATTTCTGCCTATATTCCTACAAACGTAATCTCTATTACAGATGGGCAAATTTTCTTGCAATCAGATTTATTCTTCTCTGGTGTAAGACCAGCGATCAATCCAGGTTTATCCGTATCGCGTGTTGGGGGATCTGCCCAAATTAAAGCAATGAGAAAAGTTGCGGGTACACTTCGTCTAGACCTTGCGTCATTCCGTGAGCTTGAATCATTTGCACAGTTCGGTTCAGATCTTGATAAAGCAACACAAGCAAAATTAAACCGAGGTGCTCGTACTGTAGAAGTGCTCAAACAAGGATTACACAAACCACTTGTTGCTGAAAAGCAAGTAATGATCCTTTATGCATTAACAAAAGGTTTCCTAGATGATATCCCTGTGGAGGATATCACTCGTTTTGAGGAAGAGTTCCTAAACTGGATGGACAAAAACAAAAAAGAATTGCTTAATACAATTAAAGAAACTGGTGCATTAGCCGATGAAGGCGAAATGGGTAATGCAATTGGAGAATTCAAAAAACAATTTATTGTTTCTGAATAAGTCGTATCAACTTAATCTGTCTGCCTTTGTCTAGGCAAAGTGCAGACCTTCATGAAATGATCGTCAATCTCAAGTAAGAAAGGACGGTGACATGTAGTGGCATCACTTAGAGATATAAAAACACGAATTACTTCTACACAAAAAACGAAGCAAATCACAAAAGCAATGCATATGGTATCAGCATCGAAACTGAGTAAGGCAGAGGAATTTGCCAAAGCTTTTGATCCATATAGCAACAAGATCAAAGAAGTAGTAACAAGTATTGCTGGAAGTGGACAGGATGCGGATCATCCGATGCTCCAAACACGTGAAGTAAAGAAAACAGCTTATTTTGTTATTGCTTCTGATCGTGGGCTTGCTGGTGCATTTAATAGTGGAGTACTTCGTAAAGTGTATCGTACGATTCAAGATCGCCATCAATCAAATGATGAATTTGCAGTGATTGTTGTTGGACGAATGGCACGTGATTTCTTCCAAAAACGTGGAATCCCAATTTTACATGAGATCACTGGATTATCGGATCAACCAAACTTTGCTGATGTAAAAGATCTTACTTCTGAAACAGTACAACTGTTTATTGATGGTGAAATTGATGAGTTAGTGATTTTCTACAATCACTTTGTCAGTGCAATATCACAAGAGGTTACATCTAAAAAACTTCTTCCACTTACTGACTTACAAGATGAAGTAAGTGGTGGTAGTAAGAGTATGTATGAATATGAACCAAATCAACAAGAGATCTTAAATGTGCTGTTACCACAATATGCTGAAAGCTTAATATTTGGTGCATTACTTGATAGTAAAGCAAGTGAACATGCTGCACGTATGACAGCAATGCAAAATGCGACTGATAACGCGGATGAGCTTATTTCTGATTTGTCTTTACAGTATAACCGTGCAAGACAGGCAGCCATTACACAAGAAATCACCGAAATTGTGAGTGGAGCAGCAGCATTAGAGTAGAAAATGGAGAGTGCAAATAGTTAGGCTAGCACTTAGATCATAAGTGAGAATGAGATTGAAATAGTAGTTAGGAGGGAAATCGATGGCAAAGGGACGCGTTATTGAAATCAAGGGACCAGTCGTTGACGTTAAATTCGACGATGGACACCTCCCGGAAATATACAATGCGTTAAAGGTACAGTACCAAATACAAGGCGAATCACAAGAATTGACGCTTGAGGTAGCACTTCACCTTGGTGATGATTCTGTTCGTACTATTGCGATGTCATCTACAGAAGGATTACAGCGTGGAGCAGAGGTTATTGATACAAATGCAGCAATCTCTGTACCAGTTGGTGATGTGACATTAGGGCGTGTATTTAACGTATTAGGTGAAAAAATTGACTTAGACGAAGAATTAGGTACTGACATTCGTCGTGATCCAATCCATCGTCAATCACCAAAATTTGATGATTTAGCAACAGATACAGAAATCTTAGAAACAGGAATTAAAGTAGTAGACCTTTTAGCGCCATATATTAAAGGTGGTAAAATCGGTTTGTTTGGTGGTGCCGGTGTTGGAAAAACGGTTCTTATTCAAGAGCTAATTAACAACATTGCACAAGAGCATGGTGGTATTTCCGTGTTTGCCGGTGTTGGAGAGCGAACTCGTGAAGGAAATGACCTCTATTATGAAATGAAGGACTCTGGTGTTATTTCCAAAACAGCGATGGTGTTCGGTCAAATGAACGAGCCACCCGGAGCGCGTATGCGTGTAGCATTAACAGGTCTTACCATGGCTGAGTACTTCCGTGATGAACAAGGTCAAGACGTGCTTTTATTTATTGACAACATTTTCCGTTTTACACAAGCTGGTTCAGAGGTATCGGCATTACTTGGTCGTATGCCATCTGCAGTTGGTTACCAACCAACACTAGCAACGGAAATGGGTCAGTTACAAGAGCGTATCACATCTACTAATAAAGGTTCTGTTACATCTATTCAAGCGATTTATGTACCTGCCGATGACTATACAGATCCGGCACCTGCGACAACCTTCGCCCACCTAGATGCAACAACTAACCTTGATCGTAAATTGTCAGAGCAAGGTATTTACCCAGCGGTGGATCCACTTGCTTCAACATCTCGTGCCCTTGACCCTGCAGTTGTAGGTGAAGAGCACTATGAGGTAGCACGTGAAGTACAACGTACACTTCAAAAATATAAAGAGCTTCAAGATATTATTGCAATTCTAGGTATGGATGAGCTTTCAGATGAGGATAAATTGACAGTAGCTCGTGCTCGTCGTATTCAATTCTTCTTATCTCAAAACTTCCACGTTGCAGAGCAGTTTACTGGTCAACCAGGTTCTTATGTTCCTGTAAAAGAAACGGTACAAGGCTTTAAAGAAATTCTAGAAGGTAAATATGATGATCTTCCAGAAGATGCTTTCCGTTTAGTTGGCCGTATCGAAGAGGTAGTTGAAAAAGCGAAGCAAATGGCTTAATAGCCAGTATGTTTCAATTCCAGCCTGAGGAGGGGTTCTGTTGAATACACTAACAGTAAGTGTTGTTACTCCAGATGGCCCTGTTCTGGAAGATACATTTGAGATGGTTAGCTGTAAAGCTGAAAGTGGTGAACTTGGTATTTTACCTGGTCACATTCCACTCGTTGCTCCATTATCCATTAGTGGTGTTCGCCTAAAAGGTCCAAACCCAGAACGCATTGCAGTAAGTGGTGGGTTTCTAGAGGTTCGCCCTGATAAGGTAACAATTCTGGCACAATCAGCGGAACGTCCTGAGGACATAGACATTGAACGTGCCCGAGCCGCTAAGGAACGAGCAGAACGACGCTTACAAGCTAAACAAGATGAAATTGATTTCAGAAGGGCAGAACTAGCACTAAAACGTGCTATGAATCGATTAGACATTGCTGAAAATAGATAAGTTACCACAAGAGACTTCGCCATTAAGGAGAAGTCTCTTGTTTCTTCTTTATAGCAATGGAAAATTATTATTATATATCTTGGTAACATGATGAACCTAGAGCAAGATCACCAAGAAAAAAGGATATATCTAGGAATAGCACGTTCCCTGAACAAGATAACCAAGATAAATAGGTAATGCCACGATCACCAGCTAATCTTTAACACTCCAATAACCTACAACAAAGTATTTTATAGAACTAAATAACCATACAACTCAGAGTCAAAAGAACTGGTCACCAAGTATCCCAACAGAATAATAGAAGATTTGTCAAAAATAAAATTATATCGGCGATAAAGCTACAAATTTCATTTCGAATACCCCCAACTCGCCAACAGACCTAAACAATTCTCAAAATAGTCTCCAATAGACAATAAATTTCCCGGGAAATAGCGAAATTTCTTCTAAAATGAGAAAAGCATCGAACAATAGAATATGATAGAATAGTCTTCAGAATAATGAAAAAGAGGGATAATGAATGATAGAACAAACACTAGCTCAAAATGGTTTAGTAAGTATAATCTCACACTTGATTTTTATCGTCATTACATGGCAAGTCGTACAGTCCTTAAACTTTGATGAACTATTTCGAAAAAACAAAGTATTTGAGGCGAGGATCCTTATCATTTTTCTCACAATCGCCATTGGATCCACTGTCAGCAATTTCTTCTTAGATTTCTTGAATTGGTCTCAACAGTTAATCTATTTATTTTAAGAGAATTGTCGAACAAAAAATAGTTTAATAGCTTCATTTCCTGCTAACACTTGTAATAAAAAAAGGAGTGCGGGAAATGAAGCGTTTTTTATTAGGTGGAATCATATTAATATTAACCGTTATAATATGGCAAGAGGTAGAAGCTAGCAGTATAGAGAGTAGTCAACAGCAATTAGAAGAGATGTTAAATATTGCAGAGGAAAATGATTTTCAATTAGATAAATGGGAAGTCGTCGTAAGAGAGAACCTTCTCATAGAGAATGTAGATAATGTCATCCAAGGTTTAGGTGATTTTGAAATTGGGAAAACACAAATAGATGGCGTCACTAAATATAGGGGCGACCGTCATAGTTCTGCTAATATTGTCGAATCTTTATTAATAGTGCGAACTTCAGGGAAGGAATATCAGGTCATTTATAAAATATCATCATCCGATTATTCTGAAGAAGTAAAGAAAACATATTTGCGTAAATTAGACGAAATGACAGAGAAATTATTCACTAAAAATGCACAATATTTTACTTGTCTTGAGGCTGTCAAAAATGGTATGATTGATATTGTTTGTTTAATAGAAAAAATCGCAGAAACTTTAAATTTAACCATATATGATCAGCTTAAAGACAACAAATTTCAAACTTGGACTGGGTATACACCAAAATGGGAGCAATCCATCACGATTGATGACAACGAAATAAATACTCATATTGCAGTGACAAAAGGATCGAATAATCAATCGACTCTCATCATAGGAACACCTATCCTAATTACTGAATATTAATAATAATGAATATGGACTACAGAGGAGAATGAGCCTTGGAAAAAATCATCGTCCGTGGCGGGAGGCAGTTACATGGCACTGTGAAAGTTGAAGGTGCGAAGAATGCTGTATTGCCTGTCATCGCTGCTAGTATAATTGCAAGTGAAGGAAAAAGTATAATCCATGACGTACCTGCGTTAGCAGATGTTTATACAATTAATCAAGTGTTAACCCATATGCATGTTGATGTACAATATGAAAATAATACAGTAACAGTAGATGCAACAAATGATTTATTGACAGAAGCTCCGTTTGAATATGTGCGAAAAATGCGTGCATCTGTACTTGTTTTAGGTCCATTATTAGCTAGATATGGACACGCAAAAGTAGCATTACCTGGAGGTTGTGCTATTGGTTCACGCCCAATTGATCTTCACCTAAAAGGCTTCGAAGCAATGGGAGCAGATGTACATGTTGGGAATGGTTTCGTCGAAGTAACTACAAATGGTAGGTTGAAAGGCGCAAAGATTTACCTAGATATGCCAAGTGTTGGGGCTACAGAAAATATTATGATGGCTGCGGCATTAGCGAGTGGAAGAACAACCATTGAAAATGCGGCAAAAGAACCAGAAATAGTAGATTTAGCTAATTACTTGAACAAAATGGGTGCAAAAATTATTGGTGCCGGAACAGAAACGATAAAAGTCGATGGTGTTCGTAAGCTGAGAGGGGCAGAACACACAATTATTCCAGACCGTATAGAAGCAGGAACATTCATGGTGGCAGCTGCCATTACTGGTGGAAATGTTTTAATTGAAAAGGCAGAAATTGATCATCTCCGTTCCCTTGTGTCAAAAATGGAGGAAATGGGAGTTCGTTTTATTGAGGAGCCAAATGGCCTGCGGGTAATTGGACCTAAAAAATTGAAAGCTACGGATATTAAGACATTGCCACATCCAGGATTTCCAACTGATATGCAGTCACAAATGATGGCATTGATGCTAAATGCAACTGGAACTAGTGTTATTACAGAAACAGTATTCGAAAATCGTTTTATGCATGTAGAAGAATTTAGAAGAATGAATGCTAAGCTGAAGATAGAAGGGCGAAGTGTGATCGTAGAAGGCCCTGTCAATCTTCAAGGTGCTGAGGTTGCCGCCACCGATTTGCGTGCAGGAGCTGCGCTTATCTTAGCTGGTTTAGTAGCAGATGGATATACTAGAGTAACTTCTTTACAGCATATCGATAGAGGATATGTAAATATTACAGATAAATTTGCTGGATTAGGAGCAGATATTGAAAGAGTTCGGGAGATTCCTGTACAAAATATATCGATGAAGAGAGTAGAAGTACAATAATTAACAAAGAGGACAGTTCATAGCTTGTCCTCTTTTTCTATCTCAAAAAATCTCTATTAGAAAAAATATAACTTGTACCATGTTCTAATCTTTTATCAACAGAATATAAATAGAGTAGTGGAATGAAAGATTAGAGGAGGTCATACATGCCAAAGTTTAAGAAAAATCCATCAATCAATTGGAAGCTACCTACCATCATTTTCACAGCAACACTACTTTTCATTATGTTTCTCATTCCATCCATTATTGTCGTTCCATTTAAGGAAGACAATAAGGCAACACAAGCATCCATCGAGACAGCTGTAACTAAAGAAACAAAGAAAGCTGTAGAATCACTAGAATCTCCATTCCAAGTTAATGTATTCCGAACAGAAGAGAACGAAGTGGAAGAAATTCCTTTAGAGGAATATGTCATTAACGTTGTAGCTTCAGAAATGCCGGCAGAATTTGAGCTAGAGGCCTTAAAGGCACAAGCACTAGCGGCAAGAACTTACATTGTGCGTTTTTTGAAGCAAGGCACAGATGAAGGTCTACCAGCTGATGCAGATGTTACAGACACCGTTCAACACCAAGTATATAAAAATAATGATGAATTACGTCAAATTTGGGGAACAGATTACCATTGGAAAATGGAGAAAATTACAGAGGCGGTCGCTGCAACACAAGGAGAAATTATCACCTATGAAAAGGAACCGATTACTCCAGCATTTTTCTCTACAAGTAATGGCTACACCGAAGACTCTGAAAATTATTGGCAAAATGCCTTGCCGTATCTAAGAACAGTGGAAAGCCCTTGGGATGAGGAATTATCACCAAAGTTTTTAGATCAAACGGTACTAACCGTTGCTCAAGTAGAACAAAAGCTTGGAGTAAATTTATCAAATCAGGTGCAAGATTTTCAAATTACGCGTACAGATAGTAAGCGAGTCGATCAAGCCACCATTGGCGGGAAAACATTTACAGGTAGAGAAATAAGAGAAAAGCTCGCCCTTCCATCTAACGATTTTACGATCACGAAGAAAAATGACCATTATGTTTTTACAACAAAAGGCTACGGCCATGGTGTTGGTATGAGTCAATACGGAGCGAATGGAATGGCGAAAGAAGGAAAAAACTATCAGGATATTATTACGTATTATTATCAAGGAACAACTATTCAACCATTAGAGCAAGCTGCTCCGACATTGCTTGCTAAATCCGAATAAGATAGAAGCGAAATAGATTTCTAAAAAAAATTTATAGATTGATGTATAAATTTTCCTCCATTTGATCACAATGGTTGCTGAGGTGATGAATTATGGAGGAAAACAAGAACGTTTCAAAAAAGAGTTGGAAACGTATCTTCAAAAAAAGATGGTTCTTTCCTGCACTTTATTTAACCGTTGCTGCACTGCTACTTTCGGGGGTCTTATGGTATCAAAATGTAACCAATCAAGTACCTGATTTAGCAGAGAACATGGAGGATCAGCTAAATGGAGATCTCGATAAGGATCAAGAGGATGCTGAATCTGTGATGCAGCAACAAGAAGTCTTGAAGATGCCAGTAGCAGAAGACTTGCAAACTGAAATTGTCACAAAATTCTATGATTATGGAGCAGATGCTGAGGAACAAGAGAAAGCATTGATTTCACATCAAAACAAATATTATCAGAGCGATGGTATCGACATCTCCACAGAAGACAATCAAGCGTTTGATGTAATGGCTGCTCTATCAGGAACAGTAGCGGAAATCAAGCAAGACCCGCTATTAGGGAATGTTGTGAAAATGGAGCATAAGCAAGGAGTTACCACTTATTATGCTAGTTTAGGTGAAGTGTTAGTAGAAGAAGGAACCGAGCTAAAGCAAGGCCAAACACTTGGAACAGCAGGTCAAAATAGTCTTGGCCAGGATAATGGTGTCCATTTACACTTTGAAGTACGCAAAGACAATGAACCTGTAAATCCAGAAACTTATATTAATCAACCGATTAATAGAATTGTTGCACCTGAATCTTCCGATGAGGATAGCGACTCAGCAGAAGGTGAAGAGCAAGAAGATAAGGAAACAACAGAGAACTCTGAACCAGAAGGCAATGAGTCTGATGATGCGGAGCAAGGTGAAGAAGGATCATCAGAGGATTCGGAACAAGAGGATGGCGAGTCCACTGATAAAACGGAAGAAGATGAAAGTAATAGTGAAGAAGATTCACAGAATAAAAGTGAATCTTCCAGATCGATGGGACAAGCGTAAAGAGAAAAGAGAGAAAGCTTTGAAGGCTTTCTCTTTTTTGTTTTTCCAGTCTTTTCCCCAATTGTCATAGTTAGCTGTCGCACGGGATAGAGCACTGACCATTTTTTGCTTTTTTTGTCGATAGTCGTGGTGATTTGACGAACGATTTTCCTCTAAAACCTATTGCATAATTCCTCGAATGTGAAATAATTGATAATTGTGAAAGGAGTAGGAAAATGCATACAGAAAAAACTTATACAGGGATTATTGAAAAATATCTAGAATCAGATACTGTACTAGGTCTCCATCAATTTATTACTATGATTAGTTTGGATCAAGATGAAGCAAGAATGATTGAATTAGTGAAGGAATTTTGCATGAAGTCTTCATCGCCATTAAATGATCGACTTGCTCTTGAATATTTCTATGTCAATAAATGTAACAAAGAGCTTGCCTATTTTATTGAAAAGAATAAAAATAGTGAAAGTAGTTTAAATCAACAAACCGCTATTTTATATGAATTAATGATAGATATTCAGGAAAGAAATGCTGTCCATGCTATTCGGTCTGTCGCAAAAAATCTAAACTATGATACACCAGAGCTACAATGTTTACACTATTTCTTAAACATCGAGCTAGATATGTCTGTTTACTACTATGACAAAATCGGCTATTACTTAAACAAAATACAGCCATTACTTCACAAGATTGACAACCCGCTTCTCGTTCAATTTTTTCATATTCGGATACAGCTTTTGCTTTTTACGTACTATTGGAAAAAAAATGAGTTAATTCTCGCTAGAAAGCACGCCTATGAAGCATTACATATGCCGAATCATTTAAGACAAAAAGCAGAGTTACACATCTCGTTATCCCTAAGCTATATCTATGAAGACTTTGAATCATGCATCTATCACCTCGAGGAAGCAAAATATATTGCTCAACTACTTCAAGATAAAAGAATTCTACATAAAATCTCAACAAGAACTTACCCATTTATTTGTGCACATTTTGGTAAAGTCGAAAATGTTACAACCAACGATCCAGTGGAGGGTGCTCATATTGAAATTGCCAAAGGAAATAAGAAACGAGCAAAACAGCTATTAGAACTAGCAGAAACCTCCACACCATTTACACAATACTATCTAGGATTAATCACAAATAAACAACATCATTTTATTAATTCCTATCAAGAATTTATGAGAAAAAGGAGTGATTATTTCTTCGCAAAATTACCAATGCAAGCCTGTGAAATGTTTGGAATATGAGAATTTCTTAAAAGGAGTAGAGATAATGAGAGAAGGTCTACTATTAGAGAAAAAAATAAAAAACATAGATCCAGACTTCGGAGATATTGGTTAGATGTAAGAAGGGAGATAAGTTCACAGAGACTTATCTCCTTTTACATATTTGGAAGCATTTCAACAGCCGATCATTAATCGAAGGCCACTCATAAAATGAATAAAGCCCAAAATTCGGAAGCCACGCATCAAATTGGCACTTATCAAGCGGCTAAAGCCCAAAATGGAAGAGTCTGTCCTCAAAATGGCACTTATCAAGCGGCTAAAGCCCAAAATAGAAGAGTCTGTCCTCAAATTGGCACTTATCAAGCGGCTAAAGCCCAAAATGGAAAAGTCTGTCCTCAAAATGGCACTTATCAAGCGGCTAAAGCCCAAAATGGAAGAGTCTGTCCTCAAAATGGCACTTATCAAGTGGATAAAGCCCAAAATAGAAGAGTCTGTCCTCAAAATGGCACTTATCAAGCGGCTAAAGCCCAAAATAGAAGAGTCTGTCCTCAAAATGGCACTTATCAAGCGGCTAAAGCCCAAAATGGAAGAGTCTGTCCTCAAAATGGCACTTATCAAGTGGATAAAGCCCAAAATAGAAGAGTCTGTCCTCAAAATGGCACTTATCAAGCGGCTAAAGCCCAAATAGAAGAATAGGTCCTCAAAATGGCACTTATAAATCGAATAAAGCCCATTTTGGAAACAGCAGGGTTAATCATCCACATCATACGGTTTTCAAGAATTAGCTGAAGAATAAGGCATTACCACAAGCGTGTCCGGGAAAAACACTTGCTTTTTATTTATGTTATTCTTATTACAATCAACGGTATAATCTATCATAAGTTGTTTCCTCATGTAGAAAATTAGTGTAATTGGAATGTTTACAATAGTACCCTGAATCCAATCACTCGAAAACTCGACGGTTGCTGTTTCTCCAGTTATTACATTAGTAAAAACAGCTTTTTTACCGTTGTCAAACGTATCTACGGCATAGTCTCCAACAGTAGTATTTGATTTAGCAAATATAGCGTTTGTCGGTAAAATAGTAATATGCACATGCAGATGGAAATGTACATAATTGTTGGATTATCAATGTTTGTAAAATATAGAAAAAGTAAACATACAAAATGTGAATAAAACAATTTCAAGCGTTATAAAGAATATGTGTTGGATAATCGGTGGATATTGGTTGGGCTGCCTGTTCAGATTTACTTTCAAAAATGAATCATGCTGCAGATCTCCTATCCCATAATACCACCACTCATCATTCACCACATACCCACATTACCGATAATCCGTCGGACTGGCAAAATATTGTCATAATGCTCGATCTCGTCTAATACAATGGTACAAATCATTATCTCTTGTCTAAGGTGAGAATCTAGGACGTCTCTGTCTAGACATCCTATTATCCTCAGAACGTTTATTCGCTGAATGATTATTGGCTTATGAATAAAATAGATACCAAAAAATTTAAAACTCATTATCATACATGTTGATCACTCCATAGCTTGTCTCTGTTCACACCTTGGACTTACAACATAGGGAGGCGAGTGTAGTGCATGATTATATTAAGGATCGCACATTGAAAATTGGAAAATACCTGGTGGAAACCAAGAAAACGGTAAGGGTCATTGCCAAGGAATTTGGTGTATCCAAGAGCACCGTACACAAAGATCTTACAGAGCGATTACCAGAATTACACCCAGAATTAGCAAATGAAGTGAAGGAAATTTTAAACCATCATAAAGCAATCCGTCACTTAAGAGGAGGCGAAGCAACGAAAATGAAATACCAATTATATGAAAAAGATAGTCCATCGCTCCACAAGCCATTAGCCAAAACAGAGGCATAATGGTTCTAAATACCTATATAATCCGCAAGCCATCAAGGAAAAGGAAATTCTGACTGAGGATCCTCTCTAACCTATACATACCTTCCATTAGAGCCTGAATACGATGATGAAAATAGCAACTTCCATTTCTCGACACCAACCAAAACTCATAAAAGCAAATCTTGTATTTTTTCAACAAAAATAGTAACAATTTCTCAATTTTTGTGCTATTATATATAATCAGAGGCATTGTGTTCGACTATTGAAAAAGATATAGATACATATATAACAGTACGGATACGAAGCAATTAGAATCTTAGGGAGGATCGAGATTTCATGTTTTCAAGAGATATTGGAATAGATTTAGGAACGGCGAATGTCTTAATTCATGTGAAGGGTAAAGGCATTGTTTTAGACGAGCCATCTGTTGTGGCAATGGACCGTAATACCGGAAAAGTATTAGAAGTTGGAGAAGAAGCTAGACGCATGGTAGGGCGTACACCAGGAAATATTGAAGCGATTCGTCCATTAAAAGATGGCGTTATTGCTGATTTTGATGTAACCGAATCAATGCTTAAATATTTTATCAATAAAATCGATGTCAAAGGCTTTTTATCAAAGCCAAGAATGTTAATTTGCTGCCCAACAAACATCACAAAAGTCGAACAGAAAGCAATTAGAGAAGCGGCAGAAAAATCAGGTGGAAAAAAGGTTTACTTAGAAGAAGAGCCAAAAATTGCAGCAATCGGAGCAGGGATGGAAATCTTCCAACCGAGCGGTAATATGGTAGTGGATATTGGTGGTGGAACGACCGATATTGCGGTGCTATCAATGGGAGACATTGTAACAGCACAATCTGTAAAGATGGCTGGCGATAAATTTGATTCCGAAATCTTACAATATGTAAAAAGAAAATATAAATTACTTATCGGTGAGCGTACGGCAGAGGATATTAAAATCAATGTTGCGACAGTTTTTGAAGGGTCCCGAAATGAAGAAATTGACATTCGAGGACGCGATATGGTGACAGGCCTTCCGAGAACGATCACCATCTATTCAGGTGAAGTGGAAGAAGCACTTCGAGAATCTATTGCGCTTATTGTGCAAAGTGCGAAAACCGTACTGGAAAAAACACCTCCAGAATTATCAGCAGATATCATCGATCGCGGTGTCATTCTTACAGGTGGAGGCGCATTATTACACGGCTTAGACCAACTGTTAGCAGAGGAGCTTAAAGTACCTGTTTTGCTTGCAGAGGATCCAATGACATGTGTAGCAAAAGGAACAGGCATTATGTTAGACAATATCGATAAATTGGAACGTTCCATCGTCTAAAGGCAAAGAGGTGAGCGGAAATGTTAAGAGGTTTTTATACAGCGGCAACAGGTATGATGGCACAGCAACGGAAGCAGGAAGTTTTGTCCAATAATATGACGAATGCTCTTACCCCAGGGTATAAACAGGATCAAGCATCATTAAAAGCTTTTCCAGAGCTACTGATTCATCGTATGGAAAATCAGCAAATACCGACAAGATCGCAAAGTCAAGTTCGAACAATGTTGGAGATCGGTGCAATTAATACAGGAGTGTATGTTCATGAAACGATTCCTGATTTCTCACAGGGATCCCTTCAACAGACAGATATGACAACAGATATGGCATTAGTTCAAACAGAAACTCCTGATGAAAATGGCTCGATTTTTTTTACGATCCAAAATGGTGATGGAGATGTTCGCTATACGAGAAACGGTAACTTTACCGTTGATGGTGAAGGGAACCTAACTACGAATGCAGGATATTATGTGTTAGATAATGCAGGGAATCCGATCAATACAGATGGACTAGAATTTGAAGTAACGCCTGAGGGATTTGTTCAAATTGGAGAACAAAATATACCGCTCGGAGTCGTCTATAGCAATGACCCCAATCAATTAGTAAAAAATGAAGAGGATTTATTTGAATTAGCGGAAGATGCAGAGGCATTGGTTGATGCTAGAGAAACAGCAGGTTTACAATTTAATGTTCAACAAGGTTATCTAGAAGGCTCGAATGTAGACCAAGCGGAAACGATGACAGAGATGATGCAGGCATACCGTGCTTTTGAAGCAAACCAAAAAGTTGTACAAGCATATGATCGAAGTCTAGACAAGGCAGTGAATGAGATAGCACGACTCGGATAATAGAAAAAGGAGAATAAATCCATGACGAGAATGACATTTCAAGCTGCAGCAATGATGACACAGCTTCAGCACAAACTCGATACGATTGGAAATAACTTAGCTAATTTAAATACAACCGGTTTTAAAAGTCGAGAGACTAATTTTTCTGCATTACTAACTCAACAGATTAATACAGAAGATGCGACAGATAATGGAGCAAGATTAACTCCTGAAGGTATTCGTGTTGGAGCAGGTGCTAAGCTAGGTCATACAAATCTTAATCTGCAAGAAGGATCTCTTCAGACAACAGAACGGGCATTGGATGTAGCTTTATTAGAAGCTAACCATCTATTTCAAGTAAACGTGGTGGAAAATGGCACCGAAGAAATTCGTTACACAAGAGCCGGGAATTTTTACTTAAGTCCTATTAATAATGAGCAAGTGATGCTTGTTACATCTGACGGTTATCCAGTGCTAGGAGAAGCTGGCCCGATTATTTTAGCAAATGATATGGATAATGTAGCCATAGATGAAAATGGACGAATCAATGTAACAAGAAACGGGATGGAGCAAGTCGAAGGACAGCTTAATATTGTAGAGGCAGTACGTCCACGATTATTAGAAGGAACGGGTGATAGTTTATTTCGTCTTTCAGAAGAAACGTTAGCCAATTACAATCTGAATGAAATCATCAACGATGTAGAAGGGAATAATGTCCGCCTTCAAAGTGGCGCATTGGAGAGCTCCAATGTCAATATGTCCATTCAAATGACCGACATGATAGAAACACAGCGGGCCTATCAGTTTAATGCAAGAACGATTTCGATGCATGATCAAATGAAAGGTCTGATTAACCAACTACGTTAAAATAAAGATCAGATAAAGCGCAAGTTTTTCGAGTAAGGAGCCATTTCTTATGTCTAAGGAACAAAAAGCTGAACAACAAAAGAAGAATAACAACAACCAAGCTAAAGCTAAGCAAACAAAATCAACTAAGCCAGCAGCTAAAAAACAAAAAAATAGCAAAAAGCAGGATCCGTCAAAACAGAATCAATCTAAGCAAACACAAGAGCAAAAAAAAGCCAAAGCACGACGTGCCGAGAAGAAGCAAAATAAGCGCTACGTACGCCGTCTTATTCCTGTCTGGCTAAAATTGCTCATTACGATTGTTCTGAGCTTGTTTGCATTAATTATTGGTTTGATTGTAGGCTTTAGTATGGTCGGAGATGGAGAGGCATTAGATGTTCTGCGATTAGAAACATGGCAGCATATTTTAGATTTTGTCCGAAAAGGAACTTAATGGCACAGACAATGAGCTGTGCTTCTTTTTTTGGTATACTAAGGAAAGAAACCAGTTATGGGAAGGAGTATCTCTATGGATATAGAAGAAATTAAAGCAACTATTCCTCATCGCTATCCTTTTTTATTAGTAGATGCGATTACAGAACAAACAGAAAGCAAAATCAAAGGAATAAAAAATGTAACGATTAATGAACCCTTTTTCCAAGGGCATTTTCCTGATTACCCAGTAATGCCTGGTGTTTTAATTGTTGAGGCACTCGCGCAAGTGGGAGGAGCTGCCATTTTAAGTAAGGAAGAGAACAAAGGGAAGATCGGTTTCTTAGCTGGAATTGATAAATGTCGTTTTAAACGACAAGTGAAGCCTGGTGATCAGCTTTCACTAGAAGTAGAAATTATTCGTATTAAAGGACCAATTGGAAAAGGAAAGGCTATAGCAAGGGTTGGAGATGAATTAGCTTGTGAAGCAGAAATAACCTTTGCTGTAAAATAAACAAAAGGCTCTCGCAGAAAGACTTGGCGAGAGCCTTTGTATGCCATAGAATATTCCATATTTGAAAGCAAATCTTTTATCCTCTTCACCAAACCCTGCAAAAATTTTTACATAATAGCATAATATTTTAAAATTCTGGTTAAGCTACCTTTGAAAAGATTTTAAAAGGAGGAGCTTTCATGAATAAGAAATATATGAAGCTTTTAGGAACTTTAGCATTATCCACTGCACTTCTTTTCGGCTGTGCAGGAAATGATGAAGAGCAGCCAACAGAAGAACAACCAGACCAAGGTAACCAGCCAACAGAAGAAGAGCCTGATATGAACCAAGATCAAGATGCACCAAATCAAGATCAAGGTGAAGATAACATGGGTAATGGTAATGGTGACGAAAATCTTGGTGACAATGTCGAAGAAGATTTGGATCAAGCAGAGGAAGATATGCAAGACGCTATGGATAATGGCAACAACCAAGAAGAAAATAAGCAAAATCAAGATGATCAACAATAACGACGAGAAAAAGCCATTCACGAATGGCTTTTTCTATTGCCATAACCGGGCCAAACCCTCAAGCTTTATGCATTGCGATGTCTCGACAAATTATGGTATGATCAACCAGTGACTGACTGGTCATTCCTATAAAAAAATGAAACCTTTATTTTTTTTGATTCGTACTATATGAGGGGGTTACCTATCCTTGCAAGAAGATAAGCGAAATAAATTGATTGAAGAAAGCATGAAGTTATTTTCAGAAAAAGGATTTCACGAAACATCGATACAAGAAATTGTCCAGAATAGTGGTGTATCGAAGGGGGCGTTCTATCTATATTTTGACTCGAAGGATGATTTATTGGTAGCGATATTCGATTATTATACCGCTGTCATTATCGAAAAGCTCCAACATGTAAATAGAGGTACAAATGATCCTTTTCAGAGGATGCAGGATCAAGTGGCGGAGATTTTTAAGCTATTTCGTGATCACAAGGAATATTTACTTGTACATTTTCGCGATAAGATTCACTTAGGAAATAAATTAGATGATGTTATCATTCGTGTACATAAGCAGAGCTATGAATGGGTGAGAGAAAGCCTGCTATCGATCTATGGAGAAGAATTGGTTCCTTATATGGCAGATATCGCCATCAACTTTGATGGAATCATGGCAGGCTATTTTAAATGGATTGCGATTTATGATTTTGTTTTTGATCCTGATCAATTAGCCGAAGCTACCGTAAGAAAAATCGATACGATAGTGAAGCAGCTTTTGGTAGAAAAGCCAGAACCAATATTTGATCCTAGTACAATAGAGGGATTGAACCTAACGAGTGAGTCATCCAATGTAGAGAATATTTTAGCAAAACTAAAACAGTATTTACAAAAAATGAAGCTTCCAAAAGGAAAGAAAGAACACCTATCAGAGGTTATCTCCGTAATGAAGGAAGAATTTCAAAAAGAAGAGCCTAAAGCCATTATTATAAATAGCATGCTTGAGCAAATTCAGCCGTATTCTGAGCTGGATTTTTGGAGAAAACAGCTCGAAAACATTTTACAAAAATAAAACCTTAGGGAGGGGACAAATGTAATGAAACGAATATTATTCATGCTCATCCTTGTCATGGGGGTACTCGTCGCATGTTCAGAGGATGATAAGGAAGAGAAAGAAACAGAAAGGGTAACACCAGTTGAATTAGGAGAGGTCACACAAGGTAATCTGACAATGGATCGAACCTTTTACGGTCGTACCACCCCAAATCAAACGACTCCAATTGTTCCAACAGTTGCAGGTAAGTTAGAAGAGCTAGAAGTGGAAAATGGAGACCAAGTAGAAGAAGGGGATAGGCTTGCGCTTGTAACAAGTCCACAAGGGAATATCGCAATAGATGCACCAATGGATGGAACGATCACAGGTCTTCAAACACAAGAAGGTGGATTAGTATCCAATCAAGAACCATTTGCCTCGATCGTTGATTTAGAGCAATTAACGGTACAATTACAAGTACCAGATGTGCAGCTTGATCTTTTTGAAGAAGGAAATCCGGTGCATGTAACCTTAAAGGCAGCAGAAAAGGAAGAGCATGAAGCAACGATTGAATATGTAGCATCTACTGCAAATGAGGCAGGACTTTTTCCGATTGATCTTTCCTTTGATAATGCAACCACTCATTACAATGCCGGAGTAACAGCGATAGTAAGCCTCGAAGAAACCGTGGTAGAAAATGCGCTCTTAATACCAACAGCAGCACTAGTTGAGGCAGATGATGAAACCTTTGTCTATACCGTTAACGATAATACAGCTAAAAAAGTAGCTGTTACTGTACAAGCCACACAATCCGATTTAACAGCAGTGAAGGCGGAGTTAAATAAAGGAGATAAGGTGATCACAAGCGGGCAATTAACATTAGCAGATGGTAGTAAAATTAGTATCATAGGGGAGGAATAATCATGAAATTAGTGAAAACATCAGTAAAACGCCCAGTAGGGGTAATCATGATTGTTCTTGCTATCATTGCGCTCGGTGTGATCTCTGTTCGAAACTTGGCAATCGATTTATTTCCAGAAATAGATTTACCTGTTGCGGTTGTAGCGACAAACTATCAAGATGCAGCACCACAAGAAGTAGAACAGCTTGTCTCAGAGCCTTTAGAAGGCGCGCTCAGTTCGATCGAAGGAGTCAATACGATTCAATCACAATCACAGTCAGGTGCATCCCTTGTGATCATCATGTTTGAAAATGGAACCAATCTGGATAATGCGATGCTTGATGTTCGAGAAAGCGTCGATCAAGTAAAAAGCGCTCTTCCAGAAGGGGCGAATGACCCGAGTGTATTACGATTTAATCCGAATCAGCTTCCAATTATGTGGGTTGGCTTAACAGGAAGTGATACAGCTAAATTACAAGAACTTGCTGAGGATAAGATTCAACCATATTTCGAACGTCAAGGTGGCGTGGCATCAGTAGAAATTGAAGGAGGACAAGAACGAAAGATTGACCTTGTTCTAGACCGAGCAGCAATGAATCAATATGGTGTCAGCTCACAATTGATTCAACAAGCACTAGCCGGAGCTAATCAATCCACCTCCGCGGGATCGATACAAAAAGGCGATAAAGACCTTCAGCTAAGAGTAGAAGGAAGCTTTGAGTCCGTAGATGATATCGCCAATACAATTATACAAACACCTCAAGGGACGAAGATTCGCGTACAGGATGTAGCGGATGTTCAGGATACCTTTAAGAAAAATGGCACAACATTAGTAAACAATGAAGAAGCAGTTGTTTTAAGCATTCTAAAACAATCAGATGGAAATTCAGTCGACGTATCCAACAATATTATCGATGCAGTCGCCGACTTAAAAGAAGATTTACCAAATGATGTCGAATTAGAAGTCGTTGTCGATACATCAGAGTTCATCAAACAATCGATTAATTCGGTTATCCAAAATATGATCTTTGGTGGAATCTTCGCATTATTTGTGTTATTACTGTTTTTGCGAAGTGTTCGTGCAACAATCGTCATCGGTGTATCGATTCCAATTGCTATTGTCTCTACCTTTGTCTTACTTTATTTTACTGGAGAAACGTTAAACATCCTGACAATGGGTGGTTTGGCATTAGGTATTGGGATGATGGTCGATAGCTCGATTGTTATACTGGAAAATATTTATTCCTACAGGCAGCAGGGGTATTCCTTGAAAGAGTCTGCGATTAAAGGGGCATCCGAGCTAGCACCAGCCGTTATCGCGTCAACTACCACAACATTGGTCGTATTCTTACCAATCGTGTTCGTTGAAGGAATCGCATCGGAATTGTTTACACCATTAGCAATCACGATCTCCTTTTCTTTACTCGCGTCCTTAGTGGTTGCCGTTACCTTAGTACCAATGCTATCTTCTAAACTTTTATCCAAAGCAATGAAGGATCATGGTAGAAGATACTGGTTTGATCGCATCCTTAACCGTGTAACGAATGGTTATGCGAAGGTACTGGCAAAAGCGTTGAAGCTTCGAAAGACGACCATTGCTGTCACGATTGTAGCAATTATTGGAAGCATCGCGTTAATTCCTTTTATCGGCACAGCGTTTATACCAGAAGGGGATCAAGGGCAAATCAGCATTACGGTAGAAACACCAACTGGTACTTCAGAGGATAAAACACTAGAAGTTGTCGGTAAAGTGAATGACAAATTAGAAGATTATAAGGATATCATCGATGTCAGCTATGTAACCGTTGGAAGCGGGGATGCAAGCTCTGCTGTTATGTCAGGAGGTTCTGAAGGCTCCTTCACGATCCAACTCGTGCCACAAGAAGAAAGATCGACAACAACAACAGCGGTTGTACAAGAGCTAGACGAAGAGCTTTCGTCAATAGCAGGTGCGGAGATCACGGTTGGTGAGATGAGCTCAGGTGGTTTAAGCTCTTCTGATCCTATTCAAATCCAGCTTTCAGGTCCAGAAAATGATGTGCTAATGGAGCTGTCCGATCAGGTAATAACAGCTATAGAAGATGTGGAAGGTGTGTACAACCCATCATCCTCTATTGCCGATACACAACCAGAAATGAATATCCATATTGATCGAGAGCTAGCAGCGGAATATGGCCTTACCTATCAAGAGGTAATGAACCAGATTCAGGTTGGCTTCACTGGTCAAACGGTGATGCAATACCGGGAGGGTGGAGACGAAATGAATGTTAGTCTCATTTTCCCAGAAGATGAACGTTCCACCATCAATGATTTGGAAAATTTATATATCCAAAACCAACAAGGCACACAAATACCGTTACTAACGATTGCTGATTTTGAACAAGTACAAAGTGCCGCAACCATTACAAGACAAAATCAGCAACGCCAGGTAAACATTTCCTCCGATATTGTAGATAGGGATTTAGGTAGTGTCATGCAGGATATTGAGGAGGTACTAGATAGCTTCCATTTCCCGAGTGATGAATATTCCTACTCCATTGGAGGCCAAGCAGAGGATATGGTCGAAGCATTTAGCGATTTAGCCGTTGCGTTAATTTTATCGATCTTCCTTGTATATGCCGTAATGGCCGTGCAATTTGAGAACTTTCTATATCCATTAATTATCATGTTCTCGATGCCAGCAACCGTTGTCGGTGTCCTCGGTGGACTATTTATTACCGGACAGCCACTATCGATCACCGCCTTTATTGGGATCATCATGCTAGCAGGTATCGTCGTCAACAATGCGATCGTGCTAGTAGATTACATCAATATCCTACGTAGTCGAGGAATCGACCGTCACGAAGCGATTATGGAAGCAGGAAAATCAAGGCTAAGACCAATTTTAATGACAACCCTAACGACCGTACTAGCCATGGTCCCACTAGCCTTAGGTTACGGAGAAGGCGCCGAAACGCAACAGCCAATGGCTATTACCGTCATCTTTGGTCTATCCGTATCCAGTTTATTTACCCTTGTGCTCATACCAGTCATCTACACTTATTTTGATAACCTATCAGAACGAATCAAAGGTTGGTTTAAAAAAGAAGCATAAAGGAAGCGAGATCTCCCATTTTTTCGATGAGAGATCTCGTTTTTATGTGGAAATGAACGTTATATAAAAGTGATTTCATCATGGATTCTCGCTTGAAATGAGGTTTATAATGGTAATAACAGTCATTTCGGTGTGAACTGCTGGTCGAACTGCAGTTTATAAATTTGATAAAGATTATTTTTGCTTGAGATCTCGTTTGAAATGAAGTTTATAAGGTAGATAACAGTCATTTCGGTGTGAATTGCTGGTTGAACTGCAGTTTACAGAGGTGATAAAGGTTATTTTTACTTGAGATCTCGTTTGAAATGAAGTTTATAAGAGCGATAACAGTCATTTCGGTGTGAACTGCTGGTTGAACTGCAGTTTACAGAGGCGATAAAGGTTATTTTTACTTGAGATCTCGTTTGAAATGAAGTTTATAAGAGTGATAACAGTCATTTCGGTGTGAACTGCTGGTCGAACTGCAGTTTATAAATTTGATAAAGATTATTTTTGCTTGAGATCTCGTTTAAAATGAAGTTTATAAGGAAGATAACAGTCATTTCGAAGAGAACTACTAGTTGAACTGCAGTTTATAAAGGCACAAAGGTCACTTTAGCGCGAAAGCCTCCTGTTAAAATACTTAAGATCGAAAAAAAACCTTTCAGTGTGAAGTGCCATTTAAATGAAAAGCATACCAAAAGCAACCCAACCCCTAAACATCATTTCAATCCAGTTACAATTCTCTACTAAACAGCTAAAATGCTATCATTTTCAAACATTCTATGATCAAATTATTTCAAATTATGTAACATTATATTTGTCAATTGCCAATACCGTAAATTTATCGTAAAATGTAATATTGTGATAGATAAAATTGTGTCCTAATGTAGGAGATTGACAGATGCCAAAAAAAGTATTAATTTTAACACAAAACTTCTATCCTGCTATTGGTAGTGCTGGTAATAGAATGAAGAATATTTTTCAATTACTATCAAAGGCAGATGTGCAAGTAGAGGTGTTAACAATAGAACCATCCTACCCCAATAAAAACATGTACAAGGATCGAACATTTTGGGACGATGAGGATGTAAATAAGCAAACAGATAAAATCACACGATTACCGATAAAGAGCAGGAAATTTACGAACAAACTAATTAGTAGGCTCTTTTTTTATTTAGAGATTATGTATCGTTTTATTTTCGAGCTATGGAGAAGAAGAAAGGATGGATATGACTATCTATATGTATCCACACCTCCAATTTTTATCGTGTTCTCTGCATGGCTGTTAAGAAGACCGATGAAAGCAAAAATAATCTTAGAGGTAAGAGATTTATGGCCTGATAGCTTAACAGGTGTTAAATCATTTGACCAAAAATGGATCATTCGATTTTTTCAGTTTGTTGAGAAAAAAATGTATCACATGGCAGATTTAATCGTTATTAATAGTAAGGGGTTTGCCTCCCATATACATGAAAAGCTAAAAAAGCAAAAGAAAATTGTCTTTCTACCAAATGGACCTCGTCAAAAAGAATTAATTGAAAAAAGCCCTTTAGATGAAGAATTCCGTGTCGTCTATGCTGGAAATCTTGGACTCGCACAGGATATTGATCGTCTAAAGCAAGTAGCACAACAGCTACACGAGCATGGCATTCACTTTGATGTATTAGGCTATGGAATGAAAACAAAAGAATTCAAGCAATTTTTGACGGATAAACAATTAACCAATGTCCAAGTACACAAGCCAACCACGAGAAGAAAGAGCTTAGAGCTCATACGAAAAAGCCATGTCAGCATTGCCTTTTTAAATGATGTCGAGGTTTTTTCGACCGTATTACCAGGTAAGGTCTTAGACTATATGACCTGTCAAACACCGATAGTTGCAGGCGTTAAAGGAATCGCAGCAGATCTGATTAGGGAAAATCAGACAGGCTATGCCTTTTCGTCAAATGATACAACACTTATGCTAGAAAAAGTGTTAGAGTTAAAGGAAGATCAAGAGCTTTTAGCTAGAATGCAGGCAAACTGTTTAACAACAGTTACAAAACATTTCCTGTGGGAGCATAATATAGAACGATTGGTAGATATTATAGAATAAAGAGGGTTAAATAGATGAAAAGAGTAGGTATGTTTGTTTGGAATCACTTTACAAACGATGCTCGAGTTATGAGAGAATGCACATCCTTATCACAAAATGGCTATGATGTAGAGCTTATTTGTATAGATGATCCGAGTGATCCGAATGTAAAGAAATATGAAGAAATAAATGAGCATTTTCGTGTCTATCGTATGAAACGATATCCAAGTACATTATTAGCACTACAAAAGCTTTATCGATTTACAGTTGGCAAAAAGTGGCCTATCCTGCCAATGGCTATCATTTGGGCTTTTCTAGTCTATTTGCTGCCATGGGTGATTATCCCTTTAACCATTCTCGCAGGTGTATTATTAAAGACAAAAGCAAGAATCGTTTGGGTTCGAGGAGCACTCATCTTACGAATGATGTGGAAAGGTCATAGAGGAAACTATGATATTTATCATTCCAATGATTTAAATACAATGCCTCAAGGCTATGTTAGTGCGAAATGGCGTTTGAAGAAAAAACCACTAATCTATGATTCCCACGAGGTTCAGACAAGCCGTACAGGCTATGACAGCCCGTGGTATAAGAAATTTGAACAATTTTTCATTAATCGCATGGATTCGATGATGGTGGAGAATGACACAAGGGCGAAGTACAATGAAGATTTATATGGCTTCTATCCTTATGTATTGCACAACTATCCAACTGAACAAAATAGTGAAGAAACAGAAAAAGTAGATCTGCATAAAATATTAGGTCTGCCAGAAGATGAGAAGATTCTACTTTACCAGGGTGGTATCCAAACAGGACGAGGTCTAGAAAAATTAGTGGAAGCATACCCACAATTTGATGAAGGAACGCTCGTTTTTATTGGAGATGGTAGAATCAAGGAAGAGCTACAAGCAATGGTGAAAGAACGGAATTTAGAGGATGGTATTAAATTCTTGCCAAAAGTACCATTGAAAGAACTTCCAAAATATACGAAAAATGGCTACTTAGGATTCCAGGTGCTGAATAACGTATGCTTTAATCACTACTCTGCTTCCTCTAATAAGCTTTTTGAATATATGATGGCTCGCGTGCCTGTTGTGGCATGTGATTTTCCTGAAATCAAAAAAGTAGTAGAGGATAATAAGATTGGTGTGACCGTTGACTCTCATAATCCAGATGATATTGCAAGAGGAGTTAACTATATCTTAAATAATCCTGAAAAACGGGAATTGTTTAGCCAGAATTGTATTCCTGCGAGAAAGCAGTATAATTGGGAGAAGGAACAAGCTAATTTATTAGAGGTTTATCGACAGTTTTAATTATCGGAAAAAAGAAAGGAAGTACTATAAATGAATTTATGTACAGTAGGGTTAGGATATATCGGCTTACCAACATCTATCATGTTTGCAAAGCATGGCGTGAATGTTGTCGGAGTTGACGTAAGTGAGAATGTTATTGAATCATTAAATAATGGAAAAATTCATATAGAAGAGCCAGGTTTACAAGAAGCATTAGAAGAAGTAATCGATAAAGGTACATTTAAAGCACAGCTTAAACCAGAAAAAGCAGATACTTTTATCATTGCTGTACCAACACCAAACAATGATGACGAGCATAAATCATGTGATCTAACGTATGTATTATCTGCAATAGAAAGCATTCTTCCTGTACTAGAAAAAGGAAATACGGTAATCGTAGAATCAACGATTGCACCGAGAACAATGGATGATAGTGTAAAGCCACGTCTAGAAGAAGCTGGTTACACCATTGGCGAGGATATTTTCTTAGTACACTGTCCAGAACGCGTTCTTCCAGGTCAAATTATGCATGAATTAATTTACAACAATCGTATTGTCGGTGGAATCACTGACGCATGTACAGAAAAAGGTGCAGAAGTTTATGAAACTTTTGTTCAAGGAGAAATTATTAAGACACAAGCCAAAACAGCAGAAATGTCGAAATTAATGGAAAATACTTTCCGTGATGTGAACATTGCTTTAGCAAATGAATTAGCAAAGGTTTCAACAGAATTAGGGATTAACGCGCTAGAAGTAATTGAAATGGCTAATAAACACCCACGTGTTAACTTGCACACACCTGGACCAGGTGTTGGGGGACACTGTCTTGCAGTCGATCCATATTTCATTATCGCAAAAGCACCAGAATCAGCTAAATTAATTAACTTGTCACGTCAAATCAACAATTCTATGCCAGAATACGTGATGGACGTAGCAGAAAAATTATTGGCGAAAAATAATGGAAAGAAAATTACCGTTTTCGGTTTAACTTATAAAGGTAACGTAGATGACATTCGTGAAAGTCCGGCGATGGATATCTATGAAGCATTACATGCAAAACCTGAATTAGACGTAGTAGCATATGACCCACATGTGCAGCTAAGCTTTGTAGAGAAAGATCTGGCAAAAGCGTTAGATGGATCGGACCTTGTGCTTGTCTTATCAGATCATAACGAGTTTAAAGCACTAACAAGTGAGCATTATGCCAAGATGAATACGAAACAGGTATTTGATACGAAAAATGTCGTGAAAGAGTGGACAGATGAGATAAATTATATGAATTATGGGAACTTGTATAAGTTTTTGTAAAATAAGTTGAAGGAAGCATGTTAAATGAAGAATCCAGTAGTTCAAGTGTTAAAAGAACAAATAGATAATTGGGATCTAATTTACCGAATGGCTTTATTTGAAATTAAAGGAATGTACCAAATTCATTATTTAGGTACATTCTGGCAATTTCTAAACCCTGCAATACAGATAGCCATTTATTGGTTTGTGTTTGGTACTATAAGAGCAGGAAGTGACGTTGACGGTACACCATACTTTTTATGGTTGATAATTGGACTAATTCCTTGGTTTTTTATTAGTCCATCCATTGTTCAGAGTTCGAACAGTGTCCATCAAAAAATTGGCCTTGTTTCAAAAATGAATTTTCCGGTCAGTCTACTTCCTACTATTAGAATATTTAGTAATTCATTTCAATACATGATTATGACTGGTATATTAGCTTTAATAGCTATTCTATATGGTGTAGAGCCTTCAATAAAGATGTTTCAGTTTATTTATTATCTCATCTGTTTATACATTTTTTTATTTGCTTTTTCATTACTGAGCTCAACTATTTCAACATTAGTTAGGGATTTTCAAATGTTTCTTCAATCTATGATGCGGATGTTGTTATATTTAACTCCAATATTATGGGATACAAGTTTAGTAACGGACAAATTTGGGCCAGTAGTCGAAAATATTCTGAAACTTAATCCATTTTTTTACATTATAGATGGTTTTAGAAACTCTATATTAGGTGGGGAATGGTTTTTTGAAGATGTCGTTTATGGATTATATTTTTGGTCTCTGACCCTTGCTTTATTATATTTTGGATCGAAAATACATTTGAAATTCAGAAAAGATTTCGTAGATTACTTATAATTAAGGAGATTTTTAAGTGAATAAAAAAGTAGTGTTCGAAAATGTTGTTAAAGTCTTTGAATTATACTCAAAGAGGTCAGACAAAATCGCCAGTCTCATAATGCCTAAGAAGAGAGAAAATAAAAAATTTGTAGCATTAAATCAAGTTTCATTTGAAGTGAATCCTGGTGAAACCATTGGTATTGTTGGACTAAATGGTTCAGGGAAGTCAACTGTATCAAATATTCTTGGTGGGGTAATTCAACCAACAGAAGGTAAAGTGATAATGAATGGAGAACCTTCATTAATTGCGATTTCAGCTGGATTAAATGGAAGTTTGACTGGTTTGGAAAATGTGGAATTGAAATGTATGATGCATGGACTAACTAAAAAGCAAATAGAAGAAAGATTGCCAGACATATTAGATTTTGCTGATATTGGAGATTATATTTACCAACCTGTAAAAAATTATTCAAGTGGGATGAAATCTAGATTAGGATTTGCGATATCAGTACATACTGATCCAGACATCCTAATAATTGATGAGGCACTTTCTGTAGGTGATTCTACATTTACCGAAAAATGTTTGAATAAGATGAATGAATTCAAAGAACAAGGAAAAACAATATTTTTTATTAGTCACTCAGCTGGTCAAATGAGAAAGTTCTGTGACCGAGTAATATGGCTACATTATGGTACTATAAAAATGATGGGAGAATCTGATAAAATTATTGACCAATACGTTCGTTTTACTAAGTGGTTTAATAAATTATCAAAAGAAGAGAAGAAGAAGCATAAAAATGAAATGCTAGCTAAGCAAATTCAAGAAAATAAAGTACCTGTTAAAAATAAGCAAGAAAAATTAAGCTTTTTGGAGTTAATAAAAAATATTCTAATATTGATTCCACCAGTTGTTATGGCTATATTATTAATTCTGGGGGTGTAGTTTATGGGATTATTCGAACAATTGAATATCGAATATGAGGTACAACTTCATTCGAATCACAATGAAGATCAACCTAAACAGCTTTTAAGTTTAGAAGAGATTAATGATGGTTACAAAACAAACTTTATAATAGAACAAAGAAGTTATGTAGAAATTAGATTTACAATAGACGAAAAGGATTTTGATTATATTCATACTAGAGGGGATATAATAGAACTTTATAAAGATGATAGCAAGAAATTGGAAATCCATGTAAATAGTAAAGAAATAGTTAATATAGAATCGACGGTAAATTCGTTTACCGTCATATTATTTGGAGACAAAATTCATACCGAAATTACCTTTAGGAATAGAGATTTTTTGAATAGTAGACTTAAAAGTCCTAGTGAATTAGAAAGCGTATTTCAATCTAACCAAGATATTAGGTATCATTTTGTTCAGGCAAAAGAGGCACAGCATGCAAATCATTTGGTAGTAGTTTTCTCTGCTTTTTCTAAGGAATACGTGTATAACTATAATTATATTGACACCCTTAAAGATATTCCGATAAATAAGTTATTTATATTAGATGATTTTGGTGCTAAAGGATCCTATTATTTAGGTAGGAATAAGGACTTCTCTATCGAGAATTCGGTTATATCTCTTATACTTAATATATGTGCTAAGTATAATATACCAATGAAAAATATTATCTCAATGGGTTCGTCAAAAGGCGGGTACTCAGCTTTATATTTTGGAGCTAAATATTCATTTGGTCATATTATAACTCTGGCACCTTCTTTGTATTTAGGGACATTTCTAAAGAGATTTCATCCAGATATGTTAGATTATATTTTAGGAAATAACCTAGATGCCGATGAAACTTATCTTAATAATACTATTTATAAATTGTTTAATAATAGAAATGGTTTTAAAGGTAATATCAAGATAATGGTTGGGACAAAAGATTCACGTAAGGATTCTCATATTAAGCCTTTTATTAGTTACCTAGATAAGATAGATTATCCATACGATTTCGATTTAGTAGATGGTGTAGATCATTCACAATTGAAGTATTTTGCACCGGAATATTTCAAAGTTCAGTTATCTAAAGTATTAGATATACCGCAGGTCCCAGAAATGTATTTAACAGACATAGATTTTAAAATTGACAATAATAAAGCAAAGATAAAAGTAGACTCTATAGGTGAAAATTTGGAGTATGCTTTCTATTGGTATTGTGATAATATAGTAATAAAGAAAGTGCTCTATAGTAATAACGACTGCTCCGAATTACCTATTGAAAAGGCAGGCGCTTATCGAGTTAGAGTCTTTCTCCGTAATACCTCAAAGGAGATAGTAACAAAAACTAGCCACACTATTAACATTTAAAAGGAGGAGATTAAGCAGGTGTTAAAGAAAATTATTACTTGTTCTTTAATACTTTTTCTAGTCTTGAGTACGATAACTCCATCGTTTGCTACCACCGAATCAACACAGAATGAATCGGAAGAAGAGTATCAGCTTTATAGACTACTAGAAGAAGTATCGATTGATGATCTATTTGTTTTACCTAAAGATACGCTAATATTTGCCCAAGAAGAGGAAGGGCATTTACTCATTGAAACTAATGGTAACACCTTCCGTATTGATGCAAATGAGGTAACTAAACTGAACGATTCAAAAGAACTGGGTATAGACAAGGAATTCATTAATCAACTATTAGATACTGAACCTCTTGAGAAAAATGTTGAAAGCAAATCGACATTGCATTTTAATGAAACAGAATTTACGTTAAAAGAACAAGTAGATTTTGAGGTCTTTAGTTTAGAAGACTCTGAATATGTATTTATTGCTGGTATTCCTTATAAAATTAGTCAACCAAATGAAAAGGTATCGAATAGTGAAGGGGAATTGGTTGAAGAAGAGTCGAAGGTATCAGAGGAAGATCAAAAACAGCAACAAGAAAATAATACGTCAAATGAACTAGAGGATCCGTCATCAGATGATCACACTCAGAATAAAAACCAAGAGACTAACTCTGTTGAAGATGATTCTAATCAAGACTCAATAGAGGATGGACAAATTACTAAGGAAGATAAATCAAGTTCCACTACTTCCGAAAAAAAGGAAGCGGATAGTAGTACCTTCTCTGCTAAAAGTGTTGATATTTGGACACAATCTACTACAAATTACTTTAAAGTAAATGTCTATAGTTTACCTGTATATATTAATAAGAATGGTAATTTGATTAAACAGGCAGAATTAAGAGAAGGTCAAGTGTACAAAAGAACTGGTTCTTTAAGTAATTGGCACATTATAGATTTTGGTGGTCAATCAGGTTATGTTTGGAAGGATTCTACTTCACCATTTAGTGGTAATCTCCCAAAGAATTTTACTAACAGTAATTATTATGGTGATCGAACCATAACAACGACTAATAATGCGGTTATTTATGACAACACTAGCGGTTCTCTAGTACCCTATGGAATGTTAGTTAAGAACATCAATTTTCCAGTTATTAGTGAGGCTGGAAACTGGTATAAAGTAAATTATGCTAATAGAGTGGGCTATATCCATAAGAACGGTGTAAAACCAAATTTTGTATCATCAGATAACTACTTTGAGGTTACGGTTCATAGTTTACCAATTTATGAGAGCAAAAATGGTAGTTTAGTTAAAGTTGGTGAATTGAGAAAAAACGAGGTATATAAAAGAATAGGAACTGCAGGTAATTGGCATGCAATTCAATTTGGGAATAAGCAAGGCTATGTCTGGTCCGATGATACCATTCCTGCAAATGAAAATGAAATGGCATCTATAGCTAACCCAAATAACACTAGTGGGACTTTTACAACTAAAGACCATACCGTAGTATATGATAATACTTCAGGTGAGATGATTCCAATTGGCCAAATAAGTAAAGGTAATTCTTATCCGTATGAGCTAATTGCAGGAAACTGGATAAAAGTTTCTTTCGGTAATAGATATGGGTATGTATACAAAGAATGGGTAAATTTTAATTTTACTTCTAGCCAAAATTATTTTAGAGTAAACGAAGACTATCTTCCTGTATATCATAATGTAGGAGGATCACTTGAAAAAGTAGGCCACCTAGTAGAAAATCAAGTTTATAAAAGAACTGGTTCAAAAGGTGATTGGCATGAAATAAAATTCGGTAATAAAGTAGGATATGTGTGGAGTAAATCTACACAGCCTTCCTCGAGCAATGCAGCTTCAAATTGGAATACGAATTTGTCGGATTCTAATACACAATTAATTGCCAGAAATGGTTTGAAAATTTATGATAATACTAGCGGTATGGTACTTTTTGCAAGGGTAGAAGAAGGTACAACCATTCCAATTATTGATAAGGTTGGTAATTGGTACCGAGTATTAATTGGAAACAGAATTGGATATTTTTATGAGACTGGTGTTTCTGATCATGTTTATAACTATACCAATTATAACATCTCACTTAATGATATGGTGAATAGACAGTTAACTTATAATCCACAAACAGATGATCACACCTATGCATATGTTCATAAGGATTACATTAGGAGATCTGGAAGTGGATATCCTTTTACAGGAACTGTTAATGCAACAAGCCTACATGTTAGAGATATTCCTAATGGGAATTCATACGGGACTATCCAATCAGGAGCAAAGGTAACGGTAGTTGGAATAAGTTCAATGAACAGTAGTTGGTATAAAATAAAAAATCCATATAATAATTATGGTGGCTGGATGAAAGCTGATAAAGATCAACTGAATTATTATATGAATCCAAAAAACTTTGTTAATAATCCAGTACAAAGGTTACAATTTTTGAGATTGGATTTATTTTCCAACACAAGCACATCTCAATTAGCTAAATTATTAGTCAATAAAGGTATTCTAACTGGTAAACAATCAGTTTTTTATAATGCAGCAAAAGATGCAGGCATCAATGAAGTGTACTTAATTGCTCATTCATTATTAGAAACTGGTAACGGAACTAGTGAGCTTGCTACAGGTATCCCAGTAATGATTGAAAGAAATAGCTCAGGCAAACCAATTGTAGAGGATGGCGTTACTAAAGTAAGGTTAGCTACTACAGCAGAAAAGCCAGATAGTGTAGTTTATAATGTTTATGGCATAGGGGCATACGATGGGTGTGCAAAACGATGTGGAGCAGAATATGCCTTTAATGCTGGTTGGACTAATGTAGATAAAGCAATTTATGGTGGTGCAAAGTTTATAAGTACTGACTTTATTAAAAGTAGTGTCTATAAACAAAACACCCTCTATAAGATGAAATGGAATCCTGGTTTCTTTGTTGGTGAAAGCAATTCACCACATCAATATGCAACTGATATCGGATGGGCTTACAAGCAGGTTAATAGGATAAGTAAAACATTTGACCTATTAGATAATTACAATATGCATTTGGATATCCCGTCTTTTAAGTAATACTACTTACTCATTAATATCGAATCTTTTTAAAGATTCGATATTAATTTTTATGTACAGAAGTTAATAAAATAGTGTAAAACTATTTTTAATATGATATAATTTCGAGTGATTATAGTTTGAACTAACTTGGAGGTAAACATGAGTTCGTTAATAGAAAATGATCAGGACAACAAAGATAAGAACAATAAATATTTAATTATAACTAATGCGTATCCTCATGAGGATCAATTATATAGAAATGGTTTTATTCATAGAAGAGTAAAAGCATACCAAGCAAAAGGTCTCGATGTAGAAGTTTTTGTATTACATGGAGCCTTTCAAACTTTTGAAGAATACACTTTTGATGGTGTACACGTATCCAGAGGTCTAAAAAGTGACTTATATGCAACACTATCAGAGACAAAATATAGTAAGATTCTTATACACTTCGTTTCTCAAGATATGATTGATGCTATAATGGATTCTGCACAAGATGTGCCTATTATTATCTGGGTGCACGGATTTGAAGCAGAAGCTTGGCACCGCCGATGGTTTAATTTTATGAGTAGTAAAGATGATTTGAAAAGAATACTTCAAATGAAGGATTCTTTTTATGAGAATCAACTAAAATTAATGAATTGGCTATATCAAACCAAGGAATTGAACCTTCAATTTGTTCATGTGTCTAAATGGTTCAAAGAACATATTGCAGAGTGTGATGCAAGAGCAGTGAGTCAAAATGCGTCCATTATCCCAAATATAGTTGACTCTGACTTGTTCAATTATCAAGAGAAATCAGAAAAACAAAGATTTAAGGTGCTTTCTATTAGACCTTACGCTTCTCATAAGTATGCTAATGATCAATCCGTAGATGCCGTCTTAGAATTGTCTAAGAGACCGTATTTTGATCGTCTTGAGTTTGCCTTTTATGGTGAAGGTAAACTTTTTGAAAAGACTTTACTACCTTTAAGAAATTTCGAAAATGTCACACTCCATAAATCTTTCTTAAACCAGAATGAAATTTCTGAATTACACAAAGAATATGGAATATTCTTATGTCCAACAAGATTAGACTCACAAGGTGTTTCGATGTGTGAGGCAATGTCGAGTGGACTAGTTCCAATTTCATCTGATATTACCGCTATTCCTGAGTTTGTAACGCACAATTATTCGGGTTTATTAGCCAAACCAGAAGATCCAGTAGATTTAGCGGATATGATCGAGAGATTATTTTTTAATAGCTCCTTATTTAATAAATTATCAAAAAATGCATCTGACAGCATAGAGAAAAAATGTAGTCAAGAGGTAGTAATAAATAAAGAATTGGAGTTGATTTTGTCTTGACTATCCAAAAAGAAGAGCAAAAGAATGAATTCCATCAATCGGTACAGGATGCAGAGTATTGGAGATTGATGTATGACGAATTAGAAGATCAAATGTATAAAATGATGAAACTAACTGTGGATTTATTGGAAAAAGAAGCACCAATGGATGAGAGAACATACAAACGAATAAAAGAATTGGAATTGGATTTAAGAAAATACAAATTATTTGAACATCGGGTAAAGGTAACATGGTTAGGAAAGCTCACGTTGAAATATATAAACTTTAAGAAGAAACTCAAAAGCATAATAAAGTGAGTCGGGGGAAGTTTAAATGACAACTATTAAAAAAAAAAATAACCGTATAAATATTCTATTATTTGGCTATATAAACATGAATGTTATGGATGGATCGGCTGTATTTATATCAAGTTTTGCAACAATGCTATCCAAAAATCCAAACATTAATGTTGACCTTGTACTTGCAAATCCAATCAGAAGAGATCTTTTACTACAACCACTCTACGAATTGGATAATGTTAATATAATTTGTCCTTATGATGATAGTGACCTTTCGGAGAGCGAATATTCATGGAAGAATAAAAATAGAATGAGCTATTTGGAAGCTAGTGAGGTAATTAATTATTATTGGGCTAAGAAGGATTATGATTGGTTTATTATTAGAGGTATAGAAGTAGCAATAAAATTAATTGATGTAAATCCAAATATTATAAGTAAATCCATGGTTTATATGACGGGGATTACGGACTCTACACAAGAAGTAACAAGTAGTAAGTTAACTGAATTTCAACGCTTAAGGGAATTAGATGCATACATCCTTTGTCAAACAGAAGAAATGAAAGAATTCCTTTTAACAAAAATGGATAAGGAACTTTTTGAGGATAAAATCATCCCACTTAATCCTATGGTTCCAGATACAGTGGATGAATTTGAGGATATATTTAATAAAAAAAGTAAGTATTATAAATTGTGTTATACTGGGAAGTTTGATAAAGGCTGGAACTCTATCCCGATGGTAGTGGGTTTTAAAGAATTAAAAGAGGATATCCCAGAAGCAACATTAGAAGTTGCTGGAGATAAATTTAATGTTGATAAGAATAATCCAAACTATGTTAAAGATTTAAAATATTTATTAAAATCGACCAAAAATTTAACTTGGTATGGAGCTGTTTCTAGAGATGAAGCAAGACAATTAATTATGGCAAGTGACATCGGAATTACTTGGCGAGACACTTCCATGGATACAAGCTTGGAATTGTCGACAAAACTTCTTGAATATGGAACATTAGGGAAGGCCGTGGTGTTAAATCCTACGCCAATGCATAAAAAAATATTCGGTGAAGAATATCCTTTATATGCAGAAACCTTAGATGATTATATCCATGTTGTGAAACAAGCGATGGAAGATCCAAGTGTATACGAAAAAGCGGCAAGAATTATGTTTGAAGGAAGTAAAAAGTTTACTTTTTCAGAGATATTGAATAATTTATTACCATATCTAATTAAGGACAAAGTTAAGGAAGTCTTAAAAGAAAAAGGTTTAGAAATTAGCGATACGGACACGGAAAATATTATAACGACTATTCAACTAGATCAAATATATAAATACGATTTGGATAACGGTAAACACTTATATATTTCAAACACTAAAGAGCATAAGAATATATTTAAGGTTTTAGAAGGAATCAGTGAACAAGGTGAAATTTTTGATATAGAACAAATAGGTGGTATATTGTTTCTCTTTGTGAATGATAATGATAAAAGTTTTTATGAAAATTACTATAAAAACTTTAATATTGATGTAATTAATAATATTGCCATTCGTGTGAACGATCAGAATGCAACAAGTAAGAATAATTACTTTAAACCAACATCTCTGAAGACACAACTATCGATTGCAGATAATGTGCAATCAGAACAGAGTAGAAGTGATTCTTCACAATTAAACAAAAAATATATGACACTTCAAAGTAAATATAATGCTTTAGCAAAATCCAAATTAGGAAGAATTCAATTAAAATATTGGAAAATAAAAAATAAATAAGCAATCTTTCACATCAACCTAAGCCGAATAAAATGGACTTAGGTTTTTTAATAAGAAATAATGTGTTGTTTCTGAAAAATAGGATAAATTAACAATTAGTGCTGATGATAAACATATAACACTCTTCGAAGCTGATAAATGTCAAGGATTGTAAACAAATTATCTAATTGATATACTTAGTATGTTGATTATAATTAATTTGAATAATTATACAAGGGTGACTAAATTGGAAAAAATTTTAGATAGAATTGCTGAAGCTTATAAAGGAAATTTAGGGGAAGATTTCGGTGTTAAAACAAGAAATAGAATTAACTGGATCGTTAATAGAGTAAGCGGAAACAAAGTTTTAGATATCGGAACATCGCAAGGAATAGTACCTATTATTCTTGGACGTGAAGGTAAAAAAGTAGATGCTATCGATATAGAACAAGACTCTATAAATTATGCAAACGAGCAATTAGAAAAAGAACATAATTCTGTAAAGGATCTAATCAATTTTAAAGTGGCTAATTTTATGACAGATGATCAATTAGATAAAGATTATCATACAATCTTGCTCACTGAAGTGCTAGAACATATTGCAGATCCACACAGTTTTATGAACAAAATCTGTAATCATTTATCCACTGACGGCAAACTCATAGTAACCGTACCATTTGGAATAAATGACTTCATAGATCATAAAAGAACGTACTATTTAGTGCAATTAAATAATCATTTGGGTGAATTTTTTTCGATCAATGAAGTTGAATTTCTTGGAAAATGGACAGGGGTTATATGTTCAAAGAAAAACTCGGATATTTCTGAACATCATTCTTTCAGTGAAGAATTAATTACAAAACTTGAAGATGCTTTTTACTTTGTAGAGAGAGAATACATTAACAGAATCAAAAATATGCAAAACCATATAAGTAAGGAAACCTCTCAAAAGAGTCAGCAACAACAAAAAGAATCGGATAATACCATGGAATATTATAAAAAACAGTTACAAGAAGAAAGAATGATAAATGAAGGGTTATTAAAGGTTATTAATAAAGAACTAAAAACACTTGTTACGGCAAATAAGAATGCTGATGCAAGATATTTAAATGATATTAAATTTGAAGAAAAAGAAATAAACGATCCAACAATATATAAATTAATACAAAATACGGAAAGTTTAAGTAAAGAATTGCAGGAAAGTTTGAAAAGAGAAGAGAATATTCTCTCTGATTTGCTGACAGTAACAAATGAAAAAAATAGGCTGAAACAACAAATAAAGAGGCTTGAAAATAGATATTCTGCACTTAGAAATTCAAAATTGGGCAAATTAACAATTAATTATTGGAAGTTTAAGAATAAAAGTAAATAACTGTTTTGCTGGGGAGTAATAAAAATGATGGATAAATTAAAAATTGTAAATCTACAACAAGAAAATATAAAAAGACAGCAGCAGAATAAAGAGATACTGGACTATCTCTCAAGCTTAAAAAAAGAATATAAAAGAGACGATAACAGTATATTAAGGAAAAATTTTAGTAACTACGAGAAATATAAAAAAGGTATAACTGTAATTGTACCTTCTTATCAAGGCCAAAATGTGATAATTAATTGTTTAAAGTCCTTAGAGAATCAAACAATGGATAAAGATTTATTTGATATAATAATTGTACTCAATGGTGAATCTAGTTTAACACTTGAGGTTATCAACCAATTTAAAGAAAATCACGAAATGAATAATATATATGTTTATGAATCATCAATTGCCAACGCTTCCATCGCAAGAAATATTGCACTAGACAATGCAAATAGAGAATTTATTTTGTTCTTAGATGATGACGATTATCTATCTGAAAATTATTTAGAAAAAATGTATCAATATGCAGATTATGATACAGTAGTAATTTCACAAATAGTAGATGTCGATCAAAATAACAATAAAAATTATGATAATCCTATTAACAATCAAATTAAAAGTGTGTTGGAAAAAGAGATAAATGCTTTTTCAGACTTAAATATGGTTCTTACGATAAATGCATGCAAATTAATCCCCACCATTAAATTAAATAATCTTCGATATAATGAAGCTCTAAAAAATGGTGAGGATATAGTTTTTTTTACCGAATTTTTTGTTAAGAACTACATGAATGTTTATGTGATACCTGCTAGAGAGCAAGTATACTATTACAGATTAATAAGAGATAATTCTGTCTCTAGAAAACAAATGAGCTTTGAATTTAATGTAAATGATAGGCTTCGTGTGATTAAGCTTTTAAATGATCTGCTTAGGGAGATGAAATCGTATCAAAATGAAGAGTTCGATTTTATAATAAGTAAGATTAATGCACAATCATCTTTTGTTAAAAGTTATTTAGAAATAAATTCAAACGAAAGAAAGAAAGTGTTTGATACTATAAGAGAAAAACAGCTGTCTTACTTCCCTTATCATATTATTAATCGTGGTCAGGCGAATAAATTGATTATTTCTTATTGTTTTCCACCGTATATAGACACTAGTGCAAATGTAATGGCAAAACGCATTAGAAATTCAGGAGAAGTGGTTGATGTTGTTTATAATGAAATGGATAGAGTGAGAGTAAAAGATGACAATACTAATATACTAGTGGAGGATTTGATTGAAGAAAGAATAGAGATATCATCCTACTCTAGTTTTTCCTCATGGAAACCAATAAATGATTTTTGTGAAGAAGGCTTGAGGAAAATTAGCAGTGAAAAACAATATAATGAGGTATATAGTAGAGCTTTATGGCCAGGCTCACACTTTTTAGCATATTTATTTAAAAGGCTTCATCCTAACATTAAATGGATTGCGGAATTCTCTGATCCAATACTATATGACATACATGGTAAAGAAAGATATGCTTCCATTGATTCAAAAAAATTTTTGCGGAATGTGCAAAAAATAACAAAGAAAAGATTTAAATTACCGAAAGTCAAAAATGATAACTTATTTTTCTGGTGTGAATATTTACCATATTTATTTGCAGATGAATTAGTTTTCACCAATGAGAATCAATTAAATTATATGATGGATAAATTTCCTGTAAAAAAAATTAAAAATATTATTTTAGAGAAAGTAAAAATAGATAGACACCCGACATTACCAGAAGATTTTTATACAATGTATAAGAGTAACTATTCATTAGATGAATCGAAAATAAACATTGCATATTTTGGTAATTTTTATAAGACTAGGAATTTGAATGAGTTATTCGAAGGCTTGGACAGGCTTGAGGGCAATGTTCGCAACAACTTTAAACTGCATATATTTACATCTAAACCGGATGAACTACAAGAGAACATTCAAAAATATGATTCTCGCTATAATATAGCTGTGAATAGTTATGTCAATTTTCTCGAATTCTTAAATCTTACAACTAAATTTGACTGTTTAGTTGTTAATGATGCAGTAACGAAAGATGAATTACCTATAAATCCATTCTTACCATCTAAATTAAGTGACTATTTAGGTAGCGATAAAAAAATATGGGCAATTTACGAGAGAGGTAGTGTATTAAGTAGTATGGATTTACATTATATGTCTGAATTAGGGGATGTCAATCAAGTAGTAAGAGTTTATAAAGAAATGATTACGGATGCTAAGTAAAGTGCCAATACTTTCCGCCTATTGAGAAAGCTATAGTTAGGCACGGAGATAACTTTATTATATAAGTCGCAGAAAAATTATAAATGACATTGGAGCAAGGACCTTACTAAAATTCAATCTCCACACATATTGAAAAGAACCGAAGGAAAACTACACCATTTGATTAAATACTAAGTCCCTAGCCTCTTTCTCGTGCTATGGACTTATTTAATGAAAATGTTAAAAACTTATTTCCCTTCAACCCTCAAATACAATAAGTAAGTGACAAATACTATAAATGTGATAAAATAAGATATTGACGGAACTTTTTAGGAATACTTATTTTAGAATCGATTATAGTAGTAATAACTTATAAATGGAAAGTCAGTACATTTTAACCAAGTAGGTGTATAGAATGTTTAATATAACGGAGTTAATTATAGCTTTCTTGATTTCGGCTATTGTAGCATTTGGAATAACTCCACTTATTAGAAGGCTCGCAATAAAAATAAATGCAATAGATGCACCAGAAGGTCGTAAACAACATGAAGGTACTAAGGCAAGAATAGGCGGTCTAGCGATTATACTTGGTGTAGTGGCGGGTTTAATCTATCTTCAGCCTCAGCATCCTCATATGCTGGAAATTATTATTGGTGGGTTAATTATTGCGATAACAGGATTATTGGATGATTTGATTTGTTTAAAGCCTTACCAGAAGCTAATTGGACAGCTTGCTGCGGCAATCGTTGTCGTGTCTTCTGGATTAGTGATAGATAAATTAACGATACCCTTTATGGGAACTGTAGAACTTACGCAATTTGGTTTTATTTTAACGATTTTGTGGATTGTCGGAGTGACGAATGCCATTAACCTTATCGACGGGTTGGATGGTTTAGCGGCAGGTGTATCTGCGATAGGACTAACGAGCATACTTATTATCGCGATTATGGATTATAGTATTATTGTCGTCTATTTAAGTATTATTGTAGTAGGAAGCTGTTTAGGCTTCCTTTATCATAATTTTTATCCCGCAAAAATCTTTATGGGAGATACAGGGGCATTGTTTCTTGGCTACTCGATATCTGTTATCTCGATGCTCGGGCTATTTAAAAATGTTGCCTTGTTCAGTTTTATTATCCCGATTATCATTATAGCGGTTCCGATTTTTGATACGATTTTTGCGATTATTCGAAGGCTCATTAATAAGCAAAGCATCGGACAAGCAGATCGCAAGCACATTCATTATCGTTTAATTGAGATGGGATATAGCCACCAAACAGCGGTGTTAATCATTTATGCCTTTAGCGGATTTTTTGGTGTAATGGCCATTGTATTTAGTAGTGCAACCATGCTTACATCACTTATCATTATTGCTTTGATAACTCTTGGCATACAGATTATCGCTGAACTGTCTGGAATCGTATTAAACGGTCAACAGCCAATACTCAATGGCTTAAGGAAGCTAGCGGGTAAAAAAGAGAATATATAATAGAGAGAGCCAGCAACTAGTAGGTTGCTGGCTCTTCTTGATATCCTGAATTTTCGTTCGGATACTCATTTGTCTGCTGTTCGTTCATATCTGAAGTAGTAGAATCGGTTGTCGTTGGTTCTTCTAGCCCTAAATGGACTCTAAGTTCGTGTTGTACCTCTGCTAAAGATTGCTCATCAATGAAGTAGTAAGAGATTTTACCAAGATAATCACTGGCACCTTCTAATTTCAATTGATCAATATTAGATGTATCGAAGTTTTTATATTTTTTCAGGAAGTTCAATGCATCACTGAATTTCATATTGGTTTCAATGTTTGTGCCAAGGTCTTCTGCAAGATCATCCACCTTTGTTAAGGTTGATGGAGAAGCTAATTCCTTAATAATCGCTTGGACTACTTCCTTTTGACGTTCATTACGTCCGATATCTCCTCGAGGATCCTCGTAACGCATGCGTGCATATGCTAGAGCATAGCGACCGTCAAGTTCCATTTCCCCTTCGTAAAATTGTAGCTTTTCTGCTACGCGATCATCACTGTTTTGTTCGAAGTCAAATGGAACATCTACGGTAATACCACCTAAAGTATCGACAATGTTTTTGAACCCTTCAAAGTTGACTGTTGCATAGTAATCAATTGGAATATTTAGAAGGTCCTCCACTGTCTGGATTGTCAATTCCTTTCCACCAAATGCAAAGGAATGATTGATTTTGTCCTGTCCATTTTCAGGTATGTCTACATAACTATCACGAGGGATACTTAAAAGCTTGAGCTTCTCATCCTCGGGATTAAAGGTGGCTACCATCATCGTATCTGATCTGCCGTGTTCTCCACCTGTCGAATAATCCTCAACACCCATTAAAAGAATAGAGATTGGATCTTTACTTACCGTAACAGCTTCCTCTCGAAGCTTCGATTTCTCTCCTCTTTCCAAAGGCTCATAGGTTTTATCAGCTGCCTGATAAGCCTGTGTCAACACATATGCTCCTAAACCGATTCCAACTACAAGGATAGCTAAAATTGTTGTGACTATAAATTTTATTCTCTTTTTTCTTTTCTTTTTAACACGCAATTGCTTGCGTTTCATAAGCAATTCCCCTTAATTAAAATAAAAGTCAAAATTTCACTAACTTTGTCTATTATAAAGAAAGATAGAGTAATTGGCAATGCATGATAAACTATTTTTCTATTAATGTAATTATATTGTAATAATTTACAACATAATTACACACTTCTACTATTGATTATATGCTATAATGCATAATTATGAATAGAAATATCTCAGGAGGATATTCAATTGAACCAAATAGATAAAGAGCGTCAATTGTTGCAAAAAATTATGCAAAAAGCATACGAAAAAGGGACAAACGGTGCTTCATTAGAAGAAGTACTGAACCAATTAAAAGGTGAATTACCTCAATTGATGAACTTGAATAAATAGAAGGAAGGCATCCACTTAGGTGGGTGCTTTTCCATTTTACTGACGAGTGTGTGTTCACTTTAACGAATATAAACTCACCATAAATGAAGATGAGCTAACAATTAATTGGGATGAACTCACAATATGTAGACGTGAAATTACAATAAATTAAGTTGAACTCACTATCGGAAATAGGGACGCACAATAAGCTGAGTTGAACCCACAAATAGAGACGAGAATGTGTGAATATATTGTGGGCTTATCTCCCGATAATGTGTCGTGATGGTAGTTATTGTGCCCTGAACACCTCGTAATGTGAGTTCAACCTTAAATATAGTGTCGTGGCAATCGCTATTGTGATTTCATCGATTAATTATGTGTGCTCCTTCTCGGTATTGTGTCTTCATCTTCGTGTTTGTAAGTTAGGATAATACACTCTTCCCCGTGTTTCTCCACTACTTTCCAAATTCATATTTTTCAAAATCGCATGTGTGGTAAATCGATTATCGAGCTGAAGCCACCAACGGGCTTCCTTATTTGTGATGCTAGGTTTGAAAAAGGAGAAAAAATCTCTAAAGGCATCATGATGTGCATTCTTACTAATATGGTGACAGCTGTTACAGTACCAGCTGTACCTTTTTCTCTGCATGCCGATTCGAAAACAATTAGGGCAAATTACACCGGGCTGAATATCTTTAGTGTTTACTTCAAAATATTCGCACCAATTATATCTTGGGGGACAGTGGGCATTTGCTAGTGCATGAGCTAATCTTTTCAAATGGGGTATACTTACCTTTGATTTAGGGTCTTCTGTTTGAATAATTTTCATTCGTTTCTTCAAATAAGGAAAATGCATAATTTTTTGATGGATTTGTTCAGGGTTTGATTTAGCTATAACAGTAGATCTTGGATTGGCTAATGCGGCAATTCCGTAGATGGGATAATGATCGATCCCATATTCAGCTATCCACCATCTTAGCTGGTCGACTTGTTCTTCTACTTGAGCAATTGGATCATTACCTGACACAAGATTACCAGCATTGTTCTTTAGTCGAAATTGATTGGCAGCTGGATTAAAGATAAAGTAATGTGGCTGACTTTTGACCTCTAGTATAAAAGCACACAGAGGGGTAAGAAGGAGGAAGTCGATTTGAAAAAAAGTGGATCCGTTCGCAGGAAGGCGTAGATCATGAAGGAGGAAGACGTCCTCTTTAAATACACGAGCTCGTTCTAAGTAATAGAGCAACTCTCTTTCAGCTCGGAATCCTTGATTTAGACCTTTTAGCATTGCTTCCAATCTGGGGGGAGGTTGTTTTAGACGATAAATCAGTGCTTCTAACAAGGCTATCGTAATCGGTTTTTCTACTACATTTTTTATGAACATCATGATCACCCCAAAAAAATTTTTTCAAAAAACGATACCTCACACCTCCCAATTTGGATTATAGAAGTGAAGGGAGGTGAGAGCATGGCAGCGACAGAAAGAATAGATTCTAGATTGCAGCTTGTTTTTGAAGATGGCATTGATCCTGTGAGTGGAGAAACCACTTACAAAACGCGTTCCTTCAACAATGTGAAGCTTGACGCTACTGCAGATCAATTGCTAGCAATAACGGAAGCTTTAGTTCCACTTCAGCAGCTTACGTTATTTTCCATCAAACGTAATGACACGGAACTGATTACAGCTGAGTAATCCATTAAAAAAAATAAAGACAGGGAGGTGAAGGCCTTGAAAACGATCGAATTAAAATTTGAAAATGAAGAGGGAAAAACAGTAACCATCTCACTGGATGCGCCTGTTGAACCAGTTGATCCTGCAGCAGTCAATACAGCAATGGATGCTGTAATTGCACAGAATGCATTTTTCTCCTCAGGTGGGGATTTAGTAGGGAAGAAAAGCGCACGAGTGGTTGAGCGTAATGTAACCGAAATTGAACTCTAAGAAGGAAAAGGGGAGTCGCTAATAAGGAGGCTCTCCTTTTATGATAGCATGGAAAGGAGCGAATAAAGTGGACCAAACATGGATGTCATTAATCACAGACGTGGGGTTTCCTGTTGCGGTAACATTTTATCTGTTACATCGAATCGAAACAAAGCTGAATACATTAATCGAGTCCATTGTCACATTACCTGAAAAGATGAAATAACGGTGAACCACAGCTAACCACCATGGTTAGCTGTGGTCATTAAAGAAGGTCTGCTTAGACGGTTGGTTCGAAGGTTTGGCAGTCGGTTTCTTTCTCATTCTTCGCCTGCTTTCCAGTATGACTAACGACATAGATCATATTAGCATGACATCTGTTACCTTCTGCCCAGTACTTACAGTTGTTAACCTCGCATTTTACATCTTTCGCCATGACACACACCTCCTACAATATCATTATTCGTTGAGATAAAGGAAAAAATGTGTGGTGATAATTGGTAAAGTGCAGAGCAAATGAAGAGGGACTAATCATCTCGTATCTTATACATTTCACATATTTCTGCAAGTTGAAAATCTTTAACAGCAGACTTTAGATGATCATACGATTTTTTATAGGATCGGTTCTCATAGGAAATACCTGCAAGCATTTTGTGACAATTGTCTATTTCTGGATGATCTGCGCGTAATTCAAAATGTGGTAGTAATTCCTCTTTTATTTTGTTTTCAAACGGTTCATGATGAAACTTATTTAAGATCATGGATTCTAGTGTGAACAGCTTATACTGGTATTTTTGATTAATATCAAGCTTCTGTCCAATCTTGATATAAACCAGGGCTTCTTGCTCACGCTTCAGTTTAGCATAAATATAAGCCATATAATAAGTATAGATAACTTTAAGAGAGTCAACAGATTCCAAACGAATGGCATCTTTCAAATAGGCAATCGCCTTGTTGTGTTCATGTAATCCTGTATAAGCTTTGGCAAGTAAGTATAAAATAGTGGCATGGTAATGTGCGTTTATTTGTTGAGAGGATTGATCTAGGAGGTTATTTAACTTTTTAATCGCTAAACTGTGGTCATCAGCCTCGACTTCATTGTTGCATATTACCATGCGACAAAGGATAATATTGCGATAATTTGCATCAGCTTCAAATAGTTTGAGGGCAGTTTGAGCATGCTCAGTGGATTTCTTTAGTTCGTGGAGTTGACTGAAAGCAATGGCAAAATATAGGTTGATTTCTGGATCTAGACGAGCTTGATTTGGATGATTTTTCATGGCTAAATCCAAATAATTTAGCCCATTGGCAAAATGGTAAGAATAGATATAGTAAAGCCCAAGAAGCTTATGACATCGAAAGTCCAGTTTTTGGTCAAGTGCTTCTGAAAGCCCGAGAATATTTGGAAGCATACTTGCCGCCTCCCTTAAATTATGTTGTAGTACGAATAGCTGGAATCTAGATAGGTCATATACCACTTTGTCATTAATGTGTGTAGTCACCGGTGCTAGTTGCTTCATTTCTAAAAAAATTTGTTCTGCTTCTGTGAGATTGCCATTCGCTATGGCATAATTCCATGAGGTTAATTGGATAGAGATTCCTTGACTGGAGGTGTGGAGATTTAGGAGTTCTTGAATGTCTAGGATAGTGGCAATCCTGGTACATAACTCTGGTGAAGGCTGGATAATGCCATTCTCTATTTTACTGATAAAGGTATGACAGCAGTCGAGTAATTTTGCTAATGTTACCTGTGTCATTTGTCGCTTTTTGCGATAGGACTTAATTAATTTTCCTGTATCAATATACAACATCCTATAAATACCCTCTTTCTACAATATAATCAATTTTTTCCAATATTTAATTAATTCGCCATAATAGGACTATTTCCTTCTTTTTATTTGAAAAATTTTAATATATAGTAATGACCATTAGACTATTATTCGAGTCCATTGGCTTATCGTCGGAGGAATGATTCTACAAAAAACCCTAGAATTAGCAAGAGGACGACAATGACAAAATTTCGCAATCCTATTAATGGTACCACATATATCAGAAATGGAATGAATATTAGAAAACCTATTACCATCACAAAAATAAAATAAAAATAAGTCCTCATACAGCTTCCTCCAGTGTAGAAAATTGGGCTTTACTTTAATGTATGAAGGTAGCCTATTTTCGTGTGTAATCCAGATTTTTGAATTCGGTTCATGCTTCTTTTATAATAAAACTCTGAAGGGAGAGATAAAAATGAGTGATGTAAAAATAGATGAAGTACGTAAAGCAGATTACCCAATTGATGAAATGTTCTTAAATCGCTGGTCACCTCGCGCGTTTCAGGAAAAAGGAGTAGATGAGGAGACCTTGATGACCGTTTTAGAGGCAGCAAAATGGGCTCCATCTGGTGCGAATAAGCAGCCTTGGCGCTTCATTCTAGCAAATACAGAAGAGGATCTAGAAATATTTCATTCCTTCATTATGGAAGGGAACTTAGAGTGGGCAAAAAAAGCTCCTGCATATGTATTGATTATTTCCGATTCGAATGAGAGTGTTTCCCATGCGTTCGATGCGGGAACAGCCTGGGGTTATTTAGCATTACAAGCAATGAAAAGCGGCTTAATTACACACGCGATGGGTGGCATCCATAAAGACCAGGCACGGGAATTATTAGATATTCCAGACCATTTTGACATTCATGCACTTATAGCGATCGGATATCAGGATGATGTTAGTGTGTTAGAGGAAAGATATCAAGAACGTGAAATACCTTCGGAAAGAAAGCCATTAACGGAGACCGTTATGAAAGGGAAATTTGTGAGAGCCTGATGGAGATCAGGTTCTTTTTTATTCCATCCATTTAAAAACACCCCTCTGATGAGATGTCTCCTCCACAGGAATACCTTCCTTTATACTTTCAATTTCAAATAAATAGTCTTGTTATCCTATAAATAAGCTTCTAATCCTTTGTCACTTTCTTATAATATTTGCGTAAAATCAGTTCAGATATTTAAGCGCTTTATAATAAAAATGATTCGGTTACGAACTGACTATTCTTCATACATTAAGCAGGAACTTTTACTTTTTTTTATTTATGTCTAACTTATATAGACAAATGATGCTGTAACACTATCGTCCTAAAAAAATCCATATAACTTTATTACCAAAATTACCAAATTATATGTAAAAAATGAGAATATCGTGCTATTATGTCAATAATATTTTTGCCTTTTGTGATTATTTGTCACAATTTGAAGGGGGAGATGTAGCATAAAGTTGAATTTTGAGGTTAAGCGTTTACTTATAAATTCATTATAGGGGAGGTATATCCTATAAGGTAAAATTTTGATAATTTTTTAGTAATTCACCTTTAGAGGGGATTAATGTAAGAGTAAAGTCAGTAAATTATGTATTATTATTCAAAAAATAATTTTCTGGAGGTAAGGAAACTGAAAAAGAAAATTCGACTGAATAAGAGAATAAAATTAAAAATGCAAAAATCGTTTATTCTATTCATGGCAATGTTAGTGATCTTAAGTGGTGCTTTACCTTATTCAACTCCTCTTATTTTAGCAGAAGGGGAAACTGGTATTCAGGAACCAATTGTGACCAAAGATGTTGATGGAGAAGAGAGTAGAGAGGTTATCAAAGGGGAGGAATACCAATATAATATAAATGTTAAATTGCCAGAGAATCTATCAAATTATGAATCTTTGACGATCTCTGATACGCTCGATACACGAGTAGATGTTCAAGGGACAACTGTCCTTCTCAACGGGCAGGTTATTGATAGCTTTCAAGCAGTGGTAGATGGTCAAAATGTTTCCTTAGCATTGACAGCAGAGCAACTACGTGAGCTTGCGGAAAAGGAAGTGAGACTGCAGATTACGTCAACAATAAAAGAAGATGCTACATCTGGAGAAAAAATTGATAATATTGCTCAAGTTGTGATTAATGATAGTACTCTCTTAAAAACAAATTCTGCTGTTGTCATACCAGTTGATTCGGAGGAAAAGGATGTAATAAAGCCAAATGAATCAAAAGAGGAAGACGGTGAGACTGGAGATGACAATTATCCAGCTAGGGAGACCAGTGGCCAACTCGTTAATGAAAACGATAGTTCCGCTTCTAGTGAAAACTCGGATGTATCAATAGATCAAGTTGAAATATTCGCAGAGTCAATTACCCTTAACGAAGTTGATTCATATGGTAGTGCTAGCGATGGAAAGATATACCAAATAGATGGAAACGATCCAACTGTTGTCAAAGGAACCGTTACAATTACAGGTATAACAAACACATCTCTTAATGGATTAGCTATATCAGAGAATGAAGATTTTTTGTATGCAGCTAGAGCTAATAATCTTTACAGAATTAGTCCTGATGGATCGGCTCAATTTGTGGATACGCTAGCTGGAGGCGCTACAAATGCGGTGATTTACAACGGTAAATACCTCCATTCATATTTAAATGCCGATGACGGGAAATACTACCTAGGTACTTATGATTTAACCACAGGCGAAAAATCATCTAAAGAAATTATTGGTTATGATCCTGGTGATGGTGTAGGAGGGGATCTGGTAGTTGATAGTGATGGTTATTTATGGTTTGCTGCAAATCAAGCTAATGCTCAAGGTACCTATATTGCTCAGATGAACCCGGAAACTGCTGAAGTTATACGTGTTATTCCTATAACACCGACAGATGGTAGACAACTAGAGGGGGGAGTCAGAGGAATCAGCTTCTTACCTAGTGGTGAGATGCTACTTAATTCCGGTCCTACTAATACCCATTTCACATTATTTATACTTGATCCAGAAACTCTTAGTACTACTTACTTGACGACTGTAAATGAGGGTGGTCTATCTGTCGACTTAGCTTCACGAGTTAGTCCAGAATTCGATCCATTTCCACCCGTACTAGAATCAGAGAAGCAAGTAGAAATATTCGAAAAAGCTCTGGGTAATACGGATGTTGAGAATCCAGAAGCTGGAGATACACTTTTATATACGATTCAAACTCGTAACACGGTGGAGGAATACAGTCTAATAAAGGAACTCGTTATTTCCGACACCATACCAGAGGGATTGGAATATGTAGCAGGGACATTATTGGTAGATGGAGAAGCTGTCACAGATGAAGCAGATGAAGATAAAGGACAAGTGGTCAATAATGAAATTATTGGAGAATTTGGTGACGTGCTTGATAACGACTGGCATACTGTTGAGTTTCAAATAACTGTCCAGTCAGGTCAAGAAGGGAGAACCATTGAAAACATTGCAACGGTAGATGCGTTGAACACGGAACCAGATAATCCACAGGCGGAAGTCGATATCTATCCACGCCTTCCTGTTCCTGATGCATGTGCAGCACCAGTTGCGTTGATTAATGGTAGTTTTGAAGAAGGACCAGAAAGAGGTTCTTATCAAGCTTCAGGAATTTTCTTTTATGAATCCGAAGTTCCTGGCTGGTTTACAACAGATGATTCTCAAGGAGTAAAGCTTATCGAGCAATGGAATTATAAGCTAGGGCTTCCAGCAGGTGTAACTAATTTTTCACCACCAGTCGATGGTGACAGGTGGGCAGAATTAAATGCATTTGATAATGGGTTACTATATCAAGATGTAGAGACGACACCAGGTCAAACCATTTATTGGCGTTTATCTCATATGGGACGTCAAGGTGATGACACGATGCAAGTTCGAATCGGCCCAGCGACAGACAATCCATATGATACAACGGTGCAAACACAGATGACGACAGGAAATACGGCATGGGAAACATATACTGGATCCTATACGGTGCCTGCAGGGCAAACTACGACACGATTTGGATTTGAAGCGGTAAGTACTGGTGGTGGGAGCTTAGGCGCTGGTAACTTCTTGGATGACATTTTTCTAGGGACCGAACCATGTGTCGTGGCAGAAAAATCCGTTTCGCCCGAAGGAGAGGTCTTTGCCGGACAAGAATTAACGTATGAAGTAAATATTAAAAATAACGGTGGAGATATTGCTGCAGACACTACCTTTGAAGATGCGATTCCAGCAGGTACCGAATATGTTCCTGGTTCCTTAAAAATTATCGATGGTCCAGGTACAGGCGACTTAACCGATGAAGCAGGCGATGACGCTGGCCATTTTGATGGGGAAAAAGTCATCGTGGAGTTAGGCAATCTACCGAACACAAATGACTTACCTAATGGTATCACGGTGCAATTTAAAGTAAAAACACTGGACACGGATACAGAAAGACAAGTGACAAATAAAGCACAAATATTCTATGATAATCTGTTAGAAAATACAGAAGAACAAGTGGAAACCAATGAAGTAACAAACACTGTCCTACCAAAAGAGGAAATTGACGCTTGTGCAGCACCAATAGCATTGGTGAATGGTGAATTTGAAAAGCCGGAGGGACCGGGTACCTATGATAACTCGATAGCCGGAGGTGGTTATTACTATGCAGACACTGTCCCAGGGTGGGAAACGACTGATGTCAACCGCACACCAAGAGGAATTATTCAAATAATGGACCCTGCTAGACCGAGTACTATACCTTCAAATACTCCGAATAAGGATAATCTTACGAGTAGATTTGCAGAATTAAATGCTGATACAAATAGTATGTTATATCAAGAATTACCAACCATACCAGGACAGACCATTTATTGGCGTTTAAATCATAGAGGTTACAATGGTGTTGATACGATGAGTGTTAATATTGGATCAGTTACAGCCGATCCATTCAATACCACGCCAGAAATAGAGAGAATTTCAACAGGGACTACATGGGAAACTTATACAGGAACTTATACTGTTCCAGCTGGACAAACAATGACGCGTTTTGGCTTTAAAGCAATTAGTACATCTACTGGAGCATTGGCATTCGGTAATTACCTTGATGACGTCTTCCTAGGAACAGAACCATGTGTCGTGGCAGAAAAATCCGTTAGTCCAGAAGGAGAAGTGCTCGCCGGCGATGAATTAACGTATGAAGTAACCGTTAAGAACAATGGTGGCGACATTGCTGCCAATACAATATTTGAAGATGCGATTCCAGCAGGTACCGAATATGTTCCTGGTTCATTAAAAATTATCGATGGTCCAGGTACAGGAGACCTAACCGATGAAGCGGACGATGACGCTGGTCATTTTGATGGGGAAAAAGTCATCGTGGAGTTGGGTGACTTGCTGAATATTACCGAATTACCTGACGGGATCACCGTTCAATTTAAGGTAAAAGCTTTAGTTAATGAGGAAATCAATGAAATTGGCAATCAAGCTCAAGTAGGCTATGACAATCTATTAACCAATGAAAGAAAAGAAACAGAGTCGAATGAAGTGAATAATCCACTTACCTATCAGCAACCAGATCTTGAATCGGAGAAAACATCGGAAATCCATGAAAAAGCTGAAGGTAACACGGATGCCGACCATCCAGAAGTAGGCGACATTTTAACGTATACGATTCAAACCCGTAATACGGTAGAAAATAGTCTCGTAACCAACCTTACGATCAGTGACATCATTCCAGAAGGCTTGGAATATGTGGCCGGAACCCTAAATGTAGATGGCGAAGGCGTTACGGATGAAGCAGGAGACGATGCAGGACATAACGTAGATGGCAACATCTTCGGAGAATTTGGAGATGTCACGGATACCGAATGGCATACGTTGACGTTCCAAGTAGTCGTAGGAGAAGGACAAGCGAGTCAGGATATTATCAACATTGCAACCGTGGATGGTGATAATATTGATGATCCGGATAAACCAGAACATGAAGTGAACATTTATCCTCGAGAACCAAACCTGGAATCCGAAAAAAATGCCGTGAACTTAGAAATAGGGAAAGAAAAGCTTGAAGTAGGCGATACGGTCGTTTATACGATTCAAAGTCGCAATACCGTAACCGAAAGTGTAGTCGAAAACTTTGTCATTTCCGATGTATTACCAGAAGGTCTTACGTATGTGGAAGGAAGCATGAAGGTAAGCAATGATGGGGAAGGTACGTTTGAAAATGGAACGATTACGGCAACATTTGGTGACGTTGCGGATACCGAATGGCGTACCGTGAGCTTCTTAGTAACAGTTGATTCCGGTCAATCCGGCAAGACGATTGAAAATACAGCGACAGTAAATGGAGACAATGTAGAGGAGCCAGATGAGCCGAGCACCGACATTACGATCGATCCAAAGACACCAATACTGGAATCAGAAAAAACAGCTAGTATTGCCGAAAAAGCTGATGGAAACACGGATGCGGAGCACCCAGAGGTAGGCGACACGTTAACCTATACGATCCAAACACGTAATACAGTGGAAGATAGTCTCGTGTCCAACCTTACGATCAGTGACGTCCTTCCAGAAGGTTTGGAATATGTGGAAGGTACGCTAATCGTCGATGGCCAAGCCGTTACCGATACAGAAGGGGACGACGCAGGCCATGTCGTAGACAGAGATATCTTTGGTCAATTTGGCAATGTGACAGATACCGAATGGCACACCCTAACCTTCCAGGTAGTAGTCGGAGCAGGTCAAGCTGGACAGGATATTGAAAACATCGCGACGGTAGATGGAGACAATATTGACGATCCAGATAAGCCAAGGGAAGAAGTGTTAGTTTATCCACGTGAACCAAGATTAGAATCAGAAAAAACATCTAGCATCGTAGAAAAAGGCGAAGGAAATACCGATACAGATAAATACCAAGTTGGGGATACGATTGAATATACGATCCAATCCCGTAACACCGTAAGAGAAAGTGTTGTCGAAAACTTCGTGATTTCCGATCAATTACCAGAAGGGCTTACATTCGTAGAGGAAAGCCTAGAAGTAAGTCATGAAGGAACAGGCAATATCGAAAATGGAATGATTACGGCAAGCTTTGGGGATGTCACCGATACGGAATGGAGAACTATAACGTTCCAAGCAGTTATCGAGTCGGGACAATCCGGCAAGACGATTGAAAATACAGCCACCGTAGATGGCGATAATGTGGATGACCCAGATACTCCAGAAAATGAAATTATCGTGGATCCGAAAGAGCCAGTTCTAGAATCAGAGAAAGCGTCGAGTATTGCCGAAAAAGCCGAAGGAAACACGGATGCGGAGCACCCAGAAGTGGGCGATACCTTAACGTATACGATTCAAACCCGTAATACAATCGAAGATAGTTTGGTCTCCAACCTCACCATCAGTGACGTCCTTCCAGAAGGCTTGGAATATGTGGCAGGTACGCTAACTGTAGATGGACAAGCTGTTACCGATGCTGAAGGGGACGATGCTGGCCATGTTGTAAATAAAGATATCTTTGGTCAATTTGGCAATGTGACAGACACCGAATGGCACACCCTAACCTTCCAAGTAGTTGTAGGAGCAGGTCAAGCTGGACAAGATATTGAAAACATCGCAACGGTAGATGGCGACAATATTGATGATCCAGATAAGCCAAGGGAAGAAGTGTTAGTCTACCCACGTGAACCAAAATTAGAATCAGAAAAAGCATCTAGCCTCGTAGAAAAAGGCGAAGGAAATACCGATACAGAAAAATACCAAGTCGGGGATACGATTGAATATACCATCCAATCCCGTAACACAGTAACAGAAAGTATCGTAGAAAACTTCGTCATTTCCGATCAATTACCAGAAGGACTTACATTCGTAGAGGGAAGCCTAGAAGTAAGTCATGAAGGAACAGGCAATATCGAAAATGAAACGATTACGGCAAGCTTTGGGGATGTTACCGATACGGAATGGCGTACTGTAACGTTCCAAGCAACGATTGATGCTGGCCAATCTGGTAAGACGATTGAAAATACAGCCGCCGTAGATGGCGATAATGTGGATGACCCGGATACCCCAGAGAATGAAATTATTGTGGATCCGAAGGAACCGAAGTTAGAATCGGAGAAAGCATCGGAAATCCATGAAAAAGCAGAAGGAAACACAGATGCGGAGCACCCAGAAGTGGGCGACACGTTAACGTATACGATTCAAACACGTAATACAATCGAAGATAGTCTCGTGTCCAACCTTGCGATCAGTGACGTCCTTCCAGAAGGCTTGGAATATGTGGAAGGTACGCTAATCGTCGATGGGGAATCCGTCACGGATGCTGAAGGGGACGACACAGGACATAGTGTAGATGGCAGCATTTTCGGAAAATTTGGTGATGTCACGGATACCGAATGGCATACATTAACTTTCCAAGTAGTCGTCGGAGAAGGACAAGCAAGTCAAGATATTACCAACATCGCAACCGTCGATGGAGATAATATCGATGATCCAGACAAACCAGAACATGAAGTGAATATTTACCCAAGAGAACCGAATCTGGAATCCGAAAAAACAGCAGTAAATTTAGAGATAGGCAAAGAAAGATTTGAAGTAGGCGATACCGTCGTTTACACGATTCAAAGTCGCAATACCGTAACAGATAGTGTCGTCGAAAACTTTGTCCTTTCCGATGTATTACCAGAAGGTCTTACGTATGTGGAAGGAAGCATAAAGGTGAGTCATGATGGAGAAGGTATGTTTGAAAATGGAACGATTACGGCAACCTTTGGTGACGTGACGGATACCGAATGGCGCACCGTGAGCTTCCTAGCAACGATTGATTCAGGACTAGTAGGCAACACGATTGAGAATGTGGCGACTGCTGATGGGGATAATGTGGACGATCCTGACAAGCCGAGCACCGACATTACGATCGATCCAAAGGAACCAAAACTCGAATCCACTAAAACATCAAGTATTGCGAAAAAAGCAGATGGAAACACAGATGCCGAGCACCCAGAAGTAGGTGATACCTTAACGTATACGATTCAAACACGCAATACGATCGAAGATAGTCTTGTGTCAAATCTTTCGATCAGCGATGTACTACCAAAGGGATTGGAGTATGTGGCAGGAACGCTAACCGTTGATGGCCAAGCCGTTACCGATACAGAAGGTGACGATGCTGGACATTCTGTTGATGGAGAAATCATAGGTAAGTTTGGTGATGTAACAGATACGGGATGGCATACGTTGACGTTCCAAGTTGTAGTAGAAGAAGGCCAAGCTGGACAGGATATTGAAAACATCGCAACGGTAGATGGCGACAATATTGATGATCCAGATAAGCCAAATGAAGAAGTGTTAGTTTATCCACGTGAACCGAAGCTAGAATCGGAAAAAACTGCTGTGAACTTAGAGGAAGAAAAAGAAGAATTCCAAGTAGGGGACACTGTTGTTTATACGATTCAGGCCCGAAATACAGTAAAAGATAGTATTATAGAAAATCTTGAGATTACCGATGTGTTGCCAGAAGGACTTGTCTATGTAGAAGGAAGCCTTGAAGTGAGTGAAGGCGGAACTGGAGACATAGAAGATGGAACGATTACTGCAGTGTTCGGTGACGTAACAAATACCGAATGGCATACGGTAACATTCCACGCAAAAATAGAATCTGGTCAATCTGGTAAATCAATTGAGAATGTGGCAACAGTAAATGGTAAAAACGTAGATGAACCAGACCAACCAAGTGAAGAAATTACTGTTAATCCACATGCACCAAAATTAGAATCGGAAAAAACTGCTGTGAATCTAGCGGAAGAGAAAGAAGAATTCCAAGTAGGGGACACTGTTGTTTATACGATTCAGGCCCGAAATACAGTAAAAGATAGTATCATAGAAAATCTAGAAATTACCGATGTATTACCAGAAGGACTTGCTTATCTAGAGGGAAGCCTAGAAGTGAGTCATGAAGGAACAGCTGATATCGATGGTGGAACGATTACGGCAAGCTTTGGAGATGTCACGGATACGGAATGGCGTACAGTGACCTTCCATGCAACCATTGAAACAGGCTATGAAGGAACATCGATTGAAAATGTTGCAACTGTAGAAGCGACTAACATCGAGGTTCCAGGGCAACCAACAGAAGAAATTGTGGTCGAGGAAGAAGTGACTTCTCCACCAGACCCTAGTGAAGAAGATCCACAAGAAAAACCTGAAGTTACAGAACCTAAGCAACCTGAGCAATTACAACCAATTGATGATGAAGTAGATAAAGAAGAAGAGCTACCAAATACAGCAACAAACAACATGAATTTAATTCTAGTGGGCTTGTTATTACTTCTTTCTGGTGCAACCATATTGTACCGCAAAAAGAAAAAAGGTAAGTTCGAATAATAGCTACTTTCTGCTAACTATTAAACAAAAGAGCTCTTTCCCTAAATTTCAAGGGAAAGGGTTCTTTGTTTTTTCCTTCTATCTCTTATCTCAATTCTTCTGTGGGGGTTTGGTATTATTCCTATCTGGTAATTTTCTAGGATGAATACCCCCTTCTCTAATTATTAGAGGGAGTTCAGTTTAATATAAATATAGGTCAATTTTGTTATGAAAATTCAAAGAAATAATGATGTTATTAATCTATAAGGTGATTTGTCTATAATAAATACTATTGTTCCGGCAATACAAGAGATATTCGAAATAAGCAACTAAAAGTGAGGTTTTCTATTATCAATTTTTAGTTGCTTATTTATTTTATCTTTATTTTTATTTTCGATCAGATTAAATTATAACAAACTTTACAAGATATAATGAGTGTGATAATAATAAAAATACAATCAATCGACAATAAACAAAAGTAATTAATAATAAAAATCAATATATCATAATTTATAAGAATGGAGTGGAAATATGCTAGTACCTAGCCGAAGGAAAAAAATTATCCAAATCTTAAATGAAAGAAAACAATTAATTATTAGTCATATTTCGAAAGAGCTTGGCGTATCAGAGGGCACTTTACGGAATGATTTGAAGATTTTAGAGGAGGAAGGTTTTCTTGTTAAAACACATGGTGGTGCCGTGCTGCCAGCAAGATATGATTCCAGCTTAAAATTTAGTTCTCGATTAGAGCAGAATCAGTCCGAAAAAAATAAACTTAGTAATGCCGCATTGACATTAATTAAAGAGAAGACCTGTATTACGATTGATGCCAGTTCTACCTGTTTAGAATTAGCAAAGAAAGTAGCGGAAACGAGGAACAATTTAACGGTCATTACTAATGGACTAGTCACAGCTCAAATACTAGCAGAGAATCCAAAATTAAGCGTCATAATGGTGGGAGGATTAACGAGACCAGGCAGTACAGAAATAGAAGGTTCTTTGGGCAAGTCTATTCTATCAGAAATCAACTCGGATATATTTTTTACTTCTGCTCATGGTTGTACAGTGGAAAATGGTTTAAATGACTTTAGTATACACGAAGCACAATTGAAAAGGATGATGAGAGAAAGGGCAGATCAATGTATAGCCTTAATAGATCATACGAAGATAAATCGCAAGTCAGTCATTACTTCACTTGAGTTAGGACAAATTGATGTATTCATTACAAATGATAATACGCCAGACGATTTCTTAGCGCGAATGAAGGAGAATTACTCATCGATAAAAATAATAAAAGCAAAATAAGTTATAATGAATCATTAAAATAACATGAATAAATGAAAATAAACGAAATATATTGACATTAAAAGATAATAATGTAAAATAAAACGAAAGAAATAATAAAAACAAGTAAGGAGGCATGAAGGCAATCACCGATCAATCAAAAGGAATTAGGTAATAAAACAAGGCTATTGTTGGGAGGAAATTTAAAATGAAAAAAACGCTATTTGCTTTAGTAGGTTTATTACTTTTAATGTTATTATTTGCATGCTCGAATGAAAGCGCTACAAAAGATGGTGGTGAAGATAGTGGGGCAGAATCAGCAAATAGAGAACCGTTTGATGAATTTGATTGGAAGCGCTTTGATGGTGAAGAAATTGAAGTTATGTTGAACCAGCATCCATATGCAGATGCGATGATTGAAAGAATCCCAGAATTTGAAGAGAAAACAGGAATTACTGTCAACCATTCTTTAACCCCGGAGGAGAATTATTTCGACAAGCTTACCACATCATTAAATGCACAGAACGGAAACCCTGATGTTTTTATGACGGGTGCATATCAGGTATGGGAATATGCAACTGCTGAGTATATCCAAGAATTAGATTCCTTTATCGAGGATGAAACTAGAACTTCTCCAGAGTATGATGTAGATGATTTCTATGAAGGCATTCTAGGTGCAGGACGTTGGGATGGTGTACCAGGACATCCTGTAGGGGAAGGAGATCTCTATACGGTCCCATTAGCATATGAATTTAATTTATTACATTATAATAAACGGGCGTTAGAATCGATTGGATTAGAGGCACCACCTCAAACTATGGAAGAATTAATAGAAGTAGGTGCTCAATTAGAGGGATGGAATGGGGAAGGTAGCTATGGTGTTGGTACTCGTGGAACTAGATCATGGGCAACCATTCACCCAGGATACATGACTTCATTCACCAACCATGGAGCCGTAGATTTTACAGTAGAAGACGGTTCTTTAGTCCCTCACCTTAATAGTGAAGAATCGATTGAGATTACTAATATGTTTGCAGAGTTAGTTAATGAAGCAGGACCTTCTGACTGGTCAAGTTATACATGGTATCAAGTCTCTAATGACTTAGCACAAGGTAAAGCAGCGATGACATATGACGCAAGTAACTGGGCGATCTTCCATAACGTACCAGGTGAAGCGCCTGAAGCTGGCAATATTGGTGTGACAACACCACCTAGAACGAAAGAAGGAGATCTTGGTACGAATATGTGGGTCTGGTCTATAGCCATGAATAAATCATCAGAGAAAAAAGACGCTGCATGGCTCTTCATGCAATACTTTACTGGTAAAGAGCATATGCAATGGGGTGCCATTGAAGCAAATGTGGTAGACCCTGTACGAAAATCTGTCTTTGAAAGTGAAGAATACCAACAAAGAATTGGTGACATTGAAGGTTATGTAGAGACATTTAATGAACTAATTGACGAATCAACCATTAAGTTTACACCTCAGCCAGAATTTTTTAATACGACAACAGAATGGGCTGCGGCATTACAAGATATTGTGAATGGAGCAGATGCGGAGGAACGCATGAACCAATTAAATGATGATATTGAAAAGAGAGTTTCTAGAATAAGGGCGGAATAAGCAATTACATAGGGCGGGTGGGCTATCCGCCCTGTTATACAAGGAGTGAAAGCACATGGCAACAGAGGCATATGAGAAACAAGCAATGAAAGAAAGGCAGTTAACAAATAAAGTACCTTGGAAAATCAAAATGAGACCTTTTCTTATCCTTAGTCCAGCATTTTTACTAACCATTGGCATTTTAATTCCATTTGGGATGGCTATATATTTTTCATTAACGAACTATTCCTTTAAATATGCTGAATATATGTTTGTTGGTTTGGAAAATTGGATAGCGATGTTTTCATCGCCAAGTTTTTGGCATAGTGTTGGCGTCACCTTATCCTATGCGGGTTTAGCAACCTTGATCGAAACATTACTAGGCATTGGAATTGCTCTCCTCTTGAATCGAGAGAATATGCTAGCAAGGTCTTTGCGTATTGTTTTAATCTTTCCATTAGTAATCGCTCCAGTAATTGCCACTATTATTTGGCAACTAATGACCAATAACTCAGTTGGTATTTATAGTGATTGGTTAAGACAATTAGGAATTACAAACTTTAATTGGGGAGCGGATCCTTCTACTGCGTTGATCACTGTATTAATTATTGATGCTTGGGTTTTTACACCTTTTGTAACCATTTTGGTTCTAGCAGGCTTACGTTCCTTACCGAAGGCGCCATTTGAATCGGCAATGATAGATGGAGGATCTGCTTGGTTTACCTTTAAGAATCTAACTTTACCTATGATTATGCCAATGTTAATCATTGCGGTATTATTCCGACTAATGTTGTCACTTCAAATGTTTGACATTATTTTTGCTTTAACAAGAGGTGGACCTGGAGATACCTTAATGACATTACCACTGACTGCTTATACAGAAGCATTTACCTATAAAGAATTAGGTGTATCCTTACCATTCATGTTGATTTTATATCTATTTGTCTATTTCTTAAGTCATTTCATCGTTAAATATTGGACATATACTCAAAATAAAGCGTCAGGAAAGTAGGATGAATATGAAGAAGAAAATCATAGCTTTTTTACAAAATGCAGCACTCGTCTTATATGCAATGTTTGCCATATTTCCACTACTATGGTTAGTAATTTTATCTTTTAAACACGATCGAGACATGTTTAACACTACTTTTATTTTCACACCAACATTAGAAAACTATCGAATGTTATTTTCGGATGGAGAATATATAGGATACTTTTTAGATAATATCATTGTTAGTTTTGGAGCCATTGCTTTATCGATTATAGTTGGTGTACCAGCAGCTTATGCACTTGCCCGTTTTGACTTTAAAGGAAGGGATGGGATTGCATTCACCTTCTTGTCCTTCCGTTTTGCTCCAGAAATATTAGTAGTTTTACCACTATTCCTACTCTATCAAGAATTAGGCCTCTATGACACTTATGTAGGATTAATTTGGGTATTTCAAGTATTGTCTTTACCTTTGTTGATTTGGATTTTACGGGGATATTTTGAAGATATTTCTGTGGAGGTGGAAAATGCAGCACGACTTGATGGATACTCCTGGTGGCAAGTTTTTATCAAAATTGTCATGCCTCTTATTCGTCCTGGTTTAGTTGCTTCTGCTTTATTATCATTAATTTTTGTTTGGAATAACTTTACGTTTTCGTTATTGTTAGCAGGTCAAGACGTCACCACGACAACAGTTGCCATGCTACAGTATGTAGCGTCAGATACTGTGCATTATGGACAAATGGCTGGAGCGGTTTTAATTGCTTCATTGCCAATTATTATATTAGCATTATCGATCCAAAAACACCTTGTAAGAGGGTTGAGTATGGGTTCGGTAAAAGGATAATCGAAAGGAGGCAGAGCATTGGCAGATGTAACTTTACAATCCGTTTCTAAGAAATTTAAAAAAGATATTGCGCTAGACAATATAAATTTGAAAATCAAAGATAAAGAGTTTTTTGTTATATTCGGCCCTGCTGGTGCAGGTAAAACCACCTTGTTAAATGTAATTGCAGGCTTGTATTTACCCGATTATGGTGATGTGTATCTAGATGGAGAGCATTATAACTATGTAGAACCCGAAAATAGAAACATAGCGATGGTTTTTGAAAATTATGCCTTATATCCGCACTTTACTGTTTTTGATAACATTGCTTCTCCATTAAGAAGCCCAAGATATAAAGAACCAAAAGCAGTAGTAGAAAAAGAAGTTAGTAGAGTAGCTAACATTTTAAAGATTGATCACCTATTAGAACGAGATATATCAGAATTATCGAATGGCCAAAGACAACGAGTAGGTTTAGGTAGAGCACTCGTAAGAAATCCGAATGTATTTTTAATGGATGAGCCAATCACCCATCTCGATGCTAAGCTTCGGCATCAAATGAGAGCAGAACTAAAGGAAATGCAGAAAAATTTAGACACTACCACTATTTATGTTACGCATGATTATCTAGAGGCGTTGAGCCTAGGAGACAAAATTGCCATTCTAAATGAAGGGAAAATAGAGCAGATAGGAACACCTGATGAAATTTATTATTACCCCCATAATGAATTTGTTGCGAGTTCATTTGGTGAACCAGAGATCAATTTTTTCCGCGCTAGTGTAACGAAGGATAACCAACTATCTATCTTTGAGGAAGCAAAAAATCAACCTCTACCGGAAACTATAAAAGGTTATGTAAAAGAGAATGTTACTTCAGTCAAGTTAGGTATACGACCTAAAAATATTCAGTATAGCTTTACAAAAGAAAATGAGAATTGTGTGGAGTGTATCCCTTATAGTTTTGAACCGTTGGGAGCAAAAGCGGTGTTGACGGTTGAAAAAGATGGCAATCAAATAAGGCTTACCGTACCATCTACCCTTCAAGTAGCTATGGATAAACCTGTTTATATTCAATTAGATGTTAACAAAGCAATCTTTTTTGGTCCTAATAAAATGAACCTTCTTTCCAAATATAGAGAAGATGCGAAGGGAGAGGTAGTATGGCAAAACTAACATTAAAAAATTTAAATAAAACATTCTATAAGAATAGAGAAGCGATACATGCAGTTAGTGATTTAAGTATAGAAACCAAAGATGGAGAGTTTGTTGCATTATTGGGTCCTTCGGGTTGTGGTAAATCGACCACTTTGCGAATGATAGCGGGTTTGGAAGATATCACAAGTGGAGAAGTATTGATTGGAGAACGGAAACTAAATGATCTGCATCCAAAGGACCGAAATATCGGCTTGGCATTTGAAAACTATGCGATGTATCCACCTTTATCCGTGTATGACAACATTAGTTTTAACATGAGGGCAAAAAATGTACCAAAAGAAACGATAAAAAAAGAAATAGATAAAATGGCTAGTTTATTAGATCTAAAGGATTTATTAGCGATGAATCCTAGTGCTTTATCTGGTGGTCAGAAGCAAAGGGTAAATATTGCAAGGGCCTTAATTCGGAGACCAGAGGTTTTATTACTGGATGAACCACTTTCACATTTAGACGGAAAAGTTAGACAGAAAATGAGAACAGAAATTAAACATCTTCATAATGAAATAAATTGTACAACAATTATTGTTACACATGATCAGCTGGAAGCAATGGCCTTAGCTGATAGGATTGCCATTATAAAAGACGGTGTTCTTCAGCAATTTGGAACACCACTAGAGGTATTTAACCATCCTCAAAATGAGTTCGTGGCTGGTTTTATTGGGGAACCCCCTATGAATATATTTACTGTTTTCGCTACCTTTAAAGAAGGATCTGTTTATTTAGTATCGAAAAATGGGAAATTGCGGTTTAATGTTCCTGACAAATATAAAGATTATTTGGAAGAGGGCAAGGAGTACCGCTTTGGTATTCGACCAACCGATATTTCTGTTGTAACAGATGACCAACCGTATTCTACGGAATTAAATGTTACTGTATTTGAAAATGTAGGGGAAGAATGTAGAATTCATATAAAAATTGAAGAAGATAACATTTTAAGTATTGTGTCGGAGGAAATTTATAAGCTTGATACGGGTGATCGTATCAAAATTAAATTCGATTCCGATCGTATTCATATCTTTGATGTGAATACAGGCGAACGTGTTGAAAAACAAAAAGTACTTATCTAATTTTTTAAGGAGGAATAGCAAATGACAAAAACAATGAAAGCCCTACCAGAGGAAATGAGAGCAGTTGTAGCTTATGCACCAGGTGATTATCGCTTAGAAGTAGTAGAAACACCTAAACTCGAGAATGATCAAGAGATTATTGTGGAAGTAGAAGCTTGCGGAATTTGCGCTGGAGATGCCAAAGCACATGCTGGAGCCGTTTCTTTTTGGGGAGATGACTATCAGCCAGCATATATTAAGGCACCTGTCATTCCTGGACATGAATTTATTGGAAGAATCGTAGAATTAGGAGCGGCTGTTAAGGATTTTAAAGTGGGAGATAGAATTATCTCGGAACAAATTGTACCTTGTTGGGAATGTCGTTTTTGTAAGAGTGGAAACTATTGGATGTGTGAAAAACACGACTTATATGGATTCCAATATCATGTCCATGGTGGAATGGCAGAGTATATGAAGTTCACAAAAGAAGCTATTAACTATAAAGTGCCAGAAGACCTACCAATAGAAAAGGCCATTCTAATTGAACCATATGCCTGCTCTTTACATGCAGTCCAAAGAGCGCAAATCCAAATCGGTGACACGGTGGTGATCGCAGGTGCAGGAACGTTAGGGCTTGGAATGGTTGGAGCTGCTAAAAAAGCAGGTGCAGGTAAATTAATTGTCTTAGATTTATTAGAGGATAGGTTGAAGCTTGCTAAAAAATTCGGCGCTGATTTAACCATTAATCCTGCTAAGGAAGATGCAGTGAAAATAATTAAAGATCTGACGGATGGATATGGATGTGATATATATATTGAAGCAACAGGACATCCAAAATCGGTAGAACAAGGATTATCTGCCATAAGAAAACTAGGGAGATTTGTTGAGTTTAGTGTCTTTAAAGACCCTGTAACGATTGATTGGAGTATTATCGGGGATCGTAAAGAGTTAGATGTATTAGGCTCACACCTTGGGCCATATTGTTATCCAATTGTTATCGATGGTATTGCTAAGGGGGATTTTCCGACAGAAGGTGTCGTAACCCATCAATTACCATTAGAAGATTTCGAGCAAGGATTTGAAATGGTTAAGAGCGGAAAGGATTCTCTCAAAGTAGTTTTAGTGCCTTAAATAGAATAGCAGATTCTACTGCAGGATCTGCTATTCCTACATAGCCCGTAATCAGAGGAGGAAATAATAATGAAAAAATTAATAAATAATCCAAATGATGTGGTGGATGAAATGATAGAAGGCTATATAAAAGCACATCCCAACCAAGTAAGAAGGTTGGAGGAAAATAAACGTTCTATTGTGATCGCAAGTGAAACGAAGGATAAAGTAGGTGTTCTAATCGGTGGAGGCTCAGGTCATGAACCTGCTTTTATGGGGTATGTCGGTCGAGGTATGGCAGATGGTGTAGCGGTTGGAAACATTTTTGCTTCTCCACCACCTGAGCCAATTGTCGAAGCAACAAAAGCCATCGACAAAGGCAATGGGGTTGTTTATATCTACGGAAATTATGCCGGTGACATCATGAATTTCGGGATGGCCGCAGAGCTTGCTGAAATGGAAGAAGATATCGATGTAGAGCTAGTAGTCGTGAATGATGATGTTGCTTCTGCCTCAAGTGAGGAAAAAGAAAAGAGAAGAGGAATTGCTGGGGAGTTCTTTGTCACAAAAGCAGCTGGAGCTGCCGCTGAGAAGGGGTACAGCTTAAAAGAAGTAGCGGATGTTGCGCGGAGGACAAATGAACGGACACGTACAATGGGAGTAGGCTTAACCCCGTGTTATTTACCACAAACGAATGAGCCGAGTTTCTCTCTGAAGGAAAATGAAATGGAAATTGGATTGGGTCATCATGGCGAGCCTGGTGTAGAGAAAGGCGAATTGCAGCAAGCAGATCAAGTTGCGGATCGATTAGTGCAAGATATTTTAAATGATATGGCTATGTCAAATGGAGATAAGGTTGCTGTACTTGTCAATGGTTTAGGGTCTACGACAAGAATGGAGCTTTATATTGTCTTCAGAAGAGTGGAACAAATATTGGCAAAACAAGGGATAGAAATATACCGATCCTATGTTGGTAACTATAGCACTTCCTTAGAAATGGGAGGATGTTCCGTTACGCTGACGAATTTAGATGAGGAGTTAATTAGCTTAATAGACGCTGAAGCAGATTGTCCGATGTATGCACAATTATAAGAGACGGGGGGAATATTTCATGACTTACACAATCGAAAACTATAAGCAATTTTTGTATGCTGTGATTGAGATGATGGAAAAGGAAAAAGATTACCTCTCAGAATTGGATCGAAAACTAGGAGATGGTGATCATGGTGTCACGATGTCTATTGGATGGCAAGCAGTAAAGGAGAAATTAGATAATGAACTACAAAATGAAAGAGATGGGGGAGAGATCAGTAAGGTAGTCGCTAAAACCTTCCTTAATGCTGTTGGATCGTCAGTTGGCCCGTTGTATGCCACGGGTTTTTTAAGAGGGAGTAAGGTTTTGAAAGGAAAAACAGAATTTAATCACTCAGAATTATTAGATTTCTGGATTGCTTTCGGTGATGGGATTAAAGAACGTGGGCAGGCAGAGGTTGGCGATAAAACGATGATTGATACGATTCAACCCTTTATCCAGTCCTTAAGGGAAAAAAGGGAGGATCAATCATTTTCTGAAATATTTGATCAAGCATTAGTATCTGCCGAAAATGGAATGCTATCGACTAAAGAAATGATCTCTAAAAAGGGGAGATCCAGCAGATTAGGAGAGCGCTCCAAAGGATTTTTGGATCCAGGTGCCACATCCATCTATTTCATACTGGAATGCTTTCAAAAAAGCTTATTTTCCGTAACTTAATCATTGCATTACTATTCTAATGAGTAAATAAAAAAACGAATGGGACAAAAGATGTTTCGTCCTTTTCGTTTTTTATGACTTCATAAATTGAACGTGATTTTTTTCAAAGACTTCTTTGAGATCTTGATTAATATCTTCATCAGAAATGAATAAATCAATATCCTCCACACTTGCAAAAGAAGCAATAGAGTTATCACCGATTTTCGTATGATCAACGATGGCTACCACTTTTTCTACCTTATTGACAATAACTTTTTTTAATTCCACCTCATAGACACTAAAATCCGTTAAACCTTCTTCCACCGTAAAGCCTCTTGCAGAGGTAAATAGGATATCTACATGGATTTGATTAAGAATACTTGTTCCAAATGGGCCTTCTAATGCCATGGATCCATTCCTTAACATTCCCCCTAGAAGAATAACGGTAATAGCGGGGTTATCTCGTAATTCGATGGCAGTAGAAATACCATTCGTTAAGACGGTTAGACGAATATTTTCTTCTTTTAATAAGCGTGCAATTTCCAAAGCGGTTGTACTAGCATCTAAGAAGATACAGTTCTTGTCATGTATTAGACTCATTGCTTTTTTTGCAATAGCTATCTTGCTTTCTTTATTTTTCTTTTCTCTTGCGGAAAATGTATTTTCTGCTTTGATAGGAGAATCAAGTACTGCTCCACCATGTGTTCTCGTTAATAATCCTTTTTTCTCCATCTGGGACAAATCACTTCTTAAAGTTGCCTCAGAAACATTTAACATTTGAGATAGCTCTTTCACTGTTATCCTTTTTTTGTCTTTTAATATTTCTAAAATGACGTTCCTGCGTTCCGCTGCAAACATTTTACTCAATATAATCACCCTTATACCAGTCTAATATCTCTGCATTTCTAATAAGTGTATCACATTATGATAACAAACGTAATCAAAATATATTGAAATATTTTCTTTTCTTAACATTATACGCTTAAAAACATTTCGCTTTTTATTGATTAAATTAAAAATGCAAATATTTATTCATAAATATAACTACATCACCGGGTGTAAATACGAAATTGAATAACAAAAACGAAAATAAACGAAAATAAATATTGAAATAAAACAAAAATTATAATAAAATGAAAACGAAAACAAATAATAATGAAAGGATGGTAAAATGAAAATTGCCATTGGTAGCGATCATAACGGCTTTAACATGAAAGAAGCGATAAAAGCTTACTTACAGGATGAAAATTATCAATTTGTCGATTATGGATGTTATACGTGTGATGCCATTGATTATCCTGATGTTGCTTTCCAGGTAGCTTCAGATATAAGGAAAGGAAAAGTAGATCGAGGGATATTGATATGCGGAACAGGTATTGGGGTTGCGATAGCTGCTTGCAAATATCCAGGGATTCGTGCTGCGCTATGTCATGACACCTATTCGGCTGAAAGAGCCCAACTCAGTAATAATGCTCAAATCATTACAATGGGTGGACAGATTATTGGAACAGAATTAGCTAAGAAAGTAGTAGCAACTTATTTAAATTCCTCTTGGGCAGGTGGCTCTGAAAGAAAAGTAAACAAAATTACAGCAAAAGAAAAGGAGTTTATCGAAAAATCTACGAACTAGCCTTCCATCTGAAAATGCGGAGAAGGGAGTAATAGGATGCGAGACCTCACATTTGATTTTTTGCGAGTTACCGAACAGGCAGCTTTAGCAGCTTATCCATGGGTAGGCAGTGGAGATAAATTAAAGGCGGATGGTGCTGCAACGAATGCCATGCGAGATACACTAAATAAAATAGATTTTGATGGAAAGATCGTAATTGGTGAAGGAGAAATCGATAATGCTCCAATGCTATATATAGGGGAAGAAGTAGGGGCAGGTGTCAATCCGAAGGTAGATATTGCGGTAGATCCTATCGAAGGAACAACTTCTACCGTAAATGGACAAGAAAATGCTTTTACCGTTATTGCTGCAGCACCAAGAAACACACTCCTCCATGCGCCAGATATGTATATGGAAAAAATCGTTGTAGGAACAGAAACCAAGGGAGAAATTGATCTTAATGCTTCATTAGTAGAAAATGTGTATGCCGTTGCAAAAGCAAATGAAAAAAATATAAAAGACATGAGAATTCTTATTCAAAATAGAGAACGCCATACCCAATTAATTGATGAGGTACGAAATATTGGGGCAAAAGTGTATCTATTTGATGAAGGAGACATAACTTATGCAGCTGCAACTTGTATGAAGAAACAAGGAATAGATTTATTTTATGGAATAGGGGGAGCCCCTGAAGGTGTTTTAGCTGCAGTTGCTGTTAAATGTCTTGGAGGAGACATGCAGGCAAAGCTACTCCCAAAAAATAAAACGGAGTATGAAAGATGTGTAGAAATGGGTTTAGACAATCCTAATAAGATATTGAAGCTTCATAATTTAATCAGCTCGGATAAATGTTTGTTTGTAGCTACGGGAATTACGGAAAATATTTTGTTAAAAGGTATTGTATTAGATACTGATTCCAATTATGTTACTCATTCTCTACTATTAAATGGTCAAAATAAGCATATAAGATATATCGAGTGTAAACATTCTAATTATCAGGAGCTCGTTAAATGAGGTGAAAGCATATTTAATAGAATAGTAATTTCAGAGGAGGGCAAGGATGAAGTTTTTTCTTGATACTGCAGACATAAATGAAATTAAACGGATAAACCAATTAGGTCTTGTTGATGGGATTACGACTAATCCATCCATTATTGCTAAGGAAGGAAAGAATTTTGAAGAAGTCATTAAAGAAATTTGTAGTGTGGTGAAAGGACCAGTAAGTGCTGAAGTCATCGGAAAGGAAACAGAAGAGATGTTGCAGGAAGCAAGAGAAATAGCTAAATGGGCCACCAATGTAGTAGTGAAAATTCCTATGACAGAAGCGGGATTACGGGCTGTTCATATTTTATCAAGAGAGGGCATCAAAACAAATGTAACACTAATTTTCTCGGTTGCCCAAGGCTTAATGGCTACAAAAGCGGGTGCGAATTATATCAGTCCATTTGTAGGGAGAATAGATGATACCGGAACAGATGGAGTAAATCTAGTAAAAGATTTGAAACAAATCCTAAATGAATATCAATTCGATACAGAGATCATAACGGCGAGTATACGAAATATCAGTCATTTACAAAATGCAGCGATTGCAGGGGCGGATATTGCTACCATTCCAGGATCATTATTTCCAAAATTATGGAGCCATCCATTAACCGATATCGGTATTGAAAAATTTTTAGCGGATTGGGAAAAGGTACCGAAATAAGAGAGGAGGAGTTATTTTGTCAGCTACGAGGGAAATAGACCAGTTAGCCATTGATACAATAAGAATGCTTTCTATTGATATGGTAGAAAAAGCAAATTCGGGACATCCTGGTCTACCGATGGGAGCTGCGCCAATGGCACATGTTTTGTGGACAAAGCATTTAAAGCATAGCCCAGCAAATCCTCATTGGTTTAATCGGGATCGATTCATTTTATCAGCAGGTCATGGATCTGCTTTATTATATAGTCTGTTATATTTGCATGGCTATGATATTCCATTAGAAGAATTAAGGAATTTTAGACAATGGGGAAGTAAGACACCTGGTCATCCGGAATATGGTCATACAGTAGGAGTAGAAGCTACAACAGGACCTCTCGGTCAAGGAATCTCAATTGCTGTTGGTATAGCGATGGCCGAACGTTTCCTTGCCTCCAAATACAATCAAAGAAGTCATTCCATTATCGATCATTTTACGTATAGTTTATGTAGTGATGGAGATTTAATGGAGGGGATTTCACATGAATCAGCTTCATTGGCGGGTCATTTAAGGCTGGGGAAGTTAATGGTTTTGTATGATTCCAATGATATTTCATTGGATGGTGAATTAGGTCGTTCCTTCTCAGAAGATGTCGCGAAGAGGTTTCAAGCTTACGGATGGCAAGTGTTAAAGGTGGAGGATGGTAATGATTTGAATGAAATAGATGAAGCCATTCTACTAGCGAAACAAAATAGGCAAAAACCTACCTTGATCGAAGTGAAAACCATCATTGGCTTTGGAGCTCCGAATAAAGCTGGTACGGCAGCTGCACATGGTACAGCCTTAGGGAAAGAGGAAAGAGAATTAGTAAAGAAGTATTACAACTGGACATTTGATCAACCATTTACCATTCCTGAATCAGTCAAGAATTTTTATCAAAGATTAAAAAAAGAAGCGCAAATAAAAGAGGAAAAGTGGAAGCGACAATGGGAAGCTTATCAAGTAGCTTATAATGAAAAGGCTTACGAATTAAAAGCAATTATGCAAGGCAAGCTACCTGATAATTGGCAACCAATATTACCAAACTACTCCTTTACAGAACCTGTATCGACTAGAGATGCTTCTGGCAAAGTTTTAAATGAAATTGCTAAGAAGATCCCATTCTTTATAGGTGGTTCAGCAGATTTATCAGGGTCAACGAAAACAATGATTGAGCAAGAGCGAGACTTTCACCCAAATAGTTATGATGGACGAAATATTTGGTTTGGTGTGAGGGAATTTGCGATGGGTGCAGCATTAAATGGAATGGCATTGCATAGTGGAATGAAAGTATTCGGTGGTACCTTTTTTGTATTTTCGGACTATTTGCGTTCTGCTATTCGGACAGCGGCTTTAATGAAGGTTCCTGTCACCTATGTACTGACACATGATAGTATCGCGGTTGGGGAGGATGGTCCAACCCATCAGCCTATTGAACACTTAGCATCATTAAGAGCAATGCCTAACCTATGTGTGATAAGACCAGCGGATGGAAATGAAGTAGCCACAGCTTGGCAATTAGCCATAGAAAGTAAAAACATTCCACACGTATTAGTACTAACTCGTCAAAAACTTCCTCCAGCAACTGTATCACGCGAGCAAGCGGAACAAGGGGTAAAAAGAGGTGCCTATATCATCTCTGAAGCACCTTACGCTCCTGCAGGACAACTATTAGCAACAGGCTCGGAAGTACATTTAGCTATCGAAGCACAAAAGGCATTACAAAAGGAAGGTATCTATGTATCGGTTGTCAGTATGCCATCCTGGGATCGATTCGAAAAACAATCGCTAGAATATAAGAAAAAAATCTTACCTAGATCTATCCAAGCAAAATTAGCGATTGAAATGGCTTCCTCTTTAGGTTGGCACAAATATGTGGGAGATTCCGGTGATGTAATAAGTATGGAAACATTTGGTGCATCAGCAAAAGGGGAAGTGTTAGTAAAGGAATATGGCTTTACCGTGGAAACTATAGTCAAGCGAATGAAAGCAATCTTACAGAGTTAACAACGTCCTTGTATTCCTTATGTCATAAAAGGAGTGGATAAAGTGAAGATACAAAACTATGAGAAAATCAATCATGAAATCAAAAGCAAATTCGAGGAGCTTAAAGAGAAACATCCAAATCGACTAAAGAAAAAATTAAATGTATCATGGAGCAATTGGGGATTTGGTTTAGAGGATCTAGAAGATTCACTCACACGACTAAAGCAAGCAGGAGTTAATTATATCGAACTACATGGGAATCATTACGGGGATGACTTAGGATATAATATAGAAGAAACACAAAAACTATTGAAAAAATATGATATCAAAGTCTCCGGTGTTTGTGGAATGTTCTCCGCAGAAAATGATTTATCTAGTAATTCGCACATTAGTAGGCAAGCAGCAATAGATTATATAAGAAGAGAAGTAGAATTCACTTCTAAAATCGGTGGGCATTATTTATTAGTAGTTCCTGGTGCAGTAGGTCGTCCAAATAAATATGATGATGCTGAATTTTACCGTAGTGTACAAACCCTAAAGCTACTTGCCCCTCTTTTTAAAAAGCATCATGTTAAAGCAGCGATTGAACCAATCCGGTCTGCAGAAGTCAGCTTTATTCATACTTTTGAAGATGCTAAAAGATTTATTCGTGCAGTAGGCCATGAAGGTGTCATGCATATCAATGGAGATCTTTATCATATGCAAAGTGAAGAAGCACATATTAGTCAAGCGATTTTGGATGCGAGAAATCAATTAATAAATTTGCATTTAGCGGATAGTAACAGAAGGGCATTGGGAGAAGGCTTCCTAGATATCGATACAGTGATCATGGCTTTATACTTAATTGGCTTCAATCAAGATGGGAAATTTGTTACTCCAGAGCCTCTTGGACCAGGAGGAGATCCTTATCCCGCTATGAATTCCATCCCTAATAAAGATGAACTCAATAAATTAGTAACGCAAACCATTGATTATTTTAGAGAAAGAGAAGCGGAATTATTGAAGTGACACCCCTTTTAAGAGATTAAGCTCTTTCCCTTTCAATAGAAGGGAAAGGGTTTTTTGTTTTAGATGTCAATAGATGTTAAACTAAAATATCGGAATCTATAATTTCGAATATTAAAACTTTACTTCGGAAGCTATTACTAGACTATGATCTTATTCGACAAAATATGACATAAAAAATTCCCAAATTTTTATGTCAAATTCTACAAGATTATGATATAATTCGCTTTATGGTGTGTCTACATCTTAATGAAAAGGACATGAATTTGGAGGTTTATACGTAATGGAGGAAACAATTTCGCTTAAGGAAATATTTAGCGTCTTAAAGAAGAGGTTAATGCTTATTGTATTGTTAGTGGTAGGAGCCATCTTAGTTAGTGCCATCGTAAGTTATTTTATCATCACGCCAACCTATCAAGCCAGTACGCAATTTATCGTTAATCAAGATACAAATGAAAATAATGCAGTAGATATTAATCAAATACGTTCCAATGTCGAGATTATTAATACATATAACGACATTATTAGTAGTAAAAGAATATTAGATCAAGTAGTAGAAGAATTAGATTTAACTATTTCTGCCGGTGCATTAGGTGAGAAAATCAGTATATCAAGCGCAGAGAGTTCACAAGTGGTAACATTATCCGCAACAGATGCTGATCCTGAGGTTGCAGCAGAAATCGCCAATACAACCGTACAAATATTTCAAACAGATCTTCCAGAATTGATGAATGTCAATAATGTTAACGTATTAACGGAAGCGACCGTAGCGGCTGATCCAAGCCCCGTAAGTCCAAAGCCATTGCTAAATATTGCAATAGCAGTAGTTTTAGCACTTATGGTTGGTGTTGGATTAGCATTCTTGCTTGAATATTTAGACAATACGATCAAAACAGAAGAAGATGTCGAGAATAAATTGGAGTTACCTATATTAGGGGTCATCTCCCATGTTACAGAAGATGATATTAAAGTCACAACCGTACCGCGTTCTAGTAATGTAAGAAGAGAAAGGGGGGCTATAAGTGGTCAGAGGAAGAAAACCGTTTAAGCAAACCAATATCCGTCATCTTATTACAAAGATTAATCCACGTTCACCTATTTCAGAGCAATATAAAACGGTAAGAACGAATTTACAATTTTCTGCTGTGGATGGAGATTTAAACAGTATGCTGATCACATCATCTGCCCCTTCAGAAGGGAAATCCTCTGTTACAGCGAACCTTGCTGTTGTTTTCGCACAGCAAGGGAAAAAGGTATTATTAATTGATGCGGATATGCGTAAACCAACCTTACATTATACGTTTAGACTGGATAATCGAAAAGGTCTTAGTAGTGTACTGGTAGGTGGCACCACATTTGAAGAATCCATTACGAAAAGTGATATACAAGGATTAGATTTACTACCTTGTGGTCCAGTGCCACCTAATCCGTCTGAACTACTCGGATCAAAATCAATGGAAAGATTACTATCTGAAGCTTCTTTACAATATGATTTAGTCATTTTCGACACCCCACCAGTATTAGCGGTAACGGACGCACAAATATTAGCTAATATTTGTGACGGAGTCGTCATGGTCGTAAGAAGTAAACAAACTGAATATGAATCCGCCCAAAAAGCGAAAGCCCTTCTAGAGGTTGGAAAAGCCAAATTACTAGGCGTCGTCTTAAACGACAAAGTAATGAAAAAGGGAAGCTACTATTATTATGGTGCGAATTAAGAGACTTGAGCCTATCAAGTCTTTTTTTATTCACCTGATGATTCTACTCGCAATCAACCAAACCGAGCACACAAAAAAAAGACCTCACCTCACAAAAGAGCGAATCGAACACACAATCAAATATACTGAGCTCACAAAGAAAAAGATCACCCCACAAACCAAAGAGCTGAATCAACAAAAGCAAAGAAGGCAGCTCGACTTAGAAATATTGAACCCACCACCACTACTAAACAAAAAATACGCCTAACAACCTGATCACACGCAAACAATGATTACCCTATCCACGGAATGTTTCGACCATTTATTACATATGATTTGCAAAATAGATTGATTCTGGTATTCTTTATTAAGAACAATAAATGATAGAAAGGAGATAATATGTAAGGGACAATCAGCAGAAAACTTTGAAATAAAGATAAATTTAATAGGAAGAAATAAAGAACAAAATATAAAAACGAGTCATTTACAGAGTCATATATAAGTCACGAGGTAGGAAATAGGAATTACTAATGTTATAAAATTGTAATATAATTAGTGTGTTTCTAATAGGCACAAAGTACAGTGTTTATCTGAGTAAAGCATGTAAATACAACCGTTGAGTAGTATTCGACAGTAGCTATCAAAAATAAGTAGGAAATGCTATTTTTTTTTGTGGTAATTACTGCTATACTTTAAAAAGTGAATGGGTGATAAGTATTCTAATAGAATGCTTGATTAAATAGGAAAGGACGATGAATAACATGATTGATATTCATTGTCATATCCTGCCAGGTGTCGATGATGGTGCAAAGCATATGACGGAAAGCATGGAAATGGCGAAATCTGCTGTTTCTCAAGGAATTACCACGATTATTGCGACACCACATCATTTAAATGGCAGTTATGATAATTATAAGATTGATATAATTGAGGCTGTGAAGCAATTAAATGAACAATTACAAGCAGAAGATATTCCTCTTACTATACTACCCGGACAAGAAACACGAATAAATGGAGATATGTTAGCTGATTTAGAAGATGGTCACCTACTACCACTAAACGAAACAAGTGGTTATTTATTCGTGGAACTACCTTCCAACCATGTTCCACGCTATACGAACCAACTAATGTTTGATCTTCAAGTGCAAGGGGTCAAACCAATTATTGTGCACCCAGAACGCAATAAAGAATTAATGGAAAATCCCAATATTTTGTATGAGCTCGTCCGTGATGGGACATTAACCCAAATAACAGCAGCAAGTGTTGCAGGGAAATTTGGTAAGAAGATTAAGAAGTTTAGCCTGCAATTAATTGAATCCAATTTAACACACTTTATTGCATCAGACGCTCACAATGTCACAACAAGAGGCTTTGCGATGCAGGAGGCACACTCCGTGATAAAAAGTGCATACGGAACTTCGCTATTATACTGGTTTATGGAGAATTCTCAGCTTCTAGCTGAAGGAGAATTAGTAGTAGGAGAAAGCCCAGTGAGAATTAAGAAAAAGAAAATCTTAGGCTTATTTTAGTCTTAAAGGGCTAACAAGCTTAATATACTGTTTAATGTGTGAAAATTTTGAAAATGAATTACTGGAGGATTAACCATGAAAAAAGTTAGAAAAGCGATCATACCTGCAGCAGGATTAGGCACACGATTTCTGCCAGCAACCAAGGCAATGCCAAAGGAGATGCTGCCTATTGTGGATAAGCCAACAATCCAATACATTGTAGAAGAAGCAATCGATTCTGGGATTGAGGATATCATCATCGTGACAGGTAAAGGGAAACGGGCAATAGAAGATCACTTTGATAACAATTTCGAGCTAGAGGATAATCTTTTAAAAAAAGGAAAACTAGAATTATTAGAAAAAGCAAAACAGCCAGCAAAAGTGGATATTCATTACATAAGACAAAAAGAACCATTAGGCTTAGGTCATGCTGTATGGTGTGCTCGTAAGTTTATAGGAGATGAGCCATTTGCGGTGCTACTTGGTGATGATATTGTGCAAGCAGAAACGCCATGCTTGAAGCAATTGATCACACAATATGAACAAACAGGTGGATCGATTATTGGTGTACAACAAGTAGCGGATCATGAAACGCACCGTTATGGGATTGTTGACCCTCGCGAAAAAGCAGATGATAGAAATTATTCGGTCAATCGTTTTGTGGAAAAACCAGCACAAGGAACGGCACCTTCTAATCTAGCTATTATGGGTCGATATGTCCTGTCACCAAAAATATTTAAATACTTAGATCAACAAGAACTAGGTGCAGGTGGAGAAATCCAATTAACAGATGCCATTCAACAGTTAAATGAAACACAAAGCGTTTTTGCTTATGATTTTGTAGGCAAGCGTTACGATGTCGGAGAAAAATTCGGTTTTGTGAAAACAACCTTAGAATTTGCTCTGCAAAATGAAGAAATTGGTGACGAGGTTAGAAACTTGTTAGAAGAACTTGTAGAGCAAGTGAAAGTAAATTAATGAAGAGAGGAAGACCCAAATGGGTTATAAACTTAGAATCGCATTATTAGCAATATTAGATTCTGTCATTGTCAGTACAGCCATCTTTATTGCGGCATGGATCGTTTATCCATCAACAGAATTTGGAAGTCTTCATGCACTATGGATAAGTTCGATTGCGCTACTTGCCTTTCATCATCTATTTGCAGCCATTTATAAGCTATACAATAAGGTCTGGTCCTATGCAAGTGTGGGAGAATTAATGGCAATTGTAAAAGCTATTACCTTCTCTATTCTTGCGGCAGGAGTTGTTCAATACCTAGCCAATGATTTTAATCTATATCGACGAGCACTTATTGTTACATGGCTCTTACATATAATTCTCATTGGTGGATCAAGATTTATCTGGAGAATTTTCCGTGATCGGTATATCGTCGAGAAGAAAAATAAGAAACGCACCTTAATCGTAGGCGCGGGCTCCGCTGGTGCCATGATTGCACGACAATTAAAAAATGAACAACACCATACAGACTTGTGTCCAGTAGCATTTGTTGATGATGATTTAAATAAGCATAAAATGCAATTATACGATATTCCAGTTGTAGGAAATTCAAAGGATATTCAACAAATTGCAAAAGATTTGGAGATCGAACACATTGTTATCGCGATACCATCATTAACAAATGGCGCATTGACAGAAATTATTGCGAAATGTAATGCGACCAATGCAAAAGTACAGATGGTACCAAAGATAGAGGATATTGTTTCAGGGAAAATCTCTGTGAGTAACCTCAAAAACGTGGATGTCGAGGATGTACTTGGTCGTGATCCGGTCGAGCTTGATATTAACTCAATCTCAGAATATGTCACAAGCAATACCGTAATGGTAACAGGTGCAGGTGGCTCCATTGGTTCAGAGATCTGTCGACAGCTAATGCAATTTACACCTGAACGTATTCTATTAGTAGGTCATGGTGAGTTTAGTATCTACTCGATAGATATGGAGTTGCGTCAAAAATACGGAGAGAAAAATATTGAAATACTCCCAATTATCGCTGATGTACAAGATCGCAAAAGGATATTTGAAATTGTAGAGCAGTATAAGCCTGAAATTATCTATCATGCGGCTGCGCACAAGCATGTACCGTTAATGGAATATAACCCTCATGAAGCTGTGAAAAATAATGTAATCGGAACAAAAAATGTAGCGGATGCGGCTGATACTTATGGCATTCATACTTTCGTTTTAATTTCTACTGATAAAGCCGTGAACCCTACAAATGTGATGGGTGCGACAAAGCGCATCGCAGAGATGATTGTGCAAGATTTGGCAAAACATAGTAAGACGAAGTTTGTAGCTGTTCGCTTTGGAAATGTATTAGGAAGCCGTGGAAGTGTTATTCCATTATTTAAGAAGCAAATTGAACAAGGCGGTCCAGTAACCGTTACGCATCCTGATATGACAAGATATTTTATGACAATACCTGAAGCTTCAAGACTTGTTATTCAAGCTGGTACAGTAGCTCGTGGTGGAGAAATTTTTGTGTTAGATATGGGGGAACCAGTAAAAATAGTAGATTTAGCTAAGAATCTAATTAAACTATCAGGCTATAGTGAAGAGGAGATACCGATTAAGTTTTCTGGTATTAGACCTGGTGAGAAAATGTATGAGGAATTGCTTGGGGAGAATGAGGTACATCCTGAGGCGATTTATGAAAAAATATATATTGGAAAAACAGTTCAAGTAGATCAACATTGTTTGATGCAATTGATAGAGCAGTTTAACTCGAAGTCTAAAGAGCAACTGAAAGATCAGTTAATGAACATTGTATATGCAGAAAAAAAGATGCAAAAAAGTATCTAGGTCTAACAGAGGGGAAGTTTATTTTGATGTCACAACGAATATTTTTATCTTCACCTCATATGAGTGATGAAGGATATGAGAGACAATATGTAAAAGAAGCCTTTGATACCAATTGGTTAGCGCCTTTAGGAGAAAATGTTAACAAATTTGAAGAAGAGATTACTCGTAAGGTCGGTGTAAAGGCAGCTGCAGCTCTTAACTCTGGTACAAGTGCCATTCATCTAGCATTAAAGGCGGCTGGAGTTGAAAAAGGAGATATAGTCTTTTGCTCAACTTTAACTTTCTCAGCAACAGCAAATCCAATTGTGTATGAAGGAGCCATTCCTGTTTTCATTGATAGTGATGAAAAATCGTGGAATATGGATCCGAAAGCACTTGAAGAAGCATTTGAAAAATATCCAGATGTAAAAGCAGTTATCGTTGTACATTTATACGGTTTGTCAGCAGATATGGACAAAATAATGGCTATATGTAAACGACATAATGTAGCAGTAATTGAAGATGCTGCAGAAAGTCTAGGTGGCTACTATAGAGGAACAGCTACTGGAACAATAGGGGACTATGGAGTTTACTCATTTAATGGTAACAAAATCATCACTTCATCTGGTGGAGGAATGCTAGTATCTAATAATGAGGATAAAATCGCAAAAGCTAGATTTTGGGCAACTCAATCTCGTGATCAAGCACGACATTATCAACATAGTGAATTAGGTTATAACTATAGAATGAGTAATGTAGTTGCTGGGATAGGCCGAGGCCAATTAAAAGTACTAGAAGAAAGAGTCCAGAAGAAAAAATATATATTTGAATATTATAAGAAAGAACTAGGTAACTTGGAAGGTGTTCAATTTATGCCAATCAATGAATGGGATTCACCGAACTATTGGTTAAGTTGCCTCACTTTGCATGGCCAAGTTTCTCCGACTGAACTTATGGATGAATTAGAACATGCAAATATTGAATCAAGACCTATTTGGAAACCAATGCATAAGCAACCATTTTTTGAAGAATATGATTTCGTTGGTGATGGAGTTTCGGAAAAACTGTTTGAAACAGGTGTATGTTTGCCTAGTGATACGAAAATGAATGATAATGAATTGGAAAGGGTTGTAGAAATAATAAGGAGGTTATGGTAATAAGTTATGGATACTTTAAATGATGGTTTATATAGAAGATTTATAAAGAGATTCTTAGATTTTCTTCTTTCATTATTAACCCTTATTATACTAAGTCCTGTCTTTATAATTATTGCCTTTCTTGTAAGGACTAAACTAGGAAGTCCTATTTTATTTAAACAACAAAGGCCAGGTTTAAACAATCAAATCTTTACCATGTATAAATTCAGAACTATGACTGATGAAAAAGATGATAAAGGGAAATTGCTCCCGGATAATATAAGGTTAACTAAATTCGGTAAATTTCTTAGATCAACATCACTTGATGAATTACCTGAACTAATAAACATTTTAAAAGGAGACATGTCCTTGATTGGACCTAGGCCCCTTTTGGTTGAATACTTGCCCCTTTATAATGAATTTCAAAGACGTCGTCATGAAGTAAGGCCGGGATTATCTGGTTGGGCTCAAGTTAATGGAAGAAACAGTATTAACTGGGAAGATAAATTCAATTTTGATGTTGAATATGTGAATAAAGTAAGTTTTGCTTTAGATTGTAAGATTATTCTTCTAACAATTAAAAAAGTCTTTGCTAGAGAAGGGATTCATTCTGATAACTCCGTAACAGTTGAACCATTTAGAGGGTCGAATAGGAAAGTTTACAATGAATAAAGAAAAACTTATTATCATTGGAGCCAGTGGACATGGTAAGGTAGTAGCTGAAATTGCAATGAAAATGAATAAATGGAAAACAATTTTATTTCTTGATGATGATAAAACAATAAAGTCCTCTTTAGGTATAGATGTTATTGGTACCACAAAAGATGCTTTTTCCTATATCGATGAATATGATATCTTTGTTGCAATTGGTAGTAACACAATCAGGGAAAGAGTATTTCTAAAACTAGAGAATAAAGGTGCAAATTTTCCAGTATTAATTGATCCAACTGCCATTATTAGCGATAGAGTGAAAATTGAAAAAGGGTCGGTAGTTATGAGCGGAGCAATTATTAATTGTTGTACGAAAATTGGTAAAGGTGCAATAATTAATACTGGTTGTACTGTAGATCATGATAACGTGATAGAAGACTTCGTCCATATATCACCTGGAGTTCATACGGCTGGCACCGTTGAAATTGGAAGAAGGACCTGGTTAGGAATAGGAAGCATAGTGAACAACAATTTGAATATTACGGGTAATTGTAATATTGGTTCAGGAGCAGTTGTGGTAAAAGATATAAAAGAACCTGGCACATACGTCGGAATCCCTGCCAGAAAATTAATTAATAATGAAAAATAGGAGTAAAATCATATGGAACTATTGTATAAGATTTTATTTTTTATAAGTGGTTTTATAATTATCTGGGCGATGATTGGATATCCTTTTTCTATTGTATTTATAGGTAAATTCTATAAAAATCGCAGTTTAAAAAAAGATTATAATCACAAGCCAACCGTCACAGTTATGGTTGTTGCACATAACGAAGAAAAGGTAATATATGAAAAACTTAATAATATTAAAGAGTTAAATTATCCAAAGGAAAACATTGAATTCTTAATAGCTTCAGACAATAGTACTGATAGAACTAATGAAATAGTAGAACAATTTATAAGAGAACATGAAGATTTAAATATAAGACTTTATAGAGTGAATCAGCGAAAAGGAAAAACAAATGCTCAGAATGAAGCACATAAACTAGTTACGACAGAGTACCTCGTAATGACAGATGCTAACTCTATCATGCATAAAAATTCTGTAAAAGAGCTTATGGCAGCTTTTACATCGGAAGATATTGCTTATGTATCCGGTAGATTATCGATAGTAAATAAAGACACAAGCGATGTAAGTGGTGCGGAGGGAAGTTATTGGGATAGTGACCTTGCCATTCGTGAGATCGAAGGAAGGATTCAAACAATCACAGCTGGTAATGGAGCACTTTATGCCTGTAGAACTGAAGATTATCATGATTTTGATCCAGTACTTTGTCACGACAGTGCTATGCCCCCTTTATACGCTCTTCAAGGTAAGAGAGCTATTGCTAACCATGATGCGATCGCATATGAGAAAGCAGGAGAAGTTATTGAAGATGAATTTGGTCGTAAGGTAAGAATGAATCGTATTATACTTAAGTATATCTTGCCCGACTTGAGGATCTTAAATATATTTAAGTACAAATGGTTCTCATATTTCTATTTTGGTCATCGAACGTGTAGATACTTATTATGGGTTTCACATTTATTATTGTTGTTAACTAGTCTACTACTAATATATGAATCATGGTTTTATCTTATGATGTTTGTAGGACAAGTTTTATTTTACTTATTAGCCTTGTTAAAGGCAGTCACTAAATCAGAGAATAAGTTATTAACTTTAATATATTATTATAGCGTAACAATTCTAGCACAGTGGTTTGGAGTAATTAAAATTGTCTCAGGAAGAGCTAAACCTTTTTGGGAAAAAGCTGAAAGTACAAGATAACTGTTATGGGGGATAGAAAAATGTTATATGAAGAACTAGTCAGTAATAAAACAAAATTATCAGTAATTGGACTAGGGTATGTTGGGATGCCTTTAGCAGTAGCTTTTGCAAAAAAAATTGATGTAATTGGTTTTGATATAAATGAAAACAAGGTGGACTTATATAAGTCAGGTATTGATCCTACAAACGAAGTAGGAGATGAAGAGATTAAAAATACAACTGTTGAATTCACTTCCGATGAGAGAAAATTGAAAGAAGCAAAAATTCATGTGGTTGCAGTGCCAACGCCGATTAATTTAGATAAGACACCTAATTTAGATCCTGTAGTTGGTGCAAGTGAAGTAATTGGTAGAAATCTAACTACAGGAAGTACAGTGGTTTATGAATCAACTGTATATCCAGGTGTAACTGAAGATATCTGTATTCCTATACTTGAAAAACAGTCAGGGTTGAAATGTGGGAAAGATTTCAAGGTAGGATATTCACCTGAACGTATTAATCCAAGTGATAAAGTGAATACACTTGAAAAAATAACAAAAATAGTCTCCTCTATCGACAATGATAGTCTAGAAGAACTAACAAAGATATACGAATTAATAATCGAAGCAGGGGTATTCAAAGCTAGTTCAATCAAAGTTGCGGAGGCAGCTAAAGTAGTAGAAAATAGCCAAAGGGATATCAATATCGCTTTTATGAATGAATTAGCCATGGTATTTGATAGAATGAACATTGATACAAAGGATGTTATCGATGCAATGAGTACTAAATGGAATGCTCTTGGTTTTACACCTGGTTTGGTAGGTGGTCATTGTATTGGAGTAGATCCATATTATTTTATATACGAGGCTGAAAGGCTTGGGTATCATAGCCAAATCATTTTGTCAGGTAGGAAAATAAATGATGGAATGGGCAAATTTATTGCTGATGCTATTATCAAAAAATTAATCGAAGCAAATAAAATTATAAAACAATCGAGAATAGTAATATTTGGATTGACTTTTAAAGAAAACACTCCAGATACTAGAAACTCTAAAGTAATTGATATTATAGATGCGCTAAAGGAATATGGCGTTGATTGCTTGATTGTAGATCCAGTTGCTAACAATGAGGAAGTAAAAAGTGAATATAATTTAGAATTAGTTGAATTAGATGATATTAAAGAAGTCGATTGCATGGTATTTGCCGTTGGACATGAAGCATTCAAATCATTAGATCTAGACAAAATAAATACACTATACAATGATATGCCAAATAACGAGAAAATATTGATTGATGTTAAAAGTCAATTTGATAACGAGAAGGTAAAAGAAAAAGGTTTCTTATATTGGCGACTATAAAAAAGTGGTGAAAACTATGAAGATTTTACATATAAACTCATATTTTAGTACAGGTAAATTTTATAAGAATCTTTATGATAAGCAAATTGGACATAATCTTGATATAGACGTTTTTGTACCTGTGCCTAAATCCTTCCGTAATGATGATAGAGACTTTGGAGAGTATTCAGTAGTAAGTAAATGTTACAACTCCTTTGATAGATATAGTTACTTCTTGAAGCAATATAAGATATTAAAGGAAATCCAAACTAAATTTGATATATATTCTTACGATATTATACATGCACACTCACTGTTTACAAATGGGTTTATTGCTTATAAATTAAACCAAAAATTTAATATACCTTACATAGTAGCAATTAGAAATACTGATGTTAATTGGTTTTTTAAGAAATTGTATCATTTAAGAGGAATTGGACTGAAAATCTTAAAAAATGCTAAAAGAGTTATTTTTTTATCTGAACCATATAAAAAGTTAGTAATCAATGAATATGTGCCAGATAAAATAAAGGGAACCTTAGAATTTAAATCACATGTGATTCCAAATGGTATCGATGATTTTTGGTTTAAAAATAAATTTAGAAATAGAAAGCAGTTAAAACCTAAAAAAATCAACCTTTTGTATGTTGGGGATATAAATGAGAATAAAAATCTATTAATCACAATCAAAGCGATTAAGTTATTGATCAAGGAAGGGTGTTATATAAAGTTTACAATAGTTGGTAAAGTTAAAGATAATAAAATATTTAATAAAATTGTTAAAGAGACAATAGTAAATTATATTAAGCCAGTTGAAAAAGAAGAATTAATCAATATCTATAGAGAACATGATATTTTTGTAATGCCATCTATACATGAAACATTTGGGCTAGTGTATGTAGAAGCTATGAGTCAAGGACTACCGATCATATATACTAAAAATCAAGGGTTTGATGGTCAATTTACTAACGGTGTAGTTGGCTATAGTGTGGATTGTTTTAATGAGAAGGAAATCGCAGATAGGATATTGATGATTTCACATAACTATAATAACATATCTGATAATTGTACAAGAAAATCTAATTTATTTGATTGGAATAAATTAACACAGGATTACAATAATATTTATCATAATTTAGAGTATTAAAGGAGAAAGTAGTGTGAACTATGAAAGTCTTATTAATAACCACTTTATATCCTGCTTTTCCAACGCAATCCCGACAACAAATGTCATATGCTTTACATGACTTTGCTAAAAATTGGGTATCCATGGAAAATGAAGTTCAAGTAATAAAAATAATGCCAACATACCCAACCTTGTTTAATTTGTTTATGAAAAGTAAAATTGCTGACCAGCTTAATCATAGTAAGTCTTTTACAATAGACAAGGTCAATGTTACCAGAGTTCCAGTAAGAAAATATCCAAAGTTAAACTATCAAAGTAAGGATATTATTCATTCAGTTAAACATATCACATCTATACTTTCTCATAATAAACCAGACGTAATTGTTTGTCACATGATGAATCCATCTTTATATATAGCAAGTCTTATAAAAAAACAATTCAAAATTCCTTTAGTCTTTTCGCTACATCAAACAGACATCAATCACTTACAGAATAGTCAACATAAGCGTTACAAGTTTAATAATATTTTACATAATATTGATAAGATAGGATTTAGAAGTGATATGCTGAAGGAAGCGTATATTAAATTAGGTTACTGTGAAAAGGATACTTTTTTAGTTTATTCAGGAATTAATAAAGAAAATATTATTAGTGGTGAAAAAGTTAAAGAGAAAATAAATAGAAGATCTAGAGTGATTTTCATAGCCGCATCAATGAGGAAAAGAAAAAATATTGATATATTAATTAGGGCATTTGCTCATCTCAAAAGTTTTCCTAATACTGTACTAAAAATAGCAGGGGATGGCCCAGAGAAGAAGAAACTAATAAAGTTAGTACGAGATCTAGATATATGGAATAATGTAGAGTTTTTAGGATATTTAGAGCATTACGAAGTGTTACACCACATGGAACAGGCGGATGTTTTTGCAATGGTTAGCTCTTCAGAAACTCTTGGATTAGTTTATTTAGAAGCTATGGCCAAAGGTTGTATTACAATAGGTTCAAAAGGAGAAGGGATTGATGGTATTATATTAGATGGAATAAATGGTTATTTGTGCAAACCAAGAGATATTAATGATTTACGGTTAAAACTCATTAAAGCTTTAAATGGAGAATTTAAAGCAGATATAGTAAATAATGCTGTTAAAACTACAAAACAAATGACACAATACTACTTGTCTGAAAAATACTTAGAGGAGTTAAAAAAATTACATATAATTTATGAAAGAAATAAAGCAGATAGCTGATAACAAAGCAATATTTTTTTCGTAAAAGCTATAAGTTAAAAAGATACACTAGTTTAGTATCAGAATTTAATATTTTTTTCAATAAAAATATTAAATAATATTACGATAATGAATACAAAAAAGATAAATACTAAATAAGAAAGTTGATTAAAAATGCATACTATCAATCAAAGGTTTCCAACAAAAATTGATGTTTCACTGATTTTTTTTATATTATTCTATATATTTACACTTAGGGGAGTGTCTAGTGAACAAAATCTTGTATTTGCTCTGACATTAATGTGGGTTTTTTTAATTTTTGTCACTGATTTTAAAATTATTCAAACAATCATAACAAATAAATTAATAATATGTTTAGGTATGTATTTATTTTATACATTTATAGTGTCTCTCATTACAGAAGGATTGATTACTAGTATAGGATATTCTTTAGGTCAATTATCTTTGTTTATAGGTATCATAATGTTTCTATACTATAGGCAGAAATACTCATTTGAAACATTTAAAAAATTAGTTTATGTTTTATTAGCTATATGGATATATTATTGTTGGAAAGCAATAATTTTTTATAATAAAAATGAATTTGCAGCAAGAGATATAATTTCCCATCAAGGTGAACAATATGGAAATGTGGCAATAGGTGAAGGGTATGGGTTAGCCTTCGGTTCTGCGTTGTTAGGTGTTAGTATAAGTTATTTATTATTTCAATCCATTTCTAAACCAAAAAAAATTATAATTATTTTTATTGTGCTTACTAGTATATTTTTGTGTTTCCAAACTGGTTCCACTATAACACTAATAGCATTGTTAATTGGTTTAGTAATTAATATATTTATTTTCTTTGTGAGAACGTTAGTAAATAAAGGTCGAAGTAAGTATTTACTTATAAGTATAATGAGTGGAATTAGTTTAATAATTTTCTCTATTATATTGTCAACAAATAGAATTGGTAATTATTTAATAGATATTTCCGGTAATTTTAATAAACTATATCAGAGTAGATTGATTTTGCTAGGAAATATGTTAACGGGAGAAGGTTCAGGTGGTACATTAACTGCAAGAATAAATCTTTATATGCAATCTATAAGTACTTTTTTAGATAATTTTTGGATAGGTACTATAGAAATTAGTGGCTTAATGACAAATTACTTAATAGGTGGACATTCAGAATTATTTGATTCGTTCGCTAAATTAGGTATTATTGGAGCAAGTATTTATATTAGTATATTTGTAATTAACTTATTTATGTATAGACCAATAAAAAATATATTTATGTATACAGGCTATATTATAACCTTTTTCATTTTATTAACATTTAATCCATTCCATTATCCACAGAGTAACTTTGTTTATTTTTTTATTTGCTCAAGTTTGTTTCATATAAGTAAAAACAGAGTACACTCTAATCAAATAAATGATAATAACTTAAAGGAGTTTCAAAGAAAGAATTCTTAGCGTATATTGATAGCTAATTATTTGTTAAGTGAGTTGATTTAATTTGAAAATTTTTTTTATTACCACTTTAGATGTTAGAAAGCCAGGCGGATTATATAATGCAACATTTGAGAGAATAAAAAGACATTCCAACTATTATTCAACGGAAATAATTAACCAGAATACTTATCCAAGTGTTTCAATTAAGACTGTATTAAGAATGATAGGAAAAAAATTTGAACATGATAAAAAACTTAATGAAGAAATTATATTGGATGGACTCAGAGTTAGAAACTCAAACATTAGGTTATCAATGATTTATTACTTAAAACGATTGATAAAAAAAACATCAATTGAAAATGTTGCAGCGAACTACTACAAAAAATTCAGTAACGAATTGAATGAATCAGATATTATACATGCTCATTGGGGTTTCCCACATGGGTATATTGCATATTTATTAAGTGAAAAATACAATATTCCTTACTTCATTACATTTCATGGGACTGATATAAATAAATTACAAGGAATTGACCAAAATAAACTATTAATTGCTATGGAGAATGCAAAAAAGTGTTTTTTTGTAAGTAACTCACTGTTAAAAATTGCTATCAAAAAGGGATACTCTGGACGTAATGCAATTGTTACATATAATGGTGTAGATAGATCAAAATTTAATCTAAAAACTACTAATGAAAAGTCTAAAGTTATTGCTTATGTTGGTGCATTAAAGAACATTAAAGGTGCAGATCTACTTCCAAAAATTTTTGGTGAGATAAACAAATTAGATTCTTCGATTAACTTTAAAATAATTGGAGATGGTCCTTTAAAAAGCGAAATACTAGAAGAATTGAAAAAAAATAATTTACTAAGTAGAGTCGAATTTGCAGGAAATGTAAAACCAGATATGGTGCCAAGATGTCTAGAGGAGGTCAGTGTCTTAGTTGTACCAAGTAGAATGGAAGGTTTAGGCATGGTAATTTTAGAAGCCAACGCAATGGGAATACCTGCTGTAGGAAGTGATGTTGGTGGTATACCAGAAGCTGTTGGAGTGAGTGATAATGTTTTTTCTATAAATAATAATTTTCCAACGAAAGTTGCAAAAAGAGTTATAGAGCTAATTAATGATCCTAATTATAACCTCAATGCAATTAAGTTAAGTAATAGAATTTCAATGAACTTTACATGGGAAGAAATTTGTAAATTAGAAAGAAAAGCTTACGAAGCAGCTAAATTATAACTAAAATTCAACTCTTTAATATGACTTTAGTTTAAATAGATATTCTGAAAAACCATACTCCTAATATTCAAATAAATACATACTTTGCAAAAAGATTATGAAAAGAGGTCTTAATATGGCTAATTTATCATCAGAAAATAAAATTATGGAGACATGGAATAAAGATTTACCGAAAGTGAGTATAAGTTACATTGCTTACAATCATGAAAACTATGTTGATGATGCAATCACTAGCTTTTTAAAACAAAAAACAGATTTTCCATTTGAAATTCTAATTCATGATGATGCTTCTACAGATGATACACAAAAAAGAATTAAGTACTATGAGGAAAAATATCCAAAAATTATTAAACCAATCTATCAAAAACAAAATCAATATCATAAGAATACAAGAATGCATTATAAATTTAATCATCTAAGAGCAACAGGAAAATATGTAGCTATGTGCGACGGTGACGATTATTGGATTGATGAATATAAATTACAAAAACAATACGATTATATGGAAAAAAATCCAGATTGCAGTTTTGTATTTCATTCAGCCAAAATTTATGATGATGCTAATAAAAAATTTGATGGAGAGATTTGTTATTCTGCGTTTGATAAGTTGATATCAAATGAACATCTGTTTTACGGGGCAGGAAGGACAAATCCAAGCAGTTCTATTTTTTATCGAAAAGAATTTTTAGATAATCCACCGAATTGGTTTTTCAAAGCTCCTTTTGGCGATACACCAACTGCATTAATACTGCAAACAAAGGGTTATATTTATTTTATGGCGAAACATATGTCAGTCTATAGAGTAAATGTTTCCGTCTCATGGAATAATACTATTCAAAACAATAAAATCAAGGCAATAGCTTCTCAAAAAAAAATGATTATTATTTTACAAGAGTTTAATAATTATACTAACTTTAGATACGATTCAGATATAAATAAATATTGTGCAAAAATAAAATTTCAAATTTTAAAATTGCAAAAGGATTTTAACAAAATGGACATATTTAAAAATTATATATTAAGAAATTACTTTAGAACTCTTCCTATTAAAAAAAAGATATTCTTCTTGCTACAACATTTAACACCAGCAGGATATAATCTTCTTAAAAAATCAAAGAGAAAATTTATATCATAATTAAAATAGAAACTTTTTACCATCATTAGACTTTATTAGGGGATTTAGTATTATGGAAAAGAATAAAATCAAATCAAATTCTGCTATTATAGGGTTATTCTGGAGTTTTACTGAACTTGTATCTAAACAAGGTATAAGTATCTTGATCCAAATAGTATTGGCTAGATTATTATTACCTGAACATTTTGGTTTGATTGGAATGATCACAATATTTGTAGCTATTTCAACTTCACTAGTACAAAGCGGTTTAGATCAGGCATTAATTCGAGAAAAGGAAGTTGGACAGCAGGATTATTCTACTGTTTTTTACTTTAATCTAGTGGTTGCTGTATTCATTTATTTAATTATTTTTTTTACAGCACCAATTATTGCTTTATTCTATGGAGAGTCAGAATTAGTATTAATTCTGCGTGTTTTAATGTTAGTTATTATTATTAATTCAATGTCAGTTATACAACGTGTAATACTGGTTCGAAATATAGATTTTAAGGCACAGACTAAAATTACGGTAATTTCAAATATTACTTCAGGAATAATTGCCGTTTTATTAGCGTTTTTAGGTGCAGGAGTCTGGAGTTTAGTTTCTCAGCAGTTAGTCGCTCAAACGTTGACCATGTTATTATTATTACTAACAAATAGATGGATACCCTCTTTTACTTTTAACACCATTTTATTTAAGCGATACTTTAACTTTGGATATAAACTACTTTTGGCTAGTTTGATCAATGTAATTCAGAAGAATATATATCACGTAGTAATTGGTAAAGTATTTCCTACAACGCAGTTGGGTTATTATACAAATGCTGCTAAATTACGTGAGATTTCTGCACAGTCTCTTTCACAAGCATTGCAACGAGTAACTTATCCAGTATTAAGTAGAAATAAGGATAATATTAGTCAACTATCCAAGCAATATGAAAGATTAATAAGAAGTACTGGATTTATACATTTTCCGCTAATTACATTACTTGCTGTTACATCTCCGATATTCATTCCATTATTATTGGGGGAAAGATGGGAGCCAGTAGTACCTTTTTTTCAATTATTATGTATTATTGGCGCATTATATCCGATCCAATCTCTAAATTTAAATGTACTAAATGTTATAGGACGGACGGATATTTTTTTAATACTGTCTTTAATAAAAGTTTCAATCCATTTTAGTTTATTAGGTATAGGTATATATAATGATTTCAGTATTGAAGGTCTAATAGTTATAGCCATTGTTAATTCATATATAGCATTACTTATTCACTGTTATGTTACAAGTAGATATATAAATTATACATTCATACGACAACTCTTCCACTTGGGGAAATTACTGTTATCTGTAGTAATCTTATACATTATTGTAAATACACTTAGCGGTTATCTAGTGTTCAACCCTTTTATAAATCTAGCCATACAAATTATTAGTGGTTTATTAGTTTATATATTATTAAGTATTATAATGAATAACTGGGAACTTAAATCTGCCATAAGTTTGATCAATTCTAGAAAGAACTAAAATATATTGTAAGGAATGATTGGATGTCAAAAATATTTTGTATTGGACGAAATAAAACTGGAACAACTTCTCTAGAGAAAGCCTTCAAGGATCTTAATTATAAAGTAGGCAACCAACGAGATGCAGAAAAATTGCTCATAAACTATATTGAACATGATTTTGAATCAATTGTTAACTACTGTAATACAGCAGAAGTATTCCAAGATGTCCCATTTAGCTGGCCAGATACATATAAACATATAGACAAAGCTTTTCCAGGTAGCAAATTTATACTAACAGAAAGGGATAGTAGCGAACAATGGTATAACTCCATTACTAAATTTCATTCAAAAAAGTTTGCTGATGGTAAGAGAATACCTACTAAAAAAGATCTAATTAATGCTACATATATATTTAAAGGGCAACCCTGGCTTGTACATAAACATATTTATGGTATTACAGACGAAAATACTTATGATAAAGAGATTATGATTCGTAATTATGAAAAACATAACGCTGAAGTAAAAGAATATTTTAAAGATAGACCAGATGACTTGCTAGTAATTAACATAAGCCAGAAGGATGCATTCAAAAAGTTTTGTGAATTTCTTAAAATTGAATCACCTCCCTACAACGATTTCCCATGGGAGAATAAGACATCTGATATTGGAGCTAATAAGAATAGTAAAATTATTAAGCTAAAGAGAAAACTTAAGAGATTGAAGGAGAAAATCCAGTGATGAAGAGTTTTAATAGCCCTATTATGGTTACACGTCCACTGTTACCTGATTTAGATTCCATTAATAATCAACTAGAAGATGTCTGGGAAAATAAATGGGTCACGAATAATGGACCTAAAAATAAAGAATTAATGGAAGAACTAAAAAATTACTTATCTGTTAAAAATATCTCTCTATTTAATAATGGGACTTTAGCATTAATATTAGGTATAAAGGCTTTAGGTTTAGAAGGGGAAGTTATTACAACCCCATTCACATTTCCTGCAACGGTAGAAGCATTAGATTGGAACGGTTTAACACCTGTTTTTTGCGATATTGATGAAAGTACTTTAAATATAGATACAAAAAAAATTGAGTCATTAATCACTGATCGGACAAGTGCGATACTTGGGGTCCATGTTTTTGGTAATCCATGTAATGTTAATGAAATCCAACAGATTGCTGATAAATATAATTTGAAGGTTATCTATGATGGTGCTCATGTATTTGGTACTAAACTTAATGGAATCCCTATAGGAGAATATGGTGATATGACAATGTTTAGTTTCCATGCGACCAAACTGTTTAATACGATTGAGGGGGGAGCGTTAGTATTTAGAGATGAAAGTCTAAATAAGAGATTGAATCTTTTAAAAAACTTTGGAATTGATAATCCGGAAACTGTAGAGTTATCTGGATTAAATGCTAAATTAAATGATGTACAAGCTGCAATGGGCTTAGAGGTTTTAAAAGTTGTACCTGAAGAAAAATACAGACGAAATCAGATTAAACAATTGTATGAAACTCACTTAGAAAAAATTTCAGGTATTCGAATAATTACTATACATAAAGAAGAAGAGAGCAGTTACCAATACTTTGTGATAGAAATTGATGACAAAAAGTTTGGTATGAGTCGTGATTCACTACATGAAAGATTAAAAGAATTTAACGTGTTTACGAGAAAGTATTTTTATCCATTATGTAGTGATTTTAAATGGTATAAAAAATTGCCAACTGCACAGAAGGAAAATCTTCCTACCGCTTATCAAAAGGTAGAACAGGTACTTGCAATGCCATTTTATGGAGAGTTATCTGATCAAGAAGTGATACAAATATGTGATATTATAAAAAATTTGAGTAAAGGAAGTAGGTGAACAAAATGAAAGGAATTATCCTAGCTGGAGGTTCAGGTACGAGACTATATCCCTTAACTCAAGCAACATCTAAACAAATGTTACCAATATATGACAAGCCAATGATTTACTATCCATTATCAGTATTAATGCTTGCAGGGATTAGAGAGGTATTGATTATATCAACTGAAAGAGACCTACCATTATTCCAGGAATTACTTGGGGATGGTAGTCAAATTGGATTGGAGATTCAATATAAGATTCAAGAGAGACCAAAAGGTTTGGCAGAGGCATTTATTATAGGGGAAGAGTTTATTGGGGGATCACCAGTAGCATTAGTACTTGGTGACAATATCTTCTATGGTTCTAACTTTGGTAATATCGTTCAGAAAGAAGCCAACATAAGAGAAGGTGGTTTAATATTCGGTTGTTTTGTTAAGGATCCAAGACGTTATGGGGTAGTGGAAGTAGATGATCAGCAGAATGCTATATCAATAGAGGAAAAACCTGAACACCCAAAATCATCTTATGCAATTCCTGGACTTTACTTCTTCGATTCAAAGGTTGTCCAATATGCAAAAGAAGTAGAGCCTTCAGATAGAGGAGAATTAGAAATTACTTCTGTTATAGAAAGGTACATGAACGATGGCCAATTAAAAGTCCGATTACTTGGTCGTGGTTTAGCATGGCTAGATACTGGAACCCACGAATCCTTGTTGGAAGCATCTAATTTTGTAGAAGCAGTACAGAAAAGACAAGGCCTCTATATCTCTTGTATTGAAGAGATTGCTTATCGTAGAGGTTATATCAATGATCAACAGGTCGAGAAATTGGCTAAGCCGTTATTGAAAACCGATTACGGTAAATATCTAATGGATTTAATAAAGTTGGAAGGAGAGGTTGAATGAAGGTCGCAGTCACTGGTGGAGCAGGATTTATTGGTGGGAATTTTGTTCAATACATGGTAGATAAATATCCAGATTATGATATATATAATCTTGATTTCTTGACATATGCAGGTGATCTTACAAAGCACAAAGAAATAGAGAATAATAAAAACTACCATTTTATTAAAGTAGATATAGCAGACCGCGAAAGTATTATGTCTATTTTTAAAGAGATGCAATTTGACTATGTGGTCCATTTTGCAGCTGAAAGTCATGTAGACCGATCAATTTCTGATCCAGAAATCTTTATTCGAACGAATGTATTAGGTACACAGATTCTATTAGATGCAGCAAAGCAAATGGATGTTAAGAAATTTGTTCATGTTTCTACAGATGAAGTATACGGAGAATTAGATTTTGATCCGAATACTTTTTTTACAGAGGAAACACCTCTCCGGCCTAATAGTCCTTACAGTGCTAGTAAAGCATCTTCGGATTTCTTAGTTAGGGCATATCATGAAACATATAATTTACCTGTGAATATAACACGATGCTCCAATAATTACGGTCCTTATCATTTTCCTGAAAAATTAATACCACTTACTATATCTAGAGTGCTAAATAACGAGAAGGTTCCAGTTTATGGCGATGGTAAGAATATACGCGATTGGCTCCATGTTTATGATCATTGTTCTGCTATTGACATAGTCATGCATGAAGCAAGCTCTGGTGAAGTTTATAATATTGGTGGGCACAATGAAAAAACGAACTTAGAAGTTGTTCAGACGATAATAAGAACACTTGGTAAATCAGAGGATTTAATTGAATTTGTTGAAGATCGTTTAGGACATGATAAACGTTATGCGATAGATCCTACTAAACTAGAAAAGCTAGGTTGGAAGCCAAAATATCATTTTGATACCGGTATTGAGCATACTATTAATTGGTACCTAGAAAATAAAAAATGGTGGGAAGCAATAATTAATGAAGAGTATAAAAAATATTTCGATGAGCAATACCAGATAAACTAATACTTAAGATTAGGAGTGCAGATAAATGAAATTAGCCATAATGCAACCCTATCTATTTCCTTATATAGGTTATTTTCAATTGATTCAGGCTGTCGATAAATTTGTCATTTATGATGATGTTCAATACATGAAAGGGGGATGGATAAACAGAAATAGAGTTTTAGTAAACAAAAGTCCATATACCTTTACCTTTAGTGTAAAGAAGGATTCTTTTGAAAAAAATATAAACGAAAGATACTTTAATCAAAATTTTAATAAAGAAAGAAAAAAGTTCCTTAAAACTATAACAGAGAGCTATGGGAAAGCGACAAATTTCAATGAAGTTTTTCCACTAATTGAAGAATCTCTACAGGTTAATATACAAGAACAAAACATTTCTGATGTCATAACAAGAAGTATAAAAATGATAGCTGATTACCTCGGAATCGACACACAGTTTATTCTGTCTTCAGATTTGGAAAAGTCCTCAGAAAATAGGGCCGAACGAATTATAGAAATAAATAGGTTACTAGATACTAATCATTATATTAATGCAATTGGTGGAAAAGAGTTGTATTCAAAAGAGTACTTTGAAGAAAAAGGTATAGAGTTAAACTTTTTAAGGACTAATGAGGATTTAACTTATGAACAAAATACTAATAATTTTGTACCGAATCTTTCCATTATCGATGTATTAATGAATAACTCTAAAAAGGAAATTCGATATCTGTTAAGTAATTACACATTAGAATAATAGTATATATTGCAATTTTAGGCATTAACAAATTGGAGTGAAAAAAATGGATTTCAAACAAATTATTTCGATTCACGGCGTACCTAGATCTGGGACTACGTGGTTAGGTCAAATTCTAGATAGTTCACCTCAAGTAAAGTATAAGTATCAACCTTTATTTTCCTATACATTTAAAAATAAAATTAATTTGCAAAGCACACAAACAGATATATTGAACTTTTATCAACAACTTTACAATAAATCAGATGAGTTTTTAGACCAAATAAAACAAAAAGAAACTGGAATTCACCCTACGTTTAAAGATAAAACAAATTCGCCTCTATGGCTAGTAACCAAAATGGTAAGGTACCATTACCTAGTTCCTCATTTACTTAAAAATATCGAAAATATAAAATTTGTTTTTATTGTCAGAAACCCATGTGGTTCTTTAAAATCATGGAAAAATGCACCTAGAGAATTTAAAAAGGATTTATGGGATTTTAATGAACAATGGGAATTTGGACAATGCAGAAATGAATTTCGCCCTGAGGAATACTTTGGTTATCATAAATGGAAAGAAGCTGCTAAATTATTCTTAGATATGAAAGATAAATATCCTGAAAGAGTATTTTTATTAAAGTATGAAGATTTAGTGAAGGATCCATTGGGTAAATCAATGGAGCTATACAAGTTTTGTGACTTAGACTTCAGTGATCAAACCAAAGAATTTATTAAAGACTCAACTAATATTAAACAAGAGGATGTTTATAGTGTATACAAAGGTCCGAAAGATGTAAATGATTGGAAAAATGAACTTGATGAATCAATAGTTAATAAGATTTACAATGATTTAAAAGATACAGAGTTAGGGATATTTCTATGATGAATACGATAAATGAAATCGGTGGAGAATTTGACTTAGATTACATATCATTAATGAAGAAAGCCAACTCTCCTTCTTTGTTTTATTTAAATGAATTATTTAGCTTATCTGAAAGAAAATATAAACTAGTCAATACTGGAAGAAGCGCTATAAAAGCAGTAATAAGTTTAATTCAAGATAATAATAAGAAACATATTCTTTTACCTTCCTATTTATGTGCAAGTATGGTTAAACCATTCCTCGAAATGAATGTGGTTGTAGAATTTTATAAAATTAATAAGGATTTCTCAATAAATTTAGATGACTTAGAAAGTAGAATAAATGAAAATACTCGGGCAATTTTCGTTAATAATTATTTTAATATATCTATTAACGAAAAGACTAAAAAGAAAATTTTAGACTTAAAGTCAAATAATGATTTAATTCTTATAGAAGATATTACCCATACACTATTAAATAGAAGAAGGAAAGATTTCGGAGATGTATTAATAGGTAGTATTCGTAAATGGTTTGCACTACCATCAGGTGGAATAATTATTTCAAATAATAAGAATATAGATTTAGAAGAGTTCAGTCTTATGAGTGATATGCAGTCTACTTTCCACCAATATAGAATCTTAGGTCAAGTATTGAAAAATACGTATGTTCACGAAATTGAGCAACCAAAGTTAAAAGAAAAATTTATGCAGTTATTTAAAGATGCAGAGAATGATTTAGACGACAATGAGATTAAGGTCACTAAAATAGATAATTATTCACAAAATATACTCCAAAGAATAGATATTAAGGAAATAAGGGATGCAAGAATTAGGAATTTCAAAATACTTTATGAGGGTTTAAAAGGTTTAAATGATAGTATTAAAATGGTAGGAGAACAATTATCCAACGTAGATGATATTGTTCCTTTAGGTTTTCCGGTTTTAAGCTCTAATCGTGAAGGCTTAAAATTACATTTGATAAAAAATAAAATATATCCACCAATTCATTGGGAATTACCAAGTTATATTAATAAAGAAATATATACGAAATCTTACGACCTATCAGAAAACATTCTAACAATCCCTTGTGACCATCGATATACTGCAGAAGATATGTACAGGGTTATTGAGGTAATAAAAAATTTTTATAATTAAACGCAATAAGGAGGCAGAAATAAATTGACACAACTTACACACCTCGACCAACTCGAGGCAGAAGCAATCTACATAATACGCGAAGTAGCCGCAGAGTGTGAAAAACCAGTAATGCTTTACTCTATTGGTAAAGATAGCTCTGTTATGCTACATCTAGCCATGAAGGCTTTTTATCCGGAGAAACCACCATTTCCTTTTTTACATGTTAATACGACATGGAAATTCAAAGAAATGATAGAATTTCGTGATCGAAAAGCGAAGGAACTTGGTATTGAAATGATTGAACATATTAACCAAGAAGGGATAGAGCAAGGAATCAACCCATTTGATCATGGTTCATCCTATACAGATATCATGAAAACACAAGCGTTGAAGCAAGCGCTAGACATGCACCAATTCGATGCTGCCTTTGGTGGAGGGCGTCGTGATGAGGAAAAATCTCGCGCGAAAGAGCGTATCTTCTCCTTCCGTAATAAAAATCATGCATGGGATCCGAAAAATCAAAAACCGGAAATGTGGAAGCTATATAATACCAAAATTAATAAAGGTGAAAGTATGCGTGTTTTCCCACTCTCTAACTGGACAGAGAAGGATATTTGGCAGTATATTCGCCAAGAAAATATCGATATCGTTCCACTTTATTTCGCAAAGGAAAGACCAGTCGTCTACCGAGATGGAAATATCGTGATGGTAGATGATGATCGATTGAAATTAGAACCCGGTGAAAAGATTGAACAGAAAAAGGTTCGCTTCCGTACACTAGGCTGTTACCCTCTTACTGGTGGTATTGAATCAGAGGCGGATACGTTAGATGAAATCATCGACGAGACATTAGGTGCTGTTTCATCAGAACGTACGAGTCGGGTTATTGATCAAGAAGCTGCTGGTAGCATGGAACGTCGTAAGAGAGAGGGGTATTTCTAGAATGAAAAGTTTACTAAAATTTATTACATGTGGAAGTGTCGATGATGGTAAGTCAACTTTAATTGGACATATGCTGTATGATGCAAAGCTACTATTTGCAGATCAAGAAAAAGCTTTAGAACTAGATTCTAAGGTTGGTAGTCGAGGGGGAGAGATTGATTATTCACTCCTATTAGATGGGTTAATGGCAGAGCGTGAGCAAGGGATCACGATAGATGTCGCCTATCGCTACTTCACGACAGACAACCGTTCCTTTATTGTGGCCGATACTCCAGGTCATGAGGAATATACAAGAAATATGGCAGTAGGGGCATCCTTTGCTGATTTAGCAGTTATTCTCGTAGATGCAACGAAAGGTGTGATCTCTCAAACGAAACGTCATGCTCGAATTTGTTCATTAATGGGAATTAAGCATATCGTATTAGCAGTAAATAAAATGGATTTAATTGGCTATGACCAAAAACGTTTTGAAGAAATTAAAAATGACTTTCATCAATTAACCTATGGATTTCATTTAGAAAGTATTCAGGTTATCCCGGTTTCTGCAACAGAAGGGGATAATATTACTAAAAAGTCAGAGAATACGCCATGGTATGATGGCAAAGCTTTATTACCTCATTTAGAGGATATCGATGTCACAGATGATGCAGATCAAGAAGAATTCCTCTTACCTGTTCAACGTGTTAGCCGCCCGAATCATACCTTTAGAGGGTTCCAAGGGCAAATTGAAGCAGGAAAGATTAAAGTCGGGGATGAAATTGTTGCTCTCCCGAGTAGAGAAAAAGCTAAGGTGAAAAGCATCCTTGTAACAGATCAAGAAGCAGAGGAAGCTGTGTATGGCCAGCCTGTGACGGTTCAATTAGATCGAGAGGTGGATGTCTCTCGTGGCTGTGTCTTGACTACCTCTGATCAGATTCAAGTTGCCGATATGTTCACCGCAACGATCCTATGGATGGATGATACAGAACTAGTGGAAGGGCGTAATTACTTAGTGAAGGTAGGAACAAAATTACTACCTGGAACGGTTATGTCGATTAAGCATAAAATAGATATTAATACAGGGAAAGAAGTTCCTGCAGATCGTATCTTTAAAAATGAATTAGTAGCGTGCGATATTTCCCTTTCCGAAAATATGATATTTGATACCTTTGAAAATAATGAGTCATTAGGTGGATTAATTCTGATTGATCGAGTGACCAATATGACCTCTGCCTGTGGTGTTATTAAGCATTCGTTACGTCGTTCTACCAATGTGGTATGGCAAGAAACGGATATCACCCGAGAGATTAGAGCACAGCAAAAAGGTCAAAAGCCTCTTACCCTTTGGTTTACTGGCTTATCAGGCTCTGGTAAATCGACACTTGCCAATGAGGTAGAGAAACGTTTAGTTTCAACAGGACATCATACGATGCTTTTAGATGGAGATAATGTCCGCCATGGTTTAAACAAAAACTTGGGCTTCAAGGAACAGGATCGTGTCGAGAATATTCGTCGAATTTCAGAGGTAGCGAAGCTAATGAATGATGCGGGGCTGATCACCTTGACCTCGTTTATTTCTCCATATGAAAGTGATCGTCGTAATGCGAGAGAAATCATTGGAGAAGAATATATCGAAATCTATGTGAGTACACCTTTAGAGGAATGTGAAAAACGAGATGTCAAAGGATTATATAAGAAGGCAAGGGCAGGAGAGATCCCTAACTTTACTGGCATTTCTAGTCCATATGAAGCACCGAAGAACCCTGAGGTAGAAATTGATACAAGTAAGTATTCCCTAGAGGAAGCAACCGATTATGTGGTAAAAGAGATCATGAAATATTTAGATTAGACATTAGAGAAAGCTACTATCAAAAGTAAAATGGTAGTAGCTTTCCTAGGATATACATAACTTTTTTGATAAAACATATGCCCGAAAGGGGTGATCTCCTTCGATGACTCTAGAAATGGTTTTTGTATTATCTATGATTATATTGATGTTTGCGGCACTTTTACTAGAATTGGCAAGGCCTGATATCATTGTTTTCTCGGCATTAGTCATTTTTGTGCTAACAGGCTTATTAACGCCAGAAGAAGCCTTTAATGGTTTTTCCAATCAAGGTATGCTGACGATTGCCCTTCTATTTATCGTAGCAGGGGCTGTACAGAAGCACGGAATCATTGACCGAATAATGAAAAAGTGGTTGAACAAAGGAAAGCATGTAAAAGGATCGATGATTCGTTTTTTTATCCCGTTATCTCTATCTTCTGCTTTTCTCAATAATACACCTATTGTCGTAACCTTTACCCCTATGATCAAAAAATGGTGTGAAGAGAAGGGGATTGCTCCTTCTAAATTTCTAATCCCCTTATCTTATTTTACGATATTAGGTGGAACGATTACGTTGATGGGTACCTCTACGAATCTAGTTGTTCACGGGATGTTATTAGATTTTGATCTAGAAGGTTTTAGTCTCTTTCAATTAGCTATCGTCGGAATTCCGATTACGATCGTTGGCTTTCTTTATCTACTCACGGTCGGCTACCAGTTGCTGCCATCTAATCGTGGTTTTCGTGATCAAATTCAGTCCGATACGAAGGAATATATGGCCGAAATGACGGTGAAAAAAGAGTTCCCTCATGTGAATAAATCGGTACAGGAAGCTGGATTGCGTGAATTAAAGGGCTTATATTTAGTAGAGATCATCCGAGAAAATGAACGTATCTCTCCAGTTAAATCGACAACGATTATCAAGGCTGGGGATCGATTAATCTTTACCGGACTTATTTCCACGATTGCAGAGCTACAACATATGAGAGGTCTTCAGCTAGAAACAGGTTCGCATTTAGAATTAGATGATTTAGAAAATAGCCATGTAGAATTGGTGGAGGCCGTGGTCTCTCATCAATCATCCTTACTATCAAAATCAATTAAGCAATCCCAATTCCGCTCCAAATTCGATGCAGGTGTCATAGCCGTCCATCGAAATAATGAGCGAATTAAAAGTAAAATAGGCGATATTATTTTACGCCCCGGGGATGTGCTACTTTTGCTAGCGGGTTCTGATTTTATTAGGACTTATCAGCAATCGTCCGACTTTTATGTCGTATCCTCTTTAGATACTCCTTCTAATCTGCAGGGAAATCAAAAGAAAGGTCTGTTTTCCATAGGTGTTTTACTCTTGATGATTTTTATGGTGACGGTCGGTTGGTTAAGTATGTTCAAGGCAATGCTACTTGCCGTCCTCGTCCTGCTCGTTACGAAAACCATTACCGCAGAAGAAGCCAAAAAGAACATTCAATTTCATGTTTTGCTATTAATTGCTAGTGCTTTTGGGATTGGGATGGCGATGACAAAATCTGGTCTCGCAAAATGGATTGCCGATGGTATGCTATCTATAGGCGAGCCTTATGGTATAGTGGTACTTATTTTACTCGTATACTTGCTAACCAATATTTTTACAGAATTAATCACCAATAGTGCTGCGGCTGTCTTGATGCTTCCGATTGGAATTGAAATGGCATCTAGCCTTGGGGTAGATTATATGGGATTTGCTGTCACGATTGCGATAGCAGCATCGGCAAGTTTTATTACCCCAATTGGTTATCAGACGAATTTAATTGTATATGGACCTGGAGGCTATCGGTTCATCGATTATATCAAAGTCGGTACACCTTTGAGCTTGTTAGTAATGATTGTAACGGTAAGTATTGTCAATGTTGTTTGGTTTTAATCACATAATAAAGGTGGGCATAAAAATGAAAAATCATATGTTCGATTTGTTTCAAGTGTGTCTAGACGCAGGAAAAGAAATATTAGATGTTTATGCACAGGATTTTGATGTGGAATTTAAAGAGGATGACTCCCCGTTAACGCTAGCGGATAAGCGAGCACATCAAGCGATAGAAAGTGGATTGGCTAGAATCGATTCATCCATCCCTGTATTAAGTGAAGAAGGAAGAGCTATTCCTTATGGAGAACGAAAGAGGTGGAAGCAATTTTGGCTAGTGGATCCACTCGATGGGACGAAGGAATTTGTGAAGAAGAATGGGGAATTTACTGTTAATATTGCATTAATAGATGATAAGTACCCTGTATTGGGGGTTATTTATGCCCCTGCATTAGATACTTTCTACTTTGGAGAGCAAGGACAAGGTGCTTATAAGCTAGAAAGGGCATCAGAGCAAGAGATTACTAAGCTTGATGATTTACTAGAAAAAAGCATTCTATTGCCGAGTGTAAAAGATAAGGATGCCATTCATGTAGTGGCAAGTCGCTCCCATATGTCTAAGGAGACAGAGGATTTTATTAATGAATTAGATGGTAACGTGGACGTTGTATCATCTGGAAGCTCACTAAAATTTTGCTTAGTAGCGGAAGGAAAAGCGGATTACTATCCACGATATGCTCCAACCATGGAATGGGATACAGGAGCAGGTCAAGCGATTGTAGAAGCTTCTGGTGGAAGTGTTACAAGACATGAAGATGGAGAACGATTCTATTATAATCGAGAAGAATTGTTAAATGGTTGGTTTTTAGCTAAAAGATAAAAAAGGGTGAAGGTGATAATGATGAAAATAGCAGTAGCGGGGACAGGCTATGTCGGATTATCGAATGCGGTTTTATTAGCACAGCATAATGAAGTAATCGCACTAGATATTGTGCAGGATAAAGTAGATATGATTAACAGCAAGAAATCGCCGATTGTAGATGAAGAAATTCAGCAATTTTTAGAGACAAAACCTCTCCATCTCGTAGCAACGTCTGATGCTCAAAAAGCTTACCAGGATGCGGAGTTTGTCATTATATCGACACCGACAAACTATGATCCAGACCGGAATTACTTCGATACGTCATCTGTTGAAAATGTAATAGAAACAGTGCTCGACATTAACCGAGATGCAGTAATGGTGATTAAATCTACCATTCCTGTTGGCTATACACTAGAATTACGCAAAAAATATAAGACGAATAATATTATTTTCTCCCCAGAGTTTTTACGCGAAGGACAGGCATTATATGATAATCTATATCCGTCACGAATCGTTGTTGGAGAACAATCTGATCGAGCAAAGGTTTTTGCCAATCTATTGGCTGATGCAGCGATTAAGGAAAAGATTGATATCCTATTTACAGATTCCACCGAAGCGGAAGCTATTAAACTATTTGCGAATACGTATTTGGCCATGCGCGTTGCATTTTTTAATGAGTTAGATACCTATGCAGAGGTCCGTGGCTTAAATACGAAGCAGATCATTGAAGGAGTGGGTCTAGATCCACGTATTGGGACCCATTATAATAACCCTTCGTTTGGATATGGTGGCTACTGCCTGCCAAAGGATACGAAGCAGCTCCTAGCTAATTACGAGGATGTTCCTAACAATATTATGCAGGCCATCGTAGATGCCAATCGAACACGAAAGGACCATGTAGCAGACAGCATTATCGCCAAAAAGCCTAACATTGTTGGTATTTACCGTCTCACGATGAAAACAAACTCTGATAACTTTAGACAATCTGCTATTCAGGGTGTGATGAAGCGAATAAAAGCAGAGGGGATTGAAGTGGTTGTGTACGAACCTGTATTGCAGGAAGAAAAATTCTATGGATCGAGAGTAATCAAGGATTTTAAAGAGTTTAAGGAAATGTCGGATGTTATCGTGGCAAACCGACTAACAGATGATATAAAGGATGTTTCGGAGAAGGTGTATACTCGGGATTTGTTTAGTAGAGATTAATGCTGCATGAACCAGATACGCTTAATTTAACCAATTGCTCATTCCTTTGAGTAATTGGTTAATTTACATTAACAGACATCTGTAGTGACAGCAACAGATGTAATTCGTAAAAGAATCTACGTTGTGCAAGAAAGGGGGATTTTAATGAGGATTTTTGATGCGCATTTTCATATTATTGATTTTGATTTTCCGATTATCGAAAATCATGGATATACACCACCTAGCTATGTTGTATCAGATTATCAAAAAGAAACTACGGATTTAAATGTATTAGGTGGAGCCATTGTGTCTGGATCTTTCCAAGGATTTGATCAAAACTACTTATTAAAAGCACTTAAGCAAATGGGAGAGGCATTTTGTGGCGTTACACAATTGCCAGTTACTGTAACTGATGAGGAAATTATTAGCCTACATAACCATGGTGTAAGAGCCTTACGATTTAATATCAAACGAGGTGGTTCAGAAGATTTATCGAAGCTCGATTACTTTGCTAAAAGAGTTTATGATTTGGTTGGGTGGCATAGTGAACTTTACATTGATGCGAAGGATTTATCCGATATTTCGTCAACTATTGAAAAAATGCCTGCTATATCAATTGATCATTTAGGATTATCTGAAGATGGATTACCATATTTATTAAAACTCGTGGATAAAGGTATTAGAGTGAAAGCCACTGGTTTTGGTCGTGTAGAATTGAATATTGAAAATGCCTTAAAAACAATTTATGATATTAATCCCGATGCCCTTATGTTTGGAACCGATTTGCCTTCTACAAGAGCGAAAAGACCCTTTGAGTACAAAGACATTGAATTGATTCAAAATTTATTTGATGAAAAAGCTGCCGATAAGATATTGTATAGGAATGCTTTAGAATGGTACTCGAATTAATTCGAGTACCATCATTCTGGGAATATATTTAGATAATAGGCTAAATAGAGAAGATTTATATTACATAATGAAAGGTGTGATCTCTTATGGCATATAAACTAAATGACGGAAATAAAGTAGGTTTTGTTTTACGGAAAAAGTCTATGCAGAGTAGATATCACATTGAAGTCGGAGAAAGAAAAATTTGAGTATATTTTAGAAACAGAAAGATTAGTAGTAAGACCATTACAGAAAGCTGACTACGAAAATTGGCTAAATGAATTTGAAAACCGTTATCCATCTCAGCATCGCCATGACAAAGGAAAAATAGATATGAGCGAACGTACGCGGGAGTGGTTTGATAGTCTAGTAGATAAACACCAAGAGTTAGCACTTACAGATACTGCCCACGTTTTTGGAGTGTTTAGAAGAGAAGATGGTGTACACTAGGTATGGTCGATTTTTCAACTTTAGCTAGAGATGATTTTCAATGGGGAAGAATAGGATATACCATCCATAATCAGTATTGGAGAATAGGTTACGGTAAAGAAGCAGTAAAAGCAGCTGATTACTGCCTTACCAGCCTTGCCATGTTTTTTACCACTGAATGACAAGGAATTTATCACTCATTGCCATTGTGTTTACCAATAAATTTGTAAAGCCCTACAGACATCGTTTCTAATGAGCTGTTGTAGCTTTAAAATAAAATTGCGACGTTTGTAAAAAAGATGCGATGTTTTACCCTTTAGATTTGAGTTGTCCAAAGGGATTTTTACGGTTACAATAAAATCAAGAATTATTCCATTATCGGGTCATATTGTGGAATAGGGAAGGCATGCGCTTCATTGGAAAACTATGGAAATAGGCTTAGGCTACATTTCAGAAGAATAGCCTAAGCCTTTTTGTTTTGATTTTATATAAACATTTCAAACAATAAATCAGTTCAACTAGAACCGGCTCCCAGAGGCTGCTCCCTTCGGTGATATACGTTCAATTTCTGTCAACTCTTCATTTGTAAGGGAAATTTGGGTGGCCTCGAGGTTTTCTTTGACTCGTTCCAACCGTTTGGTTCCTGGAATTGGGACGATTTGATCTCCCTGTGCCAAGAGCCATGCCAATGCAAGCTGGGCAGTCGTATACCCTTTTTGCATAGCCATTTTTTCAATGCGGGAGGCTAATTCTACATTTTTAGTGAAATTTTCACCTTGAAAACGAGAATAATGCTCCTGTGGGTAATCTTCTGATAAATCCTCCAATTTTTTAATCTGACCTGTCAAGAATCCCCTCCCTAGTGGACTGTATGGGACGAGACCAATCCCTAGTTCTTTGAGAAGCGGCAAAACTTCATCTTCCACGTCTCTACTCCATAAAGAATACTCGGTCTCCACTGCGGTTATCGGGTGTACCGCATGTGCGCGTCGAATAATTTCAGCTGGAGTCTCAGAAAGACCAACATAACGAATTTTGCCTTGTTTGACTAGGTCATCTAAAGCACCCATAGTCTCTTCAATAGGAATATTCGGATCGTAGCGGTGCTGATAGTACAAGTCAATGTAATCGACTCCGAGACTATACAGGCTGGCGTCAACCGATTTTTTAACATAAGCCGGATCTCCCTTATAACCTTGATTATGAGTGATCCCAAATTTTGTTGCGATCACAGCTTCATCACGCCTACCCTTTAATGCCTTGCCCAACAGCTTTTCATTATCTCCAAACCTTGCCTGAAGATAACCATCATTTCCGTAAAGGTCTGCGGTGTCAAACAAAGTGACACCATTATCCAAAGCTCCACGAATTGTATCAACAGAAGATTGGTTGTCGGGCATGGTCATCGTACCATGTCCGATAGCGGAAACTTCCAACCCTTCGTTCCCTAGCTTTCGTTTTGGAACGTCTTGATTATTAATCATAAGAATGTCCTCCTTTGATTCGTGATATGCTTTTATCTTAACGAATAAACTTGGCTATAACCACTGCATGTTTATACTATTAATGTTATTAACAGGATTTAAAAATTGCCCATATTAAAACACCTGTATCAACAGTTAAGTTGAACAAATCATTTTATCTTAAGCAAATTGAAAGCTATACTGGTAATGCAATGAGAAAGGAATGAATCAAGTATTATGCAAAAAAGTGTACATTCTAAGGTATTTGGCCAATTTTTAAAGTCCAGGCGAGAACGGGTTCAGCCTGAAGAAGCCGGTATTCACATGACCTCGGGAAGACGAAGAACTCCGGGCCTGCGCCGGGAAGAGGTTGCTTATCTTAGCCACGTTAGTGTGACGTATTATACATGGTTAGAACAGGGAAAAGACATTCACCCTTCACGGGAGGTTTTAATGAATATTGGCCAGGCGTTACAGCTTAGTCCTGACGAGAAAGAACATCTTTTCAATTTAGCGTATAATGAAGCATTATCATTGCCGAATGAAGAACAATATAATGATTCATTACAAGTCACAATCGACGATTTACCATTTCCATCCTTCATTACAGATCAGCGTTCCAAGGTTATTTTTTGGAATCGAGGGGCCGAAACAATGCTTTTTCCGTTTTCTTCTTGTGCTTCCGAAGAACGGTATTTACTACAACTCCTATTTTTGGAGGAAAGTATTCGGGATCGTATTCAAAATTGGGACGAGTTTTCAACCTATTCGGTTGCAGTCTTTCGGGGCATTTATGACCGCTTTCCGGAGGACCCCATTCTTAATCAACTCGTTGTAAATCTAAAACAGCAAAGCAAGTTGTTTCAAAATCTATGGGAACAGCATCACATTGAGCAGAAGAAGGTTAGTTTTATTTCGATAAATAATGAGCAAGGCCAAACCAATCATTTCCGCATTCATTCCGCTACCCACGTGGATGGAAACGAAGATCTTTTTTGGTGTATGTATGTTCCTGTCTCTTAAAGTACTGTCCACAGCAAATTTTAACGTGTGGTTAAATTCACCCTTGAGCTTCCTCAACGGGCGCGATTGTTGAAGATCAAAGGTAGAAAATAATCAAACTTTATTTTAAACCAACAGCTGTAGGACTTTTATAATTGATTAATTTACTTTATATATAAAAAGTGTCACACATAGGTGTGCTCACTAATTATATAAGAGGTTTGAGTTGGTAAACAATCTGGCATTCGGTGGTACATTCCAGTGGCAGTAATCAGCAGCCCTTAATATTGCTTTCAAATTCTTGATAATTCTTTTTCCATCAAATTAGCAGAGAGTGTCGGTATGGAGTATGAATGTACAAGAAAAAGGTTTATATTCGAGTTTGGAGAATGGACAGATAATCTAATTTATTATAAAAATTCTAATGAATAAGATTTAATTAGAAAAAGCGATTGTTCAAGGAACAGTCGCTTTTTTACTAACTTGTGGCTTAGTGGAAAATTAAGTCTCAAGCAGTAGGAATGTTGTCCAACAGATGTAATAAATGAAGGATATAAGTGATAACGGACAAAAAGAGTGGAATCGCACCTCAAATTGCCCAATATAAAAAGGTATCGGACAAAAAGAGTGGGCCCGCATTTCAAACTGTTACTTTTGGAGATTTTTTGCATTATTTTTGTATTTATTTTGCGTGTGTAAACAAATGTAGCTTTAAAATAAAGTTTGATTAAAAATACCCCACAGAACCCCATTTTAGGCAAAATAAAAAGAATCCTTTTTGAAAAAATATTGATCAAAATGGATTCTTTTTCCCTGAATTAATAAACATTTTCTACCTATGTTCCTCCGTAAAAGCGGCCTTAAACGGAGGACTTGATTTCAAGATAAGTTTTTCTGGACTTATCGTTCCGTAAACTTTATACTAAATTATATGAATGGGGGTGTTGTAAGTTGGGTAGAAGGATTAGTTTTAACAAAGAACATGCTTTGAATAAAGCTATGTATTTATTCTGGGAGAAAGGTTATGACGCTACATATATCTCAGATCTTGTTGAAACGATGGGAATAAGTCGATCTACTCTCTACGATAGTTTTGGAGATAAGGATGAACTATTTAAACTGGTTTTAGAACATTATAAAAACTATGGCTATCGAAGAAGAAATTTACTTTTTAGTGGTAAAAACATTAAAGCATCATTTAAATCCTTTTTTTATGAACAAATTGAAAAATGCTATTCAGATGACATTCCAAAAAGTTGTATTATCACTAATTCTTCACTGCTTATTGGACATATTGATCCTTCCATAGAAGAAATACTTATAAATGATTTTAATGAACTTGAAAAAGTATTTAAGCAAGTCATTGAAGAAGGAAAAAAGAAAGGAGAAATTTCACAAGAGGCTAACTCCGAATTAGTTGCATATTCTTTATTAAGTCTAAATCATAGCATTAATTTAATGTCCAGATACAAAAAAGAGAAAAATCTGGCCTATCATCTAGTGGATAAGACTATTGCAGACCTATAGTCTTTCTTTTTTTTTAGTATTTCGGAACGAACGTACCAAAAAAATAAAAATAAACAAAAGGAATGATAAAGTTGACTAAAAAGACAAATTTTCTACTATTTATTTTGGCAATTAGTTGTGGTTCACTTGCTGCTAATATGCTCAACCAATTGTACAATTCATTGCAAAAGATCTGAACATCTCTTCTGATTTATCTGGATTACTCACTACCTTGACACAAATTGGGTATGGATTGGGATTATTTTTTATCGTACCAATGGCTGACTTATTTAAAAGTAAGAAAATAATTGTTATTCTTATTGTGCTTTCTATTTTTTCATTAATTGGTACTCTTATTTCGACAAAAGGAATTATTTTTTTAATATTAACAACCATAATTGGCATTGGGGCCTGTACGGCTCAAATATTAGTTCCACTAACAATGAGGGTTGTGCCCATTGAAGAGACAGGTAAATATGTAGGTAAGGTGATGAGTGGTTTATTGATTGGAATTATGATTGCACGCCCATTATCTATCGGAATAACTGACTGGTTCGGCTGGAGGATGGTATTTCTATTTTCATTAATAACGCTAGTTGCCGTATTACTGTTAATTATAAAATTTTTGCCTAACTATGAAGTAGTTTCAAATAGTAACATGTCATATTCAAAACTAATTGCTTCTATGGTGAAGCTACTAATAAATACTTCTCCTTTACAACAAAGAGCTTTTTATCACGCATGTTTATTTGCAACATTTAGTCTTTATTGGACAATAATGCCGATTTTATTAAGGTCTGAGCCATTAAACTTTTCAAATAATGAAATTGCATTAATTGGCTTTGTTGCAATAGCTGGAGCTTTGTTATCTCCTACTATTGGTAAAATAGCAGATAAAGGTTATATTTTTACCATGACGAATGTATCAATGGCGCTCGTAATACTATCTATCGTACTATTATTTTTTGTTCAAGATCATTCACTATTGAGTGTAATTTTAATCCTTGTCTCCGGAGTTAGCATCGATATTGGGGTATCAGGAAATGTATTATTAGGTCAAAAAGTTATCTTTGGTTTGAATCCCGAGCTAAGAAACAGACTTAATGGATTATATATGACTATTTTCTTTTTGGGAGGAGCCTTTGGTTCTTGGATTGGAAGTTATTCTTACTATAAATTTAATAGTGAAGTAACTTTACTCATTGGAACAACTTTGCCTTTAATCGCCTTATTAGTTCATTTAATAAAGAATAATACAATAAATTTATCAAAAACCAAAAGTAAATACATGTCCTAACTATTAATGTATCCCAAAAGTTAGAGTGAAAATCTAATTTTTGGGGTACAAACATTAGCATTATCTTCTACATCAGGAGCAAATTAATTACTATTATTGCTTTCTCCAATGCCTTATATCAGACAAAGTGAGTGGAGCCGCATCTCAAACTATTTTCGTTCCGTGAATAGTTATTACAATGTTGCTTTTTTGCAACAGACAAAAATCTAAATCAAATAATAAATGATTATAAAAATCCCTATAGCCCCAACAAATAAATAACAATATCCTAAAATCAAACCAGTTTTATTTTTATTTTTTTCATTATTAAGAAGTACAGACCAGAAATAATATGTAATAATGTGAATACTATTATTAAAGCTATAAATAGATACAGTTACAATCACTCCTTTAATTAGAACGAAATAATTGCAACCTTCTGTGTCCTTGATACCATTTAAAGTAATTAACTATCTGGCTGTAATTTCTTTTTGTTTATACAATGGTAACTCCCATTCTTCAAGGTTACCCTCGGATGACAAAATCTTCCTCAATCCCGCGATTTCTCCATCTGCATTTCATTCTGTAAAAATTTCCATAATCGTTGCATGCGTTGTAAGTCTGCTTCTGAAGCGCGAGATAATTCTTTTAATAGCCCAATTTGTTTCATAAGATAAACTGTGTCTAGTTCTTCATAGGTTAATTGTAAATCACTGATGGACTGGATATCAGATCTTTTATTATCTTTTAATCCGAGTAAATAATCAGTAGATACATGGAATGTTTCTGCTATCGCTTGAATCGTCTCCAAAGAGGGTTCATTTCTTCCCTGCTCATAATATCCATATGCACTAGTAGATATATTTAATTTTTTTGCCATTTCTTCTTGTTTAATATTATTTTGCTCTCTTAATTCTTTTAATCGTTCTTGAAAAACTAACATTCTAATCTCCTTTTTTGGTGCATTATACAACTTTATCTTGGATGAAAATAAAAATACAACAAAAAGGTGCTGGATTTATTTACAAACAACATTTTGTTGTATATAATGTATATGGCGATTGAAGTCATCTCAGTAAGGGAGATTACCACTCCTTAACAGCAAAGCAGTGAGTTATTAGTAAAAATAAAGATTTTTATAACTGTACTATTTTAGGAGTGAATCATGATAAATGAGTAAGGAGAGTAATGTTGACGATATAGGGGTTTTATTAGAAAAAATAGAAATAATGCGCAGAGAATTATTAGATATTGGCTTTCGAGATGGGTTAACCGCACCTTCTACTTTAGAATATAGCGAATTATTAGATGAAGAAATAAGAATTTATCAAAAGATAATCAAGGATATATAGCTTGCTACATACAGTAAAGCTGGAGTTGTATAGGATTGAATGAATACGGTGTTATGCTTTGCGGTAAAAGGAATAAACCTTGTTCTTTTTCAGTAAACTCTCTCAAATAAAACATTTTTCCTTTTACATATTTTGGGGTAAGTGATCCTTTTTTCACTTTGACATCATAGATTAGTGTATATGTCTTTGATTGCTTCAAGAAACTAAAGTAAAAGATTTAGTAGAGGTTGCCTATAACAACGATGAGGTAATTGATACAGAAGTTCAAAATCTACCCAAATTTGTCAGAATAGAAAATAGGATTTTGATAAAAAAGTTAGGCTTGTACTAAATACTGTCGATCATGTTGCTATTACCTTGCTGCTTGTAGAGATAATCGTAATAATGTTTCACCGAAAAAAGATTAATAAAAAGTAGGAAGCAAAAATGAAAACACGTTGATTGGATTAACTCCCAGATCAACGTGTTTTTTTGTAATGTAGGCTTCAGGTAGAGAGAACAGTCTGTCTATTTCACCCGACGATATGCTTTGATTGCTCTCTAGTTGCATACTTGAGTTCTAGTCAAATTAGTGATAGGCCCTTCGAATAACTATGATTAATATATTAATGTAATGAAACAAATCCTCATTAGCACGTGTAAGGACTTTTAATGGTTGTTTTACTAAAAAAAGCAATTTCCATCTATTGAAAGCAATTTCAGACAAGAAGCAAACAATTTTAAAACAGCACAAGGAGAAAGTGAATGTTATCTTTAATGCACAGATATAATCCCCTGCTTCGAAAATTGACTGACTATATTAAGCAATGAAGCAAGAATAAGGGTTTGACAGATATTGCCTTAGCTGTCTGATCAGGGAGCTTTTATGAAAGTGTTATAACTAATGCTACAAGTGAAAGGATCGATAAATGATGAGGGAGGTAGATTTTTAAAAATAATCGTGGTCTAGCCTAGGTATAATATAATTACGAAAAGTAACTTTTTCAAACAACTTATACGAGGGGTGTGTCTATGGATAAATTTGAAAATTTTCATTTCTTTTATCGAAGAATGGGCGCTAATTTGAATGAAAAAGACTATTTATTTCACTCACAAGATTTTTATGTCCACTCTCATGATTATTTTGAAATTTATATGTTTCATCGTGGTGATTGTAAGTATTTATTAAACAATCAAATTATTCAACTACACGAAAATGATATTATCGTGATGAATGGATCTGCTTTACACGGGCCTGCCCCTAACCATAACGTTCCCTATGAGCGGTCGGTAATCAACTTTTCGCCTGAATGGATAAGGGCCATTATTAATAGATTAAATGTTCCAGAAATATTGACACCCTTTAACCAGTTAGAAAATATCTTACTACGTGATATTTGTCCCAAAAAGTTTGAGGAGATTCAGGGATTACTAAAAAAGATTCATGAAAAACAGTTAACCATGATGAGCCATACCGAGCTAACCATTGAAAGGCGCATGCTAGAAGGTGTCACAACTACTTTGTTAATTGAACTCTTGTTTATTATTTATGAATTAACGAAGACTCAAGTAGTACCCGTTCCTACAGGGAAGAACCACAAGATTATGCAGGTAAATGAGATAATGACTTGGATTGATTATCACTACCATGAAAATCTCTCACTTGATCAAATTTCCGAGCAGCTTCATATCAGCAAGTACTATATGTCAAGGATATTCAAAAGTGTCACTGGTATTACCATTATGCAATATATGATGCGACGCAAATTATTGCGTGCCAAATATTTATTGGATATATATCCGGAAAAATCAGTATTAGACGTTGCATTAGAATCTGGCTTTGTTAGTGCTGCCCATTTTAGTCGTAAATTTCGAAAATTTTATTATGTTACGCCTTCAGAATATCGTAGTCGAGAAAATAAAGGAGATATGTCTAGTATGCTCAGAAACTATTATGAGCTCTAAGATTTCTTTGTAATAAATTTTTCAAGTATTGTAAGCGGTGCCAAGTGGTAATGTTGCCATGTAATTCAAAAGGAGGGAAAAAAATTGGCGAAAGACAAGGTAAGTATGAACCATTCAATGTCGTCAAGTGTCCATGTTCAATCATTGAAAGCTAAGAAAAAGAACAATAGGTGGATTTGGTATGTCTTTTTACTCCCGAGCTTTTTAGGTATTTTGTTATTTATGGTCTATCCTATCGTAGAATCATTTCGTTTAAGTTTCTATCAATCTAATGGAACGATCGAGAATTTTATCGGACTTAAGAACTTTCAACAGGTATTAACCTCTACTTCATTTTGGAACTCGGTGTGGAATACTTTTTATATCGCCTTTTTCCAAATTATTATTACGATCCCTTTAGGTTTTATTTTTGCTTCATTAATTAACTCCGTTAAGTTTGGACAAAATTTATTAAAAACAGTTTACTTTTTACCACACGTTACTTCTATCGTTGCAGCAGCTATGATTTTTCAATTCGTTTTACATCCTGATTTAGGGGTGGCAAATTACGCTTTAGAAGCCCTGGGGTTACCTGCTTCTTCATGGTTTTCCGATCCAGCTACCTCAAAATGGGGGGTCATTCTCTTAGCGATTTGGCATTGGATTGGCTTCGTCATTATTATCTGTCTAGCTAACTTGCAGGCTATCTCACCAGAAATGTATGAAGCTTCACGCATTGATGGAGCAAACAAATTTCAACAGTGGCTATTTATTACATTGCCTAACATGTCTGGAACATTTGCGTTTCTATTAATTACAGGCTGGATCGGTGGGTTACAACGCTTTAATGAAGTCTATGTGTTAGGTGGCCCGAGTGGTAGCCCGGCAAGGTCCATTCAAACTATGGGAGCCTTTATTTATGAGCGAGGCTTTACTGGTTTTGAGTTTGGTATTGCTTCAGCAGCCACCTACATTATGTTTATCATCATTCTTGTCTTTACCTTTATTAATTTAAAGGTATCAAAAATGAAGCTATAACGAGCGAAAGGGAGGTATTTCTATGAATCCAAAAATGAATGAAAAAGTAACAAATATTGCCCAGTTTGTCGTCTTACTTATTTTCGGTATATTACTTATGATTCCATTTATTTGGATGGTAAGTGTTGGCTTTGATCGAACCGCTAATATTACTCTGCCTTTTCCACCAAGGTTGATTCCAGAAGAGGTAGCAAGCTTTAACTATAAAATTGTCTTTGAGAATGGCAGACTTGTCCAATCCTATCTTAATTCTGCTATTGTCACCATCAGTTCGGTTCTCTTACAGGTTTTTGCCTCATTGTTGGCAGGCTACGCCTTTTCCAAGGGTACCTTTAAGTATAAAAAATTACTTTTTTTACTTGTGCTATGTACATTGATGATCCCAATGGAGCCTAGATTGATTCCATTATATACACTATTTAACAAAGTGGATCTGCTTAACACCTTTTGGCCACTCATTCTACCAACCGTGATTAATGGGATGCTAATTTTTCTTTGTAAACAGTTCTTTGATCAGCTACCATCAACACTTCGGGAGGCAGCACAAATTGACGGGGCCGGAGAATTTCGGATATTTTTCACTGTTTATTTACCTTTAGCAGGTCCAATTGCAGCGACAATGGTTATTTTATCCTTCATTTGGAGCTGGAATGACTTTATGTGGCCTCTTGTCGTTTTAAGTGATCAAGATTTGCATACGGTTCCTTTATATCTTTCAAGCTTCGCCTTAGAAAATGGAACCAGTCTAGCAGGGCTTACGATGGCTTTAGCTACGGTAAGTATCCTACCAATTATTGTCCTGTATCTCTTTTTACAGCGTTACATTATTCAAAGTATTGCTCTAAGTGGTGTAAAGGGTGAATAAATGATGAGAAAGAAGGAGGTTGGCGTCATGCAAGTACAAAAAAAGTGGCTAGTTGTTTGGTTCATAGTAATGTTAGGCATAATGGCTGGGTGTTCCTCAAGTGAAAGTGGAACAGAGAGTACATCGAAAAAAGAAGGAAAGTGGGCAGGGCAAACGTTGACCGTGCATTTAATAGGTGATTTTTCCATGGAGGATGCAACAGATCCTATTACAGGAAAAACAAATGAGGGTCTTAACTCAATAAAACAGGAATTTGAAAAGCAGCATCCTGGTGCAACAGTTGAATTTATTTTAATGCCATGGGAAGGGTATACGGAAAAAACACAAGCGATGATTACTTCCAATGAGGCTGATGTTTATCAGATGCCAGGCTTAGCAGATTTCGCTGCCCAAGGAGTGCTTGAACCGCTCCAATCATATATCGAAGAGGATCCCGAATTTAGCCTAGACGTATTTATTGAAAATCAAGTCAGTGGCTGGAAGGTGTTAGGACCTGACAGTGACGAGCTATCCATTTACGGACTCCCCTTAATCGGAGATGCGCGTTTTATTAATTACGATAAAAAACTGTTTGATCAATGGGGGGTAGAATATCTCTCGGATAATCCAACAATGGAGGAGATAGCTAGAAAAGCTAAACAAATGACAGGGACCAATCCTGTAACCGGTGAGGAGAACTACGGCATTTGGTTTCGAGGTGACTGGTCGTCTGCCTTCACCTTAGTAAACTTGGCAGAGGGTCAGAACGGACGCTGGGGCACAGGTTTTGCCTGGGATGAGATTCAATTTGAATATAACAGTCCAGAAATGGTCAATGGCCTAGAGTGGCTATTAGAGATGCAAGAATATGCTCCAGATGGCTTAATTAGTAATCAAGGGGCAGAAAGGTGGTTAACAGATCGTAACAATATTGCCATTATGCTGAATCAAGGACCAGGTGATTTAATTCTCCCAGTGTATGCACAAGGACTTGAAGATCGAATTGGAATAGCCCAAGAATTTAACAATGATGATGGTATTGGTGGCATGTTTGCGGGAAGCCCTGTGGCAATGGCAAAGGAAAGTGATAATAAGGAGTTAGCTTGGGAATGGATTAAATTTTCTGTTAGTGAAGATTTTCAAAGATATCTATTTGAAGAAGCAAATGCTATGCCTGTTATTAAAGCAGCTGAAGACTGGGAGAGCTATAAGGAAGTAGAAAAAATGATGAATCCAACCATCGAAGCAATGCGAACACCATGGACACCGCGCTATCCTTGGGCATCCTCTCAGCCTCGTTTTATCTTAACCTCGGAAATTGAAGCAGCATTAGCTGGAAAAAGATCTGCCAAAGAAGCCTTAGATAAAGCACAGGAGGAAAGTAAGGCATGGCTAGACAATAGATAAAGGGAAGTATCTATTATCTAAGATCCTTCACAAGCGAAGGCAAGAAAAAGTGGCTACTATAGCAACAGCCCATGCATTTAGGGAGTTCAGATGATAGTTTTAGAGAGCACTACATTCTTGCCCTTCGTTTTGTGCTTAGTGAAATTTTAGTTGCATATCAGTGATATAAGACAAAAGGAGCGAAATTGCAACTGAACTTGTCCAATAAAATAGGATATGGGACAAAATGAGAGAACCTGCAACTAAACTGTCCAATATATCCTTTACCCTGGAAGGCACCTTGCAACTACGTTAAAAAAGGCTTGCCAATCGAAAAAACGAGAGACGATACCGTTCTTTCATCGACTGAATCGGTCACGTCCTCTGACCAATGTTGATCCACCTGTGATGCACAGGCGCAGTTATGTTTCTAGCTTTTGTAAAAATGTTTAAGAGAATGGGAGGAGAAGCTTCATGTACAATGGGGGAATCATATATACTTCAGCCACTTGGATTTCACGACTAGCGTTTCTTAATTTATTGTGGATTTGTTTTAGTATCTTTGGCCTTGTAGTCTTTGGCTTTTTCCCAGCAGTAGTTGCCATGCTTGCCATTGAACGAAAATGGATAAGAGGGGAAAAGGATGTTACTATCTTGAAAACATTCTGGCTAGAATTCAAGCAAAATTTTATCACAGCTAATATTATCGGCTATAGTTTAGTAGTAGCATGCTTTTTAATCTATTTGAATATGACGCTTGTCAGCTCACTTAATAATTGGCTGGAGCCTCTTTTGCTTTTTATCTTATATGGTTTCGCTTTTTTGTTCGCTATTCTTGCCATTTATATTTTTCCAGCCTTTGTTCATTATCAAGCGAGATTGATAGATTATTTTCTTCATGGAGTAATGATCGCGCTCATCTCTCCGGTCCATTCGCTTTTCATTCTAATTAATGTCATCGCCTTTTTCTTTATTGGTTATTTTTTTCCGGGAATAATCTGTGTATACTTAGGGAGTGGAATTACTTTTATTGTTATGTGGTTTGCCTATCAATCGATTCAAAAAATCGAGAACAAAATTGTTGTAGAAAAAAGGAGGAACATAGTCCATGACAGATGATCGATCTTATTGGTTGAATAATATGTTAGCGATTGCGGAGCCATTAATCACAGAGCTTGAACGTGAAACCCTAAAAGAAAACATGCCAGTAGAGCAAATTCCTGGTAGTAATCGTGAGGCTTTTAGCCATTTAGAGGGTTTTGCTAGATTATTAAATGGGATGGCACCATGGTTAGAGCGGCAGGCAGAGGATCCAGCTGAGGAAAAACTTAGATTAACATATATTGCTCGGATCCAAAAGTGTTTGGAACATGCGACAGATCCTGCCTCAAAGGATTATATGAATTTCGGTGAAAGTGGTCAGCCTCTTGTTGACAGTGCCTTTTTAGCACAGGCGATCCATCGTGCTCCAGAAGTGTTATGGAAGCAGTTGGATACAAGTGTCCAAAAAAATATCCTGCAGGCGTTAAAAGCCACGAGAAATACTAAACCGGTTTTTTCAAATTGGCTATTATTTTCTGCCATCATTGAAGCTGTTTTATATGAATTAGGCGAAGTGGATTGGGATGCCATGCGTATTGATTATGCGATCAAGCAATTTGAGCAGTGGTATGTTGGTGATGGTATGTATAGTGATGGGGCATCCTTTCATTTTGATTATTATAACAGCTATGTTATTCACCCGATGCTATTAGATATTGTCGATATAGTAGGTAAGCATGATCAAGGTTGGTCGGATAGTAAGAAAAAAATAAAGGAAAGAGCGCTTCAATATACACGTATTTTAGAACGTATGATTTCACCAGAAGGAACATTTCCTGTTATTGGTCGATCGATTGCTTATCGATTTGGTGCCTTCCATCATCTGGCTAATCAAGTCCTGCGTGAAGAGCTTCCAGAAGAATTGGCTTTCGGCCAATTAAGAGCTGGCTTAACAGCAGTGTTGCGCACTACTTTTCGTAACTCCGATTTGTTTGATGAAAAAGGCTGGTTACAGATTGGATTAGCAGGCCATCAACCTGAGTTAGGGGAATTTTACATATCAACAGGCAGCTTGTATTTGTGTAGCTTTCTTTTCCTTCCATTAGGTTTGTCACAAAGACATCCATTTTGGCAAGAGGAAGCTGACATGTGGACGAATAAGAAAGCATGGAGCTCCCAACGTGTAGCTATTTATCATTCATTAGATTAATTGGAATGAAGGCTTATGATTATTCTAGACAAAGTAAAATTCTAGTTGCAAAATACTGACAGTAATTGGTGAATTATTTCGTCCGGGAGGTTAGCATTCGATAGTAAAATATTTTCTAGTAAGAAATAAAAGCAATGGACGTGGTTGTCTATGCAATGTTATTATTATTTCATTGTATCGATAAACAATGCGGTGAGTGCTTGAAGGTCTGCCTAGCATTTTTGGGGTATCTTCTATAAGTTAATACCAATATACAATAAATCGACCTTCCAATAGCAGGGCATATACGGAATAGGATATATGCCTGCTACTATCGGATAAGTCAAAGACAAGATAATCATACTCGAGATTACTCAAATATAGGCAATTTTTCCAAAAAGATTAAATCATCCCGATCAGCAGCATCGCCTTCCGCTAGAATCGCTGCTTTAGCCACAACCATGGCTCCAGCCTGTTGTACAAGCTCCTCCAGCGCACGAATTGATTCCCCAGTACTGATCACATCATCAACGATAGCCACTTTCTTTCCTTTTAGTAATGCTGCATCTTTTCCATCTAAGCAAAGTAGTTGCTCATCCTTTGTCGTAATTGAATTTACTCGGTTGATAACTGGATTCTTCATATATGCTTTAACACTTTTACGTGCAATAATGTATTCTTTTTTATTCATGATTCTTGTTAATTCATGGATAAGTGGTATTCCTTTTGCTTCAGCTGTTACGATATAATCGACAGATGGTAGTTTTTCTGCTAGTAATGGAGCGACATGGCAAACAAGCTCTGTATCTCCTAAAATCACGAAGCTCGCAATACTTAGCTGATTATTGATCTCAATGATCGGTAATTCTCGTTCTAATCCGTTAATCATAAGTTTATATGTTTCTGACATGGTTCTCCTCCTCGATTAAAATCCAAGTATTTTCATCAAAAATTCGATAACTACTCCTGACAACATGCCAAGAAACGGATCAGTTATAGCGGTGACAACCATCGTAATTGCCCCAACGATACTTTGTGATCCCTCTCCAGCAGTTAATGCTGCTGCTGCGTTTCCAGGAAGTGTCACAATAGCACCTAATACGAACAAAAAACCAGCAATAGAGGCTGTTGGTATATATTTACCAATTTTAGGTAAAAGCTTCAATAACAGAATAACGGCCATAATCGCCATCATGACGACACCAGACCAGACGGGATGGGGAGCGCTTGCGGTAGCGGAAATCACCACCTCGACTGGACCACCACCAAAGAAGGAGGATGCCATATCTGCTAAACTACTAATCATCGCAAGGATATCTACATTTACATCTCGTCCTGCAATATCACTATTAATATTTCCGAAGGCGATGTTTGCACCGATATTTAAACAAACCATTGCTAGAGCTCCACGAATAACCATTGGATTCATCACAAATTGTAATCGCTGAAAACGATCATTAACAAATGGTTTCTTTTCCTTCGTCTCTTTATCTCTACTAGTAAAAAAAGCAACAATACTAGATAAAATAACAGAAATGGTTATCGTGTATACTAAGTCTTGTGTCGCTAAATAGGTGATTAAACCTGTAGCGAAAGAAACGATTCCAGGGATTTTATCACCTTTCGCCATATCCCATGCAACTTTTGTTAGCATAATACCAACACCTGCCATCATGCCATTACTGATGACTGGGCCAATCCAATCAATGATCATTTCTAAAGCGCCAAAAGCGCCAATGACAAACATGATCAAGGCACCAAAAAAGATCATAGACAATCGTTCGCGCATATTTTTCCCCATCGAGCCTGCTACCGTAATGGTTTCTGCTTGGAAAGAGATAACCGCAACAGATCCAGTTAGACTATTCCCTAATGCACCTACAATAAAGGCCATTGCTGTTGGAACGGAGGCAAATCCAAATGCGAGTGCAAGTAGTCCTTGAGGCAAACCGTTTAGCACACCACTAAGGGCAGCTAAGATGTCTTTTAGTATTTCCATCGTACTCCTACCTTTCTGTTCTCTACGGAGCGAACCTCTATTACACTGCTACAGAAAATAGGAGAGAAAAACAAAAAAACGCCTATGGTATCCATAGACGTTTGTATATAAAAATTTATACAGAATTAAAGAATGATAGCTTTTACAAGAATGAAGCATTCTAACATTCAACGTCCATAGTAGAGCAATTATCGGTTGCTCCGTAGAAACTCCCAGACCATATTACCAGGATTATATGATAAAGTTTTGTTTACTTTTGTAATTTATCATATTATGTCGAATGAGACAAGGTATTCTTTGAAGTTAAAATATGGAGTTTAAAATGGAGAGCACCTATAAGGCAGTTTCTTTTTAATATTGAGAGTAAAGATGTATATAAAAGGGTAGAGGAGATTAAGGAAAAAAAATAAGTCTATCATGAGCACTGAAATCAATAGAAATAATGCGCAAAGAATTATAAGATATCGTTTCTCGAGATCGATTAACGGCATCTTCTACGATAAGATACAGTGAATCATTAGACGAACATGCCCTAATCTTTACTTTCACATAATATATGTCATAAGAGGTATATTGTTGGGATTCAGAATGCGGACGCAGGGTATACGAGTCGTTAGGTCACGATTCAGAAAAAGGCTATATACTGACTGAATGGGTAGAAACCAAGGAACTCCTTCGCTTCTAATAGTGAAGAGTTCCTTTTTATAAGCTTTAATTAAAAAATAATTTAAGGATCTTGAAAGCCAAAGATAGCTACAAATACGTAGGCTGAATTCAATATAAGGAAACTCACACCAAAGACAAGTAACAATGTCTTAACAGTCCCTTTTCTTGACACGAAACCGAACATTATACTAATTAATCCATAAATGATAGGGAGTAGCACCCCAATGAGTCCCTTTTGATCAAATGTCACTAATTTAACCCATTCGTAATCATACTTGACTATTAGTGGTACCATACTTAATATCACAAATACTAAAGAAACTACAGAATAAAAATTTCGCATATACAGACCCTCCTTTTGCTCGAGTCCTTAGCTTATATATATGAAAATAAGGTAGGATTAAACACTTTATACTATTATATATATTTCCACATCGGGTCCTATCATTCCTTCTATTACTAATCTCTCAGATAGTTTAATTGTAAATTTTTAAATATATTTTTTGACGAATACTTCTACATACAAAAAACAGATAAATAAGACAGTGTTTAGAAATGAGCCATAGACAAAGACTTGGAGGACCGTTCTATCTATAGCTCATTTTTCTATTGTTCAATATCTATGTGATTTTGGTTTTCAAACCATTTCATTTGTTTCTTTTTGATAAATGGTGGTCGAAAATTTTTGCAACAATTAGAATAAAATAATTAATAAACTAAAAAAAATATTGACAACCTAAAAAAAATTAATTATGATGTCATTATGAAATTTCATAGATAGGAGCTCTTAAAATTGGAACATATTAATGATGAAATGGAATTTTTAACTTCAATGGTAAAAGGTATTGCTAAGCAGTTTGGAAATAATTGCGAGGTGGTACTTCTGGATTTAACACAACACGAAAAATATGGAAGCGGTTTAATTGTATTGATTGAAAATGGTCATGTAACCGGAAGGAAAGTAGGGGATACAGGAACTAATTTAGGATTGGAAGTTTTAAGGGGAACGGATCGCGAAGGAGATAAACACAACTATCTAACAAAGACTAAGGATGGAAGAATGTTAAGGTCAACTACCATGTACATTCGAAATAGTAAAGGGAGACCTATAGGGTGTATATGTATTAATTACGATATTACAAGCCTTATGGTGGCAGAATCAGCTATTAAAGAATTCACAGATTTAAGCAATGTAAACACTGATGTAAAAGAAGTATTCGTAAATAACGTAAATGATGTATTAGCAGTTTTAATCCAAGAAGCTCAAAATCACATAGGTACACCAGTAGCGCTTATGAGTAAAGAAGATAAGATGAAGGGAATAAAGTATCTAGACGAAAAGGGTGCCTTTCTTATTCAAAAATCAGGTGATAAAATCTGTGATTACTTTAATATCTCAAAATACACACTCTATAATTACTTAGATGTAGTACGTAGTGAACAGAAAGCATAGTAAAAATATTTGGGAGGGATAATTATGAAGGAAATTATTAATACAAACTTGGCACCAAAACCAGGTGGACATTTTTCACAAGGAGTTAAAGTAAATCAAACGATCTATGTTGCAGGACAGGCACCAGTGGATCCAAAAACAGGTGAAATTCCGAAAACGATAGAGGAACAAACAAGACAAGCATTAACGAATATTAAGAATGTATTAGAAGCAGCAGATGCTAAATTAGAAGATGTTGTTAAAGTAAACACATATTTAACTAATTTAGAAGATTTTGAAGCATATAACAAAGTCTATCAGGAGTTCTTTATTGATAATCTACCAGTGAGAACGACAATTGGGTGTGATTTAAAAGGAATACCTATTGAAATCGATGCTATTGCTGAATTGTAAGATGTAGAAGGAGTGATTTGATTGAAATTAGCAAATAAAGTAGCAGTTATTACTGGGGCAGGGCCTGGAGGGGGTATCGGCTCTACTATAGCCAAAGCATTCCTTCAGGAAGGGGCAAATGTATCGTTAAACTATCTGGCAAGAAATTCTGAGGAAAAGGAAAAGTTTCAAACTGAAATGGAGCCATTTGGAGATAAAGTGATGATAACAGAGGGGGATATTTCTAAAGAAGAAACGACGAACAAATTAATTTCTAATACAATCGGTGAGTATGGCAAAATCGATATTTTGGTAAATAGTGCCGGAATCTCAACCCCCACTCTTATTCATGAAATGGACTTACGAACATGGAATCGGATGATCGAAGTTAACTTAACTAGTGTTTTTCTAACTACAAGATTAGTGGTTCCGTATATGATAAAAAATAAATTTGGTAGGATTATTAACATATCTTCACAGGTTGCTCAAAAAGGTAGTGTGGAACATAGTCATTATGCTGCAGCTAAAGCTGGGGTTATTGGATTTACTAAGTCTGTGGCATTAGAACTTGGAAACTATGGGATAACAGCAAATTGTATAGCCCCTGGTCCTATAGAAACACAACTAATGAACGAAGTAAGTGAAACCTGGAAGGATAACAAGAAGAATGAATTGGTTATTCCTCGATTTGGTAAAGTCGAGGAGGTAGCTCCTACCGCTGTTTTTCTTGCCTCTGATCCTGATGGGAATCTATATACAGGCCAAACACTAGGACCAAATTGCGGAGATGTGATGTTTTAATTTAAACGTAATATTTTAAACTTAATGGGAGGGATAAAAGTGGAAAATGAAAGGGTTTTAATTGATGGTAAAGAGCCACATGAAAATTTGTATAACTCTGACCTTGCACCATTGACAGGTAAAAAGAAAAATTGGACATGGTGGGCCTATGCAGCAATTTGGATGGGGATTGTACACAATATAGTTGCATGGGAAGTCGCTGCCAATTTACTCGTATCAGGAATGAGTTTTTGGCAAGCATTCGCTTGTATATCTTGTGCTTATTTAATTGCTTTTATCGCAATTGCATTTAATAGTTATTCGGGATCAAAGTATGGTGTACCATTTCCTGTACTAATCCGTGCTAGCTTTGGAACAAAAGGTGCACAAATACCTGTATTTATTCGAGCGTGCTTAGGAATTTTTTGGTTTGGCGTTCATATGTACATTGGAAGTATTGCTGTAAATGTCATTCTCGCTTCCTCCTTTCCAGCATGGGATAGCCTCGGAGATATCAATGTCTTAGGTCTTGGTTTAAATGAATTTGTTGCATTTGCGATTACCTTTATATTACACGCTTTTGTCATCACCCATGGAATGGAACGAGTAAGAAAATTTGAATCATGGGCAGGTCCAGTAATTATGATCATTGCAGTAGGATTAGTAGTCTGGGCTGTAAATGTTGCCGATGGGTTTGGTAATTTAGTATCCATCAATTCAACCATATCAAATAATGATTTTTGGCCGACATTCTTTCTAGGGATGACTGCTTTACTTGGTACAGTTGCGACTCTTATATTAAATATTTCTGATCTAACTAGATTTTCAAGATCTCAAAAAGATCATATTATCGGACAAGGAATGGGGATGCCGACAATGTTTATCCTGTTTTCGTTAATGGCACTATTAACTACAGCAGGTACGATGTATGCATTTGAAGAACCGATAACCAATCCAATTTATGTTTTAGCTCAATTTGAAAACCCTTTCATTATAATAGTCGGCGCAGTCTCCATTTTAATTTCAACCTTATCAGTAAACGTTGCAACAAATGGAGTTGCGGTTGGATATGATTTAACAAACTTGTCACCATCTAAATTGAATTTTCGTAAATCTGGTGCAATCGCTTTAACAATCGGTGCTATTTCTGCACCTTGGCTCTGGTATGAAGAAGGTGGATCATTAGATATGGTGTTAGGGGCAATTGGAGCAACAATGGCTCCAGTACTAGGGATTATGTTAGTAGATTTCTTTATTATTCGGAAAAGAAACTATGACCTTGGGAGCTTATTCCGACACGATGGAATATATGGCGGCTGGAATCGAGACGGATTAATAGCGTTTATAGTGGGAGCTTTAATTGCATACAGTGGATTAATCATTCCATCCATCAGCTACTTATATAGTTATAACTGGTTTATTGGTGTTGGAGCGGCGGCTGTAACTTATCTTATTTTAATGTGGTCAAAAAGAAAAACTATGATGGATGCTAAAACTAAAGATTCAAGTGATAAAGTAATTTAAACTGATATGTCCAAAAAATGATATGGAGGTCTCTGTTGTGATTAATAAAGAAAGATTAGAACATAGAATAGAAGCGTTAGCTCAGATTGGAAAAACTAAGGATGGAGGTGTTACTAGAATAGCTTTAACGGAAGAATATAGACAAGGACTGGACTTAATTTCCGAATGGATGCAAGAGGCAGGAATGGAGGTTAAATTAGATCAGGCAGGAAATTTAATTGCTAGAAAAGAAGGAACAGTGCCTGGACTAAAGGCTGTTGCATTAGGCTCTCATGTCGACTCTGTTGGAAATGGTGGAAAATATGATGGGACAGTTGGTGTTATTGCAGGAATAGAAGTTGCACAGCATATAAAGGAAGAAGGTATTCCAAATAAGCGACCTATAGAAGTAATAGCATTTTGTGAAGAAGAAGGATCAAGGTTTCAATCTGGTGGTGTTTTTGGAAGCAGGGCGATGACAGGTAATTTAACGGAAGAAGACCTTAACGTAATCGATAGTAATGGCGATTCGAGGTATGAAGTGCTAAGAAATTTTGGTTTAAACCCAGATAATATGGCCAAAGCAATAAGAAGTGGGGATGAGTTTGAACTATATTTAGAAATGCATGTGGAACAAGGGCCAATTTTGATTCGGGAAAATGTCCCAGTCGGAATTGTAACGGCAATTACTGGTCTATCTTTAACAGAGGTGACTTTTGAAGGGGAATCGAATCATGTGGGTGCGATTCCTATGGACTTACGTTATGATGCTTTATTAGGCGCAAGTGAAACAGCTTTAGCAGTAGAAGAAATTGTCAATAAGTATGGAGGAAATGCCGTAGGAACAGCTGCCACAATGGATGTGGAACCAAGTCAAGTGAATATTATTCCAGGTAAAGTTTCTACTGTTATTGATATTCGTGATACCGATTTAGATAGGAGAGAGGCTATTCTTCATGAGCTCAAAAAAAGAGTGAAGGAAATCAGCGAACGGAGGAAGTTAAAGAACGAGATTACGAGTAAATTAAAAGCCAATCCTGCGAAGTCAGCTACCCATATATTAGAAACTATGAAACATAAAAGCAAGGAGCTTGGCTTGAAGACTTATGAAATGCCGAGTGGTGGAGGTCATGATGCACAGCTAATGGCAGAAATTACAGATATGGCCATGATATTTGTTAGATCTGAAAATGGAAGTCATAATCCGAAAGAGTTTGCTTCAGCAGAGGATATTAAGCTGGGGACAGATTTATTAGCTAATACTGCCATTCATTATATAAACCGATAAAGACAGGAGAGGGTAACATGGCTACAATTGTGCAAAACGGAATATTAGTTACAGCTTCTGACACTTTTCAAGCAGATTTAAAAATAAATAATGGAAAAATAAGTATGATATCTAATCACATAAATGGTGAAAAAGGAGATACTATCATCAATGCTGCGAACAAATATGTACTTCCAGGTTTAATTGACCCACATACTCATCTTGCACTTAACGGTACTTTAGATGACTTTGAAACTGGCACGAAAGCAGCAGCATCTGGTGGAGTAACTACTATTATCAACTTTACAGATCCCGACAATTCACAAACTTTTTTAGAAGATTTAATGGAATGGAAAAATAAGGCCAAAAAATCGTTAATAGACTACGGCTTTCACTCCATCATTAATAAATGTAACTCAGATGTTCTAAAAGAAATATCTAGACTACCAGAAGAAGGGGTAACATCCATTAAATTGTTTACGGCATACAAGGAAAACATGGTAAATGATGATGAGATTTATTTGCTAATGAAAGCGGCGAAAAAAGAAGGGATGGTAACCAATGTCCATGCCGAAAACGGTAGGATAATCGATCAGCTTATTGAAGAGGCATTGGACAGAAAGAACACAAAAGCCATTTATCATGCGTATACTAGACCTGCATCATTGGAGGCAGAGGCAACAGCGAGAGTATTACGAATTGCCGAGATTACAGAAGCTCCAACTTATATTGTTCATATATCCTCTGAAGAGGCATTGACAGAATTTAAGAGGGCAAAGGAAAGAGGAGTCAACGCTTTTGGAGAGACTTGTCCTCAATATTTAGTTTTGGATGAGAATTATTTAAAAAAAGAAGATAAGGAGGCCGTTAAATATATTTGTTCTCCACCATTAAGAACAAAAAGAGATCAAGAAGCACTTTGGGATAAAATTAAACTAGGAGCCATCTCTACTATTGGTTCTGATCATGCATCTCATCCATATGTAGATGGTAAAGAAAAAGGAGTTAATAACTTCACGAAAGCTCCGAACGGCTTACCAGGTATAGAAAGCACCCTTCAACTACTCTATCATTACGGAGTTTATGAAGGTAGAATAACGTTGCCAAAGCTTGTTGAAATAACAAGCCAGAATCCTGCTAAGATTTTTGGTTTGTATCCAAGAAAAGGAAGCCTCAATATTGGTAGTGATGGTGACATAGTCATTTTTGATCCAAATAAATCTAGTGTTATCACGAAAGAAACTCAGAAACAGGGAACAGAGTATAACGTATATGAAGGTATGGAGGTTCAAGGGGATATTGATTTTGTTTTATCCAGAGGAGAAGTTATCGTTATGGATAAACAGATTGTTGGAAAAACAGGCCGTGGAAAATATTTATATCGAAATAGATTTTGTGACTGGCCTCGCGAAGAGGTAGGTACAGAATGAATATATTAGTAACAGGTAGCAATGGTTTGATAGGAAGCCACTTAGTAGATTTTTTATTACAAAAGAACCTTCGTGTTATTGGTGTTGATATGAATCAGCCCAAAGAAGGATTACCTCATTTTAGTTTTGAACAGGGAAGTGTCGATGATTTTCCCTTTTTGGCTTCCGTGTTAAAAAAATATAAAATTGATAAAATTATTCATGGTGGTGGAATATCTCACCCAAAAGGTTTTGAAAATTCCCCAAATAAGATAATTAATACAAATATAGTAGGAACTTCAAATGTACTGGAGGCAGGGAGACTTTTTGATGTACAGCAAATTGTTTATTTAAGCTCAGCAGCTGTTTATGGTAATAACAAAAATACTAGCTTAAATGAAAGAGTTTTGCCTACGCCAGCCTCTATATATGGTGTAACTAAGGTAACAGGTGAATATTTAGCTAGAGTTTATTTCGAAAAATATAGAATAATGACAACCTCATTAAGGCTTCCCTTTGTGTACGGTCCTGGCCGGGTGACGCATGATCCAATTAAGTATATGCTAGAAAAAGCCTTAAATAATGAAAATGTAATAGAAAATACAGGGTTAGACCAAAACTTAGAATATATTTATGTTAAGGATGTCGTTAACGCGATATGGTTAACTATAACTTCTAATAATGCAAATGGATTAACATTAAATATAGGAAATGGGAGCTTAACAAATTCAAAAGAAATCATAGCTGTTCTGAACCAGCTGTTTCCAAATACAGTATTTGAATTAGGTCCAGGTGATTTTGGATATGATGAAATTTCTCCGCTTGATGGTACAAAAGCTAGAGAGGTACTGAAGTTCAAGCCTTCCTATTCGATTGAAGATGGAATAAATGAATATCATGATTTTTTAAAAAAATCATGTAGTTAACAATTTCTTGATAAATAGGCATCAAAAACTCATATGTTTTTGATGCCTATTTTGTAATATAGGAAAGCGTTACGAATAATAGTTAGTAATCTTAAATCTGTATACGAAAAATTTTAACTGTTGACATCGTTTTCTTTTGTTGATACTATTTTAGATACAACTTAGATCTAAGTTAGATTTTATGGTGGTGAGTGATTTGAAAAGACATATTTTAGGATTTTATGGTGATGACTTCACTGGTTCCACGGATGCAATGGAAGCGCTCGACCAATATGGTTTGAAAACGATACTATTTCTTAAGCTACCTGATCAGGAAAAGCTGAATCAATTTCAGGATGTGGATTGTATCGGGGTTGCAGGAACTGCGAGAGCAAAGGGATTGAAAGGCATGGAGGAAGAGATTTCTCCAGTGTTTGAATTTCTCAAGGAAATGAATCCATTCTTTGTTCATTATAAGGTTTGTTCGACTTTTGACTCTTCACCAGAGGTAGGGAGTATCGGTTTCGCGAGCGACTTGGCGAGAAAATACTTTCCAGATGGGAGCTACCCACTATTGGTAGCTGCACCTAATTTAGGTAGATATACAGTGTTTGGGAATCACTTTGCCAAATTTAAAGAGGAAATTTATCGATTGGACAGGCACCCAGTCATGGCAAAGCATCCTGTAACTCCTATGGATGAGGCAAACTTAGTAAAGTATCTAGCGAGACAAACGACTCAAAAAGTAATAAATGTAAATATTATGGATTTGGAAACAAAGTCTGTATCTGAAATTAATCAACAAGAGAATAAGGAAGCTGATATTGTACTATATGATGCATTGAATAATTCACATATGGAGAAGGTTTCCGAGGTATTATGGGAAAAACGCGATGAAGAAATTCAATTTATCGTGGGCTCTTCAGGAGTAGAATATGCACTTGGAGATGCGATGCAGCGTCATGGGGACGTCCAGAGAAAGGAACGCGATACCAAGCCGACTAAAGTGAAGAAGATTTTTGCTGTTTCCGGTAGTGTATCTGAGGTTACAAAGCAACAATTAGATAAAGCGGAAAAGGCTGGCTTTCATCTTTTAAGAATACCATATGAATTATTTTCAGATGACTCAAAGGTACATTCATTTTTATTAAAAGTTGCAAAAAGAATAGAAGAAGATAAAAAAGTAATCATCTACACAGCTAGGGGTGCAGATGATCCTCATATTTCGAAAACGCGAGAGCATTTAATGAACCATGGTGTTAAAAGAGAGGATATAGGTATTTTTATTGGGGAGAAGCTAGGAAAATGGACCAAGCAATTGCTTGATATAGTTGAACTTCAAAGAGTAATTATTTCTGGTGGGGATACATCTGGCTTTGTTACATCGAATTTGGATATTTATGCTTTAGAAGTAATCGATTCTATTGCGCCAGGAGCTCCTTTATGTTTAGCATATTCAGAGAGAGCAAAATTTGATAGATTAGAAATATCATTAAAAAGTGGTCAGCTAGGTGGTCCAGAGTATTTTGAAAAAGTCTATCAATCTGGCTCCAAATAAAAATCTAAAGGATGGAAAAGAATATGTTATTAAAAGACGTTGCCTACCAAAAAATAAAAGAGAGAATTTTAGAAGAACATTATGAAGCAGGACAATTCTTATCAGAACGAACCTTAATTGATGAATTAGGGATGAGTAAGACACCAATTAAAAATGCACTTGTTCGATTAGAATCGGAAGGTTTTGTTACCGTTTCATCTAAGCAAGGAATCATCGTAAATGATATTTCGATTGAGAAAATTAATGATATTTATAGCTTGCGAATTGCTTTGGAAACATTTAATTGTCAAGAAATCTATCAGCGCATTACAGATGAACAATTAAAAGAATTGCAGGAAAATATAGAAGCGACGAAAAAGGCGGCTGCAGATAAAGATGTACGATTGTTTGCCACTTTAGATCATGAGTTTCACTTAGCAATAAGTGAGTTTAGTGGAAATAATGAAATCACGAGAGTGTTATTAAACTATCAAGATCATTTGCGACGTATTACGTTACGTCATTTAAAAAAGGAACCTGCAAGGGTACAGAAATTTTACTCTGAGCATTTAGAAATTCTACAAGCATTAAAAGATAGAGATGAAAGATGCTCTGAGTTGATGAAAAGGCATCTTTTGGAATCCAAAATGATGTACTTTCAATAACATCGATAGTATATAAGGGAGAGATCATATATGAAAGCGGTATTTGTAGAGGCAGCAGAGCAAATTAGCATCAAAGATATTGAGGTACCGGCATTAAAAGAAGATGAATTGCTTATTAAAGTGGCAGTTGCAGGAATTTGTGGATCGGACATCCATACGTATAAAGGATTACATCCATTCCGTAAACCACCAGTTGTTATTGGACATGAGGTTGCGGGTGAGGTAGTACAAATTGGAGAGTCTGTGACGAATTTTAAAGTGGGAGACCGTGTTACAGTGGAGCCACAAATCGGTACTGGTGAGAGTGAAGGAATCATGACAGGAAATGTGAATTATTCCGATGAGCGCTTGGCTCCTGGAATGGGTGATTGGTTAGGGACAATGGCAGAATTTTTTGTCTCACCAGAAGCTCAGGCGGTTAAATTACCTGACTCTGTTAGTTATGATCAGGGAGTTTTGGTAGAGCCATTAGCAGTTGGGGTTCATGCTGCTTATAAGGCAGATATTAAGTCAACGGATCGTGTAGCCATTTTAGGTGCAGGCCCAATTGGTTTACTTACACTTATCGCAGTGAAAGCAAAAGGGGTAACAGATATTGTAGTTACAGATGTTTTAGATTACTCTTTAGATGTAGCAAAAGAGATGGGGGCATCTAATGTTATAAATATCAAGGATAATGCGAATTGGATTCAGGAAGCAAAACTGACGTTAGACAAGGGGTCTTTCGACAAAGTATTCATCACTGCTGGTGTCCCTGGCATTATTAATGATTCCTTGAATTTATTGAGAAAAGGTGGCCGTGTAGTTACTGTAGCTATGTTCCATGGCCAACAGTCTGTTGATATTGAACAACTACAACAAAATGAAAAAGAAATAGTTGGATGCATGACATATAATCGTCCAGATACAGAGGAAGCCTTGGAGATTATTGCAAAGGGAGAATTAGATGTTGAGAAAGTGATTTCTCATAAATTACCTTATCAACAAGCCGACAAAGGCTTCACCATCGTAAACAAAAAGCAAGATAATTCTGTGAAAGTACTTGTTTCATTCGAGTAGGTGAATAAACATGAAAACCAAAATCATTTTATTACTATTAACACTAGTTGCTTTGTTAGTAACAGCATGTGATCAAGGAACAGCGAGTGCGCAAGATCCGAAGGTTTTGCGATTAGGGCATATTCAAAGTGAATCAAACGCTTGGCATAAAGGTTCGGTTAAATTTGCTGAACTAGTAGAAGAGAAAACGAATGGTACAGTCAAAGTAGAGGTTTATCCAAGCTCTACTTTGGGTGCGGACCGTGATCTCATAGAAGGAATGCAAATTGGCTCAGTTGATTTTGCGCTTGTTGCTGGTGTAATGTCGAACTTTTATCAACCTTATTCTATTTTAGAATTACCGTATTTATTTGAAGATTTAGATCACTTGGAAGAGTTTGTATACGGTGCCAAAGGCGAGCAATTGCAGGAGGATATGTTAGAAGCGACGGGAGTACGAGGATTAGAATTCTGGTTGCGTGGTCCTAGAGAATTAACGACAAATAAACGAGTAGAATCTCCAGAAGATTTAAAAGGTGTGAAAATTCGTGTTCCAAATATAGAAGCTTCTGTAGAGGGATGGACAGCAATGGGCGCTAGCCCAACTCCAATGAACTTTGGAGAAGTATATTCCTCATTACAAACAGGGGTAATTGATGCCCAAGAGAATCCCATTGCATTTACGGCAAGTGCGAGAATTCATGAAGTGCAGGATTATCTGGTGAAAACCGATCATGTATTCGGTTATGTACAATTGTTAATGAGTGAAAAGACATTTCAAGGATTAACAGAGGAAGAAAAAGAAGCTGTAATAGAAGCTGCTAAAGAAGCTCGAGAATACCAAAATGAACTCGTTTTCTCGGAAGAGGAAGCGGCACTTCAAGAAATGTTGGATCAAGGAGTAGAGGTTATTGAAGTAGATCAAGAACCTTTTAGAAAAGCTGTACAAGAAGTTAATGAAAAATTAGCAAATAAGTATGGTAGAGAACTTTATGACACTATTCAGGAAATGAGGGAGTGAAGCCAATGAATACGTATGTGAAAATCATGGACAATATCAATCAGTGGGTAAAATATTTGGTTTCATTCTTGTTAGTTGTATTAGCAATATTAGTTGTCTTACAAGTCACTACTCGATTTGTTATCAATATACCGCTTAGCTGGACAGAAGAGTTAGCAAAGTATTTGATGATTTATATTGTCTTTTTAGGCTCGGGCCTAGCAATGAGACATAATCAGCATATCGCAATCGACTTTTTGTGGGAGATTGTTAATGCAAAAAATAAGCAAAGATTGCAAAAAATTGTTTTATGGATTAGCGCAATCTTCTGCCTTGTATTATCTTATTATGGTGCACATTTAACGTATATTGTAATCGGGCAAACAACACCAACATTACAATATTCGATGGCTTTTGCTTATGCTGCCATCCCACTTGGCTCATTTTTCATGCTTTGCAATATTGTTGCTGCATTGTTGAGTCCAAACAATGATGATACAGACGAAATGGCAGGTGAGCTTCGATGATATTTGTATTACTTATATCGTTAGTCATATTATTTCTAATAGGGGTTCCTGTAGCGATTTCCTTAGGGTTATCTTCAAGCCTAGCACTATTAGTTGCAGGTGATATTCCTTTGCTTACATTAGCGCAACGTGCCTTTGTTTCACTTGATTCGTTTCCTTTATTGGCTATCCCGTTATTTATTCTTGCAGGAGCATTAATGGAATATGGGGGGATCTCGCAACGTTTGATAAATTTAGCGAATGCGATTACAGGACATGTCCCTGGTGGACTAGCTATTGTAACCGTTGTAACTACGATGTTTTTTGCTGCTATATCAGGCTCAAGTGTTGCCGCTACAGCTGCACTAGGGGCGATTTTAATACCAGCTATGACTAAACGTGGTTATGATAAAGAGCTTGCCTCCGGTGTTCAAGCGGTCTCTGGTACGTTAGGAATCATTATTCCACCGAGTATTCCGTTAATTTTATATGGTACAGCGGTTGGTGCTTCCATTGGAGATTTATTCATTGCTGGTATGGTACCTGGAGTTATTATTGGAATTGGACTCGTCATCACCGTATATATTCTCGCGAAAAAACGAAATTATTTAAAAGAACCAAAAAAATCAGGAAAAGAAATAGGCAAGGCGTTTGTAGAAGCAATACCAGCAATCATTATGCCTGTTATCATATTAGGTGGTATCTACAGTGGTATTTTTACTGCAACAGAAGCAGCAGGTGTAGCTGTAGCGTATGCATTTGTAATTAGTGTATTTTTCTATAAAGCGATTACTAGAGAAAACATTAAGGAAATTTTGACACAAGCTTCCGTAACGACATCTACTATTATGTTTATTCTTGCTACAGCAGGATTGTTTAGTTGGATTTTAACTATCGAGAATATACCACAACAGGTTGCTGGTATTATCACTTCTATTTCAGACAGTCCGATGATATTCTTAGGAATTGTCGTGATCCTACTACTATTAGTCGGAATGTTTATGGAGACGAATGCTTCTATTATTATTTTAGCACCAATCCTAGTACCTGTAGCAGTAGAGCTAGGGCTTGATCCGGTCCACTTTGGTATCGTAATGATTGTAACGTTAGCTATCGGTATGGTCACTCCACCACTTGGACTAAATCTTTTTGTAGTATCTAAAATCGGTAATGTGAGAATTGATCATTTAACGAAAGGATTAATCCCATTCTATATGGCCATACTCATTTGTTTAATTATTATTACCTTTATTCCTTCTGTGACAATGAGTCTTGTGGAATGGCTGAAATAAATAAACTAACGAGGAGTGGGAAAATGGATAATCAACTATTAAAGGAACTTCAACGAACAGGGAAATTCATGATGGATAAGGATTTGGCCTGGGGAACTGCAGGCAATATTAGTGGAAGAAGCGACGATGGTTATATAATATCTGCGACAGGAACATATTTAGGGGAACTAGAGATGGAAGACTTTTCTTACTGTAAAGAAGGAGAGCATATGGAGGGGAAAAAGCCATCCAAAGAATTTTTGATGCATGAAGGAATTTATCAAGAACGGCCAGAGATTAATGCCGTTTTGCATGCTTCACCATTTTACAGTACATTAATCGCTAATTCGAACTTAGAGCTTCCTTCCAATTACTTTGTGGAATCTATGTATTATTTAGAGCGTGTTACGAGAGTGCCTTTTTATAATCCTGGCAGTAAGGAACTTGCGAATGCGGTAAAAGATAGAGCAAAAGAGGCGAATATATTTTTACTAGAAAATCATGGGATCATCGTTTGTGATGTGAACCTTAAAGAAGCTCGTACTGCATTACAGACGTTAGAGTATTCTGCCAAAATGCATATAACTGCATTAGAGAAAGGGATACCGATGAATGGCCTTAGTGAAGAAACTGTACATGATTTTATCCATCATTCAGGTTACAAACCAGTTCGAAACTGGGAAAAATAAAGTGGGTGCTTGTGCTTTAAAAACTAATTTCATTGATGTACTAACGTAATCATTGGCATAATTAAGCTTTAAAAAAGTCTCCATCTAATGATAGGTGGGGATTTTTTTGGATGTATGTTAGATCTAACATAAATTTTTTTCTCAAGAATAAGAAGGTTTATGCCGATATTAATAGAAAGAAGAACTTTTATATAGAAAAAGTTTCTTTTTTATATCATATATTATTGGGGGCAATTATATTGAAAAAAAAGAAAAAGATGAAGCTTAATTTAAGTTTAAGAAACAAACTTATCGCATCTTTTGTATTAATTTTATTAGTGCCAAGCTTGTGTATTAGTTTGTTCTCCTATCAAAGTGCAAAGGACAAAACTGAGAAAACATTAATGGCTTCTGCACAGAAAAATGTAAGTATTGTTGAGGATACGATTAGTGAATTTATATCAGCCCAAATGGAAAGTGTTGAATATTTATCAAACACGATTCAACCTGAGAATATTGAACAAGACAAAGATGCACAAACAAGAAATATTCTAGATACGATTCAATCAGCTAAGGAGGATGTAGCAGAACAACACTATGTTGGTACCGTAACAGGGGAATTTATGAATGCACCGACATCATTTCAAAATCCGCCAGGTTATGACCCACGTGAACGACCATGGTACAAGCAAGCAATGGAAAATAAAGACCAGATTATTATTACCGATCCATATATATCTAATTCATCAGGTGAAGTGGTTGTAACAATAGCAAAAACAACTCCAAACAATCAAGGTGTTGTTGCAATGAACTTAGAGCTAGAAAGCTTAGCGAAGATTATTAGTAGTGTGACAGTCGGGAACGAAGGATACCTTTTTCTTTTGGATGGAACAAGTCATGTGATCAGTCACCCGACATTAGACGCTGGAGCGGAGGCTGAGGGAGATTTTTATCAGAATTTATATACATCCGATTCTGGTCAGTTTGATTATGTGATGGACGGAGATAAAAAGAAAATGGCTTTTGCAACAAATGAACTTACTGGCTGGAAAATTAGTGGAACGATGTTATATAGTGAAGTTGACCAAGAAGTGCGCCCGATTTTCAATACAACGATTACGGTAATCACAATTTCTATTGTTATAAGTGGATTCATCGTTTTCTTTATTATCCGTTCCATTATCATGCCTATAAACAGGCTAGTTAAAGCAAGTGATCAAATAAGTCAAGGAGACTTAAGTGTTGAAATTAGTATGGAAGGCAATAGTGAGCTAGGTCAGTTAGCACAATCCTTTAATCGCATGAGAAAACATTTAAATCAACTCATTAAAGATATACGGGATAAAGCTAATAATTTGTCGAACTCTAGTGACGAATTAAATGCCAGCACAGAACAAAATACCACCGCAACAGAACAAATTTCAACCTCTATTCAGGATATTGTTGTTGGTATGGATAATCAGTCTAGCGGAATATCCACGAGTGAAAAAACGGCTGAAGAAATGGTTATTTCGATTCAAGATATTGCAACTAGCTCGAATGAAGTCTCTACTACATCTAATCGTACAATGGATGCGGTCAAAGAAGGCAACAAGGCAATTGAGACAACTTTAACTCAAATGGAATCTATTAAGAAAAATACGCTTCAGCTATCAAATAGAATTGAAGGATTAGGGAATCTTTCTCAACAAATAAGTAATATTATTGATGTTATTACGAATATCTCTGAACAAACGAATTTACTTGCATTAAATGCAGCAATAGAGGCTGCTCGAGCTGGAGAGCATGGAAAGGGATTTGCCGTAGTTGCGGATGAGGTGAGAAATTTAGCAGAAGAATCCTCTCATTCTGCCGAGCAAATTAAAGAAATGATTGGAAAAATCCAAAATGAGACGACTCAAACCGTCGAATCGATGAATACAACTAACAAACAGGTGGAAAAAGGGATGGAAGTTGCTAACAATGCCGGTGAGTCCTTTACAGATATTACTGGTTATGTAGATACTATTACAGCTCAAATTAAAAATGTTGTATCAAAGGTAGAAGCTATCTCAGATGGCGCAGAAGAGTTCACGCAAGCGTTTAAGAAAATAAGTGATATTGCTGAAAATACTACAGCGGAAACCCAGAATGTCTCTGCTGCGACAGAACAACAGCTAGCATCCATGGAAGAAATATCAAACTTCGCTACATCACTTACCGAAATTGCTAGGGAATTAGAACAAACGGTGGAACAATTTAAATTATCATGATAGACGGAGGTACTTTATTTCCTTCGTAAATAAAGGCCAGCCTTGATAAAAGGCTGGTCTTTGTTCTTTTAATGGTTGTCTCCTTGATTATGTATTTTTTCCTTTTCCTAATTTAGCTTTATTAAGAAGCATTATTTCTTAATTAAATAATTGTTCAAATAACCTTGATGTATTTAGTTTTCAATAGTAATATAAAAGTGTAAATAATTTTCACTATATATGAAGGAATGAGGTGAAATGATGAAAAAAAAATAATTCTTTCTTTGAAAAAGCACAATGATTTGGTAAATCATTTATGTTGCCGATTGCAGTATTACCTGCAGCAGGTTTGTTATTAGGAATTGGTGGGGCTTTCAGTAATGCTGCCACAATAGAGGCATATCCTTTTCTAAATGTAGGTTGGCTACAAGCAATCTACCATTATGAGTTCAGCGGGAAATATAGTGTTTGCTAATAAGTAGTGTACGGGCCAGAAGTTTCTGGAATAAAAAATGAAGTGGAAGAAGCGTTAGGAGATAGTTAATATGAGAGTATTCGAACAGTTGAAAAATAAACTAGTTGTATCATGTCAAGCATTAGAGGAGGAGCCACTCCATTCACCCATGATAATGGGTAGAATGGCTGTCGCTGCCCAGCAAGGCGGTGCATCAGGTATTCGTGCAAACTCCGTTGTAGATATACAAGAAATAAAAAGGAATGTGGACTTGCCAATTATCGGAATTATTAAACAGGACTATCCAGATAGCGAAGTGTTTATTACTCCGACCTTGAAAGAAGTAAAAGCACTAATGGAGGCGGGGGTAGAAATGATCGCAATGGATGCAACCGACCATGAAAGACCGCATGGCGAGAGCTTGAAGGACATCGTTCAATATGCAAAACTCCATGCTCAGGATATTGCATTAATGGCAGATATATCAACAGTGGAAGAAGCCATTATGGCGGAGCAACTAGGATTTGATTGTGTATCCACCACTTTGGTAGGGTACACAAAGGAGACAAAAGGTCAAAATATTGCAGATGGCGATTTTGCTATGATAAAACAAATCAGAGAGAGTGTCTCTATCCCCGTAGTAGCGGAGGGGAAAGTGGATAATCCTAATAAGGCTAGACATGTATTGGAAGCGGGTGCTGATTTCACAGTGGTAGGTAGTGCTATTACCCGTCCGCAATTGATAACAGAAAAATTTGCAAATGCAATCAAGGAATTAGAGTAAAGAAAAAATGGCAGTTCGCTTATGAATTGCCATTTTTTTATATTTTCTTGTATTCATCAAGAGCGTGAAGGGTATGTTGATAGGTTTTCATCGTGTCTTGGTGATTGGTGAGTAGTATGCTTAAAACATCTAGTACGTAAAGAATGGAAAGCTGACTATTCAAAAAGCCTTGTGCTAGATAAGGTTTAATACTTGCCGTGTACAACATGAGATCAGACAAATTCGCTAGGGGTGTTTCTGAATAGTTGGAGATAGAGATTACTTTGGCATTTTTTCTTTTGGCTAGCTCACTTGCATCAATAATTTCCTTTGTTTGCCCTGAACTAGAGATGGCAATCACAAGATCTTCTTCTGTTAAAAAGGAAGAGGCAATAATCATCGCATGGGAGTCTTTATGTGTATCTATCGTTAGTCCCATTCTTGATAATCTTAACTTTAATTCTTCAGCCGACAATCCTGAGCTCCCCAGTCCATATGCATGAATACGTTTTGCCTCTAAGATCCATTGACAAGCTCTTTGAAAAATGGAAAGGTTAGATAAGGAGTTAGTAGAGTTAATGACAGATTCATAAAATTGATGAACACTGTTAATAACATCTTCTGTTACTTCCTGAACTTTTACAGCATCCCGTAATAAAATTTTAAATTCAACAAAACTAGATGCCCCGATTTTCCTACAAAAACGTGTAATCGTAGCAACAGACACATCTATTTGATGGGCAAGCTCTTTAATATGTATATTCAATAATTCCTCATTGTACGTTAAAACATAATCAGCTACTTTTTTTTCTGTTTTACTAAGTGTTTGATAATTGAGTTGGATTTGATCCAAGATTGAACTCATGTGATGCTTCCCCCAATACCATAGTTATCTTGATTATAACATAGATTTCAATGGCAACTTTTCTAAGTAATTCTTTTGCTGATAGGAAAACAGGTTGGTGCAATTCAGCAATCAAATAGGATGATTATTATGGAATGAGGGATAGCTATATTAAATTAGTCCCAAGATATATAAAATTTCATCCTGGGACTTATATTCTAAAAATTACAATATTCAAGCGCATTCATTTTAATGTTTTTAAGAAATATTCTGTTTAACATCTGACTTAATAAAATCATCATTTTTTGTATAAATCGTAAGTCCGGTAGTGTTTTTGTTGTAAGCTGGGAAAAAGAAGCTTGCAACATATCCAAAAATGTACGATGAAAAGAAAGCCATCACACTAACTGCAAATGGGGAAAAACTAGTCTGTTGAATAAAGTAGGAGGTAATGGCACTTAATATTAAACCAATCAGTACTCCAGGAGCATTCGCTCTCTTCGTGAAAATACCAAGAGCAAATATTCCTGCAATTGGAACTCCAAATAGCCCAGTCATAGCCAAAAAGAGATTCCAAGTTTCCGCCTGATTTGTAGAAACAAGATATAGTGCGGCAATCATACCAAGAGTTCCTGTAACGATAATAACTAGTCTCGCTATGATCACATCATTGAGCCTAAATGCTTTGTCAAAAAATCGTTGTTTAAAGTCGACCGTAATACAAGCAGAGATACTATTTAAACTAGACGATATCGTTGACTGACAGGCAGCAAAAATGGCAGCAATCAATAAACCAGCTACACCAACTGGTAAGGTTGTTACAATGAAGTAAGGAACGATAGCAGACGTATTAAATCCTTCCGGAAGCGTCTCCATATTTGAATAATAACTGAAAAGAACGGTACCCATTCCATAGAATATCGGTATGGTGATTAATGCTAGAATACCATTTGTCCATAAGGATCGATTCGTTTCTTTTATTGATTTTGTTGTTTGATAACGCTGAACAACATCTTGACTAGCAGTATATTGATGTAAATTATTGAAGATGGATCCAATAAATATAATAGGTATGGCAGCAGCTGCTGTTCCAAGTTTAAAATTATCGGCTGTGATTAATTTATCATTTGCTAATGCATCGTTTATGACAGTTGACCATCCACCATTTATCGTTAATATACCTAGAACGAGCACTAAAATTGCTCCTCCAATTAATAAAATGCCTTGGATAACATCACTCCAAATAACTCCTTCCATCCCCCCTAAGAAGGTATAGATAATACATAGCCCACCAACTACAGAAGCGATTATAATTGGGTTTATACTAGAAACCGATGTAATGGCCAGAGTAGGTAAATAAATAACAATCGCTACCCTACCTATATGATATAGCACAAATAATAGGCTACCAACTACTCTTAATGAAGGACCAAAACGCTCTTCTAAATATTCATAGGCCGTAGTTACGTTGAGTTTTCTAAAAAAGGGGATATAAAAATAAATGAGTATTGGGATAATGGCAAAAATGGCTAGATTACCAGCAGCATAAGACCAATCACTTAAAAAAGCCTGTTCAGGTGTGGACATAAACGTGATGGCACTTAAGGTGGTAGCGTAAATACTAAACCCTGCTGCCCAGGCAGGAATTTTCCCACTTGCTGTAAAAAAAGCATCCGTATTTTTTGACGAACGTTTGGTAAAATATACTCCTACACCCAGCATAGATACTAGATAAACAATTAAAACAATCCAGTTTATTGCTCCCAAACCTACCTTATCCATGAATAATTCCTCCTTATTTATATTTTACGGTGCTGATGCATGAAACCAACAGCACCGTTTCCATCCATTTTATAGATCAAACGTACTTACTAATTTTCTCACTTTTTCTAGTTTGTCGGGGTTAAATGCTTCAAAAGGTTCTTTACAGACTCCAGCATCTATACCAGTCATTTTTAAAATTTCTTTCAGTGTTTGATATAAACCCAAGTCTAAAATTTCCTCTATTAAATCATTGGTTACATGTTGGATATCATACGCTTTTGAAACATTACCTTCCTGACAAAGTGAAAGTATTTGTTTGGCACGTTTTCCGTTAATGTTAAATGTGCTTCCTATTGCGCCATCCACACCTGAAATAGCACCATATATTAACATCTCATCAAATCCGGAGTAAATTAGCTTATTCGAATACTTTTTTCTTAGACGCTCTAATAAATAAAAGTTCCCATCCGTAAATTTTACCCCGATTACTTTCTCATTTTGAAAAAGATCATCAAATTGATGTAATGACATCGATACACCCGTTAAAGCAGGAATGGCATAAATAATCATTTTATTATTCGTTTCATTAATAATCGTTTCATAGTAATATTTAATTTCCTCAAATGAAAAAGGGTAATAAAATGGGGTAACGGCAGATAAGCTGTCATAGCCTAATTCTGTCGCATATTTCCCTAAATCCACTGCCTCATGTAAATTAATCGAGCCTACTTGAGCAATCAGCTTTACTTGCCCGTTATTTTCCTCACTCGCTATTCGAAATACATCTTTTTTTTGTTCAGTAGTCATCATAAAATTTTCCCCAGAGCTACCATTTACGTATAATCCGTCTACCTTTTGCTTATCGATATTTTGCCTAATCATCTCTCGTAATCCCTGTTCTTTTATAGTTCCGTTTTCATCAAATGGTACAAGTAATGCAGAAAATATTCCTTTCATGTTGTCCCCTCCAGTAATGTATTGATTTATAAATTCATTCAAGTTATAATATGGTCAGACCAATTTTTTTAAAGTAACTTCATCATAATTTCCTTATCTGTAAAAGTCAACCCTTTTTTGTAAGGGCTTTTTTATTGCAGTATGATATGATATGAATAACAATCATCACAAACCTCATTGTATCAATGGTTTAGTGAATGGATGGGGAGATTAGCATGAAAGTGAAAAAACAATCATTAGTGGACGTAGTTATCGAAAAAATTAAAAAGTCTATTATTGACAATAACCTTAAACCAAATGATAAATTTTTGTCTGAAGGGGAACTAGTAGAACAATTGCAGGTAAGTAGGACAGTTATTAGAGAAGCATTAATTTCTCTTCAAGCATTGGGGATTCTCAAGGTTAAGGCTGGTGGCGGGGTTTTTGTTGCAGATACAAAACTCCATGCCATTACTTCTATTCTAAAACATCACTATGAAACCTATGGTGTGAAAATTAAAGAGCTTGTGGAAATACGTAAAGTGATTGAGCTTGGAGCACTTCGTTTAATCATAGAAAAAAATATAGATGTTCATCTAGAAGAATTTTACGACATTAATTATTCCTATTACCAGTCAATCATGAACAATAAGGATACAAACCAATATGATAATGATTTCCATCAGTTACTTATCAAAACAACTCAAAACGAAACGTTTTATCATTTTAGTGAAATTATTCATGAATATTTCTTACTTGCAAAAATGGACCTTATTCAAAATAAGGAAGACCTCATGAAATCTTATCATGAACATGAGCAGATCATAAAAGCAGTTGCTGAAAAAAATTTGAGTAAAGCACAGCAAACGATGACACAGCACTTCAAGCCTATATTCACATTTATGAAGCAAATGGAGGAAGAATCGTGAAGATAGAACCAATTCAAAGTACGGAGAGATTCTCGCTTAAGAAAATGGTGATCCAAGAAATTAAAAACTATATTATCGAGAACGAATTATCGTCTGGGGACAAACTTCCAGCAGAGCGAAGGCTAACGGAAATGTTTCAAGTCAGCAGATCTGTTGTAAGAGAGGCATTAAGCTATTTAGAAAACACGGGAGTAATAACGACTACTCAAGGAAAGGGAGCCTACTTAAATGAATCTAATATGGATACACTTCTAGACAGCTTCTTTTTTCTTTGGCAAATAAACGGAGGCAAGATTGAAGATATGATGAGTCTCCGTATTATGTTTGAGTCAAGTGCTATAGAAGAGATTGTAAAACAAGTCGATATGGAAGAGATGGAAACAATTCAAACACTTTTAATCGAGAGTAAAACTGCTCATACCATGGAGGAATACAGAAAATTTGATATGTTGTTCCACAAACAACTACTCAAAGCAACCAAAAACCCACTATTTATTCAAATGACGAATATGATTAACAGCTACTTTTTTGAAACGGAGTACATCCAGCTTAGTCCCGAAGAATATCAGCAGGTTATTCGTGAGCATCAATCCATCATAGAAGCCATTCAAAACAAAGACCCGGAACTAGCAAAGAAGTTATTGAATAATCATATAAAACGAGCAAAGCTATAGGGGGGGTATGATGAAATATTTATCGATCGATATAGGTGGAACGTATATTAAGTACGCCATTTTAAATGAGAACCTAGTGTTAACAGATCACCGGAAGAAGCAAACCAAAACAACTAGTAAACGAGCTTTATTTCAACAAATAGAACAAATTATTAAAGAGATAATGGAAAAATACAACATATCTGGAATTGGAATTAGTACTGCTGGTATTGTGGATAGAGCCCTTGGAAAGATTGTTTATGCAGGACCAACATTACCCTTCTATAAAGGAATGGAATGGAAGCAACCTTTAATCGAGAAATTCAGCGTACCAGTAGTTGTTGAGAATGACGTGAATGCCGCATTATTGGGGGAAAAATGGAAAGGCTCCATGATAGATAAAAATAATATTTTTTGCATCACTATTGGCACTGGAATTGGTGGAGCTTACTATAATCATCAATTGATAGATGGTGCATTTCAACAAGCGAATTCTGTTGGCTATTTATTATATGATCCAGCTACAGGCACAAACTATGAGTCCAGAGCTTCTACCAATGCATTAATCTCAAAAATAAAGGAATCTCTTGATGATACAGTTACACCAGAAACGTTATTTGAACGTGCAAAATTGGGGTGTCATGAATGCTTAACTATCATTCATAACTGGGCAAAGGAAATAGCGAATGGACTAGCGCAAATTATATTGCTTTATGATCCAAAATATATCGTAATTGGTGGGGGAATTTCTCAGCAAGGTGATTATCTCTTAGATTTTATTCAGAAAGAAATACCCTACTATTTACCAGAGAATTTCCTGAAAACAAAAGTAAGGATGGCTACTTTACATAATCATGCGGCATTGTATGGTGCGATTTATCCTTTTTTAAAAGAATCGCAAGCACCCAAGGATGCGGTATGACGGTCGGTTACCCTCCTTCCTTTTGGAGGGTAGTTTTTACGATGTCTGAGTGGGTTCTATAATGGGGAGGTGCATTCTTACATAAAGGATCTTCTTGGATATCGAACAAAATAAGCGAATCCCCATCTCAAGCTGTCCTAAATAATAGAATATCGGACAAAATGAGTGAAATCCTCGTCTTAAGCTGTCCTAAATAATAGGATATCGGACAAAATGAGTGAATCCCCGTCTCAAGCTGTCCAATATATTAGGATAACGGACAAAATAAGCGAATCCTCAACCCAAGCTGTCCAATATATTAGGATAACAGACAAGTTGAGTGAATTCCCGGTTATGGTGGTGAACACTATAGCTTTCTCGATGAAGTATCAATCCATGTTGTTTTGATAAATTAAACTAGACCGTCCAGTTTGCTTCCACTCCTCATACCATTGCTGGATATTTAAACTAACTTGAATCCCTAGTTCTTCCATAGCTTGGTTTAAACGATTATACTGATGATCAACAAGTAAACCAAGTCCTAACGTAGCATATAATTTCATTAAAGAGAAATGAGCTTCCTCTTCCTCTGGTAATTGTGCACAGATTTTTACATACCAAATTTCTGCCTTTTCTAAATCCTCCTGCTTTTTATAAAAATTTGCTAATTGGTAAGCAATCTTCTTCCAAAGCTGTTCTAACCGATATCTTTCTGATTCAATCCATAAATAGTCGTATTTATGTAAATATGCTCCTTTATATAAATGCATAATAGCTTCATAGTCTTTGACTGTACTATTGTTAATCAGGGGAGCAGCTGCTAATCTCTCTTCCCATTCCTTAATATCGATTGAAATGTTATGTGCTAGAAGCATATAACCATCCTGCACACTTTTAATTGTAATATGGTCAGAATATTTACTTAATGCTTTTCGTACGTGATAAATGGCATTGTACAAGAGAGCATATGCTTTTTTTGGTTCACTCTCCTTCCAAAGTATTTCAATCAATTCAGATTTTTGAACGGTTTTACCAAGTTGCTGTAACATATATAAAAATAATTCCTGAGCTTTTGCTGTTCGCCAGTTTAGAATTTCTAGATTATCCTTTAAAAAAAATGTTAATTCGTCGCACACATTTATGTATAAGGTTTGTTCTACTGATAAAGGTTGACTTGGAGTATTCTTCAACTTCTTTTCAATACGATCCAATGTTATTTTTAATCGATCTTTCTGTACAGGCTTTAGAATATAGTCCAAAGCATCAACCTCAAATGCCCTCACTGCATAATTAGTAAAAGCGGTAACAAAAACAATGGTTATGTTTGGGTTAACCTCAAGAATTTGTTCGGCTAGTTCTAGACCATTCACTTCTGGCATTTCAATATCTAGAAATACAATATCCACTTCTTTTACACGCTCATCATCTTCTTCAAGCTCGAAATTCGAATATTTTCCTGACACCTCTATATTGCTCACTTTCTTTATTTGAATTTCTAAATAATCCAAGGCAAGTAGCTCATCATCAATCAATATGGCTTTCATCAAAATCCTCCTTTAATCAGCAAAACCATTCCACTTTTTATCTAGAATTATAGGTTATAAGAGATGGTTAGGCAAAAATATGTATACGAATTATTTCGTTTTGGTTATTAAGAATCATCTTTTCTACAAATCTAATTATAACTAGTAATAATCAAGAGCAAAAAAAATAGAAAAAAAAAGATTGCTGTACAAGAAAAATGTAATTTTTACGCTTGTATGAATATTTATAGTGTTATGTATTCATTCGATAAAATCTTTTAAAAAAATTGTAGAGTATTCGTTAAGTTATAACCCATATAATTCATTGGTGGTCTGAACAGATTGTTCGGAAACAACTAATAATTAATGTTAGGGGGAGACGAAATGAATAAAAAACTAAGCTTCTTACTAGTTTTCTTGCTGTTTTATCAAACAATAGCAAGTAGTTTAGTTTTTTCCGCAGAAAATGATGCGGAAGAATTAGAACAAAGTATTGTAACCGCAGTAACGATCACAGATGATGAGGGTAATGTACTTAATATTGCAGATATTCCTACAGCATCACCTGAAAATATTCAAGTAGATTGGTCTGTTAAAGACATCGATGTGACAGAAGGGACCACGGAAAGCTTTACTATTCCTTCTGGACTATACTTAGAAAAGGAACAGACTGGATCACTGACTTATGAGGAGATTGAAGTAGGGACCTTTCAAGCCTCTATAGATGGAAATGTTGAGTTGATCTTCTATAAGGAAGTGGAGGAGCATGCGAATGCTAATGGAACATTTTTATTAAAAGCATCAGCAGTCACTGAATCCGATCAACCAGAAGAACCCTCCGAGCCAGAGGATAAGGAGCCAGTTGAAAATGAAGAAAAGCCTTTAGACAAAAAGAATAGGTCCGCTTCAGAAGAACAGGAAGAAGAAACTACACAACCAAAAAAGGATCAAACAGTCCAATCAAGCTTCACCAAAACAGAAATAAAAGAAAACCTGATTACCGATTTTGAGCTAACCTTAAGAGATGGAAGTCCACTTCCAGATCCATTACCACACCCAAGCGAGGAATTAGAATTAAAGGTTCACTATGACTTTGCCCTGCCGAATGACCATGAATATGCTGCAGGTTCAACCTTCACTTTTCAGCTACCAGAACAGTTAACCGTTTATAATATGGTAACAGGAGAGTTAGGGGATTATGGCCAATATGAGGTTACGACAGATGGAACAGTCACCTTCACGTTTAATAAAAATATTGAGTTAAAGTCTGACATAACGGGATATTTAGAAGTCTATTCGGTTATTGATAAATACTTAGAGGGCGGTACAGAGCAAACGATTAAGGTGCCTATACGAGAAGATGAAGTAAAAGAAATTGACCTTCATTTTGAGTCAAAGGTAGGTAGCTCGATTGATAAAAGGGGAACACCTAACCAGTCCTATAATGCAACTTCTATTGAATGGGAAATTGATTTTAATAAAGATCAAAAATTTCTGGAAGATGCCGTGTTATCAGATCCAATTTCTCCTGAAGCAAATCAAAAATTTGTTCCTGGATCTATCAAAATATATTCACTAGATGTGCAACTAGATGGATCGGTTATACAAGGAGAAGAAATTACTGATCATAGCTTTGGTGATGAATTCCCATTAAATTTCAGTGATATCGATCGTGACGCTTATCGAGTTGTATTTGAAACAGAAATAACCGATGAAGAAGCCGTACAGTATACGAATGAAGCAAAGCTTACCTGGAAAGATGATAGTCTATCTGCAGATGCTACAGTTACTATCAATCGCGGAAAGGCTTTGGAAAAGCGGGCAGCACATTATGATCCGAAGACACAAACCATTACATGGGAAGTGAAATATAACTATAATGAAAAGTATATTTCAAAGGAACAAGCCTATTTAATCGATGAGTTAAGTGACAATCAGGTTTTGATTGAAGATAGCTTTACTGTTGTAGAAGTCGAAATCGATCCTCAATCTGGGGCAGTAAAAAGTGAAATTCCATTTAATGATTATACAATTACTGATCGAGAAGACGACCTAAATGGTTTCAAGTTTCAATTTAAAAAAGATATTGATAAGGCATATAAAATTACTTATAAAACTAAAGCCAATGAACGAATATATGATGTCGAAAATGTAGAAAATAAAATAGAAGCAAACGGAAAGACAGAATCAGGTAACCAATGGATTCGTCAGCAAATCTTTGATAAGTTTCACCTTGACCATACGACGGATTATAACGAGAAAACAACACAATGGGGTATTCGTATTAATCAGGATTCTCATCCAATGCGTAATGTTGTCCTAACAGATGAATTACCTGAAGGTTTGGAGTTAATAGATTATCAAGTTCTATATTATGATGGGGAGAATGATGAATCCAGAGAGTTAAATGATGGTGAGCATTTTGACCATACGTATAATATAGAAACTGGAGAAATGGCCTTTGATTTTTCAAATGGACCGCTAAATCCAGTTAACCATGAAATCTATATCGTATATACCACAAAATTTGATTACAATAAGATCGGAGAAGGAAAAACATCCTTTACCAATAAAGCCAAACTGTCATGGATTGCAGAAGGGGAAAATGAACCAAGAGAAAAGACCGATAGTGACACCTTCTATCCAAATGATTTAACGAAACTAAATGGAGCAAAAGGTGGCTCTTATAATGCCAAAACAAAAGAGGTTACATGGCAGGTCGGTGTGAATTACAACTATCGAAATATTGAGGAAGCCATTGTGGAAGATATCATTCAAGGAAACCAAAATCTAGACATTTCCTCATTGAAAGTATACAAAATGAACATTGACAAAGATGGTTCTTGGACAACAGTAGGAGAACCTCTTGTAGAGGATACAGATTACACAGTAGAAGTATCCGAAACAGAAGATGGACAGCCAAAAGTTCGCGTGAATTTAGGTGAAATAGATTCTGCCTATCGCATCGAGTTTACTACAAAGCTTGATGACGAATTAATTGTAAAAGAATATAACAATAGAGCGATCTTAATAGATGGTGACACAGAGTTCCCGCTTCATGCAAAGGTCTCGGTGAACAACGGTGGGGACTATACGAGTAAGGATGCAATACAAGATCCACAAAATGAACAAATTTTACAATGGACGGTAAATATTAATAACACTCAATCTACTATTTCTAATGTAAAACTAGTAGATAAACCAAGTGCTAATCAAATTCTTTTAAAGGATTCTTTCGAATTATATGGAAGCCTTGTGAATGAAAATGGTGATGTAACGAAAAACCCTGATGATCTTCTAGTCGAAGGGAAAGACTACTCGCTTGAATTTAAAAAGGACGAAGAGGGTAAAGCATATTTTGAACTTACTTTCCTAGATGAAATTGATCGTCCATATGTGCTAGATTATCGTACCTTCTTAATGGCAGGCCATGGAGAAAAAGTCAATAATAATGCGAATCTTACAGGAGAGCAAATAACCACAGAGAAAACTGATTCACAAAAAGAGGTGACTGTTCGTTATTCCGGTGGTGATGGTGGTGCAAGTGGAAAGGTAGGAAAGCTTGAAATCCATAAGATTGATGCTAGATCGAAGGAAGCGCTAGAAGGAGCGGAATTCACACTATTCGATAAGGCTGGAGAAATTGTTTTATTCTCTGCGACTACCGATCAAGATGGAAAGATTATATTTGATAACCTTCGATTTGGAGACTATGTTTTAAAAGAAACAAAAGTACCAGAAGGGTATATAAGTAACTATACAGATGGACAAACGATTACGATTAATAAAGATGTAAATGAAACAAATGAGTGGAACGTTGTAACCATAGAAAACCAGCCTATTATGTATGAAGTACAGCTTACCAAATTGGATGAAGAAACTAACCAAACACTTGAAGGGGCTACATTCAAGCTGCTACAGAAGGTTAAGGACTCCTTTGAAACAATTAGACAAGGAATAACAACTGATAAAAATGGTGTTATCCTTGTGACAGATTTAGAGCCTGGAGATTATCAATTTGTGGAAACAAAAGCACCTAATGGCTATTTATTGAATGAAGAGCCTATTACCTTCACGATCCGTGAAGAAGCCACAGAAGTAGTAAAAGTAACAGCTAAAAATAAAGCTATTGAAACAACTTCTATTTCAGGGGAGAAAACTTGGAAAGATGGAAATTCGCCAAACAGACCAGAAATGATTGTTGTTGACCTGCTTCAAGATGGTGAAGTATGGAAAACAACTGAAGTAACAGCAAATGATCAATGGCAATTTCATTTTCCTAATTTACCAAAGACGGATGCTTTAGGGAATGCATACGAGTACGAGGTAAAAGAAAGAGCAGTAGAAGGATACCAAAGTACAGTAGATGGCTTTGATATTACCAATTTACGTGTTGGAACAACTGCTGTAACAGGCAGCAAAATTTGGAAGGATGACAATGCGGAGGATCGACCATCAACAATTACGGTCGATTTACTTCAAAATGGTAAAGTCATCGACACGAAAGAAGTAACTGCAAAGGATCACTGGAAATTCAGTTTTACAGATTTAGCTAAATTTGATGAGAATGGTGTAGCATATGTATACACAGTTCAGGAGAAATCAGTCAATGGTTACCGAACAACTGTAGATGGCTATAATATTACTAACCTTCGAGTTGGAAAAACAGAAGTGGTTGGAAGCAAAACATGGAAGGATGGTAATGCTGAAGCTCGACCAGCGGTGATTACAGTCGAATTGCTTCAAAATGGTGAAGTGATCGATACAAAAGAAGTCACCGCAGCAGATGACTGGAAGTATAGCTTCACAGATTTGGCTAAATACGATGAGAATGGTGTAGTGTATAAATACACCGTTCAAGAGAAACCGGTTGAAGGTTATCAAACAACAGTAAATGGGTTTAACATTACCAATGTTCGAGTTGGAGAAACAGAAGTGGTTGGAAGTAAAACATGGAAGGATGAGAATGCCGAGGCTCGTCCATCATCGATTAAAGTTAACTTACTTCAAAATGGAGTAGTAATCCAAACAACAGAAGTAACTGCAAAAGACAACTGGGAATATAGCTTTACAGATCTAGATCAATATGATGAAAATGGTGTTGCATATGATTATAAGGTCAAAGAACAAGGTGTTCCAGGTTATAAATCAGAAGTGAATGGCTATGATATCACCAATACACGCTCAGAGAAAGTTTCTGTAGAAGTGACCAAAGGTTGGTTAGATGATGGAGCAACTGATCGACCGACATCCATTCAAGTAACCTTACAACAAAACGGCAAAGAATTTGAAACCGTAGAATTGACCGAGGCAGATGGCTGGGAGCATACATTCGCAAATCTTGAAGCTTATGATGAGAATGGTATCGCTTATGTATATACAGTAACTGAAGAACCGGTTAAGGGATATGAAACTAGGATAGACGGCTATGATATCACGAATGTTCGAGTTGGAAAAACGGAAGTGGTTGGAACGAAAACATGGAAGGATGACAATGCTGAAGACCGTCCAACATCGATAACCGTAGAATTGCTTCAAAATGGAGAAGTAATCGATACAAAAGAAGTGACTGAAGAAGATGAGTGGAAATATAGCTTTACAGACTTGGCTAAGTACGACGAGAATGGTGTTGCATATGAATATACAGTACAAGAGCAGCCAGTCGAAGGATATCAAGCAACAGTAGACGGCTATGACATCACCAATGTTCGTGTAGGAACAACGGAAGCGGTTGGAACGAAAACATGGAAGGATGACAATGCTGAAGACCGTCCAACATCGATAACCGTAGAATTGCTTCAAAATGGAGAAGTAATTGAAACAACAGAAGTAACTGCAGAAGATGAGTGGAAATATAGCTTTATAGACTTGGCTAAGTACGACGAGAATGGTGTTGCATATGAATATACTGTTCAAGAACAGCCAGTCGAAGGATATCAAGCAACAGTAGACGGCTATGACATCACCAATGTTCGTGTAGGAACAACCGAAGTGATTGGAACGAAAACATGGAAGGATGACAATGCTGAAGACCGTCCAACATCGATAACCGTAGAATTACTTCAAAGTGGAGAAGTAATCGATACAACAGAAGTGACTGAAGAAGATGAGTGGAAATATAGCTTTACAGACTTGGCTAAGTATGACGAGAACGGAGTAGCCTATGAGTATGTTGTTCAAGAACAACCAGTTGAAGGTTATGAAACTACGATTAATGGCTACGAAATTATCAACACACTCCTACCAATTTCGACAGAGGAAGAAAATACGGATGAGGTTACGCCAGATGCAAATGATAACCAAAACACAACGACAGATGAAGAATTTGGATCATCTCAAAAGGGGAGTCAAGAAAAAGGTGCGGTAAGTGAGGAGAGTTCATTACCAAATACGGCAACAAGTATCTTCAATATCATAGCCTATGGAATTGGCGTGTTAATAGTTGGGGTAGTAATATTACTGGTATATAGAAAAAAAGAGCAATCGTAATTCTAAAGAGAAAATAACAAAATATAGAAATAGAATGTATAGTTTTAAGCTTTAACTCCTTTCTAGTAGTCTTTTACTAGAAAGGGGTATTTTTTAGTATAAGTTAATAGAAATAAATTACCAGTAGAGATATAATCATGGTAGGAAGTAAAAAAATAGAAAAATTAAAGATCTGAAGAGGATATAATGAAGCAAAAATATAAAAAGAAATGGATATTCATTCTAGTAGTTTTTATGTTAGTGATAACAGCGATCCGATTAGTATGGATGAATTTTTTAACAACCATTGAATATACCGAAAAGCCATCTGTAGAAAACGGTGTGTTGGACCTTCGCGGATGGGATTTCTCAAGCAATCAAACCCTATCTTTAAAAGGGGAGTGGGACTTTTATCCGTCTGCGTTTGTTTCCCCGGAGAAAGATATAAATATATTGGATGATGACAAACGTCCATTAACTGTTCCTAAGACCTGGGATGAGGCCTTTGCTGATCAAGGTGATAATCCTTTTCATTATGGAACATATAGGCTACGTATATTGCTTGATGAACATCAAAAGGCTCTAGGTTTACGAATAAATGAAATTAGAAGCGCTTCAACCATTTATGTGAATGGTAGGAAGATAGCCAGTTATGGAAAGCCTGCAACAAAAATAGAAAACTATCAAGCAGGTGATCTACCTTACACAATAGAAATCGAACCAATTCAAAACGAAATTGATCTAGTAATACACGTGGCAACTTATACCTATACCGGAGCAGCCGGAATAACAGAGCCGATTCGTTTTGGTACAATGGATGCTATTAAATTTCGTACAAACCTTTCTATGGGATTACAGGTTTTACTATGTGTCGTATTATTACTTCATAGTATATACGCTGTTCTTTTCTTTTTTCTAGGTGTGAGAAACAAGGGATTACTCTACTTTTTTGTACTCATTCTATTTGCTTCTCTCAGTGTCCTAGTTTCTGATGATAAGCTATTATTGGTTTGGATTGATTTACCATATGAATGGTCTAAGAAGGTCATTTACTTTTCTTATATTGGTGTGGCAATGCTTATCCCTATTACTATTAGCCAATTGTTCCCTAGCAAAATCAATCAGCTAGCATTGCGAGGTTTCCAATATTTTTGTCTGTTCTATGCCTTGCTAGTCCTAGTGGTACCTTATTCTCATATTGAAAGTCTCTTGCGCTTATTATTAGTTGTAGTCATACCGCTATCGGTAATCATTTCAGTAAATATTCTTAGAAAAAAGATCAAGAATACCGAGGATCTGTTTTTTCTCCTTATTGGATGTATAACAATTGGGGTAAACTTCTTATGGACTGTTATGATAAATAAAACTCAATATGTAGAATGGATGCACTATCCATTTGATCTCATTATTGTAATACTAGCTTTTTCGTCCTATTGGTTCCGACGTTATTTTCGAACGAACATGAAGACTAAGCAACTAGCTGAAAAATTGCAGTTTGAAAACAAACGAAAGGATGAATTTTTGGTCAACACTTCACATGAATTAAGAAACCCCTTACATGCTATCATTAATTTGACTAATTCCCTCCTAGAGGACTCGAATGAATCTGTATTGTCTGACCAACGAAGGCGCTTGGAGACGATGGAAAATATCGGCAAGCGCATGTCATTAATGTTAAATGATTTAATAGATATTACGAGATTGAAAGAAAACGCCATACAACTAAAACTTACAGCGGTAGCACTACCATCTATCATAGCTGGTGTCGTCGATATGATCCGCTTTATGCTGGAGAGTAAGCATGTTCAATTACAAGTTGATATACCTGACGATTTACCTACAGTTCATGCAGACGAGAATAGACTAGTTCAAATAATCTTTAACCTAGTACATAATGCAGTAAAATACACGGATGAAGGAACCATTAAAATCCGCGCTAATTGTCAGAATAGAACGGTATACATACATGTCGAGGATACGGGGGTAGGTATTGAAGAGGAGGCTCTTAATAGAATTTTCCAACCATATGAACAAGCACACCACGATGCAGCAAGAGATAGTGATGGAATTGGACTTGGATTAAGCATTTGTAAGCAGCTAGTAGAATTACACGGGGGGACATTATCCGTTCACTCTACTCTTCATAAAGGCTCTGTATTCACATTTACCGTTCCAATATATCAGGAGAGAGAAGGAGTAAGCACAACAGGCACTCTTCCAATAATAAATAATATAATAGCAGCAAATGGGACTGATCCATCGAGAACAGCATCGCATCAGATCAGTAAAAAAACTAAAATACTTGCTGTTGATGATGATAGTGTGAATCTTCAGGTGCTAACCTATCTCCTAGAAAGGGAAAATTATGAGATTTTTACGGTTACAAGTGCTATGGAGGGGATAGCCCAGTTAGAAAAACAACGGTATGACCTCGTAATTTCCGATGTGATGATGCCACAAGTTTCAGGATATGAATTAACACGACTGATTCGAGAACGCTATTCGATCTCGGAATTACCTATCCTACTATTAACTGCACGAACTCGTAATGAGGATATATTGACAGGTTTTCAATCTGGTGCCAATGATTATGTGAAAAAACCGGTAGACTCTACTGAATTAAAAGCAAGAGTCCGGGCGTTAATTGAATTAAAACTGTCCATCGAAGAACGTGTGCGGATGGAAGGGGCATGGCTACAATCCCAGATTCAACCACACTTTTTGTATAATACATTAAACTCCATTGCAGCACTAGGAGAGATCGATCTACCGAAAATGCAGGCTCTCTTAGAAGAATTTAGTAATTATTTACAATTAAGTTTTGATTTTAAAAACTCGGATCCGATGGTCCCGCTTGAGCATGAGCTTTCGCTTGTTCGCTCCTATTTATATATTGAACAGGAACGATTTAGAGATCGTATAAAGGTGTGCTGGGAAATTGAGCCTAATATTAATGTATTTTTACCACCATTGTCTATACAACCACTAGTTGAGAATGCAGTAAGACATGGTATATTACAACGAAAAGAAGGGGGAACTATTTGTATTCAAATAAAAGCATTTTCTGATTATATTAGCATTTCTGTTTCAGATAATGGAAGAGGAATGCTAGAACAAGAGATTGAACAGCTTTATGAGATTGAAGAACACTCTAAGGAGAGAGCAGGAATTGGACTAAGAAACATTGATCGTAGGCTGATTCAGCTTTATGGCAAAGGGCTTACGATTAAAAGTAAATTGGAACATGGTACAACTGTATCTTTTCACATTCCACTTTAAGTAAAGGAAGCGATCGCTCTTTCTTACATTGGGAGAATATGACAAGCTTAGTTCAATAACAATAACATCTATAAGAATCCATCCTCATGTAGGAACAAGTTCAAAATTAGTCGTCATCTAGTCTTTAAATTTAGTGCTATTAGCCTAGTTGCTATCTTTACTATTACTCATATTGTTCTGAATTTGTTAAGTAGAAATCATTATACTTAGCATAGTGTAAAGCTTGAATTGCTAAGGGTTCTCTATCACTAGTTTTATACTAGTTAATCCTTCAAGCACTAGATGGGAGATGGAGATTATAATTAAGATTGTTATAGTAGATAAAAAGAATATTTACAGCAGAGGTTTAGAATTCATCATCAATAGTGAAGAGGATATGAGTTCTATTGGAATTGTCAGGGGCCAACCTAACCTATTAAAAAAATTAAAAGATTTAAGTCCTAATGTTATATTAATACATATTGATGCTTTAAGCGAAAAGACTGTCGATAGTATTCACGAATTTAAAAAGAAGTACCCTCAGGTTAAACTGATCTATTTATTTTCAAATTTTAATAAATACATGGTCTACTATGGGCTAGAACATAATGTGGATGGATTTTTATTATATAATTTAACCTCGGAGAAGTTCATAAGTGTGATTAAAGATGTCTATCAAGATCAATATGTTCTATCAGGTGAAATTGCTGAGAAGATGTTGAAGGAAATTAAATATAATGGATATTTTGGTGAGGAATTAATGAGAAAAAGATTACATGATTACAATATTCCAATATCAAATCGGGAATCACAGATTTTATATTTAATGTATCTTAATAAAAAAAATAGTGAAATTGCTGATACTCTCCAACTAACAGAAAAGTCTGTTCGAGATTATGTCAGCAGGTGTTATAGAAAATTAAATATTCACAACCGAAAGATGGTCATTGAATTCTTGAAAGATGTGATGAAGGAGTAAATAGCAGGAAAGTAAGATTTTTATATTGAATAAATCCTGGTTATGTAATCGTGAAAAGGTATATTAGTTAAGGAGAAATCTTTCTAAATAATTGTCCCAAAAAAGAAATTATTCTCATTTTACGTTTAGTGTTCTAAAGTTAAGCTTTAGTAAAAGGAGTATCCAGAAAATTATTCTGGATACTTCTTTCTATTTAAAATCCTAATGAATTTGTGCAACCTACTAATATTAGCTTACTTTTTGCTTTAGCTACTTTTCTAGGCCTTCTTTAATTAAATGTCGAAGATATATTCATTTTTACATCCGTAATATTCACTTCTTTACATCATCTTCAGAAATAGTAGATTCACCGTGTAGCACAAGGGATTCTTCACAGGTTGGCGATTTTTTTTTTTACGGCTTACATCGATTAATAGATCGTTCTACAATGTAATGCTCCAGGTGAGGAGGCTCGATTTTTGTAGGGGACTTCTTTATTCCTGGTAATTACATCCTCTACAGGCTCCTCATTAATCAGATCCTTCCCATTCCAAAATTTCCTTGTGAATCCATATGCACTTCCTTGTCATGTGGACGTAACTTCAAACGACTTATTTAATTGTTCAATATAAATGTACGGAAATTTATAAATAAACAAGCAATATTGTAAATACTTTTGTTGAGATTCTTTTTATCATGAGAAGGAGTCAAAACAAAAATAAAAGGGGAGAGAAACGTGAAAAGTATGAAACAGGTATTTTTATTTTTTATTACTATGTTTTCAGTAGTATTGATTCTTTCAGCTTGTAGTACAGAAAACTCAACTAATGTTAACAGTGAGACAGACAACAATAGTGAAGTTTCAAATGATAACGAAGCTTCTTCTGACCCTATTGTTGTTGGTTTTTCACAAATCGGTGCAGAGAGTGGATGGAGAACTGCTGAGACAGAATCTATTAAAGAAACATTAGAAAATGATCCACAGTTTGAACTGAAATTCTCTGATGCTCAACAAAAACAAGAAAACCAAATAAAGGCGCTAAGAAGTTTCATAGCTCAACAAGTAGATATAATTGCATTGGCTCCTGTAGTAGAATCTGGCTGGGAAACTGTTTTAACAGAGGCAAAGGAAGCTGGTATTCCAGTTATTTTATTAGACAGACGTATTGAGGTAGAAGATGAATCGTTGTATACAAGCTTTATAGGATCAGATTTTATTCTTGAAGGTGAGAATGCAGCAAAAGAATTAATTAACCTCATTGGAGAGGAGGTAGAAACGAACATTGTAGAACTTCAAGGAACTGTAGGTGCCAGTGCAGCAAATGATCGAATGGAAGGTTTTGCAAATATTATAAGTAAAAATGAGAAATATAATATTATTAAATCTCAAACTGGTGAATTTACAAGGTCAAAAGGTAAGGAAGTTATGGAAGCGTTCTTAAAATCTGATGGGGAGAATATTGATGCCGTTTATGCCCATAACGATGACATGGCATTAGGAGCCATACAAGCCATTGAAGAATATGGATTAAAGCCTGGGCAAGATATAAAAATTGTATCTGTAGATGGAATTAGTGATATCTTTGAGGCAGTTATTGCAGGTAAAGCAAATATTATTGTAGAATGTAATCCATTATTAGGACCACAGCTTGCACAGGCAGCAAAAGATTTAATGGAAGGAAAAGAAATTGAAAGATGGATTAAAACAGAAGAGACAGTGTTTGTGGGTTCAGAAGAAGCTGAAGCAGCCTTACCTGATCGAAAGTATTAAGTCGTAAAAATCGGGATTGTATTTTCAATCTCGGTTTTTATTCATATTTCAGTTCCTCTTGATAAAAGATTCTTAATAATAAATAATAGGTTTATCTAAGAATTTTACAAAGGGGGGAGAACAATCAATGTAAAAAAAGTGATGTTATATTTTAATAACAAAAGTATTCGATTTAAGCTCTTATTTTATTTTATTATTATTATAATTTTATGTGTAGCTACATTAAGTTTTTTTGGAGGAAATATCTATAGAGATTCAATAGAAGAAGAAGCAAATATGCATACTGATCAAATGATTAATCAAGTTTGGAGCAATATAAAAACTCGTATAAAAGAAAACGAAAACATAATGTTTTATCTTTCTCAAGAAGACGTAGTAAAAGAGTTTATGATGAAACAGGTGAGTAATAGTACCTCCGAACAGTTAATAAAAAACAAAATGCAAATCTACAAAAATAGACATCCTGAGATTGCGGGAATATTAGTCTTAAATAAGCATGATAGGTTTATAAGTAATGAAATCTCACGTATCTCAAGAGATCCACTCACAAAAGAGCCATGGTATGTAGAAGCAATAGAGTCACCTGAAAAAACACATTTAATTAGTAATCCAATTGGAAGGAATATAAAAAACAATTCAAGTTATCAAGTAAATAATGTACTTACGCTTGTAAGGGCATACAGAAACGTAGTTACTAAGGAAGTAATGGGAGTTATTTTGATAGACTTAAAATTAGATTTTATCAAGAATATAATTGAATCTATTAGGTTGGGAAAAAGTGGTTTTGTATTTATATCTGATGAGAAAGGTAAAGTTGTGTATGCACCAGTAAATGATATTGTTTACCGAATACACCCTAGCTGGTTACAAAATGAAAACTCTTCACCAATTGAACAAACTATTAAAGGGAATAATTATCAAATTATTTACAACACTATTTCTGATATCGGGTGGAAAGTAGCAGGTGTTTTTTCTCTAGATGAAACAACTAAAGTAGTTTCAGAGGTTCAGAAACTCACTTTTGTAATCGCTTTAATTACTTTGGTGGTGGGATCTATGTTTTCCTTGTTTTTTGCAAATATGATTACAAAACCGGTTAATAAATTGAAAACATTAATGGGAAATGTGGAAGAAGGGAGATTTGATTTACGATTCCATTCTAAATATACAGATGAAATAGGACAACTAGGTAAGAGTTACAATAAAATGATTGATGAAATTGAACGTTTAATCGAATTAGTTTATAAAGAACAAAAAAAGAAGCGAGAAGCAGAGTTAGAAATCTTACAAGCGCAAATCAAACCACATTTTTTATATAATACGTTAGATACTATCCAATGGATGGCGGACGAATATCGTGCTACAAAGATAACTGAATTAGTGAATGCGCTAACAACACTTTTTCGTATAGGCTTAAATAAAGGAAAAGAATTTATTACAGTGGAAGAAGAAGTTGAACACGTTAAAAGCTACCTTATTATACAAATGACTAGATACGAATCAAAGTTAGAGTATGAGATAAACATGGATGATAGTTTAAAAGATTTTCAAGTCTTAAAGCTTATATTACAACCTCTAGTGGAGAATGCAATCTACCATGGTATAAGAAATAAGAAAGGAAAAGGGAAGATTCTAATTAACATTGATACTCAAGATGGGAAGCTACTATTTACAGTTCATGATACTGGTAATGGGATGAAAAGTGATAAATTACGAGAGATTAATAATTATCTAAAGGAAATTGATTCTAAATCTAAGGGGTATGGTTTGTTCAATGTTAACGAAAGAATCAAATTATCGTACGGAACTGATTATGGCCTGGAAGTTTATAGTGAATTTAAAAGAGGTACAACAATTTTTGCAATACTTCCTCTTAAGCCATTTTAATCTTTCAAGGGGGGCTAATTAATGTGGAAATTATTAATTGCCGAGGATGAAAGTATTATTAGACGAGGGTTGAAAAAATCATTAAATTGGGAAGCTTATTCCATTAATGTGATAGGTGAAGCAGAAGATGGAGAAGAAGCGTTAAAAAAAGCTAAAGAATTGAGACCAGATATTCTTTTTATCGATATCAACATGCCGTTTTTAAATGGATTAGAATTAATGGAAAAATTACGTCCGATATTACCTAATGCTGTTTTTATTGTTATTTCAGGTTACAATGAGTTCATTTATGCCCAAAAAGCTATAAAAATGGGAACAATAGACTATATATTAAAACCAGTGAAGAAGACGGAATTAAAGAGGACAGTTGAGGATGCTGTTAACATCTTGAAAAGAAAGTCTAGGAATAGGCTCCGTGAAAAACAATTGGAAGGAAATAAACAACTTCTTAAGGAAAAATTTCTATTGAATTGGAGTCGTGGACATTATCAAGAAGAAGAAATGAAGAACCATGCAAAGCTACTTGGTATCGATTTAACAAAGCATACTGGATTATCGGTATTTAAAGTTATAAAAGAAATTAACATAGGAAGTATGGAGCAAAATTGGAGTGATGCTTTATTAAGTTTTTCAATAAAAAATATTATTAGTGATCTTTTAAGTGGATATGAATCAAAGGAAATGTTTGAGGACCAATCTGGTCATATTGTCTTACTTATCCCAAAGATAGATACAGAAACTTTATTTGATATCAATCGAAAAATAGTATTAGAATTAGAGCGTTTTCTAGGAAAAGCTGTTACTTGCCGAGAATACCTATTAACTTCATTTTTGAGTTTCCCTAAGGAATATAAAAAAATAATAAGTGATTTAAAATCAGCAAATAAAATGACACCCATTGTCGCATTAGCCAAAAATTATATTGATCAACACTATTATAGCCAATCTATTTCGTTACAAAAGGTTGCAAACCATGTGCAAGTGAATCCAACATACTTAAGTAAACAAATTAAAAATGAACTGGGTGTCTCATTTGTTCAATATCTTACAAACGTACGAATTAATAAAGCTTTAACCTTAATGAAGGATCCTTATTTGAAAATATATGAAGTAGCTGAAATGGTTGGTTATAGTACTCAACATTATTTTTGCATTGCCTTTAAGAAGGTGGTTGGGTTTTCACCTACTGTTTATCGTACTGGGGAAAGAATACATGAATAATAGAAACATCACTACTATTATATTGTTTGGAACACTTATGGTATGTTTAGTATTAGTTATAACTTTCAAAATGTATCATTCGAATTCTAATTCAGAGCCGGAAGTCGATTACGTTATTGGAGTATCACAACCTAATCTACTAGAACCCTGGCAAATTTCAATGAATGAAGAATTACGACAGGAAGCAGCAAAATATCCTAATATAAGAGTAATTTACACTGACGCAGCGCAAAATACACAACAGCAAATTGATGATATTAATGGTTTAAAGGGATATGGTATTGATTTATTAATTGTGTCTGTTGAAGATTCAATAGCAATGACATCAGTCATATCGAACGTATATAATGAAATCCCAGTAATTGTGTTAGGAAGAGGTGTAGATGGTTATAATTATACACTTTATATTGGCACTGACCATTATTTAATAGGTGAAATGGCTGCTGATGCCACTATAAAATTATTAGGCGATCAAGGTGGCGAAGTAGTTGAGGTTCAAGGCTTAACGGGTACAGTTCAAGCAGAAGAGAGGAGTCGTGGTTTTAGAGAAAAAATAAATCAAACGAAAAATATTAGAATTGTTAACACACTTGTTGCTAACTGGCAAAGGGATAAAGCAGAAGATAAAATAAAAGCACTACTAAAAACAAGTATTGATCAACCTGATCTAATATATGCCCACAATGATGCGATGGCTTTAGGTGTGTATAAAGCACTTGATTCGTTAGACATCGACGATATTAAAATAATTGGTAGTGATGGCGTTGATAAGCCAAATGGAGGACTTCGTCTTGTAAATCAAAAGAAAATAGATACAACATTTATAACTCCTACAGGAGGGAAACAAGCGGTACAATATGCTATTCGTATCCTAGCAGAAGATTCAGAAATTCCGAAAAAAATAATATTAAGAAATCATGAAGTAACCTCTCAAAATGTGAAGGACTTTTATCTAAAGAGAAATGAGTTAACTGACCATTTAGACACTGACGGGAAAGTTACACTAGGATTCGCACAAGTAGGGAATGAAAGTGCATGGAGGACAGCGAATACAGATTCCATTATAAAAGCAGCTGATCATGAAAACGTAGACCTTCAATTAAAAAATGCAAATAATAATCAAAAAAAACAAATAGCAATAATTAGAGAGTTCATTAAACAAAAAGTTGATGTCATTGCATTTTCCCCCATGGTAGAACATGGTTGGGAAGAAGTATTACAGGAAGCAAAAAATGCAGGGATCCCTGTCATATTATCTGACAGGGAAATAAAGGTTCAAGATGATTCACTTTGGACATCTTTTATTGGATCAGACTTTGTTGAAGAAGGAAGAAGAGCTGCTCAATGGGTAGTGGATCAAGTGGAATCAAGTAAGGAAACTCTAAATATTATTGAGTTAGAGGGTACAAAGAATTCAGCTCCGGCAACAGATAGAAAACAAGGGTTTAAAGAAGTACTAGAAAACCATCACAATCTTCGTATAATAGATTCATTAACAGGCGATTTCACATTGGGGAAAGGTAAAGAAATGATGGAAAAGGCGTTACAACAGTTTGGCAATAAAATTGATATTGTATATTCGCACAATGATGACATGGCTATTGGAGCAATTGAAGCCATTGAGGAATATGGTTTACGACCTGGAAGTGATATAAAAATTATCTCTATAGATGCTACCAATAAAGCCTTTAAAGCTCTAAGTACTGGTAAATTAAATTTTACTGTGGAATGTAATCCATTGTTGGGACCACAAATTATGCAAGCGGCTAAAGAATTGAAAAATGGAAGAGAAATACCAATGAGGATAATCACATCGGAAGAAACCTTTACACAAGAGGAAGCAAAAAAAGAAATAAAAAAAAGGAATTATTGAGTTAGTTTACTGTTAAGTCTGAAATAACTTATTAATCTATTCTATCCCCGTTTCACTAAGAGAAGCGGGGATATTTTGTTTATCATTATAACCCATTCAACACCTTTTTGCTCACGTCGTTTCACTACTCGTAAATTGTAGCTTAGCCCTTCTGGCTTAATACCTTTAATCGTATTTAATTATTAAGCGGAAATGTGTAAAAAAAGACTTTTATTTTTAAATACAAAATTACAGGAAAAAATTATACTTTAACCAAGCCTGTTCTTACTTTATGCAATAGGTTAAAACACACAAATAAGAAGGTGTTCTACATGGATTCAGAATATTTATTAAGGGCAGAAGGAATATCTAAGTTTTTTCCAGGCGTTAAAGCTTTATCCAATGTAAAATTCACTCTAAAACGAGGTGAAATCCATTCTCTTATGGGAGAAAACGGTGCTGGTAAATCTACACTAATTAAAGTGCTTACAGGGGTGCACAAAATGGATAAAGGCTCCATCTCTTTTAAAGAGGAAAAAATGGATTTTGATTCTCTCCAAAGTGCTCAAAACATGGGGATTAGTGCAGTTTATCAGGAGGTTAATTTATGTGAAAACCTCACTGTAGCAGAAAATATTTTTATTGGTAGGGAACCAAAGAAAAAAGGAAGAATTAATTGGAAAGAAATTAATACAAGAGCAGAGCAATTACTTTCGACAAGACTGAATATAGAAATTGATGTAACTAAAGTTCTTTCTTCGTATTCTACCGCCATTCAACAAATGGTAGCCATAGCAAGAGCTGTAGATATGTCTAATGGTGTCATAATTTTGGATGAACCTACTTCCAGTCTGGATAAAAATGAAGTAAAACAATTATTTAAGGTAATGAGAGCTTTGAAAGAGGAAGGAATGGGAATTATATTTGTTAGTCATTTTCTGGAGCAAGTCTATGAAATATCCGATCGAATTACGGTTTTAAGAAACGGTCAATATATCGGAGAATATGAAATGAATCGGCTTCCCAGAAAAGACTTAGTATCAAAAATGATTGGACGGGAATGGGATGAAAATTCTAAACATAAAGAAAAACAAATAAAAAATTTAAAAACATCTGATTTGCTATTTCGCGGAACTAATCTAGCAAGAAAAGGATCTATTAATCCATTAAATATAGAGTTGCGTAAGGGAGAAGTATTAGGGTTAGCTGGATTGTTAGGGTCTGGTAGAACCGAATTAGCTAAATTAATTTTTGGAATTGATAAGCTAGATCAAGGGGTAGTATATATAAATAATGATAGGATTCGATCTTTGAACCCAAAATCATCAATTGAACGAGGTTTGAGCTTCTGCCCAGAAGATCGCAAAGTAGAAGGAATAATTAATGATCTAACCATACGTGAAAATATAATTTTAGGGTTACAAACAAAAAAAGGATTATTAAAATACATTTCTATGAAAGAGCAAGAAAGGATAGCTAATAAATATATCCAATTATTAAAAATAAAAACACCGAGTATGGAACAACGCATTGATAATCTTAGTGGTGGAAATCAGCAAAAGGTCATTCTTGCTAGATGGCTAGCTACAAATCCAACTTTACTTATCTTAGATGAGCCCACTAGAGGAATTGATGTTGGTTCTAAGCAAGAAATTAGACAATTAATTTTTGATTTGGCAAAAGAGGGAATTACCATTTTATTCATATCTGCTGAACTTGAAGAAACTATAGCTTGTTGTGATCGGGTGATTATCTTACGAGACCGTCAAAAAATTGGAGAATTACAAGGGGAGGAGATGACGGAGGCTAAGATTATGGACATGATTGCTAAAGGAGATGTTGTAAATGAAGTACTACCTATTTAAATTTTCTAGGCAAAAAATATTTTGGCCATTAACAGCATTAGCTTTGTTACTTGTTTTAAATCTGTTTATAGATCCTGGTTTTTTTGTAATTGAAATAAAGAATAATCATTTATTTGGCAGTCTTATTGATATTTTAAATCGTTCGATACCACTTGTGATAATCTCCATTGGAATGACACTAGTTATTGCAAAAGAAGGTATAGATATTTCAGTTGGTTCAGTATTAGCAATATCAGGTGCTACGGCAGTTGCAATTATGGAACATCAAAACATCTGGCTTGCTTTAATCGTTGCTTTAATTGTTGGGGCTGTCTGCGGTTTTTGGAATGGTTTACTTGTGTCAGTATTTGAAATACAGCCAATGGTGGCAACTCTAATTTTGCTCGTAGTTGGAAGAGGAATTGCTCAATTGATCACTGGTGGGCAAATCTTAACAACGAATGACCCAATTTATGATTATATCGGTACTGGATTTTTGTTAGGTTTTCCTTTCCCTATTTACATTGGCATCCTTATTTTTTTTATCATGATTTTCTTGAAGAAACGGACAGCAATGGGGTTATTTCTTGAATCTATTGGTAACAACATGACCGCCAGTAAATTTGCAGGAATTCAGCCAAAAAAAATTATTTTGATTGTTTATACGATTTGTGGACTTTGTGCTGCGATCGCTGGGATTATCCTAAGCGCAAATGTCAATAGTGCGGATGCAAATAATGCTGGTTTGTGGATAGAGCTGGATGCAATACTCGCCGTTGTAATTGGCGGTACGTCAATGCGTGGAGGAAGATATTTTTTAGGTGGGACAGTAGTTGGTTCATTATTTATTCAAACATTATCAACTACTATTTATTCGGTTGGAGTAAATCCGCAAATTGTCATGGTGGTTAAGGCGTTGGTAGTGATTTTGGTGTGTTTAATGCAGTCGGAATCATTTAGAAAAATCTTTACAAATTTGGGCAAAAAGAAGGTGTCATACACATGAGGATTTTTGACCTAGCATTGATAGAAAAACATATTTTCATTGTTGCAACTACTATATTAATTGTAATGTTATATGGATATGGATCTTTTTCTTTTACTGGCTTCTTTAGTACTCAAGTTTTTTTGAATTTATTTATTGATAATGCTTATCTTATTATTGTGGCAACTGGGATGGCTTTTGTCATAATTACTGGTGGCATTGACTTATCAGTGGGAGCATTTGTGGCGTTTATCAGTATGGTTTCAGCTACCCTGTTAGAAATTGGATTCAATGCTTATTTAGTTATTGCTTTTACGCTTATCATTGGAGTTCTTTTTGGCGGATTTCAGGGATATCTAATTAGCCAATTTGATTTGCATCCTTGGATTGTCACATTAGCTGGTATGTTTTTAGCTAGAGGTGCTAGTTTTCTGATTAGTACAGAAAGTATTGTAATTACTAACGAAACATATAGTTATTTTTCAAGTGTGAAATTACCGGTCTTCGGGGGAGGCTATCTATCTATTGGAGCCATTATGGCGTTAATGTTAGTAATAATCGCTACATTTATTGCCAAATATACGAGGTTCGGGAGGAATGTTTACGCTATTGGAGGTAATATAAGTTCTGCAAGGTTAATGGGACTTCCTGTAAGGAAGACCACCATTTTAGTATATATGTTTTCAGGTTTTTGTTCCGCGCTAGGAGGCTTTGTTTTTACCATTTATATGCTTTCAGGATATGGTTTGCATTTATTGGGTATGGAAATGGATGCGATTGCAGCATGTGTGATAGGAGGGATCTTATTAACGGGAGGATTTGGTTACCTAATAGGGCCTATGCTTGGAGTCTTAAGCATGGGTATTATTCAGACGATCATCATGTTCCAAGGTACACTTAGTTCATGGTGGACAAAAATAGCTGTTGGCCTTTTACTTTTTATATTTATCGTTCTTCAGCGACTTGTTGTCTTAAATAGGAGAAGAAAGGAGATGAAATTTAATAAAAAAATAAAAGTCAAGCCTGACAATGAAACGCTTGCTAGGAATCAATTGGATATTTAATCCCTTTTGATGTACAAAGATTGCTATTATAATGAAAGGAGGTGATCTAAGTGTAATTTTTAATAAGAAGTTCGTGTAAGAGTGTGATCACTTTGTATTAACTAGATTATGAGGAGGATTCTATGAATGCCAAAATGACTAGGAAATTAATTATTGTCTTTTTACTCATGATTATGTGTTTGCTTCCACTCTCCGTATTAATAGCTGATTCACAAAATGATAGAAAAAATGGTTTAAAGGGAGATTTTTATACTAGTTCAGAACCAGGCGCATTTGATTTCGATGAGAAAAAAGAAACAGTTGTGACACCAAATATCAACTTTAGTGATTTAGAGTCATTATTAGAAGAATTAACAGGACAAGCTGATGATGTATCTGTTAGGTGGACAGGCCAACTAAAGGCAGAGTTCACTGAAGATTATACCTTTTCAATGATAGGGGATAATGGCTTTCGCTTATGGATAGACAATGAACTAGTAATCGACCACTGGGTGAATGATTGGGATAATGAACAGAAAAGCACTCCCATTTCATTAGAAGCGGGCAAAATGTACGATATTAAAATTGAGTATTTTGAAGACATGGGTGGTTCTAATTTAAAGTTAAGCTGGTCGAGTGATTCACAGCCAAAAGAAGTGATTCCTATTCAAAACCTATACTTGCCAGAGGACTACTCTGTACCAGGTCCTAATAATGGGGTTATTTCCACAGATGGAATGCAAGTTTCATTAAGATTTGAAAGCGCTTTAAATGAATTACCTGATGAAACTTCCAGTTATTTTTCAACAATAGGTAATAAGAACGTGGTTCACGCTGAAAGAAAAGAGGATGATCCTTCCACAGTTATTTTGGAACTAGATCACCCAATTACTGCAAAAGATAATGACTACCTATATGTATCTTATGATGGAAATGGCCCAATTACAACCGCAGAAGGAGACGCAATTGAAAGTTTTACAACATTTGCTATCAATAATTCTGAGTATATTATTGCTTCACCATGGGCAGAAGATGTCGATCCAGATAACGTATTGCCGGAATATCCAAGACCACAGATGGTTAGAGATGATTGGATGAATTTAAATGGTGAATGGCAGTTTGAATCAGCATTGGCTGATGATACCGTTCCAACTGGGCAAACCTTGGATGAAACAATTCTGGTACCATTTGCTGTTGAGTCCAAATTATCAGGTGTGGAAAGACATGAGGAGCATATGTGGTATAAACGGCATTTTACGATCCCTAAAGGTTGGTCTGGCGATGACGTCTTACTACATTTTGGTGCGGTTGATTGGGAAACAAATGTTTATGTAAATGGCAATGAAGTAGGCACACATAAAGGTGGATATGATGCATTCAGCTTTAATATTAGTGATTATTTAGTAGAAGGAGAAAATGAATTGATAGTCGAAGTGAAAGACTCGACTTCAATGAGTCAAGCACTTGGGAAACAACGATTAAATCCTGGCGGGATTTTTTATACATCTGTTTCAGGTATATGGCAAACAGTCTGGTTAGAGCCTGTTAGTGACGCGCATATTAACAACTTAAAAATGACACCAGAAATTCATCATGAAAACTTAGAATTACAAGTGAACGCAACCGAAAATACCGATTTAGAAGTGGAAGCTATCGCACTGAAGGAAGGGGAAGAAGTTGGCAGAGTAACAGGTGCTGTTGGAGAAAACATTCAATTGCCAGTACCTGATCCTAGATTATGGTCAACTACAGATCCGTTTTTGTATGATTTGGAAGTGCGGTTGAAGGATGGAGATACGATTATTGATCAAGTATCTAGTTACTTTGGTATGAGAGAAATCTCAACAGGGATGGTTGACGGAACACTGCGTCCTTTACTGAATGGTGAATTCGTATTTCAAATGGGACCACTTGATCAAGGTTATTGGCCAGCTGGAATTTATACGGCACCAACAGATGAAGCGTTAAAATTTGATATTGAGCAAGCAAAATCACTCGGATTTAACATGATTCGTAAACATGCCAAGCTAGAACCACAACGTTTCCATTACTGGGCGGATAAAATGGGAATGTTAGTTTGGCAAGACATGCCGAGTATGTTTGATTCTGATCCATCACCGGAAGTTGCTGCACAATTTGAGCAAGAGTTTGAAGAAATGATTAACGAGCACTATAACTCTCCTTCATTATACTTATGGACTGTATTTAATGAAGGATGGGGACAATATGATACAGAAAGAATTACTAATTGGGTAGAAGAGTTAGATCCAACTCGACTTGTATCTAATGCTAGTGGATGGACTGATGTAGGTGCAGGTGATGTGATTGACTTCCATGCATATGTAGGGCCAGATTCTCCAACACCTACCGAGGATCGTATTGCTGTACTAGGTGAGTACGGTGGTCTTGGATTACAGGTTCCTGGCAATGAGTGGAGTGGCAATGTTTTTAATTATGAAATGCAAGGCAGTAAAGAGGAATTGACTAACCGCTACCTCGGGTTAATTGATGGTATTAAAAAATTGAAAGAAGATCCTGGACTAAGTGCAGCTGTCTACACACAAATAACAGACGTGGAGATTGAAATTAACGGTTTACTTAGCTACGATAGAAAAGTCAAAAAGGCTAACTTTGACAAATTGCGTGAAGCTCATAGAAGTTTAATTGGTATAGTTGAGAATAGTGACTTAGAAAAGCTAATCGGTAAAGCCCAAGAATTACTTGAAAATGCGGAAATAGGTGAAGAACCAGGACAATATGGTCAAGCTGTAGTAGAGGCATTAAAATCAGCAATCGATAGTGCACAGGAATTTTTAGAACAAAATGAAGATTCCGATCAACTCCTCCAAGAAGCAATAGAGGCTCTAGAAAAAGAAATTGAACAATTTAAAGATCAGGTAAATCCTCCAATTGCTTCAGGCGCAATAGTAGACCATTTTGATAGTGATACTTTAGCCGAAGAATGGTCTATTCATAGAGAAGTGGAAGACAAATGGAGCTTAACAGATGTACCTGGTAAGTTAAGAATTTTAACATCAGAAGGTGATTCTCACGAAGCCTCCAATTCTTTGAAAAATCTCTTTTTAAGAGATGCTCCTGATGGTGATTTTGAAATTACTACGAAGGTTACTGCACCGATTCGCCAAAATCATCAACAAGCAGGCTTGTATATTTGGGAAGATGAAGATAACTATGTCCGGTTAGGGCATGTTTGGGATACTAGTACTACAGATGGTTACAGTATTGAGACAGCTAAAGAAGAAGATGGTACGTATTCTAAGCCTGATAACATGGTGGCACACCCTGAAACAGACACTATTTATTTGAAGTTAGAAAAAATAGATGATCAAGTGACTTCTTATTATTGGAATGGAACAGAATGGGTACAAGCAGCAGACCCAGTGGCGATTTCATTAGAAAATATAAAAGTAGGATTTTACGGTACTTCAACTTTTGCTGGAGATATTAATGCTGATTTTGACTACTTTACACTTCAAAGTTTACCGAAAAATCCAACTTATCTCCAAGAATTAATGGATAGCTATATAGAGTCGGGTGATTTAAAAGGCCCATTAGCAAAGCAATTGATCAACACGTATAAACAAGCGGTTCATCATTATGAGAAAGATTCAAAAGATCAAGCCCTCAAGTTTATCGAAAAGTATTTGACTCAAATCGACAAGCCATCGATGCAGAAGTATATTACAGCAGATGCAAAAGAAGTATTAATGGAAGGAGCCGAAGCTTTTGCTGAGCAGTTGAATTAAATATAAAAAAGGATGAAGATTTTAAAGTTAGTGTAGGAAGATGATATCTAGTGATTAAAGAAAGAGGCTGCCCTAAAATGTTGGTGAACAACGGCTTTTGAGGTGCAGCCTCTTTTTTGCTGGATAAAATTGAAGGATAGAAGGGGACTTACCCCACTTATTTTTCTTTATCTAGGAAATTAACAAAATATTCGTGTTAGGATAATATGGAACTTTTTGAACGGCTTCTTTTACCCTCGTAATGAATCTACTATATATGGATTCGAATAAACCTTTTCCTTTATCTCAGGTGCTTTTCCGGCACAACCTACTAGGATCATTTTACTTTTTGCGAGTTCTTTCGCAACATCTTTGGCTTTTGCTAGATACTTTCTAGGATCCAATGAATCTGGTGCTTCTAGAAAGTGTTCTTTAATCGCTTCTGAGTAGGCATTTTTTAATTCTGTTGAGACATTCATTTTTGCCATCCCTAATGCTATACATTGCTTTACATCATCTTCAGGTATAGCAGACCCACCATGTAGAACAAGTGGTTCATCGACGAGGCTGGCGATTTCCGCTATACGGTCAAAGTCGATATCGGGATCACCACTGTAAATTCCGTGTGCTGTTCCAATCGCAGGGGCTAAGGTTGGTACACTGGTCCGTTCTATAAATTCTTTACATTCAGCTGGTACCGCCTTTTCAGCATCTTTATCGGAGACAACGATATTATCTTCTACACCACCAACTTTCCCTAGTTCTGCCTCAACATTCACATCGATATATTTGGCAATATCCATTACTTGATTGGTAAGACGGATATTTTCTTCAAATGGATGCATCGAAGCATCAATCATGACAGAGGTGTAGCCTGCGCGAATACATTGGATGATAACATCTAAATCCGTGCAATGGTCCAAATGAAGTGCCATTGGAACATGAAATTTTTCTGCAGCAGCACGTGCTGTTTTTACAATACTATCTGGTCCTAGATTTTGAACAGTGCCAACAGTTGTTTGAATAATGACTGGTGCATCAAGCTCTGCTGCTGCTTCTGCGACCGAGTAAAGCATATCGAATGAGTGGATATTAAAAGCGACGATTCCATAACCAGATTTTCTCGCTTCTTTTAGCATTGGTGTGGATGATACGAGTGTCATTTGAATCTCTCCTTAACTGAAATTTTATGCGAACGCCCCTGCGAGCTCTTCCATTACGGTTGTCGTGTTTTCGGCACTTGCGAGCACTTCACGTTTTTCTTTGTGAATCAACATTCTCGAAATAGAGGCAAGTGCTTGAAGATGAGTAGTACCTGCTTCCTTTTTGGGAACTAATAGCGAGATGAAAAAGGATGCAGGCTTTCCATCTAGTGCGTTCCATTCTACTCCAGAATTCGAAGATACGATGATGATAGCTGGGCGTTTAATCGCATCTACCTGTACATGAGGAATCGCAAATCCGTCTTGAAAGCCCGTTGTACCTTCTTGCTCACGCTTCAATAATCCATCAATAACTTCATCAGGGTCAGATGTGATTCCTTGATCTACAGCGATTGCTGCAATCTGTTGGAATACTTCCTTCTGTGTCGTAAGCGGTTGTTTTATTTTGATTTGATTTTTATTAAGCAATTTGCTGTCCATCGTTTTCACTTCCTTTCGATTGTTGATCTTTTGAATAACTACGCTTCTTATAGAAGCCGTAGAGGAATGCTCCAACTAGTGAGCCGATTAATATAGCGATTATCCATTGTATTGCCCCTGTCACAACAGGTAATACGAGGAATCCACCATGTGGTGCTGGTACTTGGATTTTCATCATATAGGTCAAAATAGCTGATACAGAAGAGCCAATCATTAAGATGGGAATGACCACAATTGGATTCTTTGCTGCAAATGGGATCGCTCCTTCTGTAATGTGAGTGGATCCAAGGATAAAGTTGACTCCACCGGCATTGCGCTCTGCTTGGTTAAAGTATTTTTTGAAAAATAATGTGGCAAATGCTGTAATCAGCGGTGGTGTAATACACGCAGCAGAAACGCCTGCCATAAAGTAATAATTTCCTTCGCCTAGTAAAGCAGTGCCTGTTACATAAGCAGCTTTATTAACTGGTCCACCCATATCGAAGGCACTCATGGAGCCCACAATGATACCGAGTAGAATAGGGTTGGCATTCTGGAAATTACTTAAGAAAGAGATCATACCTTCATTAATTGCGGTCATTGGCTCTACTAACAATGTCATGATCACACCGACGAACAGGATACCAATTAAAGGATATAAAAAGATCGATTTTAATCCATTGAGTGATTTCGGCATTTTTTCAAGTAGTTTACCGAGTAATACGATAATGAAGCCACCGATGAAACCAGCTGCAATACCGCCTAAAAATCCGGCTCCCCCATTACTTGCTATTAGCCCACCGATAAAACCAACGACCATCCCTGGTCTTTTGGCAATCGATTCCGCGATAAAGGCAGCCAAGATCGGTACCATCATTTGAAAGCCAAGACTTCCAATATCATTTAACATGGCTGCGATCGGATGATAGCTTTCATGATCTGGATTAGCGGAATGGATTCCAAATAAAAAGGATATGGCAATTAGGACCCCGCCTCCAACCACAAATGGAAGCATATGAGAGACACCGTTCATGAGGTGCTTGTAAATAGAATGAGCAAAATTATTATTACCTTTTTCTGATGCTTCTTTCTCTTCCTCATCAGAAGTGTCACTTTTCTTCGCTTTATATACTGTTGCTTTTCCATCAATGATGGTTTGAATGAGCTCTTCTGCTTCATGTATTCCTTTTGCGACAGATACTTCTACGGTTGGCTTTCCATGGAAACGGTAGGCATACACATCTTTGTCCGCTGCAAGAATAACGCCATCCGCTTCAGCAATATCTTTTTTGGTAAGTTCATTTTCTACCCCAACTTGTCCATGTGTTTCTACCTTAATTTCTACTCCAAGCTTGCTTGCGGCTTTCTTCAATGCTTCTTCTGCCATAAAGGTATGTGCTATACCTGTGGGACAACCTGTTGCTGCAACAATTTTAATAGGTGCCATCAAAACTCTCCTCCTTTATTTTCTCTAATTGAATAGCTGGAATAAGTGCTTGAATATGTGAAAGGCTACAAAGTCCTTTACTAAAAGCTGTAGCTGCTCCTGCAGCAGAGGAATAGATTAACGCGTCTTCCAGTGAGTGATTTTGTTCTAATTTTCCAATGAAAGTACTTAGCATAGCATCCCCAGCACAAGCCGTATTTACTACTTGTCCGTTTGCGGAACTCACTTTTAACGTGTGGTGAGGAGAAGTATAGATCGCTCCTTTTTCCCCTCGTGAAACGAGTACTTGCTGAGCTCCCCTGTCTAAAAGTTCTTGACTTAGCTCGATGATTTTTTCTGAGTAAAGATCAGCTGTTGATAATTGAAAGAAAGATGCTAGCTCGTCCTCATTCGGTTTGATTAGAAATGGTTTGTATTTCAAGCATTCTAGTAAAGCATGGGAACTAATATCTAAAATCAACTTAATTTTTTTGTGGTGACATATTTTTGCGAGATGAATGTAAAACTCATCCTGGATTCCTCTCGGTAAGCTACCTGAGACGAATAGTGTGCTATTTGCTGGTATTTGTTCAATTTTTTCAAGCATCTCTGCCTTTTTTTCTTTGGATATTAGTGGTCCTTTATTCACAATTTTGTATTCTCGATCTGCATTAGCGAATACATTTATTCTCGTAATGCCCTCGACATCGACCATGGATGTGTGAATCGACAATTTCTTTAATTCTTGTTCAATAAATTTTCCAGAGAATCCACCGATAAAGCCCATGGCCGTATTGGTAATTCCTAGCTTGCTCAGCATAATCGATACATTAATCGCTTTCCCATTTGGCTGATAATCTTCTTCATATGTCCGATTCACAACTTCAGGGGTTAATTGGTCTAATCCTACATAGAGATCTATGGCTGGGTTTGGTGTTAGTGTATATATCATGTGCTCACCTACCTTGTTGTCTTGTTAATTTCATTATGGCACAGGATATGTTGTAAATGTTTTCAGGATATGTAAAGGTTTTCGCTTGTTGTAAAAGAAAAAAACTTGGCGTATTTGCCAAGCTTTATAGCATTCGTATTGCATATGCGTCTAATAATATTCTGGAAATAACACTCAAAGGTAGACGAGAACGGACTTCATAATCTGGAAAATAGGACTGGGTTCCTTTATAGCCAACAAACGTCATTTCTGACATCTGTCCGAGACTTGATTCCATTCTTGTCGTGAGGGTGATGGTGGTAATTTGTCTAATATTTAAGTTTTTACAAGCCTCTACTAGTTCCTCTGTTTCGCCATTTAGAGAAACAAAGATAGCTATTTCATTGGCTTGGATGCTTCTTGATTTAATTCGAATGATATTCGGGTCAGTATGTTCCTCACAATTTTTCCCCATCAGCTGTAGTTTGATCGTCATTTCCTTTGCAATCATTTCAGAGAACCCACGACCAAATACGAAAATTTTCTCCGCATCATGGATCTTTTGAACGGCATCTTCAATTTGTCCAATACTTTGTAATTGTATCGTCTTGCTTACTTCATGCTCATTTTTTTGGATGGCTTGTTTAATTTTTTGATCGATATTTTCCATTTCATTATTCTCATCAGAAAGTTTTACTTTTTCTTTCAGGCTATATTTAAAGGAAGTGTAGCCATCATACCCAATTTTTTTCATTAATCGAACAATCGTGGCAGTGGATACATTCGCATGTTCGCTAAGCTTGACGATCGACATAGAAGAGATCTCATCTAGATGATTGTGAATATATTCTAGTAAATATTTTTCTGTTTCGCTCAATGTTTTATAGGTATTGGCTGGAATATCGAATAGTATATTGCTCATCCGTTTGCCCCCTTTAGTTGTAAATGGGATGTTCTATCTCTTATTGAATCATGTTAGACGGGAGAATGGAAGCAAATAGGCAAAATTTATTTATCGTAGAGACTAAGCGTCTGTAAGACCCTCACTCAAGATTCTAGAGGTCCAAAGAAAGTGTCTTCAAGAAACACAGATGCTAAACATCCTGATAGGTTTCTCTAACAAATCAGTAGGGGATAAAGAAAACACCCCATTGATGGTAGCTTACTTTGTAAAAATAATGCACAAAATATTTTTGGGGATGCTATACAATAAAATCGTTCAAATTATCTTTATCGTCCATAATAAAAAGTATAGGAATAAATAATAGAAGTTGTTTATTTGCAATCTAAAATAGAAAGTAATTCGATTAGAGAAAGTACCTAATTCTGGTATCTCAAAAAAATTATCTTGGAAGCGTTGACAAAGCAAAAAAGATATAGTAAATTGATAGACAGAAAGAATGCTATAACGATTTAGCAAGAAATCTAAAATATTTTTGGGAGATACGTAAGATGGCTACAATACGAGAAATAGCTGAAAAAGCTAAAGTTTCACCAGGTACCGTTTCCTTTGTTCTGAATGGAAAAGGTGATCAAATGAGGATATCGATAAAAACGCAGGAAAAAATACTTAAAATCGCAAAAGATTTAGGTTATCTCCCCAGTATATCAGCAAGGCGTTTAAGAAATAGTGAAGCAATTAATATCCCTTTTATCACGATTTTATGGACATTGGACACAAGAGCATCATTAATAAGTAGGTTCCTTCAAGGTCTTCAACATAAGACATTATTTAAAAGCAACCAGTTTGAAATATTAATACAGCCTTATGAAAATGGAAAACTGAGTGAGCTAGAAAGCTTACGAACAGGAAATAAATATAATGGTGCTATTATTGCAAATGCATCAGACAAGGATTTGCAATATTTAGATAATGCGAATCTTAAGGTTCCAATTGTTTTATACCAAAGGCATTCTGACAAGTATAGTACTGTAAATGTTGATAGTAAAAAAACAGGTTTAGATGTTGCCAGCTTTCTACACATAAAAGGCATAAAGAAAGTAGGAATGGTTATACCGAACCTATCGTCACAGGCTGTTGCACGAAGAAGCCAAGGATTTATAGAAGGCATAGAGACGTTAGGGATGGATAATACGATAATTAAAAATGGTGACTTCAGTGAAAAAGGCGGCTATGAAGCTATGGAAGCATTAATAAAAGCTTCATACCCACTACCTGAAGCACTTTTTTTCCTAAGTGATCCAATGGCGGTAGGTGCAATCAGTGCATGTCATGAGTATGGTGTACGTATACCAGACGACTTGAAGATCATTGGCCATGATAATGATGAGCAAACACCATTTACGACACCAGCACTAACGACCGTACATTTACCTGTAGAAGAAATGGCAAATGCTTGCGTAAAACAGTTAATGGGACAAATTAATCAAACAATTTCGACACCAAGCAATGAAAGATTTGAAACAAAAATAATCGAAAGAAAAAGTTGCTAATTGCGACAAACTAGCAAGTTGCTAGTTTTTTGTCTTAAAAGCTATAACGTTTTAGCTAAACTTTAAGGTATGAATGTAAACATATTCTTATTAAGGAGGTGATTTACCCTACTAGACGAGCAGGAATAAGTTATCAAGACAGAAAATTGACAAACAATAGAGGGAGAATTTGAATGAAAAAACTATATGGTGTAACAACTGCGATGGTAACCCCATTTAACAAAGATGGAAGCGTTAACCTTGAGAAATTGGCAAATTTAACAGAGTTTCTAATTGAAAAAGGAGTGCATTGTTTATATCCTCTTGGAACAACAGGAGAAATGCTGAAACTAACTGTCGAAGAACGAAAGGCAATCGCAGAAACAGTAGTCAAAACAGCGAAAAATAGAGTAACCGTATATATTCACGTTGGTGATATTCATTTCGAAAATATTTTGGAATTAGCACAACATGCACATAATATTGGTGCAGATGGGATAGGTGTTGTCACTCCAATTTATTTCAGTGTAAATAACCGAGAAACAGAGGAGTTCTATGTCAAAATTTCAAAAAGTTTACCAGAAGATTTTCCAATTTATTTGTATAGTATTCCACAATGTGCAGCTAATGAATTAAATATTGAAATAGTTAAGAAAATCGTGGCACAGTGTAAAAACATTATTGGAATTAAATATAGTTATCCTGATTTTACTCTGACAAGTAAGTATTTAGAAGTAAATAATGGTGACTTTGATGTTGTCTTTGGACCAGATCATCTGTTTTTACCTGCTTTAGCATTAGGTTGTGAAGGTACAGTATCAGGAATTTCAGGAGTGTATCCTGAACCGTTTGTGGCACTCTATGATGCTTTTAAGAATGGAGAACTCGAAAAGGCGAAAAAAATACAGCGAGTCGCAACTAAATATTGTGATGCATTGAAAAATGGTAGTAACATGTCTTACTTCAAAAAAGCGTTGCAATTACGAGGCATAGATGCTGGTGTGATGAAGGCTCCTCATCTTGATATCGAGGACAAAGATTTTACACAATTAAAGAAAGAATTAGAACAAATTGATAATGAGTTCCTAACATTAAACTAGTTAAAAAGAAAGAGGGGTAAAAATGAAAAAAATATTGCAAGGTTTGTTATTAATGGGCTTAGTGTTGATGATTGTTGGATGTGGCGCTAATAAATCTAGTGGAGATAGTGACAAAGAGCAATATACAGTTAGAATAGCTGGTGGAGCTGTAGGGCCAGAACATTCTTTAACTAAAACCTTTAACTTTATAAAAGAAGAACTTGAGGAAAAATCGGATGGAAGATTTAAGGTAGATTTGAATGTAGCTGGTGAACTTGGAGAAGATAGAGAAATTATTGAAGCAATGCAAATGGGGGAAGTGCATTTAGCATCACCTTCACCTGCAGCACTTGGAGGATTTAACGAGTCTGTAGCCATTTTGGACATGCCATTTTTATTCACTAATCGTGAAATAGCATATGAAGTGTTAGACGGGGAACCTGGTCAAATGATATTAGATGGTTTAGAGAGTTCAGGTTTTAAAGGGCTTGGTTATTTCGAAAACGGATTCAGAAATGTTACTAATAATGTTCAGCCAATTGAATCTGTTGAGGATTTTGAAGGATTATCGATTCGAACAATGCAAAACCAAACACATATAAGAGCATGGGAATTGCTTGGGGCTAATCCAACTCCTATGGCTTTTGGCGAATTATATTCCGCATTACAACAAGGCACAGTGGATGGACAAGAAAATCCATTTGGACTTATTCTTGCTAATAAATTTTTTGAAGTACAAGACTACTTGACCGTAACGAACCATGTATATGCACCTAATGTTATTATTACCAACAAAGAATTCTATGATAGTCTTCCAGATGACCTACGAACTATTTTCGATAATGCTATTCAAGCAGCTATTGAACATAACCGTGAATTAGCACAAGAGGAAGAAGTAACAGCTAGACAAGAATTAGAAGAGCAGGGTATGGAAGTGTATGAGTTTTCACAGGAGCAATTGGAAGAGATGCAAGAAATCACATTACCTGTTTATGAAGAATTCAAAGATCAGATCGGTGCCGAAGTAGTGGATACATTCTTAGGCGCTTCTCGTAATAAATAGTAAGTCAGGGAGGGAGGATTGTAACATCTTCCTATCCCTTAGTAAAAAATAGTGTGTATGAGGATAGAAAATAACAAATGATATCATGCAAGTCTAAGTAGGAGGTCTAAACATGACCATAATGAAGAAATTAAACCAACACATTGAAGAATGGATGCTAGTTCTGTTACTTGTAGTGTCCTTGTCTTCTATTACATTGCAAATTTGTATGCGTTTTATCTTTGATAATTCTTTGGCATGGTCTGAAGAATTAGCAAGATATTGCTTTATTTGGCTTATTTATATTGGCATTGCTTATGGTGTAAAAAGGTCAAGACATATATGCTTAGATGTTGTTTATGACATTGTACCAATTCCAGTTAAGAAAGTAATGCTTGTTGCTTCTTATATACTAGTTGGAATTTTTGCAATCGTAGTCATTTATTATAGCTATTTCATGATTGAACAAATTGTGAGTTTTGGACAAAAAAGTGCAGCGATGAGAATCAATATGGCTTATGTTTATCTATCTGTTCCAGTTGGGATGGCTTTGACTATCCTAAGAGTGATTCAAAACATGGTATATGTATTCAAGAATGGAGATGTTACAGAACTGCAAGAGGATTTGTTCTAAAAGGGGGGATAAGAAATGACTGCTTTACTATTATTTGTTTCGTTTATTTTTTTTATGATTGTAAGAGTTCCAATCGGATTTTCACTTGGATTAGCTTGTCTAGTTACCATTTTTTACAGTGGTTCGGTATCGCCCCAATATTTAGTGCAAGGGTTAGTGACATCAGCCGATTCCTTTCCCTTAATGGCAATACCCTTTTATATACTAGCAGGTGAAGTAATGGGACAAGGTGGTATTTCAAAGAGACTATTTGATTTTGCGAAAATATTTGTTGGCAATATTACTGGAGGATTAGCTATTGCAACAGTTATTACATGTATCTTCTTTGCAGCGATTTCGGGATCAGGTCCTGCTACTGTTGCAGCTATTGGTGGAATGGTTATCCCACTGATGGTTAAACAAGGTTATGATAAGAAATTTGCAACAGCTATAATAGTAGCAGCTGGTACAATCGGTGTAATCATTCCTCCAAGTATTCCTATGGTGATTTATGGTGTCTCAGCTTCGGCTTCTATTGGAGATATGTTTATGGCAGGAATTATTCCTGGATTAATTGTTGGGTTATTGCTCATTTTGTATAGTTACTTCTATGCAAAATTCCATAACTATGAAAAGGATATTCAATCATTTTCTTTCCAGAGATTATGGAATGAATTCAAAGAGGCTGCTTGGTCATTAGCTATGCCTGTAATTATCCTTGGTGGTATTTACGGTGGGGTGTTTACTCCAACTGAAGCAGCTGTTGTTGCAACAGTTTACGGTTTGATTATTGGTGTGTTTGTGTATCGGGAGTTGGATCTAAAGAAATTATACAATGTCTTTAGAAATTCAGCATTAACAACAGCTGTTATTTTAATTATTACAGGTACGGCAACATTTTTTGGAAGAATCCTATCTATTGAAAATATACCTGAAATAGTAGCGTCTGCGATAACAAGTATTTCAGATAATCCAATTATATTATTAATTTTAATCAATCTTTTCCTCTTATTTGTTGGTACTTTCATGGATGTCATTGCTTCTATTATTATTCTTACTCCAATATTATTACCTGTTGCATTGGAGATCGGTGTCGATCCAATTCATTTTGGTATTATTCTTGTTGTAAATCTAGCAATTGCCTTGATTACACCACCAATAGGAGGGAGTTTATTTGTAGGGATTGGTATTTCGCGGTTATCTATATGGGATTTAAGTAAAGCGATTGTTCCAATGTTTTTCTTAATGGTATTAGCACTTATGATCGTAACCTTTTTACCGCAAATCAATCTATTATTACCTTAATCAAGGAGGATAAGAGAATGAAAGTACTAGTGACAGCAACAAATTACTCAATATTATGCGAAGAAGCAAAGCAATTACTTGAGAATAATGGATTCGAAGTAATGGAAAATCCCCATGATCGCCCGATGACATTCGATGAATTAAAGGAAATTGTAACAGATATAGAAGCTGTTGTAGCAGGAGTAGATACATGGAATGAAGCTGTGTTTGCCATTGCACCAAAACTAAAGATTATTTCAAGATTTGGTGTAGGAGTAGATAATATTGATCTCGATAAAGCAAAAGAACATGGAATTAGAGTAACTAATGCACCAAGGTTAAATTCAAATGCTGTAGCAGAGCTTACGATTAATTTTATTTTAAATGCATTACGAAATACGCCAAATCTACATGAGTCTACGAGAAAAGGTAATTGGGAACGGTTCGTAGGAAATGAGCTCCAAAACAGAAGTGTTGGTTTATTAGGATTTGGTAATATCGCTCAAAGTGTAGCAAGAAAATTACAAGGCTTTGATGTGGATATCTATGCATATGACAAATATCCAAATGAACAAATTGCCAGAGAATTAAATGTTCAAATCGTTCCATATGAAGAGATACTTGAAAAATGTGATATAGTCAGCATGCATTTACCATTATTAGAAGAAACGCACCATTTTATGGATGATAATAAATTTACCAAAATGAAACAAGGTTCTTATTTTGTTAACACATCAAGAGGGTCTTTAGTAGATGAGAAAGCATTATATCGAGCGTTAAAATCGGGTAGCTTGACCGCAGCTGCTATTGATGTATATGAGGAAGAGCCTACGAATAAGGAGAATCCACTATTTGAGCTAGATAATGTAATAACCACACCACATACAGCTGCAGAGACATTTGAGGTGTATCATAATGTAAGTTTATTGACGGCAAAAGCGATTATTGATGTGAAGAATGGGGCACAACCGGAAAATTTATTGAATTAATTTTATCAAGACACGGAAGGTTGAGAACTATGAATAGAGAGCCTGTTATAACGGTCCTTGGAAGTATTAATATGGATATTTCCATTGAATTGGAACGTCGTCCTGATAAAGGGGAAACCATTAAGGGTAGTTCCTATCATCATTTTTCAGGTGGAAAAGGTGCCAATCAGGCAATTGCAATGGCGCGTCTAGGTGCAAAAGTAAATTTTATTGGAAAAATTGGTGATGATGAATATGGGAAAATATTAATAGAATATCTCAGGAATGAAAAGATAGATGTAAAGGGAATTAAAGTGGAACCATCCATGGCTACTGGTGTTGCATTTATTACACTAGCTGATGGAGACAATAGCATTATTTTTATACCAGGGGCTAATCATAGCGTGAATGGTGCTTATGTTGAACAACATAAGCACCTATTGAAAGAGAGTGATCTGGTAGTTTCACAATTGGAGATTCCGATGGCAGCTGTAGAGAAAACAGCCACAATATGTAAAGAGTATGACATTCCTTTTATCTTAAACCCTGCTCCAGCAGCAGATCTTTCTAGTAATCTATTAGAAAAGGTTACTTATTTAACACCAAACTCAATTGAAGAAAAATCGATTAAAGTACAACATGTAGCCGGATTGGAAAACAAGTTGATTGTAACAGCAGGTAAGGATGGGGTATATGTAGTTGAAAATGGTGAGAAAGTTCACATTCCTGCATATCAAATACAACCAGTTGATACCACAGGTGCTGGTGATACTTTTAACGGTGCTTTTGCCTATTTTATTGCAAAACAGCATCCATTGGTTGAGGCTTGTCATTTTGCCAACGCTGCAGCTGCACTTTCCACATTGAAAAAAGGTGCCCAAAACGGTATGCCGAGCAAAGAAGAGTTATTTCAATTTATTCATTAACAACAAATGAGCTTTTATTGAGTATATGCATAGAAACGATATACAAGCTTGAAAGGAGTATTTAGGTGAATAATATTTACGAATGGAAACCAAAAATCGGGATTAGGCCGATACTCGATGGGAGAAGAAGAGGGATTAGGGAATCGTTAGAAGCAAAAACAATGAAGATGGCTCATTCGCTAGTCGACTTTTTAAAAGAGCATATTCACTATCCAGACGGAGAGACTGTAGAGTGTGTGATAGCAGATACGACAATAGGTGGTGTGGCAGAGGCGAATAAGTGTGAGGAAAAGTTTAAGAAAAATAACGTAACTTTAACGATCAGTGTAACACCATCTTGGGCTTATGGGTCTGAAACGATTGATATGGATCCTGCACGGCCAAAAGCGATTTGGGGATTTAATGGTACTGAAAGACCAGGCAGTGTTTATTTAGCTGCAGCTTTAGCAGCACATAATCAACTTGGAATACCAGCATTTGGTATATATGGGGAAGAAGTGCAAGATGTTGATGATCATTCGATCCCTGTAGATGTACAAAAGAAGTTATTGCTTTTTGCAAGGGCTGGATTGGCAGTAGGTATGATGAAAGATAAGTCCTATCTTGCAATGGGAACAGTATCAATGGGAATATTAGGATCTCATGTCCAAACAGATTTTTTTCAAAAATATTTAGGGATGAGAAATGAATTTATTGATATGACTGAATTCATAAGAAGAATTGAACAAGGAATTTATGATAAGAATGAATTTGAAAAAGCGAGAAAATGGGTTGCAGAGAATTGCGCCCAAGGTGAAGATAAAAATAACCCTAAAAATCAAAGATCAGAAGAACAAAAACAGAGTGACTGGAATTTTGTTATTAAGATGACTTTGATTGCTAGAGATTTAATGAGGGGAAATCCTCTATTAAAGGAAATGGGATATGAGGAAGAAGCGGAAGGACATCATGCACTGATTGCTGGATTTCAGGGACAAAGACAATGGACGGATCATTTCCCAAATGGCGATTTCATGGAGGCTATCTTAAATTCTTCTTTCGATTGGAATGGATTAAGGCCACCGATAGTGTTTGCAACAGAGAATGATAATTTAAATGCTGTCTCGATGATGTTTGGTCATTTGTTAACCAACACTCCTCAGTTATTTGCAGATGTTAGAAGTTATTGGAGCCCAGAAGCTGTTCAGCGTGTTTGTGATGGATATCAATTGCAGGGCTTAGCAAAAACAGGAATTATCCATCTGAAAAATTCCGGATCTGCTGCGATCGATTTTGCAGGTGAAATGTACAGTGGAAAAGATCCAGCTATTAAATCTTATTGGGAAATAACAGAGAAGGAAATATCTAATACACTTGCTGATATTACATGGTATCCTGCCAATACAGAATATTTCCGTGGAGGAGGGTTTTCTTCACAATTTTATACAGATGTTGAAATGCCTGTCACCATGTTTCGGGTAAACCTAGTGGATGGATTAGGACCTGTATTACAAATTGCAGAAGGATACACCGTCTGCTTGCCAAATGAAATTAGTAAAACATTAGATGATAGGACAGACCCTACATGGCCAACAACATGGTTTGTTCCAAACTTAACTGGAAAAGGTGTTTTTAAAGATGTGTACAATGTGATGAATCATTGGGGATCCAATCATGCATCAATTAGTTATGGACATATAGGGGCGGACTTAATTACACTCGCGTCTATGTTAAGAATACCCGTAAATATGCACAATGTTAGTAGTGATAACATATTCCGCCCATCTGCATGGAATGCCTTTGGCACAGCAAATTTAGAATTTGCAGACTATCAGGCATGTAGTAACTTTGGACCATTATATGGATAAAAAATAAGGGACATCTATAATATATATAACATTAACGTCTCAGCTAAGGATAGGTGGGGCGTTAATCATGTATATGCTTTGCTCGAAAATGGTTCTAAATTCTATAGATTTGAACATGAAAGGAGAAACTGTATCATCAGTCCAATAATCATATATTGAAATTAATAAATATGTCGTTAGAAATAGGGGAGTTTCGAAAGGTGTTTTAGTTTATAAAAGGGATTTATGATATTTCTTTACTCCATTATAAAATAGTGATGAAACTTATAATGTCTTGGGATATTTCGGATTATTATGTATATATAAGTAAACTCCCTGTTTATGTTAATAGCTTCTATTAGTCCTGTTTCTATTTAGAAGATGCGTTATTTTTCCGTATGGAGGGGTCAGATGAATAAATGTGATGTATCTCTACTTTTGCACAGTATGGAATTAAAAAGAAAGGAAATGTACGATATTGCTAGTGTAGAAGGGATAGATTCTCCTAATGTTATCAAAGCTTCCAAAGAATTAGATCGTTTAATTAGTGATTTTCAATATAAGGGGTATCCTACTTTGGATTGCCAAAAGTATATTCAAAAGCTTCGATGATTCTCTAAGGTTGTATCATTAAGCATGCTTAAATCTTATACCCACATGTCTTTATGGCAAGTAGGTTTTTACTTAAATCTATACTAAGATAATTTTAAATTATTGAGTAATCTTATATCGGCTTCTCAATGTACATTGTACAATTTCCTTAAGAAAGGAGGGTTTAAAATGGAAAATCTACCTAATTTACCTATTGATTCATCTTTGTTGGAATTATTGCTTCAATTACTTGGTTCTATACTTCCTTTATAATTAGAATTTCCATCTATAATGTCTTGGTCACTAACCCATCCAAAATCAGGATGGGTTAGAAATGCTTCAATGATAAGTCAATCAGTAAGACCATTTTTCCTCGAATAGGATTAGTGGGGTTTACCCAATTATGTTCTGCAGTTGGACTTCTGTGTAAAGTCGAACAAGTTCGTTATAGGTTTGGTTGACGGATCAGCTTATCTGGAAACCAAACACCGACTCAGCAACATTAATTTCTTGGCTAATTGTACAGCTTCTAAGAATAGACTTCATTTCTTGGATTATAAATCGATATGACTGAATTACTACATAGTCAAAGCCCTTTTTGCAAGCATCATATCATGATTCAGAAGTTTATTTAAGTCATAAGAAGGATATAAACCGTTATTGTACATATAATTATAAATTCGCTCATGACAATTAATCGCTAGATTTAGTTGCTTCTTAAACACCGCCCTCAATGCAGGGGTCGATGTTTCAGTGATTGCAATCCCATAGTTCCTAACTGATGTTTTTGCGAAGGCTAATAAATCTCCTGCTAAGAAGCTGTCTGTTACACGGTATTCACTTGATGGCCCTGGGTGAGGCGCAAAAGGATAAAATTGGAGTAACTCCTTTAAGTTCACTTCAAGTTCTTGAATGGTCTGTAAATAGATATTATACAGATTATGGTCCTGGATATTGTTTAATCCATTTTTTAGTTTCATTAAACCGATGGATTGAAATGCAACCAGCTCATGAAGCTCAAGTGTTTCATGCCAGGCAAGTGTTTGATGATGAGTATGATTCATTTTCTTTCTCCTTTTTAGTTTATTCAGTCTAGCGTATGAACAGGAGAAGAAATAGGTGCTTACCCTATAAACGATGAATTGTAATTAAGGACTTTTTAAAAAGCTTAGTAAAGCTATTGTTAGAAATCAACAGTTGATTAGTAGTTCGGTTATTTTTTGAATGACATCAAAACGTAGTTATTTGGATCCCTTGCTGTACAAAAATTAATTTTTAAGAAATGGTGTTAATTTTTGTATCGAATTTTCCAACTTTTTAACATTATTTATATAAAGACTTTTGGCTTTCTTAGAATCAGTTGCCAAGGCAAAGAGCTCTAAGTCGGCTTGACATTTCTTTAAATGAGCAAGTATAAGTGGTCTCTCTTGATCTTCTGGAACCTGTATTTTATCATCAAATAAATCGACAGTTAGGGCTCCATAAGAATTTACTTGTCCCAGAAATACATTTTCGAGCATAACATTCTTCTTAGCTAACTCTGTTTGTAACCACCTACGATTTTTTCCGATGGCTGTTAGAGCTTCATCTAAAATTTCTCCGTCCATGATGACCGATTGCGTTTCTTTTTCATTCACACTGTCTAGACCGATATCCTTGCGTGTAAGGGGACGAAAATCTTTTTTAGGGAGAACACTTAACGACCCCTTTGCTTCAAGAACAGCATATTCTACCTCTGACAGATCAAATATATCTTTACCTCGTAGTAATTGTAACAGCTCATCTGTCGTATATTTTTCTTTTTTTAAGTTTTCTTCAAGTATTTTTCCGTCTTTAATGATTACCGTTCCAGATCCTTCTACAAAATCACGGAATTTTTTGCTGTGAACGGAAATAAATTCTACGAGATAGATTAGTAAAGAAAGAACACATATCCCTATAATGCCATGCCAGACTTTATTGTCTGTATTAATAATAACCTCGGAAGCTATACTACCAATCGTAATTCCTGATACATATTCGAAAAAACTTAATTCTGACAACTGTTTTTTTCCTAATAGTCTTGTCAAAAGAAATAAAGCGACTAAAAAGAGAATGACTCTGACGACTATAATTAACCATTCTGGCATCAATATACCTCCTTGGGTTAAAATCCTTTATATTGCTCTTCCTCTCGCTCCAATTCACCAATTCGTTTCATGATGTCTTGTTTAATTTCTTCCATTACAAGCATTTGTTCATGAAAGAGGCGTTTTGCCTCTTCATCACTTGAGTTAATTGCAAGTGATGAAAGCCCGGCTTCTATTGATTTTAATGTGGCAAGACATTGCTTTACATTAGAACTCACTGTCATTGATTGTTACTCCTTTGTTTAAAGAGTTATTTTTTCATATTTTGATGTTCAATCGAAACGGCATGTGCAATGCAAGGTATTGTTTCGTTTTGCTGAATAGTCAAAGGGGAAAGTAATGCACCTGTAGCGACTACAAGCATTCGTTTTATTTCTCCTTTTTTCATTCGATTCAACAAATGCCCATAAACCACTACAGCTGAACATCCTGCACCACTAGCTCCTGCTAATACAGGCTGGTCTTCCCGGTAAATCATTAATCCACAATCTTGAAACTGTTTTTCTGTTATGGGAGTGTGATGTTTTTTAAAAAGATCAAGTGCACATTCTCTCCCAATATGTCCAAGATCCCCTGTCACGATTAAGTCATAGTAAGAAGGATCAATATTTCGTTCTTTCATGTGCGTTTCGATGGTATCGACAGCTGCAGGGGCCATTGCACCTCCCATATTGAATGGATCGGTTAATCCCATATCAATTACTTTTCCAATTGTCGCAGAAGTAACAACAGGACCTTCTCCTTTATTCATGACTAACGATACACCTGCACCTGTAACCGTCCATTGGGATGTTGGTGGTTTTTGTGCTCCATATTCCGTTGGATAACGAAATTGTTTTTCAACTGCTGCGTTGTGGCTAGATGAGCCGGTCAATATACAGTTGGCACCACCATGATTTACAATGAAAGAGGCTAATGCTAGTCCTTCCATTGATGTAGAACAGGCACCAAATAAACCTAAGTAAGCTGCACCAATCGTTTTCGCTGAGAAACTTGTTGGTGTAATCTGGTTAATTAAATCACCTGCAAGGAAATACTCGACTTTTTCTTTAGTAATACCCGCTTTTTCTGTCGCTCGTAAGGATGCTTCTTCCAATAGGACCTTATGAGCCTTCTCATACGAATCTTCCTTTAACCAGAGATCCTCATGTAACAAATCATAATCTTCGGCTATTTTTCCTTTCGCCTCAAATGGACCACCAACTGTACCTGTTGAGACGATTACGGGGTTGTTGTCGAAAATCCATGTGCGCATTTTATAGGCCACCCCACTGAATCAAAATTGTTTTTATTAGGGTGATTACAAAAGCAGAAAATACCCCAAATAAAATAACAGACCCTGCAAGCTTAAACATGTTTCCACCTACTCCGAGAACAAATCCTTCCGTGCGATGTTCAATTGCTGCCGATATAACAGCATTTCCGAATCCTGTAACGGGTACAGCCGTCCCTGCGCCTGCGAATTGAGCAAATCTATCGTAGACACCAAATCCTGTTAAAAACATCGTAATAAAGATCAATACGGCTACAGTTGGATTACCAGCTGTTTGTTCCGTAAAATCGAAATAATACATGAAAAAAGTTTGGATGCACTGACCAATCAAGCAAATAAATCCGCCGACTAAGAAAGCTTTTATACAATTCTTAAGGATAGGCCTTTTTACTTCACGTTCACTTTGAAATTGTTGATATTCTTGTTGAACAGGGGTCAAGTTCTTTTTTTGATTATTGGACATGAACACACCTACTTTTATGTTTTTTCTTTTAGAGTGTTTTATTTTTTATCTTCATCTAAGCTGGATGAAGAAGGAAAAGTTAGCTCTAATTAGCAAAACTTTTCCTTTAATCATTACTGTTGCTTGTATTGCGGTTCCTCTTGTTCCATTTCATGAACACGACTTTCCAAGTTATTTATTATAGATTGTGTGTCTTGCGCTGATTGCTCGTATAGTTGTTTAGCTTGTTGATTGTCCGTGCTGAGTGCGAAGGTTTCAAAACTTGCTTGTGCCGTTTTTAAACCTGCTAAGGTCGTTTTTACATCATTTATAACTGTCACTATTGTTCACTCCTTTTTTACATTTTTATTACAAAATCTATTTTTTGCAATTCTTCCATATATATAAATAACTGTTTATTCCAATTCACACCATAACAAAAACTGGATGGCTTTTAGAGTGGTTGAAAATTTTCCCGGAATAATCGCAAGTCGATTTGGCAAAATAGTAATGGAATTATTTAAGAGAGGAAAAGAAAATTGAAGATTAAGTTATATGTAATTACATTATGGTCAATGATAGATCCGATTTACTTTATGTTTACTCGTCTCCGCTATATAGATAATAAAAAAGGGGACGACCGTAATATTTTTCGGGTGCGTTTAACACGATATAAAGGAAAAGAATCAATGCTATCGGACGGTACTATCATACAAAGAAATGATATATTAGTTAAAATCCATCTACATAATGCTCTATTAATAAAAAATGTAAGAAATATAAAAAGTGATGTTAGAAAGGCTATGGTCATTCATCAAAGTGTGGAAAAATCGTTACCTCAACTTGCTGAATATGTAAAAAACCATTCTAATTTCAGTGAGATAAAAGGCGTTATAGGTATCACTATGTTGAATCGAGGAAGCTCTAAATTAGGCTTTGACTCTGTAGAAATTAGCAGTTTATTGTATAAATCCTTTAAATATTCTGCTTTACTCCCTATATATTGGCTTTCCGTTCGTTCACTTTCCATACATCATTTAAAGAAGCATTCGCCATGTTATCTATTCATGTCGAAGGAAACCTTGCTAAACAAATATATACACAACAAGTAATATAAAAAAGAAAGAACTCCTGCTGCTACTCAGAAGTTCTATTGCTTCATACAATTCTGGAAGGAATGTATATTCTTACTCATCTAATGAATAATAAGCCTATTGAGCCATAACAGGATACCCCTAAATAGCCGAAAGTAAACTCGTATTTCTCTTTGCCATGGATAGTTGATGAATCGTGATTTCTGGTAGACTTCCAATCCTAATGTTTACCCCGGTTTGGCCTAATCCCTCGCTTATATAGTAAGGACGTCCATCCTGTGATTGAAGTCCTTTGATAATATTCATTCTAGCAAGCTTCCCCATTTTCGCAAGATGGTATGCTTTTGGGTAACAAATTTGACCACCATGGAAATGGCCAGCTAACAAATAATCAAAGTGGTACTTTTTCATTTCAAGTACAATATTAGGGTCGTGTGTTAATACTAAGTTCATTCCATTTTGGATATCTTTATAAGAAATTTCTAAATCACTACGTTTTGTACTGAAATCATCGATTCCAATAATGTTTAATGCTTGATTGTCAATATAAATCGTCTCATTTCTGTTTTGCATCACGTTACAATTATATTTCTTAAGTGTATCTATCAAATATTGTAGGCTTTCTCCTTTTAAAACATAATCATGATTACCTAAAACAGCATAAATACCATACTTAGGGTTTAATCGATTTAAAGCATTCAAATAGGGGACAAGCTTTGGAATTGTCCGTTTTCGATCAAGAAAATCTCCTGTAAGGGCAATTAAATCAATGCTTTCATTTTTTAGCTCTTCATACAATCTATCAGCAGATATAGAAATATTCTCTAGATGCAAATCGGAAAGGTGTAAAATATTTAAGCTCGAAGTAAATGTACTTTGATTTTTGTTATCTATTTTAATTTTTTTAACAACAATATTTTGTGTGTTTTTATAAGCTTTGAAAATAAAAAAGGTAATTACAATAAATAAACAAACAAATATTAACATATGGATATCACTCCTCTAGTACTAATTATACAGAATAAATTCCTTTATTTGTAAGGTAATAAATGGATAAGCTACCAACATAGATTTTGATTTATAAAGAGGTGCATCATGAAAATCCATTCAAAAAAGATATTAGTTCTCCCATTTTTAAAAATTCCTTCAGGTCACCAACAAGTTGCCGATTCATTAATTCAGGATATTCAATCAAATGAAGCACGAATGGAATGTGAAAAAGCAGAAATACTGTCATATAGTTATGGAAAAATGGAATCTTTTGTGTCAGCTTTCTATCTTAAATGGATCCATTTATTTCCTAATCTATACAATTGGGTATATCAACAAAGTGTTTATCGAAATATAGAACAAAACAAAAAATTTAGGATGTATGAACTACTCTTTCTAGCTCGAATGAAACAATTAGTAGAAGAGATGCAACCAGATTGTATAATTTGTACCCATGCACTGCCTTCTTATATGCTAAATGCCTTGAAAGAAAAAAATACGATCAAAACCCCTGTGATTAATGTTTATACTGATTTTTTTATACACAGCTTTTGGGGGACAACGTATATCGATTTTCATTTAGTTTCTACTCCTTATATGAAGGAATTGTTAATAAAAAAAGGAATTCAAGCACAACGTATTTGGTATACAGGGATACCTGTTCATCATGAGATCAGGCCAAATACCAATCCAGCTATGAAACATCATTCCCCATTTTTATCCATTTTAGTGACTGGTGGAAATTTAGGGGTAGGGGCGTTGGAGGATTTATTAAAAAGCATAGAAACTACTGGTAAAATAAAATATTTCGTCTTATGTGGGAAAAATAACCGGCTGTATCAAAGGCTGAAAAGCTTAAATAATCCATTCTTTATTCCCTTAACCTATATTTCATGTAGAAAGGAAATGAATGAACTTTATGATTCGATAGACGGTATTTTAACAAAACCTGGTGGAGTGACAATAAGTGAAGGCTTAAGGAAAAGAAAGCCTATTTTTATTTATCATGCACTTCCGGGACAAGAGGTTATCAATCTTCACCAATTACAAAAGCTAGGAGTGGTTTTCTATCTAAACAGCTGGGACCATATGGAGAGTCAGCTACTCACTTTTTTTAAAAGTAAAGAACATCTTGAAAAAATGAAATCAAATATAGAGAACTACCACCATCAACTAATGGATAAAACAATATCAGAGCTTGTATGTCAAATCCTACCACGCTGACTATCTGTAGGCTTGATGGAAGTTACCCCTTTATAAATATCCTAAAGTCCTGTAGAAGGGGGAGTTGGTAAATTGTTGTTTAAGCATAAGGGATGTTTATGGTTGGCTATGTTGTCTATGAAGATACAAATATTGATAACATATCTAATTTTTAAAAGGTAAGAATAAAATGGGGAGATTTTATCACATTTTAATATACTAGGAAGTGGTTTTTATGGATTTTTTAGGTGGTCAGGAATCGCTTACTGCTTTGGAATGGGCTCTAAGAGCAATTGTCAGTTTCTTATTTTTATTATTCGTAGCTAAGATAATGGGACAGAGATCAATTTCACAGCTAAGATTTTTGGATTTTGTCATCGCATTGCTAATAGGAAACATTATTGCACACCCTTTGTCTGATGAACAGCTAGGGTTAAAAGGGTCTACTATTACTATAAGTGTGCTCGTAATTTTGTACCTTACTGGCGTTTTACTGAGCTTGAAGTGGCAAGGGATTAGAAAGGTATTTGAACCTTCTCCACTACCACTAGTAGAATATGGGAAAATTAATTATTATAATTTAAATAAGGCTAAAATATCGATTGATTTTCTTTTATCCGAACTACGAAGGGAAAAAGCAGAAGATATTCAAAAGGTTGCACTTGCATTATGGGAGCCTGGAGGATTTATATCTGTATTCTTATATCCTCAATACCAGCCAATTACTCAGTCTAATTTAACTACAGCCATGGAACCATTTCGTTTCACTAAAGTCATTATTAAAGAACAAATGATAGATTACCATGAATTAAAAAAGCTTGGAAAAGATGAACAATGGTTGTTAATGAAAATAAAGGAAATATATAATGTAGAGTTGAACGATATATTATTGGCTACGATTGATAATAATGAGAATCTTCAAATATTTTTGTATGATTAAATTCATTCTTTTTTCTTATCAATATACAATATGGTACTTTATATAATTAAAGCCAGAAGGCAATAGCTGTGATAATTATTCAGTTTTTTCCCAATGGTAGATAACATAATACAATTGAAACAATATCCCTTTTCTTAGGTTAACGAACATAAATTTCTGAGTCTTCGCAGTCTCTCCTTTAGAAGCTTTAAAAATTAACCTCATTTGACAAGTATAAAAGAATATTGTATTATCATATTGATTAAACGTTTTATCAATATGAATAAAAGGTTGAGAATAATGGCGAATATAAAAGACATAGCAGATTTAGCTAAAGTTTCAGTGGCTACTGTGTCCAATGTATTAAATAACAGAGGACGTGTAGGAGAAGAAACTAGAAAAAAAATATTAAAAATTGTAGAAGAGATGGAGTACAAACCTAACAGAGTAGCTAAAAGTCTTAAAATGAATAAAACACATACGATTGGTGTCATTGTAGAAGATCTTTCTGTATTTAATGCTCCAGAAATAATTGATGGCATAAATGAATTTGCAGAGGAGAATGATTACTCCATATTATTAACAAATTTGCGATTGTTTAAGAAATTCGGCAATCAATTTCCCGATGTAGATACCTACAAGGAAATGGTAATGCCATTATTTCATCAATTATTATCCAACCAAGTAGAGGGGATTATTTATATTGGGATTCATCGTCGTAATGTGAGCGGAATATTACCTGAGAGCAATACACCAGTAGTCTATACTTATTGTGACACTTCTAATGATACAGATATCTCGATAAACTATGATGATTATAAAGCGTCATTCGATGCAACGAACTATTTGATTAAAAAAGGTTATCGAGAAGTTGCACTTATTAGTGGTCTTATTAATTCAGAATCTGCACTTGAGCGTTTTAACGGTTATTGTAAAGCATTGATGGATAGTAGTATTCAATTCAATCCTAATTATGTAAAAACAGGTGATTGGGAATTTGAATCAGGCTATATGATGGCGATGGATCTACTAAAGGAAGAAAAAAGGCCTTCTGCAATCTTAGCTATGAACGACTTAATGGCTGGTGGTGTGCTAAAAGCAGCAAAGGAGTTAAACTTAGATGTTCCGGCTGAACTTGCTATTTTTGGATTTGATAATCGTGAGATCAGCAGTTATTACACACCGAAGCTTTCCACTGTTTCACTGCCTCTTCATGATATGGGGGAAAGGTCTATTAAAACATTGATTGATGTGATCAACGGTAACAATATTAAAACTAACAAAATAAAATTGTTATGTGAATTAATAGAGAGGGATTCTTCATAATCCCATTTTTAACGAAAGATTAATCGTTTAACTATATTGGAGGAATGTAAATGTATGCCCTATCAAATAAAAACTTTTCCTTATTAACAGATGAAAAGGGAATTTTAGATAAACTTCATATTGTTCATGATGCAGTCAACATGAATTGGGTCATTGATAAAGATTATTTAGAGGAACACAACTACCCTGATAATGACAAACTTTTTGGAAATTTTGAACTGATTGTAAATCATAAAATCTACACAAATAAGACGATGATTCCTGCAGTTAATGTAAATGATAATGAGATAGTGTTTGTATATGACTTCTCAGATTTTTTATTGTTTCTCTCATACAGGACTGAGAGTGACAGAGCACTCCAATATCAAATAGCCCTAGAAAGTACTATAGATGAAGATTTAATCATTAATAAGTTTGCTATATGGACTTCTTTAGCATATTTGATGTTTAGAGATGTAAATGTAGCACGAAATATGAGTCATTCGTGTGCTGTTTTTCCACATATCTCCGAGAATTTTACAAAACTAATAGCGAAGAAAAGAGATAATAAGGGACCTGACCTTGGAATGTATTGTATAAAAGGGTCTGTTAAGAATGTAGGAACATTTTGTCGGTATACAAACCGATTTCGAGAGCAAGTATCACCTTCCCTAGACGGAGCATTGTTTCACCAAATAATCCTTATTGATAAAGAATTCTCGAATGGTGATTGGATATATGATCAGATAAAGACCAATAATGTTCTAGAATCAAGATCGGTTAGAGAATGGACATTTGAGTTTATGGTGGAATCGGCAGACAGGAATAAATATCAATTACACCCTACAATTGATTATTCTCCTGTTGTCATTTCAAAACATGAATTTCAGGCAGTAATAGAGCTACCAGAAAAAATGGAAATTAAAGATATAATACTTGTAAAGAAAGATAGCAGGAGTTCAATTCATTCATTTTTGAAAAAGATTTCTGTTAATAAGTATTCCATACGTTTTCCTGTAGAACAGCTTGGTGAGAAGAAATTAGAAGTGATTTTTTCTAACAACAGAACAGATTTTGTAGTGTTTAATGTAATGCCTCCGGTGGAAGAAATAATTAATTCTAGAGCGGAATATCTGATTACTCGGTCATTTATAGAGGATAGTAATCAATCAAATAAATATGGTTTTCAACCCATTTCTAATCAAGGAGAGTCACTAGGTAAGTTGTGTTTTCTCTTAAAAAAGAATCTGTTATCTGAAATAAACGAGGAAGAAGTTCAAAAAGTAGAAAAAAGTGCTGTTTATTATATAAAAAATAAATGGTTTGTGAATGGAAACTTCCAACAACCTATTAATATTCATGGTGATTTTTATAGAATCATAGACTTTGATTATGTTGCACATGTTTTTTATTTATTGTCCTGCTATGGTAATGATACATTGCAATTAAATGACAGAGAAACATATTTGCAATGGGCGGCAGAAGTGATGCTTTTACGATTTGATGAAACCATGCATTCCCAAAAACGTGAAAAAGAAGAAACAAAAATGAATGGTGTCTTTAATTTATTTATTAAAGACCTATTAAAGGATTTAAAATTTTTTTCATCACATTTATATCAACCACTACAAGACTTGTGGAATAGATTTTGTCTAAATATTATTAACCAAAAAGAACAATTTACTGCTGCTATTACAGAACATTATTATGATAATGCAGGATTTGGGCCAACGGCTGAATCTTTGTCTCTATATGGAGATGTGGAAGCTGCAAAAAGATATGGTGAATTAATTCTAGCAAATATCGGTACAAGCAATGATTTTCGTCATCAAAATCCTGATCGTTGGTGGGAGGCATTAAGCTATATGATTCATTCCCTATGGGGAGGACTTGTTTCTCACTCTGCCCTAGTAGTTTTTGAACTTACAGGCGACAAAAGGTATTTACATGCTGCTTATAATTCAATGATGTCAGTACTGTATTGTTATGATTGGAATGCGACTGCCACAAATAATCGAATAATAAAAGGAGAAGCAGCCTCTACTTATAGTGTTGCTTATCCTAACTTAAACAAACGAAGATTATCGCATAATCGTTTCGGACAATCAGTATTTATGGAAGATGAGCCTGAGTTGTTTGCTGGTAATGCGACAGGTGATGACTGGGATATGGGGGAAGAGCTAGTCGCCTATTTAGATGGATTTGGCACAAAGACTTATGTTTATTGTGAAAACGACAAGCTGATATGTGTAAATGGGGAATTGAAAGAAGAAGATGGAGTATATACAATTACTAGTTTTGCAGCATTTCCAAAAGAGATAAAGTTCTATCATATGGAAATGGATGACATCGAAGTGCAAAAAGGCATGAATAAAGTTAGTATAAAGAAATGGAATAATACTTGGCAACAAGTGATGAATACTTAAATTCTTAAGAGGAAGGAGAGTGTAGGCTTCTTCCTTATCTAAAAAAAATCTTGACGACTTTTAAAACCTGTGATAGTCTAAAGAAAAAAATGATTAAACGTTTTATCAAAAGGTGATTAACTTGTGAAAAGAACGGTTATTACATATGTTATTAGCGGTTAAATCAAGTTATGAACATAAATATATCATTTGTGATTAAACGATTAACATATTAGCGAAGTCGTTTGAAAGCGTATTCTAATATTGAGGAGGTGGTTTGTTCTACTCACAGTTGAATCTTAATGGAAAATAGCAAAGATTATGAAAAATAGGAGGTCAATAAATGAAAAGTAGAATGAAAAAATTACTTGTATTTTTATTATTGGTGGGTACTGGTTTTGTAATGGCTGCATGCAGTAATAATAACTATAATTCTTCAGGTAATGAAGGTGAGGATGGAGCTGTAACTATCCATATGGCTGTATTTGAGAATGATCCAGGAGGACAAATGGAAGCTGCAAGACAGCGCTTTAATGAGGAACATGACAATATTCAACTAGAATTTACCCCAATGTCAAATGATGCTTCACAAATGCATGATCAGACGGTTACACAATTATCGGCTGGTTCAGACAACCTTGATATCGTAAACATGGACGTAGTTTGGACAGCGGAATTTGCAGAATCGGGTTGGCTCCTTCCACTTGATGAAATGTTTACGGAGGATATGCAATCTAATTATATAGCTCGTCAGGTTGATTCGGTGAAATACAATGACCAAACATGGGCAGTACCTTGGTTTAATGATCTTCACCCACTTTGGTACCGCTCTGATCTTTTAGAGAAATATGGTTACGATGTTCCAGAAACATATGAAGAAGCAGTAGAAATTGCTCAGCACATTCAGGAAGAAGAGGGGATTCAAGGATTCACCATGCACTGGGGCAGATCAGAACAATTAATTGTAAGCTTTACTGAATTTTTACACGCAAACAATGGTGATTTCTTTGATGAAGATGGCAATGTAACGGTTAATAGTCCAGAGGCAGTGGAAGCATTGCAATTTATGGTGGATATGATGAATGAATATGAAGTGGTGTCTCCTTCGGCAGTTGGGAATTCCACACCAGAAGATTCAAGAATTCCATTTACACAAGGACAAGCATTATTTAATCCAAACTGGGGATATGTCTATTCTATTAATCAAGCAGACGACTCTGCTGTAAAAGATAAAACATGGGTAGCAAGTAATTTTATGTTTGAAGGCGGACAAAAAGCTAACTCTGTAGGTGGATGGAATTTTGCTATTTCTAGTAGTTCAAACCATCCGGAGGAAGCCTGGGAAGTTATCAAATGGTTTACTTCTGTTGAAAATCAAAAAGAAATGCTAATAAATGGTGGGTATGCAGGTACACAGCTAGAAATTTACTCTGATGAAGAAGTAATTAAAGCTGCACCATATTTGGAAGAGTATACAAAAGTATTTGAGGATGCATCTGTACGTCCAAGTCACCCACAATACTCTAAACTATCTGATATTGCTCAATCTCACATACACCAGGCTCTATCAGGAGACTTAAGTCCTCAGGAGGCATTGGACGGATTAGCTGAAGAGTTGGAAAACCTAGAATAAAATTGATGTGCGGTTGGGGTTTAACATCACTTCAACCGCAAGTAAGGGAGTTTTAACATTGAAATACAAATATTTACCTTACCTGTTATTAGTGCCTGTATTTACAATGATCATTGTGGTGGTATTTATCCCTCTGGTAACAACAATTATATATAGTTTTCAATCATATCGTCTAACTAATACAGAAGAAAAAGCAAACTTTATTGGATTGGATAACTATGTAGCACTTTTTCAGGATGATCGGTTTATTTCATCACTGCTTACCAGTTTAATATATATTGCTGGAAGTGTTATTGGGATGCTTATTTTAGCCTTAATTACTGCACAGCTTGCCAATCAAGCATTTAAAGGAAGGTCATTGTTTCGGGCAACTATTTTATTACCATGGGCTGTTGCACCGGTAGTAGCTGCTCAGGCATGGAAATTCATGTTTGAAACCGACTTCGGAATTATCAATCATATATTGAAAAGCTTAGGATTGATCGAAAAGAATATTCCTTGGTTAGTTTCTTCTGATCATGCGATGATGAGCGTTATTTTAACGAACGTATGGAAGACTACTCCACTTCTGACTTTAATTATTATCTCTGGTCTTCAAACGATATCAAAGGAATTATATGAATCAGCAGATATCGATGGTGCCAGTCCATGGAAAAAGTATTATCATATAACCCTTCCATTAATACGTCCATTCATTGCAATGGGGTTGATTTTTACAACTCTCCAAACAATCAATGTCATCGATATAATTTATGTAATGACTGGTGGTGGTCCTGGAGAAGCAACAGAAATATTCACACTTTACAACTATAAGGTGTTCTTCCAATATCTCGATTTTGGTTTAGGTGGTGCGATGGCAGTAATTGGAGTAACGGTTATTGGTATATTAATATACCTCTATAGCCGAAACATGAACAAACAAATGGATACCTAAACGAAAAAAATGGAGGAGTCAAACATGAAAAAGAAAAAAAGTTTGTTGTTTTGGATTGGTTTAGTGTTAATTATTCTTATTAACATTATTCCATATTTGTGGACAGTCCTTACCTCTCTGAAACAGCAAGGAGAAATTTACGATGTTAAAATTTTACCAGAGACATTCTTTTTAGATAATTATGTAGCGGTAATCACCCAAAGTGGATTTTTGACCAATATCTTTAACAGTATCTTCGTGTCTGGTGTAACGGCATTGGTGTGTATTTTGATTGGAGTACCAGCTGCATATGCCTTCGCTCGTATGCAATTTAAGCTAAAAAATATATTATTTATGTTAGTTCTATTTATTACGATATTTCCAGGGATATTTATTATAAGTCCGCTTTTCAGCTTTTTAAGAAGTATTGGAGCAATTGATACTTATTTTGCGTTAATTATCCCTTATGTAGCGTACTTTACACCACTTGTCGTTTGGATTCTCACTGGATTCTTTAGAACGATACCTCCAGCAATTGAAGAGGTAGCGATTATGGATGGTTGTAGTGTGTTTAAACTTATCACTCGAATTGTTCTGCCATTGTCATTACCAGGAATTTTAACAGTAGGAATTATTGCCTTTACCTTATCATGGAATGAATTCTTATTTGCTTTAATTTTTACCTCTTCTGACAATGCTAGAACAGTTCCAGTTGCCATATCTCAATTTCAGGGTATTCATTCCTTAAATTGGGGGCAAATGACTGCAGCGGCAGTGACTGCAACTATACCAATTGTTCTTATTTCCATTGCCTTGCAAAAATATATCATTAGTGGTTTAACAGCAGGGGCAATTAAAGAGTAGAATATATAAGTTTACTTTAAGGAGGTGATAGATTTTCTTCATTATGTTGACAGTGATAAAACAAGTTCTGTGTGATAAATGATTAAATGAGAGGTGAAATAATGAGGAAATGGTTTAAGGGAGTTTTTACAGCAGTAGCAATATGGATTCTCTTACTAGGTAATGCCAACTCTGTCTTGGCAGCTTATACGCATGATATTCCAGAAGCTGTTGATCCTGGTACACCTGAATATCAAGGGGATGAAAATCCGATTCCTAGCGAGAGGGTATCCTATGATCCTTCCCGATCCATGTTAAAGGACATCTATAAAATTGACATCGAAGAAGGTGGTGACACTTTTTGGATAGATAGAATACTAGAAAGGAAAGGGTCTGAAGGCGGTTCAGACTTGTTTACAAAAGGAAGAGCACTTTATATGTTTGTCCATAACCCAAACGAGCTTGGCTTTGGAGGTGGATATGCATACCGTGAAATGCCAACAGGAAATGAACAAGATATGTATACTATTCAACTAACCGATTTTAATACATCAGAAGAATCCTCTACTCGAAAACAGTATCCAAGTCATTGGATCAGTTCTCACATCGATGAAACCAACACTCTAAACATCCAACAGAGAAAATTTATTACGTACAACAATGTTGCTGTAACAATATTAGATATTACAAACAATTCTGAAAGCGTTGTCAATACAGAGGCTATAGTATCCTCTCCGATTGCAAGGACGGCAAGTGAGAATGGAACAGAATTAACTGGGGTGCAAGAAGCAAGATATGAATTAACAACCATGTACCCACGTTTAAGTGGGGAAGGTTTTACTGTAAAGGATGAAGTGTTAACTAAAACAATTGATCTAGACCCAGGTGAACAAACTACTATCAAAGTGCAGATGGGGGTAACTACAAAGGAAATTCCTGAATCAACCACTGACTACGAGCGTTATAAGAAGTATGATGCAAAGACCGCTTACTTAACGCAATTGGATGAATATAACGAGTGGTGGCATGAAAACGTTCCTTATATTGATATTCCTGATCAAAATATAAAAAAAATGTCCTATTACCGGACATTCCTGAATCGTTATAATTACGTTGATGCCAACATTCCAGGAAATGATTTTCAATTTCCGGTATCGATTGAGGGGATTCTCGGTTATAATAATGCGATTCAGTTGACGCAGCCTATGCATATGCAAGATTTGAAATATTTCAGAGACCCTATTTATTCTTATGGTAATTGGTTGTCTTCTGGAGAAAGTTCTAAATATTCTGCGTTTCAGGACAATCCTGGTGATCCTGCTCATTGGAATAATACATACGAGCAATGGATTGCTGATGAAGCGTGGGAATCTTACAAAGTGCATGGTGGAGATGAAAAAATCCTAAAAAATCTTGCGCGTTATGCAGAAGGCGATGTAAAAGGACAGTTGGATAAATATGATACAAACAATAATTACCTTGTCCAATATGACTGGGGCTCGCTTACAGGAAATGATGCAGATGCCGTTGCATTAAATTGGAGAGATCGGGATCAAGAAAGAACTGATCAAAGTGCATTTAATTATTCTGGTGCTTTAGCAGCTGCGGAAATCTATTCTATTTTAGGTGAAGAAGAGAAAGCCCAGGAGATGAATGAATTAGCTGATAATATTAAACAATCATTGCTCGATGTGTTATGGGATGATTCTGAAGGAGAGAATGGCAAAGTATTTAAGCAAAGAGATATTGAATCTAATGAATTGGTACCATGGAAAGACCAGCAAAACTTTTCACCGTTTACACATGAATTAGTACCAAATACGGACGAGTACAAGCAAGCACTACGCTTTTATGCGGATAGAGAGCAATTTCCAATCATGCCATTCTTTACTGCTAATCAATATGACAAACAGCAAGCTATTGAAGCAGGTGTAGGAGGTACTAATAATTTCTCCAATATAAACGCTACTTTGCAGGCGAGGTTGTTTGCAACAGCAATTAGAAAATATCCTTCTGAGTATATTACACCAACAATGTACCGTAAATTAATCGAATGGTTAACATGGACACAATATAAGAATGGAGACAACCGATATCCAGATAACAATGAGTTTTGGAATAGTTATAATGAAGAAACAGGTCAGATAGAATATCGCTCTTGGATACATCACAATATTTTAGGTGCTTATAATTTCTCCATTATCGAAGATATAGCAGGGATGAAACCTAGAGAAGATGACGTGGTGGAGCTATGGCCTATTGATATGGGCTACGATTACTTCACGGTGAATAATTTAAAATATCATGGTAGTGATCTAACGATTGTCTGGGATCGAGTAGATGATGACAAACACTATGAAAATGCTCCTGAAGGGTATTCGCTCTATCTGGATGGACAGCGTGTATTCACGATTGATGATCTAGTTCATGTAAGCTATGATCCCGCAACAGGTGATGTTACAATTTTGGACGAAAAAAGCCAAGCATCGATTTTACACAGTGAAGCGAAGCAAGATGAATTTAAGAAAGCAACTTCTGTCACATTATCATCCAATGAAAAAGCCGTAGATATGTTCCAAAAAGCGGGTGTAGATCTTTCAGTGGAAACGTCTAACGCAGAAAACCTTGCAAAAGGGAAGCCGGTACAAGCTTCTTATACCTCACAAGGTACATCACCAGAGGAAGTAACAAAGGCAGAGAATGCTGTGGATGGTTTTACGGTCAGTGGATTACCGACGACTCGTGGCAATCATTATGCAGCGCCAAATCCAATTTGGGGAACAAAAGGTTCGGATAATGACCAAGAATGGTTTGAAGTAGATTTCGGTAAATCAACTACATTTGATAACGTGAAATTATACTTCTACAGTGATAAACATTTAGGTAATTATCGTGAACCATTGTATTACAATATCCAGTACCTAAATGGTGAAGAATGGGTAAATATACCATATCAAAAGAAAAGTCGGCTTCAGGCGAATTATAATGAAGTACAATTTAATGCAGTAACTTCACAAAAAGTAAGGGTTTCGATGAGACCGTTCCCTGGTTTTGCGGTTGGTCTAAAAGAAATCCAAGTTTTTGAAACAGGAATAGAAGTTCCTGCTGAGCCAAATAAAGCTCCAAAAGTAAGTGTATTCATTGATAAAGATTTCAATCAACCGATGAAAAAGCGGTTCATTGCTTCCGTTGAAGACGATGGACAACCTAAAGCATTTCCGGAAATATCGTGGTCAAAAACATCTGGACCAGGGGAAGTTATTTTTGATAACCCAAACTCTATAAGAACTGTTGCGAGTTTTAGTGAAGAAGGTAAGTATGTGTTAACAGTAACAGCGGATGATGGGGAGTATACAACTACTGAAGATATTGAACTCGATGTGGTACAGGAAAACATGAACCTTGCACAGAGTGCGACGCCATCAACTTCCTTTGTTTCATCTTGGGAAGACTTGAATGCGATTAATAACGGCATTGATCCAGAGAATTCTGGAGACAAAAACGGTGGAGCCTATGGTAACTGGGGCAACGATTCTGAAACAGAATGGGTCCAGTACACTTGGGAGGATCCTGTTGTCATTAATCAATCAGATGTATACTGGTGGACAGATGGTGGCGGAATACTGATGCCAGAATCTTACACATTGGAGTATATGACCGAAGAAGGCAAATGGGAACATGTTAAGGTTATAGAAGGTATGGGCACAGAACCAGATAAGTACAATACGACAACATTTGATCCAGTAGTAACGACAGGATTACGAATGACGATTACAAGGGGGGTTCAGTGGACGGGAATCCTAGAATGGAAAGTTTTTGAACCACCTGTACTCGGACTGTATCCTGAAGAAGTAAAAGTACGTGTTCAGACTGGTGAACAACCCAATTTGCCGGAAACTGTACAAAAGGTGTTTGACGGTCTTCGTCAAGATACGAAGGTAACGTGGAATGAGATTAGTAAAGAGAAATTGGAGCAGTCGGATACGCAATTTACTATTTGGGGGTCACTTGCGTCATCCTCTCAAATGATCCCAGCAACTATTTATGTAAGAGAGGAATCGAGTGTTACCATCAATACAATTGCAGATCAACAGATTGTAACAAAAGCAGGAATAGAACCATTTTTACCACCAACTGTAGAAGTACAGTACAATGATGGCTCTATGGATAATGTCAATGTTGGAGTAACGTGGGAAGAAATAGACCCTTCTCTTTATGCAGAAGAAGGTGAATTCACTGTTAGTGGTGATGTAGAAGGGACAGATAAAGAAGCGTTGTTACATGTGACAGTGGAACAAACTGAAAACGAAGAGCCGCAACCACAGCCAGAGGATCCTGAGCTCATCTCAATAGAGCCAGTTGAAGTAACAACGGAAGCTGGTGTGGAACCAATATTACCGGATACTGTGATGGGGTTATTCGATGATGATAGTACAGAATTAGTTGAGGTGACTTGGGATGCATTAGCTCCAGCTCAATACGAGAAACCAGGAAGCTTTGAAGTGAAGGGTAAGGTAAACGGTACAGATATTTCAGCTATCGCTTTCGTCACGGTAAAGGAACCTGAAACAGAACCCCAAAAAGAATTGGTATTAAGGTATACGTTTGATGAGGGTAAAGGAACCATTATTACGGATTCTTCTCCCAAAGGTAATGAGGGTGAACTTAATGGGGAACCAAATTGGATCGAAGGTGTGAATGGTAGCGCCCTTCAATTTAACGGTGAAACAAATTTTATTGATGTTGGCAATAGCCAGGAACTGCAGCCATCCAATATTACCGTGTCCTATTGGATGAAGCGAACAGGAGAAATGGGTAAAAATAATATTTTCTGGGCGAAACCTGACGGTGGATGGAACCAAGAAGGCTGGTATTTAACATATGATTCTGGCTACTCCTCATTTATGGTAGTAGATGGATTCAATCGCTTTTATGTTGACGAGTCTGCAGACGAATTTCTACCTTTGAATGAATGGACACATGTGGTCGCAACGTTTGATTCTGATACAAAGGAAGCGGCGATTTACAAGAATGGGGAACCTCAGGAAGTAACGATTGCTGAAGAAGATGGACTGGAGAGTATTACAGCAACGGATGATCCCAAATATTTAGGCTACACGAATCCACAATTCAATGATGGTTTCATTCAGACTGGACTCGATGATTTTCGGATTTATAACTACGCCATGACAGCTGAAGAAGTTAATGCAATTTATAAAGAGGGTGGAGAAGCTCCGGTAATAGCAGACATAGAAGAAGTACTTGTTGAAACGGAAACAGGAATTATGCCAGAAATTCCCACATCTATCGAGGTAACATATGAAGATGGATCGAGACAACAGCTTGAAGTGACATGGAATCCTATTGATCCCTCTCAACTGGAGAAACCCGGAAGCTTTGAAGTGAGAGGTAGCATCAATGGTACAGATGTCAAAGTTGTAGCAAAAATAACAGTAATAGCTAAACCTGTTCTAGAAAAAATTCAATTATCTGCTGATAAGTTATCTCTGGAACCCGGAGAAAATACTATGCTTCATGTGGAAGGCTGGATGAGTGATGATTCAAAAGCTAATCTGAGCAATGCAACGATTAAATTTAACAGCAATAACAGTGATTTTGTAGTATTTGATAACGACAGGCTTACGTTATCCAAAGATACAGACGAGCTGGATTTCATTGAAGTGATGGCTGAAGTTACAATGAATGGAACAGAAGTGAACTCCAATAAGTTAAAGATTGAAGTAGAGTATCCATCTGTAGATACTAGTGATTTATCGGCAGTGATTGAAAAAGCGGAGGACTTGTTGGAAGATGCAGAAATTGGAACAGAGCCAGGTCAGTATCCGAAATCTGCAAATGAGAAGCTTATTCGTGCAATTGGCAAAGCGAAAGAAGCATTGGAATCCAACGCCCAAAGTAGAGTCGATCAAGCGGTATCTAAGTTGCAGAAGGCTGTAACAACTTTCAAGGAATCTATTAATCTTCCTAATGAACCAGTTGTGGTGGATATAGAACTTAATTACCAGGATATCTCCCTTTCCAAAAAAGAGAAGGCAACTGTAGAAGTCACTGCTCGATTAAGTGATGGATCGTCTCAAGACGTTACGAAAGATGCTGAATTCCATATAGAGGACTCAAGTATCGCGACTGTAACAAAGCAAGGGAAAATATCTGCGAAACAAGCAGGTGTTACTAACTTGAATGTTTCCTTTGCTAGCTTTAACAAGCAAATTAAAATTACCATTTACACTTCATCTATCAAGATCGGAGAAGAAACACCAGTATTTGCTGGAGCAACGCTTGAGGTGGAAGGTACAAACGCATCCATTACGTTGCCAGATGATCTTCCGGTAGGAACTACCGTAATGATTAATAGACTAGAAACAAAAGACATCCAGCATCCTGGTTATGTGATTGCAGGCGATGTTTTAGATGTCCATTTTAAATATCCTGACAATAAAAATTCTGAAGGACCATTTAAGTTAACGTTAGGTTATGATCAGAAGAAATATAATGAAAAAGAAGTAAGCATTTATTACTTTAATGAAGGGAAGAATGTATGGGAAAAGCGAAATGGTGAAGTGGAGAATGGTTTTATTACATTATCTGTACCTCATTTTTCCGTATATGGAGTTTTTGCACAAGTAGAAACAGATTCAGGATCTAAGAATAATGACAATTCATCAAGTGACAATCAGTCTATTGAGGAAAGTAATGATAAACTACCTGAAACAGCGACATCTATGTTTACCTATATGTTAGTAGGTATAATTTTACTTACAATAGCCACTATTATTTTATTTGTGCATAGAAGAAAAAATAAATCATTATAGTAGTAGAAAGGTGAGGAATATTTTCCTCGCCTTTCACTTTATTATTAAACTATTTGGAACCAGCCAGTTGTCTATATTTGTTGGCATTAACGCCTGTATATGTTTTGAATTTTTTGTAAAACCAATCTAGTTCAACATATCCAACCTCTTGAGCAACCTCATAAATCTTCATATCTGTTTTTTCTAATAATAATTTTGCTTTTTCCATTCTTTGTTTTAATAAAAATTCATTGAAGGTCATGTTCTCTCGACATTTAAATTTATGGCTTAAATAGGAGCAATTATAGTTTAATTGATCGGCTATTTCTTTTAAGGTGATTTTTTTACTTAACGACTCATTTAATGATCGATTCACATAATTTTTTACCTTCTCAATAATATCACTTGTTTGGTTTGAAATCGGCTTGGCAAGATGGAGTAGAGTATTAGATTTATAATGAGCAGAGGAAAGTGTTTCTTTTATTAATAGTAAGGATGATTTCAATTCAGTAGGATTCACTGGATCAGGAATATAATCATTGACCTGGAGATTCAAGGCTTTTCTTATGATTTGAAAATCTTTGTTCCCACCAATTAACAAAATAGGTATGGAGCTTATTTTTCGTAGGGCTTCACAAAGCTGGAGACCTTTATCCTTTAAATCTGTCATATTGATGATTATGAAGGAAAACCTATCCTTATTGAATAACTCCATTACAGAATTTGGTGTTTCTAAGCACACTGTAAGACAGAATCCTAATTGGTTCCAATCAACCATATGTCGAAATGCCTCTGTTGAATGCTTGTTTGAGCCAATAAGTAAAATTTTATACATATTATACCCCCTATTTTGGAATTCTCTTAAGGAACAGCAACAACTAATGTATGCGATTTCATTATATGTAATATTTGAAAACAATAAAATGTGCATTTCTTTATATAATACCCAAATGTTTGTAACATTTCTTTATGTCCTGTACTGATCATATGAAAGTTTGTCCTTCTAAGGTCAGTATTGCTAGGAAACTAGCTGATGGTAATTAATAACATCCATAATTTCACAGGTGGAAATACTAGTATGCAACAGGTTGTGAACAAATTTGCCCGATGCTAAATTTAAAATTATAAGAAATAAACTTTATAAGGAGGGCTTTAGTTATGGACAGAAGGAAATTGTTATTATCACTTTTTTTGTGTTTTTTATTTGTTTTCCTAGTAGCTTGTAACAATAATGATGAAAGCGTTAACAACGACACAGGAAATACTAATGAGGAGAACGATCAAGATACGGAAAATGACGCACCAGAAGAATCGGAAGCTGACTATTATCAGACACCTGAGATGGACTTTGATTTAGGTGGTAAAACAATAAAGATTGTTTCTTGGTGGGATATGACTATACCTGATGATAATCCAGACAATATCCAACGTCGTGAGAATTTAGAAGCATTGATGGAAAAACATAATTTTAAAGTGGAATATATTGCGATTGATTATGGCGAGTACCAAGAAAAAGTTACCGCATCTCTAATTGCTGGTGAACCAATTGGTGATATCGTAAGACTCGGTAAAACCTATACAGTACCGGCATTAGTGAAACAAGATTTATTATGGCCCATCGATGAATATACAAAGAATCCAAATGCTTTTAATCAGAATATGACAAGTAATCTATATACGTATGAAGGAAAAGGTTATGGCTTTACAGAGGATCACAAAAACTTAGCACAAGGAATTTTCTACAATCGAACGTTAATGAATGAATTAGGGCTTAAACCACTTCAAGAATATGTGGATGAAGACAATTGGAATTGGGATACTTTTCTTGAAGTAGCGAAGGCAGCGAATAAGGATACAAATAATGATGGAAAATTGGATACATGGGGACTAGCCAATGCATCCTTAATGCAATTTGCATTAATGTCCAATAACACGGATTTAGTAAAAGGCAACGAACATAATTTAGATGATCCTGCAACGATAGAAGCTCTGGAATTTGAATCACAGCTTGTAACAGAGCAAATTCCACGACCTACTGAAGGTGGAGATTGGACAGAGCCAGGGCAGTTTTTCCGTCAAGGTAATACGTTAATGTATGCTGGTGCTGATTGGGAGATTGATGGACTTTCAACGGATATGCCGGATTATGATATTGGTTTTATTCCATTTCCTAAAGGTCCAAGTGTAGATAAATATTATTCAGCTGAAGCATTACTGCAAGCATTAACGATTCCAAAAACAGTAGAAAACCCTGAACAATTAATGTATATCTGGGAGAAAATAAATGATATTGAATCGATTTATGATTATCCAGGCCAGGCAAGTTATGAAAGTCATTACACGAATGAAGAAGATATTAATAATCTACGTATGGTATCTGAAAATCTACTAGTATTGGATTATAATACTTATCCTAACTTAGGCTACTACGATTTTGTAGCTGAAATTGGAAGTGGTACATCTGTATCAACAGTTGTGGAGAAATACAAACCACTCTTCCAATCAGCAATTGATGAAGTATGGGGAAATTAAAAGGCATGTGAAATAGTATTAAAGTTTTAGGGTACTTGTCATTTATCAAGTACCTTAAAACAATTAAAAAAGTCAAAACGGATGTACCTTGCTACAGGAGGGGAAAGTGTGAAGAAAATAAAAAAGAATAAGATAAAAATTCTATCTTTCGTAGCAATTTTACTTTTCTTATTGTGGGCATTGAAGCCTTCTGATTCACCAGCTTCTAATCAAGTAAAGGCTGTGGATGATTTTGAAGCAATTACGAATAAGACTAATGAAAATAGTTATGATTCTTACTTGAAGAAGTACATTTCTGAAGCCAAACCTGAAAAAACAATAAAGATTGAGGGAGAAAATTTTATTTACGCAAGTAATGATAAGTTTTTAATCGAAGAGAATTTCGAGGGACTTAATGGTAAAGCGGTTTTGACACCAGAAGAAGGCACGATAAAATGGGAAATTCCAATAGATGAAACGGGACTATATAATGTAAGGATTCACTATTATCCAATGGAAGGAAAGAGTTCTGCCATTGAAAGAGAGCTTGCTATAAATGATCAAGTGCCTTTTGAAGGGGCAGATTTATTGTTATTTCATCGAATATGGGATAACAGATTCGATAAAATCCAAGTAGATGATAGGGGAAATGAATTACGACCTCGTCAGGTGGAAAAACCGGAATGGATTACACGGCCATTTATAGATAGTGAGGGTTATTATGAAGAGCCTTATAAATTCTATTTTCATCAAGGTGTTCAAGAGATCTCCTTGACATCTCTACGTGAACCAATGGCTATTGACTATATTGAATTATATCAAGATAAACCATCAAAGAATTATGAACAAGTAGTGGACGAATATAAAACAAAAGAATTAGAGCCTACTAAAGGTCAATCCATTGTTATACAAGCAGAGGATGCTGTACGAAAATCATCACCTACGTTGTATCCTTTATCCGACCGATCAAGCCCAACGGTAGAACCATATCATGTTTCAAAATTAAGAATGAATACAATTGGCGGATTGAATTGGAAAATGCCTGGCCAATGGATGGAATGGGAATTTGATGTAGAAGAAGATGGGTTGTATCAGATTGCATTAAAGCATAAACAAGATCAACTTCAAGGCGTATATGCAACTAGAAGCCTAACCATTGATGGGGAAACACCTTTTAAAGAAGTAGAAAGAATTCGCTTTCATCATAATATGAACTGGCAGTTGGATCTGCTCGGAGAAGAGGAACCGTATTTATTTCATTTAACAAAAGGAACACATCGAATCCGTTTGATGGTTTCTTTAGGTGATATGGCGCCACTTCTACAAACCATTGAATCAAGTGTACTTGAATTAAATGAAATGTACCGAAAGATCTTAATGATTACCTCCAATACACCAGATCCATATCGTGATTATCAACTAGAAAAAAGGATCCCAGATATGATTGACGTGTTTACGAAACAAAGTGAAATTATTAACAGTGTCGCTGATTATTTGGAAGAATCGACAGGTGAACGAAGTGATAAGGTGGCTATTCTCCATTCGCTGGTAAGGCAGCTTAATGACATGGTGGAAAAACCAGATACGATAGCAAGAAGATTAGATGATTTTAAAGTGAACGTTGGTGGGCTAGGTACCTGGATGCTAACCGTTCGTGAGCAACCACTAACCCTTGATTATTTAGTTATATCTTCCCCAGATGTAGAGCTTCCAGAGGCAAATGCGACAATAATGGAAACTGTTCAACATGAGACAGGTGCATTATTAGCTTCTTATACGGAAGATTATGACAGTATCGGTAATATTGCAGAAAGTGAACAGTCTATTACAGTTTGGATCACCACTGGACGAGATCAAGCTCAAGTTCTGAAATCACTTATTGATGACATGTTTACCCCACAAACTAATATTTCTGTGAGATTAAGATTGGTGCCACCAAATATTCTCCTCCCAGCAACATTAGCAAAAGAAGGACCTGATGTTGCCATGCAAATTGGAGAAGAAGTACCAGTTAATTATGCGATGAGAAACGCAGCTGCAGATTTATCCCAGTTCGATGATTTTGAAAAAGTGGCAGGTCGCTTTAGGGAAAGTGGACTAACACCATATCAATTTGATGGTGGAGTATATGCATTGCCGGAACAACAAATTTTCCCAATGCTTTTTTATAGAAAAGATATTTTGAATGAACTTGGATTAACCCCACCTGAAACATGGGAGGATGTCTATAATATGATTTCTGTCCTACAAAAGCATAATTTAGAATTCTTTTTACCAATCGATGATCCCCAAGCACAAGAGCAAACAAACATGGTACCGAATGCTACTTTTTCGATGTTGCTTTATCAAAATGGGGGACAGTTCTATGCGAACGATCAGAAGTCAAGTGCTTTAGACTCAGAGGTTTCGATGAAACAATTCAAAAAATGGACTCAGTTCTACACTAATTACAAGTTCCCATTGATGGCAGATTTCCCTAATCGGTTCCGTGTTGGTGAAATGCCAATTGGGATTGCTGATTACACCACTTATAATATGTTAACAGTGCTTGCACCAGAAATAAAAGGCTTATGGGACTTTACCGTTGTTCCTGGCACTAAAGCGAACGATGACACCATTAACCATGAAGTTGCAAGCCACACGACAGCAGTAATGATGTTAGAAAACGCTTCTGATAAAAAGTCTTCGTGGGAGTTTATGAAGTGGTGGACAGATAAAGAAACTCAAATTGCCTTCGGACGGGAAATGGAAGGATTAATGGGAGAAGCGGCACGTTATCCAACAGCAAATATAGAAGCTCTGAAGGAATTGCCATGGCCTGTGGATGACTATAATAACCTCGAAAGTCAGTGGAAGTGGGTTAGAGGTATCCCGCAAGTCCCAGGAGGATACTTTACAGGCCGTCATTTAGATAATGCGTTTAGAAAAGTGGTAAATGCAAATGAAAATCCAAGGGAAGCTTTATCTGATTATATTTTGTATATGAATGATGAAATTGAAATGAAAAGAGATGAATTTAATTTACCGAATTAGGAAGGGAGGAAGGAAATGCAATCGAAAATTATCGAGCAATCATTAGAAGAATCTCGCTATCCGAAAAAGAAATCTCGTATAGCAAACTTAATGAAAGAAATAAGTAAAAACAAGCATTACTATGTTTTAATGGCACCATATTTAACTATTTTTCTTCTGTTTACAGTTATCCCTGTAATCATCTCTTTTGGACTTAGCTTTACGTATTTTAACATGCTAGAGTTTCCTAGATTTATCGGATGGTCTAACTATACACGGTTGTTCTTAAACGATGATATTTTCAGTATTGCTTTAAAAAATACGTTTATGTTTGCTATTATAACAGGCCCGATTAGTTATATAGCCTGCTTTATATTTGCGTGGATTATTAATGAGTTATCTCCCAAAATTCGTGCATTTATGACTGTCGTATTCTATGCGCCATCTATTTCAGGAAATGTATTCTTTATATGGCTCATTATATTTTCAGGTGACAGTTATGGTTATCTTAATGGATTTCTTATGAATTTAGGGATTATTCTGGAGCCCATTCAATGGTTAAAGGATGAACAATACATCTTAGCAGTAGTTATTATTGTTCAATTATGGCTTAGCTTAGGTACTGGTTTCCTTGCATTTATTGCAGGTCTTCAAACAATTGATCGCTCATTAATAGAAGCAGGAGCAATTGATGGAATCAAAAACAGGTGGCAAGAGCTTTGGTTTATTACACTTCCATCTATGCGTCCGATGCTTATGTTTGGTGCTGTCATGCAAATTACTCAGTCATTTGCTGTTGCGGAAATTTCTATTGCTTTAGCTGGCTTTCCAAGTGTCAATTATGCTGCACATACTGTAGTGACTCACTTGATCGATTATGGAACGATTCGATTTGAAATGGGTTATGCATCCGCAATTGCAACCGTACTATTTACCATCATGGTTGGTACAAATATAATCGTGCAGAAATTACTTAAAAAGGTAGGTGCATAGCATTGTCTGTAACAACATTGAGAATTTTTCGAGCTAATAAGAAATTAAATCGATCATTTATCGTTACTTTTATCATGTTTGCCTTATTAGCTTTATTTGGTGCATTTATGGCATTGCCATTGGTGTATGCGATAAACAATGCCTTTAAACCATTAGATGAATTATTTATTTTTCCGCCGAGATTTTTTGTCCGAAATCCAACTCTTGATAATTTCTTTGACCTCGTTTCATTAATGGGGAATTCGTGGGTCCCATTGTCTCGTTATATCACGAACACATTACTAATTACCATCATCGGAACTGCAGGACATATCTTATTGGCATCTGCAGCTGCATATCCACTAGCAAAATACCGATTCATCGGATCTAAAACCATCTTCTCTATCGTTGTATTATCCTTGATGTTTTCACCACATGTCACTGCGATTCCAAACTATATGGTGATGTCTTGGCTAGGGTGGATCAATACGCAAGCTTCGATTATCGTACCTTCCTTGGCATTTCCTTTAGGTTTATTTCTAATGAAACAATTTATGGAGCAGATTCCGAATCCATTATTAGAAGCAGCGAAGATAGATGGGGCAAGTGAGTATCGGATTTTCTGGAGCATTGTAATGCCGAATGTGAAGCCAGCGTGGTTAACCTTGATGATATTACAATTTCCTATGTTATGGGGAACAGATGGTGGTAACTTCATTTATAGTGAAAATCTGAAAACTCTTCATTATGCATTAGGACAAATTATACAGGGTGGGATAGCAAGAGCTGGAGTGGGTGCAGCTGTTGCTTTATTCCTAATGATTGTGCCAATAACCCTATTCATTTTTTCACAGAGTAGTGTCATGCAAACAATGGCGAATTCAGGAATTAAAGATTAGGAAAGGGGTTGAAAAAATTTTGGGTAAGACGGAGAGATCGTTTAAATTACTTGTCGCTTCCATCGTGATTTTTACTGGTATAAGTATGGGAGCTTTCCACGTTCAGGCAAATGGGCAAGCACCTTCCTATAATTATTCCTATTGGGGTGATTCGATTTCAGCTCCTGATGCATATAAACCTACGACACTAGTAAATGGGGAAGACTTAGGGATTGGCCCTTTTATAGAACCTAGTGATATACACGTCACTGAAGATCAGATGATCTATGTAGTAGATTCAGGTAACAATCGAGTAGTTATGCTGAACCATCGATTCCAGTTAATCGATACGGTTGCTTCTTTTGATAATAATGGGAAAAAGGATCAGTTATCTAATCCACAGGGTATTTTTGTTACAAAAGAAAAGCAAATTTTTATCGCAGATACGGGAAATAATCGAATTGTTCAATTGGATCAGAATTATCAACTAGTAACAATTATTGAACAACCAAGCTCGGATCTATTAAAGGATGATTTTGTGTTCCAGCCATTAAGGGTGGTTGTCGATAATGCTGGAAGAGTTTATACAATGGCAGAAGGTGTATTTGATGGATTTATGGAGTTCAATGTGAACGGGGAGTTTAATACCTTTATCGGAGCAAATCGTGTCCAAGTAGATCCTATTGAATTGTTATGGAAGCGATTATCGACACAAGCTCAACGTAGTCAAATGGTGATGTTTATTCCAACAGAATTTACCAATCTAGATATAAATGAAGAAGGCTTTATTTATGCAACAAATGGAGATAACAGTAGTGATAAAATCAAAAAATTAAATGCAAGAGGGACGGATATTCTGAGAAGAGAGGGTTATTTTGATCCGATCGGAGATATTCGTTATCCGATAGATATTGGTCCATCTAGATTAATTGATATCGATGTATCAGACAGTGAAATGTATTCCGTTCTTGATAGTAAACGTGGTCGAATTTTTACTTACAATAATGATGGTCATTTAATGTATGTTTTTGGCGGAATAGGAAATAGACGTGGATTGTTTCATACGCCTGTAGCTATTGAAAGAGTTAGCGAGCAATTTTTAGTATTAGACAAAGCTCTAGGTGAAATTACGGTTTTTAAGGCAACAAATTACGGACATATGATTAATCAAGCGGTTCGTAGTTACTATGAAGGTGATGAGGAGTCAGCATATCATTTTTTTAAAGAAGTAATTGAGATGAATGCTAATTTAGAGTTTGCTTATGCAGGTATTGGAAAAGCATTGCTAAGACAAGGTGACTACAAAGGGGCAATGGAAAATTTTAAAAAAAGCTTAGATCAAAAAAATTATTCGAAAGCGTTTCTGCTGTATCGTAAAGAAGTGTTAAAGGATTATTTTCCAACCATTTTAACAACGATATTGGTAGCTGTAATCGGATTGTTTGTATGGAGGTTTTATAGAAAATTAATAAAGAGAAGGAAGGAGATAACTATTGAATAAGGAGATAATGAAATTCCCATTCTATTTAATTGTTCACCCATTTAATGGATACTGGGACTTGAAATATGAAATGAATAAACGAATTAATTTAATTATTTCATTTCTCGTTATATTTTTAATGGTATTAACCAATATTTTGCGCACACAATACAGTGGCTTTTTAGTGAATATTTATAACCCAAATCATATGAATAGCTTCCTAGAGATCTTATATGTCATCGTTCCGTTGTTATTTTGGTGTATAGCTAATTGGTCACTTACGACATTAATGGATGGTGAAGGAAAATTTGTAGAGATTTTCACTTCCACTTGCTTTGCACTAATTCCATTAATTCTCTTAAATTTTCCTTGGATCTGGATCAGCAATTTAATTTCTATGGAAGAAACAGCTTTTTACTATTTCACCAATAGCTTTGCATTAATTTGGTTTCTCTTCTTGTTATTTATCGGGAATATGACCGTACATCAATTTACCCCATTGAAATCGATAACCATCATGATACTTACTGTAATTGCTATGGGATTTATGGCATTTTTGTGTTTATTGTTTTTTAGTTTGATTCAACAAATCATTGCATTTATTTCCGCCATTTATCAAGAAATTGTCATTAGATATTGAGAAAGGAGGGGGAAGAGTGAACAAATTAATTCCATTGCTAGCTACCATAGCCTTTACCTTGTTTCTATTAATAGGCTGCTCTACTTCGGCATCAAAGGAACAAAAGGGAAGTGAAGCAGAGAGTATTGAACCATTCGAACAAGGGCAGGTATTTCTGTCTAAATTTACAGATGAGAAAGTCGCAGGGATGAAAGGTGTTATAGAAAATGAGAATTTACAGTTATTTATAGATGATAAGAATGGTAATATAGCTATTCATCATAAAAAGACAGGAAAGGTTTGGTACAGTAATCCGCCTGAAAGAGCGAATGATGCAATTGCGACGGGCGTAAATAAATCCTTACTATCAGCACAGATGCAAATAGATTTTTATAACAGATTTAATCAGCTTAATTCTGTGAATACATTTTCAGATAGTGTAGCTAATGAACAGATAAGAGTAGAAGAAGTGAATGATGGAATTCGAGTTACTTATCGTTTTGGAAAAACCGAAAAATCTGTAGAGGATTTACCATTAATGCTTAGTAAGGATAGGTATGAAGAATTAAATAATAAATTAGACAAGAATGGGCAACGATCGTTAATGATTGCTTATAAAGAGAACAAGGAGACGAATGTCTATGAACGAAATGATAGTGCATTAAACGGTATGCAATTGGAAAAGGCATTACAAGCGTTTGAAGATGCTGGTTATACAGAGGAGCATCTACAGGAGGATATGGCCGAATTAAATTTTACTCAGGAAAATGCATCTTCGAGTGTCTTTGAAGCAGCAATAGAATATACACTTGAAGAGAACAGTTTAGTAGTGAATGTGCCGATAGAGAGAATTCATTATCCAGAGAATTATCCAATTAACAGGATTTCCTTATTGAATTTTTTTGGTGCTGCGGGAACCGAAGATGAAGGTTCGTTATTGGTGCCAGATGGGTCTGGTGCGCTAATTCATTTTAACAATGGGAAAACAGAGTATCCTTCTTATCAACAGCCAGTTTACGGAGAGGATTTAGCACTGAATGTTCGAGAAAACCAATCGATGGAACAAGAGGTGAGGTTACCGGTATTCGGTATTTTGTATGATACAAGTGCTGTACTAGGAATCATTGAAAGAGGGGCACCTGTAGCAAATATTCATGCGGATATAAGTGGAAGACTAAATAGTTATAATTATATTTATCCAAGTTTTTCCGTTATCAATAAGGATGAAGTGACACTCCAAGCGAATGAACAAGAACGCACCTTACCAAAATTTCAGGAAAAACCAATGAAAACAGATTATACAGTTAGATATATATTTTTAAATGGAGATAAAGCAACTTATAGTGGAATGGCAAAGTCTTATCAAGAATATTTGGCAAGGCGAGATGGATTGCCTCAGTTTAAGAGTAAAAACAATAAAAAAGATGTACCTTTCTTTTTAGATCTTGTAGGGGCAATTAATAAACAAAAGCATTTTGTAGGTATCCCTTATCATGCACTTGAATCATTGACAAGCTTTGAAGAAGCAAAAGTAATCTTAGCTAAGTTAAAGTCAAAAAATATCAATCATATTCAATTAAAGTATTCAGGATGGTTTAATGGTGGCGTTAATCACAAGGTACCTACGAAAATAAAGGTAGATGATGTAATAGGTGGTAGTAAAGGATTGAAACGATTGATGGAGTATACAAACGAGAATGATATTCCTTTGTTCCCAGATGTCGCGCTTCTATCGATATATAATGGTGGTGGTTTCGATGCGGAATCTGAAGCCTCAAGAACTTTAAAAGGTGTGTCAGCAGCAGTCTATCCCATTGATATAACACTTAATCGTAGAGACAGAGATAAGTCGCCTTCGTATGTTGTTTCACCTAAACAAATAGAAAAGTACACAGTAGATATGCTTCAAAATATAGAAGAAATCGGTTTGAGAGGCTTGTCTTTACGAGATTTAGCGGATCAATTAAATAGTGATTTTAGAAAGAATAAACAAATTTATCGGAACGAATCGAAAGAAATGGTGAGTAAGGCATTTCAAGCAATACGAGCCCAGGAGCTTGATTTATTGGCGAACGGTGGAAATGCTTATACATTACCATATATAACAAGTCTGACCAATGCTCCAATGAGTAATAGTGGATACAAGCTAGAAGATGAAGAGATTCCATTTTACCAAATGGTTATCCGTGGGTTTATTAATTATACTGGGAATCCCTATAACCTTTCCGAGTTTACCGATACAAGGGAATATATTTTAAAAAGTATAGAGTACGGTTCAGGTGTCCATTTTAAATGGGGTTATGCACCGAACCATGAGGTAAAGGATACGGAATTTGATTATTTATATTCTATTAATTATGCTGCATGGATGAAGGAAGCAGTAGAAATTTACCAAGAAATAAATCAAGTGTTGAGCCAGGTAGTTAATGAACAAATACAAACACATGAAAAATTACAAGATGGAGTTTTCAAAACAGTATACGGAAATGGTGTAGCTATTATCGTGAACTATAATCAGACAGAAGTAACGGTAGATGGGAAAAAAATTGAAGCAATGAATTATGTAACAGTAACTGGGGGTGATGAGAAATGAAAGCGATGCAAAAACTAACAATAATGCCAAAGTCTTATGAAGGACAAAAGGCCTTTTGGGGTTTTCTATTTGTTCTACCCTGGTTACTTGGGTTTATCTTTTTCTTTTTAATTCCTTTACTTACTTCCTTACGATTTAGCTTTAGCAAGATACAAGCAAGCTCGGAAGGAATGAAAATTACCTTCATTGGTTTGAAAAATTATATCGAAGCCCTTACTGTAAACACAAATTTTAACAGGACACTAATAGAATCTATTATTAACATGGTGGTAAACATCCCATTAATCATTATATTCAGTTTGTTTTTAGCGGTGCTATTAAACCAAAAGTTCCTTGGTAGATCGTTTGCGAGAGGTGTTTTCTTTCTCCCAGTTATTCTTGCCTCAGGTGTCATTTTAAACTTGGAATCAACTAGCTTGGTGCAAGCCATTAATGAGCAAAATGCGAACTCAGGTGGCGTTACTAGCGGTTTTGGGGCATTTGAATTAGAGAGAATTATGCTTCGTTCTGGAGTAAATGAAACGATTGTAGCTTATCTTACAGGTGCAGTTGACAGAATTTATCAGATTGTGAGCCAGTCAGGTGTCCAAATATTAATTTTTTTAGCCGGTATTCAAACTGTCCCTCCTGCACTCTATGAAGCTGCCAAGATGGAAGGCGCAACAGGCTATGAAGCATTTTGGAAAATCACTTTTCCACTGGTTACACCACTGATTTTAGTTAATATAATTTATACGATTATTGATTCTTTTTCGCGTAGCTCGATCACAGAATTGATCCTATCAACAGGGTTTGATAACAGTAATTTCGGATTAAGCTCAGCAATGGCTTGGCTCTATTTTGTTACGATAATGATCATTCTAATGGTAAGTACGTATGTTATATCTAAAAAAGTATTCTATCAGGAATAGAGGGGGGAAGGATAATGATAGTAAAATTATTATCGTTGGAAAATTGGAAGCGGTGGCTATGGGCAATGGTTCGATTTGTTTTAATTGTCGGTTTATCTTTTGTGATTTTGTATCCAATTCTACAAAAAATAGCGACTGCCATTAAACATAAAAGTGATTTATACTCCCCTGTTGTTGTTTGGATTCCAGAACATTTCACATTAGAGAATTTTAAGAATGCTATAAAGATTATGGATTATTGGGACACTCTATTGAATACTTTTTTGTTAGCGAGCATTACAACCATTCTAACAACTGCTTCTTGTGCCCTAGCAGGCTATGCTTTTGCTAGACTTAGCTTTAAAGGAAGTAAACTGTTATTTGCTGGTGTCATACTAACTATTTTAGTACCACCAACGACTATTTTAATTCCAATTTATATGAATTTAAAAGATTTCACACTGATGGGAATTATTCCGTTATTGACAGGTGATTCTGCAAATTTATTAAATTCATATTGGCCCTTTATTTTAACATCTGTTACGGCAAATTCGCTAAAAGCCGGATTGTATATTTTTATCTTCCGGCAATTTTTTAGAGGGATTCCAAAGGTAATTGAAGAAGCTGCTTATATTGATGGAGCTGGTGTGGGAAAGACTTTTTTACGTATTATGCTACCTAATGCCTTTCCGGCAATTGTTACAGTAATGCTTTTTTCATTTGTTTGGCAGTGGAATGATAGCTTCTTTACAACAACCTATTTAACATCAAGTAATGTAATGGCTACACAATTGTCCTCATTACCTTATAATTTGTCAATTCAGCTTGAAGGTGGAGTTGCGACAAATAAAGATCCATTTTATATGAGTATGGTACAAGATACGGGGATATTGCTTGCTATCTTACCACTTATTATTATTTACTTATTCGTTCAACGTTATTTTGTTGAAAGTATCGAACGATCTGGGATTGTAGGGTAATCATGGTCTGAATAGTATCTTGCGAATGAGTCGCAAAACTTCTTTCGTAAGGACATTCATTTTTATCGAAAAATTACTAACTATATAAGAGGAGGAATTACATTGGGTAATTCAAAGGATAATCAAATGCAACTTTATAAAGTGATGAAGGACTATTTTAAAATCGGAGCTGCAGTGAACCCGATGACTATAAAAAGTCAAGAAAGTTTAATCAAGAAGCATTTTAATAGTTTAACAGCAGAAAATGAAATGAAGTTTAGTCATATCCAACCATCCGAGAGGAATTTTACATTCGATTCCGCAGACCAAGTGGTTACTTTTGCTGAACAAAATAAAAAGGTAGTAAGAGGACATACTTTGGTTTGGCATAATCAAACTCCTGATTGGGTATTTCATGATAAAGACGGTGGCTTAATTGATCGTGATACATTGTTTAATAGAATGAAGAATCATATTGATACGGTGATAAATCGATATAAAGATAACATTTACGCATGGGATGTTGTGAATGAAGCGGTATCAGATAAGGATGGTGAATTTATACGGCCTTCCAAATGGCTTGATATCGCTGGTGAAAAATTTATCGAAAAAGCATTTCAGTTTGCTCATGAAGCTGATCCAAAGGCAAAGTTATTTTATAATGATTATAATGAATCTGTACCTAGCAAGAGAGAGAAGATAGTTAGGTTAGTTAAATCTTTAAAAGAAAAAGATGTACCCATTCACGGAATCGGCCTGCAAGCTCATTGGAATTTACACTCACCTTCCTTAGAGCATATTAAGCGAGCAATAGAATCATATGCAAGTTTAGATGTGCAATTGCATATTACAGAGCTTGATCTATCCGTCTTCGATCATCATGATAGCCGAACAGATTTAAAGCAACCAACAGAACAGATGATGCAGCTTCAGGCAGAAAGGTACTATCAAATCTTTCAACTATTCAAAGAGTATAAGGATTATATCGATTCTGTGACTTTTTGGGGAGTAGCTGATGATTATACGTGGTTAGATAATTTTCCAGTAAGAGGAAGAAAAAACTGGCCGTTTCTATTCGATACTAACCATCAACCTAAACAAGCATTTTGGCGGGTTATGGAAAAGAATTAATTTGCTTGTTAATATTGTATAAACAATGGAGGTATAGAAATGAAAGAATCCTTTGTCACCAATCCAATCCTTTGGGCAGATGTACCTGATCCAAGTGTAATTAGGGTAGATGATATTTATTATATGGTTAGTACTAGCATGCATTCCATGCCAGGGTGTCCCATAATGAAGTCAAAAAATTTGAAGGATTGGGAAATCATCAATTATGTTTTTCAAACATTAGAAGATAACGATGCTCACAATTTAATGAATGGTCAACACATTTATGGAAAAGGTTCCTGGGCGGTAAGCCTAAGGTATCATCAGAAAACTTTCTATGTATGTTTTTCCAGTAATGATATGCAACAATTTTATATTTACACAACAAAAAACCTTGAAGCTGGTGATTGGAATCGGGTTGTTTTTGATGGTCTTTATCATGATCCAAGCTTGTTGTTTGATAATGATCGTTTATTTGTTATATACGGTAATGGAGATATTCGAATTACAGAACTAACACCAGAAGCAACAAAAGTCAAAGAGAACGGTATTCATCGATTATTATTGTCAACTGCCTCCAAAAATATAAGGCTAAGGTGTGAAGGGTGTCATGCCTATAAAAGAAATGGCTATTATTATTTGTTCTTTATTGAATGGCCTGCAGATGGTAACCAAAGACGTAGACAAATTTGTTACCGGTCAAAGGATCTACTTGGTCCATATGAGATGCGTGTTGTATTAGATGATGATATGGGCTATCACAATAAAGGAATAGCACAAGGGGGTATTGTAGATACAAAAGAAGGAAGGTGGTTTGCTTTATTGTTTCAAGATCATGATGCGGTTGGGCGTATTCCTCATCTAGTCCCAGTTAGTTGGGAGGATGATTGGCCTATATTTGGGACCTGTGGAAAGGTACCAAGTGAATTTATTTCTCCTTTGCCTGAAACTCAACAAGCGCCATTGGTTATTAGTGATGAGTTCCAATATGAAACGAATAAACTGGCCTTAAATTGGCAATGGAACCATAACCCGAACAACGAGTTATGGTCATTAACGGAACGAAAAGGGTATTTACGTCTTAGAACAGGACACATTACAAAAAGTGTAGAATTTGCTAGAAATACTTTAACTCAAAGAACGGAAGGACCACGTTGCACTGCAATTACAAAGCTTGACTTTAAACAAATGAAGCCTGGTGATCGAGCAGGGTTAGTTGCTCTACAATCACATTATGCTTGGATCGGTGTACTAGCAGGTAATGAGCAGGATTTTTATATTGGGATCGGTGAAAAAGGAGATTTGGGAGAAGAGGATATTACAGCATCAACCTTGTATACTTCGGATACTGTTTATTTGAAGGCTTCTTTTGACTTTGAAAATAGTAAAGATTTTGTTGAATTTTCTTATTCAAATGATGGAATCACTTGGGAAATGATTGGTCAAAAAATTAAATTACATTATACATTAGATCACTTTATGGGATGTAGGGTTGGTTTATTCAACTATGCAACACAAAATATAAATGGAATGGTTGATTTTGATTTCTTTCATTATAAAAAGAGATAGATTTATAGTGCATTTGTTCCCTCTGTAAGGGCTTTATTAACGGAGGTTGATAAATAAGTAATCAAATAGGATAATGAATTATAAATTAATGGATTAATTATGAAATGGAGGAAACAGTTTGCATAAGCGGAATATATCCATTTATATCATTCTATTCCTATTTATCGTTGCCTCAGTTACTTTAATGTCATGTGATGATGATTCAATTGATACAAAGGAAGACTCTCTTATACAGGTACAACCCCAAGAAAGTAAATTTTACGCACATAAAGGATTGGCGAAGTATGAACCAGAGATTGAACTTCATTTTGTAAGAGAAACAGGACAAGGCTTGAACGAACTAATCAATCATTTACCTGGAGAAACCCTAGAAAAAAATAGATGGACTGAACTCTATAAACAAATGCTAGGCATTAACATTATATATGATTGGAAAGCGGAAGGAGATGTATTTTCTCGTAAATTAGGAAGTGTTATTACTTCTGGAAATATACCTGATGTAGTGTGGGTTAATGATCAACAATTAAGACAACTGTATCGTGCTGGACTGATAGAGGATTTAACAGCAGTGTACGAGGAATATGCAACATCATTCACAAAAGAAGTGTACACAATGGAAGGGTCTAGATTAATAGAAAGTGCAACAATAGATGGTAAAATGATGGGAATTCCCCAAATCGATTCCACCATTGAAAAAGCGCAGTATATTTGGATACGAACGGATTGGCTTGAATATTTAGAACTAGCTGAGCCTAAAACGATGAATGATCTGATTGAGATTTCGAAAGCGTTTACTTTTGAAGATCCTGATCAAAACAATATTGACGACACGTTAGGCCTAGCTATTACTAAACATTTATGGGATCCAGTAATGGGAATAACTAATTTTATGGCTGGGTTTGATGCTTATCCAGGTATTTGGATAGAAAATGAATATGGTGAGCTTGTGAATGGAGGAGTTCAAGAGGAGGTGAAAGAAGCTCTATCTGTTTTACAAAACATGTATAAAGCAGGTATTTTAGATGATGAATTTTTTCTAAAAGATGGGAACAAGGTGAAGAAACAAATTGCAGCAGGTAAAATTGGAATATTATATGGAGAACAGTGGGGATCATTTGTAGCAGGTGTTAGTCGAGAACAGAATCCTGATGCACAATGGAAACCCCTCCCTATTGTCTCCGTAACGGGTAAAGAAGTGAAAGTTCCCTTAAAGTATAATTCGAATAGTTACCTAGTTGTGAAAAAAGGTACCACTCACCCTGAGGCAATAATGAAGATGATTAATCTTTATTTAGAGAAAAATTGGGGAGAAACCTCAGAGTACGAATTGTTTTATAGCACTCCTTATCCAGTCTGGCAGTTGTCGCCAATAAACCCTTATCCCGCTTCCAAAAATTTAGATGCCTTTCGCCAATTGGAAGCTGTAAGAGCAAGTGGTAATTTTGCAGAGCTTGAGCAAGAGGCAAAATCAATCTATGAAAATATCATTCATTATTTTACAGAGAATAACGAAGCGGGCTGGGGCTGGGAAAAAACTTACGGAGTAAATGGGGCCTTTTCCATACTAGAACAATATATTAAAAATGATAGCTTGTTATATGATCGTTTTTATGGGCCACCTACTACCACAATGGTTGAGATGAAAACCATTTTAGATAATTATATACATGATTCCTATGTGGAATTTATTTTAGGTCGTTCGATGAATGAATTTGATTTATTTGTAGAAAAGTGGAAGGAAATGGGGGGGAGGGAAATGACAGAAGAGGTAAACGAATGGTATCAAAATCAAAGTGAAAATACTGTTCAAGTAAATCAATAGAGTATGGTTTAATCGTACTATTGGAGGGCAGGAATGCTAAAAATTCCAGTTAATTCATTGCGTAAAACTATCTTTGCAAGACTACTTATTATGTTTTTTATATTAATCTTACCTATTATCGTTTTCGGTATTTATTTGTACAATTGGACCTATCAAAATACAAGCCAGGAAATTTCAAAGAATACAGTAGTACAATTAACATCATATCTAGGGAACCTAAATCGTGAAATCGAATGGATTGAAATTCAGCAATTTGATATTTTACAAGAAACGGAACTAAGAAAGATTGCGTATACGTGGGATATGATGGACAATATCGAACGAAAAGATAGTGTGAACTATATCATACATCGACTTACCTCCATAAAAAACACAAATATATATATTAAAGATATCTCGATCCATTTACCATCCATTGACAAAACCATTTCTGTGATGAATGCAGCACAAGATTTTAATAAATTAGAGTATGAGAAAATACGCACTAGCAAATCACAAACAGGATTACGATTAATACAAACTGAGGATACGTTAAGTTTAAGTGCTTCAATAATCGGGAATGATCTGCAGGAACATCCCCAAATCGTAGTCCACATCGAATTAGATAAACAAAAGATGAGTGAGGATTTAAACACATTAAATATGTATCCAAATAGTTCTACATTTCTAGTGTCTGATGACAAGGAATTACTGTTAGAAAGTGGCGAAAAAACAAGTAATGCTTTTAACATTTATTATCACACCATGAGGTCAAAAGAAAATAATGACAATGTAACTTTTTTTGAGGATAAAAGATTTCATATAAATAGTGCTTATTCTAAGGATTTAAAGCTTTCTGTTGTAACCTTTATTCCTGAAGACATAGTTAAACTCCCATTAAAAAAGTTTAGTAGGTGGGCTTGGGGATTTGCCATTACCTCTTTAGTGGTCATCATCCTTTACTCTTACTTGATATATAGAATGGTCCATAAACCCTTAGTCTTATTAGTTGATGGCTTTCGACGAATGGAAGATGGGGAACTAAATAATCCCATTGAGCATGAACAGGAGGATGAGTTTGGCTTTCTATATAATCGTTATAATATTATGCTATATAAACTTAGACGACTTATTGAGCAGGATTATAAACAAAAGCTAATGATGCAAAAAGCGGAATTAAAACAATTACAATCTCAAATAAATCCGCACTTTTTATATAATAGTTTTTTTATATTAAATTCCTTAGCAAAGACAGAGGACACGGAACGTATGGAACAATTTACTAGTATGCTAGGAGAGTATTTTAAATTTATTACCCGGAATGAGGAAGAGCACGTAACATTATCCGAAGAAATGAAGCATGCTAGAATGTACACAGAAATTCAACAGCTTCGATTTTCAAGAAGAATCAAGGTTCAGTTTGATGAATTACCAGAAGAAATGGAACACATAAAGGTACCTAAACTAATTGTCCAACCTATTATCGAAAATGCATTCGAACATAGTCTAGAAAAGAAAGTCGACGAAGGACATTTGTGGGTTCATTTTAAAAAAGAGCATCACACGATTTATATAGTTGTAGAAGATAATGGTGATGGAATTAGTACCTCGAAAATAGAGGATATGCGTTCTCTTTTAAATGAAGCAAGAGATTATCAAGAACAAACAGGAATGACAAATATTCATAGAAGGATTTTATTAACTTATGGTGCTAATAGTGGTCTATATCTGTCGCGAAGTGAAACAAATGGTTTAAAGGTAGAAATTCGAATAAATCTAGAGGAGGATGATTCGAATGTATAGACTATTAATTGTGGATGATGAGGAAATTATTACAGATGGACTGTATGAGGTATTCAGTAGTTATAATCCTGAACAACTAGATGTATATAAAGCATACTCGGCTACGGAAGCTTTAGAATGGCTCGCACGCAGTAGAATTGATATTATTCTTACAGATATTGCTATGCCAGGGATGAATGGATTAGAATTAATCGAGAAGGTACAAAACTTTTGGCCTAAATGTAAAGTAGTTTTTTTAACTGGTCATAATAATTTTGAGTATACCTATAGAGCGATACAGATGACAAATGTTAGATATCTATTAAAAACGGAAGGTTATGATAAGATAATTGACACAGTTGAAGTTGTGATGAATGAAATTTATCAAGAGAAATTTACAAGTAAATGGATAGAACGATCTAGAGAGCAACTATATGCCTATCAGTTCATGGCACAAGGTGAATATATGAGGCATTTATTACAAGATAGTAAGTATTTGGGGAAGGATATGGAAATATTACGTAATGAGTTTAATGAGCTCGAAATAAGCTTAGATCTAAACAAAGGTGTCTGGTTAGTATTAGGACGTTTAACATATCCTAAAGGGAAAACATATCTAGAAAAATCAAATATTCTATCTGCAGTTAGAGATATGTGGGAATATCACCTTTCTGAAAAATTACAAAGTATGGATATTATAGATAAGTATGGTGATATTCTGTGGTTTATTCAACCATGCCTTGACACGAATGATGATTTAGATGGCCGATTTTCAAAATATTTGGAAGGCTCTTTAGAATTGGTCCAACAAGAAAGTATACATTTGTTAGAGTTGCCCATCATATTTACTGTAAGTAGTCATTCATGTCAATGGAATAGAATTACGGAAAAATATGAGCAGTTGCGACAGTTACAGCAATTTAAAGTTGGAAGGAATATTCCAATGATTATATGGGATACTCATAATGAACAAAATCAAAAATCTCCAGCTGATAAAACGACGCAAAAATATAGAATGGAGAGTATGGTTGCAAATTTAGATTCCAATAAAATTGAAGAATTTTTTATCCATCTTCAGACATTTATAACTTCTGAGATAGCAACAGATGATGTTCATCAATTGATGGAAGCTTATTATGCTATTGCGTTGAGTTTATATTCCTATATTAATCGCTTAGAATTAAATACACACATTTTTAACTATGATAAATTGTTGCGCATAGATGACCATCGATCTATAATGGATGGATTTCATTTTTTAAAAGATACTACAGAGAAAATCCTTCATATACATAAAATAAGAGAACGAGATAAAGCTTCTTGCATAATAGAAAATATTTGCAAATACATAGAAGATCACTTAAATGAGGATTTATCACTTGTTAAATTAGCCGAGATTCACTTCTTTAATCCTTCCTATTTATCTTATTTTTTCAAGCAAGAGTATGGAATGAATTTATCAGAGTATATTGAAAAATGTAGAATTCTTAAGGCAAAGGAACTTCTAGAAAATCGAAAACTAAAAATTCGAGATGTAGGTGTTGCAGTTGGTTATGCCTCTGCACATTCCTTTACTCGTTTTTTTAAGAAAGTAACAGGTATGACACCCAAAGAATATCGAGGAAATTTAATAAGGAAATGATTCATAGCAGTGGGAACAACTTACAAGTTCCTACTGTTTTTTATAGGAGTTAAGTATAAATACTCTTTGTCTTTGTCATTTTACTCACTTTATCGAAATTTCTTTTGCATATTTTGAAAATTAAAAATGCCATTGGACTAAATATAATACAGCTGACGATAGGAATAATGGCCACAATGAAAATAGCAACACTAACAATAATTAAACACAGTAAAGTGGATGGGAAATACAGCATTGAGAATAAAATGGAGTTTCTCATTAAATTTTTGAAAGAAAGATCGTAACTAACCATAAGCGGAAAAATATACATACTAATAAACAAAGTAAATATGGTGACAAGGAATAATAATGCAGTTATTAATGAGATCATGATTGGTGAGTTTAATTCATTAAGTATGGCATAATCTAAAACTAAAATAACAATAAAAATCAAAAATAATACTTTAAAGAATATACTATGCTTAAAATGATTTTTAAGGTTGATTAAAAACTGTTTGAAAATCCCTACGTTTTCGTTATTTTCCCAATCTCGAATCACGCCAAACATTGCAGCAGTAGCAGGGAATAAAGTAATGATGGGAAGAGAACAGAGCAACCATAATATGTTTAATAGTATGAAATTAGTGATCATTTCTAAAACAGCATACCATTTTGAATGAATCAAGTTCTTTCGTCTCCTTCATTTGTAATCGTTTACAAATATTATAGCATATTGCGAGGGGTAGCAGTATACTATTTACGGATTTCATTTCTTGTTACTATTAGAAAAAAAGTTCAGCTACACCCCTTAAGGGATAGCTGAACCATGGATGGTAATATCCTTTAAACATTCGCCGATTCTAACTGCATCAGCTCATCTCGATTTTTGATCTCCAGTTTCTTATAAATAATAGAAACATAATTCTTAACGGTACCTTCTTTTAAATTAATCTCATTTGCAATCATTTTATTAGACCAGCCTTTTCTAAGCAAACGGAAAATCTGAAATTCCCTGTCTGTAAAGATAGACTTTTGCAACACAATTTCTTCTATATCTATGTTTAATTCGACATCTTCAAGCATTAGTAAATGTTTTAATTGATCTCTATCCTCATGGGTAGCTATATAATGTAATTTGTTTACATACTGTTGGATCATTGTTTGTGGTGCAACAAACATGCCATCCATAACCAAACGAATAATAGATTGAAAATCACCTAATCCCATATCTGCTACTAAATAACCGTCTAAATTTGTACTTGGAAAAGCCTCAATCGCATCATCATCTTTATCAGACGCTACTAATACTACCTTCATAAGTGGCTGCATAGCTTTCAATTGCTTAGCAAAGGCAATTCGATCCTCTTTTGATAAATAGGTACCAATAATACATAACGAAGGGATATTTGAAATTTCTAGAAACTGTATTGCCTTTGCTTCATTGTCAAAAGCTTCGAGAACGTGAAAGTTCTCCATATCATTAATCATATTCGAAATCATTTCTCGAAACAAAGTACTATGTTCTACTATTACAACATTTTGCAAAATTATCACCTCCAGTGATCAGTAGAGAGCTATATAAATAATAAAGAAATTATTTAAATCAAATAAGAGCATATTGTTATTATCGGCAGAAAAGGATTCGTTATTAAGAATAATGTCGAAAAAAATTTGAAAATTTAGTGGTAATATATTCTAATTAGAATGAGAGAGGGTTAGTAATGAATATATGTTGGGAATAATCGAAGTACTAAGGGAGAAAGCCCAAGGCAAGAGGTGATATCTTGGTCATCCTGTCTGTGCTAAGCGAGATAGCCAAGATAAAAGCATATATCTTGGCCAATATGCATATGTCAAGAGAAGTAGCCAAGATAAAAAATGCATGGATGCAAGTTTAATAAACTAGCTCCATGCAAAAATCTCAGCTTTGCTAACGCGTAATAACGATATCTGCTACTATTGGTAGATGATCGGAAGCTTCTGTATAAATTACCTGACTATCCAGGTGGTAAACGGACGGAGAGGTGAGGATGTAATCAATTCGTTTCGTTGGGTTTATTACTGGAAAGGTGTTTGATTCATCCCCATTTGCAAAGACATCTACTAAGTTACCTTCTTGTAATAATAATTGAAGCTCTTTACTATCTGGCTCTGCGTTTAAATCACCAACTAGAACACTAGGACCTGAAAAGGACGACTTCACCTCATTGATTTCTGCTATTTGGGCAAGTCTTTCGGCTACATTTAAACCTAGATGTGTGTTATAGAAATGGACGTGAATTCCTTTTACGTTAATTTTGGTACGCAGAAGACCTCGTTGTTCATTGCCAAAACTACTTAAATGAATATTCTCTGAATCGATGATGGGATACTTGCTGAGAACGGCAGTACCATATTGTCTATTTTTATTGCTGGTTTCTGGTTCTAGATTTAGATTGGCGCCAAATACATAATGGTAGCCTAATAACTTTGCAAGTTTCCTTGCTTGATCTTGAAAATCACTTCTGTCACCATAAAATCGGTCCACCTCTTGAATGCCAATGATTTCTGCGCCTGTATCCTTCATAACTTTGGCAGTACGCTTAATATCCAATTCTCCATCTAAGCCTTCACCATGATGGATATTGAATGACATTACCTTGAGGTTTACTTCTTTTCCTTTACCTGTAGCAGCTACACTGCTGGAAAAAACAATTACCAAAAACATACTTAACAGCAAACATACAACACCTTTTTTCAATATCAATCTCTCCTTTCAGTGGTCTGGAGAATAATCTCTATTGAATTCAATGTAATCTTTTTTTTACTATCGATCAATCCTTTTTCATAGAATTTACAATTCTTTAAGAAAGTATCAAATCAATGTGCCATCATCTCATGCGCAATATCATGTCCATCCATTTCAGAGGGGTAATAGGTTGGCCAATTCGTTACTTCCTCTAATAGAGCTTCGCGATCATCGCCCCAATAAAGGTGGTAGTGGCTAGCTTTCGTTGGATAGATGCTATGGTCACTGAATTGGATATACTGTGGGAGGTTTTCTGCTTCCTCTGCTAATTTAAATATGTATCTAACTCCTCTATTACCAGCATCATAGGTGAGTATCTCATATCCATCTGAGATATATTGGGCTGTGTTTTCCTCCCCATTCTCAACAAAGGTTACCATCTCTCCATCAATCACAATGCGTTCCACTTCTGTCTGATATCCTGTATCATAATAAGCCTTATATTCTTCCGCTGTTTTGTCCCCTTCATGCTCTGCTTTGTGAGTGAATACCTCGTCAAGCGTACCGTCCTGTAAATAAGGATAGACTGATTGCCAATCTCCTTCCCAATCAGAAAGTGTGCGGTCTTGAACTTGACTATCCTCGAAATAACCATTGTAAATTTCTTCTGTTTCTTCGTCATGTGCATGATGATGTTCATGCTCGTGCTCGTCGTGGTCGTGATCATGATCGTGATCATGTTCGTCCTTATCTTTTGTTTCTTGTTCTGCTTCCGTTGTTTCTGTTTGAGATTCGCTTGATGCATCAGTATCTTCTGTGGACGAGTCTTCCGATTGACAGCCTACTAAAATTACTAACACACCAACCATGATGAAACCAAATCTTTTTAATAATGAAACCAAAATAAACACTCCTTATCAAATCGTAATAATTACGATTTAAATTATAACCATATATTGGTTCGGTCGTCAAGGAAAAAATTATAAATAAAAGAAGACTAAACCAAATTCGGCTTAGCCTTCTGAAAAAGTGGGGTACTAGATATTCTCAATGGATGTTTTAACAGAATCCATAATCTTTAAAAAAGCGTCAGATGCTTTATTAGGGTTCTGCTCTTTTATTGCTTGAAGTAATTCCTCATGAAAGGGATAGCTTTTATCAAATATGTCCTCAATCCCAAATGGTTCATTCCAAAATTGGTTAAAAGTATCCCCGACAGAGTCAATAATACTAGTTAATAAATCATTGTCAGCAGCTTCATAAATAGTTTGATGAAACAATGAATCAGACTCGTTTGCTTTATCCCGCTCTTTATTGTTGATATACATCACATATTCTTTTAGATAACTTTCCATTTTTTTAATATCATCCTGTGTGGCTTTTTTTGCTGCTAGATCCACTGCTTTTCCTTCTAAAGCAATTCTAACTTCTAGAGCATCTAATAAAAATTTTCGTTCATTTTCAATATCAAAAGAAGTTTGAATATGAAAAGCTTTATTGTTTTTTACGAAAGTACCTTTTCCGTTTAAAATTTCAACATATCCCTGTGTTTCTAACAACTGGAGAGCTTCTCTAAGGGAGGATCTTCCGATACCCAGGGTTTCGATGAGTGTGGATATAGATGGAAGACGATCTCCTTCTTTCAGTTTTTCTTTTTTAATATATCTCTTTATTTCATCTGCAACAATTTCTGATAATCGTTTCTTCTTTAACGTTTTCATACGGTTCACCTCGAAATGATTATGCTCTAAGTTTATTATATTATCAACGATTAATCCAATAATAGATGTGTACTTACATTTCAAAATAATATAACCTTTCATACAGGTTGATAGTATGATAGAATGAAAAAGAAATGAAGTTCATCATGAGAAAGAAGGGATTAATTATGCAATATACGGATGAAGAAATTTGTACACAATTTTGGGATGATCCCTCCCAATATCATGGATCGGTTTCTCCTCCTATCTATCAAACTAGTCTTTTTGCCTTCAAGAGCTTTAAAGAGTTTACGGAAGCACAGAAGCTAGAAAGAGAAAATTATGTATATTCAAGAGGGGTTAATCCTACCGTACAAATTCTAGAGCAAAAATTAGCAGCATTAGAGAGAGGAGAAAAATGTAAGTGCTTTAGCTCAGGGATGGGCGCAATTAGTGCGGTGTTTCATACACTTTTGCGAAGTGGAGATCATGTTGTTGTAATCAATAATATTTATGGTCCTACAACCGAGTTAATTCATTATTTATCGAAGTTCCATATATCATATAGTGTGGTAGATCACCAATTAACCAATATTTATGAAGCGATACAAGAAAATACTAAATTGATTTATGTAGAAAGCCCGGGAACGATGCTAATGAAAGTAGTTGATCTGCAGGCAGTAACAAAAATAGCAAAAGAGCAGGGGATCGTCACTGCGATAGATAACACATGGTCCACTCCGATTTTTCAGAAACCGTTAACATTAGGGTTTGATTTGTCGATCCATTCCTTGACAAAATATATTGGTGGTCATAGTGATGTTATTGGTGGAGCAGTGATCGGTGATCAGGATCTAGTGGACGAAATTTTTCAATATGGGTATCAGTTGAATGGAGCAGTTTTAGGGGCACATGACGCCTATCTGATAAATCGTGGTTTGCGTACATTACCTATCCGTCTGAAGCAACATCAGGAAAATGCTTTGAATGTTATTGAGTATTTACAAACAAAAGTTGAGGTTGCAAGTATTTATCATCCCAGCCTAGTAAAGAAGGATTCTCCTTATCTAGATAAACAGATGAAAGGATTCACAGGACTGCTGAGTTTTGAGCTTAAAGAAGCGAATTTTTTGAGTGTTTCTCGTTTCATTGATGCCTTATCTTTATTTAAAATTGGCGTCAGCTGGGGAGGATATGAAAGCTTAGTAAACTCTCCTGTAAAAGATAATAATGAACAACAACTAAATGAGCAAGGAATTTCACCAGGCTTAATTCGTTTATCTATTGGGCTGGAAGGCTCTGAATTGCAAATTGATGATTTAGAAAAGGCATTTCAACAATTATGATAAAAATCCTTGAAAGGGAGAGTTAAACGATGAATACAGATAATTTGAAACGTCCCTCCTTGGGTATGGCTTTAATTCCGATCGTTATTTCATTAGCTATTTTTATTTTGGGTATTGGAATAATGAAATATCCCGCAGAGTTAATGCTATTATTTGCAGGAATAGTTTTTGCGATTTTTGCTATATTTCATGGAAATCGGTGGGAGACAATAATAGAGGTGATGGGGTCCAAAATAAAAAAGGCACTTCCAGCCATTCTCATCTTGTTTTGTATTGGGTTACTAATCGGGACATGGATGATATCCGGAACGATCCCTTTATTTGTATATTATGGTCTTAAAATTATTGATCCAAACTATTTATATTTACTCGCATTCTTAGTTACTGCGATTGTATCAACCTGTGTAGGAACCTCATGGGGTTCAGCGGGAACTATCGGGGTAGCAATAATGAGTATTGCTCAAACAATGGATTTATCATTAGCGATAACAGCTGGAGCTGTCGTATCTGGTGCTTATTTTGGTGATAAGTTATCTCCTTTATCGGATACGACCAATATGAGTTCGATTGCCGCTGGTTCCAATTTATATGAGCACATAAAACACATGCTTTATACAGCCATTCCATCCTCTATACTTGCTATTATCATCTTTTCCATAGTTGGTTTAGGGATTGAAACCGATTCTGCCCAATTATCGAATATTCAAGAAATGGTTGCAAATCTTGATCAGTTATTTCAGTTGAATCTCTGGCTATTAATACCTGCTGTGGTGGTCATTGTGGGATCCTTAATGAAAAAACCACCACTTATTGTGCTATTTACTTCATCTGTTACTGCCATGATTATAGCAATTTTATTCCAAGGTGCGTCATTAGCTAATTTATTCGCTTCTGCCGTATCTGGATTTAATGTGGATATGCTGGTAGGAGTCGACATCGGCGATGATTTACAAGAGTTGTTAAATCGAGGTGGACTATATTCGATGTATAATGCCACATTCTTTGTCTTTGTAGCGTTTTTCTTCGCATCGGCATTAGAAGTATCACAGGCATTAAATACAATCCTAGAGAGTATTATTAAGCATTTAAAAACAGTCGGAAGTATAACTTTTTCAGCACTTGTAACAGGTTTTGCTGTAATTAACTGTACTTCCAACGCCTTAGTATCTTATTTCTTAATTCAGGATATCTATGGAAGGGTATACAAGAAAAATAATTTGCACCCAGTCAATTTGTCTCGTAATATGGAGGACTCTATTACCATTACCGAAGTGTTAATGCCTTGGACTGTTTCGGGGGTATTTATGGCAACCACTTTAGGAGTTGACAATTTTGAATTTTTACCTTGGGCGATTTTTAATCTTGGAGGCTTTGTATTTTCAGCACTGTATGGATTTTTGGCACCGATTACAGGAGGTTTTGGAGTTCGTAAATTGGAGGGGTCAGTTGGAGATGACAATCGTTAACGTGAGGAAAAGCTAGTGGATTGTAGCACATATTAAGGCTCACCTATGTATGGTTGAATTAACCTACATAGGTGATTTGATCTTTTAGAATATCTCCTCGCTTAGTTCAATACTTCTTCCATTGCTTTCAGCATTTCATTCCAAGCATTTTCTGTTTGAGGGATATATTGTGCCCAATTAGGATCTATTTCATGTGTTAACGTAGCAATGGCACCGTTTTTTGATGGTTGAATTTCCACAGTAACCATATCTATATCAGGCAGGTCATCCACTGTTGCCCACGTGAATTTAATTAGATTTGGTTTATCCAGTTCTAAATATTGCCCAATATGCTCAATATCATCACCTTCTCGTCTGTCTACAAAAATGAAATAACCTCCTACTTTAGGATTGTTTTCACACCTTACTATATTTCCATTAGGGAACATCCACTTCTTTATTTTTTCAGGATTTATCCATGCATCATAAACTTTTTCTGGTAAAGCGTTAAATTGGTAGGTAACAACTGCCTTTGATTTTGTCATACTAATCAACTCCTATTATAATTATTTGGGTTTAATTCGTGCCATTCGATAAATTAATCTTCTGCTTCCTCCTTTTCAAGAAATTCATCCAATGAAGCAAGATTGTCCTTCCAAAAATTTCGATAAGGCTCTAACCATTTATCCACCTCAGATAAGGGAAGAGGACATAAATAATAAACACGTTTTTGAGCCTCGCTCTGTACCTCTACTAATCCTGCTTCTTTCAATATACGAAGATGTTTGGAAACTCCTGGTTGGCTCATTCCTGTTAATTGAACTAGCTCATTCACTGAATTTGCTTTTTTTCTTAACAAATCTAATATCAATCGGCGGTTAGGTTCTGAAATGATATCAAAAATACTCCTAGTTGTTTTCATGAGTTTATATTACCATACAGTTATATAACTGTAAAGGGATATTAGTATAACCTTTTATTGTAAAAAATATTTGTGGTGAATTTGTAATTGGGTAGTAGAAATGATGTTTTTGTTAGGTAATTTATAAAAATTCAAGCATGAAAATCGCATTTTCTCTACTTTTCAGCTAAATAAGGGAAGATGACGCTCAATCTAAGCAACGTTATGCTTGTCTTACCGCGGAATACAAGTAAGGGCGCCTTTACATATGGGGCTTTGAATAATGGAAGATTTCCATAAGGTATTGAAGCATCATGAACGCATTATTTTTCATTTAATTCATAAATATGGGATTCGAGATGAAGACGGGGAGTTTTATCAATTGGGGTTAATCGCACTATGGCAGGCCTGGCGGGAATATGATAGTAGCAAATCCAAGTTTTCGAGCTATGCTTATCTATGTGTTAGGAGGGAGTTATTGCACTTAATCGATCACAACAGACGCGTACAGGAAAAGCATGAAAAATGGCTAAACACTGTTCGTATAGAAGATTTAATGGTAGAGGATTTAGCCCACGAACTAGACCCACAGTTACTTCATAAAATTCAGAATGCTTTAACGATGAAACAATGGAAATGGTTCGAGCATTGTTTGTTACATGGATATCCATTAAAAGAATTTGCACAGAAGGAAGCCGAGACATACGGAGCAGTAAAAAATTGTGGCAAGCGAGCGAGAGCAAAGCTTCGAATGCTTTTAACAGAGGAGGGATATGCTTTGTAATGCAGAGAAAAGTTCAAAAATTCCCTACCTATTTAGTTATTTTCGCAAGTTTTTTTATTTTTACTCTTTTATCCATTGCGATTTATACGTTCTTTTATCTTAAGCTTGGTATTGGTGAAAGAGTGGGGAGGGGGATCTTCTATTTGAAAGGACATTATCTGGTAGGGGATGTTTCGGATGGGGAAATTCGTAGAAAGGAATTTGGTATGGGTCTAGTGACAATCCCATTGTTTTCAAGTATTGCCTTCCTCTCTCTCTATTGGATAGTGGACAAAATCCTGTATAAGAAATAAAAAACTGCTTCCAAAAGGGTATCTACCTAATGGAAGCAGTTTTTCCTATATTATTCTACGCCCTCTGTCCATTTATCTACTTTATCTTGGTTTTCTTCTACCCAAGCTTCAGCAGCATCCTTTGGATCTTCTCCGTTTACAATGATTTCAACCATTACGGAGTTCATGTCATCTTGTGTCCATTCGAACTGATCAAGTACTTTGTAGGCATTTGGCAGGTCTTCTTCAAGCCCTTCGCGAACCATTGTTTCAATCGTTTCCGCTTCACCAAATCCACCATTTGGATCCTCTAAATATTTAAGATCATATTCTGAGAACATCCAGTGTGGAGACCAGCCTGTAATTACAATCTCTTCTTCATTATCAATCGCATCACCAAGTGCAGTAGTCATGGCGCCACTAGAAGAAGTTTGTAATGTCCAGTCACTAAGGTTGTCATATTCTTTAATTGCCTTTTCTGTTGCTGCAGTTACACCAGCACCTGGTTCAATACCAGTAATCGTTTTTTCTGCTTGATCTTTTAAGTCGGCAATAGAATTAACATCCATATAAGAAGGTACAACGAGTCCAGTTTTTGCTCCTTCTAGATTTGGTCCTAATTGCACTACTTTATCGCCAAACTCTTCATATTGTGATGCATGTGTCAATGGTAACCAAGCTGCTACCATACCATCAGCTTCCCCATTTGCTACAGCTTCCCACATTGCCGCATTTTCTAGAGAAGTTAATTTAACATCATAGCCTAAATTTTCTAAAACCTGACCAATCACGTGAGTAGATGCAATTTCTGTATCCCAGTTAACATAGACTAGTTCGATTTCTTTGCCTTGACCAACAGTGTCTTCACCTGAAGCATCGCCATTATCATTGCCACCACATGCAGCAAGGACTAATGCTAAAGATATTAGTACAGCCATCAATCCAAAAGTTTTACGTGTTTTAAACATACTAAATGATCTCCCCTTTTTTATAAATTTTATTGAAACTTCCCGGAGGAAACCGGGAAAGTTTTTAGCCTTTGTTTAAATTTTGAGAAATTCGGTCAATAATTATTGCTAGAATAACAATACCTAAACCTGCCACAAAACCAGGGCCTTCCTGTGAGCGTTGTAGGGCAGTTAAAACATCATTTCCAAGACCAGGTGCACCGATCATTGATGCGATAACAACCATGGATAATGAAAGCATAATGGTTTGGTTTACCCCTGCCATGATCGTTTTTCGTGCCATTGGCAGTTCAACCTTAAATAGTTTCTGTGATCCAGTTGTGCCAAATGCATCCGCAGCTTCCACGAGTTCCTGTGACACTTGACGAATACCAAGGTTCGTAAACCGGACAACAGGTGGTGTTGCGAAGACTACAGAAGCAAAAACACCTGGCACCATTCCTATCCCAAAGAATAAAATTGCCGGAATAAGGTAGACGAATGCAGGCATTGTCTGCATAAAGTCTAAGATTGGTGTAATAATGGTTTGTGCCCATTTACTTTTAGACATCCAAATACCAGTAGGAATTCCGATAATGACCGATATAATACTTGCAAATAACACAAGAGAAAATGTATACATCAAATGCTCCCACAAGCCTTGGTTGTAAATGAACCAAAGTCCAACGATAGAAAAAACAGCTAAGCCAAACTTCTTCCCTGTAATAAAGAAGGCGAGTATGGCCACAATTAAAATCACTACAATTGGTGGAATAGTGCTTAATGAAGCGGATGTCCATTCAATGAATTCACCAAAATCTTCTTTAATTGGGTCGAATATAAATTCAAATGTATTTTGCACCCATTCTACAAATAAAGTAATCCAATCAGCTACTGGAATCTCAGGTACGAAATCAAGCATTCTCTAGCACCTCACTTCCATTTCCATTCGCTAATGCCGCGATAACAGCACCTCTTACAATAATTCCTTTTAATTTTCCATCTTCTACAACAGCAACTGGCACTGGTGCATCATGAATAATTTCAAATATTTCATGAATTGGTGATTCTAGTTCTGCTGTTCGCATATCTGTACGAAGAATGCCTTGTAAGTCTTTCTCACCGTTTTCGCGAGCTTGCTTGACATCATCCGCTGTTACATATCCTCTTAATTTTCTAGAGCGATCTACAACGTAAATACTGGATAATCCTTGCTCACGTATCCGTTCTAGGGCAACCCTTGGACCGTGTTTTTCAATATCTACCGTTTCTGGACGCTTCATAATATGGCTTGCCGTTAAAATCTTCGAACGGTCTACATCTTCCACAAAGCGCTCCACATAATCATTCGCTGGGTTTACGAGAATTTCTTCAGGAGTACCGATTTGAACAATGGCACCATCCTTCATAAGAGCGATTCGATCGCCAATTCTTAATGCTTCATCTAAATCGTGGGTAATAAAAATGATGGTTTTCTTCATTTTTTGCTGAAGGTCTAAGAGTTCGTCTTGCATTTCTTTACGAATTAATGGGTCTAACGCGGAAAAGGCTTCGTCCATTAACAGGACCTCTGGATCGTTAGCAAGTGCACGCGCTAAACCAACACGCTGCTGCATACCACCTGATAATTGATCCGGATATTGGTGAATAAAATTTCCTAATCCTACTAATTCTAATGCTTCCTGTGCTTTCTTTGTTCGTTCTTCCTTACCGATGCCTTGAATTTCAAGACCGAATGCAGCATTATCTAAAACCGTACGGAATGGAAAGAGACCAAATTTTTGGAATACCATACTAATTTTTTTGCGTCGGACTTTGCGTAGAGCATCTTTACCAACTTTGGCAAGATTTTCCCCGCTGATTTCGACATCGCCTTCTGTAGGCTCAATCAAACGATTCATCAAGCGAACGAGGGTGGATTTCCCACTACCAGAAAGTCCCATGATCACAAAGACTTCTCCTTCTTCTACCTCGAAGCTTGCTTGATTGACACCGACTGTACAGCCAGTTTTCTTCAAGATTTCTTCTTTTGAGTGTCCCTCTCTGAGTAAGGAGAGAGCACTTTTTGTTTTCTTACCAAAGATCTTCGATAAGTTTGTAACCTTAATTAAAGACATGAATTTATATCTCCTCATTTTCTTCGATTTTTTCTAGGAAATTATACTCACTTTTATAATGCTACAGATTTTGTCGAAACATTTCAAGTGATATGATTAGATTTTTCAGAATGTTTTGTTTGTAAAGTTAAAACTTTACAAACTTTATTTTGATCCTATACGATAGTTTTAATGTTCCCATTGATTTTGAAGCTATGTAGTGTAAATTAGATAGTAGGAGAATTTAAGGAGGATTACTTTCACTTATGACAAATGAAAATGAGCGATTAGAGCTTGAAAAAATTAATAATCAGATTATTTCTGAATTTTCCAAAACATTAGAGATGTTTTCTTTAAATAAAACAGAGGCGCAATTATTCGTCACCTTATATCTAAATGGAGCACCCATGACTCTAAATGAGATGAGGGACGCGTTAGGGAAGAGTAAGACTGCAATGAGTTACTCGATTAGAAGATTATTGGAGTTCAATTTAGTCGAACGTGTTTTTCAGAAGGGAGTTCGTCAAGATTTATATGAGGCTCGTCAAGATTTATATAAAAAATTTATGAAAACGTACGTCAATCGCTGGCTGGATTCTCTTAATCTACAAATTGATAATTTAGCGGATATTCAAGATACTATGGGGAATTGTCCAAATGATGAAAAGAAATTACTTGAGCACAAAATCGAGGAGGCCATTTCGTTTCATCGATCGTTGGAGACCGTTTTTTCGAAAATTAAGAAGAATGATTTTTTGTGAAATTTTATGGTGGAGCCTTCTGGCAATAGCAACAAGAAAACCGTTACTGTGAGGTGACGGTTTTCTTATTTGATCAATAGACTACTGTGGATCAGATATATTATTTTCGATAAAATATTCGGCCTGACTCTTAAACATGTCTAAGTAAGATTGTTGATCCATTGAAATATTTTGTAATTCGTCAACACTACCTTTGATTTCCACTGTATCCTTTTTTAAATCGATATGAACCGTCATATAGACCTTCCCTTTGTATGTAACAGTTCCGGTTACGCGTTTATTTTGTAAATCAATTAGAGGAAAAGCATGTGTTACACCTGTTGGTTTGAACAGTGTAATCCCCATGTTTGAAAAATGATTATTGGTTTTCAATTTTGAACCACCTTTCTAATGTTTTTTAACACCCAAATTCCTTTCTTTAAGAAAATGCACGGTGTACTTATTCAGAGGAATTACTAATTTTTTATACTTTTATACGATTTGCACGAAGGAAATCCGTTTTGTTTACACTTTTTTACAGAATCGATTCCACTTTTTATCATAACATATAATTTTAGGGAGGATATTTAATCAACAACCATACCTGTCTCTTCCTCTCTTTGATTCATATTGACCAATGTGGTCATTTGTGTTATATTAGAAATGACCACATTGGTCAATGTAGTCGTAGCAGAAAAGAGGTAATCACTATCAATTCCAAATTTAACAGTCTAAAATCAGAAAAACAACAGCATATTATCAATGCTGCAATAAAAGAATTTGTAAAAAGTGGTTTTGAAAAAGCATCTACAAATGAAATTGTCAAAGAGGCGAACATCTCTAAAGGTTCATTATTTAACTATTTTAATAGCAAGAAGGATCTTTATTATTATTTAATCGACCACAGTATTCAAGTTATCGAAAAGATTTATGAACAGATTGACTATAATGAAACAGATCTTTTTAAAAGAATCCAAAATATTGGATTACAGAAATTTCATATCCAACAAAAGTTCCCACATGTATTTGATTTCCTGGCCTCTTCCATTCAAGAAGAATCGGCTGAGGTAAAGGATATTATTAAGCAAAAAGTTGATCCAATCTATGACGAGGGCAAGGAGAAAATATATAAAGATATTGATTACTCTAAATTCCGGGAAGGGATTGATATTGAAAAGGTGATGGAAATCTTGAATTGGACGATGTTTGGATTTGTAGAGAAAGCGCTCCAACAAATAGATTCCTTTGAAAACATTGGTGAATTTGGAGAGCAATATCTCAAAGAATGGAAGAATTATTCTGAAATACTGAAGTACAGCTTTTATAAATAAGGATTAAATATCAGTGCATAAGAAGTAAGATATTTAACGAAGAAGGAGTTTTTATCTAGAATTTTAAACTTCTCTTTAAATATAAAAGTATACTATCAAAAAGAAGGAGTGGCAGTGTCGTGACAAAAATTATAGAGGTGCAAGGTTTGCAAAAAAAATTTGGTAAGTTTCAAGCATTAAGTGACGTGACCTTCACGGTAGATGCTGGAGAAGTTGTTGGTTTTATTGGTCCAAATGGTGCTGGTAAATCGACAACTATCCGTACTTTATTGGGAATTATCAAGCGAGATGCTGGCAATGTGGAAATATTCGGTAAGGACGTTTGGAAAGACAGTCTTGAAATTCATAAGCGTATTTCTTATGTCCCTGGGGATGTCTCTCTGTGGGGAAGTCTAACAGGTGGTGAAATTATTGATTTGTTTATTAAATTGCATGGTGGAGGAGATAAGCAAAAACGCGATTATTTAATTAGACGCTTTGAATTGGATCCTAAGAAAAAAGCCAAAGGATATTCGAAAGGAAATCGTCAAAAGGTTGGTTTGATTGCGGCATTATCTGTTGATTCGGATTTATATATATTTGATGAACCAACCTCTGGTCTTGACCCTTTGATGGAGGCTGTCTTCCAAGAAGAAGTAGAAAAAATCAAAAAATCAGGTAAAGCGATCCTGCTATCCTCTCACATATTGAGTGAGGTAGAACGTTTAGCAGATAAGGTTGTCATCATTCGCCAAGGTGAAATTGTGGAAACTGGTACTCTTGATGAATTGCGTCACTTGACCCGTTCTACTGTAACTATAGCAACAGAAGGTGATGTAGCTAAAATGGCCACCGTAAATGGAGTTTTTGATTTCAAACAAAAGGATAATCAAGCAACCTTCTCTGCGGATAATCAATATCTCAACGATATTTTAATGGAAGCAAGCAAATTAGGTGTCAGAAAATTTGAATCTATACCGCCAACTCTTGAAGATTTGTTTATGCGTCATTATGAAGGTTAAGTACCAGAAAGGAGGATGGAATACGATGAAGGAAAAATTCGCTCGTTGGGATATACTGTTTCTACAATATCTTAAACGAGATTGGAAAAAAATTATTGTGTGGGTTTTAGGACTTGGCTTGTTTTCAGCTGCTTATGTTCCAGCTTTTGAAGAAATAGCAAAAGGGAATGGTTTGCTCGGAATGTATGAAACTATGCAAAATCCTGCTATGATATCTATGGTGGGCACAACTCCAGTAGATACTGCAAGTGATTATACTTTAGGAGCAATGTATGCGCAAGAAATGTTACTGTTCTGTGGTTTATTTGCGATGGTAATAGCTGTTTTACACATGGTAGGTCACACACGTAAAGAAGAAGATCTTGGTCTAATGGAGCTTGTGCGGTCATTTCAAATAGGTCGTCAAGCAAACTCTCTTGCTGCAACTATAGAGATAGTTTTCATTAATGTCTTATTAGCACTTTTTATTGCGGGGATTATGATGAGTTTCGGTACCGATACCATTTCTGCTGAAGGTTCCTTTTTATTTGGTGCATCAGTCGGAATGTCTGGTATTATTGGTGCTGGAATTGCTCTGTTTATGGCACAAATTATGTCAACTTCATCTGGGGCAACAGGTTCAGCACTTGGAATTATAGGATTACTTTATATTGTTCGTGCGGGAACAGATGTATCTAACGTTGACTTATCCATGATCAATCCCCTTGGTTGGACATATTTAACTTATCCCTTTACGGAAAATAACTGGTTTCCACTTATCCTTGCAACAATTTTTAGTGTAATTGTTGTGATTATTGCTTTCGCCCTTGAAGAGGCTCGTGATATGGGAGCTGGTTATCTTCCAGAAAGAGAAGGTCGAGAAAGCGCCAAAAAATCCTTGTTGTCTGTCCGTGGTTTACTTATCAAGATTAATAAAGGCGTAATAATTGGTTGGTTGATTGCTTTTGTTATTATGGGGGCAGCTTATGGTTCGATATATGGAGACATGCAGACCTTCTTGGAAAGTAACGAAATGATGCAACAGATGTTTACTCAATCAGGCGTTTCCATTGAAGAATCATTTACTAGCACGATTATGATGGTAATGATTGGTTTGGTTTCGATTTTACCAATTGCCATTGTCAATAAATTGTTTTCTGAAGAAAGAAGCTTGCATTTAAGTCAGCTTTATGCAACAAAAGTGTCTCGCAGCCAATGGTATTGGACCAGTATTATTTTAGCGACCTTTGCGGGTGTAATAGGAGTATTATTAGCTGCAGTAGGACTCGGTGGGACAGCTATCTCAGTCATGGGGGATAGTAGGGCGATGGATATATTTGATTTTTTGGCTGCTGGCTACAATTTTTTACCCTCCGTATTATTTTTTACAGGTCTTGCAGCTTTAGCACTTGGTTGGGCTCCGAAGCTAGGAAAAGTGGTTTATGTTTACCTCGCCTACTCCTTTTTGCTTAACTACTTTGGTGGTATTTTAGATTTACCAGAATGGTTTTCGAAAACAGCCATTCAAAGCTGGATTCCACAAATGCCGATGGAAGAATTTGATGCACCAATTTTTATTACTATAACTGTGATTAGTATTTCATTGATGGTAATAGGTTACCTTGGTTATAATAGACGGGATATGAATGAAGGAGCTTAATATTGATTTAGAAGTATTTGAAATTAGTCAATGACCTAAAGCTTGGACCTATAAGTATGAAGTGCTGATGTTAAGAACTTTTTTAAATGCTGCATTTTTCAACGAAAGAATGCGGCTTTATTAGCTTATTTGGGAGTCATCTTATAATCATATAAAAAGGAAGAGTATTATGCCGGTTAACTCTTTTGAAAATTATCCGATGAGCTGGAAGCCGTCGATTGATAGAACGAAGAAACCAATTTACAAATCACTTGCAAAGCAATTAAGAGAAGATATTGCTCATGGTGTTTTATTACCTGGTACCAAACTTCCTCCACAGCGAGAATTGGCTGATTATTTAGATTTAAATGTGAGTACCATTTCCAAAGCATTTAAAGTATGTGAATCAAAAGGATTGTTAAGTGCAACTGTGGGTAACGGCACATTTATATCGTATGATGCATTAGCAAATGCTTACTTACTAGAAGACATGAAACCAAATCATTTAATCGAAATGGGTGCAACATTACCTGATAATGATTCTTATCACCCGTTAATGGAAGAACTTAAAGGTATGCTGAAAGAGCCAAATTACGAAAAATGGTTTAGTTATGGTCGACAAGGTGAGAATCTTTGGCAAAAGGACGCTGCTGTAAAATTAATCCAAAGAGGGGGGTATGAAACAACAGTAGATCATATCTTATTTGCTAATGGTGGTCAAAATGCAATTGCTGCTACGTTAGCTGGAATTTGCCAGCCTGGAGATCGGATTGGTGTTGATGATCACACATATCCAGGCTTAAAAACGGCCGCATCCATGCTTAATATTCGATTAGTGCCGATAAAATCGGAGAATGGTGAGATGAGCGCTACTGCTTTGGAACTAGCATGTAAAAAGGAAAACCTAAAAGGAATTTATGTGATACCAGATTACCATAATCCAACCGCGAGCCAAATGTCCATTGAAAATCGAAGAAAGATTGCTGGAATCGCCAAAAGATGTAATCTGTTCATTATCGAAGATGCAGCATATCATCTTTATAACGAAAAACCACTTCCAGCTCTTGCATCATTTGTACCAGAGAAGACCATCTACATTGCAAGCTTATCTAAATCAATTGCGCCGGGGTTACGAATGGCGTATGTTGCAGTGCCTAATAAGTTTAAGGAGCAAATTTCAAAGGCACTGTATAATTTAAATGTTTCTGTTTCGCCTTTATTAGCTGAATTAGCAGCAAGAACGATTGTCTCGAAACAATTTGAGGTATTAATCGAGAAACATCAAGAACAAACGCTTTGTAGAAATAAAATAGTCCATCAATATTTAGCAGATTATCCGTGTTTGGGGTATGAAACAGGTATCTTTCGTTGGCTATTATTACCTGGAAAAATTACCGGGAATGAATTTGAATCTTTAGCTGCACGGAGAGGAGTGCAAGTGTATGCAGCAGAACGCTTTGTAGTTGGCAATAGCTGTCCAGAGCGAGCTGTAAGAATAGCAGTTTGTGCACCTAAAACCATGGAGGATTTGGAGCAAGGGTTGAACATTCTGAAACATTTACTAGACGCATTAAATTAAATTGTTTGCCATACAATTATTATATTGTATGGTTTATTTGTGCATGTTATGGTTAATATCAAACTCATTGTATTTAATTACATAACTGTAGCAATCAGATTTCTGCTTCTTTTTATGGAATCAAAAGAAAAAATACTATAAAAAGACTATATAATTTATCATTTTAAGGCTGTATGGACTTGTTTGTAATACTAAGGAGTTAGATAATACATAGAATAACAGTATTTCACTTGTTAAATAGAGAGGTAGGTAGAATTATGGTAGATGGTAGAGGTGAAAAATTAGATGCTCAATCTGACAGTTTACAAGGTTATATTCATTCTAAAGAACAACAACAGTTATATAAGAAAACATTAATTGTTGTCATTATATCTCAAATTTTTGGAGGAGCGGGACTTGCGGCGGGTATAACAGTTGGAGCTTTATTAGCACAGGATATGTTGGGAACAGATAGTGTAACTGGACTTCCTACGGCTGTATTTACCTTTGGATCGGCAGGGGCTGCGTTACTTGTTGGGCGAATATCCCAGCGATTTGGACGTCGTTCTGGCCTCGCATCAGGCTTCTTAGCAGGAGGGATTGGTGCAATAGGTGTTGTTATTTCAGCAATAATGAATAATGTATTCCTTTTATTTATTTCCCTACTTATTTACGGATCTGGATCGGCAACCAATTTACAAGCACGCTACGCTGGAACGGACCTAGCCACTTCTACTCAACGAGCAAAAGCGATTAGTATGGCTTTGTTTTCCACCACTTTTGGTGCTATTGCGGGACCGAATTTGGTCGATGTTATGGGAAAATTTGCGATGGCAGTCGGTATTCCTGCATTAGCTGGTCCGTTTATATTAGCGGCGGTAGCGTATATACTGGCAGGTATTGTTTTGTTTATTTTTCTTCGTCCTGATCCTTTTATCGTTGCAAAAGCAATATCTGACAATCAAAGAGAAAAAAATCAACATGTCGAAGAAAATAGTCCGAATTTGGTTTCGACAGACAGACGAGGTGTTTTAGCTGGAGCTACTGTGATGGTGTTAACACAATTCGTTATGATAGCAATTATGACAATGACACCAATCTATATGGGCAACAACGGTTATTCTTTAAATGCTGTAGGGGTCGTGATTGGATTACACATTGCTGGAATGTATTTCCCTTCTTTTATCACTGGTGTACTTGTAGATAAAATTGGACGTACTACTATGGCTTTCGCATCCATCGTTACATTACTTGCTGCAGGTGTATTAGCTGCCATTGGACCGACAGATTCACTCATTTCTATCACTATCGCACTCGTGCTACTCGGTGTTGGCTGGAATTTTGGTTTGATTAGTGGTACGACCATCATAGTCGATTCTACCACTCCTTTTACTCGTGCTAAGACACAGGGTTCAGTAGATGTCTGGATTGCTTTCTCAGGAGCATTAGGAGGGGGGCTATCTGGGATAGTAGTAGCATATTCTAGTTACGCAACTCTCTCGATTATTGGCTCAATGCTTTCATTATTCATTATTCCGGTCATTGTTTGGTCTGGCACTCATAAACAACGTCCAGAGAAGTCATCAACATAGAACTTGAACTTTTAGCCAAAAATCATCACTCAAGCCTTCATTCATGAATTCTCTGATGAAGGCTTTCTATTCTTCTGAAATTCAAGCAAAACGATCACCATATACATCTGATTTTCTTAAATATCTTTCCATTCTATTCTAAAATATCTTCTAATCTAGTTTTTACAGCTCTCCATTCACTGTCAATAATGCTGTAATAAACAGAATTACGGTAGGTTCCATTGGCACGGACCATATGATTTCTTAGGATGCCTTCTTTCACTGCGCCTAATTTTTCAATAGCCTTTTGTGATCGAATATTTTGTTCATCTGTTTTAAATTGTATTCGAATCAGATTCATGGTTTCAAAACAGTGCTTTAATAATAAATATTTACATTCGGTATTTGTATTTGTTCCCCAAACAGCGGGACTATACCAGGTCCAACCGATTTCCAGGCTTTTATTTGTATTTGATATATCAAGAAAACGTGTAGATCCAATAATTTGTTCGTTATGGCTTAAGACAACAAAGGGAAATTCCTTTTTACTTTCTTTACCTTCTAATGCTTTTTCCATGAAGGACTGCATATCATTTATTGTTTGTACGTTTTCAGGTAAATGATTCCAAACGTCTTGTTCTACTGCAATTTCATATAAACCTTGTACATGTTTTTTTTCCATTGGAACAATTTTTACTTTCTCACCAATTAGTTGATCAAACATTTTATAGCTCCTATCTGTTTAACCATTTTACTTTCTGAGATTAAGTTAGTTTAATTAGGCTCGATCATTACTCATTGACAAAAATCTTTTCCGCAGGCTCTTTGTCTTTTTCTTGAACCCAAACTTTAACATTGTCTCCTTTTGCTAACTCATCAAGATTATTTTTATAGCCCACTATCTGTGTCGTTTCATCCACATATATTTCATACACAGGATATGATGCTTCTAGATCTGTTGCAGGTGGAGTAATGAAAAGAGACGTCTCTTTCACATCTTCGATAATAAAATTTTGATAATCTGGATTGGATTCTACTTGATGGTGAGTTTGTAGATTTAGAGTGGTATAGTTATTTTTATTTTCACTATTCTGATTGCAGCCAACTAGAGATATCAATAAGATTGAAAATAGAACAATTTTACTCAAGGAAACCCCTCCTGTCTTCCGTCCCCACCTTATTTTAATTTATTTTTACTACTTCAAATTTTAAATTATTCAAATCCCAGCTATCTCCATCATCATTTTTGGTAGCATTAACTTTCACGCGTTGTCCTATCTCATAATCTTCTGGATTGGATACGCTTATCACATGTGATATAGAATTTTGTACAATTTCAAAGGACTCTGATGGGGACACAGCTTCTTTGATTATCATTTCCCCATACACTTCCATATCCCCACTGTTCTCATCAATAAGAGTTATTGTCCCGTTAATAACCATTTCTTCTTTGTTTTGGGAACAACCGATCAATAGGAATGTTAAGAGTGCGAAAAGAAAGATTACTTTATTTGTTGTCATCTAATTTCTCCTTTGATCTCAACCTAAAATTCGCTATAATCCTATGAAGATATCAAATATTATTTTAACATAAAATTCCATTATAATTCTCAAATAATAAGAATTCACCTATCACCGGCACCCAAATAGAAAGATATTAATATTACTCACCAATCTGTAACAAATATCTATTTTCCATTCCATCATATTCAACAATTAAGATGTCTCCTCTTTCTTCTGTTGTGTAGATTGTTGCACCAACTGGTAGCTTAGTTGCCGACCATTTCGATATTTCTCCAACTCTTTTCCCTTTTGTTAATTCCTTTTTTTCTATCCAACCTATACCTGTACGATAAACTTTCCCATTAAATTCAAAGAGATCAGCCTCTGGGTCTCGTTTTAACACTTGCTCCTTGCTTAAGATACCACCTTCCTTTTCCCCTGGACTTTGTATACAGCCTAATAAAGTGATGGGCACCATAAATAAAAGAAGAAAAGTCAAAAGCAATCTCATGTAGGACCTCCAGTAGTGTTAATTCTTGATTAAACTTCGCTTTCTTTTTTTTCTACATGTCTTTCGTAAGATTTTTCCCAAAGATTCTTTCTAGGTAATGCATCTGATATTCTCTTATGAATATCATTCAGAATATAAAGTGCCCGAAATAGAGAACCAATAACAATTCCAAAGCTAAGGATGATTCCTATATAGGGTGGAATGAAAAATAACGAAATTCCCAATATTGTGCACAAAAAAATTGATAGTAATAAATACATAATAGTTCCTCCAATAAAAGTAAAGTTACACCAAAAATCTCTAGTCGAATTGGCTGTTAAGCTACATCACTTTGAATGTTAAGCATATAACATTTTTGGTAATTTTTAAATAATTTCTGGGGAACGCTAAGAATGAATTTGATTAAAAGGAGGCAATATCTGTGGACAGTCAAATGAATTACGGTAGTGATTATAAGTACATTCCCGTTACTTCGGTTGGAAGTGGTATGGGGATGGAGGTTTTACCTGATATTTTTCATTACACGATACAAATAGTGAATATTTTCTTAGTAGGGAAGCCGGACACTAATGATTTTGTGCTCGTTGATGCGGGGATGCCAGGTTCAGCAGAAAAGATTATCTCTGTAACAGAAGAACGGTTTGGTGCAAATAGTAGACCAAAGGCTATTATATTAACCCATGGTCATTTTGATCATGTTGGTGCCATTATAGAGTTAGTCGAACATTGGAAGGTTCCAGTCTATGCACACGAGAATGAGATTCCTTATTTAATTGGCCAAAAGAGTTATCCAGAACCAGACCCAACTGTTGAAGGAGGAATGGTTGCTAAAATGTCTCCATTCTTTCCTAATGAAGCCATTAACTTAGGGAAGAATGTAATGCCATTACCTACTGATGGATCTATACCATCTATGCCAGAATTCAAATGGATCTATACTCCTGGTCATTCACCTGGTCATGTTTCCTTTTTTAGGGAAAGTGATAGGGTCTTGATTGCAGGAGATGCATTTATTACGGTAAAACAAGAAAATCTTTTTAAGGTCTTAACACAAGATAAAGAAATTAGTGGTCCACCAAGATATTTAACAACAGATTGGAAAGCAGCCAAGGAATCTGTTCACAAATTAGCTTCTCTAAAACCAACGATAGCCCTTACTGGTCATGGATCACCACTTTCCGGCGAATTACTAACAGAGAGTTTAGATAAATTGGATAAGAACTTTGATAAAATTGCGAAACCAGATTATGGAAAGTATATTAACTAAGAGATATCTTTTTTAGGTTAGAGGGAATTACTGCAACAGGTATTAATTAAGCAATTTGGCACCACTCTCTAATTGTGAATAGATTAGAGAGTGGTGGTTCCTTTAATCTACTTGTCAATTGCTTTCGTCGTTATCCCTTTTATTAAAGTAGCGTCTATATAGTCATTTTCAATTTTCCTATTTCCATTAACCATATCGATCAGTCGTTTAGTTGTCATCTTGCCTAATTTTTGTTCATTTTGTTTTAAATGAGTGAAGTTGCTTTCCATGTCACTGAATGGCGTACTGTCAAAGCAGATAATCGATATGTCATTTGGGACTTGCAAATACAACTCCTCCACAGCTTTCTTAGCAAGTAAAGCAATATTATATTCTAGAGCGAAAATGGCAGTAATTTTTGGATGGCTTTGAATGTGATGTTTTATTCTTTCCACATCTTCGGATTTCGCTGAAAGTGGATAGGGGAGAGTGCTGTGGATTTCCGAGTACCATAATTGTCTGTCCACAATCAGATTATTTTCTGCGTAAGCTTGAACAATTCCGGTTATTCGGTCTTCAATAGAAGTAGTCTTATAATTAGAGGGCATGAGAATCGCAATGTGTTCATGCCCTAGTTGAAATAGGTAATTAACTCCCATTTGAGCTGCTGCTTCGTTATCTGTTGAGACAGTTGTGACACCGATCCCTTTAATAGACCTGTCAATAAGAACAAGTGGAAATTTATTGACAACCATCTTTAATATTTCGGAATTGTAATGCTCAGAATGTGCAGGTGCTATGGCAATGCCATCAACACCTAGCTCTCTTAATTCTTGAATTATTCTTTTTTCGTTTTCAGGAATACCTAAAGAAACTCTAAGAATAAAGTTGTGTGATTCCTCAGGTCCTTGCAATAGGGAGGTAACTAATTCATTACCAAAACTTGCATCAAGACTTGTCATAATTAGTCCAAACAAAGGTTTTTTGCTTGGTTTTTTATGATCAGGAGAATGTTTGTCTTTATCTGAAACAAAGGTACCTTTCCCACGTTGTCGATAAACTAAACCCTCTATCATCAGTTTTTCAATTGCTTTTTTACTTGTAATTCTGCTTACTTGAAACTGCTCTGCTAGATCTTTTTCAGATGGAATTCGGTCTCCTGGTTTGAATTTTCCATTTATTATATCATGTTTTATGGAACGATATACTTGCTGATAAAGTGCAGTCATACTTCAACTCCTTGATTATGTTTTTCGCTAAAATACATTTCATTCTCTCCAATAACTTTATCCTTTCGTTGCACCGCCGAAACTAAAACCTTGTGACATGAATTTTTGTGAAAATAAATAAAGAATAACAGCTGGCATCGTATAAACTAATGAAAATGCAGCTAGCTTTCCATATTCGACCATTCCGTAAGTTCCGAAGAATTGATAAATGGTAACAGATGCTGGAAACTTATCGGGTGATTGAATTAAAATATAAGGTACAAAAAAGTTTCCCCAGCTCATCGAAAAGGTGAAAATTCCAACAGTACAAATTCCTGGAATCATTAAAGGGGCTACTACTTTTCTAAGACAGGTCCAAATAGAAGCTCCATCGACCCAAGCTGATTCCTCCAATTCTAGAGGGACAGCATCCATAAAGTTCTTTAGCATCCATATTCCATAGGGCAATCCAGAAGCTGTTAAAAACAACGTAGTAGCGACCAAGGAATCTTGTAAATTTAAGAACATAAATAATTGATAAACTGGCACCATAACAGCGGTAATAGGTAATGAAGTCATGAATAAAATCGTCAGCATAAAAGGCTTTTTATATTTAAGTGCATATCGTGAAAGTGGGTATGCTGCGAGGCCCCCCACTGCAACTACAAGAATAGATTGGCCTAGAGATATAAATAACCCAATAATAAAGGAACGAATAGTTGCTGGATCAGATAAAATAGCCGTAAAGTTATCTAGCGTAAATTCAGAAGGTATTGTTAACGCCTGTTTTGCATTTGCATCAATGGAAGCAAGGATTACCCACAAAAGTGGTAAAATAAACAAAATACCAATAAACGTCAATACAATATAGGAGAGTTTTTTTTCTAATTTAAATCGATTCACAATTGACCTCCTTCCTATATTTGAACCTTCATTGAACGAATATAAAAAAGGCTAGCTATTACTCCAATAAGTAACAGGACGAGTGATATGGCAGTACCATACCCAAGCTGGTAATTAACAAATGCCTGATTGTACATAAAGATTGGCAATGTCTGAGTTGACGTTCCTGGTCCGCCTCCAGTCATTGCATAAATTAGAGTAAATACACCAAGTGTTTGCAAAGTAACTAGAATCATATTCGTTACAATCGAACCCTTCACTGTTGGTAAAATAATTCGGATTAGTATTTGTAATTTGGATGCTCCATCAATCATAGCTGCCTCTTCAATGGTTTTAGGCACATCGTCAAGCGATGCTTGGAAAACTAACATAGAAAAAGCAGTTCCATGCCAAATATTTGCTACACATACACTTATAAGAGGGAAGGTGTACAACCAAGTGATCGTCTCAAGGCCAAAGGATTGCAGGATGGCATTCAGTGTACCGCTATCGTTTAGAAAAGCAACCCAGCAGAATGCAACGACAATCTCTGGTGTTACCCATCCCGCAATGACGACAATTCCAATAATTCTTCGGAATGTCGTGTTTTTTTCTTTCATTAAATATGCCAGCAAAAATCCTAGAACCTGCTGTCCAATTATGGCAGAGATAAACAAAAATAGAATGGTCTTCGTTACACTGATTCGAAAATTAGGATCCTGAAACATTTCGATGAAGTTATCAAAGCCGACGAATGCCATTTGTTGTGCTTGTGCCCCTGTTAGGGCTAGGTCAGTGAATGAAAAATAGAAGGTTAATAATATTGGTCCGATAAAGAATATTAATAGAAGTATCCATGATGGTAATAAAAAAAATATCGATCTTAATGTAATCGCCCTTGACGCAGTATTCACAAGATCACCTCACATATAGAATTGTCTAGAAAGGCACTACCATGATGTATTCTTGCAATAGCTTACCACCTGACAACTACAAGTGAACAAAGAGTAGAAACAATCAGCCATAAGGGCAATCTATCGCGGATCACATTTTGTTTATTTTTAGAAGAGTAGTAGTATAGTAAAAAATGTAAGCAAAGACTTGGAAGCTTACGATTATCCAAGCTAGTTGAAACCATTTTGAGGCAAATGGAAAATTATATCTGATCTTAGGAATGAATTATTTTTCCATAATCTTATCAGCACCAACGATTTCAGTAACTTGAACTTTATACTGTTCTGCTGCTTCTTCAGGAGAAATGGAATCTGTCACTACTTGTTCTACCAGCGATTGAATGACAGTAGAAACATTTGGATATTTATCAACAGCAGGTCGAAAGTTGGTATTTTCTAGGAAAGAGGTTGCTTCTTCAAAAAACGGTAATTCTTGATATTTAGGATTTTCGGCTACCTCTTTGTATGGTGAAATATTACGATCATTTAGCTGTAATTCCAAATTCATTTCTGGAGTAGATGCCATTTTAATAAACTCCCATGCCAAATCCTTATTGTCTGATTTTGCCGGAATAGATAACGCCCAGCCACCAGACATCGAAGTAGTTCCAGGATCATTCCCGTCTTGAGTAGGCATCGCGGCAAAACCTAATTTATCTTCAAATTCTGGCCATGGTGCAGAACCATTTTCGTGCCAGTTACCTGTTTGCCACATACCGTCCAGCCCAATTGCCAGTTTCCCCTCTGGCATTAGTTGCTGGTAGGCAATACTACTACCTTGGCCATTAAGAACTTGTGATAAATTAGGTCCAAGCCCCTCTTCATAAATGGTATCTATAAATTTAAAGGCATCGACTAATCCATCACTCTTGACAATCCATTTTTCCTCTTCATAATCATATAGCGGATCATCTGTTCCGTATAAAAGCATCTCAAATGTCTGCATCGAGGTGGCTTCTCCAGTAGCTTTACCAGAATTCATCCACATCGGTACAACATCATCCTCGAATGTTTCTTTGACAGCCTTTGCCGCGTTAATAATGTCATCCCAGTTTTTTGGTTCCCATGGAACGGACACGCCAGCGTCTGCTAATAATTCCTTGTTATACCAGAGTCCTCTAGTGTCTGTATTATAGGGGACACCATAAATATTTCCATCCTCCGCTATAACACCTTTTTTGACTGTGTCGGTAACTTTATCCCAGCCATCCCATGACTCAATGCGATCATCAAGTGCTTCAAGATAGCCAGCACTGGCATCGGAATTGACCATAAAAGTGTCTTCGGTAACAATATCTGGAGCTGTATCCTCTGACTGAAGCAATAATGCAACCTTAGCAAAATAATCGCCTTCACTAACTTCTAAAGGAGATAATTGAACATTTACCTCTGGATTTTCTTCATTGAATTTAGGGATAACCATATCATTTAACCAATTTATTAAACCTTGGTTGGTACTTCCACCAGATCGGAAGGTTATAGTGAGTTCATTATTTTTCGCTTTTTTGGGATCATTTTCCTTATCAGTAGAACCAGTATCGGAATCACTATTTGAACAAGCTGTTGTAAAAAGAATAAGCAGAATAAGTAATCCTGCTAACAACACTTTTTTTCCAATGTTTCTATCCATAATAACTCTCCTTTAATTGTCATTTTTGTGTGAAATCAACATACGTACCATAAACTGTAAGCGCTTAGATATGATGTTATACCTCCTCTTTTCTGAGAAACTGTATTCCTTAATAAAATTATGTCAATATATATTGTCATATTCTATTTAATTGAAATTCTTAAGATTTTAATAGGGAATTAAAATTAGTCATTGCCATTCTTTTAAGGATATCGTGGAATATTAAACCAAAGACAGAAAAAGTAGTTTAAAGGCAAAGAGGTATGAGATGAAGATTCTTTACATATATGATATAACATGATATAACAACAAGTAAGGTTTTACTGGTAGGAAAGTAGGTGTTTCGGTTGTCGAAGCCATTGTATAAGGTTTTGTATGAAAATATTAAAAAAGATATTGTTTCAGGAGTTTACAAAGAAGGGGATCGAGTGCCGTCAGAGAAGGAATTATCACAGCAATATGGTGTTAGTCGCATTACAACTAAAAAAGCACTTGAATTATTAGCTGGAGATGATTTGATTACAAGACAGCCTGGTAGAGGTTCTTTTGTCAAACGGGCTTCAGGATTTAATCATAAAATGAAGGTGAATAACCAAAAAGGTGAACAGACTGCTTTACTGTTCGGTTTAGTGATAACCGATTTTGATGATAGCTATGGTACCGAATTAATTTCGTCACTGGAGAAATGCTCAACAAAGCATTCGAGTTTTTTAATCCTTAGAAGGTCCTTCGGAAAACCAGAATTGGAAGAAAGAGCAATCAAAGAATTAGTGGAATTAGGAGTCGATGGACTTATTGTTTTCCCATCTCAAGCTGAGTATTTTAGTGAGGAAATATTAAAATTAGTAATTAAAAAATTTCCACTTGTTCTGGTTGATCGCCATTTAAAAGGTATTTCCACTGCATCCGTTAGTACTGACAATGTTGCAGCAGCAAAAAAAGGGACTGAGCACCTTTTGGAACTGGGGCATAAGCATATAGCTCTCCTCACTCCACCGCCAACAGATACAACAGCATTAGAGGATCGAATTGAGGGTTTTGTCCAGGCACATGCGGAGAAAGGGGTTATGGTTGACCGTAACTTATGGTTGAATAATATAACTTCCACACTGCCCAATGCATTTAGACCGCCTAATTTTACTCAAGATATTAAAAAGATAAAAGACCATTTGGTGAAATTTCCTTATATTACAGCCTTATTTGCAGCAGAATATTATATTGCTCTGATGGCAAAGAAAGCGGTAAAGGAATTAGGAATGAGAGTACCAGAGGACATTTCTATTATTTGTTTTGATAGTCCTCCACGTCGAATAGGGGATTTTCATTTAACTTATTTATCTCAGGACCAGGAAAAAATGGGCCAAAAAGTATTTGATCTTTTATTGAAGCTGAAAAGTAAAGAGGAGCAAGAAGAAACTCCAAAGCGTTTGTTACTGGATGCCAGTCTGGTAGTTGGAGATTCTACAGCAGAGGTTTCATCGAAAAAGCAGAATAAGCTATCATGAAAGGTAACAGATAGGAGCTACCCTTAATTAATAGGTGGCTCTATTTTTTTATTTTTCTTTAAATGATATATACATGTAATATTAAATTTCTATTGACATATCATTAATATATCAATTATATTATTTGTAAGCGCTTTTACAAAGGAGGGGAGGTGAATGAAAGGATGAATCAATCTCAAATAACCATTCCAGAATCCATGATTAAGAAGATGGATCAAGTAAGAGCATATTTTAGAAATCGCCCTAAGCTAGGGGAGATATTTTGCAACTGTTTTAAAAATACTTTATTAACAACGGTCGAACAGCTTGAAGACAATTCTGTTTTTATTATCACTGGAGATATACCTGCAATGTGGCTAAGAGATTCTACCGCACAAATCAAACCGTATTTAACGCTTGCCAAAAAGGATCCACTGCTCGCCTCTATCATCGAGGGAGTGATTAAAAGGCAGATTGATTATATTAATCTTGATCCTTATGCGAATGCATTCAATAAAGAAGCTTCAGGCGCTGGGCAACAAAGTGATATAACTGATATGTCAGATTGGGTCTGGGAACGGAAATATGAAATTGATTCACTATGCTACCCTATCCAGTTATCCTATTTATTTTGGAAAGAAACTGGTAGTGTTTATCACTTTGATAAGAGCTTTCTTGAAGCAATGCAAAAAATTATCAATGTATGGCAAACAGAACAGTATCACGAGGAAAAATCTTCTTATCGCTTTCAACGACCAGACTGTCCTCCATCGGATACTCTAATTAGAGAAGGTCTTGGACATCCAGTTCAATATACGGGAATGACCTGGTCTGGATTTCGTCCAAGTGATGATGCATGTATTTATGGATATTTAATACCTTCTAATATGTTCGCAAGTGTGGTTCTAGGATATATGGAAGAGATTCTGAGTAAAGTCTATCATGAGCACCAATTAATCGAACGTGTCCATAAACTTAAGCAAGAAATACAAGCTGGGATAGAAAAATATGGGATCGTAGAACATCCAGTATATGGAACGATATATGCATACGAAACGGATGGGTATGGCAATTATAATCTAATGGATGATGCAAATGTCCCAAGTTTATTGTCCATCCCTTATCTGGGCTATGGCAATAGAGAAGACGAAATTTACCAAAATACGAGGGCCTTTATTTTAAGTGAAGATAATCCTTACTATTACCACGGGAAATATGCCAAAGGAATCGGCAGTCCGCATACACCCGACCAATATGTTTGGCATATAGCACTAGCTATACAAGGTCTTACTGCTAAATCTATGGAAGAAAAAAATGAAATCTTGACACTCTTTGAAAATACGGATGCTAATACTGGCTATATGCATGAAGGCTTCCATGCAGATGATCCAACAAAGTTTACGCGCAAGTGGTTTTCATGGGCGAATTCCATGTACTGTGAATTTATATTGGACTATATTGAAAAATCTCTAAAAAATGATTGATTAAAAAAGAGGTGCTGAGATGAATAAGAGTCGTTTTATTTGTATGTTGCTGTTAGGTTTGATGATCAGTCTAGTAATAGTGGGATGTAGTAGTGATAACGATGCGAGTTCTGATGGAAATAGTGGTTCAGATGAAGAAGTAAAGCTTACCTTTTGGGGAGATTGGACAGGGGATGGTGAAGAACAAATCAATCACATGGTGGAAATGTTTAACGAATCACAAGATCGCATCGAAGTAGAGTACGTTATTCAGGAGGATTTAATCACTAAATTTATGACAGGTATCACTTCAGGTCAAGTTCCTGACGTCATGATCTGGGATCGATGGAGAACAGCTCTTTATGCACCAAAGGGTGTACTACATCCAATTAATGATTTTATGGACGAAGACAGTGTTTCAGATGGTGACTTTTACAACGAAGCTTTAAAGGAACTGAGTTATGGTGATAAGTTATATGGCCTTCCCCTTACAGTTGATGCAAGAGCACTTTTCTATAATAAAGATCATTTTGAAGAGGCTGGTTTAGAGCCTCCTACCAATTGGGATGAATTACGGGAAGTTGCAAAAAAGTTAACGATAAAAGATGGAAATGATCTTGAACGGGCAGGTTTTTCTTTAATGGATTTAGGCTTGTTCAGTATGTGGTTACAACAAGCGGGCGGACAGATGATGACAGAAGATTTATCAGCTACTGCCTACAATAGTGAAGATGGTCTAGAAGTATTAAATTTTTGGAATCAATTAATCTATGAAGATGGAGTATATAAGCCAGGATTTGATAAAGGGCTAGAAGGTGCACAGCACCCATTTATTACAGGAAAAGTTTCGATGCATTATACCGGGCCGTGGGATGTGCAAACTTACAATCAATATTCTGATCAATTAAATTACGGGGTTGTTCCACCACCTGCTGGACCGGATGGCGACAAAGGTGCGGTAATGGGTGGTTACGGTCTAGCGATAACGGAAGCCTCAGAGAAGAAAGAGGCTGCATGGGAGTTTATCAAATGGTGGTTAGCAGATCCTGAGATTGCGTTAGAATGGGGAAAAACAAGTTTGAACCTCCCTGGTAATAAAGTTGCGCTGGAAGACCCGTTTTTCCAAGACAATCCGTTCTGGAAGCCATTTGTTGATACGTTAGAATTTGCAACGATTCGTCCTCAGCACCCCGGTTATCCTGTTGCAGAGGTGGATGCCTTAATTCCGAATTTAGAGAAATTCGTTTTAAAGAAGCAATCCGCAGAAGAAACTTTGGAAAAAGCCCAAGAAGCGGGAGATAGGATGCTAGAAGAAAATGAAGCTGAATAAGCAATATAGAGTCCATGAAAATGTACTCTCCATTGACTCTATTCCTAGAAAAAGCTCCTTTAACCGCTATCAGTCTCGAGCTGCGTATATTCTAATTGCTCCTGCTTTGATCCTTTTTATCATTTTTATGGTGATACCAATCGGGATGGCGATAGTTCTAAGCTTTATGGAATACGATATTATCAGTCAAATGAATTGGGTAGGCATGGAAAATTTTAAAAGATTAATAGATGACAGTATTCTTTGGCAGACATTTCGTAATGTCGGTCTACTAGCTTTTTTTTATGTACCGTTGATGGTTATTATTTCTTTATTGTTAGCGGTTTTAGTAACACAGCCCTATCGTGGAGTGACTTTTTTCAGACTTGCCTTCTATATGCCGACTGTAACTTCTGCTGTTGCAGCATCGATCGTTTGGTTGTGGCTCTTGAATTCTGAGTTTGGTTTAATTAATCAAATTCTAAGTTATGTCGGTATTTCGGGACCAGCATGGCTATCTGAGTCAGGACCGGCAATGGCATCCGTTATAGGGGTAACTCTCTGGCTAGGGGTAGGTGGAAACATGATTATTTATATGGCTGGGATTAAAGGAATCCCTGCACAGCTGTATGAAGCGGCCAAAATTGATGGTGCATCAGCATTTAAGCAATTGATTTATATCACTATCCCCATGTTGAGGCCAACGACATTGCTGACAAGTACGATGACGATTATCGGTGCTTTACAAATATTTGATCAGGCATATGTATTAACTCAAGGTGGGCCGGCAAATTCAACCAAGACAATTGTTTATCACATATATACCACTGGATTTGAGCAATTGCAGATGGGTTATGCTTCGGCTCAGGCGCTAGTACTTACATTGGCAATATTAATCTTTACTGCTATTAACTTTAAAATTAATCAAAGTAATGATTACTAGAAGGAGGGGAAAGAATTGAGAAGAAGAGAAAATATTAAGAAGCTACTGTTTTATATCCTAGGTTCAGCCATTACCGTCATTATGGTAATGCCATTTATTTGGAGCTTATTAACATCCATTAAACCCAATGATGAAATATTCCGCATTCCTTTGCAGTGGCTCCCTTCGATCATCACCTTTGATCATTATATCGAAGCATTCGAAGCAGTTCCATTTGGGCGTTATCTGATTAATTCCCTTTATCTTGCTGTCATGGGGGTGTTTTTTAATCTATTATTTGGTTCGATGAGTGGCTATGCTTTTGCCAAGTTGAAATTTAAAGGGAGAAAGGTAATATTTGCTATTCTGCTCGCAGCAATGATGATACCAGGAGTTGTTGTGATGATTCCACAGTATATCGTATTAAATCACATACCCTTAATGGGTGGAAACAATATTCTTGGTCAAGGTGGACACGGCTTATTAAATAACTTTTGGGCGGTTATCCTCCCAGGTGCAGCGGGTTCATTTGCCGTCTTTTTTATGAGGCAGTTTTTTAAAACATTGCCAGATGAATATATGGAGTCTGCTAGAATTGATGGTTGCAGTGAATTCAGGATCTACTGGAATCTATATCTACCGTTAACAAAGCCAGCTCTTGCTACACTTGGAATTTTTACCTTCCAGGCAGGCTGGAATAGTTTCCTTTGGCCTTTAATTGTTTTAAATGATCGATCGCTTTATACCGTACAAATCGGATTGCAGGCATTTACCTTCGACAAACAAACTGCTTATGGACCTATGATGGCGGCAACTATTGTGATCATTCTACCAATTATCCTTATTTTCATGTATTTACAAAAATACTTCATTGAAGGTGCAAATTTTTCTGGAATCAAAAGTTAAGATTAGTTTCTCTGTAATGAAAGTAGGTGTATGTGGTGTATAAGTTAATGGAGTGGACTGCTAAAATCTCCTTGATGAATATCATGTGGATTCTACTAACATTGGCTGGGTTTATCTTATTCGGTTTTTTCCCTGCGACAGTTGCTTTACTAATGGTTTGTAGAGATTTAACACAGAACAATAACAAGGTTGTATGGTCCTCCTTCCTAAACTATTTTGTGGAGAATTTCATAAAAGCTAATGGTTACGGATATTTTGTAACAACTCTCAATGTCTGTTTTATCTCATTAGCCATTCATTCCCTCAATAATTGGTCTATGGTAATTAGAGTGCCTGTATTGGTAATTGCCGTATTGACATTTATTGTTTCATTATATGTCCTGCCCGTCTTTTCTTACTTTAAAGGAACTTTTATTAACCATTTAAAGCTTTCCGTATTTATTGCTTTAGGGCATCCGGTAGTATCATTTGTTCTATTTTCCTTATTTGTCTTAAATTTCAGTGTGATTTTTTATTCCAACATTCTCATCGTTTTTCCCGCTTTATTCTTATTTTTTATGGTTAGTGTTTCAGCTTATTTGACCATGATCGTTTTAAAGCCGGTGTTTAATAAATTTAGTTATTCCAAAGATAAGAGCATATTTCCAGTTAAAAAGGTGTCGGGTAGTAATGGTTAATATATTATCTAAAGCTTTAAGAATAAACGATAAAAGGGAGTGTTAGTCTTGTTTTTGAAGTCAAATCAATTGATTGTTGCCACGATCTTAGTACCTCTAAGTACATTGTTTTTAGTAAATATTTCTAATCCTTTGGAGGTAAAAGCAGCAACGGAATGGAGTGAAGAGTATGATGCAACAGAAGGTAAACTGCATAATGTTGCAGTCGAAAACTCCGAAGCTGGTTACTTTGGCAATGGATACATTGCGAGTTGGAATGGTAATGGGCAGTTTGTACAACTTGAAGTGAGTGTCCCTAGTGCAGGTGCTTACACTTTCGTATTTAACTATTCAGCTGCTGCAGGATCAGCTACCCGCTACTTATCTGTTAATAGTGAGGTTGTGATCGAAGAGGTGCGTTTCTCTGGAACAGGTAGCTGGGGGGACTGGCAAACAACTTATGTAAAGGATGTTTATCTAACCTCGGGGGTGAATACCATTACTCTTGGTTTTGATTCCGCAAAAGGTAGTACCAATTGGCTGAATTACGACAGTTTAATTGTAAAAGAACCTAGTGAAAAACAGTCTGTAGAATGGGATTTAAAAGAGGAAGCAGAGCTAGCCCAACAATCACTCGAGGATAACTTTTGGGATAATGAAACGAGTATGTTTCGCAACCAATATCCAGATGATGAGGAGAATAACCGCTTTCATTATTGGTGGCTGGCACATGGTATAGACACACTAATGGATGGCTATGAGCGAACTGGTAATAGTCAATATATTGACAAGGCGACTGCTTTATATGCAGCAGTAAAAGAGAGAAATGGGGGAGATATCCGCAACGATTTTTATGATGACATGCTTTGGATGGCTCTTGCTTTACAACGCCTCCATCAATTCACGAATGATCCTGAACATGAACAAGCTGTTTTTACATTGTGGGAGGATATAAAGACAGGATGGAGTAATGAATATGGTGGCGGAATTGCCTGGAATAAATCTCAGTTAGACTATAAAAACACACCTTCGAACGCACCTGCAGTAATACTAGCGACTAGACTTTATCAAAACTACGGAAATGATGAAGATTTACAATGGGCTAAGAAAATTTACAACTGGCTCACTGATACACTAGTGGATCCGACAAATGGATTTGTTTGGGATGGAATTAACAGAACTGGTGATGGGAAGATCGATAAAGAATGGGAATTCACTTATAACCAAGGAGTTTATATCGGGGCATCTGTAGAGCTCTATCAAGTAACAGGTGAGGAAAAGTATTTAAATTCAGCTGTCAGAACTGCCAATACAGCCAAAAATATATTTTCCAATCACAACCATATTATTTACGAAGGAGGTTCCGGTGATGGTGGACTATTTAAAGGAATCCTTGTCCGTTATGTAACCGATTTAGTCAAGGTTGATCCGTCACAGGAACAGTTAGCACAATGGATAGTAGATAATGCAAAAAACGTCTGGAAAAAGGTTAAATTAGATCCTGAAATCTTATTTGGGTCCTCTTGGGAAGGAAAAAATAAATTACCAATTGAGCTAAGCCAACAACTAAGTGGTGTAATGCTGATGGAGCATGCTGCACAATTAGAACCAATTATTTTAAAACAAACTACCTCGTCATTAGAGGAACATATTGCCAATTATCAGGAAAATAATCAGCTTGATAAAGTACTAGCTAAAAAGCTTGGCAATCAAGTAAAGCAAGCGAACGATCACCTTGATAAAGGTCGCCTTAAACAAGCAGTAAATCACTTAGAATTATTTAAGAAGCATTTAGAAAAAGGGTTAGACAAAGGAGCAATAACGAACAAAGTATATAAAGCAATACAAGAAATCTTAAATAAATCCCTTTAACATAGAATAAAGTGTTCTTAAGACCTTCATTTGCTAAATGTTAAGTTTCGCTAACCATCAGTGAACAACTGATGGAGATCACCCTAAAATAAGGATCGTTGAGGAGTGAAAACTGTGAGAGAAATTCGTATTGGTTTTATTGGTACAGGGGGAATGGCTCAAGTACATGCCGAACAACTTTTAGAGTTAGAAAATGTAGAGATTAAATCAATTGCTGACATTAGTGAAACAGCACGAAATCAATTTATAGTAAGGAATGATTTACAAAGGGTCGAGCAATTTACTGATTATCAAGACATGCTTGAACAGGTTGAATTAGATGGTGTAGTGATCTGTTCGCCACATACCCTTCATTTTGAACAAGCAACCGCTGTATTAGAAAAAGGTTTACATGTGTTAATCGAAAAGCCGATGACTTGCTCTTCAAAAGAGGCAAGACAATTAATGGAAACAGCAAATCGGACGGGTAAAATGATGCAAGTTTCGTACCAACGTCACTTTCAACCAGAATTTATTTATATCCATGATATCATTCAAAGTGGAAAACTTGGTAAAGTAACATCTATAACGGCATCTCTGTACCAACAGTGGTGGAGGGGAAGACAGGATAAGTACGTATGGAGGCAAGACCCGAAATTATCAGGTGGAGGATTTTTGATGGATTCTGGCAGTCATATCATCGATGTTCTCCTCTGGACAACTGGTTTAACACCAATAGAAATATCTACAAAGCTCTCTCAACAGGGTGCGCCAGTAGAAATTGATACTTTTACCTCGATTCGTTTTAAAGAAGGAGCCATTGCTGGACTAAATCTTGTTGGTTATGCTCCTATATGGCATGAAACATATGTTTTTTGTGGAGAGAAAGGTGCTCTTTTTTACGATAATGATCAAATAAAGGTGTACTTATCCAATGGGGAAATGATTATCCCAGAACTTCCTAAGCAAACTACTAATCAAGACAAGAGCTTTATTGATGCAATCCTAGGTAAACATGAGGTAAAGGTACCTGGAGATTTTGCATTAAAAGTAGTCGAATTTTCGGAAATGGTTTATAAATCTGCAGGCTACAAGCCTTATGAAATGGATGAAGAATAGGAGAGAGGCTAAACATATGAATTTTCAAATTGGAATGCGTATTCCAGGGCAGATTGGTCAACAAGGTATGGAAAAGGTGGCTAATTGGGCGGCAGAAGTTGGCTTAGATTCCCTTGATGTCCCAGAACTAACCCCAGACGTAATAAAAGCATGTGATCATGCAGGTATTACTGTCGGAACAGTTGATGTAAAAAATGTAGGACAATTGCTTAGTATAAATGAAGAAAGTCGAGCTAATGCTGTAAACAGCTTAAAACAGCAAATGGATCACATATCATCGTTAGGAGCACGAACAATATTTATATGTCTCGTGCCAGAGGATCCTCAATTATCTCGAAAAAAGGGCTTTGCTATTTGGAAGGAGACATTTCCCGAAATAGTAAAACATGCTGAACAAACAGGTCTTTATATTGCAATCGAAGGATGGCCAGGACCAGCTCCGTATTATCCTACGCTTGGCTGTACACCTGAAATGTTACGAGCAATGTTTGAGACCATTCCATCTCAACACTTTGGAATGACTTATGATCCATCACATTTAGTACGACTAGGTATTGATTATATTCGAGTATTAAATGAATTTGGTGAGAGAGTCAACCATTGTCACGGTAAAGATACGGAGATTCTACATGATGAGCTTTATGAATGTGGTGTCCTGCCATCAACTTTTGGCGAAAAATATCTGTTTTCTGAAGGTTCATGGCGCTATACCATTCCTGGAGATGGTGAAATTAATTGGGGGAAGATTGCTCTTCGTCTGGAACGAATAGGATATAAAGGACCTATCAGTATTGAATTAGAAGATCATCGTTATAGTGAATCCCTTGAGGCAGAACAACAGGGAATTATTAAGGCGGTTAAACATTTACGACATTATTTTAAACGATAGCAAGGGATTAAAATATAGCCATCATGCTCGAGTAACAGTGAGGAGTGGACACAAATACTTGATAAAGGATGAAACAAATGCGGCATGTTAAGTTTGCGCTAAATTCCTCGACCTTGTTCCCATTTAATTTGAACATTCTAGAACAAATCAGAATTGCTACAGAAGCAGGTTATGACGGAATAGAACTTTGGATGAAGGATATAGTAACTTTCTTGGAAAGTGGAGGCTCATTACGAGAATTAAGAGATTGTATTACGGATCATGGAATTTCCTTAGTGAATACGATTACCTTTTTCAACTGGTCAGATGAGGATGAACAAAAAATGAAAGAAGGATTGAAGGAAGCAAAAGAAGAGATGAGAATACTGAAAGAAATAGGAAGTAGAGCTGTCGCAGCGCCTCCTTGTGAGAATATGGAGAATCTAAGCTTAGCTGAAATTGCAGACCATTTTGTAACATTAACTACTTTATCAGAACAAATTGGTTTGGATGTCTATTTAGAATTTTGGGGGCATGCTAAGAAATTAGCAACATTAAGCGAGGCAATGTTTATCGCATTGGAAAGCGGACTTCCCAATGTTAAATTTTTATTAGACACTTTTCATATGTATAAAGGTGGAAGTTCATTTGATAATTTAGCCTACTTAAAACGGGAAAACATCGGTATCTTTCATGTCAATGATTATCCAAAATATCCTACAAGAAATCAAATTACAGATAGAGAGCGTCTGTTTCCAGGTGACGGGGTGATAACAACAGAAAAAGTTGTCAGCTATTTAGAAAACATAAATTATCAGGGGTATTTATCACTTGAGCTTTTTATGGAAAGCTTTGAAAATCAAACGCCAACAGCTGTTGCTGCATATGGATTAAAAAAAATGAAACAGGCATATCTAGGAAAATCAGTGGGAGGATAAATCCTCCCACTGATTGATGTTTTAATAGTTTTATTAGTCCTATTACGACTTTGTTAAGGAATTGTTAAACAATGTTAAATTTGGAAAATAACCTTGATTGCTTATTTTTAGGTTGTTATAATCACTTTAGAAAATTCCTTCAGATTAAATCCTCCATGAATGAAACAGGAGACTTTCGAATGACTATTTTTAACTCTTGCCTAAGGAGGTAAATGTCATGCTAGAAATTCAACAACTTCACTTCTCTTATGATAAAAAAACACCGGTACTGAATGGCCTTAACCTAACTGTCCAACAAGGTGACTTTCTAGCATTAATTGGTCCGAATGGCTGTGGAAAAACAACCTTAATCAAGTTGATTTGTGACCTTTTAGAAAAACAAAAAGGTTCGATTAAGCTTGACGGACTTGATCATAATGATTTTAAAGTTAAGAATGCTGTATTGTATTTACCGAGTGATGATGTCCTTCCAGAGTTTCTAACTGGAAAAGAATACATAAATCTTATGCTAAAAATGTATAATGCCTCTATGGATGAAGAACGTTTTCACCGTTTAGTCAAATATTATTCCTTTGATTCAGCATTAGATGTCCTCATAGAGGAATATTCCAATGGGATGAAAAAGAAGGTTCAGCTCATTGCTGCGATGTTGATTGATCCTGAAATATTAATTATTGATGAAACATTGAATGGAATGGATGTCGAATCAAGAGAAATTACGAAACTACTATTAATGAATTTTTCTGGGCCGAATAAGATCGTGATTATGTGCTCACATGATCTGCATCTATTAGAAGAAATGTGTAATAAGGTCGTTATTCTCTACCAAGGAAAAATTCATACCGAAAAGAAGATTGACGATGTCCGCCAAACTACGAGCTTGCTCTCTATTTTTAGAGGGATAATGAATCATGAAGATTTAAAAAATGAGATTATCTCGAGCTAAGTAAATAAAAATCTAAAAGCTATTAGTGAGGGCAAAAATGAGATTATATCCAATTAAGCATCTAGTTCATTTATATAGCACCTTTTTTATGCGAAAAGTACTAAACTTTGGCATATTAAAAAATCCACTTATTCGTATTTTGTTACTTGTTGCCTTTCTTATTTTAATGACAGTCATTGCAGTGTCTGTATTTATATTTTTCTCTGAAGCATTACAGACAGAAGAAATCGTTTTATTTCTGTTGAATACATACTCTAGTACAATCATACTTTGGACGATTGTTGTCACGATTTTTCTCAAAGTGATCTTCTCCAAAGTGGATGGATTTTTACGGATGACGATTAATTTTCCGATTAGTAGTAAGGAGCGGAATTTCTCTGTTTTTCTTTATGAGACATTGATTTCCTTTGTAGTAATATTTCTACTTTCCTTTTCCGTTGTCCTGTCTATGGTATTGATCCATCAATTCGCATTTATCGATGTATTAATGGTGAATTTGTTATATGTCAGTACTTTTGCTTATCTCTCGTTACAGGTGATTTCCAAGCTAGTTTCCTTTGCTTGTACCTTTTTCAAAATAGAAAAGCTCTTCCACATTATTAATCTATCTATTCTTGTTTTTATTTTTGCGGTTTTCTTGAGAAAAGCACAAACATTGGTACAGGAGCTTGCTAATGATTTGATTCAAGAAACCAATACAACGGAGAGTATACTCTTATTCTTTCAACAATTTCATGAGAATTATGGTTTTTGGTTAACGACTCTCTTGTATGTCGGTCTTGTCGTTATATTGACTGGACTCATTATTGTGATCCCTGACCAATCTCATATGTCGAACTCCAAGCATCTTCTTGCCTTTCAAGCAAAAAACGTTTCTGTTATGAAAGCATATGTATTAAGCACTTTTCGAAATATGAATACATTGAATACGATAGCACTTGTGTATTTAGCAGCAATTATACTTATTCTTTTTAATTTAAGTGAATATATCCTTTATACGATGATTTTACTTAGTTTTAATGGTATCTATAGCTTTATCCATTCACAAAATCTGAGACAAATGATGTATAAATTTGATTATGTGGCATGGAAGGATTATTTATATTTATTAGTCTCACAGCTAATTATTATTTATCTTGTTTCGATCCCCTTATTATTATCTGGATTTATCATGATTACAACGGTTATTCATTTCATCATTCCATATGTTGTCGTTACATTCGGTGTGCTAATTTTCGTGTTAGCAGGGATATTATTTCCCCCCTATAATGACAATCCATTTTCCGTTATCACGAGTATTGCTGTTGTGATGATTCCGATACTTGTGATAGGGATTTCGCTAACCTTCATGAATTTGGGCCTTTGGATGAATATAGCTATTCTGATTTTTTTCTACTTGGTCATGATATTATTCAGTATTCAGGGCTTAATCAATCTGAGAAGGAGTTTTCGAAATGAAAAATTTGTTGACATACATTAATAGTTTAATAGCAGCTGTTATCACGACATTATTTATTTTAACGGCTAGTTTCCTAATCATGCTTTTTAGTAGCGGGGAGGAAGGTTATCGAACTACCTATTTTGGTAGTCTCTTCTTTAATAGTACCCCAACATCGGAGGATACATTGGAAATGCAATTTGGTGTTGCTAATGGTATTCCAATTTTTATAACGATAGCTATTTTGTTTGTCCTATTTATTTTTATCCTATCATTGTTTAAGCGAAAGTCGGCAGCTTCATGAAGGTTGTCTATTCGCTAGATCGTGTGAGCTTTTGGCTTTTTGTCCAACTATTCCTTGGACATTACAAAAAATTACTTGTGGCAATGGTAGTATTCAGTCTACTTCCATTAGTAATAGATACAAGCTGGACAATGGCTCGATACATCCTTCAATTTTATGTTATTTTTTTTGGTGGCTTATTTCTTTCCTTTATTATTCATGAATACTTGCATGCAATCTTATTGAAAAAGAGTAGGGAGGAAGGAGAGTTGGAGGTAGAATTCACCTTTGCCAAAATTACTATCTATCCGAAATTCACTTTAACATCGAAGGAAATGATGAAGGTAGCAGCGATGCCACTTTTTATTCTACTAGTTATCGGACTTGTTCTGATTATTTTTGCGAAATGGACAAACCAGAATTTCCTCATGTTTACCGGTTTTTTGTATGTGTTCCATGTTATTAACATCATTCCACCACTTGGTGATGGAATGATGATAATAAAAGCAATATTTCATAAAGACTCTACACTTGAAAGGAGGTGAAAAAAATGGCATTAGTTAATCGTTTATCTTTATTAGTTGTACTTACTCTTGCATCTTTGAAAAGCAATCTTACTGCAATGGTTGAAAATCGTAAAGTGCAATTCGATGGTTGGTTTATCGTGTTATTAGCAGTACTTTTAACACTTGCATTCACTATCTTTGCTGGTTTAACTATCTGGTGTCTTGTATACCAAGGTGGTTCTTTCAGTGGTAACTGGAGCTGGCACAAGTGGGGTGTTAGTGTAAAAGCTGAATGTGTGTAATGGGGGGCCTTCTAAAGCTATTAGCTTTAGAAGGCTTATTATACTATCAGTAAGATAAAATTCTTATTTGTTGATAGTATAAGAAAAACTTCGGCACTCGGTATTGGACATGGCGAATGCCGAGTTTTTCTAATATGCAAATAGGATGTACTCCTATAATGCAACAATCTAACATTTGATAGTATATATGCTTCTTTGTAGGATTTTATTTCATAAAATCCCAAATCACTTTATAATAAAGGAAATAATGAATCGTCAAAATACTTAAGAGAACATATACTACCATATTTGCACTTAATTCAAAGGAAATCATGTGCAAATAAAACGCAATCAATGTAAGAATCGGAATCACGGTTGTATAAAACATATAGATTCGTTTCGTAGCGATCGTATAAATATGTTGGGTTCCTTCATCTTCTTCATTGATTTCTGGTGGTTTAAGTGACAAAGGATTCCCTTTATTCCACTTTTGATAATAGTACGTATAGACAATTAAAAAGCTAGAAAAACCAATGAATCCAATGATTAGTATGACCATAAATAAGTGGATTCTAAACCCATTTATGGTTAAGATGGCTTGGTCGGGATTATTCATAATGAAATCAACATATCCGAAGAATAGTAATAAGGCAAAGTAGAAACATGCCATAATTAGTGGGTGATAGAGCTTAAATTTATTCACAAGTCCTCATCTCCCTCTTCTAGCAAAAATAACTCCTCCACTTTACATTGGAAAACCTTTGCTAGCTTCATTGCTAGTAATACGGATGGGAGCATCTTTTGTTTTTCAATAAATCCAATCGTTTGCCGCGTTACACCAATAAGAGTTGCCAGCTTTTCCTGTGAATAGCCATAACGCGCTCGATACTCCTTAAGCCGATTCTTCATTATGATCTCTCCTTATATACCATTGTAAAGGATCGTTTGCATTTTGTAAAGTATACTTACGTATAGAAGGATGCTTTTTTTCGTGATAGAAATAGGAGACTATTCTCCTTAGAAAAAACCTCTGATTTTTCAATAAGTTTCACTGATTTTTTAATGGTGTAACCAAGCTATGTTGGTATAATCGAAAACAGGAAGGGAGGTAAATTTTTCTTAATCTAAAATTTGTAAGCGATTTCAAAAAGGAGTGATTATTTGTTAAAGCAATCATGGGCAAAAAAGACACTAGTTTCCATTAGTACGTTAGTATTACTATTTTCGGGTGTGATTAATATTTCAGCAGTAGAGAAAAAAGGTACAATGAACAGTATCCAGCTAGAAAAATTAGATCGAGGCTTAGTAGCTGCATCTACTTCGGAAGGTGTCTTCTTGAGCTGGCGTTTACTAGCTAATGAAGTCACTGGCTATTCTGAAACAGGGCTAACAGGTGTGAATTTCCATGTGTATCGAGATGGTGAAAAGATTGCAACAGTCGAGGAAAGCACGAACTATTTGGATAAAGCAGGCTCTAGCAATCATGAATATGCGGTTCATGCCGTAATAAATGGAAAAGAGGTCGAAGAAAGTAAAACGATTCTCCCGTGGGACAAAGCGTATTATGATTTATCATTACAAAAGCCTGCAGATGGAATAACACTAGCAGGGGAATCTTTTACTTACCACGCGAATGATATGAGTGTTGGGGACATGAACGGAGATGGTCAATACGAGTATGTTGTCAAATGGGAGCCGTCTAATGCTAAGGATGTATCTCAGGTTGGCTATACTGGAAAAACCTATCTTGATACGTACACTCTTGATGGAAAACTTCTTTACCGAATCGATTTAGGTGTCAATATCCGCTCAGGAGCACATTATACACAGTTTTTAGTATATGATTTTGACGGCAATGGTAAGTCAGAAATAATGTTAAAGACAGCTCCTGGTACGAAGGTACTCAGATATGATGAAAACGGTGAAGTAATATCGGAAGAATTTATCACGATGCCAGAAGAGGATAAGGAACAGGGGTACAGTCATCATGATGATTATCGCATGAGTAGTGAGGATTATTATGCACATATCGTAGACTTATTTAGAAACTGGCATGAGCAAGAAGAGGTTATTAGTGGAGAGTGGCCTGCTACATTAGAGGAATGCTTTGGAATAGAATCGAAATATGCTTATCCTTTATCACAGGAGGACGCAGAAAATCTAGCTGATTATTTTATCGATGTCTATGCTCCAGAAAGAAGTAGTCGTAACGATTTACGCAATTTTGAAGGCTTTATCCTAGAAGGACCAGAGTATGTGACGGTTTTTGATGGAGAAACTGGTGGAGAGTTAGAGACAATTCATTACAAGCCTGGGAGTCGAGATGATGGATTAAGATGGGGAGATTATGCTATGTCCCGTATCGAGCCTGGTAATCGTGTCGATCGTTTTCTAGCAGGTGTTGCGTATTTAGATGGGCAACGGCCTTCTGCCGTTTTTGCTAGAGGTTATTATACAAGAGCTACGATTGTCACTTACAACTGGGATGGGGAGCATCTTCGTGAAAATTGGTATGTAGACAGTGGTTGGACACCGATGAGCAACCCATTTAATGATGGTCCACACGGTGTGGATGGAACGGACAAGGAATTTGGAAGTATTACCACTCAAGGCTTTCATTCCTTAAGTGCAGCAGACGTTGATGGAGATGGAAAACAAGAAATTGTTTATGGCTCGGCTACGATTGATCATGATGGCTCTTTATTGTATAGCTCGATGGATGAGATGCCGGAGGAAGCAGCTGGAGAAGGAATCGCTCGTTTAGGCCATGGAGATGCCATGCATGTTGCCGATATTGATCCGAACAGACCTGGTTTGGAAATGTATATGGTTTTTGAAGGCGGTGCTTGGGCTCCTTATGGTTATGCACTAAGAGATGCTGCGACTGGTGAGGTTCTTTATGGTGATTACACAGGAAAAGATACTGGCCGCGGAATGATCGGTGATATAGATCCAACGAAACCAGGCTTAGAAACATGGGCTGTTAAATTACAAACGGCTGAGGGGGAAGACATTACTGAATCCAAGGGGCTTCCTGGAACCAACATGAGCATTAAATGGTCTGCTGATATGACGACTCAACTTATTAATGGATCTAGAGACCAAACTCCAACCATTGATGATTGGCAGAAGGGTACTGTGTTAACGGCAGAAGGTACGAGAACCAATAACTGGACGAAAGGAAATCCAAGCCTTGTTGCAGATATATTTGGTGACTGGCGTGAGGAGTTACTAGTAAGAACAGAGGATAGCTCAGCTATTCGTATTTACTTGAGTACAGAAGTAACAGATCACAAGCTTTATACGTTAATGCATGATCCACAGTATCGTGCAGAGGTGGCGAGACAAAATACGTCCTATAATCAACCATCCTATACGAGCTTTTATTTTGGTTCGGATATGGATTGGTCAACAGTTCCCGTTCCCACTGTTGAATTTCCTGTTCAGCTGTCTAGCCTACAAGATTTAATGGATGGATACATCGAGTCGGGAGACCTGCGAGGTCCATTGGCAAAACAATTGACCAATACGTATAGGCAAATGATCCACCATTATGAAAAAGACTCCATTAAACAAGCGCGTAAGTTCCTTGCCAAGTTCGAAAGACAAGTAGAGAAACGGTCGATGGAACGCTTTATTTCGGCAAGTGCAAAGGAACAATTAACGAAAAGAGTAAAGCAATTAATAGAACAGCTAAGCTAAGTTTGAAACCTACCACCTCTGGTTAAGAAGTGGTAGGTTTTTTGATGGTTTTAAGAGATGTTTTTCCTGAAATTAATTCTGTTTTGAATATTTTGCAAATTTTGAAAGGGCTTTCTTTTTTGAGCGCTTTTTTGATATGATAGAGAAAATAACAAGTTAGGGGGAAATACAGTGGTATTCGTTAACGGATTTTTTAAATATCTATATACGTTTGGCTTTTGGTTAGCTAGAATGATGATTTTAAATATTTGTTGGATTATCTTAACCTTGTTAGGTGTCGGGGTATTTGGGATTGCTCCTGCTACAGTAGCAATGGCATCTATTATACATAAGTGGTTTTCAGAGAATAAGGAAGTTCCAATTGTAAAAGAGTTTTGGAATACATACAAGAAAAGTTTTATAAAAACAAATGTTTTATTTTTAGGTTGGTTATTGATTGGTCTATTCTTATATGTCGATTATTTTGTATCTAAAACATATATCCAATCTTTTTATTTTCATTTAGTATTAATGTTTTTCATAATCGTTGGCTTGGCGAGTTTTTGTCACTTTCTTATTGTCTATGTACGTTATGATCTAACCTTATTACAGTATTATAAACAATCCATCCTTATAGCCTTAGCTAGACCCTTTGAAGCGATCGCTATGTTTATCTCCCTTATTATTTTGTATTATTTATATTGGTATCTTCCGGTATTAACGGCTTTTGTAGGCGTGCCTTTAACCTTGTACCCCATTCTTTGGTTTTCGTATAGGGCGTGTGTAGGTGTGGAAGAAAATCAGCAAAAAATAAAACAAAAAAGTAAAACCCCCTCCTATGGAAGGAGTTAATTGCTTGTATAGGGAGAAGGTGGTATTTTGATTAAATCTAAATTGTTTATTAATTATATTGTTTCCTATCTAATCGTTTTCTTTGTCCCTTTTGTAATTATGAGTTCCATTATTTATTTAAATTCTGTAAGTAATTTAAAGGAAGAAATCGAACAATCCAATTTAGCCAAATTGGAACAGGTTGCAGCTATTACAAATGAGAGAATGAGTGAATTAGAATCCATTTCGAACAGGATTGCACATGATCCACGATTGACTCCATATATGATTCATCACCCGTATTATGGGCTCGAGGCAGTAGCTGAGTTGAAAAAGTATAAAGCAAATAGTTCGATATTAGAAGAATTGTTAATTTTTTATCATCAAAGTAACACGATTTATTCATCAGAAGGGTCATTTAGTCTCCCTGCATTTTTGAATAAATACCAATTTTATTACATCGAATTAAATGATTTCGATGAGCTTCTTCACACGAATATTCCAAACAATGTCCTTTTTGAGAAACAAAATAACTATGGAAGTAAGGATAAATTTGTTGCCTACTTTACTCCAATTACGTTAGATAGTAATAGTACGTATGGTTCTGTATTATATTTAATTAAGGAGAAAAGCTTAAATGAACTGATCGAGAATGTAATGGGTGATTTTAAAGGCAATGCCTACATAGTATCAGGTAATAATGAAATTCTCGCTTCAACGATTAAAGATAAGACCATCAACATCAATGAAGTAAAACTGGATAAAAGTGAATTTAGAAAAATTAATACAATAGAGTTGAATAATGAAGATTATTCGTTAGCTGCAGTTGAGTCAACGATATCTCAATGGAAGTTTGTCACGATAATGGAAACAGATCAATTTTTTGAACGATTAGCCAATACGAGGTTACTTATTATCTTATTATGTATTGGAGTTTTTATATTAGGGGGAGTACTAGCCGTTATCCTTGCGAGAAGACAATATCATCCTATTCGTTCCTTGTTTAACTCCGTAAGTCGTAATAAAACAGTAAATGCTACCATTAATGAACTGGAGACCATTAAACGAACGGTCACGTCCGTTTTTGAAGACCACGAAAAATTGAGCGAAACCGTTTATAAGCATCAATCATTTGCACGTGATCAATTTATTACTAAAATATTAAAAGGGGATTTTAATAAGGAAGAAGAGATAACAAACTACAATAATACGTTACATTTAGATATAGCTGGTGACTATTATGCTTCTCTTATTCTTTCATTAGAAAGTGGTCGCTCGTCCTCCAAGAAATTAATCGAAAAAGAAACGATCTATGAGCTAGTAAATAGCTTTCGATTAGATGATGTAAAAGCATTTGGCGTAGATTTGTTGTATGTAGATGCAGTTGCTTTAATTATTAAAATGGATGGTGATTTAGCAACTGTCACCCAAAAGCGTCAAAACTTTGTAAAAAGATTACGAACAGAGTCAAAGGAAAAATTAAGGGTAAAGCCAATTATTAGTGCTGGCTCTATTGTTGATCATATTACCCTCATTAACAGGTCCTATATCGAGGCATTAGCCGCTTTAGAATATAAATATTACTATGCACAAGGTAGTTGTATTTATTTTGAAGAGATTGAGAAAGAGCCAACTGCTTCATTAGGCTATCCGAAAGAAGAATTATTAAAGATTGTGCAAAGCATTAAACATGGTGATACGCAAGTTGCTCAAGAATCACTAACTACAATATTCGATACAATGAAGCATAAAGAACTATCTCCTTCTTTTTTAAGAGCGATTAGTTTTGAAATCATTAATACAGTGATTAAAACGATAACAGAGGTTGGGATTACCCCTAAGCATGGTCAATTAGAGTCCGTTTTTGATTTTCAGTCAATTGAAGGACTTTACAATGAGCTTTATAGCATCATTGATCTAGCTTGTGATCAGGTGAATAGTAGTAAGAAAAGTCATAATGATCAATTAAGAAATAATATCATCACATACTTAGATGAACATTATCACCTGTATGATTTATCTTTAGAAAAAATAGCATTAGAATTTCAACTATCAGCTTCTTATGTAAGTCGATTTATCAAAGAACAAACCGGGTATAACTTCAAACAATATGTGCAAAATTTACGCATCGAAAAAGTGAAGGAGGAGTTAATAGCAACAGATGCTCCCATAAAGAATATTGTCGTAGATGTAGGTTATAAAGATGTAGCTAATTTTACAAGAAAATTTAAAGGTATTGTTGGAATGACACCAGGAAAATATCGGCAACTATATAGTAAGCAGATAAGTGAAGAAATGTAAAAGTAAGGAAAAGAAGTGGATTTCTAATTGTAGAAGTTCATTTCTTTTTTTGTACGTTAGAAAGTATAAAATTTTTGCAAGTAGTAAAGCGACGAAGCGGAAATTTTGAAGTCCAAAGTATAAGAAAAGCTAACGCATCCGCTAAAAGGACGAGCGAATGCGAGTTTTTCTAGTATGTTTGGAAGTATAAAATTTCTACACAGTAGAAGTTTCGACATAGTCGAAGTTTTAAGGTGCAGCAAAAATGGGGTAGGAGATTGTTAGATTGTAGATCTGACAAATGACAAGAAAGACATATATCAAAATCCACATATAGATCAATTTCTACATATTGACTTTCTTTGAAAGCGTTATCTACCAACTTATTAGCATCTAGATAAAGCAATAATGACAAGTCAAAGCAAAAACGACATATTGATAACGCTTACTTTTAGTCATTATGATGATATCAGATAGCGAATGGAAAAGTTGGAAAAGGAGGAAAGCAATTTATGGGCAGTGTAAATTCAGCTGTAACTAATAAACAAAAAGTAAAACTAAAGACGAAGAAGAATAGAAAAATAATTCAGAATTGGCAATTGTACATTTTTATTTTGCCAGCACTCCTTTACTTTATTATTTTTCATTATGTACCAATGTACGGTATTCAAATAGCGTTTAAAGATTATGTTCCCTCATTAGGGTTTTTGGGAAGTGAATGGGTTGGTCTCAAACACTTTGAACGATTTTTTGATTCTTATTATTTCTGGGATTTATTAAAGAACACGCTTGGGATTAGTATATATGAGTTAATTGTAGGTTTTCCATTACCTATTCTATTAGCACTGTTACTAAACGAAGCGAAAGATGGTATTTATAAACGAACGGTTCAAACGGTTACATATGCACCACATTTTATTTCTGTTGTTGTTATTTCAGGGATGATCATTGCCTTCTTATCTCCTACAACAGGGATTATCAATCATATTATTCAATTTTTTGGATTGGAACCAATTGCATTTATGAGTGATCCGGCTTGGTTTAAAACAGTGTATGTTTTATCAGGTGTTTGGCAGAGTACGGGGTGGGGTACGATTATTTATTTAGCAGCATTATCTGGTGTCGATCCCCAGCAGCATGAAGCAGCAATTGTAGATGGTGCTTCAAGGTTCCAAAGAATTATTTATATTAATATTCCAACATTAGTTCCGACGATGATTATTTTACTCATTATGAACCTAGGGAACATTATGGCATTAGGTTTTGAGAAGATTTTATTATTACAAAATCCATTAAACATGGAATCTTCTAATGTTATTGCTACATTTGTTTATCAAGCAGGTTTATTAGACGCACAATACAGTTTTGCTGCAGCGGTAGGTTTATTTAATGCAGTAATTAATGCCATTTTATTAATCGCAGTCAATCAAATTGCACGGAAAACAAGTGAAACAAGCTTATGGTAAAGGGGTGGAGAAATGGATTCAACAACATTGTATGAAACGAAAACAGATAAGTTTTTTAAGTTGATTGTATATTTCTGCTTAACGGTCGCCTTGGTGGTAGTGCTTTATCCATTGATTTATATCATTAGTGCATCGATTAGTGATCCTACAGCTGTAAATACAGGAGAAATGTGGTTACTTCCAAAAGACGTTACCTTTGAAGGGTATCGACTGATTTTTGGAAATGATTCGATATGGCAAGGGTACTTAATGACACTTGTTTATACGGCATTAGGTACATTTATCAATTTATTAGTAACGATTCCAGCAGCGTATGCGTTAGCGAGAAAAGATTTTTATGGGAGAGGATTTTTCACCGCCATATTCGTTTTAACTATGTTCTTTTCAGGTGGTCTTATCCCCACTTACTTAGTTGTAAGAGATTTAGGCTTAATCGATACAATCTGGGCAATGGTATTACCAAATGCTGCAGCAGTCTGGAACATTGTTATTGCGCGAGTGTTTTTTCAATCAACGATTCCAAAAGGACTTGAAGAAGCGGCAATTATTGATGGTGCCTCTAACCTTAAATTGTTTTTTAAAATAATCTTACCACTATCTGCACCAATTATAGCGGTCATGGCATTGTTTTATGGTGTGGGACATTGGAATGGTTACTTTAATGCCTTAATTTATATCTCGGATCGTGATTTATTCCCATTACAGTTAGTCTTAAGAGAGATATTAGTGTTACAAGATATGTCTTCTAATAATACCAATATTACTGGTGAAACGGCCCAGTTAATCAATAGTAATCAACAGTTGGCAGCCATTATTAAATATGGAGTAATGATCGTGTCCTCGTTACCTGTCATTATTGTTTATCCTTTCTTACAAAGGTACTTTGTAAAAGGTGTCATGATTGGTTCATTAAAAGGATAAATCGATAAATCGGAAGCTTATTTAAGGAGGTGATGTGGAAGGATTGTTACCTGTAAGAACAATATACCATGCATTTAATAAGGAGAGGGGTTAAGTAATGAAGAGAAAATTATGGTTATCCGTAGTGTTTACAGTACTTTTCATTTTTTTAATAGCGTGTAGTAATGATGACACAACGAATCAAGCTGATAATAATGACGATAATCAGTCTGAGGATGTTGCTGTAAATAAAGAAGGCTATCCGATTGTAGAGGAAGAAATAACCTTATCATTAATGGCTCCAGGTACTGGTCTTGCAGAGTGGGAAGACATGCCGACATTACAACAATACTCGGAGAAAACAAACATAAATTTTGAATACGATACACCACCATTAAGTGATTTTCAAACAAAATTAAACCTAGCATTTGCAAGTGGTGATATCGCAGATATTATTTTTGGTGCAGGAACGGCGGACTTAACACCAGGTATGGAAGTTGATTACGGTGAACAAGGTGTTTTAATCCCATTAGAGGATTTAATCGATGAGTATGCCCCAAATTTCAAAGCACTTATGGAGGAAAATCCAGAAATAGAAAGATCGATAACCACAACAGATGGGCATATCTATGCTTTGCCAGCAATCAATCAACATCCCACAGCAGCTTGGCCAGCAGGCCCCATGTGGTATAACGGGGCATGGTTAGATGCATTAGGTGTAGAGGAATTACCGAAAACAACGGATGAGTTATACGATTTATTAGTACGTTTTCGTGATGAAGATCCTAATGGTAACGGCAAAGCCGACGAGATTCCTTTAGTCGATGTCAAAATGAATAGTACAAGAAGATGGCTTCTAGCCGCATTTGGAATGAAGGAGTGGGGCATTGAAGAAGTCGAAGGAAAAGTTCGATATGCTCCTGTTACGGAAAATTACAAAGAATATTTGACCTATATGAATAAATTATATGCAGAGAAATTACTTGATCCGGAGACCTTCTCCCAAGCGGATGAACAGAAAAAGGCAAAGGGTCAACAAAATAGATTAGGACTATTTCCTGACTGGTTCTCTTTCTTTACAACTGGACAAACAGAAGAAGAAGCGATGAATAATCCAATGTTCCATCCTTTGACGAGTGAGGTGTCACCTGAGATTGTTTTACCAGGAAATCCGGGAATAAGTAGAGGAGCTTTTGCGATTACTTCAAATAATGATCATCCAGAAGCTTCGATGAGATGGATTGACTATTTATATTCTCAAGAAGGACGAGATTTCTTTGATCAAGGTCCAGAAGGTTATTTATGGGAAGAAGGCGAGGATGGACAAAGGGTATTTAAAGAAGTGCCGGAAGAATTTGAAAGTAGTGAAGATTATCGTGGTACATTAACACCAGCATATGGGATTACTACACCAATGTTAGTAGATTTAGTAGAAAATGCACCAAGATCTGAATTTGACTTATTTATTGAAGAAGAAACAAAAGCCAAAGTAGATCCATATGCAGAGACTGCGTATCCATTAGTTTACTTAACAGAAGAAGAGCAAGAAGAAATTAACACAATTGAAGTGGATTTGGAATCATATGTGGAACAAATGGAAGCAAAATTTATTACGGGTGTAGAGCCTTTAACCAATTGGGATAAATATATCGAAACAATTGAAAACATGAATATTGATCGTTATGTAGAGATCTATCAGGATGCATATGATCGCTGGGCGAAAAACTAATCTATTCCAAATCAATGGCTCGTTATTGACATCTATTACTGAAGTAGGATGACGAGCCATTGCTCCATCTCTTATAGATACATAATTAGAAAGATAAGATGGATGAGGAAGGAAAATATCCAACACAAATTGGAGGAGTTTTACGTGAGTCAACAAAAGAAAACCATTCATATTATTTCCCATACACACTGGGACCGGGAATGGTATTTACCATATGAAAAGCATCATTATCTATTAATTGAATTTATGGATCAATTAATAGAGATATTGGAGGCTGATACGGATTTTAAAAGCTTTCATTTAGATGGGCAGACTATTATTTTAGACGATTATTTGGAAGTGAGACCAGAAAAAAAGAAGAAAATAAAGCGTTTAATAGAAGATGGTCGTATTCATGTTGGACCTTGGTATGTATTACAGGATGAATTTTTAACAAGTAGTGAAGCAAATATTCGTAATTTGCAGTATGGTTTTAAAGATGCAAGGAAGTGGGGAAGTCTATCAAAAATTGGCTATTTTCCTGATTCATTTGGCAATATGGGGCAAGCACCACAAATCCTACATCAAGCAGGGATAAAACATGCGGCATTTGGTCGTGGTGTGAAGCCCACTGGATTTAACAATTTAGTAGGTGAATCAGATATGTATGAATCACCATATTCAGAAATGAGATGGCAAGCGCCAGATGGTTCTGAAGTGACAGGTATTTTATTCGCGAATTGGTACTGTAATGGGAATGAGATACCTGTCGAGAGAGACCTTGCGAAGAAATATTGGGATGGTCATCTCGAAGCGATGGAAAAATATGCTGCTTCTGATCACTTCTTAATGCTTAATGGTTGTGATCACCAGCCAGTACAAGTTGATTTATCTGCAGCAATTCGTACAGCAAAAGAATTATATCCAGATTATGAATTTATTCATTCTAATTTTAATGATTACGTAAATGCAATAGACCGACAATTATCGAAGCCAAAACTAAAAGAAGTAAAAGGTGAATTAAGAAGTCAACATACTGACGGCTGGGGAACCCTTGTAAATACCGCCTCCTCTCGTCTGTATTTAAAAAGAATGAATCATGAAGTACAGACATTTCTAGAAAAGGAAGTAGAGCCATTAGCAACCTTTGCTTATTTACTTGGTGAAGACTATGATCACGATATTTTAGAGTATGCATGGAAAACATTAATGCAAAATCATCCACATGACAGTATTTGCGGTTGTAGTGTAGATGAGGTCCATCGTGAAATGGTCACACGCTTTGAGAAAAGTAAACATATGGCTGAGAGTCTGAAGCAAGCAACATTAAAAAAAATTGGTGCGAAAATAGATACTTCTAGTTTCATACAATATAGTAATCAGTCAGTACCGTTTGTGCTTTTCAATTCAACAGGCCTTCCGAAAACTGGGGTGGCTACTGTTGAAATAGATTTTATACGATCTTATTTTGCTGATGGTGTTAATCGCAAATCCATCGAGGAATTTGATTTAGACGGCTATGCTTTAGTTGATCTGGATGGTAAGGAATACGCCTATCATATAGATGATGTAAAGATTGTTTTTGATTATGATTTACCAAAGCATCAATTCCGTCAACCATACCTAGCAAAAAGAGCAACGGTTTCGTTTGAAGCGAAAGATGTTCCTTCCTTCAGCCATCGTACATTTGCCTTTGTTCAAATAGCTAAAAGTACTAAAGCAGACGAAAGAAGCATCGCACAAGAAGCAAATACGTTAGAAAATAACTTTTTAAAGGTAGAAATAAATCCAAATGGCTCGCTTACCATATTAGATAAACAAACAAAAGAAGTGTTTCCTAATCTTTTAATCTATGAAAATTCTGGTGATATCGGTAATGAGTATATGTATAAACAAGCTTCAGAAGATTTGCCGATTACAACAGAAGATAGCGAGGCATCGGTTGAACTGATTGAGAATACATCTATTCGAGCAACATATGAAATTATCCACCAATGGGAAATACCAGAAAGTGCAGAAGCAATGCTACAACAAGAGCAGCAACAACTAGTAGGATTTAACACCCGGAAATCGAAGCGTAGTAATAAAAAAATTCTATTGACGATTACAACAAAGGTGAGCCTAGAGAAGAATGGCACAGGGGTTAATGTCGAAGTTACTTATGATAATAATGCGAAAGACCATCGTTTACGAGTCTTATTTCCAACAACGATAGAATCGAGTCATCATTATGCAGATAGTATTTTTGAAGTAGCCAAACGGAATAATGTACCGTCAGAGGAATGGACAAATCCAGATTACTCTCAGCACCAGCAAGCCTTTGTTAGCATGCATGATGATGTGAAAGGAATAACGATTGCAAATAAAGGACTTAATGAATATGAAATTCTAAGAGATAAAGCAAACACGATTGCTATTACCTTGCTTCGGGCCGTTGGTGAATTAGGAGATTGGGGGTATTTTCCTACACCTGAAGCGCAATGCTTGGGTGCACATAAAGCGTCCTTTAAAATCTTCCCTCATATTGGTAATCGGAATCGAGAAATAGTCTATCATGATGCTTATCAATATGCTGTGCCATGGTCTACCTTACAACTTCCTGTACAAACTGGTGAGCTTTCAGGTAATTATCAATATTTTTCCTATAAGTCAGATCATCCTATTGCTCAAACGTCACTTAAAGTAGCTACCAATAAAAAGGATGTCATGATTCGTTTTTTCAATATGATGGATCAACCAGGATCACTTGAAATAAAGGCAAATCCGCTTATTGACACAAAATATGAGAGTAATGTAATAGAAGAAAAAGTAAACGAATGGATAGATAAACATCAAATAAATCTGAAACCATATGAAATAAAAACGATTGGTATGATTCCTAATAGAAAGAAGTGAGATGCAATGACACAGGTGATTACACCAGCTATTAAAGAGTTTATCGAAGATGTTGTCGATCAATTCCCTCATGATAAAAAAATAAGGGAAATGTTCAAAAAAACTTTTGTGAATACGTATGAAACGACGATTCGATCACAAACAGATGGATCGACGTTTGTCATTACTGGGGATATTCCAGCAATGTGGCTACGTGATTCAGCTGCACAAGTCAGACCATATTTATTACTTGCAGATCAGGATGAAACGATTGCAAAAATGATTAAAGGAGTCATTCAAAAACAGTTCTTTTTTATCCAACATGACCCATATGCGAATGCATTCAATGAGTCCGCAAATGGAAAGAGGTTTCATGATGACCAAACAAAAATGACAGATTGGATATGGGAAAGGAAATACGAAATTGACTCATTATGCTACCCTATACAACTAGCCTATCTTTACTGGAAATCAACTGGTGACACGTCACACTTCGATGAGACATTCAGTAAAGCAGTTAAAAAAATCTTACAAGTATGGACAATCGAACAGAATCATGAACAATCTGACTATCATTTTGTTCGCGATCATTGTCCACCACAAGACACCTTATCTCATGATGGCTTTGGGGCACCTGTAGGCTATACAGGAATGACTTGGAGTGGGTTTAGACCAAGTGATGATGCCTGTCAATATGGTTACTTAATTCCGGCGAATATGTTTGCCGTTGTCTCTTTACAACAACTGATAGAAATTGCAGAAGCAGTATTACAGGATATAACCATTGCAAAAGGTTCAAAGAAATTAAAAGAAGAAATAGAAAATGGAATCAACACATATGGAACCATTGAACACCCAGACTATGGAGAAATATATGTATACGAAACAGATGGATTAGGGAATTATGTGTTGATGGATGATGCCAATGTACCGAGTCTATTGTCGTTGCCATATCTAGGTTACTGTGCATTGGATGATCCGATTTATTTAAATACGAGGAGATTTATTTTAAGTGAGGAAAATCCTTACTATTTTGAAGGGAAGATTGCTAAGGGAATTGGAAGTCCACATACGCCTGATCATTATATCTGGCATATTGCACTGGCAATACAAGGGCTAACATCGATTAACGAACAAGAAATACAAGAAATGATGGAATTATTTAAGCAAACAGATGCAGAAACAAATTTCATGCATGAAGGCTTCCATGTTGATGATCCTACACAATTCACAAGACCATGGTTTTCATGGGCAAATTCGATGTTTAGTGAGTTTGTCTTAAGCAGGATTGGTTGGTATGTTCCAGGTAGTCCTTTATCGAAATACAGAAGGGGATGAATAGTATGAACGAAGAACAAGAACAAGGTGTCCATCATTATTCATCCGAAAAAAATTGGATCGAACCTGAAAGTGCCATCTTAAAAGAAAGGTTAGAGTGGTTTAAAGATCAAAAATTGGCACTTATGATGCATTGGGGTCCATATTCACAAATAGGCTTAGTAGAATCTTGGGCATTAAGTGATGAGGATGGAGATTGGTCACGGGATGATGTTGACTGGACGGATGATATGGAGGAATTTAAGAGGCAATATTTTGATTTAAATAAAACCTTTAATCCGATACGATTTCAACCAGAGAAATGGGCACAACTAGCAGCTGAAGCTGGATTTAAATATCTAATCTTTACTACAAAGCACCATGATGGCTTTTCGATGTGGGATACGCACGAGACAGACTATAAAATTACCGGCAAGGACTGCCCTTTTCATAAACATAAATATGCGGATATTACCCGCAATGTTTTTGATGCATTTCGTGATAAAGGAATCGCGATTGCCGCTTATTTTTCTAAGGCAGATTGGCATACACCGTATTATTGGGCGCCTGGCATGGACAGAAAACAACATATGTGGCGAGGCCCCTCCTATGATCCAGATCAATATCCTTGGATGTGGGAAAGGTTTATCTCCTTCACACATCATCAAATAATGGAATTAATGACGAAGTACGGGAGAATTGATATATTGTGGCTAGATGCCGGCTGGGTAGGCAAGAGGAACCAAGATATTCGCTTAGGTGAAGTAGTAGAAGAAGCCCGCAGGCATCAGCCATGGTTATTAACCGCTGATCGAACAGTTGGTGGAATATATGAAAACTACATAACACCAGAACAAACGGTACCAACACATCCCATTAATGTACCTTGGGAAAGCTGTATAACGATTGCGACTTCCTTTTCTTACAAATTTGAGGATAAGTATAAAACGTTAAGAGAAATTATTCATACACTGATCGAAATCGTTGCGAAGGGTGGAAACTTAGCATTAAATGTTCCGCCACAGCCTGATGGCAGATTACCGAGAAAGGCAATCGAACGATTAAAAAAAATGGGTGCTTGGTTAAAGGTTCATGGTGAGGCGATATATGGGACGCGTATGATCGCACCGTATTTTGAAGATAACCTTGCCTATACGACAAAAAATAATCACGTGTATTGCTTTCGTCTGTATCATGAGAATGATGATGCGTACCGTCAGAATACGATTTCCATCCCATTTGATCATGAGATTTTACAGGTTGAATGGCTTGGAAGAGATACGCTTCTTGACTTTGAGCAGAAGGGAGCATCTATTCAAATAAATATGCCAACATTAAAGGAGACATCCACGCCGATTGCACATGTTTTTAAATTCACACTTGGTCAGAGGTGGAAACTTTGATAGAACAACAAGTCGATCAATTACTAGAGCAAATGACTTTAAAAGAGAAAGTCGGACAACTAAACCAAAAGCTTTATGGCTGGCAAGTATATAAAAAAGAGGGGGGCAAATATGAATTAACAGATCTCTTTAAACAACATGTGGAAACATTTCAAGGAATAGGAGCATTGTATGGCTTGTTTCGAGCAGATCCATGGTCTGGTATTCATTTTGATAATGGCATCCCTTTAAAGGATTGTCTGCATGTAACAACGATGATTCAACAATATTTAAAAAAGCATACAAGATTAGGTATTCCCGTATTATTCTCAGAGGAATGTCCTCATGGCCACCAAGCATTAGACAGTACCGTCTTCCCAACACATATTGGTTCTGGAGCAACATGGAATCCAAAACTTCAACAGAGAGTATCAAACTATGTTGCCAAAGAGCTACAGGAAAAAGGGGTTCATCTTGGACTTGTATCCACATTAGATATAGCAAGGGACCCGAGGTGGGGTAGAACGGAAGAGTGTTTCGCTGAAGACCCATATCTTTCTTCCAGAATGACAGAAGCAGTCGTAAAGGGGATGCAAGGAGAAAAGAGGGAAGTTCTTGCTGTTTTAAAACATTTTGCTGCACAAGGTTCTGCGGTAGGTGGACATAACGCAGGACCAGCCTTAATCGGTGAACGTGAATTGAGAGAAATACATATTCCACCAATGAAAGCAGGTATTGAGGCCGGTGCATTAGCATGTATGGCGGCATACAACGAAATCGATGGTATTCCTTGCCATTCCAATCGATATTTATTAACAAATATTTTAAGAAATGAACTTGGATTTAAAGGCTTTGTAATGGCTGATGGAGTTGCTTTAGAGAGATTACTTCATCTTAGCGGTGATAAAGAATTAGCAGCGAAATATGCCATGGAAGCAGGAGTAGATTTAAGCTTATGGGATGATATCTATACCCAATTGGAATACGCGGTGGAAAATGGCAAAATGACAGAAGCAACTATCGATATGGCAGTAAAGAGAGTTCTCTATGTGAAATTTCTATTAGGCTTATTTTCCGAAGCCCCTCTAGAAGAGAAGATTGTTGATCGAGAAGAAGGGAAAAGGTTAAATCTAGAAATGGCTAGAGAATCTATTACCCTTCTTAAAAATAAGCAAAATCTCCTACCATTAAATAAAGATAAGCCAACTATTGCGATTATTGGACCAAACGCAGATCATGTGTATAACATGCTTGGAGATTACACACCTCCTCAACGAAGAGATTCAGTTGTGACAATAAGAGATGGGATTACTTCTATCGCCAAAGACCAAGATACCGTGTTGTATACAAAAGGGTGTGATATTCGTTCAGAGGATAAGTCAGATTTTGAACATGCCAAAAAATTGGCCCGTCAATCCGATGTAATAATTTTAGCTTTAGGTGGCTCAAGTGCTAGAGAATTTGGTATGTCCTTTCATACAAATGGGGCAGTAATAAATCCAGATCAGTCTCAAATGGATAGTGGCGAAAATGTGGATGTGGCAAATCTCCGATTAGGTGGAGTCCAAGAAGAGCTAGTGAAAGAGCTAGCGCAACTAAACATTCCAATGATCGGTGTACTTGTCCAGGGACGCCCGCATAGTATCGAACATATTGAACCATATTTGGATGCTATTTTAATTGCTTGGTATCCTGGTCAACAAGGTGGGAGAGCTATAGCTGAGGTTATCTTTGGAGAAGTAAACCCTAGTGGGAGATTACCAATTTCTATTCCATTTTCTTCAGGCCAACTACCCGTTTACTATAACTATAAAGATAGTGGTGGAAAAAGAGATTACTATGATGAATCAGGAGAGGCAATGTATAGTTTTGGGGATGGGCTATCTTATTCTTCTTTTAGTTATCAATTCTGTTCAAAGCAAAAGCTATTCATTGATCACCAGTTATTAAGCGAAGGTAAGATGGTAGAACTGCCAGTTGACGTTACAAATGATGGACCTTATGACGGATATGTTGTGATGCAGTTATACATAAGAGATATCGAATCCTCTGTTACCCAAAGAATTAGAGAATTAAAAGATTTTCAAAAGATATGGCTTCGAGTGAATGAAACAAAGACGGTGACGTTAGCTTTAACAGAGGAAGATCTATCCATATGGGATTTGCACATGAAGCAAAAAGTAGAGCAAGGTACAGTATTACTTATGGTAGGCGATTCTCCTAAACGTTTCATAGAGAAAGAACTAATTATTCAATAATGAGGGATATTTATGCAAAGAATTTATCGTTTAATAAAACAGTTGAGAGAGCTACAATATATCGATTTAATCACGATTAAAAATTGGCATACCGAAATATATATCTATGAAGATGCGGAAACCTACGAGTTTGTAAGAGAAAAAAAAGTGACGCTTGGGGATCATCTCATTCAATCTGGGGAAACCGCATTTTTAAAAACAGCTGTTCATCTTCCATCTAATTTGGAGGGGGATCATGTTGGCATTGCTTTTCAAGCTGCAGGACCAGGTGGGCAGCCTTCACACTATGAGGCGTTACTTTCTATCAATGGAACACCCCTACAAGGCTTTGATCGCAATCGATCCTTTTATAAATTACCGACATGTTTATTAAATGAACCATCATTACAGATTGAACTAGAATTGTTTAATCCTATAGGTATCCCAGAGGACCATTTAAGGGGTTTTAATCAAGTAGCCAGTGCAGAAACGAGCCCACCGCCAATATATTTAAAGAATAGTAATGTAGTAAAGGTTAGAAAAGAAGTACAGGATTTATTGTTTACGATTGAGACTGCTTGTTCCACATTAGGTTTATTGAAGGAAGAGACTTCTCGTTTTCATGTATTGTACCAAACCTTATCAGAAGTTGCTGATACATTTCGACTTATTACCGATATAGAAGCGATCGAGCGCTCTTTGTTCCACATACAGGATAAGAAAGTACGCGATGTATTGAAAGCACTATCTGGTTATCGAGAAGGTACCGTTAAAGCAATTGGCCAATCACATATTGATGTTGCCTGGTTATGGCCCTTAAAAGAAACGATTCGTAAAGCATCCCGTACTTTTTCTACAGCCAGTACTCTCTTAGAGGAATACAAGGATTTTGAATATGCACAAAGTCAACCACAATTATTTGAATTGGTGAAGAAACACTACCCGAAGGTATTTGAACGTGTAAAAAAACAAGTAGCCGCCGGTAGGATGGAGATTATCGGTGGGATGTGGGTCGAACCAGATTTAAATATACCATCAGGGGAATCATTAGTAAGGCAGCTACTCATTGGTAAAAAATACTTTCAAGAGGAATTTGGTGTTGCTCCGCGAGTAGAATGGTTACCTGATACATTCGGTTATTGTGCTTCCTTACCCCAACTATTAAAAAAAGCAGAGATCGACTATTTTATGACAACTAAACTAAATTGGAATGATACCAATCGCTTTCCCTACGACTTATTCTATTGGGAAGGGATCGACGGTACAAGCATCCTATCCTATTTACACACGATCCTAGGACAACAAACGACTCCGAAGGATATTCAAGAAACATGGAATGATTTTAACCAGAAGAAAGAATATGATGAGCGAATGCTCGTGTATGGATACGGTGATGGTGGTGGTGGCGTTACGCGTGAAATGATTGAAGCACTAACTCGTTCGGAGTCACTGCCAGGATTACCTGATGTGAAATTTAGTAAAGTGCATGATTTTTTTGATCGTGTGATAGAGAGGAATCCAGACTTACCTAAATGGTACGGTGATTTATATCTGGAATTACATCGTGGTACTTACACAACCCATGCGAGAACGAAAAAATATAACAGACAAGTAGAGCATTTATTCCGTAACCTTGAGATTTGGCATTCTTTCTGCTATATGTATTTCGATCAAGCCTATCCTAAAGAACAAATAAATACATTGTGGAAATTAATTATGCTCAATCAATTTCATGATATTGTACCTGGTACTTCTATTGAACCCGTTTATCAATTATCGCAAAAACAATATGAAAAAGTATTATATGAAGGTCAACAATTACAACAACAAGCAATTAAACAGATTGTCTCTTCTGTTTATATAGAAGGACCTGGAACACCTTATGTTCTATTTAATAGCCTTGGTTGGAGTCGAGATCGTATTTTTACATTAAGAGGTGGGAAAGAGTTATTAAATAAGGCGATAGTGAGTCAAAATGGAGAGCCTTATCAAGCAGATTATATAAAGTTAAATGATACAGAAATAGAAATCCAAGCAGTGATTCCTAATGTTCCACCATTTGGCTATCAAACCGTCTGGCTCACAGAGTCTAATACAAATTCACTAGTAGAATCAAAAGGGTTTATGAAAGAATGGGAAACGATTCATTATAAGATTCTATTTAATGATCAAGGTTTTATTACCAGTTTATACGACAAGGAAGCTAGAAGAGAAGTAATAGAATCAGGTCAACTTGCAAATGAATTCCAGCTCTTTGACGATTTACCAACAGATTGGGATGCATGGGATGTGGATCCTAACTTTGCATCACAGAAGTTAGATGCAATCGAATTAATCGATGCAAAAATAATTTATTCAGGTACAGTGGCTGATGAGCTTTCCTTTCAATGGAAAGCGAACCATTCGCTCATTACACAAAGGGTAGTCTTCCATCATACATCGAAGTTGATTGACTTCCATACGGAAGTGGATTGGAAAGAGGAGCATAAATTATTAAAGGTTGCCTTTCCTGTAAATATATTATCCGCTCACGCCACATATGAAATTCCGTTCGGGACCATACAACGCCCGACACATAATAATACATCTTGGGAGCAAGCACAATTTGAAGTATGTGGACAGAAATGGGCGGATTTATCGGAAGGTAATTATGGTGTAAGCTTATTGAATGACAGTAAGTATGGCTATGACATAAAAGGGAGAAATATTCGTTTATCATTATTACGTGCACCTAAATGGCCAGATGAAAATGCTGATATAGAGAAACATGAGTTTGTTTACACATTGTATCCACATATCGGTGATTGGAGAAGTGCCTATACAGTACGTAAGGGTCATGAGCTTAATACAAAGGACCCTATCATTCAGGCAGAAAAGCAGAAAGGGAAATACCCCCCCGCTCATTCCTTTATCAGCATGGACAGCAAGAGTATGATCTTAGATACAATAAAATTAGCCGAAAATGAAAAGGGTATGATTATGAGATTATATGAAGCGGAAGGAAATGAAACAATGATGGCACTTAAGCTACAGGATGAAGCTATTTATTCTGAGACCAATTTACTGGAAAAACCTATCAAAGAAGCTAAAAGGAGTGATTGCTTAAATATTAGAGCCAAACCTTACGAAGTTATTACTTTGCATATTACGAAATAGTGAAGGTGAATATGAGTTTTCTTCACTTGCTAAGAAAATCTTAACAGGTTTTTATGATTCAAGGGGAGAAAAAGAAATACACTTAAGGGGATAGGATAATGTCAAACGGTAAAAAAATAGCATTACAAAATTGGCACTTTAAAGAAGCAAAGGATGGGGATTGGAAGAAAGCAACGGTTCCAGGCTGTGTGCATACAGATTTATTCGCACACCGATTAATTCCTGATCCCTTTTATGGCAAAAATGAGTTAGATGTGCAATGGGTAGATAAAAAAGATTGGGAGTATCGTACAACGATCCAGCTTTCTAAACGAGATCTGATAGAGGATAAGATGGAACTTGTATTCGAAGGTCTGGATACTTATGCAGATGTATTTATTAATGATAGAAAAATATTATCTGCTGATAACATGTTTCGTATATGGAAGGCTGATATAAAACCATATGTTATGGAAGGGGAAAATACGATACTTGTTTATTTCCATTCCCCTATCATGCATGATTTTGATAAGCCTGATCAGCTAGGATATAACTTACCTGCTGATAATGATCATTCCGAAGATGGTGAAGTAGAGGAGAAAAAGTTAAGTGTTTTTGCTCGAAAAGCACCATATCATTATGGTTGGGACTGGGGACCTCGGTTTGTAACAAGTGGTATTTGGAAAGCGGTGTATATAGAAAAATGGTCAAAAACTAGAATCAGAGATGTCTTTATTCAACAATCTCAAGTTACAAAGGAAGTAGCTGAATTAAAGGCAGTTGTAGAAGTAGAGTCAACAAATAAGCGAGATATAAAGCTTACTATTTTTGATCAACATGGATTCACTCGTTCCGAAAAGTTTTCACTAGAGAAAGGGCTACAAGCTGTTGAATTACCATTCTCTATCATGGAGCCCCATTTGTGGTGGAGTAATGGATTGGGGGAACCATACTTGTATCAATTCACCTTAGAGCTTTCTGAAGAAGGAACCACATATGGTTCTAAGCAAGTAAAAACAGGTTTACGTTCGATTCATTTGGTTCAAGAGCAGGACCAAAATGGTAATAGTTTTTATTTTGAATTAAACGGTGTACCTGTTTTTATGAAAGGTGCTAACCACATCCCGAATGATAGTTTTTTAACGAGAGTGGATAAGGATGCCTATGAACATGAAATTGCCACAGCTGCCGCTTCCAATATGAATATGTTACGTGTCTGGGGAGGTGGGATTTACGAACCAGATGTATTTTATGAGTTATGTGATGCATATGGTATTCTTGTTTGGCAGGATTTTATGTTCGCATGTAGTATGTATCCAGGAGATGAAGCATTCTTAAACAACGTGAGACAAGAAGCCATTGATAATGTGAAACGATTGCGTAATTATGCCTGTATCGCCCTTTGGTGTGGAAACAATGAAATGGATGCAGCGTGGGCAGAGTATATCGAGGATGCTGGTTGGGGCTGGAAGCAACGATACAACGATCAACAACGTAAAGAAATATGGCAAGCATATGACCAAATTTTTCATTATTTATTACCTGATGTGGTCAACAAATATGATGAATTAACCGCATATTGGCCTAGCTCACCAATGCAGGCATTAACAGCGGACGAAGCACAGCATGCTTCATTTGAAACAATTAAAAGCGGTGATATCCATTACTGGGATGTGTGGCATGGTCAAAAACCATTACAGGCATATAAAGATAATGTTGGTCGTTTTATGAGCGAGTATGGCTTTCAATCATTTCCAGAAGAGAAAACGGTTCTTACCTACGCAGAGGAAAAGGATTTTGCATTAGATTCAAGTGTAATGTTACATCATCAAAAAAATGGAGCGGGAAATCATCTGATTAAAACCTATATGGATATGTATTATAAAGAACCCAAAGATTTCACTTCCTTCTTATCTTTAAGTCATGCTTTACAAGCCAAAGCGATTAGATCAGCTATTGAAGCACATCGTTTACACAAGCCTTATTGTATGGGGACATTGTATTGGCAAATGAATGATTGTTGGCCAGTTGCTTCATGGTCAAGCATGGATTATTACGGAAGATGGAAAGCATTACAATATGATGTGAGGGATCGGTTTAAACAAACGATTCTGATTGTTGATCAAGGTGATCATCAATTATCATTCTATGCTGTTTCAGATGAATTATTAGACCAAGCAGCTGAACTTACCATCCAAGCATTAGATTTCAATGGCAACATGGTCATGGAAAAAAGCTTGAATGTTACGATACAAAAAAATACATCAATAAAAATTCATCAAGAGAAGCTTACTTTTTTACAAGGGAGACTGGAGGATTTCGTTATCTTTGCCCAATTAAAAGTAGGTGAAAAAGTAATAGACTCTGTAGAACATCTATTAGTGAAACCAAAGGATGTAGCATGCATTGATCCACAAATCGAAGTGGAATATGTTGAAAATGGAATCGAATTGTCTTGTAGTCATTTAGCTATTAATGTATGGCTAGAGGCAGATCAAGATGGCTTTTTTAGTACAAACAATTTTTGTTTAATTCCGGGCAAGAAAAAACGTGTCCTTTTTACGGAGTCGATCATTGGTAATGACGATTTCGCCAAATATAGTTTACCAGATAAGGTAGTAGTAAAATCAATGTACAATTTTATATAAATGGTAGGAATAAAGGATGCATAGATGGATTCTATGCATTCTTTATTTACAGCAGAGGAAAGAGGTTTTAAAAATATGGAATATCCTATTATTGCTCAAGAATTTCGAAATAAGTCGGTAGAAAATATTCACCATGGTTCCATATGTGTCATTGATCAATATAAACAAATTATTTATAAAAAAGGTGATATAGAGAACCCTACCTTTTATCGTTCTGCAATGAAGCCATTACAAGCAATACCTATATTTGAGAGTAAGTTAATAGAGCGATATCAGTTAACGGAAGAAGAGGCTGCATTGTTTACAGCTTCACAAAGAGGGGAGCTTTATCATGAACGAGCCTTATTAAGTTTAGCAAAAAAGCTTAAGATCTCAGAAGAGCAGCTGATATGTAAGGAGAGTTATCCCTTGAATGAAGCTCCTAAGTTGGATTACATAAAAGCAAATAAGCCGAAGCGGGCTTTTCTACATAACTGTGCTGGAAAACATTTAGGCTTTATAGCATATGCAAGAGAACATCAATTAGATAATAGTTATGAGGATATAGCCCATCCTTTACAGCAGGAAATATTAGCAACCGTTGCTAGCTTATCAGAAACATCTATCAACAATGTTGTGACAGGAATAGACGGATGTGGTGTTCCTGTTTTTGCTGTGCCATTATATAACATGGCAATTTCTTATTTGAAATTTGCCCAGCCTGACAGTCTTAAAACGAAAAATAGACAATTGGCTGTTAAAAAAATAGTTACGGTTATGAATCATTGTCCACATATCGTCGCCTCCCATCATTTTATATGTAGTGCTTTATTAGAAGATGAGAATATTGTGGCAAAAGGCGGAGCGCAAGGTGTATATTGTCTCGCGCTAAAAAAAGAAAAGATTAGTATTGCTTTGAAGGTGCATAGTGGCACAGAAATGTTATGGTCATTAATTGTGGCAGAACTATTAAAGAAATTAAACTATGACAATGAAGAAACTATCGAGCGTTTAGATAGATTGAAATCAAGTTGTATCACCAACGATAATGGTAGAAACGTTGGACATATTGAATTGTATTTATAAACAATGAAAAAATTTCTCGATGAAGATGGAGGTGGGGAAAAGTTGAAAACATCCGTTCATTTTATTCATTCAGATAAAGAAGTTAGAAATATTTTTATTAACGGATTAAAGGATGATCCGGTTCAGCCCATTCATCAAGATGATCAGTTAATATTTTATGTTTTTGTTCCTTTATCCACATCAGAGATTGAATATATTAAATATATAGCAGGCGAATTAAGGAAAAAAGCAGAAAAATTTTCGATTACTTCATTAAAAGTTCTGTTCGATGGCTTTTATGAATTAAAGTATTTAAAACGAAAGCAGTGTATTTATGCATTTTTTGAAGGCTGGTATTTAGCAAGCTATCGCTTTTTAAAATATAAGTCAACTGCGCAAGAACGCAAGATTAGGATCACATATGATCCAATATATAATGCATTAGAAGCGGAGGCACTATTAGTAGCTAATGCTGTATGTGTAGCAAGAGACCTATGTAATGAGCCTGCAAATAAATTAACCCCCATAAGTTATGCCCGAAAAATAGACGCACTCTTTAAGGATACGAAGGTTAAAGTAACTATTCTAGATAAGCAAGCATTGTTAGATCATGGATTTCATGCAACATATGAAGTAGGAAAGGGAAGTAACCATTCTCCAAAAGTGGCCTTATTGGATTATGACAATGGTGGAAAGAAAAAGATGGCGTTAGTTGGTAAAGGTGTCACCTTCGATACTGGCGGAATGAATTTAAAGCAGGTTAGTGATATTGTTGATATGAAAATGGATATGGGTGGTTCTGCTTCAGTCATTGGCGCAATGAAATTAGTGGAGAGTCTACAAGTACCAGTAAATTTACAAGCAATCATACCATTAGTAGAAAACATACCTAGTTTTAATTCCTACCTACCATCTGATGTTATCAGATATGCAAATGGTAAAACTGTCGAAGTAGGGAATACCGATGCGGAAGGACGACTAATCTTAGCAGATGCTCTATTATATGCCCAGAAAGTGGGCGCTACTTGGATAACGGATATCGCTACATTGACTTGTACCATTGGACAAGCATTAGGCTTAAATAGAGCTGGCATTTATAGCAACCAACTAGAATCCATTTCTTATTATGAAGAAATAAGTGCACAAACAGGTGATTTTATTTGGCCAATGCCACTGGTCGAAGAGTACAATGATTTATTAGAAAGTGAATGTGCAGATATTAAAAATATTTCTTCCTCTCCATTTGGTGGTTCGATTACAGCAGCTATGTTTCTTCATTCATTTATTACAGATAATAGTAAGTGGATTCATATAGATATGGCGAATGTTGTCAAGCCTTTTAAGGTGAAAGGCTACTATGTAGATGGGGCAAGTGGCTTTGGGGTAAGATTATTGACCGAATTGATCAGAAGGGAAGTGAACGGTAACCGATGTTAGAAGCAATCGTCCAGAATCTAGAAGATGCCATAGAAGCCGAGCGAGTAGGTATTGACAGATTAGAGTTAGTCTCATGTATTGAACGAGATGGATTAACTCCATCCTTAAAGACAACAAAGGAAATAATAGAACATGTAAAGATCCCCGTTCAGGTGATGATTCGTTCACATGCTCAAGGCTTTTGTTATAGTGAATCGGATGTAAAGGATATGATGCAGTCGATTGAACAATTAAAGTCTGTCGGTGCAAATCGCTTTGTAATAGGTGGACTAACAGCAGAAAGAACGATTGATGTGCAGTTGTTGGACAAAATTATCACAGAATATCCAACAATAGAAATAACTTTTCATCGGGCATTCGACCATGCTATTGATGTAAAACAGGCTTACTTAACCCTAATTCCATATAAAAAACATATTAAAAGAATTCTAACATCAGGTGGAGCGCCCAATTGTCTAGCTGGAGTTAACATGCTTCTGGAATTAGTCCTATTATCGGAGCGGAAGAATGGTCCTTTAATTATGCCAGGAGCAGGAATTACATCGGATAATTTTGCAAGCATACATAAAAAAGTTCAAGCTACTGAATATCATTTTGGTAAAGGTGTCCGACTAATGGAGTCCTTTGATAATACTTTGGATAGAGAGAGGATTACTAGAATAAAATCGTTATTTAATATTTACAGGAGTTAAATTATGGTGTGTAAGCTATTCATGGATACATTTGGTAAATTATTAGTAATAGTTAACCATTTCATAAGAAATAAAGTGAAGAGCCAAACTATAGGTTTTATATAATTTGGCTCTTCACTACTTATTTGATAAAGAAATTTAGTTAGTGCAATATTTATTAATATATTGATAGTTTAACAGACATTATTCTGGTATATTGATTTTGGTCGTATGAGCATGAAAGATTTTTTCATTATTGCTATTGCAGAATAGTATCATTTCAGTTATTTACTTCATATTTACATTTCTATTCGACTAGGTTAGTTCAATTTTCCTAAATTTTTTTCACTTTACTCCTTTATAACAAGTGCTTTCGTCCGATATTATAAATAGGTTAAAAGGATATCATTTTCTTGGTTAATTTTACTAGTTTTATTCATACTAGCACCTTGCTATAATGATGTTAGAATAGACTGTGAGTTCGTTATTCTAAAGGGCGCAATCTATTAAAAGAATATGACACTACTCCTTCATGTTTAGTGATTAGAACATGTATTCTTCATTTTAATCCTTATTTAAACTCATTTCGGTATTCTTGAGGAGTACATCCCACTTTATTCTTAAACTGATGAGTAAAGTAACTTTGACTTTCGAAACCACATAAGTGTGCAATGTCAACTAACAGATGTGAAGAGTTTTGAATTAAATATTTTGCTTTTTTTATTCGTTCTGAAATGATAAATTGTTGAATCGTCATCCCTTTCTCTCGTTTAAATAATGAAGAAATATAATTTGGGTGCCGATCACAGTGTTCAGCCAACTGTTTTAGTGTGATAGATTCAGATAAATGATTCTGAATATAGTTTACGATCATTTTTGTGCTTTTCGTAAGTCCTTCCGATTGATGCTGTTGTATCTTTTTTAAAAAAAGTTTTAATATTTTTATTTCTTTTTCAACAAAACGTTTATGACTTGCAGGAGACTCAATGTCTTTTATTATTGCTTCACGAAGAGCAATCATCTCTTGAGGATTACATCCAACTTCAATAGCAGCTCTTGCAAGAGTCGTCGCCAAGACTATTAAATTATTCTTTTTATTTCTAATATCCGTAGTATGAGGCATCGATTTATTACGGAAGTCATAATAGGCTTCAATTGCTTTAACATTTCCATTTTTTAATAACATTAAGAACTTATTTTCTTTTTGAATAGAATAACTTTCGTATTCTTCTGATGTTTCATTAATCTGTTGATATGGTGGCTGTTCACCGATGGGTTCTAATGTGGTGTTATAGAAATGGTCACCAAGTTGAATAATTTCTTTGTACTTCTCAATTTGTGCATTCGTCAGTTCGCGATATTCTAATGCTGGATCAACTATCCATTTTAAATGGCTAAAATCAGCTTTATTAGTAGTGTTAATAGCTCTTTTATATGGTCCGATTCCAATCATACCTTTAAAAAATGGTAATAATACTAAGAAATAGTAGTCACCAAATTTTAATTCTATAACCTTAAGGTCTGTATTGTTTTTCCTTAGTTTTTTTTCTATAGAATTAAAAATAGATCCATAATCATTATTACTGTTCAAATAGTTGGTACTAAAAAGAACTTCGTTTTGATAAGAGTAAAATGATGGTAAATCTGTAATGAGATGCATCAGATTCACCAATTTTATAGAGAATTTCTTTGAAGCGTAATTCGGGTACTTTATATCACTTTTATTCTTCATAGTACTCATCTCCTTGTGATGCTGATATTTTATTGTGACAATAGATAGTGTTTTCTATGAATATACTTTCTTTGGTTGAGAAATCTTTTGGTAGTAGTGATAGTAACTTGATACATAATCTCTTATTTCATCTATTCTAGATCTAAAGGAGTTCTCACGATTAAAAAATGTTCCATTAACTAGTTTTGGGAATTTCATATACATGGATACCTCAGGAAAAAAATATTCATTTAGTTGATGCTTTATATGATATTGAATCGTTTTGTTTAACTCATACAATGGGTAATTCACCAATAAGTAACTCTTTTGTAAATATTGAATGTTTTCAATAATGTTAGTTGTTACTAAAAGTGCTTCTAAAACAGCTGGTGAACTGACGTGTAGTTTTTGAATAAAATCAAGTTGGAATTCTGCATTTCTTAATCCAAACTTAAAATATTTGTCTTCAGGCTTATATTTCGTTAGCTGATTGACTGTGTGAATTAACCAATTATCGATGTTCTTCCAATCACCATTTTCAATACTATAATCTAAAGCAATGGTGACTGAGTTTAACCATTTTATGTCGTTATCTAATTCATATAGATAAAGCAAGCTAAGTAGGGCTTCCCAATTATAGTAGGAATGTATTCCATCACTATAGCTTGATTGATTTTGTAAGGATAACAAAGTGTCCCCAATTGATTTAGCTATAGGTAGGTATCTATCGTCTTGAAAAGCTTTTGTATATTTTATGATTACGATGATAGTTGCTCCCATAGCCCCTAGATTTACGCTTGGTTTGTTCTTTTTACCAGCGATGTATTGTACAACTACTTTATGTGCAGGGTGATTTATCAGGCTTATAGACTTTTGGAAATAGAAAGCTAATCCCCTTTTTATGGGTAATTCCAATTCTTTTCTTTTTGTTAGACAAAATGCATCGATCATCGAGTAAATCGTTCTTGCATGATGATGAATACTATAGACCTCGATCTTTTCATGAAAATGACTATAGTAACCATAAACAAATTTTCCGTTTGGCTTAATTTGTTTAGCCAGATAAGAAGATGATTGATCAATAATGTCATAAATAAGAGCTTTATTTACATCATTGATTACTCGTCGTCCATGATCAAAACTATTAGAATGTAATGGATAATAGTTTTGTTCATCACAGAAATAACTAACTGTATCAAATAAAACAATTTCTCTTATGTAAGATTCAATTATTGGAAATCGTGCATTACGGTACATTTTTAGATAAATATTTATATTTCGCATTGAGAATGAACCGTTCTGTATTAGATCATTTGCTTCAAATTCTTGTTCTAAAAAAGCTAGATTAAAATGTGAATCCAATGCGACACCCTTACGTAAAGGAGTTTGACTAGAATAAAGGCGCATAAATTCGCGTTTTGATAATAATTCCATATTTATAGCCAAATCTACTTTTGCCCACTTTGGATGTAAATCATTCTTATTAATATATAAAAGACATTTTCTTTCAGCATTTTTATATGCATATTCAATAGAAGTACTTATACCTGTGAAAACGCGTGCCCTAGAATCTGTATCGGTAACAGAAAGAAAAATGACATATTTCATGTAGGGTGTAAATAATCTTGTATTGGAATTGTCTGCTTGATTTTTATAACAAAATAAAGAATTCTTAGCATGCTTTATTGTTGGAATAAATTTTTCTAATGTCACTATCCTTATTCCTCCCTATTTATGGAGTATAGTTAGGAATAACGTAGTCCTTCTTAACAGAAGAACTACGTTAATGTTACTTTGATTATTCGGTTTTATTACGACGTGCAAATAGACTAGTAGCGATACCTAGTAATATAGCACCTAATCCCGTAAGGATTAGATTAAAAATATTAGTGGATGTATTCGGAAGTTCTGTATGATTGTCATTGTTTTCACCTGCTTCAGAATAACCACTGTCTTGATCTGATGGATTTGGATCTGGATTCACTTGTTCTTCAGTATCATTAGCTGGGTCGTTAGGATCAAGAGGATCCGTTCCATTATCTACCTCGTCTCCATCATTGATGCCATCGCCATCGGTATCTGGGTTGTTAGGATCGGTTCCAGCTTGTTGTTCTTCTTCGTCAGTTAAGCCGTCGCCGTCCGAGTCAGTTTCAGTACCATCAGCTGGATCGTTAGGATCAAGAGGATCTGTTCCATTGTCTACCTCGTCTCCATCATTGATGCCATCGCCATCGGAATCCGGGTTGTTAGGATCGGTCCCAGCTTGTTGTTCTTCTTCATCAGTTAGGCCATCGCCATCCGAGTCGGTAGCATCAGCAGGGTCGTTAGGATCAAGAGGATCCGTTCCATTATCTACCTCGTCTCCATCATTGATGTCATCGCCATCGGAATCCGGGTTGTTAGGATCGGTTCCAGCTTGTTGTTCTTCTTCGTCAGTTAAGCCGTCGCCGTCCGAGTCAGTTTCAGTACCATCAGCTGGATCGTTAGGATCAAGAGGATCTGTTCCATTGTCTACCTCGTCTCCATCATTGGTGCCATCGCCATCGGTATCTGGGTTGTTAGGATCGGTTCCAGCTTGTTGTTCTTCTTCGTCAGTTAAGCCGTCGCCGTCCGAGTCAGTTTCAGTACCATCAGCTGGATCGTTAGGATCAAGAGGGTCGGTCCCATTATCTACCTCGTCTCCATCATTGATGCCATCGCCATCGGTATCTGGGTTGTTAGGATCGGTCCCAGCTTGTTCTTCCTCTTCGTCAGTTAGGCCGTCGCTGTCCGAGTCAGTAGTATCAGCCGGATCATTAGGATCAAGAGGATCCGTTCCATTATCTACCTCGTCTCCATCATTGATGCCATCGCCATCGGAATCCGGGTTGTTAGGATCGGTTCCAGCTTGTTGTTCTTCTTCGTCAGTTAAGCCGTCGCCGTCCGAGTCAGTTTCAGTACCATCAGCTGGATCGTTAGGATCAAGAGGGTCGGTCCCATTATCTACCTCGTCTCCATCATTGATGCCATCGCCATCGGTATCTGGGTTGTTAGGATCGGTCCCAGCTTGTTCTTCCTCTTCGTCAGTTAGGCCATCGCCATCCGAGTCAGTAGCATCAGCCGGATCATTAGGATCAAGAGGATCTGTTCCATTATCTACCTCGTCCCCGTCGTTAATACCATCGCCATCGGTATCTGGGTTGTTAGGATCGGTTCCAGCTTGTTCTTCCTCTTCGTCAGTTAGGCCATCGCCATCCGAGTCGGTAGCATCAGCCGGATCATTAGGATCAAGAGGATCCGTTCCATTATCTACCTCGTCTCCATCATTGATGCCATCGCCATCGGTATCTGGGTTGTTAGGATCGGTTCCAGCTTGTTCTTCCTCTTCGTCAGTTAAGCCGTCGCCATCGGAGTCAGTACCATCAGCCGGATCATTAGGATCAAGAGGATCCGTTCCATTATCTACCTCGTCTCCATCATTGATGCCATCGCCATCGGTATCTGGGTTGTTAGGATCGGTCCCAGCTTGTTGTTCTTCTTCATCAGTTAAGCCGTCGCCATCGGAGTCAGTACCATCAGCCGGATCATTAGGATCAAGAGGATCCGTTCCATTATCTACCTCGTCCCCGTCGTTAATACCATCGCCATCGGAGTCTGGATTGTTAGGATCTGTCCCAGCTTGTTCTTCCTCTTCGTCAGTTAGGCCATCGCCATCCGAGTCGGTAGCATCAGCCGGATCATTAGGATCAAGAGGATCCGTTCCATTATCTACCTCGTCTCCATCATTGATGCCATCGCCATCGGTATCTGGGTTGTTAGGATCGGTTCCAGCTTGTTCTTCCTCTTCGTCAGTTAAGCCGTCGCCATCGGAGTCAGTACCATCAGCCGGATCATTAGGATCAAGAGGATCCGTTCCATTATCTACCTCGTCTCCATCATTGATGCCATCGCCATCGGTATCTGGGTTGTTAGGATCGGTTCCAGCTTGTTCTTCCTCTTCGTCAGTTAAGCCGTCGCCATCGGAGTCAGTACCATCAGCCGGATCATTAGGATCAAGAGGATCCGTTCCATTATCTACCTCGTCCCCGTCGTTAATACCATCGCCATCGGAGTCTGGATTGTTAGGATCTGTCCCAGCTTGTTCTTCCTCTTCGTCAGTTAAGCCGTCGCCGTCAGTATCAACCGGTTCTGCAAAAGTAATTGAATCACCTGATTCTAAACTTGATAATAGTGGTAAATCAATTACTGAATCGCTAATTCCTGCACCATAAATTGGAACATCTCCACTTAAGCCAGAAGGATTAGGAATAGTTGCTGAGAGATCCACTGATGTTTGTCCCATTACTTGTGCAGATGCAAGATCATTAGATAAATCTATCGCTCCACTTGATAGGTTATCTATTAAGTTTTGTAATGGGGTTAACATATCTTTGACTGGTTCTAAAGGTACGGATATAGATCCACCAAGAATTTCTACTTCTAATGCACTAATAGCACTGACTACATCATTAAGTAATTGAATAATGACATCTTGTACAGCCGTTTCTAAGTGATTTCCTAATCCATCTCCAAAGTTAACTACAATGGAACCATCTGGATTCACCTGAACAGGTACACTATCGTTGTATTGAAGCAAATCTGCTAATGCATTATCTACATTATTAAGTGCTTCCAAAGCTGTTTCTAACTCTTCTAATCCATTTACATTGATTAATGGAGCAGTTAATGGATTGTCAAGAATAGTATCAACCGCTGAAACTAGTTCTCCTACTGTAGTATTAAGTGTGCTTGTCAATTCTCCTATTGTACCTTCTACTACAGGTAGATCACTTAGAGTTATGGGTAAAATTTCTACGGATATGTTGGCGGGTGCATTAACTGTTAATAAATCAGCTAATTCTGGGGAGTAAAATACTGCAACACGATCGGGTGAAACTAATTCCACATCAGCTAAACCAGTTCCTGTTAAATTTAAATCTAACGTATAAGTATCAGTGTTTTCCGTAAGATTTGCTGTAATATTTACATCAGTAAGTAATTGTACTTCACCTAAACTGGCTGCTTGTACCTCAATAGAAGAATTGGTTATTTTTCCTAAAATTCCGCTAGAGGTAGCAGGCCCTGTCGAAAAAATAAGTACTGCTGCTGCTGAAGCAACCATCATTTTTTTAGTACTCATTCTTCGTTGTTTAGTACGTTTATCCAACTTCTTTCCATAGTTAATATTACGATTAGATTTAAAATTCACACAATGCCCTCCTTAGCAATATTTTGTATGGGTAGACATTTTGGATTCTAATCCTCCTTTTCGACATATTTTCATATTTTAGGATGTCTTTCCCATATTTCCATATTAAGACGACATTTTTTTTTGTTATTTCACTATTTTCACATTTTTATAAGAAAAACAACTTAAAATTTAATATTTTTGTAATTTTATCTCCCCATTTAATAAATGTATTTGGGTGGCTTTTAGTAATAGAAACTAAAAAATCCCCATTCATTTTAACTAAATAAACATATTTTCAAATAATGAAATAGTAAATATGTATCATTTACTATTAAATATATTGTAATAATTTATCGAATTGTTAAACTTCATCTAAGTAACACTTTCATTCAAAAAAATCATAATTACTAGGTGAAGATTAAAAAACTTTACCTCTCAATTTTTTTTGATAAGGAGGAAAAAATGGAAACAATTCCTGATAAATTATTATTAGAAATTTATCACCAGGCTAGGCTATACAAATTAAGCAATGATTTCATTGAATTACTTGAAAAGGAAATAGTTGCAAGAAAATTAATGGACAGAGTAATTGATAAAAAATTATCGTAAAAGCTTTCATGATCAAGAACTGGAAGCTTTTACTTATCCTTCAGATCCAATAAACTTGATTTCACGGAATCCTTATTTAGTCCTACTTCTGCTTGGAAGCCAAAAGAGGTTTCCAAATCTTCAATAAATTGTTCTATTTTTATATTAAGAGATTCAACAGAATCAATTACTACACCAATTTTAGAAATATCATTATGGAAAAGTTGCTGCTCGTGTGCTAGCTGTATCATTTCCCTAGTTAATATTTTGACAAACGAAGGTTTTGGTATATGTACTTCTCTTGTAACTAACGTCATACCATCCTTGTCTAAAATAGATAATGCTGTGCAAGTCGGTGAATATTCAGCTAAAAAACTATACATATTATTCCTCCTAGCTCCTAAAAAGTATTTTTTTGTAAATCTTTTCATTAAACAAATTATAAACTTGAAAGTGCACTTTAAGGCAAATAATAGGAGGAATCTTTACTTCTTATATTTGTCCACCGCTATGCTTAATTGGTTTAAACAATGCGCTTAATTATTGTAGAATAGAACCAAGGCAACTATAACAATTACTAGGGAAAGAGAATGGTGCATATTCTCTATAAAATTGATGGTATTGGAAAGGGGAATAATAATGCTAACAGTCAAAGAGGCTGCAAAAAGAGTCTCTATACCAACTTCTACGATTCGCTACTATGACAAAGAAGGATTGTTGCCCTTTATAGAAAGGGATGAAAATGGTTATCGTGTTTTTAAGGAAGAGGATTTATTTTGGCTGGAGCTAGTTACTTGTATGAGGAAAACCAAAATGTCCATTGGGGTTTTAAGACATGTCGCACACCTATATATGGAAGGTGATAAAACATTAGATGAGAGAATAAAAATTTTCCAGGATCATCAAAAAAAGCTGCTTAAACAGAAACAGGATGTTGAAGATGCATTGGAAAAGTTGGAAATTAAAATGAATATATTACGATCTACATCATAAAAAAGCTTCCCATCTGGAAGCTTTTTTATGATTGTTATTTCCAATCCATTTCATTTTCTATTTTAAATGTTTCAAGCATTTTTTCTATTTTCTCTTTTTTTGCAATGAATTCTTTAAGCAATACATTATCTTCTCTCGTTTTTAGTTCTAATGATTGATATAACTCGATATCCTTCTTCGTTTCTTTTAATAGAAATTCTAGTCCTTTTTTTAGATATATGTGTTCTTCAATATCTGACATCTCTATTTTTGACTGATGGTAGATTTGGACTTTATCTCTTTTAACATAAATGAACAATTAAATCACTCCAACATTGATTGAAAATAAAAGGGTATGGTTAATAATAATATCAAGTAATCGGAGCAATAGTATTAAACTAATTTTTAAAATATGAAATTAAACCTTGTGTAATGGCTTCAGCTATACTAGATTGATAATCTTTTGATTGAATTTTTAGTAAGTCACTTGGATTTGTAATAAAGCCCATCTCTATCAAAATAGCCGGATTTTGATTATTCCTTAGCACATAAAAACTATCTTGCCTTATTCCTCTATCAGAAAGGTTGAGGTGCTGTGCTATTGCATTTTGAACCTGATAGGCAAGGTTCTGATTGCTGTAATAATGTGTACTTATCCCATTAGCTGATATTATTGGACTAGCATTAAAGTGAAGACTAATAAATGCATGTGTTTGATAGGCATGACTTATCGCAACCCTTTTTGGCAGCTCAATCCTTGTATCATTACTTCTGGTTAGAAGAACAGTTGCTCCTTCTTGCTTCAAGCGATTTGTGATATCATCAACAACTTCCATCACCATGTCTTTTTCGTAGACATTTCCCACACCGATAGCACCTGAATCATTCCCTCCATGACCTGGGTCTAAGATAATATTGTAGCCACTTAAGCTTGCATTACCCGATATTGATTTTGAAGGCTCTTGAATGGATTTATTTGATCGAGCTTTAGGTATAGCTTCTGATGCTTGTTGATTGGTTAACCATGAAGCAATCCACCCAATATTACCATTAGGAAGAGACACTTTGATCCAATCATTATTTTTGTCTAATACGGAAAAGGTTTCACCAAGTGTTGTGAAGCCAATGATGCTATAGCTTGTGCCAGGTCCCGACCGAATTCTCACACCTGTCGCACTAATGGAGACAGATTCCGAACTTGGGGAGGTTACTGATTTTTGTTTACCTTGAAATAAAAATTGAGAAGCTACCCAAGCTTCCTTTCCGTTATAATACGTTTGATACCATCCGTTTGATTCATCAAAAACCTTCACCTGATCTCCTGGATTTAATTTTCCTAGAACTTCGCTTTCAATGGATGGCCCAGATCGAATGAGTAGGTTTGTTGTTCCGACATCATAAGTCTTTTCATTTGCACTTATCATGGTAGGAAATAGTATGAGTAATAGAAAAATAATGGTGGTGGTAATGAATATCGACCTTTTTCTCAAAAAAACCTTCCTTTCTAAGTGACGTTAGTCTTGTTTGTTATAAGGATATTTTATGTAAAAATGCAAGCAGATAATTTAATAATACTCATATAAATTTAAATTTAATATGATTTTTTGTCAACTTCTATCTGTTTTTATATAGGTTAATAGAACTAATTATTGAAGGGAAAAATTGGAGAAGTGAAATTTAATTCACTTCTCCAATGGGAGCATATTAGCATCGAGATGTACGTCAACTCCATATTCTGAAGGCAGACGTATCATGTGATATATATTTTTGACCTTCCCAACAAGGCCATTATGTCTATCACTGAATTTCAGAAAATTTTAAAGCTTTTTTAGCATTCATATTTCAATCTCTTTAATGATCTTCGCAGGATTACCGCCAACAACTACATTATCTGGAATATCCTTAGTTACGACTGATCCTGAGGCGATGACAACATTGTCCCCTATAGTCACGCCAGGATTAATGATTGCACCACCACCAATCCAAGCATTGTTACCAATCGTAATAGGTTTTCCAAATTCCTTCCCAGAATTTCTAACCACTGGCTGGAGTGGATGTGTGGCTGTATAAATTTTTACGTTAGGGCCAAGCATGCAATTGTCACCAAAGCGTACTTCACAAACATCTAATATGGTGCAATCAAAATTAGCGAAAAAATTTTCCCCTACATATGTATTATAGCCATAATCAAAGCGTATATTTGGTTCCATATAAACAGTTTCACCTGTTGAACCGAGTAGTCGCTTCAATAGGTTAATTCGCTTTTCCTCCTCGGTTTCTGTCGTTTGATTATATAACCTAACCATACGTCTCGCTTCTTTCTGATCTTGTGCAAGCTCCGGGTCAGCTGGATTATACATTTCACCAGCTAGCATCCTTTCTTTTTCTGTTTTCATAATTAAACTCCTCTATTTAGGTTTTTGTCACAAATATCCTACTATCAGTCATACAATATTCTAAATGATAAAAACAGGAGGGATAATATGTATCAAGATTTTTATAACCCTTATCCTATGTATTCAAATGCTCCTTACCCATATTATCAAGAAAAAGTCTATCGTCAAAATTATATTCAAGGGAGAGCAACATGGACAAATGGGGGAAATGTAACGCAATGTGGGATTCCGTGGTCCTATGGGCAATATTTGACGGCAGCTGTCAGTGAAAATTCTCCATACCAGTGTGGACAAACATTGAAAATACGTAATCCTCAAAATGGAAGAGAGATTATTGTCACCATCGTAGATAAAGTTCCTGGATCTCCTCAAACAACGATCAATTTACATCGTAGAGCCTTTGAAACATTAGGAGCAAACCCTTCCGTAGGAGTTATTTCTATTGAGTTTCAGCCATCGCCGCCGTTAGAGCAACAAAAGTGGGGTAAATATTTGCTAGAGGTCGTTCAAGTAGCCTATCCAGGTTATAATGTGACAAATTACAATTCCATTTCTAAGACACAGCCAGCAGCAAATCAAACGAGAGAGGTATATGAATACACACTACAATCTCCACAGGAGCAAATCAAGGTGAGAGGAACCGTCCTTTATAATCCTGCTACGGAACGAATTCTTTCCTTTGATATTCAGGAAGTCTCTTCATAATGGAGGGGAAGCCTATATCGTTGTATGATTAGGCTTTTCTTCTATACAAAAATTTCGAAGATACAAGTAGTTTTTAAATGAATCACCAGAGTTTAGCTTTGGTGATTTACTCTTGAAGACAACAAGTATTTACCGAAGTCCAGAATTTGAATGAAATGAAAGATATCAGACAAACAGCTGAGACCCCGCGTTAGAGGTGGCTAATAAACGAAGATATCGGACAAAGCGTTGGAATCCCGTGATGAAATTGGCTAATAAACGAATATATTGGACAAGAATTTAGAATTTCACGGTGGAAGTGACTGATATACAAAGATATTGGACAGGGAGCTAGTTACCTGTCCAATATCTCTGTTGCAATTAAAACTGTCGATGCAATAAAAGCTTAAGTTAAATTCCTCGATCTGAGATTTCCTGATATGTTTCCTCTTGCTGTGCTAATTCCCTTCGAACTAAGTCTAGTGCATTATCGTCATCGGTTACACTCTCAGCTTGTGCTAGTGATTTTTTCGCTCGTTCTAGAGAATGCTTTATTTGTTGCATGATCTCCTCATTTGGGTGACTTTGTGCTTGGTGAATGGCATGCTGCAAATGCAAAATCGATTGCTGTGCTTGTGCCAATTGGTTTTGATCCTGCATGCTTGAGATATTGTTACCCTTTTTCATATCAATTCCTCCTCAAATGATAGTGTAGTCTTCTCTAATATGATGGAAAAATAGACAAATTATTCATTAATGGTTAAAGAACTAATTGCGATATTGCACTCTGTAAATGTTAATTAATACCACCTTATGATATAATAGGAATAAATATTGTATGTAGATAATAAGCTAGTATTAATAATCAACTGATTAAAAAGTAGATTTGCTCGATAATGTTTATATCTTCTCTATCTTCTGATGTAGAATTACCTAAAAATGTTAAATGTATATGCTATAAACTTTAATATATTTTAGAAAGAGGAGGAAGATGGTGGAAAATAAAGTTAAATTGATACCTTATACCATTCAGTCGATTGAGGATAGTACAAATGAAACACCAGAAGGGGTCCAACTTATACAGGCACCTGCCATTTGGGAGAAAAGCAATGAGGGTGAAGGCATTGTGGTTGCTGTTATAGACACTGGGGTCGACACCGATCATCCGGATCTTAAGGATCGAATAATTGGTGGAAGGAATTTTACAACAGATCATAATGGAGATGTTAACAACTTTGAAGACAATAATGGTCATGGAACACATGTGTCGGGTATCGTTGCAGCAAGCCTTAATGGTGATGGGGTCGTTGGGGTAGCTCCAAAAGCAAAAATTTTAAGTATAAAGGCATTAACAGAAGATGGTGCTGGTGATTATGGATGGATCATAAATGCGATCAATTATGCAGTGGAATGGCGAGGTCCAAAAAATGAACAAGCTCGAGTGATTTGCATGTCACTAGGTGGTCCTAATGATGTACCTGAAATGCGTGAGGCGATTCAAAATGCTGTTAATCATAATGTATCCGTTGTAGTAGCTGCAGGAAATGAAGGGGATGGCCAAGAGGATACATTTGAATATGCCTATCCTGGAGCATATAATGAAGTTATTTCCGTCGGTGCGGTGAATACGAACTTACAGCTTGCTCCATTTTCGAATAGTCATAATGAAGTAGATCTTGTAGCTCCTGGTGTAAATGTTTTATCAACATACCTAGATAATAAATTTGCAAAACTGTCAGGAACCTCCATGGCTGCACCTTTTGTAGCAGGTGCTTTAGCCTTAATCATTAATTTAAGTGAAAAAGAATTTGATCGGTCCCTCATCGAATCAGAGATCTATGCTCAACTAATTAGACGAACTCTGCCACTTGGAAATGGGAAAAGTGCTGAAGGTAATGGCTTTCTTCTACTAAACTTGGTTGAACAATTAGATAGGATTAGTGCTCCGAGATTAAATGTGAATGATAAACAGTCATAATAGATAACTCAATCTCAAGGGAGGGGAAGAGGGAGTATACTCCTATCAAGAATAATGACTAAAAAATACCTCTTGCCCTTTTTTTCTTCTCTCCCAGCAAGTACCCCCACTCATATTTTTCTGCAAATCCAATATAACAATAGCGAATTATAATTAAAACAGAGTAAATACAATACCAGCCACACTTTTCCCCTCTATGTTGTACAAGTCTCATGAGATTGTTTAGTCCTTTAATTTTATTCTTATGTCCCAACTAATAGCATTGGAGCATAATTTTATTTAAATCTATAGTATAATAGATAAAAAAAATGAAAGCGCTTGCTATAAAAGTGATGGATTTGGAATTAGCAGTAAGGTGTGATGCTCGATATAGGGGGAAAACGAATGAGAGATAAGCTCCTTAAGAAACCGGGAATTAAAAAGCTAAGAACTCGTTTTTGGGTTGCATTGATCCTACTATCCATCCCTTCTATGTTCTTGTTAGGTGCTGTTTCCTATCACATATCCAAACAAACAATCGTGGAAAATCATATTCAAAATTATCAAGATCTATTAAGGACTTCTAGCGAAATGTCAGAGCTCACATATGAAAGTGTTATTAATTTACATAGGTTAATTTTATCGAATGAAGAGATTAGAAACGAACTCTTGCTTGTGGCAAATGGTTCAACTGATTACTATGAAACTGCCATTATTCTAAATGATATTCTTTCACAATATACATTAAATACTAAATATATCGAATCTGTATGCCTTTTTGATGTCGAGGATAAGTCGTATTGCTATGGTATATCTAGAAAAGGATCTTATTTTTTCAATAATGTTCAAGAGATCAAAACAAAGGATTGGTACCATCGTGCTAAAGAGGCAAGGGGGAAAGAGATTTTTCTTAGCCATAATATACTAAATGGAAGTAATGATAGTTTTTCTTCTGTGAAATTATTACGAAATCCAAATGATTTATCTAGGGATGCACTGGGTGTGCTCGTTATCAATTTAAGTAAGAAAATGTTTGAGGCAATTTCCATGAATTATGGAGAAACTACCTTTATGATAGTAGATCGTAGCGAGCGTTCTTCTCCTGTATCAGTTTACATTAATAATCAAAACAAGGAGTTTTCTAATACAGTACTCAACGAGTTGGAGAATTCACAATTTGAAGCGCTAGAGAATAAGGGATTCTTAAGTAGTAGCTATACGAACCCGATCACTGGCTGGTCTTATATCCATTTAATTAATGAGGATTATTTATTGAAAGATTCTAATAAAATTGGGGTAATTACCTTTACCTTCGCTGGATTAATGGTTATCATTGCCGTTTTTATTTCTATCTATCTGTCCGACACTATCCTTCAGCCATTGATAAAGTTAAAAAAAATGGTTGCAAATATAACTCATTATCAACAAGATTTGGGGGGATTAGGTAATGATGAAGTTGGAAATATTGGTAAGCAAATTAAAATACTTGTAAAAAATAATATCGACTTAAATGAAAAGTTGTTACAATCCAGATTGAAAGAGAAAGAATCAGAATTAAGAGCATTGCAGGCACAAATAAAGCCACATTTTTTATACAATACCCTTTCCGCCATTTATTGGATGGCAATCAAAAACAATGTTCGTGAGATTGCAACAATGACAATTTCCTTATCTGAAAGCTTTAAATTAAGTTTAAACAGAGGAAAAGAATTACTTACTGTTCAAGAAGAGTTGGATCATATTCAACACTATAGTTCTATCCAGACCATACGTTATGGAAATCGATTCAAATATATTGAAAATGTTCAGACTAGAATGAAGAATAAGATGATATTAAAATTAATACTTCAACCTTTTGTAGAGAACGCATATTACCACGGTTTAGAAGCAAAAATGGGAGAAGGATACGTTAAACTAACAGGTTATATGGAAAACGACCAAATGATTTTTATAATCGAGGATAATGGTATAGGGATGAAAAATACAAATCTTTTGAATAAAGGATATGGTATTAAAAATGTAAAAGAGCGTTTGGAACTCTTATATGGAAAGAATTATTCGTTGGAAATTGAAAGTGAACACGATAAAGGCACGATCGTAACGATTAGAATTTCATTGGATCAGGAGGTAAAATAATGGTTAAAGTAGTTATCTTTGATGATGAGATTTTAGTGCTGGATGCCGTTCAAGATCTTATTGATTGGGCTAGATGGGAACTAACATTAGTTGGTACAGCTACCAATGGTATAGATGCATTGGAACTGATAGAAGACCATCAGCCTGATATTATTTTGACTGATATACGTATGCCTGGTCTAGATGGCTTAACTTTAATAGAGAAAATAAGTAAAATAGTTCCGTCCACATATTGCATTATTATGAGCGGCTTTAATGAGATAGAATATTATAAGAAGGCAATACAACTTGATGTGATTGACTATCTTGAAAAGCCAATAACCATAGAAGGAATCGAAAATTGCTTGGACAAGGCAATGAAAAAAATTCAAGCCAATAATGAATTAAAGGATTTAAAACAGAAGTGGCATGACTCCCAAAGTCTTATCACAGCGAAAAAAGTAATAGATATTTTAAATCAAGATATGTTAACAGAGGATCAGTGGTACGAGGTAGTTGGAATGAAGGCATCAGAAATCACTGGAGTTACTGTTGGGGTATGTCAGCCGAATTGCTCATTTGATATTGAGAAAGCTTTAATGTCATCTAGAAAAATTCTAGATATTAAGACATTACTTGTTACTGAAGGAAAAAAAACGATCATTATTTGGATTCAAAGTGGAGACAAGAATCAACTATCAGATTTCTTAGCAGGCTTAACGGAATTAAATGTTTTAATTGGTATTGGTGCCACTTATCGCCATCCTAAGGATATAAGAAGGTCTTACGTTGAAGCACAGGATGCTTTGAAAATGGGTGGGTTCGTTAAAGAAACTGGGATCATAGCCTTCAATGAACTGGATTTTAATCATCGACTATCTGATACATTAACAACTTTAGAACGAAGCATTATCTTTAGCATTAGGTCAGCTAATAGTGAAAGTATCTCAACACTTGTAGAAAAATTTCTAAATGATATAAAGCACAATAATTTATCACCAGATGTCATGAAACAAGAATGTTTAAGGCTGATTTATTTAGGTTTAGAAGTAGTGAAAGAAACAGGCGTTGAGTACACGTGGAAAAAAGACAATTATATACCACATGTTGAACTGGAAAAATTAAATTCATTAGATGCAATTGAAAAATGGCTAAAGTGTCATTTTATGGAAATGCTTGATTGGATGAAAGTATTACGGAGTAAACAAAAACATATATCTGTCCAGAAAGCATGTGCATATATTGACAAAAACTTTTCGAAGGATATATCTCTTGAAGAGGTAGCTTCCATTGTTCAAATGAACCCTTCCTATTTTAGCATTCTATTTAAAGAAGAAGTCGGGCTAACTTATATTAAATATATAACAAAAATCAGGATAGAAAAAGCAAAAGTAATGCTAAAAGAAGGAAAGAGTGTAGCAGAAGTTAGTGAAGAAGTTGGTTATTTTAATCATCGTTATTTTAGTGAATTGTTTAAAAAAATGACTGGATTAACTCCTGGGCAATTTAAAAAGCAACCAAGTAGCACCTTTATCATATAGGTGTTTTTTTTTATCCAAAAAAAACAGAATAAATACAAAAAAGTTAGCGCTTACAAATAGAGTTAACGGATGCTATGCTAAATAACGAAGCATGGTACCAGGCTTTCATTTTATTAATATAGGGAGGTGAATCATATTGAATTGGTGGTCAGAAAATCATCTTAGGCTTATACAAACCAATATTAGTGAAGAAAATGCTGATTTAGATGTAGATTTATTAATTACACAGCTCAAGGATTTTTCAGCAAATACACTTATGTTAAATACTGGGGGGATAGAGGCTTTTTATCCAACAAAACTAGAATACCATTATAAATCACCTTATCTAAAGAAAGATCTGGTTCAAGAAGTGGTTCAAAAATGTCATGAAAATAAGATTAAATTTATCGCAAGATTTGATTTCAGTAAGGCGCATGAAAGCATTTTTCTAGAACAGCCCGATTGGTTTTATAGAACCAAAGATAAAGAAATAGTTAATTACAACCAAATGGTTCATACATGTGTAAATGGTTTTTATCAGAGGGAATATTCTTTAAAAATAATGGAAGAGGTTATCGAGCAGTATGCCGTGGACGGAATATTTTTTAATATGTTTGGTTATCAAACTAGGGATTACAGCAATAATTATTACGGCATTTGCCATTGTGAAAGTTGCCGGAAAAGGTTTAAGGCCATGTTTGGCCATGACTTACCAGTTGACGAGAATCTAGAGGATAAGGTATTTCAAGATTATCTTACATTTAAAAGCGTAACGACAAAAGAAATGTTAGAACGAATTCATCATTTAGTAAAAACTAAAAATAACAACATAGCAATCTCAACATACCACGATCATAAGGTAGATATTGTGCGAAAGGAGTCAAATACAGCAATAGATAGACACTATCCCAAATGGTTATATTCTGCTTCAGAAAATGTACAATCAGTTGAGAATTCGTGGAAAAATAAGTTGATAAGTAACTGTGTCATTAATGCAGTCGATATTTTTTATCGTTTTGTTGGTGTTTCCAAACATGAGGTCAAGATAAGATTGTATGAGAGTTTAGCAAGTGGTTCAGGATTGGATTTTTGTATCATAGGTGTATTCGAAGATTATCCTGATCGAAATAATCTTGAGGCGGTAAAAGAAATATTTGCATTTCATCAAAAAAACCAAGAGTATTTTGGAAATTTTTCTTCTATGGCAGACGTACTACTAATTAAGCCTAATGAAAGCAGTTCGATGAAGGAATACTTGGGTATTTATAAAATGCTAAAGGAAGAGCATGTTATATTCGACGTTATAAAGAAAGATAATTTATTAGCTCCTATACAACCACTCGACAAATATAAGCTTATTATTTTTCCTAATCTAAGTAGTTTAAGTGAAAATGAGTGGAAAGTAGTAAAAAATGTTCAAGGTAATGGAGTTTCACTTATTGCAACAGGGCAATCTTTTATAAAAGATGAAGCTAATCAAAATATGCTCCATTATATTTTTGGTGGTCGTTATCAAGGAGTAAAGTCAAAAACGCGTGCAGACTATTTGGAAGTGAGGAACAAAAAAATGTTTCCGAGCTTTCATGATCGAGATTGGATTTTCCTTGATGGGAAGTTTACCAAACTAGTATTTGATCAAAATGTCAGATTATTATTGCCCTATATAAAAACTTCTCGTTTTGGTCCCCCTGAAAGAGTTGGAGGTCATTACAAGGGTGAACATTATGGGATGGGCTGGAATCACAAAGATAGTAGCACAAATGTTTATCTTCCATGGGATATTGGTAACCTCTATTACCAGCATGGATTTGAGGACCATAAAAGAATTCTATCAGACATAATGGATCAGATAATTGGAAGGGATTACATTTTGGAAACAAATGCTCCTGAAAATGTAGAGATTTTTTTAAACAAATATGATAATCAGAACTATATTTTGCAAGTATTAAATCTCTCTGGATTTAATGGGACTACGTATCATGAGCCGATTGTAATGAATGAAATTAATCTAGCCATAAATCTTAAGGAAATGGAACATGTTTATAGCTTAGTGCACGAAAGTGACATTTCCTATGAAAGGCACAATAATCAGTTATCGATTAAGATCGATAAATTAACTAGTTATGAGGCACTTATACTAAAAGCATGAATCTGTAGGAGGGAAATAATTTGAATCGTTCAGTAAAAAGGTTGCTTTTATGTGGATTCATTGTTGTTATATTCATTTTTATTCTAGCTAGCTGCGGTAATGAAAAAGTGACGAGTAATAATGAAGATCAAGAGAATAGCAAGAATACGGAAGAAAACGATGATACCTTAAAGATTGAAATGATGGCAGGATTGTTTACAGAAGTTCCTGATATGGATAATGAATTTTTTTCGGAGCTACAAGAAAGGACAAATACAGAATTAGAAATGGTATGGGTACCGGATGCTGAATATGATACAAGGTTTGACTTAGTTCTGGCTTCAGGAGATATACCAGAGGTTATTTGGCAACTAGATTTTACAAAACCAACATTACTTCAATCTATTGATCAGGGGGCTTTTTGGGACTTAGCTCCTTTTCTAGATGACTTCTCTGAATTTCCTAATTTAAAAAATAATATCACGCCAGGTATATGGGATTATGTCACTAGGGATGGCCATATCTGGGGAATCCCTAGGTCAAGAGCTTTAATTGAGCCGGGTATCAAGATAAGAAAGGATTGGCTAGAAAAATATGATATTGCCATTCCAAAAACATTAGAGGAGTATAAGGAAGCACTTTCCTTAATTGTGGAGAATGATCCTAGTGGACAAGGAACTATTGGTGTAGCAGAAGGGGTTACAAGTCCATTAATGATCGCATTTGGTGCCGCAACTCCAACCTACAATGAAGAAGGTGGCATGATAAAAGATACTTTAACACCTCAGTATACCGATATGGTGGAATGGCTGAGGGGACTTTATAAAGATGGACTTGTTGCAGAGGAATTCTCGGGTCTGAATGGTTTCCAAAGACAAGATATGCTTCGATCAGGAAGACTTGCTAGTTATACCTACAGTATTTATAGGGACTTTCCTTGGACGGAAGATATCAAAAAAATACAGCCAGAAGGAGAGCTGATGACACTTCCACCTTTAGAAGGGCCAGGTGGTTATACAGCGCAATTAGCTGTTGGTTCGAGTGGAGCATTTTATATTTCTAAAAAGGTTCCAGAGGAAAAGGTAATGGAAATACTTCATTATTTTGAAAAAACAGCAAGTGAAGAATTGACAGAGCTTGCATATTACGGAATAGAAGGGGTGCATCATGAAATAAAAGATGGCATGAAGGTATTAAATGATTTAGGAACGGAGCAAATAAATACAACTTCTATGCAGCCTTTTACTCCTGGATATAAAAAGTGGGCTGAGGTACATTATCCAGGTGCGTCTAAAGAGGAGAATCTCGCAAAACAAGAGGAAGTAGCAGGGTATGAAAAGTTGGGTAAACAGAATCCATTTGATTGGTTATATTCCTCTACTTGGGTAGATGTTTGGCCGAATTATCAAAGTGAATTTGATAGTAAAGTAACACAAGCAATTGTTGGAGATATTTCGATGGATGACTTTAGAGCATATGTGGAGGGATTACGAAATGATGCCCAAATAAAACAAGCATTTTTAGAGTTTGCTGAAGCTTATGAACCATATAAGGAGCGGGAATTGCAATTAGACTAATTTGCTATGGGCTAAGCATTTGATAATTATCCATGGATAAGGCTTGTTTGTAAAACAAGTCACTTCTAATAAACGTGCGTTTCTTGTCAATTTCTGATTAAGTAAGATCTTTTCAATTAAATGGATAGCCCGTCTTAAAGAAGGTTATCCATTTAATTTTTGTATAGAAAGGAGAAAGGTAGATGAACGAATTTGGAGTGGAAACAAAGCTTTCCTCTAAATCTAATGAGCTATTAAAAAAGCTGATAAGATATAGATATGTATACCTTTTGATCTTACCTGGTTTACTGTTTTTAATTGTCTTTAAATTTATTCCTATGTGGGGATTAATACTATCTTTTCAAGAGTATAATCCGTTTCAAGGGATTTTAGGTAGTGAATGGGTAGGATTTAAGAATTTTACTGATTTGTTTTCAAGTGAACAGTTTTATATGATGTTCCGAAATACTTTATTAATTAATCTTTTTAGCCTTGTATTTTACTTCCCTCTCCCTATAATTCTTGCATTAATGCTTAATGAAGTGAGGCATGAAGTATTTAAGCGAGTAAATCAATCGATCGTTTATTTACCTCATTTTCTATCTTGGGTTGTTGTAGTAAGTATAACTTACTTCATGCTGTCAGCAGATGTAGGGGTACTAAATAAATTGTTAAATCAATGGGATATGGAACAAGCTGCTCTGATGTCAAATCCTAAATTCTTTTGGATTTTATTAACCCTTCAAAGCATCTGGAAGGATGCTGGGTGGGGGACCATTATCTTCTTAGCCGCAATTGCAGGAGTAGACCCACAAAGATACGAAGCAGCAGTAATGGATGGAGCAAATAGATGGAGACAGATCTGGCATATAACACTACCAGCCATAAGGCCAACGATCATTATCTTATTAATTTTGCGTCTTGGTAGCATGATGGATGTAGGTTTTGAACAGGTATTGCTAATGTACAGTCCAGTAGTTCGCGAAGTAGCAGAGGTATTTGATACTTATGCCTATACGCAAGGTATATTACGGGGCCAAATAAGTGTTGGTGTAACAGTTGGAATGTTTAAAGGGATTGTCGGATTACTTTTAGTTGTTTCCTCAAACTGGATTGTCAAGAGATTTGGTTATGAAGGGCTATATTAAATCCTGTGAAGGAGGTTGTAAGGTTGAGCTTTGTCTATAAAAATAAATTAACAGTTAGTGATTGGGTTAATTACATTTTGCTTGTGATTATAGCTGTTATCTGTTTATTTCCATTTATATATGTTTTAAGTGTTTCTTTTACAGATCCTGATTCTTATATACCATTAAAGTTTTATCTTTTTCCTGAAAATTGGTCTTTAGCGGCTTATGAATATATATTATCTACGGCTAGCTTCATTAATTCATTGCTAAGTACAACTTTTATTACGGTTGTTGGAACAATACTAAATTTAGTATTTACTTTAACGATGGCTTACGCCTTAACAAAAAGAAAAGTACCAGGGATCAAATTTATAATGGGATGTGTAATTTTTACACTTGTTTTTAGTGCGGGGATCGTACCAAATTACTTACTCGTAAAGGAACTAGGTTTATTGAATTCCTTATGGGCATTGATTTTACCTAATTTAACAAATGCGTGGAGTTTAATTGTGGTAAAAAGTTTTATAGATAATCTACCTGCAGAGCTTCAAGAAGCAGCAATTATGGATGGTTGTAACGAATTAGGCGTTTTTTTTAGAATAATCTTGCCATTGAGCATGCCTGTTATAGCAGCGTTCACCCTGTTTTTCGCTGTAGCCCATTGGAATCAATATTTCCAAGCTTTAGTTTATCTAACGGATTCCGATAAATGGACATTGCAGGTTTTAGTCAAATCTCTTGTTATTGACTCTGAGACAATTGGTGCTGCCTCAAGGGGTGCTGTAGCCGGTGACTCTACACAGCCACCGTCTGAAACTATTCGAATGGCTTCCATTATTTTGTCGATGTTACCTATTTTAGTTGTTTATCCATTTTTACAAAAGCATTTTGCTAAAGGTGTGATGTTAGGTTCTGTGAAAGGTTAATAATCATTTAGGGGTGATAGAATGAAACGAATTGGATTCATTGGTCTTGGGATTATGGGAAAACCAATGGCTATAAACCTAATAAAAAGTGGATATGACTTGGTCGTATATAATAGAAGTCAAGCTTCTGTTCAAGAGCTGAGCAAGCAGGGAGTAGAAGTAGCATTTTCTCCGATGGATGTGGCAAAAAAGGTTGATGTACTTATTACCATGCTCCCAAATGGACCAGAGGTTAAGGAAGTGCTTCTTGGAGACAATGGAGCTATTTATGGATTATCAAAAGGGAAAATGGTAATTGATATGAGCTCCATTTCTCCTGTAACTACAAAGAAGATTGCTTCAATACTTGCTAAAAAGGGTATTCGTATGATGGATGCCCCAGTGAGTGGTGGAGAAACAAGAGCGATAGATGGCACATTATCCATAATGGTAGGTGCTTATAAAGAGGATTTTTCAAATTATTATGATCTTTTGTCAGCGATGGGAAGCAATGTAACATTAGTTGGAGAAATTGGTAGTGGTAATGTGGCAAAACTTGTTAACCAGTCAATTGTTGCCGTAAATATAGCTGTGGTTTCAGAAGCTTTCTTATTGGGAGCGAAATGTGAGGTGAATCCAGAAAGCATTTATGAAGCAATTCATTCTGGCTTAGCAGGAAGTAATGCATTACAAAGTAAGTTTCCACTTATGATGGAGGGTAATTTTGAGCCAGGATTTACTCTTGAACTACACAGAAAAGATTTAAAAAACATCTTAGAAACTGCCCAATCTTTAGATGTGAAAATGCCATTAACTAAAATGGTAACAGAATTTATCGAGAAGCTAATAAGTGATGGAGAAGCAGATAAGGATCACAGTGCAATACTGAAATATTATGAAAAAATATCCTCATTTAATTTAGTCTAAAATGGGGCTTGGGGCAAAAGAGTAGTAAAAAAGGAAAATCCGAACATTTATATTTGTGCACTAAAACTGCTTTGTCAAAATACTTCGCTTTTATCCATGGGCATAAGTCAACACCTGCTCAAGTAAACTTTCACAGTGTTTCCTATACCGTGGGTACTGCGATCAGCTAACTTTGTATAGAAAACCGCTTTGCAAAGTGGATTTTCAGCTCGTGCTGTTCCCGCAGGAGTTTGCGTATTTTGACTACGCTCAGTCAGAAGATTGTTCGGATTCTCCTTCTTCCTATTTAGTTATGTACGAGGCACTTACTTTTTATCTGTTACAACAAAGACTCAGCTCCATCAATAAACATTTCTGTCCCCGTTATATGACTAGAATCATCTGAAGCAAGGAATGTGACAAGATCAGCTACTTGTTCTGGTTTTCCGGGTTTATGCTCTAACGGTTTATCCCCTTCAGGATATTCAACAGGAATATTAATCTTTTTTAGCTCTGGGGTTTTTTCCGTGTTTTTACCTATATTGGTTTCGATAGCACCAGGGCAAATAATATTCACTCTTATTTGATACTGTGCTAGCTCCAATGCTGCCATTTTACCAAATGCCATTTGACCTGCTTTTGAAGTGCTGTAAGCGGACATGCCAAAATTGGAAAAAACACGATTACCATTAACAGAGCTTGTAATAATAACACTACCACCGTTTTCTTTCATTAAAGGGATAGCGTATTTGATCGTGTGGAAGGTTCCTTTTAGATTCGTATGGATCGTCTTGTCCCAATCCTCAGGAGATAAATCCTCGATAGGTGCGAGAACTCCATTTATTCCTCCATTTGCGAATACAATATCAAGCTGTCCCCATTTATTTTCAACCTCTTTCATTCCGTGTTGTACTCGTTGGGAATCAGATAGATCGACATCGATAACCATTGCTTGTCCACCTAATGCTTCTATTTCTTCTTTCACCTTTTCGGCATTTTCCTCTTTTATATCCATTAAACAAACCTTTGCGCCCTCTGTTGCAAGGGCCAAAGCGGAAGCACGTCCAATTCCGGAGCTTCCTCCAGTGACGATGGCGACTTTATTAGTAAATCGATTGCTCATCCGTTATCCTCCTATCATTATTTTATGTCAGAAAAACTTAGCCATCACTTGTCCCTTAGCGAATGCCTAGTTTTGCTTATACTTCTTTTATAATCATCCAAAAAACCTATTCATTATATTAATGATTCCCGATTTTGCATGTGGGAAAACATATAAAGTAATTTTTTCCATTCTAATCTTGACGTATAGCTTCCATTTTTTGTACGAAGATTGGGAGAGATAGTCGTTTTTGCTAATTTCAAGACTAAGATCCATAGATTTCAAATGTTGATATGGTAGGTATTTCTAGTTAATTTACTTTTGTTTCATTTTATTTACGTTTGTTTAGGTTGACTTTTTTGGCGGTAGGTTTTATTCTTACTTATAGAATCATAGATTATATTGAAACTAATGAAAGCGATAACAACAATTTAGAGAGGTGAGAAAATGATTCGTAAAGGGTTTTTGATGAAAGTATATCCAGATAAGCACGAGGAATATGAGAAAAAACACCAAGAGATATGGCCAGAAATGGTGGAGGAATTACACAATCATGGGGCGAAGAACTATTCTATTTTCTTGGATAAAGCTACGAGTACCTTATTTGGCTATGTGGAAATCGAAGATGAGGAGAAGTGGAGTAAAATGGCCACAACCGAGATCAATCAAAAATGGTGGGCTTTTATGGAACCATTAATGGAAACGAATTCAGATAAAAGTCCTGTTACGATCGATCTTAAAGAAGTATTTCATATGGATTAACATTACATCAAGAGAGTAGGGGGAACAACCATGAGAAATGGTAAAAAAAGAGTAACAACAGGCTGGAAAGCAACCATTGCTATAGCGATGGCCAATTATATTGAAGCTGGTGCCATCATTGCTGCTGCAAGTAGTTTAACATTATGGCAAGCTTATTTAAATATTGATAGTGTCGGTGTCGGACTATTGAGTGCGCTAAGTGCCAATGCATTAGGTGCAGCAATTGGGGCATTGCTAGGTGGATATATTACCGACAAATTTGGTAGAAAGATTGTCTTTAATTATGATTTGCTTGTTTATATGTTTGGTATTTTATTGATTATGCTGTCTTTCAATTTCCCGATGCTCCTCATTGGTACGATCATCACTGGAATAGCAGTCGGGGTAGCGGTTCCTGTTTCATGGACATACATTGCAGAGGAAGCACCATCCAAACAACGAGCCGCACGTGTCGGAGCTGCGCAATTAGCTTGGTCCATTGGCCCGACCATTACGTTTTTCTTAGCTGTTTTACTTGAGCCACTTGAATTGCTTGGTTCAAGACTAATCTTCTTCCATTTATTCGTCGTTGCGTTTATTACGTGGTATTTAAGGCGAGATTTACCTGAATCACAAATTTGGTCTGAGGATAATAAAAAGAAGAAATTAGAACTGAAAGAAGCCAAGTTGAAGAAAAGCTCTGTCAAAGATCTCTTTGCTTTGAAAGTGAATCGTCAAGCTCTTTTTTTATTGATCGGTATTTACCTATTTTGGAATTTAACGGCAGGAGCGATGGGTTATTTTATGCCGTACATTTACGAAAATGTAGGTGGCTTGAGTAATGGTCAAGCTAATTTATTGCAAGCATTTCTATGGCTCCTTACTGTACTCACCACCTATTTTGGCTTTATGAAGCTAGGGGATAAGGTAAGTCAACGCTTCCTATTTGGGTTAGGTGCAGTTATGGGAGTGGTGGCTTGGCTAATCTTAACCTTTATGCCAATGAATTGGGTAACCTTAATATTATTTGTAGTGCTATGGGGATCTGCAGCAGGGATTGGAGCTCAAGCCTTCTATGCATTATGGACTAGCGAATTATTTATCACTAGATATCGTGCAACGGCTCAAGGGCTCATGTATTTTATTGTGCGAAGTGGTATTGCTGTTTGGTCTTTCATCCTACCTATCTTAATGGAAAAGCTAAGCTTTACTGTAGCAGGAATGGTGATGATCATCTTCTTAGCAATCCATTTAGTTATTGGTATAGGAATGACACCGAACACCCGTGGGAAAACATTAGAACAAATCGAGGAAGAGCGATATGGTGCATAAATATTCATTCTATTATAAACTGTCTCTGTAGGAAAACTTACAGGGGCAGTACGATCGATAAAAAACATACGAATTCACAATCCCATTTAAGGAATGCCACAATCATCATAATGACCGCACAATCCTACCATTCGATTTCACAATATAAATAGATTACACCACATTCCATGCTTTAAGCTCACACATTATCATCAAAACACCTATCCAAAAAAACAGCGAGAGAGCAACTCTCTCGCTGTTTCCATATCACTCCTTGTCTCGCCCAAATAATTTATCACCTGTTACAATATCTGGTCTTTGTGCTTCTTTCATGTTGTAGCCTAAGAAGAAACCAGTGTGTGGAGGTTGATTATAAGCGACATTTTGCCATGCAACAGATAATCGATAGACAGGATCGTGCATTAGTGTATAAATTTTTTCCTCTGTTAAATCGGTTGTCGTATATATTCGTAATTCTTCACTATCTGAAGATGGCCAAATCACTTCCTCACGCCAATCGCCAAAAATGTCGGCTTGGAGAGACGGGTTACCTTTCGTCCAGTTATTAGTTCTTGTTCCTTCTGGTGTTAGTAAGTTTACAAGCTCCTCTTTTTCATAGTCCCATTTATCAATCCGACCTACACCATGTGGATCATTGTCTGGATCAAAGGTATGGTCCAGTAATTCACGGCCGAGGTCTCCATCCCACCAAACAGCATGATTGATCGAGCGTGGCTTTTCTTGTGAAATAAGTTCTCCGTTTGCTGCATGTAGTCCATTTCCCGCACTTCCATCCCAGCTAGTCGAGGCCCAAAATTCTGCACCATCATAACGTGGGTCGATATCTGCTGCTAAGCCTCGACCAACATCAGATCTAAGGTCAACGCCGAATAGCTTTTCACCTGTTGCTGCATCACGTATCCCATAGCCAATGGGGATTTGCGTGCTTTCGTGTGGCTGAAAAATTTCTAATCCGGGGTGATTAGGATCTAGGTCACTGACATGTAGGGCATCCCCATGTCCCCAGCCAGTTGAATACAAGCCTGTACCATCATCATCAATGACAGAGGCTCCATAGATGATTTCATCTTTTTTATCCTGATCAACATCGGCTACTGCTAATTGGTGATTCCCTTGACCTGCATATTCTTCATTTCCTTCGTCATCACTATCAAAAACCCATTCAAGTGACAATTCACCATCACGCCAGTTGTAGGCTGCAAGTACGGCTCTCGTATAATAGCCACGAGCCATAATAATACTTGGACGTTCTCCATCAAGATAGGCAACGCCAGCTAAGAAGCGGTCTGCTCTATTACCATAGTTATCTCCCCAGTCATTCAAATTCCCTCTTGGAGGAGTGTAATCAACAGTCGAAAGTGCTTTTCCTGTTGCTCCTTCGAATACGGTTAAGTATTCCGGTCCTTCAAGAACAAAGCCGCTACTATTACGATAATCTGCTTCTTGATCGCCAATAACATTCCCTTGCCCATCAATGGTTCCATCTCCTGTTTTCAATACAACCTCAGACTTTCCGTTACCATCAAAATCATAGACAAGGAATTGGGTATAGTGGGCGCCTGCACGAATGTTTTTTCCTAAATCTAAACGCCACAATTTCGTTCCATCTAGCTCATATGCATCAAGATAAACATTTCCGGTATAGCCGCTTTGGGAGTTGTCCTTCGAATTCGATGGATCCCATTTTAAGACGATTTCATATTCTCCATCACCATCAAGGTCCCCAACACTTGCATCATTGGCACTATAGGTATATTCCACACCGTCTGGGGTAGTGCCACCCTCTGGTTTATCTAGTGCGACACTTAAATAATTTTTCGACCAAACCTTTGCCTTTTTCGTTAATTTGGAGCCACTACCTTTGATTACTCGTACTTGATAAGTGGAATCTGCAGTTCCGTTTTCATCAAAAAAGTTCGTACTGTTTTCAATTGGCTTTTTATTTACTTTTTTACCATCACGGAACAGATGAAACTTCACATCCTTTGGATCGGTTCCAAGCATCTTCCAGCCAACATAAACCCCATCATCGGATTCGACTGCAACTAATGCACGGTCTAATTGCTCCATTTGTCGTTTTAACACTTCTGTAATAGGAGATTCCACCACTTCTGATGCTTCTGATACCCCGCCATCATTGATCGCTCGCACCTGGTAATAATAGTGGTTATAGGTTAAAACACTTTCATCAGTAAAGTTTGTCTTTGTTGTAGATCCAATTCTTTCAAATGTAACCGCACCTTCTGGATAATCATCAGGATCATAGCTAGCCCGATAAATATAATATTGGTTTGCATTTTCTTCCGGATCCCAGCTTAATGCTACTTTTTCTAGCTCTAAATCCTCCACAGATATTCCAGTTGGTGCTTGAGGTGGTGCTACCTCATCATTTACTATTTTGGCGGTTACTTCATTACTTTTTTCTGATTCTATTCCCGACTGATGTACACTTGTTACAGCATACGTATAGGAATAACCAATTTCTACAGATGTGTCGGTGAAGCTTGTATCAGTTGTTTCATCGATTTTCTCATACGTGTCAGCATCTTTTGGTTTACGATAAATAGTATAATAGCTTGCAGCGGAGTTTGGCTCCCATGATAAGCTTACAGTGCTATCGGGGGAATAGGTAATCGCATCGATTGCTAAGGTATCAATGGCTGTCATTGGCACAATTTCTAAGCCATTAATTCGTCCATTCTCCCCAATATTAATCGTTAATTTCTCGTCTGTAATGGTTACATTTGTTGTTAATTCAGCAAATTCCCCACCATCTGAGGTAATGTTTCCATGATCTTGACCATTAATGATAAAGCTGGAACGATTAAAGGCAATCTCATCACCTGCAATGATTCGGACAAAATACTCGCCATTCGGTATATCAAGCGTAAAAGTGTAATCCTCCCCAATGATAAAATCACGTCTCACGTCATCGGGCTTTCCTCTGTCACGTTGGTCAACTGTTTTATCCAAGCCATAACCTCTTGCTTCCTCATATAGCATGGAATTGCTCACTTGTTCATAACCTTCTGCTACAGGACTATCCTCTGAACCGAAATCAAATAGATAAGCATCATCCATCTCTGCATAAATCTCGGGTTTGGATACGGGTAGAAGGCTTACCATCATGACGATAATCAGTAATACAGAAATTCTCTTCATTCCAAAAATCCCTCCTGTTATCATTGATCTATATGTAAGTCTGAGGTGTAGGTCAAAATCTCTAACTTTTCCATTTATCACCTCCTTAAGGCATACCAACCATCTAGTCCTTTAGTTTGATAACGCTTTCATTTTAAGGGAGTCACAAACATAGAAGTTATGCTTAGCTTAATAACCGACTAATTTCCGGTCAATAGCATCTCTGATTTTTAAACAAAGATCACTGATTTTTAATGGTTAGGATGGAATGTAAGAAAACCCCCAGTTTCAGGGTGATGAATTCGAATTTATAAGGGACGATTATTTTTACATTCACGCATGACTCCTAGAGAAGGGAGCCTAGAGCTCAACGGAGAAGAGGAGGTATTCTGGTGGAATGGTTAAAGAAAATAATAAAATGTAAAATGAGAGGTATTCATAAAATTTCAATATATGATGACCATTGTGTAAGATGTGGCAAAAAGTTAAAGAAGTAAGACAAAGAAAGGAAGTAGGAGCACAGTAAGTCTTGGCTCCTGCTAAAATTTTTAGAGATAGACGAACAGGATAGAACTCTGTTCTGGTCCAAAATATATGTAGCTTCGCCCTCCTTTTAGAATAAGATAAAACTTTTGATGGATGTTGGTTACTTTATCGATCTTTAAAGAACAGTCTAAAGTAACTGACTTAACTCTTCAGTCATTTCCTCAACTAGCTCGGGTCTACCATGAAATTGAGCGGGGGTATTTTGAAAGAGCTCAATACGCCAATCACTCCCCTTTTTCACGGCAACTAGTGTTTGATGAGCATTCGTTGCAGGCTCAATATCTGTTTTTCCAGGTGGAACCATCCCGGAAATAGCATGTAAAATTACGGTATTACTCCCCAAAGACCTTATATTCTTAACCTTAGTAATAAAAGGGGCAGTAGGATGATCCTCAAAGATGGGGGTAAGGTGTGAAAATATTTCCTCTTGTCCAATTACCTTGCTTCCGTCAAAGCCAATTTGTACTCCCTGTTCTGTGAATTGTTCAGCCATTTTTTTTGCATCACGATTATTCCAAGCATCTATTAGTGTTTGATAAAGCTTTAGGACATTATCATGAACTGAATTATTCATGTTCTAACCTCCTTAACAAAAGATAATAAAATTCATTCACCAACAGTTTATCATAAACGACCACCAAGGATTTCTTCTCGATTGCTCAAGATATACTTAGATTATTCATCCTCTGTATACTCCAACAAATCACCAGGCTGACATTCCAACACTCTACAAAGTGCATCAAGCGTACTGATTCGAATCGCTTTCCCTTTTTCATTTTTTAAAATGGATAAATTGGCAGGGGTGATCCCTACCTTTTCAGATAATTCATTTAACGACATTTTACGCTCTGCCATCATGACATCTAATCTAATTCTAATCATTTCCATCGCTCACTTTATATCGTGTATTTGTTTTCCTCGATTGCTTTTACGGCTGTCTTAAGTGCTGCCCCGATCAATAGACAGGTAATACCAGAGAATATGGATTCAATATAATCTATATTTGAAAAGGAAACAGTCGCATTTTCAATCTCTAGCATTGCTAATGTTTTGTCAAAGAGAAGTCCATCCAAATAAAAAGAAATAGTACCTAAAATAAGCATGGTCCATCCTAACCAATAAAATAAAATGACATTTTTATCGACAAATAGGCTTTCCTTGTGAATGTTTTGAAACAGTTTATACAAAACCCAAAAGAGAATTAAACCTGTCAAAAAAAGTGTAATAGAGCTGAAAAAGGATAGGATCTGATAATTTTCTTCCATGATAAGCTCTGGTTGTTCGGTAAATGTAATCGTTAAATAACTAACCATGGGTTCATAAATACCGAAGCTTTTCGTGAAGCTGGTTTCTGGAAACCAGATGTAGCCAATGTGATAGGCTATCACAAAAATTGTTATTGGAATAAATAAATAAAAACCTATTAGACAAATAATTGATGCCACTTTAAATAGCACTTTGAAATTCAATTTCTCCACCTCATCTAAATCTTTATATATCCTATTATACAATATAAATTTATCGTAAAACAATAAAAAAATATTGATTTTTAAAATATTATTCGTTATAGTTAAATGGAAAATAATGACCAACAAAGGAGCAACCTACCATGAATATAAAAACGGAAAGAATTTCGTTGATTGATGGTTTGAGAGGTTTCAGCCTATTTGGAATTTTGTTAGCCAATCTACTCATTTTTCAATATGGAATCTATGGCAAGGATGAAATAGCTTTTTTTGATTTACCAAAATGGGATTTAGCCGGCTATCATGTAACGAAGATTCTAGTGGAAACTTCCTTTATGCCAATCTTCGCATTTCTATTCGGATATGCACTTATTCTAATGATGACAAAGCTGCAGCAAAGACAACTGCCGGTGAAACGATATTTTTTTAGACGCTTTCTAGCCTTAGTAGTTTTTGGACTTCTACATACTTTTTTCTTGTGGGAAGGGGATATTCTTTTCACTTATGGATTAATGGGTATCGTGCTATTGTTGTTTTTAAAAAGAAAAGCTAAGACCATCTTTATTTGGATGGTAATAACATTTGCGATCCTCTTTCTACTAAGCTTTGGTGTTGAGGATCTAGGTAATGATATTTTGTATTCAGAGGATACGATTCAAGAATATTTAAAGGAAACATTCACTATTTATCAAAACGGAAGCTATACGGAAATTATGAATCATCGCTTCCATGAAGATCCAATGGAATTAGGTGATATCGAAATATTCGTTGTGCTTTTGCTAGCACCTGTTACGATTTTGCCACTGTTTTTGTTAGGGATGTACGCTGCTCATAAAGGCTGGCTAGTCGATTTTCAGAATAAAAGAAAAAATTATGCCATGACAGCCATTATCTTGATTCCGATTGGTATTTTAGCTAAGCTTTCCCCAGCATTCACTAGCTTTGTTGACTTCTCCCTTATTGGTGGGAGTATTCTAGCAATAGGGTATATTTTCTTGTTTGCTTATTTATATAGTAAGTTTCATGATCATAGGGTAATGAGGGCTTTTGAGAAGGTAGGGAAGCTTTCTCTCTCTAACTATATTTTACAGACGATGATCTGTACGACCGTCTTTTATGGATATGGACTTGGCTTGTTTGCGAAAATGGGTATCTGGCTTGGGATATTATTCGGATTATCTGTTTATACGATCCAAGTCGTCGCAAGCCATTGGTATATGAAACGATTTAAGCAAGGTCCCTTAGAGAGAGTAATGAGAATGTTTGTATACTGGAATGTACGCTCCAAACCAAAAATTGAAGTAAAGGATGTTGTAAATGGTTGACCATTCATTACCTGGAAAAATATCAGAGAAAGCACCAAAGGTTTGGCGAATGACTGAATTGATCTCAGACCTTATAGGTATTATCATACTAGCCGTTATATTTTTTCTAGACGCTTACTTTGATTGGGTCTATTGGATTGGTTGGATTCTAATCGCATTAACGATCGTATTAGTGTTAGGGTCGATTTGGGGGGTTATAGAGCCAGATCTTCTTTATAAAAGCTGGTATTTTAAGGTGGATAAGGAATTTTTCCAAATCAAAAAAGGGATATGGAAGGAGCAATGGGTGACGATTCCTATGACAAAAATACAAGGTGTCTCCACTACACAGGGTCCTATTCTAAGGCGATATCAATTACGCTCCATTACGGTGGAAACAATGGGCTCCTCCTATTCGATTCCGGCATTAGAAGAACAGGTTGCTTATGAGTTGAGAGATAACATTGCTGAATATGCCAAGATCAAGGAAGTGGAGCAAACATGAGATATCATCCCTTGACGATTTTATACCAAATCTATCAGTTGATCCGAAATTCTATTATTTTAGCATTACTTCTCTTTGTCTGGAAAAGGGGATCTGATTTTTGGTTATTTGAATATGGAAGATATATTTTTGCGTTATCTGTCCTTTACCAATTTCTTCATATATTTTTTAACTGGTGGACACTGAAGTATGAAGTGAAGAATCAGAGTTTTTATTTGGAATCAGGTGTTTGGACGAAAAAGAACCAAACGATTCCATTCTCGAAGGTGCAAAATGTGCGAAGGGAAAAATCTTTCTTTCATGCGCTCTTAGGCCTCACTTCTCTTACATTTGAGACCGCAATGGACGGTGACGATGATTCCATCGTTTTTGAGGTGCTTACGAAGGAACAAGCAGCTCAGCTAATCGATTTAGTGGAAGTGGGAGAAGAAAAGGTAGAGATAGCTGAGGAGAAAGTAGTGGAAGAAAGCTCGGGTGTGGTAAAAGAAATGGTGGATGAAGATAATGAGTTAGATAATCGTACCATCCATTTTCAATCATCGAATAAGGATCTTATCAAGGCAAGCTTCACTTCACTAAGCTTTTTGGCGCTAATCCCTATCTTATCTGGACTCTATGAGAACTTACAGCCCTTTCTTCCTGATGACGAAAAAGTGCAAGGAATGTTAGAGAAGATATTAAACAATCAATGGTTCCTGCTTACAGTTCTTATTCTAGCCGTTATGATTTCCGTAGTTGTTGGAATGCTTCGAACAATGATTCGTTACGGGAAATTTGAAATATCCTCAAATGATACCCATATTTTTATCCAAAGGGGAGTTCTAGAGGAAACCTATTTTTCGATTGAGAAGAAAAAGGTACAAGCATTGGAGGTAAAGCAAACAATGCTGAAACGGGTCTTTGGTCTAGCGGAAGTAAAATTAATTAGCACTGCCAAAACGAGCAATGACGGGGTGGAGGTAGATGTCAATTCCTTGTACCCGTTTCTACCGATTGACAAGGCTATGCAACTTGTTTCGCAAATTCTCCCTTCTTATACCTTAAGTACAAGGGAGATGCAAAAGCTTCCTAAAATGTCGTTGTGGATGAGGATTATTAGACCAAGCTGGCTATGGATAGGGACTTTTATCGGATTGTATTTTTTAAAGCCAAGTCTTTATGGCGTCGAAGAAGCTTGGTGGATTATCGCCATCCTCGTATTTATCTGGCTAAATGCTAGTAGTGTGTTAGATTATTACCATACAAGCTTTGGTGTGGATAAAGACCAATTTCAATTTAGGAATGGTGGATTTTCGACAAGGTTGTTTATTTCAAAGAGAAGCAAAATTATTGAGCTCACTGTCTCCCGTAACTGGCTACAGCGAAAATGGGGAATGGGATCCATCAGCACCACCAATCGTTCCACTCCGGTTCATGTAGAGACAATCGATGATCTGCCACAAGCTTTTATCAAGCAATTTCATCAATGGTACTATGAACGGCAGAAATATGTACAATATGATAGAAACGAATCCAAAAGACTTGAAATATGGCAACTGCTAGATGTGGAGAAATAATGGTTAAAGGGTAGTACACATCACTATCCCGCCATAGAAAGGAGGAGCTTCCAAATAAAAATTCTACTTCCCTTCTTGTTTTGGTCCCTTTCCATAGTCTATCTTTTTTTAGAGGAATGGATGCTTGCGTATTGTTTTGTGTTGGTAGCCTATGTGTGGTTGGCATATGTCAGCAGTCGAAATAAACCGAATATGTATAAAGTGAGTTTTGTTGTACATAACCTGACGTTTGTTTTGCTAGTTATTTTGTTTCTTGTCAATGAGTTATTTGTAAAAATGAATGTAGAATTGGTATTACTTATTATCCTATTGTTTTCTGTATTCCTCGATGGGTGTTTTACTATTTTTCACCAAAGGAAACAAAAAATTATCACAAATTGATAAAGAGACACCATTTTATTACTGAAAATGGTGTTTTTTTATTTTAATGAAATCTTGCTTAACCTATTGGAAAATCTCTAGCATTCGAGAGCAATATAGGAATATTTTTTCAACAATATTTAGATATAACGATGAAAATCACTGTGTTATAATACAGAATGTAACCGTTTTCTTTTAAAAACAAGGATGAGAAAGGAAGTGGGGATATTTAGATGAATAGAAAACAAGTGGCGATACCTTCTTTTAAAATTGAGGACAAAACAGGTAAGAAGACAGCGAAGGATTTTCACTCACATCTAGGCTATGAGATTGTCTGGGTCAAGCATGGAGAAGCGAAGTTTATTTTTGAAGAAAAGGTCTATCATGTCAAAAAAGATCAGGTACTTTTTTTTAATAGTACAGAATTTCATAAAGTGCGATTGTTAGAGGATCAAGTATATGAAAGAGTCGTGATCATGTTCACTGATGATTTTCTTCTCTCCAATCAGCCTATTCTCAGCAAGTTCAGACAATTGTTAGATGATTTACCTGTTCCACACTGTTTACTCCACTTATTTATGTGGCGCAAAGGTCCATTTCGACATATTATGGATAAGCTTCTACGGGAATATAATGATATACATTCCTGGGGACAAAAAAGTGCTCTAGAGCTTTATTTAGCAGAATTACTTCTATATTTAAGCAGAGAGATACATACATCATTTGAGCCACATCCATCACAAAATACTTTACCGAAAAATGAAAGGGTAGAGCTTCAAGAAAGAATATTAAAAGAAATCAATGTTATTTGGTGCACAAATTGGCAGCTTGAAGAGCTTGCAGAAAAGCTTCATTTTAATAAGTATTATCTCTGTCATTTTTTTAAAAAAGAATTCGGCATGACGATCCATCAATATATTTTACAAAGGCGTATTTATGAAGCGAAAAAAATGCTGATTGATACGAAAATCTCGATCAATGATTTAGCACAACAAGTCGGGTTTTCTACTGCATCTAATTTTATTAGGTGTTTTAAGAAATATGTCAACATGACCCCAAAGCAGTACAGAGATGAAAAGATCTCTAATGGTTTATAAGAGGAAGGAGGTAATGGTTTAATTATTCATACTAAATTTATAGAGGAAGGGAGAAAGAAAGGATGAGAACCTGGAAGCGGATTGGATATCTCTTTATGATATTCGTGTTATTAGTCACAACTATATTGCCTGCATTACCCACGAAAGTAGTAAAAGCGGAGAGCAATTTTAACAACGTTGTTATCCTAAACGAAAACTTTGATGACGAAGCGGTAGGTGAGACCCCAGCAGAATTAGATATTTCTGAGGCGGGTGGATCGGTAACGATTGCGGAAGACGAAACAGGAAATAAATTTGTTCAATTGGAGGATACGAGTGAGAGTGATTCTGTACAAATCTCTAAATCCTTTGAAGCGTTAACAGGAATAGTAACCATACAATTAAAATTCAAACAGCCTAGCTATAAAAGCTCTGCAAAGGTGTTACGTGTCAAAGGGGATGGAATCTCTGCCATCATTGAAACAAAGGATGGTCATATCGCCTATCGTAACAGTGATGATACCTATAAAAATCTGATAGAAGTAAAAGAAGGTCAGTGGTATGACGTAAAATTAGTAGTCAATCTACAAGCTCAAACTACTAGCACATATATCAATGACGAATTGAAGCTAGAAAATGCCAATTTTTATCGTCCTGCAACAACCATTGATTTTATCGAATCCTTTACACCAGGAAGTGGAGCGTTTGGTCATAATATTGATAATCTATTGATTTCTCAACAAACAGAGGTAGAGGAAGAGGTCGACCCAGAAGGAGAAATAGTTTTTGAAAAGAATTTTAATGAAGATGTCGTAGGTGAAGAGCCGACAGATGTAACTGTTTCAGAAGCTGGTGGAACCGTCTCGGTGGTTGATTTACCTTCTGCTGAGAATAAAAGTGTCTATTTAGAGGACACAAGTGAAGAAACGAATGTGATTTTAAGTAAATCGTTCGATGATCTTGTAGGAACCGTGACAGTTGATTTGAAATTCATGCAACCAAGCTATACGAGCTCTACGAAAATTGTCAGAGTTAAAGGGGATGCAACTCCTGTAATCATCGAAACAAAGAATAACAGTATCACTTATCGAACTGGTGATCATTATGAGCCTTTAGTAGAGGTAGTGGAAAATCAGTGGTATAACATTAAAGTGAAAATAGATTTAGATAATCAAAAAGCAAATGTCTTTATTGATGGGGAGTTGAAATTAGAAGAAGCTGCCCTCAATGAATCGACAACGAAAGTGAATTTTATCGAGACCTTTACACCGAATAGTAGTGCACAGGGCCACTATGTGGATGATATAAGAGTGGCGGGATTCTTGCCGGAAGAACCGACAGACCCTGAGCCTCCGGAGGAACCGACTGATCCTGAACAAGATCCAGATTCGGATCAAGAGGAACCATCAGAATCAGCAGGTGGCATTTATGAAGCAGAGGATGCGGAGATCCATCATGCAATTATCGATAATAAGCATGTCGGATTTACGGGTACAGGTTTTGTTGATTACAATCCAAATGCGCCAGGAGGCTGGATTGAGTGGACGGTTGAAGTTCCAGTTGATGGGGAATACACGTTAGATTTCCGTTATGCACATGGTGGTACAGATAAACGCCCTGCGGAGATTAAGGTAAATGGAGAGGTGGTCAATCCAGAATTAGCATTCGATCCTACAGGTGATTTTGCAGCATGGAAACATACTTCCACAAAAGCTAACTTAAAAGCAGGCGTAAATACGATTCGAGCAACAGGAATTGCGCCAAGTGGTGGAGCGAATATTGACCATTTGCGTGTTTTCATGGAGGTTGATGATACTTATGAAGCAGAGGATGCGGTTTTCGAATCTGATGGGGTTATTGTAGATAATAAGCATACAGGTTTTACGGGAACGGGCTTTATTGATTTTAGTCCAAATCAACCGGGAAGCTGGGTAGAATGGACAGTGAATGTTCCAGCTGATGGAGAGTATTATTTAGATTTTCGCTATGGTCATGGAGGAACCGATTCGCGTCCTGCAGAGATAAAGGTAAATGATCAGATAATAGAAGAAGAGCTAGCCTTCGATCCAACAGGTGGTTGGGCAGAATGGACGTATACTACAACGAAAGCGGAGCTAAAAGCTGGTGAAAATGTGATCCGAGCAACAGGAGTTGGTTCTAGTGGTGGTGCGAACATTGACCATCTACGTGTTCATAATTTAGCAGATGGTGGTGGAGAGGCCCCAGTAGAAGTAGAAGACTCCAATTTGGAAGAAGTAGCAGGTGGCTTATTAGTAAAGAAAATGAAACAGCTTGGTATGATTGATGAAGAGCCAGCAGCAAATGAGGAAGAAATCACAAGACTCGAATTTATGGCATTAGTCAATGATAGCTTTGGATTTGTTTATGAAGAGAAATTCAAGAACTTACAAAATAAAGAAAATATTTGGGAAGTCTCAAGAGAGGAATGGTATGCCTATGTATTAGAAGCTGCGAAAGAACAAGGCTATGCCGATCATCTAGTGAAAAATGATAGCATTTCACCAGATCAAACGATAACGAAAAAAGAGGCTGCCCAAATGATCGAAAACATTACAGGAGATACTATCTCAACGAACAATGGGTCCCTAACTTGGGGAGAAGCAAGAGAATGGTTATCCGATCAAGAGGGTCGAGAGATAGAATTAGTAGGAGTTCATGCTGTATCCTCCAATGTGATGGCTGTGACGTTAAATGGCCATTTTGAAGAGTTTGACTACAATGATTTAGAAGTAGTAGTCCCAACAAGAAAATGGGATTTACTCTCACCAGGCTTTGAAAATTTACGTATCGATAAAGCGGCACATACGACGAATAAATTTGGGCAGACGGTAGTTATTCTTCACAGCCTAGACGATTGGAATGAATATGCTGAATATGAGCAAGAGATCGAAGAAACGAAATTTTCTGGTGACTTAGATACTGCCATTGAGGAAGCAAATAACTTACTTACATGGCAAATGGAGCATGGTGGTTGGACGAAAAACTGGTCCCACATCTATACACGTCCATGGGATGGGGAAGAGTCGCGTTCCGAGTGGGTAGAAGATGGTGTTGAGCTTGGTACGATCGATAATGATGCTACTATTTCTGAAATCATGTATTTAGCACAAGTCTACCAGGAGACAAAAGATGTGAAATATAAAGAAAGTATCGAAAAAGGACTAGAATTTCTTTTTAAATTACAATATGATACGGGTGGATTTGCACAGGTTTATCCAGAACGAGGTAACTACTCAGACTATGTGACATTTAATGATGAGGCAATGATAAATGTGCTAGAAATGATGGATTTAATTGTTGAACAAAAATATCCATTTAATTCTGATCTGATTAGTGAAGAATATGTGAGGAAAACAAAGGAATCGATTGATATCGCAATAGACTATATTCTAAATGCACAAATTGAAGTAGATGGTCAGTTAACAGCATGGTGTGCACAGCATGACCCATTCACTTATGAACCTAGAGGAGCCCGTTCCTATGAGCATCCTTCCATTTCTGGATCAGAATCTGTTGGAATCATTCGCTATTTGATGTCACGTCCTCCAACAGAAGAAATCAATCGTGCTATATTAGCTGCTCTAGAATGGCTTGATGAAGTGAAGCTTGAAAATACTCGTTATGTTAGTGGCGATCCAAACAATGAGTATTTTGTAGAAGACCCTAATTCTACTGCTTGGTATCGATTCTATGAAATTGGTACAAATAAGCCAATCTTCTCTGGTCGTGATGGTGTCATTAAGCATGACATTATGGAGATCGAAGAAGAGAGAAGAAATGGCTATGCTTGGGGTGGCCATTGGGGAGCACAGCTTCTAGAAATCGCTAGAAAGACGGGGAATTACACAAACAAGGTTTACGTTCAAGTGGCAAATACCAATTCAACAGATATAAATGGAAGAACGTTAGAAGCAAATAATATTCATCAATTGGAAGGACAAATGAAGCAAATGAATGAGATAGAAAGCCATATAACAGTGGCCAAGGATGGTAGTGGAGATTATGAAACCGTCCAAGCAGCAATCGATGCCGTTCCAGAAAACAATACAGACCCAGTTACCATTTTTATCAAGAATGGAATCTATAAAGAGGTTGTCACGATTCCTAACAACAAGCCATTTATTACCCTGTTAGGGGAAAGTGAAACAGATACGATCATTACGTACGACAATTATGCAGGTAGAGATAATGGAGTTGGTGGAACATTAGGTACAAGTGGCAGTGCAAGTGTTTATTTAAAAGCAGATGATTTAACGGTTCAAAACCTAACATTAGAAAATTCCTTTGATGAGAGTATTAATGTAGAAGGAAATCAAGCAGTCGCGGTTTATGCTAGTGGTGATCGTCAATATTATCGAAATGTTCGATTTATTGGAAACCAAGACACCTTATACACCCATTCTGGTACTCAATATTATTATCAGGTTTATATTGAAGGGGATGTTGATTTCATCTTCGGTGCCGCAAGTATTGTAATTGAGGATTCGATTATTCACTCTTATGATCGAGGCTCTGATTCAAATAATGGCTATGTCACTGCTGCGAGCACACTACTTTCTGAGAAATATGGCATGCTGATACTAGATAGTAAATTTACGAGTGATGCGGCGGATGGCACCGTCTATTTAGGGCGTCCGTGGCCAGCAGGTGGGAATCCACAAGCAAGAGGTAGTGTCTTGATCAAGCATAGTGAGCTTGGTGCTCATATTAAGGAAGAGGGCTGGACCTCGATGAGCGGTCTGGAACCAGAGGATGCTAGATTATATGAGTATGAGAATTATGGACCAGGTGCTGTGATTAATGAAAACCGTAGACAATTGACAGATGAAGAAGCTGCTAAATGGACGGTCCCTAATATACTGAAGGGATGGGATGCACAAGCTTTAAATAATGATTCAGGGGAAGAAAATCCTGATGACGGTGGTGAGCAGCCTGATGATGGGCAAGATGATGGAGAGCAAGGGCAGGACGAAGAAGACAATGGGGATGATAATGGATCGGATCAAGATCAAGAGGAAGATAATGGTGATGATGGGTCCGATCAAGATAAAGACGAGGAACACAATGGTGATGAAGGATCAGATCAGGATCAAGGCAATGATCAGTCTAATCAAGATGGAGCTGGGTCTGGTGATAATAGTGAACTTGATGAAAAAATAGTAAAGCTTGGTGAAAAAGTGAGTGTAGCACCTGGCCAAACAATCGTAATAGAAGGTTCCAAAGTCAAAATAGGATTACCAGTTGATTTACCTAACGGAACAAAGCTATTGATAAAAGAAGCATCACCAATCCATACGGATGGATTTAAAATAGCAGGGGATATTTATCAGTTTGATTTTGAATTCCCAGAAGGCTACGAGGATTATCGTGGAGATTATTCCTTAACACTTGAGTACGAAACTAGTAAATTTTCAAAAGAAGAGGTAGCTATTTATTACTACAATGAAGAATTAGAGCAATGGGAACATATTGGAGGAGAAGTAACAGATGGAACCATTACCGTAACCGTCGAGCATTTCTCAACTTATGGAGTCCTAGCAGAAGCGGAACAAGCTTCCACAGGGGGAACGGATCATTCAAACAATGAGCTACCATCGACGGCAACCAATACATTTAATTGGATTATCACTAGTCTTCTCTTCCTGTTGCTAGGAAGTATCATCCTAATCTTAAATCGAAAAAGTAAAAAATCATAATGATATGGAGCCAGCTTCTCGTAAGCTGGTTCTTTTTATGTGTTAGGAAAGCTGAAATTTTAGTACCAAGTATAAGCAAAATTAGGCATTCTGACCAAGGACGAGCGAATGCAAGTTTTTCTAATGTCATAAGACAGAATCCAAAGCACTATCACAAAGTGAATAGACAAGGGAGGTTAGAAAAACGCATTCTCTAGCCTTGAAATACAAGAGAGCTTACAATTACAATAATACCATCATCTCTCCAATCTCCTCCACCCAAAAATTTTTCCCCTCGTGTTATAATAAATTGGTTAATTAAGGGAAGTTAGGAGCAATAAAATGAATAACCAATCATTTGCCAGTTCTACATTAGAAACGATCCAATGGTTTGTTTTCCTACTTGCAAGCTCGGTAGCATTGCCAATCGTTATTGGTGCTATTTATCAATTAGATTTTGTAGAGGTTTCTGGCTTGATGCAAAGAACTTTTTTCACTGTTGGAGTCGCCTCTTTTTTACAAGGATGGTTGGGGCATAAGCTCCCTATTATGGAAGGACCAGCAGGGATATGGATAAGTATTTTTTCTGTGATGGCAGTAACTGGGGTGCAACAAGGAATTTCTTTAACGGAATCCTTGCAAATTTTAGAAACGACTATGATTATGACAGGAATTTTCTTATTTTTATTTGGTATTTTGAAAATATCACAATGGATTCTTCCGATATTTACCCCTCTCGTTACAGGAACGTTTTTCTTTTTACTAACGGTTCAATTAAGTGGGACTTTCCTTGAGGGGATGCTAGGATTGCAAGGTAATTCGGAAAAGATACAGCTAAATGCAGCAATGCTAGCATTTATTACTTTTTTTGTTGTGCTTGGCTTATCGATTTTTGCCAAAGGCTGGTTAAGTAGCTATGCAGTGCTAATTGGTATTGTAATAGGTTGGATCTTATATGCCTTGATGATTGGAGCGGAATCCTCTATTGGGGAGATGAAGCTATTCGCAATGCCTGAATGGTTTGCTTTTGGTATGCCTATTTTTGATTACAGTGTCATACCGATAGCTTTTGTTACTGCCATTATTTTAATTTCGAATGTGGTGGCATCGATTGTGGCTGTCAATCAAATATTAGGCATGAAGAAGCAACATTACAAGGACGAAGTAAATCGAGGTACCACCTTATCTGGAATGAACCATGGTATAGCAGGAATCTTTTCTGCCATTGCTAATGTTCCACTTGCGACATCTGCTGGATTTATTAGTTTAACAGGGCAAAAAAATAAAAGACCTTTTCTCTATGCTTCGATTCTATTGATTATCATTGCGTTTTTTCCGCCAATCGTCACCGTGATATCCAGTATTCCATCACCAATAGCGAATGCGGCACTAATGGCATCATTTGTCCAACTAGTCGGTCTTGCGATAAATAACGTAACACTAGAAAAGCTAGATAAAAGAAAAATAACAATCCTTGGTATTGCTTATTTGTTTGGAATGGGGACAATGTTTTTACCAACCGAGGTGTTTGCAGGGCTTCCATCCTATGTACAGAACCTTTTTAGTAATGGTCTATTAATCGGTACTGGGCTTGTCATTCTATTAGAACAGCTATGGAGAGAATGACGAAAGAAATCTACTAGCAGAAAAAAAGCTAGTAGATTTTTTTATTTTAAACAAAAAAGCATCAAAAAATTACTAAATAAACACTTTTACAAACTTGCCTTAACCTTACTTACATGTGCTTTATGCATAAATTTGTGCAAAGAATATGGTATGTTTGCACAAATAAATACCAAAAAAATATTGAAAGCGTTTTATTTTCCTGTTATGATATTCGTAATTAGTAAGAATTATTTACTAAAATAACACTAAATATTTACGTGTTGAGGAGGAATGGAAATGAGAGGGAAATCAAGTTGGTTAGGAAAAGGATTATTAGCTATGGTATTGATTGTATTATTGTTGTCAGCTTGTAGCTCTGATTCAGGTGGCTCATCCTCAGGAGGTTCTAGTGATGGAAAGGTAAAGCTAACGATGACGGCATGGGGGAACCCAGCGGAAATCAAAGTATATCAAAAAGCGATTGATGCGTATCAAGAAGATAATCCAGATGTATCTATTAAATTAATACCAGGACCTGGTGATACGTATAAACAAAAATTATTAACACAGCTTCAAGGTAGTCAATCACCAGATCTGTTCTATGTTGGTGCTGAATACATGTCCCAGCTAATTGAAACAGGCCGTGTAGCAGAATTATCTGAGTTTTTGAATTCGGATGAAAGCTTTGTAAAACCAGAGGAATTTGCAGAAGGTTTATGGGGTGCCGCTAAGAAAGAGGAAGAGATCTACGGTACACCAGTGGATTCCAATCCAATGCTTCTGTATTACAACAAAACGGTATTAGAAGAGGCGGGCTTAGATCCCAATGAGCCACAGAAATTGTATGAAGCAGGGGAATGGAACTGGGAAAAATTTGCTGAGATAAATAAGCAAGTGACCGAATCTGGAAAATATGGCTTTGTCGCAGAAAATACTTCCTCCCACTTGTTTAGCTGGGTTTGGACAAATGGTGGAAAAATGTATGACGAAGAAGGAAATATCATCCTACAAGAAAATGAGAAGGCACAAGAAGCTATTGCTTATTTAAATGAAAATGTTTCAAATGGCAACTTTAAGTATGCGGGATCCTTACCTGAAGGACAGGGACCTGATGCCATGTTTATGTCCAATCAGACAGCCTTTGCAGCAGCAGGACGCTGGTATACACCGATGTTTAGTGAGAATAAAAACCTCGAATTTGATTATATTCCATGGCCAACGAATACAGGAGAAAAAATGGAGCCTGCTGTCATAGCAACAGCCTATTTATCTACGACGACGGATTCAGATAATTTAGAAGAAGCGAAGAAATTTCTCTCTTTCTATACCTCTGAAAAAGGCCAGAGAGCAAGGCTTGAAGGAAACGGAAATGCCGTACCATCTATTGCTAGTGTGGATGATATTATCGAAAATGCTGAAGTTCCAGAACATTCAAGTTATTTGATCGATGCTCGCGATATTGGAAAAGTGGAAGCAAATCAATCCGTTATTCCAGGACTAGACCAAGAAGTGATCGATATCTTTGATTTAATGTTTTTAGGTGAACAAACTCCAGAGGATACGATTACAAAGGTTTCTGAAAAAGCTAAGTCTATGATTGAGGATTATAAGAATCAGTGATGGAGTAGGGTGTCCTGCTCCTCCTTCCATATAATTTAAAAGAGGTGAGCAACATGCGAAAAAATAATGCCTTATGGGGGCTGGCTTTTTTAACACCACAGTTGATAGGTTTAATTTTCTTTGCAGTTATTCCACTCGTTTCTGCATTGGTTTTAAGTTTTATGAAATGGGATGGTTTTGGGGAGAGGTCATTTGTAGGACTTGATAACTTTATCTATCAATTTACGAATGCAGATTTTTGGACGGCAACCTATAACACGATATTATATACCGTTCTTACTGTACCATTTGGAATTCTATTGTCTATGCTACTTGCGATTGCTCTGAACAAAATTAAAGGAAAAGAGATCTATCGCTTGTTTTATTTCATGCCAGTTGTGACAAGCTCTGTTTCGATTGGGGTTATTTGGATGTGGATTTTAAATGGAGACCTGGGGATTCTTAATCAAGTTTTAGCCATGATCGGTATTAATGGCCCTGACTGGTTAACTAATACGAATCTTGTCATGATTTCCATTGCCATTTTAAGTATTTGGTGGCAGCTTGGCTATAATATGGTGATTTTTCTAGCAGGACTTCAAGGGATTTCCAAATCTTATTATGAGGCTGCGGAGATCGATGGAGCCTCTAAATTTCAGCAATTTCTTAAGATTACCCTCCCAATGCTGTCACCGACTACTTTTTTTGTCACGATCATGGCAATTATCGGTTCTTTCCAAGTGTTTGATCAAGCCTTTGTTATGACAAATGGAGGTCCAGGTAAAGCGAGTTATACGATGGTATTTCACATTTATGATAATGCTTTTGTAGATTTTCGTTTTGGCGAAAGCTCTGCAGCAGCGATGATACTGTTCGTAGTAATCCTTATCTTTACTCTTGTTCAATTCAAGCTTCAAAAAAGGTGGGTCCATTATGAAGACTAATACACAATCCATCAATCAAGTGATACCAGTGGCGAAGACAAAGAAAAAAATCGCACCATCTAGAATTCTGTTACACATTGCCTTAACAATTGGCGCGATAATTATGGTTTTTCCTTTTTTATGGACGATTAGTAGTTCATTGAAGGACATGTCTCAAATATTCGCCGTACCACCTGTTTGGATACCAGACCCAATCGTTTGGTCAAACTATGTTGATTCTTTTACGGCCATGCCATTTGGAAGAGCTTATTGGAACAGCTTTTACATTACGGTAGTTGTCGTGGTCGCCCAGCTTTTTACAGGGTCTATGGCTGCCTATGCATTTGCGAAGCTCCGTTTTCGCGGTTCTGGCTTATTGTTCATCCTGTTCCTAGCAACTATGATGATTCCAAAACAGGTAACGATGATTCCTTTATATTTAATTATGGATAAGATTAATTGGCTAGATACTCATTTAACGCTCATTGTGCCTGGAGCATTATTCAATGCTTTTGCGGTCTTTTTATTACGCCAGTTTATCAGAGGGATACCGAAGGAGTTAGAGGAAGCAGCAGTGATGGATGGTGCCAATCCATTTCGCATCTATTGGAGTGTGATCTTGCCGCTGATACGTCCTGCATTAGCTGCAGTCGGTATCTTTATCTTTATGGGGACATATAACAATTTCATTGACGCATTAATCTATTTGTCCACACCGGAAAATTTCACCGTTCCATTATTGCTTAACAATTTCAAAGGTTTATATGTTACAAATTGGTCCTATATGATGGCAGGAGCAACGATATCGGTAGTGCCAGTTATTATCGTTTACCTCTTTGCACAACGACATATTATCGAAGGTGTAACACTTACAGGTATAAAAGGTTAGATACTATATGCTCTAGGTTAGCCCCACTATGCTAGTAAAGGATAGTGGGGATTTTCTATCATTAGTCATATAAGATTGATAAGTTATACAAAGGCTGACAGATGCGAGCCATCGGTGGTAGGAGGAGAAATCTATACTGATGGAAGTCTCACTATATTGTTACAAATCTATCAACTGATCCAAAAGTCATCTATTCCTCTCGTTAACTTCTAATAGGTAAGTAAGTTATCAAAGATTAGTGTTATACTAATAGGAAGAGAAAAACATATATTAGTGAGGTTGTTTATATGGCTACGATAAAAGATATTGCATTACGCTCCAACGTATCAGCAACAACCGTTTCTAGAGTGTTAAATAATGATCAAACATTATCGGTTGCACCTGATACAAGAAAGCGTATTCTCGAAACAGCCAAGGAGCTTGGCTATAAAACGGTGAGAGAGCGAAGATTCGAGCAGCAATCAGCAGATAAAACGAATCAAATAAAAATAGGAATTATTTTATGCCAATCACTAGAGGAGGAATTGAACGATCCTTATTTTCTTCCAATCCGACAAGGTATTGAAAAGGAATGCTTACAGCACGGAATCCATGTTACCGAGCTGTTCCGGATTAAATCATTTCAAGCAAGTCAGTTAACAGACGATTTCGATGGTTTAATTATCGTAGGAAGGTTCAGACCAGAAGCTATTCAAAACGCAAAAGAGAAAATAAAAAATATTGTCTATATTGACTATGCACCAGATGAAGAGACGTTTGATTCTGTTGTCATTGATTTTGAAGTAGCGACAAGTAACATCATTCATCATTTATTTCAGAATGGCTATCAACAACTCGGTTTTATCGGAGGAAAGCAATTAGAGCACACTTATACTGGTTATACCAATGTAGAAGACCCTCGAGAGAAAACCTTCAGAAAGATGATGGAACAGTATGGAACCTATAATCCCAATCATGTTTTTATAGGAGAATTTACGATTTCGAATGGATATCAATTAATGAAAAAGGCGATCAATAGAGGAGACTTACCAGAGGCCTTTTTCATTGCAAGTGATCCTATGGCAATCGGTGCGTTAAGAGCCATTCAAGAGGCGAATTTGCGAGTGCCTGAGGACATTGCGATTGTAAGCTTTGACGATATTGAAATGGCCCAATTTACAAGTACGCCGTTAACTACCATTAAAGTCTATACAGAAGAGATGGGGAGAACAGGCGTAAAGCTTTTATTGGATAAAATTAATGGAAGAAATCTCCCATTAAAAGTAGTCGTTCCAACAAAGCTTGTCGTTCGAGATAGCTGTGGAAGTAAATTAAATAGAGTCTGAGACGCAAAAAAAGAGTCGAAGAATAAATCGACTCTTTTCGCTTAGGGCATATATTAAATTGTCTTTTTTAAGACGAGATCCTCATGGCTTTCGTTTGCCGTTAATCCACTAATGATTCCCATTACAGCAAAGGCTGCTACAGAACTGAAGAACATCGCTAGATAGATGTTGCCAATGATTTCATAGGATGTGAAGATAACATATAAGCTGGCCCCAGTAATGAGAGCAGCAATCGCTCCATAGTTATTCGCCTTTTTCCAAAAGTAGCCCAAGGTGATTGGTGCAATGATACCAGAGATAATCGCTGAGAAACTAAACTGTATTAGAAAGGATAGAGAATCTGGGCGCTCCAAGGAAAAATATAAGGAGAGTAGCCCAACAAAGATAAGGGATCCCTTCGCGACATTTAGTGATTTTCTTTCTAATTCCTTTTCAGCTATTTTTTTCGATGAAAGAATTGGTGCTAGCACACGGTAAAAGTCATTCCCAATACTAGTCGTCACCCCTAAATAAAGACTATCCGTACTAGAAAGTATAGCCGATATAATCCCAACGATCATAATTGCTGCAATAATACTAGGGAATGATTCTAGTACATAGACTGGGATGGCTGCATCGACACTTTCCAAGTTGGGAAATAATACTCTTGCTGCAAGCCCGCCAATGACCATAAGTGTGGAAATAACACATAACACTAAACCAGCAGATAGGGTAAATGGAGCTAATTCCTCCTCTGTCTCGATCGATAGCACCTTGTTTAATAAGTGTGGCATTAAAATAAAACTAAATAGTAAAAATTGAACAGCCATGATGGCCAGCACACTATTGTAAGGACCATCTGCACCAACAGCACCAGTTAAATTCGGATCGATGGCATTCAGCCCATCCGTTAATTTGCCAAATACACCAAGGCCTCCCCCTATAGTCCAAAACAGGGAGATAACGATTAGAATGGAAGTAATCGCCATTAAAATCCCTTGAATACCATCTGTAATCATTTGAGCATAAGCCCCACCAAGACCGATATAAAGAATCGTAATCGTTACCCCTATAATAATTCCCCAGAAGTAGGGGATGCCGATCACTGTTTCAAAGATGGTAGCAAGTCCGACATTTTGTCCTACAATATAATAGACATTAAACAGGATTAAAATCGTAACAAGCACTTGTAGTGCTCTCGAGTTATATCGTTTCCCGAGCCATTCAGGCAGTGTGGATACTCGACCGAATTTCTTGCCATAGCGCCAAAAGGTCTTCGTGAATAACAATAGGGCCACCCATGAAACACCGAAGCATCCAAGTGTATACCAAAGCACAGATGTACCATATTGATAAGCTAAGCCTGGTACACCAATGAATAAATTTGCACTAGAATAGGATGCGGCAAAACTAGCCCCTACAAGCCAAGGATTCACCTTTCCTCTGGCTGTTGCAAATCCATTCATTGATTTACTATGAGCACTACCTCTTTTTCCAATCCATGTAACTACACCAAAATAAACAACTAATAAAATAATAACAGTCCAAAGTAATAAACTAGAGCTTGCAAGCATAATCTATTGTTCTCCCTTCTTTGAATAAATAATCTTCCATAAAATTAATCCAAGAATCCAAAATCCAGCAACGAAAATAAAGTATGTTAAAATCAATTGGTTTCCTCCTTTCTATTCGATTGAGCGAGGCTTAAAAAATGGTAATACGTGTTGGTTGATCTCTTCATAGGAAATCTCTACTTCCTTTTGGTATGCTAAATCCTTTTGGTCTACCCATAAATGAGTTAGCATTGATGGTCCTTCTTCTAGCGCGACAACTCCCACTACATAGGGGGTTCTCTCCTGCCATGCAGGGTGTCCTGCTCGTTGTACGACACTCCATGATTTGATTTTTGCTTTTCCTGAGGCTTCACGCCAAACAAGCGAAGTCCCAAAGCAGTATGGACAATGGTGACGCGGGTAAAAAATCCACTTATCGCATGACTGACACACTTGAAGGCTTAGCTTCTTTTGCTTCAGATTATCCCAAAAAGGCTGACTGATTGGGGTAATCGTAGGCTTTGGTAATGATATATTTGGTGCTGAACTCATTGTTCTCCTCCTAACACTAGTGCCGTTGTTTCACTTAATGTTGCTCCATTTCCTGTTACGAGTGCCCTTTTTGCATGAGCGATTTGCCTGTTTGCTGCCTCACCACGAAGCTGAATAACTGCTTCAATCACATGAGACATTCCTCCGGCTAAATCGGCTTGTCCGAATCCGAGCTGACCACCGTGTGTATTCAAAGGATAATCTCCATCATGACCGAAGCTATGCTTTTGGACAAAATCACCGAATTCCCCTGGCTTACACAGCCCCGTACTTTCTAATGTCACCGCAACAACGCTTGTGTAGCAGTCATATAAGGATAAAAGGTCGATGTCCGAGATCGCTATTTCTGCTTGTTTTAATGCATGTGGAATGCAGTAACCAAACGGCAAAGCATCAATTGCTGGAGCCTGACTCACCGCTCGATGTGTAATTTTTTCTCCTGCACCTTTTAGATAAACAGGTTTATTTTTTGCTTTTTTTGCTTTTTCCTCAGAGGTAACAATCACAGCAGCACCACCTGCCACAGGCATGACGATTTCCAATAAATGGAGAGGGTCCGAGATAATAGGAGAATTTAAAATATCCTCTACCTCCAATGGCTTTCCGTAAAAAATGGCGTTGGGGTTAAGCTGTGCGTTTTTTCTTGCCCAATAGGCAATTTGGGCAAAATCCTCTTGTTTCGAGCCATAAACCTCCATGTGCTGGCGCTTTAGTAAGGCATAGGAGGTATTAGCTCCTGATGCACCAAAAGGAACATCAAATTCTCGAATGGGATTTCTGTTAGGGGAGCGCAATGCTTCACCTTTTTCATTTTTGTTAGCTAGCACACAAAGGACGGTTTCACACATTCCTGCTTCAATTGCTGCAGCAGCACGCCATACCATTCCAGCACCTGTTGCCCCACCTAGATCCACCGTATTGGACATCGTTGGTTCTAGCCCAATATATTCTGAGACTGTTGCTGGTACATGCTGAGGTGTTTCGCCAACCTGTGGTCCAACGAGTAATCCGTCAATATCCTCCTTCGAAATACCAGCATCCTTTATTGCTAATAGAGCTGCTTCTGTTAGGAGACTAAGGGTTGTTTTTCCTTCAGAGTATCTCGTAGGCTTTAATTCGCCGACACCGATGATTGCACCTTTTGGTCTTTTCGTCATTAGAAGCACTCCTTTTCCGTTAATCTCGTAAAGTGTCGTAAACTATGCGGGTTGCTTAGTGATGCTTTATTTTTTACTTCTTGTCCAATCGATTCTGTTTTGGCAGCACCTTCTACTTTCTTTCCGTTAATTGTGTAGGGAATTTCATCTACTAGAAAAATTCGCTTCGGTACGTGTCTTGGGGAGGCCTTTGAACGAATTTGCTGGCGTATTTCTTGCGCGAATTCCTTCGTTAATTCATCCGCTACGATACATAGGACAATTTCCTCATCATTTTCACAAGGTAATCCAAACACGATGGAATCTTTAATTTGTTCGATTTGTTCGATAATTCTGTAAATTTCTGCTGTACCTATCCGAACACCGCCAGGATTTAAGGTCGTATCTGCACGTCCATAAATAATAAAGCTTTGGTCAATTGTTTGTTCCGCAAAATCTCCGTGTGTCCAAATTCCAGGACGCTTGGAAAAATAATTGTCACGATAGCGTTGATCACCATTTTCTCCATAGAAGGTGAGCGGCTTGCTTGGAAAAGGCTGTGTACAAACTAAATCTCCCTTTTGTGCAAAGACAGAGGCACCACGCTCATCTAAAACATCTACTGCCATCCCGAGTGCTTTACAAGTAATTTCACCACGTTTAATCGGGTGAGCGATTGTTCCCATCACGAAGCAGCCCATAATTTCTGTTCCACCAGATATTGAAGCAAGGTATAGATCGTCTTTGATCGTTTCATAAATCCAATCATATTGCTCTGCTGCTAATGGTGCACCACATGAAAGAATACTTTTCAGTCTGGGTAAAGAATGGGTTTCTTTAAGATGAACACCTGCACGCATTAAGGTATCTAAGTACTTAGGACTTGTGCCAAAATGAGTTAATCCAACTTCCTCGGCAATATCCCATAGATGGGTGAGCGATTCTTTGGTGATCGGTGAGCCATCATATAATAAAATGGATGCATCACTTGCTAAGCCAGAAATAAGCCATGGATACATCATCCATGCAGTGTTGGAATACCAAAATAGGACATCATTAGGTTGAAGATCACTGTGTAATTGATGCTCCTTTACATGCTGTAATAACGTTCCGCCTGTTGAATGTACAATGGCTTTTGGTAAGCCTGTTGTTCCAGATGTATAGAGAATATAAAGTGGTTGATCAAAAGGAAATGACTCGTATTTAGGTTTAGTAGCACGATTATCGAGCAATTGATCCCACGAAATAGTTTCTGCTGATACTGTGTTAAGTTTTCCTGTAATGGTCACGATTTTTTCAATACTTTTCATTTGGTTACAAACATCTGTGATCTTTTCTGAAATTTGATAAGACTTTTGCTTATATTGATAATGTAAGGCAGTGATAAGAAGCTTCGGATTGACTTGTCCGATACGGTCCACCATTCCTTTTACACCAAAGTCTGGAGAACAAGACGTCCAGATTGCACCAATGGAAACTGTCGCAAGTACAGCCACTAATCCATCAAGGTTATTTGTCGTTACACCTGCGACACGATCTCCTTTTTGAACACCTAAATCGATTAAACCTCTCTGTGCTTTCGCGACGAGTGTTCGTAGCTCTCCCATTGTGACAGAACGTGTGACACCAGTCTCATTTGCCTCATAAACAGCTATTCTTTCATCCGGTCCACGTAATAGATTTTCGGTAAAGTTAAGTGTCGCTTCTGAGAAGAAGGTGGCGTCTGCCATCGACTCAGCAGGGGTGTAAATGGTTTCTCCTTTATTTCCAATCACTTTTGCATAATCCCAAACATGGGACCAAAAATCGCCGATATGGGAAATCGACCAGCGATGGAAACGATCATAAGGAAAAAGAGACTGCCCACAAAATTTGGCAAATGCTTGTATATGTGAAGCTTGGATTTGTTCTTCTGTTGGTTCCCACAAATAAGGGGATTGATTTAACAAACGGGTACTCATGAAAAAATCTCCTTTCTAATTGGATACTTCTATTAAAATAGCGCCACCTTGGCCGCCACCACCACAAAGGGAAGCAATACCAAGCCCACCTCCACGTCTTTTTAATTCATGGGCAAGGGTTAATACGAGACGAAGACCAGTGCCACCTAGTGGATGTCCAATAGCGATAGCACCACCGTTGACATTCACTTTACTGTAATCGATGTTTAGTTCACGACAGCTTGCAATCACGACACTAGCAAATGCTTCATTGATTTCGAACAAATCAATATCATCTATTGTTAGGTCGTTTTTTTGGAGCAATTGCTCAATTGCTTTTGCTGGCTTTGTTTGTAAGCTCGTGTCAGGCCCTGCTATTTCTGTCCAATCCATGACTTTAGCAAGTGGCTGTTGCCCTAGTTCTTTTGCCTTTTGCTCCGAGGTGATGATTCCAAAGCTTGCCCCATCTGTCATTTGGGAGGCATTGCCTGCTGTAATCGTTCCATTCTTCGTAAAAGCAGGGGAGAGGCTCGCTAACTTTTCAAGACTAGTATTCTCACGGATGCCTTCATCTTTCGCTAAGACATTCTCAATCGGTGCAATTTCTGCTTGAAACAATTTGTCTGTTTGAGCTCTAGCTGCTCTTTGTTGAGATAGAAAAGCATATTCATCTTGCTCTTGGCGGTTAATTTGATAGATTTGATTGTGCTTCTCTGTTAATACACCCATCGACTGATCACTTAGCGCACACCATAAACCGTCATGTAATAGGCTGTCTGTTAACTCCGTGTTCCCAATTCCTGTACCGAGTCTAACGGGAATGGTATGAGGAGCATTTGTCATCGAATCAAATCCACCTACCACATAATAATCTCCTTCATTTAACAGAATTCTTCTGGAAGCATCTGCAATCGAAGCAAGCCCCCCCAAACAGACATTATTTAAGGTAATAGCTGGAGTCGAAATATCGATGCCAGCTTGATAAGCCACCTGCCTTGCGGGATTCTGCCCCGCTCCTGCTTGGATTACTTGTGCTAGAATGACGCCATCTGGATGGTGTGCTTCTGTATTTTTTTGAATTAAGGCATGTAAGGCAGAAGCTCCTAATTCTGTTGCTGAATAGTTTGCCAATCCACCCTTCCATTTTCCAAAAGGTGTTCGGTTTCCGTCGAGAAGAATAGTCCCCATTGTCTTTAACTCCTTTTAAGTGAAATAAAAAAAGTCCCTCTATAAAAGATAGAGAGACTTTGGTCATCATGATCCGCTCTCTTATCTTTCTAAGCATAGCTTAGATGGAATTGGCACCTGTATTAAGTAAATACCACTTAATGGTTGCCGAGGCTTCTAAGGGCCAGTCCCTCCACCTCTCTTGATAAGACGTTATTTTGTATATAATTCCGAGTGAATTACTTTAATATTAGATTTTTAATATGCTTAACTTTAGCATTTGATGCTAGGTATGTCAATGGTTAATTAAGGGAATTATCAGGGATTTTTTTGCAAGCCCTTTCGTTTTTAACTTCCACCTATCTGTTGTACAATAGAAATATATTTCGAGTATCGAAAAAAAGGAGTAAGATAAATGCAACTTCTAGAAAAGGAAGTAAAAAAAGAAAAAATATGGACGAAGGATTTTGCCCTCATTTGTATGGCAAATTTTTTTATATTTTTAGGCTTTCAGATGACACTACCAACCATTCCTTTATTTGTGCAGCACCTTGGTGGAAATGATCAAATGATTGGAATTATTACTGGTGTGTTTACCTTTTCAGCATTGTTATTTCGTCCGAATGCAGGGCATTCCCTAGAATCAGTAGGGAGAAAATTTGTGTACATGCTAGGCTTAGGGATATTTGTTCTATCTGTTGGTTCCTTTGCTTTTATTTCTAGTGTTATCCTGTTATTTTTTATTCGTTGTGTTCAAGGAATCGGTTGGGGCTATTCGACAACAGCTACTGGCACTATTGCAACAGATCTCATTCCACAGAAGCGAAGAGGAGAAGGGATGGGCTATTTCGGTTTATCTGGTAACATTGCACTGGCTATCGGTCCAGCTCTTGGTCTGTCCCTATATGGAGTCACCTCCTTTACGGTGTTGTTTTTAATCGCGTCAAGTCTTGGAATCATTGCCTTTATTCTCTCTACTCAGATTACATATAAAAAAGTAGAATCCCGTGAGAAGATAAAAAAAGCTAGATTTGATCTTTTTGAAAAGACAGCCCTACAGCCATCGATTCTATTATTTTTTATTACAACCGCATTTGGAGGGATTGCTTCTTATCTACCTTTATATACAGAGCAGGAGGGCATTGCTGGCATTGAGGTCTACTTTCTTATTTATGCACTTTTCTTAATGATTACTAGAGCCTTCGCTGGTAGATTATATGATCGTTATGGACATATCGTCGTTTTCCTACCGGGAACCTCCTTGATTCTTATCGCCATGCTATTGTTATTTTGGTTACCCAATTCCTTCATCCTGTTTTTAGCTGCAGCACTTTATGGATTAGGCTTTGGTACCGTTCAACCAGCATTACAAGCGTGGGCGATTGATAAAGCAAGCACCAATCGAAAAGGGATGGCAAATGCTACTTTTTTCTCGTTTTTTGATCTTGGTGTAGGTATTGGCGCCATTGTATTCGGACAAATCGCTTTCTTATTTGATTATGATTATATTTATTTAACTGCAGCATTTTCTATTTTCTCATCGATGGCCATCTATTTAGGCTTGCTAGTACGATTAAGATTTGTTAGTCGTCCCCATTAAAGCAAAAAGCAATGGCGTCATGAAGACAGTTATGATACGATTTAGCTAAAAATAGAGGAGGAATCTATGGTGATAAAGGGAATTGGTCATACAGCTTATTTTGTGCGGGATATGGAAAGATCGTTAAGCTTTTATTGTGATGTACTAGGACTGGAAAAAGCGTTTGAACTCCATAATGAACAGGATGAACCTTGGATTGTCTATCTTAAAATTAGTGAACGGCAATTTATCGAGCTTTTCTACCATGGGAAGGATGGCAATCTTCAGCCAGAAAATGCTGCTGGTTATCATCATCTATGCTTAGAGGTGGAGGATATTCACCAGATAGCGGATCACTTGAACAAGAAAGGCTGGCCATTAGATGTGGAGCCTACAAAAGGTGTCGATCACAATTACCAGTGCTGGGCAACAGATCCTGATGGGAATAGGATTGAATTCATGCAACTAATGCCAGATTCTCCACATCTCAAAGGAAAGTAAAGAGGGATAAAAATGCATGAGTTAATACAGTTATATAAGGATGTATATGGAGATGACACATTAAGCGCTGTTCTTTCCCCATTAAGGATATGTCCATTAGGTGCACATGTGGATCATCAAGGCGGTATCGTGACAGGACTCGCTTTAGATGAAAATGTAGAGATGGTTTTTTCTGCAAGTGATGATGGTTATGTTCGGATTCAAAGTGCTGATTTTCCTGATGAAGAGTATTTCCATATTGATCGTGTCCCGGAAATGCTACCAGGCTCTTGGGGAAATTATGCACGAGGTGCAGTGCTTGCCTTAAGCAAGGATCAGAAATTAACGACAGGTTTTCGTGCCGTAATTAGTGGCAGGCTACCAATTGGAGGATTAAGTTCCTCCGCTGCTGTAACTACCGCCTATTTATTGGCACTATGTCATGTGAATCAATTGAAGGTAAAAAAGGAGGACCTCGTTTACTATAGTCATGATGTAGAAACGAGCTATATCGGGCTAAAAAATGGGATTCTTGATCAATCAGCGAATTTATTAAGTAGGAAAGGGCATCTCTTGACTGTTGATTGTAAAATGGGAAATCATCAGTTAATGGATAGACCTAACGATATGCCTGAATTTGAGGTGATCGTTGTCTATTCAGGTGTTAGTAAGTCTTTAATTAGTACAGACTACAATAATCGAGTGGATGAATGTCGAGTTGGTGGTTGGCTTTTACAGGAATTAGGTACGCTTAATCAAACGAATCTTGCGGAGGTTAAACTTCGTGATATTCCAGATCAAATTTATCACACATATCGAGATCAAGTTCCTGGTAGATTTCAAAAAAGATTGGACCATTACTATACAGAACAGGAACGAGTAATAGAAGGGATCAAGGCTTGGTCAGCTGGGGACATTCACCGATTTGGTCAGCTAATGTTTGCTTCAGGTCAAAGCTCGATTGATCAATATGAATGTGGTTGTCCAGAGCTCGTTACGATTTATCAAATTTTAAAGGAATTAAATGGTGTTTATGGTGCAAGATTCAGTGGAGCAGGCTATCGAGGTTGTTGTATTGGATTCGTTAATCCTAAATATAAGCAGCAAATCAAACATGCGATCGAAACGATCTATCCAACACAGCATCCAAAATTTAAAGATCAGTACAAGGTTTATTTTTGTGAAATTGGTGATGGAGCAAGATTGATAGAGCAAGTAGAAGAGGGGTGACAATGATGAAAGCAATTATTTTAGCAGCCGGTTATGCAACAAGGCTTTATCCACTCACAAAGCATACGGCAAAACCTTTACTAAAGATCGGGAAAAAAACGATTATCGATTACATTATCGATAAAATAGATGATGTACAAATAATCGATGAAGTGTTCATTGTCACGAATGCTCGATTTTATCAAGATTTCTTAACATGGGCAGATCGGTATAATGGGAAAAAGAAAATTATAGTCGTCAATGATCAAACAACCTCTAATGAAAACCGCTTAGGTGCGATAGCAGATCTTCAATTCGTATTAGAGGAAAAAGAAATCAATGATGATCTATTAATTTTAGCAGGGGACAATTTATTCGAATTTGCTTTAACCGATTTTATCGATTATTTTTTTGCTAAAGGAACGGATTGTATAACTGTTCACTCATTGGGTAGCCTAAAAGAGTTACAGCATACAGGGGTTGTCGAAGTGGATCAAAGCGGAAAGGTGTTGTCATTTGAAGAGAAGCCTAAAATACCAAAATCAAGTCTAGCGGCTCCACCTTTTTATCTATACAAAAAAGAGACAACCCCGCTCATTAAACAATATCTAGAAGAAGGAAATAATCCAGATGCACCTGGTCACTTTATCCCATGGCTTATTAGACAAAAGGATGTTTATGGATATACTTTTGAAGGGAAAAGGATCGATATTGGCACATTAGAAAGCTATGAAAAAGTGAAGCAAATATTTCAATAAGTGGATGTTGGAAGGAAGTGTTCCATAAATGAAAGGTGTAGTAGCGATAAATCCTGGGGGAGCTGATCAACTAGCATATGTAGAGAGACCGAAGCCAACAATAGAGGAAAATCAGCTATTAATTGAAGTACATGCAACAGCCATTAATCGAACAGATATACTTCAACGAGAGGGAAAATCAGGCTATGCGACGAATCCTATTATAGGAATTGAGGTAGCGGGAGTTGTCGTGGAGTCCTCTGATCCTCAGGTTTCAATTGGAGAGCGTGTAATGGGACTTGTTAATGGTGGAGCCTATGCGGAATATGCGATTATGCCAGCGAAACGGGCGATCAAGATTCCTAACTCCCTATCCTTTGAAGAGGCGGCGGCCATTCCTGAGGTATTTTTAACGGCATACCAAACCTTATATTGGATCGGTAAGCTGCAAGCGAGCGAATCAGTTCTTATCCATGCAGGGGGAAGCGGAGTTGGAACTGCTGCGATTCAACTAGCCAAACAGTTAAGCAAGGCCCAGGTGCTGGTAACAGCAGGATCTGCCAATAAATTAAAGGTATGTCGAGAGCTTGGAGCCGACGTTACCATCAATTATAAGGAACAAGACTTTGAAGAAGAAGTGAAAAAAGAGACAGATGGAAAAGGTGTTTCCTTAATTTTAGATTTTATTGGAGCCAGCTATTGGGAGAGAAATTACCAAAGCATTGCGGTCGATGGAAGATGGGTTTTAATTGGTGTGCTTGGTGGTAGTACTGTGGAAAAGGTTCGACTTATGGACATCATGGCAAAACGAGTTCAACTAACGGGGACATTACTAACACCTCGTAGTGATGTATACAAAGCAGAGCTGTCAGAGGATTTTTCATCAAGGGTCCTACCACTATTCGAAAATGGACGTATTCAACCAATTATCGATACGGTATTTCCTATAGAAGAGGTACAGAAAGCCCATGAGAGAATGGAAGCGAATCAGAATATCGGGAAGATTCTATTGAAGGTGAGATAATTTTTTGCATATTGCTAGCACGAGCGCGCACGTGATGTGCGCCTCGTTACTATTTTACTAATTGGTCAGAAGGTATCTTCCAAATTGCTTTACCAGAAGTAAATGGGTTCGAGAAATGTAATTCATACGTATCAGATGTAGGGACATCAAACGGGATTTCACCACGTAGAGTACCGCCTGGCTCAATTGATCCGTCTAACTGTGCTTTTATCCCTTCTGTCAGAAAGGTGGTACTATATGCATAACCCTCACTATCTTTTAACTCGACGTTTATGATGGATGAAATAACCTGTTCTTCCTCTGTAGTATTCTCAGCAGTCAAATTAACAACAATAAATTGGTCATTTTGTGGCTGATCAAATTCTCCACCTGGTTCAATTCTAGCTTCATTTAACGTGAGTTTTACACCATCAAAATCAACAGTATCACCAATAGAGAGATTTTGTGTTTCTGGCGCTTCTTTCTTCTCCGTAGTTTCGTTACTATTTTCTTCAGTAGACTCATCAGTTGTTTTTGAATCTACTTTTTCAATTTCTGATTCTCCACATGCAGTTAATAAAAAAACAAAAAATAATACCATTGCGATATGAAATAATTTTTTCAATGTACTTTTACCCCCTAAAATTTATGCTACTGATTCTTTTTTTTCTTGTTTGTCTTTTCTGAATAATCCCATAAACCCTGCAATAATTATTAGAATAGCAGGAACTAAGTAGAACATTGAAATACTGATGATACCTCCAATAGCAGATATTATTAATAAAATGCCACCAGCTTTGGCCTTCGATTTAACAAGAACGGATCCAACAATGGCTAAAGCAGAGAAGAAAAATGCTAGCCAACCTAAGGCTGTTATTTCACTTGTTCCATCACTGCTGAATGCAGCATCGATTCCTCCAACGAATAGTGCTAAAATAGCACCAATAAAGCCAAAAATGCCACCTATTAATCCTAGAACAAATTCTGTTGTTCTCTTCATATTTAGTCCTCCTTTTTTTATTTTTATCAAAATCACTTTCAAATAAGTAATTATGATTATAACAAATTACTGTTTACTCAGGCTTTCACTCTCTAAGTCATACTAATTGCGTATGCCACCCTTATTATTATAGTTATATAAACCTAAATATTCAAGAGTGTTTCATGATATTATAGACCTATAATGATTAGAAGTGAAAGAAATGGCATATCTTCTATCAAAGAAAGACAGAGAAATAAATATAAAAAATAGAACTACCATAAAATTGGAGTTCTATTCTACCATTCTTTCTTTTTTGACCATTATCTATATTTATCTTGCATGAAAGTTAAAGTCTCCTATTTTGCCTTACCTTATAAAACACTCTCCATATGGTAACAGCCTCCTGTGATAAAAATGATCGATAATAGAACCATGGCAGCAGGGTAGAGGCCGAATGCGTCGGTTGTGGTTGAACTATTATTTTGTAAAGCTGGAACAATAAAGAACAACCATCCAATCCCGAGAACAGGAACGATTTGAGGGGTGAGTCTTGCATAAAATCTCCAAGCCGGTTGTTCTTGTCGTTTAGCCACCCATTTTCCGCTTCGTAGAACTCCTCTTATCCCCAGAACTAACCAAATCACTGTAAGGAAACCGATTGAAAGGTCAATAATTGTTGGGACAGGGGCTTTTAATTCTGGTTTTTGTTCCTCTGTTAGTTGAATAATTCCTGAACTAATTTCATAAGCGTGCTCAAGTGTAGGGGTAAAGCTATTGAGTAAAACTGCTACAGCGTAACCGCTACTCGGCACGATATCTTGTTGTGCTTGATAAGTCGTTAACGCACCACTATGCGATAGACGGGCAGGCTTTGTATTGGAAGAACTTAAGGACCAGCCAAGTCCATATTTCTCACTCCCAGGTTGTGAAGAATAGGATTCATCTAATAGCTTTTGTGATAATAGCTGTTCTCCTGCTTGGTGTTTCCCCTGGTTCGTATGCATCGAAAGCCATTTTCCCATATCTGATGCTGTAGAAACTACGCCTCCTGACCCCATGAACATTTTTTCAAGCTCTTTCCAAGGTATGGCAGTTCCGTAAGCAGTTACATATCCTTTAGGTAATCCTTTTACAAAATCCCCAGAATTTATAGCTGTAAAGGAATCATGCATCCCAAGTGGTTGGAAAACTTGCTGGTTAAGATAATCTACAAAATCCATACCACTTACTTTTTCTACTAAAAAAGCTAGGAGCCAGTAATTAGGATTGCTATAGGCATATTTCGTTCCAGGATCTGACTGAAGCTTCCAGTCCTGTAGCCGTTTTACACCTTCCTTTAACGTATTAGCAGGTGCGACAATCGTTGGATTCGGTAGACCTGAAGTGTGACTTAAAAGCTGTCGTATCGTTACATCTTTCCATCTGGGATCATCGAGTTTAACCGTTGATAGATATTTTACTACTGGCTCATCTAACTGAATTTTACCTTGTTCCACTAGTTGTAATACAGCAAATGCTGTAAATGTTTTCGAAACAGAACCAATTCTCATCAACGACTTTTCTGTGATGGGATTGCCATCAGAATCGTGACCATATCCTTTTTCGTATACTAGCTTACCGTCCTTTACGACTACAATTGAAGCTCCAGGAAGTCCATTTCTTTCAAGGTAATTGGTCACATATTGATCCACTTCTGATGTATTGAAGGACCCAGACGCTAGAACGAGTAAAGGTTGATTCCACAAAATAATTAATATTAAAAGAAAACCTATTTTCTTACACATATCGTACACTCCCATGGTCATTTATTCTTTGCTAACTCCCATTCACAGATGATTGACAGCTGATCCTGATCTAAACGTCCAGAAATGGTCCCATTCATTTTTTTCATTAAAGCTTTGGCAATCGACAAGCCGAGTCCAGTGCTTTTGCCTGAACGGGACTGATCTGCCATATAAAATCGGTCAAACATTCGCTCGATATCCTTATCCGTTAATGAAGAGGCGTCATTTATAACTAGTAATCTTACTTTTGATTCTTTTTCTTCTAAACTAATCATAATAGTGCCATCTGAGTGGGTTATGGCATTGGAAATTAGATTTTCCATCACTCTCGTAACGGCTATTTCATCAGAGATAATGAATATATCCTGTTTTGGCAAATGAAGGATGGGTTCCATCCCTTTTTCACTAAAACGATCATAAAAGCTCATTAAGATATCAATGGTAAGGTTTCTCAAATTGATTGTTTTTGTTTCTAGTAGATGGTCCTTTGATTCGATAATGCTTAGCTCGAAAAAGTCATTTAACAATGCTTCCAATCTTTTGGCACGATTTTTTGCGGTGGTTAACCATTCTTTTTTTTCAAGATCTGTAGCGTTGTTGGATTCAGCCATCTGAATGTATCCTAAAATAGAAGTTAATGGTGTTCGTAAATCATGCGACATATTCGCAATTGCCTGTTGCTGCTCGTTTTCAAAATGAACTCTTTTTCTATACTCGTTCATGTACAAATCAATAAGCTTATTCATTTCGAATGCGAGGTTTTCGATATCTTGATCGAAAAGGGCTAAATCGATTTTTTTATTAGTTTTTCGATTACGATAGATTTGTAGCTGTTTGGTTAGCTTTTTCACTTCTTTTTTAAAAGCAATGAAGCGACTGAGTAAATAAATAGTTACACATAGTATAATGATGGTTACAACTAACATCTTCCCACCCGCTTACCTTTCATTATTTGATTTCTTTTCGGTTAAAAACAAACATTCCCCCGATAAGGATGACAATTAGTGATATGATGGCAATGACAATCGACTTTAGAATCTCACCGGTGGTCATAGAATAGTGGAAAACTTCACTAAATTGATAGAAGAAGCTATTCTCGTACAACAGCTGAATAACTGGATAGGTTAGAAATTTTTCGATGATAAACATTATAATGGATAATAACAGTGTAAAAATAATGGTTTGTCCACTATCTCCTGTACCAATAGCTATCCATAACACAACTGCTGTAAAACATAGAAATTGTAATGTAAATAAACTAAATGCTCTTCCTAGATACGTGAAATTGGAAAGGTTTATAAGGTCCCCGTGGCCAAATAGTAAGACTAAAATAATTGCTGTCAAAAGTGGTATTAGTATGGTCACGATAATAGAGCCAAGTGAAAAAACAAGATATTTCGCCATATAAATGTAGGCTCTATGATGACCACTTATTATTTGGTTTTTGATTACACCGCTTTGTGAAAACTCGGTTGAGACATGAAAACCAGCTAATGCACTGACGATGAAGCTAAACAGTAATGGTAAGGTAAAAGCCGATAATGCATTTAGTTCACTTAATTGTGCTCGATCAAACTCTGTTCCCGATAATTGCCACCAGTCTGTTATCACTAGAGAATGTAACAGTGTACTTAATCCTGTTATGATTATAATGAGTAACCAAAGCGTTTTGCTTTGTACTAATTTGAAAATTTCGACCCTGATTAAATTAGTCATGCTCTCCCCCTCCTATAAGCATGGAAAAATAGCCTTCCAGACTGTCCCCATTTTGTGAGAGATGCTGTATTACAAGCCCATTGTTTGTTAATGCACGCGAAACGGTAACGACATCCTCAAGATAAGCGTATAGTTTAATGGACCCATCTGGCATTACCTCAAAATCGTTCGTGGCTAATGTGTTTTCCAATACTGTAGCCCCTAGAGCTGGGCGATCGACTTTAATTCGTAAATGCTGTCTGCATTTTTCGTCCAGTTCTTCTGAGGAAAGTTCTTCTAACCGTTTTCCGTCATGGATGATACAGAAACTCGTTGCTAACTGATGGAGCTCACTTAATATGTGGCTTGAAATTAAAACCGTCAGTCCTTTTTCGCGATTTAATTTCTTTATTAATCTTCTCAGTTCGACAATTCCCATAGGGTCCAATCCATTAGTTGGTTCATCAAGAATTAAGAATTCTGGATCACTTAATAATGCCATTCCAAGCCCAAGCCTCTGCTTCATTCCAAGGGAAAAGTCCTTCACCTTTTTCTTACCAGTCTCCTTAAGATCCACAAGCTCTAATGTTTGATAAATACACTCTTTTCCAGGAACACCTTTTTGAAGTCTTTGGACCTCCAAGTTTTCAGTAGCAGTCATATTTGAGAACAGGGCTGGATTTTCGATAATCGCACCAATTCTTTTTTGTGCACTTCTTAAATATTTTGGATTATCGTTTCCAAATAACTCGATAGATCCACTTGTTGGAAAGGTGAGTCCAGTTACTAACCGTAACATCGTTGATTTTCCTGCACCATTCAAACCAATGAATCCATAAATTTCTCCTTTTCTGATCGTAATATCAATATCCTTCAGTGCGAAATGATTTTTGTACTTTTTGGAGAGTTTGTTGGTTCTTAAAATGTATTCATTCATCATGATTAGCCTCCCTGTCTCTACTAAAAATAGTATAAACATTAAACCATAAGAAAGGCTTAAGATAAACCTTAAGAAAACCTTAAGATTTCAGTCGATATCCCATTCCCCAAATAGTTTCTATATATTCTTCTTCTGGATTCGCCTTACTGAGCTTATGCCGTAAATTACTCATATGGACATTTATTGTATTATCATCCCCATGATAAGGTTCGTTCCATACACTTTCGAATAAATTCGATTTTGAAAAGACCTTTTGGGGAGATGACAAAAGAAGGGTTAATATCGCATATTCACGGACTGTCAAAGGTAGAGTAATATCATTCACTATTACTGATTTGGCATCTAAATCAATCTGGATATCTTTATACATCAACTTGCTTCTTCTATTTGTTTTATGACTATATCTATATCTTCGTAATAATGAATCAATACGGGCAGATACTTCTTCTACATCAAATGGCTTTGAAATAAAATCATCTGCACCAGCTCGAAGACTATTAATTTTTGTCTTTTGTTCATTTTTTGCTGAAATGATGATGACAGGAATAGATCTCTTAAACATGATTTCTAGGATTTCTTCTCCATTCATGCCTGGAAGCATTAAATCTAGCAGTACCAAATCCCATTTTTGCTTATCTAAATAGATCATTGCCTCTGTACCAGAATAAGCAGGTTGTGGGAAATAGCTGCTTTTTTTAATAATTTTGCATAAAAGCTGGTTAATATCATTATCATCCTCTACTACTAATATGTTAATGTGCTGGTCCACTTATGTTCCCCTTTCTTTTTACTAAGAAAATCATTTATATTTCAGCTTCAGTTTACCATGATAAAATAGAGAAATCTCTAGAAAAGTAATGATGCCATCAACTGGATTTTGGAAGCTGAGTATTGTTAAGCAAGCCCTTACTTTTCTTTTAATGAAAGGAATCATACTCTGGTGAACATTTTTTGTTTTCAGATATGTTTATAATACCTTTGCAGTTATAATAACATTGTCACTATAAAGATGGAGGATTTAATGGGGGATATTGGAAGTGAGTTATTGTTTATTTGGGACCGAGTAAATGACTGGTTAAAATTTGGAGAGACTAAAAACACTGGTATTTTAATATTTTCTGGTGCTACTATTGCAGCATTGATGAGTGTGTTAGGATCTTCTTTAAAAATTACTATAGAACGGAAAATAGGAATTTATACAGATATAGGCTTTCTTATATAGCCTGTCTGTTTACAATTTACTCGTTTATTCCAAATACGGAAGAAAAATTTTAAAAGTTGGAGGTAATGATATGAATTCAGATCGAAATATTACTTTCTCATCTGTATTGTTCGTAGTGGGATATTGTTTAGGTATTTTGGTATTTTTATATCAGGTATTTATATCATCTGACATCCCTATTTCATTTACAACAACAGAAGCTCTGCAAGTTCAAATTCTTCATTTTATTTCTACCTTTTTTATCTTTGTTGCATATTTTTCATCTAACAATAAAATCTTACATTATATAATGCTAGGTTTTATTACAATAGCCCTAGTGATTCAGATTATAATTAATAGGAATATGATGCTTCACGAACAAACAGCGGTAGTAATTTTAAGTTTAGCACCATTACTACACTTATCACTTCTTTTACTAACTTTGATTTATAAGTTCTGTCTAAGGAGTTTCTCTCAAAAAAGGGATTAAAAGAGTTACATATTTACTATTAGATACTAAACCTAATTTCAATCTTAAAGAAATGAAATTAGGTTTTTATTTGCTAAATAATATCTGAAATCCCTTTTTTGTCTATCGATTCCTCTGATAGTAGCACCTTTTTTACATTTGCTCATATAAATTAATTGCTGCATAGTAAAACCTAAACTTTACCAGAAAAAATAACTCATATGGTTGTTTTTTTCGAATTGTAACTTCCTTTAAGTGTAAGTAAGAATAAAAGAGAGGAGTTAAATGGGAATAGTGTATTTCGAAAGAGAACGCACAGAATTTGACGGCAGCTTAAGTAAAAGGTTTACAAGCTACTTTTGGTACATGGAGTATTAGTGGTATTTCCTAATGATTTACAGCAATTGAAATTGTTGGACATGCTGATCTTGATGTTTTGGTAGCTGCAACTAAAACATTTAATCTTCCGGACAGTGTCCAAAACACTCTAGATAAAATAGATAAGCATGCAAATTGGGCTGACATTGGCACCGACAGTGAAGACAAGACTGCTGGCTTTGAGATTACCTAGCTACAGTGATGCCTGCATTTGCCATTTCTCATTATTAAGTTATTATTCTGTCTTTGTTTTGAAAAGTCATGGTCTGGACTTTATTTTTAAATCGCTAGAAGTGTTAAGCAGATATTTGGCCGGAGTTCAGCCAATAGCAAAGATGATTGCTACAAATGGATTCCCAGAAGGCTGGAGAGTGAGGGCCGAGCAAATTGCCAACTGGATACCATAAGAAAAAAAGATGAGGACCTCTAGTCATTTTCCTCATCTTTTTCTATAATTTCCTGACTAGACTCCGTTAGGTAAGCTTGGCTGGAAAAGTTAGGTTTAGATTTTCTTGCTGCATAACGTAATCTTATATGAACAAATGGCTCAAGTATTGTCAAAAAAGTGGCCCCCATTAGTGGAATGCCGTATGTTTCTAATATATCAGCAAATAAGAAAAAGTCACAAGAGATCCATAATAGCAATAAATAGAGAGGAAAATCGATAATGGTAGCCGTGATACTACTTACTTTTCGTAGAATAACTAAATCACCAATTAAAAAGGAAACAGCAAAAACAAATAGGGTGATTCCTATCATACTACGTAGATTTGCTTCACTAAAAATAGCAAGCAATGACAATATGGTAATAACTGTAAATAACAATTTTAATCCGATTGCTCTCCAAAACTCCATTTCTTCACCTCTTCTTCCCAATCTGTCTCACACATTATAATGTGTTTTAAAGAAAGGAAATATACATCCTCTTCTAAATAAACTACGTATTGTGACAATATTCCCCAGGAAATAATTCCATCATTTAATTTTGTCGAGAATGAAATGAATATCTTGAATAATCTTTCGCGTAGATGAATGAGGAATTTCCTTGTTCTTTACAAATATTTTACTTTTTCTACATAATAGCTTCATTTTCGAGCGTTAAAATTGTAGAGATATATGAAATAGAGGAGTGGAGCTTTTATGTTGAAATTCTTTCGTGCTCTCATCGTTAGTTGTCTGTTTTTTACTATCTTTACTTTCAAGCCACTCATGATAAATGCAGCAGAGAATGAATTAAGTTATTATTCGGATAAGGAACAGTCGCTAGCGGTTAATTTTATCGGAAGGTATAACAGTGGTGCCCCGATCGATGATGGTGGAACAGAAATAGTGGCATATGATCCTACAACTAAACATGCTTTTTCGGTTAATGGTTCTGAGAAATCATTAGACATCATGGATTTGTCTGTACTCGGTGAAGGTAAGAAGGAAATCCCTTTGCTAAAGAGGATTACCTTAAGTGATTTAGGGATTGAAGCCGGTGATGTTACAAGCGTGGTAAACGATCCAGCTGGTCGCTTTATTGCGATAAGCGTTCCTGCAGTGAATAAAGTAAATCCAGGCCATGTTGTTTTTTTGACTACATCCGGTGATGTCCTAACAACAGTAGAAGTTGGAGCTTTACCAGATATGGTCACAATTACCCCTGATGGAAAAAAGGTTTTAGTTGCTAATGAAGGAGAGCCGAGTGATGATTATTCAGTAAACCCTGAAGGCTCTGTAAGCATTATTGATGTGTCAGGTGGAGTGAAAAAGGGTGTGGAGCTAAAAGTCACTACTGCAAGATTTTCTAACCAAATAGTGGAAGAGGATGTTCGAAAGGTACACCCTGAAAGTACATATGCGGAGGATCTTGAACCAGAATACATTGTCGTAGAGCCAACAAGTGATTATGCTTATATTGTTTTACAGGAAGCAAATGCCATGGCCAAGCTAAATCTAATAACAGGAAAATTTACTACAGTGAAAAGCCTTGGGTATAAGGATTATTCTATTTCATCCAATCAATTAGATGGTTCCGATAAAGATGATCAGGTCAATATCCGTAATTGGCCGGTTCTATCCCTTTATCAGCCGGATGGAATGGATTTGATCGAAATAAACGGAAAATCCTATATCCTAACAGCAAATGAAGGGGATGCCCAGGATTGGGATGCTTTTTCAGAGGAAGCTCGTGTGAAGGATTTACAGGATAAATATGAGCTTCGTGGAGACCTATATCAAGGTTATACACAAAAGGAATTAGATAGCTTAGTCGAAAATGGATTGTTTGAAGAAGAGCAGCTTGGTCGTTTAAAAACCTCTATTTCTCATCCAATGAATGAAACTGGTAAGTACGAAGCGATCTATGGCTTTGGCGGACGCTCTTTTTCCTTATGGAGTGCAGATACGCTGGAACTCGTATATGATAGTGGATCTGAGTTTGAACGATATATAGCCGAATTTAACCCAACCTATTTTCATTCGAATAATGATGACGATAGCTTTGAATCGAGGAGTGATGATAAAGGCGTAGAACCAGAAAGTGTCATCACTGGGCGTGTTAATGGAACAGATTATGCCTTCATCGGTTTAGAGCGTCAAGGTGGCATCATGGTGTATGATTTAACAAATCCAAATGCGCCAACTTTTGATTCCTATTTTACAACAAGAAATTTTCAGTCATTAGATATGGAGGTAACAAGGGATAGTGGAGATATTGCACCAGAGGGATTGACCTTTATTCCTGGAGAGAAAAGTCCAACAGGGAATCCAGTTTTATTAGTTGCACATGAAGTTAGTGGAACGATAGCAGCTTATGAACTGGGAAAGAGCTCAGATGCCAGCCTAGAAGATTTGAAGCTAGATAATGGAAAGCTTACGCCAAGCTTTTCTCCTGATGTAAAAAAATATGAGGTAGAAGTAGCAGAGACAATCGAAGAACTGACCCTTTCTCCAATTGCTCATTCCAGTTCCGCAACGGTTACGATAAATGGAGAAAAAGATCTCACAAAAGTTCAGAAGCTAGCACCGGGCGATAATTTTTTCCAGATCGAGGTAACGGCAGAAGACGGCACAAAAGAGCTATATGAGTTACATGTAACGAGATTAGCAAGCTTCATTACGACAGATCTTGTATCAGAAAAGGATGGGTTTTTTCTACAAGAGGAAGCCACCAATAATTTAGCTGACAATGGAGTGCTAGAGTTACATGTACCAGTGGAAAAGGACCAGACAAAAGTTGTCTCTTCACCAGAACAGTTGAAGAGGTTAAAGGATAGAAATAGTCAAGTTCATATTATAAAACCGGATGTTCGTTTGAAATTTGATTTGAAATCGTTCCAGACAGATAAGTCGCTAACCTTGTATATGAACAAAGTTAAAGCATCCGAGCTTGAAAAAGCAGAGCAAGCGGAGACAAATGTGTATGAGGTAATATTTGAACAAGAAGGTCAAGCTGTTACATCGCTATTTCAACTATCCTTTTTACTAGAAGACCCAGATCAAGATCATCAAATATACCATTGGGATCAAAACTCCTCTTCCTGGAAGGAAATGGGCGGTGTGATAGACCAGAGCTGGCTTACAGTAGATAGTACCCGATTAGCGAAGTTTGCTGTTTTTTTACCAGAAAATCTTATGGAATCGACCAATCAGGTAGCACAAGAAAAAAAGGAAGAACCGATAGTGAAGAATGAAGAAAACAAAACGGATAAAGTGACGTCAGAGGAGCATTACCTTCCTAATACTGCTACATTTACGTATAACTGGTTGTTAATTGGTGGATTGATACTTGTGATCGGGATTAGTCTTGTTATTCTAACAGCTGCTAGAAGAAAAAGAATCGAGCAAGAAAAGTAAAAAACAGATGACATATGGATAAGAAATTGGTACACTATAAAAAGTAAAATTATATGATAGATAAAACAGTGATAGAATAAATACTATTGCTGTTTTTTTTTCTGTATCAATTGGAATGAAAGAACGTGGAGGTTATCAATTTGGAAGGAACACTTTATTCATTAATTCCTGCAGTATTAATGCTTGTATTAGTCCTGTGGACAAGGAAATTATTATTATCATTAGGAACAGGCATCATCGTTGGTGCATTACTCATACATGATTTCGATATTCTTCTTGCGATACAACAAATATGGCTTGTGTTTCGTGATATTTTTTATACTACAGATGGATGGAATGTTGGGAATTTTTATTTATTAGTTTTTCTCATCCTGCTTGGTATCATGACCGTTTTTATGACGGCATCTGGTGGAAGCAAGGCCTTCGGGGATTGGGCAATAAATAAAATCAAAACACGAAAAAATGCACAAATTATGCCATTTGCATTAGGGATCCTTATTTTCATTGATGATTATTTCAATAGCTTGGCAGTAGGGCAAATAGCTAGACCTGTCACCGATCGTCATAAAATATCCCGCGCGAAGCTTGCTTATTTTATTGATTCGACCTCCGCACCTGTAACGGTTATTACACCGATATCCAGCTGGGGCGCTTATATTATTGGCACACTAGGCTCTATTTTTGTCGCAAACGAAATCGTCGAATATCAGCCATTAGAGGCATTTGTGAAAATGATTCCTTATAATATTTATGCACTAGTAGCGATCGTGTTCGTTCTTCTTGTAGCCTTATTGAATATTAATATAGGGGCAATGAAAAAACATGAGAAGCGCGCTCTTCGTACTGGAGAAGTGTTAGATCCTGCAAAGAATATAGCCGCAGTACAAGCAAAGGAAGTTCATATTTTCAATAAGCATGGAAAAATAATCGATCTTGTTATTCCTATTGCCGTTCTTATTGTTGCAACGGTTGCAGCTATGTTAGTAACGGGCAAAATGGCATTAGATGAAGAGGCAACGGTGCTCAAGCTTTTTGAAAATACGAACGTGAATCTCTCGTTATTTGTTGGAGGATTATTTTCTGTAATAACAGCATTGTTGCTCTATTTACGATTACCAAACCGCCAGCTTTCTATTGCGAAAATTAGCTGGAAGGGCACACTGTCCATGATGCCAGCAATTTATATTTTAGTATTAGCATGGATGATTGGTGCCATCATTGAAATTATTGATACTGGTGGTTTCTTGGCGCAATTAATCGATAAGGTTGCCTTTAATCCTGACTATTTAGCTTTATTATTATTTATTCTAGCCGGATTTATGGCATTAGCCACTGGGACATCATGGGGAACTTTTGGAATTATGCTTCCGATCGCCGCACAAATAGCTGTTTTATATGATGTATCTTATGTGATCCCTGCAATGGCAGCAGTGCTTGCAGGCTCTGTCTTTGGAGATCATTGTTCACCAATCTCTGATACGTCGATCTTATCCTCAACCGGTGCTGGTTCGGATCACATGGATCATGTAATCACCCAACTACCATATGCCTTTATCAGTGCATTAGCGGCTGGAATCGGCTATTTATTCTTAGGAATAACCGATCAAATTGGCATTGCTTTACTTATGGCTTTTGTTACGATACTATTATTTGTAGTTTGGTTTATTTGGAATAAAAGACAAAGTGAATAAATAAGGTCTTCTAGGGTTCCGCAATAAAAATTGGTCAGGTCCGAGAGAAGACACACAGCTGCTGCTAGCTGTGACACGGAGGGATAAAAGCCTGGGAGATGAATCAATCTCTTAGGCTTTTTTATTTTAAGAAGAGGGGGTTTTTTTATGTATAAGGAATGGTTAAAGGTTTTTATTGCAGCAATTTTCGAGGTAATATGGGTGATTGGTTTAAAACATGCGGATAGTGTTCTGGAGTGGTCAGGCACATTTGTTGCTATTGTTATCAGCTTTTATTTTCTGATAATGAGTGGACAAAAGCTTCCTGCAGGTACGAGCTATGCAGTGTTTGTTGGGCTCGGGACAGCAGGAACTGTTTCCATGGAGATGCTCGTTTTTGGCGGAGAATTCCATCTCGGAAAGATTTTGCTTATTGTGCTTCTTTTAGTGGGAGTAATTGGTTTGAAAATAACGACAGATCAGCATGCGGATAAAGGAGGAGAAGCGTAATGGACTGGATTATACTTGTTCTTTCAGGTTTATTCGAAACAGCGGGTGTGATGATGATTAGCAGATGGCATATGACGAAAAAGGGATTCGATTTATTGGGGATGATCGTAAGCTTTATGATTAGCTTTGTTGGCTTAACCTATGCTCTAGAAACGATCTCCATGGGTACCGCTTATGCAATTTGGACAGGAATAGGTGCAGCAGGTGGAGTACTAGTTGGTATGTTGTTCTTTCATGAACCGAAGGATAGAAAACGAATCTTCTTCCTTTTATTAATCATCGGATCGGTTGTTGGCTTGAAATTGATTTCTTGATTAAGGGCGTTTAAGGGGGAGCAGGGGGTTGGTCTATTAGGGGCGAGATAACCAAGATAATAATGGTTGTATCAAACGATCAAACGAGATAACCAAAATAAAAATAACAAACGATGCTCTGAGTAAAAAAATACTCCCTTCAGCTATCTAAAGGGAGTGTAACAGCAGCATTTTAATAAAGTGGTAAAACATATAATAGTACACTAAAGAAGTGTGTAATGCTACCACCTAATACAAATAAATGCCAAATTGCATGATGGTATTTGAAGCCTCGCCAAACATAGAAGACAGCCCCAACTGTGTACAGCACACCGCCGATAATTAAAAGCATTAACCCATTGGGATGTAGGTTGTTGACAAGTGGTGGCCATACAAATACAATTAGCCAGCCCATCAGAACATAAAGAAGGGTAGAAATCATTAAAAATTTCTTGACGAAAAACACCTTGAAAACAGTCCCGCCAATGGCTAGCCCCCAAATGACGCCAAAAAGTGTCCAGCCTTCCCAGCCTTTAACAATGATGAATAAGAATGGGGTGTAAGATCCGGCAATAAAAAAATAAATCGAAGAATGATCCAGTATTTCAAAAATATTTTTCGCTCTTCCCTTTGGTAAGCTATGTACAAGAGTCGAGGATGTATAAAGTAATACCATCGTCACACCAAATAAAGTAAAGCTAACAATATGCCATGGTGTTCCGAATAGTGAGGCATTTACGATCAAAATGACTAATCCCGCAATACTTAATACCATTCCAATGCCATGGGTAATAGCATTGGCGATTTCTTCTCCTAGCGTAAATTCATGTGTAGATCCCATTATTTGCTTCCTTTCTCTACTTTCTCTATCCTATTATCTTCCTATCTAGAGTGGAATGCAAATAGATCGCTATCCTAAGAAATAAATCCACTGTATACTTGGTCATTTTCCATTAGATCAATAATTTTTAGAAAATGCTCCTCTTTTTTGTAGATGATTTTGTACCGTTTCTCTTTATCCCCATTGACAAGAAACATAATTCGACTCCCGGGATTATCTTTTTCCAAATGGAATGTTAATCCGTTTGTGTCGACTTGTTCGACGACTGTACTATACTCAGTAAAGGATGTTAGATTGGCTGGCTTATTTGGATAATGCGTATCATCATACTCTTCTGCATCTTCCTTGGTACGATCCTGTGATTTCAGTAGTTTTCCAGTAGAGGCATCGACTTGAAATTCATATTCACCGGTTCTGCTTTCGATTTCTATTTCGTAATAATGATCATCCTCTTCGAAGGAAAGGTCAACCTCCTCGATAAATCCGTCAGCCTGCGCAAATGCTGTTTTCAAAGCTTGTTCGGCCGTTATCGCTTCCTGATTATCAGTGGAAGCCCATGCAATCGTGACTCCACCAAAAATAACGGTTGTGACAGCTGCTCCTACTAATAGTACTTTTTTCATGTTTTCTTCCTCCTTCATTTCTATTCATCTTCACTATACCTTTTAGAAATGAGAGAAGAATAAGAGAAAAATGAGAATTTGATTAGAATTCACAATTAGTCTATCTTATAAATTCTGCAATTCATCCACTGTAATAAAGGAGTAGCCTTGACTCGTTAATAATTGAAGGATTTCTTCCAATAGCTGAAGCTCTTCACCTGATTGATCATACATCGGGTGTAAAAGGATAATGGAGCCTGGTTCTATTTTTTCTTGCACATACGCTAACTTATCCTCTGCTGTATCTGGTTCTATGTTCCATGTAATCGTTTCTCGATCGTGCTTCGATAAATAATAGGGTAGACCGAAAAGCTTTTTGCCAAAAGGAGGACGGAAATCAATTTCTTCTTGATAGCCTGCCTCGCGAATTAATTGATCTGTCTTCGTTATTTCCTGCTTAATAAATTGTTGTGATTGGAATATCATTCTTTCATGAGAAAAGGTGTGATTTCCAATTTGATGGCCAGCCTCTACAATTTTTCTAGTTTGTTGTGGGTTGTTCTTCATATCCTTCCCTATTAAAAAGAACGTAGCTTTTGCTTGATAATCATCCAATAATGCGAGAATAGCATCTACCTTTTCAGTCGGCCCATCATCAAAGGTTAGAGCCACCACCAACTCATCTGTTTCTACTTGATTGGTTAGTCCTCCAAAAATCTGAAAACTTCTTGCATTCATAAGGTAATAGGCTGAAGCAAACAGAAGGCATACTATTCCAATAAAACAACAGACTATCAGCGTGATTTTTCGTTTCATCCTATCGCTTCCTTTTTATTTTTATTATATTATAAGTTCTAGTTTGGTAGGATAGTACATAAAATAAAAAAAATTCGTCATAAATATGGCAAAATAGTTTGTTGTTTGGATAAACTTAGTTATAATAGAATATAGAAAAACAGATAGAACCATGATAAAATATGATAACGCTATCAATTAGAGGCGGAAGGAAGGAGAGTCAACCATGAAAATGATTCAAAATCCTGTATTACTTGGGTTTAATCCGGATCCATCGATACTTCGAGTAGAGGATAATTATTACATAGCTGTATCTACTTTTGAATGGTTTCCAGGTGTACAAATTTATCATTCTAGGGACTTAGTGAACTGGGAACTGATAGGTTATCCTCTTACACGTTCCTCCCAGCTTAACATGCTAGGAAATTTGAACTCAGGCGGTGTTTGGGCACCATGTCTTTCCTATTCAGCTGGAACTTATTATCTTATTTTTACGGATGTGAAGAGTAGAAAGGGAGCATTTAAGGATACCCATAACTATTTAGTGACAGCAGAAAGTATTACAGGGCCATGGTCAGACCCGATTTATCTAAATAGTAGTGGCTTTGATCCATCCTTATTCCATGATGAGGATGGGAAGAAGTGGTTAGTCAATATGATTTGGGATCATCGCAAGGGCACGAACTCTTTTGCGGGTATTGCTCTACAGGAATATTCCGTTAAAGAGCAAAAATTAGTCGGACCAATACGAAATATCTTTAAAGGGACAGAGTTAAGAAAAACGGAAGCACCACACGTATACAAAAGAAATGGCTACTACTATTTATTAACAGCCGAAGGTGGCACAGAATATGATCATGCAGCAACAATGGCTCGCTCTCGATCGCTTTTTGGTCCATATGAGGTGGATCCAATGAACCCGATCTTAACCTCTGATAAGTCTGATGAAGATCAGCTGCAAAAAGCGGGACATGGTTGCTTGGTCGAAACACAAAATGGAGAATGGTATATGGCACATTTATGTGGGCGACCTGTGATCGATAAAAAATGTATTTTAGGTAGAGAAACGGCTATACAAAAATGCTACTGGACAGACGATGATTGGCTTCGTATCGAAAATGGTCCAAACCCAAGCAAGGAAGTACCGGCACCTGATCTGCCAGTGTCAGAAGCAGCAACCATTCCGCTTCACGATGATTTTAATGAAGAGACACTAGCTTTACATTGGAATGCATTAAGAAGGACTTTTGAAGAAAAATGGTATTCGCTTAAAGACCGTCCTGGTTATCTCCGTCTATATGGGGAAGAATCGATGAATTCGTTTCATCGTCAGAGTATGGTAATGAGGCGACTTGAGCATTTCCAAGTAGAATTAGAGACCTCTGTAGAATTTGAACCAGAAAATTTTCAGCAAATGGCAGGATTGATGATTCATTATGATACAGAGGATCATGTGTATTTACGCATAACAGAACACGAAACCTTAGGAAAATGTATTGGAATCATCGAAACAAAATATGGAAGCTATGATGAATTGCTAGAAAAGGATATCGCACTTCCTAACGATCAACCAATCTATTTAAAAGCAGTCATTCATGATCATTTATTACAATTTTACTACCGATTAGATACAGATGAATGGCAGCAGATTGGCGAAAAAATAGACATTGGTCACTTATCAGACGACGATTCTGATTATGTACGATTTACAGGAACGTTTGTCGGTATGGCCGCACAGGATCTGAGTGGACAGCATAAAAAAGCTGATTTTGATTATTTTAACTATAATATTTTAACATAGGAGGTAATTTTCTTGAAAAAAGCATTAATCTTTCAAGGTGGTTGGGAAGGACATGAACCAAAACAAGTAGCAGATATACTAGCAGGTTTATTGGAAGAAAAGGATTTTCAGGTTAAAATCACGGATACGTTAGAGACACTGAAAGAAGATGATCTGACAGAATATGATTTGATTGTACCAAACTGGACACAAGGTACAATCGAACAGGATCAGCTACAGCCGTTATTGAAAGCGGTTGAACAAGGCACAGGATTGGCAGGACTTCATGGTGGAATGGGTGATTCCTTTCGGATGGAGGTAGACTATCAATTTATGGTTGGTGGCCAATGGGTCGCACACCCTGGTAATGATGGAGTAGAATACAAGGTGCATATCAAGGATCCAGATCATCCGTTAACAGAAGGAATGGAGGATTTTACAGTAGTATCTGAGCAATATTATATGCATGTTGATCCGGCCATTCATGTTCATGCTACGACTCGTTTCCCTGTTGCAGAAGGACCATATCAAACAAATGGAGAAGTGGATATGCCAGTTGTATGGACGAAAAAATGGGGAGAGGGAAAGGTTTATTACTGTGGATTAGGTCATGTCGCGGAAATTGTCAAAATGCCAGAGGTACTTCAATTAATGCAAAGAGGTATGACTTGGGCAAGCAGATAGGAGTGGAAGCATGAATCAATTAAATGTAGGTATTATTGGTTGTGGAAATATTAGTCGAATCTATTTGGAAAATGCAAAGCGCTTTAAGAATTACACGATTCAAGCCGTGGCAGATTTGGTGCTTGATCGTGCCAAAAGTCATGCAGCGGAATATGGGGTTCCAAAGGCCTATACGACAGAGGAGCTTTTGTTAGATCCTGAAATTGATTTTGTTATTAATTTGACGATACCAGCTGTTCATGCGGAGATAGCGATAAAGGCATTGGAAAATGGCAAGCATGTATATGGCGAAAAGCCTCTAGCAGTTACAAGAGAAGAAGCGAATAAAATGCTAGAGTTAGCCAAAGAAAAAGGATTATATATCGGAAATGCACCTGATACCTTCTTAGGGGGAGGGATTCAAACATGTAAGAAGCTTTTGGATGATGGTGTGATTGGCAAGCCTATTTCAGCTACGGCGTTTATGATGATCCCAGGACACGAGCGTTGGCATCCGGATCCTGCCTTTTATTATCAGGTAGGTGGTGGTCCTTTATTCGATATGGGTCCTTATTATTTAACAGCCCTTATTGCATTAATTGGGCCAATCAGTCGCGTAACAGGGTCTGCTCAAATGACCTATAAGGAACGTACGATTACTAGTAAAGAAAAGTATGGCGAGAAGATTAAGGTCGATACTCCAACACAGATTAATAGTGTTTTAGATTTTGAAAATGGTGCCGTCGCTTCCATGGTCATGAGCTTTGATACATGGCATCATCGATTACCACATATCGAGATATATGGGACAGAAGGAAGCATGATCGTTCCAGATCCGAATACATTCGGTGGCCCTGTTATGATTCGGAGAAAAGACGACAGTGATTGGACTGAGGTTCCTTTAACACATGGGTTTACCGATAATAGCCGGGGCTTAGGGGTTGCTGAGATGGTCGATGCTATTTTAGCCAAACGAACTGCAAGAACAGATGGAACGCTCGCCTACCATGTGTTAGATATTATGCATGGGATACATGATGCCTCATCAGATGGGAAGCATTATATTGTTCCAAGCCATTGCAAACAGCCAGAGCCGTTACCAGAAGGAATAGCTGAGGACTATTTTGCATAAAAACGATGAGTGAGTTTTACCAATCATTTTGCAGAAAGGATTAGGTGATGGAAATGAAGTTAGGTGTATTTGCTGTACTATTTGGTGATAAGTCATTGGAGGAAGCTTTGGATAAGGTAGCAGAAGCAGGTCTTGAGACGGTGGAGATTGGCACAGGGGGCTATCCAGGTAATGCCCATTGTAATCCCGATGAATTATTAGCAGATGAAGGAAAGCTATCTGCCTTTAAAGAAGCATTTGAGCAAAGAAACTTAGAAATTAGTGCCCTTAGCTGTCATGGAAACCCCCTTCACCCGAACAAAGCAATAAGCGAACAGCATCATAAGCAATTTGAAAAAACCGTCCTACTTGCTGAAAAGATCGGGGTAAATACGGTGATCACCTTCTCAGGATGCCCAGGAGAATCAGAGCATTCGAAGTATCCAGTATGGGTAACTGCTGCATGGCCAGATGATCACCCTGAAGTACTCGAATGGCAATGGCAAGAGCGCGTCATTCCGTATTGGAAGAAGCAAAATGACTTCTTGGCGGAACACGGTGTACGAGTAGCGATTGAGCCACATCCTGGCTTTGTTGTCTACAATAATGAAACCGCCCTAAAATTAAGAGAAGTCTGTGGAAACCAAATTGGTGTTAACTTTGACCCAAGCCATTTATATTGGCAGCAGATGGATCCTGTTGTCAGCATTAAAGAGTTAGGGAAGCATAAGGCACTGTACCATTTTCATGCAAAGGATACAGGAATTGATGAGCAAAATACAAAAGCAAACGGTGTACTTGATACGAAACCATACAGTGATGAATTAAATAGGGCATGGATATTCCGAACCGTTGGCTATGGTCATGGAGAGGAAGAGTGGAAGCGAATCATCAGTGCATTACAGCTGATCGGTTATGAAGGAGCTATCTCGATCGAGCATGAGGATAGTTTAATGTCTGTTGAGGAAGGGTTTCATAAAGCCGTAGAAGTATTGAAAAATGCATTAATCAAAGAAAAGGTTGGTGAAATGTGGTGGGCATAACAAGTAAACCTGTAAGAATTGGAATGATAGGATATCAATTTATGGGAAAAGCACATAGTCATGCTTATCGTGATTTACCATTTTATTTTGACAATCCATTAAAGCCTGAGCTAAAAGTCATTGCTGGAAGAAATGAAGAGGCCGTGAAGGAAGCACAAGAAAAAATGGGCTGGGAAAGCTATGAAACCGATTGGCGAAAAGTAGTGGAGCGAGATGATATTGATGTGATTGATATTGTGACACCGAACCATACACATGCCGAAATTGCGATTGCGGCAGCAGAAGCGGGTAAGCATATCATTACAGAAAAGCCTCTTGCGCTAACTGTGGAAGAAGCAGAGCAAATGCTGGCAGCAGTGAAGAAGAACGGGGTAAAGCACATGATTTGTCATAATTACCGCTTTGCCCCTGCTGTACAGTTTGCCAAAAAGCTGATCGAACAAGGCAAGCTTGGACGTATTTTCCATTATCGTGCTCATTATTTACAGGATTTCATCATTGATCCTAGCTTTCCACTAGTCTGGCGCTTGAAAAAGGAAGTGTCTGGATCTGGTGCCTTAGGGGATATCGGTGCACATAGTATTGACCTTGCTCGTTTTTTGATTGGAGAATTTACCGAAATTGTTGCGACAATGGAAACCTTTATTAAAGAACGTCCAATTGGTGAAATGACGGGTGGTTTAAGTGCGAAAGGCGATTCAACGAAAATGGGTGAGGTCACGGTGGATGATGCTGTAGCGTTTCTCGCTCGATTTGAGAATGGAGCACTAGGGACATTTGAAGCAACTCGTTTTGCTAATGGTAATCGCAATAAGAATAAATTTGAAATCAATGGGGAGAAAGGCTCTGTTCGTTGGGATATGGAAAATATGAATAACCTAGAACTCTACTTAGCGAGTGATGAGGAAGGAGAACAAGGCTTCCGTTTAATCAATTGTACCGAGGAAGTGCATCCATATGTTGGAGCGTACTGGCCTGCTGGGCATATCATTGGCTATGAGCATACGTTTATTCATTTAATTGACGAATTTTTCCGAGGGATTGCAGAGGATTACCAACCAGCACCGAATTTTGAGGATGGTGTCCAAAATCAAAAATTGCTTGATGCGATTGAACAATCTGCGGAGGAAAGACGTTGGATTAAGCTCTGATGAAAAAGAATCCTGTAATTTAGCATACAAGGAGTGACAGATGTGAGCAATAGGATGAAGGCTGCCGTATTAAATAAACCTTTGGATATAGAAGTGAAAGAAGTACTGATTCCAGAAATCCAAGCAGATCAGGTCCTAATCAAAGTACACTGTATAGGAATTTGTGGTTCGGATGTTCATTACTATGAGCATGGAAAAATTGGTCGATATGAGGTGAAGGAGCCAATCATTTTAGGTCATGAAATGGCTGGCGATATAGTGGCAGTTGGTGACAGTGTCAGAAATCTAACAGTTGGAGAAAGGGTTGCGGTAGAGCCAGGTGTGACCTGTGGTAGATGTGATTATTGCAAGGAAGGTCGCTACAATTTATGTCCAGATGTGGTTTTTATGGCAACACCACCAGTTGATGGTGCATGGGCGGAATATGTCGCTGTCCGTAGTGATTTTGTCTTTCCATTACCTGATGGGATGAGCTATGAAACGGGGGCATTACTCGAACCGTTTTCCGTTGGGATGCATGCCATGAACCGGGGAAAGGTAAAGCCTAGTGATCGTATGCTCATTACAGGACTTGGCCCAATAGGACTGTTGACAATACAAGCGGCTCGGCTATATGGGGTAAAAGAGATTTATGCAACAGATGTTGTACCATTTCGCTTAGAATTAGCCAAGAAATTAGGAGTAGCTGCTGTGATTGACCCATCTAAGGAATCATTAGCTGAGAGATTAGAGCAATTGACAGCTGGAAAAGGTATGGATGTATCAATAGAAACGTCTGGAAATCCGCGGGCAGTACAGGACGTCTTGACCGTGACAAGAAGAGGTGGAAGGATAGTTCTCGTCGGTCTGCCGGCAGCAGAGGAAATTGGCATCGATATTACGCATTTAGTTGACTCAGAGTATGATGTTCATGGACTTTTTCGATATGTCAACACCTATCCCGCGGCAATCCAAGGCTTGAGTGATCAGGAAATGAATATAGAACAGATCGTTACCCATCAATATTCTCTGGATCAAATAGAAGAAGCCGTTGAAAAAGCTAGAATTGAAAAGGATACGAGTATTAAAATTATGATCTATCCTGATCGTAGTCTTTTAAACTCTTAATTTGTTGAACATGAGAACAGCTTATTTTGGGATTCGCAAAATAAGCTGTTTTTTGACAACTTTAGAAAAATACTTACTTTTTCTGGGCGATGTGCTATAATTTATGTGAGAATAATGACTAAAGTTAAGAGAATAGGATGAAGACCAGGTGGAAACGAGAGCTAATCGAAAAAAGTCTAAAAAAAAGTGGTGGCTTTTGACACCATTAATCATTATCTTTCTTATTATTGTTGGGGTAGGCATATATGCTTGGACTATTATTAACAATGTAGAGAAAACGGTTGATACGAAAATGCATGAGCCAGTTGATTCGATTGATTTGCAAGAGGTTAAGAAAAAGCTAAATGCGACAGAGCCTCTTAATATTCTACTTCTAGGAGTAGACCAAAGAGGAAATGATAAAGGAAGATCGGATGCATTAATGGTGCTAACTTTAAAGCCAGAGAAGGATGAAATGCAGATTGTTAGTATTCCTCGTGATACACGTACGTTAATTGTAGGTGAAGGTTATGAGGATAAGATTAATCATGCCTATGCCTTTGGTGGAGCAGATATGTCTGTTCAGACGGTAGAAAACTTCCTAGGGATAGAGCTTGATTATTTTGTTCGAATTAATATGGAAGGTTTAAAGGAGTTAGTAGATGTTGTCGGTACGATTACGGTAAATAACGAAATTGAGTGGTCTGACGGAAAATATAATTTTACAAAAGGTCCTATTGAGATGGATGGCGAAAAAACTTTGGCCTATGTTCGAATGAGAAAACAAGATCCAGCAGGTGATTTTGGCCGAACAGAAAGACAACGTAAGGTGATTGCTGGCATTATCGATAGTGGAGCAAACATTGCCAATGTCACTAAAATTCATGAAGTCATCGAGGTGATGGGAAATAACATGACGACAAGTCTCCAGTTCGATGATATGAAAGCATTACTTGATGGCTATAGTGATACAAGGAAAAAAATAACCAACTATCAGGTACAAGGATCTGGTACAAAAATTGATGGTATCTATTATTACATTGTGCCACAAGAAGAAGTAGAAAAGGTTCGAAATATGATTCAGGAATAGATAAAAAACAGTCTAGCGTATTTGCTAGACTGTTTTTACTTATAATAGGAATGAATGCTGATATTTTGATATATATTTTGCCCAGCATGCTAAGCCTGCTCCATGCTTAAATCTGCCATCTGTAATCATCCCGCTCATTTCCTCTGGAGTAATCAAGGAAACAGAGATATCCTCTGTAGGGTCTAATGCTTGGTCTCTCACCTTAAACGCATTTTTAGCAAAAAACAAATGAATTTTCTCCGTTGTAGACCCAGGGGATGGGAAAAAGTAGTCGAAGGATTCCCATTCCAGTGATTGATAACCCGTTTCTTCTAACAGTTCGCGTTTGGCAGCATAAAGAGCCTCTTCCTCGTCCTCTATCATGCCAGCAGGGAGTTCAAATTCCCATGACTGAACAGCATGCCTGTATTGCTTCAACAGAATAATTTCTTGATCCTCTGTTATGGCCAGAATACATACACCATCACGAAACTGTATATAAGAGAAATTTTTTGCCTCTTCATTTGCGAGCATGATCTCATCGATGGTTATCTTGAACCGATCAATTTGGGTTGTTTGCGTTGATGTGATCTTCCAAGGGTTAGCTGTCACTGATTTTCACTCCTCACTTTTTTGTCGGATAAATGATTATCATTTGATAGACAAGAACATATAACCAGATAGCACATAGCGTAATTGATGCCATATTTGGCAATGGGGTAAAATATAAGACAACATAGGCTAATAGCGGTAGAAAAGAAGCAAACCCTGTCATTTTCCATAGCTGCTGGTATTTAAGCTTTCTCCTTAGCATAAAACAAATAAGCCATGCGCCTAATGCTAATATCGAAATACCCGAAATTACGAGAAACATCATCAAAAATGGATAAAAAACGATTACCTGTAGCAAATATTGAGAATACGAGAGTTGTGACACACTCGGATCAAATTGGATGATAATAAGAATGGCATTCGGTAAAAAGGAAAAAAAGAATAATAAAAACAAAAACACTAGTGTATCTCGCATACTTACACGATTCAATTGAAAAAGAGCTTTCTTCCTTGGTAATGTTGCACATAATTTAATGATTGAGAGAATTGTCATGATTTTTCATTTCCTTATCCTGCTTAAGGATTTTCTAGTTTGTGATAATTACTATTATAATAGAGTATAGGTTTTCCTTCATCTAGTTTTATCTCATCCACTTTGGCGATTAATAGTAAATGATCGCCAGCTTCCACTGTATTAATCACCGTACATGCCAGTGTGGTTAAGGCGTCATTTATAACAGGGATCTGATCAAGCATTGTAAAATCATGAAACGCTTTATCGATTTGTTTGGCAAAAATCATAGAAATTTCCTGTTGCTCCTCACGAAGAATACTTACACCAAATCGCTTTATTTTATCTGCATTTTCATAAAAATTAGTTCGATGATCTAATGAAATAGTAATTAATTGAGGGTCCAAGGAAACAGACATAAATGCATTCACTGTCATTCCTTGAACACTACCGTCAAATTCCGTTGTCACAACCGTTATTCCGGTAGCAAATTTACTCATCGCCTTGCGGAATTCTTGTGCCCCCATAGATACGCCTCCTTAAGATGTTTTAAACAATGTTAACCATCGGGAAAATTGGAAGTCTCACTTTAACATAATCATAACACAATATTTTTCTAATCACGATAAATGTTAGTTTGTCCCACTTTAAAAAAAAGCGGGACAATGGTGCCAAAATTAGTGGATCTCTTCATAATCATAAACGACTTCATCTAATTCTGCGTCATAATTGACTAATAAATGATATCCCTCGAAATACCACGCATCTGTTGTATCTATAAAGAAGGTGATGCCGTCCTTCTCTACTTGAGAGATAGGTTCCACCGGTTCCTCCTTCACTTGAAATGCTAGGGAGAAACCTTCGTGAATAGGGCTTGATCCCCCGTATTTTGCTTGAAACTTTACGGTATCACCTTCCGTTAACTCGACTTCCTCTTTAAACCAATTTAATGCATCATCTGATATTTTTATTTCCATTTATGTTCACTCCTCACCAAAGCCTATAATATTACAATAACGTGAAAAACGTCTAAAGTGTAATGATTTGTTCGAACATCTTAAGGGCTATATAGGTAGGATTCCCATAATTTGCTTGCTTCACACTTCTTCATGATAATTTTAACTAAATAGGAGATAACTAGTTTTAGAGAGATGAATAGAAGCATTTTCTTTGTAGCTTCGGAAAATGCTTGCTAGGGCTTGGAGATTTTTTCTAAGGTAGGGATTAGGTTATGAAAATATGGCTTGATAATAAAATCCTTTGCTCCGTGCTGAAGGGCGACCATCACATTTTCTTTTGTAGCGAGGGAGGATACGATAATGATATTCGCACACTGGTCCAGCTGTTTAATCTTTTTTAATGCCGTTAAGCCATCCGTAACCGGCATGATGATGTCTAGTAATACCATGTCTGGGTGGTGTTTTTGGTAAAGCCTCACCGCATCAATTCCATTCGCAGCTTCTGCGATGACGACATAGGCGTGCTTTTCTAAGATATTTCGTAGCCATTTGCGCATAAAGGCGGAATCATCAGCGATAAGGATCGTTTTCATCGGTTTTCTACCCCTCCCTTCATTATCCTACTGATCTTTTTATATTTTACCTTATGAATGAACTATTTTGAAGAAAATTCGACTAATTTCTAGCTTATTTTTTAGGGAAACCCGCATTCGCTGGGTTCTTTAGCGGATGCGTTAGCTTTTCTTATACTTTGGACTTCAAAATTTTCGTATCGTTGCATTATTTCCGGCAAGAATGTTATGGTTTCCTAACGTATAAAAAAAGAACCTGATAGGCCCTACCAGGTTCTCCATACTAAATATTGAGCGTTTACATTGTTGATTAAATATAATAAAGCTTAAAATTAATATCTTGATTATGATTACCAAATTCTCGGCCAAACAAGGTTACCCCGCCTACATTTTCTGCCTCTTTTTTTACTTCGATTCTAAGCTTCCAGCCTTCTGTTCTTGTATCTAAGTCAGAGATAGTTACATCTGACATAGGCTCTCCATCCATATACGTACCGTGCGGGGTAATACGAATCGTTTTTAGTAGCCCATATTGATTAATATTGTGTGGCCACCATTCTGGGGTATACTTCCCACGTGTATCAGCAAAGTCTCCAGGGCTTACCCATGTTCCGAGCTCGACATTGTTTAAGGTAAACGTAATATCAGATGGCCAAACTTCATTGGAAAACGGGAACTCAGATGAAATCTCCATACTGATGTCTAACTGTTGTAGCTCGTCCTCTTCCTTTAAAAAATTCGGGGTTTTATATTCTATAAATCCTTGAGTGAACCATAAAATCCGTGCATCCATACGTTTTGGGTCCATAAAATATTTTGTTTCATCTACTGGTCCTATGAAATCCTTTATTGTTGCCAGTCCACAGGTTGGCAACACATGATAATCTGTATAATGACCGACAGGAACCGAAGTTTCATAGGTAGCAAAGGAATGATAGATTTTTTTCGGAAAATTAATTTCGATATGGTCAACCTTAAGGATCGAAATTCTTTGTAAGCCTGATTTTCCTGGAATTTTTTCTGTCCGAATAATCCCTGCTTTTTCTAACTTTTCAATGTGTTTGGTGACGATGGGACTGCTGATGCCTAATGCCTTCGATAAATCTTTTATGTTCATTTTGTTTTTCGATAATAATTGGATAATTTCTAATCTAACATCACTTGCTAATGCTTCATATACCGGTAAAGAAGATTTATCTATCTCTAACTGCATCTGATACCAACTTCTTTCTATATTATTTCTGCTTTAATTATCACATATATTGGCTTTTTTTGCTATGTAAAACTAATGGAATCAGGTGTCATCATAAACATTCTATGGTTGTATTTTAAACAATTTAGGGTATACCAATAATAACAGTTTTATTTGGAGGTTGAGGATATGGTATTAGCGATTACCGTACTAGTTATTCTTATTCTTATCAATGCATTCTTCGCTGCATCCGAGATTGCGCTAGTCGCATTAAATGATAATAAAATTCAAAAAAGAGCAAAAGAAAAGGATAAAAAATCGATGAAGCTTCAGACTTTACTAGCGGAGCCTGGTCGTTTTCTTGCTACGATTCAAATTGGTATTACGCTTGCTGGCTTCTTAGCAAGTGCCTTTGCCGCAGATAGCTTTGCAGACCCTTTAGCAAAATGGCTAGTATCGGTTGGAATCCCCCTTTCTGAGGCCTTATTAAGAACGATATCAGTTGTAGGAATTACGATTTTACTATCTTATTTTACGCTAGTGATTGGCGAGCTTGTCCCAAAGCAATTGGCATTGCAAAAGGCCGAAAAAATTGCTTATCTCGTTGTCTCTCCATTAATGATACTATTTAAAATAAGTTCACCATTTGTGAAGATCCTTAATTTCTCTACAAATGTTGTCGTGAAATTGTTTGGAGTTGACCCAAATGCCAAAGAAGAAGAGGCGAATGAAGAGGAAATTCGCATGCTAGTAGATATTGGTGGTGAACGAGGTACGATCGAAGTAGATGAAAAACAGATGATTCATAACATATTTGAATTAAATGATAAAGAAGTATCAGATATTATGACACACCGTACGGAAATAAGTGCAATTGATATCACCATGTCGATACAAGAAATCTATCAGCTCATGAACGATAAGCGTTTCACGCGATTTCCTGTATATGAAGGAGATATCGACCATATCATCGGTGTCCTACATACAAAAGATATGATTTCTCTCATGACTAGTAGTGACTCTCCATCGATTAAGCCTATCTTGAGAAAGCCACTGTTTGTTCTCGAATCACAGTCAATCGACGAAGCATTTCGTGAGATGAAAAGGAATAATGTTCATATTGCTATGGTTGTCGATGAATATGGGGGAATTGATGGTATGGTAACAATTGAAGATATCATCGAGGAAATCGTTGGGGAAATTAGTAGTGAGCATCATCTCCCAGGAGAGCAGGAGAACTTTGGCTGGAAAAAAATAAATTCGCATCAGTTTGAGGTAGATGGTACAACACATCTCTATTTACTAGAGGAGATGTTCGGGGTGGAGCTTCCTACAGAAGAATTTGAAACATTAAATGGTTTTCTTTTGAGCCAATTAGGGTATATACCGCAAAAGGAAGAGTTACCGACTATTACCTATAAAAATTTAGTCTTTGAGATTGTGGAAATCACGGATTATCGAATTGAAAGAGTATGTGTAACATTAGAAAACGACAAGGGGGATTAACTATTGAAACACCATTACCAGACTACAAAGGAAGATGTTTTAAAACAATTAGAGGTTGATAAGAAAGGACTCCAGGAGGATCAAGTCAAAAAACGATTAGAAGAAGAGGGATATAATGAAATAGCAGATAGAGAGAAGGTCCCCACATGGAAATTGTTTTTAGAAACCTTCAAGGATGCAATGGTTGTAGTTCTTCTCATTGCAGCGATCGTCCAGCTCGTGTTAGGTGAAGTGATCGAATCGATCATTATTTTCCTCGTTATTTTGTTAAATTCCATTATCAGTGTTGTTCAGACAAAAAAAGCAGAGAGCTCATTGGATGCATTAAGGGATATGTCCGCACCTGAAGCAAAGGTCGTACGCAATGGCTCGACGAAAACCATTATGGCACGAGAGCTAGTACCAGGAGACATTGTAAAGCTCGAGGCTGGTGATTACATTCCGGCAGATGGTCGTTTATTAGAAGCAGAGTCTCTTAAAGTAAACGAAGGGATGCTAACAGGTGAATCAGATGCAGTTGAAAAGACAACAGCCCCGTTAGAGGAAGAAGTGACGATTGGGGATCAAGTGAACATGGTTTTTAGTAGTTCTCTCGTCGTCAATGGCAGGGGGACATTTGTTGTCACTGCTACAGGAGAAAAAGCGGAAATTGGTAAAATTGCCGAAATGATCGAAACAGCAGAAGCGAAACAAACCCCATTACAACGTAAATTGGATTCCTTTAGTAAGAAGCTAGGGATTGCCATACTGTTGATTTGTATCATTATTTTTGCAGTTCAAGTTGGAAGACTGTGGTTTAGTGATGCAGATGTAGATATGACAAAGGCCATTCTAGATGCACTGATGTTCTCTGTTGCCATTGCGGTTGCAGCGATTCCAGAGGCATTGCAATCGATTGTAACGATTGTGTTATCTGTTGGGACGAATAAAATGGCTAAGCAGCATGCGATAATTCGCCGTTTACCTGCTGTCGAAACATTAGGCTCGACTCGTGTCATTTGTACAGATAAAACAGGTACGTTAACAGAAAATAAAATGACCGTGACCGATTTTTATTTACCTGAAGTGGATAAGCCTTTTTCCGATAATAAATGGGATAAAAGTGAACAATTATTAATGCAAACAGCCGTCTTATGTAATGACTCCTATATTAATGAAGATAAAAAGGAAATAGGAGACCCTACAGAGATTGCCTTGATTCATTTGGCAGAGAATAAAAAGCAATCCTATAAGGAGATGAGGGACAAGTACCCTCGAAAAGCAGAGCTACCGTTTGATTCAGATCGAAAAATGATGTCAACCGTACACGAAATCGATAAAGAAACCCTTATGCTCATCAAGGGTGGTCCTGATGTTATGCTTGAGCGTGCTCAGTATGTATTAGTAAATGGAGAAAAGCGAGAGCTGTCAACAGAATGGTTGCAAAAATTACAAGAGCAAAATGAATCTTATTCGAAGCAAGCGCTAAGAGTATTAGCATTTGGGTATAAAAAAATAGACGAAGAAAATCCAAGCTTATCGGTAGAAGATGAAAAAGATTTTGTTTTAATCGGACTAATGGCGATGATGGATCCACCTCGTGAAGCAGTGTATGGGTCGATTGAAGAAGCAAAAAAGGCAGGTATACAGCCTGTTATGATCACAGGGGACCACAAGACAACAGCGGAAGCGATTGGTCGCGAAATTGGTTTGATGGAGGAAGGGGACATTGCTGTTACTGGTAAAGAGTTAGATAAAATGTCAGAGCAAGAGCTTGATGAAAAGCTTGAGAGGATTACCGTTTATGCCCGCGTATCCCCAGAGAACAAAATTCGCATCGTGAAGGCATGGCAGGAAAAAGGACAAATTACGGCAATGACCGGGGATGGTGTTAACGACGCCCCTGCTCTGAAGCAAGCGGATATTGGCATTGGTATGGGAAGCGGAACGGATGTGGCGAAGGATTCTGCTGCGATGATTTTAACCGATGATAATTTTGTCTCCATTGTGAAGGCAGTCGGTGTCGGTAGAACGGTATTTGATAATATTAAAAAAGCCATTGCCTATTTGTTTGCCGGAAATTTAGGGGCGATCATTGCTATCTTATTCGCGGTGATTATGAATTGGGCAAATCCATTTACCGCCTTACAGTTACTTTTTATAAATCTAGTCAATGATTCACTTCCTGCTATTGCATTAGGGGTAGAAAAACCAGAACCGAATGTGATGAAGCGAAAGCCTCGCGATATTAAGGAAGGAATATTTGCTGGTGGCACCTTACGATCTGTGACGATAAGAGGGATATTAATCGGCGTTGCGGTCATAATCTCTCATTATATCGGTTTACAGCACTCGGATGAGATGGGAGTCGCTATGGCCTTTACGACACTCATCTTATCGCGTACGTTACAAACATTCCCAGCAAGGTCCAATGTTCAAACAGCCATTGGTGCTGGCATTTTTCAAAATAAGTATGTGATTGGTGCTGTACTCGTTGGGTTTTTACTTTATACGATTACGATTCTACCGTTTGCCCGTGATATCTTCCATATACCTGCTGAATTTGGCTTGAGCGAATTCGCCATTGCTTTTGGCCTAGCATTAGCGAGTATGATTTTAATGGAAGTGGTGAAACTGATCCGAAATAAGAAATGATATGGAATAGAGAGGCGGTTGTGCTTCTTATGTAACTGGTATGAAGGGCACTTTGAAAAAGAGGGGAACCTTGGAGATAAACCGCATTTTGACTTGGGAAGAAGTTCAAATTGATGATTATTTCGAATTTATTGAACATCTCGAAGCGATCGGAAGCGAAAATTTCCAATATATTGGACAGTATCACGGAGTTTGGCGCTCAAGTTGTCCAATATCTGAATTTATTGACCATCTTGAAGCGATCGGAAGCACGATTTGTCTAATATATGGAGATTTTGAAGCAAGAAAAAGTTCGAAACTGTCCAATGTAGCGAGGCACAGTGAAGAGGAAGCTTAACTAGTTAAATCTGTCAGCCATTTGTTGCAGTTTCCTCGCTACCATTACTACCTATTGGAAGGGAATCGATATTGTGAAAAAATTGGTAATTTTAGGTGGGGCGGGTGTAGTTGGCGAAGCATTATTTCATGGCTTGAAAAGCAGCTACAATATCCTGAACCTTGACAGAGCGATTGGCCAAGCTGATGCATCCCACCAATATGTGGATGCTACCAAATATCAAGAGCTTTTGGAAAAAATTCCTGAAGATACTGATGTGATCATTAATTTATTACGGATGGAGACAAGTCAGGCAATTGAGGAAGTGGACACTTTTGATCAAATGACCGACGTGTTTTTTAAAGCGACCTATTATACGATGCATGTTGCTAACACAAAGAAAATACCGAAAGTGATTTTTGCTAGTAGTAATCATGTCACAGATTATATGGAAGAGAATGGATTATCTAAATTGGGAAGAGAAATTACAACAGAGGATTATCCATATGCAAAGGGCTTATACGGGGTACTGAAGCTTGCCTCTGAGCAGGCTGGCTTTATCTTTTCCTTAAACACAGAGCTTTCTGTTATTAATATACGAATTGGATCTGTACCGAAGGAGGAGGAGCTGAAGGCAGTAGAAGGAAATGAACGGTTAAAAAGGACGTTATTGTCAAAAGTAGATTTAATTAATCTTTTTACTGCAGCAATCGAATCAGATAGAGGGTTTGGTACCTACTATGGGGTTTCTGATAATCCCGATAAACCATGGGATCTCACCAATGCAATAAAGGAATTGGGGTACCGACCAAAGCAAAATACGAGTGAACTAAAGAGTAGTGGACTCTAGTCGTGATAGGAGAGCACAGCCTGCATTTTTTATAAAAGGCTGTGCTTTTCACCTTATTTCAATGGATGAACAATCGTAATCGAGGTTCCCCATCCTTCCTTACTGAGAATACGTAATGTATAGCGACTATTGAAGATGAGATCGAGGCGCTTATTAATATTTGCTAAGCCGATGTGCTTGGATGACAATGCTTCAGTGTTGATAGCACGTCTTAATTGATGCAGATTTTCCCTTTGTATCCCTTTTCCATTATCCAAAACGGTAACATGGACATGGTTCTTGATAGCTTGGATTTTTATTTTAATTATTAGTTTTTGATTGGCTTGATGATCGATTCCATGAGACAAGCTATTTTCTATTATCGGTTGCAGCATAAATTTTAGCACCTGTTTATCCAACAGCTTTTCTTCGATATCCCAAATAATTGAAAAAGGATGATCCGAACGTATTTTGATAATTTCAATATAATTTTGCGTGTGATGTATTTCCTCCTTTAAGGTGACGGTATGTTGCTTCATTCGTATCGAGAAATGGAGTATATCTGTTAGGGTTTCTACCATTTTGGTTACTTTGTTCGGTTGTCCTGTTAATGCCATCGCTCTCCAATAGATGATCGTAAGTGTATTCGATAAAAAATGAGGATTAATTTGATTTTGAAGGGCTAACAATTCAGCAGCTTGGAGCTGATACTTCTTCTCCTTCAATTCCTTTTCTAAATTGCTTTGGTTCACATAATTTTTTAAAATTCTTTCGACAATAAGCTGATATTCGTTATCCTTAAACGATAGCTTCTTCGTCCAATTTCCATTTTGACTCGTCGTATTTAAGATAGAGATGATTTTTTGAACATGCTTGGCGTTTTTTTGAGATAAATAATAAATGGTTGTAGCCCCTAAGATCAAGGACAATAGAACTAATAGTATCGTAAACCATGTTAATTGATTCGGGATATAGTAGATAATACGATCTTCAATGACAGAAATATAGCGAAGCTCGTATTCTTCAGAGAATAATTGATGGACAATATATCTGCGTCCATCTAGCGTGATGGAATAGTGTTCATCCTGATTCTCTAAATCTAATTCAGATGGATCGATTCGATTACTCGTCTTATTCTCATATAGTTTCTGCTGATGTTTATCTAAGACGAAAATATTCTGATCCTCATAATGATTTAGTTCATTCATTAAATCTTCGAAATAGCTTTGGTAAATATTTAATACAATAATGCCTTCCGCTTGCTTCGCATTTGTTTTAAAGATATTTTTATAAATCGAAATAACAGGCTCAGGTGTTTCAAATGAAAACTCTGAAATGCTTCGGGTCTTCATCCATAGCTCCTCCTGATTAGAGGAAGGATTAAACTCCTTCAACCATTCCGTGTCATGCATGGAGCTGATAGAGATAACCCCATTGGTAGAGGTGAGCACACGATTCTTTTCATTCTTATAATAAATATAGATGGAATGAATATAAGGTGTGGCGATTTCCTTTCGTCGTAATGTCCCTTCACCATATTCGAGATTCCGCTTCTGTTGAAGGGATAAATATTCTGAGTCTAGTATATTTTGAAGGGATAAAATGATCTCAGGATTCCAATTATAGTCCAAGTGTAATAGGTGCATGTCGTTTAGAACAAGGCTTGTCTGTTGGTCTAGCTGCTGAAGTAGGTTCAGGTTATTGGTTGTAATCGATTCTTTCATATATTTGTCGGTAATAAAAATAGCAAATGATCCGAGTAAGAATACCGGTATTAACACAGGAAACAAAAAAAGAACGATATTTTTGATTAATATTTTTTTCATTGTAAGCTAGCGTGATGATCGCTTGATTGGCGGTATTCTCTCGGAGTTATTCCATAAAATTTCTTAAACGTTCTCGTGAAGTTTTTGGGATTGCTATATCCGACAAGCTGGCTGATTTCATACGTTTTATAGTCATAATCATTTAACATTTGTGATGCTTTTTTCATTCTAATTTCGGTTAAATAGGTGGAAAAATTAGTCCCTGTCTTTTCCTTAAAGAAGGTACTCAAATAATTTGGAGACATTTTGCATAGACTAGCTAGATCGTCGAGTGAGATGCTAGCATAATGCTCCTCCACATATTTCTTTATCGTATGAATGATATTATCGGTATAATTTCCTTTCATAGATTGAACTGTTAACGTCGAATCTAGTTTCTTCTTTAGGGTGGAAAATACCTCGTGAATCTCCTCATATTTACCTGGTTTAACGATATAGTCTACCACGCCAAATTTTAACGCTTCCTTCGCATATTGAAAATCACGATACCCACTCAAAATAACAGTATAAACTGGTTGGTGTTGCTGATAGATCTGTTTCGCAAGTTCAAGCCCGTCTATAACAGGCATTCTAATATCAGTAAGAACAACATCAATCGGATTTTGCGATAGATATTCGAGTGCTTTTTCACCGTTCTCACAATCATGGACCATTTCAAAGCCGAGGTGATTCCAAGGGAAATAGTTCTTCAGACCATAACGGATTTCTTTCTCATCATCTACAAGTAATATGTTGTACACTTCTTTTTTCTCCTTTCATGGACCGAAAAGTATCTTATTTTATACGAAATCATAAGGAAGGATACTTAATTATGTAAACGCTTAACTTTTTAGTGAAAATATTAATTGTAACCCCTTTTTTAAACAAATGGTCACTATATACTTAATGTAATGATTAATTTATTCATTCATTTTAAAAGATAACAGAAAAAATAACAACCATAGAAGGGAGGGGTGCCAAGGCGTATGGAAAAGTTAACAGACATCATAAGGGTCTTCTGCATTTATCTTTTACAATTAGTTTATTTGAATCTGTTATGGTTCCTTTTTACGATTTTTGGATTGATTGTATTCGGAATCGTCCCCGCGACTTTGGCGGTTTGTAAAGTGCAGCAGCATCTATTAACAGAAAAACATGTACCATCGATATGGAGGCTATTTTGGAGAAGCTATCGCTCTCATTTCGTTAAGGTTAATCAACTCGCCATTGTACTCGGATTAATCGGTTTTGTTATTTATTTTGATATGCAGTTTTTTATGAATCAAGATAGTCTTTTCGGTTATATCATTAGTGTTGGTATGTACATTATGTCGGTGTGGTTCATGATTACCCTTTTGTACATTATTCCAACTTATTTGCGTTATCAACTAAGTCTGTTCGGATATATGAAATATGCTTTTATAGTAGGTATGTTAAATCCTATCAAAACGATTGGCTTTGCCATAGCACTTATCGGTGTGATCTATGTATCCTTAGCATTTCCACAGCTGTTATTCTCTATTGGGGTAAGCTTGACATTTTTTATCGTAATGATCATCGGAAATCGCGCCATTGATCATATTCATGGCTTGAAACAAACATAATTATTTTATGAAAAGGGGAGAATGCACATGATCAAAAAGAGTTATTTTTTATTTCTAGCTTTAGCATTCATTAGTTTATTAGTTGCCTGCTCGAATGATGAAGCATCAAACGACTCGGAGGAAGCAGGTGGAGATAGCGAGAAAGTAGAATTGCGGATGCTGTGGTGGGGCTCACAGGACAGGCATGACCGCACATTAGAAGTGATTGATTTATATATGAAGGAAAATCCCAATGTAACGATTTCTGCGGAATTTACTGGCTGGGATGGATATTGGGAGAAGATGGCTACACAAGCTGCAGGTGGCAACTTACCTGATATTGTTCAAATGGATTATAAATATTTAGCAGAATATGTGGCGAAGGACTTGTTAGCCGATTTAAACCCTTTCGTCGATAGTAATGCGCTTGATTTAAGTGATGTTGAGGATACCTATATTGATGGTGGAATTATCGATGACAAGCTGTATGCCGTAAATATTGGCGCAAATGCACATGCCATAGTAGTGGATAATGCCATGTTTGAAAAAGCAGGGGTAGCTCCATTAGAGCCTGGTTATACGTGGGAGGAGTTAAAGGAAAAGGCAAAACAGCTCTCTGATAAATTAGGTGATGGTGTGTATGGGGTTCATCCTAATGCAGGAGTCATGGGATTTAAACATTATTTGAGACAGCATGGCAAGTGGCTATATAGTGAGGACGGGACAGAGCTTGGGTATGAGGATGATCAATTATTAGTGGATTACCTACAGATTACTGTAGATATGCTGGAATCTGGAGGTGCAGCCCCACCAGATGTATTTGAGACAGCGGGTACGAATGTCGAGCAATTCCCGATAGTGAATGAAGAAACAGCGATCGTGATGGATATGCACAGCAATCAAATTATCGCCATCGAATCTGCGGCTGGGAGACCATTGGATTTAATGCTCCAACCTACTTTAGAGGGTGGCGAACTTGGTCATTATATTAAGCCAGGCCAATTTTTATCGGTATCGGAGAGCTCAGAACATAAGGAGGAAGCAGCAAAATTTATTAGCTTTTTTACGAATAGTATCGAAGCAAATGAAATTTTAAATGCAGAGCGGGGAGTACCTATTGCCGGAGAAGTACGTAAGCACTTAAAGGAAAATGCAACAGATGCAGGAAGGAAAATGTTTGAGTATGTAGAATTAGCACAGGAATATAGTCGTGAAATTGATCCACCAGATCCACAAGGTTCAACAGAGATTGAATCATTATTTGAAAATGAAGTACAGGATCCGATTCATTACGGTGAAATCACGCCTGAAGAGGCAGCAGAGAACTTTCGAACAAAAGCATCAGAAATATTAGCCAAAAATAAATAATCAACATATGAAGTCATCTTATGAGGAGGTGGCTTCTACCTTAATGGTTGGAGGTGTCTAAATGAAAGAGCAAGCAGATGTCGTTAAATATCATCAGAATAGTCGCAAGCTACATAAGCAATGGAAGGTTGATTTGGTTGGTTTCACCTTTATTGCACCATGGTTAATAGGTTTTTTAGGCTTTATTGTAGGACCTATGCTTGCATCCTTGTACTTTTCTTTTACGGATTATGATTTATTATCCTCCCCAACGTGGATTGGATTGGATAATTACCTAAACATGTTCACAAATGACAGTCGATTTTGGCAAGCGATAAAGGTAACGTTTATTTTTGTCTTTGGTAGTGTACCACTTAAATTAGCCTTTGCCTTATTTGTTGCCATGTTGTTCCATACGAAGCGTCGTGGTGTAGGGTTATATCGAACCTTATACTATGTGCCGTCCATCCTCGGTGGAAGTGTAGCAATAGCAGTAGTGTGGAAACAGCTATTTGGTCGTGATGGTGCGATTAATGATATTTTATCATTGTTCGGGATCCCGTCGATTAGCTGGGTAACGAGCCCTGATTTTGCCCTTTCCACCTTAATCCTTTTAGTAGTGTGGCAATTCGGCTCCCCCATGCTTATTTTTCTTGCAGGTTTGAAGGCAATACCAAGAGAATTGTATGAAGCAGCAGCGGTTGATGGCGCTAGTCCGTTTCGCCAATTTCTCAAAATAACGATTCCTATGCTATCACCTGTTATCTTCTTTAATTTAGTGATGCAGACAATTCAAGGGTTCATGGCATTTACCCAAAGCTTCTTGATCACTCAGGGTGGGCCAATGGATCGAACATTATTTTATGCAGTTTATTTGTATGAAAAAGCCTTCGCTCATTTCGATATGGGATATGCATCGGCATTAGCGTGGATATTATTGCTGATTTGTGCCATTTTTACGGCATTTATCTTCCGGACAGCGAAAAGCTGGGTATATTATGAATCGGAAGGAGGTAATGAAGGTGAATAGTAGTAAACGGAAAACAGTCATTTATCATGGATCGATCTGGGGATTAGGTCTATTGATGATATATCCCATTTTGTGGACCATTGCAAGCTCCTTAAAGCCTGAGAGTGAAATTTTCCGGAATGCAGCATCGTTAATCCCTTCAGAAATCAGGTGGGATAATTATTTAAAGGGCTGGGAAGGCTTCGGTGATTTAAGCTTTGCTACCTTTTTCGTTAACTCGACATTTGTCACTACATTAGTGGTGATTGGAACCTTATTTTCGTCCACTCTTGTTGCTTTTGGATTTGCTAGGGTGAACTTCCGTTTTAGAACACCATTATTTGTTTGTATGATTATTACCTTAATGCTACCTCAACAAATAACGCTAATCCCACAATATATTTTATTCCATAATATTGGCTGGGTAAATACTTACTTACCGTTAATTGTCCCGGCGTTTATTGGAGGGGTGCCATTTTTTATCTTTTTAATGATTCAGTTTATCCGTGGTATTCCTCGAGAATTGGACGAAGCGGCATATATGGATGGGTGTAGCACATTCGGGATCTTTTGGCGTGTCGTCTTACCTTTAACCATCCCAGCATTAGCGACTGTAGCAATCTTCTCCTTCTATTGGACTTGGGATGACTTTATGACACCCTTAGTTTATTTGAATGATACGAAGCTTTATACGGTTGCGTTAGGCTTACAGATGTTTTCCGATCCTTCCTCTGTATCTGCTTGGGGACCAATGTTTGCCATGTCTGTCGCATCGATTATTCCGCAATTATTAGTGTTTTTATTCTTTCAAAAATATCTAGTAGAAGGAATTACAGCAGGTGGTGTCAAAGGATAACCTTTTTGCTAACCCCTAGTGACTTCAAAAAAGCTTTTTGAGGTGACTGGGGGTTTGTTTTGTTTGAATAATTGTATGAATAGTATTCCCTTCATGAAAATAGTATAATTAGTTTAAAATAATGGAGGGGGTAATCATCATGATGAATGCATTAGTGTTACAATCTGACTTCGGATTAGAGGATGGGGCAGTGAGTGCAATGAAGGGTGTTGCACACAATGTCAGTAAAGTAATTCCGATTTTTGACAATACCCATGATATTCCACCATTTGATATTTGGGCTGGATCCTATCGCCTTTGGCAAACGGTGAACTATTGGCCAGCTGGGACGGTATTCGTATCCGTAGTGGACCCTGGGGTCGGATCTGACCGTAAAAGTGTTGTCGTTAAAACAAAGGCTAACCAATATATTGTGACACCTGATAACGGAACATTGACACATATCGCTGAAAATATCGGGATCGAGGCGATTCGTGAAATTGATGAAAAGGTCAATCGCCTACCAACGTCTGGTGCATCACATACCTTTCATGGAAGGGATATTTATGCCTATACAGGGGCAAGGCTTGCTGCTGGAGTCATCACGTTCACCGAGGTAGGACAGGAACTCGCTGTAGACAATATCGTTCACTTACCTTATTTTTCACCAAAGGTTGTCGAGCAATCGATTCATGGTACGATCGATATTCTAGACGTACGATTTGGTAATCTCTGGACAAATATAAGCCGTGAGCTTTTTTTGAGCCTAGATATTCAATATGGTGATAAAATAGAAGTGAAGATTCTCCACGAGAGTCGTAAGGTATATAGTAATATTATCGCTTTTGAAAGGTCATTTGCTGCTATTCATGTAGGAGAACCGCTGTTATATGTGAATTCGTTAGATAATATGGCAATTGCAATTAACCAAGGATCCTTTGCGAAAGCTTATAATATTGGGACAGGCACAAGCTGGCAAATTATGATTCGAAAAGTGGAATAAGAAAAATTAATGGTTTGGTAAATATCAAGGGGTAGAGAAAATGATTTTGCGTTACTTGTTAGATTTAAAGCATCTTTTTAAGCGTTTTGTATTGATTGCAAATGTGATGCCAGCATTGTTTGGTTTCTTTATTGCATTAAAATATTATGAGCTCTCTTTTATGGAGTATATCGGGGATTTTGTCTTATTAACGGTTGGCAGTAATTTGTTAGTAGCCGGTTCGCTAGCATTAAATAATTGGCTTGAAGCAGATGTCGATCGATTAATGGAAAGGACAAAGGACCGACCGACTGTAACAGGATCGATGTCACTACGATCGATTCTAACAATAGGGATTGTTCTTAGTATTATTGGGGAAATATTACTTTTCACGATTAATATAGAGGTAGGGTTGTTAGGCTTTATTGGTTGGTATACGTATGTGGTCGTTTATACCGTTTGGACCAAAAGGCGTTTTACATGGAATACGCATGTTGGAAGCTTTTCTGGTGCGGTAACACCAGTGATGGGATGGGCAGTGGTTGAAACAAGTACACTGCATGTGATCCCTTTTTCGTTGTTTTTGATTATGTTCCTCTGGCAAATGCCACATACTTATGCGATTGCCATTAGAAAGTCGGAAGATTATGCACGGTCAGGATTGCAGATGCTTCCTGTCATAAAGGGCTATCAGACCACGATTCGCCGAACGGCTATTTATATCGGGTTATTAGTGATCTTACCATTTATGCTAGATTCCTTTAGCATGTTCTTTTATCTTGTTATTTCTGTTTTGAATATCGGCTGGTTTATTGTCGCATTAATAGGATTTAAGGCAAGTGATAAGAAAAAATGGGCTAGAGTGTTGTTCGTCAGCTCACTAATTTATTTACTTAGTGTTTTTATTATTTATTTAATTTTTGTCTGATAAGAAGCCATCCATATACATTCGGCTCTTCGATATATTTTGTCACTAAATGACCCCCAGATTAGATTATTCGTCTAATTCTGGGGGTATTCGATCTCTTTCGCGACACTAATTGTAGCTATACTGTCATTTCATTCAAGCAACCACTCTTGCCTGAGTAGCATTTAGGATGGTTATTTTCTAGTCGCTCCCTTAGGCTGTGCACTTACCGTTGTTGTTCCCGCACCAGACGGTTTGATGCTCTATTCTTAATCATATACCCGATTTTCAGCATTTAAACAATAACAGAGTCAGCTATTTGATTATCTCTTAATTTATTTTAGTGATCTATTTTTTGACACACATATTAGAAAATGCTAATATGATATCACATATTAGTCAAAACTAATATATAAGGAGGGAGCATATGAGAACGATTGATGTGGATACGAAAGTGAAATTTTTACATGGATTTTCTCATAAAACACGAATTCAAATACTTGATTGCATAAAAAATAAAGAAAAAACGGTATCACAAATTGTAGATGATATTGCCACAAGTCAATCGAATATTTCACAACACCTTGCATGTTTAAAAGGTTGCGGCATAATTGTTGGAAGACAGCAAGGAAAATATATCTATTACAGCTTGCGTAACCAGCAGGTCCGTGACTTGCTGTCGATGTTTGATGAAGTCTTGTTGGATGTTCAAAATGAAGTTGCTTCTTGTGAAAATCATATAAAAGGAGGCCATTGCTAATGGCCGATAAATGTTGTAGCAGTTCACAAACAAAGAATTTAGCAAAGCCTTGTTGTCATACACAGTTTGAAGAAATGACGACACAAGTGAGTGAAATAGATTCATGTTGTAGTAGTGAAGAGAAAGCTATAGATGAAGAAGATGAATGTTGTGGTCACACAAAAGATCAAGAAACGACTGCATGTTGCAGCAGTGAAATTGAAGAAGTTCCAAGCATGATAACAAACGTCCATGCTGAAAGGAAGGAATTTCGTATTTACGGCATGGACTGCCCGTCTTGTGCGTTAACGATAGAAAAAGGACTGAGTGGCCTAAAAGAAGTCCAAGAGGCAAAGGTAAATTACAGTACAGCAAAATTACAAGTGCTTGGTTCTTTTAATCAAGTAGAAGAAACCGTCCAAAAGCTAGGTTTTACGGTTGAGCCATTACATCAAAACGAAAAATTAAGAACATATCTTGTGGAAGGCATGGATTGTGGAAGCTGTGCTCAAAGTATAGAAAATCACTTAAATAACATTCCTGCAGTGAATAGTGCAAGTGTCAGTTTTTCTACAGGAAAAATGAAAGTCGAGCATGAAAACAGTGTAGCGGATATCGTTTCAGAGATTTCAAAGATTGGTTACCATGCATCATTACTAGAAAACAATACCGATTCCAAACAAGCAATGAAATCAAAAGGGGAATTTGGCTCTATTACCATTTCTGGTATATTCATTGTAATGGGATTTATTGGCACTCATACTGTATTACCTCCATTTCTAACAACGATTTTTTATGCTTTGGCAATCGTAATCAGTGGATATAAACCTGTAAAAAGTGCTTATTTTGCTGTGAAAAGTCGTTCACTAGATATGAATGTATTGATGTCCACTGCTGTGATAGGAGCAGCAATGATTGGGGAATGGTTTGAAGGGGCCACGGTTGTCTGGTTATTCGCATTAGGGACTGCCTTACAGAATCTATCTATGGAACGCACGAGAAAATCAATTCGAGGCTTGATGGATCTTTCTCCATCAGAAGCTTGGATCAAGGTTGGTTCAGAGCTTGTTAAAAAACCTGTCGATCAAGTGTCTATTGGGGATATTATCGTCGTCAAGCCTGGTGATAGAATTCCATTAGATGGGGAAATGCTCCAAGGTGAAACAAGCGTCAACCAAGCACCTATTACAGGGGAGTCTATCCCTATTGATAAAACAGTTGGTGATACGGTTTATGCTGGTACGATTAATGAGAGTGGTTCCATTGAAGTAAAAGTGACGAAGGTGATAGAGGATACGACGATATCTAAAATTATTCATTTAGTAGAAGAAGCACAGGAACAACGAGCACCTACCCAGGCATTTATCGATAAATTTGCAAGCATCTACACTCCGGTCGTATTTGCTGTTGCACTAGCTGTTATTGTTCTACCACCATTAGCTGGCATGGGTAGCTGGAGTGAGTGGGTGTATAAAGGTCTTGCTTTATTAGTGGTGGCATGTCCATGTGCGTTAGTTATCTCTACACCGGTCGCGATCGTTTCGGCTATCGGTAATGCGGCGAAGCACGGTGTATTAATTAAGGGAGGAACGTTTTTAGAAAAAGCAGGGGCTTTAAAAGCAATTGCCTTTGACAAAACTGGGACATTAACGGAAGGTAAACCACAAGTTGGAGGGATATCGGCTTACACGGCTACAAGAGAAGAACTATTATCTATTGCCTATACCTTAGAAGATTACTCTACACATCCAATTGGAAGAGCGATTGTGCATTATGCTAAAGAGAACGGAATTCAAACTAAAAAAGGAGAACAATTTAAAAATATTGTAGGAAAAGGTGTTCAAGCAACAATAGATGGCAAAGTGTATTACGCTGGAAATACGAAGCTATTTGAAGAGCGGAATATATCTCTGGATTCGGTCAAAAATGAATTGGAAGAGATACAGATTCAAGGGAAAACGGTTGTCATTATCGGCACAGAAACAGAAATAGTAGGGGTAATCTCTGTTGCTGATACTATTCGAAAAGCAACGATTAATGCCTTGAATGGTTTAAAAAATGTAGGCATAAACCATGTCGTTATGCTGACAGGAGATAATGAAGGTACAGCAAAAAGGATCTCGAAAGAAGCCAATGTAAGTCGTTATTTTGCGGAATTAATGCCAGAGGATAAGGTGGATGCTATCAAACAATTGCAAGAAGAAGGCTACAAGGTAGCAATGGTAGGCGATGGTATTAATGATGCCCCTGCATTAGCCACATCCGATTTAGGAATTGCTATGGGTGGTGCAGGAACAGATACCGCTATGGAAACAGCAGATATCGTGTTAATGGCGGATAATTTAGAAAAATTACCACACACGATTAAACTAAGTAGAAAAGCTTTAGCCATTATTAAACAAAATATTTGGTTTTCCTTAATAGTAAAATTCGTCGCATTAGTTTTTATCTTTCCAGGATGGCTTACACTGTGGATGGCAGTACTAAGTGATACAGGCGCAGCGGTCCTTGTCATCTTGAATGCTTTACGACTATTAAGAGTGGAAGAATAATAGAAGAAGGCTCCCCATTATAGGGAAAGCCTTCTTTTTCATCTAACTTAGTATTTAATCATCCAGCTCGTCTTTTGAAATAGAGATTATATCACCAGTATAGGCATCGATTTCTAGATCGACCTCTTCGGATTTTGTTTGTACCTCAATTTCGTATACACTTTTGCCATCATCTTCATCTAGTTCAAAATCGGTAATCGTGCCATTGTATTCTTCGAGTGCTATCTTTTTCGCCTCATCATAAGAGATGAGAGTGGTTTGCTTAGTGGAATTAGTCTCCTCTTTGTTATCGGAGGAGGTATTATTTTGTTGCTCCTCCTTTGATTTTGATGAATTAGTATTTGATGAGTTAGCAAGTTTCTTTTCTTCTAGCTTTAAAATTTCGCCAGTCTCTGCATCTAAATGTAACTCATAGTACTTATCCTGACCTTCTATTTCAATTTCATAGACCTTTTTGTTTCCATCTTCCTCTAACTCTAATTCCTTAATCTCACCCGCGTATTGTTCTTGGACCTTTGCTTTTGCTTCTTCTTCTGATAAGTAGGCACTGGCAGGGCTTGACGTGAATTGTAGAATAGCAAAGATACCGCCTATTAAAATGACCCCAGATAGAATAAGATAAAATGTTTTGTTTTTCATATAACCACTCCTCTAGTTGATATACTTCGATTATATTCGTTCAAACTGAGTAGCTAATGAGAGAAAAATGAGAATTTGATGAGAAAATGCAGTGTGTTATCTCATTTAGGCAAATGAATCGTAAAGGTGGAGCCTTCGTTTAGTTCACTTTCAATCGTAATCGTACCACCATGTGCTTGAATAATCGAATGACAAATGGCAAGTCCAAGCCCTGTTCCACCTGACTTTCTGCTTCTTGCTTTGTCAACCCGATAAAACCTGTCAAAGATATGTTGTTGGTCCTCTTTACTTAGACCTTCCCCGAAATCCTTGACGGAAATCGTAAGCTCAGTTGGCCCTTCCTTTACTTGAAGGTGGATATCGCTATCACTATACTTACACGCATTGTCCACTAAAATATAGATTGCCTGATAAATCTTCTGTTTATCCGCACTAATTTCTGTATTCACTTGATCCGTATATAAAATAATCTCTCGATCGTAAGCGACAGACAAGGAGCGAATAATGCTTCGGATAATGGATGATATATCCACAAGCTCAAAACGAATGTTTTCCTGCTCTTGATTTTTAGCTAGAAGAAGCATTTGCTCGGTTAATTGCTTCATTCGCTCTGCCTCTGAAAGAATAGCATTTGTTGCCTCCTCCCAAAGTTCTGGGCGATCCTTTCCTCGTCTTTGTAATAACTCGGTATAGCTTGTGATCACAGAGAGTGGTGTTTTTAATTCATGAGAAGCATCTGAAACAAATCGCTCTTGTTTTTCGATATTTTCGTAAATGCGATCAATCATCTTATTATAGGAGAGCTGCATTTCTCCGAGTTCATCCTTTGTGGAATGGAGATTCGTAAGCTTTTCCCATCTTCCGTTTTTCGGATTGTTTTTCATTTCATTCGTTAACTTTTTAATAGGAATCGTGATATATCGAGCGAGCACAATGCCTGCAATAATCGCAGGAATCAGCATGAAAAAGGATGCAACAAATAAAACGAATTGAAGTGTGCTTAAGGTATCATCCATCGAATACAATGCTTCACTTACTTGAAGTGTTACGACAGAGCCATCATTCCAAATAATCGGTGTGGCCACTTGCACATAACTGTTGCCATTTTTATCTTTACTTAACGTGATCTCTTCTTTGGTTGTATAGTGATAGGGCCAGTCAAAGAATTTACCGTCTGCTGTTGTTCGGTTGAGAAATTCCCCATCTTCTCTAAAAATCCGAATCAATCCATTGGCTGGAAGAAACGCCTGCAGTAGTTCCTTTGTATTCGTGTCGGCTGCAATCTTATCCTGCTTGGCAAGTGCCTCCATAATTTGAATGGCATCGCTTTTGACACGATCGATTTCATTCTCACTCATCCTATTCTGGTAAAGAAAATAGACAGATCCATTTAACAGCAAAATAAATACAATCATTAAAGCAGATAAGAAAATTTGTATTTTCGTTCGTAATGTCATAGCGCAGAATCCTTTACCGTATAGCCTACGCCTCGGACTGTATGAATCGTGTTTTTATCGAAAGGCTTATCGATTTTATTTCGTAAATATCGAATATAAACATCTACGACATTCGTGTCGCCAACATAATCAAATCCCCATACCTTGTCTAACAACTGATCACGGCTAAATACTTGGTTTTTATTTTCGACTAAAAAGCAGAGAAGGTCGAATTCTCTTCGAGTTAACTCGATAAAGGAATCCCCGCGTTTTACATCTCTCGAATTTTTATCAACTGTTAAATCATCGATACTGACGAAGGAAGTGGATCGAGGCTTTTGATTTCGTAATTGTGCACGGATTCTTGCTAAAAGTTCCTCTAATTGAAATGGTTTGGTAATATAATCATTTGCTCCAAGGTCAAGTCCTGATACCTTGTCATGCACTTCATCCTTTGCGGTTAAAAGAATAACAGGGGTAGATGGGTCTATTTTTCGGAATCGTCGAAGTACTTCCAATCCACTCATACTTGGAAGCATAATGTCTAGTAGTACTAGTGCATATTTATTTTGTTGCAATAGTTCTAATGCTATTCTTCCGTCAGGAGCAATCGTTGTTTGATAATCCTCATATTGTAATTCGAGCTCTAACACTCGCGCTAATTTTTCTTCATCTTCTACAATTAAGATCTCCGTCATGTGTTCACCACCTTATTCTTTAATATAGCATATGGAAAAATATCTGCCCATCCTTTTCCATAACCTTAGTATTTTCATCGGTTTAATCAAAAATAGAAATTTCCATAAAAAATGTTGACTTTTTCCAAAGGGTAAGTTAGCATTGATAATATCAATTAAATAACGATTCTTATCCAGAGAGGTGGAGGGACTGGCCCTTTGAAGCCTCAGCAACAGACTATTCCAAGTACTGTGCTAATTCCAGTAGCGATCGCTAGAAGATAAGAAGAGCAGTGAGTAAAAGTATAAACCTCTTCTTATTTTTAAGAAGAGGTTTTTTGCGCGTTGGAAGGATAAGATTCGGGATTCTAAAATACATATGGAGAGAGGTAGAAAAATGACAACTATTACAAAAACAGCACCATTTCGCGCCGACCATGTTGGTAGTTTATTAAGACCAGCATCCTTACATGAGGCAATCGCCAAATACCGAAAAGGAAATCTTCCCTATGACGAGTTAAAAGAGATTCAAAGATCTGAAGTGAAAAGAATCGTCGATAAGCAGATTGAAGTAGGTTTAACAGCTGTAACTGATGGGGAATTCCAGAGACTATGGTGGCATACGGATTTTATGGAATACATCAATGGGGTAGAGGGCTATGTGCCAGAGCAAGGCTATCAATTTGCTAACCAAGTAACCGATGCGTATAATGTGCGTTTAACAGGCAAGGTTTCTTGGAATGAAAACCACCCATTTATTGAGGATGCTAAATTCCTAATCAAACAAATCGACGGAAGAGCCGTACCGAAGTTCACCATTCCAAGTCCTAACCAGTTCTTCAATACTGGAATTATTGGAGAAGAGTACTATGCAAGCTGGGACGAGTTTGCAGAAGATATTATTAAGGTATATCAGGATGCTGTGAAAGCATTTTATGATGTAGGTATCAGATATTTACAATTTGACGATGTTTATATTGCTGGTTTATCGTCTCCGAATCTACCATTTGCTGAATCAGATCAAGATAGACAATCCCTGATTGATCTTGCATTAAAGGTAGTAAATGGTGTGCTTGAGGTGAAGCCTGAAGATATGCAAATTACGACACATCTATGTCGTGGGAATTACCGATCTGATTGGGCATTTTCGGGAAGCTATGATTTGATCGCTCCTACTTTATTTGCCAAGGAAAAGGTTGATGGATTTTTCCTTGAATATGATGATGAGCGTTCCGGAGATTTCCAAGCATTAAAGCATATTCCGAGAAATGGGGCAAAGGTTGTTATAGGGGTATTTACTTCTAAAAATGGAGAGCTTGAGGATAAAGAAGAGATTAAAAGAAGAATTCAAGAGGCATCCGAATTTGTACCACTTGACCAAATTTGCCTTAGCCCACAATGTGGCTTTGCCTCCACTCACCATGGAAATGAGCTGTCTGAAGAACAACAATGGAATAAATTAAAATATATTGTAGATATCTCCAAAGAAATCTGGGGATAAAGAAAAAACATCGCTCCAGCCAAAGGGGCGATGTTTTTTAAATACGTTAGGAAAGCTTAAAATTTATAGCAACGAAGCGAAAATTTTGAAGTCCAACGTATAAGAAAAGCTAACGCATTCGCTAAAAGACGAGCGAATGCGAGTTTTACTAATATTTAAACTAGGTAGGAAGTAAATTTATGGTTTATTACAAGGTTCCGATATTTGTACGTAATGAGTTAGTGTCCTCTACGGTTTCGCTTAATAGTTTGGCAATTTCTTGATTACTTTCTGTCAGGATCGTAATCGTTGCACTCATTTCTTCTAAGCTAGCAGATGATTGTTGAATAATCGCTGCTAGATCATTGGTGGATGATTCTACGCCATTAGATTGCTGCTGAACATCCTCGGCAAGCATGGTGAAGTTTTGTAAGGCACTGTTTAATGTTTCAATCGTTGATGTGAGATCCTCGAAATAACCAGTAACCTCGTTCGATATTTCCATTCCATTAACAAAATTAAGCATGCTTTCATCCATTTGGTTTACGGCTGAATTATTCGACTGGTTCAAGGAAGCGAGGTTCCCGGTAATTTTCTCCGTTGTTTCTCCCGTTAAATCAGCAAGCTTACGAATCTCATCCGCTACGACAGCAAAGCCTTTTCCAGCTTCTCCAGCACGTGCTGCTTCAATAGAGGCATTTAATGCTAGTAGGTTCGTTTGTTCGGTAATTTCTTTAATGTTGTCTGCAAATTGATTCGTTTCTTTAATCTTTTCGGTTAGTTCGGCAAAGGTGCGACTTAGCTGACCAATCGTTTTCTCTAATGTTTCGTTATGGTGATTTAATGTATCCATCTTTTCTTTTCCGGTAGCGGCTAAACTACTTGCTTTGTTCGAATCCTCATATAAGCTCTGGGATGTTTGATGTACGATATCAATATTTTGACGTGTGTCATTGGTAGCGTCTGATATGTTCGAAATCTGTTCCGCCTGTGTTTGACTGCCTTGCGATATTTCTTGAATGGTCGTATTTAGTTCATTTTGTGCGTACACATTTTCTTGTAATTGTGTGTTAATGGTGGTAATTTTTTCTAAGATAGTCGAAATGGAGCTTTCAATGAGTTGATTCTGCTCTTGCTTGGAGTTGTTGTGTTGCTGAGAAGTTTGCAATAACTCGGTAAGCTGCTCCATTTGTCCATTAGCCATCTTGATCACAAAATGAAAAATAAGAAGACTTAACAATTGGATAAGGACCGTATATTGAAAAATCTGCATCATTTCTGTATTAGAAGGGTCCATTCTAATAAAGTTGTAAGCAATCACAACGATCCCTAACGAGTATCCAGTATAAAAGATCTTCTTGTTCATATGGATCGCAGAGAAGATATTTAAAAAGATAACAATCAGAAATAGGGCAGAGGTAGCACCATTTAATGCAATATAAACTAGGTCTGAAAGATAGAAAATTACGATAAAAATATAAGGCAAAAGAAATGCCTTCTGATCGAATTTTTTAAAGCTGAAATAGATTAGGATAATAAGAGCTAATTGCACCCCATAAAAAATAACTGATAACGTGACGTTTTGTAGGATGGATAGTATCAGCCCAGCTATCAACGAGATCCCCATCGTAAGGAACATTAGCGTGTTCTTGTGCTTGAGGTCATTTTGTTTCATCGATTGTATGATTTCCATGATTGTGATTCCTTCCTTTGCTATTATGTTACTAATTGTCTATCTATAGTATAAGTTCATAGGTTAAAAGTATCAATATATTTTTGTGAAAATTGTCTTATTTTTTAAAAATATGGTCTATCGTGGTAATTCCTTCTCATACTTTTTCCTCAAATCAGACAAATGCTCTAGCTTTTTGATATTATCCTGTTTATTTTCCATTCCGAGTGCAAGGACAAGGTTTTCGACTAGTAGTGTCGGGGCAATCATGGAATGAAATTCATTAGCATCGCCTCTGCTTGCAAACAATGTCATGGTGGCAAGAGAGGTGAAATCCGCGATCAGCTGATCTGTGATTAATAGACTGTGATAATGAATTTCTCTTTGGTAGGATAGTAAGACCTTTGCCTCTGGTAAGAGTCTCGTAAAGGCAAAAATAATAAGGAGATCCTCTCTTTTTAAATGGATCATATCTTCAAAAAGCTCATTGCCTTGATTTCGAATGAGTTGAATGTCCATGCCGAACCTCGTCATTCGATAGACTAGTAATTCTCCTAATCCCTTGGAAGGACCTAGAGCGAGCACTCTAATTCTTCTCGTACGTCTTAGTAGAGAAATAGCTTGCTTAAATTGATCGGATTCTAGGTGGTCGATGGTTTCCTGCAATAGCCCGATACTTTTTTCCATCGTTAAATATAGATTCGATGCACTGTCGGTTATTTTTACCTTTTTGATTTTTCCTGCTGGCGAGACCTCTAATTCATGTCTTATCGCTGTTTTAAAGCTTTTTAGATTTTGGAAGCCGATCACACGCCAGAATCTTGAAACGGTGGCAATACTGACACCTACCTCCCTTGCAATTTCTTGCTCTGTTGAAATTAGAACATGCTGGATATGCTTTTGAATATAATTCGCTATTTTTACTTGGCTTTCGGTGAATGTGTGCTCATTCCAATCAAAATCTTTCATTAAATGCTCCCCACTCTCTATCCTTTTTTCTCATCGTATCAAATAAAGAATGACTTTCTGCTTATGTGAAAGAAAATTTACATAATGATAAAAAAAGTTAACAAATTTACATGTAATTAACCTTGGCGAAAGATTAGATTAACAATGTTTCTTTACAATGAAGGTATCCATTAAGAGGAGGTTAGAAAAATGAGTACTATAGAAGAGCGTTACACTTTAACGCAATCCCAAAAAATGATGGTGTTTATTTTGTCGATGTCCTTGTACGGGCTATCCAATATGATTACAGAGCTAGTACCAAGTGCCTATTTAGGACCGATCGAGTTTTCGATTGAATATTTCGCTTTTATTCCATTAACATTATGTATTTTGTTCCATCCTTTATATGCGGCGATTGGTGCATCGTTAGGGGAAGTGATTTTTGGGGAAATTATGCTCGGTCAATTCGGAGGATTTGGTGAACTGGAGAAGTTTATTGCTTTCTCGTTGGCGATGTATATCGCAGGTACCTTTGTCCGTGATCCTAAGAACAAGGTTCAGGTTGGTATCGCAGCAATGCTAGGTGTTGCCATTCATCAGGCCATAAGTGTAACAGTAGATATATTAAAGGTCTGGATTGGTGTCGAGGAATTAGAGGCAGTGCCAGGCTTAGCAGAGAGTGTGGTTATCGTAGAGGGCTTTGCTTTCTTCAATGACCTATTATTCTCGGGTATTTTATTTGCCCTTATCCCTACCGTTTATTTAGTACCAAGATTGTATGGGAAAATAGAACCATTACTAGGAATGAAGCCTCGTGATCGGAATGACAAGTATTCCTTAAAGGAAATTATCGGTCTACGACTTGTCATCCTTGCCGTTTTCTTAGCGATATCTGCCTTCTTCTTCGAATATTTATCTGAATCTGACTTCAATATGGAATGGGAAGCAGACTTTTTAGAAATGTTTGGTGAATGGTATATATGGGTGAGTATGGCAGTAGCGGCAATGGTTGCAATCATCACTATCGTCGTAATGCTACGTAAGAAAACAAATTGGAATGATAAAGAAAAGAAGGTATCTTAATGATCGAAATAAATGATGTAACCTTTCAGTATCCAGGTGCGGACAAGCCTGTACTTCGTAATGTGTCTTTACAGATTGATAAGGGGGAGTTTGTTGCCATTCTAGGTGGAAATGGGAGTGGAAAGTCTACCCTATGTAAATTGATCAATGGGTTGATTCCACATTATTATGTTGGGGATTATTCTGGTGAGGTAGTTGTCCATGGATTAAAAACGTCAGAGCACAAGGTAGCAGCCCTATCTCAGCATGTTGGCTATGTTTATCAAGATTTTGAAAATCAAATCGTCAGCCCAAGGGTGATAGAGGATACCTGCTTTGCGCCATTGCATTATGGGTTTGCCGATTATAAAGAACGAGCATACAAGGCGCTCGAATTAGTAGGTTTATTAGAAAATGAGAATGACTTTATTTGGCAGTTAAGTGGTGGGCAAAAGCATTTGTTAGCATTAGCTAGTGTTTTATCACTAAACCCAGAAATAATTATTATCGATGAGCCCATTGCCCAGCTCGATCCCCAGCATGCAAAAGAGATCTATGAAATTTTAAAGTATTTAAATGAAGAATTAGGCAAAACGATTATTGTGATTGAACACCATACCGAATTTGTAGCCACCTATGCGAAGGAAGTGGTGTTAATGAATCAAGGCTCGATTCATTTTAAGAAACCAGTAAAGAACGCATTAAATGAGGTGGATTTATTACTACAGCATCATATTTATCCTCCACAAGTAACACAAGCGGCACATACACTGGATGTTCGTCAGCCGCTACCAATTACACTAGAGGAGGCCTATCCATTGTTTGATAAAGTGAACAAGGAGGAAAGCTCTCTCCCCACAAAACCGTGGGATCCTCAGCCATTAGTCACTTTTAATGAGGTGTGTTTTTCTTATAAAACGATTAAGCGGGAGAAAAAGCGTGTGTTACATGAGATTGATTTTACGATAAACGAAGGAGATTATGTCGCTTTAGTCGGAAATAATGGGGCAGGCAAATCCTCCCTGATGCGTTTAATGACAGGGCTTGTCAAACAAGAATCTGGAGAGGTGCTAGTTGCTGGGAATGATACTAAGCGTACATCACCAGAGTTCTTGGCAGAGCTCGTTACTTATATCCATCAAAACCCTGAGCAAATGTTTATTGATGATTCTGTACAGAAGGATATCGGATTTTATATGAAGGCAAGAAAAATACCTCACTATGAAGCAAGAGTACAGGAATTAATGGAGCAGTTCGAATTAGTTGAACTACGACAGAGAGATAGCAGGTTGTTAAGTGGTGGACAACAGCGAAGAGCCTCACTCGCCATTGGTGTTGGGATGAATCCAGAAATCATGCTATTGGATGAGCCGACTGCCAATCTTGATATTGCAACAAGAAAGCATATTTCGAGGTTTCTTGATCAATTAAAGCATCAATTAAAGGCCGTTGTCATTGCCACACACGATATGCAGCTTGCTTGTGAGTTTGCTAATCGAATCGTCGTCATGCATGAAGGACGGATTATTCATGATGGTGATCGGGAATCTGTTTTTGAGAATTATAGATTGTTAGAAAAGGCGGGATTATCTGCCCCACAAATTTATGAGCTCTCCCGTGGATTAGGATGGGAACAGCCAGTCTATACAGTAGATGATTTTGTACAACATTATCAAAAGAAGGATGTAAAAGATGGACTATACGCGTAAATTTACAGAAAAGCTGTCGGTAGAGCAAGCCAAAATTGAATTATTAAACATTGCTTATGGGAATGGCGACACTTTTTTTGCGAGATTGGATCCCCGTACGTTATTCCTATGGTATTGTTATTTTGGCATTGCTCCATGGTTTATTCATCAGGAATATATTTTGATAGGCATGCTTGTCTTTATGGTCATTACAACATATATAGCAAAAGTTAGTCCATTGATTATCGTGATATTATGTCTCGGGCTACTTGGGCAAGGTGGTTATTTGTTAATTATTGCTTTATTTTTTGGCGGGAACTTAACCACGATGCTACCACTCTTGATTTTAACGACAAAACTTTCTGTCATTACATTAGCAAGTGTGACCGTATTTTGCTCCATGAATCCCGATAAGCTGAGCAATGGTTTATTAAAGATTGGTGTGCCTGGCCAGGTATCATTTAGTATTGCTTATGGCTATCGAATGCTTCCATCGTTATTGGAGGAATACCACCACGTATTTCAATCCTTCCGATTACGCGGGAAAGCACCAGATAAAAAAGGCTTTCTCTTTATTCGGTCCATCGCCTATTTTGTTAAGCTCGCTGTTCTTTCTTTTTATCCATTGCTCCTATCCACAGCGAAAAGGGCGAGAACGACGGTAGAAGCCTTAGAAACGAAAGGAAGTATGTATGGCTTTAATCACCCCGAGGTAAAACGATTAAAGCTAGAAGAATTACAAATGACTCGGAAGGACTATCTTTTTTTAATCGGTTCATTTCTATACGTCGTTTGTTTATTTATATTTTTGTAAAAATCTCATACAGGAGTTGTCTAGATGATCATTGATTTTCACAGTCATGTTAAAATATCCAAAAAATCGAGCTTCATGCCAGAATATTTCCAAGAAATGATGTGTGAGGCAAAGAGTAATGGCTTGACGGCACTTGCCATGACAGAGCATTTTAATACAAGTCGCTTCTATGAAATTTATGATTATTTAAATCATCATTTTTCTTATCAGCATGGTTATTATGATATAGAAGGGTTGAAGCTTTTTCCTGGAATCGAGGTCGACGTCAAAGAAAATGGACATATTTTGCTGATCGGCGATCGAGAAGAAATTCTTTATATAAGAAGGGAGTTAAACAATCATTTAGCAGAGGATAAGTTTATTTCCTTTCAAGCCTTAATGGATCTAGCGGATTCTAAAAAAGTTCTTAAGATTGGTGCACATCCTTTTCGTGACAGTACACCACTTGCTAGAAATGTGGGATATGAGGAGTTAACGCGCTTAGATGCCCTTGATTTGAATGGGAAGGACTTGTTTGCAAAAGGAGTTGAAGCATGTAGCACTGAGCTAAAGGCACTTGCAGATCAAATTCATCTACCTATAGTAGGTGGAAGTGATACTCATCAGTTTTTACAGTATGGCTGTATCGCAAATGTTTTTGATAAAGAGTGTCATTCCGCAGCAGATTTAAAAGAAGCGATTCAGGAAGGGAATTTTCACTATTCGATTTCTGAGCAATTACCTTTAAAGGTAAAGGCAGCTACACTTGTGAAAAAATATATGAAGAAAACAATCAAAGAATCCTTAACGGTTTGAAGGCTTACCTCGTTGTAAGTCTTTTTTTATACGTTTTTGCAGGAAGTAAAGCGATGTAGCAAATACCGAGTTTGTCTAATTGGAAAAGGATGATTGAGGTAAGAAGAAGAAGGGTAAATAAAAAGCAATTTTTAAAATATTTTGAAAATGGAAAAGGGATTCGCTGTCTTTATAGCGAAATAAAATAGTACAAAAGACTGAAGGAGGAGTATGCTTGGAGGACATTTTACGACCGATTTATCAGGAAAGAGCCAGCAATGACAACACATTAGGCATTCTGATAATGGAAAGGAATGAGGAAGTTAGCCCAGAAACAGATAATTTTGATTCGATTCTGTTAGTGATTGTAGAAGATTTAGCAGAGAACTGGTTAGTAAAGCATTATGAACATGAGCAGAAATCTGCAGCCTTACATATTATCGATCGCAAGCTTTTGGAGGAATGGATCGATACGAGCTCCTATCGTCGAGCGATAGAGTGGATTATTGATGGACGAGTTATATATGATAGAAACTTATATGTAAAAAATTTAAAGGAGAGTCTAAATGCTTTTCCTGAAGACAAACGTAAGTTAAGGCTCACGATAGAATTTTCCAAACTAACAAGAAGCTATAGTGAGGCCAAAAATTTGCATGGTACTGGTGATAATTTAGATGCATATAGCCGATTGTTACGATCTTTACACTATTTAGGCAGAATCGCAATTATCGAAAGGGGCTACTATCCTGAGGTAATGGTCTGGAGTCAGGTGAAGAGAATAGATCCGGAAGTGTATAAGTTATATGAAGAATTAATTCGAAGCACAGAAGAAACGGAAAAACGAGTGGCCCTTATGTTAATTGCCATTGAATTTTCAATAAACAGTAGGCTGGATAGCTGTGCGGAGCATTTAATGGAATTGTTATCGACTAGAGAAGAGCCTTGGGGGTTTGGTGAAATAAAAACCTTGCCGGAAGTGGAACCATATACTTATAACTTAGTTAGCTTGATCGAATATTTAGTAGGGAAAGATAAGATTTCCGTTGTATTAGAGAAAACGAAAGGGAATCAAATTTATCATCGTAAATATCAAGTGAAGAAATAAAGGCTTGTAGAGGGAGTAGTTGCTTTCTCTACAAGCTTTTTTGTACGTTAGGAAAGCATTAAATTTTTGCAGGAAGTAAAGCGACGAAATGAAGTCCAAATAATAAGAAAAGCTAATGTATCCGAGTTTTTCTAATTTGGGAAAAGAACCATAGAGAAATAATGACCCATTGCTTTGAAATCTCTGTTACTCGCCCTTACTAAAAAGCGAAGGTGTACATACTGTACTATGGAAGAAATGAAAGCAATGTAGGAAGCAATAGCAAATGAAATAGGCTATCTGCAGGCATCATACTCACTTATAATCCTAGAAAAACTACCACGGGTTCATTAGAGGAGGTGATAGTGTGAGTAACGATGATTTTAAAAATGTTTCTTCTCAAATCATCGATATGTTAGTAGGCGCAACGCTTAAACGTCATAAAGTTCAACTAGATGGTAGTAGCCTATCAGAAGAAGAGAAAGTACAGCTAAAAGAGCTTGTAGAAGAATTAAAACACAATGTTCAAACACTTCAAAAAAATGCAAAAAAAGATGAAGAGTAACCATTTTTGATGAAGATGTATCAATAGATTCGCCTTCTCCAATTGTTGAACTGCGTCATATGTTAGTAGTATATCAAGGAAGGGATTGATCATATGAGAGATGTACAATATTTGAATAGTAGACCTGTTTATAATACAGGTAGAAAACCTGCTGCAAAAAAATGGAATGCACTAGACCCTAAGTCTTGTCACCCGTTTGATGATTCTGATACGCAAGATGGAAACCAAGAAATTAAATCTGTTCAACATTCCTTTGAAACCATTGTGGTAAAGGATTCTTGTGATGTAGAAGTTAAAACAACCGACACGCAAGCTGCAATTAATGTTCAGGTTGGTTTGCAAGCAGCGATTGCTTTGATTCTTAGTATCTCTATCTTGGATGGGGATAAGGCTGACAAAGTTTCTCAGGACTTATTTGAAAAAATTAAGTCTAGTCAAGTAAATAAACAACACACTTATATTGAGAATTCTCGAGGTGTAAAAGTTTCTACAAATGACACGGATATTGCGGTTAATGCTCAAGTTCTATTACAAGTATTAATTGCATTGATTGCTCGTTTAGACATTCTATAGTAGGAGAGCAGTCTATTTTCTATCATGTCTATTTCTATTATGTAGAAAAATAAGGGGATCAACCAATCATTAATTGTAGGGCATTGAATAGAGGGGTTTAGGAAGGGCAGAAGATATCTTTCTTCTGTTCTTTTTTTTGGATGTACAAGCAATTTAAAATTATTAGGGAAAAGAATGAACATATTGCCTAAAGCTGCATATGATGTGGAAGTGTCCTCTTTCTTGTATAATTTTAAATTTAATGTTGACATGGATTTTGAACCATGTTACATTTATATCTGTCGCTTAAACGGCGTCACCATTTTATTGGGAAATCACATGAAAAAACATTCAGAAAATGTATTGACAATATTATGTGATGATGATATTATGTAAAAGCTGTCGCAAAAAGACGGCGAACATTGATCATTGAAAACTGAACAAAACAACCAGTACAAAAAAGTAAGAACATGCTAGCTTTAAGCGAGCTTGATCAACACAAGCACTTCGGTGCATCTATTTTATGGAGAGTTTGATCTTGGCTCAGGACGAACGCTGGCGGCGTGCCTAATACATGCAAGTCGAGCGCGGGAAGCTGACTGAATCCTTCGGGAGGACGTGAGTGGAACGAGCGGCGGACGGGTGAGTAACACGTGGGCAACCTGCCTGTAAGACTGGGATAACTCCGGGAAACCGGGGCTAATACCGGATAGTACTTTGGTTCATAGGAACCGAAGTGGAAAGATGGCGCAAGCTACCACTTACAGATGGGCCCGCGGTGCATTAGCTAGTTGGTGAGGTAACGGCTCACCAAGGCAACGATGCATAGCCGACCTGAGAGGGTGATCGGCCACACTGGGACTGAGACACGGCCCAGACTCCTACGGGAGGCAGCAGTAGGGAATCTTCCGCAATGGACGAAAGTCTGACGGAGCAACGCCGCGTGAACGAAGAAGGTTTTCGGATCGTAAAGTTCTGTTGTTAGGGAAGAACAAGTACCGTTCGAATAGGGCGGTACCTTGACGGTACCTATCGAGGAAGCCCCGGCTAACTACGTGCCAGCAGCCGCGGTAATACGTAGGGGGCAAGCGTTGTCCGGAATTATTGGGCGTAAAGCGCGCGTAGGCGGTTTCTTAAGTCTGATGTGAAATCTTGCGGCTCAACCGCAAGCGGTCATTGGAAACTGGGGAACTTGAGTACAGAAGAGGAGAGCGGAATTCCACGTGTAGCGGTGAAATGCGTAGAGATGTGGAGGAACACCAGTGGCGAAGGCGGCTCTCTGGTCTGTAACTGACGCTGAGGTGCGAAAGCGTGGGGAGCGAACAGGATTAGATACCCTGGTAGTCCACGCCGTAAACGATGAGTGCTAGGTGTTAGGGGGTTTCCGCCCCTTAGTGCTGCAGTTAACGCATTAAGCACTCCGCCTGGGGAGTACGGCCGCAAGGCTGAAACTCAAAAGAATTGACGGGGGCCCGCACAAGCGGTGGAGCATGTGGTTTAATTCGAAGCAACGCGAAGAACCTTACCAGGTCTTGACATCTTCGGATGTCCCTAGAGATAGGGAGTTCCCTTCGGGGACCGAATGACAGGTGGTGCATGGTTGTCGTCAGCTCGTGTCGTGAGATGTTGGGTTAAGTCCCGCAACGAGCGCAACCCTTGATCTTAGTTGCCAGCATTGAGTTGGGCACTCTAAGGTGACTGCCGGTGACAAACCGGAGGAAGGTGGGGATGACGTCAAATCATCATGCCCCTTATGACCTGGGCTACACACGTGCTACAATGGATGGTACAAAGGGCAGCGAAGCCGTGAGGTGAAGCCAATCCCATAAAACCATTCTCAGTTCGGATTGTAGGCTGCAACTCGCCTACATGAAGCCGGAATCGCTAGTAATCGCGGATCAGCATGCCGCGGTGAATACGTTCCCGGGCCTTGTACACACCGCCCGTCACACCACGAGAGTTGGCAACACCCGAAGTCGGTGGGGTAACCTTTGGAGCCAGCCGCCGAAGGTGGGGCCAATGATTGGGGTGAAGTCGTAACAAGGTAGCCGTATCGGAAGGTGCGGCTGGATCACCTCCTTTCTAAGGATAAAGTGAAAGGCGGAAGCACCCGGTTAGCGACGTACAAACTGGACTGAACCGAAGGAGATAAAGGAAACACAAGGAGCTTAGCGACTTGATGTTGACTTATCGTACGGAGGTGAGGGAAGTTGTGCTAGTCGCTGGGTGCTGGAGCTAGACACAATAGGAAATGGTCTACTAGCGTAGATCATCATAGATTGTACTTGGTTGTTTGGTTCAGTTTTGAGCGATTGATGCTCAGAGGATCTTCTGTTAAAACCCGTCACGTCTTGTGACGAATACAGAAGTCACCACCTCGTGTGGAAGCTGTACCTTGAAAACTAGATAAGAAGAAATCAGGACGTGAAGGCACCAAAAGAAGCCAACACGAAACTGATGACAAGACATCAAATAAAAACCAACGACTTTTTCATCTGAAGCATGAGTATAGTTAAGTGAAAAAGGGCGCACGGTGGATGCCTTGGCACTAGGAGCCGAAGAAGGACGGGACAAACACCGATATGTCTCGGGGAGCTGTACGTAAGCATTGATCCGAGAATTTCCGAATGGGGAAACCCTCTACTCGTCATGGAGTAGAACCTCTATCTGAATCCATAGGATAGAGGAGGCAGACCCGGGGAACTGAAACATCTCATTACCCGGAGGAAGAGAAAGCAAACGCGATTTCCCGAGTAGCGGCGAGCGAAACGGAAGTAGCCCAAACCAAAAAGCTTGCTTTTTGGGGTTGTAGGACACTCTATACGGAGTTACCAAGAAATACGTTAGACGAATCGATCTGGAAAGGTCAGCCACAGCGGGTAACAGCCCTGTAGTCGAAAGCGTGTTTCCTCCAGAGTGGATCCTGAGTACGGCGGAACACGTGAAATTCCGTCGGAATCCGGGAGGACCATCTCCCAAGGCTAAATACTCCCTAGTGACCGATAGTGAACCAGTACCGTGAGGGAAAGGTGAAAAGCACCCCGGGAGGGGAGTGAAAGAGAACCTGAAACCGTGTGCCTACAAGTAGTCGAAGCCCTTTTATGGGTGACGGCGTACCTTTTGTAGAATGGACCGGCGAGTTACGATCTCCTGCAAGGTTAAGTGGAAGACACGGAGCCGCAGCGAAAGCGAGTCTGAATAGGGCGAGATAGTAGGGGGTCGTAGACCCGAAACCGTGTGATCTACCCATGTCCAGGGTGAAGGTCAGGTAACACTGACTGGAGGCCCGAACCCACGTACGTTGAAAAGTGCGGGGATGAGGTGTGGGTAGGGGTGAAATGCCAATCGAACACGGAGATAGCTGGTTCTCTCCGAAATAGCTTTAGGGCTAGCCTCAAGGGATGTATGTTGGAGGTAGAGCACTGATTGGACTAGGGGCCCTCACCGGGTTACCGAATTCAGTCAAACTCCGAATGCCAATCATATTACCTTGGGAGTCAGACTATGGGTGATAAGGTTCATAGTCGAAAGGGAAACAGCCCAGACCGTCAGCTAAGGTCCCAAAGTATACGTTAAGTGGAAAAGGATGTGGCGTTGCTTAGACAACCAGGATGTTGGCTTAGAAGCAGCCATCATTTAAAGAGTGCGTAATAGCTCACTGGTCGAGTGACGCTGCGCCGAAAATGTACCGGGGCTAAACGTATCACCGAAGCTACGGATTGTTCTACGAACAATGGTAGGAGAGCGTTCTAAGTGCAGTGAAGTCAGACCGTGAGGACTGGTGGAGCGCTTAGAAGTGAGAATGCCGGTATGAGTAGCGAAATAGAAGTGAGAATCTTCTACACCGAATGCCTAAGGTTTCCTGAGGAAGGCTCGTCCGCTCAGGGTTAGTCGGGGCCTAAGCCGAGGCCGAAAGGCGTAGGCGATGGACAACAGGTGGATATTCCTGTACCACCCAATTCCGTTTGAGTGATGGGGGGACGCAGTAGGATAAGGAAAGCGCACGACTGGACGTGTGCGTCGAAGCAGTGAGTGAGTCAGATAGGCAAATCCGTCTGGCAATCACAAGCTGTGATCGGGAGGGAAAATGAGTACCGAAGTTCCGGATTTCACACTGCCAAGAAAAGCCTCTAGCAAGGAAAAGGGTGCCCGTACCGCAAACCGACACAGGTAGGCGAGGAGAGAATCCTAAGGTGATCGGGAGAACTCTCGTTAAGGAACTCGGCAAAATGACCCCGTAACTTCGGGAGAAGGGGTGCTTACTTACGAGTAAGCCGCAGTGAAAAGGCCCAAGCGACTGTTTAGCAAAAACACAGGTCTCTGCGAAGCCGAAAGGCGAAGTATAGGGGCTGACACCTGCCCGGTGCTGGAAGGTTAAGGGGATGCGTTAGCATTAGCGAAGCGTTGAACTGAAGCCCCAGTAAACGGCGGCCGTAACTATAACGGTCCTAAGGTAGCGAAATTCCTTGTCGGGTAAGTTCCGACCCGCACGAAAGGTGCAACGACTTGGGCACTGTCTCAACGAGAGACCCGGTGAAATTATACTATGCGTGAAGATGCGCATTACCCGCGACAGGACGGAAAGACCCCGTGGAGCTTTACTGTAGCCTGATATGGAATGTTTGTACAGCTTGTACAGGATAGGTGGGAGCCTTGGAAGCGTGAGCGCTAGCTTACGTGGAGGCGCCGGTGGGATACCACCCTGGCTGTATGAACCTTCTAACCCAGAACCGTGATCCGGTTCGGAGACAGTGTCAGGTGGGCAGTTTGACTGGGGCGGTCGCCTCCTAAAGAGTAACGGAGGCGCCCAAAGGTTCCCTCAGAATGGTTGGAAATCATTCGAAGAGTGTAAAGGCAGAAGGGAGCTTGACTGCGAGACCTACAAGTCGAGCAGGGACGAAAGTCGGGCTTAGTGATCCGGCGGTACCGAATGGAAGGGCCGTCGCTCAACGGATAAAAGCTACCCCGGGGATAACAGGCTTATCTCCCCCAAGAGTCCACATCGACGGGGAGGTTTGGCACCTCGATGTCGGCTCATCGCATCCTGGGGCTGTAGTCGGTCCCAAGGGTTGGGCTGTTCGCCCATTAAAGCGGTACGCGAGCTGGGTTCAGAACGTCGTGAGACAGTTCGGTCCCTATCCGTCGTGGGCGTTGGAAGTTTGAGAGGAGCTGTCCTTAGTACGAGAGGACCGGGATGGACACACCGCTGGTGCACCAGTTGTTCCGCCAGGAGCATCGCTGGGTAGCTACGTGTGGAAGGGATAAGTGCTGAAAGCATCTAAGCATGAAGCCCCCCTCAAGATGAGACTTCCCCACACTTTAAGTGAGTAAGATCCCTCAGAGACGATGAGGTAGATAGGTTCGAGGTGGAAGCATGGTGACATGTGGAGCTGACGAATACTAATCGATCGAGGACTTATCTATACGTTCTTTGGATGAAAAACCGATGGTTTGTCTACTTCTTATCTAGTTTTGAAAGTATATTATAATTTAGCTTGATTTTTTTGAAATACATAGTATAATATTCTTTGTCACTAAAAATATTTAAATACTTATTAACTATAAGCAGTACAAGCTTGGTAGCAATAGCGGAGAGGTCACACCTGTTCCCATACCGAACACAGTAGTTAAGCTCTCCAGCGCCCATGGTAGTTGGGGCTCACGCCCCTGCAAGAGTAGGACGTTGCCAAGCAATTTATTTCCATTCCACAGTAGCTCAGTGGTAGAGCAATCGGCTGTTAACCGATCGGTCGTAGGTTCGAATCCTACCTGTGGAGCCAATGGAGAGCTGTCCGAGTGGTCGAAGGAGCACGATTGGAAATCGTGTGTGCGGTCAACGCCGTACCGAGGGTTCGAATCCCTCGCTCTCCGCCACTTTAAATATAGGCCCGTTGGTCAAGTGGTTAAGACACCGCCCTTTCACGGCGGTAACACGGGTTCGAATCCCGTACGGGTCACCATAATAACCACAGTAATCATTAGTTATTGCTACTTTATTAAGGATGGCATGCTAAGATCGCGACGTCCTGTCGCAATGCATGCACTTGCACATCCTGTGCGGCGGAGGATTAGCTCAGCTGGGAGAGCACTTGCCTTACAAGCAAGGGGTCGCAGGTTCGAGCCCTGCATCCTCCACCATTTAATTAAATATTTCATATCATCGCGGGGTGGAGCAACGAGTAAAACATCCACCGAATAAACTTCGAGTAACCTCGAAGCACCCTACATCTAAGAGTAAGCTAGTAGATGCAGAGGTCACCGTAGACTACACTATTTGTAACATTATGGATTTCAATTTAATATTTCTTATCATCGCGGGGTGGAGCAGTCTGGTAGCTCGTCGGGCTCATAACCCGAAGGTCGTAGGTTCAAATCCTGCCCCCGCAACCAAAATACTTTCAAGTATTTTCTACAATGGTCCGGTAGTTCAGTTGGTTAGAATGCCTGCCTGTCACGCAGGAGGTCGCGGGTTCGAGTCCCGTCCGGACCGCCACTAAATTTACTTATCAAAATTAAATCATTCATTGAAAATGGCTCGGTAGCTCAGTCGGTAGAGCAACGGACTGAAAATCCGTGTGTCGGCGGTTCGATTCCGTCCCGAGCCACCACCTTTTATTTTTTCTCAATTAATTTATTTTATTTGGAGGGATAGCGAAGTTGGCCAAACGCGGCGGACTGTAAATCCGCTCCCATCGGGTTCGTAGGTTCGAGTCCTACTCCCTCCACCATTTTATTAATATATGTATTATTTTTCGTAGGGGTATAGTTTAACGGTAGAACAGAGGTCTCCAAAACCTCCAGTGTGGGTTCGATTCCTACTACCCCTGTTTTTTGTATGATGGCGGTCATGGCGAAGTGGTTAACGCACCGGATTGTGGTTCCGGCATGCGTGGGTTCGATCCCCACTGGCCGCCCCATTTACTTTCAAATGTTGGGCTATAGCCAAGCGGTAAGGCAACGGTTTTTGGTACCGTCATGCGCTGGTTCGAATCCAGCTAGCCCAGCCATTTTGCGGAAGTAGTTCAGTGGTAGAACATCACCTTGCCAAGGTGGGGGTCGCGGGTTCGAATCCCGTCTTCCGCTCCATTATTAATTAACATTTTCACCTAATAACCATATAATGATTTTATCGAGGCGGCATAGCCAAGTGGTAAGGCAGAGGTCTGCAAAACCTTTATCACCGGTTCAAATCCGGTTGCCGCCTCCATTTTATTTATGCCGGTGTGGCGGAATTGGCAGACGCGCGGGACTCAAAATCCCGTGTCCTCACGGACGTGTCGGTTCGACCCCGACCACCGGTATTTGAAACATCGATATGGCGGTATTCTCTACGGAGCGTATCGCCTTTTTTGTGTTCTTTTTTTTCACTGATCGATTTTTATCACGCGATTGTAGAACCAAATTTCACTGAAACGCTATTATATGAGCAGCTTGGTCAACTTGTCCTTTAATGTCACTTTTCATCTAGAATCTGTAAAGATTCGATTCCATTCCATTGGTAAATTTGATAATCAAGGAATTCTCACATATTACTATCACATAAATACTGCCTTAACTCTGGGCCGATATTTTCATAGAGGTAACATGTCCTTCTAATTTACGAGAAATCAAATTAATTAAGAAAAATGCTAAACTTCGACAATCGTACTTAGAAAAATCAAAGTTGAAAGAGGGATTATGCTAAAGGTTAATGGGCCGATCAGTTTACTTAAGGATCTATTAGAGAAGAGAATATTGACAGTTATAAGACATGCCAGAATGTAGCAACTTAGTTATGACGGGGAATGAGATGAAAAATTAGAAAATAAACTTTTGATTTGGATAACTAGAATACAAATTGGATTATAATCATTGCTAAATAAAACAGCCTTAAAGTGAAACATTTAACTTTAAGACTGTTTTTATAGAATAGGTAGCGATAGTTATTAAGACACTCCACTAGCTATTTTACTATTAGAAACAGATTCTTCACTATCTTCTACCTTAATAAATTGACCTGATCCAATCCATGCTGCTAACGCAAAGAGTAGATAAATTGCCTGTGTTGCGTAAGCACCTTGAAGCAGAATTTGCAGTCCCATCCCTAGCCCCAAAGATGGAATGATGATTAAAAATGTTCGAAAGATCCGCTCAACCCCTTTATGAAGCGGTAAAGGCCAAATTTTTGAAAAACAGACTCCTAACGCCACACCTAGGCCAGACACGACTAATAACTGCAATAATATTATCGGTGTTGGAAACGGCCATTCCCTAATGTAGTGGCCGGAGAGATAGAAGATCTCAAGAAATAATGTTATGCCAATCACCCGTTGCACTGTTTTTATATTCATCCAAGGACTTAATAAATACACAAGTATCGCTAAACAACCAAATATGAGTGTCCAATTCATCACGCTACCCCTTTCGTTTATCTAAAGTTTTTAGCTTACATCCTCATCAATCTCTGGTGCTCTTACATCTTCAATAAGCTCTTGAATTTCTTGAGGTGGCTCTGTTGTCATTCTTGACACAATAAAGCTCACAATGAAGTTTAATAACATTCCGACAACTCCGACACCTTGAGCATTAATGCCAAAGAAACTATCAATGAGTGCCCCTTCTGTACCAAAAATGGATTCGGATAGAATAGTTCCGATCATAAACAATGTAAAGACCAAACCGGTTAGAATACCTGCGATCGCGCCTTCCTTATTCATTCGTTTATCAAAAATTCCAAGCAAGATGACTGGGAATAAACTTGCAGCCCCAAGCCCAAAGGCAAGGGCAACCACTTCACCTGCGAATCCTGGTGGGTTAATACCAACATAGGCCGCAACGAGTAAAGCAATTAATAACGTGATCCTTCCGACACGCAATCTCTGCGCCTCGCTTGCTGATTTATTAAAAATCCTATAGTAAATATCATGCGAGACGGCACTGGTCATCGTGATCAGTAATCCTGAGGCGGTTGATAAGGCGGCTGCAAGCCCACCTGCAGCAACCAGGGCGATAATAAATGGCGCTAGGTTCGCAATTTCTGGTGTCGATAATACAATGATATCTCCATCAATCATCACTTCATTATCATCACCAGCTGTATAATTGACGTTGCCATCGCCGTTTTTATCATCAAACTGAAGTAAGCCCGTTGTCTCCCATTTTTTCACCCATTCGATGTCTTGAACTTCTTCAACTGGTTTATCCGCAATCGTATCAATTAAATTATACTTTGCGAATGCCCCAACTGCAGGAGCTGTTAAGTATAATAGTCCAATAAAGATAATCGCCCAAACAGCAGACCATCTAGCAGCACGTACACTTTTAACTGTGTAAAAACGGACGATGACGTGAGGTAAACCTGCTGTACCAGCCATAAGAGCTAACGTCATCATGAATACATTTAACATCGACAAATTAGTAAATGGTGCCATATATTCCGTCATCCCAAGATCAATTTGAATTTGGCTAAGTCGCTCTACAATATCGCTTGTAATAAAGCTTAATTGCGGTACAGGATTACCTGTTAACTGAGCTGAAATCGCACAAGCCGGGATTAGGAATGCGATAATAATAACGAAATATTGAACTGCCTGAGTCCAAGTAACACCTTTCATTCCGCCAAGTAGTGCGAAGAAACCAACAACCGCCATCCCGATTAGAACACCGACAATGATGTCGACTTGTAAGTACCGACTAAAGACAATCCCTACACCACGCATCTGTCCTGATATATAGGTTAATGAAATGAAAATTGTCGCAATCGCGGCAACAGCGCGAGCACTACTTGAGTAGAAACGATCCCCAATAAAATCTGGAACCGTAAACTTCCCAAACTTACGTAAATAAGGAGCAAGCAGTAATGCTAATAAAACATAACCACCTGTCCATCCCATTAAGTAGATCGTTCCATCATAGCCTAAAAAGGCAACAAGGCCAGCCATCGAAATAAAGGATGCTGCCGACATCCAGTCAGCCGCAATCGCTGCCCCGTTTGCGACGGTCGGAACATTTTGACCTGCCACATAGAAGCTTGATGTATCCTTAACCCGTGACCACCAGCCAATCCCTGTATAAATAATGAACGTAATAACAACCAACGTAATCGTAATCGCTTCAACACTCAATCCTTATCCCTCCCTATCCTCTTTAAGTAACTTGGCATATTCTCGGTCCAGCCGGTCCATTCTGATTGCATAAGTTAAAATAAGCAAGAAAAAGACGATGATCGCACCTTGGTGTGCAATCCAAAAGGAAAAGGAGACACCGAATAACTGAATATTAGATAACGGTTTTGCGAATAGAATACCACCGCCATAAGCAACGGCTGCCCAAACAACCAATAAACTTATAATGAATCGAATATTTTTTTTCCAATACCACTTTTGTCTCTCATTGAGCTGCTTCTTTTGATTCAATTTCCTCACCCTTTCTCTTTGATAGAGTATCCGATATAGAAAACGCTTTCATTCAATCAGAAAAAAATACGGAATACTCTAACTTTTGTATTCAGTATATTAACAGAGTCCTTTATTCAATTGTAGACATGCTTAAATTGTAGAAATTCTTGTTTGAAATGTAGAATAGCTGGTTTAAAATGTTGGTATTAAAAATATTAATATTACTACAAATAGCTTTCGTTATTACCTTTTTCTCTCACCTTTATATATTTTCAAGTACTTCAAAAAACTCTTTCGCAGCGGTTCGGCTTACTGGGATTTTTGAGTGGAGTGGTTCCCGAATGACGACATTATAAGCTCCGTTAAACCAAGGAGTGATTTCCTCAATGGCATCCAAATTCACAAGATAACTACGATGAGGGCGATAAAAAGGAAATGCACTTAACTTCTCTTCTAATTCTTTCAAGCTCATTTTCGTTATAATGACTTCATTTTTTAATGTGTAAATTTTAATCATACGATCAATACGCTCCGCATAGCCAATATCACTCGGATTTAATACGACCATCTTTTCATCAGTTTGTATAATTAATTTATCCACTTTTGCTTTAGTCTTAGGGGACCGTGCATTCAGAGCATGCCTCACTCTTTGCATGGTGACACTGAATCGCTCTTGATCAAAAGGTTTTAGTAAATAATCAATGGCTTGAAGTTCAAAAGCTTGAACGGCGTAATGGTCATATGCCGTAGTAAAAACAATCAGGGGCTGATTGAGCGGATTTGCTCGTCGGATAGTTTCCGCTATTTCAATACCGTTCATACCAGGCATGTGTATATCTAAAAATAACACGTCAGGTGCATGATCTTGGTAATGCTTCATTAACTCATCTCCATTTCTCGCACTTGGACAAAGGACGACATCCTGTTCATTTTCTAAAAGATAGATTAATTCTTCCCTTGCTAAACGTTCATCTTCTGCAATTAACACATGTATACTCAAGTGACCTCACGCTCCTTTCTAATCGTTTAGTATTCCTCAATCGGAATGGTAAATGACACCGAACTACCTTGTTTTAAATTACGGAACATTAGCTGTGCCTCGTCTCCAAGTAAGCCTTTAAGTCGTTCGTTCACGTTATATAAAGCAGTACCATTTCCAGTTCGATTTGAATAAGGCTTCTTCCCGATTGTTGTGAGTAATGATTCAGGAAAGCCAACCCCATTATCGGAAACCTCCATCGTTATTCCTTCCAAGCTTTGTCCAATATGAATGTTGATAACACCTGTATATGTCACATTTTTTAACCCGTGCTCTATACAGTTTTCGACTAGTGGCTGTAAGGTTGCAGAAGGTATGAGAACATCTATAATGCTGTCATCAATTTTTCGATAGATTTTTAGACGATCAGGAAAGCGAGCCTTCACAATATCCAAATAGGCATCGACATGATTCATTTCCTCTGTTAACGGAATAAGTGATTTACTTGCGATATTTAGATTAGCTCTCATATATTGACTAAACCGAACTAGAATGCGACGAGCTTCCTCATAATCAACCCTCATTAACGAATGGATTAAGTTAAATGTGTTAAATAAAAAATGTGGATTAATTTGCGCCTGGAGATTTCTAATTTCAGTCTCTTTTAATAGTTCTTTCATTCTCTCTGCTTCAAACCCGCTCAGCTGATTAGAAATGATGGTTCCAAGTCCTTTTGCCAATTCCACTTCAACAGCTCGGATTTGTTGGGAGTGTTTAAAATACAAATTAATTAAGCCAATAACTTCTCTTGAGCGATAAAGGGGTATCATAATGGCCGTCTGAAGTGGACATGATTCATGCAAACACTGAAGTTCACTTTGATTATACGCTACCTGAATTTCTCCTGTATTTAACGCTACTTGTGACAACTGCATCTTGATTGGATCTCCAACTTGGTGATGATCCTGTCCTTCCCCAACAAAACTTAGCACCTTATGTTGATCCGCAATAGCAATTGCCGCAGCATCTAACTCTTCATACAGTAAATCAGCCATCGCTTTGGCATTACTGTCTAGTGTCGCATCCTTTAAATGTGGAAGAGTTTTCTCCGCAATGGATAGCGCCCGGTTTGTCTCGAGCGCCGCTTCACGTTCCATTTCTTTTAAAGCAGAACGAATCATCATCGTAATAATCGCAAGGGCAATTGCATTTGTAAGGACGAGCGGAATTCCAATATGATTGACAATTCTAATTCCTGCCTCTTGATCTGGGATAAACATTAAGATCATGCCCATGTACAATACAGGCGGGAACATCCCAATAAATAACGCCTTTACAGGAGCTATGACCCTTTCATCTGAAAAAAACTGACCCGTCCATCCCGTAATCAACCCGGCAAATGGATTGATCAGACTATTAGCAAACCACGCACCTCCGCCAATATAAACCATATATAAACTGACTATTAATCCAGACCCAAGACCCACATAAGGACCACCAAGAAGCCCTGCAATCATCACGATAACCATTCCAGAACTTATTAAAATTTCATGATTATCCACCGTTAGCTTCCATGATTCGATGACTAATGATTCCTGATCCATAATGACTCCTGTGTGTGCACCTAAGATGCCCATAAGACCAAAAATAAGGGCATGATAAAATACGGTGTCCCAAGCTATGTCCCGATCCAACAATGACCGGAATCCTGGAATTTGGGTTAACATAAACGCAACTAATAATAGAAGTCCAATACGTTCAAGTAATATCACCATCAACTCAATCATGTGGTGGAACCTCCTGCTTGTCAATATGCACACGTAACATAAAGGATTCATCATTGTAGCTTGGCTTTTGTTTCGCCCATAATGTTCCTATAAGTCCTCCTAAAAAGCCTAAGGGAACGGAAAAAATCGCAGGGTTACTTAATGGCAAAATACCCGCACCTTCAGTACCGAGGAAAATAAACAGGATAGCAGCAACAAAGCCTGTTAATAATGTTGAATATGCCCCTATTATATTGAAGCGCTTCCAATAAAACGTTAGAATAAGTAGTGGGAACATACTAGATGCCGCAATTGCAAACGTCATAGAGACTAAAAAAGCAACATTCACACCCTCCATCTCAATCGATAGAATAATAGAAATGAGCCCAATGGCGACAGCGCCACTACGAGCAACTAGTAATAATTCTTTCACACCTGTCTGTTCTCGTTTCCAAATGTGATGATAAAGATCATAAGAAAAAGCTGATGTCGCAGCAAAAATAAGTCCCGTCACTACTGCAATAATCGTGGCAAAAGCAACAGCCATCACAAATGCTACTAAAAAGTCACCACCCACCACTTCTGCAAGTAAAAGTGCCGCTAGATTTCCACTAGGATCAGAACTGACTAAGGAATCCCATCCTACAATCGCAATGGTTCCAACTCCTAACACAAGGGCCATTAAATAGAATAGCCCAATCCCCCAAGTGGCTGACATGGCGGACATACGAGCTTCCTTCGCATTTTTTACGGTTAAAAATCGAAGCAAAATATGAGGTAAGCCTGATGTACCTAGAATTAATGACAAGGTAAGGGATGCTTTTTCCATCGAATGATCAAATAAATGCCCAGGATAAAAGAACGACTCACCGTGAGGGCTTTGAGTTTTGGCATCATGAATCAACTGTGGAATATTCCAATTCACCCATGAGAGTAAGATCAGTACGACAAGTAATGTGCCACCCATAAGCAGCACTGTTTTAATGATCTGTACCCAAGAAGTCGCAACCATCCCGCCTGAAACGACGTATAAAGTCATTAATATACCGATGATCCAAACAGAGGCTGTATAATCAACACCTAACAATAATCGAACGAGAAGACCTGATGCGACAAGCTGTGGAATCATATATAAAATGGAAATGAGAATACTGCTAATCGCGACCATTACCCGAATCCCCCGCTTCGGAAACCGTTCATACACTACATCTGCAACTGAGTAGGTTCCAAGACGCTGAACAGGCTCTGCCACCCAAAGAAGCAACACCACATACGAAATGAGAAAACCCGTTGCATATAAAAAACCATCATATCCATAAAAGGCAATTAATCCTGTAATTCCAAGAAAAGATGCTGAACTAATGTAATCCCCTGCAATTGCTAGACCATTTTGAAAACCTGTTAAACTACCGGAGACCACATAGAATTGGTGGGTAGTCCGGCTACGCGCCGCCGCCCAATGTGTAATAACTAATGTTCCAATTAAGATAATCGCAAAGAATACAAGGTAGGTAACATTCATAATTAGACGCTCCTAATCCTTAGCTTGTTCACTTAAGGATTTGCGGTCAACTGCTTTCATGTAATACGTATAAAACAGCCCAATGCTCCACGTCAAAACAAATATGGAAAAAACATACCCCCAGGCAAGGGGCAGGTACATCGAATGCTGCTTGGACAACATGCTTGATAATAGAAGTGGGAAAAAAATATAGAAACTAATTAATAGAATGGAGATTATAAGTAAGATCAACACTTTCTGTTTGATTAACTGTTGAATGGCGATCACTCCTAATGAGACTAAATGTAAGGTTATTATATAGGAGTTTTTATAATTGGGTCAATATTGGAAAAATGAGAGTGAAAAATATTTTGTGTAAAAAGACATGCATGAAAGGATGTTCATAGAGAAAAGAGGCCTCTTTCTGTAGAATAAAGTATTTGATATATCTGTCTAAACATTTAGGAACATACCTGCAAGGATCACCATTTTGTACATTTTTATAATTATAGAAAATTAAAATTCCCCTTCCGAAATATGCGTCTGATCTGCTTTTTTCTTTTTAAAGATAAAGTAGAATAATCTTTTGTATAAGTATACTTTACTTTTATAATGAAATATTTTATAATTTGAGACAAGAGGTGATGTTCATGAAGAAAGATTTTGGCGATTCGATATCAAATAGGGTTTATGAATATCGTGTACTTGCCAGAATGTCTCAGCAAGAGTTGGCAGAGAAAGTCGGGGTTTCCAAACAAACCATCTTTGTCATGGAGAAAGGAAATTATGTTCCGACTCTGCTGTTAGCCTATCGAATTGCTGAATATTTTAAAGTCGATATAAACGATATTTTTACTTATGTGAAAGGAAATGATCAAAATGATAATTAATATCTCGGATATCTCTAACGCAATGTTTAACCCGTTAAAGTCTTGGGCGGAACAATCGCAAGGAAATTGGAATATTCTCATTGTTAGCGGTTTTGTGTTGCTATTTGTCGCGGGAATTCTATCCTACGTATTACAGAAAAAAATGGGTAAAGCTGATGAGAGAACAGATCAAATAAAATTAAAAAGTGCCCTCCTAATCTTATGTGTAATTGTTTTGTGTGATGTGATTTTCCCAAAAGAATATATGTGGCAAATTTTCTTCTTATTTAAATATTCCTTTGCATTCCTTGCCTCAGCAATCTACTTAGCTGTTCGGTACAAAAAGGATTTTTTCTAATTGTAGCTCTTCTACGAGGAGATGAAGTGAAACAAAGACAGACGAGACATGGCTCCATAGCGCAAATGAATAACTCAGGTACACTCAAAATTCTGATTGAAAATAAAATGGGGAATCACAGAAGTCTCAACATTAGAAGGGTTTTGGGAGAGAAGAATACTTTGTTCAAGTATGTTAAATAACCGTTTAGCTTTAAATACGTTTATTTCAGTACTATCTAAGTAAGAAATAGTGATACGTCTAAGATACAAACCTTGCTCTACACCCATGACGATCTTTTAATGATCGTCTTTTTTTTTGTCTAAAATTAAAAGCGTATTGGGATATTATGTTAAAATGGTAAAAAGATAATGCTAAGGGATAGTATAGGTGAAGTTTAAGTAGGCTAGAGTTCTGTTTAAAATTATACAAAAACATCACAGAGGAGATACTAAATAATGAAAGAAATATATGAATTTATAAGTGAAGTACAGTTAAAAAAATATGCAGAACTTGCTGTACGAGCTGGTGTAAATCTGCAAAAAAATCAATTATTGATTATTCATAGTGATATACAAAATGCTACGTTTGCACGTCTAATCCAAACTGTTGCCTATGAGTCAGGAGCTTCCGATGTGTTTATCGATTGGACAGATGAACAATCAACCAAAGAATTCTACTTACATGCAGCTGATAGTGCCATCGATCACTTTCCTGATTGGAAGGCTGCCCGTTTTAAGGAATGGGACGATGCAGGTGCTGCTTACATCCATATTATTTCTGAAAACTTAGATGTCTTTAAGGAGGTTCCCGCAGAAAGGATAAGTCGTTTCCAAAAAGCTTCTCGTACCAAATTGAGTGATTATTATGCGAAAATTAGATCCCACGAGATACGTTGGTGCCTTCTAGCTGTCCCGTACGCTGCATGGGCAACTAAAGTGTTTCCCGACCTAAGTAAAGAAGAAGCTGTCCAATCATTATGGAAGTTAATTTTAAAAGGATCTCGAGCAGATGGGGAAAATCCTATAAATGATTGGGAGAGTCACAATAGGGCCTTTGAGTCCCGAAAAAAATTCTTAAACGAGAGCCGATTGGAAGCACTACATTTTACAAATAGCCGTGGAACGAATTTATTAATCGGTCTACCGAAAAATCACCTTTATCTCGGTGGAGGTGTCATAGATAAAAATGGAATACTTTTCTTTCCAAACATACCTACGGAAGAAATATTTACTGCTCCCCATAAAAATAAGGTAAACGGTAAACTGGTAGGTACTAAACCTCTTATCTATGGGGGAAGGGTCATTGATGATTTTTATTTCACCTTTCAAGAGGGACGGATTACCGACTATTATGCCGCAAAGGGACAGGAAGTATTACAACAGCTAATCGAAACAGACGAGGGTTCACGTTATCTAGGTGAAATTGCCCTAGTCTCTAATCAATCACCTCTTGCTCAGACAGATACTCTTTTTTACAATACCTTGTTTGATGAAAATACGTCCTGTCATATTGGAATCGGAAATGCCTCTCCTTCCAATATTCAAAATGGCATTAGCCAATCTGAGGAAGAGTTGAAGGCAGCGGGTCTCAATACTTCACTTTTGTTAGTCAATGTGACCTTTGGTACCGAAGATATGAAAGTGGTGGGGATAGAAGGAGATGGAACTGAAGTCCTGCTAATGAAGAATGGGGATTTTCAATTCTAAATCTTTTTAACTTAAAAAAAGGGACTGCTGATTTCAATTGGATTATATCTGGTGTTAGTTATTGTGAAAATATACTGTGCAAAATTCCTTTAAAGAATGTACTTAAACCTGTGAAAATGATAAAGTTTTAAGAATGAGAGTTACAAATAAAGGGGTTGGGTGGAAAATGAAAAAATCTATCGGTACGGAGGAAGCTATTGAGAGGTGGGATAGGTATGCCGATACATATTCTGAGAGTCATGCAGAACAAGGAGACCTTCATAAGGAGGTTTTTCTAAATCCAACATTGTTATCACTGATTGGCAAAGAAAGCGACAAAAAGATTTTAGATGCTGGCTGTGGAGAAGGATATTTTAGTAGAATTTTAGCCAAATCTGGGGCTCATGTTACAGCAGTTGATTATTCAAAAAAGATGATAGAAATTGCTAGGAAACGAACTTCTCCTAATTTATCAATTGATTATAGACATGGGAATTGTGAGGATTTAAATTTTTTAGAAAACGAGAGCTTTGATCTAATTGTTTCGAATATGGTCATACAAGACCTTGCTAATTATGAAAAGGTTTTCAAAGAAATGTATCGTTTATTACTAAACAATGGCAGTTTTATTTTCTCGATTTTACATCCCTGTTTTATTACTCCAGTTAGTGGATGGGAGAAAAAAGATGACGGCGAAAAATTGCACTGGAATGTAGATCAATATTTCTATGAAGGTGCCTATGAACAAAGGATGGGAGGACAGGAAAAAATCCTATTATTCCACCGAACCCTAACCAGTTACGTGAATGCCTTCCTCAAAGCGGGTTTTACATTAGAAGGATTAGTTGAGCCCAAGCCAAGTGAAGAGATGTTAAATAAATATCCAACATTCGAAGAGGATTTTAGATGTCCTGATTTTATTGTTTTTAAATTGAAAAAGAGATAAACGAGGTCGGCAATATAAGCTGTACCTTATCTGGTCAATGAAATTAGAATGGAAAGTGGTAATTTATCTAATTACCGGCGTAAAAGGGAAGATACAAACAAAAAAAGGGGGATTATAATGGAGGGTTTAGCATTTATTTGGATTTTGTTTGTATATATCGGTTTACCTGTTGCGGTAGTTTTGTTATTGATATGGATTTACAAAATCAAATCAAATAGTGAAACTCAAGTGAAACAGAACCAAAAGATAATACAATTATTAGATGAACGTTATAAGTAGATGCTCGTTGAATATAACGGAGTAGGAGAGGGGGATGCATATTGGGTATTGATTTTCATAGTAAGAAGAATAGCGTTACTAATTCAATCCTTCTTTTGAACACGGAAATGCTTTTGAAACAAGCTTAAAAAGTAACAATTATGATTTACTACTTCATTTGTACCATCTTTTTTAATTTAGAAAAAGTCAAATTGTAGGTGATAGAGTTGGAAATTATAGTAAATTTGTTTATAGGGATTTTGTTTTTAGTAGTTGGTATTATTTCATTTTTTCCTCCGCATTTTGGTAAATTACCTTATTTAGTAAGATTGATTATTTTCATTATAGGTATTGGATTTATCCTCTCTTCTGTATCAAAAATGTTAGGAATACCTTCTTAAAAAATAAAGGGTGCAAATGTATAACAAGAAGGTCGTCAATTGTGGCGGTCTTTTTCTGTCGTAGCAGGTAAGATAGCTGTAGCCTTTTATAAACAAAGCTCCTATTCTTGCAGGTTCGTTCTGCTAGTTGGATAGATAAAATTCCCAATTTTTAATGTTAACTTAATTCTAAAAACTTAACAAAGTTCTTTTCGACAAACTTTACCGATTATTAGAAATAAAGGTATGCATAGTGCATTATTAAAGCAACACGTTACTCGCATAGATGAAGTTATTAAGAATTTTGGTTATATAGATATTTGTTCGAATATTTTCGTTAAAGTATTGTCTGTACCCCATAATTAAAAATAAAAAGGATGTCTGCCATGATTCCAGCCCAATCAGCATTTAGTCTAAAAGGAATTGGTATGTTATTACGTCTAGTTGCCGTTGTATTCTCCAGTGTAGCAACGATCCTATCTACGCTCCTGCCATTGATTTTCTATTATCAAATTTCGTGGTTAACCTTATTGGGAACCACCTCTGTGCTTTTGGTAGGTGCTATTTTGATCCATGGTGTATTAACGCATGTGTTAAATGATATAGCGGACCATCAATCGGGAACAGATCAATATAGTCCAGGTATACTTTCTGGTGGAAGTAGAGTGATCCAAACGAATACAATGACGATCACCATGCTAAAACAGCTTGGTGCAATGATGAGTGTTTTCTTAATTTTAATGGCTTTTCTCTTTACTATATTCGGTTATCTAGAATTCGCCATTTTAACCTTAGTTGGTATATGGGGTGCAGTGTCGTATTCTTTGAAGCCATTTCAATTTGCTTATATTCCTTTTATAGGAGAATGGTTCAGCTTATTTCCTACCATGCTAGCGATAGCCATTGCCTTGCCATGGATAATGCTAGAATCTATACCAGTTTGGGCATGGCAAAATGCGCTCGTTAATGCCGTTTGGTGCATGGCATGGGTCATGTTTCATCATATTCCTGACAGACATGCAGACCAAAAAGCAAAACCAATGAAACGAACGTCTGTCGTATGGGCAGTAGAACGTATGGGAACTAAAGGAGCCAAATTTCCTGTTTTACTTTACTTCATGATTGTAGGATTGCTATTCATCTGGATTGCTTGTACACGTCCGATTGCCGCAATAGGTGTTGGTATTATCTTAGTTTATGCAATCAGGATTGTCTTAAGAGTAAATGGAGAGAATGTAGAGGAATTAACAGCAGTTGAGAAGCGGCTGCTTTGCCTCGCTCTTGCTATCGCAATATGGTTAGGTATTTTTGTATAATAAAGTGAGACTTCCATCGGTCGGTGTTAGCGTCACAAGTTGGGGTCCTTCGGGCTGAAATGCATTCTATTCGTCCTCCTGCTGAGCGAGTGCTGACTGGTATAAAAATGAAGTTACGATTAAGAGTTACAATTTCCCCAATATGGCAGGGGTTTAATATTAAAATGGTGATTTAGATGTAAAGCGTGCGAGTGACACAATAAGGTGTCTGTTGCTGCGTATTTTTTTGGAAATGAGAAGGGTTGTTAATAAAATTAATTAAAAATATTTAGAGATAGAAAGGAAATATGGATGAATCCAATTAAAAAGGCTTATGGTTATGTAACAAGAATAAAAGATGGGAAAACACAGGTACTAGTTTTTCAACATCCAATCACCGAAGCAGGCATACAGGTGCCTAAAGGAACAGTTAAGCCTAATGAGGATACAAAAAATGCAGTTATTAGGGAAATGAAAGAGGAAACGGGACTAAGGAATTTTAAGGTTGTAGATTTAATCACTGAAGACTTTTGGGAGAATGATGATGGTGCGATACATAATCGATTTTTTTATAAGCTAACTGTAAACGTTGTCGAAGATAAATGGGATTATAAACCTACTGGTGGAGACAAAGAAGAAGGTTTAACATTTCATTACTTTTGGATTTCTTCTGAAAATGAAATTGAACTCATAAGAGGACATGGAGATTATTTAAACCTTATATTCAATTAGACGAGCTAATAGAAACGTTTCTTACTGCCTTAACGGGTATGATTGTTTAATAAGGAAGTCGCTTTATTGTACGAGCGAGCAGTAGAGTTCAACAAGAATTAGTTAAATTTAGAGAAATAAAAATGGTAGGGGGAAGTTAAGATGAATAAAATTCTTTTTTTCTTTTGCAATCTAATAGCTGTTATAGGAATTTGTATATTGTTTATAACAAATATTTTGGATGAGGTATTTCCTATGATGGGACGGATTGCTTTTCAGGCTGCAATGGCAGGTAGCTATTCTCGAAGTGACTATATAGTTAATTTCACTGTTATAAACCTATTCGCTATTTTATTGATTTTGGTAGGTATACTAGCAGGATATAAGATTTATAAAAAAGGTGATATCTTATCAAAATAAATATAAAACTATTAACAAAGGGGGGAAAAGTTTAGAAGGCAATCAGTTAAAATGATTGCCTTCTTATTTAAATTCTATGTTGTCTCTTGGAATATTATGTTAGCATGGAGTTATTAAAGTAACGAAACAGATTTGTTCAATAAGCAATTACAAAAGGATTGAGCATTTACTGTGAGATAAGATTAGCCGTATTAAGTGTCCAATAAAAAAGTAATGCAAAAAATTGAGATGAAGCACATTAGTATTATTACAGGACATAAATAAAACTATATGGAGGTATCGTTATGTGGGTAATATTAGGGGTGATTGCTATAGTAGCAACTTTTATAAATCTTTATATGTATAAAGCAGGAAAGGATTATAAGCTTGCTATGGCGATGGGATTATCATTTACAGCATTAACTCTTTGTGCAGAATACAGTCTTGTATCTCGGTGGGTAAAAGTGGAAGATTGGGCAGCTTTATCAGATGTAGTACCTGGTATGGAAAGGGCATTATGGTTTTTGACAATTGTTTCTATCTTACTAAATATAGCACCTATACTTTTAGAACTAAAAGGTAAGAAATAATTCCTTATTGTCACATTATTTATATAATATGCAATTAATGTATAAGTTTTTATGTATAACTAACGGGGGCGTTAATTCAAGAAGGATTAATGCTATTTTTGTAGAACTTATGCTTGAGTCAAAAGCGATGATGGCTCAACAGGTTGGGGTTGGTGCTGTTATATTCCATGATTTAAAGAACTATCGTTTAAATGATATTGAATTCTCATTGGAAGATATGTTGAGATTTGAAGGAGAAACAGATCCATATGTCATGCACGAGCATCATCCCTATTAAGGAAAGGGAATTATCAGGAAAGTAATGGAGAGATAGATATAGTTGATGGAAAACTTGGTCCATTATAACGAATTTAATTGCTTTTCCAGATATTATTGAACGAGCATTTAAAGGGAATGACCCACACAAATAGCAAAATATGTACTTGAACTTTCCAAGGCGTTTAATAAATATTATTATGGCTCCGTTCGTATTTTAGAAGATCATGAGCAAAAACAATCAAGTCTCTTGTACATTCCGTTCATAAATTGTATTAAAAGAAGGGTTGAAATTATTAGGTATTGAAGCACCTTATGAGGTGTAACTTAGTAAAAGGGTTCTTATGTTGAATGAGCAATACACGTTTTAAACATAGTAGAATAATAAGGCAAACCCTCTAAAACCGTTTATAGTCAAGAAATTTTGAGGGTTTTTGAATATCAGGAAGTAAAGTACTTTTGATGATAAATTGTGTTGAATAATTCCTACTCCAGAATTCTCACATATCATGTGATGCATCATTTTTTTGACGGGTATGATTTTTATTTTTTACTTTATGTGATCCTGCTAATGGTTCACCATAGGGCTGTTGAGCACTTTTAGGTAAATCAGGTTGTTCCTGTTGTTTCGGTCCTTTACGATTTTTGGTCATATTTTCATCCTCCATGATTTATTTATCGTGTTTGGGCATGCTTAATAAAGGTGTTTTCATCTTCAATTAAGCCACATATACCGCATTGTATTCTCCTGTTAGGACCGTTGTACGCGACATGAAAAGCCTCTAACGTTTCCTGCTCGTAATTATTAATCACTTCTCCAGTAGCTGCGTTTAATTTCACTGGTTTGGCTACTTGTTCGATTACATTAAAACGAGAACGGTTTGTTTTACATTTAGGGCACTGGTAAGGCTGATTCAAGTAAAACACCTCCATTTGTATAATTAGTGATAGTTTGACAGATACTTTCCTTTTATTTTCTCTAATTTCTGCTAAATTATACAGAGGCCTTCACTTTTTTGATGAAAGGTATAAGGCTTGAACAGTAAGAGTAAAATTGTTATAAACTCTCTCAATATAGGATGTTAAGTGATGACAATCACAGTAAATATCCATCTTTTTGTTTATAATTGTTTTAATAAATAGTGGAGGTGGAGTTGATTTGAAAGCCCTTAACCTAAGCCTGTTACTTATAATGATGTCTTTTTTTCTGTATGCTATTATTGAATTTTTCATGGCATTAACCATAAATAAGCCTCCTGTGGGCAATCTGAGCAGTAGTATGAACAAGGCAATACTATCATTTATTATCTCTGTTTTCCTTTTAGATGTATGGCTATTGATTAAAGAGAGACCAAAAGTAAAAATTAAATGGAAACTAATTAAGTAGCTTCAACAATCGGGAGTGAGTATGTGTTACGTTTAGTAAAGTACAATTTAAAAAATTTTTTCCCTGGCTATTTTGCACTTGTAATGGCTACGGGTGCATTGTCTATCGGTGCCTATCTCCTTGATATGGTTTTATTTTCCACTATCCTGTTATACATGAATGTGTTCGCCTATATTACTTTATGGGTGCTCACTATTTTCCGGATAATATTCTTTTTTCCAAGGGTACTGGCCGACATAACTAGCCACACTCTCGGACCTGGTTTTTTTACTTTTGTTGCTGGGACTTGTGTATTTGGAAGTCAACTAATCATAATTGCTGAACAATTTGCTATTGCTATTTATTTATGGGGACTTGCCATAATACTATGGTTATTTATTATGTATACATTCTTTACAGCTGTCACCATTAGAAAGGATAAGCCTTCCATTACGGAGGGGATAAATGGGGCTTGGTTGATCGCAGCTGTTGCAACACAATCCATTTCCATACTCGGTACGCTTCTAACACCATCTATGGAAAATGGTCAAGTCATTGTATTATTTTTGACATTATGCATGTATTTCCTTGGCTGTATGCTCTATTTAAATATTATTACGCTTATTTTTTACAGGTTCACTTTTTTAAAATTGGAATTCGCAGCACTTACACCACCGTATTGGATTAACATGGGGGCAGTTGCAATTACTACATTAGCTGGTTCTACACTAATTCTTCATGCAGAAAAATGGTCTTTGCTGGTTGAAATTACCCCTTTTTTAAAAGGCTTTACACTATTCTTTTGGATTACAGGAACATGGTGGATACCATTATTGTTTATACTGATGATATGGAGACATTTATATAATCGCTATCCACTTTCTTATGAACCACAATTATGGGGAATGGTTTTCCCAATTGCCATGTATACAACTAGTACATTGCAACTATCCAAAGCCATAAATTTACCAATATTAATGGTGATTCCTAGGTTTATGGTGTATATAGCAATCATTGCTTGGACTTATGTATTCATTAGTCTTTTGTACCACCTTTATAAAAATTCTAAGGTTGATTTTAAATCAATTAGTGGGGAGAGAGTATAATAGGCAACACACGACGAAAAGAACGCAATGTGCGCTGTGGTTACCTGATCCTCTAAAAAATATTAATAAAAGAGCCTTTCTTGAGACGCATGTTCTTCCATAGAGCATGCGTTTGTATACTCTGTAAAGACTTCTTCAGGTATCCATATGGATGATACTAATGATACTTCTCACTCATAATAATGATCCTTTTATAAATCCATAGGCTTTGACCAGTACTCTCACTATCATTTTTATTGGGATAAGTAATTTTTTATTATAGCTAATACCATTAGAAAGTGAAGGAATTCACTTAAAACTCCCTCAGTTAGCTTCTATTTAATCACAAATGCTCGCTTATTCGCAGGATTTCAAACCACTTCTAAGAACAATGACCGATGGATGGAATGAATATTGATAATAAAGGCTACATGAAGGCATGTGGGAATAGAGGAGCCTTTAAAAACTCTCCATTTATCTCCAAAATATACTGCACGCATTCTCCACGCCGTCCTTGGAGACTATCCCTCCCATGCCTCAACGGATCTATTGCCCTTTAATTCCTTCATTATGCCTATCCAAGGGGTGGGGGAAGGTTTTGCTATCGGGTAACGTTAATTCAGGAAGGATTAACGCTTTTTTGTAGAACTTATTATATTATCGAGGCAGTTTGGCAGTATGTTTTTGACTTATTTTCCTCACTAATCTATAATTTATTGTCTGTGTTTAAATACATATAAATTTATCTTTAACTTTTTTGAATTAATAAGTTTATGGATAAAGGACACGAATAATAAATGACATAAAAAGTTATGTGGTGGATTTATTATAGGAGGAAAAGAATGGATGACCATACTAGGAAGAAAAAAAGATTGGATTGGATAACCTTAATTGTAAGTGGAGGACTGCTTGTTCTATTCGTCATCGCTTCCATTTTAAATGAAAAATTAGTGGGGCAGTGGATCAGTGAATCCTTCTTTTTTGCAGCAAAGTATTTTGGTGCCTATTGGCAAGTGTTACTGCTCGTGATGTTTGTCATTGGATTGATACTAGCTTTTAGCAATTATGGAAGAGTACGGCTTGGCAAAATGGAGAAACCGGAGAATAGCAATTTTCGTTGGATTGCTATGATTTTGTGTACACTTTTAGCTAGTGGGGGAGTCTTTTGGGCCGCGGCTGGACCAATGTTTCACTTTTTGACTACGCCACCGCTATTTACAGGTATTGAAGAAGGAACAATGGTAGCTTCATTTCCTGCAATGGCACAAAGTTACCTACACTGGGGCTTCACAGCATGGGCAAGCTTGGGTACTTTAGCGACGATTGTGCTTATGTATGCCCATTATCACAAAGGCTATCCACTTAAGCCGCGCACCTTTTTATACCCAATGTTTGGTAAGAGAATATTTAAAAATAGTTTTATTGGCTCTTCGGCTGACATTGTCTCCATTATAGCAACAGCAGCTGGAACAATAGGACCAATCGGTTTCCTTGGGCTTCAAGTTGGTTATGGATTGGAGGCGGTATGGGGTATTCCAAATACTTTTATCACACAGTCTTTGATCATTATTTTTTTAGCTGTGATTGCTTCGATTTCGGCGGCAACTGGTATTGAGCGTGGTATCCAATGGCTAAGCCGAGTAAATGTTAGTTTGGTTGTTGTTTTAATGTTTGCTATGTTAATTCTCGGACCAACCTTATTTATTATCGATCTATTTATCGGTTCGGAAGCCTTTTATCTGCAAAACTTTTTGACTATGAGCTTATATCGGGTAGATCAGGCTTGGCTAGGGTCATGGACGATTTTTTTCTGGGGTTGGTTTATCGGCTATGGTCCAATGATGGCTATTTTTATCAGCAGGATATCTCGAGGAAGAACAATAAGAGAATTGATTATCGCAGTATCCATTATTGCTCCGATTGTTAGTAATTTTTGGTTCACTGTAGTTGGTGGTTCAGGTATTTTTTATGAAATGGAAAACCCTGGTTCTGTTTCAACTGCACTAAATGAAAGTGGTATGCCGGCAACTGTGATGGCAATCATGAATCAAATCCCATTTGGCATCGTACTGGCGATTGGTTTTATCATTGTATCGATTATTTTTGTTGCGACAACGGCCGATTCAATGTCCTATACTGTTGCGGTGACTTTAAGTGGTACCGATGAGCCTAGTCGTTTAATTCGCGTCTTTTGGGCACTAATGTTTGGAGTTGTTGCTGTTTCCTTATTAGCGATTGGCGAAGAAACGGTCGATATGTTGCAAAACTTTATTGTTGTAACAGCAGCGCCAGTTTCATTACTTCTTCTCCCATCACTATGGGATGCACCAAGGATAGCGAAGAAAATGGCAAAAGAGCAAAATATTATTGGAAAAAAATAATGAGAAACTGCCTCCGAAAGTTAGAGTGAAAAATCTAACTTCCGGGGGTGATTTTATGGCTCTAAAGTAAGGCGTTAAAATATATGTGGGGTAAATCAACAATTATCATTGCACATAGGCTGTCAACGATAAAAAATGCGGACCATATATTTGTGATAGAAAAAGGATTAGTAGTGGAAGAAGGGGAACATCATGAGTTAATTTCAAGGAAAAATATTTATCATAACCTGGTTAATTCGGAAGAAGAGTATGGATTAATTAAAAGCTAGAAAGTCTAATGATTCTACTTTAAGCTAGCATTAGCTTAACTGCTAAAAACAGCCACTATCTCCAAGCAGAAGTAGTTGCTGGTGTGCCAAGTATGTATCTAAACTCTAGGGTGTTAGGTTATCATACATCTGTCAGGTTTTATATACACAAGTTACAAAATGTTATTAGCAAAGTGAAAAGACAGGTTTTCCCTGTCTTTTTGTTTTTAATTCTAAAATGCTAAATTTTGTGTGTTTTTAACGTATTAAGTGAAAGCCCCATTGTCAAAGTTTTTGTAGCTATAGTTTTAGTAGATGATATCCACCTTCATGAGATATAAGTAGTATAATTTTCTATTTTGAATACGGATTAATGTTCAATACGAAATAATTAAACCCGAAAAGCGTTTCAATCATTTTATGTGCTAGCTTCATTTATGCCGGTTATGAATTAAAGCGAACTGCTGTGCTAAATAATTTGGACTATAGGGCATGTCGTTTTTTAGCCATGCAACGATAGTACCTATCAACGCCGAAGAATCATACCAGATTAAAATTTCTTTTTGGATACCTGCTTTCTCACCAAAAGATTCACTGCCTCTATTTTCTATTCCTGACATGATCTTCTCCACCAAAAGTTGCATGAGACGATCTTTAAATAATGGAACTCCCCTTGTTGTCAGAACGACTTTATAAAAGTTAGCATTAGCTGCAATGTATTCCAGACATTTGGCCAATACTTCACCTGTAGGCTGATTGGATGTCCGATTGACTCTTGCCTCTTCAATTACATTTGAAATATCTTCTACCATATCATCCGCCATCTTGTCCATCATATCGGTAATATCCTTGTAATGCAAATAAAAGGTAACGCGATTAATGGTTGCTTTTTCTGCCAATCTGTTAACTGAAATTTTTTTGATATCCATTTCTAACAGCAACTCGATAAAGGCATCTCGTAGCAGCTTTCTTGTACGAAGGATACGTGGGTCGATCTTCTCCTTTTTATTTACCATTCTTTTTTCTCCAGACTATTTACATTTAATTATTTAATGTAGTATTTGTTTCTATTTTGCTACACTATTAGCTACTTTGTAAACTAATTTACACTTTATAAATTATTGTTTGTTGAATGCTAGTACGATAACCCTTATAATATTCCTTGTGCTTGTATTTAGACAACAGTTTGTAAATTAAGTAGTTTTATAGACAATGACGGTTACAGAAAGGATGAACAAGATTGACATCTAGCGATAACACTGGTGATAATGTGAAAAAATGGTCGATTTTATCCATTATGATTCTAGGCTCTTTTTTTGCATTATTTAATCAAACCACTATGACAGTTGCACTTCCACCACTGATGGAAGCATTCAATATAGAAGCGTCTACTGGACAATGGCTAACTACTGGCTATATGCTAGTCAACGGTGTATTAATCCCAGTCACCGGATTCTTAATGAAACGCTTCTCAACAAGACAATTATATTTAGCGGCCATGATAATTTTCCTAGCAGGGACAATTGTATCGGCAATTGCACCAACATTTGCCGTATTACTTATTGGTAGACTGATCCAAGCCGCATCAACAGGTATCATGATGCCATTATTAATGAATGTCGTATTATCATTATTTCCACCAGAAAAACGAGGAACAGCAATGGGAACAGTTGGACTGGCAATTATTTTTGCGCCTGCTGTTGGCCCAACATTAGCCGGATATATATTAGATAATTTCTCTTGGCGCGTTTTATTTTATGGAATGATTCCATTTGTTTTTATCATTATTATTTGCGCGTCGATCTTTTTGAAGAATGTATCGGAAACTACAACCAGCAAAATGGATTTTATCAGTCTCGTGTTGTCTACTATTGGGTTTGGCGGTATTTTATACGGATTTAGTGAGGCAGGTAATATTGGCTGGGGGCATTGGGAAGTTGTAATATCGCTCTTTGTCGGCTTTAGCACCATCTGGATATTTAGTTGGAGGCAGCTTAAATCAAATGATCCTTTTCTTGACCTGCGAGCTTTCCGTTATAATATGTTTTCCTTAACGACTATTATTAACTGTACTGTAACGTTTGTCATGTATGCAGATATGATTTTATTACCACTGTATTTACAAAACGCAAGGGGCTTTACTGCTTTTGAATCAGGTTTGTTAATGTTACCTGGTGCTCTATTAATGGGTTTATTAAGTCCTATGGTTGGAAAGCTGTTTGATCGATTTGGAGTGAAGTGGCTCGCGATTATCGGATTAATCATCATCTTGCTTACGACTTATACCTTTACTAATTTGACAGATTCGATAAGCTACACCGTATTGATTTTAATGTATGCCGGCCGTCGATTAGGTATGGCACTATTCCTGATGCCTCTTCAAACGGCAGGTTTAAATCAATTACCGAACAGTTTACACGCTCACGGAACAGCAATATCAAATACAACCCGTCAAGTAGCAGGAGCAATCGGTACATCACTAATTGTTACAATTATGACAAGCAGAACGAAGGATCACCTCCAAGAAATGATGACAAATGGTGCCACCGGAACAGATGAAGATTTGATAATGGAAGCATCTATTCAAGGTATTAATGACGCATACTTTACCATGTTATTCTTTGCATTCATCAGTCTTGTGCTCTCGTTCTTTATTAAACGCGTAACACAAGCACCAGAAGAAAGCATGCAAACTACAAAAAAAAATTCAAAACCAGAAGAATGAGAAGAGATCTTCATCATCTTGAATCACAATGAACGAATAGAGCAGTAGCTAAGGTGCTACTACTCTATTTTTGCTTTTTTGCATCTAATCCACTATGAGGCACGAATTATTCCATTAATTCATTTGCATCTCTGTGAAGGTAATCAGCAGCCTCTTCACCAATTTGTTTTCCTCTTTGTGCTTTTACTGCATGAATGAAAGATTTTAACTGTTTATGGTTTAACTTTTTTTGAAGACTAGTTGCAATTCCATGATTTTTTATCCAGTTGTTTTCCTCAAAAAGAGTTACTAATTGTTTTAGACCCTCTATACTTGCAAATGTATGAAAAGTGAACTGTACCCCAATTGTTAGACATAACCAGCAATTAGAGGTGGATTATTTTGTGACTAAATTTACATCAGAACAAAAAATGAACGCTGTATTACTTTATCAAAGTGGCAGGGAAAGTGTGCGAGATATTTCAACATCATTAGGGGCGATTCATTAAATCGTTCGAATGTGGGTGAAGCAATTTGAATATCACGGATATAGACGCCTTAAAGTCAAAAAAAAGGGCGTCCACCCATGGAAAATAAAAAAGCAACAAAAAATAAGCACCAACTGAAGAGTTTGTGCGTATGGTGAATGCCTTAGTTCAAAACAAGGAAAAATCACCAATAAAGCGCAAGTAGTCTATGAACTAGGGCATGAATTTTTGGTGAAAGGACTCTTGAGGCTCGCAGAATCCCACGTAAAGCTGTTACTATAATGCAGTCATGGAAAACTTCTTTGGCATTATGAGATCAGAATTTCTTTATCTAAACGAATTCGAAAGTGTAGAACATTCTAAGAAAGAATTAGCAAAGTATATCGATTACTAAAACAACAAACGTATCAATGCAAAACTTAAAGGCCTGAGCTCAGTTCAATACCGGGTTCAGACCTCGCAAGCTGTCTAAAAAAATAACTTGTTTAACTTTATGGAGTCACTTCAGATTAGTAGCTGTTTTTGTGCGAGAAAAGTCGGTTCATTCCAAGTACCTTAATTAGACAAATAAACATTATCTACATAAACAGCTGTCACTCCTGATGAATTACTGCCGTCAATAAACTGCACACCGTATTCACGAATATCTGATTTATGGACTCCTGATAAATTTAAACTTAGATTAATTTCTCCCCCTGCACGGATTGTTTGCCAATCACTTGCTTTCCAGTCATAATTTTCTCCATGCTTAACAAATAATTTCACGCCAAGTCCATTACCATAGTTACCCCAAGAAGCGCCTTTTACAGTGGCTCTTAGCTCATTACCAGCAAAGGAGAAATGTCCTTTTTTCGATAAATAATGTTGATCCCCGCTAGACATATTAATATCACCCTGTAATGAACGCAAATCCTTAGAGCTCCATGCATCAGTCGACCACGGGCCAGCGTTTAAATTCGTGCCACTCCAACCATCTAAACCCGATTCGAAATTAGCGTACGCACCAGTTTCTCCTGATGAGCTAAAATATTGCTTTAGCCATTGAAGAGCTGGCCGTTCCTCGCCTGAACTCGTGATTAGATGCGTATCCTGTGCCCATGTTTCCCCTTCTTTGTACCCCCATAATGTCACTCCTTTAACAGCTGGATGCTCCCAAAGGACGGGGAATTTTTCCTGGTATCTAGCTAATTGTGTTTGGTCGTCACCGCTCATATCCAATTCAGACACATAGATTGGGACACCCGTAGCAGCAAGCATATCTAATACTTGGTTCATTGTAGTGACACTGACGTTATTCATATTAAAATGGTGTGATTGAATACCAATTCCATCGATTAAACCTCTTTCGTTTAACAGATTAACAATTTCTATATATTGGGCAGCAGCATTCGGATCGCTAATGATACCATAATCGTTTAAATGTAATTCTGCATTAGGAAAGGCTTGTCTTGCTTGTTCAAAAGACCATATAACCCAATCCCATCCAGTTGCTCCATCGCCACCAATGGCATTTTTATAAGAAGGAGGGGCATGTAAAGGCTCATTAACGACATCAATATATTCTGCATCACCATATCTTTGGGCAGATGCTTGAATCCACTCTAGTAATTCTGCCCTTTGCTCGAAAGTAGATAAGCCACTAACCCAACTCGGCTCCTGGCTCCCCCAAACTAATGTGTGAAATTTAAATGGGTAACCATTACTTTTGGCAAAATTGTAGCTTGTGTCCGCATTCGTCCAGTTCATATTATCTCTCGTTGATTCCACACTTCCCCATTTAGTTGAGTTCTCGGGTGTTACCTGATCCCAATAAACACCAAAGTCAGATGGCACATAATGACTGATAATATTCCCAAGAAACTTTTCATCTGCTATCCCTGCCGAAACTTCTTTCGTAAAACTTAAGGAAAAAGCTGAAAACATGAGAATTACTATAATGCTAACCTTCGATAATTTTTTCATTATAAAAACCTCCTGTTCATCGTTAATCTATCAAACCCATAAATGAAACGCTTACATTAAATGGTTTGTATTTACCATCTCCTTCCATTACCTTTGGTCACATCATAGCACAATTATTGCCAGATTATACTTTAATTTGTTTAGGTTTAACTTTGAAAAATATAGGGATTTGAGAGGGGAGTAAGATAACGAAATTAATTAGGGTCTTTAATTGCAAAGATTGTACCAGCGTTTATATTTATATATTACTTGCAAGTTTAGATAGGCATATAGCATATCCCAATCAACAAACGTAAAGCTCTATCTATACGATTATCCTATTTTTAACACTATCAATTAAAAAACGATAACTTCTATAACTTTCAGTGTTTTTTTAAAATTTTATAGAAAAGTGGAATTAATTAAAAATCAATCAATATAAATGGGAATATAACCTTTTTAATTATGTTTTTATCTCTGTTTAGAAATCGATTTCCAAGACACATGATCTAATAAACAGCTTAGAGTAAAGGAAAAGTCTTATCATACTTGCTCTCAAATATCGAAAATGATGTAGCAAACGTAAATGGAAAAGGTTTTTGGAAAACGATAAATTGAAAAAGGAGCGATGGGAAATGAGTAAATTTAATCGTGAAGAAATACTAGATTTGTACAAAGACTTACGAGTAACCGACGTACGTGATGGGATGGACTGGATAGGGCTACATGGTTATGGCACCGTAGATCATCATATTCGTCCACTATTCCGTACAAAAGTAGTAGGGATAGCTAGGACTGCCCGTTATTTACCTTTTGAAGGGCCTGTCCCAAACGTGACGGGGGACGAATATACGAAGTGGGTGAAATGGTATTACAGTGAAGTTTGTACAGATGAGTGGGCAAATGATATCGAAGAAGGGGATTTCATCGTCATGGATGTAGCTGGAACAGATGTAGGGATATTAGGTTCCAATAATACCTTAGACCATCTCCATAAAGGGGTAGTAGGTTACCTTACAAATGGTGGAGGGATCCGTGATACCGATGAAGTAATCATGCAAAGGATTCCCGTATGGTCAAGGTTTGTCTCGCAAGGAATGGACCAGACGCGAATCCGTTATTATGAGAAAGATGTTCCCGTCGCTATTGGTGGTGTAGCTGTTTATCCTAATGATGTCATCGTAGCAGATGGGGATGGGGTAGTAGTGGTACCAAGTAAATATGCCAAGGAAGTTGCCAAATATGCTCATCAGGAATTAACCGGGGATAAAGCAGGACGTAAAAAGTTGTATGAGAAACTTGGCTGGGAATTAGACGATACGGTTCAATAATCCGCAATATTAGTAGTAGGCAAAAGAGGTGAAGGATGTTTGGAGAATATAGGCTTTAGAATTTTAAAAAGAGAGTCGAAGGTTAGTTCAACAGTGATTAAAAAATTTGAAAATGTGGTGACACCACATGTGAGCGACAACATGAGCAGAATGTTTTCTGGTGGAACTAAATTGAAACCTTATTGTATGCTGGGAAAATTACTAGGCGCAGCTTTAACTGTCAAAACAAGACCAGGGGACAATTTAATGGTACACAAAGCGATTGATCTTGCAGAACCTGGGGATGTGTTAGTTGTCGATGCTGGCGGGGATACAACGAATGCAATTGTTGGGGAAATCATGATGAAATTATCGATAAAAAAAGGAATCAAAGGTTTTGTCATCAATGGAGCAATCCGAGATTCCTCAGCTTTTTGGAATGGCGATTTCCCAGTTTATGCTAGAGGAGTAACACATAGAGGACCATACAAGGATGGACCAGGTGAAATAAACGTCCCAATATCAATCGATGGAATGGTCATACAACCAGGTGATTTGGTGTTGGGCGATGAAGATGGTGTGATTGCTATTCCGCAGACCTTAACATTAGACATACTGGAACACATAAAATCTCAAGAGAAAAATGAGTTAGAAATATTTCAAGCAATAGAAAATGGCAGTGTAGATCGAACTTGGGTAGATGCAATCTTAAAAGAAAAAGGGTGTGAATGGAATTGACAACCCTCAATCATTATCACTACAAAAGGTTGCAGGAATTTTGTTCTAGTGTTTTTGTTAAAGCGGGAGTGGAGAAGGAACAAGCTGATATCGTAGCTGCATCATTGGTTCAAGCTGATTTGCGTGGTGTAGACTCTCATGGTGTGGTTCGAACAGCTATCTATTTAAAAAGGGTCGAGCAAAAAATGATTAACCCCAAAGCAAAAATCCGAATCGAAAAAGAAGATGAGTCCACCGCTTTAATAGACGGATGCAATCACTTTGGTGCAGTAGTGGGAGATAAAGCATTGAAGCTAGCGATGAAAAAGGCAAAAGCAAACGGTGTTGGAATGGTTGGAGTAAAAAATTCTAATCATTTTGGAACAGGAGCCTTTTATGCTTTAAGGGGCTTAAAGGAAGATTTGGTTACCATCGTTATGTCCAATGCGTCACAGACGATGCCACCAACGGGAGGGATAAAACCATTTATCGGGACGAATCCTTTAGCTGTTGGCATTCCATGTGGAGAATGTGAACCATTCTTATTAGATATGGCAACAAGTGTAGTGGCAAGAGGTAAAATTATAGTTGCCGCGCAAAAAGGAGAAGCCATTCCACATGGATGGGCCATTGACAAAAATGGTAAATCCACTACAAATGCAGAAGAGGCATTGAAGGGTTCTGTTTTACCATTAGGAGGGCCCAAAGGCTATGGCATTTCGATGTTTATCGATATTTTTTCAGGTGTATTAACCGGAGCTGGGTTTGGGAAATATGTCAACAACATGTATGAAAATTGGAAGGCCCCTCAGAACGTTGGTCACTTTTTTATAACCATTGACGTGAATAAGTTTATGGATATTAAAACATTTAAACATAGAATGGACCTATATATCCGTGATATTAAAACAGAACCAAAGGCAGAAGATGTTGAGGAAATTTTCATACCTGGTGAGATGGAAAGCAGAAGATCGGAACAAAGGAAAAAGAATGGTATTAATTTATCTCAGAACGTACAAAGAGAATTAACCAATATAGGTATGAAATATGGCGTATCGCTAAAGGATGCCTTAATGCTCAACCATAATACAGAAGGTAAAGGTGTGTAGCAATGTTTGTCAATGAAAAATTCAGATATGAAATGCCTGTAAAAATAGAATTTGGTGCTGGTAAAGTAGACCATCTAGCAAATTATATAGATGAGGTAAGAGGGAATAAAGTGCTGATTGTAGGTGATCAAGGTGTTTTACACGCTGGAATTATTGAAAAAGTCGAGGCTCCACTAAAGAAAGCCAACATTCCATACCTAGTGTTTAATGATATTGGCACAGAAGCAACGATAGAATCAGTGGATAAAGCTTACCAGCTGGCAGAGGAAAGTCACTGTGATGTAGTGATTGGGGTTGGTGGTGGAAGCTCACTTGATATTGCAAAATCAGTTGGACTTTTACTTGGTAATGGTGGAGACATCCGTAATTATGTTGGCTTAGATAAAGTACCTACCCAGGGTAACCCAGTTATTGCTATCCCAACTACTGCTGGTACTGGTAGTGAAATTACGAGATTTTCGGTATTATCTGATAAAACAAAAAAAGTGAAATTAAGTGTTGGCAGTATGTTTAATTGCCCAACTATTGCGTTAGTGGATCCGGAACTAACCCTGACCTTGCCTCCACATCTTACGGCTACAACTGGTATGGACGCATTAACTCATGCGTTAGAATCCTTTGTTAATAAAGAAACACAGCCAATATCTGAAGCATTATCCAAAGAGGCTATGAAACTTATATCTAGAAGTTTAAGGCTGGCTGTTGTACAAGGGGAGAATTTGAATGCTAGAAAAGACATGTTATTGGCGAGTACAATGGCAGCTATGGCATTTAACACGACAAGACTTGGTCTCGCACATTCTTTAGCCATTCCATTAGGTGCAAAATTCAATATTCCACATGGATTAGTAAATGCCATATTATTACCAGAAGTAATGCGATTTAACTTAATTGGAAATACAAAAAAATTCATTGAAATTGCTGAAATTTTTGGTGAGGAAATAGCTGGCTTATCTGATAGAGAAGCTGCTGAAAGAGCTGTCAATGCTATTAGAAAACTAAACGAGGATATTGGGATAAGCCAAAATTTATCTGACTTTCATGTCAAAGAAGAAGACTTAGAAGAAGTTGCTAAAGAAGCGATGTTATCTGGAAACACCCCGATTAACCCTGTCAAACCAACCGTAAATGATTTAATAAATATTTGCAAATCTGTCATGGTTTAAGTGAGGAGTGATGAATGTCATGACCTTGGGAGAAAAAATGCGACAGTTCCTTAAAAATCTTCAGCCATATTCTTATGGAAACTATATAAATGGCAGGTGGGTATCTAGCACAAGTGGAGAGGTTTATACCATTTATAATGCTGCCAATAATAAGCAAGCATTAGCATTTTTCCCTAAATCTACTAAGGAAGATGTTAACCAAGCAGTAAAGGCAGCAAGTAATGCATTTGAAACTTGGTCTACATTACCTGGCCCTGAGCGAGGAGCTATTCTTTATAAAGTAGCAGATTTGTTAGAAGAAAATCTTCATGAACTAGCTTTTATGGTATCGGCAGAGCAAGGAAAAGTTTTAAGTGAATCTATTGGTGAAGTAACTAGAGCGGCAAAGGAAGCGCGCTTTTGTGCTGGAGAAGCTTTCAGAATGGAAGGAAATACACTGCCTGCGGAAAGAAAAAATGTTTGGAATGCTACTACCAGAAATCCTATAGGTGTGATCGCAGAAATCGCTCCATGGAATTTCCCTATGGTAACCCCAATTCGCAAAATAGCACCAGCACTAGCTTATGGATGTACGGTTGTTTATAAGCCTGCAACTGCAACACCATGGACGTCTGCTAAAATAATGGAATTACTTACCCAAGCTGGAATTCCCAATGGTGTAGTTAATTTAATCGTGGGCAGTGGGTCTACCGTTGGCGACTCACTAGTTGCTCATCCAGATGTGAAGGGGATTAGTTTTACTGGCTCTACTGATTTAGGCAAACGAATTAATCAATTGACTTCTTCAAGGTTTGCCAAAACACAATTAGAATTAGGCGGAAAAAATCCAGCTGTTGTACTGGACTATTCGGATGTCCATCAAGTAGCTACGCAAATTATCAGTGCTGCCTGTAATTGCAGCGGGCAACGGTGTACCTCAATTAGTAGAGTGATTGTATTACAAGACAAAAAAGAGGAGCTTGTCCATGCATTAATCAATGAATTAGAAAAAATAAATATTGGTCCTGCCTGGGATGATAAAGCAAATATGGGCCCACTAGTAAATAAGAAGCACTTGGATAGTGTGCAAAGCTATATTGAGATAGGTATTCAAGAAGGAGCTAATCTTATATACGGTGGAGAAGTGTTAAAGACTAATCGCTATGAGCAAGGTGCTTATATGAAGCCGGCACTATTGGATAATGTAAATCTTACTATGAGGATAGCTAAGGAAGAAATATTTGGCCCAGTTATAACCATCATTGAGGTAGACAATCTGGAAGAGGCCTTATCTGTTGCGAATGATGTAGATTATGGGCTGGCAGCATCTATCTTTACAGAAGATCTTACTGTTGCTCATTCCTTTGCGGAAAAAATCGAATCGGGAATGGTGCATATCAATCATGGAACGGCAAGCGCAGCTCATTTACCTTTTGGAGGCACCAAAAATTCTGGCTTTGGGGCATTCTCTGTTGGTAGCTCTAATATTGAGTTTTTTACAGAATTAAAAACAGTATATATTGAATATTAATCTTTCCCTCTCATGATTAGTTAGAAAAGGGGAGCTCTTTATGAAACCGAAAATATATGTGACGAGAAAGTTAGAGGCTTGTGTGAAAGAGAAATTGGAAATGTACTGTGAGGTTTCCATGTGGGGAAGAGAAGATCTACCTGTACCAAAAGAGGTATTAATGAAAGAAGTGTCTCAGGTAGAAGGTCTTTATTGTTTACTCACTGAAACAATTGATAAAGAAATAATAAGCTTGGCCCCCAATTTAAAGGTGATTAGCAACATGGCTGTTGGCTATAACAATATAGATCTCGAAGAAGCTAAGAAACACAGCATTATTGTCACGAATACCCCTGATATTTTGACAGAGACAACGGCAGATTTAACGTTTGCCTTATTAATGGCTACTGCCCGTCGAATTGTAGAAGCGGTTGACTATATTAAAACGAACCAATGGTTAACATGGTCCCCTATGCAATTAACAGGTAGAGATATTTATGGCGCAACACTAGGAATTATTGGTATGGGACGTATTGGATCTGCTTTAGCAAGAAGGGCGAAAGGTTTTAAAATGAATGTCGTGTACCATAATCGGAATCGGCGGCCAAGGCATGAAAAGGAACTAGGCGTTCATTATCTTGAATGGGAGGAGTTATTAAAAACTTCTGACTATATATGTGTGTTGGTGCCGTATAGTGAAGAAACGAAAAACCTGATTGCGGAAAAAGAATTTAGTTTAATGAAGGATACCTGTATTTTGATTAATACGTCAAGAGGTGGAATTGTAAAGGAAGATGCACTCTACCATGCTCTAACGAATCAACAAATTTGGGCAGCCGGTCTTGATGTTTTTGAACAAGAACCAATAGATAGCACCAATCGATTTGTGTCTTTACCTAATGTGGTTACTTTACCGCATATTGGGAGTGCAAGCGTAGAAACTCGACTGAAAATGGAGGAAGTTGCAGCGAAAAATCTACTAAGGGTATTACAGGATAAGCCTCCTTTATATAGAGTGGTCTAAGGTTTCTTCGTGTTCATTGGTGTAACGATTTCCAATAAATAATTAGGAGTGATGAAAGATGAGTAAATTTAATCGTGAAGAAATACTAGATTTGTACAAAGACTTACGAGTAACCGACGTACGTGATGGGATGGACTGGGTAGGGCTACATGGTTATGGCACCGTAGATCATCATATTCGTCCACTATTCCGTACAAAAGTAGTAGGGATAGCTAGGACCGCCCGTTATTTACCTTTTGAAGGGCCTGTCCCAAACGTGACGGGGGACGAATATACGAAGTGGGTGAAATGGTATTACAGTGAAGTTTGTACAGATGAGTGGGCAAACGATATCGAAGAAGGGGATTTCATCGTCATGGATGTAGCTGGAACAGATGTAGGGATATTAGGTTCCAATAATACCTTAGACCATCTCCATAAAGGGGTAGTAGGTTACCTTACAAATGGTGGAGGGATCCGTGATACCGATGAAGTAATCATGCAAAGGATTCCCGTATGGTCAAGGTTTGTCTCGCAAGGAATGGATCAGACGCGAATCCGTTATTATGAGAAAGATGTTCCCGTCGCTATTGGTGGTGTGGCTGTTTATCCTAATGATGTCATCGTAGCAGATGGGGATGGGGTAGTAGTGGTACCAAGTAAATATGCCAAGGAAGTTGCCAAATATGCTCATCAGGAATTAACCGGGGATAAAGCAGGACGTAAAAAGTTGTATGAGAAACTTGGCTGGGAATTAGACGATACGGTTCAATAGTAATCTAATAGGTGGGGGGATAATTATGAAAAAGGTAGGATTTATTGGGTTAGGAGCTATGGGATTACCAATGGCGCAAAATTTACTAAAACAAGGGTTTGAACTACAGGTTGCTCAACATGTAAATCCCGACCCTGTAATAGTTCTCCAAAAACAAGGCGCACAAGTTCATTCTAATTTAGTAGAAGTAATACGAAGCAGCGAGGTTGTTATTTCGATTCTGCCAACAGATCAAGAGTTAAATGAAGTTTTACTTTCAGAGGAAATAATAGCAGCCTTTCAGGAAAATGCTATTTTAATAGAAATGACCTCTGGATCGCCTGATGCCATCAAAAATTTGGATAGAGTCTATCGCGAAAATGGGATTCGAATACTAGATGCTCCTGTTAGCGGGGGAACCTCTGGTGCAGAAAATGGAACATTAACCGCGATGGTGGGAGGTGATCCATTTACACTAAATGAAGTAGAGGAAGTAATAGGTGCAATGGCGAAGAATGTCTATTCTGTTGGTGATGTAAGTACTGGTAAAGCAATCAAAGCGATCAATCAAATGCTAGCAGGCATTCATATGATTGCAACATCTGAAGCTATTAGCCTAGCAAAAGAACTAGATGTAGATACTGCCATACTGAAGGAAGTAATTGGGGATAGCTCTGGTCAGTCATGGATGTTAATGAATAAACTTGATTCCATTGTAAATCAACAATTTGATCCTGGTTTTAAGTTGAAATTAATGAAAAAGGATGTACAAATAGCAGTAGATGAAGGCAGAACATCGGTATTACCAATAGCATCCCTTGCTTTACAATTGTATAAATTAGCAGAAAAGGAAGATGGAGAATTAGATTTCGCAGCAATAAGTAAAAACCTTATTCATTAGAATGTGTTTGATCTGTGTCGTTTACTGATAGCTTGGCTAAGTTTGTGGATCAATTTTTTCTATTTATTTGTATTGTTTGGCTAATGTATTGAAAAAGGGGAGATCAAACAATGAAGAAAAGTTTATGGTTGTTCATCATGATAACATTTACCTTTTTATTACTATTAGGTTGTTCTAGTAATAATGAGGAAGCAGATAAAGGTGAATCAGATGACGATAGTACGAAGTCTGGTGAGCAAATTGAGATAAGTTTTTCCTGGTGGGGAGATACAGGCCGTCATGAAAAATACAATGAAATCATTGATTTATTCGAAGAAGCGTATCCTAATATAAAAGTAGATAGACAATTTGGAGGCTGGGAAGATTACTGGGATCGGTTAACTACACAAGTTTCGGGAGGGAATGCTCCAGATGTTGTTAGTATGCACCAATTTTATGTATCAGATTATGCTAGGAGAGGTGCACTGCATGTACTGAATGATAAGGTGGAAAATGGAGAACTAGATTTATCAGATTTTCCAGAGGCTGCTCTAGATAGTGGGAAGGTTGGGGAAGATATTGTTATGGTTGCCAAAGGAATTACCATGCCTGGTTTTGTGTATAATACAGCAGTCTTTGATGACTTAGGAATTGACTATCCTGAATCTGATTGGACTTGGGATGACTTTGTCGATAAGGCCTATGAAATTAAAGAAGCAATGGGCGGAGATGGATGGGCTGTGGAGGATGGAAGTGGTGGCCAGCTACAACCATTGTTTCGATATTTTGCACGGCAAAGTGGTCAAGATCTCTTTACTGAGGATGGAAAATTAGGCTTTGATGAACAAGTATTAACAGATTGGTGGACAATGTGGGATCAAATGAGACAAGATGGTGTGATACCAGATGCCGCTACTAGCAATGAGTATGAGGGGTTGCCATTAGAAGCGAATATGTTCGCCACAAAAAAAGTAGCATTACTTGGATTACCAGCCAACCAGATGTATTTATATGAAGAACAGATGGCAGAAGGTGAAATTAATATAGTACGTCATCCACATATTGAAGGTGGTCCAAATGGTGAATATATCGAAGGGGCCTATCTCAGTATTACAGAAGACTCCCCTCATAAAGATGCCGCTGCCAAATTTATTGAGTTTTTTGTTAGTAATGATGAATCTGTAAAAATATTCAAAACGGAACAAGGCCCTCCAGCAGGTACAAAGGCTTCTAATTTAGTGATGGAAGAACTTACCCTACCAGAGCAAAGAGCAGTGGAATATATTCAAACTACTGTGGAATTAGCTGAACCTGCTGCTTATGCTCCAGAAGGGGTAAATCAAGTGGAAACCCTATTTTCCGACAATGCAGAAGCAATTGCTTTCGGTCAAAAATCGGTAGAACAGGCAGTGGCAGACTTCTTGAATGAGGCAAGAAGTATATTGGAACAATAGCCAAGTTTAACAGTTAAAGATCAGATTCAATTATGCTAAAAAATCTCTTTATTCTTAATTGAATCTGATTTTTTATAACACGTTAAATGTTGAGATTCTGGGGATAAGGAGTATTCGCTATGGGAAAATTCAAATTATTTTGGAAGAATAATGGGATAGGCTACCTATTTCTAACTCCTTGGATAATAGGTATTTTAACATTAACTGCAATTCCGATGGGGGCATCCCTTTACTTTTCATTTACTAGTTATGACATGTTTAATGCTCCTACTTGGATTGGTCTTGAAAATTATGAGGCGCTTTTCTCAGATCCGAAGTGGTTGCAAAGTGTAAAAGTCACCTTTATTTATGTGTTAATAGGCGTCCCTTTACAGTTGGCCTTTGCCTTATTTATAGCGGTATTGTTAAATAAGGGAATTGGTGGCTTGAGAATATATCGGGCCGTTTACTATGTCCCATCATTATTTGGTGGCAGTGTAGCTATTGCCATTCTGTGGAGACAAATATTTGGAGGCAATGGCTTAGTGAATAATATTCTAGATAAGTTCGGATTGGAGGGCATTAACTGGATATCTACTCCAGATACTGCACTTTACACTTTAATTATATTAATGGTTTGGCAATTTGGAGCATCTATGGTGATTTTTTTAGCGGGACTGAAGCAAGTACCAATCGAGCTTTATGAGTCAGCAAAGATTGACGGCGCGGGGCCATTAAAGCAATTTTTTATGATAACTCTGCCTTTGATTACTCCGGTTGTCTTTTTCAACTTAGTAATGGGGATTATTGGAGCATTCCAAGCATTCACTCCTGCCTATATTGTCTCAGGTGGAACTGGTGGTCCTCTAAATTCAACTTTATTCTATACATTATACCTTTATCAAAAAGGGTTTACTCAATTTGCGATGGGATATGCTTCAGCAATGGCTTGGATTTTACTAATTGTTATTGCACTTGCAACTGCTATTGTTTTTGCTACATCGAAAAAGTGGGTCTATTATCAAGGCTAGAGGTGATAAAAATGGAAAGTAGTTCCAGAGTAGTTCTGAAGTCTAAGCAACCCAAACATAAGAGGGAGATAAAGAAAATTGTTATCCATAGTTTTATTATCATTTTAGGGATAGTGATGCTTTATCCATTGTTTTGGATGGTTAGCAGTTCCTTTAAGCAACCTTCAGATATTTTTAATTCTGTATCATTTTTTCCGTCAGAATGGACAATGGATAATTACACACAGGGCTGGAAAGGTGTGTCTGGATATACATTTGGATTATTTTTTGGCAACACGCTGTTGATTGTGGTATTAGCGATTATTGGTAATGTGATGGCTTGTTCCATGGCAGCATATGCTTTTGCCAAATTGAAGTTTAAATTTAAATCTATCCTATTTGCATTGATGCTGATGACTCTTATGCTACCATTCCATGTTACTGTCATCCCGCAATATATCGTGTTTAATCATTTAGACTGGATCAATACGTATTATCCACTGGTATTACCGAAATTCTTTGCAGTGGAAGGGTTTTTTGTCTTTTTAATGGTTCAATTTATACGAGGGATTCCAAATGAATTGGTACAAGCAGCAGAGATAGATGGATGTGGAAAGATTAAGACATATTGGTATCTAATTTTACCATTGTCTATTCCCGCTCTTGTAACTACAATGATTTTTACTTTTATATGGACATGGAATGATTTCTTCGGTCAGTTGTTATACATTAGCGACATCAAATTATATACGGTGGCCCTGGGACTTAGAATGTTCTTGGATTCCGCTGGAGAGAGTGCCTGGGGGCCAATGTTCGCTATGTCTACTTTATCGTTAATTCCTTTATTCGGTGTATTTATATTTTTTCAGAAGTATTTAATCGAAGGAATCACTACAGGCGGTTTAAAGGGATAATTTAGGAGATATGTATTTATTATGATATGATAAGTGCATGGAATTGGAAAATAATGAATAAATGGGAAATTGGTGATAGCTGTGAGGGTGACAATAGCTGATGTTGCTGAAAAAGCCGGAGTGTCCAAAACAACAGTTTCGCGGATCTTAAATGGTAATCTTGATCATAATACCCCTGAAACTATTAAAACAGTATTAAAAGTAGTAGAAGAGTTAGAGTATCGACCTAATGCGTTAGCAAAAGGGTTAAAGTCAATGAAAACGAATGTAATTGGCATTGTTTTGTCTAATTTTCGAAACGAATTTTGGTTTAAAGTACTAGAAGGTGTTGAGGATACTTGTAAAGAGCAAGGTTATAACCTCATGATATGTAACTCTGATGGTGATCCAAAACTTGAAGAGCAATATATTAAAGAATTTCAGATGAGGCAGGTTGATGGAATAGTTATTAACCCAACCGTTAGAAATCAATCCCTATATGAAAAATTAGTAGCAAATAAGTATCCCATGGTCGTCATCAATAGAAAAATACCTAGCATCCATGCAAACAATGTCGTTGTTGATAATATTAAAGGTGGTTTTATGGCAGTCAATCACTTGTTGGAAAATGGTCGAAAGCATATATTGGCAATTACTTTTAAACATGAAAATATTAGTACCTGGCAGGAAAGAATAGAGGGTTATCAAGAAGCACTTACTTCTCATGGTTTGACGGAAAACTTTTATTATATTTTAGAAATTACAAGTCTTAGAAAAGCAAACCAACAAATAAAAAAATATTTAGTAGATCATGCCATGATAGATGGGGTATTTTCCACTAACAATATGTTAACGCTTGAATTGATAGAGGCATTAAAAAAATTAGATAAAAAAGTGCCTGAAGATATTGGTATTGTAGGCTACGATGATACGATATGGGCGAAACATATTAATCCTCCTTTAACTACTATTAGGCAACCTTCATATGATATAGGAAAAGAATCAGCAAAGCTTCTCATTAATGAAATTAAATCTAAGGAATCTCCCACTATTAAAGATATTATCTTTCAACCAGAGCTTGTAGTAAGAGAATCTTCACAAGAAATTAAAATGATAGACTAACTTTATCTAGAATAAAATTGTGTTAGAGAAGCTATGATTCAATCATCTTGCAATCCCCTATCATTCTTCTTACTCTGTTATCTTATTAGAAGAATGCTAAAATAGAGACGAAGCATAAGATAATAAATGGTTGGTCGTCAGTTATATTTGTACGGAAATAAGCGAAAAACAAAAAGATAGAGATGGATCTAAATGATCTATCTTCTATCTTTTTTTGATTGAGAAGAATGGGTGATGAAATCGTAAAGCTATGGGCAGAAATAAAGGAAATTAAACGGAATAAATCTATTTAAAAAGAGTCTGTGATTTTTTGAAAAAATTGTAAGGGTTAGTCTCTCTCCTTACGTATCTCGTACAGGTTTCTTTTTTGTACTTTGTGGAAATATGGAAATATCTACTTAGACCAATGAAGGGTTTGATTCTCGAAGTTGTTCAAGTAAAGATGCTGCTTTATCGGTACGTTCCCAAGGAAGAACAATATCTGTACGACCAAAGTGACCATAGGCTGCGGTTTGTCTATAGATTGGACGAAGTAGGTCTAACATTTTAATGATACCTACTGGACGAAGGTCAAAGTTACTTCTGATTAAATTAACAAGGATATCCTCACTTATTTTACCAGTTCCAAAAGTATCGACCATAATGGATACAGGTTGTGCTACCCCAATTGCATATGCTAGCTGGACTTCTGCTTTTTCTGCTAAACCTGCAGCTATGATGTTTTTTGCAACATAGCGGGCCGCATAAGCCGCGGAACGGTCAACTTTTGTAGGATCCTTACCTGAAAATGCACCACCGCCATGGCGAGCATATCCACCATATGTATCGACGATAATTTTACGACCAGTTAAACCGGCATCCCCTTGAGGTCCACCTACAACAAAGCGGCCAGTCGGATTAATAAAATATTTTGTTTCGTTATCTAGTAATTCTTTCGGTATGACAGGTTGAATAACTTGTTCGTTAATGTCACGTTTAATTTTCTCTAGTGAAACTTCAGGATCATGCTGGATTGAAATAACAATCGTGTCGACTCTGACAGGATGGTTATTTATATCATATTCTACAGTAACTTGCGTTTTGCCATCTGGACGAAGGTAAGGAAGAACTTCTTTTTTACGTACTTCTGTTAAACGACGAGATAATTGATGTGCTAAAGATATGGAAATTGGCATAAGCTCTTCCGTTTCGTTACAAGCAAAACCAAACATTAGACCTTGATCGCCAGCACCGATTGCTTCGATTTCCTCATTACTCAATTTGCCTTCTCGAGCTTCCAATGAGTTGTCTACACCCATAGCAATATCGGATGATTGTTCATCAATAGAGGTTAATACAGCACAAGTATCGGCATCAAAACCGTATTTCGCACGAGTATATCCAATTTCTTTCACCGTTTTACGAACAATTTTAGGAATATCAACGTAAATAGACGTTGTAATTTCCCCAGTGACTAAAATAAGCCCTGTTGTAACAGAAGTTTCTGCTGCAACACGTGCATTTGGATCTTTCGTTAGAATGGCATCTAAAATAGCGTCTGAAATTTGGTCGCAAATTTTATCTGGATGTCCTTCAGTAACTGATTCAGAAGTAAAGAAACGACGATTTGTTAACATCTGTCATCCTCCTCATAAAGAGATATAGTTAATTAAATAAAAAAAGCTATTTGAAATATGCAATACAATGAAAGGTTAGTTATTGATAAACATTAGATTTGATAGGGTTGTCGATGAATTTCGATATATTTTCTTCTTGTAATACCTCCTTTTCTTTTATTAAAGCTCTTTCTGTCAATTGGTTTATTACTTAATAAACTATAAACCATAGCACATCCCAACACACTCAACATTACTATTTTCTTCTTTTTCATAGATTATCTCTCCTTCATTGTATATGAAAGCTTATTAAGCTTTTCAGTGAACAACTAAGTATTCCAAATTAACTTAATAGAAAAAACACATTCTATAGGCAATTGAATGTGTTTTGGATATAGTGATATATTATGCACTTTTTTTGATCTAAGTAATTCAAAGGAGAATAAGGAAAATTTTCTATATAAAGCCAAACCTCATAAAAACATGGCTTCGCCTATTCATGTACAAATCTATTAGAACCAGTACACTACAAAATAAAATATAACAACATATCTTAACTAAAGTGCCGAAACAACTTTAGTTTTATCCATGTTTTCTATATATTAACATTATTTTACTTAAATTGCACCTTTTTTTAAATGTTATTTTAAGAAAAAGTTAAATGCCATAAATTCTCTTGACTAATAATTAATGGATGTTATAATAATTTTTGTAATAAACTATAATCATTTTTAGCGGTCTAATCGATGTTTCGGCACGTTAGATAAAGCTAGAATGTACATATTTGCAAATTGCAAAGTGCAGTTATAGATAACATAATATTAAAGCATCTGTGAACAAACTGATAGCTGGTATGACGGTTCCACTTCCGCCTTCAGGTAGGTCTTAAAAAAGAGGGGGAGTGAGTGGACTAGTATTCAGTTTGCCATTTTTACTGTTCATCTCTGCACTATTTTTCCCCGTAGAGAATTTCCACTGTTTCTCGACGGGCAGTAATGCATTGTTAAATAATTGCACTAGGTCTCCCCAATATAATTGGAGGGGGCTTTTTTAGTATCAGTAAAACGATAATTAAGCTCCTTTCCATTGCGACTGTGGAACATGTGCATATGAAAAATGCTAAATAGTAACTTTAGTAGTTCCGGTAATTTCCTATTTATCTTTTTATGAAGGTACTCCTTCTATTAGTCTATTTGAATAATTACATCCATAGTAGAGTGATGTCGAAAGTAAGGTGTGATGAAATCATGAAGGACCAAATTATTTTTATGTTTTCAGGACAAGGATCTCAATTTTTTCAAATGGGAAAGGAGCTGTATGAACAGGAATCAATTTTTAAAGAGAACTTGGATCAGTTGGATGCTACTTTTCAAAGGGCCACAGGGAATTCGGTAATAAAGTATATCTATGATGAACATCGATTGAAAAGCGATGAATTTAGTGATTTGTTCTACACGCAACCGGCTATTTTTATGATTGAAGTTGCTTTAGCTAATTTACTGATCAAAAAAGGAATACGTCCACATGCGGTAATAGGATCAAGCTTAGGGGAATATGCAGCTGGAGTAGTGGCCAATGTATTTCACCAAGAAGACGTCTTAAATAGTTTAATTGATCAAGTGCTTTTTATAAAGAAATTTAGTCAGCCAGGGGGAATGATTGCGATCCTAGCTTCTCCAAGTCTTTATGAAGAGGTACCTCTTCTTCATCATCATTCCTATCTCGCCGCGATTAACAATGAATCTCATTTTGTAATCGCTTCCAATTTGGAGGGGGTAAAAAAGATAGAGCAATATCTTCGTACAAAAGAAATTACTTTTCTTAGGCTACCTGTAACCTTTCCGTTCCATTCTAGTTACATTGATGTGGCTGGTAAGGCTATCCAAAATCGCTTGTCGGAATTACATTATCAGACACCAACTATCCCATTCTATTCCTCTGTGACTGGATATAGGAAGGAAAATATGAATGCTACCTATTTTTGGGAAGTGCTAAGAGAACCAATTCGATTTACTAGTGCTTTAACAGAAGTGGTGGATCATGATGGGGCGATCTTAATAGATTTAGGTCCATCGGGTACTCTAGCTAATCTAGCAAAAGCTCAATTTAAGCAACAAAATGATCTATCCATTTTTAGTATTCTTTCACCATACGCGGATAATGTCAAAGCGTTGGAAAGTGTATATTCCAAATTGTCAATTCATGATGTAGGGAAAAGTAGTAAACAAAAAATCCAAGGAGTTCATGGAGGGAGAAGGTAGAGTGAGAGGTAAAATTATAAAGTTGGCTTTCCCAATTTTTATTGAAAGTGCATTAGTGATGGTAGATGGCCTTATACATATTATATGGGTCGGCCATTTGATAGGAAGCCAGGCTGTCGCAGCTGTAGGGGCATGCTTTCCTATCGTTTTAGCAATGTCCGCAATTGCTAATGGAGCAGCCAAATTAACTTCAAAGCCAATGTTACAAGGTTTTCAAAAAAAGATAGATCGAGATAATAACCAAAAACAAATTAATGTGTCATGGACCTTTTCAGTTTTAAGCGTGTTGTTGGTGACCATAGGGGTATTTTTAGCTGCTCGAGGGATTCTTACCATATTGGGGACTCCTGGAAGCGTTATGGAGCTAGCTACAGGATACTTACGGATTATGGCATTAGGGTTCACGATTATGTATTTCTCATTTTTAATTACATCCTTATTGAAAGATGTAGGGTATACCTTTGCGAGAATGCTCTTTATAGCGATTGCTACAGCTGGAAATTTACTATTAGTACCTATGTGGATCGTCGGGTTTGGGCCTTTCCCTGAGTTAGGATTGTATGGGGCTGTATTTGCTTCTTTTATTGTCTCAGTAGTGGCGTTTTTTATTTCATTGGGATATCTCTTGCGTAATTATAAGGGCCTATTCATTAAACCGACACAATGGAGATTAGATCGTGATATTCTATTCTCCTTATTACCTGTGAGTATGCCTGTTTTTATTCAACAATCTCTGTTAGCTTTAGGATACACGTGCATTATTATTTTTGTTAACCCTTTTGGAAGTGACGCAACTGCAGCGTTTTATGTTATTAGCCGAATTGATTCCATTGTCGCTTTACCGGCGATTGCGGTAATGATAGCTATAACAATTTTAACAAAGCAATTTGTACATGGGAAAAAAATGGAGGGAATCAAAAGCCTTTTTCGTGGAGGATTACTTGTTAATATTCCTTTTACGTTTTTAATTGCTCTATCCTGTTTTCTCTTCCCAGATTATATTATTAAAATCTTTATCACTACCCCATCAGTCGTCAATATTGGTGTAGATTATTTGAAAATCATTAGCTTAGGGTATCTCTTCTTTGCACTTTTATATGCTTGCAATGGCATTATTAATGGAGCTGGAAAAAGCGGAGTTACGCTATTATTTTCTTTAGTTTCTCTCATTGTTATAAGGGTACCAGTAGCTGCAATACTTACACAAGTGGGCTTGAATGTAACGGGTGTATGGTACGCTGTTTTAGCCAGCTTTATCGTACTAGCAGTAGGTAGTTGGTTATATTATCGATCAGGTAAATGGAAATGGGGAATAACAGAGATGAAAGAACACAAGGCTATGCCATCTTGAAATGGTTGTATTGTACGTCGATCTATTGCCATTAGGAAAGGAATAATACTATTTGAAGGAGTGAAAAGAAATGTCTGTAAATCCTACTAAAAGTTATAAGGGACCAGAAATGAACGGTTTTATAGGTAAGTGGTATGCTAAAAACACTAAGAAAAAAATCAAAAAATACACACAAGATGCAAATAAGGTATTAAAAGCCTTATCTGATGGAGATTCTGTGCTTGATCTTGCTCCTGGTCCTGGATATTTATCGATGGAATTGGCTAAATTAGGCGATTTTCAAATTACCGGGTTGGATATTAGTGATAAGTTAGTGCAAATGGCACAAAACAATGCTGATAAAGCAGGTTTAAATATTGATTTCCGTCATGGTGATGCAGCAAATATGCCATTTGATGATCAAAGCTTTCATTTAATCGTTTGTCGTGCCGCTTTTAAGAATTTTGCTCAACCGGTTAAATGTTTAAATGAAATGAGAAGGGTTTTAAAACCTGGAGGAAAAGTAGTCATTATCGATTTTAAAGGGGATGTGCCTAAAGCTGACATTAATAAATTTGTAACGAAAGATATGGGCTTCAAAGGGTTGAATGCTATGATTATCAAGTGGATGTTTCGGAATGTAGTGATTAAGCAAGCCTATACGAAGGAGAAATTTCTGGGATTTGTTAAAGAGAGTGATTTTGAAACATGTGATTTACATGAGGGTCTTATTGGAATAGAGGCATGGTTTGAGAGATAACGTGATAGCTCCAAAAAATAGGATAAGAAGAGACGAATTGGCTAACTTCATACTCCTTTTTGCTACTATCCATCTATTCTATTAATGTAAAGCATATTTTATTGGTGAAAGGATGGCCTTGATGTACATCGAAAGCTTGCCGATGCTGTGGACAACCCATCTCGTATTTAAAGAAGAGGAAGAACGAAATTTTCTATCGACTTGTTGCCTTTGCTATTCCAATTCTTATGATGATTACCTACAAACAAAAGTATTTCTGCATCCGAAGGAAATTGCCTATTTAGATAAATTGACGTTTAAAAATAGAATCAAAAGCTATTTAGCGGGCAGATATGCAGGGAAAAATGCTGTTTCTTTACTAAGTGGTGAAGAAAGGTTAAGTTCTATAGAAATTGAACCAGGCATTTTCCACCAACCGATTGTTCATGGGTTAGAAACTCAAGTCACTATCTCCCATTGCGATGATTTAGGTATGGCATTAGCCTATGGTGATGTCTGCCCCCTAGGTGTGGATATTGAGAGAATTCAAACAGATAAAGAAGTAGTATTAGCTGGACAGATGACGGATGAAGAACATATGGTGATGAAATCACTACCTTTTTCTTCGGTTCATTCGCTCACACTTTTCTGGTCAGTCAAAGAAAGCTTGTCCAAAGTATTAAAAACGGGATTTACATCCCCAATTGATATTTTTTCGATCCGTACAGTAGAAGTAGCTCATCCAGTTATAACAAGTTATTTCAATTACTTTCCACAGTTTTGTACGACATCGTTTATCTTTTCATCCTATGTTTGTTCGATTACTCATCCTAAAGGGGTTCATTGGTCAAAGGACTCTATTTATCAATTATTATGCCAAGGTATTCCTATATTAGATGGGATTAATACATAACTTGATATGGTTCTACTCCATTCAATGGAGTTAGCAAAACAAAATGAAGGAGATGAGAGAATGACCGTTTATGTTTTTCCGGGGCAAGGGTCCCAGCAAAAGGGGATGGGTAAAGAATTATTTGCAGAGTTCTCCCGCTTAACGAAGCTTGCTGATGACATATTAGGGTATTCTATTCGAACAGTTTGTTTGGAAAACCCAGATGAGATTTTAGGACAAACTCAATACACACAACCAGCATTGTATACCGTGAATGCATTTCACTATCTTAAAAAGACTAGAGAAACAGATGAAAAGCCAAATTATGTGGCAGGTCATAGTCTTGGGGAGTATAATGCTCTTTTTGCGGCAGGGGTATTTGACTTCGAAACAGGTCTTAAGCTAGTTAAAAAAAGAGGGGAGTTGATGAGCCAATGCTACGGTGGTGGTATGGCTGCAGTTCTCGGTTTGAATGAACAACAAATTGCGGAAGTATTAGCATTAAACGGATTGGATCAATTGGATATTGCTAACTTCAACTCACCTACACAAATAGTTTTATCTGGTCCGAAGGAGGAGATAAAACAAGCAGAGGGAATTTTCGAAAAAACGCCCAATGTGCAGATGTTTATCCCTTTAAAAACAAGTGGTGCTTTTCATTCTCGTTATATGCAACAAGTAAAATCGGAATTTTCCTCTTATTTAAATGAGTTTCACTTCTTTCCCCCAGCTATCCCTATCATATCCAATGTTGAGGCTAGGCCTTATGGGGAGAATATAAAAGCTAATCTTATTGCTCAAATTGATCATCCGGTGAAATGGACCGAAAGTATCCGTTATTTAATGGGGAAGGGAGAGATAGATTTTCTAGAGCTAGGCCCGGGTCATGTATTAACCAGTTTAATTGGTCAAATTAAAAATAAATCAAAGCCTTTGATCGTAGAGGATAGGTTGACAAAGGATAAAGAAGCTATGGGAAGAAGGACTGAACAAAATGTTCCACCTTCCGATTCACCTCCTCGGTTATGCTTGACGGCCTCTTCCTTAGGAAGTGATAGTTTTAAGAGGGATTACAACCTTAAGTATGCATACTTAACTGGTGGGATGTACCGAGGCATTTCTTCTACCGATTTAGTGGTGAAAGTAGGCAAAGCAGGAATGATGGGCTTTTTTGGTAGTGGTGGATTAAAACCAGTGGAAATTGAACAAGCGATTATCACTATCCAAAAGGGGTTAAATCAAGGGGAAGCATATGGTATTAATCTAGTTCATCAGTTTAATCATCCCCAAAGGGAAGAAGAAATCGTCCATCTACTATTAAAATATAACGTGACAGTTATGGAGGCATCCGCTTTTCTCGGTATAACACCTGCCTTAATTATCTATCGAGCTAAAGGATTAAAGCCTTCTTCAGATAATTCCATTCGATGTCATCATCGTATTATTGCTAAAGTCTCGAGGCCGGAAGTCGCTGAGGCTTTTTTAAGTCCTCCACCTGAACGTCTACTCAATAAGCTACAGATGGAAGGGAAAATTACTTCCCAGGAGGCCAAATGGCTTCGACAAATTCCAATGGCAGATGACCTTACCGTTGAAGCTGATTCCGGTGGGCATACAGATGCTGGTGTGGCCTATGCATTACTTCCGACCATTATTCGGTTGCGGGATCGCCTTCAAACAAAATACGCTTATAATAGAGAGATTCGTATTGGGGCAGCAGGTGGGATTGGAACACCTGAAGCAGCAGCAGCGGCCTTTACCCTCGGTGCTGCATATATTCTAACAGGTTCCATTAATCAATGTACCATCGAAGCGAATACTAGTGATTCTGCAAAAAATTTGTTGCAACAAATGAATGTACAGGATACGGAATATGCACCTGCTGGTGATCTTTTTGAACTGGGTGCCAAAATTCAAGTCTTGAAAAAAGGAGTCTTTTTCCCAGCGCGTGCCAATAAGCTTTGGGAATTGTACCGTCATTATGAGTCGTGGGAATCTATAGATAAGCATGTGCGGGAGCATATTGAAGAAATATATTTTAAGTGCAAATACGAAGAGGTTTATGCAAAAATTAGAGACCACTACACGACAGAAGATTTGCAGAAGTTCGAAAAAAACCCTAAACAAAAAATGGCTGCAATATTTAAATGGTATTTCCATTATACCAATCAATTGACACTAAACGATCAGCAGGAATCTAAAGTAGATTTTCAGATTCATTGCGGACCTGCTTTAGGGTCCTTTAATGAATGGGTCAAAGGAACCGATTTAGAAAATTGGCATAACCGTCATGTGGATCATATTGGAAAATATTTAATGGATGAGACGGCGCAGCTACTAACCGAACGTTTTCAACAGCTTTTGGCTGTAAAAGAATCAGGATCACTACAAACGGTTACTATCTAAGGAGGAAATAATATGAGTAAAGAAGACATTTTTTCTATATTAGTACAGCATACACGTGAAATTGTACCAGAACTTGAACAACATCATTTTGAGTGGGAAGACAGGTTGGCGGATTTAGGTGCCAATTCTGTTGATCGAGCGGAAATTATTATGATGACATTAGAAGCACTTTCCTTACAAATTCCTAGTATTGAGTTGTCAGAAGCGAGAAATCTCGGAGGTTTGGCTGAAATCCTTTTCGAAAAAAGCAACAAGAATGCTTTATAAACAATATTCTCTGAAAATGAGTTATCAATTTTTTATTAATTACTCTTATTTAATTGTGGAGCCAAACTCAAGAAATGCTATTGTGATTGATCCGGCATGGGAATTAGAAAAAATAACCAAGTTACTGAAAAAAAATAATGCTAAACTTCGAGCGATTCTTTTGACTCATTCTCATTACGACCATACGAATCTGGTACCAACATTAAGTGAAGCTATGCAACCGGATGTATTTTTGTCGCAAAAGGAGATTAATGCTTCCGGTTTTCGATGTGAGCGACTGCACGCTATCAACGATAACGACTCTCTTTCATTGGGAGGATTATCGTTTCGTTGTCTATTAACCCCGGGCCATACAACGGGTAGCATGTGTTTTCACCTAGGAAACAGCCTTTTTACAGGAGATACCCTGTTTACAGAAGGCTGTGGTGTCTGCATAAGACCTGGAGGTTCACCGGAAGCCATGTATTCTAGCATTCAACGATTGAAAAGAGAAATAAAAAATGATGTTTGTATCTTTCCCGGACACTCATTTGGGATGCCACCGGGACAAACGATGGAGCATCTTCGTAAGAATAATATTTATCTTCAACTAAATCGTGAGCATTTTATTAAATTTCGTATGCGAAAAAATCAACTAGGTTTATTTGATTTTCAATAGAAGGGAAAGGACCATATGGGAGAAATAGAAGTCATTCAAACTACCTCCTCGGAGTGGAATGAAACACCACCACTCCTTTTTGTTCATGGGGCAAATCATGCTGCCTGGTGCTGGAGGGAATATTTCCTTCCTTTTTTCCAAGCTCATGGTTTCCAGTCCTATGCCATAAGCTTTCGGGGACATGGCCAAAGTGATGGGTATGAAAAACTACATACCTATACAATGGATGATTATGTAGAAGATGTCTACCGTGTATTACAAACCTTTGAACAAAAACCTATTATTATTGGTCATTCCATGGGAGGAGCAGTCGTACAAAAAATCATGCATCAGCATCCGGATAGAGTGGATTCAGCTGTTTTACTGGCTTCGATTCCGCCTGGAGGAATGCTGAAGGATTTAATACGGCTGTTGTTCAAGCACCCTAAGAAATTTTTTCAACTGCAACTATATAATCAGGGCAAAACCACCAACTTTCCAGTGGATTTATTTTTATATGACGAAAAGCCTGGCGAAAAATACGACTTAAACCAGAAGCTTCAACCGGAATCAATAAAAGCTAGCAGTGATTGCCTAAAACGAGTAGTACCTAAGAATACAATAGCTCAAGTTCCCCTTTTAGTGCTAGGAACGGATGAGGATGCTATGATCTCAAAAAAGACCACTCATTCGATTGGGCGATTTTACCGAACAGAACCGATAATCTTTTCTGAAATGGGCCATGACATGATGTTGGGTTCTCGTTGGCAAGAGGTTGCGGAACATATCCTTGCTTTTACTATAAAAAGGAGGACTGAATGGAAAAATGAGGCGTAATCAAGGAACGGAACATTCGATTAAAGAGAAATTAATTGAAAAGTTTATTCAAGTGGTTGGTACAGATCAGCCTTTGGATCTCAATAAAAGTTTTCTAGAGCTAGGTATGAATTCCATTATGGCAGTAGACTTTGTTGAAGCGGTAAATGATAGTCTAGATTTAGAATTAGGGGTTGAAGTAATCTTTGATTTTCGTGGTATTCCTGAGCTAGCTGAACATATAGAAAAGCAATACTTTATAGAAGAAAAAAGCGCCACCTCTGTGAATGCTATAAGTGACGACTCATCTACGGATATTGCAATTATCGGAATAGCTGGTAAGTTTGCAGACTCTGAAAATATTGAGGAGTTGTGGACACATCTTAAAGCAGGAGATTGTTGTGTGAAAGAAATTCAACGCCCTGGATGGGATGAAAAGGTGTACTTCACAACACAGGCGAACCAAAAAAATCGCTCAGTCAGTAAATGGGGCGGAATGTTATCGCATATTGATCAATTTGATGCAGACTTTTTTGATATTTCCACAGAGGAAGCAGAAAGGATGGATCCACAACAGCGCATATGTTTGGAGGAAACCTATAAGGCTTTTGAGGATGCTGATTACCCTGCTGAAAAATTGGCTGGAAAAAAGGTTGGCGTATTTATTGGAGGAAGAACATCTGACTACAGGTCAAAATTAAAGGATGAGATGGATACATACACCTTTTGGGGGAATGAGATGTCAATGCTTGCATCTCGCATTTCGTATTTCTTTAATTTTAAGGGTCCTTGTCTGACAGTGGACACAGCTTGTTCTTCCTCTTTGGTTGCCATTCATTTAGCTTGTGATAGTATTTGCAAGGGTGAATCGGAAATGGCACTAGCTGGTGGAGTTTTTATTGCAAGTACGCCTGAATTTTTTAAGATGTCTTCTCAGGCTGGTTTATTATCACCGGAGGGGCAATGTAAAGCGTTTGATCCAGAGGCCAATGGAATGGTTTTGGGAGAAGGTGCAGGCATGGCTGTGCTAAAAAGGCTAGATGCTGCAGTTCGAGATCAGGACCATATCTATGGGGTTATTAAGGGATCTGCTATTAATCAAGCTGGTAAAACTAATGGAATGACAGCACCAAGTGTTGCTTCCCAAAAGCAATTAATTAAAGAAGTCTATACTAAATCACAGATTAACCCTGAAACGATAGGCTATATTGAAGCACATGGTACTGGTACCGTATTGGGTGATCGAATGGAGCTAAAGGCTTTTTCTGAAGTGTTTGAAGAATTTACAGATAAAACTCAATATTGTGTTATCGGATCTCATAAACCTAACATTGGCCATGCTACACTGGCAGCTGGTATGGCTGGATTATTTAAAATTCTGATGGCAATGAAAAATCAAGTTTTACCTCCAAACCGTTTAATAGAACTAGATCAAGAGGATCCATTAAGAAACAGTCCTTTTGTGTTTAATACTACATTGACTCCATGGAAAGCTTCTTCAGGTACACCTTTAAGGGCAGGGTTAAATGCGTTGGGCTCCAATGGGACCAATGCTCATATAATTATTGAAGAATGGGTAGACCAATCACCGCAATCAATATCATCCATCCCTAAGCCATATTATCTATTTTTATTATCTGCTAAAAACATAGAAGCTTTACGTCAAAAGCTAGTCGATCTTGCTTTCTGGATAAAGAGTGAAGGCGAGCATTACTCTGCTGAAGAAGTAGCTTATACCTTATCGGTGGCACGAAGTCATTATGATGTTCGTTGTACCTTTATTGCTAGTAATTTGACGGAACTTAGGCAACAACTGTTTAAAGTGATAGAAGCGGGGCTTGAGGAAGACGAGACGTGGTGTCATCGGGTTACTACTTATCAATCAGATCTCGAACTGATAAATTATGGACAACAGTTAATTCATACTTTGTCTAATCAAACGATATTACATATGGATCGATATCAGGATTATGTTGTGAAATTATCCGAGTTGTATGTACAAGGCCATCCTATGGATTGGACAGGCTTATATCAAAAAAATAGAAAGGTACCGCTTCCTCCTTATCCATTTTGTAGAACGAGTTATTGGGTACAAGAGAAGGATGCAACTACTGATCAAGAACCTACAAATCTATCATCATTTGGTCTTCAAATGGAGGATATGGAAGAACTACTTACGAAATTATTGTTACGGCAATTACAGTCTCTTGGCATTTTAAATGATCAAAAGTTGACATTAGAGGATATGCAAAAGAAACTGGGGTTGCAATCAATTTATGCTAAATGGTTGAAACGCAGTCTCCAGTTTTTAATGGATAATCACTGTGTATTTTGTGATGAGTCCAATCGCTATAGTGTGAACCCTGCTTTTACGCAGGAAATGGATGATTGGGAGGATTGGGAAAGGAAAAAACAGTATTGGTTGACTAATCAAGATGCTAAGGCACAGACGATTTTGGTAGAACATACCCTTCGTTCCTTACCACGGATTTTGACTGGTGAGATACTGGCAACAGATATTATGTTTCCTAATTCCTCCATGGAACTGGTGGAAGGAATATACCAAAATAATGACATTGCTGATTATTTTAATAATATTCTTGCTCAGAAAGTCGTTGAATATATACAGGAGCTTTTACATCAGGATCCGAATGCGCGTATAAGGATCATTGAAATCGGAGCAGGTACAGGGGCCACAAGTTCCTCTGTGTTGAAAAATTTAGAGCCCTATAGGGACAATGTAGAAGAATATTGCTATACCGACATTTCCAAAGCTTTTCTTGTTTATGCGGAAAAAAGGTTTAAAGAAGCTTATCCTTTTGTCAATTATGCCGTATACAATGTAGAGGCTGAAGCTTTGGAGCAAGGCATTCGAATTGATACATATGATATTGCCATTGCGACCAATGTGTTTCATGCCACAAAAGAGATTGCGCAATCTTTGCAACAGGTTAAAGCGGTATTAAAGAAGGATGGTATGCTGATTTTAAATGAGCTTAGTGAAAACTCTCTTTTTCTACACTTGACCTTTGGTCTTTTGGAAGGCTGGTGGTTATTCCAAGACGATACATTGCGCCTATCTGGTGGTCCAGCTATATCTGCAAATGGATGGAAGGAAGTATTGAAGCAAGAAGGCTTTAAACAGGTTCAATTTCCTGTAGCAGAAGACCATGAAAAAGGTCAACAGATTATTATGGGTTTAAGTGATGGCCAACTGCGCCAAGTAGCCATGCTAAAACAACCTTTTAAACAAGGGGAGCAAAAACAACCAGCTGTCACCACCGTAAAGAATGATCACATTGCGAGGGCATTGAAAGACTGGATGGCAGAACATTTATCACATGCCTTATCAACTGATGCTCAAAACATTAATTTTGGGGCAGCATTTCGCGATTACGGTGTTGATTCAATTAGTGGAATTAACCTCATTCAAACAATTAACAGCACCTTTTCACTTGAGTTAGGAACAACCATACTTTTTGACTTTACGACCATTGATCAATTAACGGATTTTCTTTTGACTCATTACAATGAAGCTATTACTACTTCTTTTGGACAGGAGACGCCATCATCTATGGAAGAAACCTCTTCAGAACAAGTGGTAGGAGCAAAAGAAGAGAAGAGAAGCTATAAAGAACGTGGGTCAGATGTTGAAAAGAAAGGCCCGATAGCTATTGTAGGGATAAGTGGCAGGTTTGCTAATTCTGAAAATGTGCATGAATTATGGGAGCATTTATCTAAGGGAACTAATTTGGTTGACCATACAACTCGCTGGAGGGGGCAAAATGATAAAGATGAAACTGTAAAGAGGTGGGAAATAGGTAGCTTTATTGAGAATATTGATCAATTTGACCCCTTCTTCTTTAATATTTCAGGCGTAGAAGCAAACCATATGGACCCTCAGCAACGTCTATTTTTAATGGCATGTTGGCAAGCCCTAGAGGATGCTGGTTATGCTGGAAAAAGTATACAAGGTCGGTCGTGTGGTGTATATGTAGGAGGTAGTGAGGGTGATTATCACCATCTAATGCATAATTACCCCTCCAATGAGGTACCCCAAGCCTTTTGGGGGAATCTAGGTTCTGTCATTCCAGCTCGGATTGCCTATTATCTGAATCTACAGGGTCCAGCTATTGCGATAGACACAGCTTGTTCCAGTTCATTGGTAGCGATGCATGTGGCCTGTCAAGGATTATGGACAGGTGAAATAGAGATGGCATTAGCTGGTGGAGTATCTATACGCTGCACACCTGAGTTATATAAAGCAGAACATCAGGCTGGAATGTTATCTCCTTCAGGACAATGCTATACGTTTGATGATCGAGCCAATGGATTTGTTCCTGGTGAAGGAGTTGGTGTAGTCTTACTGAAACGATTAGAAGATGCCCTTGCTAATGGTGACCACATTTATGGTGTCATCCGGGGTTCTGGTATAAATCAAGACGGTACAACTAATGGTATTACAGCACCCAGCCTTCGTTCCCAGGTTCAGTTAGAGCAGAATATTTATAAACAATTTGGTATCAACCCGAAGGATATTCAGATGGTAGAGGCACATGGAACGGGAACTAAATTGGGGGATCCAATTGAATATCAAGCGTTGACACAGGCATTTAAACACTACACAGATAAGAAGTCCTACTGTGCTATAGGCTCGATTAAAACCAATATTGGTCATACGCAAATGGCTGCAGGAATTGCTGGTGTTATTAAGGTTCTTTTGGCCTTAAAACATCGCAAAATCCCCCCTTCACTACACTTTGATCAAGGAAATAGCAATATTGAATTTAAAGATAGTCCTTTTTATGTCAATACTGAATTAAAGGAGTGGGAAGTTAAATCAGGTGCTAAACGCTGTGCCGCAGTAAGCTCATTTGGAGTGAGTGGCACGAATGCTCATATGGTGATTGAAGAGGCACCAGAAGTAGTCCGCAATCATCCGGATATGCCTGGTTATTTATTAGTTTTGTCGGCTCGATCTGAGGAGGCTTTGCAAAAGCAAGCTCAACAACTGATTGATTATAGTAAGAGCAATACAGAGGATGTTGGGAATATTTGCTATACCTTAATGGTAGGTCGAAAGCATTTTAATCATCGTTTAGCCTGTGTAGTACGTAATCAGCAGGATATGGTTGCTCAATTAGCACAATGGCTTGAGCGAAAATCTACTTCTTCTATATTTACTCATGTTATATATGAAAGGGAACAGAGGGAACTGCCGGCATTAAAGAAATTTGGTAACCATTGTATTGCTCAGTGCAAAATTAATAAGGAAGACTATATGGACAACCTTTCTACTGTGGCCGATTTATATGTTCAGGGATATGAATTAGATTATCTCGCTTTGTTTAAGGAAGGTCGATATGGCCGGGTGCCACTACCTACGTATCCTTTTTCGCTCGATCGGTATTGGGTACCGCAACCAGAGACGGCTAAGGCTCCTACGAAGGAAGCCTCTTTTGTGTCCGATTCCTCCCAGACTCCAGTAGCGGAAGCGATGGGAAAATCGGCGGAGGAAACCCGGTTAATGACATTTGCGGAAAACTGGCAACAACAAGAGCTACCGGATGAGCGATGGGCCCCACCGAAGGTGTGGGTCTGTTTTCTATCCGATCCTAGCTATCAATCATTATGGCGTACAGGCCTTCAAACCCGTTATCCTGGGACGGAGGTCATTTTTATTGCCCAGGGACCGAAAGCTTCTCGGGAAAATGCCCATTCTTACCAGCTCCCTCGAGAGGATGGAGCGGCTTACCGCCAAACCCTTCAGCGCATAGCGGCTGACTGGGGGACGGGCTTTGCTTTACTCTATCTGTGGCCATTGGAGGAACCGCACTTCCTTAGCGATTATAGGCCCCTTTTCCACCTATTCCAGGCAACGCAGGAAGCGAAGCCAGCCCGTTTCGTCTGGGCAGGGGAGTGGACGAGTCCACTGGAACGCAGCTATCTCGAATCTTGGATGGGCTGGGAGCGATCCCTGGGTTTTCTGTTCCCTCAGATGGAGGTCGCAGGAATCCTACAAAAAGCCACCTCCGAAGCGCTGGACATAACGAAGTGGCTGGATAGGCTCGCGGACGAGCTCGGAACCCCTGATCTAGAGAGTGTGCTCTATGACGGAGGGAAACGGCATGTTTGCCGAATAAAGTCGACGGATATCACGGAAGGGGAAGGGCAGATTCAAGAAGGTGGTACGTATCTTATCACCGGCGGTGGAGGGGGCTTAGGCCGTTCATTGGCGGTTAACCTCACTCGCTCGCGATCTGTCAATTTGGTGTTAACAGGACGGTCCCCGTTATCCGATTCCTTAGCGGCGGAGATCAAGCAATGGGAAGAAACAGGCAGCCAAGTGGTGTACTGTCAGGCGGATGTTTGTGATCGAGCGGCAATGGAAGCGGTCCTTGCAGAGGCTAAGAATCGATTCGGAGGAATCGACGGGGTCATTCATACGGCGGGGGTAGCGAGTACAGCGCCTCTTTTGGCAAAGTCTGCGGCTGATTTTGCACATGTGTTAGCTCCGAAGGTGCAAGGGGTCCAGGTCTTGGATGAGGTTTTCGCCTCGGAATCCCTTGATTTTGTCTGTTATTTTTCCTCCTCCTCGGCAATTTTGGGAGATATGGGGGCAGGAGATTATGCGATCGCTAACCGTTTCCTCCTGGCCTATGCTGATCAAAGGCAAGCAATATACCCTGGGAAGACGCTCGTGATCCATTGGCCCCTATGGAAAGAAGGGGGAATGGGGCTAGGAGACGAGGAACAGACCCATCTCTATCTCGCTTCTAGTGGCCAACGAGCCTTGGAAACAGAGGAAGGATTCGCTCTTTTTGAGCGCTTACTCGGTCAGTCCTCCACTCAGCATTTGGTTCTGGCTGGTCAACCGGAGCGAGTCTACCGATTTCTAGGGATAAACCAGCCGGAGACAGTGGAGCCATTACCGAAGCAACCTGATGTCTTGGATGTGCCAGCCGGGCAAGGACGGCGCGAAGAAATGAAGGGGTTAAGTGTTCCCCAATGTGTAGAGTGGGATTTAAAGGAAATCGCCTCCCAGCTATTACAAATCCCGCGGCACCAATTGCAGGTAGAGAGTAACCTGGCGGACTTTGGTTTTGATTCGATTACCTTAGCCACCTTTGCCGAACAATTGACCGATCATTATCAGGTGGAGATTACCCCGGCTCTCTTTTTTGGCTACCCTACGTTAGGGAAGTTGACGGACTATTATATGACGGAACACAAAGAAGCCATGGCCGACTTTTACAGGGAAGGGACGACAAGGGAAAAGCCATCCTTGCGTTTATCAACCGAGGACCAGCCAGCGCCGAAGGAATCGTCTCAGCCAGTCAGATCAGAAAAGCTAGAGGAACGAAAATCTCCATCCGCTCCTCAGGTGCCAGCGGCACCAACCCAGCCAGATACGGAACCTATTGCCGTGATAGGGATGAGTGGCCGATTTCCTGGGGCACGAAATATTGCGCAACTGTGGGAGCGTCTGGTCCAAGGAGAAGAGCAGGTTCAACCAACGACCCGTTGGTCGGAAGAGGGGGAACCATGGCGCCTCGGCATGGTGCCAGGCGTACGGGAATTTGATCCCACGTTTTTTGGGATTTCTCCACGGGAAGCGCAGAACATGGACCCGCGCCAGCGTTTATTACTCCAGGAAGCTTGGAAAGCATTAGAGGATGCAGGCTATGGGGAAAAGCAATTAGCGCGTCAACAGATTGGCATGTTTGTTGGGGTAGAAAATGGCGATTACCAGTATCTCAGTGGCTTCGATGGTCCGATTACCTCTAATCATGATGCGATATTGGCCGCACGGCTTTCCTATGTGCTCAATCTTAGTGGCCCGAATATGGCGATCAATACCGCTTGTTCCTCTGGATTAGTCGGATTGCATCAGGCGTGTCAAAGCCTACGTATGGGGGATTGTGACACAGCCATTGCCGCTGGGGTGAATCTAGTGCTCCTGCCACAGACGCTAGAAGCGATTGATCAAGCTGGCATGTTATCCCCAGATGGGCGATGTTATGCCTTTGATGAACGTGCAAATGGGATGGTACCAGGAGAAGCGGTGGCAGCGGTGGTGCTTAAGCGCCTTTCACAAGCGCAAGCGGATCAAGATCCGATCTATGCGGTAATCCGGGGGAGTGGTATGAACTATGATGGCAAAACCAACGGTATTACCGCCCCGAACGGGGTGGTCCAATCCCAGCTTTACCGTTCGGTGTATGATCGGTATGGTATTGATCCGGAAACCTTATCCTATATTGTCACCCATGGCACGGGGACAAGGTTGGGAGACCCAGTGGAAGTCAATGGCCTACGGGATGCCTTCCAAAGCTATACGAAAAAAGAAGGGTTTTGTGCGATTACGTCCACCAAAACCAACTTTGGACATACCTTTGCGGCCTCCGGACTGGTGAGTCTCATTAGTATGGTGCAGGCTTTAAGACATGAAACCATTCCAGCTAGCTTGCACTGTGAACAGGAAAATAAATATATCCAATGGGAAAATAGCCCTTTTTATGTCAATAAGACCAATCAAGAATGGAAAGACAGCCCGGGAAAACCTCGTCGAGGAGCAGTAAGCGCCTTTGGAATGAGTGGAACCAATGTGCATTTGGTAGTAGAGAGCTATTCAAAAGAGGAACGGGACGAGAAGGGAACATCGCTCCCATATTATTTGTTGGCACTGTCGGCAAAGACCGAAGAGGCGTTGGCTGAAAAGGTAACCGATTTAATCGCCTATTTGGAAGGCCCGGAGGGGCAGAAGGCGGATCTTTTACAAGTCAGTTATACCCTTTTACATGGTCGCCAGCATTTTCGTCATCGTTATGTAGTAGTAGTAAAAGACAAGACGGATGCTCTATACCTAATGAAAAGGTTTAATGTTGGGGAATCCTTGCCTAATAGCTATAGGAATATCGTTTCAGAAGAATTTATTGGTCAAAAGGTTATGGAATTGTTTGGGCGTGATCTTATACAACGACTCGAAAAAGTAGAAACTTCAGATCAATATCAAGAGATTATGCAAGGGCTGTCTAACCTTTACTGTCAAGGTTATGATATACCATGGGAGCAAATGTGGAAGGAAGAGCCTGGCAGAATTCATTTGCCTTCTTATCCGTTTGCGCGGGATTCTTATTGGGTTCCTACAGAAGTAGTAGAGGCTAAACAGAATTATATAGAAGATTATTCTGATTCAAAAAATATTGACACATTATCTACTAATGTAGATGATAATAAAATTAATGAAACGACTTCTCTTCCTGTTGAAAATGTATCGATAGATGATGTTGAGCAAGATAGTTTAGAAGTGCAGTCCCGTGAGAAAGAGGACTTGGAAGAGTTGGAGGAAGAATTAGCAGATAGTTTAGCAGAAGCCTTATATATTGATCGTGAGATGATTTTACCAGGTAAAAAATTCATCGAATTAGGATTAGATTCTATAGTTGGCGTTGAGTGGATTAAGAGTTTAAATAAAACTTATGGAATAGATGTTAAAGCTACCAAAGTGTACGACTACCCGACCATACGTGACTTTGCTCAATATGTTTCTAGTGAGTTGAATCACCGAAAAAAGCGACCTTCTAAACAGAATTCCTTGTTACCTAACGAAAAAGGGGATAAGAAAAGGAGTTTAGAGATACAGACTATAAATAAAGCATCCGCCACTTCCTTTTTAAAGGGACCTTCTCTACCTAAGCAGAATACAAATGGTTCAGAAATGGCAAATAGTCCGAAAAGTCTTGGAAACCCGTTGTTTCAATCCCGCTATCGTTGCAAATCGAACTATATGGCGGGTTCAATGGCACAAGGGGTCGCTTCAGAAGCCATGGTGATTTCAATGGGAGAAGCTGAATTGCTAAGCTTTTTTGGTAGTGCTGGTTTAGATGGGGACAGGGTAGCATCACATATTCAAAATATTCAATCTGCTTTAGGACCACATAAGCCCTATGGCATGTGCCTGATTGCTAATATGAATAATCAGCAAGAAGAATGGGAGCAAGCAAGATTATTTATCAACCATGAGGTTCCTTTTATTGAAGCATCCGCTTATTCTACCATAACGGCACCATTCGTTTATGCTCGTATCAAAGGGATAAAGAAGCAGAGGGATGGCAGTCTATATTTTCCTAGAAGAATCATAGGCAAATGCTCTCGATTGGAAATAGCCAAACAATTGATGGCACCACCACCTGAGGACTTAGTGGAACAATTGTTAGAAGAAAAGTGGATTACAGAAGAAGAGGCGGTATTATCGAAATCTATACCAATGGTTGATGATATTGCTTTAGAGGCAGACTCTGGTGGTCATACCGACCAAGGTGTGTTGTCTGCACTTGTTCCTTCTGTACTAGCACTTCGAAAGGAAATTCAGAAAAACCATTTATATCCTGAACCGATCCTTGTTGGATGTGGAGGTGGGATAGGTACTCCAGAGGCGGTGGCATCAGCCTTTATGATGGGAGCAGACTTTGTTTTCACAGGCTCCATCAACCAGTGTACGGTTGAAAGTGGAGCACACGATGTAATTAAAGAGTTACTAAGTTCTATTTCCATTCATGATACAGCTGTAACAGCTGCTGGAGATATGTTTGAAATTGGTGCTAAAGCCCAAGTAGTTAGTAAGCATACCCAATTTTCTAACCGGGCTAATAAGCTCTATGAACTGTTTATGCAGTATAATTCAATTGAAGAAATCCCTCAAGAGATTAAACAAGAAATTGAAAGCCATTATTTTAAACGCACTTTTGCAGAAGTATGGGAACTGGTTTGTGAATACAAGAAAAAGAAAAACCCACAGCATTTAGCCGAAGCGCAGGTGAATCCGCGCTTTAAGCTGGTGCTTATTTTCAAATGGTATTTTGCTTATTGTAACAGGGCCACACTTAATGGGGATCTATCTGAAAAAGATAACTTCCAAATATTTTGTGGGCCAGCCTTAGGGGCGTTTAATCAATGGGTAAAAGGTACACCTTATGAAGACTGGAAAAATCGTCATGTGGTAGATATTGCTGTTATGTTGATGGAACAGGCTGCCGAACATTTACAAACTCGATATAGCTCTAAAGATGTTGCTACCAGTCCACAACGAGTTCATGAGAAACAGCATTCTAAGGAGACAGATATTGCAATTGTAGGTATTTCAGGGCAGTTTCCTAAAGCAGATAATATAGGTGCATTTTGGGATAACATTATCAATGGCAGAGATTGTATTTCAGAAATTCCTTCTACTAGGTGGCCTATTGCACACTATTATGATACTGATCCTGAAGCACCGGGGAAGAGCACAAGCAAATGGATGGGAAGTCTTGAAGATTTTGATAAATTTGATCCGACATTTTTCAACATCCCACCAGTGGATGCAATGACTATGGATCCACAACAAAGACTGTTTTTAGAAAGCTGTTGGAGTTGTATAGAGGATGCCGGTATAAAGCCTTCAGACCTTTCAAACAGCAAATGTGGTGTATTTGCGGGTTGTGCAACAAGTGATTATGAAAAATTATTCAGTGAAAAAGACTTAAATTCACGTATTCTCATGGGTAGTACGACATCCATTTTAGCTGCTCGAATTTCCTATTTGCTCAACTTGCGTGGCCCTGCCTTAGCAATTGAAACTGCCTGTTCATCCTCCTTAGTAGCCGTTGCTGAGGCTTGTAACAGCATCGTATTGGGCAACAGTGATATGGCACTTGCTGGAGGGGTATGTATGATAGCTGATCCTTCCCTCCATATTATGACTAGTAAGGCCGGGATGCTGTCACAACAGGGGCATTGTCGGACATTTGATCAACAGGCGGATGGATTTGTTCCTGGTGAGGGAGTGGGAGTGGTTCTGCTAAAAAGATTAAGTGATGCAGTTCGAGATAAGGATACAATTTATGGTGTTATTAAGGGTTGGGGTGTCAATCAGGATGGCAAAACAAACGGAATAACGGCACCTAATGGGCAGGCACAGATGGAATTGGAAAAAGCAGTTTATAAAAAATTTGACATTAACCCAACCGATATCACACTGGTTGAGGCACATGGAACGGGTACTAAACTAGGTGATCCCATTGAAGTAGATGCACTGACAGAGGCCTTTAAATCCTTCACTACTAAAAAACAGTATTGCGCATTAGGGTCTGTTAAAAGCAATATTGGCCATTTGCTGCCAGCAGCAGGTATTGCGGGATTGATTAAAACGCTTATGGCTATCAAACACCAGACCCTTCCACCAACAATCCATTATGATCGTTTAAATGAGCACATTCATTTAACGGATAGCCCTTTTTATATCAATACGAAAAAACAACCGTGGAAAACGCTCCAAGGAAAACCACGCTGTGCTGCTGTCAGCTCATTCGGTTTTAGTGGAACAAATGCTCATCTTGTAGTGGAAGAGTATCTGCCGCAGAAAGTATTAGATAAGAACGATAATCATAATAAGCCAAATCAACCAGTAATGATAGTGCTTTCAGCTAAAAATGAGAAACAATTGAAAGTCTATGCGGATCGGATATTCCATTTTATTCAAAATAACTCCGAAATAGATTTGCGACAGTTGGCCTATACCTTGCAGGTTGGTCGTGAGTCTATGGAGTATAGAATGGCATTCACCGCCCATTCTTTGGAAGAGGTTTTACAAACTCTTAGAATCTATCACCAAGGAAAATCACCATCCAATCTGTTGACAGGTACGTTAACTAAAGAAAATGAGAAGATAAAGAAACATATGAACAATTTTGAAAAAGGACAATGGCAAGAAGCTGTTATTTGTTGGATAAAAGGTGGCGAGGTGAATTGGAAGCTGTTATATGGGGATAACCTACCACAACGGATTAATTTACCTACATATCCCTTTGAACGTAAAAGCTTTTGGCCGAAAAAAAACAATCAATCATCGAAGAAAGAGCCTAGTGTCAATACCTCACCGCTGCCAGAAGAATTGGTTAGTCTATCACCTAAAACAAAGCCATCATTTAGTTTGACGAATACTAAACAACAAGAGTTAAAACAGGAACAGATTCAACTACCATCGTTGACAAACATGCCTAAATGGTCTGATCGTCAACGGGTCCAGGCTTTATCACAACAAACTTTATCAAAGATTGATCAACCTGTAGTTGAACATCAGGTCTCCCAATATTCAGAAGAAGATGGGTTAAAACTGCAAGATATGCTTATCGATAGTCTAGTTCAGACCTTATTTATGGAGGAAACAACGGTGGATATTAATCGGAACTTTTATGATATGGGCTTAGACTCTATATTGGGCGTGGAATGGATGCGTCTTATTAATAAGACGTTGAATCTATCACTAGATGCTACAACTCTTTATGATTATCCGACCATTCACGAATTAACACAGTATATCCAGTCTATTCATGAGGGAGATCAACAGCCATCAACCGCTAATGGGACTTTAATAACCGAATTGGCGGAAAGTCTGGCTGAAATTATGTACCTAGATCCTAGTGATATTGATGAAGATGTTCAATTTTCAGACTTGGGTCTAGACTCTATTTTGGGTGTAGAATGGATCCGAGTTTTAAATAAGCGTTATGGGGTCACAATGGAGGCAACCACCTTATATGACTATCCGACCTTACGTGAGTTTGCCAATTGGATGCAGCATCAAAACAAAAAAGATGATGAAGAATCAGTGCTATTATCGTCACCTACATTGGAGGAGATTTTGGAAAAAGTGGAGCAAGGCACATTGGAAATGAACAAGGCGTATAATCTTTTGCAAGAATACAATCTGGTTTAAGGGGGGAAGGGACATGGTAAACAAAAAAGCTATCTTAAAAGCCTTACAAGAGGGAAAGATTTCATCCAAAGAGGCAAAAAATCAATTAAAAAATCATATGGCTAGCAATAATCATCGAGAAGCTGTTGCCATCGTTGGAATGTCTGGAAAATATCCAGATGCCGATAATCTCAACGCCTATTGGTCAAACCTTGTAGCAGGTCGTGATTCCATTCGCGAAATTCCTTCCTTTCGTTGGGATGTTGCCTCATACTATCAACCTTACCCTAGTGATGAGGGGAAAATATATAGTAAGTGGTTAGGGATGATAGATGATGTTGCCAGCTTTGACCCCCGGTTTTTCAATATAGCCCCTTCAGAAGCGGAAACCATGGATCCACAACAACGCCTCTTTCTTCAGGAGGGCTATCAGGCTTTTGTGGATGCTGGTTATACGCCAGAGTCATTGAATGGTCAGAATTGTGGGGTATACCTAGGAATTATGGCAAATGAATATTATCGAATGTTATGTGAACAGCAATATGGTTTAACTGATATGACTGGTAATTATGCTTCCATTGCATCGGCGCGTATTGCCTATTTTCTTAATTTAAAAGGTCCGGCCCTTTCTATTGATACTGCCTGCTCGTCTTCCTTGGTAGCAATTAACCTTGCTTGCGAGGCGTTACTTAATCGAGAAATTGATATGGCTCTTGCTGGTGGGGTAACATTGTACCTCACCCCTAAGCCTTATATTGAAATGTGCGCGACACAAATGCTCTCACCAGAGGGGCGGTGCAAGGCTTTTGATCAATCTAGTGATGGCATGGTTCCTGGTGAAGGCGTTGGTACTCTGGTGTTAAAACGTTTACAGGATGCTGAGGCAGATAATGACTTAATATATGGCGTGATTATAGGATTTGGAAGTAATCAAGATGGAAAAACAAATGGTTTAACTGCCCCTAGTGTAAAAAGCCAAATAGATTTAGAACGTAGTATTTACCAAAAGTACAATATTGACCCATCTACTATTAGTTATGCAGAAATGCACGGGACGGGTACTCAATTGGGTGATCCTATAGAACTTAAAGCGTTATCAACTGTCTTTCAGGAAAAAACCGATAAAAAGCAATATTGCGCGATTGGTTCCGTTAAATCTAATATTGGCCATACATCTGCAGCTGCTGGTGTAGCAAGCATACAGAAGGTACTGTTATGTATGCAGAATAAGAAATTGGTGCCTACTCTTCACTTTAAAGAACCTAATGAACACTTTGATTTTAATACCTCCCCTTTTTATGTAAATACACAAACACGCCCTTGGGATGCGAATTCACCAAGACGGGCTTGTGTTAGTTCATTTGGATTTAGTGGTACCAATGCTCATTTGGTAATAGAGGCTTATGAAACAAAGAATGAAAGAGGGTCAAAACCGATTATCGACGACAGTAGGCCTACCTTATTTGTTTTATCTGCCAAAACAGAAAAACAACTTAAAGAATATGCAGGCATCATGAAAGAATGGTTAGAATTACAAGAAAATGTTAATCTCACCGATATGTGCTTTACTCTACAAACCAGTCGGGAGGCAATGGTTTATCGTCTTGCGTTTTGGATGAATGATAAACGTACAGCTATTGATATGTTAGCAGCATATCTCCATGATGAGCAACCTAAAGGATTATACACGAGCTATGTAAAAAAGAGGAAGAGTATGAAAGATACTCCTCGACAAGCTGATCCTGAAACACTTATCTCACATTGGTTAGCAGGTCAAATGATAGATTGGCAGATACTCTACAAAGAGGATCGTCCTCGGCGCCTTCGTTTACCAGGCTATCCCTTTGCTAAGGAACACTACTGGCTTCCTAAACAAAGTATACCTACACTAAGTAAAACTTCACTACACCCTTTAGTTCATCGTAATACATCTGATCTGTCGACTCAAAGGTTTACAACGATTATGACTGGACAAGAACCCTATTTAGCCGATCACCACGTGCAGGGGAAGAAGATGCTCCCTGGATCGGTATATTTGGAAATGGCGAGAGCTGCCCTTGAGCAGGGGATAGATCGAGAGATTGCGAGTACTTTAGAAGAAGGTACAACTTCTATTTATTTACAAGAGCATATATGGATGGAACCTTTAGTGGTCGATGATGAGCAAGTAGAGGTACATATTGCCTTGATATCAAAAGAGGATGGATTAGTAGAATATGATATTTACAGCGGATCAGATTATTTTGATGATCAAACAGCTATAACACATGCTCAAGGTATGATGAAGGTATCTAAGTTAAAGCATCCTAAAAGGGAAAACCTTGAAAAAATAAAGTCTCAATATCCTTGGAATATCCTTTCATCAGAGCAAATTTATCCATCTTTTCGTGCAGCTGGTCTAAATTATGGTCCTTCCCATCGTGGAATAGAATGTCTTTATCTCCACAAGAATCAGACCATCGCGAAGTTAACAGTACCACCAGAGTCTATTGGTAGCGAGTGTTACCTTAATCCGGGATTGTTGGATGCTGTTTTCCAAGCGACCGCAGGTTTTACTATTGTATTAAAAGCTCCATTAGATAGGCTGCCTTTTAGGCTTAAAGCTATCTTTATTTATCAACCCTGTCCCAACCAGGTGTGGGTACATATCCAGCGTAATGAAAATGATCAACTGTTCGATATCGATGTATATGATGAGGATGGCATGGTATGTGTACGTATCTTAGGTTTTGAAACAAGACAGACTGCTGGTTTAATGGCACAAGAGGCTTTTTATCGTCAACTTTCCGAGAGAATTTGGAAAGGAGAATTATCGGAAGAAGATGTTGAGAAAATTCTAATGACTTCAAGATAAGGGGGAGGAAAAAAATGGATGAAAAGTGGAGACATATCTATCGACAATTAAAAGAAAAAGAGATTAGACCAGAAGAAGCTTCTAAGCAATTTAAACAGTTGTACCAACATAAGGAGAGAGACTCTGAAACTAGTGATCTATTGTTGGAATTAAAAAAAATAGCTGCAGAAGTGTTGGCTATTGATGCCAAAGAGATTCATCATGATGTCCCTTTGAGTGAAAATGGATTTGATCCTTTAAAGTTAACCCAATTAGCAGATCGGTTAAATAACAAATTTGGGTTAGAGTTAACCACTTTGGATTTTGCAGAGAAGAGTACGCTTTATGATCTTGTACAGTTTGTGCAGTCAACCAAACCTTCTAAAGAAAATTCGCGTTTATGGGAAAAAACGATTGACTATTTAAAAGAGAACCTCTCCTTGTTGTTTAAGGTTAATGCAGAAGAAATAGCTCATGATATGGACTTAGAGAAGTATGGTATTAACTCCATTATGGTATTAAAACTGAACCAGCAGCTAGAAGAATTCTTCGGTCCATTACCTAAAACCTTGTTCTTTGAATATAAAACGCTGGAGGAACTAACAGGCTATTTCCTTCAACATCATCGGGAGGCATTGACAAAAGTCTTGGGCGACAGTCAGCCTAAGCCTGCTTCCCCACCAGTGGTCACAGAAAAACATCAGAGGCGTTCGCGCAGGCGACCGAAAAGCTTACGGACGACGTCCACCTCTTCATCTGATATTGCCATTGTCGGTTTGGCAGGGCGTTATCCAGGTGCTCGTAATATGCAGGAGTTCTGGGCTAACTTAAAAGCTGGAAAAGACTGTGTGACCCCCGTGCCAGAGGAACGCTTAGATCTTTGGCAAACGCCGAAAAACGGAGAGATGTGGGGGGGTTTCCTCCAGGATGTTGACCGATTTGATCCGTTGTTTTTTCATATTTCCCCACGAGAAGCAGAACGGATGGATCCACAGGAGCGCCTCTTTTTAGAATGTGTGTATGAAACGCTGCAGGATGCTGGATATACCCGCCAAACGCTTGGCCAAGGACAAGGAGATGCTGGGAAGGTGGGGGTATTTGTCGGCGTAATGTATGAAGAGTACCAATTATATGGAGCACAAGAGCAGCTGAAGGGCCGACCGGTGGCGGTTAACGGGAACGCTGCCTCGATAGCGAACCGGGTCTCCTACTTTTGTAATTTTCATGGCCCGAGTATGGCGGTGGATACCATGTGTTCTTCCTCTTTAACGGCGATCCATTTAGCTTGCCAGCACATACAACAGGGCAGTTGTGAAGCGGCCATTGCAGGAGGAGTGAATATCTCCATTCATCCTAATAAGTATATCGCCTTAAATCAGGGGGAATTTTTATCAAGCAAGGGACGTTGTGAAAGCTTTGGCGAAGGAGGGGACGGTTACGTCCCTGGTGAAGGCGTAGGAGCAGTTCTCTTAAAACCTTTCACTCAAGCAGTAGAGGATGGCGACCATATCTATGGTGTGATCAAAGGAACGGCGGTTAATCATGGAGGGAAGACCCATGGTTATACGGTTCCTAATCCTAATGCTCAGACAGAGGTGATTCAACACGCATTGCGGGAGGCAAAGATTGATCCCCAGACTATAGACTACATTGAAGCTCATGGTACAGGGACCGCTCTTGGTGACCCGATAGAAATTGCCGGATTAACGAAGGCCTTTGAGGCCTATACCCAAGAACACCAGTATTGTGCCATAGGGTCAGTGAAATCCAATATTGGACATGCAGAGAGTGCTGCTGGGATTGCGGGAATCAGTAAAATCCTCCTTCAGCTGAAATATGGACAATTCGTGCCATCCCTTCATTCGGAGGTCTTAAATCAGCATATTGATTTTGCCTCGACTCCTTTTGCGGTACAACAAACATTAGCTGAATGGAAACAGCCCTCCGAGCGTCCGCGACGGGCAGGTATTTCCTCCTTTGGTGCCGGTGGCGCCAATGCCCATGTGGTAATTGAAGAATATAAACCAGAAGTGGAAAAAGAGACAACGAATGTTTATCCAGGCCCATATTTAATCGTTCTTTCCGCCCAAAGTGAAGGACAGCTGTTGGAGCAGGCGAAGCAATTGCTTTCCGTCATCACCGAAGAAGGCTGGACCGATCAGGAACTAGGGGATATTGCCTATACGTTACAAGTAGGTCGAGAAGCAATGGATGAACGGTTGGCAGTGGTGGTAACTTCTGTGGCTGATCTTCAGACCAAATTGACCGATATTATCTCCCCAAAATCGGATAGGACCGATTATTATCGAGGAGAAGTGAAAGCACATAAAGCGGCCATGGCGGTTCTGGCAGATGAGGATATGGGGGCGATCCTAGAGACTTGGCAGCAAAAGGGCAAATATGACAAACTCCTAAAGCTGTGGGTAAGGGGAATGCCGGTTGATTGGGACCGATTATACCGCAAGGTTAAGCCACGACGAATCAGTCTGCCAACTTATCCTTTTACGCGCGAGCGGTATTGGCTACCAGTGAAAGAGCAGAAGGGAATAACGGAAGTTATTCATCCCCTCTTGCATCGAAATACATCGGACTTCTATGAACAGCGGTTTACAGCGCGTTTCACAGGGGAAGAACCTTTTCTATCCGATCATGTGGTCAAAGGAGAGCGGATGTTGTCAGGAAGCGCCTATTTGGAAATGGTGCGAGCAGCTGTTTCTCAGGCAGTTGGCGGGCGGCTGGAGGAAGAAGGACTCTGCCTCCGGCAGATAAGCTGGCTACGTCCCCTCATTGTCGGAGAAGTACCGGTAGAGATACATATGGGATTAATGGTGGAAAAGAACCAGACTATCCATTTCGAGGTCTATCGGGAATCGGAGGAAGGGGAAGAAGTAGTCTATAGTGAAGGAAGCGCGGAGCTCATCACAGAGGTAGCTTCGCCACCAGTGGATATTTCAAAAATAAAGCAAACCTGTGGAGACAAAGTGCTAGACAAGGAAGACGTGTATACAGCCTTTACTAACATTGGCATTCAGTATGGCGAAAGCCATCGAGGCATCGAAAAACTATATATAGGAAAGGAAGAGGTGCTGGCTCAGCTTATGCTTTCTTCTCCATGGGTGGAGGAAGGACTTCATCCGGGAATGGTGGATGCAGCCATTCAGGCAGCCATAGGACTTGAGGCAGACTTCACCCAGCTTCAAACATCCGTGCCCGTTGCGATGGAGGAAGCGACCATCTATAGGGAGACGAAAGAAGCCATGTGGGCATGGATTCGTCGGGAGACTGATGGCCAGCTGACCATTGTCCTTTGTGATAAGGAGGGACATCCTTGTCTTGAAATCAAAGGTCTAGCAGTTGAAGTAATGGGGGTTCCTAGTATCGAGGACTCCATTGACCATCTTTTACTTCATCCACAATGGCAAGAGCAGTCAGTGAAAGCAACGGCTGCAAGTTATGATGAACACAAGATCATCCTTTGTGGTATGGCAGACCTTTCTTCGGATCATTTACCGCAATTTCTGGAAAAGGGAAAATGTATAGAACTACAGACGATTAAAGGTTATCATAGTGAACGCTTCCAACAACATGCTCTTCAGCTATTTGAAGTTTTACAGCAAATGATGAAAGCAGACCATAAACAGAAAATATTGGTTCAAGTGGTTATTCCACTTCAAGAAAAGGAACTATATGATGGGTTGTGGGCAATTCTTCAGACAGCGCATCTTGAAAATCCGCATATGATTGGGCAAATGATCGCTGTGGAGACGAATAAGTCAGCGAAAGAGGTTGCAGAGAAGTTAAAGGAGAATGCACTTTCTTCTCATCCAGACAATATTCGCTATGAGAATGGAAAACGTTATATCGCCAATTGGCAAGTTCTAGAGACAACCTCCAAATCATCTGTTCTTCCTTGGAAAGAGGGAGGAGTATATTTAATAACAGGGGGTATGGGAGGTTTGGGACTCCTATTTGCTAAAGAAATAGCGCGACATACTTCAAAAAGTACGTTAATTCTTACAGGTCGTTCCCCTATGGATAAGAAAAAGGAGGTAAACATTCAAGCATTAACGGCAATGGGGATGCAGGTGGTCTATCGTCAGATAGATGTGACCGACCGCTTAGCAGTGAAACACTTCGTAGAGGATATTCTGAAAGTATATGGTCAGCTCCATGGTGTCATTCACAGTGCAGGTATTATTAGGGATAACTTTATTATTAAAAAGTCTCCCTCACAATTCTTGGAAGTGATGGCTCCTAAAACCCATGGATTGGTCAATCTAGATCTAGCTTGCCAAGATTGCCCGCTTGACTTCTTTATTATCTTCTCATCATTAGCAGGTGGGATGGGAAATGTAGGACAGTCGGATTATGCGGGGGCGAGTGCGTTTATGGATGCTTATGCTCACTATCGCCAACGACTAGTAGAAGAAAAGAAACGACAAGGGCGCACTATCTCCTTTAATTGGCCGTTATGGCAGGATGGTGGTATGCACCTCGATTCGGAAACGGAAGATATGATGCGCAAAAGTACTGGAATGGTCGCGATGGAGACCACTCGGGGGATGAAGGCATTCTATGAAGGACTTACCCTCCCCTATTCACAAATAATGGTTATGGCAGGAGAGCGTAGTCGATTTCAGGAGATGCTTTCTCGTCTTCCTATTCAAAAAGCTCCTCAAGTAGATGATATGTCAGTAATTAATTTGACACCAGATCAAGATTCGATGACTGAGAAGGCGACGGATTATATTAAAAGCTTTCTTTCAGCGGGATTAAAGTTACCTACAGAGCAAATAGAATCGGATGCTGATTTTATGACATATGGTATGGATTCAGTGGTGGTATTAAAACTAACTCAGCAGTTAGAAGAATTCTTCGGTCCATTACCTAAAACCTTGTTCTTTGAATATAAAACGCTGGAGGAACTAACAGGCTATTTCCTTCAACATCATCGGGAGGCATTGACAAAAGTCTTGGGCGACAGTCAGCCTAAGCCTGCTTCCCCACCAGTGGTCACAGAAAAACATCAGAGGCGTTCGCGCAGGCGACCGAAAAGCTTTCGGACGACCTCCACCTCTTCATCTGATATTGCCATTGTCGGTTTGGCAGGGCGTTATCCAGGTGCTCGTAATATGCAGGAGTTCTGGGCTAACTTAAAAGCTGGAAAAGACTGTGTGACCCCCGTGCCAGAGGAACGCTTAGATCTTTGGCAAACGCCGAAAAACGGAGAGATGTGGGGGGGTTTCCTCCAGGATGTTGACCGATTTGATCCGTTGTTTTTTCATATTTCCCCACGAGAAGCAGAACGGATGGATCCACAGGAGCGCCTCTTTTTAGAATGTGTGTATGAAACGCTGCAGGATGCTGGATATACCCGCCAAACGCTTGGCCAAGGACAAGGAGATGCTGGGAAGGTGGGGGTATTTGTCGGCGTAATGTATGAAGAGTACCAATTATATGGAGCACAAGAGCAGCTGAAGGGCCGACCGGTGGCGGTTAACGGGAACGCTGCCTCGATAGCGAACCGGGTCTCCTACTTTTGTAATTTTCATGGCCCGAGTATGGCGGTGGATACCATGTGTTCTTCCTCTTTAACGGCGATCCATTTAGCCTGCCAGCACATACAACAGGGCAGTTGTGAAGCGGCCATTGCAGGAGGAGTGAATATCTCCATTCATCCTAATAAGTATATCGCCTTAAATCAGGGGGAATTTTTATCAAGCAAGGGACGTTGTGAAAGCTTTGGCGAAGGAGGGGACGGTTACGTCCCTGGTGAAGGCGTAGGAGCAGTTCTCTTAAAACCTTTCACTCAAGCAGTAGAGGATGGCGACCATATCTATGGTGTGATCAAAGGAACGGCGGTTAATCATGGAGGGAAGACCCATGGTTATACGGTTCCTAATCCTAATGCTCAGACAGAGGTGATTCAACACGCATTGCGGGAGGCAAAGATTGATCCCCAGACTATAGACTACATTGAAGCTCATGGTACAGGGACCGCTCTTGGTGACCCGATAGAAATTGCCGGATTAACGAAGGCCTTTGAGGCCTATACCCAAGAACACCAGTATTGTGCCATAGGGTCAGTGAAATCCAATATTGGACATGCAGAGAGTGCTGCTGGGATTGCGGGAATCAGTAAAATCCTCCTTCAGCTGAAATATGGACAATTCGTGCCATCCCTTCATTCGGAGGTCTTAAATCAGCATATTGATTTTGCCTCGACTCCTTTTGCGGTACAACAAACATTAGCTGAATGGAAACAGCCCTCCGAGCGTCCGCGACGGGCAGGTATTTCCTCCTTTGGTGCCGGTGGCGCCAATGCCCATGTGGTAATTGAAGAATATAAACCAGAAGTGGAAAAAGAGACAACGAATGTTTATCCAGGCCCATATTTAATCGTTCTTTCCGCCCAAAGTGAAGGACAGCTGTTGGAGCAGGCGAAGCAATTGCTTTCCGTCATCACCGAAGAAGGCTGGACCGATCAGGAACTAGGGGATATTGCCTATACGTTACAAGTAGGTCGAGAAGCAATGGATGAACGGTTGGCAGTGGTGGTAACTTCTGTGGCTGATCTTCAGACCAAATTGACCGATATTATCTCCCCAAAATCGGATAGGACCGATTATTATCGAGGAGAAGTGAAAGCACATAAAGCGGCCATGGCGGTTCTGGCAGATGAGGATATGGGGGCGATCCTAGAGACTTGGCAGCAAAAGGGCAAATATGACAAACTCCTAAAGCTGTGGGTAAGGGGAATGCCGGTTGATTGGGACCGATTATACCGCAAGGTTAAGCCACGACGAATCAGTCTGCCAACTTATCCTTTTACGCGCGAGCGGTATTGGCTACCAGTGAAAGAGCAGAAGGGAATAACGGAAGTTATTCATCCCCTCTTGCATCGAAATACATCGGACTTCTATGAACAGCGGTTTACAGCGCGTTTCACAGGGGAAGAACCTTTTCTATCCGATCATGTGGTCAAAGGAGAGCGGATGTTGTCAGGAAGCGCCTATTTGGAAATGGTGCGAGCAGCTGTTTCTCAGGCAGTTGGCGGGCGGCTGGAGGAAGAAGGACTCTGCCTCCGGCAGATAAGCTGGCTACGTCCCCTCATTGTCGGAGAAGTACCGGTAGAGATACATATGGGATTAATGGTGGAAAAGGACCAGACTATCCATTTCGAGGTCTATCGGGAATCGGAGGAAGGGGAAGAAGTAGTCTATAGTGAAGGAAGCGCGGAGCTCATCACAGAGGTAGCTTCGCCACCAGTGGATATTTCAAAAATAAAGCAAACCTGTGGAGACAAAGTGCTAGACAAGGAAGACGTGTATACAGCCTTTACTAACATTGGCATTCAGTATGGCGAAAGCCATCGAGGCATCGAAAAACTATATATAGGAAAGGAAGAGGTGCTGGCTCAGCTTATGCTTTCTTCTCCATGGGTGGAGGAAGGACTTCATCCGGGAATGGTGGATGCAGCCATTCAGGCAGCCATAGGACTTGAGGCAGACTTCACCCAGCTTCAAACATCCGTGCCCGTTGCGATGGAGGAAGCGACCATCTATAGGGAGACGAAAGAAGCCATGTGGGCATGGATTCGTCGGGAGACTGATGACCAGCTGACCATTGTCCTTTGTGATAAGGAGGGACATCTTTGTCTAACGATAAATGGTCTGATCACCCGCGTTATGACAGAAGAGGCGGAACCGAATAGATCACCAGGTCACCTTATGCTTACACCAGTCTGGGAACGAATTCAATACAATAGTGAACAGAAAGCAAATTCATCAAAACACCCTGTTGTTATTATTGGTCAAAAGGCAGATAAGAAAACAGCCTTTGTCGCACAACAATACCCACAAGCCCATGTGTTATATTTTGATGCTGAGACTACCATTAAAGGAATTATGGCCAAATTTAAACCAATTGATATGACTGAGTTAATCTGGTGCATGCCGGAACTACCAGTATCGTTGGTAACAGATGATGCGTTAATTTCTGATCAAGAACAAACGGTGATGGCCATGTTTAAGGTGATTAAGGCATTACTTTTATTGGACTATGGACCGAAAGAATTGAAATGGACGATAGTGACAGTAAGGGCGCAACAGATTCATCCCCATGAGCCAATTCAGCCTAATCTTTCCGCTTTATACGGCTTGGCAGGTTCATTAGCAAATGAATATCCAGGTTGGCTAATTCGCCTATTGGACTTAGAAGAGGGAGATAATTTTCAGCCCCTTACCAATATACAAAGTCTACCACATAAAACGCTGGCTTACCGAGAAGAGGCCTGGTACCATCAGCGCTTAATTCAGATTGAGCAAACCGTAGTACCCAAAGCTCCTTACAAAAAAGGTGGCCTTTATGTAGTAATTGGAGGAGCAGGCGGCATTGGCGAAGTCTGGAGTGAGCATGTTATTCGTCACTATCAGGCGAGGGTGATATGGATTGGTAGGAGGGAAGAAGATGAAGCAATTCGTACCAAAATCAATCGATTAGCTACCATTGGTCCGGCTCCTAAATATATTACAGCTGATGCTTCTAATAAACAATCACTGGAAAAAGCATATCAACAAATTAAGCAGAAATATGGAGAGATACAGGGTGTGATTCATTCAGCCATTGTCTTAAGAGATCAGGCACTCGTAAAGATGGACGAAGAAACTTTTCGAGAGGCATTAACTGCCAAGGTAAATGTCAGTGTTCGAATGGCCCAAGTATTTGCCGATGAATCCCTTGATTTTGTGCTGTTCTTCTCCTCCATTCAATCTTTTGCAACCGCAGCTGGACAAAGTAATTATGCAACAGGTTGCAACTTTAAGGATGCGTTTGCTTTAGCGATGGAGAGGGAATGGTCTTGTCCAGTGAAGATTATGAACTGGGGTTATTGGGGGAGTGTCGGTGCAGTAGCGGAAGAAAAATATCAGAACAAAATGACTCAAGCTGGAATTGGTTCAATTGAAGGACCAGAGGGAATGGCTGCACTGGACTTTTTGCTGTCACACCCTCTTCCACAACTAGCTTATATTCATACCCTCCGTCCTTGGCAGGAGCAGAAAAAAGAAACAACTGAGATTCTCTCTATATTCCAGGAGGAGATTATACCTTGTATGGATAGTCTCCTATCTACGGTGCCTAAGTTGGGAGAAAAAGAAGGAAAAGCCGTTATGGAAATTATTCACCGTATGGATCAAGTTCAGCCCCTGTTGGTGAAATTGTTGTGGAGTCAGCTACAAAAGGCTGGATGGTTTCAGGACGAGCAGGGTAGTTTGACAGATTTAACCCGAGGGCTTCAACCTAATTATGGTCGATGGATGGAAGAAACTGCGACTCTCTTTGAGGAGTACAAATACCTCTCGAGGGAGGATCAAGTCTATTCAGTTGTAGCGAACTCGGTTGATAACAAGGCAAGCTGGCAGGAGTGGCATCATTTTAAGCGGATTTGGAGCGCTGAGCTAGCTATACATTCCCATCTCACCTTAATAGAGACTGCCTTGGAGAATATACCTGATATATTAATAGGAAAAGTTACGGCAACAGATATTTTGTTCCCTAATTCTTCCATTGAATTAGTGGAAGGGATATATAAGCAAAATGCAATTGCAGATTACTATAATCAGAACCTTGCTGCCATTTTGGTAAACTATCTTCAACAGAGACAGCTCCATCAGAATAATAAGCCCGTCCGGATCCTAGAAATTGGAGCAGGAACAGGTGGAAGTACTGAAGAAATATTAAAGCAAATTAAGCCATATGCTGAGATTATTGATGAGTATGCTTACACAGATATTTCGAAGGCGTTTTTGTTATCGGCTGAAAAGTACTTTGGTGACTGGAATAAGCGGATTAATTATCGGTTGTTTGATGTAACCAAACCCCTTGAGGATCAAAGGATGGAGCTTGGGAAATATGACGTAGTTATTGCCAGTAATGTCCTCCATGCCACCCCGGTACTGAGGGAGACATTACGAAATACGAAGGCGTTGTTAAAAAAGAATGGATTACTCTTATTAACAGAAACCACGGCCCGAACATTATTTAATCATTTTACCTTTGGTTTGTTGGATGGATGGTGGTTATACGAGGATGGTATATTGCGAATTCCGGGGTCCCCACTAGTTACAGTGGATCAGTGGAAAAGAATCTTAGCGTCAGAAGGTTTTCGTACGATGGTTCCCTCCCTTGTCAATGGGCAGCAACATATAATTCTAGCAGAAAGCAATGGCGTGATAAGGAAAAATAAACCGATCGATGAACAACCGAAACGTGTGGAGTCTCGACAAAAGCAAGTACCAGTGTCTTCCACACAGTCTACCAAGATGGAAGACACATTGCATAGTGCCTGTGTGGCATATATTAAACGTTTAGTCGGGGATATTTTACATCTATCATCCGAACAGATTGATAGTAGAGAGGCTTTGGAGAGGTATGGGTTTGACTCTATTTTGGTCACTCAATTGACCAGTGCTTTACGAAAAAATTTTGCAGATATCAGTAGCACGCTATTATTTGAGTATCAAACTTTGGATGAACTAGCCGACTATTTAATTAAAAATTATTCGCAGCAGGTGAAAGACTTATTGACAATAGCTGAAACAGTAGACCGACCGATTCATAAGGCTTCCTCACCACCACGCAAAGTAAAAAGAAGATTGAGACGTCAACATGATAGTTTACGACACGTCGAGAGGCAAGAGGCTAAATCTGGAACACCTCTTTTCGATGTTGCCATTATTGGCATCGCCGGACGCTATCCAAAGGCGAGTAATATCGATGAATATTGGCAGTTGTTAAGATCAGGTAAACAAGCTATTACTAAAATTCCAAAGGAGCGGTGGGATTGGCGCAAGTATTATGACAAGGAGCCTGGAAAAGATGATTATATGTATACTAAATGGGGTGGTTTTATTGAAGGTATTGATCAATTTGATCCCTATTTCTTTCATCTTTCACCTGCAGAGGCTAAGCGAATGGACCCTCAAGAAAGGGTGTTCTTGGAAGCTTGCTATGAAAGTATCTCAGATGCAGGTTATACGCCGGCAAATCTTAGTAAAGACCGAAAAATAGGAGTATTTGTTGGAGCAATGAATGGTCATTATCCTTCTGGTGCGAGTTATTGGTCGATAGCCAACAGAGTATCTTATATGATGAATTTCCAAGGACCTAGTCTAGCGATTGACTCAGCCTGTTCTTCCTCATTAACAGCTATTCATCTAGCGCTGGAGAGCCTTTATAGTGGTATCAGCACCTGCGCTATAGCTGGAGGTGTTAATTTAATTGTTCATCCAGATCATTTTCTTAAGCTGTCCGCAATGACTATGCTGTCCCCTGGATCCACAAGTCGGCCTTTTAGTCAAAAGGCGGATGGGATTGTAGATGGTGAAGGAATAGGTGCAGTTGTTTTAAAACCATTGGATCAAGCTGAAGCGGATGGTGATCATATCTATGGAGTCATTAAGGGCAGTATGATTAATGCAGGAGGGAAAACCAATGGATATACCGTACCTAATCCAAAATCTCAAGCACAGCTGGTCATGGAGGCATTAAAAAGAGCTAACTTGGATCCGCGTACTATCAGCTATATCGAAGCACATGGTACGGGAACAGCCCTTGGAGATCCCATTGAAATTCATGGCTTAACCACTGCCTTCGAAAAGTACACAGATGATCGTCAGTTTTGTGCGATTGGTTCCGTTAAGTCTAATATTGGGCATAGTGAGAGTGCGGCTGGGATTGCAGGTTTAACGAAAGTGCTATTACAAATGAAGCACCGTCAATTAGTTCCTTCCCTTCATGCTGAGGATCTTAATACTGATATTGACTTTAAAAGATCGCCTTTTATGGTTCAACAGAAACTAGCGAATTGGGAGAAACCAGTCATTTATAAGGATGGAAAAATGCAAGAATCCCCTAGACGAGCTGGTATTTCCTCCTTTGGTGCTGGAGGAGCGAATGCCCACCTGTTAATTGAGGAATATATTCCGCGCAACGCCCAGAATGACAACATGTCTATAACACCAAATCATCCGGTAATTATTGTCTTGTCTGCCAAAACAGAAGAACAGTTAACGGAACAGGCAAGGCGGTTAGTCAATGCTATCGAGCAGCATGCATATACAGATGGTCATTTGGGCAATATCGCTTTTACGTTGCAAACAGGACGTGAGGAAATGGAAGAGAGGCTGGCATTTGCAGTTAGTTCTATTGAGGATTTGCGTAAACAACTTGATTCTTTTATACATCAGGAAGAGAAACATGATTGGATAGCTGGAAGTTGTGCGGCTCATGGTGGTTCCTCTATTACCCCAGAAGAATCAATTACTCAATGGATAGAAATTGGGGAATATCGTTCTTTAATGGAGGCATGGGTTAACGGATCAACGATTAATTGGAACTTCCTCTATCAGCATGAAAAACCGTCACGTATTAGTTTGCCGACTTATCCTTTTGCAAGAGAGCGTTACTGGATAGAAGAAAAACGGGATACCTATCAGAATAATAGAATGGATCCATTCGTTTATCAAAATATCTCTGATGTTAAGGGCCTTAAGTATAGCGTGATGCTACAGGAAAAGGAATTTTATTTTCAAGATCATATCATTGATGGCATTGGTGTATTACCAGGTGTTGTTTTCTTAGAGATGGCCAGCTTTGTAGCTAAGTCTATGAAGAATGTGCAAGGTAATGGCGAGGTGTGTCTAAAAGATGTCATGTGGGCTAAACCTATTAGAAAACAAGACGTACAATCTCCCTTAACTATTGGCATTTCCCCACAAGATGATCAATCGATGACCTATTCTATCTATCAGCAGATGGATGGGGAAGATAACATTTATTGTGATGGGAAAATAGAGCTAAATTCTTTTAGTCAGGAGACACATCGTTTGGACTTATACGAGCTACAGGAACAATGCCAACAGCGGATATGGACAGGTGAGGATTGCTATCAGGCTTTTCAATCGATGGGAATTGTATATGGTCCTCATTTTCAAGGTGTTGAAAAGATCTATATGGGAGAGAGGCAAGCGTTGGCCAAAATCCATTTGCCTGCATGCATGGAAAATAAACAGGATGCGTACACTTTACATCCTTGTTTACTGGATGTAGCTATACAATCTGCCGTTGGATTGACCTTATCAGAGGCGGGACAGGGTTTGTCATTACCATTTGCTATGGATGAATTGTTACTCATTGGAGACTGTCTAGAATCACAATGGGCTTTTGTTCGCCAAAGGAATAGTGGTAAGGGCATAATCAAAGTGGATATAGATGTTTGTGATCATAGGGGTGACTGTGTTCTACTCATTAAAGGTTTAACATTAAAAAAAGAGCCAGTACAAGATATGATACTCTTTTATCCGGATTGGGAGGAAAACGAAGACCTATCCACAAAGCACTCCTTTAAAGAGGAGAACGGTCATGTGATTATTTATGGGGCAGACCCAAAAAAAGCAAAGGAAATAAACGACCAATTATTAGATGAAGAGTGTCATGTAATTCCTTATGATCGTGACAAATCTGATCTGGCAAAACAATTTGTCCAAGATGCCTTACAGGCATTTCATATTATACAAGGAGTCCTGAAGAAAAAACCGACCAATATTGTGCCTGTTCAAATTCTTCTATTTAACCAGTCGGAAAAATCCTTTGGTAAGGCACTTGGAGCGTTGTTGCAAACCGCACATTTAGAAAATCCAAATATTGTGGGACAGTGCGTGGTTTTAAATGATGAGATGAAAAGTGAACATATACGAAGTATTCTTCATGCTAATCGACAGTTAATGACGACACCACAGGTTGCCTATCAAGAGAGCGATAAACGGCACGTATTGACTTGGAAAGAGGTACCATCCTCGGAAAGGAAAGCATCACTGCCATGGCAAGAAAGGGGAGTATATCTGATTACCGGTGGAAATGGAGAAATTGCCAAAACCATGGTCCAAGAGATAGCACAACATGTTCGTCAGGGTGCTATTATTCTTGTAGGGCGTTCCCAGCCTACTATGGATATGCAACAATGGCTAAATGAATTCCAAGATAGCGAGTTAGAGGTAAGCTATTGTATGCTTGATGTGACAGATTTGCAAGCTGTTGAGCATTGTATTGTGGATATAAAAGCGGAATATGGAGATCTTAGTGGAATTATTCATGGTGCTGGTGTAACTGATGATCAATTCTTCATCCAAAAATCAGAAGCACAGGTTTCCAAAGTGTTGGCCCCTAAAGTATTGGGTACCGTGAATCTGGATGAAGCTAGCAAGGATTGCCACCTGGATTTCTTTGTGATCTTTTCATCCATTGCAAGTGTGATGGGGAACATCGGACAAGCTGATTATGCCACCGCCAATGCTTTTGTGGATCAATATGCATACTATCGTCACTCCCTTGTCGAAAACGATAGAAGAAAAGGACGTACCATCTCGATTAACTGGCCACTATGGGAAGATGGTGGTATGAAAGTTACATCCGAACAGAAGAGACAGTGGAAAGAAACAGGTATGGTCGCATTAACGCCAAATTCGGGCATTCGTGCCTTTTATCAAGCATTGTCCACTCCTTATCAACAAGTGATGGTGCTTGCAGGTGATCGTGATAAGTTGTGTCATTTTGTAGGGGAGTGGGAAGAAACGAAGAATGATGATAAGTTCTATCTGAATTTGATAGAGCAGATTACTAGTAACGAACTGACAGAGAACCAGTTTATTGAACTGCTCCAATTCCACCGTTAGGCATAAACTATTTGGTAAGAGGTGAAGCATATGAATGATACGGTTAAGTCTTTATACCAGCAAATTAAAAATAATACCATTAACAAGGAAGAGGCCGTTAAAAGAATGTCTAAAATCTTTTCATCTAGTCCCAAGGTTGAAATACTGCAAGAATTGCAGCAAATCCTGGTAGATCTACTCAGTCTAGAGACAACCCTTATTAGTGAAGATGCAGAATGGTTAGAGCTGGGATTAGATCAGGTATTGCTTAAGCAATTAACCGAACGCCTCTTTCAGCAATACCGTATAGAGCTAACACCTGCTCAAATTATGGCAAAGGGCACTCTAAAAGAGCTGGCAGAGTATATATCACAGCATGTGGATAAGATACAAAGCAGTCCTAATTTAAAATCAAAAACGGATCAGCTTGAGTTGATTGCGCTTGACTATCTTAAAAAGCGCTTATCTGCTGTATTAGAAATACCTGTGGATCGATTAGATTCCAATGCGCCCATAGAGAATTATGGCATTGATTCCGTTATGATTATGAAACTAACTAGAAAACTAGAGGAACATTTTGGACCGTTATCTAAGACACTATTTTTTGAATATCAAACGATTCGTGAATTGGCTAACTATCTAGTAAACTCCCATTCGCAAATATTGGCCAAGCTTTACGGAATCGAGGAGAATTCGGCTGTAAGACAAGATGACTTGCAGCCGTCACTTTTTTCAAAGAAACGAAAGGAACCGAAAAACGATAAGTCCGAAACGGTCTCTTCGGAACAAAAAGATGGGATTGCCATCATTGGGTTAGCCGGTCGATATCCAGGTGCGAATAACATTGCGCAATTTTGGGAGAATCTTGAAGAAGGAATAGACAGTATCACCGAGATCAGCCCAAATCGATGGGATCATCAATTGTATTTTGATGAGGACAAGCATAAACCGGGTAAAGTCAACAGTAAATGGGGTGGATTTATCGAGGGAGTAGATCAATTTGATCCGCTCTTTTTTAATATTTCCCCAAGAGAGGCAGAAGTACTTGATCCACAGGAACGCCTATTCCTAGAATGTGTTTATGAAACATTGGAAGACGCTGGCTATTCCAAAGAAGGCTTACATACTGCTGATGCGGTTGGGGTATTTGTAGGCGCAATGTATGAGGAATATCCGTTGTATGGTTCCGAGGAGCAAGCTAAGGGAAATGCCCTTGCTCTAGGGAGTAATCTATCAGCGATCGCTAATCGGGTCTCCTATTTTTTCAACCTTACAGGGCCAAGTTTGGTAGTTAATACCATGTGTTCATCGTCCTTAACATCATTGCACCTTGCCTGTCAGAGCATCAAAAGTGGGGAATGTGAACTGGCAATTGCTGGAGGAGTTAATCTCTCCATTCACCCCAATAAGTATCTATTGCTTGGCCAAGGAAATTTTGCATCAAGTAATGGTCGGTGCCAGAGTTTTGGAAAGGATGGAGATGGCTATGTTCCCGGTGAGGGTGTAGGGGCAGTCTTATTAAAACCCTTGGCCGAGGCGATTCGCGATAAAGATAATATTTATGGTGTGATCAAAGGAACAGCAGTTAACCACGGTGGTAAGACTAATGGCTATACTGTTCCTAATCCAAATGCCCAGACAAAAGTAATAGAACGAGCTTTAAGGCAAGGGAATATTGATCCACGAACCATCACTTATCTCGAAGCCCATGGCACGGGAACAGTCCTAGGTGATCCGATTGAAATTACTGGTCTAAAAAAAGCTTTCGATAACTATACCAGTGATCGACAGTTTTGCTCGATTGGCTCGGTAAAATCGAATATCGGTCATTGCGAAGGGGCAGCAGGGATTGCTGGATTAACCAAAGTGTTACTACAAATGAAATATAAGAAGCGGGTCCCTTCCTTACATACCGAAGTCTTAAATCCGCACATTGATTTTGATCATACACCTTTTAAAGTACAACAAACCTTAGAAAATTGGGAAAGACCAGTAATTAATGTGGAAGGGGAGGAAAAAAAGTATCCAAGACGTGCGGGCATTTCCGCTTTTGGGGCTGGTGGTTCCAATGCGCATGTAGTGGTAGAGGAATTTAATCCAGACAAAATAATGGAGCATCATGAGCATGCTCACCCTGCCATTATTGTTCTCTCTGCTAAAGATCCCTCCGCACTCAGGCAGAGGGTTGAACGCCTGGTGGAAACGATGGAATCTTTTGATGAACGCCATTTAATGGATGTGGCCTATACACTACAGATTGGTAGAGAGGCAATGGAAGAGAGACTAGCTTTAACTGCTGATTCCATAGAAAAACTTAAGAAGAAATTAACGGCATTTCTGGCTGGAGAAGAAAACAATGAAGTATTTCATGGAACAGCCCAGGCAGGAAAAGCAGTGTTATCGACGATATCATCGGATGATGAGATGAAGGTCATTATAGGTAATTGGTTAACAAAAGGAAAATATGAGAAATTGTTGGAAATGTGGGTGAAAGGCCTCGAGATTGATTGGAATATGCTTTATCGCGATGGTACTCCTCGTCGTATCAGCTTACCTACATATCCTTTTAATCGGCAAAAATGTTGGTTTTCAGATGTTGGAAAGGAAGTAGAACAACCTGATGTCACCCTAAATTCAAAGCAAACTTCTAATCAGAAGCAACCATCATCTTCTTTGAATGGATGTATGTATTTGCCGGTTTGGGAAGAGGCGCAAGTAGTCCCTAGTGAAAGACCACCTGATCAACAGGTTGTCATTGTTTATGAGAAATCAGCAGCTACTTTAAAAGAGGCAATAATTGACTATTACCATATGGGGATTACTAGGCCACATATTGTACAAATCTGTCTGGGCGACATCACTCAGCAACACGCCTCAGATCAATGGGAATGCGACATTTATGATGAATCAGCTTTCCATTACTGTCTCGCTGATTGTGGGTCAATAGATCGTCTTTTTTTTCTTGCGGAACATGCCGATAAAGAGGATCGACTTGAACCCCAAAAAATAAAACAAAGCCAGGTCCGTAATGAGGTACAGCTATTACGTCTGTTGAAAGAGTTAAATGACAGTCAACCGATGAATAAGCCGATCGACTTTTATATAGTGACTACGGATAACTATACGTTAAGCAAACACCCAGTTAGTCCTTATGGTGGAGGCATTACTGGGCTTGTTTATTCCGCGGCACAGGGTGATCATCGGCTAAGGATACGTAACCTAGATCTTTCTACTAAAGATATCCAAGAGGTAAAAGAAGATGTCATCAAAAAGGTTGTCAGTGAACCACCTTCACATCGTGGTGAAGTAATTAAGTTAGACGATGGAAGGCGTTATCATCAAGTCTTTTATGAAATGGATGATAGGAGACACCTTGAAACGAACGGAATTAGGAACAAAGGGATTTATGTAATAGTTGGTGGAAGTGGTACCATCGGTCGGATTATTACCCGCTATTTAATTGCTGACTATGAAGCTCACGTCATTTGGATTGGAAGAACGCCAGAGAAGGATCAAGTAATCCAGCAGAAAATGGAGCCTTTTCAAGATTCACTGTCTTATATTCAAGCAGATGTGACGGATGAAGAGCAAATGAAGATGGCAGTAAACAGGATTAAAGAGCAATTTCACGTTATACATGGTGCAATCTTCTCGGGGGTAGTATTTTCCTTCGAAAATACAATTCGTCAGACAACAGAAGCGGAGTTTATGAATATTCTTAATGTGAAAACGATAGGGGGATTATCCTTTTATTCGGCTTTCGTGGATGAAGAGCTTGATTTTATGCTTTATTTTTCTTCAGGACAGGCCTATTCGTTCTCGGGTGCTTCACAGTTTTCTGCTTATGCGACAGGAGTGACATTTGCAGATACCTGGGTGCGTAGCCTAAAACATCGATCAAGGTTTCCGGTCGGTACAATTAATTGGGGTTTTTGGAATTCGTCAGTTGCAGGCACGTCTTTGGAAAATCACACTAGTTCATTGGAAGACCGGGAAGGGTTTGACTGTTTTGTCCAAAGTGTAAACCTTCTTACCAAAGGTCTGTTAGAGCAAAATCTATGTCTAAGACCTACCTCTGCTGTAAAGGAAATGATGAAGGTAAAATCAGGTAAAGTGGCGATTTATCGTCCGACGACGGAACCTATGCTTCATTCATTTTTACAATGGCCAGATAGAGTTTATCAAGGCGCGATTGAAGAAGGGCTGGTAACTCAGATGGAAGCGAGAGTGGCAGCCTTACTATTTGTACAGCTCTGTCCTCTTGGTCTTCCACCAAGAGGAACAACCGTTAACATTAAGGATATATACAACAAAAGTAATATCAAGACAAAATATCATAGCTGGCTGTCCGAGTGTTTACGTATCTTAGAGGGTCATGGTTATATTCATTATAAGGAAGATCAAGTGTCAACAGTAGCAGATATAAAGTCAGAGGATATAATATGGCAGGATTGGCAGAAAACGGTTTCTGAATATAGTGAAGATCAAGATTGGAAGGTTCAGATAAAACTGTTGGATTCCTGTCTTAGAAAGCTACCTGACATCTTAGAAGGTCGGATTTTAGCTACAGATGTGCTTTTTGCGAATTCTTCCATTCAAAACGTGGAGGGCATCTATAAAGAAAATGCCATTTCTGATTATTTTAATTCTATATTGGCAGATGTTATGGAGATGTATATTAAGGAAAGGGTCGCTAAGCATCCCCAGAAGCGCATTCGAATTATTGAAGCAGGAGCAGGAACTGGAGGAACGAGTGCTACTGTCTTAAAGCGAATCAAGCCTTACTCCAATCATATAGATTATGTCTATACGGATATTTCTAAGTCATTTCTTTTATTTGCAGAAGAGCAGTATGGCGAAGCTTATTCCAATTTGACTTTTCAAACCTGGAATGTGGAGCAACCGTTGTCTACGCAAGGGATTGAAGCAGGTTCTTATGATATCGTAATTGCAAGCAATGTACTTCATGCCACTCAATCAATCAAAGAAACCCTTAAACAGGTGAAATCGGTTCTAAAACCAAATGGATTGATCCTTTTAAATGAAATGACCCAAAAGAATCTATTTGCCACGGTGACCTTTGGTCTATTGGATGGCTGGTGGCTTTTCAAAGATGACGATTTGCGAATAGACGGGTCTCCATTGATTGATCCCCCAACCTGGCAAAGGGTAATGGAGGAGGAAGGATTTAAACAAGTAACTTTCTTAGGAGAGCATGGCCCTAAAAATGGTCAGCGGATTATTGTAGCAGAAAGTGATGGTTGGATTAGACTACCTGCACCACAAGAAGTAAAAAGGGAAGTAGAGCATGTGGTCACGGAAGACTACTCAGTCGTCCCCAAAGCGGATACCAAGGTGAATCCTTCCGATAAAAAGATCACAGACTATGTAAAAGGTATCATGATAGAGCAGCTAGCCATCGCTCTTAAGGTGAACCGTGATCGAATTTCACCGGAAGTTGCCTTTTCTGAATATGGGGTGGACTCCATCCTAGGCGTAGCCTTTATTAACCAGTTAAATGAGTTTTTCAAAATTGATTTAAACAGTGCGATTTTATTTGACTATACATCGGTTCAACGTCTAACAGACTATATTGCGGATTTATATCATGATCATATATTAAGTCAACTGGATAATGATCAAGGACATTCATCTGAGGATGACTCTAGGCAAGAATTGTCACAGAGAAATCCATCGATTCCTCTTCAAAATAGTCAAAAAATTGAAACAAAAATGGTAAAAGATAACGCGCAGGCTATCGCTGTAGTAGGAATGACTGGCCAGTTTCCTGATGCACCAGATTTGGTTACCTTTTGGGAAAACCTCAAAAATGGGCATGATGGTGTACATGAACTCCCCCCTAATTATCTCGATCAAGGACAGTATTTCGATAAGGTAAAACAGTCAGGGAAAACTTACAGTAAATGGGGTGGGGTTTTAACGGAAAAGAATGCATTTGATCCACTCTTTTTTAATATTACACCCCGGGAGGCAGCATCGATGAGTCCTCACCAAAAGCTTATACTACAAGAAAGCTGGAAGGCATTGGAGGATGCAGGATATAATCCTAAAAAATTGTCAGAAGCACCTGTTGGGGTATTTATTGGGGCAGAGCCAGCAAATTATTATCATGAATCCTTTACAGGTTCGTCAGATGCAATTGTTGCCTCCCGTCTATCCTATTACTTAAACCTAATGGGACCGGCAATGGTCGTGAATACTGGCTGTTCCTCTTCAGCCACAGCTATTCATCTCGCCTGTGAAAGCTTACGTAAGGGGGAGACTGATCTGGCAATTGCTGGTGGCGTTTATGCTAACTTGGACACCTCTTCGCTTGTAGCATTGTCAGGGATAGATATGATATCTCCGACAGGGAAATGTTTTACTTTTGATGAAAAAGCAGATGGTACTGTTTTATCAGAGGGGGTAGGTATTGTTGTATTAAAACCGCTTCACCAGGCCGAAATAGACGGTGACCCTATTTATGGTGTCATTGTTGGATCGGGAATAAATCAGGATGGTGCTAGCAATGGGATTACTGCCCCAAATGGTTTAGCGCAAGAACGATTGTTAATGGATATATATAAAAAGTACGAAATTGATCCAAATGATATTTCCTATGTCGAAGCACATGGGACAGGAACAAAATTGGGTGATCCAATTGAGGTAAATGCACTTATCCGTGCCTTTAAAAGATATACGACGAAAGAGCATTATTGCGCCATAGGCAGTACCAAGTCTTCTATCGGTCATACTGGTGCGGCAGCGGGTGTCATCGGTTTAATACGAGTACTGTTATCCATTACTCAACGTCAAATTCCTAGGCTAATTAATTTTAAAACCTTAAATCCGCTAATTGACTTACATCGTTCTCCTTTTTACATTAACACAGAAACAGAGACATGGGTTTCCAAGCAAGGGAAACCCTTGCTCGCTGCGATTAACTCGTTTGGCCATAGTGGAACCAATGCGCATCTAGTGGTACAGGAACATAAACCAAGTGAAGTAAAGGATTAAGGGGGGAGCTCTATGTTAATTCCGTTATCTGCACGAAAAAAGGATCGTTTACTTGCATATGCTGAGAAGTTGCAGTCTTTTCTTAACCAGAAGGAACAACAAGGACAGTTACACCAGCTTTCAATATCATCATTAGCCTATACGCTGCAAACTGGTAGAGAGGCAATGGTAGAACGAGTCATATTTCAGGTAGATAGTATGAGTGAGCTTATTAGCGCCTTAAGGGATTTTGCTGCAGGAAAGCTTTCTGCTAATACCTTGCAAGGGCAAAAGAGTAAAGAGGCAAACGATGGATTACTTGAACAAGACAAGGAAGAAGTTCCAAAAGAAGTGGTGAGTCAATGGGTGTCTGATGGTGAGCTGAACAAGATTGCCAAGGCGTGGGTAGAAGGCACAGAAATCGATTGGGACGCATTATATGGGCTAGAAAAGCCGAAGCGTATCCACCTCCCATCATATCCGTTTGCTAAGAAGTATTATGAACGAAGTGATGAGAAGAAAAAGGCGGAGAAAAAAGTATTACACCAGACCAATATTCACCCCCTTCTACAGGAAAATAATTCGGATCTTCAAGGTTTACAGTTTAGTTCCACGTTTTCTGGTGGTGAATGTTTTCTTAAAGACCATCTAGTGCATGAGAAACGAATGATGCCAGGGATGGCTTATTTAGAAATGGCAAGAGTGGCAATCGAACAGGTCGTTCAACCAGTGCCCTTAAGCATCCATTTATATAAAATGGTTTGGTTAAAGCCATTCTTGGTTGAAGACGGGCCTCAAAAGATGCATATGACTTTATCAGCTATAAAGGATGACGAGATAGTATATGAAATGCGGGATGATTTGTCAGATGATGTCATTTATCATCGAGGTCGTGCAGATATTTGTAAGACGGAAGAAACTGTCACACTGGATATACCTACTCTTAAGGAAGATTGTAGTCAGAAAGTATTATCACGAGATGAGACATATAAGGCTTTTCAAGAGGTTGGATTAACGTATGGACCAAGCCATCAGGGTATTGAAAAAATATATATGGGGAATGAGCAAATTCTAGCAAGACTGGAACTCCCACAAAAAGCAGTAACGACATTATCCGATTTTGAATTGCACCCTGGTTTGATGGATTCTGCATTACAGGCAGCAATAGGATTGATGAATAGTACGGAGAAAGACATAACCCCTCGTATTCCCTTTGCTTTGGAGGAGGCCGTGATTCGTAGACCGTGTTCGCCACGTATGTGGTCATTTATCCAGTATAGTGAAGGAAGCAAAGCAGAGGATGACGTGATTAAACTAGATATACATCTTTGTGATGATCAGGGTCGTGTATGTACAAAACTTAAAGGCCTTTCCCTTAGAAAACTGACTCAAGGACAGGAGACTGAGAAGATAGACACCTTGTTACTAGCTCCACTTTGGTTTGAACAACCCGTCAATCAAAAGAAAGAAAAAGTACCATATGAAAAAAGTCTTGTATTGTTTTGTGGATTTGATAATCCAATAGAGGGAGATTTTCGTTGGTTACAATCTGAAAAAGTAGGGGTTGCTGAACGCTATATGGATTATGCTAATCAGATTCTCAAGGAATGGCAATCCATGATCGATGTACACGACAAGCAACCACAGTGTCTGCAATTAGTGATTCCGGCAGTCGATGATCAACACTCCCTCAAGGGTCTGGCTGCTATCTTAAAAACTGGTCAATTAGAACATCCGCATGTCTTTGGCCAGTTGATTGAAGTAGATGAGCTAACGGGTATAAATAATATTCTTGAGGAAAATAGGCAATGCCAGGATCAGCATATCCGCTATAGACAAGGGTCAAGATCGGTTAGGAGATTGGATGAGATTACTGCCGATACTACTAATAATATTGTACCTTTTAGGGATGGTGGTACCTATTTGATTACGGGGGGCGCTGGCGGTTTAGGCCAGTTGTTTGCTAAAGAGATTGCCAAACAGGTTGAACAAGCGACAGTAATTCTTGTAGGTCGTTCTCCTTCAGGCCATGTCCTGAAAAATATGGAGATTCCTTCTAATATCCGAGTTGTATATGAACGTGCTGATGTAACGGATGGCCATGCTCTTAAAACCTTATTAAGGGAAATAAAACAAAAATATGGCGTCCCCAAAGGAATTATTCATAGTGCAGGTGTCGTTCAGGACAGTCTAATCCGTCATAAGACGAAAGCAGAGCTTGAAGCCGTAATGGCAGCCAAAGTTGACGGCTTAATTCATCTGGATCAAGCCACCCAAGACGTTCCGCTGGATTTTTTCATCTGCTTTTCATCAGGATCAGCGGTGTGGGGCAGTATTGGACAGGCCGATTATGCAGCTGCTAATGCTTTTATGGACCACTTTATGTACTGGCGTAATCGTTTAGTAGTAGACAAACAGCGTAGTGGTCGGACTCTTTCTATTAATTGGCCTTATTGGAAAAATGGTGGGATGACAATCAGCTCATCAAAGGAACAGATGATGGGTGGACAGCTTGGGATGACGCCATTATTGAATGAAGTAGGCATGAAAGCATTTTACCGAGCATTTGCATTAGACAATGAACAAGTACTTGTAACCGTAGGAGATACGAAGAGGATAAGACAACGATTACTAACTCCTCAAATAGAACAAGAGGTGATTCAAGCGAAAAAGAACAAAACCGAAAACCAAACCCAGGCTTCTGTTGATTTGAAGGAGCGTCTACAGACAGCCCTTTTTGATGTCGTTTCTCAGTTGATTCATGTTGAGATAGATGAGCTAGATAAGTATACAGGACTTGACGAATATGGATTTGATTCTATTACGTTTTCAGAGCTAGCAGATGAGTTAAATCAGCGTTATCAGTTGGAATTAATGCCTACGATTTTCTTTGAGCACAATACCTTGAATGATTTAGCAGATTATTTGATTCGTACTTACTATAACGTGTTACAAGCTCATTTTCAGCCAAGAGGTACGGTTGGATCACAGCCCTTACCTATCGAAAATAAACAAGAGCAAGGTAATCAACATCGCTATTCTGAAGCAAAGTCTAACGAAAGAGTGGCAGACAAGTCCTCCGCCAAACAACAGAAAGCAAATGATCATATTGCCATAGTCGGTATGAGTGGCCTCTTCCCAGGGGGGCAAGATTTAGATGACTTCTGGGAAAATCTTGTGTTAGGTAAGGATTGTATTACAGAAATACCAAAAGAACGTTGGGACTGGCGGGAATATTACGGTGACCCTACTGAAACGAATAAAACGAATGTAAAATGGGGTGCTTTTATAGAGGGGATTGATCAGTTTGATCCACTGTTTTTTGGTATTTCACCACGCCAGGCTGAGTTAATGGATCCACAGCAACGCTTGCTGATGATGTATGCTTGGAAGGCAATTGAGGACGCAGGGTACGCTCCACAAAGTTTAACTGGTACAAAAACAGGCATCTTTGTGGGGATGGGATACAGTGGGTATGGCAATGTAATTAAAAACGCCGGCTCTACACTGGAAGGCTATTCAGCAACTGGCATGGCTTCCGCTTTAGGCCCCAATCGTATGAGCTATTTTCTGAATGTTCACGGGCCGAGTGAACCGATAGATACTGCTTGTTCCAGTTCCTTGGTGGCCATTGACCGTGCTGTTAATGCTATTCAAAACGGATACTGTGAAGGAGCCATTGTCGGAGGAGTTAATCTAATTTTGACACCAGAATTGCATATTAGCTTTAGCAAAGCAAATATGCTGTCAGAGGATGGACGTTGTAAAACCTTTTCCGATAAGGCGAATGGTTACGCGCGTGGAGAAGGAATCGGTATGATTTACATGAAGAAATTAGAAGATGCTGAGCGTGCAGGGGATCATATATATGGTGTGATTAAGGGGTCATCTGTGAATCATGGCGGACACGCTAATTCTTTGACAGCTCCTAATCCTAAGGCACAGAGTGAGGTGCTGATTGATGCCTATCAAAAAGCAGGTATTGATCCCAGAACAGTCACCTATATTGAAGCCCATGGTACTGGAACGGAATTGGGTGATCCTATTGAGGTCAATGGCTTAAAGACTGCCTTTTCCGAGCTCTACGAGACAACAGGAGAGTCAACCGTGAAGGAGGCCCAATGTGGCTTAGGCTCAATCAAATCGAATATTGGGCATTTGGAGTTGGCAGCAGGAATTGCTGGTGTGATTAAACTATTATTGCAACTAAAGCATAAAAAGTTAGTTAAAACCTTGCATACGGATGTCATCAATCCTTATATTCAATTAGAAAATAGTCCCTTCTATATTGTTCAAAACAATCGAGAATGGACAGCCCTTCAGGATCAAGAGGGTAAGGAGCTTCCAAGACGTGCTGGTGTTAGTTCCTTTGGTTTTGGTGGAGTTAATGCACATGTGGTAATTGAAGAGTATGTAACATCAAAAGCTGTATCAATTGATAGAAGCACTCTCCCTCATTCCCCTGCGATCATTCTCTTATCTGCCAAAGATAAGAGCCGGTTGAAAGAGCAGGCACAAAACTTATGGTGGACTATTCGCAATTGGAAGCCTGATGATGGGGCACTGGCGGATCTGGCCTATACATTACAAGTAGGTCGTGATGCCATGGAAGAACGTTTGGGGCTATTAGTAACGTCTATTCCAGAACTCAGAGAAAAATTAAAGGAGTTTTTGGATGGGAAACAAAGAATATCCGGATTGTACAGAGGTCAATTCACTAAGCAAAAAGGACCAATGGACGCTCTAAAAACGGATGATGATTTTCAAAAGATATTATCGCAATGGTGGCAAAAAGGCAAATGTCATAAGCTAGTCAGTATGTGGGTGTATGGAATGCCTATTGTCTGGGAGGAGCTATATGCCACAAATCGTCCAAAACGTATCAGTCTCCCTACCTATCCTTTTGCCCAGGAAAGGTACTGGGTTAAGAGGGAAAGGAATAAAGAGGTGGAGACAGTACCATTCTCTAAGGAGAAAAAAATCCTTCATAAAACATGGAGCCCAGACCCTGTTCAGGAGGACAGCAAGTTATTAGTAGGGAAACTGATTGTTTTTACAACTTGTCGAACGTTTCATTTGATCCATCCTATGTTGGAAGATCAAGATGTTCAAATTATTCCGGTTGTCCATGGTGAATCGGTGGAACAAGGCGTTTCAACGGATTTTTACAACGAAGGAGCAGGCGAAACATTATATCTACAGCTCAAAGGGACAATTGCAGACAAGGACTTCAAAGGAATGATTGATTTAACAGCTTATGATGCCATATATGAGCAAGAATCCAGAATCGAATGGGGTAAAATCACCTTTTTCCAACACTTACTATCCAATCATCGACAAGCTGATGGTTGGAAAGTGATACAAGTCACTCATTGTCTACAGTCCTGGAAGATAGAGCAACCAACCTTACAAGGTGCCCGTCTAGCGGGATTATATCGAATGCTAGGGGCAGAATATAAGCAAACGTCATTTATCACGATGGATAGTGATTGTCCCACTGATGAACCAAATCGACTGTGGGGACAAGTGAAGGATATGTTTGATCAACAAAAGAAGATGACAGAGTTTTGTTACCGTCAGGATCAACGCTTTGTCCCTGAAATGAAAGAAATATTAAAACCAAAAGAACAAGGTAGGACAGCTTTTAAGGAAGATGATGTGATTCTAATCACTGGGGGAACCCGAGGGATTGGGGAACAAATTGCGAAACGGGTTGTCAGTCAGGGTGTCAAACGACTTGTCATTATGGGGCGAGAGCCATTGCCAGACCAGTCTTTATGGGCTGAAGCTCTTACACGTGAGGAAGAAAGTCAACGTGTTGAGAAGATTCGTCACTTAAAAGCCTTAAACGATCAAGGAGTGCAAGTGTATTATGATCATACTGCATTAACAGACAGTGAAGGCCTAAATCTGATGGTAAACAAAATCCATCAACAGATGGGACCAATTACTGGTGTATTCCACTGTGCAGGTATAAAAGGAGAGAACCCTTCCTTTCTGAAAAAGACGATTCAGGAAATACAGGCGGTTTGTGAGCCAAAAATGATTGGATTAACTAATTTGCATCAAGCGTTATCAGATGAACCATTGAAGTTTTTCTTACTATTCTCTTCGGTTGCTAATGGTATTCCTTATTTGGGAGCGGGTCAAAGTGACTATGCAATGGCTAATGCCTATATGGACTTTTATGCCAATTATCAAGCTGGTCAAGGACAGGTTGGTATTCAATCGATCCAATGGCCAGCATGGAAGGAAACAGGTATGGTGGCAGGTGGTATGGATACCCCAGCATATGAGATGTCCGGGTTACAATCTCTCAATACGGCGGATGGATTACAACTTATAGAGATGGTACGGCAACTTGATGAGCCGGTCTGTATGCCCGCTGTTATAGATCCAGGACGCTTTAAACTGGATGAACTCCTATATCGGAAAGAGCCAATAACCTGGAATCCAACAATCAAGGAAATAGATGGTCACAGCAAGGAAGAGACGGTCTTAGGAGAACGTGCGCAAGCGGTAAAATGGTTAAAAGAGATTTTTCAAAAAGAATTAAAGCTAATAAAAGCCCCAGATGAGCATATTTCCTTTACAGAATATGGGGTGGACTCCATTATCATTGCTCAAATTGTACAAGTTATTCAGCAGAAAATCGACCAGACGATATCCCCTTCGTTGCTTTTGGAACATGATAACATTGCAGCCTTAGCTAATTATCTAATGGAACAACATGGTACTGCTTTTCAAAAGGCATCTGCAACAAAAAGAGATAAGAAGGTAAAAACTTCACCAAAGGTGACTGTTCGAGATGGGCAAATGCAACAGAAAGAAGATATTGCAATCGTTGGCATTGCCTCACGCTTCCCTGATGCACCTACTAAAGAAGCCTACTGGCAATTATTGAAACAAGGAAAAAGTGCCTTGCGTTCTGTACCGAAAACACGCTGGATGGCTAAAAATGGTCGGGTGGACAAAGGGGGGTGGATTACGGGTATTGACCGATTTGATCCTGACTTTTTCCATATTAATCGGGCGGATGCTGCGATTATGGATCCACAGGCACGCTTGCTTTTGGAAGAAAGCCTTAAAACGATTTATGATGCAGGTTATGAACAAAGTGATTTACAAGGAAAATCGGTAGGGGTTTATATTGGTGGTCGTTCACAGCCGATGGCTCCATTAGATCAAGTTTTACAATCTACTAACCCCATTTTAGGGATGGGCCAAAACTATCTTGCTACCAATATATCTAAGTTTTTTGACTTTAAAGGACCTAGTTTAGTAGTTGATACGGCCTGTTCTTCAGGCATGTCAGGATTACTAATGGCTACAGATGCCCTGCAAGCTGGAAGAATCGATATGGCGTTGGTCGGCGCCGTTAGCTTATTGTTAAGCCCAACGGCCCATGATGTCTTTGCAGCTCGGAATATATTAAGTCAAAATGGTCGGTTTGAGATTATGGACAAACAGTCGACGGGGGAAGTTCTTGGAGAAGGAATTGGTGTAGTAATGGTTAAGCGATTATCAGATGCTATTCGAGATGGAAATCACATCTATGGAGTGGTGAAAGGCATCGCAGTCAATAATGATGGTCGTACGCTTGGTCCGGGATCTCCTAGTCTTCATGCTCAAAAGCAGGTGATTAAAGAAGCATTAGAGCTAAGCGGTAAGAAGCCAAAGGACATTGGCTATATCGAATTGAATGGAGGTGGCACACCCATCATGGATACCATGGAAATCAAGGCACTATCCGAAGCTTATGATCTTACTAATCAGAAATTAGACCAAGTCTATTTAGGAGCTATAAAACCTAATATTGGTCATTTGCTTTTAGCATCAGGAATGGCTAGCTTTATTCGATGCGTATTAAGTGTTTATTATGGGGAAATACCTCCATTCTTATCTGCGAGAGAACCTTTTGAACATTATGACTTTGCTCAATCGAGAATTCAGTTTAACCGGGAATCCGTAAAATGGAAAACATCGGCTAATCTACCACGGAATGCTGCTTTAAGTTCATTTCCAGATGGGGGGACGAACTATCATGTCATCATTGAATCCTTTGCATCCAACAAAAATCGCCTTCTTTACCCGAAGGTGCCTCCGGTTTTACAGAATAAACTGATCAGTGGAAAAGCCTTTGTGAAAGAAAATGTTAAGCAGGATAATATAAAATTTGCAGGAAATGTTTGGGGGGAGATTCAATGACCAATGTGTTTCGTCTGACGTTAACAGTAGATCACCCTATCATCCAACATCATAAGGTATATGATCAACCATTGCTGCCAGGTCTCGCCTATATCGATCTTTTGTATCAATTGGCGGAACGGGTGGGATTAGGTCATCAAGATTATATGTTAAAACGTTTATCTATCTTACATCCATTAACAGTCAGTGCTGATCAACCTGTACCGCTAGCTTTTACCTTTGAAGAAAAAAATGGTCAATGGCATATACAGGTGAAAAGTGAATTCCAAGACAATGAAAAGAATTTCGTGTGTATCACTGCGGAATTACATCCAGAGACAGTTACCTTTAATGAGTCTATTCATTTAGATAAGCTTCAAAAAGAATCAAGTCATCATTTTGACTTAGATAAGGTATATGAACAAGCTCGTGAGCAGGGGCTTGTTCATGGCGGGGCCATTAAAGCGAAAGGTGATGTCTATCAGGATGAAGAGGGGCTCCTTATTGCCATTAAGGTGGATGAAACACATCAGCAGGAAGCTGAACGATATTTGTTTCATCCAGCATTAATAGACGGCTCTGCCATGGCAGCAGGTGCGCTGTGGGAAATACCAGGTCAAGGGGAGGATCTCTATTTGCCTTTACATTATGCTTCCTTTTATTGTACAGCCCCTTTGCAGACAGAAGTATATGTAAGAGCATTGGCTACCTCTGTAAAGAAAGGGAATGATATTTGTTCACTGGATATGTTTTTCTATAACGAGGAAGGTAAACAGATAGGGCAACTTCTCGGGATCACTAGTAAAAAAATTCGAGCAAAAGAACAGATTACTGCTTCGTTACAAGGACGGGTTCCATCATCAGTTGTGGAAAAAGAGAAAGCAATAACAAAAATACCTAAACAACAAGGAAAGAAGGGTGCGAAGGAAGCGATATATGAACATATACTACGAGATATTTTTGCTCATCATATGAATACATCGTCGTCTAAGGTTCGAACAAATCAGGGGTATTTTGAGCTTGGGTTGCAGTCTTCTCAACTTTTGGAAATTAGCCAAGAAGTAGAATCTAAGCTAGGGATTGTTGTTAGCCCTACCTTGTTCTTTGAGTATGGCACGATCCAGGAATTGTCTCGTTATTTTGCCGAACATGTCGCCTTGCCACCCGAGTGGGAGGAAGGGCAAGAGGAAGAAGTAGAAGTAGAGGATGAAGAAGTTAGTGATCCGGTTCTTCTAGCAAAAGAAGCACCAGATGTGCAGGAGCAGGATGAAGACATTGCGATAATTGGTATGGCGGGACGTTTTCCTGGTGCTGCTAACATCTCAGAGTTTTGGGCTAATTTAGTAGCTGGAAAAGATTGCGTTACAGAGGTACCACCTTCCCGCTGGGACTGGAAGAAATTTGACAATCTTACCTCTCCATCGGGAAAACCAATTTCTAGATGGGGTGGTTTCATTGATAATGCTGATTGTTTTGATCCTCATTTCTTTAGTATTGCCCCACGAGAAGCAGAAATCCTTGATCCTCAAGAACGTTTGTTTTTGGAAGTATGTTGGGAGTGTATAGAGGATGCAGGCTATACCCCACAAACATTGGCTGCCTATTCGGGAGGGAATCATTCAAGCTCTGTAGGGGTCTTTGCGGGTGTAATGCATAAAGATTATACCCTTATTGGGGCCGAAGCAGTAGCGGAGGGAATGCCGTTACCTCTATCGCTTAATTATGCACCTATTGCCAATCGAGTTTCTTATTTTTGTAACTTTAACGGCCCCAGCATGGCTATTGATACCGTATGTTCCTCTTCATTGGTTTCCGTCCATTTAGCCATCGACAGTATACGAAAAGGGGAAAGTGATGTTGCTTTAGCTGGAGGAGTGAACTTATCTCTTCATCCCAACAAATACTTAACCTATGGTATGGCAAATATGCATGCCTCAGATGGTTACTGTCATTCCTTTGGGAAAGGTGGGGATGGATATGTGTCAAGTGATGGGGTTGGTGTGGTGTTGTTAAAGCCTTTATCCAAGGCGAGAAAAGACAAGGACAATATCTATGCTGTCATTAAAGAAAGTGCCATTAATCATGGTGGGAGAGCTAATGGCATTACTGTGCCTAATCCAGTGGCACAGGGGGATTTGATTGCTTCATGTCTTGCGAAATCTGGAATTGATCCACGTACTATTAGTTATGTTGAAGCACATGGTACGGGTACATCTCTTGGTGATCCAATTGAAATTCAAGGGCTAATCAGGGCTTATCGACAATACACTTCTGATAAGCAGTATTGTTCTATTGGATCAGTTAAATCGAACATCGGTCATGCGGAATCGGCGGCTGGGATTAGTGGATTAATTAAGAACGCACTACAACTTTATCATAAAACTTTAGTGCCTTCCCTACATTCAGAAGAGTTAAATCCCTATATACACTTTGAGGACTCTCCCTTTTTTGTGCAACAAGAAAAAGAAAGCTGGAATAAACCAACTATCACAAAAGAAGATGAAACAGTCGTTTTGCCACGTAGGGCTGGCCTTAGCTCTTTTGGTGCAACAGGTACAAATGTGCATATTATTATGGAGGAGAATCCTTCCATTGTACATCAAGAGAAATTTTCGAAATCATCCCAAAAGATCCTAGTGCCTATCTCTGCTAAGAGCGGAGAACGTCTTCTCGCTTATGGGCAGAAGCTTCTAAACTATCTTAATCAACTAGAGGAGGATGATAGTCTAAATATGACAGATCTTGCCTATACGCTTCAAGTTGGTCGAATAGCATTGGAGGAACGGGTTGCTTTCATGGTTAAGGACCGTAATGACTTTAAGCAGAAGCTGAAAAGCTTTTTGGCAGGCGAAGATAAAACGAATGGAATTTACCGCGGACATATCCGACAACAGGATGAGTTATTGGATTTGTTGACAGGGGATGAAGATGGACAAGAGATACTACAAAAATGGCAGCAAAAGGGCAAATCGCATTACATTGCTCGGTTATGGGTGATTGGTATGGATGTGGACTGGCATTGCTTTTATCCCAAAGGTCAGCCAAAGCGCATCAGTCTACCAACCTATCCATTTAAGCAGGAGCGTTTTTGGATTCCGAATGTTCCAAGTGCTACCAAGAAACCTACACACCTCCATCCATTATTGCATCAAAATACGTCAGATTTTTCTGGGGTGCGATTTACTTCTAATTTTACGGGTAAGGAGTCTTTACTAAGTGAGTATAGGGTAAAGGGACAGCCTGCTTTATCTGTGACCACTTTTTTTGAAATGGTTCATAATGCCATCCTAAAAGCTTGGGAAGAGGAAACCCCAGAAATACCACAGATTGTGTTAAATAAGATAGACTGCCTTGAATCTCTGTTAATAGATTCGTCTGCAATCGAGGTTTATCTGCGATTATTTATGAACGAAAAAGATGTCATTGAATTTGTGATAGCAAGCGACACTAGACCGGATGAAACTATCTGTCAAGGGGAAGCATACTTACGCTCACCGTTAGCTCCACCAACAGTGGATATTCAAACTCTAATCGACAATAGTAAGGAAACCGAACATAATCTAGAGAATCTATTAAGCTCAGTGGGGGTATCATTTGGCTCGGGATATCAAGTAATCGAAAAGATATATCAGGGATCTAACCAGTTGGTATTAAAATGTCATCTGTCTCAAGCTACTGAACAAATACAAGAACAAATGATAACACATCCTATCTTGTTAAATGTTTCTTTGCAAATTGCTAGAGTTCTATTAGTAGAGGATGATTTTCAGGATCAGTCATTTTTCTTACAAAGTAAGACCATTGAATATTTTAATACTGAAAACCCTAAATGGGCAGTCATCACACCAAATGATCAATTGGGGAGATGGGATGTAAGGCTTTGTGCGTCAGATGGTAGTGTCTGTGTTTATATGACTAACATTCATTGGGTAAATAAGCGTGGAGATCAGGTAAAGGGACAGGAGGTATTGTCGGATGATGAGATGGTGATGGTGTCTTCATCCTATGAATCACAAATGGATAATTTACAACGTCTATTACCAGATATACCGTTGCCTAAGATAAAAGGCTAAGGAGCCGCAGTAAATGATGAGCAAGAGGTAGGTACATGGTAACTAATTGACCAAACTATTCATTTATGGATGATGTCAAGGATGAGTATAGGAAGAGAGTTCGATGATAGTCAATGATGAAAGTGATCTTTTCATGAGTCAGGAGGTTTGGATATGGTAGAGTTGGAACGGATGTATTGTGAGCTCCTCTTACGACAATTACAGTCAATAGGGTTGTTTACAAACAAGCAATTTAATCTATTAGAATTAGTGGAACAATATGGGCTGCATGAAAGGTATAAAAATTGGCTAGAAGTAAGCATCCGCTTTTTAGAAGAGAAGAACTATCTAACGTGGAATGGTGAAACAGGTGTTGTGAAAGATCCTGATCCAAGACAAGCGGATATAGTTTGGAAGGAATGGGATGAACAAAAACAGCCATGGATAACGGAAGACAACACTCGTGCTCAGGTGGTTTTAGTCGAGACAATGATGCGCTCCCTGCCAGATATTCTCACAGGTAAGAAACTGGCTACGGATATTATGTTTCCCAAATCTTCCTTTGAGTTGGTAGAGGGAATCTATAAAAATAATGTGGTAGTTGATTATTTTAATGATGTATTATCCACCATGTTAATAAACTATTGTAATTTATTACGCCAGCAGCATCCAACTGTCAAGATCAACATATTAGAGATTGGAGCTGGAACTGGTGGTACCAGTGTAGGTATTTTTAAAAAGCTGGCCCCAATTCAGGACTCGATTGGAGAGTATTGTTATACGGATATTTCAAAGGCTTTTTTGCAAATGGCAAAGAGTACCTTTCATAAAAACTATCCATATACAACCTATCACACGCTTAATATAGAGAAATCTACTGAGCAACAAGGATTTCGACAAGGATATTATGATGTAGTCATTGCAGCAAATGTACTCCATGCCACTCGAGATATAAAGAGAACTCTAATCAATACAAAAACTCTATTACGTAAAAATGGATTATTATTAATCAATGAAATAAGTCAATTATCTCTTTTTACCCATTTAACCTTTGGTCTAACTGATGGTTGGTGGTTGTATGATGATGACTTACGCATTCCAGGCTGTCCTGGTTTATATCCTGAGACATGGAAAAAAGTATTGGAAGAGGAAGGGTTCCGTTCTGTTTTATTTCCGGCTGAGACATCGCACGATTTGGGTCAACAAATCATTGCAACAGAAAGTGATGGTGTGATCCGTTTGGTAAAAACGCCTAGCGAGACTTTACAGAAGAAGGAACCGCAGGATAAAGAACTAGTTAAGTTTTCAAGTGAACCATCTACATCTACTACTGAAGTGGAAGTGTATATTGCGGATATGGTCTTAGAGCAGGTAGCTGATGCTCTTAAGATGAACCCGGGTAAGATAGACAAAGAGCTGTCTTTTGCAGAATATGGTGTTGATTCCATTATTGGGGTTCGACTCATACAAGCAATAAATGAAGCCTTGGAGATAGAATTAGAGACAACGGATTTGTTTGATTATACGTCTGTTAAATTATTAACAGATTATATTACCTCAAACTTCAAGGAAGAGATCGCTACTAGAGTTGAGGTAGCCGAACCACAGGGAAAGGAGGAGAAACCAGAGCAAGTGATCCATCCGAGCCCTTCTAAAGTTAGGACAAACGGTTACACTAAACGATCGACAATTCCGACTACCGAGTTAGATTCATCATCTAAGGACAAAGAAAAAGCACCCATTGCTATTATTGGAATGAGTGGCCGTTTTCCTCAGTCTCCAACGGTAGATGACTTGTGGGAACATCTTATGAAAGGCGAAAATCTGGTGAAAAAGGTCACTCGTTGGGATTTATCTCAATATTATGAGGAGAATGCTAAATTTTGTGACTATGGTGCCTATTTGGAAGATATCGACCAATTTGACCCCCTCTTTTTTAATATATCGGGAATGGAAGCAACATATATGGATCCGCAACAACGATTATTCTTAGAAGAGTCCTGGAAGGCAATGGAAAACGCCGGTTATGTTGGTGAAAGTGTGAAAGGTCGCAAATGTGGCATATATGTTGGCTGTGGTGGTGGGGATTATACCTCCTTATTTATGGACTCACCTCCACCCCAAGCGTTGTGGGGAGCATTGAATTCAGCGATACCTGCCCGAATTGCCTATCTATTAAACTTGAAGGGACCAGCGGTTGCGATTGATACAGCCTGTTCTAGTTCTTTGGTGGCCATTCATATGTCCTGCCAAAGCTTATGGTCAGGGGAAACGGAAATGGCGTTAGCTGGTGGTGTTTATATTAATAATACTCCTCAGTATCATCTATTAGCGGATAAAGCAGGGATGCTTTCGCAACAGGGGGGCTGCTTTACTTTTGATGACCGGGCCGATGGAATGGTACCAGGTGAGGCAGTGGGAGCGGTCGTACTCAAGCGCCTAGATGATGCACTCCGGGATGGAGATCACATTTATGGTGTTATTCGAGGGTCGGGTATGAATCAGGATGGAACGACTAATGGAATTACGGCACCTAGTCTGCGATCACAGCAGCAATTAGAAGAGTCCGTTTATGAAACGTTCGATATTAACCCAGAAGAAATTCAAATGGTAGAGGCACATGGTACAGGAACTAAATTAGGCGATCCTATTGAATTTCAAGGCTTAAGCAGATCTTTCCGTTCCTTTACAGATCAAAAGGGCTACTGTAGCCTAGGTTCTATTAAAACCAATATTGGTCATACACAGTTAGCCGCGGGTATATCTGGTCTTATTAAAATTCTATTGTCTCTATCCCATAAGCAAATACCTCCATCACTGAATTTTGAAAAGGAGAACGCTAATATTCGATTAGAGGACAGTCCTTTTTTGGTCAATACTGAGCTAAAAGAGTGGAAAGTCAAACCAGGTATTAAACGACGGGCTGCCCTTAGTTCCTTTGGAGCTACTGGGACGAATGCTCATATGGTGATTGAAGAGGCACCAGAAAGGACTTTGGAGCATCAGGAGAAACCAGCTTACCTTTTTGTTTTATCTGCTCGTAACGAGGAAGGGCTACAAAAACAGGTGGAGCAATTTATTACTTATTGTGAGCGTGAGGAATCTGGAGATTGTGGTAATATTAGCTTTACCCTTTTATTTGGTCGTCAACACTTTAAATACCGTCTTGCCTGTGTGGCTTCCGATTTAGTAACTGCCCGACAAGCATTATTAGCCTGGCTTCATGAAGATCACGCAGAGGATGTCTATGTAAGTGAAAATCAAGAGCAACGAGAGAAACCAGCCTTTAAACAGCTCGGTAATCAATGTATTCACCAATGTCAAACGTCGGATACAGGCTATAAGGACAATCTATCCACCGTGGCCGATTTATATGTTCAGGGATATGAATTAGATTATCCTGCTCTGTTTACGGAAGGTCAATATGGTCGGGTGCCTCTGCCTACGTATCCGTTTTCGCCAGATCGGTATTGGGTACCACAACCAGAGGAAGTTACGGCTCCTGCGAAGGAAGCCTCTCCTGTGTCCGATTCCTCCCAGACTCCAGTAGCGGAAGCGATGGGAAAATCGGCGGAGGAAACCCGGTTAATGACATTTGCGGAAAACTGGCAACAACAAGAGCTACCGGATGAGCGATGGGCCCCACCGAAGGTGTGGGTCTGTTTTCTATCCGATCCTAGCTATCAATCATTATGGCGTACAGGCCTTCAAACCCGTTATCCTGGGACAGAGGTCATTTTTATTGCCCAGGGACCGAAAGCTTCTCGGGAAAATGCCCATTCTTACCAGCTCCCTCGAGAGGATGGAGCGGCTTACCGCCAAACCCTTCAGCGCATAGCGGCTGACTGGGGGACGGGCTTTGCTTTACTCTATCTGTGGCCATTGGAGGAACCGCACTTCCTTAGCGATTATAGGCCCCTTTTCCACCTATTCCAGGCAACGCAGGAAGCGAAGCCAGCCCGTTTCGTCTGGGCAGGGGAGTGGACGAGTCCACTGGAACGCAGCTATCTCGAATCTTGGATGGGCTGGGAGCGATCTCTGGGTTTCCTGTTCCCTCAGATGGAGGTCGCAGGAATCCTACAAAAAGCCACCTCCGAAGCGCTGGACATAACGAAGTGGCTGGATAGGCTCGCGGACGAGCTCGGGACCCCTGATCTAGAGAGTGTGCTCTATGACGGAGGGAAACGGCATGTTTGCCGAATAAAGTCGACGGATATCACGGAAGGGGAAGGGCAGATTCAAGAAGGTGGTACGTATCTTATCACCGGCGGTGGAGGGGGCTTAGGCCGTTCATTGGCGGCTAACCTCACTCGCTCGCGATCTGTCAATTTGGTGTTAACAGGACGGTCCCCGTTATCCGATTCCTTAGCGGCGGAGATCAAGCAATGGGAAGAAACAGGCAGCCAAGTGGTGTACTGCCAGGCGGATGTTTGTGATCGAGCGGCAATGGAAGCGGTCCTTGCAGAGGCTAAGACTCGATTCGGAGGAATCGACGGGGTCATTCATACGGCGGGGGTAGCGAGTACAGCACCTCTTCTGGCAAAGTCTGCGGCTGATTTTGCACATGTGTTAGCTCCGAAGGTGCAAGGGGTCCAGGTCTTGGATGAGGTTTTCGCCTCGGAATCCCTTGATTTTGTCTGTTATTTTTCCTCCTCCTCGGCAATTTTGGGAGATATGGGGGCAGGAGATTATGCGATCGCTAACCGTTTCCTCCTGGCCTATGCTGATCAAAGGCAAGCAATATACCCTGGGAAGACGCTCGTGATCCATTGGCCTCTATGGAAAGAAGGGGGAATGGGGCTAGGAGACGAGGAACAGACCCATCTCTATCTCGCTTCTAGTGGCCAACGAGCCTTGGAAACAGAGGAAGGATTCGCTCTTTTTGAGCGCTTACTCGGTCAGTCCTCCACTCAGCATTTGGTTCTGGCTGGTCAACCGGAGCGAGTCTACCGATTTCTAGGGATAGATCAGCCGGAGACAGTGGAGCCATTACCGAAGCAACCTGATGTCTTGGATGTGCCAGCCGGGCAAGGAAGGCGCGAAGAAATGAAGGGGTTAAGTGTCCCCCAATGTGTAGAGTGGGATTTAAAGGAAATCGCCTCCCAGCTATTACAAATCCCGCGGCACCAATTGCAGGTAGAGAGTAACCTGGCGGACTTTGGCTTTGATTCGATTACCTTAGCCACCTTTGCCGAACAATTGACCGATCATTATCAGGTGGAGATTACCCCGGCTCTCTTTTTTGGCTACCCTACATTAGGGAAGTTGACGGACTATTATATGACGGAACACAAAGAAGCCATGGCCGACTTTTACAGGGAAGGGACGACAAGGGAAAAGCCATCCTTGCATTTATCAACCGAGGACCAGCCAGCGCCGAAGGAATCGTCTCAGCCAGTCAGATCAGAAAAGCTAGAGGAGCGAAAATCTCCATCCGCTCCTCAGGTGCCAGCGGCACCAACCCAGCCAGATACGGAACCTATTGCCGTGATAGGGATGAGTGGCCGATTTCCTGGGGCACGAAATATTGCGCAACTGTGGGAGCATCTGGTCCAAGGAGAAGAGCAGGTTCAACCAACGACCCGTTGGTCGGAAGAGGGGGAACCATGGCACCTCGGCATGGTGCCAGGCGTACGGGAATTTGATCCCACATTTTTTGGGATTTCTCCACGGGAAGCGCAGAACATGGACCCGCGCCAGCGTTTATTACTCCAGGAAGCTTGGAAAGCATTAGAGGATGCAGGCTATGGGGAAAAGCAATTAGCGCGTCAACAGATTGGCATGTTTGTTGGGGTAGAAAATGGCGATTACCAGTATCTCAGTGGCTTCGATGGTCCGATTACCTCTAATCATGATGCGATATTGGCCGCACGGCTTTCCTATGTGCTCAATCTTAGTGGCCCGAATATGGCGATCAATACCGCTTGTTCCTCTGGATTAGTCGGTTTGCATCAGGCGTGTCAAAGCCTACGTATGGGGGATTGTGACACAGCCATTGCCGCTGGGGTGAATCTAGTGCTCCTGCCACAGACGCTAGAAGCGATTGATCAAGCTGGCATGTTATCCCCAGATGGGCGATGTTATGCCTTTGATGAACGTGCAAATGGGATGGTACCAGGAGAAGCGGTGGCAGCGGTGGTGCTTAAGCGCCTTTCACAAGCGCAAGCGGATCAAGATCCGATCTATGCGGTAATCCGGGGGAGTGGTATGAACTATGATGGCAAAACCAACGGTATTACCGCCCCGAACGGGGTGGTCCAATCCCAGCTTTACCGTTCGGTGTATGATCGGTATGGTATTGATCCGGAAACCTTATCCTATATTGTCACCCATGGCACGGGGACAAGGTTGGGAGACCCAGTGGAAGTCAATGGCCTACGGGATGCCTTCCAAAGCTATACAAAAAAAGAAGGGTTTTGTGCGATTACGTCTACCAAAACCAACTTTGGACATACCTTTGCGGCTTCCGGACTGGTGAGTCTCATTAGTATGGTGCAGGCTTTAAGACATGAAACCATTCCAGCTAGCTTGCACTGTGAACAGGAAAATAAATATATCCAATGGGAAAATAGCCCTTTTTATGTCAATAAGACCAATCAAGAATGGAAAGACAGCCCGGGAAAACCTCGTCGAGGAGCAGTAAGCGCCTTTGGAATGAGTGGAACCAATGTGCATTTGGTAGTAGAGAGCTATTCAAAAGAGGAACGGGACGAGAAGGGAACATCGCTCCCATATTATTTGTTGGCACTGTCGGCAAAGACCGAAGAGGCGTTGGCTGAAAAGGTAACCGATTTAATCGCCTATTTGGAAGACCCGGAGGGGCAGAAGGCGGATCTTTTACAAGTCAGCTATACCCTTTTACATGGTCGCCAGCATTTTCGTCATCGATGGGCAATGATCGTTCATCAAAAGGAAGACGCACTATATGCTTTAAAGCGAGCCATCAATAAAGAAAATACACCTAATCTATTTCATGGTGTGGTACCTTCGATGTTTACGAGTCAAACAGCGTTAATGAAATATATTACTAGTTTATTAGAACAGAACAAAGATGCACGGAAGGACCCCCAACAATATCAAGAGAACTTAATGGCGTTAGCTACGATGTATTGTCAGGGATATGAAATAGATTCGGAGGCTTTATTTTTTGGTACGAATGCTAAAAGTTTGCATATGCCAACTTATCCCTTTGCGAGAAATAATTACTGGGTAGAAAGTAAGGAACCAGATATGCGTTACTCTATTCGGGAAACGATCGATTCGCCTTCGCCAAATGAGGATCCGACGACAAAATCCTTAAGAAATGAACCGAAGAAGGATCATGGAGAGGCTTCCAAACAATATGCCTTACAACACTTGTCAACACCTGAGATAGATACATGGTCATCTGTCCCTATAGCGAAACCAGAATCGATCCAATTAACTGGAGTAAAAGATAAATCAAGGGGGAATGAGCATTCGGAAACTAGTGACATCGAGGAGATTGAAAAATCGATAGCCATGCTGTTAAAGGAAGTTTTAGATTTGGATCAAGAGAATGTCGATCGTGATATGCCATTTATTGAAATGGGGATGGATTCCATCGTTGGCGTGGAATGGATCCAAGCAGTAAATAACCAATACCAAACATCGTTTACTGCTAATAGCATTTACGAATTTCCTAATATTCGTAAATTTGCCACAGCCTTGGCGCAATCCTCATCAGGATTTGCGGAGGATGCGATAGATGGAGAGAACGAGTCTAAAATAGATTCTACTCTACCAATAGAACCGATAGATAAGCCCAACGATTCACCGACTTTAAATAACACGGAAGAGGTAATATCATACTTGGTTGAAAGCTTGGCAGAATCTCTTTCTATGGATAAGAAGGAGATTAAATTGGATAGTGAGCTTGTTGAATTAGGGTTAGATTCCATTATTGGTGTGGAATGGATTCAGGCAATTAATGAACGATATGGACTTACTCTTACGGCTAATAGTATCTATGAATACCCTTATCTTCGGGAGTTTGCAGATTTTATACTGGGTCAATTATCGATGGAAAATGAATTAGATAATTCATCACCACTCCATTTGCAACAGCTTGTTAAAAGTGTACAGGCTGGTGAAATCGATATAGAGCAAGCTGATCAGTTATTGCAAAGGGGAGATATTAAAAAATGAAAAATGATTTAGTGATTACTGGCATTGGTATCTTATCTGCTATCGGTCAAGGGAAATTGGACTTTTCTTCCGCTTTACTAGAGGGAAAGCATGTCTTCAATCAAATGAAACGTCCTGGTAGGAAAAAAGAGATAGATTTTATCGGAGCTGAAATAGATCAATTGAATTTTCCAGATGAGAATACCAAAAGGCAGTGGAGGAGGGCATCTTTAACAAGTCAGGTGGCCTTACTGACATTGATGGAAGCATGGCAGGAGGCGAAGTTAGCTCACATACCTGCTGAAAGGATTGGGCTTATTATAGGTGGGTCCAATGTACAACAAAGGGAAATGCTGCACATTTATGATCATTATCATGATAAACCGCATTTTATTTCACCCACCTATGGGATGTCCTTCATGGATAGTGATATCTGTGGTTGGTGTACAGAACAATTTGATATTAAAGGTCTAGCCTATACTATTGGTGGCTCTTCCGCTAGTGGACAGATGGCTGTAATCCAGGCATGTGAAGCAGTATTATCCGGAAAGGTGGATGCTTGTATTGCGCTAGGTGCATTAATGGATATCTCGTATATCGAGTGCCATGCCTTTCGGTCACTAGGGGCAATGGGAACGGATCTCTATGTCCACCAGCCTGAAAAGGCTGCCCGCCCCTTTGATCAAAACCGAGATGGATTTATTTATGGGGAAAACTGTGGAGCGGTAGTGATTGAACGAAGAGAGACAGCATTAAAACGAAGCATTCCATCTTATGCTCAAATTCTGAGCTGGGCTAGGGGAATGGATGGTAACCGAAATCCTAATCCTTCACGGGAAGGAGAAATGCTTGTTATTCAACAAGCATTGGAGCAGGCGGATCTCCTCCCTGATTCGATTGATTATATTAATCCACATGGTTCCGGATCTCTAATAGGAGATGAAACGGAACTTCAAGCGTTAATCGACTGTGGACTGCCACATGCCTATATCAATACTACCAAATCGATTACTGGACATGGCTTAAGTGCAGCTGGGATAGTGGAATTAATTGCCACACTGTTACAAATGGAAGCAAGACAATTGCATCCAAGTCGCAATTTGCAAAACCCGATAAATGAATTCTTTAATTGGGTGCGCCAAGGAAAAAACGAGGTGTCCATTAACCATTCACTTAATCTAAGTTTTGGTTTTGGAGGAGTGAATACCGCTGTTTGTCTCAAAAATGAAAGATGATACTGGAGGGGATAGAACATGAATATAGTTGGAATTGAAGCAATGAACGCTTTTGGAGGAACAACTTATTTGGATGTGATGGAATTAGCAAAACATAGGGGATTAGATTTGACACGCTTTGAGAATTTACTAATGAAGGAGAAGGCTGTGGCTCTGCCATTCGAAGATCCCATCACATGTGGGGTAAATGCAGCTAAACCTATTGTCGATGGGCTATCCCCAGAGGAGAAGGATCGGATTGAGCTATTGATCACCTGTTCAGAATCTGGCATTGATTTTGGTAAATCAATGAGCACTTATATTCATCATTACTTAGGTCTAAATCGTAATTGTCGTATGTTTGAGTTGAAGCAGGCATGTTATTCAGGCACGGCTGGTTTGCAAATGGCCGTTCAATTTATTCTCGCCCAAACCTCTCCTGGGGCAAAAGCCCTTGTGATTGCCAGTGATATCTCACGATTTTTAGTAGCTGAAGGTGGTGAGGAATTGTCTCAAGATTGGTCCTATGCGGAACCAAGTGGTGGAGCGGGAGCTGTTGCGATGTTGATTAGTGAGACACCTTATTTGTTTCAGGTAGATGTAGGTGCCAATGGCTATTATGGATATGAGGTAATGGATACATGCCGGCCCATACCAGACAGTGAAGCAGGGAATGCAGATTTGTCTTTGTTGTCTTATCTGGATTGTTGTGAACAGACTTTTTTAGAATATCAACGGAGAGTTGCTGAGGTAGATTATCAACAAACCTTTCAATATCTCTGCTATCATACCCCTTTTGGTGGAATGGTCAAAGGTGCCCATCGAACAATGATGCGAAAAATGGTTAAAGCGAAATCCCAAGAAATTGAAATGGATTTTGAAGAACGTGTCTTACCAGGTTTGAAATATGGGCAAAGGGTGGGGAATATTATGGGGGGAAGTGTTCTCTTGTCCCTATTAAGCACCATTGACCAGGGCCGATTTGATTCACCAAAACGGATTGGTTGTTTTTCCTATGGATCTGGCTGTTGTTCAGAATTTTATAGTGGTATTGTATCACCCAAAGGTCAAGAAAAACTTAGACAGTTTAGGGTCGAAGAACAATTGAATAATCGTTACCATTTAACGATGGAAGAGTATGAAGAGCTGTTAGTGAGAAGCAATGAGGTTAAATTTGGGACAAGAAATGTAAAGTTGGATCTTGACCTTATTCCGGGGACGAAATCGCTGAGTGAGGATAAAGGTCTTTTGGTATTAGAAGAAATTCATGAATTCCATAGAAAATATCGGTGGTTATAATGGACTATCAAACGGTGAATGTCCAGATAGAACAAGCTATTTGTTATTTGCAGCTTTATCGTCCAAAAGCAAATAATACCATTAATGACCAGATGATTGAGGAATGTCATCATGTACTTGATTGTTATGAGAAATCGATCAACGTTGTGGTAATAGAAGGATTACCAGATGTCTTTTGTTTTGGTGCAGACTTTCAGGAACTGCATGACACGATGGCAAGTGGGCAAATACGTGAGCGAAACCCAGAACGGTTATATGATTTGTGGTTAAGGTTAGCCACTGGACCCTTTATTACCATTTCCCATGTCAGAGGTCGGGTTAACGCAGGAGGAATAGGATTTGTGGCTGCAAGTGATATTGTATTGGCAGAAAGTAATGCTCAATTTAGTTTATCAGAGTTGTTATTTGGGGTTTTCCCTGCAGCAGTACTTCCCTTTCTAATTCGTCGAATAGGTGTTGCAAAAGCCAACTATTTGACGATCATGACAAAGACCTTTACGGTTCAGCAGGCAGATGCATGGGGATTAGTTGATGCCTTTGAGGATAATAGCAAGTCACTTTTACGTAAACATCTGCTTCGCCTCAAACCGTTAACCAAAACAGCCATTACACGGTATAAACAGTATGTACATAAGCTTTATAGCCCGTTGCAAGAACAAAAATCACTGGCTGTGGAAGCGAATCAAGAAATGTTTTCAGACGAACAAAATTTGGCAGGGATTTACCGTTATATTGAAACAGGAAAATTTCCTTGGGAGTGATATAGGGATGAGAGGAGGGAATAGATGAAGTCTGTTGTGCACATTGAAGAGATTGAACCGGAAATTGTATTGCTGAGGATGCAGGATGATGTATACAAAAATACATTTTCAAAGGCATTAATTGACGAATTGATTGATGCCTTTGATGCAATACAAGCCAATCAAACCTATAAAGTGGTGATTTTAACTGGTTATGATACCTATTTTGCATCAGGAGGGACACGAGAAAGTTTATTGGCCATTCATGAAGGTAAAGAAAAGTTTACAGATAAAAATGTTTATAGCTTGGCATTGAATTGCGATATTCCGGTTATTGCTGCAATGCAAGGTCATGGAATCGGGGGTGGTCTCATAATGGGCTTATTTGCCGATTTTGTTATTTTAAGCAGGGAAAGTGTCTATACAACTAACTTTATGAAGTATGGTTTTACCCCGGGTATGGGGGCCACTTGTATCTTGCCAAGAAAACTAGGTATCAGCTTGTCTGAGGAGCTATTAATCACTTCCGCTAACTATAGGGGAGCTGATCTTGAAAAGAGGGGAGTGCCATTTCCTGTACTGCCACGAGTAGAGGTATTAAATCATGCGGTTGAATTAGCACGTGAGATTGCTGAAAAACCAAGGTATTCCCTTGTTCTTTTAAAAAATCACCTAGTTGCTCCGATACGTCAGGAATTACCTTCCATTATCGAACAAGAAGTGACCATGCATGAAAAAACCTTTCACCAACAGGAAGTAAGGGAACGGATTCATAATCTATTTGGGAAATGAGGGGAGGAATGGCATTTATGGATACAAAGGAAATATTTCGTGCGCTTCAATCAGATAAAATTACTGTTCAACAAGCTTATAATGAGCTTGCGACTTTTCTAGATCAATCACCTCAAGAGGAAGGGGGTGATCAAGGAAAACGGAAGGAAAAAGAAGCCTTAACTTTACAAGATTCAGTCGTCGATTGTCGAGAGATTGAACCAGGGATTGTCCAGGTTTCCATGCAAGATCGTAAACATAAAAATACTTTTTCTACAGAATTGATTTCTGGTCTTATGCAAGCTTTTGAATCGTTAAAAAACAATACAAATTGCAAAGTGGTTATCCTTACAGGTTATGATACGTATTTTGCCTGTGGTGGCACACAAGAAGGTTTGTTGGCACTGTATGAGGGCAAAGCGAAAATGACGGATCTTCATCTCTATAGTTTGTCGATGGAGTGTGATATTCCCGTTATTGCAGCAATGCAAGGGCATGGCTTGGGAGGAGGGTTATGCCTAGGTATGTTTTGTGATTTTGTTATTATGAGCCGGGAAAGTAAATATGCCTGTAATCATATGAGTTATGGTTTTACACCTGGTGATGGAGCAACGTTGATTTTGCCTCGTGTTTTGGGTCATCCTTTGGCACAGGAGTTTTTATTTACCGGAAAAAATTTCAAGGGTGCTGAACTGGCCGAGCGAGGGGCGTTGGTTCCTGTTCTTCCGAGAAAGGATGTCTTGCCTTATGCAATTAAGTTAGCGAGAGAATTGGCCGAGAAGCCGAGGGAATCCTTGACACTGTTAAAGCAACATATGGTGACAAACCTAAAGGAAGACTTAACGAAGGTAGTAGAAAAAGAATGGGTGATGCAAGAGAAAACCCTTGTCAATCGACCAGAAGTGATGGAAAAAATAATGCCAGCGTTTCATGTAGCCTCTGCCACATCCAAATTTCCAGAACTTCTTCATTTGAATCAGCATTTTAGTGGAAGACCGGTATTTTGGATACACGGGGAAGGTGGAGGAGTAGAAGGATTTCAAATGCTTGCAGAAAAAAGCAAACGACCATTTTATGGGATACAGGCGAAAGGACATTTGACAGAACATACTCCTATAAAAGGAGTGGAAGCAATAGCCGCGTATTATGTCAAAATAATCCAAAGCAAGCAGGCGAAAGGTCCCTATGATTTAGGTGGGTATTCTTTAGGAGGAGTATTGGCATATGAAGTCATCCGTCAACTGCAGGAGGCAGGAGAGACCGTTAGCACTCTGGTATTGATAGATTCTCCTGATCTCTCTAGTTGGGAAAAAATACAGCTCAGTCCTCAAAGCAAAGCCTTGCAAGCAGTTAATATGGCATTGTTAAATCGTAACAAGAAGGAAGCAGATCACATTTTGAAAAACCTGATTCATAACAAAGAAATTCCTGAGTATAACGATGAGAAGTCATTTTTGATAGAACTAATCCGACTTGGAAGAGAACGAGGGCTTTCTTTAACGTTATCGGAGGAGGCATTATTGGATTTGTTTCTGCGGCATTTACGAATGCAGGAGGCATTTGAAATAGAGCAGTACACTTTATCGACCCTGCCGAATGCTTCCGAGGTTACTTGCTATTATGTCCGAAATCAAAGCGGTTTATTTTATGGTGAGCTTATGTCCTATATGACAACGGATAGAGATGACTTTAGTATTGATCATACAAGTTATTGGGAGGAGTGGGTGAGGGTTTTCCCTCGTTTTCACCTGTTAGATGTAGAATCTACTAGCCATATGACACTACTGTTCGATCCGGCTTCACAAGCGGATATTGTGTCGTTATGCAAGAAATTGTATGAATAATAATAGTTTAAATAAAGGGAAGGAATGAAGGTAAAATGAAATTTAGTTTAATGACATATTCACTAGTTTCTAAGATGCGTTCTGGAGAAATGAAGTTGGAGGATGTTATTGCATTTGCCGAAAATGAAGGATTTGATGCGATTGAGTTATTGATGTTTGATTTTAGTCGGCCAACCGGAGAAATTAAAACAATGTTGGAAAATCATCAGATGAAGATTTCATGTATCAATGCCTTTGTTGATTTAGCAGTACAGCAGGAGGATACCCATTCAGACAATATAGCACTCTGTCAGCAAATTATTGATAAGGCAGTGGAGCTTTCCGCACCAATGGTAATGCTGGTGCCGGCTATTCCACAGTTTATTGCCAGTGAAGAAGATAAACAAAAGGGGCTACCACGCATTATTTCTGCATTACAAAAGATTACACCTTATGCCGAATCGAAAGGTGTTGTGCTAACAATTGAAAATTATCCTGCACTCCAGACCCCTTTTTGCAGTGTAGCTGAAGTGACAAATATTTTGGATCAAGTCCCTGGACTCAAATTAACCTTTGACTATGGCAATATGTTAGTGGCAGGAGAGGATCCTCTTAAAGCCTATGAAATGCTAAAAAAATACACGGTGAATGTCCATTTAAAAGATTGGCAGTTCGTAACAGAGGAAACGGAGACCCAGTCTGTAGATGGGAGATATTTAAAATCAGTGGCTCATGGCCAAGGGGTAATGGATTATTCGTCGCTATTTACCAAAATGGTATCAGATGGTTATGAAGGATATTGTTCCTTTGAATATGAAGGAGAGCTAGATGCAATAGATGCCACAAGACAAGGAATGGAGCATTTAAGAAAGCAATTAGACCAAGTGATGGCTCGGGGATTACATCATTAATATTTTGAATATAACAGGGGAGTGGTATAAATGGCAAAGGTATTATTTTTAAATGGACCTTCACATGGCCATGTGAATCCAACGTTAGGCTTGGTGACGGAATTAGTCGATCAAGGAGACGAAGTGATTTACTTTTGTACAGATGATTATCAGAAGAAGATTGCTAAAACGGGAGCAATTTTTAGAAGTCTTGGAGAGCATGCCAAACTACCCAAAGAAAATTCTCATCTGAAGAAGAATGAGCAATTTTTTGATATAGCTTTAAGGATGGTGTTATCAACAGAAAAGGTGGTTCATCATATTTTGGATGAAATTGCTGATGAATCCATTGATTACCTCATTTATGATTCCATGTATCCTATTGGTCATATCATTGGTCAAATTTTAAAAGTTCCAACTGTCGCTTCTCATGCAGTTTTCGCTAGGCCTGAAGAATTATTGCCAGCAAATAAAAATATGGCTGGAATGGAGAAAATGTATGATCATCCAGCTTTTAAAGAATACAAAACCATGGTAAAGAGGATGAATGAGGCTTATCGTATAGAAGTTCCAAATTTAATGGGGATGTCCCCACATTATGCCGACCTGAATATTGCCTACACTTCTGATTACTTTGTTACTAATCCCGTCGATTATGATGAAAGTTTTCGATTTATTGGTGGACCTGTTAGTACATTAAAGGAAAAGATGGATTTTCCCTTTGATCAATTGAAAGATAAAAAAGTGATCTATATTTCCTTAGGAACAGCCTTTAATAAAGTGAATTTAGATGTTTATAACATATTTTTTGAAGCCTTTCGTCATGAAAAAGACACCGTTGTAGTCATCACTGCCTATAATACGGATCTTTCTCCATTTGATATTCCAGATAATGTGATTATGAGAAATTATGTTCCCCAAGATGAGATACTTAAATATACACAGGTTGCTGTTACGCATGGCGGTTTAAATACCACAAGTGATTTAGTCTATCAAGAAATTCCTTTTGTAGTGCTGCCTATTGGTGGGGATCAACCTTATATGGCTGATCGGTTTGCTAGGCTGGGGGCATCCATAACGCTAGATAAAGAAACATTAACCTCAGATATATTAAGAGAAGCGCTCGACTCCGTGCAAAAGAGCCAATATCGTGACAATTTGAGAAGAATCAAACATTCTTTTGAGAAAGCGGGCGGCTATAAAAAAGCCGTTGAGATTTTAAATATTTTTAAGGAGGAAAGAAATATCTCATAATAGGTCTATGACAGCAATAACCCCCTGTTAGAATCACAAACAGGGGGTTCGTTTATGTAATGAGATGAATAAACCTATTGACATATGTAAACAAATGGGATAAATTCATAATACAATACATTAAAATGCTCCACTATAATCATATCATATTTTAATGTAAAAGTCAACACATTTTTTAGAAGTTTATAGAAAGGAAGAAAGGCTATGGATTTATCCCGTTTTTTGAATTCCGTCCAACTATCTCCTCAGTCGAAAACAATGACGGAATTACTCGATTTAAATAAAAAAATTAAAGAACACGGCCTTGTTCTTACACCAAATGATGTCAAAACACTGATTACCTCTAGAAATAAAGTCCTTCATGACTATGCACGAGTCGAATTAAGCACCGAAGTGTTAAAGGAATTAATTGAAGTATTTGCTGCCTCGCCTTATATGAACCAGGAACATTATGTGGAGACACTAAACGATCTTCAGGAGATTTTTTATCATCTTAGAAATGAAACGGAAGATAAGATCGGGGATGTGAAACTTATTCATCAGATGATGGAGGATTTTAATGGACCCTGTGCTGGATCGGTAGAGCTATTAAGAAGTAGAATGGAGCAACTCGCAGAAAATTTCAGAAGGGATTTGTTAAGTAATGAGTCCTCCTTTGAAGGTGATGATAAAACATGGAATTAGATAACTCGCAAGATGGTAAACGCTCCATTTCTAATATTAAGATTGATCGTTCACAGTTAACGCGAAATCAATATACCATGTCTCTTTTATATGAAGGACAGCGGGTGGGGCTTATTACAGGTCAGAAGGTTTACCAGATACAGATAGAGATTATGCAGATCCTGCAGCAATTAATACGGAAGCATACCCAAGGGGAAAGTACTTCCGTGACATCGGATAAAGCACAAGGGATTATGGTTTCTCTGATGTATGCCATGGATGCCTATACCCTTCATTTTAACGAACCAGAAGAGGCTATTTCTCATTTAAATACCGACAGTGTAAAAAAAATACATGAAAAAGGCCTAGAATTACTTAGTCAGTATTTTGAACAGTCCAAACAGCTGTATCGAGAGGTAGTAGAGATGCAACTAGATGTCCCAGTGGATGCTTATAATATGACCATCGATGAATCCTTACCTGTTTTTATGAACCATTATGATATTGTTTTTGAAGCCCAAAATACGATGGCAAGTATTGACTATCCTCTAGCCATTGATGATATGCGACTTCAAGGTGTTTTTTATATGAAACAGTATCTAGAACGATTGCTAATGGAGACAAAATTTTGTCATCTATTTAGTCATTCAGATTTAATGTATGTGTTGAAAAATTTCGGAAAAAAACACCGCTTTAACTATCAGATTGAGCTTTTTAATATCTTTGAATTAATCATAAACAATGCTGTATTCTCACTGCTTGCCGGAGGAAAGGCTAATGAGGTTAGAATTTCTGATTTTCAATATGAACAGTTGAACCGAATGTTTACAACATGTGATGCGGATCAAAGGATCAGGTTAATTCATGAAGCATTTAGCAGATTACAGGAGGAGCTTCAAACGGATCAAGCACTTAACCATTATATCGATTTGTATCGCGATGAATTAATTCAAAGGGTAAACAACGCAACCGAGATTGGTAATTTTGAAATGCTGATTATTCGAGAAGAGGAAGAACGCGAAAAACCAATGGTACTAATGTTAAATGAGAATGATCGTATGAGTGATATGAAAATGCGAGAATTGGTAGATCAGATCATGGAAAGCGACAATCTGGAAGAAAAAGTTCGAATCATTCGGGATCATTTCGTTTCTCTCCATGATTATTTAGACTTACTAAATTCGGGGAGCTTATTTGGTGACGAATATGATGCGCTTTTTGCTACATTCGGAGATATTGAATTGGCTATTTTTGCTAAAATTGTCTTTTATGAAGAATTACGAGGGGATGATCGTGAGTTTCTAGACATTGTTGCTGATGGTACAGAAGCAAGTGAGGAGTGGGAGGAAAAATATATGGAGTTTATGCAACAGTTGGATGAGGCCCGGATGAAGGAGGTAGGACGCCTAATTTACGATATTGATTATGAAGAAATATCATTTTATTGAAATAAAAAATTTTTAAAAAACGGGGGAGAAATATGGACAAAACAAAAGCTATGCTTGAGGAAAATACAGTTAAGTTACTCTTTACTTATTCATTACCTGTGATTATCGGTTTATTTGTTGGTGCCTCCTATAATATCGTTGATAGGATTTTTATTGGTAATGGGGTGGGTGACATTGGGATGGCCGGCATTGCTGTAGCCTTTCCAGTGATGATGACGATTATGGCCTTCTCCAATCTTATAGGTACAGGTGCAACCGCACTGACTTCTATTCGCCTAGGAGAGGAAAATAATGAAGAAGCCGAGCGAGTAATGGGGAATGCATTAACCCTTTTAATTTCGGTTTCCGTAGTATTCACGGTTCTCTGCTGGATTTTTTTGGAGCCCGTTCTAACAGCGTTTGGTGCAAATGAAGAAATATTGACACCTGCAGCAGATTATACGCGCATAATCCTCATAGCCAGTATTTTTATGATCGTGGGATCGGGCATGAATAATTTTCTCAGGGCTGATGGTAATCCCAAAAAATCGATGCTCACTTTGTTGATTGGTTCTATACTTAATGTCATTTTAGCTCCTATCTTTATTTTTGGCTTTGATTGGGGAATGGAAGGTGCAGCTCTGGCAACAGCAATTTCTCAATTGATATCCTTCATTTGGGTAATGTCTCACTTTTTTACAGGTAAAAGTGTATTAAAAATTCGTGTAAAAAACCTTCGGCTTAGCGGAACTTTGGTCGGGCGAATCTTTGCTTTGGGAGTAGGATCCTTTATTACACAGATGGCGACCAGCGTGCAGATGATTGTGTTGAATAATGTCCTGCTAAAGTATGGTGGAAGTACGGCAATTGCAGGAATGAATGTCGTTAATGCAGTACAAACCTTTATTATGCTCCCGATTTGGGGTATTAGCATGGGAATTCAGCCAATTATTGGCTATAATTTCGGGGCTAAGAACTATAAAAGAGTTAAAAGTATGCTAGTTTCGGCATTTGCATTATCCACCGTTTTTGCCGTGTTTGCTTCTCTTTTTATTTATTTTATGCCAGAAAGCCTAGTTTCTATATTTAACCAGAATGAAGAATTAGTTGAATTCGGTGGTCGTGCGATGGTGATTTTCCTGCTCTTTACTCCACTCATCGGTTTACAAATTATCGGGGCGGGGTATTTTCAAGCATTAGGTAAGGCCAAACAATCCATTTTTCTCAGCTTAGTCCGACAAGTGGTGATCCTAATCCCTGCGTTACTAATTCTACCACAATTTTTAGGTATCCAAGGAGTATTCATTTCTGGACCGATTTCAGATTTTTGCTCAGCAGTTGTTTCTGTGGCATTTGTTGCCTTCAGCTTAAAGCGACTACAAAATGAGATGGATCAAGAATTATCCCCAAGTCAAACATCAACATCCCACTCCCAATGATAGTCAACATTCAAAACTTTCAAGCAACTAATCTTTCTGGATGATAGTAAGATTAAATATATCTTTTTTTGCATCTATTAGCATCTCTTGAAGGGGGGGAAGGCAGGAATATCCCATTTTCCTGCTAGAAAAATGATGAATTCGTCGGGTTCTTATCAGATTGCTTCTATAGCTAATGATGTTCAAGGTGAAATAAAACGGTTAAAGGCGCAGGTTAATTTATTTTGGGATAATGAATGGAGGCACTATCAAGAGCATGGATTGGCAAACGCGACAACGATTATCGAGTTAGGTTCTGGTCCAGGCTTTTTGATAGAGAAGCTATTAAACCATATCCCACAAGCAAATGTAACTGGACTAGAGATTGACCCCTTGTTAGCCAATTATGCCAAAGATTATTTAAGGGAAAAAAACCAAAAAAGATGGCAAGTTCATGAAGGTAATATTATGCAAACAGGAATGGAGGATAACAGCTATGATGTTGCCATTACTCGCTTGGTGTTGGAACATTTACCCGAACCGATAAAAGCGGTTCAGGAGATATACCGTATATTGAAGCCAGGCGGAAAGTTAATGGTAGTGGATAATGATTTTGAAATGCATATTATGACCTACCCTCCTGTTCCGGGTTTAAGGGAGTTATATGATGCCTACTGTCAGGCAAGATTTGCAGAAGGAGGCAATCCTAAAATTGGAAGGGAATTGCCGATCCTTTTAAAAGATGGTGGGTTCTCCAATGTACAGTTTGATATTGTCAATGCTCATAGCAGTTTATTAGGGGATGAAATGTTCTTTCAATCAGAAGGTGTAGGTATTCCATATAAGTTAATGAAGGATGGTTTTTTATCCAGTAAAGATCTTGCAAAGGTTTCCGTTGGCTGGAGAAAGATGGTGCAAGATAAGCATCATGCCATTGTCCGCCAATTGTGCCTAGCCGTTGGTGAAAAACCGGTGGAATAGTTTAGCCGGGTAAGAAATTCTTACCCGGGAAATAATTTGCGTGAGCCCACCGATATTTCAACATTTAAGATGCAATGTTCATTGGTTACACTAAAAAATATTTAGGGATAGAAAAGGTTGGTATATCAAATGAAAGGAATTATATTAGCTGGTGGCAGTGGGACAAGACTTTATCCATTAACCAAATCCATTTCTAAGCAGTTACTTCCAGTATATGATAAACCTATGATCTATTACCCTTTATCAGTACTGATGTTAGCTGGAATTCGTGAGATTCTTATCATATCTACTCCTAAAGACATACCTAGATTCGAACAACTCTTCGGGAACGGCTCACATCTTGGAATTAATCTTTCTTATGCCGTACAGGATTCTCCTAATGGAATTGCACAAGCCTTTTTAATTGGGGAAAAATTTATTAACAATGATCATGTAGCATTAATATTAGGAGATAATATTTTTTATGGACATGGCTTTACTAAAATACTAGAAAGAATTTCTTTAAAACAAATGGGAGCGACGATTTTCGGATATTATGTCAGTGATCCTAATAGATTTGGTGTGGTTGAATTTAATAATGATGGTACTGTTCTGTCTATTGAAGAGAAGCCACCCTATCCTAAGTCAAACTATGCTGTAACTGGATTGTACTTTTATGATAACCAAGTCGTTGATATCGCTAAAACCCTCCAACCATCCAAAAGAGGGGAGTTAGAAATTACAGATGTGAATAAGGTATATTTAGAGTCCAATCAATTGACGGTCGAGCTATTAGGACGAGGATTTGCATGGTTAGATACGGGAACTCATGAATCATTAATAGAAGCATCATTGTTTATACAAACGATTGAAAAACGTCAGAGTTTAAAAGTTGCATGTATAGAAGAAATCTCTTTTCGAAAAGGATACATATCTAGGGACAAACTACTTAAATTAGCCATTCCTTTAGAAAAAAGTGAGTATGGAAAATATCTAATTCGGTTAGCCGAATATCATGAACCGTTTGCTAAAGCTAATATAGATGAAAGTATTCTAGAATTTTAATGGAGGAAAAATAGTGAAAGTATTAGTTACTGGTGGAGCAGGTTTTATTGGCAGTAATTTTCTAAATTATATGTCCAGTGAGCATCCTGATGATAAATTTATTATTCTAGATGCAATGACATATGCTGGAAACCATAAGCATTTAATTACTTTTAGAAAAAATCCAAATTTTCATTTCGTGAAAGGTAGTATAACGGATAGAGTTCTACTAGAAGATATATTCAAAATGGGCATTGATAGGATTGTAAATTTTGCTGCGGAATCTCATGTTGATCGAAGTATTCTCGATCCTGATATTTTTGTAAAAACGAATATCCTAGGTACTCAAATATTACTAGATACGGCAAAAAAATACGCAGTAGAACGATTTCTACAGATTTCAACAGATGAGGTATATGGTTCATTGGGAGAGACTGGGTTATTTACGGAAGAGACTCCATTGGCCCCAAGTAGCCCATACTCTGCAAGTAAAGCAGGCAGCGATTTGCTCGTAATTTCTTATTATCAAACTTATGGTTTACCTGTTACTATTATTCGTTGTTCCAATAATTACGGCCCTTATCAATTTCCAGAAAAATTAATTCCATTGGTTATTATGAATGCATTGAATCATAAACCTTTGCCGATTTATGGGGATGGTCTTAACGTACGTGATTGGTTATATGTGGAAGATCATTGTCGGGCTATCGATTTGGTTATGCAAAAGGGTAAAGTTGGATCTGTTTATAATGTTGGTGGTAACAACGAAAAGACCAATTTACAAATCGTAAAAATGATTTTGGCTGAATTAGAAAAACCGGAATCATTAATCACTTTTGTAAAAGATCGTCCAGGTCATGATCGCCGGTATGGAATTGATGCAACCAAAATTAAAAAATTGGGCTGGCAACCCCAATATACTCTCGAATTTGGTCTAAAGAAAACAATAAAATGGTATGTAGAAAATCAAGGCTGGGTGCAAGAGAATATGTAAGAAAAAAGAAAAAATCTAAGTACAATTTGATGTTTGTATAATAAAAAAGTGTAAAATTTATCAAAAAAAGGAGGAAATCGTAAATTGATGTAGAAATAGTCTTATAAGTAAAAAAACTCCAAGTGATTTTTTCAGTTATATTAATGGGAAAGATATCGATGAATAGCATTTCCAGTAAATAAAAAACTCTCTTCTAAGTTACTTCATAAATGATTCCACTATTTAAAAGTTAAGCATGATTCCAGTTTTTAAGAACTTCAATTCTCTAATAAATAACACAATAATTATTTAAAGATCTCCCAAGTGGGAAGAGACAAAAGCATCATTCAATTCAAAAAAGATGTTTTACTCACGTTTATTGCATTTCAAAATGCCTAGAGCGTGAGATTTAAATATAAACAAAAGAGAGGTAGTTTATGATGGATTGGTATGCGCTTTTTGTAGAGTCTGGAAAGGAAGAAGAGGTTCAAAAAAATCTTAAATTAAATTTTGATAACACCATACTGGATTCGGTCATTCCTAAAAGGAAGATTCCTGAGAGGAGATCAGGTAAGGTCTATCATGTAAAAAGATACTTATTCCCCGGTTATGTTCTAGTAAAAACTAATATGAATTCTTATATCTACCACAAAATTAAAAAGATACCTAACTTTTATAGACTTGTAAACAGGGGCGGATATTATTCGAAAAATACGGGAGAAACGTTTACTAAGATAGATGAGGAAGAAATTATTCCTTTATTAAAGCTACTTAGTAAAGATGACATCATTGACTTTTCAAAAGTATATATTGAAAATTCAAAAGTATTGGTTAAATCTGGTCCTCTAAAAGGAATGGAAGGTATTATTAGGAAGATAGATAAACGTAAAAATAGAGCGAAAATATTATTAAATTTTATGGGAAGAGAGAAAACAATAGATGTAGGAATCGAAGTTCTCTCCAACCAGAAGTAATGCAAAAGGTGTGTGACATGATGGGGAAAAAAGAGAAACGACAAGCATTGCTAAAACAACTAATTTCGGAGACTCCGTTTATAAAGGATAAGGATATAGCAAAAAAACTTAACGTAAGTATACAAACCATAAGATTAGACCGACTTGAGTTATCTATTCCAGGATTAAGAGACCGCATAAAAGATATTGCCAATCATAATCTCAAGGAAGAGATTCGATCATTACCTATTGAAGAAGTAATCGGAGAGATTATTGATTTAGAACTGGAGAAATCTGCAGTATCTATTTTAGAAATAGAAGAAAAGGAACATGTGTTTAGTCGTAATCAGATTGTTCGAGGACATTACCTGTTTGCACAAGCTAATTCATTAGCGATAGCAGTTATAAATGATGAATTGGCTTTAACATCGAAGGCTAACATCCATTTTCTAAAACAGGTTAAACAAAATGAAATGATTATTGCGAAAGCGAAAGTAAAAGGAACAGATTTGGGAAAACGTCGTACAACGGTAGAAGTTGAAAGTTTCGTAAGGGACGAAATAGTATTTTCTTGTGAATTTGAAATTTACAGATCTAACTTGATTGGTTTAAAGGGTGAAGATAGAAAGGTAACTTCATTAATTTAATAGCAAAATAGAACGTAATTTCACGGAATGGATGCTTATGTTATATTTAAAACCTTTTAACAATAAAATTGACGAGGTGTTTTATACCCCTGACCACTGTATCTAATCCAAGCACACAAATAATTAAATATTATGATCCAAGTATCGGACAAGGTATTAAGCCTTGTCTTTTTTACGTTCAGGAAACTAATATAGAAATGTCCAAAGTAATAATATCCAATCAAAAAAAATACTTTTTTTGTAACAAACACTCTTTTCGTGTTACTAATCATATGAACAGATAAAAACGGGCTTAACTGTTAGGATCTAAGAGAAGGGGAAGCGTTATGAAACTAGAGGAACTTTACAAAGAGGTGTATCCGAGAATTTATGCCTTCTTTTATGTGAAAACAGTTAATAAACAAATAGCTGAAGACCTGACCCAAGAGGTTTTTTATCAAGCGATTAAAAAGTTTCATACGTTTTCCTATGAGTCTACCTTAGATACTTGGCTCTTTGCGATTGCCAAAAATCGGTTAAGAAATTTTTATCGAAGCAAAAGGTATCAGAATCTTCTTCTAGAAAAGCTCCCCAAAGAGGAACGTAACCCGATTTCTCCTGAGGAACAACTGTTGGAAAAGGAAAAACAAAAAACGTTGAATGAGGCTATTAATCAATTAGAAGATGTCCCCAAAGAAATTGTTATGTTACGAGTTTATGGTGAATTGTCTTTTAAGGAAATTGCAACATTAGTCAATAAGAGTGAAAACCATACGCGGATTATTTTCCATCGAGCTAAGTTAATAATTCAAAAAGAATTGGATGATCAAAATGGATAAACATGTTGGACATATAGTAGAAGATCTCCTTCCTCTATATCAGGAAGGGTTGTTGAGTGATGCGACTAAGGAATGGATAGAAGAACAAATGGAGAAAAATGAAGAGCTTCAAAAACTTGCAAAAGTACTTCAGAATCCTTTAGAAAAAGAAGAGATCCCTGAGACATCGGAGTCTGATCGGGATAAGATGTTCAAAAAGATTAATCGAAGACTTTCCCTATACCAAATTATTTTCGTTGGACTTTCTTTCCTATTAGCGATTAAAACAGCATTAATAAACGATAGTTTTGGCTTCATTCTTTGGTATACTGTACTAGGTCTATTGATTTATCTCTTTTATTCCGATATGAAAATGGTCTTTCTTTTTTCATTTATTCCGATTTTTATTTGGTCTGTAATAGAAGGGATTTCCGCTTATTTGGCCGGTCAAATCGATGCTGAATTTTCCATGTTAATGTATGGATTTGATGTACTCCAAGCGTCAGTTATGGTATCCGCTATACATTATTTGTTCGCATTAATTGGAAGTGTCATTGGACTTTTATTTAAAAAGCTGAAAAAAAAGGAGGACATCTTATGAATAAAAAGAAGCTATTCTTCGTTGTGCTTCTTGTGGTGATAATCGGATTTGTGCTTTTTTTATACAATGCGTTTAATGGAAATCCAATAAGCAAATATATCTCTAAAGAGGTTTTAGAAGACTATTTGGAAGAAACCTATTTCGACCAAGAGCTTCAAATTAAAGAAGGATTTTATAATTTTAAATTCAGTGAATATCAATATTCCGTCATTGAGGTTGGTTCTACAGACGAAAAAGGCAATGTAAAGCAATATGAATTTAAGGTCAGAGGCTTTTTCAATCCAACCGTCAGCTGGGATGGCATCTATTATGAAAATTTAGACCAAGAAATGGCGAATCGTTTAAGTAAACAGGCACATCAGGAAATTTCCCCACTGCTTTCGGAGAAAATGGACACAATTCATCTTGTGGAAATCCAATTGGAAGTATTAAAAGGAAAATTTGAAGATGATGTCAAATGGAGTAAGGAACTAGCACTAGACAAACCGATGGAAATTTTTGTACAACTAGATTCAACGGAACAAACAAAAGAAGATTTTCTTTCGGCAGCTAGAAAGGTAAAAAATATTCTCGATGAACAAGGTTATGAATATGAATCTGTATTATATAATGGAAGTGGATTTGATATGGAAGGATTGAAGGCAGAGACGCATGGTTATTTGAAATATTCGTTGAGGGTTGAAAAAGGTGGAGTACTGGATATGGGAGATGTTGAAGAACATAATAAGGAAATCTGGTAGTTTTTAAGAAAGGAAATCCCAAAATGAAACTAAGACTGGAATTATTCGTGAGGAATATAGAAAAGTCCATCGAATTTTATCATAATGTGCTAGGTTTTAGCTTGCCAGAAGATAGGAATAAAAATTACCTACCTGTAAGGAAAGGGGATGTGGTGCTAGGAATAAGTGAAATGGAAAATTTGCCGGGATGTCATCCCCTGAAAGCTCGTAGGGGACAGCCATTTGGTTTAGGCGTAGAAATCGTTTTAGAAGTAGAAGAAGTGAAAGATATTTATCAAAAAGTAGTCACAAGTGGGCATCCTATCGAAACGGAACTGACAAGTAGGCCATGGGGGCTGGATGATTTTAGAATTATCGATCCAGACGGATATTATCTAAGAATTTCTTCTAAGAGCTAAAATTCAAAAAGGCATTTAAAACCTCGCCTAAGTACCGAAAATAAAAATAATGAGTCTCATTTGGCACTTAAACCTCGCCTAAGTACCGAAAATAAAAATAATGAGTCTTATTTGGCACTTAAACCTCGCCTAAGTACCAAAAATAAAAATAATGAGTCTCATTTGGCACTTAAACCTCGCCTAAGTACCGAAAATAAAAATAATGAGTCTCATTTGGCACTTAAACCTCGCCTAAGTACCGAAAATAAAAACAATGAGTCTCATTTGGCACTTAAACCTCGCCTAAGTACCGAAAATAAAAATAATGAGTCTCATTTGGCACTTAAACCTCGCCTAAGTACCAAAAATAAAAATAATGAGTCTCATTTGGCACTTAAACCTCGCCTAAGTACCAAAAATAAAAATAATGAGTCTCATTTGGCACTTAAACCCTGCCTAAGTACCAAAAATAAAAATAATGAGTCTCATTTGGCACTTAAACCCCGCCTAAGTACCAAAAATAAAAATAATGAGTCTCATTTGGCACTTAAACCTCGCCTAAGTCCCAAAAATAAAAATAATGAGTTTCATTTGGCACTTAAACCTCGCCTAAGTACCGAAAATAAAAATAATGAGTCTCATTTGGCACTTAAACCCCGCCTAAGTACCAAAAATAAAAATAATGAGTCTCATTTGGCACTTAAACCCCGGCCCTAAGCGCCAAAATGAACTCTCATGCCCTTCATTACGCACTTATTCTTATCTCAGCTAATTTATGTTATCATATGTCATAAAAGGAGGTATACCTAATGATTGCAAAACCTAGAAAAAAACCTAATGAATTAATCGCTTACGAGTATTTGTCTAAACGCAAGCCACTAACCGAAGAAGAGAAAAAACGGTACCGAAGTTTAGCGAAAGGTTTTGAGGGGGAGGTGATGTTTGATACATACTTGGATAAGCTAAAGGGAGAGCATATCATCTTAAAAGACTTATTCCTACACCATAGTAAATATTGTCAAATCGATACTATTTTATTGAAAAACGGAAAGATCTTCTTGTTTGAGATAAAAAACTTCCAAGGGGAATATTATTGGCATGATGATAAATTATGGCTGGTAAACGATGTGGAAATCGATAATCCGATAGCGCAGCGTGATCGAGCGCATTCCGTACTCCGACGCTTACTTCAGTCATTAAACATAAATCTTCCCTTACTATCCTATGTCATATTTGTAAACCCCGAGTGTTCCATCTTTCAAGCTCCACTTGATAAACAATTGATCTTACCAACACAAATCAACCGCTTTATCATGCATTTTCCAGCCACTGCTAAAATCACCTCCCAGGAAAAACAAGCTTCCGAAAAACTTCTAACAAATCACATCGAGCATCCTCCATTTAACCCATTTCCAACCTATCCATATGAAGAATTACAGAAAGGGATTCCTTGTGATCAGTGTGGTGAAATGAATACACATCCAAAAAAACAAAGCATCGAATGTCGATTATGTAATTATATCGAAAAAGGTAGTGATGCGATTATAAGAGTTTGTAAGGAGCATCAATTTCTCTTCCCTGAACGAAAAATAACTTCATCGGCTATTTATCATTGGTGTGGTAAATTGGTATCCAAGAGACGGATTTTTCGAATATTAGAACAGTATTATGACAAGAGAGGAGAGCATCGCTGGATCTATTTTGAAAAATAAAGAAGGGTCTCAGGGAGACACCTTCTATTAATCTACCACCTTTTTAAATTCCTCCGTTAGTAAAGGTACGACCTCAAACAGGTCTCCGACAATGCCATAATCAGCAATTTGGAAGATTGGGGCTTCCGGATCTTTGTTAATGGCAACAATAATCTTCGACTGACTCATTCCAGCGACGTGTTGTATCGCACCACTAATCCCGCAGGCAATGTAGACCTCTGGTGTAACAACTTTGCCGGTTTGCCCAATTTGCAAGGAATAGTCACAATAATCAGCATCACAAGCCCCCCTTGAGGCACCGACTGCTCCACCGAGGACATCGGCTAGCTCTTCTAAAGGCTTAAAGCCCTCCGCACTTTTCACTCCGCGCCCGCCTGAGACAACAATTTTAGCTTCTGATAAATCGACTTTTCCAGATGTTTTTCGGACGACGTCTTTGATCACTGTTCGTAAAGATGCTGGCTTAGCGTATTCGATCTGTTCCACTTCCGCTTTTTCTCCCCTTAAATCAGCTGCTGGAATATTATTTGGTCGAATGGTGACCACCCAAGGAGAGCTTTGGAAAACCTTTTTCTCAAAGGCTTTTCCCGCATAGATTGGCCGGGTGAACACCACATGATCGTCGAGGTTCTCGATGCTAGTTACATCTGAAATTTGTCCGGCATCAAGCCTTGCTGAAATTTTCGGAGCGAGATCACGGCCGATCGCTGTATGTCCAAAAATGATACCGTCTGGATTCGAGATATCGATCACTTGTTTTAATGCATTCGAATAGGCTTCTGGATTGTACTGCTCTAAATCTGGGTGGTCGATCACGTATATTTTTTCACAGGCCACATAGGAAAGTGATTCTATTAAGTCTTCTACTTGATGCCCAATCAAGGCAATATGGAGCTTATCGTTATTTGTTGAGGACAATCTTGCTGCCTGCATTGCTTCATAGGTGACCTGACGCAATGCTCCATCGAGGTGTTCCGCAACGACTAGAATGGTTTTACTCATAGGAATGCCTCCTTATTATAATAGTTTTGTCTCATGACGCAGTTTTTCCACAATCTCTTTCACCTGCTCAGCCGTATCGCCCTTTAGAATTTGCCCTGCTTCTTTCTGGGGAGGGAGAGAAAGTGCTATTCTCTCTGTTTTTGGAGCTAGCTCGGTTTCGTCTATATCAAGATCATCCAAAGTTAATTGCTTAAAAGGTTTCCTCTTCGCTTTCATAATGCCGGGGAGGCTAGGGTAACGTGGTTCATTTAACCCTTGCTGTGCAGTGAAAACAGCAGGAAGTGTTACTTCCACTTGTTCGAGGTCACCTTCTGCATCCCGATCTGCTATCGCTTTGTCATCACGAATATCGAGCTTCGTAATCGAGCCGACATGTGGGATGTCTAAGAGCTGTGCTAATCGAATGGCGACTTGACCAGCGCCATTATCAACGGAAAAATAACCCCCTAGAATCAAATCAACCTTTTGGCTGCCTAAGTAGGAAGCTAATACCTTGGATACAGTATTTTCGTCTGAGCAAATTCTTTCATCCGCTATTAATATGGCTTCATCGGCTCCCATTGCCAAAGCTGTACGGAGGGCTTCTGATGTCCGCTCAGGACCTACCGCAATAACAAAAACGTTCCCTCCAAGCTCCTCTCTTTTTTGAATCGCTTCTTCCACGGCGTATTCATCATATGGATTGATGACATATTGCACACCGTCTTCGGTAACTTGACCATCTTCTATGATAATTTTTTCCTCGGTGTCAAAGGTTTGTTTCAGGATCACATAAATATCCATTCATCATTCTCCTTTCCAAAACAAATGGTTAGCATTTTCTTCTAAACAGGTTCATATCCATATTTGTATGAGAGCCTTTACATTTTCATGTGTGTTTCTTGCAATGAAAAAATGGTCCAAAAACTCCATGTATCAGGAAGGGAGCGATCATTGTGGCTTGGCAATGGATGCAATTTCTAGCATTTCTTTTCGTAACTGGTTACGGCTTGTATTTGTTTGGAAAAGTCGTCTACCATCGCTACATTTATATGAAGCTAGGAAAGCAGGTGGAAATAGAAAAAAAGCTAGATGAACGCTTAAAGACGCTCGTCTTGCAAGTATTTGGTCAAACGAAATTGTTAAAGGACAAAAAAAGCGGGATCATGCATGTGATTATTTTCTATGGGTTTATCATTCTACAGTTTGGTGCCTTGGATATCATTGTGAAAGGTCTAGGGGCTGATAGACTTCCGGTTCCAGGCTATCACGTCTTTAACCTCTTTCAGGAAATGACAGTTTTTCTCATTTTTCTTGCCGTTGGCTATGCTGCCTATCGCCGTTATGGGGAGAAGCTATCGCGGTTAAAAAGAGGAAAGAAGCCTAGTATCGTAATTTATTTCATTTTTTCCTTAATGTTATCTATTTTACTCACACTAGGGTTGGAGCGGGTGGTTCATGATCTGGCCTTTTCTTGGTATGCTCCGATTTCCTCGGTGATTGCAGCAGGATTCATGTCACTGAATGAGATCACTGTAAATATTCTCTATTACACGTTTTGGTGGGCACATTTGTTGATTTTACTCGCGTTTTTAGTGTATGTTCCGCAGTCGAAGCATTTTCATCTGATGGTTGCTCCGATTAATATTTTTTTCAGGCGAACAGAGCCAGTTGGCCAATTGAGAAGCCTTGACTTGGAGGATGAAAATGCCGAATCGTTTGGTGTGGGAAAAATAGAAGATTTCACCCAGCAGCAAATGCTCGACTTCTATTCCTGTGTGGAATGTGGGCGCTGTACGGATGCGTGTCCTGCTTCTAATACAGGCAAGGTTCTTTCCCCAATGCACCTTATTGCAAAAATGCGAGACCACCTTACAGAAAAGGGTGCAGCCATTACCTCAAAGTCTCCTTGGGTACCAAAGCTTTCCTATGGAATACACAGTGTCCAAGAGGTGGATGGAGTACAGGCCGAGTGGGGAAAAGGAACAACGATTCAACCGACGATGACGCTCCAAGAGCAGATGTGGTCGACAACAGATAGGAAGGTAGAGGAGCTAAATCTTGTTGGTGATGTGATGACAGAGGAGGAGATTTGGGCATGTACGACCTGTCGGAATTGTGAGGATCAATGTCCAGTCGGCAATGAACATGTGGATAAAATCGTGGACTTGCGGAGACATTTGCTTCTTATGGAAGGCCGGGTTCCTCATGAAGGCCAGCGTGCGATGCAAAACATTGAACGCCAAGGGAATCCATGGGGAATTAATCGAAAAGACCGGGCGAATTGGACCGAAGATATTGAGGGGATTCCGGTGCCGACAGTAAAGGAAAACCCTGATTTTGATGTGCTTTACTTTGTCGGTTCGATGGGATCTTACGATAATCGTAGCCGCAAAGTGTCTAAAGCATTGGTAAGATTGCTACATGAAGCAGGTGTCAACTTTGCGATTCTCGGAAATGAGGAGAAAAACTCTGGAGATACGCCAAGAAGAATGGGTAATGAATTACTTTTCCAAGAGCTGTGCATGGAAAATATCGCGACATTGCAGAAATACAAGGTGAAAAAAATCGTGACTGCCTGTCCGCATACATTTAATACACTGAAAAATGAATACCCTGAGTTTGGCTTAGAAGGGGTGGAGATCCTTCATCATACCGAGCTTCTCGATCAGCTAGTGAAAGAGGGCCGGTTAACACCAATGTATGAATTGAACGAACGGATTACGTATCATGATTCCTGCTATCTCGGGCGCTACAACAATGTGTATGAACAGCCTCGAAATATTCTCCGTTCGATTAAAGGAGTGGAGTTAGTGGAGATGGCTCGTAGCCGGGAGAATGGCATGTGCTGTGGCGCTGGAGGCGGGATGATGTGGATGGAGGAAACGGCCGGAAAGCGGGTGAATATCGCTCGTACGGAGCAGGCGCTTGACGTGAATCCAACGGTGATTAGTAGTGCATGTCCGTATTGCCTAACCATGCTTGATGATGGCACGAAGGCAATGGAGGTAGAGGAGCAGGTGGAGGCAAAGGATATTGCCGAAATCTTAGCGCAAGCTGTCTTTGGCGAGTCTAGCAAACTTACAGGATGATCTAGAACAGGAGGGTAATCGTATGGAAAGACAAATTCGACGTGCAGCTGTAATCGGTTCGGGTGTTATGGGAGCGAGTATTGCCGCCCACTTAGCAAACGTGGGGATCCCTTGTCTCTTGCTCGATATCGTTCCTAGTCAATTGACAGGGGAGGAAAAAAGAAAAGGACTGACTCTAGATAGTAATGAAGTCCGAAATCGTTTAGCGGTAAATGCAATAAAAAAACTGAAAAAAAATAAGCCAGCCCCGCTGTATGATGAGGATTTGGCATCACTTATAACTCCTGGCAATATCGAGGATGATCTGGAGCGAATAAAGGAAGTCGATTGGGTGGTGGAAGTGATTGTCGAAAATCTTTCCATCAAGAAGCAGCTGTTTGAGCGTGTGGAAAAAGTGTGGGAAAAGGGGATAATTGTTAGCTCCAACACATCGGGCATTTCCATCAATGCAATGGTCGACGGGCGTAGTACGGAATTTAAACAGCATTTTCTAGGCACACATTTTTTTAATCCACCTCGTTATATGAAGCTATTAGAAATTATTCCAGGTGAGGAGACACTAACAGAAATCGTTGATGTGATGCGTCCATTTTGTGAGAATAAGCTCGGCAAAGGTGTCGTGATCGCAAAGGATACCCCGAACTTTATCGCTAACCGAATCGGAGCATACAGTATGCATGTCACCCTAAATGAAATGCTAGCAAAGGGTTATACGATTGAGGAGATCGATGCATGTACTGGACCGGCAATCGGGCGTCCGAAAAGTGCGACATTTCGAACATTGGACATAGTAGGACTCGATACGTTTGTGCATATTGCTAACAATATGTATGAAAAAGTAAGCGATGAAGCAGAGAAAAAGGTGTTTAAGGTCCCGGAAATTTTACAGCAGATGGTTGATAAAGGTTGGATTGGTGAAAAGGCAGAGCAGGGCTTTTATAAAAAGGTGAAGAACGAAAAAGGGAAGAAGATTCTCTCCCTTAATGTTCAAACAATGGAATATGAACCACAAAAGAAAATAGCCGGGGCATCCTTGGAAGCTGCCAAAATGGCAAAAGGAGCGAAGCAGAAGCTTAGAGCGCTCTTTAGTACAGAGGATCGTTACGCGGAACTAGCCTGGAATACGCTAAAAGAAGTCCTCCTTTATTCTGCCGAAAAGGTAGGAGAAATTGCCGATTCGATCGTGGAAATTGATGAAGCAATGAAATGGGGCTTTAATTGGGAGCTTGGTCCATTTGAGACATGGGATGCAATTGGATTGGAAAAATCGGTCCATCGGATGGAAAAAGAAGGATCAAGTGTTCCGCAATGGGTGAAAGATTGGATTGAGGCAGGGAATACATCCTTTTACAAAAGGAAGGAAGGTACGACATATTTCGTTTCAAATGGTGCTTACAAACAGCTAGAGCCAAACCCTAAAGTGATCTCCCTACGTACACTAAAAGAGCAGAACAAGGTGATAAAAGCGAGTAGCGGAGCAAGTCTGATCGATCTGGAAGATGGAATCGCATGTCTTGAATTTCATTCCCCCAACAATGCGATCGGTGCAGATATTTTAATGATGATTGAAGAAAGCATCAAGGAAGTCCGTAGCAATTACGATGGGCTCGTTATTGCCAATCAAGGAAGGAATTTTTGTGTCGGTGCCAACTTAATGATGCTCTTAATGGAAGCACAGGACGAAGAGTGGGACGAAGTCGAGCATATTATCCGCTTGTTCCAGAATACGATGTATCACTTAAAGCGGTTTGAAAAGCCGGTTATTGCAGCCCCACATCGTATGACTTTAGGTGGAGGAGTGGAGGTTTGTCTGCCTGCCGATCGGGTTGTTGCTTCAGCCGAAACTTACTACGGATTAGTCGAAGCTGGTGTTGGCTTAATTCCAGCAGGCGGAGGGTGTAAGGAGCTGATCTCTCGTCTTAGCCTCACTGTTACGAATCCAGAGGTTGATTTACAACCATATGTCAATAAAATTTTTGAAACGCTCGGTATGGCAAAGGTATCAACAAGTGCTCTCGATGCGAAAAAGCTAGGCTATTTGCGTGAGCAGGATACTGTTGTTGTCCATCAGGATCATCTTCTATTCGAAGCAAAGCAAGCTGCCCTAAGATTGGTTCAAGAGGACAATGCCACGAAACCAGAAGAGGATATTCGTGTCGTCGGTAGTGAAGGGAAGGCATTGATGCAGCTAGGTGCTTATCAAATGAAACTGGCAGGTTATATCAGTGACCATGACCAGTTAATTGCCAATAAATTGGCCCACGTATTAGCGGGAGGGGATGTTCCAGCAGGGACGCGAGTGAGTGAACAATATATGCTTGATCTCGAGCGGGAAGCCTTTTTAAGCTTGTGCGGGGAGCCGAAAACTAGGCAGCGCATGCAGTATATGTTAAGTAAAGGGAAGCCATTACGTAATTAATTTTAGAAATGAGGTGAACCTTGTGAGAGAAGCAGTGATTGTATCGATTGCACGTACACCGGTAGGAAAGGCAAAGAAAGGCGGATTTGCCCAAACACGGATAGAGGATTTAGGAAGTACGGTTTTAAATGCGGTCATCAAGCGGGCCAACGGATTAAAAAAAGAGGATGTGGAGGATATCATTATTGGCTGTGCCATGCCAGAAGGAGAACAGGGCTTAAATGTGGCAAGAATTATTTCCCTATACGCTGGTTTTCCGGCATCCACTCCAGCGATGACGATTAATCGTTTTTGTTCGTCCGGCTTGCAGTCGATTGCGTTTGCAGCAGAGCGTGTCATGCTTGGTCATGCTGATGTGGTGATCGGTGGAGGAGTAGAAAGTATGAGTCATGTCCCGATGTCAGGGTTTAAGATGTCCCCACATCCACAGATCGTTGAGGAAATGCCAGAAATCTATATGGGGATGGGTTTTACGGCAGAAGAAGTGGCAGAAAGATATCAAGTATCCCGAAAGGATCAGGATCACTTTGCCGTAGAAAGCCACCAGAAAGCAGCTGCAGCTGTGAAGGATGGGAAGTTTAAGGAAGAAATTGTCCCAGTCCACACAGTCCATAAGGGTGTCGATGAAAACGGCAAGCGCTGGGAAAAGCAATGCATTGTCGATACAGACGAAGGCATTCGATCAGATACAAGTGTTGACATACTAGCAGGGCTGAAGCCTGCATTCAAGCAGGGAGGGTCTGTAACAGCCGGAAATTCGTCGCAAATGAGTGATGGTGCAGCAGCGTGTGTGTTGATGAGTAAAGAGAAGGCCGAAGCACTTGGTTTAAAGCCTTTAGCAACGTTCCGCTCTTTTGCTGTCGCTGGAGTGGAGCCTGAGATTATGGGCATTGGTCCCATCAAGGCGATTCCAAAAGCCCTCGATATGGCAAAGGTTAGTCAGGATGAGATCAAGCTTTTTGAAATAAACGAAGCATTTGCAGCACAATGCTTACCAGTCATTCGCGAATTGAATATCGATAAGGAGAAGGTCAATGTAAATGGGGGAGCGATTGCACTTGGCCACCCTCTCGGATGTACAGGAGCTAAGTTAACCTCAACCTTACTTTATGAGCTGAAGCGACGAGGCGGTGGGTATGGGGTCGTTTCAATGTGTATAGGCGGCGGTATGGGGGCAGCTGGTGTGTTTGAAGTGCACCCAGATTGATACTCGCCGAATCTAAGCACCATGATAGAAAGGGGAACGAAAATGATGGGTGAAAAAATAATAGGTGGAAGCTTTATCATTAACGATGTCGATTATAACTCGGTGATCACACCGGAGGATTTTACCGAAGAGCAGCGAATGATTGGCGAAACAACAAAGGATTTTATCGAAGGCGAGATTTTGCCACAGGATGAAGCGATTGAAAGCTTAAATTATGATCTCACCGTCAAGCTCCTACAAAAAGCTGGAGAATTGGGGCTTCTTAGTGCAGATGTGCCAGAACAATATGAAGGCCTTGGTTTAGACAAAATAAGCTCGACATTAATTAGTGAGCGATTATCAAAGGCATCATCGTTTGGTCTATCCCTTGGTGCACATGTCGGGATTGGTACATTGCCGATCGTTTATTTTGGCACAGAGGAGCAAAAGAAAAAATACCTGCCTCTCTTAGCGAGTGGGGAAAAAATTGCCGCCTATTGCCTAACAGAGCCATCCTCTGGTTCGGACGCGCTTGGTGCCAAAACAACCGCCACATTATCGGAGGATGGGAAGCACTATATTTTAAATGGGACAAAGCAGTTTATTACGAACGCGGCTTTTGCTGATATTTTCATTGTTTATGCGAAAGTAAATGGAACAGATTTTAGTACATTTATTGTGGAGAGAACGATGGAAGGAGTTAGTGTCGGACCAGAAGAAGAGAAAATGGGGATCAAAGGCTCTTCCACCTGCCCCCTAATTTTAGAAGAGGTGAAGGTTCCCGCAGAAAATCTGTTGTGGGAGGTTGGAAAAGGTCATCTCATTGCCTTTAATATATTGAACATTGGTCGATTTAAGCTTGCCGCTGGTTGTCTCGGTTCGTCTAAGGATACGATTGAGGAAGCATCAGCCTACGCGAATGAAAGGGTTCAGTTCAAGCAGCCGATCTCATCCTTTTCTCTTATTCGAAGAAAAATAGCGGAAATGAATACAAAGGCATATGTTTTGGATAGTATGGTCTATCGGACTGCTGGATTAATAGATTCGAGTATGGAAGCGATTGATTTCAGCAGGTCTGATGCAGGAGTGGCGTCTGCCAAAGCGATTGCTGAATATGCGTTAGAATGCTCGATCAATAAAGTATTTGGTTCAGAGACGTTAGATTTTATTGCCGATGAGGGAGTTCAAATTCACGGTGGCTATGGATTTATCAAGGAATATAAAATCGAGCGCATCTATCGTGATTCACGCATCAATCGAATTTTTGAGGGAACGAATGAAATTAACCGTTTGCTCATACCAGGGACACTGATTAAGCGAGCAATGAAGGGCGAACTCCCACTTATGCAAAAAGCACAACAGCTACAAGAAGAGCTGCTTACCTTTATGCCACAACGGACGTTTACAGGGCTCTTGGAGCAAGAAGAGTACCTCATTAAGATGGCGAAAAAAATATTCCTCATGATTGGCGGTCTAGCCGTACAAAAATACCAGCAAAAGCTAGATTCAGAACAAGAAATCCTCAGTCACTTAGCTGACATCATGATCCAAGTGTATGCAGCGGAAAGTGCGTTTCTTAGAACGAAAAAGCGAGTTGCCAAAGAGGGCGAAGAGAAAGCGGCTAATGCCATCGCAATGACGCAAGTATTTGTCCACGAATCGTTTGAAACGATCGAAGCGCTCGCCAAGGATTCGTTAGCTCAGGTGGAGTCTGGAGATAGGCTAAGTACACAGCTATCTGTCTTAAAAAAGCTAGCGCGCAGAACACCGATCAATACGATAGAACGGAAAAGGCAAATTGCAGCACGTGTCATTGCAGCTGAGAAGTATGTCGTTTAAAGGCCCATAGCCAAAAAGGAGAGTTGGATATGTCTGAAAAAGTATGGTTAGAGTACTACCCCGAAGAAGTCGCACCGTCATACGAATATCCAAAGCAAAATTTGGCTCAATTTATGATAGACACAGCAAAAAAGTTCCCGCAACAAACCGCAATTTTTTTCTATGGAAAAAAGATCACTTATGAGCAGCTATTAAAAGAAACCTATCAATTCGCAAATAGCTTAAAAAAGTTAGGGCTCGAAAAGGGCGATCGGGTAGCAATTATGCTCCCGAATTGTCCTGCATCCATTATCGCATACTACGGAGCATTAATGATTGGTGCGATCGTCGTTCAAACCAATCCTCTTTATACAGAAAGAGAGCTGGAGCATCAATTGAATGATGCTGGTGTGAAAGTCGTTATTGCCTTGGATCATTTGTTTAAGCGTGTCCAAAACGTATTGCCGAAAGTAGAAGTAGAGCATACGATTTTTACTTCCATGAAGGACTACTTGCCCTTTCCTAAAAATATCCTGTACCCAATCAAGGCCAAAAAAGACGGTTTATCAATGGAGGTCAGCTATGATCAGCATACCCATTCGTTTAAGAAACTCCTATCTAATGCGCCAGCTAAGCCGATCAATGTCCTCATAGATGTGGAAGAAGATTTGGCATTGCTTCAGTACACAGGAGGGACAACTGGCGTTTCCAAAGGTGTCATGCTTACTCACTATAATCTTGTCGCCAATACGTTGCAGACGAGAGCTTGGGTATATCGGAGTGAGGAGAAGAGAGAACGATACTTGGCGATGCTCCCCTTTTTTCACGTATTTGGAATGACTACACTCATGAACCTTTCTATAAAATTAGGTGGCATGCTTATTCTTCTCCCTAAGTTTGATGTAAACATGGCGCTCAAGCTAATTGACAAAATGAAGCCGACTACCTTTCCAGGAGCACCAACGATGTATCTATCATTAATCCATCATCCAAAAATAAAGAACTATGATTTATCGTCCATCAATGTATGTATTAGTGGTGCGGCCCCATTACCGGGTGAGGTCCAGGAAAGATTCGAGGAGATAACAGGTGGTAAGTTGATTGAAGGTTACGGATTAACCGAAGCCTCACCAGTCACCCATGCGAATAACATATGGGAAAAACGGAAGCTCGGCTCGATTGGAATCCCTTTTCCAGATACAATCGCAAAGGTAGTCGAGCCGGAAACAGGAAAAGAACTTGAAAACGGAGAAGTAGGGGAGCTGATCATTCAAGGACCACAAGTGATGAAAGGCTACTGGAAGCGACCGGAGGAAACGAGTAATACCTTAAAAGACGGCTGGCTTTATACAGGTGATATGGCCAAAATGGATGATCAAGGCTTCTTTTACATTGTCGATCGAAAAAAAGATCTCATCATCGCCAGTGGATTCAATATTTACCCTCGAGAAATTGAGGAGGTCTTGTTTGAACATCCAGCGATAATGGATGCAGCCGCAGTCGGAGTTCCGGATGAATACCGAGGCGAAACAGTGAAGGCTTACATTGTCTTGAAAGAAGGAGCGACCACAGACGAAAAGGAGCTGGAGAAGTTTTGCCGAGAAAGGCTTGCCGCCTACAAAATACCACGAATATACGAATTCCGAGATAGCCTTCCAAAATCATTAGTAGGAAAAACCTTACGCCGCCTGCTGGAAGAAGAATAATTATTGTAAGCGAATACAATGACGAATAAGAACCAAAGCTAGAAAGCGAACAAGTAAAAATGGTACTTAAAACCGATTTAAGTACCAGAATTGCAACCCAAGATCATAAATTTGGTACTTAAAACCAATTTAAGTACCAAAAATGTAACCAAAGATTATAAAGTTGGTACTTATATAGCAAATATTGGAGGTCAAAACCCCACTCTTATCAAAAAGTGAAAACGTTCTTAGACAACCTGCCTTCGCCATAAATTAGTTACGAAGGGAGAGATTCTTTTGAGGCAAATAGATTGGACCTTGATATTGTTTGTTAGCTCTACCTTATTGCATGAATATTGGTTGTTATCGGGTCTGCCTCGTATTTACTTCTGGGATGGGAAAAGACAATTGAATGAGGGTGATGAGGATAGAAAAATTGCCTAATTCGACTTACAGCTTTTTAGCGATAGGTCGACGATATGAACTGCACGTACAGATTCGTTTACTCCTTCTCTTTTGATACTAAGCTTCTTTTGTAGTAAATAATCAGGATTTGCGGTCACAACAGTAGTTAACTTGTGTAGCTTTCGTGTGTTTCATTTTCGAATCTAATATTTTCATAGACATTTCTGTTTCAACTATATTATAGATACCCGCAGAGCCACAACAACCACTAGCGTACTCCATTTCGCAAAATTCAATATTATTAATCGATCACATGTTTTCAACATATTACGTAGTGACAAGAATCTTGATGGGTGATAATATGTTCTGGCAGTCGCCATTATTTCAAGTTGTTCTTTAAGAGTATGGTCGTTTAAAATTAAAGTGACAATCCTTCCGTTTGCAAAAAAACATTGACATTTCGACAATATATTGTAATAATATTTGAGATAAGTTCATACGGTTACCTTTAATTCAGTCCTGTGAGACTGGCAAGGTGGAATAGATTCAAAGTCTGTGAAGTTCATAACCATAGCTAATCTGGTAGTCTATGGTTGTATCAATCCGCAAACACCTTGCTTTTTTTAGCAAGGTGTTTTTGTCTATTAAGCGGTAACTGTTTGAACCCTATATTTACTTCAAGGGGGAAAATAAAGTGGCAAAATATGATGAAATACAAGTTGACGAGCGTGTACCTTTTTTGCAGAGCTTACCATTAGGTCTTCAGCATTTATTTGCGATGTTCGGATCGACGGTTTTGGTTCCTGTACTGTTCGGTGTTAACCCTGCGACCATCTTATTGATGAATGGTGTCGGGACATTGCTCTATATTTTTATTACGAAAGGAAAGATTCCAGCTTATTTAGGCTCTAGCTTTGCCTTCATTTCACCAGTGCTTGTCGTTTTAGGTCACTATTCGGGGATGGAGGGTTATAGTTATGCACTAGGCGGGTTCCTATTTGTCGGTATTATTTTATGCGTTGTTGCTCTTATCATCAAAATCGCCGGAACTGCTTGGATCGATGTCCTTTTCCCACCTGCAGCTATGGGAGCTATCGTCGCTGTTATTGGTCTTGAGCTTGTGCCGACTGCAGCAGAAATGGCAGGATGGATTGCGCCAGCAGATGCAGGGGCTTCATGGGCGATTGATCCTAAAGCGGCTATTGTATCATTCCTAACCTTGCTGATTACCATTATTTGTTGGGTAACCTTACGAGGATTTCTGAAAATTATTCCTATCTTGATTGGTATTATTGCAGGATATGTTATCGCTGCTATTTTTGGCTTAGTTGATTTAACAACTGTAAAGGAAGCTGCATGGATATCCATGCCAGAATTTTACCAAATAAAATTTGACTGGTCCCAAATCTTGATTATACTTCCTGCGGCAATTGTCCTTATTCCTGAGCATATTGGGCATTTATTTGTAACAGGGAATATTGTCAAAAAGGATTTGGCAAAGGAACCGGGCTTAGATCGTTCATTAGCGGGGAATGGGATTTCCACCATTATTTCTAGTCTTGTCGGTGCAACACCTAACACAACCTATGGAGAAAATATCGGGGTTTTAGCAATTACGAGAGTTTACTCCACGTGGATCATTGGTATGGCAGCTGTTATCGCTATTATATTATCTTTCTGTGGAAAATTAGCTGCACTGATCACATCGATTCCAACGCCTGTAATGGGTGGGATTTCACTATTATTGTTCGGTATAATCGCATCAAGTGGTATCCGCATGCTTGTGGAAGCGAAAATTGATTATAGCCGCTCACAGAATTTGATATTAACCTGTGTGGTGCTCGTCATTGGAATTAGTGGTGCTGCCATTAATATCGGGGATGTTTCCTTAACAGGTATGGGCTTAGCCACCATCATTGCCATTATTCTGAGCCTTTTCTTTAAAGTGCTTGATCAATTAAAACTGTCCAATGAATAATGTTAATAGCATGAGAAAAAGGATCTTAGGCTAAGATCCTTTTTCTATTTAGTAAATCAAAGGCATACACCACACCTACAGTAAAGAGGAGAAGAACTTAATCCTCCCCAATTTTTTTATCCTGAGTTTTAGGTAATCGCCCAGCTTTTTTGGCAGATTCTCGTAACAAAAATTCCACATGACTGTTTACACTACGAAATTCATCTTTGGCCCAACTGTGCAATATTTCATAGAGTTTAGGGTCTATTCGCAATGGGAAATGTTTTTTCTTCGTCATAGAAACCCTCTTTTTTAACAAATTTTATTGATATAGTGTGCCGGTATTAATGACAGGCTGTGCTCCATGGTCTGCTACGATCGAAACAAGTAAATTGTTAATCATGGCGACACGACGCTCCTCATCAAGGTCTACAATATTTTCTTTTTCCAATTGCTCGATGGCATCCTGTACCATTCCTACTGCTCCTTCAACGATTTTCCGTCTTGCTGCAATGATGGCATCTGCTTGCTGACGTTGTAACATAGCCTGGGCAATTTCAGTCGAATAAGCAAGATGGGTTAACCTTGTTTCGATAATTTCTACACCAGCAACTTCTAAACGATCCTGTAAGTCGGAAGCTAGTTCGCCGGACACCTCTTCGGCATTTCCTCTTAAGGTTAATTCCACGTTTTCAAAAGTGTCATAAGGGTATTTCGTTGCAACGGCACGAATGGCTGTTTCACTTTGAATTTCCACAAACTGCTCATAGCGGTCCACTTCAAATACTGCTTTTGCGGAATCTGTTACTTTAAAAACGATAACCGCAGCAATTTCAATCGGGTTCCCATTCACATCATTTACTTTTAATTTTTTACTATTAAAATTTCGAACGCGAAGGGAAACAACTCGTCTTGCAGTGAACGGTATCGTAATTACTACACCTTCCTGTCGAATACTACCCATGTATTTTCCTAAAAACGTAACAACCACTGATTGGTTAGGTTGGACTAACGTAATACCACTTCCAAGTAGGATGGCGATGAGAAGAGCTATGACTCCAACAACGAATTGTTCTTGAAAAAAGGTAAAAGCGGTTAAACCTAAGAGTAAAACTATAAGGAGAATACCTAGATAACCATTTATTGTCCATGCTTTTCGCTCCTGCAACATAATGAATATAACCACCTTTGTATGAAATATTTTTATATTATAATGATATCACTTATGTATATAAATGTAAATAATTATTAATATTTTCGGTCCTATATTAGAAAATGCAATACAATTGAGTCTGTGGACATTGATATTGCTTTAATGATACAAAGTATTACTTTTTGATAAAAAGAAGCCTGTGAAAAAGGATTTTTTGTTCATTATTCAAAATTTTAGCTCTATTCATTTATAGAAAACTTCAAAAAATGAATAGGATCACATAATGTGAGCGTTTATAAAACTCTTGTTCTAGGATACAAAAGTATTGTTAGTTCAGGCCATAAAGTAATATAATCACTCAAAAACTCAACATTCTGGATCGTAATGCAATAACCTTTAAGATCACCGAATTCTATCTCCTAAACATGCTGTTATCCTAAGAAATGTATCTTCAGATAATATTTCACGCCTAATAGTGGAATACTTATGTAAATGAAGATAGTAGATTGTTTAGGAGGATTTCGATGTATCAACTAAATAAAGCAAGTAGAATAAGCCCCTTTGAAATAAAAGAAAAACTTATTGAGCTTGCCAAAGGAAAAAAGAGGATAACTAGGACGATGCTTGATGCGGGTCGCGGTAATCCCAATTGGATTGCCGCCTCCCCAAGAGAAGCATTTTTTGCGCTTGGACAATTTGCGGTCTCTGAATCAAGACGAGTATGGGATGAAGGTGACTTAGCTGGCATGCCAAATCGTAATGGGATAGCAGAACGCTTCCAAAATTATGCGAAAGAAAATCCGCACATTCCAGGAATGCAGCTGCTAAAGGAAATCATTGATTACGGAATCAACAGAAAACAGTTTGAAAGAGATGCCTGGGTCTATGAATTAGTAGATGGAATCATCGGGGATAACTATCCTAATCCTGGTCGGATGCTTGTTCGAACGGAAAAAGTAGTGCATGACTTTTTATCGAAGGAGCTATATGATCAGGAAAATACGTTTGATTTATTTGCAGTCGAAGGGGCCACGGCAGCGATGTGCTATATTTTTGAAACATTATATAAAAATCACCTACTTCCTAAGGGGTCCAAAATCGCGGTGATGGTTCCGATCTTTCCACCATACATAGAGATTCCAGAACTCCCGAATAATGCTTTTGAGCTCGTTAAAATTATGGCAACCGAAATAGATGAGGAGGGGAACCATACATGGCAATACCCTGCAGAGGAAATAGAAAAGTTAAAGGATAAGGAAATCAAGGCACTATTTCTAACCAATCCGAGCAATCCACCATCTGTCTCGATAAAAAAAGAAACCATAGATCAAATTGCACAAATTGTACAGCATGACAATCCTAATTTAATGATCATTTCTGATGACGTGTATGGAACCTTTGTAGAAGGCTTTCGCTCGATTATGGTGGATTTACCTTTTCATACGATTGGCGTGTATTCCTTTTCCAAATATTTTGGTGTGACAGGCTGGCGCTTAGGAACCATTGCTATAAGTGAGAATAATGTTTTTGATAAGTTATTGGAGGAATTACCTGAAAAAAAGAAAGAGGATTTAAATAGAAGGTATGCTTCTCTTACCCGAACTCCAGAATATACGAAGTTTATCGATCGAATCGTAGCAGACAGTAGAGATGTCGCCATGAATCACACCGCTGGACTATCGACACCACAGCAAGTACAAATGGCCTTATTTTCCATATTTGCCATGCTTGATACCAATAATGAGTATAAACAAAAAACCAACGACATTTTAGATCGAAGGATGCTTCGTTTATATGAAGGTCTAGGATTGCCGAAGAAGCATTTACCAAATAATGCAGACTATTATACAGAAATCGATCTGGAAATCTGGTGCAATCATTATTATGAAAAAGGCTTTACAGAATATCTTTTAGAAAATTATCAACCAGAAGATATTTTATACCGATTAGCCGAGAAATCATCGATTGTCCTATTAAGCGGTCAAGGATTTTTAGCACCAGAATGGTCGATTCGTGTATCACTTGCTAATCTTAATGATGAAGCCTATTCCCGTATAGGACAAGAATTAAAAGAAGTGATGGAGGAATATGTAATGGAATGGAAAGAGGGAAAAGGGTAGCTTATGTCCAATCCCCTGACTATTTTCCCAAGAAAATACACAAACTACCACCAGTGAGGTGGTTTTTTGGTACAGGGAGCTATTAATCAAAATACAAAACTAACAAAAGAATGGCTGCAAAATTATGTGGATGATTGGGTGACTTTTTACAGGAAACATACGAAGGAAGGGGAAGTCGCTTCCTACATACCACTTTTAGCGCAAGCTGATAAAAGACACTTAGGCATTTCCATCACGGGCATTAACGGGATGACCATAGAGTCTGGCAATGTTCAGATACCCTTTACGATACAAAGCATTTCCAAAGTGTTCACCTTTATTATTGCATGTATGGAAAGAGGCATTTCTTATGTACTGGATCGTGTCGATGTAGAGCCTACAGGTGCCGCTTTTAATTCCATTATGCACCTAGAAATGAAACAGCTCAAAAAGCCATTTAATCCATTTGTAAATGCTGGCGCTATAACAGTAACGTCACTATTAAACGGAAAAACATCGGATGAGAAACTAGTGCCCCTATTTCAGCTGTTAGAAAATATCCTAGGCTACCGTCCCAGATTAAACATGGATGTATTTGCATCTGAAAAAGAATCCTCGATGCGAAATCGAGCCATCGGCTACTATCTCGTCGAAATTGGCTCATTGGAATCAGACCTAGAGCTAACATTGGAAACCTACTTCAAGCAATGTTCGATCGAAATTTCCCTAAAGGATTTGGCCCATATTGGGATGATATTAGCAAATGATGGCGAGGATCCAAAAACGGAGAAAAAAATTATTCCAAGACAAGTTGCCCGTTTAGCAAAGGCCTTGATGCTGACTTGCGGCATGTATAATGCCTCAGGAAAATTCGCTGCATATGTCGGAATCCCAGCAAAAAGTGGGGTGTCTGGTGGTATTATTGCAGTTTCACCACCAAGAGCTAGAAATGAGGAGCTCCCTTTTCTAGAAGGTTGCGGAATTGGGGTGTATGGTCCTGCGCTTGATGAGCAAGGCAATAGTATTGCAGGGATTAGGCTTCTTCGACATATCGCGAAGCAATGGGATTTGAGTATATTTTAGAGAGAGGGGTGTATTGTTGCCCTTCACTCACCATCAGTGGTCAAATCAATTTGGATAAGAAGTCGTTTATTAGTATTACAAAACCTCTACTCAATACTATGGCAAATACCTAAAAATAAATAATTGTCTTAGTTAATTTAATATGTGGGTGTAACCTAATTCGTGAAGAACTATTCCAATAATGGAAAAGGTTATCCCTATGTAAAAAGCCCAAGGATTTTGACCTCTGCTTTTATCCAACGTTCCAAATGTTAATATGCCAAATAACAATGCAATTATGGGAACAAATAAAAGTTGAGGACCAAAAAGAAATCCAACACCACCCAAAATTAAAGTCGGTAATCCAAACATATTTTCTGAAGGTAGTTTACTCAACTCTTCTTTTTCTTCTACAGTTAAGTCATCATTATTTGAAAAAAATCTCTCAATAGAATTGTAAATTTCTAATTGTTTAGGTTTCATATATATAAACCATTTTACCAACCATAGTGCACAAAGGGATACGAAACAATTGAATAGGAACACATCTAATATCGATCTATTTACTTCTGAAATGAATGGAGAGAAGAAAGTCCCAATTACCACGCTTATAATAATTACAAATATAAATTTCATTTTTTAAAATTTAAATCGAAGAAATATGCTAATAATGAATACGAATATTGGCCCCAATAAATCCTCTAATACCACTATAAACACCCCCTTATACATAAATTGAAAATGTTAACATTTTATACATTTATTGTATCATATGGTTTTCCTTTTTAAAAAAAGATCTTGCATTAACAGATTTATAGGTAGGACTCACAAAAATCGTAGAATGGCTAAAGCGTGTTAGGTGTAGGCGTGTCATGATTGCTATTATTAGATTCAATTTTTACACCAAGTTCTTGATAATCTTTTGGAATAGAGTATTGACGAGCATTATTTATTGCTCTCTATATAAATCTTTCATATCATCCAAGCACTTGGTAAACTTTTGCACCAACTCTTTCGGGTAAATAATACGGACTTTATTTCCAAAACGAAGAATTTGAATGATCGCTTTATCCATGGTGTAATATTTTTTCTTAACAATGAACGTCCCATCTGGATTAACCACTATTTCATCTTTTTGAAAGTTATCTAATACCTGTGCTCTCATCTCTCGGTTAAATTGGAAGCAGACGGTAAATGGCTCTATGCTGTTTCCAGATATTCCATCTTCTTTTTCATATATATCTTCCATTGTATACGGACGTCTCGTAAAATAGCGATTTGTAGGATGAATATTCAAGATCCGTGCTAGCTTAAAGATTCTGAGTTCTTTTCGTAGTAAACAATATGCCCACAAGTACCAGTGGTAGTCTTTTAAAAAAATCCCCATGGATTCTATCTCTCGCTCTGTTTCTTTTCCTTGATGATCCACATAGCGAATTTTAATTACATTACTATTTTGAATGGATTTGTATATTGTTTGAATATGTTGCGAACGATGATTCGAATGAGAAAGTTGTATTTGGATATTTTTATCTTGCGTGGGATCGGAGTCGATTAATTGATTAATTTTCGAAACCAATTCATTCATATCTTCGAAACCAGTAGCCTTTTCCATACTTTCTAACGCCCACCGTATAGAGAGTAATTCCTCTAGCGATAGATACTTTTTATCCCATTTGAACTGATCCGTTAATTCATAACCGCCTTCTTGACCAGGAAGCGATACGATCGGAATCCCTGCACGTTGAAGAGAATCAATATCTCTATATATCGTTCTCTCTGATACTTCGAAGTACCTCGATAAGTTCACCGCCTTCATTCTTTTCCTGTAAATCAGTAACACAATGATTCCTAATAAACGTTCGATTTTCAAGGTAAGTCCTCCTGTATATCATTTCTTAGATATTGTGCAGTTAGCGAGTTACTCCTTGTTACTAAATCATGTGGAGTACCTACAAACATGATGTCTCCTCCATTTTTACCACCATCAGGTCCAAGGTCGATAATCCAATCCGCTTGTTTCATGATATCTAAATTGTGTTCAATCACTATGATGGTGCTGCCATTATCCACTAAACGATTTAGAATGGATAATAAATGGCTAATATCGAACATGTGAAGACCAGTTGTCGGCTCGTCCAAAACATAAATGTTGCCAGATTGGTGTAGCTCGCCAGCTAATTTCATTCTTTGACACTCACCACCCGATAAGGTGTTTAATGGCTGACCTAAAGTCATATAGTCTAATCCTACCTCTGAAAATGCTCTTAAGGTGGAAAGCACTTCTTCCTCCTGAAAAAAGGAAAGTGCCTCAAACACTGTCATGTCTAATACATCTGAAATGGATTTTCCGTCTAATTTATACTGAAGTACTTCGTCTTTAAACCGTTTTCCATTACATATTTTACAAGTTGTTCTCATACTTTCCAGAAATGCAAGGTCTGTATGAATAAATCCATTCCCTTGGCATTCTGGGCAGGCCCCCTCTGAATTAAAACTAAAAAGGGACTTACTTACTTTATTAGCAGAGGCAAACGAATTTCGAATGATATCCATTATGCCCGTATAAGTCGCAGGGGTAGACCGAATCGAGGTACCCACTGACTTTTGGTCGATTACAATCGCATTTGGATACTGTGCTAAAAATTCGTCTAAAATCAGTGTGCTTTTCCCCGAACCAGCTACGCCAGTAATAACAGTAAGAACACCACAAGGAATACGAGCAGTAACATTCTTTAGATTGTTTTTGGATGCTTTAACGATGGAAAGATACTCATTAAATGGACGGACTTCCTTTTTTAATAATTGTTTAGTTCTTAAATATCTTCCAGTCAATGTATCTGCTTCCAATAATCCTGTTAGATTTCCTTCATAGACAATTTCACCACCATTTGTACCTGCACCTGGTCCTACGTCCACTATATGATCAGCAATACGGATAACATCCTTGTCATGTTCAACCACTATAACCGTGTTTCCTTTGTCTCTAATTTTTTGGAGCATTCTATTAAGGCGGTGTACGTCGCAGGGATGCAATCCGATACTCGGTTCATCAAAAATATACATCATATCTGTTAAACTACTATTAAGATGTCTTATCATTTTTACACGTTGTGATTCTCCCCCAGACAAGGTGGATGTTTCTCGGTTTAAGGTAAGATAATAAAGTCCCATGTCAATGAGATGCTGTAATCGACTTGAAATGTTCGATAGGATAGGTTTAGCTATTGGATCTTTTATTGTTTTGATTACTTTTATTAATTCTCCGATTTCCATAGCAGTGAATTGAGCGATGTTATAGCCATCTATTTTGCAATTTAATACCTCTTGACTTAAACGAGCTCCATTGCATGTGGTGCAAGGTGTTATGGTAATGAATCTCTTAACATTATGCGATAATTGACGGATGTCTTTTTTTAAGTACATCCGTTTAAATCTGTCTATAACGCCTTCATAATATTTGGTGGGTTCGTCTTTTAAGGGTAATATAATTTTCTCATCTTTTCCATGTAGTAACATTTTCCATTCTGCATCCGTGTAATCCATTAACTTTTTATTCGGATTGAATAGGCCTGAGTTTAAATGCTTCTGCCAGTACCATGTTCCTACGGAAAACGTGGAAAACAAAATCGCTCCTTCGTTAAGGGATTTTGTATGGTCGAATAGTTTCTCTATATCTGGTTCAACCTTTCGTCCAATTCCCTGGCAGTTTGGACACATCCCTTTCGGATTGTTAAAAGAAAAAACATCGGATTCACCAATAAAGGGCTCTCCCACTCGAGAAAATAATAATCGCAATAATGAGTAAATATCTGTGATTGTACCAAGCGTTGAACGTACATTTCCTCCTAATCGTCTTTGATCAATCACCACGGCAGGGGATAGGTTCTCAATGGATAATGTATTTACTGGACTATAGGTTGGTAATCGATTTTGAATATATGTCGTAAATGTCTGATTTAACTGACGCTGAGCTTCCTTACATATTGTGTCGAATACAATAGAAGATTTTCCAGATCCGGAAACGCCTGTAAACACAGTGATCTTCTTTTTTGGAATAGTGAGTGTTATATTTTTTAAGTTATTTTCCTTCAAGCCGACAAGTTTAACATAATGATTCTCAACCATTATTACCACTCCTGTAAGGTTAGCATAATATCATATAAAATCATTATACAGAAGTACCCTGACAACATTATGTCAGGATTGAAAAATAAATATAACTGGTTGCTGGGGTTTATGTTCGTTTATTTCTTGACCTAGAGTTAACTATAAGGAGTAACCTATTGTTAAAAGAGAATAATATCTCGAAATATAACTCAAAAGCTAGGTGAATGAATAATGAATATGGAAGAGTTTATTGAATTTTGCAAGAAAGGTAATCCGATTTCAGGTGTGGATCAAGAATTACATGGGCTTTTAACACAATGCAGCTATGATGCCCAAAAAATAACGATGAAATTGAACACATCCTATCATTCAAAAGAGGAGATAGTAGATATTTTTAGTGAGTTAACAGGATCGAAGGTTGATCCCTCTTTTATGTGCTTTCCACCGTTTTATACAGACTTTGGGAAAAATATCACGATCGGGAAGAATGTGTTTTTCAATACGGGTTGTTCCTTCCAAGATAGAGGAGGCATTACGATCGGTGACGGTACATTGATCGGCATGAATGTTACGATTGCCACACTTAATCATGGGCTATCCTTAGAATCTAGAAGCACGACATATCCATCTCCCGTTACGATTGGCGAAAATGTATGGATTGGTTCTAGCGCAACCATACTTCCTGGTGTTCATATTGGAAATAACGCCGTTGTCGCAGCAGGAGCAGTGGTGACTAAGGATGTTCCGGAGGATAGTGTGGTGGCGGGAGTGCCGGCAAAGGTTGTGAAGAGGGTGGATAGTGAAGGGGAGTGACACAGAGAAAAGTAAGTTCTCTGTGTTTTCTCTGTTTATACATATGGTTTTCGATTGTAGATTTATGATATGGTGGTGTTATTCACTTAAACGAACAAGGCAGGATCAGAAGAGAGGAGTATTTACTTGAACAATTTGAGCAATGAAAAAATACCAGCACAAGCAATTCAAGCATTAAAAATCGTAGAGGAGTTATTTGGAAGTTCAATAATCGGAGTATATCTATATGGTTCAGCAGTAAAAGGTGGCTTACGCATTAACAGTGATGTCGATGTCCTCGTGATAGTGAATAACCATTTACCTGAAGTAACTCGAAAGAAACTAATTGATAGACTAATGCTTATTTCTGGAAAGATAGGAAATAAAGATTCTTTGAGACCACTTGAACTCACGGTTATAAATCACAGTGATGTTATGCCTTGGCAATATCCACCAAAGAAAGAAATTGTCTATGGTGAGTGGCTTAGGGATGATTTTGAGAATGGTCAAATTAAGGATCCAGGCTATGATCCTGATTTGGCTATTGTTTTAGCACAAGCAAGAAAGAATAGTATTTCTCTATTTGGTCCTGATGCTTCAGATATACTTGCTCCCGTGCCTATGACAGATATTCGAGAAGCGATTAAGGATTCTTACCCAGAGTTGATGGAGGGTATCAAAGGTGATGAGCGTAATGTAATTTTGACCCTAGCTCGAATGTGGCAAACAATGACTACAGGTAAAATTTCTCCAAAAGATGTGGCTGCAGAATGGGCGATTCCCCTTTTACCTAAAGAGCATGCGACTTTAGTCGACATAGCAAGAAAAGCCTATCGAGGAGAGTGTATGGATAATTGGGAGGGACTAGAGAGTGAAGTAATAGCACTCATTAATTATATAAAAAATGCTATGAAATCTTATTTTTGTATCTGAAATGACCATTGTTATTCGGCTAAAACTTCCCGTTAGAATACAAGCAACACGAGTTAACTATCTATCATCATTTCGGTAACATAATCCTACTAAATTCATCTATAAAGGCTTCGTAATGAAGTTGGATGGCAATTCGTGTTTTTCCTGTTTTACTTGTTGGTCGATAATCAATATAAGACATTCCTTTTGCTTCTCCGCCTTCAACCACATTTGCATCATAGTATATGTAATCAACAATAGTAGGATGATTAATAACCATAATAGTAAGAAGATCGTGAATAGGCGCTCCGGAAATACCTGGTACTGATTTTTTATAAAATTCGTAGTAATATTCAAAGACAGGAGCAATCATGAAGGCATAGATGTTTTTCTTATTTTTAGAAATGGCGTCCACGATATCTGGGGTGAGAATTGCAAATTGAGTGGCATTTAAAGGCGTGATGGTCAAGTTGTGTGCGAACTTAAGAATATAATTAGATGACGTTGGATCTCCATAGAAGTTTGCTTCAGCTAGTGCTGTAACATTACCTGGAACAAAGAATGCTCCACCCATTACATAGAGGGAAGCCACCATTTTTAAATGGTCTGGAAATAGGATAAATGCCATGGCAAGGGTGGTAGAACGCCCTGTGTCTACAATGATAAGCTCATCTCTATATTTTTCTATAATATAACGAATCATATCAAAAGGATATGTTTGGTATTGCATATTACTAGGAGGATGTATCGGACCGATTCCATCACCGTGAATTTCGGGGTAAAACGTCACATCTTCCTGTTGCACCGGCTGAGAAGCACCAGGGATAATCGGAATGTCATTTCTCCCTGCTAACTGTACTAAATAAGCAGCATTAGCTGTAGCCTGTTCTTTTGTCACATTCCCATAACTAGTGACGATACCAACAAGCTCGATGTCAGGATTCAGCATGGTGTACATAATCGCTAAAGAATCATCAATTCCGGGATCACAAAATAATAGAATTTTTTTCGTTATAAGAGCCTCCTCCTTTCTGTTATATATTTATTCCAAAATTCATAAATCATGCACACGTATGACTTCTTCAACACCAGCTGCTTAAAGGACAATAAGCTGATGGGGAAACGTTAAGTACCAAAATAAAAAATGTCTTGTCAAAAATGGTACTTAAACCACAATTAAGTACCAAAACGAATAACCACACGACTAAAAGTGGCACTTATAACGATGATAAGTGCCAAAATCAAAGCTGAATTTAGCCAATTTGGTCTTTAACTTGAGAAGGAATTATTATTAAGGAGTGTAGCGAATGACACTTAATGTTCGGTTAGCAACGAAAAGGGATGCTGAAGATCTTTCCCAATTTCCCCTTAATACATAAAAAGAAATTGGGATTTCTATGTGCTTAACGTTGTAAATCGCATTTTCTGACGCTCCCGTGTAGGCAAAACGATCAATCTACTGAATCACCCTTGATTGAAGTCTGTTTTAAAAGGTAAGGATATTTGTGATAACATAATTATAAAAAGCCTTTGTTTTTGGAGGAGGGTTATATGAGCTTGATAGCACAGCACCCATATATAAAAATAGAAAGAAAAGTGACAAGTATTGAACAGTTTCATATTGAACATGACCGAATCATTTACTTATATAGCGATAAGGTCGTTACACACAATAGAGAGTTTCCGATTAAGGATGTGATGGATTTTTCTTATCGAGAAATTGCAAATAAAGGTGGTATTCTCTATTTGCATACGCTACAAGGTGTATATACGTATACCGTGAGATCTTCACCAGAAGCGTTCATCACAGCATATAGAGCATATTTTAAGTAAAGTAACCTTTCTGAGAACGCAATGAAACACGCTAAAGAAAGTAATAAAGATAAAGGGCTAGATATAAAATATCGTAACTCCATTTACAATGATAATTCTTTAAATTAATTAAACCATTAGGAGCTCTTTAAGAAGGCTCTTCTTTTTTTAAAAGAAAGAAACTTCTTTAAAAAATTGCAAACCTCAAAATCCCATAAATAAAAGTCAATCACAAGGTTAAGTACCAGAATAAAAAAATCCTTTGTCAAAATAGTACTTAAACCACAATTAAGTACCAAAACCAATAACCACACGATCAAAAATGACACTTATAACGATGATAAGTGCCAAAATCAAAACTAGATCTAATAAACTTGGTATCATGTTACAATAGGTGATAAAAAATTATATTAAATTGCGATTTTTTTGAGAAAGAGTCCCCATATATTCATAAGATAACTGTTGGTCACAGAGGAAATTTGGTGATATCCCCTGCGTTAAGTTAGAGAACTAATAGAAATGAAGCAAGCTCCTAGATCGGTGCATGAATTATGTCTATTATCGGAAATTGAAACAAATGGTGAAGAGTTATAATGTAAAAGCCGATAAGTATAAATGCTTGTCGGCTTATTTATATTGATTGTGGAAAAGAAACACATTCATACGATTGAAGTGAGGTGGCCCACAATCTTTTGACATGCATGTTCTACAATGGAGCTGAAATTCTTGATTGGATTAAGAATTACAAATGTATTCATTTTTATTACGGCGAAACGCAGCGATATGAAGGACATAATCCAGATGGTGATAAAAAATAATGAATAGAAGGCTTCAAAGGGACTGTTTCTGAATCTCGATTAAATGAGCATAGTTTTATTTTTAAGAGCTACTTTTACTACGTTAGTCTGCCCCCTTAGATCAACAAGACCGCCATATCAACGATCTTGTTGTTATATTATCCATTCATGGAACAAGAATAAAACTAGCATCGTATACATTTTTGGAAGCTTTTGACTATGAGGGCGGAAAGGGAATGCGTAGTGATTATTTCAATTCTAAATCCCATCGTTCTTCTACAATTGGCTGTCCCCACAATAATTGTTCTTCTTTTGTTTCAGTTATTTTGAAACCAAATTTTCCATATAATCGTCTTGCTATCGGCAAACTACTCACAGTCCATAAATACACTCGTTCATATTGTTGTTCTTTGCAGTAATCAAGTAGTGCTCGCACCAATTGTGTGCCTACTCCTTTTCCGCGAATGGACGACTCAACAATGAACCACCTTAACATAGCAGTTTTTTCATTTTCTTCGACTAATCCAATACAACCTGCAAATTTCCCGTTATCTTCTGCAATCCAAATTTTCTCAATTTTTGCATTAAAGGTCTCGTGAAGATAATCTAGAAATGTTTCATCAAATCCATGGTTAGCTGTATAAAAAGCTCTTTGCTTTTCAATGATAATATCTTTTTTATCTTCAACAGTATAATCGTCTCTAATGGAAATGTTCGCTTCATTTTGATCAAAGCATTCCGACAAGATGCCTTCAATTCTACTCATTGATTCGATGAGCTTTTGTTGTTTATCACTATCTAAATCTGTTAAAAGAAATTCAATTTGTTGATTCGCTTTTTTTTCTAAATCTCTGTAAATATTTTTTCCCTTTTCAGTTAAGTGAATAAAATAAGTACGACCATCTTCCTCCCATTTCTGTTTGTAGATCATATTTTGTTCTTCGTAACGTTTCAATATTCTACTCACATACCCACGATCCAACCCCAGTTCTTCTTGCAATAACTTTGCTGTACAGTTACTTAGACTATTAATTTCAAATAAAATCCGAGTTTCTGTTAAAGAAAAAGGACTACCATACACCTGTTGGTTGAGTAAACCGAGAACATTGGTATAAAAACGATTAAACTGTCTAACTTTAGATACGCTTGAAACTGTCGGTTGCGTCACAACTTAACAACTCCTTTAAATTAAAAATGATTGACTTTGTCAACTATATAAAAAAGTATAAAACAAGTTAATTGCCAAAGTCAACTATTTTCTAATCCTACAATCGACTCAGCTTTATAAGCTACAAGGTACCAGATGCGTTCATCACAGCATATTTAAGTAATGATTGCATTAAGAAGAGCGCAGAGCGTCTATTTTCTTATTAAGCATTACCAGTTAATAAGTTTGGTAATTGCATTGAGTAAGGCTATCTTGAAACCGAGTCTTCATGATAAGGGCGCTTTTCTTTAGTGAGAAGCCGTCTTTTTTGTATTCTCCTACACAAAAGATTGTAAATGACTATAGGTAGCAGGAGTTCAACTACGATTATCAAATGATCGTCTTGTATCATGGCATAAATCTAAAACGAAATGATGGAATATTAGGTTAAAATAGTGTGAGATGTAATGTGCTAACGGGCAGTTTATTTAACAAGAGGTCCTTTTTATAGCTCCAAAGAATATACATGTAACAATAATTGTAAATGGGGGATGTAATGGAGCTTAAAGTGAGGGTATATTTAAGTGTTGGTTGGATAACTTTGTTTCTAATGGGTATTGACTTATTTGTAGTATCTCCGTTACTACCGTTCATTTCAGAAGCTTATAATATAAGTTCAGCGATGACTGGATGGATGGTAACAGTTTTTGCTGTCACGTATGCTTTTTTTGCTCCTTTTTTCGGGTGGCTCTCAGATAAAAATGGACGGAGAGCATTAATTACATTTGGCTTAGTGTTGTTCGTCATTTCTAACGTACTAACTGCTTTTGCTCCTTCATTTTTTTGGTTAATTGTTAGTCGTATTTTAGCTGGTTTATCCGTTGCTTCAATTACTCCTTTGATATATGCAATCATTGGAGATATTGCACCACCAAACCGGACAGGGACATGGCTTTCGATTGTTGTTTCAGGGCACTTAACAGCCCTTTGGGCAGGAGCTCCATTTGGTACGTTATTAGAGCATTTTCTTGGTTGGCGTTCAGTATTTGTTGTAATGGCTATTATAGGAGCTATATTGGCGGTAGTAAATTATAATATATGGAAATATATTTCCAAAAATAATTCGGCAAGGAATCTATTAACAGGAAATCTGCTAAGAATGCTTGGTTCAGTAAGTGTTACAACTATTTGGGCTATTTCAATGTATGCTCTATATGTTTACTTAGGTGCAGCTCTTTATTCCGAAAATAGATTCTCATCATCAGAAATCGCTTTAGCTACTACTTTTTATGGGATCGGTGCTGTTATAGGAAGTCTTATAAGTGGTCAACTAACAGATAGATTTGGAGAAAGGAAGATTTCGAAAGTTACGCTCATTTTCTTGACCCTAATTTTCGTTTGTTTAGGTATCTTCTTCACATCAGGTGATTGGATCTATTTCTTCTTGTTTATGTGGGCTTTAGTTGGGTATGCAGGATTTACATCATACCAAGCAAGATTAGCAGTTGAATATTCAAATGACCGAGGAATTGTTATGGCTTGGAATAATACGGCTTTGTATATTGGTATAACTCTTGGTTCTATGATTGGTGGTTTTGTCATTTCTAATTGGGGATACTCTTTCCTCCCGTATGTTTGTAGCGTTGCAGCAATCATTAGTTTTATCCTTAGTACCCAAAAAGTCCAAGAAACCAAAAAAGAATCAGCTTTTTCAGATACGTGACCAGGAAGGATATGTCATAAAAAAGGAGAGTAGTGTTCAGATCAAAATAGACATTCGAAATGTGAGGTCACAGCATGCAATTGAACGGATTGGTGCAGTAAACGAGGGTGTGCATCGAAAGTTATTTTAGGGAGTCTGTGTTTGACAGTGTAATTGCCAAAGAATGGGTGCTAGTGAAGAACAAATTTAAGTACCAGAAAAAAAAAGTCCTTTGTCAAAATAGTACTTAAACCACAATTAAGTACCAAAAATAATTACCATACGACTAAAAGTGACACTTATAACGATGATAAGTGCCAAAATCAAGACTAGATCTAATAAACTTGGTACTTAATAGCTCATAAAACCCAAATCAAAAGGTAACTCCAATTTATGTTCAGGGATAATAGGATCATCATCGTATGGAGAAGTAACTTCATGATTTAAAAAGGTATATTCTTCATCTAATTTCATTTTCTTACTTTAGAATGAGGGTGGCTGACAAACAATAGCACGATAAAAGGGAGACAGACGTTCTATAGCCTAAAGATTGATGGGAATATTCAATTAAGTATATCTTTTTCTTCTACCCATAAAATCTACTTTGATATTTCCTCATTTCGTGTGTAGTTTCTTGGTACTTTATAATAGAAAATGTCCAAAGTAATTGACATATTTGTTGTGGTTGTTATAATATTAATGTCCAATATACTTGACATAGGTGATACTGTTGAAAAATAAAATTAAAGCAATACGTAAGAAACTGGGGTTAACACAAGAGCAACTTGCTAAGGAGTGTGGAGTTGTTAGACAGACGATAAATTGTATCGAGAATGATAAATATGACCCCACATTGGAGCTGGCTTTCAAATTATCACAAACATTAAAAGTAAAGGTGGATGAATTGTTTATTTATGAGTAAATTTCATTCAAATTACATGATCACAATGAAAGATATAGTAAGAGAAGGAAACGAAATCCTACATCGACCAACACAAGAAGTACTGGTACCTCCATCTGATGAAGATAAGGTAACATTAATTTGTATGATGAATTTCTTGAAAAATAGTCAAGATCCCGTTCTATCCAAAAAATATAAATTACGTGCAGGAGTAGGCTTATCAGCGAATCAGATTGGTTTGAATAAGCGTATGTTCGTAGCTTATTTGAGAGATGAGAAAGGTACAGAGCATGAATATACCCTTATTAATCCGAAAATAATCAGCCATTCTGTTTCTATGATTTATTTGCCACCAAGCGAAGGCTGCCTCTCTGTTGACCGGGATATAAAAGGGCTTATCCCAAGGCATGAGCGGATTAAAGTGAAAGGGTTTAATTTAGAGGGAGAAGAAATAGTGTTAAAACTTAAAGGCTATTCCTCTATTGTTATTCAGCATGAAATAGATCACCTAGATGGAATTATGTTTTATGATCGTATTGATACAGAAAATCCTTTTAAACTACCAGAAAACTGTAAAAGTTTATACTGAAATCTATATACATTAGGTTGACTTTCAAATGAGCTGTTGTTACGACAGCTCATTTTAATTTAATCCAACTTTTTCCAGATTGTAGATTAAAACCACCACGTCTTGTGGCAACGTCTGTATGAACAACATTAGTCAATACCATTCCAGTAACCAATCTTCTTCCATCACTACATAATTTTCCATCACGTTCCAAGCATGAAATGACAAATGTAACTACCGACGGGGAATAGGTATGGCGATAATGAAGGTAACAAGAAATGAAAGGGTGAACAATATGACGATTGCATCTATGCAAGGTGTTATTAAAAGGTATGGCTCTCATGTTGTCCTAGATTATATAGACTTAGATATCCAAGAAGGAGAAATTATTGGTCTGCTTGGTCCTAATGGGGCAGGTAAAACAACGTTAATCCAAACATTAACTGGAATGATTCCTTTCGATCGTGGGAAGATAGAGCTTTTCGGGAATTCGAAAAATCCATTCTCTAATCAAAATAAAGAAAGAATCGGACTTGTAACACAGGAGATTACGATATTTGAGGAATTAACAGCAAAGGAAAACTTGCAATTCTTTGCAGGTGTCTATGGGCTAAAAAGGCAAGAAAAAAAGAAAAGAGTAGAAGAAGCGTTGGAGTTTGTTGGTTTAGCAGATAAGGGGAATAAAGTACCAGCTAAATTTTCTGGAGGAATGAAGCGTAGGTTAAATATTGCTTGTGCACTAACACATCGGCCGAGATTTCTAATCATGGATGAACCCACTGTTGGAATTGATCCACAGTCAAGAAATTATATTTTAGAAGCAGTGAAAAAATTAAGAGAAAATGGTACGACTATTTTATATACGACCCACTATATGGAGGAGGTTCAAGCAATTGCTTCTAGCGTAACGATTATGGATCAAGGCCAAATCATAAAGAAGGGTACGGTTGAGGAATTAATTCAAACAGTACAGCATGAAGAAAAAGTGAGGATTGACGTTACCGATCCTGACAGTGTCCCAGTGAATAGTCTGGAAAAGATTGCTGGGGTAAAGAAGGCTATCGTAGCTGGAAGCCAAATCATCATTATTTCAACATTTGGATCTGGCAATTTAGATCGAATCATCACACTTGTGAAGGAACATGCTGGAGTGCTTGGCATTCAAGCCGATAAACCAAACTTAGAGGATGTCTTTTTAACTTTAACGGGTAAGCAGCTAAGGGATAAGGAGGAGGAGTAATGAGAGTACTTTCAACAGTCAAATTTACTGTACTTAGAATGGCCAGGAACTATATTGTTTTGTTATTGCTTCTTGTCATTCCTATTATTCTCATCACGATTTTTTCATTTATTCTATCAGAATCTGTCACAGAAACAGGAGTGCCTTATCATTATCAAAATGCACTGACAATGGTGCTTGTGTTTCAGCTTTTTGCAGGTGTGATTGTCATGTATTTAATCGATCATGATTTATTTAAAGAAAACAGAATGAGAATATACACCTTACCCTTTAACCAAAGAATGTATGCTTTTTCGATCATGATATGTGGGGCTGGATATTCGATTTTACTTGGTGTTTTATTAATGATTTATACACAATTTGTTTTAGGCATCATTTGGGCTAATTGGGCATGGATGATTTATATCATTTCCTTAATGGCCATTTTATCGATCATTGTTTGTCTGATCTTCACCTTTTCTGTGAAAAAATATAAAATCGCGGAACGATTAAGTGAATTGTATGGTGTTGGATTTGTCGTCTTGGCAGGATTATTTTTTCCAATGCCTGAGAATATCTTTTTTGATTTTTTTGGAACGTATGGTAATCCACTAACCTTATCGATCATGTCAATTAATGAGATGGGCCAATCGAATACGGGAAAAGCGTGGTTTCAAGCGAATATCCTTTTAGTGGCGATCGTCCTCTTATTTATTGTGATGCTCAATCTAGGGAGGAGGAGAAAGTTGTGACTATTTTTCGTTTTGCTTTAAAAAGAGTTTTTGGTAATACGACCAATTTAATTTTTCTTACTATTTTTCCGATAGCTTGTATTTTTTTACCTAAAGGAGAGGGGTGGCCATTTCTTCCTTATGGTTATCAGTATTTTGGAATTTTAATTTTGTTTATCGGCATTCGTTTAGCCACCATTATTTTAGAGGATCGAGGAAAAGGTGTGGTTAGACGACTAGCGGTAGCACCAGTTAGCCATTTTCAATATTTAAGTCAAAATTTATTAGCTTACTCAGTTATCCTTATCCTACAATGTGCCATTGTTGTATATGGTGGCATTCTTTTTGGCCAAGAGCTATACCAGCCAAGCAGGCTCTTTTTGCTTTTTGTATCGTTTTGCTTTGCTTCACTGGCGATTGCTCTGGCATGGATTTCTTTTTATCGAAGGAAAGATACCTCCTTTCTCCTTTATATGTCCCTCATCTTTTTAATCGTAGTACTAGGAGGGCTAATAATACCGATAGAGATATTTCCAGATTTGCTAAAACGAATCGCTGTTATCTTTCCAACCTATTGGCTTGCGGAAGGGCTGAATTGGATTGTTTTTGGAGAAAATATCCTCGATTTTCTACTGATTAATAGTGTACTATGGTTATATACCATCGTATGTATCATTATTGGAAGTACAAGAAAAATCTATTAGTAAAGGTGTGGGAAGGTTGAAGCAAAAGGAACCAATGCTATTTATAAACGGTTGGCGCTTTCTAACTATCGGCTTTCTCATACATTTATGGATTATTGGTGAATCTACGAATGGATCCTTTATCCTTATTCTTCTTTTACTAATTGTGACAAGTTTACGTTGGAGATTTGCTTTACCGATTTGGTTTGTTTTAGTGGATGTTTTTATTTGTTTTTTGTTCACCCCACATACAAATATTAGCTATTATGCTTTAGCACTGCCAATTTTTGAGCTAGCCCTTAAAGGCAAATGGCTATTATCTCTTCTTATCTTTATTAGTCTGTTTTTTGCGCAAGCAGCTTCTAGTCTATTATTTTGGTTTTATTTGCAGGCCTTCTTCTTTGGTGTCTTTTCGTTCATCGCCTTAAAAAATCAAGTAGTATATAGACAGGAGGCAGATGAACAGCGAAAGGCTAGATATGAGCTAGAACGCATGAAGATAGATTTGTTGGAAGCGAATCAATCAGCTTCCCACCAAGCAAAACTAATGGAAAGGAACCGGATAGCTAGCGAGCTTCATGATCATTTAGGGCATGATTTAACAGGTGCATCCCTGGCTCTTCAAGCGTACGAGTATATTCAAGATTCGAGGGAAGCCGAGAAACTACTCCAGGAAGTGAAAAATCGTTTAAAGCGTAGTACGAAAAACTTAAGGGATACGGTTCATAATATGACTCCAACAACATGGATGGGTATTGAAAGCTTAGAAAATATCGTACACTATTTTCAACAACTCGATATAAACCTTCAAAAATCTGGTAATATGCAAGCCGTTTCAGCTCATCAATGGAGGCTGTTAGAAGCTTGCTTAAAAGAGGCTTTGACAAATGTTGCTAGACATAGTAATGCCACAATAGTCGAGGTGGATTTACAAGTCACGGAATCGATTGTGCGCCTATTGATTCAGGATAATGGTACAGTTGAAAAAAATAGCCACACTGGAAGTGGTTTAAGAAGCTTGCAAATACGTTCCCGCTCTATGGGAGGAAGCTTATCCATTAATCGAAAAAATGGATTTTTGCTTGTTTGTGTCATTCCTTTAGAAAAAGGAGGTTAACAGATGAAGCTTTTAATCGTCGATGATGATCAACTTGTTTGCCAAAGTTTAAAGCTATTACTTGGGAAAGAAGAAGATTTGGAGGTCGTTGATATAGCAGCAAATGGACAAGAAGCGATTGAAGTATGTCAACGAGAATTACCAGATGTCATTTTAATGGATATACAAATGCCAATAATGGATGGAATCAAAAGTACAAAGAGAATAAAAGACCAGTGGCCTTCTGTTCAAATTATGATGTTAACAACGTTTCAGGATGAGAAGAATATTAGACTTGCGTTAAAAGCAGGAGCAGAGGGATATTTAATAAAGTCAGCAGCGATTGAAAACATGGCCCAGCAAATCAGGGCATTAAGAGCAGGATCAACCGTCTTAGACGCAGATGTATTAAAAACAATTATGGAACCAGATCGAGAAGCGTTGGAAGGACTGACGCAAAGAGAAACAGATATTGTGGATTTAGTTGCTCAAGGACTTTCGAACAAGGAAATCGCCGGACAGCTATTCTTAAGCGTTGGAACTGTCCGAAATATGCTATCCGTTATTTTAGATAAATTAGAAATTCGTGATAGGACACAACTTGCCATTTATTATTGGCAAAGAAAGCAAGGATGAAAAAGTTAGATTTTTTATAGTCAGTAGAAATAAAAACTCTACTTGGTAAAACAAAAGCTGACTATGAAAGGTCCAATCTAACCCTTCCAGTCAGCCATACTTCGTTTACGCTACACCACGAAAAGAAGGTGCCTCCATATCCACAATCAATTTCCCTTCCCTATTTTTATTCCCTTTCCAGAAGAATAAAGCAGAAATGAAAACCGTCATAACGATACCACCTGTATGTGCCGCCTGATAGGATAAGCCAAATCCGAGATTGCTATCATATAAGATATACGTTAGCACCATATCTGTGATGAATAGTGCAGGGACAAGTGAAATCACATAGTTTTTCCTCTTTACAAAAAGATACATGGTACCAATCCAAAGGGCTAGTGCTGCTGTACCTTGATTGGCGAACGAGAAGTAACGCCATAGAATGTTAAAATCGATCGTTGTTAACCAATAAGATACTACAAACATTGGGATGGCAATAACTAGCCGTTTTGCAAGCTTGGTTTGGCCTAGATTGATATAATCGGCAATGATATTACGTGCAGCACGAAATGCCGTATCACCAGAAGTAATCGGTAGTACGACCGCACCTAAAACAGCAATGGTTCCACCAACTGCACCAAGTAATGTCATCGAAACTTCATTGACGACAAGCGAAGCGGTACCTTCACTTATCAAACCTTGAAGCCCTTGACCATCAAATAAACTCATGGCAGCAGCTGCCCAAATCATCGCAATAATCCCTTCTGCCACCATCATCCCGTAGAAAATGTAACGTCCTTGTTTTTCATTTTGAGCGGTTCTAGAAATAAGTGGTGATTGAGTGGCATGGAATCCAGATAGAGCACCACAAGTAATCGTTAAGAATAAAATAGGGAAAATCGGCAAGTCGCCAGGATGCATATTAGCAAGAGTTAATTCTGGAATCTGATAGTCTGAGAAAACTAAGGCAACTCCCACGGCAATTGTACCAATGAGTAAGATCGCACCAAGAAACGGATAAATTCGGCCAATAATTTTATCAATTGGTAGAATAGTAGACAATATATAATAAGCAAAGATAGCGAGGATAATCACGATTAAAGCAACCTTGCCATCAATTAAATTATGCAATAACGATGCTGGTGTCGTGACAAATACGGTGCCGACAAGCAATAAAAGCAGTAACGCAAAGGCATTGACTAAATGACGGGAAATGTTCCCTAAAAATTTCCCAGCAAGCTCTGGAATATGTGCCCCTCGATTTCGAATAGAGATCATACCAGTTAAGTAGTCATGCACAGCTCCTGCAAAAATCGAGCCGAGAACTATCCACAAAAATGCTACAGGACCATATAAGGCACCCATAATCGGACCAAAAATCGGACCAGTTCCGGCAATGTTCAATAGTTGGATAAGTGCGTTTTTTTGTTTGTGCATTGGGACATAGTCTACACCGTCCTGGTTCGCGTAGGCAGGTGTCTGTCGCTTTTTATTCGGCTCAAATATTTTCTCCACATATTTTCCATAGGTGAAATAAGCAAGAACTAAGGCTGATATTGCTATTAAGAAAGTAATCATGTTCATCCCACTCCAAACTATTATTTGTAAACGATTACAAATAATTTTACAGAGGATTATTTAAAAATACAATCCTTTTTACAAAAAAGTAAACATTTCCAATTTTCTGAAAATGTAATGGTAGGAATTTGTATATAGGAAAGAGTCGATCAGAGAGAAAATAGCTGATGATCACTATCTCCACTTACATTATAGCATATAAAAAATCGTAAATATAGACTGTTTATTGGTCTGTGCAGTTGCTACAATCATAGAGAATCTTATAGGTTAGGAGAGATGTGGAATGAGTGGTTTGGTTCTAGCTATTGATGAAATCGAAAAATCCCAGCACAAGCTCGTTGGTGGAAAAGGAGTGAATTTAGGAGAATTATCTAGAATCCACGGAATACAAGTACCAGAAGGCTTTTGCCTCACGACAGAGGCCTTTCAAAAAGCTATCGGACAAAATGAAGGGATTCAAGCATTGTTGGAGCAACTTAGCCTGCTAACTGTTGAAGATCAAGAACAAATTGGTGAAGTCAGCAGGAAGCTCCGCCAAACCATTATCGAAATAGAAATTCCTCCAGAAATTAGAGAAGCAATAACTCACTATCTCACACAGTTTGGCGAGATGCATGCATATGCCGTTCGCTCTAGTGCAACGGCAGAGGATTTACCACATGCCTCTTTTGCCGGACAGCAGGACTCCTATTTGAACATTATCGGCAAAGAAAACATCTTGAGCCATATTAGCAAATGCTGGGCATCCCTCTTTACCGATCGTGCTGTGATTTATCGGATGCAAAATGGATTTGATCATCAAGACGTGTACCTGTCTGTCATAGTTCAGCGGATGGTTTTTCCAAAAGCTTCTGGCATCTTATTTACCGCAGATCCGATTACATCAAATCGAAAGGTCACCTCGATCGATGCTAGCTTTGGACTAGGTGAAGCATTGGTATCAGGCATCGTAACGCCTGATTGCTATAAAGTACAGGATGATCAAATCGTCGAGAAAAGGATAGCAACTAAAGAATTAGCGATCCATACAAGAAAGGACGGTGGAACAGAAAGACAACAACTCGATCCAAACCGCCAAGATTCTCCGACCCTTACGGAAAAGCAAATTTTACAATTGGCGCAAATCGGAAAGCAGATAGAACAACATTTTGAAGCTCCACAGGATATCGAATGGTGCTTGGTAGATCATGAATTTTATATCGTTCAGAGTCGGCCAATCACGACACTTTATCCGATCCCAGAAGTAGGTGAGACCGAAGAAAACCATTTTTATGTATCTGTCGGTCATCAACAAATGATGACAGCTGCTATGAAACCACTAGGATTGTCCTTTTTCTTGTTAACAACACCTGCACCGATGCATGTAGCAGGTGGAAGATTGTTTGTTGATATTACCCCTAGATTGGCTTCAGCTGAGGGCAGAGAAATGCTACTAAACACCTTAGGCCAATCGGATCCGCTCATTAAGGATGCATTGATGACGATCATCGAGCGAGAAGATCTACCTATTAAAGAAGAAGAGAGTCCCGATAAGCTATCACCTATAGGTTCTGAAGCCCCATTTGATAATGATCCATCTATCGTAACGGAATTGATGAAGCGAAACCAAACCTCTATGGAAGAGTTAAAACAAGTGATCCAAACAAAAGAAGGGTCAGACTTGTTCCATTTTATACTGGATGATATTCAGCGATTAAGGGAAATGTTATCAGATCCGCAAAGTATGGGTGTGCTTATGGCTGCAATGAATGCTGCCATGTGGATTAATGAAAAAATGCATAAGTGGCTAGGTGAAAAAAATGTAGCGGACACGCTCTCTCAATCTGTACCAAATAATATTACGTCAGAAATGGGCCTTGCACTATTAGATGTTGCCGATGTGATTCGGCCGTATCCCAACGTAATGGAATATTTACAAAAGGTGGAAGAAGAGGATAATTTTTTGGATGAGCTCCTTCAATTGGAAGGTGGGCAGGACACCAAAGACGCCATTTCTGCATTCCTTGAAAAGTATGGAATGCGATGTGCTGGAGAAATCGATTTAACGAAACCCCGCTGGGGCGAAAAACCTACAACACTTATTCCGTTGATTCTTAGTAATATCCAAAACTTTGAGCCCAATGCTAGTAAACAAAGATTTGAACAAGGCCGGCTAATAGCTTGGAAAAAGGAAAAGGAGCTACTAGAGCGCTTGAAGCAGTTACCAGATGGGGAACAAAAGGCGAAGGAAACAAAGCAGAGGATCGACCTGATCCGAAATTTTAGCGGATATAGAGAATACCCAAAATACGGTATGGTTAATCGTTACTTTGTTTATAAGCAGGCATTGTTAAGAGAGGCAGAACGACTCATCCCATTAGGGGTGATTCATGAAAAAAGTGATATATACTATCTCACTTTTGATGAGCTTGGTGAAGTAATCCAAACGAAAAAGCTAGATTATCAGATCATCAACCAGCGCAGGGATGAGTATCATTTATATGAAAAGCTCACCCCGCCACGAGTGATGACGTCGGATGGTGAAATTATTGTAGGAAAATACAAACGAGAGGATTTGCCAGCAGATGCTATTGCCGGCTTACCCGTTTCAACCGGAACGATAGAGGGTCGTGCACGTGTGATTGTAGATTTAGAGGATGCTCATTTAGAAGAAGGAGATATATTAATTACGACCTTTACCGACCCAAGCTGGACTCCATTATTTGTATCAATAAAAGGTCTCGTTACCGAAGTTGGAGGTCTAATGACACATGGAGCAGTTATCGCACGGGAATATGGCTTGCCTGCAGTGGTTGGAGTAGAGAATGCGACCAAACAAATTAAAGACGGGCAGCGAATTCTTGTGAATGGGACAGAAGGGTATATACAAGTTTTGTGAGATTATTTTTCACTCTTTTGTATGGAACAAAGAGTGAAAGACTGTTAGTTTGGGAATGTAGTAAATAAATTAGTAAAAGCCACTAGTTTTTGAACTGCCCCTATCAAGTAGACAGTGGAAATATAAAATGTAGATTAAGCGGCCTTGACCCTGTATTCTGATGGGCTTTGGCCGTTCAGTCTTTTTTGTAATCTTTCATGATTATAGAATTATATATATATTCATCCATGGCTTCAACAAGCACCTCATACGTTCGGTAGTTTGTTTGATGTAAATAATACTTTTCACATTTTAACGTTCCCCAAAAAGCCTCCATAGGTCCATTATCTATACAGCGACCAACACGTGACATACTATGAACCATTTCAGCTTTATCAATCATTTGTTTAAAACGTTTAGAGATATATTGATACCCACGATCACTATGAAATGGGTTTAGCGCCTGACAAAAACTTTTTCCTTTCCTTTAGCCCTTCCATACCCAATTCTTGAATCTCTTGAAATACCATTGTTAATTATTTATATTAGACTGTTAGCTACTTCAATTATTTTTTCTTTATGCTTCATTAAATCTGAAACTTTTTCGATATTGGAAGTAGTCTTGTTTTCATCGTTAAATTGAATATATTTTTTATTGCTATCTAGTCCTAATCTACATACCCATCTTCTTATATTGTCATCTATTAATATATTGAAGTAGCTTTTATTATCGCGATAGTAAATGCGGTCTTCGTCCATGATTTCGGAAAGAATTAACTTAGAAATTGTATAACCTTGAATCTCTTCTTCCGTAGTAACAATTCCATTATCTAAAACTGGTTCGCCTTCTTGCTCTTGCATTTCATCCGACTTTTTTACGCTTTCACTAGAAGTAGAGTTGAGAGCTGCATTTAATTTTTTATTAACGAGTTCATTAATAAATTGGTTTAATGATTGTTTTACTATAGGACTAAATTGATTAATTATATTTTTAGTTTTTCTGCCTTCATACACATTATTAAGAATAAAGGTAACGAAATCTTCATTAGGTTCTTCCCATATTTCTGATAATAAGGATTTTATTTTATTTGTATACTTTAATTCAGATGCAGAACTAAAAATATTATCTAAATCAAACCTTTCTTTGTTGAATTTATCTAATTCAGTTACCTGACTCTCTTTAAGGTCTAATAGATTAAATTCAAAGAATGGTGAAGAGTCCATCTTGTTTTGTTCGTCTAAATCTGTGAAAAATTTATACTCTACTCCATTTGTTAATATGGCAAATTTAGCAGTTGTCGTGCCGAAGTATCGGAATAGCTGTGAATCATGTTTATTTAGTTTTTCAGAGATAGATTTTGCTTCAATCAGGATTACTGGTTGACCATTATCAATGATAGCATAGTCTACTTTTTCTCCCTTTTTAATTCCAACATCTGCTGTGTATTCTGGAGTAAACTCATTTGGATTAAATACGTCATAACCTAAAATCTGAAAGAATGGCATGATAATACTAGTTTTAGTAGCTTCTTCAGTCTCAATTTTCCCTTTTAAAGATTCTACTCTTTTTGATAGATCATGTAATTTTTCACGTAATTCTGTCGACAATTTATACATCTCCCTTTTCTATAAATTAATAATTAATACTACATAAACTAACGATTAGGACAAATTTTCTATTAACCTTTAAAATAAAAGACGCTAAATGCGCCCGGGAATATGATTGAAAAATCAAAATATAAGAAGAATTACCAATCAACGTATTGAGTAGGTTTTTCTGGGAACTTCACCCTTCAAAAATAGGTCGATTTTCACTCGATAATATAGTTCAAATATATTATATAACAAGAATGTAATTATTGGAAGGGGATACATTTAAGTTTAAGCATTTGTTCGTATAGCATAGTATTGTGTGTTTTGATCTCAATAATTCATAAAATTACTATTCCTAAATTACTATTCCTTTCTATTCATAATTTTGCAATTAGCACTATGGTACAATTGAATTAAAATATAAAGTTGTATTCACTATTTACATGGACTTAAACAACAAATAAAAAATAATAATTAGTAATGTGAAAGTCTGCAAAAGAGTATCTTTATATAACCTAATAGAAGAAGTTAAATTTTGTATACATTTACAAAATAACAAATTCTTAATCTAGTATTGCTCATATTCCATGCCTTGATGTTCTTGATTGTTGTCATGAGATTTGGTAGACGCTCAGGTAGCGAAACAACAGTCGAACTGGTAAACAATCCCCCCCTTTTTGGAGCTGTGAAATCGTCCCAAAATATTATGGTATTATTGTTTGCTTTTGTAATGAAAAAGGATATGAAAAAACATATCCTTTGGTCTAGCATCTTCTATTTGATTGTATTAGCGAGTTATTTTGTAATGTTTTGGTCGGTATTAGAAGTGTAATGAAGTTGGAGGGCGTTTCTTCTCCCATCAAGACCGATAATTCACTACTATAATCCCTGATGCCACCATCACGATAGCTCCGAAGATCATCACATTTAACGCTTCCCCATCGATAAACATCGCCGATAACAATACGCCAGCTACAGGAACAATAAATTTATACATACTGATTTTACCTGCAGCCTGATATTTTAATAACGAATACCATAATCCAAAGGAAATGGCTGACAATAAGGCGGAATAGAGTAACAATCCCCAACCTAAAGGGGTAAAAACAATAGCGCCCTCCTGCAATTGAGGGTAGCCGACCAAGAGTAATAAAATAGCGCCTATCGTTAACTGCCATCCAGTGATAGCAAAAGGATGAATACCAGTCGCTAATTCCTTTGCCATAATGGTCGCAATTGCACTAGTTAACCCTGCCAAAATCATGTACCCTTCTCCATTCCATTGAAAGGACAGTGCAAAGGATTGTCCCCAATTCGCGAGGACAATTCCAATAAATCCTGCGATAATGCCAAGCCATTTTTTTCGATCTAACCGATCATTGTTATAATAAAAATGGGCAAGCAATACAGTGAAAAAGATCCCGCTTGAGGATAGGATAGCTCCCTGCATGCCAGATACGATGGCTAATCCATTATAAAAAAAGTAATATTGTAAAGCTGTTTGAATAATTCCTAATAGAGTTAATACTAGTAATTGTCTTTTCGTGATTTTTAATTTTCTAATATCCATAAAGGCTAGTAATACTAGCACAATGATACCTGCTATTAAAAAGCGAATCCCAGCGAAAACCATTTTAGCCATCACATCGTTCGGTGCCATTTGTAATTCGACATAGCTCACTTTCAAAACAGGAAAGGCACTTCCCCAAAGAATCGAACAAAAAATGGCAATCATGATCGCTGACCATGGCTTAATTAAGAACTTTTTCAACATAAGTCATCTCCATATTCTTATAGTGCAAATAATAATCATATCTCTTTGGTTTTGAATAGGCAAGCTTTCTGTTTATGATCTGGAAATTGGATTATTATGCTATAATTGTTTTCAGATTTTGGTAAAATTTCTAACTAAAAAACAGAAGAGAAATTAGTAGGGATGAGGCGTACAAATGAAAAATATTTTTAATCCATTACATTTACAAGAAATTTTAAACCGTATTGACAAATTAAGCCCAGATTCAAAATCCAAATGGGGTAAAATGGATGTTGCCCAAATGTTAGCACATTGCTCAGCCTTTCAAGATATTGCAATGGGACAATCTCATCCAGCGCGAGGTTGGTTAGGAATATTCATAGCAAATCTTGTGAAACCGATGTTTTATAACGACAAGCCATTAGCCCAAAATATGTCCACCATTCCGACCATTTTGATTGTCGAAGAAAAAGAATTTGAAACAGAGAAGGAAAAACTGAAGGGGAAAATAATAACCTTCCAGAATAATGGCCCAGAGAAGTGTACGACTCATCCACATCCTTTTTTCGGTAAACTTACTCCTGAGCAATGGGGAAAAGGAATATATAAGCACCTTGATCATCATTTAAAACAGTTTGGAGTGGGAGAATAATCATCTTTTTCTCTATCACATTACACTATGATCATATAATCTTCTTCACATCCTCTTTCTTCTGTACGGGTACAGTGGCAAAAACCGAGCATATCGATCTTTTATTTCATTTATTATAATAGAATTTAAGGGTAGCAGTATGAGAAAGAAGGCCTTCTGATCCGTTTGTTTAGCTACCTAAACCAAAAAAGCACTTGGTAGAAAAGAGGTTAGATGATGAGGAGTTCATGGAGTAAATTTAAAAAAATTGGGCCAGTATTGCTTCTCCTATGTATCATGCTTATAGGTTGTTCAGAGGATAACTCTCAACCTACTCAACCTAAAGAAAATCAAGAAACCACAATTACAGAAGACCTTGCCAAACTGAATGATCAAGTAAATGCTGAAGCTGAAAAATCTCCTACCCATATTACTAGTCAAGACAAGTCTATTGGATTGACCCAATTAACTGACAAAGTATGGGTACATACATCCTATAATGAGTGGAAGGGCACCAAAATTCCCCACAATGGGTTAGTTGTTACCACTGACAAAGGGGCGGTCTTGATTGATACTGCATGGGATACAGAGGGGAATCATCCAAAAACGAAAGCTTTATTACAAATGATTCAAAAACATTTGAAGAAAAAAGTCGTTCTGGCGATTGTTACCCATGCACATGATGATAGCATTGGAGGAATTCAAGCATTATTAGATAAGAAGATAGAAGTGCGAAGTACACGTTTGACAGCGAAACTAGCAAAAGAAAATGGATATCCTTCGCCAAAACCGATACTCGATGAAAAACCGATGATGAATATAGGTGACACCGTTATAGAGACCATGTATCCTGGTGAAGGCCATTCAAAGGATAACATTACGGCTTGGCTACCCCAATATAAAATTTTATTTGGTGGATGCTTCATCAAATCATTAGATGCAAAGGATCTTGGAAATCTTTCTGATGCCAATGCAGAAAAATGGGATGACTCTGTTAAAAAAGTAATCGAGAAATATCCACAAGTGAAAATCGTTGTCCCAGGACATGGGGAATGGGGAAATAAGCGACTGCTTTTCCATACGGTTGATTTGATCAAACAACATACTGACTAACGAAAGCTTAAAGGTAGCCCTTTTCTAAAATATGTAGGGCTACCGTATGAATATCAAACAGTCACGCATCTCCTGAAAAGTTAGAATTATTTCACCTTACTCCCGTACCGATCCGAAACCCATTTCACCAATTGCTCCTCCGCTTCCTCTACATTGGATGCAGTGAAAGCTGTCTTCTGACTCTCTGGATAATTGGTTGAATAATCATAGAGAGAATCATAATAATAAGTTAGTAGTAGCTCCACTGTCTTGGTAAAATCATGAGCATCTAGATATTCGCCTAGCTCTTTAGAGATGTTGGTTGGTAGCCTTTTTTTAATAATGTGAAAGGCTTCCTTAAATTGTTCTGGATTCAACCATGGCTGATAGTCGTCTAATATATTCCTCACCCGTTCCTCTACTGGCAAATGGACAAAAATCTGCTTGCTATTTTCTTTTTTCTGATCAAACCAGTCCGGAATGACTACCTTTCCAATCCGCTTGCTTTCCCCTTCGATAAATACAAAGCGTTCCTGCTGGACCTCAAGTAATTTTTCAAGTAAAGCAAAATCAAATGAGCGTTGATTGACAGGATTCCTTCCTATATGACCAAAAATCGAGCCACGGTGACCTGCCAATTTTTCCAGATTAATCACTGGATATCCCTTCGCCTTGAGCCGGTCCAGTAAAATGGTTTTACCACTGCCAGTATAACCATTTAAAACGAACAGCTCTGGTTTCATCTCAAACTGATTCAAGCGCTCGACCGTCCATTCTCGATAGGCACGGATTCCACCACTTAACCGCTGGACTTCGATTCCCATTAATCCTAAAACTGTTGCGGCCGTTTTACTGCGCATTCCACCACGCCAACAGAATACGGTAGCTTGCACATCGATTTTTTTAAATTCTCTAATAAAATCCGGCAGCTTTTTAGAAAAGATCTCAAGGCCTTTTTCTTTTGCTGCCTCTGGCCCTTTTTGTTTATAAATGGTACCAACTACTGCACGTTCTTGATCGGAAAATATCGGGATATTCACACTGCCAGGAATCGTCGCTTCCTGATATTCCTTAGGTGAACGTACATCTACTAACACATGATTGTTGTTTGTTTTAAGCTGATACAGTTCATCTGCCTGAATGTCCTCAATCATATTCTGACAATCCTTCCTAATTTGTTTCTAATGAACGGAGATAGTTCCTGATGCTCCATCTAATATTTCTCCAATTATCGCAGCTTCTACTTTTTGATCCCGTAATTCTGTGAGTAGATCGTCGGCTTGGTCGTTAGAAACAGCGATCAGAAGTCCTCCTGATGTTACCGCATCTGCTAGAATCCATTTATCTATCTGGTCCATTTTTTCTGGGAATGCTACGACATCTTTAATATGCTGGAAATTATTTTTCGTTCCACCAGGGATGACTCCTTGATCGGCTAATTCCCGTACTCTTGGTAAAACAGGCACCTGCTCCTGATTTATTCGGATTTCTACCTTGCTCTCCTTAGCCATTTCGACGGCATGTCCGAGTAATCCAAACCCTGTCACATCTGTACATGCATGGACCTGATAGTTTTTCATCGTTTCTGCAGCTGTTTTATTTAATGTTGCCATCACTTTTGAAACGCGTTCGATTTCCGTTTCATTTAAAAGATCGCGCTTAATTGCTGATGTCGATATTCCAACACCAATTGGTTTGGTTAAAATCAAACGATCTCCTCGTTTTGCGCCTGCATTTGTTTTGACATAATCTGGGTGTACTGTACCTGTTACGGCTAAACCAAATTTCGGCTCCTGATCGTCAATTGAATGTCCACCAACTAATGTCACGCCTGCCTCAGCCAATTTGTCACTTGCACCAAGCAAAATATCTGTAAGAATCGATTTATCTAAGGTGGAGATGGGGAATGCTACAATGTTTAATGCCGTAATAGGAGTGCCTCCCATTGCATAAACATCGCTAATCGAATTTGCTGCAGCAATTTGACCAAAATAATATGGATCATCTACAATCGGTGTGAAAAAATCTAAGGTTTGAACTAAAGCTGTTGTTTCGTTTAATTGGTATACCCCAGCATCATCCCCTGTTTCGAGCCCAACTAATAAGTGAGGGTTCACTTGAGCTGGTGGGAGCATTTTAAGTACTTGGCTTAGATCGGCTGGACCAATCTTACAGCCACAACCACCCTTTGAGCTTAAAGAGGTTAATTTTATTGAATTCGTCATGTTCACCGCACGCCCTTTCTACAATTTCTATTATGATTAGTTTATCATACCTATATATTTTGATCATTTTAAGTAGATTAAAGGTAGAATCGATTGCAATTTAGCGAACTTATGTTCTTTGTATGGAACAACTTTTATGCTATCTTTGTTATTAAGAAGAAGAGAGGGTTGTAGTACCATATTCACCTATGATCAAATTCGAGACGAACCAGACGTTTTTACCATGTCCTTTCCGTTCCATCACGTATTAACATTCCATTTTTTGAAAGTGGAATTAAGAAAAGAGAATTGGCGTTCTTTTCTTGCACCCTCTAATCCTGTAGCAGTTGCATTATTAAGTAAAATGGGCTATAAACAATCTGAGAGAATTCAAGTGAAGAAAGAATTTTTGCGTTTGTTAGCAACATTAGAGTTAGATCCAGCTAAGATGGAATTAATTCATGGTTTCTTTGAGTCTTATTTAAAACTAGACCGTAATGAGGAGGAGCAGTTAATGGAACATTTACGCGATACAAAGGATGAGTCCTTAGAGGAATTTGTCAAAAAGTTACCAAATTCCTGGCGTGATAAAGGTTTAAGAGAAGGATTAAAAGAAGGAAAAAAAGAAGTTGCAAGAAAATTGATTAATAAAGGTTATAACACAGCTGAAATTTGTGATATTACTGAGCTATCTGAGAATGAAGTGGAAGAATTGAAGGCTTAATCATATCCGGGAGCGCAGGGAAGGTCACGCTCCCTATTTGTTTGAAGAGTTCCTTTTGCATACTGTTAAATTGTAAAATCTGCTCGGATTTTCCTAATACATAACTAGTTGCTATATTCCTATAACGAAGGATTAAAAGGAGAATAGTTACCAAACTCCCATTGGAGCGGGAAGCCTCCTATAACACTTCTTACTTGTCTAACCTTAAAATGAATAAACCTCTCGGTCCCCTCCCAATGTACTGTCGATTCTCCATTAATTTGAAGAAGGTTTCCTGCCTCGAAATCAAGAAACAACAAGCCGGTTTGTTTATTTTCTACTAGATTTCCTAGTGTATTAAACATATGATTTCCTGGATAATCTTTGATTAATAGAGTCTGGGGGTCAGCAATATGGACAAATCCAGGTAATCCTCCACGGTGAGAAGCATCTGCACCATGCTCTAAATGGTGGGTTGCAATAAAAAATGTATCTGCTTCACGTATCATTTCCTTCTGGTCTTTATCTAGGTGTGTAGCTAGTTTCGGTTCTTGGCGTTTCATTGTTTGGAAGCCTAAAAAGGTACGCGATTGTATGAACTTTGGGCAGTTCGAGTACACTTCTCTTGTTTCTACAGTAAATCCAGTCCCGTGAACCTTCGTAATGATCCCATTTACTCTCATCCGTTTTCTTGTTTCAAACTCAATGGCTAATATCCCTATCGTATTGCCTGTCTTCAAACCAGCAAATATGGGATCGGAAGGTTGAGGAAGGGCTCGCACGGAAATTGTTTGTGAATCTACTACTTTCACAAAACCAGGCCTTTCATAAACTACAGAAGTCCATACCAAGCCATTGTCATTCTGTAATCCAATAATTAGCATCACCTGTTTTTCAATAAATCTTGCAGCAACATCCACGATATTTTCACGAACAATCTTACTTACACGGGACGCCTCTTCCCTTAAACAAGCTTTTTCTTGCACTTCGATTTCCCCTCGATGATATTTCATCATTAAAAGAACCCACAAGCAGGACCTTCCGTATTATTGTGAGCATGATATGAGGTGCCTGAAGGAGTGTAAATCTCTAATCGAATCCCATCAGGATCTAAGAAAAAGATCCCACCTGATTCAGCTCCTTCTTCATGTGGCGTAATCCCTTGATAAATCATGTTAGTGCCTATATTAACTAGCTTTTCCTCGATCCTTTTGATTGTTTCAATTGAATCTGCCTCAAACGCTAAATGATGAAGTCCTGATTGGTCCTTGGAGAATTCTGTTTGGCTTTGTTCCCATAAAGTGATGGTTATCTTATCGTTATGTCCTAAGAATGCATACTTCTTTCCATTTTCCTTAGATTCTCTTACAATTTTTAGCCCGAAAATGTCTTTATAAAAGGAAAGAGATCTCTCCATGTTTCTTACATTTAGTCCTACATGTCCTGTTTTCATTTAACCACCTCCCACCTAATTTATTTTTGGTATCGACGCTCAGATGCTTTAATTGGATAGTCATTTGCACTCATATCCCTACGCTTCATAAGCCCTTCATCATCGAATTCCCAATGTTCATTTCCATGGGTTCGCATCCACTGATCGGTTTCTGCATCTCGCCATTCGTATTCAAATCGAACCGATATGCGATTTTCTGTGTAACTCCAGAGTTCTTTCATTAAACGATAATCAAGCTCTTTTGCCCATTTTTTCCTAAGAAATTCCTTGATGGCTTCTCTTCCTTTAAAAAATTCAGTACGATTTCTCCATTGTGAATTCACGGTATAGGCTTGAGCTACCATTTCTGGATCCTTTGTGTTCCATGCTTCCTCTGCTGCCTTCACCTTAGCAAGTGCAGTTTCCTGCGTAAAAGGTGGTTTGATGGATTTTGACATTAACATCTACTCCTTTCAAACTAACCACTTATTTTGTTTATAGTGGTTAGTATAGATGATTTTAATTAACTTGTAAATAGGTTATAATATGGTTAGTTCAAAATTTTCAGGAGGATAGAAAATGCCAAACAATGAAACTTTCCCACTTACCTCAAATTACTTATCATTAGATCTAGTTAATACGGAAATTGTAAGAAGAGGAATTCGGCATGACCTGCTTAAGGGGAACTTCGCCGATTGGTTTCAAACAATGCTAAAGGAAGGAAATATAGTGGATGAGCAATTCGATAAAGAATATGTCATATCAGATGGACTCCATGCTCTTCTTGATTTGAGAGAGTTTTTACGAGAAGGGTTTGAACGTATTGTAGATAAGGGAGATCTTGATGACCAATGGGTATCCCATCTAGAATCATTAATCGAAAAAGCGCCCTTTTCTTATAAGCGGATAAAAGAAGGGAGCCTTGTGCCGATTCCAGTCGGGGATTCTTTGGATGCAATAGTTTCCTTAGTAGCATTTGATGCATTGCGATTGTATACCACAGGAGATCTACAAGCACTTAGACGTTGTGCTAACCCAGATTGTGTTTTACTGTTTATCGATAAAAGCGGTAGGCGCAAATGGTGTTCGATGAAAATATGTGGAAACAGAATGAAGGTTTCCCGGCATAATCAACGCAATGCTAGTGAGTAGGTGTGTTTGAAAAGCAATTATCTTGCAATTAATGGTACTGCCCGTTTACTAGTATCACTAATCAAAGCAAAATATTATCTTCTCGTTCCCAAACTAATTATAATAGAAAAGGAAACATTTGGGAGGTGTAAGGATGGATAAACAACAAATAAAAAAGGATATAATGGATGCAATGCATTTTCGGCATGCAACGAAAAAATTTGATCCAAATAAAAAGATAGCGGAAGAGGATTTCCGCTTTATTCTAGAAACGGGACACCTTTCTCCAAGCTCCTTTGGGATAGAGCCATGGAGATTCTTAGTTATTCAAAGTACGGAATTACGAGAAAAGATTAAAGACACTTCATGGGGTGCAAGAGGTAAAGTAATGGATGCGAGCCATTTTGTCATTTTCTTGGCTAGAACAGCAAAGGATATGAATTATCGTTCCAATTATTTAATGGATCACTACAAAAATGTTCACAACTATCCAGACGAGGCAATACAAAGCATGTTACCAATGATTGAAAACTTCCAAAAAGAGGATTTCGACCTGTTAGAGGATGATCGTCGTTTGGCAGACTGGGCATCTAAGCAAACCTATATTGCATTAGCAAACATGATGACAACAGCTGCACAAATAGGAATAGATTCTTGTCCGATTGAAGGATTTTCCATCGCAGCAATGAACGAATTGCTGCGGAAGGAAGGACTTTTAGAGGACGATCATTTCACGATTTCAGTAATGGCGGCATTTGGCTATCGAGTACAGGATGCCACGCCGAAAAGTAGACGGCCGTTTGAGGATGTTGTGAAATTTGTATAATGTTTTATAAGCCGTGGTGATGGGAGCCGCGGCTCTTCTTAACTTCAGAGCAAATTTGGTTGATTGTCTGGCTATGTTTGTAGATAATGGGGCATATCTACACAGTAATTTTCCAGCTATAATAATGGGGAGATAAATAAAGGGAGGTCTAATATGAAAAGCAAATTATTTCTTATTATTTTTATTGTAATCGTTTTCTTATTGTCTGCCTGTAGTTATGGAGGAGGTTCAGAGGAAGTTAGCTCGGATGATGCCACATCAGACACGTCTAGCGAAGAAACTGAAACAACGGTAAATGAAGATGGAAAATTTGAACCTGCTGTAGAAATTACCACAGCTCGACCAGTAGGCTCTGATTATGTTTTCATTAATGGAGAAAATATTCACCAAAATATTCATAACAAATGGGCGGAGGAATCCTTAGGGATAAAAATAAAGGATCTATGGGAGTCTGCTGACAATAGTGCCTATCATACACAGCTACGCCTATCCCTTACGTCCGATGAAGAGCTACCGGATGCATTTATCGTACAAGATCCTATTCTCATTGATGACCTTATCCAATCAGGTCAAGTGATGGACATTTCAGAGGCTTTTGATCAATATGCATCCGATCGCCTGAAAGAGGTTTACGAGGAAAATAGCTATGCGTTTAATCAGGTAACATATGATGGAAAGGTAATGGGATTACCAATCTTTACTGCAGGAGATGGTACTAGTCCGGTTCTATGGATTAGACAAGATTGGCTCGATCATTTAGGATTAGAGCCACCAAAGACGATAGAAGAATTTGAATCAGTAATGGAAGCATTCACAAATGATGATCCGGATGGAAATGGTGTGGATGATACATTCGGATTCAGCTTCTCTGGAAGGAATGGCTTTAATAATTGGATGTCTGATGTGAGCTTTGTCTTTGGTGCATATACAGGAAAATATATTCCAGGTACTTACCTAGAAAATGAAGAAGGCAGTCTAGTCTATAGTTCTGTGCAACCAGGAATTAAAGAAGGCTTAAATAAATTAAGAGATTGGTATAGTAAAGGGTATTTAGATCAAGAATTAGCGGTTTTGGATGAGGTAAAGGCAACGGAAGCATTCATTCAAGGAAAATCCGGAATGATCGCTGCACCGTTTTGGGCAGAAGGCTGGCCTTTAGGTGATGTGAAATCAACGAATCCAGATGCGGTTTTAGAAGCTTATACTCTCCCTGTTGGCCAGGATGGAAAATCAGCTCGTTTCATGAATAGTCTAAATGAGGGGAAGGTGATGATGTTCCGGAAAGGCTTTGAACATATGGACGCATTTTTTCATTATTTTGACAAAATCTATGATAGAATTTTTGAAACAGGAGAATTTGAGCATGGTTTCTTTGAAGGCTATGATTATGCGATGGTAGATGGAGAGGCTGTCTATGATCCTACCAAATTCCCAACCCCTTTAGATCAAGCGGCAACTCCGGGAAAATATACTTTGTTCTGGAATATTCCTGAAATACCATTGAAGTCTTCTGAGGATCATCATTTTATATATGAGGGAAATGAACCAGAAACTAGTGCGCAGAAGGTAATCGCGCAGAGTTCAGAAGCACAAATAAAAGCCGGAGCTCTAAACTATGAGATGAGGGACATTAATACACCAAGTCTATTCCTTGGAGCGCCTACTGAAACAATGAAATCAAGAGGAGAAAATCTAGAAACACTTGAATTAGAAACTTTCGCAAAAATTATTTATGGAGAATATTCGATAGATAAGTTTGATGAATTTGTCGAGGAATACTATTCCAAAGGTGGTAAAGATATTGAAAAAGAAGTGAATGAATGGTATCAGAGTATTAATAAATAAAGAAGAAATCCACTACTTTAAGAGTGGTGGATTTCTAGACTATTTTTAGATTCCCGATATTTTTGGGGGGTCATTTTAAAATGCTCCTTAAATAATCTTATAAAATATTGCGTTTTCTGATAGCCTACCTCCTGAGAAATATCGGCTATTTTCTTATTCGTCGTTAATAATAATGTCACAGCTTTTTTCATGCGTAATTGAAAGATATAAGAGGAAATACTAGATCCTGTTTCTTTTTTGTACCATCTCGACAGGTAGACAGGATGTAAATAAACATGCTCCGCAATCGAATGTAAGGTTACATTTTGTTGAATGTTCTTTGAAATAAAGGCATGAATCTGTGCGATTAAGAAGTTTTTATTCGATGTGTTTTCATTTTCTGTATTACTCAAATAATCCATGCCTTTTTGTATCCAGTTTTTGATATCCTTGGGTGTGCTAATAGTAAACGGATTCTGGATAAAGGTGATATATTCTGGAAAGTAGGTATGTTGCCTATTATTTTTTGCAGAGATATAGGAAAAACAACTGAAGAAGTAATACATTATTTCCATTAAATGCTGCTGTGTGAAAACAGCGTCTTTTTCCATTTTGTCAAGAATCGCCTCCACCTTTTGATAGGCCTCATTCCATCGTGCAACCTCCATTAAATCGATTAACGAAGGGGCCTCGGTTAGGTGCTGAAAATAGTTGGGTGACCTTGAAGGATCTAAATTCTTAATCCGATGAACCATCGTATCTTTCTGTTCGGTTAATCGCAAGGTATAGTTAACGATTTGCATATATGTCGAATGGAGGTCCCTGTTCAACTGAATAGACTCAGATTGAAGCATGACTATCCGAATGTTTAGTAATGCTTCGATTGTTTGCTTCACTCGCTTCAGCTTCTGTTTCATGAGATCATCAGAATTGGTTAAGTTTAAAGGAATAACGAAATGGAAGAAATGATAGGGATCGATACAGTACCACAGCTGTTCCCTTGTAGGGATAGCTTCATGGAGTATTTCCTCGGTAATATTCATGATCGCTTTTAGATATAGTTCGGTATCTTGGCTATCACCTCTGAAGCTGTTAGTTTTCATCAAAATCGAACTAACGATACAATCACTTCGATAAGGGATATCAAGCTGCAGTTCTGCTAGTTTTTTCGTGAATTCCTTCTCAGAATAGGACTTCCCTTGGAATAATTCGAAAAGGAATTGTCCTCTCAAAAAATGTTGACTTTGTCTATAATTAATTCTCTTAGTAATGAACTCCTTTCTTTTCCTATTTTCCTTCGTAACAGTTTCCATCGTTTTTACTAAAACGCGTTGTAATTCATCAGGCATTATTGGCTTCAGTAGATAGTCCATCACTCCATACTGTATTGCAGATTTTGCAAAATCAAATTCTGAATAACCAGATAACAGAATGATCTTGGTAGGTAGCTCCTCTGAATAAATGAGCTCTAGTAGGTCAAAGCCATTTTTTTCTGGCATCCGTATATCTGTAAGGAGAATAGAAATCGACATATTGGATAATAAATCATAGGCATCATCTACACACGTCGCCCGGTGAATCGCATTTATTTTTAAATCAAAGCTACGTATACAGTCTTCTAAGTAATCCAACACAAAATTTTCATCATCTACCATTAAGATATCCAATTATATAGCTCCTTTCTTAGGGACAAGCTGTCTATTATCTCTGATTTTGGACAACCTAGGAATCGAAATCGTTACCTTCAAACCATTTGGATTTCTTGACTGGATGGAAATGTTCGTTTGCTCTCCATAATAATGAAGAAGTCGTTGGTTAATATTCCATAAACCATAGCTCTCACTCTCGCCAATATTGGGCTGATTAATGGAATGTAAAAGCTGATTGATTTCAAATGATGGAAGTCCTTTTCCGTCATCCTCAATGATTAATCGATAACATTCGTTAGTGGCTTCTCCAGTTACGATGATTTCTCCTGCCCCCCTACGATTATCGATACCATGTAGAATCGCATTTTCGATAATCGGTTGAAGCGTGAGAGGTGGAATGAAGATATGATCCATTTCTTTTGCGATATTTATCTTATAAGTTAATTGACTATTTCGAAGACTTTGAACCTCGAGATAGTTTCTCAAAAAAGATATTTCATCGTGGAGTTCTGTAAGATCTGTATTTTTCTTCGTAATATATCTGTAATACCTTGCAAGATTATTAGCCATCGTGGTGACTGCCTCTGGTGAACGTTTCGCCATTGATACGATGTAGAAAAGGCAGTTATAGAGAAAGTGAGGATTGATTTGAGATTGTAAATGCTTATACTGTGCCTCTCGAGTTCTTAATTTTGCTATATAAACATCTTCTATCAGTGCTTGTATTTTTTGTGCCATGCGATTGAAACGGGAAAAAAGATAGTCAAACTCGTTATTCGCTTGGATGGTAACCCTGGTGTCGTACGCCCCTTTTCCTAACTGATCAATTTTGTTTACTAAATGCTTCATGTTGTATCGTAGATGTCTGTGTAAAAGATAAGCCATTAGAATGCCTGTCATAAACAAAGTAAAAAGGCATAAATAAACTAAATATTTTATATCGTTAAGTGGAGCTAGAAAGCTATCGAGCTCTGTATAGCCTACTATTTTGGCATCAATGGAAGAAATATAACGATAATGTACGGCATACTTGATGTCTTGATTTTCAATGATGAAGGAACCTGAATCTTGATTAAATGATGGCTTTTTTGTGATTTCTGAAATCATTGAGTCATTGATTTCGTTAGTAGCATAACTAGTTTTATCTGATAAATAGATAAAGGAATTGGCATTCCCCGATGCATTAATCAAATCTAAGACATTATCTAAAAATTCAGCAGAAAAACTTGCTTCAACAATAGTGTTAACGTTTTCAAAATGATTAATAGTTAATGGACTCGTTACCATAAAGCCAAAGGTAAGAGAACCACCTGCCCATTTAGAGAACCACTTATTTTTTGGAGTATGGATGAAATCATACGCATCATATTCTATTTCTTGATTGGTAGAAATGATCTCATTTGTTTGTGGCCAGTAGATAGTGAATGCATGGTTAGATCCAATCACATTTTGTTGAATTTTTAATTTTTCCTCCACATATTTTCGCTTCAACAGGTGATCGATTCTACTACTAAAGTCATAGGATGTGCTGAAAGATTTAATACTTCTATCGTTGATCAGTAATATACTCATCACTTCTAGCTGGTGTAGATCTTTCTCAAATTGTTCCACCGAGTAGTCTAGCTGTTTTTTCGTGGATTCTTCTAAATTTTTTCGCATAATGGACTCGTTTATTTTTTGTGTAATGGTAAAAAGCACAGAGCAAACGAGAAGTAAAATAAATAAAGCTAATACAAGTTTATTAAAGATTTTGTATTTAATCACTTTATTCCCCCCAGCTATTAAAAATTGGTTATAAATGTGGTCATAGATGTTAATTACCTGTCATAGGTATCGGCTATTTGAGTTGATATAATAATAACAGATGAAGTTGTTTTTACAATATCTGATTTGCCATATTTTTTGTGTCGAGGAGGGGTCAAGGTGAAGGAAAGAGTAAGCGCATACACAGAAGGCGTAATAAGTGAGTCAAGAGAAAGGAGAAAAAAGAAAAATCATTTCATGGCATCGTTTGAATGGAAGAAAACATGGCCACTTCATTTACTTGTTTTACCAGTAGTAATATTTGCGATTATTTTTAACTATTTACCAATGTTTGGAAATATTATGGCTTTTCAGGATTATAAGCCTTGGGAAGGTTTTTTCGGTTCTCAATGGGTGGGATTTTCGCATTTTGAAGCATTATTCAAGTTCGACGATTCTGTCCAAGTAATCTGGAACACATTCATTATTTCCGTTTTGAAGATTGTCTTCGGATTAATCGTTCCGATCATCATGGCATTGTTATTAAACGAAATTAGGAAAATGAGTATTAAACGTGGAATTCAGACAATGGTTTATCTGCCTCATTTTCTTTCATGGGTTATTCTAGGTGGAATTCTTATTGATATTTTATCGATAAACGGGGGTATTGTGAATAGGTTATTGGAATCTGGATTTGGTATCGAGCCAATATTTTTTTTAGGTAATGGAGATTGGTTCCGAACTGTGCTCGTTACAAGCGATATTTGGAAGGAATTTGGTTTTTCTATGATTGTATATTTGGCATCGATTAGTGGGGTTAATCCGGATTTGTATGAGGCAGCGGAAATGGACGGAGCAAATCGATTTAAGCAAACATGGCATGTTACTTTACCTGCAATGCTACCAATTATTATCGTCATTAGCACACTTCAGCTAGGGAATATTTTAAATGCTGGGTTTGATCAAGTGTTTAACCTTTATAATCCTTTGGTGTATGACAAAGGGGATGTGATTGATACGTATGTTTATCGAATGGGCTTGGAGAACGGGAATTTCAGCTTTGCAACAGCTGTTGGTCTATTTAAATCACTCATAAGCTTTGTGTTAATTGTGGTTGCCTATCGGTTAGCTTATAAATTGGCAAATTATCGAATTTTTTAGTCTATTAGGGGAGGAATCTAAATGTATCATAAGACATTGGGGTACAAAATTTTCAATATTTTTAATTATACGTTTTTAATTGCAATGGCTATTCTATGTGTTCTGCCATTAATTCATGTACTTGCAGTTTCCTTCAGTGGAAAGGAAGCGGCAAGTGCGAATATTATTAACCTTCTACCAGTAGATTTTACCCTGGAGGCCTATCAGAAAACATTCGATAATCCCTTATTTTTACAAACATTATATAATTCCTTTTATCGAACTACCCTCGGAACGTTTATTACGATGACTGTATTAGTATTTGCTGGCTATGCCTTATCAAAGGAGTTTAAGGGTAGAAATTTCTATATGTGGTTCATTGTTTTCACCATGCTATTTTCTGGAGGTATGATTCCAAGCTACATTCTAGTCAGCAATCTGAATCTGACCAATACGGTATGGGCACTCGTTTTACCGGGGGTGGTAAATGCCTTTAATCTTATTCTATTAATGAACTTCTTTAAAACGATTCCTAAATCATTAGAGGAAGCTGCAAAGATAGATGGTGCTGGCTTTTTCCGGATTCTGTTTCAAATCTATCTGCCGTTATCAATGGCGGGTATAGCCACCATCACCCTTTTTACGATGGTATTTCATTGGAATTCTTGGTTCGATGGTTTGATTTATATGAGGGAAACCTCCAATTATCCATTAGCGACCTTCCTTCAAACGATAGTCGTTCAACAAGATATGAGTAAAATCAGTACGAACCCTGAGGATCTCGAAAACTTATCACAGCGTACGGTCAAATCTGCTCAGATATTTATAGGTGCACTGCCGATTTTACTTGTCTATCCATTCTTGCAAAAATACTTTGTGAAAGGCATTGTCATGGGCTCGATTAAAGAGTAAAAAGGAGTTGAGATAAATGCAGTTTTTGAAGGAACACGTAATAAATTTGTCTAATAAGACAGTAGTGGATTATATGGATGATGTCTCATTAAGTATCGCTACTTCTTGTAATGGTGGTGGCTTTCAATTGGATCTGACAGCAATTTCGAAGCACGCCTTTTTACAAAATGAATATTTTGTTGCTGACGTGTTTCATGAATCAGAGGATGTTCTTGTGATCATCTGTCGATTTGAAGAGAGGAGCGGTAGGTTTGTACAAATTCACTTTGGGATTCTACCTCATGTTCTGACAACAATCTGTCTTCCGCTAAGCGCATTGAACGGGGAAAAGCTGTTTCTTGAGCGTTATCCTAATGTGATGCAAACCGTTTTAAGAGGTGATCCTGTTGTTGATTTAGAATACATCGATTCCGTTTATATCGAGACACCCTCCTCTCGGTTTTCAAGAAAATTCATGATTTCGAACATAGAGCTACTCACCAATGAGCCAGAATGCCAAGTGAAAGAAATGAAGTATATCGATGAAATGGGCCAAAATAATTTCAGAGAATGGCTAGGGAGAATAGGAAGTACACTACAATTAAAAGCGAGGCTTATACAAGCCTATGAAGAGGCAAAGGTTCGTCAACGACCTTTCTTCTTTGATGGTGAGCGCAAGTTTGCGTCAAACGGTTTTTTTCGTACAGACTATGATGGAACTAATTGGTGGCTAATTAGTCCCGAAGGTGATCCTTTCTTTAGCATTGGTGTAAATTGTGTTCGGCCAAATAGTCCGATGAAAATAAAAGGAATGGAAAATCTATTACCATCACTTCCTATCGGAGATAATAGGTTTACCGAAGCATTTGATGAAGAAGCTTTTGATTTTCATATAGCGAATTTAATCAGAGCTTTCGGTGAGGATTGGAATAACAAATGGATGTTTTTAACCAATGAAAGATTGAAGCAATGGAAATTCAACACAATTGGCAACTGGTCTGACGATCACTTTATTTCCTTCTCAGAGCTTCCCTATGTGTTCCAAATGCGTGATTTCCCAGAAACATCTCTTAAGATATATCGAGATTTTCCAGACGTTTTTGATCCAGCATATCAAGATAATGCTCGAAAGTTTGCTAGACAACTTGAAGAAATACGAGATGATCGTAGAGTGGTTGGATATTTTATGCGCAATGAGCCACATTGGGCGTTTATCAATAAGTTAAACTTGGTAGAACTAATGATCAATCAAAGAGAAACCAGTTTTTGTAAAAGAGCATTTGTAGACTATTTAGCAAAAAGGTATGTCGAAATTGGTCGATTAAATGAGGCATGGCAGACTAATTTGACTTCCTTCGAAGATCTGTTTTCATCAGAGTCTTTCAAATTGCCAAAATCGGTGATAGAGGGAGAAGATTTTGTATTTTTTCAGAAGGTAATGATAAGAAGATATATTGAAATTCCATTAACCTGCTGTAAGGAAGTAGATCCAAATCACTTGAATATGGGAATAAGATATGCATGGATTTCTAGTGAGAGTTTGTTAGAGGGCTGTGAGCTATTTGATGTATTTTCTATTAATTGTTATCAAGATAAACCGAATAAAGAACAAATAACATCCATTAGCAAAAAGCTGAAAATCCCCGTTATTATTGGTGAATTTCATTTTGGAGGAGCGGACGTAGGTCTACCAGCTTATGGAATAAAAGCGACAGAGAATCAATTAGAGAGAGGAAAGGCTTACCGTTATTATGTGGAGCAGGCTGCTTCAGTACCAGGCCTCATTGGTGTTCACTATTTTCAATATAATGATCAGCCTGTTCTAGGGAGATTTGACGGAGAGAATTATCAAATCGGACTCGTGGATGTAGCGCAACAGCCATATGAGGACTTCATGAAAGAATTGACTATCTCGCATGAGAATGTTTATGAAGTGAGAGCACGAAGCAAAAAGCCATATTCTGTGGTTCCTAGATTTATTGCAAAGACAGGTTTTTAGACTATTCGTATAGCTTTTAGTTTACCGATTTAAGAAACCTTTTGAACTAATCGGTCGTTCCCATTAGCATTTTTATGGTATGGTTGTTTCCCATGTGTCAAAATTCACGCTAAAAAATTGTAATAGAATACCTCTTATACCGTCATAGGTGATGGTGTAAGAGGTATTTCTGTTTTATATGTAGCTCATAATTTAGTCTCCCTCACACTCCAATCTATTTCTTCTACGAATTCTCCATCAAGGAGATATTGCAAGTGATGATATCAGTGGAGAAACATCTCTCCGCTGATTACTGTCTCACCTTAACATGACCGAAATGACCATTAAACTTGGCGGACGGGACAATGATTGCTTATTTGGAATGAAGTAATATTTAGTTAGGTTTAAAAAAGATCTCATGGGAAAAGTAAGCGATTACAGATAATAGATAAGCATGACTGTAAGGGGGATTAATTACTCGAAAAGTTAATGCCTAGCACAAAGTATAAGTAGTATTAGATGACTTGATGATGGGTATAAACACTATCATGTATTATTATTAAGTACTCAATAATAAAAAGGGGTGAAAGAATAATGGCAACAAAGGCTGGGACTGAAATAGAAACAATAGTATCTGTTAAACCGTCCGCAAAAGTTTGGAAAAAAATGAAAAAGAAATGGCGTCTTTATGCCATGATGGTGCCAGCAATAGTCTTCTTTGCAATCTTTAATTATTACCCTATGTATGGTGTGATTATCGCATTCAAAGAATACAGTGCTTCAGCTGGGATACTAGGAAGTCCATGGGTTGGTTTTGACCATTTCGAACGATTTTTTAATGCCTATTATTTTTGGGACATTCTAAGCAACACACTTTTGATTAGTGCTTATCAGTTGGCTATGTTCCCAGTACCAATAATCGTGGCATTGTCAATGAATGAAATAAAAAGTAGTATGTTTAAACGATTTACACAAACGATTACCTATGCACCACATTTTATCTCTGTCGTAGTAATGACAGGTATGCTAGTCGCTTTTTTAAGTCCTTCTACAGGTATTGTGAATAATTTTCTCGGTCTTTTTGGAATGGAACCAATTGCCTTTTTAGCTGAGCCTGGATGGTTTAAAACGATATTTGTACAATCAGGTGTATGGCAAAATCTGGGATGGTCAGCAATTATCTATCTTGCAGCATTGGCTGGTGTAAACCCGGAACTTCACGAGGCAGCTACAGTAGATGGGGCCACTCGTTTTCAGCGAATCTTACATATTAACATTCCAGCGATACTCCCAGTAATTGTTATATTGCTTATACTAGAAGTTGGCAACCTAATGGCTATTGCATTTGAAAAAGTGTATTTGCTACAAAATCCATTAAATATGGAAGCCTCTGATGTTATTCAAACATTTGTCTATCGATCAGGGTTACTTGAAGGACAGTATAGTTTCTCAGCAGCAGTCGGCTTATTTAACTCACTTATCAGTTTGACCTTACTTGTAACCGTTAATTATATAGCTAAAAAAACAACCAATAATAGTCTCTGGTAGAAAGGAGTGAAGGAATTGAAACGTGAAAGTGCAGCAGACAAAGTTTTTATCTTTTTCAACACACTGTTTATTATTTTTCTTATTGCCATTGTTATCTATCCATTACTGTATATTGTAAGCGCATCAATAAGTAACCCTACTTTAGTAAATTCAGGGGAAATGTGGCTATTTCCAAAGGATATTACCTTCGAAGGATTTGAACGGGTGTTTCAGAATGCAGATATCTGGAACGGCTATAAAAATACAATTATTTACACAATTAGTGGTGTTTTAGTACATTTGTTTATACTTTTACCTTGTGCATATGCAACTTCAAGGAAAGATATTCCCTTTAAAAAAGGGATTATGTGGTTTTTTCTCTTTACCATGTTTTTTAACGGTGGGTTGATTCCTACGTATCTATTAATTAAAGATTTAGGCATGATTAATACTACATGGGCAATGATTCTGCCAAATGCACTTGGAGTATGGTCGATCATTGTAGCGAGAGCTTTTTTTCAGCAAAATGTTCCCAACGAATTAGTAGAAGCAGCTGAAATGGATGGAGCAACAGATTTTTATATATTTTTTAAGCTTGTATTACCTCTTTCTACGCCAATTATAGCTGTAATGGCATTATTTCATGGAGTTGGGCTTTGGAATCAATATTTTAATGCACTCATGTACCTGAACGATTCAAGTATGTACCCATTACAACTAGTTTTACGTGAGATATTAATTTTGAATGAAATGAGTGTGGATATGATGATGTCTGGCCAAAATTTAGAATCCTTTGCAGAGCAAGCTAGAATTGCAGATATAATCAAATACTCAGTAATGATCGTATCAGCACTTCCATTACTCATTGTCTACCCATTCCTTCAAAAGTATTTTGTGAAGGGTGTATTAGTTGGTTCAATTAAAGAGTAAGAGGTCTTATTTACAACTATATATCGTTTATTAGAGAAAAGAAAGAGCTTATGAAAAGGAGGCATAAGTGTATAAAGGTGTTGGCACAAAGTAAGAACAATTTATTAGGGAGTGAGAAGGTTGAAAAAATGGTATGTTTTATTTTCTGTTTTATTTGTAATTGCTACTTTAATTGGATGTACCGATTCAAACAAAATGGGCAATGATACAGATAATAATAAGCAAGTTACTATTAATGAAACTGGTTTTCCTATAGTTGATGAACAAATAACCATAGAAATGGTAGGTCAAAAAAACCCTATCCAAGCAGAATGGAAGGATATGTCAATCATTCAAGAATATGAAGAAATGACAAATATCCACATTGAGTGGGAAACACCTTCCGGAGATGGCTATACAGAAAGATTTAACCTTTTACTTGCTAGTGGAGATTATCCAGATGCTTTCTTTGGAGGAGCTATAAGTACTGCCGATCAGATGAAATATGGCTCAGAAGGCATATTTCTACCGTTGGAGGATTTAATTGAAGAATATGCTCCTAATTTCTCGAAGTTATTAGAAGAAAATCCAGATCTTCGACGGAACATTACCACACCAGATGGACATATTTACGCACTTCCTACTGTTATCGATGTGCCAAGGGATTTGACTGGTCCAAAGCTTTGGATTAATAAAAAGTGGATCGATGAAGCTGGATTGGATATGCCTAAGACAGTTGAGGATTTATATCAAATCTTGAAAGCATTTCATGAAAAGGATTCAGAAATTATACCTGTTGGATCATCAGGGTTAGATGATATTAAGTATGGATTGATGGGTGCCTTTGGTTATCTCGGAAATAACAATTTAAATGTAATAAATGATGAGGTTGTTTTCGTTCCTGCAATGGATAATTATAAAGAATTTCTTAAATTCATGCACAAGCTTTATAGTGAAGGGTTATTAGATCAAGAAACATTTACACAGGATGCGCAACAATTAAATGCTAAAGGGCAAAATATGCGTTTAGGCTTATTTATGGATGCAGGTGCATTTTTAAAAGTTCCGGAAGAAGAGAGCTGGGATTACGTAGCACTACCTCCATTAACGAGTTCCATAAATGATAAATTAATGTGGCCATCCACTTCAGGCGTAATTCAAGGAACATTTGCTTTAACAGATAAGATTCAAAATCCTGAAGCAGCGATGAGGTGGGTTGATTATTTTTATTCAGAAGAAGGTAGTGTATTTATTGGAACAACAGGGGGTATTGAAGGGGAAGACTGGGAATGGACCGATGAAACCAAAACATCATGGAAGCAAATTATACCTGAAGGGAAAAGCATGGCCGAAGCAAATGCAGAAAGAACACCTGCAGCAGGAACTTTTGTGCCACATTACATGTCCAAGGAATGGGTCCATAAGGAAGATTCTCCATTAAACAATAATATTGACAAAGAAGTTGTAGAGAAGTATGAAGAACACTTTACTATATCTTTACCAGATGTATATCTAACTACAGAACAAAGAAATGAAGTATCAGCACTTCAAAGTGACATTGAAAAGTATGTAGGGCAAATGCAAGCAAGCTTTGTTGTAGGAGATGTTTCTTTTGATGAATGGCCAGAGTATATAGATACTTTAAAGCAAATGAATGTTGACCGTTTAGTAGAAATTAACCAAGAAGCCTATGATACGTGGCGAGAAAACTAAAAGCAGTATAGTGGTCACAAATGGAAGGAGTCAATTGGTGGTGTTAGTTTCAATAGGTTTTGTTAGAGATTAACCATTGAGTATAGGAGGATAACACATTGAAAAGACAGCATCTACTTTTCGCTTTTGTTATGAGTGTTTTTATTATGTCAGGATGTTCAGACTCAGGGCAGGAAGAAACAAGTTCCGATTTAAATAAGGATATATTTAATGAAGAGGGCTACCCAATTGTTGATGAAAAAATAGAGTTAATCATGATGGGTCCCTCTACGCCACACCAGACAGTACCATGGGACGAATTAAAAGTTTTTCAAGTTTTAAAGGAAAAAACGAATATTGGTTTTCACTTTAATAACCCAAGTGCTGAAAGTATGGAAGAAAAACTCAATTTAGCTTTTGCTAGTGACGACCTCCCAGATGTCTTACTAGGGATGGGGCTAACGATAGAGCAAGAGGCAGATTATGGTGCAGAAGGTCAGCTAATACCGTTAGAAAAACTAATTGAAGAGCATGGTCCGAACTTACAAAAGATGCTAGAAGAAAAACCAGAAGTTCGTAAGTCCATCACTGCAGCTGACGGTCATATTTATTCGTTACCTTTCGTTGATTCAGAATTAGGATTTTTATCCTATCAAAAGTTATGGATTAATCAAACATGGTTAGACAAATTAGGCTTAGAAATGCCGGAAACAATCGATGATCTATATTCTGTCTTGAAAGCTTTTAAAGAAGAAGACCCTAATGGAAATGGGAAAGCAGATGAAATACCAATGGCAAGTTCTAAGGATGTAAATGTGCATAATGTTATTCAGGCTGCATTTGGATTTACAGGACATCTTGATGTTACAACGGGTGACGTGAGATTTGCACCAATGGAGGAAGAATATAGAGATTACCTGACTTTTATGAACAAATTGTTTGAGGAGGGCCTTTATGATTCTGAATCCTTTACACAAGACAAGCAACATGTAAATGCGAAAGGGGCAAACGAACAATTAGGAGTTTTTTATGATGGAGGGCCATTTTTAACAGTAGGTATTGAACAAAATGAAGATTATGTTGCGCTTTCTCCATTAACCTCTGAAGTTAGTAATAAAAAAATAGCACCGAGAACTTCACTCGTTCAACCAGGTGTATTCGCCATCACGAATGTGAATGAACATCCAGAGGCAACGATTAGATGGGTTGATTATCTGTACAGTGATGAAGGAGCCATTTTATATAATTATGGAATTGAAGGCGAGGATTTTGAATATATAGATGATAAACAAGGGATAAGATATTTAACTCCTGAAGGTATGGAACGAAATGAATTCATCAGTAAAATTAAGCCACTAGGTGTTGCCGAACCTAGAACACATGATCACATACAAGAGTTACAGCTGTATAAACAGGAAGAAACAGATCCTCAAGATGCTCATATTATGCAACAAACACTGGAAAATATTAAGCCATTTGCTGAACCTATGTTTCCTCATGTTCACTTTACGGAAGATGAAATAAAAACTTTAAATACATTTAGAACAGATATTGAGGACTATGTGGAACAAATGGAAGCGCAATTTATAACAGGTGGTGCATCGATAGAAAATGATTGGAATGAGTATCTTGATACATTAGAGGACATGGGGGTGGAGCAGTATATTCAAATACACTCAGATGCCTATGATCGTTGGAAAGCGGTTGAATAACGGGAGTGTTTTATAGAATATGTAGTAAGATTTGTTATAACGAATCACATGAAAAATCAGTGGGGAAGATTTCCCCACTGATTGCAGTTTAATAGATGGGAGGAGTAAAATTTGTATGAATATGGTCATAGAAAACTAACGGATATACTAGATTTAGATCTATTAAATAGGATCGACAATGATAATCGTGTAAGAAAGTATGTAATGCCAAAACGAGTGATTTGGAAAACGGAGGGAATAGATGCACAAGTTGAAAATGAAGAAATTCTTTTAGAAAAAAGAAGTGGCCAGATTACCTTAGATACTGGTAATGCATGTAGGTTAACGAATAATGGGAATAGAGCTGGTCTTTTGCTAGACTTCGGCGTCGAGCTCCACGGCGGAATACAAATCCTTGCATGGAAGGGAGGGAATGGGAAGAAATCAAGGCTCAGAGTAAGATTTGGTGAGTCTGCGATGGAGGCAATGAGTGAGTTGGGGGAAAATAATTCAACGAATGATCATGCCATACGTGATCAAGAGGTTGAAGTAAGCTTTATGGGCATGAGTGAAGTTGGGAATACAGGTTTTCGGTTTGTACGGATTGATTTACTAGATGAAGCTAGTTTTGTAGATTTAAAATCAATTCGAGCTGTATTCATTTATCAAGATATTGAATATAAAGGAAGCTTTAGATCTAACGATGATCTGTTAAATAACATATGGCAAACTGGAGCGTATACGGTCCATCTTAATATGCAAAATTATTTATGGGACGGAATTAAGCGTGATCGTCTCGTATGGATCGGTGATATGCACCCAGAAACTTCAACAATCCAATCTGTGTTCGGCTATGATGATTCTGTACCTAGAAGTCTAGATTTAATCCGTGATGAGACTAAAATCCCAGGCTGGATGAACGGCATTCCATCGTATTCTATGTGGTGGATACTTATTCAAAAGGATTGGTATATGCAAAATGGTAATGTAGAGTATTTAAAAGAACAAAAAGACTATTTATTATCATTATTGTCTTTCTTAGATTCGTTTATTTTAGAAAATGGTAGAAATACGACGCCGAATCCTTTCATCGATTGGCCATCGACAAGTAATACAAAGGCTGTAGATGCAGGTGTCCATAGTTTGCTCATTTTAGCAATGGAGGCGGGGGCTATGCTATGCAAAGAACTAGATGAATCCTTGCTTGCTGAAAGATATTTGGAGTCGGCAGCTCTTCTGAGAAAGTATGTACCTGAACATGGTCAAAGTAAGCAAGCTGCAGCATTGATGTCATTAGCAGGGCTTGTCGACAAAAACTCTATCAATGAAGAAGTTCTTTCTATTGATGGTGCTAAAGACATTTCAACTTTTCTCGGATATTATGTTTTAAAAGCACGGGTGCATGCTGGTGATATTATCGGTAGTCTGGAGACTATACGTGAGTATTGGGGAGGCATGTTAAGCTTAGGGGCCACAACCTTCTGGGAAGATTTTGATGTTGAATGGCTTCAAGATGCTGCCAAAATAGATGAAGTTGTCACAGAAGATGATAGTAAGGTAGATGTGCATGGTACATATGGTGATCATTGTTATATTAAATACCGACATAGCCTATGTCATGGGTGGGCATCTGGTTCTACAGCATGGCTTTCAGAGTTTGTACTGGGAATAAGGATAATAGAAGCAGGTTGTAAAACGATTGAAATCAAGCCAATGCTTGGAGATTTAGATTGGGTGGAGGGAACTTATCCGACGCCTAAAGGGAATATTTTTGTGAGGCATGAATTAAAAGTAGAGGGAGTAGTGAAAAGTTACATTGAAGCTCCAAAAGGTATAAAAGTAAGATGCCCTCAAGATGCAGAAGTAATCGTTAAAAACCATTAATAGTGTTTTTGATCATTTACTTTTAATAAAAATTTCCAATATAAAGTATAAGGAAAACTTTGCCTATGATAGAGATAAACGAATGCAAGTTTTAAAAAATTGTAGCGCTACACGGATGCTGTCTCCTTCAGGTCCTATGGGATGTTTTTTTCAAACAATCTGGATTTGACGAGCGATAAGGATCAAAGCTGATCGAAAGAAACAGATGAAGCAAGTAATCGTTGACTATTTTTATCATGACTATGTAGCCTTTTTTAAAGTATATCTTTAATGCAAGTCATTTATTAATCTGTTTTGTTTGACTCTTAATGATAATAAAGTATACTTTATTTAAGAGGTGAATAGAATGAATAAAAAGCCAATGTATGAAATAATATACAAAACATTAAAGGAACAAATAATTAATGATAAATATCCTCTAGATAAACCATTACCAACACAAATTGAAATTGCGAAAATGTTTAATACGAGTGAAATAACATCAAGAAGAGCGTTAGTTGAACTAGCAACTGATGGTATTATTACGAGGATTAGAGGGAAAGGATCCTTTGTAAATCCATCCTTGAAAAATCAATTGGAAAGTGAACAAAATAAAATCACCAAAATTTACTATGTGCATACGGAAGTCTCTTTTCAATTATTATCCCATCGCTTTTATGTTGATTTATTAGAAGGAATTCATCATGATTGTGAAAAGAAAAATATAAAATTTGAAATGTGGAATTACCACCGTAATGGTGAACCACCTAATGAAAAAGGTGTCGGACTCATCATATTGAATGATGGAAAAGGTGACGGCATTAGCTTAGATGTACTAGATAAATGGAAGCAAGAAAGGCGTCCACTTATTACGTCGCATTTTTATTATCCTCATTTAGAAATTCCATATGTAGTAGTTAATAATGTGAATAGCGGCTATCTAGCGACACAACATTTGATAGCTCACAAACACCATAATATCGGAATTATTCTTACAGGAGATTCGCTCCTAGATATGAACCAAGAATTTATGTTGAGACTAGAAGGATATAAATTAGCATTATCGCATCATCAAATTCTTTTTAGATCGGAGAATATACAGATTGTTAGTGGGGAGCACGAATCAGAACAAATGGGTTTTGAAGGTATGAGACGTTTACTAGCATTAAATAATCCCCCAACAGCAGTTGTTGCAACTAGTGATTTAAAAGCATTTGGTGCTATTGAAGCAATAAAAGATGCGGGATTAAGCGTGCCGGAAGATATTAGTGTAGTAGGCATAGATGATCTTCAATTAAGTAAGTACTATTCACCTGCTCTAACAACCATTAATCAAAATTCGTATACTTTAGGAAAAAGGTCAGTTGAATTATTAGAAGAATACGCGATGTTAGATAAAAATAATAATAAAGAGTTAATAAAAGATGAGATTTATCCTAAATTAATAGTAAGAGATAGTACAAAAATGCTATCTGAAATAAAAAGATCTGGAGAAATTTAAAATCTCTGGATTTTTTATTTCTGTTTATAGTATATGCTGTCCATTCGCTCCAATAAATAAAGTGTGACTGCGTATATTAAAAAGGCATAAATAACTCTAGCTCTAGTTAGAATGATAATAAATCGGAAATGAAATCATTTTTGTATTGCCAGTCTACTTTTCTTTCAACAATTAATTATATTTCAGGTACAAAAATCCAAAAAATACTTTACAAACAATTAAGTATACTTTATTATATAAACATATACTTAATAAAGAGGTTGGAGGCTAACTTCTATGAATAGGAATGCAAAATGGATTTGGCATCATTTATTACAAAGAAATGATAACGTTTACTTGGAATTTAGAAAGTGTTTCATGCTTAACCAATTAGAAGAGAACGCGATTATTAAAGTTTCAGCTAATCAGGAGTACATATTATGGGTTAATGGTCATCGAATTGGTCGTGGTCCCTCTCCATCTGATAATGAATGGCAATATTATGATGAATATAATGTCCATGAATATTTAATGATGGGACAAGAAAATATTATTACAGCGTTAGTATATAACTTTGGAAGTGAGGATATTGTTACACAACAATATCAAGGACCAGGTGGATTCTATTTACAATTCCATACCGGTAATTATGAATTGGTGACAGATCAATCGTGGAAATGTCGTCAATCAAAAAGATGGGTGCAAGATGTAAGCAGACAACACAAATGGAATGGATATAAAGAAGTTTATTTAGCTAACCAAGAAGATAATTGGCATTTGTTGGAATATGATGATTCTAGCTGGTCACAGGCCGATGTTGTTGCAAAAGTAAATGCAAAAGATTCTCCTTGGAAAAATCTTATTCCAAGAGAAATTCCATTTCTTCATAATGAATACGCTTACCCAAAGGAAATCGTAGCTATGTCTGAAAATTATGGCAAGATGACAACAGAGTGTTCATTTTTGCAGGAAGTTTTGTTTGATGCATCTAAGCCAGGAGCTATGCCATCGATAACCTATGATTTTACTAGAGAGATGGTTGGCTATGTTAATTTGGAGCTGATAGTACCAGAAGGCGGTGTATTGCAGCTATATTACGGAGAATCCTTAGACGTAAGCTTGTACGATACTTTCATTTTGAAAAAGGGCACTAATAAGCTGCAGCCTTTTGGGAGACGTGCATTCCGATATATGAAAGTAGTGATACAGGCAACTCCTGAGCCAGTTAAAGTAAGTAAAGTTGCAATCAATTTGGTGCACTATCCTTTTGAGAAGCAAGGCGAATTTCTATCAAATGATTCATTATTGAATGAAATATGGGATGTGAGTGTGTATACGACGAAAATAAATAGTCAAGATCATCTTGAAGATACTCCTTTAAGGGAGAGGGCTTTATGGGTTGTTGATGCTGTTATCATGGCAAGGGTTATTTATCAAGTTTTTGGTGATGAAGCTTTACTTAAAAAATGTTTGAGACAAATTGCTCGTATTCAAAATGAAGATGGATCATTACCTGGAACCGGACCAGAGCGTAATGAAATGTTATTACCAGATTTTTGTGCTCATTGGGTCTATGGTGTATGGGACTACTATCAATTTACTGGAGATAAAGCATTTTTAGAAGAATTATGGCCTACCATTACTCAGCTAATGGTTTGGTTTGAATCTCACGAAACAGAAAAAGGTTTATTTACTATTGATAAGGATCGCGGGTTTTGGTGTTTCGTTGATTGGGCGGATTACATTGATAAAAGGGGTCAAGTGAGTGCTATTTCTATGTTCTATTATAAAGCTTTGAAAATTGTAAGTGAAATGGGAAAAATACTAGGTCATCATAATCTTTCACAACGCTGGATAGAAAAAGCTGATGATTTGAAAACAAGTATTAGAACATATCAATGGAACGAGAAAAAGAATGTATTTGTCGATTGTTTAGTAGGTGATGAACAGTCCAATTCCATTACGTATCAGACGAATTTTATTGCGATTTGGACTGGAATTATGACAAGGCAAGAGGCAGAAAGATTTGTGGAAGATTATTATATCAAAGATACACTTCCACATTTAAAAGGTCCATTTTTCTATCATATTTTATTAGAAAGCTTGTTTTCACTTAATTATCATGCATTGGCAATGTCTCACATGAAAAAATATTGGGGGAGTATGTTAAAGCAAGGAGCAACCACTTGGTGGGAAGCATTTGATCCTGACAAACCTAGTTGTACCATTCCTCATGAATTTCAGGGGCATACACCAACTTATTTAGTGGATTACATTCCAGTAAGTCAATGTCATGGTTGGGGATCAACCCCGGGATATTTGTTAAATCAACATATTTTAGGAGTTGATATTTCTAAAATAGGTTTAAAGAAAGTAATGCTACATCCCTATATTGGAGAATTAAAAAATGTGAAAGGTATGATCCCTACTAGACATGGTGACATAGCAATTGCATGGTTCAAAATAGATGAAAATAATTATGAATATCACTGCAATATTCCAAAAGAATTGGAATGGGAAGGAGTTTTTGATGATAACATTTCTGTTTTTATCAATGGAGAATTATACGAAAATGCCCAGCAAGGAATAACATGAAAAGAATTACCCATCTAACCTTTATAATTGTGAAGTTATACTAGGGAGAGTGATTAAAATGATTATTAGCAAAGATGAGTATATGAACGATACAGCTTATCCAATTTGGATTGAAGATGTTACAGATAAACAGAAAAATATATCATCCATTCACAACCATAAGTTCGTTGAGTTAGTATACGTTGTAAATGGATGTATGAAGCATGATGTGGAAGGGCAAGACAGCAAATACTTATCTGCTGATGATATTTTTATTATATATCCAGGTGAACGGCATACTTTTTCTGTGACATCCTCTAATGAACTCGAAATCATAAAATGTAAATTTCCACCTGAACTGATTCAACAAACATATATTGCAGACTTTAGCTCCTCAAGTTTTATTAATAGTTTTGACATCCAATCATTATTAGATAATAAAGAAAAGCTAAACATACCTATCAAACTCGAAAAGCATAATGCTAACAATATAAAACGGATATTGCTTAGTATGAAAGAGGAATTAGATAGCAACACGCTTGGATCGCAACCCATAATCTGGCTACGTCTTGTTGAAATACTAATTTTGTTATCTAGAATACCAAATCATAATCATTCAAAATGCATCAAAACTTTTCAAACGAATCAAATAGATGATGAAAGAGCATTGCTAATTAAAAAAATTAACCATTATTTAGTGCAATATTACAATAAAAAAATATCAACTGCGGTTGTAGCTAATGTATTTAATATAAGTGTTAGGCATTTAAATCGTATTTATAAGCAACATACCGGACTAACAGTGACGGAAATGATACATCAAATCAGAATTGATAAGGCGAAATATTACCTTGTGCATTCAGATGATAAAGTGATTAATGTTGCCATGAAGGTAGGCTATGATGATCCAGCATTTTTTAGCCGTTTATTCCGTCGAAAAGTGGGATGCTCACCAGGTTATTATAAAAAATATAATGGTAGCTTGACCTACACTAATTAATAGATGTCAAAAACTAGTGGAAATTTAATAGGAAAGAGGGAACTTATGAAGAATAATCAATCTTTAAATGATTTTTTGTTACCTAATGCCATAGTTGGAAAAGAATCTAACTTTTTATTATTATCCGGAAAAACAACTCCTCTAAGATTCTTACTTCATTTTAAAGAGCTGTTACTCTTAATATTTATATTGGTTTTGTTCTCCGTTAGTACGATACCAGTATTTGCTGGAGCTTATGATGAAGATTTAAAAACTACTGATAATATTATGGATGCATCCATGATATATCCAAGTAAGGTCATTAATGATTTCAATTCAGCTGAAAATGTAGCTACATGGCAAGCAGGTGAAAATTCAAAGGAAATCAACTATGTAACAAGTATTGCAAATGGACCGAATAGCGTATACGAGGGATCTGGTGCTCTTGAACAGACACCCGAACTAGTAAAAGTTTATGAATGGCGTACCATATATCGTGAATTTGATACACCTTTAAATTTATCAGATCATAATTATTTGGCATTAGCTGCTAATTCTTGGGGATGGCAACCAGTTGATTATTTTATTAAGGTAACGTTACATAGTAATCAAGATTCCTATGAGGGAATTGCGCAGATTAACTCAGATCAATGGAATACCTTCTTGTTAGATATGAAAGATTGGGGAAATCGAGATGCTATTACAAAGATCGAAATTTCTTATATGCAAAACTTTGATCTGGAAGGGATAGAACCAGGAGGGCCGGGATATGATCATTGGGATGGTAAATTTCAAATTGATTATTTAGTAGCAACAAGTATGATAGATATGACATTTTCAGTTGCTGGAGATAAAGAAGGTTTCACGAGTGAAGCTAGTCAGTTAGATGTGCATAGTGGTAATTTATACATGAATGTAACTGGTGAAAATCCATCACTCTATTCACCGGTTTTCAAACAAGACTTATCATTGAGAAATAAATTAACGATTAATATGAAAAACGAAACAGACGCAAACAAGTTTAAAATTTCTTGGATAACAGAAGAAGAGCCCAATTGGGATGCTGAAAAATCTAAAATATTTGATGTTGATCCCTCAGAAAGTTTGCAAACAATTGATTTTTCCTTTGCTGATAAATCTTTATGGCGTGGTACACTTAAACAATTTCGAATCGAACCAATGGTTGATCAAGCAGGTGGAGAATTAGTGATTAATCAAATAGAATTTGACTATGAGCCTGTAGAGTTAATAGATTACAAGGGAGAAATTCATGAGAGTGTCATAACAAATAATGAAGCAATTAGGATTGAAGGAACAGTTAACCAAGAATATGTAAACAATAACGAAAATGCCAAATTGTTTTTATATGAATTGGCACCATATGAAAATAAACAACAGGGGTGGGAGGAAGTTACGCCAATCGCAGAAAAATCGGTAAATTCGACATTTTCGTTTAAAATTCCACTAACTGATGGTGATAATCATCGACTCTATTCAAAATTTGTGGCAGTGTTACAAAATGAAGAAGGAGAATATAGTTTAGTGGATGATGCTAAATATGTAACGAATCCGGAACTATTAGCTCAGAATGATTTTCCTTTTCCAGAAGCAGAAAGTAAAAAAGGAATTCAAGTACAGATGACGGATGATGCAGAAGAATTAGGTATCAGTCATGCAGCCATTAATGTGGCGTATGATCTAATGCTTTATCGTAGCGATAATCACCCTAATAACACAATAGAATACGAGTTTGAAGGAGAAACCTTCTATTTTAAAAAGGATTATGTGCTAGGCTTAGATAATCAGATTAAGAGCATGTCTGATAATAACATGATTGTTTCTCTCATCTTAATAATGTATAACACAGGAATGAATGAGGATACACCTAATGAATTTTTGATCCACCCAGACGCGGAACCAGGTGGAACAGTGTATGCTGTAAATACAAAAAATGAAATAGGCACGAAGTATTATAGTGCAATAACAAATTTTCTAGCTGAACGTTATACAAGGGAAGATGAAAAGTATGGCCGTGCGGTTAACTATATAGTTGGTAATGAAGTTGGACAAAATAAGGTTTGGAATAATATGGGTCCTAAATTAGTCTGGGACTATGTAGATGAGTATGCGAGAACGTTAAGACTAACTAACACTATTGTGAAAAGTCACTATGCACATGCTAGAACCTATATTTCTTTAGATCACTTTTGGGATGAAAACATTCCAGCAGATTCAACGTGGAAATATGATAATAAAAAAATTATTAATCTATTAAATGAAGGGATCAAATCTCAAGGCGATATCCCTTGGCATATAGCGTTTCACCCATATCCGCAAAATTTATTCGAACCAAGATTCTGGAATGATGATAAAGCAACAGATGATTTCAACACAGATGTAATTACCTTTAAGAATCTTCAAGTATTATCTGAATATATGAACCAAGAAGAATTGTTGTATGAAGATAACCCAAGGCGGATTATATTGTCAGAGCAAGGCTTTCACAGTGGAGATAATTCAGAAGAAGCACAAAAGGTTCAGGCAGCTGCCTATGCATACGCTTATTATAAGGTGAAATTTTTAGATGAAATTGATTCCTTTATCCTTCACCGACATACCGATCATGCTGAAGAAGGTGGGCTTAAATTAGGCCTATGGACGACAGCTGAAGGGGAAATAAGTACACCAGATGAGAAAAAATATATTTACGATGTTTTCAAGTATATCGATACAGGAAAATCCCTAGAGGTTACTGAATTTGCTAAATCCATTATTGGAATTGAAAACTGGAAGGATGTCATACCGGATTTTGACTCAACCCAATTGGCTGATAGAGAATTACCAGAATTCGCTGGGGTAGAATTAGTGAAGAAACCGTTGCAACCATATGTTATTAATAATTTTGATCAAGATATTGGTAATTGGGAAGCAGCTGATAATAGCCAAACAGTTTTTTTAAATGAACAAGATAGTTTCAATGGAGCAGGATCACTGCAGGTTAGTTTTCATTCTTTAGCATCGTTGTGGCGTGGAGCAACGCTTAACCTAAAAGAACCATTGGATGTTTCCAACACACCATACTTGAATCTAGCGTTAAAGGTTCCTGATATGGACAAAGCACTGACTTATCAAGCAAAAGTAAAAGTTTATAGTGGGGGAAATGTGGCGGAAGGATACTTTGATATTGAACATAATAGTGATTGGAATAACATCGCCTTAAACTTAAATAATTGGGATGGTCTTGATTCGCTTGACCGAATTAAAGTATGGGTAAGATCCTCTACATTAAATAATTGGGATGGATCTGTATTAATAGATGAAATCTCTTTTGCACGTAAAGTTGTACCTCAAGGTGGTAAGACAAATATTGGAATTGACATAGATGGGTTTCAATCATCAATTCAAAATGGCGATTCAATCGAAATTATAGTATCTAACAATGACTCAGCTGAATTAAAAGGGAATGTGATAATAGAAAAGTCTGATTTTATTACTTTTGATGAAGATGAGTTAAAGGTTCACGGTATTTCACCTGGGGAAAGCAAGGTATTCACGTTAACTGTAGATGAAGTAAATTTGCCTGAAGATAATTTAAAGATGGTATTTAAATACCGTTCTTCAGTGAAAGAGAAAGTACTCCACACACAAAGAGATTAGGATACAAGGGGTCCTTCTTAGATATCGGCATTCACTGATTTAGGAGGGTGAATGTCGATTTTTTATTTCCTATGACGAATGACGATATATTATTTAGTGAAATCGTAAATATTAAAACGTCATTCACTTCCATTTTGGCTATCTCCTTCATTAGCAGGACAGGCCCGGTATATAATTATATATCCCAGCTCGCAAGCGATCAGGGGTCCAGATGTCCAATATATGATTATATAACCCAGTTTGCATGCAAGCATTGGCCAGAGTGTTCAATATATGACTAATAGACCCCAGTATACATGGAATAAGTGCCAGGTGCACTTTTAAAAAAAAAAAAAATCAGTGGGGCAACCCCACTGATAAAGTTTCATTACACAAGCCTATTCAACCGATCAATCTGCTCTCGATCCTCATTTAAATTTTCCTCTACTAAATCTCTACTGTCGGTATCTAAATCTCCTCGAACGATTTCTTCAGTCATTTTCATTCCCATTTCTTGCCCTTTAATCGCACTTTCTAAAATTTCTTCTATGGTATTAGGGATGCCTTTTAGCTTCATCATTCCTTCTTTCAGACTTAGCATTGCACCAGTATCATCGACTGCTTTTCCACCAAGATCCTGAATTCGTTCGGCTATTTTGGCGGCATGTTCTTTATGCTCTTGCTGAATACGCTGAAGCTCTGCTTTGATTTGAGGGTCTGTTACATGATGGATGTACTGTTCATAGGAATGAATCCCCATATATTCCCCCTTTAAATAGGCATTAAGCTCATTTATAACCTTTTGATTATCCAATTTGATTCGCCTCCTGTATTTCACATAATATAACCCTATTTTTTCTATAAAATCTCTTTTTATACTGTAAATGGACAAGTCATAATCCCCATCTATCTTCATATAATGGAATATCTAGACATTAGGGGGGAAGACGATGACGGTGGAGTCCTTTGAAATAACCGAGGAATATTTAAAACGGTATGCTGATCTAAATATCGAGAAGAAGACAATAGAAAAAGAATTAAATCTAATAAAAAAACAGCTTCATGAATACTTAGATGAAACCTTTGGAAAAAAACAAAAGGGCGAAGTAAGGTATGGAAAATATAAAGTTCAACGGGTCATTCGTTCAAAGGTTCAGTATGATGAAGAGAAAACGGTCGAAAAATTGGAAGAGCTAAATTTAGCAGATTTTCTAGTGAAACGACCAGATACAGAAAAATTAGAAGCCGCGATTAAGGTCGATTTAGTGAAAGAGAAGGACTTTGAAGGATGTAAAACAAATAAATTAACACAAGCCATTTCCGTCAAAGAAATAAACCCATAATCTCCCTCCTTTCAAGGAGGGAGTTATTTACATAGCAGTAAAGCTACCTCAAATTAACACTTGCGATTAATTGCTGCACAGCCTGTTCTCCAATTTCCTTCCACTTATGTTCATCGTCAATCAATCCATCCTTATCGACAGGATGTTGGAATTGGCTTAGACCAGAAACGGTCGTCACGCCGCTCGCAGTATCGTCCAAACCTAGACGAACAACGTGGTTGATCACGAAAGGTCTTTCAAATTCGATCAAAGCATTTGGATTTTCAAGTTCACCCTCTAGAACATGGAAAGGTATGCGCAGGTAAATGGACTCCCCTTCTTTTCTCGATAGAAGCGAATCCAAGTATCCCTTATCATAGTCCCAGTTTTCTCCTAATGTAAAGTTAAGCCCGCTCGATTGTTTTTGAATATTCCCATAAAATGTTTTTTTGCCTTCAAGTTCTGTTTGCAACTCGATCAAAAGAAATCTCCCCTATCTCCAATATACTATTTATTATTATGAACACATCCACCCTAATCATTCAAAAATCCTTTTATTGCTTCGATTTTCAATAAATTTATTATTATGTGTGCTAGCTTTCGTATGAATATTTAGGAATAGTGAAAAATAAAGGCGAAGAAATGAATCCATTTCTTTTCTATAAAATATGTTGGTTAGGAGGTGTAATCAAGTGAATACCTTAAAACGCGTAGCACTTGCCTTAACTATTATAGGTGGTATCAACTGGGGATTAATCGGGTTTTTCCAATTTGATTTAGTTGCAGCAATGTTTGGTGGTCAGGATAGTCTACTTTCCAGAGTGATTTATTCTTTAGTAGGTATCAGCAGTTTATATTGTTTAACCCTACTTTTTGAATCAGACGAAGAAACAGATACAGCCTCTGTTGAATCACGTAGCTTAAATTATGGAACAGAATTTAGTGAAGATACTGATATTTCTACTACAACTGAAGATAAAGAGTAGGTAAGGAAAAAGAGGCTGATTCTTCCATGGATCAGCCTCTTGCCTTACCATTCAACCGATGAGGCAGAAATTCTTTTTACACCGCGGATCGATGAAATCTCTTCCACTAGAGCATGCATAGCCAGATTTTTTTGCTTTGCTTCAATCATGATATCAAAATCCTGATTAAGCTCCTTTGCCATTTTAAAAAAAGGAAGAACAAAATCGAGTGCGACAAAATCCGCATGAGAACGAAACGCTTGTTCCGATTTGGGTGAAGAGAGATGGACTTTCGGAATGTTTCCAGAATGGCCCCATGATTGAAAAATTCTTGACAGATAGTGAGAAAGCCCCTGCTCTGATTGATTCGCTAAATGATGATGAAAATCGAGGATCATTGGAATGTTCTCCTTTTCACATGTATGTAACGTTTCCTCCACATTATAGGTTCTGTCATCATTTTCTAATGTCATCCGTTTTTTAATATGAGGTGGCAGCTTCTTTAAGTTTTGATGAAATCTTTTTAATGTAGCTTTTTTATCCCCGTAAGCTCCACCAATATGGATATTAATGATCCCTTTATCGTGAGCATTCATCGCTTCCAGCATCTTATAATGATATTCCATATCGATTACAGCACTTGTCGTGACATGCTCTTTTGGGCTTGTGAATAGTGTGAACTGACCTGGATGAAAGCTTGGCCGAATGTTATATTGCTCCATTAACTGACCAAGCTCCTGCCAATCCTTTTTAAATGGGGTAATAAAATCCCACATCACCTCCGGGTGGGTGGCTAAAGGGACAAGCAAGCTGGAAAAACGGTAAAGCTCTATTTCATGTGCAATATTGTAGTGTAATATTCTCTTGGTATGTTTTAGGTTTTGGGCTGTAATGAATAGGAGCTTCTCCCATCTTTCTTGCTTGGAAAGCTTAGAATAATTAGTAAAAGTAAAGCTTTTCGAGGGACTGGCATCCCATAATCCTAATACGTTAGCTACATAACCAAAGCGAATCTTCATCGATGTCTCTCCTAAGTATAAAATGGTAATCATGCTTATGATTCGTGATATTAGGTCTCATTATACCATTGCCACTATTTTTAACATAAAATGCATGGAAATGTTGATAGACTTTACCAGTTTTCTTTTATATATTTGAGATAGAAGGAGCTGGTGACATGATAGGTAGGAATATTCGTACTTTAAGAAATCGAAAAAAAATGAGCCAGGAATCATTAGCCGAAAAGCTAGAAGTTTCAAGGCAAACGGTGGCAAAGTGGGAGAATGACGAGGCGCTACCAGATATTGATAAAAGCAAAAGAATGGCTGATATCTTCCAAATAAGCTTAGATCAGCTGTCTAGTGATGTGAGTGAAGAGGAGATCAAGCAGATGGGTCCCAAAGGAAAGCATTTTTTTGGAGTGGTGAAGGTAGGGGAGAGAGGGCAGGTCGTGATACCGAAGCAGGCAAGAGATATGTATCAGATTCTGGCAGGAGATAAGCTTATTGTGCTAGGTGAAGATCTAACTAAAGGTATAGCAATATTAAAAAGTGATAGCTTTTTGGAATTTGCGGAAATGATACGAAATACAGAACCACAAGAAGGTCATCCATATGAGTAAAATTGTGTTTTTTTCCATTCCAGCACATGGTCATACTAATCCAACCATTCCGGTAGTGTCTGAGCTGGTTCATCAAGGTCACAGCGTTCAATACTATTCTTTTAAGGAATTTCAAGAAAAAATAGAAGGAGCAGGGGCTTATTTCGTACCTTGTGATTCCTTTTTGCCACCAATGTCACAAAAGGAATTGGACCGTAAGGCAGGAAAGGACTTTGCGGCATTGATTGAAATGGTGGCAGATACGACCATCGCATTAGATGAAAAAGTCTGTACAGAACTAACCGCATTTAAGCCTGATTGCATCATCTCTGACTCCTTATGCTTTTGGGGCAAATTATTTGCCAATAAGTTAAACGTTCCATATATCTGTTCCACTACTACATTTGCTTTTAATAAATATACGGCAAAACTAATGAAACGAGACATAAAAGAAATCGTGAAAATGATCATTGGAATGCCAAGAATTAAGCGGAAAATCAAGGAACTGAATAAGTATGGATATCCAGTAGATTCTTTTCTATCGTTGATTCAAAATGATAATGAGACAGATACCATTGTCTATACGACGAAAAAATTCCAACCTATGGCGAATACTTTTTCAAATAAATATTCATTTATCGGTCCTTCTATTGCTTCCTCATCGAAACTTCAGGAAGTAAGCAAGGAGCGAAAAGTTATCTATATTTCATTAGGAACAGTCCTTCATCAAAACCACGCATTTTACCAAAATTGCATCAAGGCATTTGCAAACAGTGGAGATGAAGTAGTCATGTCCGTTGGAGAAAAAACGAAGATCGAATCTTTAGGTGCTATACCCAATCATTTCACTGTAAAAAACAAGGTCGATCAGCTTGCTGTTCTACAGAAAGCAGATGTTTTTATTACACATTGTGGAATGAATAGTGTCCATGAAAGTCTTTATTTTGGTGTTCCCATGGTGCTATTTCCTCAGCATAGTGAACAAAGAATGATTGCTAATCGCGTCAAAGAGCTTGGTGCAGGAGTAGAATTAAAAGGGATTCATCCAAAGTATTTGGCAAAAGCAGTGGATACGCTGTTCAATAATCAGACATTTCTTGAGAATGCAGAAAAGCTCGCCGAAGACTTTCGTCATTCTGGTGGAGTAGAGGAGGCGGTTAGGGTAATTCAAGATAAGATAGACAACTCCCGTCTACTTTGATTGAACTGTGCTTTATAACGCGGATAAACCGCATTTGGACTAGATGCCTTGATTAAAATGAACCAAAACTAGGGAAGCATTTATTCCATAGAGAGAGGTTGTCCAAAGACAACCTCGTAAAATACTTTCTAGAAAGCTGCGGTCCAACCACCATCTGCAGTAATAACTGTTCCATTCACAAAGCTTGATTCTTCTGATGCTAAGAATAAGGCTACTTGAGCGATTTCTTCAGGCTGGCCAACTCTTGGCATGACCGCTTGAACGGCTTTTGTGCGTTCCATCCCGAGTTCACTGACATTTTTCATTGAGCTCGAAATGTTTGTGGCAACTCCCCCTGGAGCAATGGCATTACAGCGGATACCTTTTGGTGCATACATATAGCCAGTATTTTTGGTTAGACCAATCACGGCATGCTTAGACGCTCCATATGCCGCACCTGCATGCGCACCATTTAACCCACCAGTAGATGCTGTATTAATGATAATTCCACTTTCCTTTTCTAAGAAAATCGGTAACGCTTTACGAATTGCTCTCATGACTCCTTTTGTATTGATATCAAAGATAAGATCCCATCGATCATCAAGGATATCTCCAACAGGCTCAAATCCGTCCATAATACCGGCATTGTTCACTAGAATATCCAATGTGCCGAATTCTTCTATAGCCGTATCGATCATGTGATTAATATCCTCCTGTTTAGCGACATTAGTCTGAACAGACCTCGCCACACCGTCATTTTTATTAATCTCATTGGCGACAGCCTCTGCATCTTCTACATTTAAATCGGCAATGATTACTTTTGCCCCTTCTTTCGCATATAGTTTAGCTATTTCTTTCCCCATACCGGAAGCAGCACCTGTAATAACAGCAACTTTATCTTTCAATTTCACTTTTTGAACCTCCTCTAACAAATTTTATTGAACATGTGTACAATAAAAATTATAATGGATAGATAATAGAAGTACAAACAACGAAAAATACAGAATGTGACTAGTAATAAACATTTATGGAGGAATTTGTTCAATAATGAGAAAAAAAGATTTAAGAATTACCAAAACAGAGGAAAGTTTACGGCATGCCTTACTCCAATTACTTAAAAAGAAGCCTTTAGAAGCTATTACAATTGCAGAGCTATGTCGCTTGGCAAACATTAATCGAGGTACCTTTTACCTTCACTATAAGGATGTGCATGGCGTTTTCAAGCACTATTTAGAAGTAATTGTCGAGGATTTTCGATTATCCTATTCAGAGCCTTATTATAAAACGAACTTCCATATTAACAATCTTGAAGCAGATATGATCAAAATATTCGATCATGTCAAGAAATATCAGGATTTTTACCAAATTATTTTTGATGAGAATATTCCAATGATGTATTATTATTTACTTTTTGATACGATTCGTTCCTTTATGGAGGATTCGCTTCATGAAAATCATAATGAAATACAATCCGATATCCAAACAGATTATCTGATTAGCTATCAGTCCAATGCGATCCTTGGTATCTTAATGGAATGGCATCGGCAGCAATATAAGACATCGATTGAAGAACTGAACCAACAATTATTCCACATCTTATCGATCAATAGTACCTTTGACAAGATAGAATAAGTTGACACATCGAGGTTATGCTAGAAAAGAAAAAATAAAAGGTTGGAGGTGTAAAGATGACGAAGGATTCAAACGCACATAAGAAAAAGAGAACGGATGGAGATAGGATACCGAATGAACAAAAAAGAAGTAAAGCTAGGTCCAATTCTCGTGGAGGAAGAAATTAAGAAGAGCCATCAATGGGGGCGCGAAAACCCCCACTGATGGTAGCAGATTTTTTATTTCTGTTCGAGCACTGTTAATCCAAGAAGACCTGCTAAAACCTCATTACTAAGTGTTTGAAGCTCCACGCTTTCAATGTCCTTGGCTTTGCCTAAGTCGATACTTAGAATGTTACCATGTGCCCCGTCACCTAGCTCCTGGATAAATCCACTTTGTGCATAAGCACTTGAGGTATTTTCCTTTAACCAATCATCTATATTTTCAGGGTTCGTAAGTGGTAATATTTCTTGCGTACCATCCTCAAGGTTTACCGTGATCTTAGCATTTTCTATACGACTTTGCATGTGATTGGTAGCAACTGTCAGAAAGAAATAGAGTTTATTCCCCGTCACGTTCACAGGAATTTCGACCTTGTCTGGGAAGTTATCATAGAGTGAAGTAAACACAGCATTTTCCTTCCCTTTTGTAATTAAAAATGGAATCCCCATATCTGATTTAAAATGGTCCCCTTCATAATCAAGCTTCGTTAGGCTCGGTTTCACTTTATCTTGACCATCTCGATATTGCCACCAATTTAGCCCATATTCCGTTACCGTACTCGGGATATTATCCCAATAAAACAACTCAGGCTGTGGGGTATATTTGTTCTGATGTAAATTAGCTAAATCCTGGTTTACTAGGCTACTTAAATCAATAGAGTGGCTTTGGTAAGCATTGTGATAAGCACCAGATAGTTGATCATCTAATTCCCAGTTTACGATATTTGTCTTAATTTCTTGCTTGTTGTTTCCGTAAATTGTCAGTAAATTCTCGCCAGGTGTCAGCATGGATGGGTTTTCGATTTTAAATGTTACCAGATCAGATGTTGTATTTGCTTTTATCATCCTGTGTAAAGGAAAATCGGTTCCAGCAATCTGTGCTGTCCCTTTCAGGTTGATGTTTTCCTGACTATTATTTTCGATCGCAAATTGAGCAAATGCTTCGTCATTTTTTATGACTAACTGTCCATCCACTATTTCTAATGGCTCCTTGAGGTTGAGATTGACAGGTAACCACATCTCGCTTTCCCCAGATTCCACGAGCACAAAGAACGTATGGGCACCAGGCTTATTTTTAAGGACAACCGATGCCTTTGAATTTTTTATCGACGACTGCTTTCTATCAAGTATTCCTTGAGGATCATGGAGACGAACAATTTTGCCTTTTTTTATGGAAAAATGATATGCTTCATCGATAGCTCCGACAGCGCTTGCCTTTAATTCCGGCATATGCTTCTTGTTCGGATTCTGATAGGTAATTTCCACTTCCGCCTTTTTGCCCTCAGGTGTCTCTATGGTCAGCCAAGGATGACCAATCCCTGGTTCGAGCGAATAATCCACGGCGCTTCCATTTATCTTCACGGACTTAATCTTCGTATCCTTGGCGATAAGTCTAATATCGTATGCTAATGATTTCTCGCTATGAATGACCATTGTTTCCTTTGCACCATCTTTGTGATAATCATAGGCTAAATAATCTGTATCAATGGAGGCATACTCCCAGTCTTGAGGGAACGCAGGCTGAATCGTCGCCCTTTGATTTGGAACATCCATCTTGATACCGAATAGACCTTCCACAGCTGTTCGTACATACATCGAGGTCACATCGGTAAAATCGACGTGCCCAGATTGAGATCCATCCTGATTCTGAATGTAGGAAAGAACACCAGGTCCTGGTCCTGCAAACAGGTTTGCATCAACGCCTGCCTGTAGATCTCGCGCTTGCTCAGTCAGTCCTAGACGATAATAGGTGAGCATTAAATTGATCGTTTCTGCTGTGTAGATACCTCTACTTGAATAGACATTAGGTAACCAATTGGAAGTCCAAGGTAAACGGCCATTTCTTGGAGTAGTCCCTAACTCGTTTTCTATACGGTTCTCTGAAAATTGTAGCATTTGATAGCTTTCAAATGGATCGGTGAATCCTAAATCGATTGGTGTATAAATACTGGAGAGGTCTGGTGATGCATGCACTCTTTTTAAGCCATAGACATCCTTGTATTCACCAAAAACGCCGATGTCATCCACCCAAAGCTTGTCTTTCATCGCTTGTTCGATTTGTTTTGTACGTTGTTCAAAGATCGTTGGGTCCTTGCCTAACTGTTTAGCGATAGCAGCCATTTCTTTATTGGCACGCCAGGTGTATACACTTGCGATAGTCGCTCCTCCGCCATTGTTCCATTTATTGTCTGTATTCCATGCATTGAGGTGACTTTCATATAATCCTTCATCCTCTGTTTCCATGTATTCATCCATCCAGCTTAAATGCTTGGCAATAAAATCAAAGCCACCATTCTTAAAAATATCGAGATTCCCTGTCCATTCCCAATTGTAGAGCATCATATCGACCAATACTTCCCCCATATTGTAATGGGAATCGCCATTTAGCTTAGATGGTATTCTCCCATTGGATGCTTGTTTTTCAAAATAGGCCTCGGCATTCTCAAAGGCTCGATCCTCCCAGCCTGCTGCGGTAACACCATAAGTAGACCTCCATCCAGGTAATGCGACAAACCAATTGATGGGACCGTGCATGAAGGTTGGTTTGCTCCAAGAGGCGTCCAAAGCTAGGCTTGCAGCAGGAAGTGCAGCATCCAAATAAGGATTAGGTGTATCCAACTTTATCGATTGAGAAAGCTGCTTATAGTAATCAAGGCTTTTTGCAAATACGGTTTCTGGCTCTGTTAAATAGGCATCCATTTCAGGAGACCCAATATCATCTGTTGTCATATTAAAATATATGTGATTATCATAATTTCCTTCTGTTGTACCAATTGCCATTGGCTGAGCTTCTGTTTCTTTTTCAAGGAGTGCGTCAGGCCCTTGAGAAAAAACGGATGCGTCTCCCTTCTGTAAGGCTAAAGGGATATTAGCTGTCCCATACAATGTCGGACCACCACCACGAATGGAAAAATAATTATTTTCGATGCTTACTTCGGTTCCTTCTGTATCTTCCGGATGGAATTTCATCGACTCATAATCTTGGGAACCATAGCTCCCATAATCACGACCACCAGAGGCCACCACTAAATCATCTGTATAGGCATCTGGTAGAGTAACCTTGATAAGTAATCCTTCCGAATCAGTAGGGCGAACAAAACTTAACCGTATTGTTCCATCAATAGATGGATCTCGTAGCTCATATTCTTGATGTCCGTAAACATATCGAGAGGTAATTGATTCGAAGTCAGCAAACCACTTCCCGTTTTTTAAACCAAAAAATACGTGACCTAATTTCTCTTGATCCTTATTTCCTCTATTTTGGAAGAGCAAACTATCAGGCTTATCCCCAACTAAGGCGATGATTCTTGGAGAGTGATGAGGGCCGTATAAAGGGCGATTATAGGATTCTTCGCCATTTTCCACCGTAAAACCGCCATCAATTGGTAAATATTTATAGTGCTTTGTCGTGAGGTGAAGCTTTTCTTTCTGGAAAAGCTTTTTATCATTCGCGGAAGTTACTTGAATCATAAAGGATTGTTCTTTGGCATTTGAAGAAACCGTTAGCTTCCCATCCCGACTCATTTTTACACCTTTAGGCGAATTACTAGCAATACTCCAATTTACCTCGGCATTTGGTATGATCGCACCAAATTGGTCCATGACCTGGGAACGATAACTAAAGGTATTCTTTCCTTTCTCCGGTAAGGCAATTCCTCTTGGGCCTATTATGATAATCCTTTCTTCTACAGGTCGATAAATCGTAATTTCTTGCTCTATTTTTACATCGGGGTTTGACTTGCTTATCGCTATTAAAACCATCGTTAACGGGGAAGAGGGAGGAGAATCAATAGTTAGTTTGCCATTTTGATCAAGACGAATGCTATTCGGAATTTTTCCAGCTAGCTCCCAGGTTACTCCTTCTTCTAAGAGCTCAAAGCCGAACTGATCCGACACTTCAGCTTGATACGAAATTTGCTTGCCTTCTTCATTCGATACTTGTATTTTATTCGGGCCATTGATTTTAATTTCCCCTGGTATCCGTTGTGTATGGGCAGTTGGTCCATTTTCTGTCCAATTGTCTGATGCATCTCCAGCCTCAATCCGTAGCTCTGTGTTCGTTAAATCTAGGTCGCTACCAGATAGATGATAGGAAATTTTATTTTGTTCTGCTTCGGTAGCCTCTGCGTCAATCACCTTGATCAATGTATTATTCTGATATATTCGATATTGCGTAACCGCTACATTATCTGTTGGCATTGTCCAGCTCAAGTCGACACTAGTTTCCGTAATGTTGGACAAGATAAGCTCACTATTCTCTGGCCATACTGGTGGACTAGTTTCCTTCGTTGAATAAATTTCCAGACTATTTACTCGACCATCCTCATCAAATGTGAGGTTTAATTGATGGTCCTTGACCTCTATTGGATAAATTTCTTCAGCAAATTGATTAGTGGTTGCCTCGATTCTATCCTGCTGTTCCCCTTCAATTGTGATATCGGTCTTATTGGCAGCAATATGATCACCAGAAATGATCTTGACAAAGTAACCGCCATTGGGGAGATCAACAATAAAGGAATAATCCTTTCCATTGGTAAAATCTCTCCTTAAATCATCAGGAGCACCACGATCTCGGCAGGATACTTCCTTATCTAACCCGTATCCTGTTTCTGCCTCATATAATAATTTATTGGAGATGGGAAGATATTCTTCCATTGTTGGGCTTGTTTCACAACCAAAATCAAATTTCAGTGGTGTAGCTAATTCCTCTGCAAATAAGCGATCGTAGGAATGCAGGGTCAATAGCATAATAAATAATAGAACGATTGCGGTCCATTTTGTTTTTGACATTTGATAACACCTTTCTATTTGTAATCGTTTTCAATAGAGGTGAAAAATTAAACCCCTATGTTCTTTTAAGGGTTTTCTCTAGATGTCTATTTGTCATTTGCTAAATACGTAAGGCCTATAATTCGTCACCTCCCCATATGACTAATAGTGATATCGATAACAAAAAAATATCATACTTTGTTCGTCATGTCTATGGAACGTTTTGTCGAATAGAGTATAAACACAATTATTACAAACAGCGCCTTATTTAGAGTATAATATGGGCAACAAACCATGTGAAAAAAGTGAGGGAGTCATGATGGAATATAATAAATCTGTGGTCAATCGTTTGAAAAGGATCGAGGGCCAGATCAAAGGTGTCTTAACAATGATCGAGCAAGGAAAGGATTGTCGCGATGTTATCACTCAATTATCTGCATCTAGAAGTGCGGTTGATCGTACGATTGGTCTTATCGTTAGTATGAACTTAGAGCAGTGTGTACGCGACAGTATCGAAAATGGAGAAGATACAGACAAGCTTGTAAAGGAAGCAGTAGAACTATTGGTGAAAAGTCGATAAAGCTAACGATAAACTGCCCTTGGAACTATCTCAAGGGCAGTCTTTTATTGAGAATTAGAGAAAATCCTTTCTCAATTCTTCTGCAGAACGTGGCGAGAGCTGTCCGAGTGTCACATCATAAACGGTTTTGGCACCATATTGTTTCTCCTTGCTTAACCTAAAAGCAGCTCTTGCATAAGCAACTAATACACTTGCTGTAAACTCAGGATTACTATCTAGCTGAAGGGAGAACTCATAGATCTGCTTGTTGTCTTGTCCTGTATTCCCACCACGGATAACAAACCCACCATGTGGCGCTTTGGCGTGATCGCGTTTTAGCTCCTTTTCGGTGATAAAGTGGACTTCAGTTTCATAATCTGCAAAATAATGAGGCATTGTTTTTATTTCCTGCTCGATTGCTCCAGTATCTGTACCTTCCTCTGGCACTACATAGCAAACACGAAGGTGCTTTTCCGCTGTCGCTAGCTCCGGATTAGAGCCACTTCTTACTTTTTCTATTGCCTGCTCGGACGGAATCGTATACTGGACACCATTTTTTACACCACTCACTCTTCTAACCGCATCGGAATGTCCTTGGCTTAAGCCCTTTCCCCAGAAGGTATAATTCTCCCCATTAGGCAAAATTGCATCAGCCATTACCCGATTAATCGAGAATAATCCCGGATCCCAGCCAACAGAGATAATTGCTGTTGTGTGATGCTCTGTCGCAACTTTATCAACAGATTGGTAAAATTCTGGGATTTTTGCATGGGTATCATAGCTATCCACTGTATTGAACATGCTAGCAAAATGGGGAGTTTGTTCCGGTAAATCTGTTGCTGAACCTCCACAAAGCAGCATGACATCAATGTCCTTTTGATACTCAACCGCATCTTTTATAGATAATACCTTTACACCAGGCTCGTTTAGAACTAGTGCTTCTGGATTTCTCCTAGTAAAAACGGCTACTAACTCCATATCAGGAGATTGCTTGATCGCTTCCACTGCTCCTTTACCTAAATTACCGTAACCTACGATCCCTAGTCTAATCTTATTGTCCATTTACATTTCTCCTTAATCAATGTTCTCTATTTTACTTTAAGCAATTATCCTAGAGAAATCAATTGACGAATTTACTATCGGAAAATCTTTTATCGAAATTTCAATATTTTTCATACATATTTGTTTAAGTATTGGAAAATATATACGTGAATTTTAAAACATGGGAGGTAAATGATTGTGCAAAATCAAAACCAAAATCAAATGCAAGGTGGTACACAAATGCCACAAAATATGACGAACCAAGGAATGGATGTAAACCGTGGTGCGCACGAGCTGTTTGATGCACACGAAGTGATTGGCTGTTTAATTGGAATTTTAGAACAGTACAAGCTTTATGATCAAAATATCCAAGATCCTCAATTGAAAAGCATTCTACAACGTCAATCAGCTTTTATGACACAAATGTATAACACCATTGTAGATTCTTTCCATACTGGTCAAGATCCTCAAGTACCCACACAACAATATAAGATGCAAGAAAGCAATGATGTAAAGTATGGCATGAATCCAGGACAACCGAAGCAACCAAAACAATCCGTTAGTGAGCTTACGGATGAATGCTATTCTTCCTTTATGTTAGGTCATACGAAATCTGCAGCTTCTGCATTAGCAATGGCAGCAGCAGAAATTAACAACCCAGTTTTGCGTAGAGTGATTGCAGATAGTGTACCAAACGCGATTGAGATGAGCTATGAGTTATTCCTCTATCAAAACAAAAATGGTTACTATCAAGTCCCTGAGCTTAGCGCTCAAGATACAAGTATGATGCTACAACAATATGGAAAAGCCCCACAACAAGGGATGCAGCATTAATCATAAATATGGAATAAGAGGATACCTCTTGTTCCATATTTTTTTGGATATGCCAATTTTTCTAATAAAAATTGTTCTAAAACCACCTCCGTAAATCTATAATCTTACTAAATGTATACTAAACCGATTTAGTAATCATGCAAGCTTTAGGAGTGCCAGCCTTATATGAAAAAAATAACGATAACAGATGTAGCTAAGCACGCAGGAGTATCCAAAAGTACTGTATCTCAATACTTGAATGAAAGATATGACTACATGGGAGGGGAAACGAAAGCGCGCATTGAAGCTGCGATCAAGGAATTAAATTACAGTCCAAATTTTTTAGCAAGAAGCTTAAAACAGAAGAAGACCAACACGATCGGGGTGATTGTAGCCAATATTTTGCATGTGTTTTCCACACAAATTATTCGGGCGATTCAGGATTATTGTAGTGAGAGAAACTTTCATGTCATTGCTTGTAATGCAGACGATGATCCCAGAAAGGAAAAGCAGTTTATCGAAATGCTTCAAGCAAAACAGGTAGATGGCATTATCGTGTTTCCAACAGGTGCTAACAAAAGCTTATATCAAACATTGATAATGACCAATTATCCCACGGTTTTTATTGATCGAATGGTCTCAGGGGTCGGAATTGATACAGTGCTACTAGATAATGAAAAGGCAAGCAAATTAGCGATTCAAACGTTTTTGATGCAGGGATATCAGAGAATTGCTATGATCTCCCCACCATTGTTACCAAATATAACACCAAGGATGGAGAGAACCACTGGCTACAAGCAGACTATCACAGAAAATGGTCTATCCTTAAGGCCAGAATATATCGCCAATGTAGAAACGACTAATGTCCGAGATCACTTAAGGAAAATGCTAGCTCTTAGGGAGCCCCCAGATGCGATGCTTGCTTTAAACGATTTAGTATTAGTCGAAATCCTTCATTATATGAAAGAAAACCAGCTACAGATTCCAAAGGATTTGGCGATTATTGGCATTGATGATGTAACCTTTGCCAGTGTCTATAATCCTGCATTAACGACGATTGCTCAACCAGCTTTTGCGATGGGAAAAAAGGCAGCCGAATTATTGTTAGAGAAAATTAGCAACATTACGAAAAGACGGGAAGGGATTGTCTACCGTTTTGAGCCAAAAATTATGAGGAGGGATTCTGTTTAAGCTTAGGAGGGTGGTCGACCATTTTTAAAATAACTGAATAAAAGGGGGGAGAAACATGAAGGTGATGATTACCGATTGTGACCATGACCATATCGATATCGAAACAGAAATTTTCCGAGAAGCAGTAATTGAGTTTGAAATGCAGCAATGCAAAACAGAAGAGGATGTGATCGCTAGCTGTCAACAAGCAGAAATAATCATGAACCAATATGCACCAATGACAGAAAAGGTTTTTCGTCATCTACCAAAGCTTCAGCTTATCGTCCGGTATGGGGTTGGTGTCAATAATATTGATGTTGATGCTGCGACTAGATATGGAATCCAGGTTTGCAATATTCCTGATTATGGAGTAGAGGAAGTGGCAGATCATGCCCTTGCCTTAATGCTCAATCTATCAAGAAAAATCATGCATATGAATGCTTCTGTTATAAACGGTAATTGGGACTATCGGGAAAGCATTCCCATTTATCGTCATCGTGATCAAACGGTTGGTGTTATCGGATTAGGCCGAATTGGTAGTACCTTTGCGGAAAGAGTCCATGCCCTCGGCTCTCGAGTTATCGCCTATGATCCTAAATATCAGTACAAAAGGGACGAACTAGTCCTACCATTTATCGAAATAGTAGAGCTTGATGCATTACTAGAAACAGCAGATGTCATTAGTATCCATTGTCCATTAGAGGATGCCTATCATCTGATTGGAAGAGAACAATTAAGAAAAATGAAGAAAACGAGTTATTTAATCAATGTCTCACGTGGTGGCATTGTCGATGAGGAGGCACTGGCTCATGCTATTACTCAAAAGTGGCTGGCAGGAGCTGCACTCGATGTTACGGAAATAGAACCACTGGATATTGATTCACCGTTACGAAATTCTGCAAACATTATTCTAACACCTCATATGGCTTGGTATTCCGAGCAAGCAGCATATGAGTTAAAATATAAGGTTGCCAGAGAAGTCGTTCGTTTTAAGAAAGAAAAGCTAGTGTCTTATCCTGTTAATCATGTAACTAATGGTAGGATGCGAGAATAAAAGGGGTGTTTCAAAATGAAAAGATTGTCTTATATTTCCGTCATTTTAGTAAGCGTTTTCCTAATTGTGTTCCTTTCTGCCTGTGGGAAAGCGGCGGATACAACAGAGAATGAAGGGGAAGAGTCGTCCGGAGCAACCGTACTGAAGGTAGCCTTCAACCAGCCAGAGAATCATCCTCAATTTAAAGCAATGGAGGAGTTTGGGGAGAAGTTGAAGGAACGAACAGATGGAAAATATGAAGTAGAGATATCACCAAACGAATTGTTAGGAGCCCAGCGTGAAACGATAGAACTTGTCCAATCTGGAACGATTGCGATGTCTATCGTAGGTGGAAGTTTAATGGAGAACTTCAATGAAGATTTCGTCGTGTTTAATTTGCCATATGTATTTGATTCCAAGGAACATCAGAAATCCGTTATCAATAATGAAGATATCGTAGGAGATTTATACCACTCTGTGGAGGATCAAGGGATGATCGTCCTTGGAGCATTTCATGGAGGCGTAAGAAATGTCTATAATAGCCAGTCTCCGATAGAAACACCTGAGGATTTGGCAGGAATGAAAATACGTGTCATGGAAAGTGATACAAATGTGCAAATGATGGAGAAAATGGGCGGTGTCGGAACACCAATGGGGCAGGGGGAAGTGTATACGGCGATTCAATCAGGTGTGCTCGATGGCGCGGAAAATAATGAGCTTGTCTACAATGATCTCAAACATGTCGAGGTTGCCCCGTATTATAGCTATACCCAGCATGTGATGTTACCTGATTACTTGCTTATCAATGCAGATCTTTTTAAAGGAATGTCAGAAGAGCATCAAGCTATTTTTCGAGAGGAATTAGCGAATGCCATCGACTTAGAATATGATCTATTTGAAGAAGATGTCGATCAAGCAAAAAAAGCGGCCGAGGAAGCGGGAGCACAGTTTAATGAAGTTGATGTGAAGGTATTTCAAGATGCAGTAAGACCTCTAATCGAAGAAAAATTAACCTCTGAGAAGGCAAAGGAAATCTATGAAAAAATGCAAAAGCTAGAGTAATAAATGAGGTGATGAAATGGATGCAGTAAAAAAACGACTGGATCAAGCGCTTTCCGCTATTTGTATTACTTTGTTTGCCTTTCTCGTATTACTTGTGACATGGCAGGTGATAACTAGGTTTATTTTAAATAACCCAAGTGTCGTCTCTGAGGAATTAGCAAAATATTGCTTCGTCTGGCTTGTGATGTTTGGATCAGCCATTGTATTCGGGGAGAAAGGACATATGGCAGTGGAAGTGGTGAAGGATAAATTCCCACAAGGATTGAAAGCTGTAAATGAAATAGTGATTGAGGCACTGAATATGGTATTTGCCTTATTTGTGCTACTTATCGGTGGGTTTATTGCTGCAGAGCTTGCTTGGACACAGATGAATGCTTCCTTACAAATTCCAATTGGCTATCTTTATGCTGTCATGCCAGTGAGTGGCTTGTGTATTTTATTCTATTGCACGTATAACATCTATCAAACAGTCCAAACACGAAAAAAGGTTAAAACAGAATAATCATGGAGGCAAGGAGGGGTTTGCATGGATATAGCAGTAGTAGTTGGCTTGATCTTAGCAATAGGGATTTTGTTTTGTCTGATCATAGGGGTACCTATTAGTATTAGTGTTGGAATCGCATCACTGATTTCCATGCTCTATATTCTATTTTTTCAGGATGCGCTTTTGTCCTCTGCCCAGCGGATGTTCACTGGAATGAATTCCTTCACCCTGTTAGCAATTCCCTTTTTTATCCTCGCAGGTGTGATCATGAATAATGGCGGGATTGCTTCAAGGCTGATTCATTGTGCACGAGTCCTCGCAGGAAAAATGCCAGGCTCATTGGCGCACACGAATACCATTGCGAATATGCTTTTCGGTTCGATCAGCGGCTCTGCAGTAGCTGCAGCCGCTGCGGTTGGTACCACCATGACACCAATGCAAAAAAAAGAAGGATATAGTACCGAATTCAGTGCATCTGTTAATATATCATCAGCACCTACAGGGATGCTTATTCCACCGAGTAATATTATGATCGTTTATTCCTTAGCTAGTGGTGGTACGTCGATCGCCGCCTTATTTTTGGCAGGATATATCCCTGGGATTCTCTGGGGACTTGGTTGTATGCTTGTCGCCTTTTTCATTGCAAGGCATCGCAAATATACTTCCCATTTATCACTAGGATTAAAAGAGAAGCTGTTCGTGATTCTCGATGCGATACCGAGCCTACTTCTCATCGTCATCGTAATTGGCGGGATTGTTGGCGGTATTTTTACCGCAACAGAAGGATCTGCCATTGCCGTTGTCTATTCCTTTATTCTATCTTTTATTTATAAAGCAATTAAAATCAAAGATTTACCCCGAATTTTGCTAGAGGCAACAAAAATTACCTCGATTGTCGTTTTCCTAATAGGGGTTTCTAGCATTATGGCATGGGTGATGTCTTTTACGAATATACCTGGACTCATCTCTGATTTGTTATTATCCATTTCAGATAATACGATCATCATACTGTTAATTATGAATCTTATCCTACTCATAATTGGCGCATTAATGGATCCGACCCCCGCTGTATTAATCTTCACTCCAATCTTTCTCCCAATCGCCATGGAATTAGGTATGGATCCTGTTCATTTTGGGGTAATGATGGTATTAAATGTGAGTATCGGGACGATCACCCCACCAGTCGGACCCGTTCTGTTTATTGGAGTAAGAGTCGCCAAACTAAAAATCGAAAGCGTGGTAAAGCCAATCATGCCTTTCTTTTTCGTCATTGTAGGTGTTTTATTAATCGTCACCTTTGTTCCCGCCGTGTCCTTATGGCTACCTGAATTATTTGGATTAGTTTCAGGGAATTGATAGAGTGGTTGCTTTCCTCTCTCATTGAATGATAAAAATCTGCTAGTCTTTGAGCTTATATCTTGGTTATCTCGAAGGATGCTCGCGAGATAACTAAGATATATTTTTTTATTTTGGTTTTCGTACGGAGAGCTGGTGAAATAACCAAGATAAATAGTTATATCGAGGTAATCTCTCGATCCGCACATGAGATCACCAAGATACCTATCCTAACTATTCCCAATAAAATTAATGAAAACACTACCAAAATCCTGCCGAAATATGTTATAACTATTAGTAGTTTTACATAATTTTTACATATTTTTAATGATTAGTTAATAGTGGATTTCTACAATGATGGGAGAAGTCCTAGCGTATTCTATTAATCTAATCTAAAAGGAGGTAGCCAATTGAGATTTTCATTCAAGCTCTTAACTATTATTCTACTCACGAGTTCTTTAATTTTACCAACTAGTATCCTTGCAGCAGAAGGCGATAATGAGAATTTTTCGCTAACGATCATGCATATGAATGATACACATGCACATGTAGAGCCGTTACCAAGAATGCTTACAGCTATTAACGAGGTGCGTGCAGAGGAACCAGAGGCACTTTTATTTCATGGTGGAGATGTATTTTCAGGAACACTATACTTTAATCAGTATAAAGGAAAGGCCGATTTAGCTTTATTAAATATGATGGGCTTTGACGCCATGGTATTTGGAAATCATGAGTTTGACCTCGGTTCAAGCGAGGATGGTCATCAATCCTTAGAGGAATTTGTCCAAGCTGCTAATTTCCCATTACTAGGCACAAATGTTGATTTTTCAAATGATCCATATATGTCTGGGATCGTCAATGATGGATTTATAGAATCTGCCGAAAGTGGAATGGTCTATGATGGAATCATTAAGGAAGTCGATGGCGAAAAAGTCGGTATATTTGGACTTACCACAGAGGATACAGCGAATATTTCCAGTCCAGTCAATGTAGAATTTTTGTCCTATATAGAAGAAGCACAGCGAGCAGTGGATCAATTTAGTGAATTGGGTATTGATAAAATTATTGCAGTGAACCATATTGGTTATGATAGTAACCCCGACATGGGAAATGACTTGCAATTGTCAAAATATGTCGATGGGATTGATGTAATTGTCGGTGGACATTCCCATTCAAAATTAGAAGAACCGGTAGTTGTCGAAAAGGATGAAAATGGAGCGGACAAGGACCCAACGGTTATCGTGCAAGCATATCAATATGCTCAACTCTTAGGAAGACTCGATGTGCAGTTTAATGAAAATGGGGTTGTAACTGAAAGTGCAGGCCAATTAATCGATGTCACGGAAAAAGAACCAAATGAGGATGCCAGCAAAATTCTAGCCCCATACAAAAAGGAAGTAGACAAAATCATTGATCAAGAGACAGGTGCCGTTGCAGCAAAACCTTTGTTAAATCCACGTCTTAGTGATAGTGAAGTTAGTGTTCGTGCCAATGAAACAGAATTAGGAAATTTAATTACAGATGCGATGCTAGCAAAGGCGAAAGAAAAGGATCCAAGTGTTGTCATTGCCATGCAAAATGGTGGGGGAATTCGAGCAGCTATTGATAAAGGCCCTATTACAGTTGGGGAAGTAATGGCGGTCCTCCCCTTCGGAAACGACCCTGTCGTAGCACAGTTAACTGGTCAAGAAATAAAACAAATACTCGAACATAGTGTAAGTCAAGCACCAAAAGAGAGCGGTGGATTTTTACAAATTGCAGGTATGAGGTTCACTTATGACAGTGGGGAGAATGAGGGATCTCGTGTCATTTCAATGGAAATAGCAAGAAACGGAGAATATCAAAAAATAGCCGAAGATCAGATCTACTCTGTCACTACGAATAATTTTACAGGAAAAGGTGGAGACGGCTTTGAGGTATTCGCCAAAGCATATGAGGAAGGTCGAGTAAAAGATATTGGCGAAATCGACTGGGAGCAACTACGCGACTATATGGCCGAGGATCTAAATGGGCAGGTTGACCCTGTGATAGAAGGTCGAATTATTGATCTTCAAGGAGAAGAACCAGAGCAACCGGAGTTACCAAAAGAACCGGAGGAGGATCCAAATAAAGAGGAGCCTAATAACGAACAGGACGGAGATTCTAGTGATGAACAAAAGGAAGAAGCACCTGAGAAAGATGGAAATGACGGGAATGACAATCAATCAACTAATAATCCCTCTAATGAAAAAGAGTCAGAAAAGCTAGAAAATGACCAAAGCGAAAAGGAACAGAAAATAGAGGATCATCATCAGAATCAAAACGAAGGAAATTCACTTCCCAATACAGCAACCAATCTTTTCACCTTTCTTCTAATAGGTGGCCTGTTGTTATTTATAGGGATATGTGTGTTATTATTTAAGAAATTCAAGATCGTGAATTAATAGAAAAAAGCGAAGGGCTAAAGTGATATGCTCCCTTCGTTTTTTATTAGTTGCAAAAAAAGTCGCTCTACTCGCAAAAATAAAGCAGCAGCTGCAAAAAAAGTCGCTCCACTCGCAAAAATAAAGCAGCAGTTGCAAAAAAAAGTCGCTCTACTCGCAAAAATAAAGCAGCAGTTGCAAAAAAAGTCGCTCTACTCGCAAAAATAAAGCAGCAGTTGCAAAAAAAGTCGCTCTACTCGCAAAAATAAAGCAGCAGTTGCAAAAAAAGTCGCTCTACTCGCAAAAATAAAGCAGCAGTTGCAAAAAAAGTCGCTCTACTCGCAAAAATAAAGCAGCAGTTGCAAAAAAAGTCGCTCTACTCGCAAAAATAAAGCAGCAGCTGCAAAAAAATCCACTCCACTCGCAAAAATAAAGCAGCAGTTGCAAAAAAGTCGCTCTACTCGCAAAAATAAAGCAGCAGTTGCAAAAAAAGTCGCTCTACTCGCAAAAATAAAGTAGCAGCTGCAAAAAAAGTCGCTCTACTCGCAAAAATAAAGCAGCAGTTGCAAAAAAAGTCGCTCTACTCGCAAAAATAAAGCAGCAGTTGCAAAAAAAGTCGCTCTACTCGCAAAAATAAAGTAGCAGCTGCAAAAAAAGTCGCTCTACTCGCAAAAATAAAGCAGCAGTTGCAAAAAAAGTCGCTCTACTCGCAAAAATAAAGCAGCAACTGCAAAAAAATCCACACCGCTCGCAAAAATAAACAATAGCTCCAAAAGCTCGCCCACTCCCAAAATCTCCAACCACCTTCATCTCTCCATTAGGATAAACAAAACAAATATGCTACAATCTTTAAAAATATCTTTTAAAGAACGGAGGGACAATATCTTGGAAGAGATCGTAGGCGAATGCTTGGCATGTGGAGAGACGGTATATTGTAGGGATGGGTTTTTAGATGGAACCAATGAAAATAATAAGCTCCTCTGTCCATCCTGTAGTGAAGAATTACTGGAAAATTAAAAAGGGGGCACGCTTGATGCGATATGTCATTATTGGTGGAGTTGCTGCAGGGATGAGTGCTGCAATGGAAATCACGCGGACAGATTCGAAAGCTAAGATTACGGTATTAGAACGTGGGCAGGATTATTCGTATGGGCAATGTGGACTGCCATATGTTATTAATGGCGTCGTACCAGATATAGATAAGGTGATTGCAAGAACTGTGGAAACCTTTAGAGAGAAATATGGGATAGATGCTAGAACTTTTACAGAAGTAATCCATGTTGATGAAAAAAAGAAAAAAGTATATGGAGTTCAACTAAAGACAGGCACGGCCTTTGAAATAGACTATGATCGTTTACTGATTGCGACAGGATCTGATCCCGTTCTCCCTAATTGGAAGGGGATAGAGCTTGATGGAATACATCCATTAAAGACATTAATAGACACAAAAGCCATACTCCAAGATTTAAATAACAAAATTAAGAATGTAACTATCGTTGGAGGAGGGTATGTCGGTTTAGAAATGGCAGAAAGCTTTCATTCGCTTGGTAAGAACGTGACACTCATCCAACGTAGCGATCAGCTAGCAACAATCTTTGATCTGGATATGGCAACGATTATCCATCAAGAGGCAGAAAAGCACCAAATTTCCTTAATACTAGGTGAGGAAGTAGAAGGTTTTTCTGGAGACAAAAGAGTGAATACCGTCATTACCAATAAAGGGAGCTATTCCACTGACTTAGTGCTCTTAAGCGTTGGTGCGAAACCAAATACCGATTTTTTACAAAATTCTGCCATTCATATGAACGCACAAGGGGCGATTCATGTAAATGCCTATATGCAGACCTCCATCCCTCATATATATGCAGCGGGCGATTGTGCTATACAGTATCATCGCGTGAAGCAATTAGATGACCACATTCCGCTTGGAACAACTGCTAATAAGCAAGGACGAATTGCTGGTGCAAATATGGCCGGAAATCCGTTGACATTTAAAGGAATTGTCGGAACATCCATCATAAAGTTTTTTGACCTGACTCTAGGCCGCACAGGATTAACAGAAAAAGAAGCAAACCATTTAAAGCTTCCCTATGCTGTGGAAGTGTTAGAGGCAAACAATCAAGCAGGATATTACCCTGATGGGGAAACCCTACATATCAAGCTTATCTATGATAAAAACAGCTATGCCTTACTTGGTGGACAAGTGATTGGTAAAAAAGGTGTCGATAAACGCATTGATGTTTTAGCAACAGCTTTATATAATAAAATGACAGTCAAACAGCTACTCGATCTAGATCTTGCCTATGCACCACCTTATAATGGTGTGTGGGATCCATTACAGCAAATGGCAAGAAAAATATAACAGGCTTTGAGTTTAAGTGGAGGCTTTAAAAATGAGACGAAAAGATGCCGACAAGGAAAAGCACATACTAATCACAGCAAGGAAGCTTTTTTCAACGAAAAACTATCATCGAATCTCGATGCAGGAAGTGGCGGATGTTTGTGGTGTGTCAAAGGGTAGCTTATATGTGTACTTTAAATCAAAAGAAGACCTGCTATTGAACATCCTTCAGCATTATTTCCAAAGTATCGAGGATGAAATTGCTCAGGTCGAATTAGATGCGACGCTCACGACCACTGAAAAATTCAGGAAGGAGCTCGAAATAAAAATCAGACACTATATGAACCATCATGAGTTTTATCGGTTACAAAGTCGAGATCTTTTTGAATTAGCATCTAATAAAATTTCTCCATATTTACATCAGCAAAATATCGCTCAAATTAAATGGACAGAGCAGTATTTATTGAGAATATATGGGGACAAAATCCAACCATTTGTATCAGATGGTGCCTTTTTATTAATGGGAATGATAAGACAGTATATCGAGTTAATCTATTGGAAGCATTTCCCGTTGGATGTTCATAAAATCGTTCATAAACTTTTTACACAAATCGATTATATTCTCAAGGGCATGCTGGCAAATAACGATGAACCGCTCATCAACGAGAATTTATGGTCCTTATATTTACAAGAAAATGTAGAAGAAAAAGAACACCCGCTTCATTTGATCAAACAATTAAAGCAAGAATTGAACAGCTTAGCCATATCAAGCGAAAAGCGAGCCGAAGCAATCGAAACCTTAGCCATTATGGAACAAGAATTAATTAGTATGCAGCCAAGATCGGTTATCTTAAGAGGCATGCTACATAACCTTGGTGATATTACGGAAATCGAAGCTACGAGATTAAAGCTAGAAGAAAACCTACAATTAGAGAAAAGAGCCAAATAAATATTTGGCCCTTCCCATCTAATTTATGAATATATCCTAGCAGGTAAATATAGTAAAGATTGTCCCGTTGCGGAATCTGTTAAATTTTTCTCTAGGTCAAAGGTCGGAATCGCTTCGATCCGACTAAATGCCTGTAAAAAGGTCGTTAATGCAATTTTTGCTTCTAATCGAGCAAGTGGTGCACCTAAACAGAAATGGGGACCCTTACCAAAGGTTAGATGCTTTACATTGTTCGGTCTGTGAATATCTAATGTAAAAGGATTTTCAAATACATCTCCATCCAAATTCGCTGCACTCATCCATGCAACGACAACATCTCCTTTTTTTAAATCATGACCTAATAAATGATTGTCCTTCTTTACTGTACGATCTCTTTTGGAAGAGTGAAAACGATATCGGAGCATTTCTTCAACTGCCTTCGGAACAAGATCCAGGTTCTCTCTTAATTCCTGATAAACAGAAGTATCATCATAAAGTAGCGAGTAGAAGGTATTGGCAAGTAAATGGCTCGTTGTTTCTACACCTGCCCCTAAAAGCAACATGGTGGTTCTAATAATCTCATCATCTGTAAACCTTTCTCCGTCAACTTCTGCTCTGATCAGATCAGAGATTATATCATCGGCTAAATTTTCTCTTTTGCTGACGACAATAGGATAAAGGTATTGATAATATGCTTTTGCTGCTTCTTGCTTCTTCCATTCACTTTCCGCTTTTTTGGTTGTATCAATCGGCTGAAAAAGGATGTCGACCCATTCTTTAAATTGCATTCTATCATGAATGGGAATACCGAATAAATCAGTGATGACGATGCTAGGTAAAGGAGCAGCCAGATCATTAACCAAATCAACAGTAGACTTCGTTTTCATCTGATCGACTAGCTCATCTGTAATTTGTTGGATTTGAGGTTCCCAATTTTTTAAACTTCTTGGTGTGAATGCGGCAGATAATAAGGAGCGTCTTTTTCGATGATCAGGTGGGTCAACGAAATTGATATTTGTTTTTTCTGGTAATGAACCTTCTTTGTTATCCGCACCAACAGGAATCGTCGTTCTCGTACCGACACTTGAAAAATACTCATAATTCGTAAGTACCTCTAATACATCCTTGTGCTTAAAAACATGCCAGGTGTTTGTTACCTCATCATAATAAACAGGGGAATTTTCTAGCATTTCTTGGTACCATTTGATTGGAAAAAACTCCTCCGCACGTGATTGGAATTTGGTGATTTCCTTTAATGAAATGACTTCCACTGCCATATAAGGTAACTCCCTTCTATTTTTGATTAAATGGTAGCTCGGACAACTTTACAGAATCTGTTGGGCATAACCCTGTAGCTTCGATTAGATCCTCCATATGATCGGTTGGAATCTGCTTTTTGCCTTGGTTGTTATCAAGCTTAACAAATGCTAATCCCTCATCGTCAAAATCAAATACATCTGGAGCTATTCCTTCACAATTTCCACAGCCAATACAAGTCTCCTTATCCACCACTGCATATGTTGGCAATTTAAAACCTCCCATCAACTAAAGTGACCAATTAGTTTTATGTAGAACTCAGTGGTCATTTTTAGATTAACATATCATTTCAAAGGAAACATGAGCATTCTGAATCGTTTTTTGCTTTTTGGTACAAATTACCTAAATAAAACGAGAAAAGGCAGTGCCTTTTCTCGTTATTGCATCGTCATATTTTCCTTCATCATCGCCTTCTCGGTTAAAGAACGTCTATGTTCTAGCTCCACATCCATTTCTGCTCGCTTATGATCCAAATGATAGAAGTACATGACACCTATAATGAGTAAGCAAATGACGATAGGTGTCCATATAAAGCTAATTTCAATATATTGAAGGGCGATAGTGGTTTGTTCCACGTTAGGAACATAGCCACCCATGCTTAATAATAATCCAATGAAAGCACTGGCAAGCCCCATACTTCCTTTAACGAAAAAGCCTTGAAATGCTGCAATCATACCAGCAATACTACGGTTTTTCTTATATTCAGAGTAGTCAATTACATCTGGCTGAATTGCGAAGGTACTACCAAAGATTCCATAGATCCCGAGACCAGTTATGGCTAGACCAACAATTAATAGACTAGGAGATGGCTTTCCGAGAAAGATTAGTAAATCGCCAATGATGTAGATTACAGCACTTAATATGAGCACACTTTTCTTAGACATCTTCTTCTGGAGCCATGGTAGGACAAATAGCATAGGTAAGCCAGATAGAATTCCGAATAGCCCAACAAATGTTAACCATTCTGTCCGACCAAGGTTATAGGTAAAATAATAGATAACGGTCGTATTTCGAATAACAAACAAACCGAAATACAGGAAATTGATCACTAAAAAAATAATCGTTTGGCCAGTTAATCCCTTTAAGTCTTGTAAAATAGACGATTTTCCTGGTGTCACGGAAGGAGGGACTACCTCTTTTGTATTAGCAAATGTATACACAAATAACAGCATCGCAATCAATCCATACATACTCATGGTGATTAAGAACCCTTTTTGCATATTACCTTGACCGAATAATTCGACTAGTGGCATTGTAATCGACATCACTAAAGCGGTTCCAATAAGCGCGAAAATCATCCGAGAGGTCACCAACACATTTCTTTCATGATTATCAGAGGTTAGTCTAGGAACAATCGTATTTAACGGAATATTGACCACCGTATAAGCAGTACTTAACAGGCAATAGGTAACATATGCCCAGATGATTTTTCCGGTCATATTAAAATCAGGTACAATAAAAGTTAAAACCGTAAAGATGGCAAACGGAAGGGCGCCGATTAAGAAATATGGTCTGCCCTGTCCCCATCGTGTTTTTGTCCTATCTACAATGAGCCCCATGCCAGTATCTGTTAAGGCATCGATTATTTTGGTAACGAGCATTAATGTACCAGCAGCAGCTGCGGTAATCCCGAAAACATCTGTGTAAAAAAACATTAAGTAAGATGCCATTGTACTAAAAACGAGATTACAGCCTAAATCCCCTACACCATATCCGATTCTTTTGTTCCATTTCCCCATTTCCTCACATCCTTATCGAATATTATCTAAGCTTAAATGCTTGTAAAACCACCATCTACGACAAAATCCGATCCTGTTGTAAAGCTACTAGTATCTCCCGCAAGATAAACACAGATGGATTGTAATTCCTCAGGTTTTCCCATCCTCTTCGTTGGCGTCATTTCATTCCACTGTTTAATTAATGGCTGTAGACTGGGGGAGTTTAGAGTAAGCTCTGTTCCCATATATCCTGGACTTATCGAATTCACTCGTACATTTCTAGTAGCCCATTCCACCGCAAGTGATTTGGTTAGTTGAATCACACCTGCTTTAGACGCATTGTAGGCACATTGAGGTTGTGGATGGTTCACGATATGAGCAGACATCGAGGCTGTATTAATAATGGAGCCACCACCTTGTTCGAGCATGATCTTGCCAGCAGCCTGGGCGCTGAGAAATACCCCTGTTAGATTAATATCGATTACCTTTTTCCACTGTTCAAAGCTCATATCCTCTGCAGGGGCATTGATACAAATTCCAGCATTACAAAAAGCAACGTCCAAGCGCCCGAATGCTTGAAGAAACTGATCCATCATGTGGTTAACATCATCAGGCTTGGTAACATCGGCTTCGATTGCAATGGCCCTTGTTCCATTAGTTGTACTAATTTCTTCCGCTGTCTTTGTTGCTTCCTTGATATCTAAATCTACGATGGCAATATCCGCCCCTGCCTCGGCAAAAGCAGTTGCAACACTTTTGCCAATTCCACGAGCTCCCCCTGTTACAAAGATCTTTTTACCATCCAGTCGCATTTTTTCGATAATTCCCATGTGTAAAACCTCTCTTTTGTTAATGTATTTTGTAAAACAGTTTTATAAAATATATTTATATAATAAAACGCAATAATGAAAACGTCAACATTAAATTTTTCCTTCTATTAGCAAATTTTTGAGCTAGTCATGATTCGTGTGCTATATTTAAAGAAAATTATTTTATAAAATATATTGATTTAATGAGGTTATGTATATGGTCACATTCAAAGATATTAAAAACAGTAATTATTCCGCCATTTTTCATTTGATCTATCAAAATGAAAAGCTTTCGAAGCAAGAAATTGCTCATCAGTTACAATTAAGCTTACCTACAATCACACAAAATCTCGTGAAGCTAGAAAAGGAGCAATTGATTGAAAAAAGTGGACAATTTCAATCTTCTGTTGGACGTAGAGCTACGGCTTATGCACTCCGACCAGAAGCACGTATTAGCATAGGGGTAGAAATTCAACGAAACTCCATTAGAATGCTAGCGGTCAACTTACTAGGTCATGTTTTTCAAGAAACCGAGTTTTCTCTCCGTTTTGCTCAAGGGGATCATTATTTCCGCACTTTATGTAATAAAGTAAAAGCCTTTATCGATTCATTAGAAGTTTCAAAAGAGCAGGTACTAGGCATTGGCTTTGCGGTACAGGCATTGACTACTAAAGATGGTAAGGAAATTATTTATGGAAAGATTTTGGATTGTACTGGTTTAAGAATCGAAAGGTTTTCTACTTATTTAGATTACCCGTGTAGATTTTTGCATGACGCCAAATGTGCTGCAACAACAGAGCTATGGATCAGGAACGATATTGGTGATGCCATTTATTTATCTATCGGCATGCATCTTGGTGGGGCTATTATTATTCATAACCAGATTGAAATGGGTAATGAAGGCTATAGTGGCACGGTAGAGCATATGACCATTAACCCTAATGGTCCGCCTTGCTATTGTGGTAAAAAAGGTTGTATGGAAACCTTTTGTTCAGTCAGTGCGCTTTTGCGAGAAGAGGAAACACTAGACAGCTTTTTCTCAGAGCTGCGTGAAGGGGTGACAAGCTATGTGTTAAGATGGGATGACTTTTTAAAGCATCTAGCTTTCTCGATTGGTAATGTTCATCAAGTCATTGATCGAGAAGTTATTCTCGGTGGCCATCTTTCTCCATATTTAATCGAACAAGATATTGACATCCTTCATGACAAAATAAGAAAACAGGCAGCATTTCCAAGCAAAGAATCATTTGTTCATCTAAGCCGTTCCCCCAAAAATGGAGTTCCAGTTGGTGCAGCATTACCATTTATCATGGATTTTATTTATTCCATTTGATGGGATAAGAGGGACGAACGATCCAATTGTCTGCCTGTGATACCCCTTCGTCAAAATACTTCGCTTTCCGCGAGCACGGCCTTCGCCTCCTCAGAAAGAGAAAATCGCTTTCCTGCGGGGTCTTCGGGTCGCGCTGTTCCCGCTGGAGTCTGCATATTTTGACTACACTAGTTTCTGCGATCATGCATTAGATCTACATTCTTTCATTTTTTTGTTTTAGCTTTTCAAAAAAGGGGGAAAATATAGACAAACAATATGTTTTTGGGAGGGTGAAAAATGTCAAGTGAAGAGATAAGCATGCCAAAAGAAAAAGGCATTGATCATACATTGCAATTACTAAAGGAAGGCTATACCTTTATCCAAAATCGTAAGAACAAGTACGAATCAAGGATTTTTGAAACAAAGCTATTAGGTGAAAAGGTCATTTGTATGGTCGGAAAAGAGCAAGCAAAATTATTTTACGATAATGGAAAATTTGAACGCAAAGGGGCAGCACCAAAAAGGTTACAAAAAACGTTGCTTGGCGAGGGTGGTGTGCAAGGGTTAGATGAAAATCGGCATCATCATCGAAAAGCTATGTTCATGTCACTAATGACAAGAGAGATGCTAAAGGAAATCCAAGAGCTTACAGAAGCGGAATGGAGTCAAGAAATTTCTCGTCATTCAGCAGAACAGGTCACCGTTTATGATATGGCTAAACATGTTCTAACAAGGGTTGCTATGCAATGGACAGGCATTCCACTAGATAGACAGGAATCAGAAAAATGGGTAGATGAACTGAGTGCCATGTTTGAAAATGCGTCAAACATAGGACCAAAGCATTGGAAAGCAAGAAGGTCAAGATCCAAAGCAGAGAAATGGCTAAAGCAATTAATCGAGGACATTCGTAAGGAAAAAATAAAAGTAGCCAAGTCAAGTCCCATTTATCAGTTTGCTTGGCACCAAGGGCTAGATGGCAACTTGTTAGATAAACAAACTGCAGCTGTGGAAGTACTAAATCTCCTTAGACCAATTGTCGCTATATCTGTTTACGTGGATTTCACTATATTAGCAGTGCATCAGTATCCAGAACAGGTCGATAAATTGCATCAAAAGGAATTTAGCTACGAGAATTTTATTCAAGAGGTTAGACGTTATTACCCGTTCTTCCCGTTTGCTACAGCAAGAGTAAAACAGGATTTTATTTGGAACGACTATCCCTTTAAAAAAGGAACCCTTACCTTATTAGATTTATATGGAACTAATCATGATCCAAGCTTATGGGAAGCTCCAGACCAATTTAATCCTAGTCGATTTAAAGAGTGGGAGGGAAGTCCATTTGATTTTATTCCACAGGGCGGTGGGGAATACGATATAGGTCATCGTTGTGCAGGAGAATTTATTACACTAGCCATTTTAAAAGTGACCCTGAAATTTTTCCTGCATGATGTTTCCTATCATTTTCCTAAGCAGGACTTAGATTACAGCATGAGTGAGATCCCGAGTCTTCCAGAAAGCAAAGTCACAATCATCATTGCTTAATATAAGGAGGGTGAAGAGAATGGAAAGGAAGTCAAACGACGATAAAAGAAGAGAGCCACAGCATGTCGACGAAATCCCGCTAAGAGATCTAGAAATAGATTTAAAAAATGAAAAGGATAAGAAAAAAAGCCAAAACACTTCACAATCAGAAGAGGATAAATAATAATAATTTAGGGAGTTAGCACCTGCTAGCTCCCTAAAATTCTTCATAAACAGCTGGATCCTGATCATTAATACGACCATCAGGCCTTGTAAGCTTCGCTATTTTATCCATATCCTCCTGACCCAAAGAAAAATCAAAGATGGAGATGTTCTCTAATTGACGCTCAGGGGAAGAAGATTTCGGAATCGAAACAGCCCCAAGCTGATAGTGCCAACGTAGGATGATTTGCGTAACCGATTTGTGATGCTTATGCGCAAGCTCTTGAAGGACTTCCTGATGAAGTATTTCACTCGTTCGGAATAAAGGGCTCCACGACTCGGTGACAATCCCATGCTGTTCATGCCATTTTCTTTGTTCCTCTTGGTTAAAGAATGGATGAAGCTCAATTTGGTTAATGCTCGGTAACACACCAGTTTCTTCTTCTAATCTTTTAAGATGTTCTGGTAAAAAGTTACTGACACCTATCGAGTGAATGAGTCCCCATTTCTTTGCATCGATTAATGCTTGCCATGCTTCCACATATTGATCCTGCTTAGGGTTTGGCCAATGAATCAGGTACAAATCATAATAATCCAAATTCGCACGGTAAAGGGACTCCTGTATGGCAGTTACTGCCTCTTGATAGGAATGATATCGACCCGGGAGTTTTGAGGAAATCCGTAAATCCTCCCGCTTTACTGAGCTTCTTCGAATGGCAGCCCCAACTGTGCCTTCATTTTCATAATTATAGGCAGTATCTATTAAGCGATAACCGCCATCCAGCGCAGATGTAATAGCACGGACACCATCACTTCCTTTCACTTTAGCGGTTCCTAAACCAATCATTGGTATACGAATGCCATCATTCAATGTTACTTCAGGTATTGTCATTATTCCACTCCTTATTTTGTGTTATATTATATTTATTACCACATTAGTGGTGGGTATGAAACTAATTTTACTGAATAAAAGGAGATATTGTCATGAAGCTTTCCGTAGTAATCATATCTGGACCATGTGGTGTGGGAAAATCAACGATCACAAAGGCGTTAGTCAACAACATAGAAAAAACGATGCTCGTTGAAGGAGACCTACTCTTTCATATGATATCTGATCAAACGATGAACTGGGAACAAAAATTAGCGATTACATGGCAAAATATATTGTCTGTGACAAATAATGCACTACAATCTAATTTGAATGTTGTTATTGATTATGTAGTAGAGGATGAACTAGATTGGTTTATTAGCCAATTAACGAATGAAAACGTCGAAGTCTATTATATTGTATTAATCGCCAATGATGAAGCCATCAGAGATAGAATAGAAAAAAGAGGAGATATCGAATTACTTCACAGATCCTCTCAATTATTACAAGAATTATCGACAAAGCAAGCCAATATCCCTTTTTTATATGATACTACGAATAAATCCATCACCGAAATCGTCCAAGATTTGGAGAAAAAAATGAAGCATTTCCGCTATAAAACAATGGAGTAATTTTTACCAATGAAATCTTCTTGCCATCCATTGAACAGCTTGCTTTACCTTATGCTCATATGTCATTCCTATGGCGAGCTGTTCTAAAGACGCAGACACACTTTCGAGTAAGAAATGGCGAGGTTCATCCTCTTGTATCTCCTTTAATAAGAACGATAAGTATTGTCTCTCTTTCTCTTCTTTTACGACCTTCTGGAGTGCTACTAGTCGATTTTTTAGGATGTGCTCCTGTTCCTGCTTTTCTTTCACATCTGTTTGTACAAACCAATCCTTCGGAAAAAATAGATCCTTTTGGCTGATTTGCTCGTCTAGCATGGACCTCAATCTTCTCATCGCATAACGAATGATCGTTTCTGTCGTAATATGCTCATCAACGCCAAGTCTTGCTGCGTATAGCATGGGATGGGTGATTCCGATCAACATAATAGCATGATCTAGTGTATAGGGATGGCCTTCTGATGGATATAAGTCCTCTAATCGTTTAGCAATCCACCTAATTTCTCCTTGATGGGCATTGGTTATATGCTCTTTTAATTCCTTGTCCTCCGAAAAAGATACCGTCTCAAATACGGTCATTAGATGATGTTGACGATTCATATTAATTCGAATGGCAATTTGTTGAATGAAGACTTCTTCATCTGCTTTGTCCTTCCCAAAAGCCAATTCTCTTCTTTTATCGATAATTTCTTCCCTAACAACCGAGATGATAGCAATTAAACAATCATTTTTAGATTGGAAATAATTATAAAATGTCCCTTTGGAAATACCAGCTTTATCTAAAATATCCTGAATAGAAGTAGCATCAAAACCTTTTTGAATAAATAATTGATGGGCGGCCTCTATGATTTTGGTTCTTGTTTTTTTACTCATTTTTTCACCCTTTTATAACGTAAGTATACTTGTATAAACCTTATTATATCAATATTTATTACTTGAAACAAATTTTATTGTTGAAAAAATTGAACTATAGGTATAAAATAATGAAGTACTAAAACAAATTAATGGAAAGAAGGAAACAAAATACATGACTAACGAAACATCGATGCATGCAAAGCCTCCTTATGGCATGATTGCTATTTTGTTTATTGGAGCTTTTGTAGCACTTTTGAATGAAACCTTATTAAATGTTGCCTTACCGTCTATTATGGCAGACTTTGCTGTGGATGAAACAGATGTGCAATGGCTATCAACTGGGTATATGTTGATAAATGGAATATTAATTCCAGCCAGTGCTTTTTTTATTCAACGTTTTTCTGACAAGAAATTATTCATTACTGCCATGTCTTTATTTACACTTGGTACTTTTCTAGCAAGTGTTGCACCAGAATTTTGGGTATTATTACTCGCTAGAATGATTCAAGCATCAGGCTCTGCGATTATGATGCCATTATTAATGAACGTAATGCTCGCAGCCTTTCCAGTAGAAAAAAGAGGAGCAGCAATGGGATCATTCGGTATTGTCATGATCACAGCACCTGCTATTGGACCAACATTATCAGGCTGGTTAGTGGAGCATTATAGCTGGAGGATGCTGTTTGATGTCGTCTTACCAATTGCCCTCTTAACCTTAGTCATCTCTATCTTTAAACTGAAGGATGTTACGGGCCAACGCTCTATTAAGCTCGATATTTTATCATTGATTTTATCCAGTATCGGTTTTGGCGGATTGCTCTATGGTTTTAGTAATGCTGGGGATAGAGGCTGGGATGATCCTGTTGTATATGGAACAATCATAGCAGGAGCTATTGGACTTATCTTATTTATCATCCGCCAATTGAAAATGGATGAACCAATGCTAGAGTTTCGTATCTATAAATATCCCATGTTCGCATTGTCTTCTGCTATCGCGATTGTCATTGCAGTTGCGATGTTTTCAGCGATGATCTTAATGCCGATCTATGTACAAACAATAAGAGGTATTTCTCCAATTGACTCAGGCTTATTAATGCTACCAGGAGCAATTGTGATGGGAATTATGTCACCAATTACCGGACGACTTTTTGATAAATACGGTGCAAGAGCATTGGCAGTAATCGGTCTAACGATTACCGTCGTCACCTCATACTTCTTTAGTAAAATTAGTATGGATACAGCCTATTCTACACTAGTGTTATTGTATACCTTTCGAATGTTCGGTATGTCTATGGTGATGATGCCTGTCATGACAAATGGTTTGAATCAATTACCAGCTATCAATAACCCGCATGGTACAGCAATGAATAATACCTTACAGCAAGTATCAGGTGCGATTGGATCAGCATTGTTAGTATCTGTGATGAACAATCGAAGAGATGACAAAATTGAAGACTTACTAGCTAATGGTGCAGGAAATGTAGAGGCAGGTGCACAGCAAGCTGGTTCGATCCCATTAGATGTGCTGCATGAAGGAATGGTTGCGGGAATTAATTTTAGCTTTTTTGTCTCTACCTTAATTGCATGTCTCGCGCTGATTTTAGCATTATTTATTAAACGCGTGAAGCCACCACATCAGCAAGACGCAGAAACGAAAGTCGAAGATAAAAAAATAGCTGTAGAGTAAAAAGCAAAATCAGACCGATTTTGCTTTTTTCTTTTAAGCGAGCTAATGGCGGTATCACTTATAATAGTGGCGGGAAAAATCCATAATATACTATTCCTACAAAAAATTAATAGCTCAAATGATCCGCTATTCTTGATATAATAGAATAAGCAGCTTAGAAAGGGGATCATCTTGAGGAGAAAAACTTGGATAAAGCTTAGTTTTGCACTTATTAGTATTCTATTAATCATAGACTTAATTGCAGGTAATTTCTTTTATGATTTAGCCATTAAAAGAGAGAAGAAGGAGTTTCTGCAAGGAAATGAGGATTTAACTGTCTCCACTGCAGCGATGGATGTTTTTTTAAAGGGAGATTGGCGTAGTTGGGTAGCGAATCAGGATTTTGAACAATGGCAACTAGAATCCTATGACGGACTCCATCTAAATGGTTATTTTTTAGAAGCAAAAAAGCCGACAAATAAGACAGTAATCTTAGCACATGGATATTTAGGCGATGCGATGGATATGGGATTATATGGCCAATATTATTATGAAGAGCTAGGCTATAATATTTTTACAGCAGACTTAAGAGGCCATGGGGGGAGTGAAGGAGATTACATTGGCTTTGGTTGGCATGATCGCCTTGACTATTTAGATTGGACCGACAAAGTAATCAATCGCGTCGGAAAAGATGCAGAAATTGTCGTTCATGGACTTTCGATGGGAGCCTCAACAGTATTAATGATGAGTGGCGAGCGCCTACCAGAAAATATTAAGGCCATTATCTCTGATAGCGCATACACAAGTGTGTACGACCTCTTTAAATATCAGATGAATCGAATGTATCATCTACCTGCATTCCCCATTCTACCGACAACAAGTCTGATCACAAGCATAAGAGCAGATTACTCCTTGAAAGAAGCCTCTGCGCTTGAACAGGTAAAGAAAGCAAATGTTCCAATCTTATATTTTCATGGTAAAAATGATGATTTTGTTCCAACTAAAATGGCGAGTAAGCTTTACCAGAACACGGAAAAAGCAGAGATCATGCTATTTGCTGAAGCAAGTCACGGAGAGGCATATGCCATTTATCGAGAGCAATATCAGACGAAGCTAACCGAATTTTTAACCAAATACATGAGATAAAGGAACCTAAAAAGCCATTTCACGATGGCTTTTTTTCTATATGGAATAACTTCAAGAAGAATGGAAAAGATAGGGAAAGCCAATCAAAGAGGAGGTCGTTTCAATGGAATGGGATTTAGTTTGGAAAGCAATCCTTATTGTACTAGCAGGTACATTGTTACTAAGATTTGCCGGAAGAAAAACGATATCACAAATGACACTAGCTGAAACGATTATCATGATTTCAATCGGAACCTTGCTTATTCAGCCAGTGTCGGGAAAAAATATATGGACAACCTTAATCGTTGGGGCCTTGTTAGTTATCACGCTTATTACAATGGAATACCTACAAATGAAATCAGATAGTATTGAAAAATTAATCACAGGAAAATCCAAAATATTGATAGAGAATGGAACAATAAATGAACAAAATTTAAAAAAATTGCGCTTAACCGTCGACCAGCTAGAAATGATGCTAAGACAGAGTAATGTGGCGAATATAAAGGATGTGGAGTTTGCCACATTGGAACCAAATGGTCAGATAGGGTATACCTTAAAACAAGAGGCTCAACCAGTAACCAAAAAAGAATTTCAACAATTGATGCAAATCTTAACTACCTCTCAGCCAAATCCTTCCTCCAATAATCTATTTACGGAAGTGAGCAAGCAATCTCATGATCAAGATCCGCCGAAGCATTTGCAGTAGGTTTTGTGATCGTAGAAAAGGGAAAAGGGAGGAAAAGTCGGTAAAGGGTGAATAAGCTTGTATTGGAAAAAGTGGATACCAAAAGATTCTTCTGAAATGGCGTTAATCATTTTGATCATAGGATTTGCCTTTATCATTGGTTCAACCTTTCTTTTTATTGAGATTGCCGATGATATTTTAGAGGATGAAAAGTTTTATATAGATCAGGTTGTCCAAGATGTAATGGAATCTGCACGAGATACATGGTTCCATTCCTTGATGGAAACCATAACCGAGTTAGGCTCTGTCCCAATACTAACGATCGCAACAATCGTGTTGGTCAGCTACTTATTTCTTTTTAAGAAAAGGAAATGGGAAGCGATCTTTTTTGGGATTAACATGGTTGGAATCAGCCTGCTTACCAAAGGCTTGAAGCTAATATTTCAACGAGATCGGCCAGAAATTCTGATGCAATATGATGGCACGGGCTTCAGTTTTCCAAGTGGTCACTCCACAGGATCAATCGCATTTTACGGTTTTTGCATCTACCTTGTTGCAAGAAGTCGTTGGAAAAGCAGGACAAAATGGCTCTGTAACAGTGTGTTAAGTCTGCTCATTGTACTGATACCGTTAAGTAGGACGGTTTTAAGTGTTCACTATTTTACAGATGTATTGGCAGGTGTCTCTTTAGGTTTAGCCTGGCTTTTAGTTTGTATTTTTGGATTGCAAATATTATTATGGAGACGTAGACACCATCACTTTAATTGAAAAATCGAATATGATTTAGTTGTGTCTTCATTCTATCTAATTTTTTTCTGAACTTATTTCTATTATCAGGTAATAAGTCAATACGAGATTGTGATGCAATTAATTCTGCTACATTTTCAATCGTCCTATTTTCCGTATTTATCCGCTGTTGAAATATATCATTTGATAATCCTTGTAAACATCTATCTATTTGTTTTGCTGACCAGGAATTGTTTCTTTCACCTCTCTTCCGTAATCTCTTTTGTATCGTTTCTTTGGAGGCCCATAATACAAAGTGATTAACGATCATTTTTTCCTTTCTAAGCCTGCCAATAATTTCATCAAAATACAGAGGGTTGACTATGGTCATTGGCACAATGATAACTCCATCATATTCGCTTTCGATATACTTCAAAAGGGTATAGTTGAACTCACGCCAGATGACATAATCTTGGAAATCTCCATTACCAATTTCTTTCGGTATATTCTTATCAATAAAAAATCCAATGTTTTCCGGGTCATACACAAAGGAATTAGGAATTCTTCTATGTAATTCAAAAGAAGTCTGTGTTTTCCCGGAACCAAAAGCTCCATTAACCCAAATAATCAATTAAATCACCTACTTTTCTAATAACAGCCTTAAGACCAATGAGCAGGGTGGCGTAAATGTAAAGGTAGTTTTGTCTCGCTATCTCCCTTTGCTGCATTTAACTGTGCTTGTGTCAGAAAAATACACTCTCTTAAATCAGCGCCACTTAAATTCGCATCACGCAGATCCGCACCGAGAAAATCAGCACCTCTTAAATCGGTATTGTTAAAATCTGTTGCAATAAGTAAGGCACCGCGAAGAGGAACTCCTTGTATTGCTTTATTACTTAGATTTGCTCCTATTAATTCTTTAGGTAATTTTCGATGTTTTCGAGTGTGTTTTGCCCGAATCACTTCACTTGTTTGGACGAGTAGTGGATTAATTTGGGAGCGATGATGCTGAATATCTAATTCTAATAAAGCCGCTGGGGAAAGATACGTCAAATCCTCTATGCTGTGAAAGGCTTTTTCTATATCAGCATGGAAGGAAGCCGTTTCTTCTCTATCCATCGCTTCATTCAAATAATAGAGTATTTCATGCAGCTGTTGCATAATGGGAAAAACCTCGAACATTTCCTGGGCAATATCTTCATGGTCCCGCCAGTTTTTGTTGGAATATGTTTGCTTGGCCACTTTTTGTCCAGCCCCAAAGCATTCATAGACTGAACAGCCACGGAAGCCTTTGGTTCTTAGTTCTTTATGTATGCTGCATCGAAAATCATCTTCTAGGTTTCGACAAGGCACACCTGCAGCTTTTTGAAAGGCAAAGTCACTTGATTTTGCATAGGGTAATGCCACACAGCATAGGCCAAAGCATTGCTCACAATCTGCCTGTAAATCTTTATCTGAAATGAGTTTCATAGCAACCTCCACTTGCATGTTATAGGTTCATTCTATCATAGCATGGATTGTCCGTAACCCCTATTAATAAAAATAGAATGCAATAAAAAATCCCCTCAGTAAAATAACTGAGGGAAATCGCCTAACATAAAGATGGAGGAATATGAAAATTCGTGTTAAATGTATAGGGAGGAGCTGCAGATAATTTAGGAGCAGATCCATAGGCAGGTGGGTTTTGAACATAACAGAAGGTAGAACATCCATCCATGCTTGGACCATGTGCCCATCTACCTTGTGCCGATTCCTCGCCTCGAGAGAAATTATAAAAATCATAGGCAACCTGTTGTTTTTCTAATTGGCGAGGGAAGGTAGAAGGAACGACTACCCCTTCTTTTTGCTCAAGTTCTTCAATTGCTGCAAGCCACATATTTTGATGCATCGTATCCCTTGCAATTAAAAAGGATAGCATATCTTTCACACCACGGTCAGAGGTTATTTCGTACAGTCTAGCAACCTGAAGTCTTCCTTGGGATTCTGCATTTAAATTTGCTCTAAAATCAGCTAATAAATTCCCACTAGAAATAATATAATCGGCAGTCCACCTGTTACCTACACTGTCAGCAGGCATGGCACCTAATCCAGAAACAATAGCGTGCTGCGGATTCATCCCACCAATAATAGCAGCCATTACAGGATCCTTTGCTGCCTCTTCAAGGTCCCCGACAGGAGCATCATCTAACAGACGTGCTATCATAGTAGCGAGCATTTCAATATGTGCTAACTCTTCTGTTCCTACATCCATTAACAAGTCTTTATATTTTCCATCCATTCGAACATTAAAGCCTTGGAATAAATATTGCATAGCCACAGAGATTTCGCCAAACTGTCCACCTAACACCTCTTGTAATTTCTTTGCGAATAGAGGATCCGGCCTATCTGGTTTGGCAGGATACTGCAATTCCTTTATATGGTAAAACATAAATTCACATCCTTTTCCCTAAGATAGGTATCTGTACTTAATCTATGCTCCCGCCTAATATTTGTGATCATTTTACCGTGAGTTCAATTAAGTGAATGTTTGGCAAAATCTTGGTATACTATCCATCGAAGTTATTTTCTAAAGGGGGAAAACAAGTTGGATACATTATTTAGCCCATTTAACATAAAAAATTTAGCGTTAAAAAATCGAGTGGTAATGCCACCGATGTGTCAATATTCCGTTTCAAAAAAAGACGGAACACCAAATGATTGGCATTATACCCATTATGTCAGTCGAGCAATAGGTGGTACGGGTCTGGTGATTGTGGAAATGACAAATGTGGAGCCAGATGGACGGATTTCGAATCATTGCTTAGGCCTTTGGTCTGATGATCAAATTCCAGCCTATCAACGGATTGTGGATGCGGTCCATGAGAATGGTGCTAAGATCGGTATTCAAATCGCTCACGCAGGACGTAAAGCGGAGGATGCAGATCTGCCTGTCGCACCATCTGCAATTCGTTTTGATGGGAACTACAAAACTCCACGAGCGTTAACAACAGGAGAAGTCAAGGAAATGGTGGAAAAATTCCGCTTATCGGTACGAAGAGCAGTCAAAGCGGGATTTGATACCATTGAGCTCCACGGTGCCCATGGTTATTTAATTCATCAATTTCATTCCCATCTAACCAATAAGCGGGAGGATGAATATGCGGATCTCACCAAATTTGGTGTAGAAGTAATCAAAGCAGCTAAAAGTGAGATGCCTGCAGATATGCCATTAATTATGCGAATCTCTGCAACAGAATTTGTCGAAAATGGCTATGAGCTACAGGATGGTGTCAAACTCGCCCAAGTGTATAAGGATGCAGGAGTAGATATGATTCATGTCAGTGCTGGAGGAGAAGGAGCAATAGCCCCATCTCGTAATCCAGGAGGACATGCGGGATATATGATACCATTTGCACAAGAAATGCGTAATGCATTGCAAGCTCCTGTTATTGCGGTAGGACGCTTAGAAGACCCAGCACTAGCTGATGCTATTATCGGAAATAAAGCGTCCGATCTCGTGGCAGTCGGACGTGGCATGCTAAGAGATCCATACTGGGCCATTCATGCTGCCCGCCAATTACACCAGGAAATCGAAATACCTGTCCAATACGAGCGAGGATTTTAAAAATACTAACGAAATGCCCTGCACCCCAATTTGTTAAACAAATAGGGTGCAGTTTTTTTATTGTAAGAATAGTAATCCCCTCTGCGATCAGGCTAATAATATTATCTGTGATATTGGATATTTATGTTAATATAAGATGGAGTCTGGTGATAAAATGGCAAAAAGATTATTAGGAGTTGAGAAAATGGAACACACCATGCGCCTAAATGAAACACCTTTCTATTCAATGAAATCTGGGAGAAAAAAAGTAGAGGTCAGATTAAATGATGAGAAAAGAAGAAGAGTAAAAGTAGGAGATACAATAACATTCACAAAAATCCCTGAAGGCAACGAAACATTAACAGTCGAGGTTATCGGTCTAAAGCAGTATTCGTCTTTCAAAGATATGTATGAAAATATCCCAGCAAGTGATTTTGATGCAGTTGGTAGTTCGATCGGAGAAATGGTCGAACAAACCTATCAAATATATTCTCCAGAGAAGGAAAAGGAATGGGGTACACTCGCGATTATTATTCGATTAATGGATGGAAAAAGTCACAAGTACTAGGATAGTAAATGGGGAGTAATATTAAGGAAAGGAATGATTATTGTTGAAATTATTAAAAGTTATTTTAGCAGTTTTCGTTGTTTGTTTGTCAGGATATGCTTTAGTTACTGGGAGTTTTAGTATAATTCCATATGCACAATTAATCTTAGGATTCATGCTCTTGGCTATGGGAATTAATGAACTTCAAGCAAAACGCAAAGGATATGCCATTATTTCTTTTCTCACGGCTGCATTTGTTATATTTGCCAGTATATTTAGTATTAAGTTAATTCCTTAGGATTCGAATTGTTTTTTTACAAGCTATAAGAGGTGGGATAGGTTTATGATAACAGAATTGAATAAAACCCAATTTAGTAAATGTAGAAAATTACTAAATGAAAATGGTCAATTAGAAGCTATAGCAGTCGTTGAGAATATAAATCCAGGTCGTATTTTTGTGGATGATTTGGATAACTCAACCTCGGGGCTTATTTGTTAGGGAATAATTATCTAATTAATTGTCTGATATAGATTTCAACACAGTAATGACTAAAAAGCTAAATTCCCTTGGTAAGGATGGCTGGGAGCTGACAGGGGTGGAACAGTTTTTTATTTTAAAAGAGAGTACAGGGAAGGAGATTAATTGTTTGATTACACTCCATCCAATTTTAACTGCTTACAAAATAAGAATTTATTAATACTGTATAGGTAATATTTATTAAAATAGTAAATATTACCTATTTAATTTTTCCAAAAAATACCGAAAATCAGGATAAGGATTAATTGGAGGTGGTAGCAAAAGAACTATGCTATAAAAATTTGTATTCTACCATTTTGAAAGCGCTAAAAATATTGGAAACTTATGAAAGTGGGGATGTTAAATTGAAATTCACAAGAATATGTTTTATGCTAATTCTTACATTTATTCTAACAAGTACTGGTGTAACGGTATTAGCTATCGAGGATAATGAAAATACGTCGTCGAACCCTTCCCTAAATTTTAAAAGTAGTAAAACAAATGAATTTAGTGAAGTAAATAATGAATCGATTTCATCTAAGAATGTAGATATTGATACTTTGATTAAAAAAACTAATGACCTCAACCCTACCTATCAGCCAATTACTTCTCAGATATTAAATGATTCATATGAACCGAACAACACAATGGAGACAAGTACACCTATTTTATTTGGACAAGAATTAAATGCTAATATTGGAGATGCAGAAGATGTAGATTGGTATCAAATAGATCTTACTGCAGGTACGGATGTCGCATTTCTATTAAAAAATATTCCTAGTGATGCAGACTATGACCTTTATATATTTGATCCAGATTTAAATTATGCCCTATCCGAAAATATTGGGAACGCAGATGAGAAACTTTACCTGAATATAAATACTACTGGAACTTGGTATATAGCCATTATGCCTTACAACAGTTATAATGCTGAAGAAAACTATCAATTATTTGTAGGAGATGCTTGGTTACAGGATAGCTTCTCTGTAGATACAGGTATGGGATTTAACTATAGTCAAAACAATGTCGGAACCATATTGCCATACCAGATTCTAGATTTAATAGAGGAACCCGGAATTCCAGATTCGGCTAGAGTAACCGGAATTCGATTTTATACAGCCAGTTCTTTAGGAAGATGGGGAAATCAAACTGATTTCATATATTCCGCCCAAAGTGGGGAGTGGTATCAAACTAATCCGGGTCTTAACGTGATTCTAGGTTTACCTCCAGAAGACGAAAATCCTTTATTTGTAAAACAACAGTGGGCTATTACCTCAAGTATAGAAACTCTTTTTCAAGTTACTGGTTATTATAGTCCTGGTGTTACATTTGATTATAAATATCTTAGAGATTAAAGGATGGGTTCAAAGATATTAACAGATTAATAGCCCTGCAGTAAGTCTAGCACATGGTTATAATAAAAGGAGCACACACGCTGAGTGGTGCTCCTTATTCTTTATTTACTCTTTTTTTATGAGTAATTTCACCATATGTTTTATGATAGAAATAAACATCAATTGTTAGTAAGCTACGTCTCGCTCCTGAATATCTATTAGCTCTTCTAAATAATTGAGGAAGGTGGCATAATGATACATTATCTAGGAACACCCAAGATAGAAACCACTCGATTGATCCTAAGAAGGATGGCGTTGTCTGATGCTCAAAAGGTATTTAATCACTGGCTTTCTGATGAACGCGTATCGGATAATCGAGTTAGTGCGGCGCATAAAACTGTTATCGAAACAATGGAGAGGGTAGAAAAGATAGTCAAGAATTATGACAGAAAGGAATTTTGTTGGTGGGCTATTGAGCGAAAAGTCAATGGCGAATTAATTGGTGAAATCGACTTGTATGATTTTGATAACCATACAGGAAACTGTGAGGTAAGTTACTCGATAGGACACACATGGTGGAATCAAGGGTATGCGACCGAAGCCTTAAAAGCAGTGGTGGAATTTGGTTTCCGATATATGAACATACATAAAATTGCGGCAGCCCATAACACCGATAATCCGGCTTCTGGAAAGGTAATGGTTAAAGCTGGACTGGTTCAAGAAGGAGTTATTAGACATATGATTCGTAATGCCAAAAACCAATATAAAGACTGTGCGGTTTATGGAATAATTCAAGAAGAAGATTACCTTAATACCGACAGTGCTTTTATTGTAGGGATGGAGGACATAAGTAAAAACTGAAAGAAGTACACAACTAAATCCCCCAATCTAGATGTTTTTTTTTCAAAAATGATTTAGAATGAAAGGAAGAAACAAGAAGAAAGGTACGTGATCGCTTTGGACTTTAGACCTTGTATTGATTTGCATCAAGGAAAAGTAAAGCAAATCGTTGGAGATACGTTAAACGAAGTGGGAAAGCCTGTTGTTGAAAATTACATATCAACCTATAAAAGTAATCACTATGCGGAAATGTTTCAGCGAGATGGGCTAAAAGGTGGGCATGTTATTATGCTAGGAGATGGAAATCAAGAAGCAGCCTTAGAAGCTTTAAATGCCTATCCAAACGGACTGCAAATTGGTGGGGGGATGAATGCAGATAATGCATCGTTTTATCTTGAAAATGGTGCCTCTCACGTTATTGTCACCTCCTATATTTTTCAAAATGGTGAGTTGAATAAAGAACGATTAGAGAAATTGCTTGATACCATTGGAAAAGACAAGCTTGTGATTGATTTGAGCTGTAAGCAAAAGGATGGAAAATGGTTTGTCGTCACAGATAAATGGACAAAGTTCAGCCAGATTGAAATCAATCAAGAGACGATTCGAGAATTTGAGCAATACTGCGATGAGTTCCTGATTCACGCAGCAGATGTGGAAGGGAAGAGAAGTGGATTTGAAGCAAATTTAGTGGAAAAGCTCGCAGATTGGGTATCGATTCCAACAACCTATGCTGGTGGGATTCGTTCGATGGAGGATCTAGACCATTTTCGCGAGCTATCGAAAGGTAAGCTTGATATTACTATTGGAAGTGCCTTAGATATTTTCGGTGGGGAGTTATCTTACCAGGAAGTAGTAGCATATTGTCATCATAAATAGGAAAAGGGCCGCTTCGTTTAAAAAAGAAGTGGCCCTCCTAATTTTAATAAGGATCTGAAGGCTTGGACATTTCCTCTGCCATATCAACCGCTTTTTCCATTTTCTCTTCACGACTGCTTGTCGCATTCTTCAGTCCATCCTCTAATCGTTTACCATAGTCTTGATCACATTGATAGCACATCTCCACCATCTTTTGCTGAATTTCCTCGTGACAACTAGCCAAGGCATTCACAAGGTTTGCGATTAAATCATCCTTCTCCCAATCCGCTAAACGACGGTAGGTTTCTCCCGCTTGACCAAAATTGTTCTCGCGAGAAATAGCTTTACGTTGGAGATTTCCTTCCACATGTGGCTCATGCTCAACGCCTGGATTTTTCGCTTCCTTTAACCCGCCAAGTAAGGATGGCTCATAATCAATATGAGGATTCTTATGTTCCCCATAGTCCTCTCTGAAATCCATTTGTCCACCCGTTTGATTTGTCACAACCTTTTTATGTGGACGGTTGATTGGCAACTGAAGATAATTCGCACCTACACGGTAGCGCTGTGTATCAGAGTAGGAATAGGTTCTCCCTTGCAAAAGCTTATCATCGGAAAAATCAAGCCCATCGACTAGCACCCCTGTACCGAATGCCGATTGCTCTACTTCCGCATGGAAATTATCAGGATTTTTATTTAACACCATTTTTCCAACCTTATGCCATGGATAATCTTCCTTATACCAAATCTTTGTCGGATCTAACGGATCATAATCTAGTTCCGGATGCTCTCCGTCCTCCATAATCTGTACATAAAGCTCCCATTCAGGGTAATTGCCTTCCTCAATGGCTTCGTAGAGATCTTGAGTAGCATGGTTGAAGTTCTGTCCTTGAATTTTATTAGCTTCCTGCTGTGTCAAGTTTCTAATTCCTTGCACAGGCTCCCAATGATATTTCACTAAAACAGCCTTACCTTCCGCATTGATCCATTTGTACGTATGTACTCCAGAGCCTTGCATATGGCGATAAGTCGCTGGAATCCCCCAAGGAGAATAGACAAATGTAATCATATGCATCGCCTCTGGGGACCTGCTGACAAAGTCAAACATACGCTCAAGGTTTTGATAGTTCGTCACTGGATCAGGGCGGAATGCGTGGATCATATCAGGGAATTTTAATGGATCACGGATAAAGAATATTTTCAAATTATTCCCGACTAAATCCCAGTTGCCATCCTCTGTGTAAAATTTAATCGCAAAGCCACGAGGGTCACGCAACGTTTCTGGAGAGTGCTTGCCGTGAACAACAGTAGAAAATCGCACGAATACCGGTGTTTGTACCTCTGTATTGGTAAACACCTTTGCTCGGGTATATTTGGAGATAGGCTCCCCGTTTACTGTTCCATATGACTGGAAATAACCATGCGCTCCTGTACCACGGGCGTGAACAATACGCTCAGGGATTTTTTCACGATCAAAATGACTTATTTTCTCCAAAAAATCATAATTCTCCAATGTCATTGGACCACGATTGCCAACGGTTCGAACATTTTGATTGTCTGTCACGTCATGGCCTTGCTGGTTTGTCAAAATTTCCTTTTCCTTCTTGTTTTTGTCCATTTGGATGCCTCCTTGATAACTAGTCATCTCCATTATTCCCTAATGATGGCACGTTATGCGGAAAGAGGCATCTAGTCAGTTACTATAGTTGAAAACAAAAGTAGCCATATGCCTGTACACTAATTTTTGCTTGATCTTGAAAGGTTACCTGTCTGTTTGTGAACAATTCCTTTGCACTGAGATTAGCTAATTCATCTAAAATAATGTCTTGTTGTTTATCCTCATTATTCAAAACAAAAATTAGCCTGTTCGTGTTTGTTCTTTTTTCATAAACAATGACATTTCCTTGCCCTTTTAAAAACTGGAATTCCCCCGAATTGCCGAAGCCTTTAATTTCCTTTCTCCACTGGATTAACTGTTGAACAAATGAAAACAAGGATTGGTCTTGATTCTCGTCTTCCCATTCCATACATGCACGACATCCTGGATCTTCTCCGCCAGATAAGCCAATTTCATCCCCATAATACAAGCATGGGGAACCGAGGAAGGATAACTGAAATAGATACAGTAGTCGTGCCCTTCTCTTGTCGTTATCTGCTAAGGTTAGTATCCTAGCTGTATCGTGACTATCCAATAAATTAAAGGCGACCTCATTCACGTTTTGTGGATACATATGCAGTACATTCGTGATGTTATCCACAAATGTTTGACTATCCATCCTTTGTCTCGCAAAAAATTCTATCGCACCATTGGTGAAAGGATAATTCATCACAGCATCAAATTGATCTCCTTCGAGCCATGGTAAGGAATCATGCCAAATTTCACCGAGGATATAAGCATCAGGCTTGACTTTTTTGACTACCTGTCGAAACTCACGCCAAAAGGAATGGTCAATCTCATTGGCAACATCTAGTCGCCATCCGTCAATATCAAATTCCTTGACCCAATATTCCGCTACATCTAGCAAATATTTTTTCACTTCCGAATTCGCCGTATTTAATTTAGGCATGGTCGAAACAAATCCAAAGGCATCATAATTAGGCTTCGGTTCTGTTTCTATCGGAAAATCCCAAATGTGAAACCAATCCTTGTATCGTGAATCTTCCTGGTTTTCTAATACATCCTGGAATGGTTCGAAATAAAAGCCACTATGGTTAAAAACAGCATCAAGCATGACTTTTATGCCACGTGCATGACATCCCTTCACAAGCCGGCGGAAGGTTTCCTTATCTCCAAATTGGGGATCAATTTCAAAATAATCAATCGTATCGTATTTATGATTAGAATAAGCCTTAAAGATAGGGGTGAGGTAAATGCCGTTTATCCCTAAATTCACTAGGTAGTCAAGGTGATCGATGATTCCTTGAAAATCCCCGCCAAAAAAATTTGTTGGTGTCGGATCAGTGCTGCCCCATGGTAAGGTTCCTTCTGGATTAAGGGAGGAATCCCCATTAGCAAACCGCTCAGGAAAAATTTGATACCATACCGTATCCTTTACCCATTTAGGGGCACGAAAATTATCGGCCTCGTGAAGGTATGGAAAACAATAAAAATTGCCAATTTCCTTAGGTATTTCCTCAAAATAACCTCGCTCTGTCACGATGATCGTTTTATTTTGCGCGGTGGTACAGCGAAAGCCATATCGTAATCTTCGATAGGGTGGTTTTATTTGGATTTTCCAATAATCGATATCTCTAGTGGAACCAGTTTGCTTCATTTCACTGAGCTGATATTGCCAATCCTTTTCTTTAAAATGATAAGGGTCGGCATAGATTAGCTCCACTTTTTTTATGAATTCTTTTTTTGTTTCTAGCATAATTTCTACAGTTTCTTTATCCTTGCCATATACATATGGAAGAATTGCTCGATGACGAATATCTGTTAGCATTGTTCAAAACTCCTTTTATATATAGTAAACAACCCCATTAATTTAATGGGGTTGTTATCAAAAGCATTGCCCGCTTCAATAGGTTAATTTCTCCAGTTAAATTGGATGGTGTCTGTTCCTGTGGTAGGGGTTGAATAGGTTCTATTCGTGCCACTTTCCCAGGTGACATTTCCTTGACTATCTTTTTTAATAAATTTAAATTCGATTTCCTGTCCTGCTGGTACACCTATGTCATAATACCAAGAAGGATATTGATACATAACTTGATTAAAAAATGGACCAATCGCTATATCTACATCCCAATTACCAAGCTCCTGTGTATTTCCAACTAGATAAATAGAAGTACCATAATCTGTTTCTGCGTTATCGACAACAAAACGAACGGGGACGAGTTGGTTTGTCAAAATTTCAAATCCCTCGTAATTATTGCTTGATACTTGCGACGAAGTCTCCACCGTAACCGCATATTTTCCAGCAGCAAGGGCAGGAATCGTCACAACAATTTCTGAGTCACTCCAGCTTTTTACTTCTGCTGTTTCGTTACCGAAGAACACGTTTCCGTTGGAGCTTCCAAACCCTTCACCAGTTATCGTTATGTCATTCCCTTGTTGACCTACCATTGGACCAACATGTCCGATAGATGGCCCATTGCTCTCTGCTGTATACTGCCATACCGCTACCTCATTTGGAACCAATTCAAAGCTGTTAACTTGTTGATCCTGGTTCACCGTGATGGAATTTCCATTTAATAATCCAGCAAGTACATCGTCATAGTTTCCGCTTGGTAATGCTGTTTGCATGTTTGAGATATTGTATGCGGTGTCTCCACTATTTACAGCAGTTACGACAACATGGTCTCCAAATTTTCTTTCATAAATATAAACATCTTGATTGATCCAACGCTCTGTTGTATTTCCAAAGCCTAGTGCTGGATTGGCTTGTCTTAAGGCTGATAGCTTACTGATCAGTTGATACGCTTTCGTATTTTGATCAAAGCCTGGCATTGGTTTTCTGTTTTCCGGATCTCCTTCTCCTGTTAGATATTGCTCTGTGCCATAATAAATCGTAGGGACACCTCGGGAGGTGAGAAGCACGGCTAATGCCATTTCCGTGTCGGTTTTTGAAGTAGTAGAGGATGTAAATCTACTCATATCATGGTTATCAATAAAGGTAACCTGATCATTTACTTCGTCATAGCTAGCAGATGTATGCTCAATCATTTCATGAAAGTCAGTCCACGTAGCATCTTCATCCTTTAATACAGAGCGGAGCGCTTGACCATAACGAAAATCTAATAAACTCATACCACTTTCATTTGCGAAATCATGATTTTTCGGATCAATTTCTCCTTTTCCTAAAAACCATTCCCCAAATGTAAAAACAGGCTGATGAGTGTAAATATGATTGACTAGTGTTTCCTGCCACCCTCGGGACATATGCTTGACCGCATCGACGCGAATGCCGTCAATCCCAAGATCTAACCAATGCTTGATCGATTCTTTCAAATATTGATCAATTGTTTCGTTTTGGAGATTATAGTCAGCGAGATCATAGAGGTTTCGATAAATCCCATCCTCCAATGAGGAGAAATCAGTTCCCCCATTATGGTGAAATAAGCCCTGATCATCATTAGAATAATTACCGAGTAACGTACCATTATCATAAATCGCACCATTTTCTACATAATTAGGATCTGTCTCAAGAGCGGGAGAAGAATGATTTGGAGTAAAATCAATAATAATCTTCATCCTTTTTTCATGAGCCACCTCTACTAATTGCTGAAAATCCGCTAAGTCTCCGTAAAATGGGTTGGTTTTCTTATAGTCCTTTGCCCAATACCCATGATAGGAAGTATAACCCTCAGGGTGAACAGCATACACATTTTCAACTGGCTGAGAAATCCATAAAGCGGTTACACCTAAATCCGTTAAGTAGCCATTTTCAATCTTTTCGATAATTCCTTGCCAATCTCCGCCTAAATATTTATGCAGATTACTGGCATCTGGGCTATAAAGCTCACCTGTAGGGTTATTCGTTGGATCACCGTCATAGAATCTGTCTGTTACAATTTGATAAATGACATCTTGGGAATAATCGACTTTTGACGAAGCCTCGATTTCCGAGCTAAATTGTTGGAAAACGAGCAAACAAAGCAACATAAATGCAAACGATTTCGCAAAATTCGCTAAAAATTTCACTATTTATCCTCATCCTTTCCAGCTAAATTTGGACTTTTCACCAGAGCCTCCTTTCTAAAAAAACAACCCCGACTTCTCAATTGGAAGCCGGGGTTGTTGGTAAAATCCAAAGCATTGCCCTCAAATTATGATCGAAGATAAATCTTGTTGTTATATATATTATTACAAGAAAGTATAAAATAAGTCAATATAAAATATGTTTTAAAATTTTATTAAAAAGGTTATTTAATGAAGGAAAAATTTAAAATACAAAAATAAAAAGAAAACGCTTGCGCGAAATAAGTGGCGGATGTATAATGTAAACAATTAAGTGCAAGCGATTGCGCAAATTAAATAAAAAGGGGAGTTAGAAATGAAAAAGAAAACATTTTTATTCTCAATTGGGGTTCTATTGATTGCCCTTCTAGCATTAGTAGGATGTGCACCAGACCGAGAAGAGGCAAGTAATAGTGAAGGTAGTGAAGAATCAACAAATGAAGCTTCTGATAATAAGCCTGAAGAACTGACGATTTGGGCAAATGACGAAGAAGAGCAATTACAGGCTATTGAAGAAATCGCTGCCAAATATGAGGAAGAAGAAGGAATTAAGGTGAACGTTGTGGCGAAATCGATGCTAGAACAACTAGATGAGTTGGCACTAGCTGGACCAGAAGGAAGAGGTCCCGATCTATACTTTCAACCACATGATCGTATAGGTGATATTGTCGCTCAAGGACTCGCTCAACCATTAGAAATAGAAGAATCAGATCAAGCCTCCTATAGCCAAGTTTCATTGGATGCGGTTACTTATGAGTATGATGGTCAGACAGATTTATATGGTGTACCTGCTGTTATTGAAACATATGGGATTTTTTATAATAAAGATATTATAACGGAAGAGCCTAGTACAATCGAAGATTTGAAAGTAGCCTTGGAACAACATACCGATGCATCACAGGATAAATACGGATTTTTAATGAAGCCTAATGACTTATATTTTGCTTATCCATTCTTTAAGAACTATGGTGCGTATATCTTTGGTGGTGATGTAGGGGAATATGATATCGCGGATGTAGGCTTAGCTAATGAAGGAGCGATTCAAGGTGGAGAGTTATACCAATCTTTCTTTGGTGATGGGATGATTCCAGCATCTACTACTACGGATGTTATTGATGGATTGTTTACAGAAGGAAAAATCGGTGCTGTGATTAATGGACCTTGGAGTATACCTAGCTACCAAAAAGCGCTAGGGGATAAGCTTGGTTTTGTACCTTTCCCTGAAATTAATGGTAAACCTGCGACTACACTGGTTGGTGTGAAATCATGGATGGTTTCTTATTTCTCAGAAAATACAGAATGGGCAACAGATCTAGCGTTATTTATTACAAATGAAGTGAACCAACAAAAGTATTTTGAAGTGGCAGGGGAGCTTCCAACCAATACCAATGCTTTAGCATCGATTGAAGACCCGATTTATGCTGCGTTTAGTGGACAAATCGAAAATGGTGTGCCAATGCCAAGTACCCCACAAATGTCACAAGTGTGGGAACCAATGAACAATGCTCTACAATTTTTAGCGGAAGGAGAAGATCCTGAATCAGTGTTAACAGAGGCAGTGGAATATATTCATTCCAATATTGAAGCAAGCGGTGGAGCTCAGTAAGAACTTTTTAGAGGAGTTGGGTGTCTGATACCCGCTCCTCTAAGTATGACAAAAAAGCTTCCTATTGTGGTGAGGTAAAGAGCTTTGGGCGTTTGCTATACCATAATGTGAGTTGAATCCTATAATGGTGAGCCCGACTTAATAAAATGTGCCAAGAGCAAAGTAACGTAGCACTTATACATGGATGTATTTTTCATCAATGAACGGGGGTAATTCTGTTGAAAAAAGAAATAAGTAACCATCCTTTTAAAAATCATAACCCAACGATAGCAACGCTTTTATCGATTATTTTTGCAGGGCTTGGTCAATTATATAATCGACGATTTTTAAAAGGATTTATCTTCATCTTATTAGAAGTAGCGTTTCTCTTAACACTACTTGATTCCATCAATTTTGGATTATGGGGACTAAGGACACTTGGAACGATACCGGGTACAGATCATTCGGTTCGATTACTCGTGTTTGGTGTGTTGTCCTTAATTGCCACGGTTTTTCTACTTGTGTTGTATATATTTAATATTATTGATGCAAGAAAACAAGCGAAAAAGCTGAAGGAAGGCTGGAAGCCAAAGGGATTCAAGGACACGATTATCGATTTTTATGATAGTGCCTTTCCTTATTTGATGACTTTTCCTGGCCTTTTGCTAATGATATTTGTCGTTATTTTTCCATTATTATTTTCCGTATTACTAGCTTTTACGAACTACAATCTTTATAATTCTCCACCTCGTAATCTAGTAGATTGGGTCGGCTTTACCAATTTTACAGAATTAGTGACCGTTCCTATTTGGCAGGAAACCTTTGTCAGTGTACTGGCATGGACGATTGTATGGACAGTTATTGCTACCACCTTACAAATTGCGGTTGGGCTAGTGTTAGCCTTAATCGTGAATGATCCGAGAATACGGTTTAAAAAATTAATTCGAACCATTTTTATCCTACCATGGGCGGTTCCTGCATTTGTGACCATTCTCATTTTTTCTGCCATGTTCAATGACGATTTTGGAGCGATTAACCGAGATATCATTATTCCACTTATCGGTGGAGATGGTATCCCATGGCTAAGTGAACCGATTTATGCCCGTACGGCGGTTATCTTGATTCAAACATGGCTAGGCTTCCCATTTATCTTTGCATTGTTTACAGGGGTTCTACAAAGTATTTCGAAGGATTGGTACGAGGCAGCTGACGTAGATGGAGGAACTCGTTTTCAGAAATTCCGATACATTACCTTTCCTCACGTGATGTTTGCAACAGCGCCACTACTGATCATGCAATATGCACAGAATTTTAATAACTTTAATATTATTTACCTGTTTAATGAAGGTGGACCTCCAGTGCGAAACCAAAACGCAGGTGGGACGGATATCCTCATATCTTGGGTCTATAAGCTAACCTTTGATACGAATAATTATGCCATGGCAGCTGTTATTTCCTTGATCATGGGATTGATTATTTCTGGATTTGCATTCTACCAATTTAGACAAACGAAATCATTTAAAGAAGAAGGTGAAATTTAATGAATCAGAAGCAAAAATCGATTGTAGAACTAACCTTTATGTATCTCGTTATCATCCTAACATCGATCATTATTTTTTATCCATTGATTTGGACAATTGGCATGTCACTAAATCAAGGGAATAGCTTATATTCTTCTTCTTTAATACCAGAAAATTTCTCGTTTGAGCATTACAAATGGCTTTTTAGTGAACAAAGTGACTATTTAATTTGGTATAAAAATTCGATGATTGTATCGATATCCGTTGCTTTGGGGAGTGTTGTCTTAACTTCCTTAGTAGCTTATGCATTTTCCCGATATAAGTTTGTCGGTCGAAAAAATGGGCTGTATGTGTTCCTTTTACTACAAATGTTCCCGGTAATGATGGCAATGGTTGCCCTTTATATTTTTCTAAACATGATAGGGCTACTCGATACGTTAACCGGATTAATTTTTGTTTATTTAGGTGGACAAATTCCATTTAATGCTTGGTTAGTGAAAGGGTATTTTGATACGATACCAAGAGAGCTAGATGAGGCTGCTAGAATTGATGGTGCTGGACATCTCCGTGTTTTCTGGAGTGTGATGCTCCCACTTGCGAAGCCTATCTTAGCTGTTGTTGCCTTGTTTAACTTTATGATGCCATTGTTTGACTTCTTATTGCCATCCATTGTTTTGTCTAGTCAGGAAAATTACACATTGGCTGTAGGCCTCTATAATTTTATTAATGATCAATTTGCCAATAACTTTACACGATTTGCAGCAGGCTCGATTCTTATCGCCGTACCTGTCGCAGCAATCTATTTATTCTTGCAGCGCTACCTCATATCAGGGCTAACAGCTGGTGGTACAAAAGGGTAGGGTGTCCCAGATAAGCAAAATAGATTATAATAGGGGAGACTTGATATTTGCTAATATGAAGAAAGCTTCACAAATGATAAGAATAGATTGGTAGAAGGTGTCGTTTATGGGAGTTACAATAAAAGATGTGGCAAAAAAGGCTGGAGTAGCACCATCCACCGTTTCTAGAGTGATTGCAGATAATCCAAGGATCAGTTTAGAAACAAAAAAACGTGTGCGAAAAGCAATGAAGGATTTGGGGTACCATCCAAATTTTAATGCGCGGAATTTAGCGGTTAGGTCGTCTCAAGCAATCGGTGTCATTATGCCATCCTCTGCCGATAAAGCGCTCCAAAATCCTTTTTTTCCAGAGGTATTACGAGGAATTGGCGCCTATGCGCATAAGACAGAATATTCCTTGTATGTATCGACAGGAGGAAATGAAGAAGAGGTATTTGAAGAGGTAAAGCGGATGGTGAATGGGAACCGAGTAGATGGAATTATCCTGCTCTATTCTCGCATTGCTGATCCTGTTCAACAATTTTTAATCGAGAAAGGTTTCCCTTTTGTCATTGTTGGTAAACCGCAAGAACAAGAAAATGAAATTACTTATGTCGATAATGATAACGTAAAGGCTAGTAAGGAACTAACCAACCACTTAATCGATTTAGGACATGAACATATTGCCTTTATTGGTGGAGCACCTGAGCTCACGGTAACGATTGACCGTCTGAATGGCTATAAAACGGCAATTAAAGAAGCAAATTTAGAGCTACCTGCGGAATATTTTGCCCATGCTGAATTTCTGAAATCAGGGGGACGCGACGCGGTAGAGCAATTATTCGCATTGGATATACCGCCAACTGGATTAGTCGTAGCGGATGATTTAATGTCCTTTGGGGTGATTAGTACATTAGAAGAGCTAGGTTTAAGTTGTCCGGAGGATGTTTCGATTACATCCTTTAACAATCTTTATTTATCAGAGATTACTACACCTCCATTAACTACGGTGGATATTCAAATCTATATGCTAGGATTTCAATCCGCACGTTGTTTAATTGAAAGAACGAAAAATAAAGAAGAGCCAGTAAAGCGTATTATTGTTCCATACGAAATTCAATATAGGCAGTCGACAAAAGAATTAGACGGGAAGAACCGATGAGTTAAAGCTTATCGGTTTTTCTATATTTCTTTATTTGGTCGAATGATTTACAATAGAAAGAAAATCATTAGTAGGTGTGATTGGATGAAGTATGCCTTATATCAAATGAATGTCCATGTGGCAAACCCAGAAAAAAATCGCGAGAAGATTGCTAGTTGGATAGAAAAGCAAATGATGGAGACAAAGCCAGATACCATTGTCCTACCAGAAATGTGGAACACAGGCTATGCCCTAGACCAATTAGAACCAATAGCTGATCAAAATGGCAAAGCGACGATTCCATTTTTAAGTAATTTAGCGAAAGAATTTTCCGTTAATATAGTGGGCGGCTCTGTCGCCAATAAAAAAGAGGACGGGATCTATAATTCTAGCTTTGTGTTGAATCGAGAAGGAGAGGTCATTCATCGATATGACAAAATTCATTTAGTTCCTATGCTCGATGAACCTAAGTACTTAGAAGGTGGTCGAAATAAAGCAGGTCATTTTGAATTAGATGGGGTGAAGATGGGAGTAGTCATCTGCTATGATCTCCGATTTCCTGAGCTATTACGACCATTAGCATTAAATGGTGCAAAGGTAATCCATATTGTAGCCCAATGGCCAAGCGCGAGGATTGAGCATTGGAAGTATCTGTTGCATGCTCGTGCGATTGAAAATCAATGCTACATCATTGCAGTGAATAGCTCTGGCAGTTGTAAGGAAACACAATTCGCTGGCGAATCACTTGTGATTGATCCTGCAGGTAAGCTTGTTACAAGTGGTCCGAGTGAAAAAGAAGCGAGCCTCCATGTGACACTACAGCTAGAAAAAGTGACAGAAACACGTAAAAGCATTCCGATATTTACAAGTCGTGTCCCACATTTATATGAATCAGTGAAGGGAGATTTCCATGCATAAATTTGACGTCTCAGACACTTTAAAAAGATTACCAGAGCAGTTTTTTGCAAATCTCGTTAAAAAGGTGCAAACCTTAGTAGTAGAGGGGCATGATGTTATTAATTTAGGGCAAGGGAATCCTGATCTCCCGACACCTAAATTTATTGTGAAGGCATTACAAGAAGCAAGTGAAAATCCAAAATTTCACAAATATCCGCCCTTTCAAGGCTATTCCTTTTTAAAGGAGGCAGTGGCGGAATTTTATCTGAGAGAGTATGGCGTCAATCTTGATCCAAACAAAGAAGTAGCGATTTTATTTGGTGCGAAGACAGGTCTAGTAGAAATCAGCCAATGTCTCCTCAATCCTGGTGATCGGGTGCTTGTTCCAGACCCAGGCTATCCGGATTATATGTCTGGAATCGCTATAGCCAATGCGCAAGCAGTTTATATGCCTTTGTTAAAGGAAAATGATTTTTTACCTGACTATGGTTTAATGGATAAAGAGGATTTGGATCGTGCTAAATTAATGTTTTTAAATTATCCCAATAACCCTACAGCAGCCACGGCAACACTGGAATTTTTTGAAGAAACTGTCACAGTTGCCAAAGAGCATCATATTTGTGTCGTCCATGATTTTGCTTATGGAGCAATCGGCTTTGAGGATAGGAAGCCACCAAGCTTCTTACAGGCAGAAGGGGCAAAGGATATTGGGGTGGAAATGTATACCCTCTCGAAAACCTTTAATATGGCTGGCTGGAGAATCGGCTTTGCTGTAGGAAATGCCTCCGTAATTGAGAGCATAGAACGAATGCAGGATCATTTCTATGTGAGCATATTTGGTGCGATTCAATATGCAGCAAAGGAAGCCTTACTTCACGGTGAAAAAGCAATGCAAACAAATAACCAAGTGTATGAAGGTAGACGAGCGACTTTTCTGAAGGCTGCTGCACAAATAGGCTGGCATGGAGGAGTGGCAAAAGGGTCTTTCTTTGTTTGGATGCCAGTCGCAGAAGGCTATACTTCAGAGCAATTCTCGGAGCTTTTATTAGAAAAGGCACATGTCGTTACTGCACCAGGAATTGGCTTTGGACAAGCGGGAGAGGGCTTTGTAAGGATTGGTCTGTTGGATAAGGAAGAGCGTCTAGTGGCCGCAGTGGCACGAATTGGGCAATTGAATTTGTTTTAGAATGATGAGGAAATCTCTAACTACTAAAAAAAGGTGTTGAGAAAGATTGGAAAAAGAATCAAAAAAAACAAATCGCAAAAATGAAATATTATCTGCTGCTATCGAAGTATTCGCAGAAATTGGATATTATCGTGCTACAACAGCAAAAGTAGCAGAGCGAGCAAGTATTTCCCAACCGTACATTTTTAAATTCTTTTCTTCAAAGGAAGAGCTATTGTTAAATGCACTTCAATTATCTTGGGAAAGAATTATCAAAAGCTTTCGAAAAACGGTAGAGATAACTTCAGCAGACAAATTAGAATGGGAGCTAATCGAGGCCTATGAAGAGATTTTACGATCCTATAAAAGTGAGATTCTCTTGCAAATGCAGTCCCAAACCATTCCTGATGACTCCATTCGTACAGAAATGCAAAGGGGATTTCGAGAGGTGAATTCATTGGTTGTAGATGCTTTTAAAGAAGCAAATATAGAAAATTCAGAGGAGCGGGCTTTTCTCTTTTTGGCAAGAGGAATGCTCTGTAATGTATCCATGGCATTAGACATGCCTGAACTACTTCATAAAAAAAGGGGATAAGTGATTTATACGCTTATCTTCTTTTTATTATAAAAAAGTGATTGATTAATCACTAACTATATATTATACTTGGATTTAGTTAGTGATTAATCAATCACTAAAAAGGAGGAGGAAGAACAAATGGAAGTAGCAATGGTTCTAGGTGCAACTGGCGGTGTAGGGGCTGCTATTACAAATGAATTAGACATTAGAGGAGTGAAGTCTATCCTTTTTGGCCGTTCAAAGGAAAAATTGGAACAATTAAAATCGAAACTCCATCATCCACATTTGTTCACATTGGCAGTTGGGGATGCAATGAAGACAACAGATCTCGAAAAAGCAGGGATAAATGCAGATGTTATTTTCCATTGTGCAAATGTTCCCTATCACAAAATGGAGGAGCAGTTACTAGACCTTGGGGAAAGTGTGATGACATTCGCTCATCGGTTCCAAAAGAAAGTAATTGTTGCAGATGGAATATATCCTTATGGAAAAAGAACAATGGCACCGGCAACAGAAGCTCATCCGAAAAATCCGCATACAAGAAAAGGGAAGGTAAGATTAGATTATGAAAATTTAGTCTTCGATAATCGCTTTGCTAATGCAATGCCAATGATAGTAAGATTGCCAGATTACTATGGTCCAACAGCTAATGATGCTTCTTATTTAGGAATGACGATGAAGGATATCGCAAGAAATAAATCCACTTTTTTCCTTGGAAATATGAGGATACCCCGGGAATTTGTCTATTTACCAGACGCTGCAAAAATGATTCTAGAACTTGCTTATCATGACGATGCTTATCGCCAAAACTGGCATATTCCTGGACCCGGGCTCATTTCAGGAAGGGACATTGTTAAAATTGCACAACAAGTGAATGGATCGAACAAAATAGTTTTACCACTTGGAAAATTTAGTCTTTCTATCTTGGGGTTGTTTCAGCCTGTCATGAAGGAAGTAGTGGAAATGCTCTATTTAACAGAAGAACCTTTTGTACTAAACGGAGAAAAGACAAAGAATAAATTGGGTACCATCCCTCAAACCCCATTTGAACAAGGCATTAGTGAGACAATTTATGCATTAAAGAGAGGTAGAATTCACCCTTAGTAATTGATCAATCAATAACTACCCTTATTTACTAATTGTCATCATGAAGTGGAATCTGCTATGATTAGAGTAGAAACGAAAAGTAGTAAAAATATACTAGAAAAAGGGGGCTGGTGACATTGAAAAAGAAAATATTATCTTTATTTTTACTATTATTTGTATTAGTTGCCTGTACACAAAATGAAGAGGAACAAGTAGGGAAGGCGCAGGAAGAAACCGATTCAGAGAATAAAGTAGAGCAAACTACAGACGATCCCAAACAAAATCAAGATCCAACTGATCAAGAAGAGGGAACAGAAGAGCAACAACTAGAGGAAGATGGAGTAAGTGTGCCGTCAAATGAAGAACAAGCAGGTGAAAATACAGATGGCTCTGAAAAACCTTCTGATAAAGAAGAAAATACAGAAATAACAGAGGACGTCGCCATAAATAAAGTGAAAGAACACTTGCAAATTGGAGCAAATAGCGAAATTAATGTCGTTGTCGACCATTTGGACGAGAATGGAAATTATGTGATCCAAGTGTACGAATCCGTATCCAATGGAGACGTTAGTCATACAGCTACAATGGGCTGGTATATTGTGAATAAAGAAAATGGAAGTATAGAAGAAATGATGTAATCAATCTGGAGGCATCGCTACTAAGCGATTGCCTTTTTTAATGCACATTTGATCACTACTTAAATTTTTGAAAAGGCACAATTGTATCTCGCTAAAATTCGCTTTTCTCCCAATAAAAAATATCAAAATTTGTACAGATAACTTTGTCCGGCCATTTCACTACTTTACATGTGAAGTGGTATTTTTTAATCTATGATCCTATGAATATAGGTCTTTTTATTCGTACGTACATTTTTATTTTTTTGTTGAAAATAGCGATAACTTGTTGTATCCTATTGTTAATCTATGAATATATTTTTATACATAAATAGTTTATGAACTTAACAATTAAGTAAACTCTAAAAAGGTATTTTCTGAATATATAAAATTTAATTAATTAATAAATTAATCATACATATTATGTAAGCGAATTCAATCTTATTTTTACTATTTGAAAGGGGGGATGCAATACTTCAGTAATTAGTAATGGTAAGACCTGTAAGATCTAAACTATGGAAAGGAGTGGAAATGTGAAATCACTTTTCTCTAAGGCTTTTTTATTATTTCTTGCAATGATCATTATTCCGTCAACAGTAGGTGCTAGTATGAAGGATAAAAATAGTAATAAACCAGAACAATCCTTGGAAGGCCCTCCAGCAAATTTTGAAGATGTATCTGTACATGACCCTTCGATCATTAAGGAGGGGGATACGTATTATGTATTTGGGACGCATATTGAAGCGGCGAAGTCAAAGGATTTGATGAGCTGGGAGAGATTCACTAATGGTTATACAACACCGAATAATGCACTTTATGGAGACCTTTCAGAAAACTTGGCAGGATCCTTCGAGTGGGCAGGGGAGGATGATGCCGATAGTGCAGGTGGATTTGCCGTATGGGCGCCTGATATTTTTTACAATAAGGATTACGTCAATGAGGATGGCTCCAAAGGGGCTTATATGATTTATTATAGTGCATCCTCAACGTATATACGCTCTGCGATCGGTTACGCTGTATCAAAGGAGATTGAGGGTCCGTATGAATATGTGGATACAGTCGTTTATTCTGGATTTACTGAGCATGAGGCATATGATAACAATAGTGATGTAAATAAACAGTGGGAAAACACGAATATTCAACCTATGATTGAGGAAGGAACATTAACAGCAGAAAATCAAAATTGGTTTAATAGTGATGGTTCCTATAATAATGCGATGTATCCGAATGCTATTGATGGCAACTTATTCTATGACGAGAATGGCAAGCTCTGGATGACGTATGGCTCATGGTCTGGAGGTATTTTCTTACTAGAGGTTGATAAAGAAACGGGTCAATTAATTCATCCTGGAGAAGATGGACAAACAAAGGATGGTAGAATGATTGATCGCTATTTCGGCACGAAAATAGCTGGGGGTTATACTAAATCTGGAGAAGGACCATACATTGTCTATAACCAAGAAACAGGCTACTACTACCTATACGTAACGTATGGATGGTTAGGCGCTGATGGGGGCTATAATATGCGTGTATTCCGCTCCGAAAATCCAGATGGGCCTTATCTAGATGCAAAGGGACAAGATGCGGTACTACCAGGTAATGTATCTAATCATACTTATGGAAATAAAATAATGGGGAATTTCTTATTTGATCAAAAAGTAGGCGACCCTGGAGAAGGAGAGGGCTTCGGCTATAAATCTCCTGGTCATAATTCGGTTTATGTAGATGAAGAAACAAACGAGCAACTTTTAGTCTTCCATACCCGTTTTCCTAATCAAGGGGAAGCACATGAAGTAAGGATTCACTCCATTTTCATGAATGAAGAGGGATGGCCAGTTGTTTCACCTTTCCGCTATACTGGTAAGCAATTAGAAAAGGTGAATAGAAAAGACATTGCTGGAATCTATAAATATATCAACCATGGTAATGAATATTCTGGCGAGATAGTAAAATCAGAGTATATAACCTTGCACAAAAATAACAAAGTAACAGGTGCCGTAGAAGGTAGCTGGAAAAAAACAAGCCACAATCAAGCGGAATTAACACTGGATGGTCAAACATATAAAGGGGTATTCGCTCCACAGTGGGATCCAGCAGCTGAAAAATATGTGATGACCTTTACTGCATTATCTGATGAAGGAATAACCGTTTGGGGTAGTAAACAAGAAAACAGATTTGATGAAGAGGTAGTTCAAGCAATTGTAGAGGATCTAGATCTTGGGAACACATCAGAGGTGGTTAGTCATTTAGTGCTTCCAACCGAGGGCACGACAGGGGCTGCCATTGTATGGCAAACTTCCGATGAATTGGTGATTACGAATACAGGTGAGATTCATCGACCATCTGCAGATGAAGGGCCATCTACAGCAACATTAACAGCTACGATCACAAAAGGAAGTGAGTCAGCAACAAAGTCATTTGATATTACGGTATTGCCATATCAGGATGCATCGATGACGAGCCATTTTTCTTTTGATGGTAGTTTAACAGATCAGCATGGTGATTTTGGTAGTGGGACGGTCACTGGTGATCGACTCACGAATACTGGTGGATCTATCTCCTACGAGCAAGGGGTAGCTGGAGAGGCTGTCTATTTTGATGGGGAATCTGGTATTTTATTACCTGATGATCTTATTACAAGTCATGAGTACTCCGTTTCCTTTTGGGTGAAACCAGAACAGCTGACCACTTATACGACCACCTTCTTTGGTGGAACAGCCGATAGTTGGCTTAGTTTAGTTCCGAAAGGACCAACTGGTGATAATACAATGCTTTGGTCTGGGGAAGCTTGGTATGATGCACCTGCTAGCTACCAAATCAAAACAAATGAGTGGACACATGTCGCATTTACGGTTAGCAATGGAACGGTTAAGCTCTATCTAAATGGAAAAGAGGAATTTTCAGGAGCTAATTTCCCTGATATTTTCACCAATGCTGAGGCAGATTTTGGGCTAGCAGTGAATCATTGGGATTCACCATTTAAAGGTGCTATCGATGATTTACGTATTTATCAAGGAGAACTATCGCCAAATCAACTAGACGAGCTCAGTCAATCATAAAAACAAAGGATCGATGGAGCCCCCATCGATCCTTTTGCTTATTTTTGTTTTTTTAATTCTTCTCCATTTTTGCCTTGGTAACGTAGTCCCCAGCCAGTAAGTGCCGCGACAAGCATGACAATAACGAGGAACCATCCTTGAAAGACGAAGGGGAATACGGAAGTAGGTGCAACGATAGGCAACCACTCATACGTATCCTTCATCATCGTAATCGTAGACCAGCCGAGTAAAACTGGCGCTCCCCAAGGAAAAATATAACCTAATGCAGAAGTGACCGCATCTAGCATATTTGCCCGTCGATAGCGATGGATATGGTATTTTTCTCCGATTTCTTTAACGAAAGGTGCTGCAGCAATTTCAGCAGCAGTATTAATCGTAATCGCACTGTTGAGTAATGCGACAATACTCCAGATGGCAAGTTCTGCTCTTCTTACAGAGTTTTTAATCCATTTTACTAAGGTTTTAGTTATAACCTCCATTGTCCCACCAAGCTTAAGAAGATGGGCAGCAGCGACGATTAATAGAATAAGGATGGCCATATTAATATAACCACTAATACCGTCTATTAAGGCGCCTTCGACAATGCTATCAGAATCAGGATTAAAGCTTAGAATATCACCAATAGAACCAATTGGGAACAGAGCAATCGTCCCGACTGCTACTAGAATCCCCCAGGTCAGTGATGTAATAATATGATGTCCTGAAAGAGCTAAGATTAAAACAATCGCAAATGGAATCAGCATTACTAAGCCAGTAGGACTTGTTGTAGATTCAATACTCGCCTGATTTTCTATGGTGCCTCCACCACCAAAAATGATGAATAAAAGGAGTGTCGGGATAGCGGCAGCAATTGCATATTTGAATCGACTACGAACAACACCCGGGACATCTGCATCTTGTGTAGTAGCAGAAACAATTGTCGTGTCGGAAACAGGTGCTAAGTTATCACCAAAAACCGCTCCTGCCAATATCGCAGCAAATAGAATCGTTGGGTCAGCTCCCGTTGCAACCCCTGCTGGATACATTAAAGTACAGAAAGCAACTGTAGTACCATACCCAGTTCCGACTGCGGTAGAAAAAACCGCTGCAAGCACAAATGTCATGCCAACAAATAATCCACCAGTAAATCCAGTAATCGATCCAATCCATACTAAGCCCTCTACTAAACCACCTACCTGCAGGACTTGTGCAAACATCCCTGCATAGAACCATGCAACCATTGCTACAACTCCAATTGGTTGCGCAAGTCCGTCAAATAACCCCTGTGCATAATCAGCCCATTTACTTTTACAGAAAAATAATCCTAGTGTAATACCGAATACAGCTCCAAGCACTAAGCCGATTTCAGATGATAATTGAAGAACACTTGTTGTGATGGCCCAAATAACAAAAAACAATAAAGGAATGGCAGCACCCAATGGGCCAAGACGAAAGGTTAGCTGATTTATTTTTCGATCACCTGTTGTGCGTGCCAAATTTTCTTGTGACATGTATTTCCCTCCTTATAACCAAACCTGCTCTATATTATTCTATCTTAGAAGAAACTATTAAAAAAACAGATAACGTGTAACATTGTACCATAATCAGCTTTAAAGATAAAAACAGAATAGAATGCTAGTTTTTGGTTCTATTATTCGGGAATCTAGCATAGAATCGTAATGATTACGTTTTAATAAAAAAATGGAAGGAGAAGCTATGAAAAGAAACCTGTCCTCTCTTACGATTGATAGTTGTCTCTTGTTATTATTTGCGGCTGTTGTTTGTCTTGTTAGTCTTAATCCAAACAACAGCGTTTTTCAAATACCTGATTCCTTTTATCAAATGAATACGATCTTTCTTAGTATATTAATTGAGGCGCTGCCATTTGTTTTAATAGGTGTGTTGATTGCTGGTTTTATTCAAATGTTTATTACGGAAAATCAATTGAAGCGATGGATACCAAAAAACAAATATGCTGCGATTTTAATGAGCTGTGTCGTTGGGGCATTATTTCCAGCGTGTGAATGTGGAATTGTTCCTATTGTTCGTAGATTAATTGCTAAAGGTGTACCACTTTTTGCGGGGATTGGTTTTCTTCTTACAGGTCCTTTGATCAATCCGATCGTCATTTTTTCTACCTATATGGCATTCGGAAATGACCTAGAAATTGCTTTACTACGTATGGGAATTGGTTTTATTGTAGCACTTATTATCGCATTTATCATCAGCCTTCTCTATCGAACCAATCAATTAAAACAAGAAGCTGTCCATACAACCACTCAGATTAATTATGAGACAAGCCTTCTAACCAAAGCAAGAAAAACATTGCTTCATGCGGTAGATGAATTTTTTGATATGGGCAAATATTTAATTATTGGAGCATTTCTCGCCGCTTTTGTTCAAGTATATGTATCCACCAAGCTACTTGTCTCGATTGGGGACGGGCCGTTCACTTCCTTATTCGTTATGATGGGATTAGCCTATTTCCTTTCCCTATGCTCGGAGGCGGATGCTTTTATCGGTTCCTCGTTCAGCAATATTTTTCCGAAGGGTGCCATACTCGGTTTTCTTGTCTATGGACCGATGATTGATCTAAAAAATACGTTCATGATGCTAAGTGTGTTCAAAGCACGATTTGTCTTTGCTTTTGTCATGATCGTAACAGTCATTGTATTTATCAGCATCAGCTGCTGGCAACTCTTATTTTAATGGAGGGGAGGTAGATGAAAATAAATGTCCAGCAATTAGTACGAGCGATCATCCTTTTCTTGTTTGCATTTTTTATTTATCGATTACATCATAGTGGGGAAATACTACAGCTCATCAATCCGAAGTACGAGACGCTAAGTATGATAGGGGCTACCATTTTCTTCGTTCTGTCTTTCGTGCAGCTTTTTCGCATTTTCTCAGTATCAAGTAACCATATCCATTGTGAGCATACAGATCATCGACACGATCATGGTGACAAGCCGATAAATATCAAAAAAGTAATCAGCTATCTCATCATCCTTTTTCCATTAGCAACGGGCTTCCTTCTACCATTTGCAACATTAGATGCTTCCATTGCTAAGAATAAGGGGGCAACACTTTCCTTAAGGAACCAAGGAGAAAGAGAGGTTGAATCTGCGCCTCTACCTACGAATGATCCAAATCAAATAGATCCAAATGTTTATAAGAATAAGGTTTCAAAAGAGGAGTATGAGTGGATACAACAGGATTTGTTCCATCAACCCCATCTGAAAATGGAAGATACCCTGTATGCCCTCATCTACCAAGAGGTCACACAAAATATAAATATGTTCAATGGGAGAAAAATCACCTTAAATGGTTTTGTTTATCGAGAGCAAGACTTTGCATCCAATCAGCTAGTTATTGGTAGATTTTTGATCACACATTGTATAGCAGATGCAGGCTTGATCGGCTTTTTAGCAGAATTTGATCAGGAAATGACGGTGAGTGAGGATACGTGGATGGAGGTGACAGGAACAATTCGTCTAACGGAATACCAGGGCACGTCCATCCCTTTACTAGAAATAGAGGAATACCAGACAATCGATCAACCAGAGCAGCCCTATGTCTATCCACTAAATATACAAGTTCTAGGAGGAGGGTAGGGGATTTGTCTTAAAATGGCTTCAGTATCATCATTATAATAATAAACAGTAGCAACGTGTTTTCCACATATTCTGTACGTAGTAGCTTTTGAACATGATCGGCATAAGATTCTGGTACATCGTCTCCCTTATGTGTTTTCAGCATCTCATTAATCGGTGCTGCATATTTTTTTAATAACGTTGGTCCAAGTCCAATCGCAATAAAATAGAGCGTTAAGCTTGTCAAATACCAGCCTTGTTTAAATAAAATTGGATGGATGAACCCCATCAGCAGCCCTGTGACTAACAGTAGAATGCCACCTGTCATGACGAATACATGAATTCTCTTTTTTAACCTAAAAGCATAACGAATTTCATCCATCGTTTTCGCCGACTTAATTATTTTTGTTAATACAAAGCCAGGCCCGATGCCAACAATCGCAGATATGATATGAATCAGTACTAGTATTGGATAGATGGATTCCATCTTGATCACCCTCTTAATAAATTGCCAGAGTTGCAAAAATAATCGCCGAAGCTGCAAAAAAGTAGCCGAAGTTGCAAAAATAATCCAGAATCTCGCAAAATAGCAGTGGAGCTCGAATATGTAAAAATCGCAAACAAAATATTTTGCTTGCGATCTTGAAATAAGATTATCGATTTTTTAGATAGATGTCAAATAGTTAAGCCATTCTTATGCATAGACGAGCTCGCGTGCTAGACGATCACAGAATTTTTCACAGCGCAAATAGTCATCATTTTGTGGAGTAAGTTCGACCTTTAAGGTGACAGCAAGATTTGTTTGCACATAAAGCATGTCACGGAAAATATCAACAGCACCACAGAAATATGGATAGAAGCTATCACCGGTTCCGAACACACCTGTGGTCACATGCTTCATATCTTCCTGTTCAAATGCTTCAAAAAGGTCTTCCATTTCAAGCGGTAATTCTCCATTATCCCACGAGTATGTTCCCACTGCTATCATGTCGTATTCTTTCAGTGTACTAAAATCACATTCATCCACTAGTAGGAGATCTGTTTCGATATCACGTGCTTCCATTTTTTCATGAATGATTTCAGCTAGGGTAGATGTATTTCCTGTTACAGATGTATAGATAATGGCTGCTTTCATTGGTGAAACCTCCTTGTTATAAAATGATCGCCTAGATAAAAAATCCCTTATAGTTCATCAAAACCATTAGATGAGGAAACCTTTGTATACGTACGAGATTTTTGCTCGAAGAAATCTGATTTGGTTTCATTCATCATTTCATCACTAAAAACATGAATCCATGCCATCGGATTTTCGCGGTCTGGATAATAATTATCAAGTCCAATTTGGCGGAAACGTTTGTTAGCCAAATATTCTACATAGCCATGGAATTCTTCCAGATTAATTCCATCGATGTCCTTTAAAATATAGTCTGCCCATTCCTTCTCTAATTGAACAGCATGATCGATTGTTTTGTAAACAAAATCAATATTTTCTTTTGTATTTAACTCCGGATTTTCCGTAAGTAGAATGCGCACAAATTGTGAAACGAAATAAGCATGCTGCATTTCGTCACGTTGGATATAGCTAATCATTGTACTTGTTTTTAACATTTTTTGTTGACGAGCTAAATGATAGAAGAAGGCAAATCCTGCATAGAAATAAATACCTTCTAAGTTAATGGAGTTAATCGCTAGCTCAAAAAGACGCTGAGGTGTTGGATTATCTCGGAAAGCATCATAGCTATCTAAAATGAGTTGATTTCTTTTTCGAACAATTGGGTCATCCTTCGCTTGGTTAAAGCGATCGTTTTGCTCTCGTAATGGTACAAGTGAGCTAAGGATATAAGAATAGGATTCATTGTGTACAGCCTCTTGTTGGGCAATAACGGCAAAAATTGATTTGAAGCTAGAGTCTGTTACATAGTCCATTACATGTGTCATTGTCGGTGTTTGTAGGCTGTCGAGTGATGCCAATTGTGTATTAATACGTAGGAAAACATCTTTTTCCGTTTCACTTAAATGATCCCATTGTTTAATATCATCCTGCATATTAATTTCTTGTGCCTTCCAAAAATTAGACAATAATGTTTGATACAAATCATACATTTGTGGATAAGCAATATCGTTCCAGTTTAATAGTCCTGATGATTCCCCATTAATGATCCCTGTTGCTTTATTCGGATATGTCGGATTAAGTAGCTTTATTTTCGTTAAAGTTTCGTCTGTTTTTGCCATGATGATAGTGCCTCCTTTTTCATATCAATCAGTAGAAAAGCGAAGCCATAACAATTAGCTATGGCATGCTTCACATTCTTCTATCTCTGTTTGTGATGTACTACGAACATAATAGGTTGTTTTTAATTTATTTTCCCATGCACTAATGTGTAGGTTGAGTAAATCCTTTGCCTTTATATCGTGGCGCACATAGAAGTTAAAGCTAATCGCTTGGTCGATATGGCGTTGTCTCTTAGCGTTTTGTTTAATACTCCATACTTGATCAAGCTCATGGCGTGCGCGGCGGTAATAGTTATACGTGACGTGGTCTAAATCAGGTGCAGTTACTTTAAATTTAAAGTTTTTCTTTTCCTCTGCATACTCTACTGCATATAATGGATCAATTCCATCTGTTGATCCGCCGATTTTTGCAGTGGAGGAGTTTGGTGCTACAGCCATCAACCAGCCATTGCGTATCCCATTTTCGGCAACTTCCTCACGTAGTTGCTTCCAGCGATCAGAGTGATAATCTCTACGATCAAAATAAACACCTGATTGCCATTCAGAACCTTCAAATTCAGAATAAGCTCCTTTTTCTTTCGCTAATTCCATGGATGCTTTAATCGTATAATAAGCAATATCTTCATATACTTTATCAGCATAGTCTACCGCTTCCTCAGATTCCCAATGGATGCTTTCTAATGCTAATAGATGATGCCAGCCAAAAGTTCCTAAACCAACTGCACGATATTTTTTATTCGTTGCCTGTGCTTGCCCAACCGAAATAGTATTCAAGTCAATAACATTATCTAACATTCTGACCTGGATGCTGATGAGACGCTCTAATACTTTCTCGCGAACCGCATTTGGTAAGTTAATAGAGGATAAATTACACACAACGAAATCACCAGGCTTACGGACAATCACAATATTGCCATCTTCATCTTGGTATTCTTTTGAAATAGTAGTTGGTGACATGTTTTGCGCAATTTCCGTACATAGGTTACTACAATAAATAGACGTTTTACCGATTCCGCGCTTATGCTTGTTTGGATTTTGACGGTTTACCTCATCACGGTAGAACATATATGGTGTACCTGTTTCTAATTGTGCTACCATAATACGTGCCATAATATCCATCGCACGATACGTTTTTCTAGGAAGTAGTGGATGATTCACGGCCTCCCAATATTTCTCGGTAAAATATTTATGATCTTTTTCATCATAGAAATCTTCTAACCCAAGCGGGTTACCAGCTTCGTCCTTCCAGCCCATTATTTGCTTCACTTGGTGTGGACAGAAGGTATGCCATTCCCCAATACTTTTTCCATTCGCATCTTTTTCTTGTAGTTGCTCCATAAATAAGTCAGGAATCGCAACACCTGTAAAAATATCATGTGCCTTACGGCGTTCATCCCCATTATTTGTTTTCAGATCTAAAAATCCATTCATAATATCCTTATGGAAAACGTCTAGGTAAATAGCGACAGCACCTTGACGTTGACCCAGCTGATCAACACTCACTGCCGTATCGTTAATCAGACGAATCCAAGGAACAACACCAGAGGAATTCCCTTTGAATTTTTTAATATCTGATCCTAGTGCACGAACCTTGCCATAATAGATACCAATTCCTCCACCATCCTTACTCAGGCGGGCGATATCCCAGTTATTAAGATAGATACCATCTAAGGAATCATCTACTGTATCAATAAAGCAGGAAGATAGCTGGCCATAGCTTTTCCCGGCATTAGATAATGTTGGAGTAGCTACTGTCATATAGAGATGGCTTAGAGCCCAGTATGCTTCCTTAACGAAGTCAATACGTTTTTCTTTTGGTTCGTTTTTCATTAATGTCATCGCAATAATCATGAAGCGCTCTTGTGGTAGCTCGTATAAATTACGGTCATGATCACGTGCCAAATATCGATCAGCCAAAAGGAAGAGTCCAATATAATTGAATAATTTATCTCTGTCTGGCACAATGGCTTTATGTAATTCGTCCATTTCCTCTTTAGAATAGCTAGCTAATAATTCAGGATTGTAAATACCTTTATCGGTTAATGCTTGGATAAGGGAATAGAAATCACCATATTTTTCTGTTTCAGAAAAGCTTCGATTTTTAGCTGCTTCCTGGTATAATTGAGTTAAATGTAAGTGTGCCGCTAGAAACGTCCAGTTTGGTTGATCCATGGAGATTCTGTTCAAAGAATAGAATAGTGCTTCCTGTGTTAATTCATCATGAGATTTCATGGATTCGTTAATTTTACTTTGAATATCCTTTGTGTCTAGACCATATTTTTCTGTCGCCTCTTCCAGTGCTTTTGAAACACTTTGCTTCATTGATTGAACTTCTGTTGTCATAAGAAAACCTCCATATACATAATAAAAGCGCCCATATCAGAGCGAAAATATCATTATCTTTTTAAAAGAAAGAATTATAAATAATACAATATATTGATGAATTTCTTTGTTTTTTAACTATATATTGTATTCTATCTTAAAATGTTCTTTTTTACAATAGAAAAAACTCGGGAAAATATTAAGCTTAATAGAAAAGATAGTGCTAATAGTTGATATAGAGATATTTATCTCCATAACAGGACTTTTTTCCTGTTTTTTATAGTGATAAAATAAGGAATTTTATGTGTTTTAATGAACGATAAAAATAATTATAAGCCCCAATAGAGTATATCGTCCAATTAAAAAAGTTGTTTAATTATGATATTTTTAATAGATAGAAATTGATAGGAGTGATAGCATGGCGACATTTGATGATTTTATGAAACTGGATCTACGAATAGGAACAATTCTGGAGGCAGAGCCATTTACGGAAGCAAGAAAACCAGCCATCAAACTAAAAATTGATTTTGGGGAACAATTAGGGATCAAACAATCATCTGCTCAAATTACCAAACGCTATACCCCTGAAAGATTAATCGGTAGACAAATAGCTGCTGTAGTCAATTTTCCATCAATGAGAATAGCAGGGTATAAGTCAGAGGTTCTCGTATTAGGTGGAGTGCCAAATGATACAGATGTTGTTCTTCTGCATCCTGATGAGGAAGTAGAGAATGGAACAAAAATTTCATAAAATCCGATAGCGAAGGGACTCCTTTTATAGAAAAGGAGTCTTTTTGTTTGGTTTATTATTCTTAAAGGCAAATATATATTGCAAAATGTAATGTGTTGAATTATAATAAAAGAAAAACATGGAGGAATGAAGATGCTATTTCGCAAAAAACGTTATCAAGATGAGCGAGTAACAGCGGAACAAAATAGGATTTATCGAGAAATTTATATATTGATATATGTAATTTGTTTTTTATCTATTGTTTATAAGTTCATTATGAATGGGGAGATTTCATTAAATCTTGTAGGAACGGAGATGTTAATCGTATTAGTTAGCGGAATTTATTATGCGATACGATCAGCTAAGCTTGGACTTTTTTCAGCTGAGGTGGAAATTCACGATCAGAAAAACAAATGGAGCTACCAGTCAAAAACGATTTTCTCAGGAATTGGAATTGGCGTATTGCTTGGTATTATTTTCGGAGTAAATAGTGCCTATCAATATGCAGACAGTCAAATGCAAGCCTATTATTATTTCTTTCTAGTTTTTATCGTCACTTTGATCATTTATATGCCAATTCTATTATTGTTAATGCTTGGAAGCTATTCTGCAGCAAAGAAAAAGAGTGACAAAGTCATAGAGAAGCAGCTAGAGGAATAGGTGAGAGGATGAAAAATTTAAAGCTAAAGATGGCCAGAGCAGAACATGATCTATCACAAGCAGAACTAGCCAAATTAGTCGGCGTCACTAGACAAACGATCGGGCTAATTGAACTAGGTAAGTACAATCCTAGCCTACAATTATGTATAGCGATTTGTCGTACATTAAATAAAACGTTAGATGATTTGTTTTGGGAGGAAGATGGATGAGAGGAAGGGGGGAATCCAAACCATAGGATTGTGACCGCTAGTTAGAAGATGGTTCGGATTTCCAATCTTCCTCGCTTAATTTTCTAAATTTGCTTGATTGTATTCCATGATTACATCATCTCCACCAGCTGCTTTCCAATCCGCAATTGCTTGATCAAAGCCTTCTTCGTCTATTTCGCCTAAGATATAATTGAAGGTTGCATCTGTTATCATCGTATTTAGTTCCTCGCTTTTTAAATCAAAGGTTGCTGAGTCTAACGTAACGGTCGGATTTTTTATAATATATTTTTCATTGTCTTTAAACAACGCTTCTGCTTTTTCTCTTGCTTCTAATGGAAAGGCGCCTTCATAGCGTCCGTTTGTATCAGACTCGCCAATTTCAAGTGTTTGATAGGGGATAACTTCTCGCTCAAGCTTCCCGCTATCCTCGATAGCAAGTGCTCTCCCGTTCTCTAACGTGTAATGCTCCCCCTCTATTCCCCAATAAACGATATTCGCAACCTCAGGCTCCATCATCTTGTCAAAAAAGGCCAAAATTGTTTTTAATTCCTCCTCTGTTTCGACAGAAGACTTTGGAAAGAAATAGGGATGATTGTATCCTGGAATACTCCATATTTGATATTCTCCATGAGGTCCTTTTATTTGGTTATGGACATCCAGCTCCATTTCCGGATTTATCGCTACCCCGTCACTGTATAAAGCACTAACATCACACATACAGCCGATATAAGCTCCAGCTTTCCCCGATTTAATCATATCCTGCTGATCCGGTTTACTCGTAACAGGGAAGTCTTGATTAATATAGCCTTTCTCATGTAATTGCCTCATAAATTGTAGTGTTTCCTTATATGCTGGGAACATAAATGCGGGAAGTAGCTCCCCATCTTTTTCTCCCCATTCATTCGGTGTATTAAACCAAGAGGCGATCGTGTTAAAGGAACCATATGCTAGATCACCGCGATCAGCCAAACCGATTGTATCATCTTTGCCGTTGCCATCAGGGTCATTCTCGGTAAATTGCTTCAGCATATTAAAAAATTCTTCGGTAGTTTGTGGTGTGGATAACCCTAGATTATCTGCCCAATCCTTTCGGTAGATAATGCCTTGTCGAGACAATGGGCGCCCTTGATAGAGAGCATACAGCTTTCCATCCACTCTTGTATTATCTAAAATTTCCTTCTTTAGCTTCTTTAAATTTTCAAATTCATCAAGGTAGGGCTCAATCTCCCAAAACTGTCCATCCCTTATTGCTTCTTTAAAGTTCCCTTCGATAGGTATGTTCGCAACCTCTGGCATATTGCCGGTTGCAAAGGCTGTACTCATACGATCTTGATAATTACTAGCAGGCACATACTGAAGGTCTAATTGAACGCCTGTTAATTCTTCTATTTTTTCTTCGATTTTGGGATCGGGTGTTTCGGCTGTGTGGAGTGGTGTTAATATTGTAATTTCTGAGTCTACTTTTGACTCCTCCTGTGTAGTGCGATCATTTTGGTTACACCCAATTAACATCATTCCGAGAAGAATAAAATAAATAAAAATCCTCACCTTACATTTCATCAAAACAGCCCCTTTTAAAAAAATACTCCCTAAATATATATGTTTGGTAGAATCTTTTTATCCTTGCTAGCACACAGCCCCCTCGATGGCAAAAAAAAGAAAGAAGACAAATCTAGTCCTCTTTCTGTTCATACTGAATCGCATGTAGTCTTGCAAAAACACCATCTCGAGCTAATAATTCTTGATACGTGCCTTCTTCTGCAATGCCGTCCTTCGTTACAACAACTACACGATCGGCATCCCGAATGGTAGCAAGTCTATGAGCAATGACAAGTGTTGTACGGTTTTCTGCCAGTTGATCTAAGGATTGTTGAATTAATCTTTCTGTCTCCGTATCTAGGGCAGAAGTCGCCTCATCTAAAATGAGAATCGGTGGGTTTTTAAGAAATGTTCGCGCAATGGCTAAACGCTGCTTCTGACCACCAGAAAGCTTCAAGCCGCGCTCACCAATTTGAGTATCATATCCTTCAGGTAGACTGGCAATAACCTCATCTAAGTGTGCCTTTTTAGCGGCTTCAATAATTTCTTCCTCTGTCGCCTCTTTCTTGCCATACGCGATGTTTTCCCGTACAGTACCGGTAAATAGAAAGACATCCTGTTGAACAATTCCAATTTGATCACGCAATGACTTTTTAGTCATCTTCCGAATGTCGATTCCATCAATGGTGATTGATCCACTATCCACATCATAAAATCTAGGAATAAGGGAACAAATCGTCGTTTTTCCTGCACCAGATGGCCCCACAAATGCAACGGTCTCACCAGGGTTAACCTTTAAGCTAATATCCTTTAAGACACGCTGATACTGATCATAGGAAAAATCGACATGTTGGAATTGAATATTACCAGATAAACTAGCTACATCAACGGCATCAGGAGCGTCGACAATTTCCGGATCCTTGGCAAGAAGCTCACGGAAACGACGGAACCCTGCCATGCCCTTTGGATAGAGCTCTAACAATGCACTGATTTTATCGACTGGTTTAATCAAAACATTAGTGTAAAGCACAAAGCTAACTAACTCGCCATAGGAGAGCTTGTTATGAAGACTTAACCATGCACCAACAACTAGGACGATTAAAGTAAGAAATCTTGTCATCATATAAATGCTGGAATGCGTTCCTGCCATTACCTTGTATGCTTTAATCTTTGCTTTACGGAACAGGCCATTGTCTTTTTTGAAACGATTAATTTCAAACTCCTCGTTAGTAAAGGATTGAACGACACGAACACCAGAAACGGCATCCTCCACTCGTCCATTAACATCCGCGATTTTGCCATACATTTGATGCCATGCCTTATTCATTGCCATATTACAATAGGTAACTAATACAACAAGCAGTGGAACAATGACTAGTGCGATAACAGCAAGTGTCGGATTAATCGTAAACATAATTCCAAAAGCCCCAGCGAATGTCATTACTGCAATAAAGGCATCCTCTGGTCCATGATGCGCAAGCTCGCCGATATCGAATAAATCATTCGTGATCCGACTCATAATATGTCCTGTTTTTGTATTATCAAAAAAACGAAAGGACTGACGTTGTACATGAACAAATAATTCCTCACGCATATCTGTTTCAATATTTATTCCAAGCTTATGTCCAAGATAGCTCACAATAAATTGAAGGAAGGTACTCAATAAATAAACAGCAAACAGGAGAATACAGACAGTCAGAATGACGTTCCAGCTACCCTCTAACAACAAATCATCGATCAGCCATTGTACAGCAAGCGGGAATGCAAGCTCTAGAATAGCTACAATGATTGCACTCGTAAAATCAATCATAAATAGCCGTTTATGTGGTTTATAGTAAGAAAAAAATTGCTTTAACATGTGAATGTGTACTCCTTTATAGATATTTGGCTTCACATATTATAGCAGAAAATACCGAAATATGATGGGAAAAGGGTTCGATGTAATCTAAAAAAGAAAATTTCTTTTCCGTCCAAGCTTTCCGCCTTTTGTGTATTTTTGTGGAATGACTTCAATCTGATCCATCTGAAGGGTATAATCATAGTCAACCGCCATGAACAATCGATAAAGTATCCAGAAACCAAACAGTATTTGCCCAATGAACAAAATGACAAAAAGGAGACCATCCGTAAATCCAGCCATAATCAGATATATAACCTGAAGTAAAAGCAATGGCCAATGCTTTAATAAAACAATCATACTACCAGTTAAAATCCCGATAATCATAAACATCTCCATATCCATTCTCTTTTCACCACCTTTTATGCTTACTATCCCCAAAATTGCTTATATTTTGCATAGAGATCCCGTTTTTTACAATGATTCTTACGTGATGGAGTAGCAATACAGCAATATAGAAGAAACGAAGAATAACAACAGATGGTATAGTAAAGATAAAAGGAGGTTGTCTGTTTGAACAAACCAAAGGGAGAATTCAAAGGTGGAAATAACATTGCACTAAAAATTCCTAAATATCAATACAGCGAGACAGTCCATTTTTATAAAGAAGTCATCAAGCTACCCTATTTGGGCAATATGGCCGGATCACATGCCTTTCAATTTGGTGATGTCACACTATGGTTGGATTGTATGGACAATTATTCTAAACAGGATGTATGGCTGGAGCTCCAGACAGACAATGTGAAGGTAGCGGCAGACTATTTGCGTGAGAATCATATTAATAGAAGAGACGAAGTAGAGGTTCACGAGAACTCAGAGGGCTATTGGATTTCAGATCCCTGTGGAACGATTCTTAGAGTTAACCCACAAAAGAAAAATCCTTTGTAGGACGCGCCTATCAATAAGTACGTCCTTTTGAAATAGACAAAGGTTAGCACCCTAAAAGAGGAAAATTTAATCATTTGTCGAATCTAACTAGAAGAACATCGTAAGACCTACTAATGGTAGTAGTCATATCTTATCTAGGAGTTGATGCCTAATATGAACAGAATTAATCTTATTACTTTAGGTGTAAAGGATATTGGGGAATCGCTGAAGTTTTACCGAGACATAGGTTTTGAAGCATCTGTGACGGGTGACGAGGAAAAGCCTGTTATTGTGTTCTTTAAAAATGAGGGATCAAAGTTAGAGTTATTTCCAATCGAGGAATTGGCAAAGGATATCAACGAAAATCATCCTCCAGAATTGTCAAAAGGGGGATTCTCGGGTATCACGCTTGCTTATAATGCAAAATCTGAAATCGAGGTGAATCATATTTTTCAATTAGTCAAAAAAGTCGGTGCCCAAGTAGTCAAAGAGCCGCAAAATTTATCATGGGGTGGATACGGAGGGTATTTCATTGACCCTGATGGTTATTACTGGGAGGTTGCCTATGGCTCAGTCTGGGAATTCGATGACTCTAACATGTTGATCATTAAAAATTAAAGGCATTCAGCATAAATCCTTATGCAATATAAAAAGGAGAGAATAATGGATAAAATAATAGATGACATAGCTAATTTTATAAATAGTAAAGATCAACAAGTAATCATAGGAATCTCCGGTCATGGTGCTTCTGGGAAAACCACCTTTGCCAATAAACTTATCCATTATCTAGGAGATAAAGCGCTAAATTTCATGAATACAGACCCATATATTATCGGCTCGGATCTGCGTAAGTACACCGTATTGAATTATGAATATAACCATGAAGAACATCATTATAAAATGACCGCATGTCATCCTACAGCCCATCATTTGTCCGCATTAGAAAGAGATATTCACATGATTAGAAAAGGTTTAGATTTTTATACAATTGGCACACATTTTAAAGAAAGCACGTTTATTTCTTCCGCAAAAAAAGTAACTATTATAGAGGGAATGAGTATGGCTTTTTTGAGTCAACAATTATTTGATTTGACGGTCTATTTATATACGGACGGAGAAACGGAGTTCAAGAGAAGAGAAATTCGAGATATATCTGAAAGAGGGACAGATATTCAATACCTAAGAGATTCTCATCAAGAGCGCAGAATACAATATGAATTATTCATGCATCCATATCATCAGCATTTTGATGTAGTGATAAAAAACAATAATCAGGGGTTCATCGTGGAAAAATATGAACTTATCTATTGACATCCATTCGCGAAGAAAAGAGTGAACAGCATCTCCCTACTTAGACTTTCTGATGCCTTCTTTCTAAGAATGACTTTTCCTAGAAGATAGAATGCGATAGAATAAGGGGAAATAGGTTGTGTAAGGAGATAAGTAATGACAACAATTAACGATATCGCGAAGATGGCAGGAGTTTCTCGATCTACCGTCTCTCGATTTTTAAACAAAAATGGTTATGTGAGTGAGGAGGCTGCCAAAAGAATCCAAGACGTCATCCATGATACTGGCTATATGCCGAGCCAGTCTGCTCAATCATTACGAACGAAAAAATCAGGTGTGATTGGTGTGATTTTACCAAAGATCAGCACAGAAACCGCCAGTCGAGTAGTCAGCGGGATTAATCAGTTCTTGCAAAAGAATCACTATCAGGTGCTGTTAGCCGATACGTCCCTAAATCATGAAAAAGAAATTGAGTTTATCCGCTTACTTCAATCGCGTAATGTCGATGGAATTATCTTATTAGGTACACATATTTCAACAGAATTAATGAGGGCCATTCAGGAAAGTCGCGTTCCGATTGTCGTCATTGGACAAGATATGCCTGAGACTACTTCGGTTATCTATCCAGATTATCTAGCTACCGTTGAAATGATCGAATATATGCTAGAAAGAAAGTATCGCCAAATTGCTTATATCGGTGTTGGGGAGGAAGATCCGGCTATCGGAATAGAGAGAAAAAGAGCATATGTCGATACATTGAAAAAATATCATCTTACCGTCAGAGAGCAATGGATTCAGCTAGGGGATTTTAGTATTGAATCAGGATATCAAGCGATGAGGCGATTGATGGAAACCTCGTCATCTAGACCTGATGCTGTGTTTGTCGTCACAGATCGAATGGCAATTGGTGCTATTCAATATTTGAAGGATCATCAGTACCGTATACCAGAGAATGTCGCGATTGGAGCAACGGGTGCGTCGACTTTATCGAAATATTTAGAGCCGAGTCTAACAACCATTGATTTTCAAAATGAGGAAGCGGGTACGTTAGCGGCACAATTAATGATGAAAGCATTAGAGGGAGAAGATGAAGTAGAAAAAAAGGTTATTCACAGCTATAGACTTTTAAAACGAGATAGTGTATGATGAAAACGTGAACAATATGAGATCGATACCATATTGTTCTTTTTAATAAAGAATATGGGAACGATTCCTTGTTAGGTGTGAAGTAGAAGCAATCCTATTTTAAAATTTTTTTAGCTCGTTGTGGAATCAATACCATGTATGGAGGAGGATATTTATGAGTAGCAATCAGGACATTGCCAAACAAGTCGTAGAAGCAATAGGTGGACCGGAAAACGTTCAATCTGTGGCGCATTGTGCGACAAGACTTAGAATTATGGTTCATGACAAAGACAAAATTAATGAAAAAAAAGTAGAAGAGATTGATAAGGTGAAAGGGGCCTTCTTTAACTCAGGACAATATCAAATTATTTTTGGTACAGGGACAGTCAACCGTATTTATGAAGAAGTCAACAATCTAGGAGTTTCAGGAACGACAAAGTCCGAAATGAAACAGGAAGCGGCAAAACAAGGAACAGCCTTTCAACGAGCGATTCGTACATTTGGTGACGTTTTTGTTCCTATTATACCTGTTCTTGTTGCCACAGGTTTGTTTATGGGACTCCGCGGATTATTGACACAGGAACAGGTCTTATCTCTTTTTGGACTGACACCCGATAGTATATCCGATAACTTTCTATTATTTACTGAGGTGCTAACAGATACAGCCTTTGTGTTTTTACCAGCACTTGTAGCATGGTCGACCTTTAGAGTATTTGGTGGAACTCCTATCATTGGATTCGTACTTGGGTTAATGTTGGTTTCCCCAGCACTTCCGAATGCTTGGGCAGTAGCAGAAGGCAATGCAGATCCATTATATTTTCTTGGCTTTATCCCAGTTATTGGTTATCAGGGCTCTGTCTTACCGGCATTCTTTGCAGGTCTGATTGGTGCTAAAGTAGAAAGGTTTTTCCGTAAACGGGTGCCAGAGGCATTGGATCTAATCGTTACACCATTTATTGTATTGCTTATTATGATTACTTTGTCTCTATTCGTGTTAGGGCCAATTCTCCACCTAGTAGAAAATGGCATTTTCGATGGAGTGATAGCCGTATTAGATCTACCGTTTGGATTGGCTGGATTAATTATAGGCTTTTTCAATCAAATTATTGTAATAACGGGTGTTCATCATATTTTTAATTTCTTGGAGATCCAATTATTAGAGAATCTAGGGTTTAACCCATTTAATCCAATTGTTACTGCTGCCATTGCCGCACAAGGTGGGGCTGCATTAGCGGTTGCCGTGAAAACAAAATCAAAAAAATTAAAAGCACTAGCTTATCCATCCTCCCTGTCGGCATTTCTAGGTATTACAGAGCCAGCAATATTTGGTGTGAACCTACGCTACGGGAAACCATTCATCATGGGGTTAATTGGTGGGGCGATTGGAGGATTTCTTGCAGATATTTTACGTTTACAAGCAACTGGTATGGCGATTACTGTCATTCCAGGAACGTTATTATATCTAAATGAGCAAATCTTCCTCTATTTAATCGTAAATATTGTTGGTATTGCTGTTGCCTTTGTACTTACGTATCTGTTCGGTTACAGGGATGAATAAAAAAAGAAATAAAATCTATTAAGGGATGTTAAACATGAATCAAGATCAACAACTGAAAGAACTTGCATACAAACGAATAGAACAATTTCAAGGAAAAGCAAAGCAGGATCCTTATTTTCCTAGCTATCATATCGCACCACCAACAGGACTAATAAATGATCCAAATGGCTGGATCGAGTGGAAAGGCACTTACCATCTGTTTTATCAATGGATGCCATTTGAGACAGGACATGGTGCAAAATATTGGGGACATGTTAGCTCAAGTAATTTGATTGATTGGAAGGATGAACCAATTGCCTTAGCCCCGAGTTCATGGTATGACAAGGATGGCTGTTATTCAGGGAGTGCAATTGCAATCGAAAATAAATTACAGCTTTATTATACTGGGAATGTGAAAATTAATGGGCAGCGTCAATCGTACCAATGCCTAGCAGTTTCTACGGATGGAAGGAAATTTGACAAGAAAGGGGTCGTGCTCGATGTCCCAGAAGGATATACAGCCCATTACCGTGATCCAAAAGTTTGGAAAGAAGCGGAGCACTACTATATGGTGCTAGGTGCACAGACAATAGAGGAAGAAGGTTGTGTAGTTTTATATTCTTCCAAAGATTTAGAAGAATGGCAATTTCATGGACAGCTTGCAGGGGGCTTTGGCTATATGTGGGAATGTCCCGATTTCTTTCGATTAGGCGAAAAGGATGTCTTGCTATTTTCCCCACAAGGAATCGAAGCAGATGGCATTCATTATCAGAATACTTTTCAATCAGGCTATATGATTGGAAATTGGCAGCAGGGTACCACTGACTTTACGCATGGACCTTTCTTTGAGCTTGATCATGGCTTTGATTTTTATGCTCCACAGACAACCTTAGATAAGAAAGGCAGACGCATTTTAATTGCTTGGATGGGGATGGCAGATGAAAATGAGCCATTTCATCCAACGATCGAAAATGATTGGATTCACCAGCTTACGCTCCCAAGAGAATTAGTTATGCATCAGGATCGAATCTATCAAAAGCCTGTCAAAGAATTGCAAGCATTGCGCAAACATCAACTAGTAGATACACAGGTAAAGATAAATTGGACAGGTGATGTTCCTGCTGTTAGTGAATTTATTATCACGCCAGAAAATAGAGAAAACCTTCACATAGACTTGTTTGGTTATGCTACAATAGATTTTGATCCAACAACAAAACAAGTCAAATTAACAAGACCAAAACTGAGTAGTCATCAACGAGAGGAACGAGTGGCTGTTGTGGCCGATCATTTATTGGAGATCCGGTGCTATCTTGATCGCTCGTCTCTAGAAATTTTTGTGAACCATGGAGAATTGGTGTTTACAGCAAGAATTTTTCCACAAAAACAGAATAGAAGCCTCTCCATTACAGGAGAAGGTAATCTAAAGGTTTGGTCATTACAATAGGGAGGTCGTAAGGTTGCAGTTAGGCGCAATTGAAGCAGGAGGAACCAAATTTGTACTAGGAATTGGCAATGAGCAAGGGGAAATTTTAGAAAAAATCATCATTCCAACGGAGCATCCAGACATAACCGTTCCTAAAGTCATCGAGTTTTTTCAAGATAAAGGAATAGAACGTCTCGGTTTAGGAGGCTTTGGTCCAATCGATATCAATGAAACGAGTCCAACCTATGGTCAACTCCAGCGAACACCAAAAACGGACTGGGTGAACTATCCATTAGGAGCTAAATTAAAGGAAGCATTAGGCGTACCAGTCATTATCGATACAGATGTAAACGTAGCAGCAATGTCTGAGGCGAAATGGGGCAATGCGACAGATGTGGATAGCTGCTTATATATTACGGTTGGGACAGGCATTGGTGCAGGTGCCTACTTCCATGGTCAAACATTGAAGGGACTGTCTCATTCAGAAATGGGTCATATTAAGGTAAGAAGACATCCAGATGACACGTATAGTGGCACATGCCCATACCATGGTGATTGTCTGGAAGGAATCGCCGCAGGTCCATCCTTGGAAAGACGTTGGGGTAAGAAGGGCCATGAGCTAGCAGATGACCAGAAGGTTTGGAAAATGGAAGCATATTATTTAGCCCAAGCATTAACAAGCTATATTTATATTCTGTCTCCTGAACGAATTATTATGGGTGGTGGTGTAATGAAGCAAGAACAGCTTTTCCCACTCATTCGCAAAAATGTACTAGAAATGCTAAATGGTTATGTGAGTTCTCCTTATCTTACAGAAAAAGAAATTGATCAATACATCGTGCCACCAGGTCTAACCGACGAGGCTGGCGTAAAAGGTGCACTATACTTAGCAATGCAATAAATAGATCTCCGAGACAATTCTCGGGGATTTTTTAGTAGTATAAGAAAAGCTAACGCGAGCTCCTCTAAAAAATGGATTCGATAATTAGATGTAAGCTACCCCAAACATATGAACCAAACGTAAATTAATTTACATCCTTTCCTTTCCAATACCTATAAAATCATACTTTTCCAAGGAATTCTGTTTTCCTTCCCTTTACATTTCCTTCACAAACTTTAGACATTCTGTTTAATCGTAATTAAAACTTGCCTAGTAGAATGATAGATACAGACAACTAGAAGTGAGGTGAGTGATGATAATCGATTTGCATATACATTCCACTTTTTCCGATGGAGAGCTAACCCCTGAGCAAATTGTGGCCACAGCAGTGAGAAAAGAGATCACGATAATATCGATCACAGATCATGATGAAATGGCTGGTTATGTTAAGGCAAGAAAAAATGCGCCAGCTAATTTACATGTGATTCCCGGAAGACGGGGAAGATGGCGAATTACATATACTCGGCTATTATATAAACCCTGACTGTGAGGCATTAATAAGACATATTGCTTGGCGTAAAGAGGAACGGAAGCAATGGGCTCAAGATATTATCGAAAAATTAAATCAGTTAGGCTATGCTGTTTCCTTAAAGGAATGTCTTCAGAAAGCAACTGGAGATATTATCGTACGGACACATATAGCAGATGTTTTAGTCGAAAAAAGCTATTTTCACACAAGTAAGCAAGCCCATGAAAAATTGTTAAAAAAAGGCGCAGATGCATTTGTGCCGAGAGCTCCGTTCACAGCAATACAAGCAATTGACTTGATTCATGAAGCTTGTGGACAAGCTTTTTTAGCACATCCAGGTATTTATCCTGAAATCCCTCCTATAAAAAAATTGATGGAGAATGGCCTTGATGGAATAGAGGTCTATCATCCAAAGCATTCTGTAAGTGACACGCAATATTGGAAGGGAATCGCCATAAAATATAGCTGCCGTCAATCTGGAGGAAGTGATCATCATGGACCAAGCTCCCGAAATCCTTATCCGATTGGAAGTGTTTTGGTTGAATCGGACTGTATCGACCAATGGAAACAGGAGGTGTAGCTGATGTACTTATATCTGTCTTCAACCCTTTGTTGGAACTACCCAATACCTGATGTGCTGCAAATAGCAGAAGCATTTCATTTAGATGGAGTAGAGGTTTGGATAGACCAGATACATTTTCATCAATCCACTCTTGAAGAGATCATAGAAGCTAAAAAGTATACGAATCAATCCTTAACAATTCATGCATCAAGCTGGGATCTAAATCCTTGTGCATTAAACCCGGAAGTACAAAGAAGTTCATTAAAGGAAATCGAGTATGCGATGGAAGTAGGAGATAGGCTGGATGCAAGGAATATAACAATTCATCCAGGGAAAATGACGATCGAGCATGTGGATCGAAAGCATTATATAAAGGTCTTAAGACAGAATTTGCTCAGACTAGCTGAAAAAGCAAATCAATACAATGTCCACCTATCCGTAGAGTTAATGGAGGAGAAGCAAAAGGAGCTTATCACCACTCCGAATGATATGAACGACCTATTGGAGGGGCTACCTGATCGCATTCGGGTAACCTTTGATGTGGCACATGTTCCATTAGATGTAGAGCCGAACAATTACTATGAAAAACTGAATCGCATTAATAAGATCCATCTTAGTGATACTTCAAAGGAAGCCTACCATATTGCATTAGGTGATGGGGAGAGCAAATTAGATAGAATCATTACCGAATTAAAGGATAGTCATTTACCTATTGTTTTGGAAGGATTCGATCAAAGTCCATCATTCCCCTTATTAAAAAAGCATCTTCAGTATGTAGAGCAAAAGGCAGTCTTAGGGAGGGAAGCGCTTGAGAATTTTAGTTACAAATGATGATGGCATCTTTCATCCAGGTATAGAAGCAATGGTGAATGTTCTTGGCCACTTTGGAGAGGTATATGTCGTAAGTCCAGATAAGGAAAGAAGTGCTATCAGTCATTCCATAACATTACGCCATCCAATTAAAGCGATCGAAAATAAGCTTTTTACGACAGCAATCCAATCATGGATGGTGAATGGCACACCAGCAGATTGTGTGAACATGGGGATCAATGTATTAATGAAAGAACCCCCAGATATTGTTTTTTCAGGGATTAATATTGGGCCTAATTTAGGAAGAGATATTTTTTATTCGGGTACGATCGCAGGAGCAATGGAAGCTACGTTACATAACATCCCTGCTGTTGCTGTTTCGTTAGCATCGTTTGACAGTCAATATGTGAATTACGAGCAGGTCAAAATTTTATTTTATCGATTGGCGGAGGTGATTTTTCAATATACATTACCTAAGGAAATACTGCTAAATGTGAACTTACCATACACCTCAAAGGAATTGTGCCGTGGTGTTAAAGTGGTGGATGTAGATATGCAGGTACAACGTTATCGCTATGTTGGACTGAACGATCCACATGGTCAAATCTATTATTGGTTAAAGGACGAATACCAGCAGCTAGATAAACTGAGGGAAAATAAAGATTTTAGTAGCCTGCGAGAAGGATATATTACGATTTCGCCTGTTGAGCTAAGAGCAAGTAATAAAAGAAAAAAAGAACAACTGAATCGATGGTTTTCCCACAGCGTTAACCGTCCGTAAGCTTCCGTAGAATTTTAATTTAAGGAGGAATTATGTTATGTTTCGTTGGAAAAATATGATTTTATTCATTGGTCTTATCACCGTTTTAGCAGCATGTTCTACCTCCGAAACTTCTGGGAAGGGAAGCTCAGACGTTTCAGGAGAATTATCCTTTTATACCTCTCAACCAGATGTGGATGCAGAACAATTAGTTCAAGCATTTAACGAAAAATATCCGGATGTAAATGTCTCTATCTATCGATCTGGAACAGAAGAAGTGATGAGTAAGGTGCAAGCTGAAAAACAAGCGGGAGAAGTGCAAGCAGACGTTCTCTTAGTTGCAGATTCGGTAACATTTGAAAGCTTAAAGGAACAAAAGATGCTAAAAGCATATGAATCCCCTGAAATGGAATCCATTCCGGAGCCATTCGTCGATCCAGATCATATGTATGCAGGCACGAAGGTTATGTCGACGGCAATGGTAGTGAATACCGATAATGTAAAGGAGCCCCCAGCATCATGGAATGTTTTAACAGAACAAAGTGGTAATGTAGCGATGCCAAGCCCATTATATTCCGGAGCAGCTGCTTACAATCTAGGAGTTTTCACACGCACTGATGGATTTGGATGGGAATTTTACGAAGCTATACAAGCAGGTAATCCGACAATCACCCAAGGTAATGGCGCCGTTTTAAAAGCTGTTGCTGCAGGAGAGGTGGACTATGGTATGGTTGTCGATTTTGTCGTGGCACGTGCTGAAGCAGAAGGTTCTCCCGTGACACTCGTCTATCCGGAAGAAGGAGTACCAGTCATCACGGAGCCGATTGGAATTATGAAAGATACACAAAATGAAGCTGCCGCTAAGGCATTTGTCGATTTTGTTTTATCAGAAGAAGGACAAGAGCTTGCATCAGAAATAGGCTACACGCCGATTCGGGAAGGTGTAGAAGCACCTAAAGGTCTAAAAACGATTGAGGAAATGAAAGTCTTAGAAGCGGATACTAAAGAATTATTTAAAGCACGAGAGGAAGACAAGCAAAGATTTAATCAACTCTTTGGAGAATAGGTGAAAACATGCAAATTTCCACAAAAGAAAACAGGGGGATAATGCCAAAACGTGCATTATCTTCTCTCTTTACCTGGCAAAAAATTTTAATGGGTCTAGCTTTAGTTATGATTGCAATTATTTTCTTACTTCCAATTTATCGATTAATAGCCTTAAGCATTCAGGTTGATGGATCCTTTAGCCTTGCGAATTATACGACGATTTTACAGGATAGTAAGACATGGTCAGTTATGGGAGATACGATTCTCATTGTGCTCGGATCTACTACTATTTCTGTAACGCTAGGCATTGTTTTTGCTTGGCTTGTAGCATATACCGATATTCGGGGAAAGCGACTAATGCAACTATTTATCATTTTGCCCTTTGTTATACCCTCTTATATTACGACATTGGCATGGACACAATTTTTCGGAGCAAATGGTTTATACGAAAAGTTAGCAGAACTTTTTCCCTTTTCATTAGGATCGGTTAATTTATATAGTATGGGTGGCATCATTTTTGTACTTGGATTTTCTCATTATCCACTCGTTTATTTACTTTCCATTAGTGTTTTTCGAAAAATACCACGTGAAGTAGAACATGCATCGCGTGTGTCGGGTGCCAGTAGCTGGCAAACCTTTCGACGAGTGACCTTACCACTAGCATTACCTGGGATAGCAAGTGGTGGTTTTCTAGCGTTTCTAGCCAATTTAGATAATTTCGGAATTCCAGCTTTTCTAGGAATTCCAGCAAAAATTGATGTGCTCAGCACCTATATTTATCAACAGGTTGTCGGTTTTGGTCCCACTGCTTTTGAACGTGCTTCCACACTATCCGTTTTGTTAGGTGTAATTGCTTTAATGGGGACGTTCCTGCAATGGCTTTTACTCAGAAAATCAAAGCGAATTGAAACAACGGTAGAGGATGAGAAGGCTAGATTTTTTTTAAGAAAATCAAAGGTCATCGTTGAAATCATATTATGGAGTTTTTTACTACTGACTAGCTTAGTTCCACTTTTGGCGATGGGGATGACCTCTTTACTTCCTGCTTATGGGGTAGATTTTACTTGGGATCATATCAGCCTGAAAAACTATCAATTTGTACTAGAAACGAGTCCAAAAGCGAAAAGAGCGATTGGCAATAGTGTTCAGCTAGCTGTTGTCATCACGATTATCGGTGTAATGATTGGAACAATGTTTGCCTATTTCCGTGTGCGTAAACCAAATAGGTGGAATCAATTATCGGAAATCGCGATAAGCCTACCATATGCATTGCCTGGAACGGTAATGGCATTATCCATGATTTTTGCTTGGATGGAGCCAATCCCTGGCTGGAATCCTGGAATCTATGGATCTGTGCTTATCTTATTTATTGCCTATTTTACAAGATTCCTCATTTTACAAGTAAGAGGGAGCATTACGGCAGTGTTACAGGTTGATTATACGATGGAAGAGGCAGCGATTGTTAGTGGTTCTAACAGTTGGGTGAAATGGAGGAAGATCTTATTACCATTATTGTTACCAAGTATATTAAGTGGTGCTTTTCTAGTTTTTTTGACAGCTTTAACTGAATTAACGGTTTCCTCTCTTCTTTGGTCTAGTAATTCAGAAACAATAGGTGTTGTCATTTTTGGATTTGAACAGGCTGGCTATACTACTTATTCGACGGCATTTTCTAGTCTGATCATTATTTTCATATTACTCGGCTTTTTTCTATTGTATATCACACAATTCTTATGGAATCGAAAGGTGGCTCGAGCAAGATGACTATAAAGGTGCAAAGGCTAAGTAAAAGATTTTCTAGCTTTGAAGCATTACGTCACATAGATTTTTCTATAGAGAAGGGTGAATTCATTGCAATTCTTGGACCATCTGGCTGTGGAAAAACAACGCTACTACGGCTATTGGCAGGATTTTTATCACCAACAGAAGGAACGATTACCATTGGGGATCAGGAGGTTGGCAATCCAACGAAAACCTTACCACCTGAAAAAAGGAATATTGGAATGGTTTTTCAGTCCTTTGCTCTATGGCCACATTTAAATGTGGCAGAACATATTCGATTTCCTTTACAGCATCATCGATTTGTATCAGAGGAAATAAAGCAAAATCAGAAGAAACGCATGGAGGACGTGCTGAAAATAGTGGAATTAGAATCCTTCCGTACCAGGATGCCAAGTGAACTATCTGGTGGTCAGAAACAACGTGTCGCTTTAGCTAGAGCCATTGCTCCAAAGCCTGAACTGCTACTAATGGATGAGCCCTTAAGTAATTTAGATGCAGAGCTCAGAATGGAGATGAGAAGTGAAATTCAATCATTGCATCGATTGACGAATGCAACCATTCTATACGTTACGCATGACCAGAGTGAGGCATTAGCAATGGCAGATCGAATCATCGTTATGAATAATGGACAAATAGAACAAATTGATACACCTACAGAGATTTATCATCATCCTAGGACGCCATTTGTTGCGAAATTCGTAGGGAAGGCAAACTTAATGAAAGGGAAGTGGACGAAGGATCGTTTTACACCAGATTTGATCCCAAGTATTCAGTGGCCAGATATTGGAATAGAGCCAGATATGAAGCAATTAGGTTACTATCCGATTCGTCCAGAACAGCTGATCCTAACTAAGGAGCAGTCCTCCAATCAAGCTGTTCCAGCAGTGATTACATCGATACAATTTCAAGGAAAAGAAATGCATTACAATGTGCAGGTTTTAGGGGAGGAGTGGCAGATTCAAACAGGTCTAGGGGATCCATTCGATTTAGGTGAGCAGGTTTTTCTAGAGATAAAGCAGGAGGTTTTATTAAGTAGTACTCCAACACATATGCATTACGTCTATTAGAGCTAATTAATCGCTTTCAAAGTTAGGGTATGATAAACTAATGCTACCTTGTGGAGAGGAGAGGATCAGAGATGAAAAAAATAGAATTAGGAAAAAGTGGTTTGCATGCTAGTGAAATCTCATTAGGCTGTATGCGGATCGATCAGCTTTCGATACAGGAAGCAAGTCGTGTTATTGAGAATGCACTGGATCTAGGTATTGATTTCTTTGATCATGCAGATATATATGGTGGTGGAAAGTCGGAGGAAATATTTGCAGATGCGATTCAAATGAATCCACAAACGCGTGAAAAAATCGTTATTCAAACAAAATGCGGCATTCGAAAAGGATTTTTTGATTTTTCTAAGGAACATATTATAAGCTCTGTCGATGGTAGCTTAAAAAGATTAAAAACAGATTACATAGATGTTTTATTACTCCATCGCCCAGATGCATTAGTAGAACCAGAAGAGGTTGCAGAGGCATTTCATGAATTGAAGCAAAGCGGGAAGGTGCGCCATTTCGGTGTGAGTAACCATAATCCCATGCAAATTGAATTGTTGAAAAAATATGTAGAACAGGACTTAATTGCGAATCAGCTCCAATTAAGCTTAATGTTTACACCAATGATAGATGCAGGACTTAACGTTAATATGGAAGATGATCCAGCCATTGTTCGTGATGGTGCTATTTTAGATTACAGCCGTCTTCATGATATGACGATACAGCCATGGTCACCATTCCAGCATGGTTTCTTTGGTGGAGTTTTCGTGGACAATGATCAATTTCCCGAATTAAACAAAAAGTTAGCAGAAATAGGTGAAGCAAAAGGTGTATCGAAAACAACGATTGCTATTGCATGGATATTGCGACATCCTGCTCATATGCAACCAATCGTCGGTACTATGAACACAGAAAGATTGAAGGAAATTGCGAAAGCCTCCGATGTCTCGTTAACGCGAGAAGAATGGTATGAGTTGTATCGAACAGCAGGCAATCGTCTACCATAAAAAGCAGTCTAAATGAGAAAAACCTATGTTATGGAAGTAATCATAGGTTTTTCTTTATACCTTTGGAAAGTATAAAATTTCTGCAGAAATAATGCGACGAAGCGAAAATCCAAAGGATAAGAAAAGCTAACACATTCGATTAAGGAGGAGCGAATGCGAGTTTTTCTAATGTTTTTAATGATCTTTTGTTTCTGCAATAATGGATAGTATCTCAGGTGGAAATACGACCTGATCGTCATCCCTATGTTGGTCAAGAGTGTCAGCTGCTTTTATTTTGTTGACTTCCTTATGAATTCGCTCCATCTTCTCGTCTAACTCATTAGCAGATAGAGCTGCATCCTTCAATTCCTTCTGTAAGGGTTCTGGAATGACCTTATTATATTTATAATAAATTTTGTGTTCTAGACTTGCCCAAAAATCCATCGCAATCGTTCTAATTTGAATTTCTGTAAACACATTTTCCACTCTATCTGACATAAAAATAGGTATTTGGATAATTAAGTGCAGGCTTTTATAGCCATTAGGCTTAGGATTTTTAATATAATCCTTCTTCTGAATAACGGTAATATCCTTTTGCTGTTCAAGCATATCAGCAATACGATATATGTCGGATACAAAAGAGCAATTAATACGAATTCCTGCAATGTCATGAATATGTTCTCTAATCGTAGCAAGATCAAATGGTAGGTCTTTCTTTTGTACCTTTTTCATAATACTTTCGGGTGATTTCACCCGTGATTTGACATGTTCAATTGGATTGTAATCATGCATATACTGAAATTCCTGCTGAAGTATATTAATTTTCGTATTAACCTCTTCTAGTGCAAATTTATATGCCATCATAAAACGAGTTAATTCAACTTTTAGCTTTTTGATATTGCTGTAATCTAGGGGTGTATCCATTTAGTTAGTAGAACTCCTCTCAAATGACTGGTATCTATCACTATTATTACTAGCATGTGAATGAAAGTCAAAGGTTAGCTTCATTTACGGTTATATTGTTGGTTCCTAATAAAGAGAGCTGAGGTAGTCCCATAAATCGCTGAATACCTATGGCACATGCACCTACAACACCAGCTTTTCCACCAAGCTCAGAAACGGCTATCTTATGGTAATTCGATACAGAAGAAACCAAATGTTTATCTAGTTCTTCTAACGCATGTGGATAGAAATTTAAAATAGGACTGTTTAAGACAATCATTTCAGGATTATAAATATTAATAATATTATTTAAACCAATACTTACATCTGCTAACCAATCGTTGATTACTTTTATCGCGTCTTTATCTCGATTATCGACTAATTTCTCCAAATCTGCATGGGATGAAATGTTCACTGGAAGGACATGCTTTGCACGGTTCAACAGTGCTGGTTCAGAGGCATATCGCTCCCAGCAGCCCTCATTGCCGCAACGACAAGGCCTTCCTTTCGGATAAACAATCATATGCCCGATTTCGCCGGCATGTCCATTGTATCCCTTTTGTAAATTTCCATTAATAATAATTCCAGCACCAATTCCTGTAGATAATGTAATATTTAATAAATGATTGCTTTGATGGTAGTAAAAAACTTTTTCAGCATAAGCAGAAAGGTTTGCATTATTTTCTATATAGACGTTTTTTATACCTCTAGCCATCAGATCCTTCTTTAAATCCTTCTCTCGCCATTGATATTTTGGAATAAAATAAATCGTTTCATCTGTAGAAACAGTTCCATGAATACCAATCGTTACTTGTGCTAAACCATAGGTTGAATCAGCGAAAATTGTTTTATATTGGGAAATTTTATTTGCTAAAAGCTCAACTATCTCCTCATAAATATCGGAAAATAAATCGACTTTCTCAAAAAGGACTGTATCTCCTTTAAGATTCATCACATTAAATAGAATGTTTTCATAATCTAAATCGATCCCTAAAAAATACGCACTTTCTTCATTGATAGATAGTAAAATAGGTCTTCTACCTAAACCACTATGTTTTTCCTGTGTCTCAAAGATAAAATGGTCCTTGATTAAATCTCCAACCTGACTAGATATAGTTGCTTTATTTAAGCCTGTCTTCTTTGATAGATTCGCTCTTGAGATTTTTTTCTGAGTAAATATTTCCTGCAGGATCAGATCACGATTCATTTTTTTTATATAGGTTCCATCTCCTATCACGATTCTCCCCCTTTTTCAAATAGTTATTTGTTTAACGGATAAATTATAGATGTAAACTTATATTAAATGGAATTATAACAAATCAATGTAAAACTGGCTATAAATTCACAAGAAAGATGATAATTTGTTTACTAGATAGATTTAATAGAATTAAAATGATGAGCTTAACCGATTCGTTAATATAGAAAAAACAAAGGAAATAAGGTAATCTTAAAAAAATATTGAAATATAAAACGTTTTCATTTATAATGATCTCAACTAATTAATTTACCCAATAAACTAATGTGGGAGTTAGTTAATTTTAACAGATTGGAGAGGACAACATGAAGAGAAAGATATTTCTTATGTTTATTGTTATAGTAAGCGCTATCACGTTATTAGCATCCTGTAGTAATTCATCTGATAACAAGGAAGGAAGTAGTGGCGATAGTAGTGGGGAAACTATTACATTAAAGCTTGCTGAAAATCAACCAGAGGATTACCCAACAACTGTTGGAGATAAAGAATTTGCAAGATTAGTAGAGGAAAAAACAGATGGTCGTTATAAAATTGACGTATACGCTGGTGGACAGCTAGGGGATGAAGTGAGTGTTATCGAGCAGGTACAATTAGGTTCCATCGATCTCGCTCGGGTAAATGCCACACCCCTAACACAGTTTAATGATAAGATTGGTGTTCTATCCATGCCATTTCTATTTGAGAGTGAAGAGGAGAAATGGGAGAAATTAAATGGAGACATTGGAGAAGAACTACTTCAAACATTTGAAGGTACGAGCTTAGTTGGGTTAGCTTACTATGACTCTGGTGAACGAGCTTTTTATAACTCGAAACGTCCGATTGAGAAGCCAGAGGATCTAGAAGGATTAAAATTACGTGTTCAACAATCTGATTTAGCAATTTCTGTTGTAGAGGCATTAGGAGCATCTGCCACACCAATGGCCTATGAGGAAGTTTACTCTTCATTACAAACAGGAGTCATTGATGGAGCGGAAAATAACTTCCCAAGCTATTACACGAGTAACCACTATGAGGTAGCTAAATATTATACGGTTAATGGTTATTCTGGAACACCAGAGATTGTTATTGGCTCTCAAAAGTTGTGGGATAGCTTAAGTGAAGAGGATAAACAAGCCTTCAAGGAAGCTGCAAAAGAATCGGTAGCTGTCCAACGAGAGGCGTGGACTGAATTAGTGGAAGAGTCCACGCAAGCTGTAGAGGAAGCAGGAAGTGAATTAACAGAAATAGAAGATATCGCAGTATGGAGAGAGGCAGTTCAGCCAGTTTACGATGAATATGAATCGCAATATGGAGATTGGATTGAGAAGCTAACGAAATAGTTTTGTTAGCTAGAAGGAGGAAGATTTTATGAATCTTTTTAAAAAAATCGTTTCTCTACTAAACAAGATGCTAATTGGAATTGTTCTAACAATGCTTGGATCTATGGCGATTGTCATTATTATTCAAGTCTTTTCTCGGCAATTTTTCGATTACACTCCATCTTGGTCTGAGGAACTTTCTCGATTACTGTTAGTATGGATTAGCTTTTTAGGAATTGCTTATGGTGTAAAGGCAAGATTGCATATAGCCCTAGGTCTTGTTATCAATAAGCTACCTAAGTCGATTCAGCATCTATTTGATTATTTTTCGAAGATATTAATTATTGGCTTTGGGATCATGATGATCTATTATGGCTATCAGTTTGTTGTTCTAATGGGAGCGTCCACGATGCCTGGTACAGGATTACCAAGTAGTTTCCTATATGCAAGTATACCTGTGTCCGGCTTTTTCCTTACATTATATGGCGTGGAATTGTTATTTACTAAAGGGCTACACCAAGATTTAACAGAAGAGATAAGTGAGGTGTAAGAAGGATGGAAGTCGCTATATTAATAGGAAGCTTTATTATTTTATTATTATGTAGAGTCCCAATAGCACTTACGCTGATCTTGTCTTCCTTAATAACAGGAATGTATATGGATATAGATTTAGCCGCTATTTTACAACGTATGGTAAGTGGCGTGAATTCCTTTTCTTTATTAGCTATTCCATTTTTTATATTAGCTGGTGAGATTATGAATGAAGGAGGAATTTCTCGTCGATTGATCAATTTTGCGAATGTTATCATTGGGAAAATTAGAGGCGGTCTTGCTATGGTGAATGTATTGGCAAGTACTTTCTTTGGTGGTATTTCTGGATCAGCATTAGCAGATACCTCCTCTCTCGGTTCTGTTTTAATACCGATGATGAAGAAAAATGGTTATGATTCTGATTATTCGGTATCTGTCACGATTTCTAGTGCTGCACAAGGTGTATTAATCCCACCAAGTCATAATATGATTATCTATTCAACGGCAGCAGGTGGTGTTTCTGTCGGAGCCCTATTTATGGGAGGACTTGGTCCAGGATTACTTCTTGGGATTGCCTTGATGGTTTTAACTTATGTCATCGCAGTTAAACGAAACTATCCAAAAGGAGAAGTCATTGATCGTAAGGAGATCCCTCGTATTATGTGGGAAGGTTTACTAGGCTTATTAACGGTTGTTATTATTATGGGAGGAATTCTTAGTGGGTTCTTCACTGCTACGGAATCTTCCGCTATCGGAGTATTATACGCATTCATTATTACATTCTTTGTCTATCGGGAAATACCGTTAGCAAGAATGGGGGTTATCCTATACCGAACGTTTAAAACACTTTCAATGGTTATGTTTCTTATTGCTGCCTCTTCTGCATTTGGCTGGTTATTAGCATTACTTCAGGTGCCAGCAATGGTATCTGATTTCTTAATCGGTATCTCTCCAAATGATGCCATCACCGTTCTGTTTATAGTGATTATCTTACTTTTATTAGGTATGGTAATGGATATGGCACCATTGATTTTAATTACAACACCTATCCTACTTCCAGTGGCAACAACTGTAGGTATTGATCCTATCCATTTCGGAGTTCTGCTTATCATCTGTTTAGCAGTAGGTTTAGTGACACCTCCAGTTGGCTCTGTGCTGTTTGTAGGATCGGCAATCGGAAAAATTCCTATCGAAAAAGCATCCAAGGGAATGATCCCATTTTATGCGGCAATGATTGTCGTGGTCTTACTTGTCGCTTATGTACCTGAGATTTCACTATACTTGCCATCGATCTTTGAACCTTAATACAAGAAAAACTTTATCGATAAATCATAAAGAAAATAGCATACTAGAAAGACGAATGATAAAGATATTGTTGTCAAAATACGCAGACTCCTGCGGGAAAGTGAAGTATTTTGACAAAGCGGTGATGGAAACTCGTTTTAAAAGGCAAATAAAACGAACGATTTTAAAGGATCGTTCGTTTTTTTGCTTACTTTAATTACTTTTTTGTAGCCATGTTCATCATAAGAGCACTCTCAGTCAAAAAAACGGAAAAATAAAGCAATAGTAGTTATTTTTTTATCTAATCGTATACAATAGAATCAAAAGTATAATAGGTTAGGTGATGTTCATTGAAAAACTTTAAAGTGAACTATCGATTAGAAGGAGAAGCTGGCAAAATTAAGGCCCATTCCCATATTGAATATGAAATATATTTATTTCATAAAGGAACCTGTCGTTATTTGATCCATAATCAGATATACGATTTACAGCCAGGCGATATTTTATTAATGGACGGATTGGCACTACATAAACCGAATGTACCGATAAACAGTGATTACATACGAAGCCATGTTCATTTTGCACCACATTCCATCGAAACATTACTTTCATCCTTAAATGCTTCTAGTTTATTAGACGTTTTTCACAAGCTTGGGCATTGCTTAATAAGGACAACAAACAAGCAAGAAGTGAATAAATTAGCTGGACTGATTAAACAAATGAGTGAAATTAATCATGAGCCTATGTCTAAACAAGAGCAAGAGTGGGAACTGAAGGCATTGCTTGTACAGGTGCTGATCATCGTCAATCGGCTTGGGAATACATCGTCCATTAAAGTGATATCAAAGAAATTGGATAAAACATGGCAGGCTGAAAGGATTGCAACATATATTCAACAGCATTTTCACGAAAAGCTCTCGATTGATAAAATCGCCACACAGCTAAACCTTAGTAAATCATATGTCTCGCACGTATTTAAGGAAATGACGGGTTTTACCGTGATGGAATATGTGATGGCATGTCGACTGAAGCAAGTTCAATACCTATTAGAAGTAGAAGAAAGAAAGACATTACAGCAAATTGCTGATGAGAGTGGATTTGAAAGCGTTTCACATCTAAGTCGATTTTTTAAGAAACAGATGGGCATCACTGCAAAAACGTATCGAATGGAACGATTAAAAATCTTTAAGGAGTGAGTCAAATGGCAAAGGTAAAATTAGGTGTTATCGGTCTAGGACAGCAAGGTAATGCGTACGCAAACTTTCTTCAAGAAGGTAAAATCTCCAATATGGAGCTTGGGGCTATTTGTGACCATGATCCACAGAAGAGGAAGCTGGCAGAGGAGCGCTACCCTGAAACCCCATTTTATGAAAATTATTTGGACATGTTAGAAAGTAAAAATGTCAATGCTATCGTAACCTGTGTCCCACACTATTTACACCCAGAGATGGGGATAGAAGCATTAAAGCGTGATATCCATGCATTATTAGAAAAACCAGCAGGTGTGTATACAAAACAGGTAAGAGAAATCAATGAATTTGCGAAGCAGAAGCCACATTTAACCTATGCAATCATGTTTAACCAGCGAACAAACAAATTGTATCAAAAAGTAAAAGAAATTATCGATAATGGAGAGATTGGCAAGATTCGACGGACAAATTGGATCATTACCACATGGTGGCGTCCACAGGGCTATTATGATCAAGGAACTTGGCGAGCAACATGGGATGGCGAAGGTGGCGGAGTTCTCGTTAATCAAGCCCCACACCAAATTGACTTAATCCAGTGGATTTGTGGCATGCCAAAAAAAGTGTATACAAAAGCTCAGTATGGATTCCAGCGTGATATACCAGTGGAGGATGATGTGACGACCATTTTTGATTATGGTAATGGCGCAACCGGTGTATTTATTACATGTACACATGATGTCATGGGCACTGATCGATTAGAAATCCTTGGGGACAAGGGGAAAATCGTCGTAGATAATAGTAAAAAAGTAAACATTAAGCGACTTTTGAAACCAGAAAGTGAAATGAGTGCTACGATGTCGATGCATGAGGTTTCCGAGATATTACGTGGAGACGGCCCTGGAGCAATTTATGAGGAAGAAATGATCGAGTTTGACAGTATGTGGGGTGGACAGCACCAAGCTGTATTAGAAAACTTTGCCGCAAACATTTTAGATGGAACGCCACTAATCGCTCCTGGTAGTGATGGAATTCACGGTGTAGAGCTAGCAAACGCCATGCACTTGTCAAGCTGGTTAAATCAGGAAGTAAGTATACCAATTGATGAGGATCTATACTTAGAGGAATTAACGAAACGACGCGAAGCAGAGAGAAAGTAGGTGCACCTATGCTTAATGTAGGGATAATCGGACTTGGGGATATCTCTTCTATTCATTTAAAGTCTATCCAAGCAATGGAGGATGCTCGGTTAGCTGCCGTTTGTGATTTAGATCTATCACAGAAGGAAAGGTTTGATGGAATACCGTTTTATTCGGATTTCGCTAAAATGCTAACAGAACAACCATTAGACTGTGTTCACATTTGCTTACCACATCACCTTCATTATTTGGCTACAAAAACAGCTGTAGAAGCTGGTGTGCATGTTTTGTTAGAAAAGCCATTAGCTCACTCCATCCAGGATGCCAAAGCTATCGTTGAACTGGAAGAAAATCATCCAAATATCAAAATTGGTGTCTGTCTACAAAATCGTTTAAACGAAACGGTAAAAGCATTACAACAAATGGTTTCGAGTAAAAAATATGGGCAAATCATTGGATTAAAAGGACTGGTGACATGGCATCGGCCTAAGGCTTATTATGATGCCAAACCATGGCGCGGTTTTCTTAAAACAGCTGGTGGTGGTGTAATGATTAATCAAGCGATCCATACGTTAGATTTAATACAGTTAGTTGGCGGGGAGATCGAATCCATTCGCGGTTCCATTGATCAACTATTAGATTATGAATATGATATTGAAGACACAGCTACTGCCTATATAAAATTTAACAATGGTGCTACAGGGTTATTCTTTGCCACTGTTTCCAATGCACAAAATTCATCGATTGAATTTCAAGTAATGTTAGAAAAGGCTATATTAACGATAAAAGATAGTATACTAACCATCACGACAGAAGATGGGCAGAAAAAAAGGGTGACAGAAGACACAAAGCTACCTGGCTCTAAGTTTTATTATGGAGCTAGTCATGCCAAATTAATTGCCCATTTTTATCAGGAAATTCTTGGCGGTACATGTGATTACATACATGTTAGAGATGCTTTCGTTTCGATGGAAATGATTCAATTAATTCGTAATTCATCAGAAGCGAAAAAACCTATTACAATGGAGGTATTCCAATGAAAAAAGGGAAAATCGGTGTTCAAATGATGATGTTAAAAGGCAAGGTGGCTGAGAACGGAGCCTATCAAACAATGAAAAAGCTCCACGAGCTTGGCTTTCATTCTGTAGAGGTATCTCAAATACCGATGACACCAGAAAATGTAGAGGAAATGAGAAGAGCAAGTAAGGATTTTTCGATAACCATTACGTCTATAACAGCCCCTCTTGATGGAGATAACGAAAACCTAGAAGATAATTTTGAAAAGATTGTTGCCGATTGTAAAAGATTAGATTGTCAGTTTATTCGTATTGGAATGCTTCCTGTAACGATTATGGGAGATAAGGATAAAATAATGGATTATATCTCTCGTGCTGAGAAAATGGCACAGAGGCTTCATTCAGAGGGAATCTCTCTCTATTATCATACCCATCATATCGAGTTTGAGCGCTATGACGGAAAGTTTTTGCTCGATATCATGAAGGAAAATACGTCTTTATTAGGTTTTGAGTTGGATGTTCATTGGATTCATCGAGCTGGCGTAGATCCTGTTCAGCTTATACGGGAGTATAAAGGACGTGTTGCTCTTATTCATTTAAAGGATTATCGGATCGGAAATTTAGGTTTGACAGCAGAGGATTTACAGGACCGAAGCAAATTTCATAATAAATTTATCAATCTAATAGAATTCGCAGAGGTTGGTGAAGGAAATCTGAACATGCCAGCCATTATCGAAGCAAGTCTAGAAGCGGGTGCAGAGCAATTTCTTATTGAACAAGATGATACTTATGGACGGGACCCGTTTGATTGTTTACATGATTCAGCAGAGAATCTACGAAAAATGGGTTATGCCGATTGGTTTTAATAGTAAAATTCAGTGAAAACACTTACAATGGTAGATAAAGAATCAGTAGAAGGAGAGTGTACAAATGAGTAAAGCGGATGGGATGAACTATGCTCCGAAGGGGAAACCAAATCCAGTGGTCAAGGAGGGAGAATTTGTTTTTGCCGCTGTTGCCTTAGACCATGGCCATATTTTTGGTCAATGCAATGGTCTAGTAGAAGCAGGCGCAACATTAAAATGGGTATATGATCCTGATGACGATAAGGTAACTCAATTTATAGAAAAATTCCCACAGGCAAAAAAAGCAGATTCTCTTGATCAAATCTTAGAAGATGAAGAAGTAAAGCTAGTTACTGCTGCTGCAATTCCATCAGAACGAAGCACATTAGGAAATCGTGTCATGCGTGCAGGAAAGGATTATTTTACAGATAAAGGTCCTTTTACGACACTAGCTCAATTGGAAGAAACGAAGAAAGTTGTGGAAGAAACAGGACAGAAATATATGGTGTATTATAGTGAACGTATTCATGTGGAAAGTGCCGTCTTTGCAGGAGAGCTTGTCAAACAAGGGGCTATCGGTAAGGTTATTCAAGTAACAGGCTTTGGCCCACATCGTTTAAATGCACCGAGCAGACCTGATTGGTTTTTTGAGAAAGCAAAATATGGTGGGATCCTTTGTGATATTGGTAGTCACCAAATAGAGCAATTCCTATTTTATGCAGGCTGTGAGGATGGGGAGGTGTTACATAGTAAAATTGGCAATTACGACCACCCTGAGTATCCAGAGCTTGAGGATTATGGTGATGCCACATTAAGAGGAGATAATGGGGCAACCCAATTCTTCCGTGTCGATTGGTTCACTTCGGATGGATTAAGCACTTGGGGAGATGGTCGGACATTTATCGTTGGGACGGAAGGAACGATCGAGGTACGGAAATACGTAGATTTGGCTCGTGACACTGGCGGTAATCAGGTGTACCTGGTTAATAAGGATGGTGAACAGCATTTCGATGTAACTGGAAAAGTGGGCTATCCATTCTTTGGTGAGCTAATTAAGGATTGTATCAATCGTACCGAAAATGCAATGACGCAAAAGCATGCCTTCAAAGCAGCGGAACTATGTCTACAAGCACAAGAGAAAGCAATCGATGTGACAAAATAATAGATACAAAAGCTGTTTTTCAGAGAAAGTCTGGAAAACAGCTTTTGTTGTGAAGGTCCATCGTAGAATAACAAGGATAAATGGCGGGAAAAAAGAAAAAGTGGCGAGAAAACTCTTAGAAGTGGCGGAATTATCGGAAAACCTCAAGCGAAAGTTTGAGTTTCCATTTATAAGAATATGTGATAATATAAGTATAACAACGTTGTTATTTTGTTAGCTAGAAGAAGGGGAGGAATTACATGGAGCAATTTTTCGTGATTTTTAAAGACATCATTCTCCCTGTTTTTATCCTAATGACGATAGGCTTTTATTTGCATTTGAAATTCAAATTAGATCTTTCCACATTGGCGAAGCTTAACATTTATTTTCTTGTACCTGGATTTATATTTGTGAAGCTGTATAGTGCAACATTTGGATTAGCATTGTTTATCAAGGTTCTCTTGTTTTTTATCCTGCTCGTTGTATTACTAAACTTTGTTGCTCTCATTGTAGCTAAGGTGATGAATATAACAAGTGGAAAGAAGACGACATTTGCTAATAGTGTTATGTTCTTTAATTCTGGTAACTACGGAGTACCTGTTAATGATCTTGTTTTTCGTAGTGATCCATTCGCGATGTCGATCCAAGTGATTATGCTGACATTACAAAATATCTTTCTTTTTTCCTATGGGATCTTTTCGTTAAGGGCAGCAAAAGAAGGAAAATTAAAAGCAGCACTTGGTTATTTTAAAATGCCCGTCCTTTATGCAATGCTTTCAGGTGTACTATTAAATGCATGGAATGTAGCTATTCCCGAACCGATCTGGGTATCTGCCAATTACATAGCAGATGCTATGATTGCAATCGCTTTACTTACGTTAGGGGCACAGGTAGCCAAGATGGAATTTAAAAAAGGATTAATCTCTGTCTATGTTAGTGTTTTTATTAGATTAATAGGTGGACCTATCGTTGCTCTTATGATTATCACTGTATTCCGCTTAGAAGGAGTGATGGCACAAGCATTATTTATTGCATCCGCAATGCCTACATCTGTTAATAGTGCTGTGATTGCAGAGGAATACAAAAGTCATCCAGATTTTGCCGCACAGACGGTTTTATTCTCAACGGTTGCCAGTATGCTTACTGTTACAGTGATTATATACCTTTCTCGTGTTCTATTTTAAAATTGATAAGGAGTGATTAGGTTGAGTATATTACATGAGCTTGTACAAGATATTCCGATTCCTAAAATGGTCAAGGTAAAACAGTCCTTTGATGATAAAAAGATTGATAACCTGAGCAATGTCTTATTAGAACAATTTGATCAAAAACAATTAGCACAACAGGTCAAGCCAGGAATGGAAATTGCGGTTGCAGTAGGTAGTCGTGGTTTAGATCGTCTAGTAGAAATGACCAAAACTACGATCGACTTTTTAAAAAAGCATGGCGCAAAGCCATTTATCGTTCCATGCATGGGGAGTCATGGCGGCGCTACCGGACCTGGGCAAAAAGCGGTTTTAGAGCATTTAGGTGTAAAAGAAGAAATAGTAGGTGCTGAGATTCGTTCCTCCATGGAAGTGATCAAAATTGATGAACTAGAAAATGGTCTACCAATCTATGTCGATAAAATCGCTTCAGAAGCTGATGGTATTGTCGTCATTAATCGAGTGAAACCGCATACGGCATTTCGTGGTCCTGTTGAAAGTGGAATTATGAAAATGATCAGTATAGGGCTCGGCAAACAAAAGGGTGCAGAGGCTTGTCACCAATTAGGCTTTAAGCATATGGCTGAGCATGTGCCAGCTATGGCTAAAATTATTATCGATAAAATGCCGATCCTATTTGCAGTGGCCACAGTCGAAAATGCATTTGATAAGGTAGCAAAACTAGAGGTTTTATTACCTGAAGAAATCGAAGAAAAGGAACCAGATTTACAGAGGCTTGCTAAGGCGTCCTTACCAAAGCTTTTCTTCGATCAAATCGATGTGTTAGTCATTGATGAAATCGGTAAGAACATTAGTGGGGATGGCATGGACCCAAATATTACAGGGCGTTATCCGACTCCTTATGCTTATGGCGGGCCAGAGGTGACCAAAATGGTTGTGCTAGATTTAACGAAACAGACAGAAGGAAATGCCAATGGGGTTGGTACAGCAGACTTCACCACCCAAAAGCTTGTCGATAAGATGGATCGGGAAACTACCTATGCTAATGGCCTAACATCAACAGTAGTTGGTCCAACTCATATCTCAACGGCCATGCCATCTGATAAAACTGCTATCCAAGCAGCGATCAAAACATGTAATATTCTGAATTTTACAAAAGCCAGGGTAGTTCGAATTAAGAATACGCTGGAGATTGGTGAAATTGAAGTATCAGAAAATATGCTATCAGATGTGGAAGCACATGAGAACCTAGAAAAAATAACGGATCTTTATGAATTAGCTTTTGATAAAGACGGAAATTTCTTATAAAGGAGTAGGAGCATGAGTAGATTATTCGATTTAACAGGGAAAGTTGCTGTAGCACTTGGGGGAAATAGTACACTAGGTAGCTCGATTGCCGAAGGGCTGGCTGAGCATGGAGCAAAGCTCGCAATAGTCGGTCGAAATAGGGAGACTTCAGAGGAGGTCGCCCAAAAAATAAATGCTAATGGTGGGGAGGCAAAGGCCTTTCAAGCGGATGTAAGTGATTTAGCAACCGTAGAAAATGTTGCCACAGAAATTGAGGCATGGGCAGGTGGCTGGGACATTCTCCTCAACGCACCTGGTATGAATAGTACAACACCATTTCTAGATCTAGCAACAGAAGAATGGGATAAGATTATGGATGTCAATTTAAGAGGAGTCGTATTTGCAACTCAAATTTTTGCTAAAAAAATGATGGAACAAAAACGTGGGGGTAGTATTATTAATATTTCTTCTGTATCCTCCACTACACCATTATCCAAAGTGTTTACTTATTCTGCTTCGAAGGCTGCGATGAATAGTGTGACACAATTTTTAGCACGCGAATTTGCACCACACGATATTCGAGTGAATGCTATTATTCCTGGGTTCTTTCCAGCAGAACAAAACCGTAAAATATTAAGTGAAGAAAGAGTTCAATCCATTATGAACCATACCCCGATGAATCGTTTTGGCGAACCTGAAGAGCTTCAAGGAGCTGCTGTATATTTAGCATCTGATAAAGCAAGTGGATTTGTGACAGGGACCTTTTTACGAGTGGATGGTGGATTTGGCAGTATGACTATTTAATTTTTGGGGAGGAGAGATAGTATGGAAATCGAATCAAAATACCAAGCGTTGACATCTATTCTCCAAGAAATGAAAAGAGTAGTAGTCGCATTTTCAGGAGGTGTGGACAGTACCTTTTTATTAAAGACTGCTGTCGATACACTTGGTGTGGACAATGTCTTAGCAGTTACTGCGGATTCAGAGACATATCCAACTAGTGAACTAGAAGAAGCAAAAAGTCTTGCAGCTTTAATAGGAGCTAATCATCAAATTATCCAAACAAGTGAATTGGCGATACCAGGCTATACAGAAAATGATAAAAATAGATGTTATTTTTGCAAAAATAGCTTATTTGATCATCTAGTTCCTATTATGCAACAAAAAAAATACCAAAATATAATTTATGGTGTGATTGCAGATGATGTAAGTGAGTATCGTCCAGGAATGCGTGCAGCGAAGGAACAAGGGGTTCGCGGTCCCTTACAAGAGGCCAATCTTTTTAAGGAAGAAATTCGTCAGCTATCAAAGGAAATGGGGCTACCAACGTGGGATAAGCCATCGTTTGCTTGTCTTTCATCGAGAATCGCTTATGGAGAAAAAATCACCCAGGCGAAATTAACGAAGGTGGATAAATCAGAAGCCTTTTTAAAAACACTCGGTTTGCGACAGGTTCGTGTTCGTACACATAATGATATCGCTCGGATTGAGGTTGAACCCCAAGATATGCAAAAACTACTAGCAAATCATCAGCGTGTTACGGAAAAACTGCAAAGCTATGGTTATAAATTTGTAACAATGGACCTAGTAGGTTATAAAAGTGGTAGTATGAATACCACCTTATCCCATGTTAATCGTTCATAATAGAAATTGGGGAAAGCTTTGGAAGTATGTCCAAAGCTTTTGGTTTCACTAAAAATAACGGAGGAGAGTCTTATGCAGGAAGTTGTCATTGGTTTAGATATAGGTACAACTAGTGTTAAAGCCATTGCTTTTGATCTAGAAGGGAAGGTATTGGCGGAGTCGGAACAGTTTATTGAAACAATTTACCCGGAAATAGCTTATGTGGAGCAAAACCCTGATCAAATAGAAAAAAGCACCAAAAATGTTCTAGCAGAAATCTTCTCCTTAACCAAAAAGAATCGTGTTATAACGATTGGGATCTCTTGTGCTATGCATTCCTTGATTTGTGTCGATGAAAAAGGAATGGCACTGTCCAATATGCTGATCTGGTCAGATGGCCGCAGCAGTGAGCTTGTGCAAAGAATGGATCCAGCGACGAAGAAGCGTGTATACACAAAAACAGGAACACCTATCCATCCTATGTCACCATTACTGAAGTTAATGTGGATGAAGGAAACGGATTACTCCCCATACAAACAAGCAAGTTATTTTATGTCCATGAAAGAATACATTCTTTTCAAATGGTTTGGCAAAAGAATAACGGATTATTCGATGGCATCTGCAACCGGATTAATGAATATACAATCATTAGATTGGGACGAAGAAGCGCTAAAAATTGCCGGAGTAGAACGTGACCAGTTATCAGAAATTGTTCCTCCTACTGAAATAATTAGTAGTATAAAGGAAAGTATTGCACAGGAATTAGACTGGCCAATAGATGTAAAGCTTGTGATTGGGGCTGCTGATGGTCAATTAGCCAACCTTGGAAATGGTGCAATAAAACCTGGGGAGGTTGCGATTTCTGTTGGAACAAGTGGAGCTATTCGTCAGCTTATTTCAGGTCAGCATGTAAATGACAATCAAGAAACCTTTAGCTATGCTTTTACAGAGAATACGTCTATTATCGGTGGACCAACAAATAATGGTGGAATTGCCCTTCAATGGTTAAAAGATATGCTAGAATATAAAGGAACCCATGAAGAATTTTTAAAAGATGCGGACAATATCGGCATTGGTGCCGATGGACTATTATTTATTCCATATATAAATGGGGAGCGTGCACCAGTCTGGAATCAAAATGCGCGTGGTAACTTTTTTGGGCTTAGTGTAACACATAAAAGGCCACACCTAGTGAGAGCAGTTTTAGAAGGTATTGTCTTTAATCTATATCAAATTAGTCAATCATTAGAAGAAATTGCAGGATCACCAACTAGCATCTCTGTAAATGGTGGGCTTTCCAAGTCTCCATTGTGGGTGCAAATTCTAGCAGATGTCTTTGGAAAAGAAATTCAGCTAGCAGATACTCATCATGGTGCAGCATGGGGAGCAGGGTGGACAGCGCTTGTTGCTATTGGAAAAGTAGATTCGTTTGAAGCGATTAAACAAAACATCCCCATTAACCAAGTTGTACAGCCGAATAAGAGTAATCATCAGCAATATCAGAAGGTCTTTATCCGTTATCAGCTGTTAGCAAAGGATATACAAAAATACTTCGAATAAAAATAGGTTGTGAAATAATGTTAGAGGATATTTTAAAACAGGTAGAAAAAGGCTTATTAACAGCAGAAGAAGCAAAGAAAAGGCTCGCTACCTTTGAAAATTTAGGCTTTGCCAAAGTAGACCATCATCGAACAAAGCGCCAAGGATTTCCTGAAGTGATTTTTGGGGAAGGAAAAGAGCCTGCACATATTATCGATATTTCCCGGGCAATGATGGCGAAAAATGAGAATATATTAGTTACTAGAGTCGAATTAGAAAAAGCACAGATTATTTTGGAGCATTTACCGAATTTTAGCTATGATCCAACAGCTCGGATATTGTTGATGAAAAATCATGAGGAAAGTGTTCATTATCAGGGATATATCTCGATAGTCTGTGCAGGAACATCCGATCTTCCCGTTGCAGAAGAGGCTGCTAAAACAGCTGAAGCATATGGAGTAGAAGTAAGACGCTTCTATGATGTTGGTGTCGCTGGTATTCATCGATTACTTGCACATATTGATGAGATAAGGAAGGCAACTGTTACGGTTGTAATAGCAGGCATGGAAGGAGCTCTACCTAGTGTTGTAGGTGGACTTGTTTCCCATCCAGTTATAGCAGTTCCAACTAGTATTGGATATGGGGCAAGCTTTAATGGGCTTTCCGCTCTCTTAACGATGCTAAATTCTTGTGCATCAGGAATAAGTGTTGTCAACATTGATAATGGATTTGGCGGAGCTTATAATGCGGTGATGATTCATCGGATAGCGAATCAAAATAACATTTAGATTCATCATAATGACAGATAGAGTGGGGATTATATGAGAAGCTTTCGTTTCATTTCAATTTTTTTAGTGATCATTTGTATGCTAGCAGCTTGCAGTCAAAAAGAAACGGCCCAGTCTAAGGAGGAACAACATAATCCAGAGACTTTAACATTAGCCATTGGCGGAGAACCTGAGGCAGGATTTGATCCAACAACTGGCTGGGGACGATATGGATCACCATTGTTCCAAAGCACGCTCTTAAAGCGAGATCAAGACCTTGAAATCACAACAGACCTAGCTAAAGATTATCAAGTATCAGGGGATGGCCTGCATTGGACGGTGCAGTTAAGAGAGGATGTCGTATTCTCTGATGGAGAAGAGCTTACAGCAGAGGATGTATCCTTTACATATGAAACAGCAATGCAGGCACAATCTGTGGTTGACTTGAGCAATCTAAAGAAGATTGAAGTAAAAAGCGAAGATGAAGTCGTTTTTCATCTAGAAAAACCTCAATCTACTTTTATCACAACATTACTAACACTCGGGATTGTCCCAAAGCATGCATATGGGAATGACTATGCTGAAAACCCTATCGGTACAGGACCTTACCAAATGGTGGAATGGCGCAAAGGCGAACAACTTATTGTTGAAAAAAATCCAAACTATTATGGGGAAGAACCAGAGTTTAAGAGGCTAACCTTTTTATTTATAGAAGAAGATCAAGCGCTTGCTGCAGCAAAAACAGGTATAGTTGATGTATTATCCGTCCCTGCAACTTTAGCTGAACAAAATATATCAGGAATGAACCGCCTTTCCTTTAAAAGTGTGGATAATCGAGGTGTGATGCTACCTATACCAGAGCCGTATGAGAACGAGGCAGGCGAAAGAGTAGGAAACGAGGTGACGAGTGATCTCTATATTCGTCAAGCGATGAACTATGCAGTCGATCGACAAGCAATCGTTGACGGTGTTTTAAATGGAGAAGGAACAAAATCCTTTTCCAGTGTGGATGGACTGCCTTGGGGTAATGAGGATGCAGTAGTGGAGTATGATGTAGAAAAAGCAAAACAGCTCATGCAAGAAGGTGGCTGGAAAAAGGGTACAGACGGAATCTATCAGAAAGACGAAATAAAAGCATCATTTACCTTATACTATCCAACAGGTGATCAACTCAGACAGTCTCTTTCATTAGTATTTGCAGAAATGATGAACGAATTCGGTATCGAGGTTAAGACCGAAGGAAAGAGCTGGAATGATTTAGAAAAGGTGATGCATGCCAATCCAGTTATGATGGGCTGGGGAAGTCATGATCCTGTTGAATTGTATTATTTATTTAGCTCAAAAATGCAAGGAGTCGAATATTATAATAGCAATTATTATGCTAATCAAACGATTGATCAATATTTTCAAAAAGCGATTCAGGAAACCTCCCAAGAAAAGGCTAATGAATATTGGAAAAAAATACAATGGGATGGAAAAACGGGGGTAAGTGCTAAAGGTGATGCACCATGGGTATGGCTCGTCAATATTCATCACATCTATTATGTGAAGGAAGGATTGGATATTGGAGATCAAAAGGTACAACCGCATGGACACGGCTGGCCAATCACAGATTTTATTACAGAATGGAAATGGAAGAATTGACTAGAAATCTATCAATTTTTGTCGTAAAAAAAATAATTAGATTACTATTGCTACTTCTAGCTGTTAGTTTTATCACCTATCTACTCATTCGTCTATCGCCTATCGATCCAGTCCAAACATATATTGGGGCAGATATGATGAAGGTTAGTCCAGAACAAAGAGCTGCTATTGAGGAATACTGGGGATTAAATGAATCGTTTATTAGCCAATATGTGCATTGGTTAGCTAGCGTGATAACTGGAGATTTTGGGACATCTTTCATTTATCGTACTCCTGTCCTTGATGTGATTGCTGACCGTTTTATTTCCTCTATCCTACTCCTGGCAGTTGCTTGGCTTTTGTCAGGGGTGATAGGATTATTGCTAGGGGCTGTTGCGGCTATGAAGCAAGGAAGTAAAACGGATCACTTCATAAGGGGTTATTGTTATTTACTTCTCTCAACTCCTAGTTTCTGGCTCGGGCTACTATTGCTGATGATCTTTTCCGTATGGCTTGACTGGTTCCCGATTGGGCTAAGTGCCCCAGTTGGTATAACGACAAGTGAAATAACTATAATGGATAGACTCTATCATGCTATATTACCAGCGATCACCTTAAGTATTATCGGTATTGCAAATGTTTGCTTACATACAAGGGAAAAAATGATCGATGTGTTAAAGCAACCTTACATACTTCAAGCACGAGCAAATGGCCTTAGTGGACTAGCTTTGTTCAAGCGACATGGTTTACGCAATATGATCCTACCAGCGATTTCAGTCCATTTTGCTTCATTTGGCGAGCTGTTTGGGGGAGCTGTGTTACTAGAGCAGGTTTTTAGTTATCCAGGTTTAGGGAAAGCGATCGTGGATGCTGGATTAAATGGGGATGTTCCATTATTGCTAGGAATAGTTGTGATAAGTGCTTGTTTTGTCTTTTTAGGGAATTTTTTGGCGGATATGTTTTATTCTCTGGTTGACCCTAGAATTCATCGCGAAAAGGGGGAAGCTGGATTATGACTAGGAAATTTTGGGTACCTGCTATCATATTACTCCTATTTTTCCTTTTCCCTTTTTTGATCTCGGGGGAGAGGTTGTCGATTCATTTAATGGAGAAAAACCAAGCGCCAAGTTTTTCCCATTTGTTTGGAACTGACTGGCTTGGGCGTGATATGTTTTTTCGTACATGGAAGGCATTACAATTAAGTATTGGCATAGGGCTTTTAACGGCAATACTGTCAACAATTTGTAGTTTTTTTATGAGTACTCTCGCCATGCTTAATCAACCAATGGATCGAATAATTAGCTGGTTAGTAGACTTGTTTTTGAGTCTACCACATCTCGTTACATTGCTTCTCATCTCCTTTACACTTGGTGGGGGGATGAAAGGAGTAGTGATAGGGTTAGTTCTTACCCATTGGCCGAGCCTTACAAGGATCCTTCGCGCGGAAATGTTACAGCTTCAGCAAACCACCTATGTTCAAATGTCAAAAAAACTAGGAAAAGGCTTCTGGTGGAGAGCATGGCATCATTTTGTTCCACATATATTACCTCAAATGCTTGTAGGAATTACGGTGATTTTTCCTCATGCGATATTGCACGAAGCTTCTATTACGTTTCTTGGATTTGGACTATCAGCAGAACAACCAGCTATTGGCATTATCCTTTCAGAATCGATGCAATACTTATCCTCTGGGATGTGGTGGCTCGCCTTTTTCCCTGGATTCGTATTATTAATAGTTATCGTGTTGTTTCAATTAACAGCTAAAGGTTTAAGAAATTCACTGGAAAAGGATTATAGCTATGGACAAATTACTAGAAATTAGGCAATTATCGATATTACACAAACCATCTAGTACAAGCTTATTACACCCTCTTCATTTGACGATACATAAGGGGGAGTCGATTGCACTAGTAGGTGCAAGCGGATCTGGAAAAAGCTTGATCGCTCAAAGTATTTTTCGTTTACTACCAGAAAACCTGAAGCAAAACGGAGAAATTTTTCTAGATGGTCTAGCGATTACCGACCAAACGGTTAGAAAAATGAGAGGGAATAAAATGATGTTGATCCCTCAATCGATTGATGCTTTGGATCCATTAATGAAGATAGGGAAACAACTAACCACATTAATGAATAAAGAAAAAAATGCTCAAAAGCTGGATACAATATTAGAATATTTAAATCTGAACCATACCGTATTAAATCGATACCCATTTGAAATATCTGGTGGTCAAAGAAGGAGAGTGCTAATAGCCATAGCTCTAATAAAAAGTGCTCCTCTATTGGTGGCAGATGAGCCAACACCAGGATTAGATGTAGACGCTCGTGAGGATATGCTAAGCTTGTTACAATCCTTAAAAACGAAAAATAATGGCATGCTAATCATTACACATGACTTCGATGCTGCATTGAAGATCGCCGATAAAATAGCGATTTTACGTGAGGGACAAATGGTTGAAATAGCTCCAATTCATGCCTTCTGTGGTAAAGGAGAGAAACTAAATCATTCCTATTCACGTCAATTATGGAATGCATTACCTGAAAATAGTTTTTGGGGGTATTCTCATGATTAGAACGAAGAATGTCTCCTATCAAACAAAAGCTGGAACACGGATACTTGATCATACAAATTGGGAATGGAAGTATGGCCAAAAGATTGGTTTAATGGGGAAAAGCGGTGCAGGAAAAACAACCCTTGCAAAAATTTTAGCTGGTTTTCTTCTACCATCTAGTGGTGAAGTGATTCCTCCAAAGGAAAGGGATGGAGTAGCTTCCATCCAATTAATTTGGCAACATCCAGAGCAAGCCGTTAATCCGAAGTGGCGTGTGAGAAAAATATTAGAGGAAGCAGGAGAGATCAATCAAGGATTACTCCAGCAGTTTAACATTCCAAGCGAATGGCTACAAAGATTTCCACAACAATTATCGGGTGGAGAGCTCCAACGAATATGTATTGTGCGATGTTTAATGGTTAATCCTTCCTATATTATCGCGGATGAAATGACATCCATGCTTGACCCGGTTTCACAAGCAGAAATTTGGAAACAATTCATGCATATTGTGGAAGCGAACAATACAGGATTGCTCGTTATTAGTCATGAAAGAAAGCTTCTCGAACGAATAACAGATCACATTCTAGATATAGAGGAATTACAAGGTTAATAGAAATAAAGTAGGATATTTTCAAATAATTTGAAACTATTTTTGTGTTTTATTCGTAAATAACTATTAATTGGTGGAATCAACTACCATTTTACCTTGATTATTTTCTATATCTAGCTATAATGAAAATAGCTATATTGTAAAACAAGATAGCGGGGAAGTTGTGTAGGAGGGAGTACTTTAATGAGAAATGAACCAAAAGAACGTATTGCGCTAGATGCGATGAAAGCATGGAAAATAACAGCACACCTTGTTACAGTGATTGCCATATTATTTGCCATTGCAGCACTTGTAATAGCTTATTATGTTGAGTTTATTCCTTATTGGATTGGAATCATATTGCTTGTTGCTTCGATTATTTTGTGGGTTGTTTCGGCATGGATTATTCCGAAATTGAGATGGAGAAGATGGCGTTATGAAATCTTTGATCAAGAGATTTATATTCAACATGGTATTTTAATTGTAACTAGAACGATAGTTCCAATGATTCGTGTTCAGCATGTGGATACAAAGCAAGGCCCCATTTTAAAGAAATATGGGTTGTCTACCTTGCAAATTTCGACAGCTGCTACGACACATGAAATTCCGGCACTTCTTGAAGAAGAAGCGTCTGATCTGAGAGATCAAATTTCTGAATTAGCAAGGGTGGAACAAGATGATGTCTAATCCGAAGCGTCTTCATCCTGCTGCCATGATCTTTTCTGTTATTCATTCCATCAAAACATCTATTTTTAGTTTGTTACCTATTGTCATTTTGGCAATTGGGGAAGCGAAATGGATTTATGTTGTCATTGCAGCAGGCGCACTTGTAACTTTCATTATTATTTCTAGTATTTTGTCTTGGTTGCGCTATACTTATCAATTAGAAGAAGATCAAATTAGAATCGAACAAGGTGTCCTAATAAGAAAAAAACGTACGATATCCAAGCATCGAATCCAATCGATTGATTTATCACAAAATATTATTCATCGTATATTTGGACTAACGAAGGTGCAAATCGAGACAGCTGGTAATGATCATAAGATCGATGCAACACTTCATGCCGTAACAATGGATGAAGGGAAAATGGTTCACGACCAGTTGAAGTATAATCAGGTACCGAAGGACATAGAGGTAGACACGAACGAACACCCAGAGGATGAAAAAAAGCATCCATCTCGAAAAATAACGCCAAAGGCACTGATTATTGCAGGCTCTACATCTGGTAGCTTTGGAGTGATTTTAGGGTTAATAGGTTTAGGATTTTCAGAGATTGAAAGCATTATTCCAGATCGTTATTATAATCATGCGACAGACTGGGTGTTCTCACAAGCGATCCAAATATTGATTTTGTTAGCTATTGTGGCATTGATTATTTTATGGTTACTGGGAATTTTAGTAACATTGATCCAATACTGGGATTTTACGATTACTCGCTATGAAAAAGAACTGTTTATAACAAGAGGACTTCTCGAAAAGAAACAATCAACCATCCCATTAAAAAGAATTCAAGCAGTGGGTGTAGTTGAAACGATCATTCATCAACCACTTGGCCTTGCAAAAATATATGTAGATATAGCAAGTGGAGAGATGGGTTCAGACTCAGAGATGCATACTGTGTTATTTCCACTTATAAGAAAAAGTGAAGTGCAGAACTTTTTACGAGAGCTCTTACCAGAATATGAGTACAATATCGATCAATGGATTTCTTTACCTAAGCGTGCATTACCGTATTATTTATTCCGTTTGGCTATCCTTCCACTCATTGTAACGGTTGTCTTTTATTTTACTTTAACGGACTGGGCTTATATTCCATTGATTGTGACGATATTGGCATGTTTGCTTGCCTATTTTCAATATAAAACAATTGGTTACGAGATTAAGGGAGAGCACTTATTTATTCGAAATCGAGACCTAAGTAAGGATACGATCATAGTCAAACATAGAAGATTACAAGCAATGAAGAAAAAACAACATTTTATTCAAAAAAAGCAAAACCTTGCATCACTAGATACAGCCATTCTAAACAAATTTTTAGGTAGGCATTTTATTGTCCGAGATCTAGAACAAGAAGATGTCGACAAAATATCAGATTGGTATTCTTACCAAAAAAATCGCTCTAACCTCTAGAGCGATTTTTTTCATGTTAAGGATGACAGTAATATTCCTTTATGTAGCTTGTAAAATATAATGAGGAGTATTTAAATATTGACTGTTTTTTAGATTAAGAGTAACATGTTTCGTGCGAGAAACATTTTGTGATTTAGGCATATATTAGGATTAGTTGACTACATTTTATGTTGAAAGGGTGTTTAGCTGTCATGGGTGAAGTGGATGGTTTTATGTTTGCGTTTGGTCTAACATTATTTGCTGGTTTGGCAACAGGTGTTGGTAGTTTATTAGCTTTTTTCACATCTAATACGAATACCAAATTTTTGTCGTGGGCGTTAGGATTTTCAGCAGGTGTCATGATTTATGTTTCCATGATAGAAATCTTCTTTAAAGCACAGGATGCCTTGATTAATGCTAGTGGTGATATAATGGGCCATTGGCTAACCGTTATCGGTTTTTTCGGTGGAATGGTTCTTATTGCGTTAATTGATAAATTTATTCCTTCCCATGGAAATCCTCATAATATTAAAAAAGTAGAGGAGATGGATAAAAAAAGTTCGGCTAATGGGGATGGAGCCTTATTAAAAATGGGGACTTTCACAGCTTTAGCCATTGCCATTCATAACTTTCCAGAGGGAATTGCCACATTTACTGCAGCTTTACAAGACCCGGGCTTGGGGATAGCGATCGCTATCGCCATTGCGATTCATAATATACCAGAAGGGATCGCTGTCGCTGTACCGATCTATTTTTCAACAGGTGATAGGAAGAAAGCTTTTAAATTATCTTTTTTATCAGGACTTGCAGAACCAATCGGAGCAATAGTGGCATTTCTATTCCTTATGCCATTCTTAAATGATATGATGTTTGGTTTAATATTCGCTGGTGTTGCTGGGATAATGGTGTTTATTTCGTTAGATGAATTACTTCCTGCTGCCAAAAAATATGATGAAGCTCATAAATCCATTTATGGTTTAATCTCAGGGATGGCCGTTATGGCATTAAGCCTATTATTATTTATATAAGAAATAAACGGGGAGTTTTCCCCGTTTATCGCACTAACCATCGGATTATTTTCTAATCATTTTAACAATGAATACGATTAATGCTATGACCAGTAGTATATGAATGAGACCACCAGCAAATTCAAAGAGAAAACCAAGTAGCCACACAAGTAATAGAATACCAATAATTGTCCAAATCATGGTGTTCACTCCTTTGGTTTATTTGTTAACAATATGTTACCCTACATCAGGTGATTTAAACTTTTTCTAAAAAAATATTGCAATCTAATAGACGGATTGCTATAATAATAAGCGTGGTTTTGTTAAGAAAACGTAAAAATTTGTTGAAATTAACGTAAATCTTGTAGTTTTTGTAAATAATGCGGGTGTAGTTTAGTGGTAAAACCTCAGCCTTCCAAGCTGATGTCGAGGGTTCGATTCCCTTCACCCGCTCCATACATAGGTGTGAACGTAGTGTTTCGTTTTAAATGAAGCATTACGTTTTTTATTTTATACGTTAGGAAAAGATAAAATTTCTACACAGTAGAGTTTCGACGTAGCTGAAATTTTAAGGTACCAAGTATAAGCAAAACTAGGCATTCGCCAAAGGACGAGCGAATGCGAGTTTTTCTCTAATAGGAAACTCTTATTCAAATAGCCGTATCATTTGCTCTAATTGTCTTGATGAATGTATCCTTAGAAAGAAAGTATCATAAAGGAGTTTCGGAATTTATGAAACAATTACAATCATTACTTCATCATATCGATGGGAAAGGCTATAAAGCATATAAATCGATACAAGGAAAATATGAATTTTCGAAATACCAGCTATCGATAGACTATGTACAGGGAGATCCATTTGCCTCACCATCTAAGATTCGCATCATTGTACCCAATCATATCCGTAGTATAAAACAACAGTGGAAAGAGTATAAACAACGCAAAGTATATACCGAGGATTGTATTGCGCGAGCTGTTGGTGAAGCTATAAATAAAGAAAGTAATCAATCAAGAGGTTCAGGTAAAAGTGGACTTATTTACATTGATCAACCTGGACAAGAAATATTAGAGAGAACCGCTGTTCAATTGAACCAAAATAGCACCATCATATGTCTATCGCTTGGTCTTCCAGCAAACGGAAGAAGAATTAATGGGAGAGAGGCAAAAAAGTTGTTTTTGACCATTCTTCCTTCCATTATCAATAACTCGATCCTAGCGATAAAGGATGAAAAAATAGAAGCAAGTGTACAATTGGCAGACCAACACAAGGTTATTCGTGAGAAAATGAAGGAAAATGGTTGGATTGCTTTTGTTGCAGATGGAGCAGTTTTGCCACGTGCAAGCGGGATTAGTAATAAACCTCTAAAAAAAGCTGTAACCTTCCAGAGTCCTGAAGAGAACCGTGTAGAAATTGAAGTGCCTCACCGAGTAGAACCACTCACTGGGATGGCTTTAAGAAAAGGAATTAATTTAATTGTTGGTGGCGGATATCACGGGAAAAGTACACTACTCGAAGCATTAGAGAGAGGGGTATATCATCATATGAAAGGAGATGGCAGAGAATATGTCTTAACAGACCCTGATGCCGTCAAGATTAGAGCAGAAGATGGTAGACAAGTCAATTCCGTTAATATTTCCATGTTTATCAATGACCTGCCTCAAGGACAAGACACGAAGCAATTTACTACAGAAAATGCAAGTGGGAGCACCTCACAAGCAACGAACGTTGTCGAAGCAATGGAGATAGGAGCAAGCACGCTATTGATTGATGAAGATACTAGTGCAACGAATTTTATGATAAGAGATAGACGAATGAAGGCATTAGTTCATACAAAAAAGGAACCTATTACCCCGTTTATTGATCGAATTCAACAGCTTCGAGATGATTTAAGCGTATCGACTATAATGGTAATGGGAGGTTCAGGCGATTATTTTGATGTGGCAGATGAAGTGATTATGATGGATCAATATTTGCCATACAATGTTACGAAACAAGCCCATGATATTGCAAAAGATTATCCGATAGAAAGACAAAAAGAGAGCGAAGTGCTTAGCACGCAATCGAATCAACGAGCTTTTCTTTCCAAAAGCTTGCAGGTGAAGAAAGGAAAGAAAAAGAAGATACAGGCAAAAGTGCGACAAAACATACTAGTCGGAAATGGAACCATTGTTTTGGATCATGTCGAACAGCTAGTGGATCCATCCCAAACCAGAGCGATTGCGGAAATCATTCGTCATGCGGAAGAACAGGATATGATGACGCAGGAATTAACGCTATCTCACTTTTTATATTTAATAGAAAAAATGATAGAGAAGGAAGGATTACAAGCTTTTGCTCCATATAAAAACCAACACCCTGGTGACTTAGCGAGACCAAGACGCTTTGAATTGGCAGCAGCATTCAATCGAATGCGTGGCGTGAAGGTCGTCAATAAATAGAGGAGGTGAGTGTAATGGCATATAACCAATTGAAACAACAGTTAATCGAATATAGTAAAGAGATAGGTATCGATAAAATCGGGTTTACGAGTGCATCACCTTTTTCGGAATTGAAATCTCGTTTGAAGGAACAACAAGATCTTGGCTATGCTTCAGGTTTTGAAAAAGGTACGATAGAGGAAAGAACAGAACCACAAAAGCTGATGCAAGGCGCAGAATCGATCATTGCCATTGCACTAGCCTATCCGACAAAAATTTCGAATGCACCTAGAAGCAAGAAGGGTGAACGTAGAGGAATGTTCTGTCGAGCATCTTGGGGAACGGATTATCATATTGTCCTTCAGGAAAAGCTTCAAAAGCTTGCAGACTTTTTAGAAGAAAGAATCGCTAATTTCCAATATAGTTCGATGGTGGATACAGGAGAACTGTCTGATCGGGCTGTCGCCGAACGCGCGGGTATTGGTTTTAGTGGGAAAAATACTTTATTAATTTCACCAGAGCTAGGCTCCTATATTTATCTCGGTGAAATGATTACAAATATTCCATTTACACCTGATCAGCCTTTATCTGAAGGCTGCGGCACATGTACAAAATGTCTTGATGCATGTCCAACCGGTGCTTTAGTTGAACCAGGAAGGCTAAATGCACAGCAATGTCTCGCTTTTCTCACTCAAACAAAAGGATATATGCCAGAGGAGCATAGAGACAAGCTTGGCAACTTCATCTATGGCTTCGAGACATGTCAGGTCGTTTGTCCTTATAACTATCGCGTTGATTTTCATCATCACCCAGAATTTGAGCCAGATCCTGATCTTGTTAAACCAAAACTAGTAGATTTATTATTCATTTCTAACCGTGATTTCAAGAAGAAATTCGGTAAAATGGCAGGTTCTTGGAGAGGAAAGAAGCCATTACAACGAAATGCAATTTTGGCCCTTGCCCATTATCAGGAAAAGGACGCGATAGAGAAACTAATCCAATTAATGAATGAGGACCCTCGTCCTGTTATTCGAGGAACAGCAGCTTGGGCAATTGGGAAAATTGGAACATTAGAAGGTTATCAAGCCATTGAAAAGGCTATGGAAGAAGAAAACGATCAAGAAGTGTTAATCGAAATGAAAAAAGGTCTTAACTTTCGAGATGAAAAGAAAAGGGGGATTAGCAAATGAGCATGCTGGCATATGAGGAGTGGCAGTCACCAATCGGTATGATTACGATAGTAGCAGACAATGAAAAGCTCTATTCCTTTCAATATGGAAGCTTTAAGCAAAACGAAACAGAGCTTATTCAATGGTGTAAAAAATACCAATTGCCAACCTCTTTTATCCATCAATCTCCTGTTATTGATGAAGCTATTAAACAACTAACCGAGTATTTTAATGGAGAAAGAAAGCAATTTTCTGTTGATTATGTCTTGCATGGAACCTCTTTCCAGAAAAAAGTCTGGCATGCATTGTCGGAAATTCCATATGGTAAAACTTGCTCATACCAAGATATCGCAAGGAAAATAGGCACAGAAAAAGCAGTAAGAGCGGTAGGGGGAGCGAATAATAAAAATCCAATATCTATCATCATCCCATGTCACCGAGTCATCGGCAAAAATGGTAAAATGGTCGGCTATGGTGGTGGGTTAGATAAAAAAGAATATCTACTAAAGCTAGAAGAATTAAAAGGGTAAGGTTAGAGGTTAACCTTACCCGCTATATTTATTTATTCTGCTGATTCTTCTTCTGTTGTTTCTTCCGTTGTTTCTTCTGTTTGATCTTCTGTTTCCCCATCATCTTCAGCACAAGCTGTAAGTACACCTACTGAAAAGATAGCTGCAGCGAAAATAGATAACCATTTCTTTTTCATCCTTATCCCCCCTTTCTATCTCTTCTAACTATTAATACCATAAATTCAAATAAAAAATGCGGTTTTTTACAATCTTTACCTATTTTTTACATCTGATTAATATTCCTGTGCAGTAAACTCGCATTCCCTCGTCCTTTAGCGGGTGCGTTAGCTTTTCTTATCCTTTGGACTTCAACATTTTCGCTTCGTCACATTACTTCCTGCTAACATATTAGAAAAACTAGGCATTCGCTCGTTCTTTGGCGAATGCCTAGTTTTACTTATACTTGGTTCCTTAAAATTTCAGCTACGTCGAAACGCTACTGTGTAGAAATTTTATACTTTCCTAACGTACAAAGAAAAGGATAAGCGATACCCGCTTATCCTTTAGATGTATATTGTCACGGCGTTAACCGTTACTCACATTATTGACTTTCTTCTGTTTCACCAGTACCTAAATTCCCTTCCGCATCGCTACCGTCTTCTGCTGCTCCATTTTCTTCCATCATTCCATCTTCTGCTGCGGGATCCTCTTCCCCAGCTGGAGCATCTTCTCCTGTTGCAGGATCTTCTTCCCCAACGGCAGGATCATCTCCTGTTGCTGGTGCATCCTCACCTGTTGTTGGAGCCTCGTCTTCAGTCGCTGGTGCCTCTTCTGTTGGGGTATCGTTTTCGTCTGCTGGTGCTTCCTCATCACTACCACATGCTGCTAACATTCCTACAGATAGTACAGATACTCCTAATAACGATAATAATTTTTTTGTTTTCATTTTCAAACTACCTCCTTAAAATATCAATCACTTCATGCATACCCAGCTAAAAAATAGATTAATCCTAAAATGCTAACATTTTATATATCTTTAACATTCTTTAAATAATAGTAAAAGTTTTGCAATGTTTTAGATATAATGTGTTCACTTTGTCATTTTCTTCTTTTTCAATCATCTGTTGAATATACATAAACAGGGGGTGGAGAAGTTGAATGAGATGAATGTGATTAAACAATACTGGATGGATAATTACCGAAATGGAGCCTATCCACTACGCCAAAAAATGAGGATTCATCAGAAATATAATAAAAAAATAAAACAAATTACCGTTTCTGGAAAGCAAATGATCCATTACGCTGATCAACAAAAGGAGAAAGTAGTATATGAGCTCCACACCAAATATCTTATCGAGGATCACGATAATTTATATCATGAGGAAGAAAGTGATCGCCGTGTGGCATTGCTTAAAGATAATGAATTATTGGAGGATCAACGTATGGAAAATGGTCCTAGCATAACTGTTGTTCAATCTTCACGTTATGCCAATGATCAGGACATAAGGTTTTCATATGACAGAAGAGCTGCAGTTCAATATGCTGAACGTTGGTGGAATAGTGCCAATCCTCAATATCGTTACTTTGAAAGTAATGATTGTACGAATTATATCTCTCAGTGCTTGAGGGCTGGGGGCATGCCTATGCATGGAATGCCAAATCGATCAAAAGGCTGGTGGTACACAGGAGAAAATTGGAGCTATAGCTGGTCGGTTGCTAATGCTTTAAGATGGTATTTGAGTGGTTCAAGTAATACAAAAACGCTAGCTGAACCTGTCGAGCTCTTACCAGGTGATGTGATCTGTTATGATTTCCAAGGTGATGGAAGGTGGGATCATAATACGATTGTCGTAGCAAAGGACAGCCAAAATATGCCTCTTGTTAATGCACATACGAATAACAGTAGACATCGTTATTGGACATATGAGGATTCTGCTGCATGGACACCTAATTGTCAGTATCGGTTTTTTAAGATTGGCTCAGAATAAAGTGCAATATGAAGAAATTATGGTATAATAACTAAGCATGAAGCATGTTTAGAGGTGAAAATAAATTGGCAGTCCATGTAGTATTATTTCAACCAGAGATTCCGGCAAATACCGGTAATATTGCGAGAACATGTCTCGCGACAAATGTACAATTACATTTAATACGTCCATTAGGATTTTCAACAGATGATAAAATGCTAAGACGTGCAGGCCTAGATTATTGGCATGATGTTACGATTCATTATTATGATGCATTACAGGAACTATATGAAGCTTATCCTGACGGCGAATTTTATTATATCGAAAATTTTGGCTCCAAATATTATTCAGATTTTGACTTTAGTGATTCATCTAAGGACTTATTTTTCGTATTTGGTAGAGAAACAAATGGGATTCCGAAGGAGCTACTAGTCGGAAAAGAGGACTACTGTCTACGAATTCATATGACAGATAAGGTGCGTTCCTTGAATTTATCCAATACGGCAGCAATTATTGTGTATGATGTTATGAAGCAGCAAGGATTTCCAGGATTAACCTAAAGGCTGAAATATATCGAAATAGGAAGGTGAGAATCCGAAAATCTTCGGATTTTTCCTTTTTACAAAAGAAAAACTACTAATGAGAGTTTCATTAGTAGCACCATTTCTAATCATTACGTCCTGTTATAATAATGTTTTTCATCATTTCTTTATTAGGATACTGAGCTTTTTCGTATTGCTGGCATACCCTCTCTGTATCATATGGGACCCGGACATGACTAGTGGAGAATGCACCTTGATGAAGCTCTACGATGGCATATGAAGCCTGTGATATTCCATCAAAAGGCAGGCCAACACTTCCTAAATTAAGGATGGTTTTTCCATCAGCCACTCGCTTATATGCTTTATGAATATGCCCGTATAAGTAAAGATCGGCTGGTTTTATTTTAGTTAGTTTTTCAACTAACTGCTGATCAGTGGCCTCAGGTAATACCACTTCAAATAAACTTGTTGGGGTTGCATGAAAGGCATGTATAGTAACATGCTCCACCTCAAGAAATAAATCTGTAGGTAGGTGTCTTAAAAAATCTATATCCTCTTCATCTAACTGTCCTACCGTCCATTTTTGCTCCTCTTGCATGATAGAAAGCGCTTGGTCTGGTACCTCTCCTTTTTCTACACCTCTAAGGATCCATTCATCGGCATTTCCTTTTATTACTTTTGTATCTAGAGAGCGGATCATTTCTAGTGCGCGCTTTGGCTCAGGACCACGATAAGCAATGTCACCAAGTACAATAATTTCGTCAACCTTTTGTTGGTGAATATTCTCTAAAACTGCTTCAAGTGCAACCGCATTCCCGTGAATATCGGAGATAAATGCTATTTTCATAAGTATCACCTCAACTCCATCATAATTCAAAGCAAACGTAGTTCCAAGTATAAGCAACGATTTTGACTAGAATTCGAAAAAAGAATTATAATGAGAATAGGAAAACTATGAATTTAGGTTTTACAATCTGATAAAAAGGGTATAATTTTATAGATGAGAGGGAGGTATGGAAATGTTCTCATTTATGACAAGTGAAATACCATCTTTTATTAAAATCGAATTAGAAAAATTATTCCATAAATTAAGTCCTCTAATGAAGAAAAATACGAAATACATGATGTTTGCAATGCCTTTATTATTTATTTCTGTGTTTAATTTGATTTTCTTTCTATTTTTCGGTGGATTCGAAAGTGGTATGACGGCCATTATATTAGTGTATGCATTAATGGCAGCAGTAGGAATGGCACTATATAAAGAAACTAAGTATATCAAGAAAAAAATCCTTGCACTAGAGGTAGAACATATTGTTACAAGAATTGAAAAAAGCGAAGTAATGAATGATTATAAGAAGAAGGATTATATTTCGCTTATAAAAAACCAACCAAAGATTGGTATCCAGACATTTATGAACTTCTTAACAGAGGAACATGAAAGAAGAAAAATGATGCAAGAATAAAAGTCACTTTCGAAGTGGCTTTTTTATTTGCTTGATGAAAGGTTTTAATAGGGTGAATTTCCTATTTTGTACAAGTTTAGGTTGACATAAAAGGTAAATCATGAGAATATATACATGCGTTCTTTATAAAGAATAAAGTGTTCATTATAATAATTAACAAAAAACAGAGAAGCACAATGGACTAAGAGAAAGTCTTTTGCGGAGAGGGGGATTTTAGTGGAGAGTGCATTAAGAATATTACATGTTGTTGAGGAAATGAAAAATGGAGAAAAAGAAGCTTTCCTAATGAATGTGTATCGAAAAATAAACAGAAAGAAAATTCAGTTTGACTTTTTGACAACTGGGGATGGGGAATTTGATAACGAGATTAGACAATTAGGTGGACACATTTACCGAATACCAAGTCTATCGGAAGGATATTTAGCCCATAAACGATCATTGAGACAGTTCTTTAAGAAGCATCGGTTCTACATAGTTGTCCATAGTCATTTAGATCAATGGAGTACCTTTGCTCTAAGAGAAGCAAGACGTGTAGGTATTCCGGTTAGAGTAGCACACAGCTATCAGAATGCAAATGATGGCTCTTGGAGTCTAAAAATGCGGAAGAATATTGTCGGTTTATTTATTTTATTTCTGGCGACCGATTACTTTGCATGTTCGACAGATGCTGCTAAATGGTTGTTTAAATGGAAAGCTGAAAAGGCTGTGCTGATGAGAAATGCGATCGATCTAGAAAGGTTCTGTTATTCGAAATCAACGAGAGAGGAAATGCGCGAGCACCTATTGTTAACAGAACGAGAGTTTGTAATTGGTCATGTTGGTGAGATGACAAAGCAAAAAAACCATTCTTATCTATTGGATTTATTCATTGCATTCAGAAGAAGAATTCCACAAGCAAGATTAGTGCTTGTCGGAGATGGTCCATTACAAAGAGAGATCGAAGAAAAGATAGATCAATATAAAATAAAAGAATATGTCCATATTTTAAACAACGAAGAAAATCAATGGCAATGGATTCAAGCATTTGATGTGTTTGTTTATCCTTCCCTCTACGATGGTTTTTCAACATCACTGATAGAAGCACAAGGTACTGGAGTTCCGATTCTAGCGTCTGATACGGTTACAAAAGAAGTAGATATGGGTTATCAATTAATTGATTATATTTCCATTGAGGAAAAATTATTATGGCTAGAGAAAATCGAAAGGATATACAGCGAAAGAAAGCGAATCCAGGTAAACCAAGCAACATTATTAGAAAGTGGATTTGAGCTTAAAAATCTTGCACATGAAACAGAACAAAGATATTTAGAGCTACGTGATGAACGAATATAAGGTGAAAAGATCATTAGAACAGAGGTACTAAAAATGAAGATTGGTAGGAATATAAGTGACATTCGCAAGAAAAAGAACATGACATTATCAGAATTAGCCGAAAGAGCGAATATATCAAAATCTTATTTAAGTAATCTAGAAAGAAGTTCAAATGGTAACCCGTCGATACATATTGTTGAAAAAATAGCAGAAGTATTACATGTCGATGTTTCTACATTACTAGGGGAAGAAAAAGAATCTCTCGTTGCGGAAAAGGAATGGAATGATTTTGTTTATGAATTGAAAAAGCTTGGAATTGATCGACCGAAATTGGAAGAATATAAAGTCCTATTTGAGTTTATTCGTTGGAAAAATAAGCAATCCTGTCAAGATGTTGGCGATTATGATGGCATTGCCAATCAAATACAAGGAATGGAGTCAAACAATGAAAAAAATTTTAATGGTGATTGATCCGTATGATCCTATTCTCTCTATCCAACAGATAAAGTCCATGTTTCATTATCATTATAAGGAAAAAGATCAAGTATATGTTCAAATGATGGAATACCATCGTGGTCTTTACGAATATTTAAAAGATTATGCGAGTGTCTTACCTCCTCTTAACTTAAGAAAAAGTAATAAAAAGGATGAATCTAATAACCAGCATTATTGGCAGTTTAGCTTTGTCCCATTGACAATTCCAAGGAACATTCGTATCGCAAGCTACAATTACCCGAGTATTACAGCTGTTTTTTGGAATCATTTAAGTCCGTTGATTCAGCTGGATAGAAGAGTGTATGATCATGTCCTGGTTTTTTCACAAGGAGTATCCGTTTTTTATGTAAAAGAAAAAATAGAAACAGCGAAAGTTACTTATTATCTTCATGTGATATCTCCATTGATAGACCTGAGAGAAGAGTTGCCAAATTGGCTATATATTACCAATTCATTTTCTTTCTATCATTGGCAAAAGACTTCGGGTGTCAATGTATTGTATCAGAGAGATAACCATCAGTTGGAAATGGTGCTAGCGGCAGCAAAAATTGGCGAAGGTTTTTCAGATAGAGGTGGGATGAGAATTCTTTCACCTGGTAACTGGTCCACTCCACAACAGCTGGATGAATTTATTCACATTTGTCGGGAAATCAAGAAGAAAAAGTTATCTGTTAGATGGTATTTATATGGCAACACCCCGTTCATCTATCAGATCATAGAGGAGATCCATAAATACCAATTACAGAATCAAATCGTCTTGTTAGGGGAAAAGCATAATCTTTATCAATATTTAAAGCAAGCAGATTTTTATATGGAATGGGAAGAGGGACAACATTCCCTGTTGTCAGAAGCCATTCTTCTCGATAAACCAGTATTATCCTTGGGTTTAGTTTATCCGTGCGTTCGTTATTTAGAAGGAAAAGTACTCTCATATGAATTATTACAAGTAGTCACTATGTTTCGACAACATATACAAAAATAGACAAAAAAACAAAAAGTTTGACTTAATGTTCTTTTAAAAGAACGAAAATGCTTTATAATATAAAAACATTAGGAAAAATAGTCATACATGAGGGAATGTGAATCATACTAATGTAAAAAGGAATAATAATAGTATGAAATGAGTAAATGAAAAACTGGAGGAAGTCAAGATGGTAAAACATACAGTAGTAGTTGCAGAAGCACAAACGCTATTCAGAGATATGATAACAAGCTTTGTTGAGGATATGGAGGAATTTAGCGTCATTGGAAAGTTAACTAATGGCCAAGAGGTGATAGACTTTATTAAGCAAAAGGAAGTACGCCCATTTCTTTGCTTGTTGGATATACATATGCCTATCATGGATGGTATGGAATGTGCAAAAAAGTTAAAGGAAATTTATCCAAACATTAAAATTGTCCTATTATCTGCCTATGAAGATGAAGAATCGATTGAGCGGGTTTTGTCAGTTTGTGCGGATGGGTATATTTTAAAGAGCTCTAGTTTAGACGAATTTAAAGAAACGTTACGATTTATTATCGATGGAAAATTTGTTGCTCCACAAAAAATGGTCCATCATTTTGCCAAAAGGTTAGATAGCTTATTAAAGATGGAACGTGAAAGCTCACTTCACTATATAAAAGAGCATTTTAATCATCGAAAAGACTTTAATAAGAGAGAATGGCAAATCATTCAATTAATGAAAAAAGGCTGGACAAACCGAATGATTGCGGAGCATTTAGGAATAAGTGAAGGTACCGTAAAGAACTATTTATCGATTATTTACAAAAAATTAAATATCAAAAGTCGCGTAGAGCTTTTAAAAATATTATCTGAAATGACCGGATAGATGCCTACATTTTTTCTCGATAGGCTCTAGGTGAGATGTTATATTGCTTCTTAAATACTCGATGGAAGTAGGAATAGGAACCAAATCCACAGTTTAGCGCAATATTTTCTAGTGTCATCGTCGTGTATTTCATTTGGTTAATGGCAGTAGATATTCGAATAGATTGAGCATATTCAATAATTGTCGTTTGCAGATGTTCTTTAAATAAGTGAACACACCTCGATACACTTAGATGACAATGGTCAGCTACATCTTGCACCTTAAATCCTTGTTTTGTTGCATGCTCTTCGATATATCTCATCATTCTTGTGATGATATATGGGCGATGAATATCACTAACTTTTCGATCAATAGACCTTTCTAAGGAAACACACAATGCACTTAGCAAATACTGGTTAAGTTCACTGTTTCTTTCTTTAAGAGGTCTTCTTTCCTCAATAATTAGATGGTGCCATAAATCCAGCAGTGTATCATCTAAGTGTATCTTTGAGAGGGTTGGTGCATGCCTGAAACGTTGATCGATCCATTCCCCCTCACAATATAAGTGAAAATCTCCACTTTTTTGTTGTTCTCCAACATAAAGCTCATATGTTTCATTTGGTTTTACGATCAATAGATCCCCTTTTTCGATTGGGTGTTCTTTTCCTCCAACCTTCACTTGTGCGGTACCATCAATCTGTAATCGAAATAAATAGGATACATACCGAGATTGATGAGAAGTATTGTACGCATAATTGTGATAAGAATATCCACAAAAACCTATTTTCATTTTTTTCATCCTTTTCAACCATTGATTTTAGCAAAATAGTTCATGTATTCATTATATCATTTATGTTCAAGGCGACAATAATCTACTAGTATATAATCAAATAAGAAAGGTGAGGAGGAAGAATAGTGAAAGTATTAGTATGGAACGAAAATCGACACGAAAAACAAAACGAAGAGGTTGCCAAAATCTACCCTGAAGGTATTCATGGTGCGATTAAGCAGTTTCTCGAAGCAGATGATGTGGAGGTAAATACGGCAACTTTAGATGAACCAGATCATGGCATAACAGAAGAAAAGCTGGCAGAAACAGATGTTTTAGTATGGTGGGGACATATGGCTCATCATGAGGTGAAAGATGAAATCGTTAACAAAATCCATGAACACATATTAAATGGAATGGGACTTGTCGTATTACACTCTGGTCACTTTTCGAAAATCTTCAAAAAGCTTATGGGAACAAGCTGTGATCTAAAATGGCGCGAAGCAGATGACAAGGAGCGTATGTGGGTAGTAGATCCGACTCACCCAATTGTGGACGGAATTGGTGAATTTATTGAAATCGATAAGGAAGAAATGTATGGCGAGCATTTCGACATCCCTGCCCCAGATGAGCTAGTATTGGTGAGTTGGTTTGAAGGTGGAGAGGTATTCCGCTCAGGATGTACGTATCGCAGAGGGAATGGCCGTATAGTTTATTTTCGACCAGGTCATGAAACTTATCCTACTTATTACCATAAAGATGTGCAAAAAGTAATTCAAAATGCGGTTAGATGGGCAAAGCCTGTTGGTAGAGAGTATCCAACATACGGTAATGCAAAACCATTAGAAAAAATCGAACCAAAATCATAAGTTGAGGAGAGGATAAATATGAGTTTATTAAAGGTTGCTGTTATTGGATGTGGAAGTATTGCCATTCATCGTCATTTACCAGAATACAATGCGAATCCAAATGTTGAGATTGTTGCGGTTTGTGATGTGATTGAGGAAAGAGCGCAGGAAGCAGCGGAAAAATACCAAGCAAAGGCGTACACGGATTATAAGCAGGCAATTACAGAAAGTGATGCCGATTTAGTCAGTGTTTGTTTACCAAATTACCTACATGCCCCTGTTTCCATTTTTGCTGCTGAAAATGGTAAACATGTGCTTTGCGAAAAGCCAATGGCGACATCTGATGAAGAGGCAAAGCAAATGATTGCTGCAAGTGAGAAAGCTGGCAAAAAACTAATGATCGCCCATAACCAACGTTTCGTAGCTAGTCATCAAAAAGCACGAGAAATCATCGCGAATGGCGACCTAGGTAAAATTTATAGCTTCCGCACGACATTCGGCCATGGTGGACCAGAAGGATGGAGTATTGACGGAGCAGATAGCTGGTTCTTCCGTAAAGAGGAAGCGTTTATTGGTGCGCTAGGGGATCTAGGTGTTCATAAAGCAGATGTTATTCGTTACATCCTTGATACAGAGTTTGTGGAAGTAGCATCCATGATTGAATCATCGGCAAAGGAAAATAGCGATGTAGACGATCAGGCTGTTACGATTTTGCGTAGTGAAAAAGGCATTATCGGAACATTGACGGCAAGCTGGGCTTATAAAGGTGGGGAGGATAATTCCACAGTGATTTATGGGGAAAAAGGAAATCTTCGATTGGAAGATGATCCAACATATAGCCTTATCGCACGTTTTACAGATGGTACAAAGGTAAATTATGATCTAGGTCAAATCCAAACAAATGATAGTGGTGGGCAAACATCATCAGGTGTGGTAGATCATTTTGTTCATAGTGTATTAAATGATACAAAACCACTTATCGATGGAGAAGAAGGCTACAAATCATTGAAAATCATTTTAGCAGCATTAGAGGCAAATGAATCGAAGAAGAATATCTCATTATAAGAAAGGAGCATTCTGATGAAATTAGGTGTGTTTACCGTGCTTTTTGCAGAAAAAAGCTTTGAAGAAATGCTAGATCATGTGAAGGCAAATGGGTTGGACGCTGTGGAAATTGGAACAGGTGGATATCCAGGAGATGCTCATTGCAAAATAGATGAGCTTTTAGCAGATGAAAAGAAACGAGCAGCTTACTCCGAAGCAGTGAAGGATCGCGGCTTAACAATAAGTGCCTTTAGCTGTCACGGAAATCCGTTAACACCAGATCAAGCATTTGCTAAGGAAAGTGATATAGTTTTAAGAAAAACCATTGAGCTAGCTGGTTTGATGGGGGTGCCTGTTGTCAATACGTTTTCTGGTACTCCTGGAGATCACGAAAATGCGAAAGCACCAAACTGGCCAGTAGCCCCATGGCCAACAGAGTATGCAGATGTTTTGGAATGGCAATGGGAGGAAAAACTCATCCCTTATTGGAAAGAAATTGGGGAATTAGCAGAAAAGCACCAGGTCAAAATTGGGATTGAATTACACGCAGGATTCTTAGTACATACCCCTTATACAATGTTGAAACTAAGGGAAAAAACAAGCCCTGCAATTGGTGCAAACCTTGACCCGAGTCACTTATGGTGGCAAGGAATTGATCCAGTTGCTGCTATCAAAATTTTGGCGAAGGAAAATGCGATTCATCATTTCCATGCAAAGGATACGTATATTGATCAAGACAATGTAAACATGTATGGTTTAACAGATATGCAGCCATACGGTAATATCCAAACAAGAGCTTGGAATTTCCGCTCTGTGGGGTGTGGGCACAGTCTCCAAGACTGGTCTAATATGATAAGTGCCCTAAGAACATTTGGCTATGATTATGTGATTAGTATCGAACATGAAGATCCAATTATGTCCGTTGATGAAGGATTCACTCGAGCTGTCCAAAACTTAAAGGCAGTCAATATTACCGAAAGCCCCACAGATATGTGGTGGGCATAAGAAAGGGATGAAGAGAATGGGAAAATTACGAGTAGGCTTAATCGGAGCAGGTGGAATTGCAACAAGTGTACATCTTCCAGCTTATCATAGTGTATCGGATCAAGTAGAGGTTGTAGCGATTGCTGATGTGGCTTATGAGAGAGCGAAGCAAGTTGCTGAAGAGAAAGGTATCCCACATGCCTTTGATCAATATGAAAAAATGTTAAAGGAAGTAGAGCTAGACGCGGTGAGTGTATGTGTTCCTAACAAATTTCACAAGGATGCGACCATCGCAGCCCTTCAGGCTGGTTGCCATGTTCTATGTGAAAAGCCTCCTGCTATGAACCAGCAAGAAGCAAAAGAAATGGAGGATGCTCAAGCTGCTTCAGGAAAATTATTAATGTACGGCTTCCATTATCGTTATCAAGCGGAAACACAAGCAGCGAAACGTTTCATTGATGCAGGTGAACTTGGTGAAATTTATGCAGGACGTGTTCATGCCATTAGACGACGTGGAATCCCTGGATGGGGAGTGTTTACAAATAAGGAATTACAAGGTGGTGGCCCACTAATCGATATTGGTGTCCATATGCTTGATACAGCATTATACTTAATGGGGTATCCTGAACCTTCCGTTGTCTTAGGCCAAACCCATCAACAGTTAGGTACGAAGAAAGGTGTCGGATTATTAGGAGCATGGGATTACGAGAATTTCACAGTAGAAGACATGGCGATCGGAATGATCACTTTTAAAAACGGTGCGTCACTCGTGTTAGAATCAGCCTTTGCTGCGAATGTGGAAAAAAATGATCTGATGCAAGTTTCCTTAATGGGTAATCAGGGTGGTGCCGATATCTTTCCATTAAAGATGTACCAGGAGAAGCATGAGACGCTACTTGATATTACACCAGCTTATTTGCCAAAGGTAAATGCTCATGAAACAGAAATTCATGTTTTTGTAGCGGACTGTCTAGCTGGAAATGTCACAGGCGAGTATGCGAAGCAAGGAACGAATATCCAAAAAATCATTGACGGACTTTATCAATCAGCAGAAACAGGTAAGGCTGTCAATCTATAAAAAGGAGAGATCAACACATGGGGAAAATTGCTATTCAATTATATTCTGTTCGAGAACATACAAGTAATGATTTTTTAGGTACGTTAAGAAAACTGGGAGAGATGGGATATGAAGCGGTCCAATTTGCTGGATTTTTCGATACACCTGCAGAAAAGTTAAAACAAGTAATGGATGAAGCAGGGCTTGTAGCTGCTGGCAGTCACATGCCATTTGATTCCTTAGTCGGAGATCAGTTAGAGGCATCGCTTGAGTATAACCGTACGATTGGTAATGAGCTAATTATATGTCCGATTTTACCAGATGAGTATCGTAGTGATGAGGCTGCTTATTATCGAGCTGCTGAGGAATTGGATGAAATTGGTCGTAAATGTAGAGAAGCAGGCTTTACGTTTGCTTATCATAATCATAATATGGAATTCTTTGATCTAGGAAATGGTAAGCGAGGCTTTGATATCATTTTTGAAGAAACAAACCAAGAAAATGTGAAGGTAGAGCTGGATTGTTACTGGGCAACACATGCAGGAAATGATCCACTACAAGTAATCGATGCATATAAAGGACAGATCGTCTCCCTCCATATTAAGGATATGACGGTGGAGAATGGTGAAAAACGAAGCATCGAAATTGGGAAAGGATCATTAGATATTGCTACATTATGGCAAACAGGGGAAAAAGCAGGAGTCAATTGGTACGTTATTGAGCAAGAAAAATTTGATGGCGACCCATTGGATAGTGCTAGAGTCAATGTAAGTAAATTAAAAGAAGTCATCGCTAATACTCGATCTTAATGATCGAGTATTTTTACTAGTTAATGTTTTATTATTCTAAATTAGGGTATAAGTAATTATAATGGTAAATTGCCGGGGGTGTTTTAAATGTTGAAAAACTTGTTCAAGAAAAAAGCAGAGAATACAGAATTGGTTGCACCAATAACAGGGAAGGTGATTGCTTTAGAGCAGGTGCCTGACCAAGTCTTTTCTCAGAAAATGATGGGGGATGGAGTGGCTATAGAACCATCTAGTAATGAAGTAGTATCACCAATCGACGGTGAAATAGTAGATGTGTTTAAAACAAAGCATGCCATTAGTTTGAAAGCAAATAATGGTGCTGAGATTTTAATACATATGGGCTTAGAGACGGTGGAGCTAGATGGTGAAGGGTTTGAAGTAAAAGTGAGCAATGGTGATAAAGTCGAGAAAGGTGATCCAATTGCTGTATTCCATACAGACATTATCGCGGGGAAAAATTACCAAACAGTTACACCAATTATTCTGTTAAATGGTGATGAGTATACAGCGGATCAAAAAATTTCGGACGAAGATGCGAAGGCTGGAGAAACCACATTATTCGAACTAAAGAAGAACTAAAAAATAGACTCTCCTCTATTAAAAAGAAAGAGTGATAGCTATCCCTGCTCTTTCTTTCTTAACCTCAAAAAAGTTTCCATTCCGAAAAAATAGTAATGTTTGTTTTAATAGTCCTTATTTTCCAATAAATTCAAAAACAGCATACTTTTTTCAAATGAAACATTTATACCATTTTTACATTCATTGGTATGTATAGAATGTAAGCAGTAACAAAAATTACTCAATCATTCGGGTGATCATTTTTGACCATTTGATGTTTCATTTTCATGATAAAACTAGGACTTATTTACGTTGATAAAACAGGTGAGATTTCCTATATCATTTTTCAATAATTATGGTTTAATTGGATATAGTTAACTTTACCTATAAATGTCTGGAAATGTTTGAATTCAAGGTATTTTAGCGTTTTTTGGATGAAGTTTTATATCATGATCATTTTTAGGTAGATAGTCGAAGTTCATTTTTTTGCATGTAAGTTTTATTAATTAACGGGGGAATCATTGCTGTGAATCTTCATATGAAAATAATCATTATACTAGGGGTTCTATCGCTAGTCTTTATAATTGGTGGATTGTTAAAACTAATGATGTAATCAGAAGGGGGTGTCACCATGAAGAAGCTGCGATTGGTCCTATTTGATCAAGAAATAGAATACATAGAATTGTTTGCAAACTATATAAGAAGTTCTGATTATGCGCAACGGTTTGATGTGAAATTATTTTCACAAGAAGAGCATTTTCAACAATACATAAACAATGGGGAACCAACTGATATATTGCTCGTATCGAACGATCAATCCATTCAAGAGTATCCTCAAATTGAGTCTATTCTATATTTGGTGGAAGGTATGGTGGACGAAAGTGACGTAGGGCAGCTTTTTAAATATCAACCATTAAGTCAGCTGCTTTCCAATGTACTTACCTATCATTATGAACGAAATGGAAAGCGCGAGAAGAAAAAGATCCAAAAGACAGATGGTGAAACGAAAATTATTTCCGTCTTCTCGGCAACAGGAGGTACTGGAAAAACCACCACTGCCTTTCACTTAGCAAAACAGATGAAAGAAGAAGGGTTAGAGGTATTCTATTTGAATCTAGAATTAGTGAATAGTATTGCATTGCTTTTTGATGTGGAGGACAAACCATCCTCATCACCACTTTTATATTATTTGAAGACAAATGCTGATCAATTACAATCCAAGCTTAAAGATTTGATTGTAGTGGATAGAGATACATCCGTTCCTTTCTTTTATTTTCACCCTAGTGCGGAAGAAATGCTTGATTTGAGTGAGCAGGAAATTAATCTTTTACTAGATACATTAACACAGCTCGAAACCTATCATTATATTGTGATCGATTTGGAAAGCGCCCTTGATCCAATTGAACTTGCTGCATTAAAGAAAAGTGATCAAGTATTATGGTTACTCTCCAATGATATGTATAGCTTTCACAAAACTAGCTATCTATTAGAGGAATTACACGGGCTTTTAAATGATGGTGCATTTAGTGATCGAGTGCAGCTTGTGTTAAATCGATATACAGGAATGATTGATCCTAAATTAGCCGATTCAGGTATCGAGATTGATGGCTATCTTCCATATATTCCGGAATGGAAACAATTAATTACTAAAGAACAATTAGAAAATCCTGTATTTAGTGAATATGTGGACAAATTGATTCGCTCCTTCTCAAGGGTAGGTGTGTAAGGTGGATCTAGATGAAAAGTTAGTGAATTCAACGATTGAGCATGTTCGCGATGTCTTAAATGAAAGGCAATCCATGAAGGACGAAGAGCTACAAGAATATATTGAATCTTACGTCTTTGTGAAGGCAGATGAGAATCGATTAACCTCGAAGCAAATGAAATGGTTAATCGAACGCACATACAATGCTTTTCGTGGATTAGATGTGTTGCAGCCATTGATTGATGATCCTGCAATAACGGAGATTATGATCAATAACCATGATGAAATTTTTATTGAAAAAAACGGGGAAATATATGAGAGTAAGGTGCAATTTGAAAGTTCGGAAAAGCTAGAGGATATTATTCAGATGATTGTTGGTAAAGTGAATCGTACCGTTAATGCTTCTTCTCCTATTGTAGATGCTCGACTCCAGGATGGTTCTCGTGTCAATGTGGTCCTACCACCAATTGCACTAAAAGGACCAACGATGACGATCCGTAAATTCCCTGAAAGACCACTCACCATTGAAGACTTAATTCAGAAAAACTCGATCACAGAAGATGTTGCGGAGTTTCTAAAACAGCTAGTTCAAGCAAGGTACAATATTTTTATTAGTGGAGGTACCGGCTCAGGGAAAACAACCTTTTTGAATGTATTGTCTAATTTCATTCCGAAGGATGAGAGAATTATAACGATAGAGGATTCTGCCGAACTGCAAATCAAGAGTGTGCCAAACCTCGTAAGTCTTGAAACAAGAAATGCGAATACAGAAGGTAAAGGTGAAATTACCATCCGAGATCTAATCAAATCCTCACTGAGAATGCGGCCTGACCGTATTGTAGTTGGTGAGGTTCGTGGTGTGGAGGCATTAGACATGCTACAAGCGATGAATACAGGTCATGATGGCTCTCTATCAACAGGACACGCCAATTCAACGATTGATATGTTAAGTCGTCTAGAGACAATGGTGTTAAGTGGTGCTCATTTTCCAATTCCTGTTATTAGACAACAAATAGGCTCTGCTATTGATGTGATGGTTCATTTATCGAGATTACGTGATCATTCAAGAAAAGTTGTAGCTATCAGTGAAATAACAGGTATTGTAGATGGACAAATTCAACTTACACCTTTATATGAATTTAAAGAAGAAGGCGAAGGTGCCCATGGCAAAATTATTGGTGCACTTCAGCCGACTGGAGAAACATTACAAAATAAACTGAAGCTAGAAATGGCTGGTATGAAAGTTTAATAAAGGGGTGATTCCAATCGAAATTTTTATTATAGCCATCATAGCGTGTATTGTTACTGTCGTTCTCTTATTTATACTCGATAAGAAAAAACGTGGTAGTAAAAGTGCTGAGTCAAAGAAAGAAAAAAAGAAAAAATCCTTCTCTTTCGCAAAAGCAGTGAAAGAAGAACCAACTACAGAAAACGGTATGTTGGATTACAATGTGTATACCTTTAAATGGCATGAATATCTGCTCATTGCCCTTACAGCTGGTGCCGTACTATTTGTGATTGGATTTATATTCTATCAAAATGTCATTTTAGCATTATTATTCTCTTTCATTGGTCTCTATTATCCAAAAATAAGAAAGAAGAAATTAATTAAAAAACGTAAGGCTGAATTAAGCCGTCAATTCCAACAAGCGCTTTTTTCCTTATCCTCTTCTTTAGTAGCTGGTAGATCGATTGAGAATGCCTTTCGAGAGGTTACAAACGATTTATATTTACTTTACCCTGGTAAGGAAACGCTAATCATAAGGGAATTTGAACAGATTAATAAACTACTGGAAAACAGAGAAACAATTGAAAGTGCTCTAGAGGATTTTAGTAGAAGAGCAGGTGTAGAGGATATTTCGAATTTTACTGATGTTTTCGTTACGTGTAAAAGAACGGGTGGCGATCTTGTCGAGGTAATTCGAAGAACGGCCAATATGATTAATGAGAAGTTTGAAATTCAACAAGAAATTTCCGTAATGGTTGCCCAAAAGCGATTTGAGTCCAATGCATTAGCGGTAGCACCTATCGGAATCGTTGCACTATTAACCTACTCCTCAAAAGATTACATGGAGCCGATGTATCAATGGTCAGAATTTGGACCTATCATTATGACGATTTGTTTAGGCATTCTAGTATTCTCTTTCTGGATTTGCCAACGAATAATGGATATCGAGGTGTAATAAAGAATGGTAATAAGTGCTATATTTTGCTGCCTATCTGTCGGTCTTGTATTAATATTTTTTATCCTAGCAGGTAGTCAATATAAATTGTTTATCGAAGAAAATAAAGCAGATTTCCAATTTTTATTCCTAGCCCCTGCTTCCTTATGCTTGATCGATCGGTTCAAATTAATGGAACGACTGTCATCAAAGATTGCCAATGTACAACAAAGGGTAGCGATTCTTTATTCGGCAGGCAAGAAAGTACCACAATATACAAAGATGTTCATTGCCCAAATTGTCTCCGTCATTATGCTGTGCCTAGCAGGTGGAAGTATTTTTGCTGTATTAAACGGTGGTGACAAGCGCTTTGTCGTCTTCGCTATTGTATTAGCGATCCTTATCCCTATTGTCTCAATTAAAAAGCTTGAAGAAAAGATGGATAAACGTAAGCAAGATATCATTATGGAACTACCTGAGTTTGCGAGCAAAATTGCATTACTTGTCAATGCTGGCGAAACCGTCCAACAGGCAATTGTTCGCTGTACGATGATGAAAGCAGACGTCAAACACCCTCTATATACGGAATTGACAGATGCTGTGACGAAAATAAAAAATGGTGACTCGTTTAATGGAGTAATGGAGGATTTCAGTAAGCGATGTGGTGTGCAGGAAGTATCTGTTTTCACTACTACTGTGTTATTAAATTACAAGCGTGGTGGGAATCAACTTGCATTGTCTCTAAGAGAATTATCTCGTGATCTATGGGAAAAGCGAAAAGCCATCTCTAGAAAACGTGGTGAGGAAGCTTCCTCTAAGCTTATCTTCCCGATGGTATTGATTTTTATCGCTGTACTTATTATTGTCGCATATCCGGCTTTACGGATATTTTAATAGACAAACCATCCCTTTAAAGGAGGTGAGATTCGATGAATAAACTTCTAATGAAATTATGGACTGAAGAAGAAGGTTTAGGAACTTTGGAGTTATTATTAATTGTTGCTGTACTTGTAGGAGTTGCTATTTTGTTTGGTAACACGATTGTTGAGTGGGTACAAGATATTATCGAAGGCATTAACCCAACACCACCTTCTGTACCAAGTGGATCTTAATATTTAAATTTTTTATGAAGAAGGGGTACTATTTATGTTCCTTTCCTTTCACAAACATTGGAAGAGTTTTAAGAAAAGCGAAAAAGGGATGTTTACAATTGAGGCATCCCTCATCTTCCCAACGATCTTTATCGTAACACTTGCATTAATACTATTTAGTTTAGTCGTGTATGAAAAGGTAGTTGTTTATGAAAAAGCCCATTTAATTGCAGAGAGGACCTCTTTTACATGGGATAACAGTAAAAAAGATTTTGAAACAGGAGAATTTGCTGAGAATCAATATACAACCATGTCAGGTGGAGATGGATTATATTGGCGAACTAACTACATTGGGCAGCAAATAATTCAGAAATTCCTGAAAACTGGTGGTTTAGGTGGAGCGGCTGGTGCCAAAATGGAACGAGCACGAACAAACGGTAGCGCTATGTTTGCCAGTGGGGATGTTGAAATAGAGGAGCCTAGTAGTGTAGGCTTTGACCGAAGAATCAGAGTTACAGTATCTGGTAATCTAAAGCTGCCGGATTTTGTTGACTTTATTGCAGATGAGGATTTTGCTGTTACGGTTACAGCATCAGTGAAAGATCCAGTAGAACTAATCCGGACAACAGATTTTGTCATTTATTATGGAAAAGAAATTATGGGGTATATTGGAAGTCGATGATTGGTTAGCTTGCTAGGAGGTGGAGAGATGAGAAGATTTTTGTACAAATTAAAACATGATACAAAGGGTGCTGTAACAATCTTTTTTGTATTAATCGTAGCAGCTGTATTCTTCTTTCATGCAGTACTGATTGATTATGCTCGCATCCTAGCAGCTGAACAACAATCAGAATATGCTGTACAAAGTGCAGCTCGATCAGCATTAGCTGGTTATGATAATGACCTTCGAGAATACGGATTGTTCGGTATCGATGGGGCAGCCTATGAGTCTGAATTTGAGGATATTGTAAAAACAAATCTAGAACCAACTTCCAATGATGAGGCTTTTACCTTTATTGATCCTAAGCTAGAGAGTGCTAGTGTAGAATTCTCCAGACCTCTGGCAGATCCTGATATATTAGAGCATCAGATCTTAGAAGAAATGAAATATAAAGCACCAGTTGAGGTAGTAAAAAAATTAATTGAAAAGTTTACCTTTGTTACAAAAGCGATGAAGGAAACGTCAGCTTTTATCGATACAGCTGAGAAAATTCAAGAGGATTTTGAAGAAAGAGAAGAGCATTTAGATAAGGTTGAAAGCATTTTTGAGAAATTGAAATCAGATGTAGCAACCTTCAAAAAGAATTTGACTCATACTCAGTTCAGTACATATCCTAACGTAAACTATTTCACGGATGTGATTCATCATTATAATACATATAGTGGTTCTGCTGATAGAATAGCAGATTTACAAACTGAAATAGATAATAGTAATACGAATAAAAGTACCTTGGAAACCAAATTGAAAAATAAGAAAAAAGAATTAATAGAGCTAGAAGACGATCTAGAGAAGCTAGAAGATGGTAAAAAGCTTGATCCTCCTAAAACGAAAAAGGAGTTAGAGGAAGAAATCGAAGAACTGGAAAAAGAAATTGAAGATATGGAGAAGAGTATTAAATCTAGCGGAGAAACAGTTACTGATAATAAAGAAAAAATAAAAGAAGAAGAAAAAGACAGCAAGACATTTAAAGAGCAAGCAGAAAACAAAGCATCAGAAATGCATACACTTGCAACTCGAATCATAAGTAATCTAGAGGATATTAGTAGTCGAATACAAAAAGCAAAAGATCTTAATGAGGATATTCAAAATACTATTGATGAAGCAAATGCAGATGCGTCTAATGACTATGGAAATGCAGAGGATATTGCTGAAGGACCTCCAGATGGAGCGAGCTCTGTAGATAATTTAGAAGAAGCTATTAGAGAAAATAGTGCAAAATTAGAGGAATATCCTTACGATTCTGCGTTTTTTAATTCTATAAAAGAACCGATTGATAAAGCTATTACACGAATGAAGGACGTTCCAGGTTTATTTGAAGCAATTGAAACAGATATAGATTTATCGAGTAAATCTGCCTTGCAGCAAATAAAAAAAGATGCTTTAGCTGCACTTAATCCAAGTATTGAGGACATTGATTCAGGCTCTGGAACATTAGAAGATGATCGAAAAGAATTTAAAGAAACAGACGAGGCCGTAACAGATCAACAAGAACAACAGGCGGAGGATAGTAATAATCAAGCAGAAGATATGCTGAATGATCTTGCATCAATAGCAGACGATCAGCAAATTTATGAAGAATTAAAGCAATTTGTTAACCAATATAATGCCTATGCCCAAGGATCCGAAGGCGAGATTCAAGAAATTGAAATTGGTGATAATGCAGGAGATAGTGCGGGTAATGCCATGGATATTGTCGATAGTATATTTTCGGGAATTGGAAGTATTTTAAAAAACGCAAGAGATAGAGTGTATGTTAATGAATATATATTATTGCATTTTGAAAGTGCGGTGCCAACAGGTATTCAGAATAAGGCTGATTATCTGTTCGAAAACAGGGAAGTAGAATATATTTTATATGGCCAACATGCTTCAGGAGCCAATTATTCTTTGGCCTTAGGTCAATTATTTGCTATTAGATTCGCATTACGATTTATTGCAGCCTTTGCTGAACCAGTTGTACGTGCTGCTGGTCATCCATTAGCTGTTTTCATTGCTGCTTTATCCTATTCACTTAAAGAATCCATTGTTGATACTGAACAAGTAGCAAAAGGGGAAAGTACACCTATACTAAGTAATAGGTTAACTAGTGAAGATGCTTTGCCGATGTTTTATCATGATTACCTGCGGCTATTCCTTTTTATGAATCCGAGTGGAGATGCACGATTAAGAAGAATTATGGCAGTAATTGAAAAAAACACTGGCGTAAGTCTGATAGATCGTCAAACCTATGTTGAAGGAACAGCAGAGACCTCTGCTAATTTAATATTTGTGCCACAAATTGCAAATACGCTTAATTTAGTTGGTGCACTTGATGGACAGTCAGAAGATGGACGATTTGTATTCAAAAGTGATGCTCATTTCTCTTATTAATTAAAATTTGTTTTACTGATTGTAAGACAAGTTTTGAAATATAAAACACATTAAATAGAACGAAAAGGAGAATGATTATGTCAAAGTTTAAATTAATTACCATTGCATTATTGCTAGGTATTTTATTAATTGGTTGTAGTTCAGATGGCAATAATGAGCAGCAACCTGAAGAAGATGAGGCAACTTCAGAGCGAAGTAATGAAAATTCTGAGGAAGTAAATGATAGTAATGACGAAAATGAAAGTGAGGAATCAGATAGTAAGGAGGTTTCTGCTGATAATAATAGCGATGTTCTGGGATTAGGCGAAACAGGAGTAGTGGAAAGCACAATAGGTAATTACGAAATCACCTTTGAATCATTCCAGGTTTTAAATGATTTAGATGGTAAAAAGCCGAATGATGCAGATGAAGTTTATATTTTGGTTGAAGCGAGAGTGGATAATACAGGTGATCAAGCATTAAATGGAACAGACTTATACACGGCTTCCTTATTTACTGAGGACGAGACTAGGAGTGAGAATGATTTTCATAATGAGTCAATAGAATTTATTGATGGTACGATAGAGCCTGGTAAATCAATGGAAGGACAATTTCTGTTTTCTGTACCAGAATCTAATTCATACGAATTGATTTATAACCATGCATTGGGTGCATTTGCGACAGAATTAACCTGGGAATTCAGTGCAGACGAAGCATCAAATTAATCTTAACGGAGTGGTGGATAAACATTCCATCACTCCAATATCCGTATTTTATTCTTATTTTTGATTATTTCAATATGAAGTAATTAAAGCTGAAAATAAAACACCTTTTTAAAATAATAGAGAAGGAGAGAAGTGAATGATGAAGAACTTAAGGTTAATCATGATAGCTTTACTAATAGCTGTAGTATTAATTGGATGCAACTCTGATGAAGGAACAGAACAAACAGCTAATGAGAATGAGCAAGAAAATAATGAGCCTGTTGAAGAAGTGAATGAAGAGCCAGAGGAAAACGAGAATACAGGTGATATGGAAGAAAATTCGGAAAAAGAAGAGAGTGATGAAGAGTTTTCTCAAGAGTCAAAAGATGGCGTATTGGAGCGTTATCCCGATGATTTAGGAGTAGGAGATACTACAGAATTTGAAAGAAACGATATAACACATGATCACGTAAAACTAACTGTGAATTCATTTGAATTTGTAGAAGAACTAAATGGAGTTAAACCAGAAAACGATAGATTCCTATTAGTCAATATTACTATTGAAAATTTAATAGATGAATATAATTATGAAGCAATGTTTATACAATCACACCTTGAGGATAGTGAAGGTGATTCCGTCCAAAACGAAAGGGAAGAACTAGAGTTAGAATTAACACCAAAAGAAGGTGGAATAAGTACAGGAGATATTGTTTATGATGTAAACGAATCTGATTACTATAGAGTTCATTTCTTTGATGACTATTTCCTACTCTTTAAAGATGAACAATCGAGCGCTGAGTAATATTGGAGGGAGTGATGACTAACGATTTATCATCACTCTGATCCTTTTATTTTCACGTTAAATGACTTCCTCTTATCACTAGTGACTTAACGTAAAAATAAAAGGAAGTCTAATATAGAAACCTTTATTTTATCATGATTTAATCAAGCTTATTAGTATAAGGATATCCTATACTCAGCCGGGAGGTGACAGAATGAAGCGATTTTTACGAAAAGAGGATGGAAGTATAACATTGGAAGCAGCAATTGTGATGCCATTCTTTATCCTTTTCTTAGTATTTCTTATTTATATGATCAAATTCGCTTTAGTAGACATTGCAATTAATCGAGCAACATCGGAAACAGCAAAACAAATCGCTACACAATTGTATCCTGCACAGGTTCTAGTAGATGAGGTGCATACACTGGCACAAGGAAATGAAATATATAGGGAACTTGAAGCTGGTGTTTCAGAGAACTTAGATTTGATTGAGCAGTCCGTAAAAGATAGTCTTGGCGAAGGCACCTATAATAGCATCAAAGAAAAAGTAGGACAAACTCTCGATTCAGCAAGTGCAGCTGTACTTAATCCGATTGTTAAGCACTATCTCCAGACCGAGGATGAGATGAACATTGTAGAAGCAGATAATGTCAAGGTTACTACAGCAAAGCTACCAAATGTGTTTGCGAGTGGTGGAGACAAATATGTCGAATTAACCACTCAATATGAGTTAGATTTACCAATTCCCTTTATTGAGAAAACATTCATTATAGAAAAACATGCGAAAGAAAAAGCATGGATCGGATCATAGAAAGGAAATTATCTATATGTCATTACAGTTTTATCTATTAATTCTTTATATTTTGATTGCTTTCATTATGGATGTTCGCTTCAATAAAATTCCTAATTGGTTAACCGTTTCAGGGGTAATTGTCGGGTTGGCTTATCATGTTATTACAGGATTAATTGGTGGTTTGCTTTTCTCATTACTTGGCTTAGTGGTAAGCGTCTTAGTCTTATTATTATTATACCTCTTTAAGGCATTAGCCGCAGGTGATGTCAAACTATTTGCTGGTGTTGGAGCAATTATGGGAATGGAATTTTCTCTATATGGAATTCTTTATTCTATCATTTTTGCCGGTCTAATAAGTCTAATTATTATCATTTTTTTCAAGTTTAGAGTAATAAAGAAGTTTATTTTCTATATTTATCGATGGGTGTTAACAATATTTAAGAAGGAACCAAAGCTTTCCATGGAAGCTTTTCTAGAGCTGAAAATTAAACAATATCCCTTTATGTATGCTGTTGTACCAGGGATAGTGTTGACAATGTATTATTTTTAAAAAAGTATACAAATTGGCTCAACTAGAAATGGAGGAATTTGAATGTCAAAGTTAAAGTGGATTATTATAGCAATCATAGTAGCAGGATTATTAGTAGGGTGTAGTTCGGTTGACGAGGGGGCCAATGTAGATAATACAAAAGAAGTATCATCAGAAAAAAAGAATAACGAAGATTCAAGTACATCTTCAACTGATCAAGAGGATTCCTTATCTACTAGTAATGAAGATATTCTCAAAATAGGGGAGACGGGAAAAGTAGAAAGTAATTTTGGCGATTATGAGATGACCTTACATTCCTTTAAGTTACTAGAGGATTTTCATGGAGAAAAATTAATGAATGATGTTTTTATAGTCGTTGATTTTAGTGTCAAAAACGTAGGAGAGGAACCTTTAAGAGGTGAAGATGTTTATTGGGCCGATCTTTTTGATGACCAAGACCTTTTGCAAGGCAATGAATTTTTCGATTCTGTAAAACAATTACCTGATGAGATTGCTCCTGGAGACACAGCTGAAGGAGAATTCGTATTTGATACAAGTGAATCAGAATTTTATCGGTTAGTCCTTAACTACGGTGCATTAGACAATTTGGCTACTTCCGTAACGTGGGAATTCACCCCTGAGGAGGCAAATTAATAGGCAAGAGAAAAAGAAACTTTCTACAAGTTAGAGAGAGGAGATAATAAATGAATGAAACGATATATGGCTTAACATGTGACTTTGAACAACAAAATGGCCATTTTATGACAATCCATCGAGAAGATCCTTCGATACAAAGTGATGAGCTAGCCAAAATTCAAGTGAACATGATGAGTTCTAATACGATAGATCATGTGTTGCCACTTGAGGTGCAGGAGATAGACTTTAATGTGAAGTTTTATTATGATATTTCCTCGAAAAAAATGCTCTCCCAATATGTAAGAGAAAGATCGTTAACGATGAGTGAACTATATGAGTTGCTTTATCGAATTGGCTCCACTATAGAAGCCAGTAAAGAGTTTATGCTCAACGAACAGCATTTTGTATTAAAAGATAGCTTTATTTTTGTGGAGAATGATGTAAAAGAAGTTTACTTAGCCTATATTCCTTTAAAGCAACTAGATCAGAAGCCTGATTTACATGCAGAATTTAGAGAATTATTTTTCCAATTGGTCGGATATGTGAAATCATTGTCTGGGGATGGGGTTCAACAACTTACGAGCTATTTTAATGGATCCGATTTCCAATTAAAGGATCTCTTGAATAAATTGAATATATTGAGAAAAAACAGTAAACAACTAGTAACACCAGCTCCGACACCTGTCGCAGCTCAACCAAGTGAAATAAAGAAAATTCAATATTCTTCTCCACAAACACCTCGACAAGAGAAAATAGAGAAAAAACCTGAACCGAAAGAAGAGCCTATTCAGAAAAAACCAACCAAGAAAACGCCGGTGAAAAAAGCGGCAGCCAAACAAAAGGAAAAGAAACCAGTAAAAAATCAACAGGAAGAGAAAGAAGGACCAAGTCTCATAGTTATTCTCTGTCTTGGATTCCTTGCTTTCGCTATTATATGGAAGCTTTATACAAGTATACCTAGTGAGGGAATGCTATATATTTGTTCTGGTTTATCCATTGCGGTAGTTGCAGCTGGATATTATTTCTTGGCGGTATATGGAAAAGGGAGTAATGAAGCTGAAGATATAGAAGAAGAAATGGATACAAAGCCCAAACAATCAAAACGTAAGCAAGGTTTTAGTCCAAGAAAAATCGACGAACAGGAACTAGAAGCACCGAAGCCGATGGAACAGCCAATGGCAAGAGCGGTAAATAGTGAAAATTATTTTCAAAATTTACATCAAGAAACTACGCTATTGTCACAACCAGAGGCAACAGCAATGCTAGAAGATCAAGATGAGCAAGTAAGCACTTTAGCCTATTTGGAGATCTCTCGTAATGGGCAAACGGAAAGAATTAACATCACAGGAGATTCATTTATCATCGGTAGAAATCAATCCTCCGTGAGCTATTTTGAAGATACGGTTGGCGTTTCCAGAACACATATTGAAATCAACACAGATGGTACTTCATTTGCAGTAAAGGACCTTGGATCGAAAAATGGAACAAAGTTAAATGGGGAGAAACTAGTAGCCTATAAACCTTATTCCTTAAATGATGGAGATACAATTAAACTTGCAAAAATCTCGTACACCTTCCACAAAGGATAATGCTTATGAGAAAAAGGAAACAAAATTGGTTTTATGGTATCTCCACACATACAGGTTCAGTCCGACAATCAAATGAAGATAATGTCTATATCAACACCATTAGGGATCGTAAAGGAAATGAAATGCTAGTTACCGTTGTAGCAGATGGTATGGGCGGATATGACGCGGGTGATGTCGCTAGTGAAACCATTGTGACAATGATTGATAAATGGTTTCGAAAAAAAGTACCTCCAATGCTAGCATTGCCTTATCCTTTTACGAAAATAGCAAGCGAAATAGACAAATTGTTGCAGAAAGCGAATGCGACGCTTATTTCTGAAGGTGAGAAGCTAGGCAACAAAATGGGAACAACCGCATCTATCCTGTTCTTGTATAAGAATCAATACTTTATCACCCATATTGGGGATAGCAGAATTTATCAAATCTCAGAAAACCCTGAGCAAGAGCAGGAAGAAAACTATCAATTAGTCCAATTAACAGAGGATCATTCTTGGGTAATGGATCAGGTTAAAAAGAATCTCTTAACAGAAGAAGAAGCAGAAAAGCATCCTAAGAAAAACCTATTACTCCAATGTTTGGGAATAACAGAGGATTTTTCTCCTTTTATGACGGAAGGAAGTTTTTCCAAACAGGATACATTCTTTTTATGTAGTGATGGCTTTTATAATATTTATCCGAAACAGGCATTATTAGAAGGCTTTAGGGCTTTGCAAGGATCTGATCAAACCTTTCAGTCATTTGCTGATTGTCTGGTTAAGGATGCGGATCAAAGAGGGGCTACAGATAATATCACGGTATCCATTGTAACGCCAAAATATTAAAAGGAAAGGATGGCGAATTGGTGCCTTTTATTACAGCATACAAAACGGAACAAGGTTTAGCGAAACAGGCAAATCAAGATGCCTTAATGATAAAAACAGCAAGAACAAAAAATGGTCAGGTTGGTTTATTTGTCGTTTGTGATGGTATGGGCGGACTTAGTGAAGGGGAAATAGCAAGTAAAATGCTAGTCGAGGGATTAGCGAACTGGTTCGAACAAACCCTTCCCATTTTACTGCAATCCGATCAGGAGGACATTCCGCTTCACCTAACGAATAAAATTGAACACCTCAATCAGCAGTTAATACAATATGGCGAACAGCACCAGCTAAAAATGGGCTCCACGTTAACGGCAATTTTCATTATTAATCAAAGCTATTATACCTTTCAAGTTGGTGACAGTAGGGCCTATTTATTAAGTGATGATATTTATCAGCTTACAAAGGATCAAACGTTAGTTGCACGAGAAGTGGAACGAGGCATGATTACCTTGGAAGAGGCAAAGTCACATCCGAAGAAGCATGTACTACTTCAGTGTATAGGTATTCAATCAACAATAGAAGTTGTTAAAACGAGTGGACTGCTGACAGGTGGCGAGCTTCTGCTACTCTGTACAGATGGTTTCTATCAAAAACTAACAGAACGAGAGATAAAGGATAGAATAACTACTTATTCTACGTTTTCGAAGGAAAATATGGAGTCTGCCATCATGTCTCTTGTGCAAAATTTGAGAGATCGGGAAGAAACAGATGATATTACAGCAGTTCTTGTCAATATTGTGTGAAAGGAGGGAGAAATTTGTTACAGATAGGCTCAATCGTGGATGGACGTTACGAGATATTAAAGGAAATTGGCCGTGGTGGAATGAGTATCGTCTATTTGGCAATGGATAGTCGATTGAAGAAATCGTTAGTAGTCAAGGATATCCGAAAGAGAAGTAACAGCAATCATGAAATTTTAATCAACAGTCTTGTCATTGAGGCCAATATGTTAAAAAAGTTAGAGCATCCAGCCTTACCGCGAATCTATGACATTATTGAGACCAAAAATGGTATTTATGTTGTGATGGATTACATCGAAGGCGAGTCCTTAAAAGAAAAGCTAGAGCGGGAACATCGCGTATCTGCCGAGGAAGTGGTGGAGTGGGCGAAGCAATTAAGTGATGTATTAGCCTATTTACATAACCGAAAACCCAATCCGATCATTTATCGAGATATGAAGCCAGACAATATTATGCTTACCCCGGATGGAAAGGTGAAACTGATCGATTTCGGGATCGCCAGAGAGTATAAGTCAGAAAGTTCCACAGATACGACGAATTTGGGAACAAAAGCATATGCTGCTCCCGAGCAAATTGCTGGTAAGCAGACAGATAACCGCACCGATATCTACAGTTTAGGTGTTACCCTCTATCATTTAGTGACTGGTAAGAGTTTAAGCGAGCCTCCTTTTGAAATCAGACCAATCCGAACATGGGATTCCACCCTGCCAGAAGGATTGGAATACATTATACAGCGATGTACTCAGGTGGAGCCAGAAGAAAGATATCAGCAAGTAGAGCAATTATATGCCGACTTAATGAATATAGACAAGCTTACCCAAGGCTATAAAAAGCTCTTAGTAAAAAGACTCGCTTATTTTCTAGCACCTGCTGTTTTGTTTTTTGTTTTTACAGGTACTGCTGTTTTTGGCTACTCTGGCATGAAGACAGAACAGTATCAGGAATACATTAGTTTAATAGATAAAGCGAACTCAGCTATTATTAACGAAGAAGACGAAGAGGCTAAATCTCTACTAAAAGATGCAATAGATTTAGATAAGAATAGGGCTGATGCCTATGTTCGATTATTAAATTTTTATGTTAATAGTGATAATACAGAGACAGGACTTGCGGACATTGAAAGCTATATCGAAGAAGGCTATGGCGGTATCGATAGAAATGATGAAGTATTGTTTCAGGTCGGAATGACATATTTTGATAATTTAAGAGATTACAAGAAAGCGGAGCAATATTTTACAAAGATTGATCAAGAAGAATTACCAGATGCTAAGTATTATGAGATATTAGCAAAAACAATGGGGCAGCTCAATATTGATTATGGAGTGTTTGCCGAAGAATTGGAAAGCTTTGAACAATATAATGACTCCCAAGCTAATAATACGAGAAAAATCGAAAATTATAATGTGCTCGCCAATATTTATCTCTCATACAAAGGACAGATTGAGGATGCCAATACAAAAGCGATTGACATATTAGAAAAGGCGCAATCAATTGTCGAAATATTAGGCAATCCAGATATTACAACAAGATTCGCGCAAGACTTTGAGCGTAAACTTGCTCAAGCCTTCTATAGTAGAGGTTTATTGTCTAGCAATACAGCGAATGCCCGCGAGGATTTTACAAAAGCAATGGATGCGTATGAAGAGCTCTTGTTGGAAGGCGTGCCAGATCAAGAAGATATCATGATAACGATTGGGAATATTTATGATGATATGGGTGAGGACTCGCTCGCTATTACGCAATATCAAGATACGATTAAGGAATATCCACAATCTGATCATGCCTATTTAAAGCTTATTAATTTATTGATAGATATAGAACAAGGAAAGTCAGAAGGAAAAAGAAATTTCAAGCAGGTAAAACAATACTATCAGCAATTAACGAAGATTGAAAACGTTCGTGATGATAAGGGTCTTGAAAAGCTAAAACGTAGACTTCAAAACATTTCAGTCATTTAGGAGGGGTGATATGGAACTAACGTATCAAATCATGCTATATGGAGGAATTATTGGTGCACTCATCACCCTTCCTATCGCAATTTGGTTATTTATCAAGCTTGATATCCGTCATGTAATAGAAGATTTAATAGGAGTTCGTTTTAGTAGAAAAAAACGAAAACTCGATAACGCAACCTTTCAAATTGGTGATGGAAAGGGCCATACCTCTAGTAGCATCCGCTTAAAAAAGCTTAATCATACAAGTGAAAGTAGTAAAGAAATGAAGATAGAGCCTCAACAACAGCAGCAACATGCCCACACACAAACGGAATTATTAGAGGATGCTGATCAAGAAACTGCTCTGTTGGAGGAAACGACTCTATTAAACGAAACAGCGTTATTAAATGAAACAGAACTAATGGATGAAGAGAAAGATCCATTTTTTGAGATGGATGAAAACATAGTCGTTGTCCATCAAGCATCCGAACATAAGGAGGGAAAAAGGTGAGAAGTAGCAAAAGAAAGAGTAATAGTAAGTGGTATCTTTTATTTTCCATTTTAACACTATCTGTCTTAACTGCATTTATCTTTACTTCTAGTGTCTTTTCTTCAAGTGAATTGAATATGAAAATTGTCTTTGGAAGTGAAACATGGGATTTAAGTGAAGAGAGTTCTTTTGATAAGGAATGGGTAACAAATAGGGACAGTATTTCTTTTAAGGTTGATTTAAGCTCCTATTATAGTAAGCTAGCTGATGGTGAGACGGGTGAACAACCGTTTGATGTACAGTCAAGTTACAAAAAAGAAGCCATAACTGTTCAAAAAGTAAAAGATGACTCAGGAGTATTTAACGGTATATACAATGTGTCTGTCGATACAAATGCCATGACAGATGGTGAAGTTGATTTTCAATTGAATATTAATGGGACAAACAATTGGGAGATCCCAGCAGATAAAAATCCTATTGAATTTTCTGTGAAAAAGGATACAACTGAACCAGTGATTAATTATTCTGGTATTGATGATCAAGCAGTATACCATGCTGAGTACCCTGAAATAACCGTAGAATTGGAAGATGATTTACAAAACAAATTTATTAAACTGAATGATAAAGATATTACTTCAACTTTCGAATGGAATAAAAACGTTGGGAAGCTGAAGTTTACAAAGGACGGTGCTTATCGACTTAAAATTACTGCAGTTGATAAAGCAGGTAATACTTCTACAGAAGACCTAATGTTTTATGTTCATAAGGAAGCTCCTGTTTGGAAAATAACTAGTTCTGGAAAAGAAGTCAATAATGGAGATTTTATTGGTACTAATACAGTTGATATTACTATTGAAAATGGAATAGATATCGAATCAGTTTCGATTATTCATAATAATAATAAACTAGAAGATACTATTGATATCAGTGGATCAACAGCTAAACTTGAAGCCTTTGAATTTAAGAAAGATGGAAGTCATCACCTGAAAGCAATAGTGAAGGATCAGCAAGGTAATGGAGAGCATGAAATTGAATTCAAACTTACTGTAGACCAAGAAGCACCTCACATAAATATGACAGTAGATAATGATAGTGATTTTATAAATAACCATGTTTACCAAGAAAACTTTGAATTATCATTTGATATCATAGAACCGAATCTCAATAGAGAAAAAAGTTCTATTAAATTAATAAAAGAAGTTCATTCTGGTAAACAAGAAGAAATTGATATTCTTTCAAACTATAATGGACAAGATATTCCTTCATATAACGTAAATGAAGATGGACATTATATAATTAAAGGAAAACTTGTTGACCAATCAGGAAACGTAACTAATGTAAATCAAGAATTTACATTATTTGAAGATAGTGACCTTATTTCTGTAAAAGATCAAAATAACAAGGATTTAAAAATATATAATTCAAATAATTTGACTTTGCATATTAATTATTGGAATTTTGACAGAATTGAGAATTCCTATACTGTGGAGAAATTAAATGAAGCAACAGGAAAAAAAGAACTCCTTTATAATAATGTCAATAATTTCGGATACCTATATTGGGTTATTCAGACTTTTGGAGATGAAGGGAAATATTTCTTGACAATTAAAGCTAACCCTTTATTTGGAAGTGATATAGTAAAGAATTATGAGTTTGTAGTTGACAAAACAGACCCAGATGCAGTATTAAATACACCAATTACTGATAAACAACATGTTTCACAAACATTTATTGAAAAACACGGTGGCTTTTCAAACTTGTTTGATATAAGAGTCGAAGATAAATATTTAGACAGCTCAAAAGTTCAAATAAAGTATACAGATTTAGAGGGAAATGAAGTAATATACAATGATGAGAAAGCTGGAAGTTGGAAGGAAAGCGACAATGGAAAAAGTTTTGATTTAAAGGAAGAACAATTAAAACTAGAAGGACAATATACTATAACTATTGAAGCCAAAGACAAATCTGGTAGAAATACTAAGAAAAGTGTTTCTTATGTATATGATAAAACAAAACCGATTATTGAAATGTCAGATGTAAAATCTTATATTACCAAAAACCATACCCAAGTAGTTACTGTTAAGGAACACAACTATGAGAACAATGATGTTGACATTTCAATATTGAAACATAATGAAGATGGTACTACAGAATCATGCTTCAAAGAGGCGGAATGCTCAGATAAAGAATTTATTGAATGGAAAAACGAAAAATATGAAACTAGTGCCGAATATACTTTTAATAAAGAAGGAAAGTATGAGGTTACTGTAATTGCGGAGGATGCAGCTGGTAATAAAACTGAGGAAGAAGTGACGTTCACTTTAGACAAAAACGCACCTGAAATAACTATTAGTGGCGTTGATAATAATGAACATTCGAATAAATCGGAATTAGTGGAAGTTAAAGTAGAAGATAACAATTTGAATAAAGAGGCTATTAGATTATCTGTAAATAAGTGGAATGACAATAAGAGAAACTTTGAGAAAATAGATATTGATACTACTTTCGTATTTGGGAAGAAATCTGCTAAATGGGAATATGAATTCGGTTTAGAAGGAACTTTTGAAATATTACTATCTTCAGTTGATAAAGCAGGTAGTATGTCTGAACAACGAATTGAATTTACAATAGATAAAAGTGCTCCACAGGTTGCAGTAAAGAATTTAAATAAAAAATACTATGATGGTGATCATACTATTACTTTCCAAGTGGATGAAATAAATTATCTTGAGAATAACGTGTCGTTTACTGTAAAACGAAATGAAAAGGATATTACTCATAGCGAAATTGAAAAACAAAATAAAGATTGGAAAAATGAAAAAAAAGTCTCAACTTTGACTCATACTTTCAAAAAGAACGGTAAATACGATATTGCTTTACATGCTACTGATAAAGCAGGTAATGTCTCTCAAATTATTAATCAAAGTTTTATTATTGACAAGGAAAAACCTGAAATAAATATTGTCGGTGTGAAAGACGGGGAGTTTCCTGACGAGTCTAGAAAGGTTTCATTATCGATTGAAGATGTAAATTTAAAAGACTATAAAATAATGTTGGATGATATCAAGCTTAAACCTGAAGATGTTGTCCAAGAAGGAAATAAGATTATATATAATCATACTTATACTGACGATGGTGATTATGAGATTTACATTAGTGCAATTGACCACTCAGGGAATCGCTCAGAAGAGAAAGTTAATTTTACGATTGATAAGATAGAACCTAAAATTAGTGTTGGGTATAAATTAAAGGATAAGTACGTAACTTGGGATAAGATAGAAAGTATGATTGATGATGATGAAGAATATATTTCTGATCTTATACCAGTAGAAGTAACAGAGAGAAATATAAAAAAGAAAACAGTAACTGTTACCGTTATCGATGATAATGGGGACAAAAAGACTTATCCTGATGAAAAAGCAGGCAATAAGGAACCCGGTAAATGGGAAGAAATGGCTAGCGGTCAATATAATTATAAGTTGTATAAAGACATTTTTTCAGAAAATGGAGATTATACAATCACAGTTGAAGTAGATGATAAAGCACTTCATTCAGGAAAAAAAAGCATCTCATTCACAGTAGATAATGATAAACCTATAATCGAACTATCTAAATTGGATGATTATAGCAATAAGAAGAGCCAAACAGAAGTAGTAGCGATTAAAGAACATAATTTCTCTGCTAGAGATGTGGAAGTCAATATTCTACGTGAAAATGCCCAAGGTAATTTTGTTAAATATCGAGATGCATCTAAAAATTGGGGAAAAACGGAATTAAATGAAAGGAAACAAGCTTACCGCTTCTCGGAAGATGGAACATACAAAGTAGAAGTAACTGCAATCGATAAAGCTGGTAATGAAGCAGATAAACAAGTCGATATCTTTACAATTGATACGATGAATCCTAAAATTTCCATTTCTGGTGTTACAGATAAGCAACATTATCGCACTAGCAAAAAAGCAAAAGTAGATGTTGATGATGCCAATGTTAGTCAAAAAAAGACAGAGCTAAAAGTCTATAAATTAAATTATTCAACCGGAAAAATGGAAGCATATAACACTGGAAAAGCACCGATCTTCTCAAGACGTACGATGGATTGGGAGTATAACTTTACTAGCGAAGGCACGTATCGAGTTCAGATTAAGTCAACCGATATGGCGGGGAACAAAGGGGAAACTCAAACTGTTGATTTCACGGTGGATAAGACTGCACCAGCCCTTGCAATTAATAATGTGAAGGATGGCCAATATTACAACAATGGAAGAAGCGCTGAATTTACAATTGAAGAAACTAATTTTGCAAGAAATACTGTTCAGTTCCAAGTAACGAAGGATGGACAAGATATCACTAATGCAGTCGAAGGAAATAGAGGAGCATCATGGCGAACTAGTAATTTCTTATCGAAGTTGCGTTATAGCTTCAGCCAAGATGGTGCCTATCATGTGAGAATGAATGCAACAGATGATGCTGGTAATAAAGCAAGAACCGCACAAAAAGGTTTTGTTATTGATACGAAAAAACCAGTGATTGATATTACAGGGGTAGAGGATGGCGAATATTACAATACAGATGTACCAGTAGGTGTAACGATAAAAGATGTGAACTTTGACTTGAACACAATTCGTGTAACAAGAAATGGACAAAACTATCCGGTAGGTGGTTTTGCGATTACAAATAATCGTTACCAAAATTCCATCGCTAGCTTTGCACATCGTTTCACTCAAGAAGGAGATTACGAGATTTTTGTGGAATCAGTAGATAAAGCAAATAATGGCGATACGGCAACACTCTCCTTTACTATTGATAAAACAAAACCAGTCATCACACCAATGATGGGTGGAGACAATAAGGAATTGGTCGATGGATCTTATATAAATCATGTGTTCCAGCCTATTTTCCAACTGGATAACGAGGAAGATAAGATTGTATCTGTTCGTTTGAATAATGGAGGTAATATTGCTGGTAATGTGCCACTAGCTTCTAAAGAAATGAAATACGGTTATGAAGTGATCGCACAGGATAAAGCCGGAAATGAAACAACATTAAATGTAGGCTTTACTCTTGATACGACGAAGCCTAAATTAAGTATTACAGGTATTATTGAAGGCTTTTTCAATAAAGATATTAGACCACAGGTTGAATACTCAGATAAGCATTTAGATGAGAAGAGAACTTCTATCACATTAAACGGTGCAGCCTTTAAAAATGGTTTACAGCTAACGGAAGAAAGAGATTATGTGCTAAAAGCATTGATCACCGATTTAGCGGATAATGTTTCCGAAAGAACGATCGTATTTACGATCGATAAGACAGCACCAAAGATCGTTTTTAATGAAGAAATTTCTGGTAAATATCTAAATGATGTCGTCATTCCTGAGTTGCTGATTGATGATATGACTGCATATGATATTATTGCTCTTACTCTAAACGGAGAGCCTTATGAATTAGGTGATCCAATTGAATCCGAAGGAAAACATGTTCTCTACTTCGAGGTAAGAGATCAAGCTGGTAATATTCAGCAATTAACAATTGAATTTATCATTGATCAAACAGAGCCTGAGGTCATATTTGATGGAGCTGAAGAAAACAAAGAATATGTAGAAGCAGTTGATTTATCTATTCAATTAGATAATCCACAAGATAAAATAAAATCCATTACCGTAAATGGTGAAGCATATGATGGAGATGTTAGTGAACAAGATGGTAACGAAGTCGTCCAATACCATTTCTCAGAAATTAATAAATATAATGTAGAAGTTACTGCATACGACGAAGCAGGTAATGAAGTAACGCGAAGCTTACCTTTTGAAATAACAGAAAAAAGTGTATTAACAAAATTCTATGAAAATAAACCACTATTTTCTGTTAGTATCGCAGGAGTCGCTGCATTATTATTAGCAATTCTATTTGCTCTGGTTCGATCTAGAAAAGGAAAAAAAGCAGCAGAGGAATAACGAGAAAAAGATTGTAGAGTATTGATGCTCTACAATCTTTTGTTTTTGTATAATTAGAAAATATCTAGGCCAAGTTGCTCAAGTCGAGCGAGATAACCAAGATAAACGGTTATATCTTGGTAATGTTGTTCAATCCGAGCGAGATCACCAAGATAAAAGAAAATATCTTGGCCATGTTGCACAAGCCAAGTAAGATAACCAAGATAAAAAAATATATCTTGGCAAAGTTGTTTAATCCGCGCGAGATAACCAAGATAAAGGTATATATCTTGAAAAAGACTCACTATTCTAGCAACATACAAAACACGCATTACTTTAAAAATTACTAGTTACCATCTCTTCACAAGTAATTCCCGTATTGCCTGACTAATTTTTTCTATGCCAATTGGGATATCTTTGTCTTTAACCTGTGATACACTTAGTCGAATACGGTTTTCTTGACGATATTTTGGGAGATACATAGTTGTGGCATCTTGGACGAGTACATGTTTATGAAAAAGGTGGTCAACAAGTTGTTTGCCTTTTATACGTTTTGGTAGCTCAATTGTTGAATAAAAACCTGAATCTCCGCTAGTAAAGCTTGTCTCATTAGGAAGGTATTTTTCATAAGCATCTCTTAGGAGGGTGCCTTTACGTTTATATTGTTGTCTGAGTTTTTCAATGTGTGCTTGGTACATCCCACTTTGTAAATATATTTCTAGCGCACCTTGAGTAATGACAGGGGTATGTACATCTGCTGCAAATTTAGCATTGGCAAAGCTATCGAGTAGTGCCTCGGATAACACAGCAACACCGAGTCTTAATCCAGGCAATAGCACTTTGGAAAAGCTTTTTGTATAAATAACTCTCCCAGACGGATCATAGGCATACATCGGATCAGCTTTTCTTGATGTGTCAAGATCTCCCATATAATCGTCCTCGATAATGTAGACATCATATTTTTGTGCTAGCTCCACGATTTTTCTCTTTTCATGATTAGTGTAAGAATATCCGGTAGGATTTTGGAATCTCGACACGGTGTAGAATAACTTGATTTCCTTCTCATGGAAAATCCTCTCTAAATGATTCAAATCAATTCCATTATTCGTCATTTCAATCCCATTGACTTGAAGATTACGATTGGTGAGAGATTGGATAAAGCTGGGATGAGTGGGTTGCTCTGTACAAATCTCTTCTTTCCCATTTGGAAAAGGAAAAGAAAGCAGAAGATCTAATGCTTGCTGAGAGCCAGATACGACACAAATACGTTCCGGTGGTGCAAAAACCTGAGCATACTGTAGTTGTTTGGAAAGCTGTTTACGCAAGGAAGCAAGTCCTAGTGGTTCTGAATAATGAAACATCTCCTCTTTATACCGTTCAATTGCCTGGTTCATGCAATGTTGAAAATCTCGATAAGGCATTTGACTCGGGTCAGGACCGGCAGCAGAAAAGTCTATTCTTTCAGAGAAGAAGGAATTTTTGGATTGCTGGCTACCCACCATAAAATAACCACTTTTCGGTACGGAATAGATTTTGTGCATCTTTTCCAACTCATCATAGGCCTTTATAACGGTATTCACGCTGCATTGTAGCTCCTTGGATAATTGACGGATGGAAGGTAGACGATCTCCAGGCTTGAGCAGTCCTTCTTCCATTCTTTTCTCGATTTCATGAATCGTCTCTTTATATTTCCTTTCCACTTCTTTATCCTCCTCGATTGTAAGGGTACAGATGAAAAAAATATGGCTTTCTAATCTCATATGTGATGATTATAGTATAAGTTAGCAACAATGCTTTTTCTATCATTAAATTAATTTTTAAAGGAGGAATAACATGAGAAAGTTTCGTATTGGATTTATAGTCTTACTCGCACTTCTGCTTGTATTCACGATGGGGCAAACGGGAGCAGAGGCAAAAGAGCACAAAGAGAAGGAACTGCATGATGTTGAGAAGCTACTAAAGGGAAAAGATGGGACTATCATTTTGAGAAATCTAAAGGGTAAAACCTTCGTCTACAATCAAGAGAGAAGCAAAGAAAGATTCACACCAGAATCAACCTTTAAAGTACCGAACGCCTTAATTGGACTTCAAACTTCAACCATCCGAGATGAATATGAGGTAAAGCGCTGGGATGGAACTATTAGAGAATTTGAGAATTGGAATCGCGATCATACCCTTGCTTCAGGGATGAAACATTCTGTTATCTGGTATTATCAAGATATGGCTCGCGATATCGGTAAAAAACAAATGCAACATTATATGAACCTCTTAGACTACGGAAATCAAGATATCTCTGGAGGAATCGATACATTTTGGCTGGACAGTAGTTTGGAGATTACGGCAAGAGAGCAAATAGATTTTATCCATAAATTAGTTAAGGAACAGCTTCCCTTTGCAGAAAAATATCAAAAGACGGTTAAACGAATGATGATAGAGGATGAGCAAGATGAGTATACCCTTTACGGCAAAACAGGAACAAGGCTTTCCGATTTAGGTTTAGGCTGGTATATTGGATTTATTACAACAACTAAGGAGAAATGGGTGTTTGCCACAAATATTGATGGAACTGGATCAGAGGCTAAGAATGTTATTTTAGCTGTTCTGAAACAGAAGGACATCATTCGAGAATAAAAATTTTTGAGAAGGAAGATGAAGTTGAAGAGATATATACTAAGTCTTGTCTTATTTGTCATGATAGGAGCTTTTACAATTTTAAAAGCAATGGGAGTCTATGTATTTTTAGGATATGTAATGGGAGTTACGATCTTACATATCGGAATCTATAAAAAGAAAATCCTACTGGTTTTATTAGGGATGATCATCGCAGTCCTATCCTATCTCGTTCCCAATTTTCTTGGTGCCTTATTTAGATTTACGGTATAAAAAAAACTAGAGTGGTTAAGAAAAGGCACAGTTTTGAAAAGGAGAGATTGTGCCTCTTCTTTGGTTACTTTGAGTTAATTGGCATAACAAGACGTGTCATAAATTTGCGCCCTGCCTCAATCGGTCCATGCTTATAAAATTTGAGCCAAAGAATAACAAATAATACTTGAACAACACTCACTAGGCATAAAATGAGTAGTATTATGAATGAGTCTTCTAAAGGAGCTACGCCTAAGCCCCATCCATAAAAAATAATCGAACAGAGAATGTTCTGCATTACATAACAGCTTAGCGAAGCTTTTCCAACCTTTTCGAGAATTCCCCATACATGTAGCGATTCCTTTTTTTCTACCATAAATGCGATAAGACCCATATACCCAATGGAAAGGATCGGTGCAAATAAATAGCGAACAGGAAAATCAAATAATCCTCCAGGTACAAAAAGCAACAAGTTTAAAGGTAAACCGACACATAAGCCAATCTGGAGCATTTTCCTGCGGATATATCTACCTTTTGCATCATTGGCGAAAGCTCCTTTCCTCATGAGAAGAACCCCAGTTAAAAACAAAAACACATTTAATGGAATAGTAAATATTGCCTCCCCTCTCAAAGAGAGAAAGTTCGATAATCTGTATTGAATCTGATCTAGCCATGATTTGTTTTCATATAGATAGGTAGTCTCCTGCATATCCCCTAAGAAATTTCCTGATATTTGTTGAGTAAGCCCTGCTAAAAAGAGGAGTAAAATGAACAGTAAATGAATAACTCCGATAAGGATCAAGGATCTCTTGATGTATTTCATACCGGCTTTAACAATGAATGCGACAATTATTGCTGCAATGGCATAGGCCATCAAAATATCGTATTCCATCACAAATGTAAAATGAAGAAAGCCTTCGATTAACAAGAATAAAGAGGTCCATAAATATACACCTGGCCACGGACGACCCTTTCGTAATGACTGCTGATACTTTAACTCTAGACCAATGCCAAACATGATGGCCAATAATCCCAGAAGCTTCCCATTGACGAGAGAAAGTGACAAGATACGAATAAAGTGATCGATAGAACTCCACCATTCATAATGATCAAATGTAAATATATAGCTTATATCGCCTAAATAGGCAAAAATCCAAATATTTGTCCCCAACGTACCTAATATGGCAATACCTCGAAAAATATCTAATAAACGAATGCGCTTTTGGTGATGATAACTCATCCTACTTGCTCCTCTCTAATCATGCCTTTATCCTTTCTGTTTCATCTGTGTATGGAAAAATTCTTTTATTTCTGGATGATCCTTATACAATGTCAAGCTATACAGTATGGAAGAGGCAGCAATAGTAGACCAAATCAGCCAATCTCCTGACTGGGATACCAAATAAATTATATCGTTTCTAAGCCGCTCTCCTCCCGATTGAATTGAGCTCATGAACTCAGTAAAGTGAAAGGCAAATAATATAATTATTCTTCCAATAAGCATGACAATCCAAGCAAGAATATACTGGATGCCTCCAACAGTACTTATTTTGTCATGATGGTAAACAACTTTAGTTTTCTTTGCCTGATAGTTTCCAATAATGGCCGCCCATGTAAGCAGACAAATTAATTCTGCTATTATTTCAACATTTAATGTATTGGGTAAACTGGAGTAGGTTTTATACAGTCCTAATATTGGCAAGCCAATAAAATCAAAACGATTGACTTCCTTTGGAATAAACTGACGGAAGATTAGGATACCAATAAGCAATGGGATGATAAGAGAAAATTTATCCATTTGCATTATTCTCCATTTTTTCTTGTAAATAATGCTCAATCAATTGATCAATTTTTTCATTTGTATATTGTTTAGGGGCCTGAACGGCATGAATGACAAGACCATCTATAAAAGCGTAGAGAAATTCAAGTTCCAAGTCTTGATTATGCTGATGATCAAGGTATCCTAGCTCTGTCATAAGTTCTAAAATGACCGTTATTAATTTTCGAGAATAGCGGTCCATTTTTTCCTTTAATTCAAGAAGTTTAGGATCGTTAAAGGAATTACCTAAAAAGGCAATCCATACTCTTGCTTCCATCATTTCCTCATGACTGGTCGGTATAAGAAATTTCATTAATCTCCTTAGCTTATCTTCTTTTGTTCCAGCAAAGGCATTTGAACGGTCCATTGCACGTTGTTCCATTCGATCTAATACTAATCTCATCGCATAATGAATTAGCTGAGCTTTGGATGAAAAATTATGCTGAATAAGTCCAACCGACATGTTTGCTTCAGCTGCAATATTCTGAATCGAAGCTTTATCTATCCCTTTTTTCAATATTACTTGCCAAGTAGCTTGTGCAATCTGATTTCTTCTCTCAACTATATCCACTTTTTTAGGCATAAGAAAACCTCCTTTTTACAATATGATTATATTATAAAAATTATTCTTTTACAATATGAATATATTATAAAAACAGTTGGTTACTTTTCATGACATATATTAAAAGGGGAGTAAGAATGAGCATGGAACAAAGAAGGATTAGCTCTGTTATTTATAGGAGATTTTTTATACTGCTCTAATTAATATTTTTATGACTACATTATAGAGAAATTGGGGAGGGTTTAACAAATAGGTAAGAATAACAAAGGATCTAGCCAAAAAAAGCTAGATCCTTCCATTTTATAAAGCCTTTAACATAAACAACCTAGCCTGATAATCTCCTGGATGTTCGCGACTCCAGTAATCACTTGCTCGATCAATATAATTTCCAGCAAGAATAATCCCGATATTCATCAATTCATCACCGTAATAGCTTGTTTCGTTATTTACTTGATAAAGCTGGTTCGGGTCAAGCCCTGTTAGCTTAATGCGCTGATACGGCTCATTTGGCTTAGCTAAAACTTTATAGTACCCGACCAATGCTTCTGTTTTATCCTCACTCACTACCATCCAAGCCGTAATGTTATCATCAAATGGACTCAGTAAACGATGGAATTCCCCATTTCTTATTAGCTTTCGATTCTCTTTAAAAAAGGCAACTTGCTCTCGTACTTGACCTTTTTCTTGATCGGATAGCTTGGTAATATCTAATTCATAGCCAAAGGTACCAAAATAGGCAACAGCTGCTCTAGTATCGATTGGGGTCATTCTTCCGACTTGATGATTAGGGATGTCCGAAACATGGCTACCTATGGAGCTTAAAGGATAAATCATCGAAGTACCGTATTGAATCTTTAACCGTTCCACTGCATCCGTATCATCACTTGTCCATGTTTGTGGAGCATAGTACAGCATTCCAGGGTCAAAACGTGCACCACCACCAGCACAAGATTCAAATAATATTTCAGGATATTTTTCTATTAATCTTTCATATAAATCATACACACCTAGAATATAACGATGGTATACTTCCCCTTGTTGATCAGTAGGAAGTGCCTGAGAAAATGCTTCGGTTATATGGCGATTCATATCCCACTTAATATAAGAGATTTTCGATTTCGAAATGATTTGATCCATTAAATTAAAAAGATGATCCACTACCTCACACCGAGAAAAATCAAGCACAAATTGATTTCTACCATGGGACACCCTTCTGTTAGGTGTTGCGATAATCCAATCAGGATGTTCTTCAAATAGTCTAGTATCCTTACATACCATTTCTGGTTCAAACCAAAGACCAAAGCGCATGTCTAACTCTTCTACTTTTTCAGCTAGTCCTTCGATACCATTCGGTAATTTTTCTTCATATTCAAACCAATCCCCAAGTGAGCTTGAATCATCATCACGCTTACCAAACCAGCCATCATCTAGAACGAATAGCTCTATCCCTAAATCCTTAGCTGTTTTGGCAATTTGTAATACTTTGTCTTCATTGAAATCAAAATAGGTAGCCTCCCAGTTATTGATTAAAATAGGGCGAGTCTTGTCACGCCAGTATCCTCTTGCTAAACGATCGCGATAAAGCTTATGAAAGGTCTGGCTCATCCCATTTAAACCATGATCGGAGTAGACCATAATACATTCAGGAGTCTGAAAGCTCTCACCTGCAGCTAGCTTCCATTTGAATTGAAAAGGATTAATCCCCATTGTTACTCTGCTGACATTATAAGTATCCACCTCTACCTGTGCCAGAAAATTCCCACTATATACAAGACTAAAGCCATATACCTCCCCTTTCTGTTCATCCGTCTGGAATCTCTTAAGTGCTAGAAAAGGATTAAAGACATGGCTGCTTGCACCACGATTACTATAAATGGATTGAATCCCTTTGGATAATCTTTTCTTTTCGAGATGGCCTTCTCTTGCCCACGCCCCTTGTAAATGAATCATTTCGAATTGATCATCTGGTAGATCGAGACTCATGCTCATCGCTTGATCGAGGAAGTAGTCCTCTTTGCCGATATTTACAAATCTAGCATGTCTACTAATCACATTTCGATCCTGATAGATCGTATAGGTTAGCGTTAATTGGCATTGTAATACCTTATCAAACAAATCGATCTCTAGGGTATCTGCTTCTGTCTCTTGTTCCACATAAGTGGCAGGTAGGTGATCAATACTTTTTTTACCCTTTATAACACGAAAATCCTGATAGACAAAATTAGTAATATGACTTCCATCTTCTCTCATGATCACATGAGCGGGAAAGCGAAAATCTGTAGATCCAAAGCTAGGATATTCCTGTTTAATATGTTCCATGGAAGAAGTATGATCACCTTCAAACATGTTACAGGAAGGACGTATTTCACGCTCAATTAAATGCGCAAAAGAATCTCGATGATGAATTCGCTTACCATAATATAAATGCTCCAGCTGATGGCTTTTTTCTAATACGCGAAAAATATAACTAATTTGATCATTGTAAAGGTGAAATTCTAAATGACTTTCATTAATAGTTATTGACAATTTAATCCCCCTTAAAGGTTAACGTTTACTTATTAATATATTAGATAAAATCCGTGATGTCAAAGGTTAAAGAATTAATAGCATTTTATATTAGACAAATAAATAAAAAAAGTTTTAATATATTACTTAATGGATTAGGTTATATGTCGATAATAGTGATTAGGAGGGATAGTGTGTCAAAGGATAATGGGATTTCCTTGGATTTTGAAAAAAGATTTGAAGAACAAGCAGATATAAAAGGGAAGTTATTTCGTACTTTACATGCGTTATATAGAGGTCACTATAAAAAGTTATTTCTCTCTTTTTTATTTTTTTTGCTAAAACATTCACCAGTTTGGATTCTACCTATTGTTACAGCAAATTTAATTAATTTTGCCGCAGCGCCCGAGGACTCTAACATAAGAACACTTTGGATTAATATTATTATTTTAACGGTCGTTATTATGCAAAATCTACCGAGCCAAATACTTCATATTAGTTTTATGAGTAAAGCAATCCGCCATGTAGAGGCAGGACTTAGAAGTACATTGATTCGCAAATTACAGCATCTGTCTATTTCTTTTCATGGTGACTTGCGTTCGGGAAAGCTGCAGGCGAAGGTATTAAGAGATGTCGAAATGATTGAAATCATGTCCAAGCAGATCATGCTCGGTGTCTTACCTGCATTTATGAATGTTATCGTTGCCATTATTGTAACTGCCAATAGAAGCTGGACTGTCACATCGTTCTTTCTTATTGCCATCCCAATTTCGATTGTCATTGTTTACTTTTTTCGAGGGAAGTTAAATAAAAGAAACAGGGAATTCCGCGAACAAGTAGAAGAAATGTCTGGCCAAGTAGCTGAGACAGTAGAAATGATCCCAGTAACAAGAGCGCATGGATTGGAAAAAGTCGAAATAAATAAAATGGATACATTACTTCAACATGTCAGAGGTAAAGGCTATAAACTTGATATAACGGAAGCGATTTTTGGTGCTAGTAACTGGGTTGCTTTTCAGTTATTTCAGGTATTATGCCTATTATTCACCGTTTATCTAGCATATCAAGGGAGAATACCAATTGGAGATGTGGTACTTTATCAAACCTATTTTACACAAATATTGATGTCCATTTCCGGTGTTATCAATATTTATCCACAGCTAGCGAAAGGGTTTGAATCAGTGCATTCCATTTCTGAAATCCTTTTTGCTAAGGAAACACAAGAATATCAAGGAAAAACTAAGTTAAAATCTTTAGAAGGCAATGTGCAATTTGATCACGTTTACTTTAAGTACCGGGATTCTGAACGACATGTATTAAATGATTTTCAATTATCCGTAAAACCAGGGGAAATGATCGCTTTCGTTGGAGAGTCAGGAGCAGGAAAATCTACTATTTTAAATCTAGTAACAGGTTTTTATCGGCCAACCTCTGGGATAATAAAAATTGATGGTATCCCGATGGATGAGATTCATATGAGGAGGTTTCGTAAAAAAATTGCCGTTGTGCCTCAAAACACGATTCTCTTCTCCGGTACGATCAGAGAAAATATAACGTATGGACTAGCGGATGTATCGGAACAAGAAGTTCATCTTGCGGTAAAAATGGCCAACTTAAGTGATATTATTGAGGAATTACCAGAAGGATTAGAAACAAAAATAGGAGAACATGGTGACAGGTTATCTGGAGGCCAACGTCAAAGAATTGCAATAGCGCGTGCATTTATTCGAAATCCTCAAATGATTATCCTAGATGAAGCAACCTCAGCATTAGACAATGTATCTGAGAAACTAGTTCAGGAGGCGATGAAGGAATTAACGAAAGGGAAAACAACTTTTATTGTTGCCCATCGTCTCTCAACTATTCAGGATGCGGATCGAATTGTTGTTATGAAAAATGGAAAATGTGTGGAAACGGGGAGTTATGAGCAGCTTTTGCAAAAGAAAGGGGAGTTTTTTATGATGAAAACAGCCTCTGAGGAAGCTAGCAGCTCTTAGTAAAATCATTAGGGGGTCCAAATGAAAAAGCTAATAAATAGGTTACGCATACCGAAAATGAAATGGAACACTACAATATGGAAGGATAAAAAAATCTCACAAAAATATACGATTCTCTTTAGCTTAGTCTTAGCATTATTTATCCTCTCTTCTGTTATTACGATTGTTTCCGTTAATAGTGTTTTAAAGGAAGCAGACAAAGTGAATGAGAAAAGTGATGCATCGATAGATATTGTCGAAATGGCATCTATTTTTAAGCAAAAATCTATTATTATTTCAGATATATTAACAGAACAGCATCCAACTACTACGGTGGAAGATTATCAAAAAGAAAATGATTCGTTCCTTACATTAATCGATTCAACAGAAAAAGAGCTAGAGACAGACGAAGAAAAGGAAATCTTTGTGAAAGTAAGTGATTATAACCAACAAATGGATGAACTTTTCTTTGAGGAAATCATTCCAAAGACAGCCGAGTACCGTGATAAAGGGGAACGTGTCGATATTTTTGTTCAGACAGATTTACATAATAAAGCGACTACACTAAGAAACTATACGATTCAAGAATTGATGACATTAAAGGAATTAATGTTAAACAATCGAAGTGATTTACAAAAGGATATGGAGAGTAAGTCTACTATTACGATGATTCTAGTCATGCTAATTGTTGTTCTGGTCGTTTTGAGTTCCGTTGTCATTCTTCATATAGTGAATAAAAGAATGTCTTCACGTTTTCGAGATTTAGAGATATTTGCAACAAGGTTAGGAGATGGAGATCTAACAGCAGAGCAAATAACAGTAGAGGGAAAAGATGAGATCGCTACCATCCAGAATACGCTATATCGTATGGCTGATCATCTTCATGGTTCTATCGTACGTCTGTTACAAACAACCGAAACAGTAACACAGATGTCGAATACATTACGCAAAAATGCTGAGGAGACAGCTCAAGTAAATACACAAATAACTTCAAATATGGTAGATGTAGCAAATGGATCTGATGATCAGTTGCAATCCATGAATGAGACGACTATGATCACGGACAATATGAAACAGTCTTGGCAAGAGCTGACAGTTTCAATGGATCATGCTATGGATTTAAGTGAGGAAACGAAGGAAGAAGTAGAAAATGGCGCTGCAAATGTGGAAGATACGATCAAGCAGATGAACCAAGTAAAAGGTCAAGTTGATAAAATAGGAGAAATTATACAATCTTTAAGTGAACATTCTGCGAAAATTAGTAGTATTGTAGAAATGATTCATTCGATATCCTCGCAAACCAATTTATTAGCATTAAATGCATCTATTGAGGCTGCTCGTGCTGGCGAGCATGGTAAAGGCTTTGCTGTAGTAGCAGAAGAGGTAAGAAAACTAGCGGAACAAACGGCCAGTGCAACAGAAAATATCCAGCATTTAATTACGAACTCAACCGTGGATACAGATAAAGCAGTAGAAGTAATGGGTGACAGCATAAAATCAGTGGATGAAGGAGTAATGAAGGTTACAAGGTTTGAATCTGTATTTCGTAGAATGCTCCAATCGATTCACACCCTTATCTCGCATAATCAACAAGTGAGTGATACCATTACCAATACAAATGAAAAGGTAGGAAATGTAAGTAGTGCTGCTAGAAAGGTGCAAAAAATCTCAGAGGCCTCTGCCGAAAGTATGGAAAAAATCGCTGCAGGGTCAGAGCAACAAAATGCTGCGATGCAACAATTATCAGCATCTTCTCAGGAGCTTGCCGCTATGGCGAATGAGTTAGAAGCAGCATTTTCTAAATTTAAAGTATAAAAAACAAGACCTGAAAAGTTAGAATATGAAGCTAACTTTTCGGGTGTTTTTTATGTTCAGTTAAACATTGTAAAAGAATATCTAGAAGGATCGAGTTAGTAGTTGAGGTCACAATTCGGAAGGTTGAACTCACAATAATGAACTTGAAGATCACAAACTTGTCTGTTAAGCACGCAATAAATCTATCCAATTCACAAGGGAAGTAATGAGAGTACAATTCATTCATAGTTGTGAATTCATGCTATCTATTGTGAGGTCAATCACATTAAATGCAATCTTACCTCAATTATTAAGTAGTCAACCTTATTCATTGTGAGATTAACTATTATGATTGTGATTTGATGCTGTTTATTGAGTGGTAAAACCCAACGATTATGATCTCTTGCTTTTAGAAAACAATGCTAGTCCATAGGAACTATTATGGAATAATAAATTGACAAGTTATTATTAGTTAACTATTATTGAATTATTAGGTTATCGATAAAGGAAAGAGAGGTATTGCAACTTGCAACAAATCAAAGCCGAAATTCAACAACAATTGGAAAGTAAAATTCTCCCTTTTTGGATGAATTTAAAGGATGAAGAGCATGGGGGCTTTTATGGAGTAATAGATTATTCCTTAATGGTTGATAGAAAAGCGGATAAAGGTGGTATTGCTACTGCTCGTTTTTTATGGACATTTTCAAGTGCTTATCGTGTAACAAAAAACAAAAAATATCTCCACATTGCGGATCATCTCTATGCTTTTTTACGTGACAAGTTATACGATTATTCCAATAAGGGGATTTATTGGTTAGTAGATTATAAAGGAGAACCGAAGGATACGAGGAAGCATGTGTATGCACAGTCTTTTGCAATATATGCCTTAAGTGAATATTACCGTGCAACGAAATCAGAGGAAGCTTTAAAGCTTGCATTGGAAATCTATGAACTAATCGAAGATAAGGGCTTTGATCCTATCCATAATGCTTATATGGAAGAATTTGATCGCTATTGGAACCCAGTTCAAAACGAAATGCTCAGCGAGAATGGGGTTATCGCGGAAATTACGATGAACACACATATTCATGTCTTGGAGGCGTATACCAATCTATATAAGGCAAAACCGACAGAAGAGTTAAAGCAACGTCTTCTGAATCTGTTGGAGGTACATTACGATAAAATCTATGATCAAGATTCTAAATTTCTCAAAGTATTTTTTGATAAAAAATGGAACGCATTACTTTCGATAAAATCATTTGGTCATGATATTGAAGCAAGTTGGTTAATGGATGAAGCGATAAAAGTTTTGCATTTGGATAATTCAGATTACAAGCAAATGGTACTAGACATTGCTTATAATATAGCGAATTATGCCATGCAAGAAGATGGCTCTCTCATTAATGAACAAATAGAAAAAACCTATGACAAAACAAGAATTTGGTGGGTTCAAGCGGAAGCGATGGTTGGATTTTTGAATGCTTATCAACATACGAAAGATCCAACATTCGAAAAACTGATTAGAGGCTTATGGGAATACACAAAGGAATTTATCGTAGATCAGCGTGAAAAAGGGGAATGGTATTGGTCAGTCGATGAACATGGTACTCCAACGGAAAGGGCAATCGGTGAACCATGGAAAACCTCTTATCATAACGGAAGATTTTGTTTAGAATTTATCGAAAGGATGTCGGAGAATGATTCATGAAAAATATGATGAACTATTAGCGAAACAAAAGAAATTACTGGAAAGAAGAAATGAAATCGATCAGGAGTTTTACAATGGGGTTTATAACCGATATAAATATCCTGTTCTGACTCGTCATCATGTACCATTACATTGGCGATTTGATTTGGATAGAGATACGAATCCTTTTTTTATCGAACGTCTCGGCGTTAATGCGACGTTTAATCCTGGTGCGATTTATTTCGAGGGAAAATATTATATGGGGGTGAGGTTAGAAGGTGTCGATCGTAAATCTATCTTCGCCCTTGCTGTTAGTGATAACGGGATAGATCAATTCCAATTCATCGATACACCATTAGTATGGGATGATGTGGATAAAGAGGAAACCAATATTTATGATATGCGATTGGTAAAGCATGAAGATGGATGGATATATGGTATTTATTGCTCTGAAAGTAAAGATCCGTCTGCTGATGAATTTGATACATCAAGCGCTGTTGCTCAAGCAGGCTTAGTTCGAACGAAAGATTTGAAGGAATGGGAAAGGCTACCTAATGTTCAAACACCTTCCCCTCAGCAACGTAATGTCGTCTTACACCCTGAATACGTCGATGGACAATATGCGTTTTATACGAGACCACAGGACGGTTTTATTTCAACAGGATCTGGTGGTGGGATTGCTTTTGGATTGACGAAGGATATTACCAACCCAGTAATTGAAAAGGAAAAAATTATTCATAGCAAAAAATATCACACTATCTATGAAGTGAAAAATGGTCAGGGTCCTGCCCCTATTAAAACAGACAAAGGCTGGATTCATATTGCTCATGGTGTTCGTAATACTGCCGCAGGATTGCGCTATGTTTTATATACTTTTGCTACTAGTCTAAAGAATCCTACTGAAGTGATCGCCCTTCCTGGTGGACACTTTGTAGCCCCATATGATGATGAGCGAACGGGTGATGTGTCCAACGTTATTTTTTGTAATGGTGCAATCGTGAATGAGAACGAGGAAGTATTTATTTATTATGCTTCTAGTGATACGAGAATTCATGTAGCGACTACTACAATGGACCGATTAATAGACTATACGTTTAACACACCGGAGGATGCTTATCGTTCTTTAGAGAATGCACAGCAGAGAAAAGACTTAATCTTAAAAAATGAAGTGCTACTGAACAAGTAATGATGTAACCTAACAGCTGGGTCTGGATGCCTATCCAAATCCAGCTCATTTTATCACAGTTTTATTTGACAGGCCCCTACTTTCAAATTCAAATATAAAGAAGATTGCCGCTTTGAGGAGATAATTTATATAGAAATAAGTCCAGGTACTTTACTGTCAAACCAAAATAAGTAATAATTAAGTAAAATAATTAAGTAATGAGGCTGGATCAATGGTAAGATAATTCTTACAAGGGGATTGTTCAGTTTGAATGATAAGGTTGGGGTGGATAAATTGAAGACAAATGTGACAATGAAGGATATTGCAGAAAAACTAAATGTAAGCAGTGTTACCGTTTCAAAGGCGTTAAATGATAAAGACGGGGTAAGTGATGAATTAAAAGAAAAGATTAAAGCCTTAGCAGACAAAATGGGTTATCGCTATAATACAATGGCAAAATCAATGAAGGACGGGAAATCCTATAACGTATGTGTGATCATTCCGGAACGTTTTACTGGTATGACACAATCCTTTTACTTAAAAGTTTATCAGTCGATTGCACAAATATTAGAAGAAAGAGGCTATTATGGCATTATTCATATTTTGCCATCTGACGATGAAGAAGGTTTAAAGCTTCCAAGGATATATCATGAAAGGAGAGTGGATGGTTTTATTCTACTCGGTCAACCTTCTAAGGAATATATTGAGTTGATGCAGAGTGTTGATATGCCACTCGTGTTTTTAGATTTTTATGATGAAAATGCTGACGTAGACGCCGTAATTACCGATAACTTTTATGGTGCCTATGAATTGACGAACTATTTGATTCAGGCAGGGCATCGCGAAATTGCTTATGTCGGTAATTTGTTCTCCACAAGCAGCATTCAAGATCGTTTTCTCGGTTATTATAAATCGTTATTAGAACACAAAATTCACTTGAAACAAGAATATGTAATAAGTGATCGTGATGACCGTGGAAGCTTTATTGAATTCGATTTACCAGAAGCATTACCAACTGCGTTCGTTTGTAACTGTGATCAGGTTGCCCATTTGTTAATGGAAAGACTACAAAAAAATGGCTTTAAAATTCCTGAGGATTGTTCGGTTGTCGGATTTGATAATGATATTTATGCGACATTAACATCACCTAACTTAACAACAGTGGAAGTAGATATTGATGAAATGGCGAAAAATGCGGTGAAATTTATTTGCGAGAAGATGGATGATGAAACGGCAGCATTCGGAAGAGTTGCAGTAAAAGGTAAAATTATTTATCGAGATTCTGTCCAAAGACTAGGCAAATAAAAAATGTATATTTACCGGTAATGGACCAAGGTTGAAGCCTTGGTCTTTTTTCCACGTTAGGAAAAACATAAAATTTTTGCAAGAAGTAATGCGACGAAGCGAAAATTTTGAAGTCCAAAGTATAAGAAAAACTAACGCACCCGCTAAAGGACGAGCGAATGCGAGTTTTTTCTAACATATCGAATCGCTATCGATAAATATATCGGCGCCTTTTATATTCAACAAGAAGAGAAGAGAGGGGAGTATTGTGGGAGATTCTATTATTCGACTTTTTCAGTTTATTTATAAATGGATACTTATTAGTTTTTATTATTGGATTTACTTGCTAAAGGGTGGAATTATCTATAGCTTTATTCCAGCAACAGCCTCCTTGTGGATGGCAAGTCAACAGATGATAACAAATAAGGAGATGGAAATAAAGGATTTATTTAAAGAGAATTATGCGAACTACAGTCAATCACCTCTTATTTCTTTTATTGCGGTTTTTCTGAACATTTTAGTTAGTATTGCGTTATTTTTTATTAATCGTTCACATCATATGTTTAGTTTGGCAATGGTGATTATTTGTGTTTATTTGCTTGTTCTAATTAACTTAAATATTGTTTACACAATCTATTATTTGATATTTGAAAAGCAAACGATCCGATACTCTTTAGCACTTGCTTTTGTGACAGCAATAAAGCATCCAATCCGTTCCTTAGGTATTTTACTTATTTTCCTCTGTCTGTCGCTTTTAGCATGGTGGAATTTAATCGCCTTTTTGGCATTTGGACCAAGTCTATTTGGGATCAGTATTCATCTTCTGTTCCAATTGAAAAAGCTATAGCCTAAAAACCTCGGTTTCATTAACCGGGGTTTTTTATAATGTATAAAGTAAGAGATTAAGTAAATAATTTTTTAAAAACTATTGACTAGTAACCGTTTGCACGTTATTATTAAGTTATTGTTAACTTAAACGTTAACTTAAATAAAAGGGAAAGGGGTCAAAAAACATGAGTAAGAAATTAGTAATGTTTTTTGCGACACTGTTAGTTGTACTTATCGTTGCTGGCTGTTCCTCAGATAAAGAAGAGGAAGCTTCTGGTGACAACTCCTCAGGTGATCCATTATACGAGACATGGAAAGAAAAAGATCCTGAAGAGATTGAAGGGGATTTAACAGTTATTACACATAGAACGGACATTGTGGATACCGTTTACCAAGATTATGCGAAGAAATTTAATGAAAAGTATCCAAATGTAAATGTAAGCTTTGAAGCACTAACGGATTACGGTGGAGAAATAATGCCACGTATGAATACAGAGGATTACGGAGATGTTCAATATTTACCAGTACAGGTTCCGATTGAAGATATTCCGAAATTCTTCGAGCCTATGGGTACGTTAGAGGAAATGAATGAAAAATATTTAGGTGTTGAGGAACGTCAAGTGGATGGAACCGTATATGGTATACCAATCGCCTTGACTTATACTGGAGTCGTTTATAACAAAGCGGTATTTGAAGAAGCAGGAGTTACAGAATTACCAAAAACCCAAGATGAATTTATTGCTGCGTTAGAAAAGGTAAAAGAGAACACAGATGCCATACCATTGTATACAAATTATGCTGCAGGTTGGCCGTTAACACAATGGGAAGGAGCGGTAACAACAACAGCAGGAAATGTAGATTATTATAATGTGGAAATGCTTGAAGATCCTACTCCGTTTGATAAAGGAGATCCACACTACGAGCATTATAATCTCATGTATGAAGTAGCAGAAAAAGGCTTAATTGAAGAGGATCCACTTACAACGGATTGGGAAGCATCTAAGGTTAGAATGAATAATGGTGAGATCGCGACAATGGTATTAGGCTCTTGGGCTATTGAGCAAATCAAGGGTGCAGGAGACAATGGTGATAATATTGCCATGATGCCATTTCCGACAGATGCAGAAAATACAATTTTCTCATTAGGTGCAGATTTAAACATTTCCATTAACAAGCATAGTGAAAATAAAGAAGCCGCTTTCGCATGGGTAGACTGGTTTATTCATGAGTCTGGATACTCTGTAGAACAAGCTGGTGGAATTAGTGCCTCTAAGGATGTACCTTTACCAGATGAACTGAAAGAAGCAGAGGAAGCAGGAGCGCAATTCTCTATGTTAACTCCAGCACCTGAGGGTAAAGAAGGATTACTAGACGAAATAGATAAAGAATCAGAAGTTGGTTTGTGGTTAGAGCCAAACAAAAAAATCCTTATTGAAGCAGCAATCGGTAACAGAGATGAATCCTACGATGATGTCATGAAGAGCTGGAATGAAGACTGGTCCAAGGCGTATGAAAAAATAGTAGGGGAGTAAGAAAATAAATCAAGCGCACTGTTCACCAGTAGTGGTGAATGGTGTGCTTTCTCTAAAGACAGAAGAATGAAAATCCTAGAAAGACATAAAAGTGAAAATTAAATGAAATGAGGAAATATTGCTTCCAATTTCCTTTAGTTTTTACTAGGAGGTGCGACAATTTATTATGTTCTCTAAATTAAATTATAAAAAACAACGCATGGTCATTATTGTAACATTCCTCATTGTACCATTAACCCTATTAGGTACTTTTTCTTTTTTACCTGTTGCCAACATGTTTTGGTATAGTTTTACAGATTGGAATGGATTTAGTGAGAAGAATTTTATTGGGCTAGAAAATTATATTACCGTTTTTACGGATCCAGAATACTTCCAAGTATTTACCGTTAGTTTATACTATTTTGTTGCTACTTTTGCGCAAATGGGATTAGCCTTATATTTTGCAACGATTTTGAGCTTTAAAGTACGAATGAAAAATTTCTTTAAAGGGGTTATCTTTTTCCCATATCTATTAAATGGTGTTGCGATTGGCTTTATGTTTCTATTATTCTTCCAACCAGATGGAGGATTAGATACGGTGCTTACATTTATCGGATTAGGAGATCTTACAGCACACTGGCTCGGGAATCCAGATATTATTAATATTTCCTTAGCAGGTACTTCTGTATGGAGATATATGGGATTCAACTTCATTATTTTTCTTGGCGCGATCTCGTCTATCCCGAACGAAATCTACGAAGCAGCTGAGATTGATGGGGCAAACCGTTGGCACCAATTTCGGTATATTATTTTACCAAGTATTAAGATAATCGTTTCTTTAAACTTAATTTTGGCAATTAGTGGAGCATTAAGTGCATTTGAAATTCCTTATATAATGACTGGTGGCTCAAATGGAAGTGCAACATTTGTTATCCAAACAGTGGACACTGCCTTTAAGTATGGAAAAATTGGATTAGCTTCAGCGATGGCGGTTATTTTACTCTTTATTGTCGTTATCGTAACCGCAGTACAACGAAAATTCTTCTCGGAGGAGGATTAAGATGAAAGCGAAAAGTGTTGCAGGAAGTGTTTTTAAATATGGGTCTTTAATTATTGGGGCAATTGTAGCGATATTACCAATATTAATTGTATTATTTGCCGCATTTAAAACAGGCACGGAATATACAAGTACTGGGCCCTTAACACCTCCAAAAGATTGGACGAATTTTGATAATTTCACACGAGCTTTTACAGAAGGTAATATGCTGACAGGGTTCAAAAACACGGTCATTATCCTACTTGTTTCAATCGTTGGGACAACTTTAATTGGATCAATGGTGGCCTTTGTTCTGAATCGATTTAAATTTAAAGGAAGTAAGCTAATTTTAGGCGCATTTTTACTTGCCACTTTAATACCAGGTGTTACGACACAAGTAGCTACCTTTCAAATTGTAAATGGATTAGGCTTATTTAATACAATGTGGGCAGCAATTGTGTTGTATCTTGGGACAGATATCATTGCCATTTATATTTTCTTGCAATTTATGAATTCGATATCGGTTTCGTTAGATGAATCAGCAATGCTTGATGGAGCGTCTTACTTTACGATTTACCGGAAAATTATTTTACCACTTTTAACACCAGCAATCGTGACTGTCATTATTGTAAAGGGGATTAATGTATACAACGATTTTTATACCCCATTTCTTTATATGCCAAAGTCAGAGCTGCATGTGATCTCTACAGCTTTGTTTAAATTTAAAGGACCATATGGTTCGGAATGGGAAGTTATTTGTGCTGGTATTATGTTAGCTATTATCCCAACCTTTATTGCATTTATTTCTTTGCAAAAGTACATCTATAATGGCTTAACATCAGGTTCTGTTAAATAAAGGAGAGAGAAAAATAATGGAATATATAAAAGGCTTTACGTTTGGCTGGGGGGCAAAGCGTGGCGATTTTAACAAGGAAGAGGCAAGGCAATCTTTAAAGCTAATGAAGGAGCGCACTGCTAGCAATTATGTAATCTTCGCGCTAGCAGCTACTCAAGAGACCGCTTTTTCAACAAAAGTCATTTACCGGGGACAGCATATGGTAACTGATCAAGAATTAGAGGAGATGATTGACTATGCTCGAACACTTGATTTAAAAGTAATGCTCAAACCGACTGTCAATCCAGCGGATGGTATCTGGCGCGCGCACATTAATTTCTTTGATATCGATGTGCCTTGTGAGCCGAAATGGAGTGAATGGTTTAGAAGTTATACAGACTATCAATTACATTATGCTAGGATTGCCGAAAGGAAAAAAGCAGAAATGTTGATTGTTGGTTGTGAAATGGTACAGACAGAGCGTAGAGACGAGGAGTGGCGTCAATTAATTCAGGATGTGCGAAGAGAGTATTCAGGTCTTATCACCTATAATACGGATAAATATCAAGAAGGTAACGTAGAATGGTGGGATGCCGTTGATGTTATTTCTTCCAGTGGCTATTATCCATTAGGAGATTGGGAACATCAGCTTGACAGGATTGAACAAATAATCAAACCATATAATAAACCGTTCTTTTTTGCAGAGGCTGGCTGTCCTAGTAGAAAAGGTTCGGCTAAAGTTCCTAATGACTGGTCATTAGATGGGGCGATAAATGAAGAAGAACAAAAATTATTTTATCAGGATATGTTTGAAAAAACACGAAAAAGAGATTGGGTAAGAGGTTTTGGATTATGGGATTGGAAAGCTATTCTTTATCCAGAATCAGAAGCAAGCAAGGACTCGGATTATGCAGTTTTTGGGAAGTCAGCAGAAAAAATAATCAAGGAATTCTATCAATCGATATAAGAATATTAGAATGGGGTTCTCACTGTCTGTTAGATGGTAGGACTTCCTTTTATATATTATAAAAAATGTATAAGTAGAGGTGAACCATGAAAACGATTAATTTCAATCAGAATTGGAGAATGAAGGGATTAGAAGAGAAAAGCTCGTACTCGATCGACTTACCAGCATCGGTGATGAACACATTGTTAGATAAAGGAGTAATTGATGATCCTTTTTATCGAGATAATGAGGAACAAGCAATCGAAATAGCTAAAAAAGATTATGTATTCGAAAAGGATTTTGAAATAAAGGAAGACCTGTTAAACTATGAAAATATCTCTCTCTATTTTCATGGAATAGATACTGTTGCAGACATTTTCTTAAATGGTCATAAGCTCCTTCACACTGAAAACATGCATCGAATTTATCGATTAGAGGTGAAACATTTTCTAAAAAAAGGACGCAATACAATAGAAGTTATGCTCTATTCACCTATTCATTATATTGAGAAGAAACAGCAAGAAGATCCATTAGTAGGTGTAGACCATGCTCTAGAAGGCTATCCTCACTTAAGAAAAGCACATAGTATGTTCGGATGGGACTGGGGACCAAAGATTCCTGACCTTGGAATTTGGCGTGATGTTGAAATGGTTATGTGGAATGAGAACAGAATAGAGGATGTATATATTGAACAAGAGCACCATGAAAAGTATGTGCAGGTAGATGTAGTAACTGAAATCCAAGAAAAAGTCGATCCAGATCTGTCCCTAATCGCTAAAATTACTTCTCCAGATGGTAATCAGTCAGAGCAAGTAGTCCACAATCTTACAAGGAAAGAGAAACTTTCTTTTACGCTTGAAAATCCACAGCTATGGTGGCCTGCTGGATATGGAGAACAGCCATTATATCAAGTAGAAATCATTCTTAAAAAACAAAGTGAACAATTAGATAGAAGAAAATACTCCATTGGTCTAAGAACCATAACCGTAAGGCATGAAGAAGATCAATGGGGTAAATCCTTTGAGTTTGTTGTCAACGGCTATCCAATTTTTATGAAGGGAGCAAACTACATACCAGAGGATAATTTGTTACCAAGAACCTCCAAAGAAAGAACTGAACAGCTAATAAAGGATAGCGTTGCAGCGAACTTTAATATGATACGTGTTTGGGGTGGGGGACACTATCCAGAAGATTATTTTTATGATTCATGTGACAAGTATGGACTGATTGTTTGGCAGGATTTTATGTATGCATGCAGTGTTTATCGACTAACAGAGGAATTTGAACAAAACATTCGCGAGGAAGCGATCGATCAAATAAAACGAATTCGTCATCATGCTTCTCTTGGAATTTGGTGTGGCAATAATGAGGTTGAAGAAGCAATGGAATTTTGGGGTTGGCCAAAACGATCGGATTGGCGCAGAGATTATATTAAGCTATTTGAAATCATCTTACCTGATATTGTGAAAGAGCATGACCCGCAAACCTTTTATTGGTCCTCTTCACCATCATCTGGTGGAGGCTTTGACAATCCGAAGAATCCAGATGTTGGAGATGTACACTATTGGGAAGTCTGGCATGGCGAGAAGCCATTTACCGAGTATCGCAAGTACCATTTCCGTTTTTGCTCTGAATTTGGTTTTCAATCATTCCCTTCAATAAAAACAGTGGAAGCATTTACAGAGGCAGAAGATCGTAATATTTTTTCAAGGGTAATGGAAAAGCATCAAAAAAATGATGCGGCAAATGGGAAGATTTTATTTTATCTATCAGAAAATTTCCTTTATCCGAAAGATTTTGATGCTTTGCTTTATACTTCCCAGCTGTTACAGGCAGAAGCCATTAAATATGGAGTAGAGCATTGGCGCCGAAATCTAGGACGATGTATGGGATCTTTATATTGGCAGTTAAATGACTGCTGGCCAGTTGCTTCATGGTCTAGTATGGATTATTACGGAAGATGGAAGGCACTCCATTACTTCGCCAAAAAATTCTATGATCCGATTTTATTATCATTAGAAGAGGGCGGCGAGGATGTAAAAATTTATGTGACGAATGATCAATTACAGCCAATTCATTGCCGTATTAGCTGGAGACTTCGTGATCATCAATCACAGATTTTACAAGAAGGAAGTGTGACTGAACGAATAGACGCATTAACAGCCAAATCGTGTCAATCACTCGATTTTTCGGAAATATTGACAGAGGAGCGAAAGCGAGATTGCTATCTGGAAGCCATTCTATATATAGATGATACCTATTATAGTGATGCTTCTGTTATTTTTACAAAGCCAAAGCATTTTGAGTTTTTGAATCCAGAGCTTGAAGTAAAGGTTTCCGAAAATGAAGAACAATTCGTGATGGAAGTAAATGCGAGTGCTTACACCAAATATGTCGAGCTTTTATTAGAGCAGGATGGCCCTCTTTCTGACAATTATTTCGATTTATCCGCAAATGAGCCAAAAACGGTAACCATTGATAAACATTCAATGTCAGCGCCTGCAACAGTTGAGCAGATCACGAAAGGTCTCAAAGTTCGAAGTATTTACCATATCACACAAGACTAGTAGTAGAATGGCGGTAATAATATGAAAGAATTGTTTGTTAAGGGAATGACCTATGGCTGGAACACCTCACGTGGCGCTTATAGGACAAAGGAAGCTATCGACTCTTTACAAAAATTAAAAGAAACAGGTAGTGAATGGATTGCTTTATCCTTCTTTGCATTACAGGATACGTACTGTTCAACGGATATTCAGTTTGATTATAGTCATACGATGACAGACAGAGATATTCAATTTGCAGTCGAGCAAGCCAAAAAACTAGGATTGAAGGTTTGTCTGAAGCCAGTAGTCAATTGTCGTGATGGCATCTGGAGAGCAAGAATTGGATTTCCAGAGGAAGCGACAGATAAATGGGAAAAATGGTTCCGATCGTATCAGAGTTTTCTAATCCACTACGCCGAATTAGCAACAGAGCTAGAATGTGAGATGTTCTGCATTGGTTGTGAGATGATTCAAACAGAAGGACAAACAGCTTATTGGCGGCAGCTGATTGAACAAGTTCGTGCAATTTATCATGGCCCCATTATTTATAACGCCAACCACGGGAAGGAAGATGGCGTGGAGTGGTTTGATGCAGTAGATATCATCGGAACGAGTGCCTATTACCCCGTTGCGAAAACGCCTGGTGATTCTGTAGGAAATATGGTCCAGGAATGGCAAAAGCTAGCGATTAAATTAGAAAAGCTGCATCAAACCTTTCATAAACCAATTTTATTTATGGAAATAGGCTGTCGAAGTGCATTCGGTTGTGCTACAATGCCTTGGGATTTTGAACATAAGGATCTGCCCTTTAGCGAAGAGGAGCAGGCAAATTTCTATGAATCTGTCTTTCAAGTATTTTGGAATAAGCCTTGGTTTGCAGGCTTCTTCTGGTGGGATTGGAAAGCAAAGCTTTACCCAAAGGAGGAGGCAAAAAAAGATCTCGATTTTGATATATATGGGAAAAAGGCAGAAAATATTGTGAAAAAGTGGTATAGTAAACACAATATAACAACCCATCAGTAGTTTATTACTGGTGGGAATCTTATCTTGATGAAGGAGGGGCTTTGATTGAACCTAGGTGGGAGAATCATTTTGATAGGGGATAGTATTACTGAGTGGGGAAGGCACGAAGATCCAGAGGGGATAGGTAAGGGATATGTTCGTGTGATCCATGATTATTTTAAAATAACTAAGCCTGATAGTAAGATAGAGATAGTGAATCGGGGAGTTGGTGGAAACCGAATCAATGATTTAAAGAGTCGTTGGGATCAGGATATATTGGAGCTGAATCCAGATACTGTATCCATCTCCATTGGAATTAACGATGTTTGGCGTCAGCTCGATCATCCAGAATTAGAACAGATTTATCCAGACAGGTTTGAAGCTATTTATCGTCATCTATTAAAACAAGTAAAGAATCATACAAACGCATCACTGATCTTAATGGAACCAACTATTATTGAAGAAAGTCTATTATCCGAAGGGAATAAGATGCTAAAACCATATGTGGATATTGTGAATAGATTAGCAGAAGAATATCATGCCATATTAGTGCCTACACATCAAGCTTTTATGAAATATCTACATACAAACAGTGGTTATAGACTAACAACAGATGGGGTGCATTTAAATAGTGCAGGTAACCTTTTAGTCGCTCAACAGTGGATGAAAGCGGTAGAAAATTAGAAACCATTTCTTTAGATGAAGAAAGTTTTTGAAAGCGATTTAAAATGTTATGCCTTTTTTAAGGTGAATATGATATAATGAAACCGGTATCCTATTCAAGTCATTTTAATAATAATGTTTAAGGGCTTAGTGGCTATAAAGTGTAGTTTTCTAGACAGATTCTAGTAGATGCATTGGTTAAAACGTCACTTTCCCTTCTTATATAGGAAATCGGTTTCCTTTAGAGATTTTGAGAGCAATCGGATACTAAACATCTGATAAGCCTCTTCAATAATCAGTGGAGGGAGTCTACTAATATTATCGGTTGGATTCTGAGCATTTGCCAAAGCATGCAAGATATGTTTTAGCAATTTGTTCATTATATAAATAGGGAGGAATAGCATTATGGCAATTATTCAATTTCCAAAAGGTATGAAATGGGGAACAGCGACAGCATCCTATCAGATCGAAGGTGCAACAAATGAGGATGGACGTGGAATTTCGATTTGGGATACATTTTCAAAGACTCCTGGAAGAGTAGTAAATGGGGACAATGGAGACATAGCATGTGATAGTTATCATCGATATGAAGAAGATGTGGAATTAATGAAAGAGTTAGGTATTGATGTTTACCGATTTTCAGTAGCTTGGCCACGAATTTTCCCAAATGGAACAGGGGAAGTGAATCAAAAAGGACTGGACTATTACCATCGTTTAGTTGATAAATTGTTGGAAAATGGTATTGAACCAATGTGTACATTATATCACTGGGATCTACCACAGGCATTACAGGACAATGGTGGTTGGAATAATCGAGAAACCATTGATGCATTCGTAAATTATGCAGAGCTGATGTTTAAGGAATTCGATGGCAAAATCAAACATTGGCTTACTTTAAATGAACCATGGTGTATTTCGTTTCTTTCGAATTATATCGGAGTACATGCACCAGGAAATAGAGATTTGCAGCTTGCTACACAAATATCTCATCATCTACTTGTCGCACATGGACGTACAGTGAAAAAATTCCGTGAGATCGGCATTGAAGGACAGATTGGATTTGCACCGAATACGACTTGGCTTGAGCCATATAGTACTCGCCAAGAGGATATTGATGCATGTAACCGAGAAATAGGCTGGTATATTGAGTGGTTTATGGATCCTGTGTTCAAAGGAACATATCCGAAGTTCATGCTTGATTGGTTTAAGAAAAAAGGAGTGGAGCTAGAAATACAAGATGGTGATATGGAAGATATTCATCAGCCAGTTGATTTCCTAGGGATCAATTATTACACAGGACATATCGCTCGTTATAAGGAAAATGAAGGTCTTTTAGACTGGGAATTGGTTGAAATGAATTATGATCGTACAGATATTGGTTGGCCGATTTTTCCTGAAGGCTTTTATAACGTGTTAATGCGAATTAAAGACAGCTATGGTGACATTCCTATTTATATTACAGAAAACGGCTCCTGCTACAATGATGAGCCTGAGAACGGTCGAGTGAGAGATAGTGGGCGAATTCATTATTTACAGCAGCATTTAACGGCATTAAGTCGTGCGATTGCATCAGGTGTGAATGTTAAAGGTTATATTACGTGGTCCTTAATGGATAACTTTGAATGGGCTGAAGGCTATACGATGAGATTCGGAATTGTCCATGTTAATTATCGTACATTAGAGCGAACGAAAAAAGACAGCTATTACTGGTATAAGCAAACAATCGCAAATAACTGGTTTGAGAAGTGAGGGAAAGCTACCATTTGGTGGCTTTTTTTCTATGTTAGGGATGAATTCAGTAGATAGCCTGTTTTCTTCCCCTTTTCAAGCTGTTTCCTTTCGTTTAAAATAAACGAAGGAGGATGAAGAATGGATATTAAACATTTGCAGTATTTTTTAGAGGTAACCAAGACTAGAAGCTTTACACAGGCAGCCGATAATCTTTACATAACTCAACCAGCCTTGAGTCGAATTATTAAATCTTTAGAAGACGAACTAAATACTTCCCTCTTCGTCCGTACCCGGAAAAAACTCTTACTAACGGATGCTGGGGAGGTTTTACTTCATCATGCAGAAGAAATAGCTCAAAAAATAGAGGATTTGGAGAGAGACCTAGAAGAGCTTCATACTTTAAATACTGGTCATATCCGCATCGGACTTCCGACCGTCGTGAACTCCTTCTTTTTTTCAAAATTAATAGGTGCTTTTCATACAGAGTACCCCGCCATTACTTTTGAAATTGAAGAAAACGGATCGAAAATGATTGAAGAAAAAATTATTAATGGAGAATTAGATTGTGGCGTCGTCGTGCTGACAGATCATCATCAGTCCTTCGATTTCTTTACCTTTGTCAATGAATCATTAAGAGCAGTAGTTCCTTCTACTCACCCGCTAGCTAATAAAGATAACATTACCTTATCAGAGTTGCAGGATGAGGCATTTATTATGTTTAACCAAGATTTTGAATTAAGAAATATTATACTAAATGCTTGTAAACAAGTAGGCTTTCAGCCGAGGATTACTTCTGAAACCTCACAGCTCGATTTTATCGAAGAAATGGTTGCCTCCAAAGTTGGGATAACCTTATTACCAGAGAGTACAAGTAATGATTTAACAAGTGATGTGAAGACCATTCCGATTACAGAATCGTTGATGGAATGGAATTTGGCCTTCGTTTGGAAAAAAGATGCTTACCTTTCGCAAACAAATAAAAAATTCATCAGCTTTGCCAAAAATAAGCTCGTATAAATCTGTTATTGAATCCTTCGATTCAATAACAGATTTTTTTGTGTTCGCTTCCATACGATTTTGTTATATAGATGATAAGTGATCGGCATTGTACTTATCGAAATAGTTGGCGTTATAATCATAAATGGAGCGAGGATAGAAGGATAAAAATAGGGGATGAGTAAAATGGAATCAAAGAAAATGAAAGATACTCGTGTTGTCCAAACAGATCAAGTTCTTATAAATGATTTAAATAATTATAACTCCTTATTCGGTGGAGTTCTGATGAAAAAAATGGATGCCTGTGCCACTTTATCGGCAAGAAGGCATTCTCGCATTAAGGAATGTGTTACTGCTTCAACCGATTCAGTGAATTTTATCGCACCGATTTTTCAATCAGATTCAGTTTGTATTGAATCATTTGTCACTTATACTGGTAAAAGCTCAATGGAAATATTTTGTAAAGTCATTGCAGAGGATTTAGAAACAGGTAATAGGCGCTTTGCAGCAACTGCCTTTTTAACGTTTGTTGCATTAGATGAAAATAGAAAGCCAGTGAAAGTTCCACAAGTAATACCAGAAACAGAAGAAGAGAAATACCTATATGAAACAGGCAGTGAACGTGTAAAAATTAGAAACCTAAAAAGAGAACAAAACAATGCATTAGTGGCGAAGCTCTTAATTGATAAACCTTGGGACTAATAGAATGGAGGAAGAAATCATGATTGTTACTTCTAGTTTTCAAGAATTGAAGGATGCTAAAGGATCCATTAACGATTTACAAAAAAATTATCCAGTACAATATCAACAACTTATCAATGCAATTAAATTAACAAGACAATTGCAATACGGACTACAATATTTTGGTTGTTTTCTATTGGATGAAGATTGTCAGGATTTTACCCCTGAACCAGAGGAAAGCTATGTGCTTTCCATTTATCAGGATGAAATCAATAAGCTGAAGCAAGATCCAAGTTTTTCTGTTGTCAAACAGTTATTAAAGAAACATCAAGCGATTAGCTATGAAAATGTTTGTAGACTAGCAATTGGTAGTAGTCCAGAGTTTTTGGTAGGACCACTTGTAGTGAAATAATGAATAATGACAAAATCCCTCATTCCTTTGTCTTAAAAAGGGTGGGGGATTTTTTATTGAATTGCTATATTTCGTCAAAAGTATCAATGTTTTCACAATTTTCGAGTTAAAATAGCCAAAAAGATTGGACATCAACCGAATTCTATATAATAATGGTAAGAAATCCAATAGTAAAGGAGATGGAGAGAATGGATTGGATGAACGTAGTCATTGAATATGGAAGGATTATTTTATTTGCACTTATTACACTTATTGTCGGACTAATTGTGATTAAATTCATTGTTCGGATTGTAGGAAAACAATTAGAACGCTCTAAATTAGATGAAAGTTTAAAGCCATTTCTGCAATCATTAGTTAGTGCAATTTTAAAAATTTTACTGCTTATATCTGTCGTTAATATCTTAGGATATCCGACTGCTTCATTTGTTGCAGTGATTGGTGCGGCAGGTTTAGCAATTGGTTTAGCGTTCCAAGGCTCATTAGCTAACTTGGCCGGTGGTGTATTATTACTTACCGTTCGCCCATTCCGAGTAGGTGATTACATTGAGGGAGCAGGATATAATGGAACAGTAAAGGCGATTCAAATCTTATATACAGAATTGATTACACCAGATAATAAAGTGATCTTTATTCCAAATGGTAATTTATCAAACGCAGGTATTGTCAATTATTCAGTAAACAGTACGCGTCGGGTCGATTTTAAGTTCGGAGTTGGATATGAAGCAGATACGAAGCATGTTATTCAAACATTAGAGAGCGTGGTACATAGTCACCAAGCGATATTACAGGATCCAGAACCATTTATTCGTCTATCTGCACATGGTGATAGTGCGGTGGAATATACAGTAAGGGTTTGGGTAAATGCAGAAGATTATTGGGACGTACATTTCGACATTTTGGAACAAGTAAAAACAAGGTTTGATCAAGAAAACATCTCGATCCCATATCCACAAATGGATGTACATGTAACAAATGAATAACTATAGACACGGAGGACTGCCATTCATACGGCAGTCCTTTTTCCGTTTTTAAACAGCTAGCAAGTGGGACTTGTAAAAATAATAGTAAAGAAAGTCAATATAAGCGTAAAAACCGCTAAATAACTATGAAATAATGTAAGCGTTATCAATTGAGGGGAGGAGGTATAGTCATTTAATTGCTACAAGTTTATAAAAGACTTGGCGAAATTATATCCAAAAAGGGGTGCTTCGATGAAACGTCTTTATTTGTTGTTCATGCTTATATTTCTCATGCTTATTGCGGTTGGTTGTAACGGTAATGCTGATCCATCCTCTTCTGAAACAGATAGTGATACTACAAAGGTAACATTTAGTTATTGGGGAGGGGATTTTGATAAAAAAAGGATGGAAGCAATAAACGAGGAATTTAAAAAAGTCCATCCAGAAATAGAGGTAGAGTTAGTTAACCTTCCAGATGGTGAAGAATACTCACAGAAGCAAACAGTTATGATGTCTGCGAAAACACCATATGACGTCATTCAATTTGCCGAGGAATCCTATCAATTTGCCTCAAGAGGTGTGTTAGAGGATCTCACACCATACATTGAAGAGGATGGTTTGGATTTAGATCAATTTTATCCTGTAGCAATTGATGCATATACACATGATGGAAAGGTGTATGGCTTACCATTACGCGTAGGGTCTGTCATTATGCTCTATAATAAAGACTTATTTGATCAACATGATTTAGAATATCCAAATGAAAATTGGACATGGGATGATGTAGTGAAGGCCGGTGAGAAAATAGCAAATCCAGAAGAAGGTATCTTCGGTATGAATCCTATTGGAGGCTGGTGGGCAAGTACATCGCAAACGTTACAATCATTTGGTGGAGGAGTATTGAATGAGGAAAAAGATGCCTTTCATTTAGATTCCCCTGAATCACGGAAAGCAATTGAATTCATGAAAGAAGTTACATGGGATAAAGACATAGCACCAAGTTCCACACAGATTCCTGAAGGCATTGACCTATGGACGAGTGGCAAAATAGCGATGATGATTGATGGACCATGGCACATATTAAGCAGCCAAGCAAATATTAAGGAGTTCGATTGGGATATGACGACAGCCCCAGCCGGTTCTCAAGATGCCACCCCAATCTTTTCTAATGCATTTCACATGGCGAAGGACTCGAAGGTGAAAGATGCAGCATGGGAGGTAATCAAGTTCTGGACAGGGGAAGAGGCGCAAAAAATATTAGCACAAGAGCATGGTGATACTCCAACAAATAAAGAAATTGCCGAATCTGATCTATATTTAGACTTAGGTGGTAAGGCACCAGAAAACTTTGAAATGATGCTCACTTCCCTTGAAGGAGCTTATCCTCCTCAAGTGACGTCAGAATGGGGAGAGATTAATCGAATCGTTCAAGAAGGGATGAGTAAAATGGTTGATTTAGATCAGCCAATTGAAGAGGTTATGCCAGGAGTGAAATCCGAAGTGGAAGCACTTCTTCAAAAATTGAAGGATTAATCCATTGTTCTACTTGGTTTAGGATAAGGAAGATCCTAAACCAAGTTTGATCTTGACATGCTAGAAGGGGGAATGGCTGTGAGAAATGAACGAAAGCAGTTCTTATTATACGTTTCGCCATGGATATTTGGTTTTTTAGTTTTTACAGCAGGTCCAATGCTCGTATCACTTTATTTAAGCTTCACCGAATATGATATCTTATCACCACATACTTGGATTGGTATAAGTAATTATATCGAGCTTGTCTCAAACGACAGATTTTGGAGCTCATTGTGGAATACGATTTATTACACTATTTTAGGAGTTCCCTTACATGTTTTTCTTGGGCTAATGATTTCTTTACTTCTATTACGAGCAATTCCCGGGATTATGATATTTCGAACAGCTTTTTATTTACCAGCCATTTTTGGTGGTGTGGCGATTCTGTTGCTTTGGAATTATATGTTAGCACCTGGGGTTAACGGGCAGAATGTTGGTTTAGTTAATGCCATGCTCTCTTTAGTCGGGATAGATGGACCTGGTTGGTCAAGTGATCCGAATTGGGCAAAGCCAACCGTTGTGCTTGTCAAGCTATGGGGTGTTGGAGGAAGCTTACTGATCTTTTTACCTGCCTTATCTAGTGTGCCAAAGGAATTACATGAGGCTGCAGAAATGGATGGAGCTTCTCCATTCCGCAAGTTCTGGTCCATAACATTTCCGGCGATTAGTCCAGCTGTATTGTTTGTTGCAACAATGGAAATTATCGGAACACTAAAAATGTTTATCGAGCCAATGATTATTCCAGGCCTCGATCCTGCTTGGACCGATACCTTGATGATTCACCTCTATCACAATGCATTTGAATATTTTCAAATGGGCTATGCATCTGCATTAGCTTGGATTATGTTTGTCATTATATTAATGATTACCATCTTGAATTTATATTTATCCAAAAGGTGGGTGTATTACGATTATGAATAATGGTCAAGTCGCAGTTCCGATGAGGGACACGAACAAACAGCATAAAAGCAGACTAGTTCTGTTAATGATAAAGTACATTCTTTTAATTGGTGGTACCATCGTATTTATGCTCCCACTTGTTTGGACATTATCAGGATCCTTAAAACCTAATGGGGAAATTTTTACTGTTCCTATTCAATGGATTCCGGAGACATTCATGTGGCAGAACTATATCAATATGTTATCAAGTTTTCCAATGGTTTCCTATGCATGGAACAGTATGATCATTGTCGCATTTAATATTATTTTTGTTCTTGCCTCTTCTTTCTTTGTTGCTTATGGTTTTGCTAGATTTAAATCACCATTAAATGGACCACTATTTTTAATCGTTTTGGCTACCATGATGATTCCTGAACAAGTTACACTCGTTCCCCAATTCCTATTATTCTCTGAATTAGGGTGGGTGAATACTTATTTGCCTTTAATTGTACCAAGTGCCTTTGGTGTTCCGTTTAATATATTTTTGATTCGACAGTTCATCAAGACTTTACCGAAGGAGCTAGATGAATCAGCTTACATGGATGGGGCAAATTCCTTTCAGATTTTATGGAAAATTATTGCCCCACTCTGCTTGCCTATTATGGTAACAATAGGGATTATGACCTTTAATTTCCATTGGAATGATTTTCTCGGTCCTTTGATTTATTTAAGTGACCCAGATAAATTCCCATTACAATTAGGGCTATACTCATTGCAGGGGGAAAGAGACGGTATAACGGATTATGGAATCTTGTTCGCTGCTTCTTTAACTGCATTGATACCACCACTCCTTTTGTTCTTATTTTTACAAAAGTATATCTTATCAGGTATTAAGATCGGTGGGTCTTTAAAAGGATAATAGGGGTGGGCGAAATGAAGAAGGTTAATTTGAATGGATTGTACAATTGTTGTGAATGGGTGATGAAGCTAACCTATCTAAATATTCTATGGTTCTTATTTACTCTTATTGGATTGGTGTTTCTCGGATTTGGGCCTGCAACTTTGGCGATGTTTTCCGTGAGCAGAAAATGGATCTTAGAAAAGGAAGAGGTGCCAGTTTTTCAAGTTTTTTGGCACAATTTTAAGAAAAATTTCTTTCAAGCAAATTTATTAGTATACACACATTTAATCCTTGTTTATCTTTTATCTGTCTACTATCTGTTAATAAGCGGGTTAGAGGGGGTGATAGGTGATTTATTTCAGGTGATTACTCTCGTTACGACTTGTTACTTCATATTGATTATCTGTATGTCATTTCCTTTATTTAGTCACGCTAAGCTATCTATTTTTCACTACCTTAAATACTCTGCCATGATCGTTATCAGTCATCCATTTCACATGTTAGCTTTAGCTTTTTCGATTCTATTAATCTGTCTATTATTTCTTTTATTACCTGGATTAATCCCATTTTTTTCAGGAAGTATGACAAGTTTAGTGACGATGTATATTGCTTCTAATATTTTTCGAAAGCTTGAGCAAGTAGAAGGGGAGAGTGCTTAGCTTAGTGTAATGAATGCAGAAAGGATGAATTAAGTTGAAATTATCATTAAGAAAAACAATCGCTTTAGGAGGTATTTTTCTATTGCTGTTAAGTATCATTCAGCACCCTATTCGTATAAACGCACAGCAAAGCCCCATTAAAGAAGAGGGGGAGGTGAAAACGATGATCAAATTAGATCCTAGTTATCAGCATAAATACTTTGGAGGCTGGGGGACGGCATTGGTATGGTTTGCTAACATCACAGGAGGCTGGCCTGATCACATAAAAAATGAACTAGCAGATGCGCTATTTGGAGAGGATGGTTTAAACTTTAATATTGCACGTTATAACATCGGTGGAGAGGATTCACCAGAAACAGAGCCATATATGCGTCTTGGTGGTGCCGTACCAGGATATTGGAATCGACCAGCAGAATATAGCCCACCAGAAAATGCAGGAGACGATTGGGAAGAACCAGATGATTGGTGGGATCCAAATAACCCCGACCATTGGGACTGGGATAAAGACCAAAATCAACAATGGTGGTTAGAAGCCGCAAAGAAAAGAGGAGCTAATTTATTTGAAGCGTTTTCTAATTCTCCTCCATATTTTATGACGAATAGTGGGTACACTTCAGGAAACTTTGATTCCTGGGAGGATAACCTCCAACGAGATAAATTTGAAGAATTCGCCATTTATTTGACTCGAGTAGTCCAATATTTAGAAGAAGAAAAAGGTATAGATATTCATACATTATCCCCTGTTAATGAGCCTAATACAGGCTATTGGGGTTCCTTAGGTAGACAGGAAGGATCGAATTGGTCACCAGAATCCCAGGCGAAAATCATTAAGGAAGTAAGTGAACAACTAAAGGAGCTACAATTAGGAACTGTCGTATCTGCAATGGATGAAACAAATCCACAAAAATTCAGACAGAATTGGGAGCAATACGATGTAACGACAAAGGAAAATGTAGGTCAGATGAATGTACACACATACTGGCCTGGTGAAAGAACCGCTGTCCGTGATCTAGCCAAGGGCGAGAAGAAGCGTCTATGGATGTCAGAAGTGGACTTAGGAGGAAGTGTCCCACAGGATTTTGATCATATCGAACCAGGATTGGAGTTATCAGAACGTATTGCATCGGATATTATGAATTTAGAGCCACGAGCTTGGGTGCTTTGGCAAGCTATTGAAGACCAAATAAACATGAATGAAGACAATGAAAATTCGAATTGGGGTCTCATTCAAGTGGACTTTGACCCTGATAATTTTGACGAGCTAGAATGGCACAAAAATAAAAAATATTACACGATGGCAAATTATTCGAAGTTTATTCGACCAGGCTATAACGTTATTAATACAGATAATAACAATACACTAGCAGCCATTAATAAGGAAAATCAGGAAGCGGTTGTCGTTTATACCAATCATACCGAAAACGCTGAAAAGATCGACATCGACCTCTCAGGATTTGATGTGGTAAAACAGTCAGCTTCTGCCGTGCCATATACTACGTCAGCTGACAGTAATCTCACACAAGGAGAAACAATACAGGTTGAAAATGATCAGCTTATCACATCTGTAGCACCAAAGTCGGTTACAACATTTGTTATTTCTGGTGTCTCTGGGGTGAATAAGGAGGAAGTATACTTATCAGATAATAAAGTGTTTAAACTAGAAAATAAGCACAGTCAAAAGGTATTAGATGTAGAAAAGGAAAAAGCTGTTCAGTACTCAACAGAACGAGGAAAGGTTAGTCAGGAATGGAAAATTGAAAAGATAACGGATAGCTATACGACGATGGAAAAATACCGAATCGTGAATAAGGAAACAAATCAAGTGTTAACCCACCAAGACGGAAAAGTCATACTAGCTGAGGATAGTGGAACGGGGGCTCAGCAATGGATTATCTCTACTACTGGTAAAGAGGAATATATGTTTATCAATGTAGAAAGCAGAACGTTACTAGAAATAGGTGGCCAATCAAAAGAAGAAGGAGCCTCAGCAGGTGTTTGGAAGGCTAATGCAGGTGCAAATCAGGCATGGAGAATTTTTGAGGCAGGCATTACTAAATTAGAAGACACCACAATTTGGACAAGTATTAACAAAGCTCCACGCTTACCTGAAGCAGTAATCGCACATTATGGTAATGGAGATATTGTGGAGGAAAAAGTAATCTGGGAGGAGATATCTTCTGACCAATATGAAAAGGAAGGGAAATTTACCGTGGAAGGTAAGGTTGCGGGAACAGATTTAAAAGCAAAGGCTATCGTATATGTAAGTGAGATAGTAAATGTGATAGAACCAAAATTAAAAACAGTTATCGGTAATGCACCCTCCTTACCATCCTTTGTTGAAACACAGCTAGCAATTGGGGAAAAAATTAATGTTCCTGTAGATTGGGAGGAAATAGATCAAGCCAAATATGATGAACTTGGACAATTTACGGTACATGGTTTCGTCACTGGTAGCACCCAAAAGGTAATCGCTAAAGTACAAGTAAGGGAGGCTGCTATCGAAAATATAGCACTCCAAGAAAATGACGAGGAGTACCCGGCTGCTAGTGCCTCTTTTACAGGTCAATGGGATGATGTGGATCGAATTAATGATGGAGATTACTCCAGTAATAGGTGGACAAATTGGGATCCAAATGAATGGCGTGAAAAGGACTGGATACAAATAGACTTTGGTAAGACAGAAGCAATTTCCGAAGTGAGATTTACCTTTTACGACGATGAAGGTGGAACAAGACCACCAGAATCCTTATATCTAGAATATTGGAATGGCTCCGACTGGACAAAAATCAAAAATTCGGACGCAATCATAGAAGATAAGGATGAAAAAACGATAACCTTTGATGAAATAACCACATCAAAGATTAGAGCACAGCTAAAGGCAATGCCTGAAACGTGTATTGCTGTCGTTGAAATGGAGGTAATGGGCGTAGGGGATAGTCCTATAATAGGCGAGGATGCCACATTAACTAATATTTTAGTTAACGAGGAAAAGCTAGAAGGCTTCCGATCAGACCAATTCACTTATGAATTAGAAGTGGAAAAAGAAACCGACATCCCATCTATTATCGTAACACCTACAGATTTGTTTGCGACATATGAAGTAGTTTTACCAGACTCTGTCCCAGGGAAAGCATCGATAATCGTTACTTCCGAAGACCAAGAGAATACCAATACGTATCAAGTACATTTTACTGTAAAGCAGCAAAACCCCGATGATGGAAAAGGGACGATTGCAGGGTTAACAGCCTTATTTAACAGTAATGTCGAATCAGGAGAAATCTCTGGACCTATGGTAAAAGTAATGAGTAATAGACTTAGGCAAGCGGAGAAACATTATCGGGATAATAAGTTGAAGCAAACCATTAAGAGTCTAGAAGATTTTCAAAAACATTTAACGAGCAACAAAAATCGGAAGCATGTTTCTGAGAGTATCATTCAAGAGATTAGCCATTATGTTGACGAAATAGTAGCCGAATTAGAAAAAAAATAGAAAGCCATTCACTGAGACTAGCTTAAATCAAGCTGGGGCTAGTGCGATGACTAGCCCCATACCTAAAGTGTGTAACCACTTAATGATTCAAAAACAAGAGGAGGAGTGGAAAATGAAAGACTTAAAAGCAAAAAAAATATTTTTGTCTACGGTTTTAATGCTAATGTTTAGCGGAATTGTCCCGATATCTATTGCAGCAAGCTTAGCTACTTCCTCAGCTACTACTAATTACCAAGGTGTTCCGGTAGGGGAAATTTGGAATGATACGGATGGAAATCATATTCAAGCACATGGTGGAGGTTTTCTTGAATATGATGGCTGGTATTACTGGATTGGCGAAGACAAATCTGATAATACACACGATACACATGGAGCTAATCTTTATCGTTCAAAGGATTTATTAAATTGGGAATTCGTTAAAACGATTCTTTCAGATGAAACAAATCCAGGAGAAAACACAGATGAATCACCTGGTCTAGTGGATCCAGAAACAGGTAATTTTAATATGGAACGTCCGAAGCTTATTTACGATGAAGATAGCGAAAAATTTGTCTTATTTGCCCATTGGGAAAATGGAGAAAGTTATACTGCTTCCCAGTTGCTGATCGCTTCTTCGGATACTATTGACGGACATTATACCATCCATCATAATTTCAGACCTGGTGGTTTTACTTCACGTGATTTCAATGTATTCCAAGATCCAGATACGGGAGAAGGATATTTAATTAGTACACAAGATCATGAGAACATGAGAGTTTATCCACTTACGGAAGATAGTACTAATGTGGTAGTGGATGAATCTTATTTATTATTTACAGGTCAAAGAAGAGAGGCCCCAGCTTTAATTAAAGCAAATGGCATTTATTATATCATCACCTCAGGACAATCTGGATGGTATCCTAACCAGGCAATGTATTCCTACACAACAGATATTAGTAACCCCGAAGGTTGGGCTAAGCTTCAACCAGTAGGAAATAATACGACTTTTTATAGTCAACCAACGAATATTATGGAGGTAAAAGCCAAAGATGGCAGCTCTCAATATGTTTATATGGGAGATCGTTGGAAGCCTGATTCGATCGGATTCTCCACCTATGTTTGGCTACCACTTGAAATAAATCATGAAACAAAGACAATGATAATGGAATATGAACCTGGCTGGTATATGGATTCTGATACAGGGAAATTTGTCCATCCTAATGTAACGAATGTATCAGAAGGTAAGCCTGTCTTTGGGGAAGATAATGTTATTGAAGGAAAGTTACTACGTTATATAAATGATGGTCATTATTTTGAACCAGATACTTGGAGTCCAGACACGAAATATTATCAACAAAATAAAGTACCATGGTCTGCAACGATTGATTTAGAAAAAGTGTATGATTTAGCCCGTGTTGACTTTAGCTTCAAGCAATTCAATGGTTCAGAGGCATACTATCAATATACAGTACAAGGTAGCAATAATAATAAAGATTGGACGTTGCTTGCGGACGAATCCCAGAATAAAATGACTGGTTTTAAAAGCAACCAGTTAGAAGGTAAATATCGTTATGTAAAGATAGATGTGACAGCCGTAAAAAATGCCCATAATGATAATTCTACGGCTAGCTGGGAAAATGGGTTACTAGAGATGCAGGTTTATGCGAATAATCTAGATAGAGAAATTGCTGCATTACCTGTAGTTAATAAGGAAGGGGAAACCTATCCATCGGAACAATCTATTACACTCACTAGTCCAGATAGTAATGCCCGTATCTACTATACGACGGACGGTTCTGAACCAACGGAGAACAGTACATTATATGAGGAACCGATTGCACTAACCTATGGCGAGACAACGCTAAAGGCGGTTTCTTATGTAGACGGGGAAGAGTCGAGCGGTATATTAACAGAAACGTATAATCTTATAGAACCAGATACGATTGTATCTGTGGTTGGTCCAACCGAATTCGCCGTCACTGCCGATGAAGGTGCTTCAGGTTTACCAGAAACACTTGAAGTAAAGAATGCGATTGGTGAAACGGTGACAGAATCAGTTAATTGGCTAACAAATGATATAGATTTTACCCCTTATCACTCAGAAAAGATTACAGGGACGATGGCTGATGGTTTTGAAGTAACTGCAACCGTAGATGTAATTAATCAGGATACCAATTATTTTATTCATGGTGCTGCAACAGAGGATCCTTTTTTTCAGGCTGTTAAGAAAAGATTAGGTGATCAGCTTATCAATAATGTCCCTGATCAAGAGTATGATGGCAATTGGGGTTATACAGGAATCATTGGGACAGATATTGGTTCTCGCACTTCCGACTCTACCAATATTTATGATAGTGGCTGGTGGGCACATGCCGATAAAAGTATCGATTACAAAATAAATTTAGAGCCGGGGAAATATACAGTTATTTCAGGTTACAAGGAATGGTGGGGTGCTACACGAAATATGAAGTTCTCTGCCATAGATTCTACTGGTCATGTGCTAGATTCGGTAGAATTCACAACAAATAAAGACACAAAAGCCCACCAAGAAAGACTTCAATTTGAATTAGAACAGGCTGATGACGTACAAATTAGTGTTAGTAAAGTAGGTGGAAGTGATCCGGTTCTAGCATGGCTAGCAGTTGAAAGAGAAGAAATGATTTCCATCGATTCATTGAGAATGGCATTAAGTGATTACGTAAAATCAGAAGAAATAGCCAAACCAAGCTACAAAATATTAAATAATCGATTAACAGTAGCAGAAAAGCATTATGAAAAAAACAAGTGGAACCAAGCAATCAAAAGTCTAGAGGATTTCCTTAAGCATTTGAATAATAATGCTGACAATATATCGAGTGAGGCACAAGAGGATTTAAAAAAATATAGCGAAAAATTAATAGAGCAATGGAAGGAATAGCTAGAGTTATAAACTTTACTTGTAGGCGTATGCAATTATGCGAATAGAAAGGGAGATTTGATGGGGAGAAGGAATAAGAAACGAATCTGGGTATTCGCTTCTATCATGATTATCATTATTGCTGTTACCGTGTTCGAGAAGGATGATGTGAAAGCAGATCAAGATGTCCAAACAATTACGATCGATGGAGAAAAGGTCAATGATTACCATCGCTTCAAAGGCTTTGGTGTCGTCACTGCCAACAATACATCACGATTACTATTGGATTATAAAGAAGAACATCCAGATAAGTATTGGGAAATAATGAATCACTTATTTAATCCAGATACAGGTGCTGGGCTTGCTCATGTAAAGATTGAATTAGGTGCAGATGTGAATTCTTCGTCAGGAACCGAACCTGCAACAAAACGAAAGGAGAACGAACCAGCAAATGTCAGAAGAGGAGCAGGATTTCAATTTGCTGCAGATGCGAAATCGATTAATCCTAATATAACGACTGAAATCTTACGATGGGGTGAGCCACGTTGGACTTGGAATGGTGCCAAAGATGGCAATTTTGAAAATCGCTATCAATGGTATAAACAAACGATAGATGCAGTATATGAAGAATATGGCTTTAAACTAGACTATATTGGAATCTCACAGAATGAAAGAGCTATTAATGGAAACGGAAGAGTAGAAGTAGAATGGTTGAAATATTTTACCTCAAAGATTAAACAAGAGCCAAACTATGAATCAGATTATAAGCATTTAAAATTAGTAGCGGCAGATGGTTATCGTGACACATCTTCAATTAGTCAAGTATTACTTGACGAGCCTGATTTAATCGATGAGATTGATGTGATTAGTAGCCACTATGGATTAACTGGATCTGGTGAATTAAATCAGTTGCAAGAGCAATTAATAGCAGAAGGTAAACAACCAAAGGAATTATGGGTTTCGGAAGGAATTGCCCCAATGATTAATGCTCGATACCGAGATAACATGGAGCCACAATATCATGGGCTTGGAGGAAGGGCTGGGATTATAGACGTAACATCTCGTATCATTTCCGTTTACTCCTGGACCGGAGCAGGAAATTATCCACTGAATGCGGTATCCTTTGATTTTCAACCTGCTGTAGCAGCTTTTTATCAAGGTGCCCAATACAATCCTAAGCACCTGATCAGCGCATTTGATCCATGGTCAGGCTTTTATGAAGTAGATGGTGGTATAACGGGGGTCCGTCATGTCATGAATTTTGTTGAACAAGACGACCCATCAACAAAGGAAAATGAACGTTGGATGTACGTCGAGGACGCGACATATAGTGATGGTGAATTTTTTGATGGAGGGGTAGATGTTGATACAAGTACCCATAACTATTTAACTTTAAAGGATCCGAAGACAGATGATTATACAACTGTATTTGCCAACAACACGAATCTAACACGTAAATACAAGATTCAGACAAAGAATTTAAGTAATAAGCAAAACGCCCCTGTATACGTTTGGGAAACACGCGGACCAGATAAGGATGAAAGTTATGATGAAAATTGGCTTCAAAATATAGATGTTATCACACCAAAAGAGGGCACCTATGAAGTAGAGGTCAAGCCATATTCGATTGTCACGATATCTACATTAGATAAGGAATCAGAGGTTAGTGATTTCACCTATCAATCTAATCCAGTAGATTTAACCGAAGATACCATCATGCCTTTACCTTATAAGGATAATTTTGAATATGACGATTATTCCATTGATGAAAAAGGTAGAGATTATGTAGAACGTCGAGGGGGTACTCCAAGGTATACAACTGACCAAATCGGTGCATTTGAAGTGGTTACTAAAGAGACAAAACTTAACCGTGATATTCCAAATGCAGAACCACATGGAAATATGCTCATGCAAAAAATTACTCCAGATATGATTGGAGCAGAATGGTCCGTCTGGGGAGGAGAAGACGGATCAGCAGCTGACGTCAATCCACATACCGTATTAGGGGATTTCCGTTGGGTAAATTATAAGGCCTCCTTTGACTTTTTATTGGATACCGATACACAGCAAGTAGAAGGTAGAGAAAACTATGTGTTGATTGGTTTACGCCAGGTGAAATCAGCATGGTCCGATTCCTCTGCACCTTATAATGCTCGTATCTATGCAGATGGTCGATATGAATTATGGAAATTAGGAAATATTGAAAAAAGTGGTACCCTGAAAGGCTTTAATAATAAAGAATGGCATCATTTAGCTTTTGAGGCAAAAGAGAATAATTTTACGCTTTACTTAGATGGTAAAGAAATTGATAGCTTTATAGATGAGGATGCAACGGTAATGGCTGGTAGAGTAGCCATTGGTTCAGGATATTATCAGACATTATTTGATAATTTGCATATCGATAAATTGAAAAGATATACCTATACCTCTGAAAAATATGATAATGCACAAGGTAAGAAAATGAATTCAGAGGAAGAAGCATTAAGTCAAAAAGATAAATGGAATCCAATTAGCTATATTGGAGACTGGGAGTTTTTACAATCAGGGTACGGCCATTTTAATCGTACCCTCATGCGCGCAGGTACAGAGATTCCTGTCTGGAATGGAGTGACGATCACGCATCAAGATATTGCTAAGCAACAAGGGGACTTAAACAAGGTGTATTATCAGGGTGATTGGTCATCCAATAGCAATAATGCATGGGGTTCGGATGGCGAAGCATTTGAAATTAAGTTCAAAGGTCATGGCATTCGATTATACGGTGAGGCAAATCCAAACAATGGAAAAGCAGATATTTATTTGGACGGTAAATTAGTTGCTGAAGGGAACTACTTAAACAATAGCAGTATGGAAAAAATGGTGTGGTCTGCTGAAAATCTAGAGGAAAGAGAACACACATTACGAGTAGTTGCTAAGGATGGCTGGACTAGTTTTACAAAAGCAGAAGTAGAAACCAATGACCCTATATCAGATGGTTCAGATAAAATAAGTAATAGTAGTATGATCTTTCATTTTAATGGCTCTGGATTCAATTTGTTTGGTGCTACCTCGGATTCCATAGTTGATGTTTATATTGATGGTGTTTTAGTGGATGATGATTATCGAATACAGGCAAAAGGTGATCGTCAAACCTCTTATTCCATTAGGGGCTTAAAGGATCAGGAGCATTCTGCAAAAGTTTATATAAAAGCAGGCGAATTTACCTTTGATGGTATGGATATCATCACAGGAAAAAATAAGATCGAAGTCGATAAAGCAGAATTACAAGAGCTTTACGATACTCACAAAGATAAAAATCGTAAAGAATATACGAAACAAAGCTGGAAGATATTCCATAAAGCATTGTTACATGCCAAAAGGGTATTAAAAAATCCTCAATCTACTATTTTAGATGTGGCTGAAGCAAGGAGCTCATTAGATGATGCAATAGCAGAATTAAAGAAAAAGTAAGGAAAACACACTAGGATCCTTTTAAGGAATTCCTAGTGTGTTTTAGCTATATAAGTAAAAATGCACATGATAAAAGTAAAAATAGAGCTATAACCCCTTGTTGAAAACGCTTAAAATGAATGGTAGGAAAGAAGGTGAACGACATGCAATTCCATACAACTAGTGGAATTTTTAGGCTATGTGATTGGATATATCGATTGGCCTATCTCAACATTTTAGCGTTTATTTTTACTATAATAGGTGGGATTATAGTAGGAATCTTTCCAGCCATTACAGCCATGTTTGCGATCAATAAAAAATGGATAGATCGTGAGGACGATTTTGTAGTGTGGAAAGAATATTGGGGTGCATATAAGCAATATTTTATTCAAAGCAATATAATTGGAAGCTTCGTCCTATTAAGCGGAATTGCTCTTTACATTGATTTTTCATTAGTACAGAATTTTAGTGGTTTTATCTATTATGTCATTTTAAGTAGTAGTGCAACCGTCTTTATTCTAGGTATCGTAGTTTTGTTATATGTTTTTGGCCTACTGGTTTCAGCTAAAAGAAAAATCTATCAACAAATAAAAGCTGCGATTCAAATTGGGACATTATTTCCTTTACAAACCTTTTGGATGCTTATGACGATTTGGGGTTTTTTATTTGTATGTCTGGTTATTCCAGGTTTGTCATTTTTATTTTTAGGAAGTGGTCTCTCCTTTATTGCAATGTACTTCACACAGCTGGCATTTAAGCGAATGAAAAAATATCAAATAAAGGAACCGATTAGAATCCAACCAATCGAGGAAAGAGGTGTCTTACATGGCAAGTGAAGTAAATTGGACTTCCCAATCTACACAGCGTAAAAAGAAAAGTAAAATAGAAAAAAGTGAAAATCTAGCAGGTTTTCTATTTGTTTCCCCAATGTTAATAGGGGTTTCGATTATCGTTTTATTTCCTATTATTGCAACATTTATATTAGCATTTGCAGATTGGAAATTTGTTCAAGGCATTGAAAATTTACAATGGGTAGGTTTAGAGAACTTTTCTGAACTACTCGGGGACAAGAAATTTATTCAATCTGTTGTTAATAATGCTATTTTTATTTTTACCGTACCTATTACGATGCTTGTTGCATTATGTTTGGCTATCATTATTGACAAGCATGTTTATTTAAAAAGCTATTTTAAGGTAGCGTTTTTCATGCCATATATTTCAAGTGTTGTGGCTATTGCCGTTGTATGGCAAGTGTTGTTTCATCCGTCACAAGGTCCAATTAATCAAGTATTAATGTCATTCGGTATTGAAAATCCACCAACATGGATTTCGGATCCGAATTTTGCCCTTATTTCCGTAATGATTATCCATATTTGGATTTCAATTGGGTTTAATTTGATAGTTTATATAGCTGGGCTCCAATCTATACCCAAAGAACTATATGAAGCTGCAGATATCGATGGGGCAAATACATGGTACAAGTTTCGTAATATTACTTTTCCTTTAATCTCACCAACGTCGTTCTTTCTATTAATAACAGGGATTATTGCAACATTTAAGGTATTTGATTTAATAGCTGTCCTTACACAAGGTGGACCATTAAATTCTACTACGATGCTCGTCTGGCATCTATATGAGATGGCATTTCTTAACTTAGAAATTGGTTATGCTTCCGCAATTGCAGTTGTTTTATTTATTTTTGTATTCACAATTACGATCTTACAATGGTTGGGGCAGAAAAAATGGGTGAATTATTAAAGGTAGGTGTGTAGAATGACGTTAAACATAAAAAAATTAGTAAGTACGATTGTCTTATTGTTTTGTAGTATAGCATTTTTATTACCCTTTATTTGGATGCTCTCTACCTCTTTGAAGATAGAGGCAGATGTGTTTAAATTTCCAATAGAATGGATTCCTTCAAGATGGAATGCGGTAGAGAATTATAAAGAAGTATGGTTTGGAGAGCATCCATTTTATCTTTATTATTGGAATTCGATTAAAGTAGCTGTTCTCACAACTGCTTTATCAGTTGTCGTTTCTTCACTAGCTGCCTATGGCTTCTCGAAGGTTCGCTTCCCGGCTGCTGGATGGCTATTTATTATCGTATTAGCAACTTATATGGTACCACCACAAGCAAGTTTAGTACCACAATTCATTTTATATCGTTTTATTGGATTATTTGATAGTCACCTAGGCTTAATCCTACTCGGAAGCTTTAGTGTTTTAGGTACATTTATGCTTAGGCAGTTCTTTATGGGAATCCATCAAGACTTTATTGATGCAGCGAAGATAGATGGGGCAGGACACTGGCGAATATTCTGGAAGATAGCTTTGCCAATTGTTAGACCAGCTGTTGCCACATATGCTATTTTGCGGTTTATTTGGACATGGAATGATTACCAAAATCCACTGATATTCTTAAGAACAGATGCATTATATACGATCCAATTAGCTATGCAGAAGTTTACCACGATTAATGGAAGCTTCTATACACTAATTATGGCAGCAGCTGTATCTGCAATATTACCGTTATTGATTGTCTTCATATTAGGTCAAAAACATGTTATCGATGGAATTGCATTAGGGGGTGTAAAAGGTTAAGTATTTTCACAAGTATTCATTGAATGTCAAAATAGTGCTGTCATAGGTAAAAAAATGAGTATGTCGATAAAATTGAATTTTGTTAAGCTAATAGCATGAAAGGGTTTTCATAAAATAGAGGGGGTAGAATGATGCAAAAAAAAGTTTTGTGGGTCTTATTTAGTATGTTTATACTTATCGGTATGTTGGTTGGCTGTAATACAGAGGAAACCGATTCAAACGATTCAGCCAATGGTAATCAATCAAATGAAGAAGATGGGGAGGTAACGATCAAGTTCCATACACATGGAAACGAAGCAAGCTACAACTGGTCAGAAACCATTCCAGCATTTGAAGAGGCTTATCCAAATATTAATGTGGAACTAGTTGTGCTCAGTGAAAAAGGGGATACAAATGAAGCATTACAAAAATTAGATTTAGCCGCATCCTCTGGTGAACAGCTAGATGTTCTGATGTTCAGTGATCCAGCATCCTATGCAGAAAGAGTAGATTTAGGTATGGTAGCTCCGATTGATGAATTTATTAAGGAAGAAGGATTTGAAGTAAGCGAGGAATATAAAGTGAACACAAAACTGAATGAAAACTATTATGCTTTACCAGGAAAGTTTAATCCATGGTATGTATTAGTGAATAAAGATCATTTAGAAGAAGCTGGATTAGAGATGCCGACAGATTGGACTTGGGATGAGTTTGCCGATTATGCGAAGAAATTAACGACAGACGATCACTACGGAACATTTTTCCATGGGCCTCAAAATGGTGGTTGGATGGAATATATGAAGCTCGCTTTAGCAAGTGAAGAAGAGGAAACAGGTTTTATTAAGGAAGATGGTTCTTCTAATTTTGAACATCCACTTTTTCGTAAAACACTAGAATTACGTTGGCAAATGGAAAAAGAAGATCAATCAGCGACACCATATACGGATATTATGTCACAGAAATTGCATTATAGGGATCAATTCTTTAATCAAGATTCCAGCCTAGTATTAATTGGGAGTTGGATGAATACAGAATTAGGTGGTACCGATCAATTTCCATTAGAATTTAATGTTGGAGTTGCGCCATATCCGAAAAATGACGAAAATTCAGAAGGTGGGTATACTCCTGTCACAACAGATTATATGGCTGTAGCATCAAGCTCGGAGCACAAAGAAGCAGCCTATCAATTTATCCGTTGGTACACAACAGAAGGTCAATTAGTACAAGGGAAGAATATTCCATCATGGAATGGTGTGGAAGATAGTGAACTAGAAGGGATTGTTGACACGATTTTAGCAGATACGAATAATCCAGAAAAAGTCGATAAAGAAGCATTAATTACGGTATTAAAAAATGCCAAGTCATCCAAGCTTATTGCACCAGTTTCGTATCAAGCAGAAATCTACCAAATGGTGAATGATGAATACGAAAAACTGATTTACGAAGAACAGGATATAGATCAAACGATACAGGCAATGCATGAGAAAGCAAAAGAAATAATAGCCAATAACCAGTAATCTAAAAAAACAGTATGATAGCAATAAAATATAAAAGCGATTACAATTAGTATAGGGACGTTTTCTCCCGACCTTTCCCACCTTTCTTTCCTAGAGGAGTGAACAAATGATGGTGAATTTTCGGAGATTGGCGTCTCCTTCTTTTCGTTCTAAGGTATTTTTTGCATCCTTTTTATGTATCGGCATTCCTGTCCTCGTATGTCTTTCCTTTTATACATACTTAACGAGAGATGCGGTGGAAGAGCAAGCAATTATGAATGCCAAAAAAGAAATCAATTTAGTAAATGAGAATGTAACGAAAATATTAGAGGATTTAATGAATGTCTCCAATTTTGTTCAGATCGATACAGAAATCAATGCCGTGTTAAAAAGTAAAGCAAGAGATGGAAGTGGAGAAGATAGCCATACGTATGAAGCATATATGGAGGATCGGCTCGTTCGAAAAACGATTGAAAACATTACACAATTGGGGGAGAAATCCTATGTTACGATATTGCTAACAAATGGAAAGTATTATACGAATTATTCTGTAACGGAATATAATCCAATGGAAATATTCAAGAAGGATTGGTTTGAAGACTTGCAACAAATTAGAGGCTATCAATCCTTATGGGTGGGAGTGGAATCAACTGAATTCGCTTATGACCAACTGAATCACCCATTTCAGTTATCGGTAGCGAGAACCCTAAGAGACACCAATCAACAGATATATGGCTATGTGGTCGTTACACTACTTGAAACGAAAATCAGAAATATTTTACAAAACAAAAATAATCAAGAACAGATCCTTTTAGTTGATCAGAATCAGACGATATTATCTACACAAAATGCTGATCAAATTGGAGAAAAACTGAAGATTAGAGAACAGCTTACGAACAAGGATACCTCTACTATTATTGATTGGAAAGAGAAAAAGCATTTATTGACGACTAAGAAACTTTCCTTTAATGGTTGGAGTCTTGTTTCAATCATTCCATATAAGCAAGCGACATCCAATATCAATGCCGTATTTTCAAAGGTTTTTTCGTTTTTATCTATTTCATTCGCCATATTTTTTGTGCTATTAGCCTTTTTAATGAAACGTATTACAAAACCACTAGGTCATTTAGATAAAGTAGTGAAACAAGTGCAAACTGGTGATCTAACAGTACGTGCAGAGGTGAAAAGCCATGATGAAATCGGAAAGTTTTCCCGGTCCTTAAATCAAATGATTGAACGAATTAATGGAATGATTGAAGAAGTGAGAAATACACAGAGGAGAAAAAGACAGGCAGAGCTTGCTATGCTTCAAGCTCAAATTAATCCACATTTCTTATTTAATGTATTAAATTCCATTAGGATGAAAGTGTTAAAGTTCGGTGATAAAGACAGCGCTATCATGATTCAATCTTTGTCGAAGTTATTAAGAGGAACGATAGATAATAACCATGATATGATAACGGTTGCTGATGAAATTAGTCTAATTAGTGATTACGTTCATTTAATGAATATGAGACAAAAGCATAAGGTGAACCTCCTAAAAGAAATGGATCAACCAAGCATGGAAGTGATGATACCACGGTTTATCCTACAGCCTCTAATAGAAAATGCGATTATCCACGGGTTTCATCAGAGTAATGGAAGGATTCTATTAAAGACAAGGGTTGAAGAGGGTGAATTAGAGATTTTGATTCAAGACAACGGAATAGGAATGGATCCGGAAACATTGGAAAAAGTTCAGAAGTCTTTCATCAAACCAAAAGTAAAGTATAAATCCAATAAAGGACTCTCTAGTATTGGTTTAGCAAATGTCTATGAACGTCTACATTTGACATTTCCTCTGAGACCATCGATGGAAATACGCAGTCAAATTGGAGAAGGCACAACGATTAGCATAAAAATTCCTTTGGAGGGTGATGGTATTGTACAAGGTGATGTTAGTTGATGACGATTTTCCTACCATTGAATTTCTGACAGAGGTGGTAGATTGGGACAAATTAGGTCTCAAACTAATTAGTACCCACGACAACGGCATAAGTGCCTATGAATCTGCTAAAAAGGAGATGCCAGATATTCTCATCACAGATATTGGAATGCCTAAAATGGATGGGATAGAATTAACGCAAAAATTAAAAGAACTAAAAACTAATTTACAGGTCGCTATTATCTCTTGTCATAATGAATTTAATTATGCGCAAAAAGCACTAAAATTAAATGTTCAAGATTATGTGCTGAAAGAAACACTTGATCCAGAAGATTTACAAAATATATTACGTAAATGTAAGGAACGTTTAGATAATGAAAAATATCAAAAAGGTGAGGTGCAGCGTCTTCGACACCAGGTAAATCAAAATCATGACTTAGAAAACCAAAGACTGTTAAAAGAATTTATTCAAGGTGCATCCAATCGATTTCATCAAGAACGCCTACAACAAGACAAGTACTATATTCCTGTTCTATTTCTTATCAACCATTTTTATATTGTAAAAAACAACTATGTATCAGAGGAAACCTTGTTATTTGCGATTCAAAATATTGCAGAGGAAATGATTCTCAAGCAGGAAACACATGCATTGTTTATCCATTATGAACAGAACAAGGGGGTTCTTTTATACCCTAATTCTAATAATATTAAGCGGAATTATTTTGATGATTTACGAGTATTGTTGAATAAAATCCAACAAGCAATCAATCAGTTTTTGCATATTCAAATCACTTTTTTAATCGGGGACAATAAGCCTGTTTACCAAATAAAAAAGGAAATTCATTACTTAGTCAATAGTGATAAGCAATTGTTCTATTTAAAACAAAATAGCATTACAGATAAGCAAAAACTGAGCAAAGCGTCAAGCAAAAACAATAGAAGTGAAATGTTACAATTCTATCAGGAGATCATTAGTCGAATGAAGAAGGCTATTTTTCAACGGGATCGATCCGAATTAGAAAGACAAATCCATCATTGGTCTCTCTACTGTCAAAAGGAAGATTGTGATCCTGAAACAGTCAAAGAAGGATTTTTAAGAATGTTATTAGAGCTGAAAATGAAGTTGAGTTCTGTTCATTACTATCCATCCAATTATCAAGCAGAGGCAATCCAAAAGGATATTTTAATGATTGCTTCCTTGGAAGAGTTAAAGGAATATGTTCTTCAATATTTAATAAACTGTCTTGGCGCTTCAGAGCATTTATTAAAAAGCGCTTATCACAAGGATGTACTTAGTGCATGCTATTATGTTTCTAGTAATATTGAATCGAAATTTTCTTTGGATGAAGTGGCAGATCACCTTTACTTAAACCCAAGTTATTTTAGTCGCTTATTTAAAAAAGAAATGAATATTACATTTGTGGAATATATTAAACAACAAAAAATCCAACGTGCAAAGGAATTATTAGAATTCACAACAGATCCCATTGGTCAAATTTGTGAGCGATTAGGCTATGATAACCAAAGCTATTTCATTAAGATATTTAAAAAGCAAACTGGTTGCACTCCCTTAGAATACCGGAACAAACTTTTACAAGGAGTCCTACAATCATAATGGAAATAAATAAACAAGGAATCTGGAAAAAAAAACCGATAAATCCTAGTAAATTACCTAAAGAAATGCTAGCTTTTATAGAAAAAGAAGCGGAATGTTTCCTGACAAATCGAGCGAAGGAGCCCTCCTTTCAATCGTTTCGACACTTTCACAAGAACGGTGATCGACAGCTTTTTGAGAGCGAATATTTTGATCGAAGAAAGAGATTAACTACCTTTGGATTACTTAGCTATTTATACCCTAATGAGTCTATTTATATAGAGGAGTTAGAAAATCAAATTTGGCAAATTTGTCAGGAGTTTACCTGGTGTCTACCAGCTCATTTACATATGGAGCGGGAGGGGCAGACCTATGAAGACTATCGAATTTCACAATCGTTACATTATTCCATTGACTTATTTGCAGCGGAGACAGCCTTTACTCTAGCGGAGATTCATCATATTTTTCAAGATAAATTAGATCCATTTTTAATCGAAAAGATCAAAATCGAAATCGATCGAAGAGTGATTGCAATCTATTTAGACAATGGACCATATGAGTGGGAGGAGGCAACTCATAATTGGGCAGCAGTTTGTGCAGGATCGATAGGGGCTGCCGCTTTATATTTGGTATCAGATAGGAGCGTGCTTCGCTCGATCCTAGCACGAGTCTTCCAAACAATGGAATGCTATTTGCAAGGGTTTGAAGAGGATGGTGCATGTACAGAGGGCTACAGCTATTGGCAATACGGGTTTGGATATTTTCTCTATTTTCTAGATTTATATGAACAAGCGACTGGAGAAACGTCTCGCTTATTATCAAGGGATAAGGTACATAAAATTGCTCAATTTCAACAAAATATTTTTCTATCAAGCAATTTTGTCGTGAATTTTTCAGATGCTATACCGATGGCCAAACCAATGCTAGGTTTCAGTCATTATTTATATCATAAATGGAATGACATTCATCTTCCTGCACGAGAGCATGGTCAATTTCAAATCATTGATCATTGTGGAAGATGGGCACCTGCTTTTCGTGAGCTTAGCTGGTACGATTCTAAATTACCGGGGAATAATTGGCCAGAGAAGACGGTTTTATTTGAGGAATCGATGATATTTCTTTCAAGAATAAGCATATATGCTTTTGCCGCAAAAGGTGGACATAATGCAGAACCACATAATCATAATGATATCGGCCACTTTATTTTGCTTGGTGGGAATGAAATTTTTCTAAAGGATTTAGGAGCAGGGCAGTACCATAAAGACTATTTTAACGATAAACGCTATGACTTTATTTGTACAAGTGCAGCAGGGCATTCGATTCCGATTATTAATGGAAAATTTCAGCGTGATGGTAAAGAATATAAAGCTATTCCACTGAAATCAGATTTTTCGAAGGATGAGGATATATGGCAATTAGCTCTAGAACAGACATATCCAGAACCTACTCTATTAGCATACAATAGACGATTTCATTGGAAGAAAACAGCTAAACCAAGACTTTTCCTAACGGATGTATTTCAGTTTAAGAAACAACCAAGCTCCATTATCGAAAGTTTTATTTTAGAAGACAGAAGCTATCGACTATTTGATGATTATATTTTATTCGAAGGGGAGGAGCAATCATTAAAATTTATATTCGATTCTCAGCTTACTCCGATCATTGAGCAACAATTTTTTACTAATCATCAAGGAGAGCAGGAAGGGTTTCTCCGTGTTCAATTTCCGTTAGTGGATTTGGAGCAAGAAATAGAGGTTATATTCACATTAGAATTTTGTTAAAAGGAGAAGAGGTAGGATAGTTTGAAGCAAAATCCATTGAAAACAAAAGCCGATGTCGAACAATTATTAATTGATTTATGGGGGAAATTAGAGCCTTATTATGATTCATTTCATTCTAGAATTCTTCCAGAGGGTGCCGGAGCAGCTTACTCTGATGAAGTAGCGGGAATGGAGTGTTTTTCTCGCGTTCTTTGGGGAGCTGCCCCCTTGTTAGCTCATCAAAAGAAGCCGGAGCTATGGCCAAGACACTTACAAGGAATCATGAATGGAACAAATCCAAATCATCAAGGGTATTGGGGGGATATTCATGATTATGACCAAAGAATTGTCGAGATGGCTGCATTCGGTTATGCATTGTGTATTGCTCCAGATGAGATTTGGCATGTACTAGGAGAAAAAGAACAACAAAACCTTGTTAATTGGTTGTCTCAAATCAATCGATTTAAGGCACATGATTGTAATTGGTTGTTTTTCGCGGTAATCGTCAATATTGGTTTAAAGCAGGTTGGTGCCCCATATAGTAAAGAGAAAATAGAACAAAATTTAACAAGAATAGAGGACTTTTATATTGGAAATGGTTGGTATCAGGATGGAGAGATTGCCCATATTGATTACTACACCCCATTTGCCATGCATTATTACGGGTTGTTTTATGCAAAAGTGATGGAAAAGGATGATCCAATCCGTGCCAAAAAGTACAAAGAGCGAGCTGTCCTTTTTGCCAAGAAGTTTATCTATTGGTTTAGTGAAGACGGAAGAAGCCTACCCTACGGAAGGAGCTTAACCTATCGATTTGCACAAGCATCCTTTTGGAGTGCAATCGTTTATGCGGACGTTGAGGTATTTTCACTGGGGATTATAAAAGGAATTATTTTACGCCATTTACGTCATTGGATGAACCAAGACATCTTTCTCCCAGATGGCACTTTATCTGTTGGCTATCATTACCCTAATTTATTGATGGCAGAAAATTATAATGCACCAGGCTCCCCTTATTGGTCCTTTAAAATATTTCTTATTTTGGCATTACCTGATCATCATTATTTTTGGCGAGTAGCAGAAGAACCACTGCCTACTTTACCAGAGCGAGATATACAAAATGAACCAGGGTTTATTCTAGACCGAGAAAAGAATAGTAAACATGTCGTTGCGTTCCAAACAGGCTATGCGCATTCAAATGCTCACACCCATACTTCTGCAAAATATGAAAAATTCGCATATTCCACCCATTTTGGTTTTAGTGTACCACGTGCGGAGTGGGGCTTGGATCAAGGAGCGTTTGATTCGATGCTTGCTCTCAGTGAGCAAGATGAATTGTATCGAGTAAAACGTAATGTTGTGGAAAAGGAAGTGAAGGAGACCCACCTATATATGAAATGGCGTCCATGGAAGGATGTGATGGTGCAAACATGGATATTACCAGGATTACCTTGGCATGTTCGTGTCCATCAGATCAAGACAGAACGACCTTTAGACATTGCTGATGGTGGCTTTGCATTAGGCATAGATCATACTTCAGAAGAACAACTAGTAAAAGAAGGGGTAGGTATTGGTATGGTAAATGACAATGGGATGGTCGGTTGTATTGACTTAATGGATGAACACAAGGCCATCCTTATCCGTCCAAATGCCAATACAAATCTTTTATATAAGCGAACGGTTATTCCGACGATAACATCATCGATCCAAGAAGGGGAACATTTACTGATCCATGCTTTTTATGGACAGCCATCGACTAATGAGTTATCAGAATGGCAAAAAAGACCCTATAAAAAAGGAGATAGTATTTACTCTTCAGGTAAAAAGAAAATATTTGATATAGTAAAATCCCGGGGCTAGAATCCGGGATTTACTCTGTAAAACTATTAAAATGAACCATTTCTACTTTTGGCGAAAGCTTTTTAGGTGGCTTTGTTTCGGCTGGATAACCGAGACCGATAATGGCAACAACACGACGATCTTCAGGAATATTCAATATCTTTCGCGCATGATTTTCTCTACGAACAGATTCCTCTTCATCCTCTGCATGATAAATCGCACCAAAGGCTGCACCTAATCCTTGATTCACAGCCTCTAACCATGTATAACCAGATGCAATCGAAGTATCTTGGAGCCAATATTTACTTATATCCGGCCTACCAGTTATCGCAATGGCTGCCTTTGCTTCAGCGATCCATGGCATAAAGGGAGTCGTATCTTTTAATGCTTTAAGCTTTTCCGTATCTTTTATTACGATAATATCTTTTGAGGGGAGATTGTTTCCTGAAGGAGCATAGTAGGTCGCATCAATGACCTTTTCCAGTACTTCCTTCTCAATGGATCGGTCTTCAAATTTTGTGATTTCACGACGTTTTTTTATCGCCTCTAATACATCCATTTCTTTTCCTCCTCATTCCTTTTTCTATATTTTAGCAAATAGCAAACATTAAATCTACTAAAACAATTGGAATAGAAGGAAAATGTTACTCTTATTCTTGATAGGTACCAATTACTTCAATTGCTTCCTCAACTAATGACATATCGATAATTTTATCAAAATCTAGCTCTTCTTGAATAGCACCCTGTTCCTTATAAAATTCATACTGTTGAATCACATCCTCTTCAAAAATCGTACCATTTGGATTGAGTCCTGTTACGCCAGCTTGCACCCATTGTTCTTTATCCTTTAAAGCCGTATGATTTGCCATAATAGAGATTATCTCTTCTTCATCACCAGTACCTTTCATAAAAACATCATGATAATCACGTATACCTTCTAGATAGGCAGCCATAAAACGTACAGCAACATCACGACGATCTGTCAGAAATTTTGGTGACCCTAATACCATGGCAATTTGTGCTTTAGGTGCATAATCCGTTGCATCACCAAAGCGGGTATGAATACCTTTATTTTCACCCTGAGTAATTAAGGGCTCTATTTGCAAGGCGAGATCAATCTGTTTATTACTCATCGCTGCCATCATGTTAGCAAAATCACTCATTAACACAAATTCTGTTTCATTTGGCGACACTCCTGCATGTTCAAGCATTTTATGATAGATATAATCATCTACTGCATTTTTCGTGGAGACTGCAATTCGTTTCCCTTTGACATCCTCATAATCTTTAATTTCGTCCTTTAAATCCTCTCTAACAACAAATGTGAAATACGAATTGCCTTTATTGTTGTGTCCTTTATCTGCAATAAATCGAACATCGATTCCTTGTGCAATGGAATTAAAGAAAGAGGCAGAGGAGACACCGCCCGCCACGTCGACTTCCCCTGCTGCAACGGCCGGGAGCATTTCATCACTATTGCCAAATGTAGCAAATTCTACTTCAATATTGTACTTCTCAAAATAACCTTTATCTTTAGCGATATAAAAGCCTGCACCAGAAGCTGATCCATCTTCTGCAATCACAACTTTCTCTGTTTTTTCTAATGGTGGAAGCTCTCCATCGGATGCTTTTTCTGCTTTAGGCTTTTCCTCCTGCTGACAACTCGTTAAACATAATATAGCCAAAATGCTTATAAGCAGACAACCAATGATTTTTTTCATCATCATTCCCCCAAAACTTATCTTGTTTGTTTTACTTCCTTCTGTAAATGCTCCCAAATTTCTAAGAAGGTATTGGTGATTTCAGGATCGGAGCGTACCTGTTCAATGGTTCTTGGTCTTTCCAACCTAATCGGGATATCCCTAACGATTTTGCCTGGCTGTGCGCTCATCAGTAAAATTCGATCACTTAATAGTAAAGCTTCATCGATACTATGTGTAATAAAAAGTACCGTTTTCTTCGTTTCCTGCCAAATAGATAAAAGCTCTTCTTGTAATATAAATTTATTCTGCTCATCTAGTGCAGCAAACGGTTCATCCATTAATAAAATCTCAGGGTCATTCGCAAAAGCTCTTGCAATGCTTACCCTTTGCTTCATTCCACCAGATAGTTCCTTTGGATAGAGCTTTTTGAAATTTATAAGACCGACTTTCCGTAAATAATGTTCTGTTTGTTCCTTTATATACGAGGAAGGTAGGTGGCGCATTTTTAATCCAAAGGCAACATTTTCTTCTACTGTAAGCCAGGGGATCACGCCATTTTCCTGGAATACCATAGATTGGATAGGGGTTTTGGATGATCCCTCTTGTTGAATGTTAACTTCTCCTGTAGTAGGTACTTCTAATCCTGCAAGAATTCGAAGTAAAGTGGTCTTTCCACAGCCACTCGGTCCTAGTAGACAGACAAATTCTCCTTCTTGAATCGACAAATGGATTTGATCCAAAGCCTCAATATATTTATTCCGTTTCTTGAACTTTTTGGATAATTGCTTGATTTGGATTTTTGACATCATCATCCCCCGTTTCAACCATTATTTCCATGGCAATAATTTTCGTTCGAGTCCTCTAAGTAATAGGGAAAATAAATAACCAAAAAACGATATAAGTACTAATCCTACATACATTTCTGGTAAAAGAAAGGCTTTATAATTCATCCAAATCAAGTACCCAATTCCAGAGGTTGCACCAATCATTTCTGCAGCAACAATCGTCAGTAATGCAATTGCCTGACCCATTTGAATCCCTTCAAGCATGACAGGTAGTGCCCCAGGTAGTGCGATTTTTAAGAAAAAATCCTTCGCACTTGCTTGATAGTTTTTTGCGACATCTAAGTAAATCCGGTCAATATTGGCAACTCCTGCAGCAGTATTAATTACAACAGGAAAAAATACACTGATAGCAATGGTTACTATTTTGGAAAACTCCCCAATTCCAAACAAGATTAAGATAATCGGTAGCATAGCTAAAGTTGGTATTGGCATGAAAATCATCACAATAGGGGAGAAGAAGTATTTAAAATGTTTATACATCCCCATTAATAAACCAATACAAATTGCTGGAAGCACCCCTAATAAAAAGCCTAACAAAATTCGCACAAGGCTTACTGAGACATGCTGAAATAGCTCTCCTGATTCCCCTAATTCTATTAAAGTTTGTAATATTACCGTTGGTGGCGGGAAAAATCTCGCATCTAAAATATTGGTTTGGGATAGAATTTCCCAAAGTAATAATAAAATGAGTGGGGAGGAGATGGTGATCAATTGTTGAATCGATAATTTTGTCTTCATAAACCTCTTCCTCTCTTATATGGTCATATTATGATAACCGCCCAAATAATGTGCATGAGAAAATGAACAAGAAAAAACCCGGATTTTTATCATATAGATAAAGTCCGGGTGGAGGTGCATTTGTTTATGATTATGTATATAAGGAGCTTACAGATTGTTGTTCGTATAATCGGATAATCGCTTCTGCTACTATTGGTGCTACGGTTAACTGGGTAAGCTTGTCGATTTTTTTATGCTCGGTTAATGGAATAGTATTAGTAACAATTAACTCTACTAAATTAGAAGCAGCAATTTTCTCTACAGCTATACCGGATAAAACCGGGTGTGTGGTACAAGCATAAACCTCTGTTGCACCATGTGCGTATAATGTCATGGTACTTGTCGTTATTCTACGACCTGTATCAATTATATCATCAATGATGATAGCGGTTTTTCCATTCACTTCACCTACAACATTAATAGTAGATGCATTATCTCTAGGCCCCCTTCGATCGACTATCGCAATAGGTGCTTTTAATTGATCTGCGAGCTGTCTGGCTCGTGATACACTGCTATGGTCAGGTGCCACAACAACTATGTCTTTTAGCTTTTTCTTTGACAGATATTCGCCAATAATTGGAACAGCTGTGATTGGATCAACTGGTATATTAAAGAATCCTTGGGCTTGAGGAGCGTGTAAATCAATAGAAATCATTCGGTTTGCCCCGGCCTTTTGGATTAAATCAGCAATCAGTTTTGCGGTTATTGGTTCACGGGCACGTGATTTTCGATCCTGACGGGCATATCCATAATATGGTATTACTACATTGATCGATCGAGCAGATGCACGTTTTAATGCATCAACCATGATTAGTAATTCCATTATGTGATCCTCTACAGGATCGTAAGTTGATTGGATGACATAGACATCACAACCACGAATACTTTCTTCAATATTAATTTGTATTTCGCCATCACTAAATGTTTTTACAGATGATTCGCCTAGTTCAATTCCGATATTATCAGCAATTTCTTTTGCGAGTTCTGTATTCGAATTAAGGCTAAATACTCTCAAATTAGTATTATGATAAGTATTGCTCAAGGAAAAAACCTCCTACTTTAGTGAAAATTTCAAATATAAAACAATTCATAGAAAATTTTATTGTAATTAAAAAAAGCTAACTACCTAATCATAAAGCAAAAGGCTCGAGGTGAAAAGTAATTCGTTGTTTTATTTCATCCTAAAATCACAACTGTCCACAAGCTCTCGTTATCCTTCTTTATCTCGGAGGAATCTTGAGGAATGTTAGCACCTCATGGATGGAATTCTTACCTTACCCCAAAATAACTAATTAATGTTCGAATTTGCTTTGTTTGTTCAGATAGTAGTGTTTTACTATTCTTCATACATTCCTGTAGGGATAGTGGTCGATTAGTGATAGAGAAGCATCCAGCAAATTTTTCGCGTAAACGTTCATTATTTTCACCTAAGCTACCTGAAAGTAATAGACATGGCTTCCCATATTGCTGAGAGAGATCAGCTACATGGCTAGGGGCTTTACCGAATAAGGTTTGTTCATCGCTTTTGCCTTCTCCAGTTATAACAAGATCTGCATTTGTGATCGCCTTTTTTAATTGAATTGCCTTAGCTACAAGGGAGGCACCAGATTCTAGTTGTCCATTTAAGACTAGAAATGCAAAGCCTAGGCCACCAGCTGCACCAGCTCCTGGGGTATTTTTCACGTTTATATTGAATTCCTTTTCTATAAGATTGGCAAAGTAATCTAATGCATCGTCAAAGTGTGTTATTTGCTCATCCGTTGCCCCTTTTTGCGGTCCATAGATTGCTGATGCTCCATTGTCTCCGCATAAAGGATTGTCGACATCACAAGCAATTTGGAAATGGGTATTTTTTAAGCGTGGATCAAGCTTTGATAAATTAATGGAGTGGATGTTTAACAGGTCTTGTCCAAAGGGACCGAGCTTCTTTCCATCTTCATCATATGCCTCTAATCCAAGTGCTTGTAGCATTCCAAGTCCACCATCATTAGTTGCACTTCCACCTAAACCAATAATAAATGAAGAACAACCTCTTTCTAAAGCATCTAATATCGCTTCTCCTATGCCATAAGTGGTGGTTAGGTTGGGATCTCTATCTTCTTCCTTTACTTGGATAATTCCTGCATGTAATGCGGTTTCAATGACTGCTATGTTTTCATCGATGATAGCATAATAGGTATCAATGGGATTACCTAATGGCCCGGATGTGGAAACAGATACAGCATTTCCATTAGTAGAAGACAGAATAGCCTCAATCGTTCCTTCACCACCATCAGCCATTGGCTTAATTGTAACAGTATCCTCAGCGATTTCCTCTAGAGCATTTTTTATTGTCATAGCTACCTCTGTAGCGGATAAACTTCCTTTAAAAGAATCTGGAGCAACTATTATATTCATGTTAATCCTCCTCGGACAGATTACGAACTTAATTCAAATTATACTGAAGGTAGCGCATACATACAACAAGTAACCCTAATATTTGAACAATAAAAAGAGAAGGTGTTATTTACCTTCTCGATCATACATGTACAATTCTCATTTTTAATTATTATGTTGAACAAAGCCTTGGCGTGCTTTTAATGATTTTCGCATTTCTAATAACATAATGGTAAAGGCAATATGTCCATATACTAGGTTAGCAAAGAATAGGATCCAAAGGTAACTTTCATGTGGTGCGATACCAACGGAAACAAATTTTATAAATGTATACCATGCACCTAAAATAAATGGAATTTGGAATAACGCTGTTTTTTTCCAGTTGTCACCCCAAAGTAAAAATGGTGTAAAGCTAAATATTAACAAGAATATCAATAATATATCCATCATGATCACCTCATAGGCAAATTAATTATTTGTAAGTGTTTCCAGTTACAGTATAACACACTTGTTCACAATTTTGTAACTTTTCCTTCAAAAAATAGACACATTTAATTTTCTAACTTACTAATTCTTTACCCGCCTATGAAAATAAAAAAACCTTTGAGCATTTAATTTATGCCCAAAGGTTTGAAAAGTGAATCAGCCAGTGTTGCGAAGACCTGCCGCAACACCATTGATGGTTAATAAAGCTTCCAACAATAATTCTTGATATTCTTCACTGTTTTCATCTGTGTTCCGTAGTTTAGAAATTAATTGAACCTGTAATTGATTTAACGGATCAATTAATGGATTACGTACACGTACTGATTCTTTAATATTTGTCTTATTATCAAGCAATTCTTCTTGTCCTGTAATTTTCAAAATAATATCTTTTGTTATATGATATTCCTCTTCAATTTGACCAAATATTCGGTCACGAATGTCAGGATCCTCGACCATGTTAGCATATTCTTTTGCTGTTTCAAGATCTGCCTTTGTAAGAGCCATTTGTAAATTATCTATTGTTGCCGTAAAGAATGGCCAGTGCTTATACATATTTTGTAAAAATTCTAAATTATTAGTTTCATCTAGATATTTTTTAAAGCCAGTTCCTGTCGCGAACCAGGCAGGTAACAACTGTCTTGATTGAGTCCATGCAAATACCCAAGGAATGGCGCGTAGATCTTCCAAATTATCGCTACCTTTACGTTTCATTGGACGAGAACCAATATTTAGATCACCAAGCTCATGCAATGGTGTTGCTTGATTAAAGTATTTAATAAATCCTGGTTCATCAAATACTAGGGATTGATATTTTTTCAAGGCATATTCTGAAATGATGCCCATTGCTTGTTCTTCTTCTGGAGTTGGTTGCATAGTAGAGCTTTCATCATTGATACCGAGAATACCTGTAATTAAAGTAGATGTGGCTTGCTCTAGACTTCGGTAAGCAATGTCTTCTAAAAGGTATCTAGATGATAATACTTCTCCCTGTTCAGTTATTTTTACACCATCTCCAAGTGTAACAGGAGGCTGTGATAATAGACTTGAATAAAGTGGACCACCACCACGTCCAAGCGAACCGCCACGTCCATGGAAGAATTTTAGCTTCACTCCATATTTAGATGCAATAGCGTGAATTTCTTGCTGTGCACTATAAAGTTCCCAATTTGCTGTAATATTTCCTCCATCTTTACTACCATCTGAATACCCGAGCATGACCTCTTGATGGTTGCCACGAGCTTCAATATGCTTACGATATAAAGGAATATCTAATAGCTTTTGAATCATTTCTGGACCATTCTTTAAATCATCAATGGTTTCAAGTAGTGGGGCAATGTGTATACGACTTACTACTTTACCATCAGGATACACGCGATATAGTCCTGCTTCTTTTGCTAATACAAGTACCTCTAATAAGTCACTGACATTGTCTGTCATACTGATTAAATAGACTTCAATTGCACGTAATCCAAAGGTGTCCTGAGCCCGTTTTATCATACGGAAGGTATCAATTACCTCTAATGTTTCCGGTGTGAACTCATCATATATCGAGATCATAGGACGAGGATTTTCTAAAACACTGATTAAAGTTTGTACCTTTTCTTCTTCACTTAGGTTTTTATAATTATCTGTAATGCTTACATTATTAAAAATTTCTGTCAGTGCTGCTTCATGCTCACCACTATGGTTACGTATATCTAATGATGCTAAATGAAATCCAAATAAATCTACCTGGCGAGCAACTTTTCTTAATAATTTAACCGGATTCTTGTTTGGGTGATGCAGTTTCATACTATCACGAATAAGATTAAGATCTGCTAAAAGCTCCTCTGATTCGGAATATCCTCGTTCATCATCCTGTTCAGTATAGGCTAATTTTTTAAGCATATAAGCTAATTTAACGCGATACACTTCGTCTTCCTTATGCCATCCTTCTTCTCCTAAAGCTTTTTTATCTAACTCTATGGATTCACGAAGCTCCTTACTCACTTCAATCTTCGTATCAGAATGACTCAAACGATCCTTTAAGATGGTTAGTGAATCTTTATATTTTTTAAGGACTAATCGACGATGACGTTTAATGGTTTCGAATGTAGTAGTTGCTTTTACAAAAGGATTTCCGTCTCGATCTCCACCGATCCATGAACCAAATCGGAGAAAGGATGGAATGTTCCAACGTTGATTATATTTTTCAAAAAGAAGATCTTCTAAATCATCGTGAATTCTAGGTAATACATCAAATAAGACATGATAGAAATAATAAAGACCGTTGGATACTTCCTTCATTACAGAAGGTTTTTTCTGCCTGATTTCTTGTGTTTGCCAAAGAATGGTAATTTCATTATAAATTTTCTCTTTAATCAATTTTTTCTCATATCGTGTATAAGAATAATCCCAAGCAGTTAATAGTTTTGCAATCCGTTTATGGATTTGTAGTATCGTTCTTCTAGTTGCTTCTGTTGGGTGTGCTGTCATAATTAATTCAAGAGAAAGCTTATCTAATAATTCAGTGATTTGTTCAGGGGTTACGTTATTATCAACTAATTGCTTCACACCCGCTTCAAGTGAACCAGGCTGTATGATGTTGGCATCTTGAGCCTGATATTCGCGTCGACGACGAGTCCGGTAGTTCTGTTCCGCAACATTGATTAAATGTAAGTGAATAGAAAACGCTCGAATTACATTTTGACGTAAACTAGGATCAAGGGATTGGATTGCTTCCTTAATTTCTTTTTGTGTTGCCTGGGTACTAGTATCACGAACATTTGTAGAAAGTTCACGGATTTTCTTGATTTTATCTAATAATTCTTCTCCGCCTTCATGTAATAAGACATCATCTAAAATTTTCGTTAAGTACTCCACATCTTTAAGTAAGGAAATTGTTTTCTCGTCAGATTTTACTCCCATTTATCCCACTTCCTTTCAAAAATATTGTTGTATGATATGGAACATTTCGTAAAAATTAAGTACGAATTGTTGATCGTCCTTGCGCGAAAATCGCACAACGTTTCATTGGTTGGAGTTGGATAGAGGAATTGGCTTAGAAATGAATATAAATAGACACCTTTACTATCATAACATGAATTTGTCGAATTGAATAATTTTTCGCTACCACAGCTAGAAGAATCATGTATAATCAAGGGGAAAGAAAAACAGGAACATTACTAGTTTAAGCTAAAACGAATGGTTGCGCAAATATTTTTTATTGGGAATATTCAGAAATTTCCCTAATTAATAAAGAAAAAGTGAAGATAGAATTGGAGTTGTAATCATTGATAAAATTATCTGGAGTCTTACCAGCAGCAAGAAAAATGAAGGATTTTGAAAGAATAGCCCATAGTAATTTCGAAATCTTAATTTTACTTGAAACGAGAATAGCTCAAATTCATCAAATGGTGAATTATGCACATAAACGGGGAAAAAAGGTTTTAGTTCATACCGATTTGATTAATGGTTTAAAAGTAGATCGTTACGGAATGGAATACTTAATTCGTGTCGTAAAAGTCGATGGTGTGATATCTACACGTGCTAATGTAATAGCATTAGCTAAAAAGAATGAAGTAATAGCGATTCAACGGTTATTTGCATTGGATAGCCTTGCTTTGCAAAATAGTAAAAGATTAGTAGAACAATCCAAACCGAATTATGTCGAAGTCCTTCCAGGTATTATACCTTCCGTAATAGAAGAAGTCGCCGTGGACACTGGAATTCCGGTTATAGCAGGTGGCTTAATTAATACAAAAGAACAAGCCAATCAAGCCTCTAATGCAGGAGCTATTGCTGTCACAACCTCGAATAATGCTTTGTGGGAATTTGAATTCTAAATAAGGGATGCATTTCAAACAAAAAATAGGATTGACAGCGTTTTATTTATAAGTTATGCTTAGAAGCAACAAGTTAACGAATGTGTTGGAGAAATGGAGTCCACACTGCAATATTTAGTACTTCCTTGGGGGAAGTATGGATATTGTTAGTGTGGACTTTTTTTGTACTCTAACTAATTTCGTGTTATGACTTGTAATTTTAAGGGTAATTTAAACTATAAGGGGTGAGTAAAGTGTCTGAATTTGTGGCAGAATTAATTGGAACTATGATCCTCATTATTTTCGGTGGAGGAGTAGTTGGTGGAGTAGTATTAAAAAAGACAAAAGCGGAAGGTGCTGGATGGGTAGTGATTACGATTGGCTGGGGGTTAGCTGTGGCAATGGCAGTTTACGCTGTTGGTAATGTTTCCGATGCGCATGTAAATCCTGCCGTGACCTTAGCGTTCGCAGCGATAGGTGAATTTCCTTGGTCAAAAGTGCCGACTTATATTACAGCTCAGCTAATAGGTGCTTTTATTGGTGCAGTTATTGTATTTCTTCAATATCTTTCTCATTGGGGCAAAACAGAAGATAAAGGGGCAAAGTTAGCTGTTTTTTCAACAGATCCTGCAGTAAGAAGTCTGCCATCCAATTTATTAAGTGAAATGATCGGTACATTTGTATTAATTATGGGGCTTTTGTTCATTGGTGCTAATGATTTTACAGACGGTCTCAATCCAGCAATCGTAGGGTTATTAATTGTTGCGATCGGAGTGTCTTTAGGTGGAACAACTGGCTATGCTATAAACCCAGCAAGAGATCTAGGTCCACGAATTGCCCATGCAGTATTACCTATTATCGGCAAAGGGTCCTCAGATTGGGGTTATGCCGCCATACCAGTATTTGGTCCGATTATTGGTGGTGTTTATGGCGCCGTATTTTATAATGCGTTCTTCCTAGGGGAAATAACAGCATTATTTTGGATCATGTCAGCTGTTGTGTTAGTAATTGTTATAGTAGCTGTCTCTAAAGAATTAAGAAAAAATAATACAAACATAGCAGAAAAAGCCAGTGACAAGGTTGTATAAAGACATTTAATATAGAGGATTTTTAAGATACGAGGAGGAATTAAAATGGAAAAATACATTTTATCGATTGATCAAGGTACGACAAGTTCAAGAGCAATTATTTTTAACAAAAAAGGCTCGATTGTGGATGTTGCACAAAAAGAATTTGAGCAGTTTTTTCCAAAATCGGGATGGGTAGAGCATGATGCGAATGAAATTTGGACCTCTGTTTTATCATGTATCGCAGAAGTTCTGAGAAAATCAGATATTGAGGCAAACCAAATCGAAGGTATTGGAATTACGAATCAACGAGAAACAGCAGTTGTTTGGGATCGACATACTGGAAAGCCAATTTATAAGGCAATTGTATGGCAATCACGTCAAACAGAAGATATATGTCGAAGATTAAGAGAAGCAGGACATCAAGATCTTTTTCGTGATAAAACAGGTTTACTAATCGATGCTTATTTTTCTGGAACAAAAGTGAAATGGATCCTTGACAACGTGGAAGGCGCAAGAGAAAAGGCCGATAATGGAGATTTATTATTCGGGACAATTGACACATGGTTGATTTATAAGCTAACTGGCGGAAAAGTACATGTTACCGATTACTCTAATGCTTCTAGAACACTAATGTATAACATTTATGATTTGAAATGGGATGAACAGCTACTCGATATTCTGGGGGTTCCATCTAGCATGCTTCCTGAAGTAAAATCCTCCTCAGAGGTGTACGGCGAGACCGTAGATTACCATTTCTTTGGTCAAAATGTACCGATTGCAGGAATTGCTGGGGATCAACAAGCAGCATTATTCGGTCAGGCATGCTTCGAAAAAGGAATGGTGAAAAACACGTATGGAACAGGGTGCTTCATGTTAATGCATACAGGTGAAGAGCCAGTGAAGTCTGACCACGGATTATTAACAACCTTAGCTTGTGGTGTTGACGGCAAAGTGGAGTATGCATTAGAAGGAAGTATTTTTGTAGGTGGTTCTGCAATTCAATGGTTAAGAGATGGATTAAGAATGTTTAAAGATGCAAAACAGTCTGAAAAGTATGCGACAAGAGTAGAATCAGCAGATGGTGTTTATGTTGTTCCTGCTTTCGTTGGTCTAGGTACACCATATTGGGACAGTGATGTACGTGGAGCAGTTTTCGGATTGACACGAGGTACACAAAAAGAACATTTCATCCGTGCAACACTTGAATCGATTGCCTACCAAACAAAGGATGTACTTGCTGCCATGAAGGATGATGCAGGTCTTGAAGTAAAATCATTCAGAGTAGATGGTGGTGCTGTTGCAAATAATTTCTTAATGCAATTCCAGAGTGACTTAGTGGATCTTCCTGTAGAAAGACCAAAGGTAATCGAAACAACGGCATTGGGTGCAGCTTATTTGGCTGGATTAGCTGTAGGCTATTGGAAGGATCGCGAGGAAATTCAAGCACAATGGCAAATGGACAAAAGATTTAGTAGTGAAATGAACGATCAAGACAGACAAAAGCTGTACTCAGGATGGAAAAAGGCAGTAGAAGCAGCCAGAGTATTTAAATAAAAACAAAAAGAAGGGGACATCTATTATGACTTTTTCTAGTTTGAATCGCAAAAATACTTACCAACAAATGAAGGAGACGCCGCTTGATATGATTATTATTGGTGGCGGAATAACTGGAGCAGGTATCGCACTAGATGCTGCTCTACGTGGCCTTCGTGTAGCCGTTTTTGAAATGCAAGATTTTGCTGCGGGTACATCAAGTAGATCAACAAAGCTTGTTCATGGAGGACTTAGGTATTTAAAACAATTTGAAGTAAAAATGGTTGCAGAGGTCGGCAAGGAAAGAGAAATTGTCTATGAGAACGGACCTCATGTTACCACACCAGAATGGATGATGCTTCCATTCTATGAAAAGGGTACATTTGGCCCGTTATCCACTAATATTGGACTAAGGGTGTATGATTTTTTAGCAGGGGTTAAAAAATCAGAAAGAAGAAAAATGTTTAATAAGCAAGAGGCACTCAAGCGTGAACCACTTTTAAAGAGTGAAGGTCTAAAAGGTGCCGGTTATTATGTGGAGTACAAAACTGATGACGCAAGATTAACAATGGAAGTAATGAAAAAAGCGGTAGAAAAGGGAGCACTTGCTCTGAACTACGCAAAAGTAGATGATCTTATCTATGAAGATGGCAAGGTTATTGGTGTTCAGATTAAGGATCAGTTAAATGATGAGACCCATCATATTCATGGGCAGTACATTGTCAATGCCTCTGGTCCGTGGGTGGATACAATTAGAGAAATAGATCAATCGAAAAAAGGAAAGACACTTCAGCTGACAAAAGGAATACATCTTGTTTTTGATCAATCAAAATTTCCATTGCAACAAGCGATCTATTTTGATACGCCTGACGGTAGAATGGTATTTGCCATACCACGAGATGGGAAAACGTATGTTGGAACGACAGATACAGTATATAAAGGCGATATTGCCCATCCAACAATGACCGAATCAGATCGTGACTATGTAATAAATGCTATTCAGTTTATGTTCCCGAACCTAGATATTTCTTCACAAGATGTGGAATCAAGCTGGGCAGGACTAAGACCTCTCATTTATGAAGAAGGTAAAGACCCTTCTGAGATTTCTAGAAAGGATGAAATATTCGAATCAAGCTCTGGTCTTATCTCAATAGCTGGAGGAAAACTAACTGGATATCGCAAGATGGCAGAGGATGTAGTAAAAGTAATTGTTGATAAAATGATTGAAAAAGAAAAAAGGGTATTTAAGCCGAGCAATACGAAGCATTTACCAATTTCAGGTGGAGATGTTGGTGGTTCAAAAGGCTTTGTGGCTTATGCTAAAGAACAGGTTAAGGACGGAATGAAGATAGGGCTAACAAAGGAAGAGACAAAACTTCTTATCCTTCGCTATGGATCTAATGTTCCAAAATTATTTGACTATTATAAGAAAGCTTTAGAGGATGATTCAGACATTCATCCTGTAACAAAGGCAATGCTTCTGTATAGTATAGAGCACGAATTAACGTGTAAACCTGTTGATTTCTTTATTCGAAGAACAGGAGCGCTTTTCTTTGACATAAACTGGGTTCAGCAGGAAAAAGATGCTGTTATAGATGAAATGCAACATATTTTTAAATGGACAGATGAGCAAAAGGATGTGTATACGAAAGAGCTTGAAAATCTCTTATATGAAGCAGTACACCCAACAAATGAATAACCCGAATTGGACTCAGTCAGAGCTCTGACTGAGTCCATCATTATCAAGTAGGAACAGATACATTAAAAGTGGAAAAAACATCTAAATTCCGATACGATGAAAGAAAATGAAAGTAGAGGTGAAGCGGATTGAAAAAAGTAATAAATGATCCAAATCATGTTGTCGATGAAATGATTACTGGATTAGTAACAGCTTATCCGAATCTTTTGAAAAGGCTTCCGAATACAAATGTAGTTGTACGAACTGATGCTCCAGCTGAAGGAAAAGTTGGTATTGTAAGTGGAGGTGGAAGTGGGCATGAACCAGCCCATGCAGGTTATGTGGGAAAAGGAATGTTAGATGCTGCTGTAGTAGGGGAAGTGTTTACCTCTCCAACTCCAGATCAGGTGTTAGAAGCGATCAAAGCAGTTGACAGTGGGAAAGGTGTTCTTTTAGTTATTAAAAATTACACCGGAGATGTGATGAACTTTGAAATGGCCAAAGAAATGGCTGAAATGGAAGGGATCCAAGTAGATCAAGTCATTGTTAATGATGATGTAGCTGTAGAAGATAGTACCTTTACTATAGGTAGAAGAGGAATAGCTGGAACTGTATTTGTTCACAAGATAGCGGGGGCATTAGCAGAAAATGGTGCCTCACTTGAAGAAGTAAAGAGCATTGCGGAAAAAACAATTGCGAATGTTCGCTCTATGGGGGTTGCCTTATCAGCTTGTACGGTACCAGCAGCTAGTAAACCAAGTTTTACATTAGCAGAAAACGAGATGGAAATTGGAATTGGAATACATGGAGAGCCAGGTATTGAACGCGTTCCGTTAAAACCCGCTGATCAAATAACGGAAATTTTAGTCAACAAAATCTTATCGGATATAGATTATGAAAGAAGCGAGGTTGCAGTAATGATCAATGGATTGGGAGCTACACCAGAAATGGAGCTACACATTGTCTATCGAAAGCTCTCAGAACTTTTAGGCAATAAGGAGATTAAAATCTTCCAAACATGGGTAGGAGAATATATGACATCTTTAGAAATGGCAGGATTTTCGATAACCTTATTAAAATTAGATCAAGAATTGAAAAATCTCTTAACACGAAAAGTAAAAACGATAGCATTTCACGTTTAATAGGAGGATATTATGATCATTTTAACAGTCGATCAAGCAGTCGAATGGATGAAAGAAATACAAAAACGAATGGATGAGCACAAAGAGCAATTAACGGTACTAGATCAAGCAATTGGTGATGGTGATCATGGAATCAATATGACTCGTGGTTTTACAGAGGTAACTGCCAAGATCCATCATGTAAACTATGATTCGGTTTCCGATGTATTAAAAAGTGCAGCAATGACACTGATGGCAAAAGTTGGAGGTGCATCTGGACCACTCTATGGAACAGCATTTTTAAAAATGTCCGTTGCGATGCAAGGGAAAGATGTGGACGAGCATGTTTTTAAGCAGGCAATTAAAGAAGCAGTCGATGGGATTCATTCACGAGGTAAAGCAGATTTTGGTGAAAAAACAATGTATGACGTTTGGTCACAAGTAGCTGATTTTTTAGAGGAAGAAGAGGTAAACGATTGGGGTGGCATGGTAGAAGTTTGCCAAGCAACTATTGAGGATACTAGAGAAATGATAGCAACAAAAGGTCGCGCCTCTTATCTAAAGGAACGATCTAAAGGACATGTTGATCCTGGTTCCATGTCATCACTGTATATTTTTGAAGCTTTAGTCGAAGTATTGGAATTGGAGGGATGAAGATGTCTGGTAAAGCTGGGATCATTATTATTTCTCACAGCTTCGAAATAGGTGAAGGAATCAAAAAGCTGATTGATCAAGTGATTGAAGATGTGCCAATCGCTCTTGCATGTGGGACAGAGAATGGCGAAATTGGAACGAGTATGGAAAGGATACAATCAGCAATCGACCAAGTCGGCAATGAGAATGGAGCTGTTCTACTCTATGATTTAGGTAGCGCCAAAATGAACGCAGAAATGGTACTGGAATTAGTCGATAGGAACAATCTACAAATAGCGGAGGATGTGCCACTAGTAGAAGGCTCTTATATCGCAGCGGTGGAAGCAAATCTGGGGAAAACAGTAGAAGAAATTATGGTAAGTTTGGATAAGCTGAAAATAGACCATTCTTCATGAATTTATAAAACTATAATATCCCCCACTATGCTAGAAATCTCTAGAGCAGTGAGGGATAAATTTTTGTTCTGAGGAAGGTATAAAAATATGATCCTATGGATAAGGGGAAGCGAATTGGGCCACGTCCAGCTCCAGCGCCCAGAAACTAGGCGACTTCCCGCACCGCCCTACGATAAGTCATCATCGGTTCGTAACCTCACCGTGATTCCTTTATCTCAGTTGGTTCGCTCCAGTCGCTACGTTTCTAAACGGTCGCTTGCGCTTTTGTTCGTCTATTGTACTGGATTAATGATTACATCATCGATATAAAAGGAATCATTTGGATTAGAGGTTTCGACGTAGAGCTTAATAGTGGTTATATCTGGATCTAAGACATAGTTCCCTTTTAATTCGAACCAATCATTGCGATTGGTATCTAATTCGTCGAGTGCTATATATTTCGTTCCTCCAAAATCAGTGACTTCCAATGTAAGCTTTACTTTACTCTCTGTTGCTGGTGGTTGCACAAAACGGAAATAGGTAGAAAACTCATATTCCTTACCTTTTACAACCATATTAGTAATATCCATAGTTGGTCCATGCCAGGAAGAAGTTCTGTTAGATGTTTTCAAACTATAGCTACCCGAATAAGCCTCAACATCTGTTACCTCAACCATTTCAGTACCTGCTCTTCCTGTCCAGTCTTCTGTTGTGCCATTCTCAAAATCCAAGACATGTTTTTTAAGTTCTATTGGCTTTTCTATTCCATCATTAAAGGTCAATTTGTCTATCGCAAAGAGCTTTTTACGGTTTTCTCCTTTAAACACGAGGTACATATCATGAATTCCATAGGCACCAGTGTCTGAATTCGTATCAATCATGGTCGATGTTTTTATCCAATCATTAGAGCCTTTTCCTGAAACAGTTATTTCTCCTACTAAATTGCCATGATAGGGATCATCTAATCTAACCTCGATCGTACCACCATTTATCGGATGGACTAAGGCATCCATTGATAAAATATGCTTCATGCCAGGCTGTCCATTAGCTGTGCCATCTGCAAAATTTACATTGGTGTATTTGATATAATCTCCATTTCTAACATGCTCTATATAACCTTTTTTCTGGTTAGCAGGAGGCGCTATCATTTCCGGAGATTGTCCGTCATTTTCTTCTGCTTCATAGCTAGAGAATATATCCTTCAAATCGTCAAATGCTGGTAATTCAAATTCTTTCGGGATAAAGGTCGTCACACTTTCACTAGAAAGCTGAATCGTTACAGTTTTGCCGTTTCCTTTCACCTTCACAGTATCTAATTTTTTCAAGTTTTCATTTCCTGAAGTACGATAGGGAATAAGCTCTTTTGTATTTGGAAAATTATCAAGCTTTAATTCTAGTTGCTGCTCTGTTGGTTGGTTGTTCACAGCTACAATAGTAAAATTGTCTGTGGATGGATCTTTATATGCCGTAATTTGTACATCCTCAACAGGTGATTTATCGGATTCGATCATAATATAGCCTGGACGGATAAATCGACTATAATTTCCGAATGTATAATATCTTTTGAAAACCCTATACATGCCATTAACCTCACCGTCATCGTCTGTGGTTAAACGAATTAAGTCGGATCCATCTGCATTATTCACGGCAACTGGCCACCACCAAAAATAGGCGCTAATTCCTGTTTTATGAAACATATCTCCGATTAGATTTGCATGTCGAAGGCCGTCCTTTATCGTATTAAATTCATAGGTTTGTAAGGCATCTCCTTGATTCATATATTCTGTTTGCCAAATAGTTTTTCCTTTTTCCTTTGATACAGGGAATGTTGGGACATCTGTTCCGATTCCATAGGCGTGTGCAGCAACCACATCTATGTATTTTTCAGTGATAGGATCATTTAATGCTGGTAAGGCATATTCTTCGGTAAAATTCATGTGTTCTGGCATTACGATTTTAGCAGGAACATTCCTTCGTTCAAAGGTAGGCCCGAGATAATCTCGAATAAAAATATGAAGCTCTTCAGGTGTCCATATCGCTCCAGAGTAATCTGGCCCATAATTCGGCTCATTGGCGATAGAAATATAAGAGATATCTAAATCAAAATGTTCCTTATAGCCAAATACATATTCCGCTAAATAGTTAGCAAAATCCTGATAATGCTCCTGTTTAAGCTTCCCATTATTCGTACCGAGTACACTATTGTTCGTTTTCATCCAAGCGGGGGGACTCCAAACCGAGCTTAAAAAGGTGGAAACCCCTCTTTTTTTTGCTTCCTTCATAAACCAAATTTGATCTTTATCAAATGCCGTTTTTTTCTTTGACCAATCAGGTTGATCCCAAACAAATTTACCAGGTTCTGGTTCTATAGTAGAAGCCGCAACTCCGTCTCCGACAAGGTTTCGAACAATGGATAAACCTATTCCCTTTTCCTGTGAGAAGATCATATCTAATATTTTCGTTTTTTCTGGTTCTGGTAATTGCATAATATAAGAAGGCTTCTGAAAGGCACCAGATCCACCAAATCCGTCCACATATTGACGATGTTTATCCCACTTAATTACACTTGTAGCTGTTTTTGCTTTTACAGGCTCAACTAATGTTCGGTTAAGAAAAATGGTAATCGTGAATAAAAATAAAATTAAAAAAAGAATTGGTTTCCTTTTCATAGATTTACACATCCTTCATCATTGATAATTTATAGTTGGCGCTTCCAATTAATTAGCGTATATCCTCCTTTCATTATTCTTGTATACCTAGTATGGCAGAAGTTGACTCCATTAATAGCAGTTAACGGAATAAAAATCAATAGTCTTATGATAAGAAAACACGCACAGCAAATTTTAAAATAAAATCTAACACTACTAGTTATTTTCAGATGGTGCATTATACAATAAAATATAACTATACATTCATGTGGGGTGAGAATCCAAGTGGAAAAAATGTTCTCTATCAATTATCGAATTACAGGTAATCCTGATTTACCTAAATTTCATTCACATGAGGATTTTGAGATTTTTATGTTTCACAAAGGGATTTGCAGATACCTGATAAACAATCAAATCTATGATTTACAGCCTGGTGATATTTTATTGATGGATGGTTTAGCATTGCATAGGCCAAATGTTCCGGATAATTGTGATTATGTTAGAAGTAATCTTCACTTTATTCCAGACTGGATTGAACCAGTTTTAGAATTAATGAAGGCTAAGGAATTATTAGATGTTTTTCGCTTTGATCACCATTATTTAATTCGAACATCGAATAAAGAGGTCCTTCGAGATATAGAAGCTATTTTTGAGAAAATGTACAAAGTCGAATATTCTTCGAGATTGATTGATTCAGAGAAAGAGTGGGAAATGAAATTTTTGCTTGGGGAGTTGCTCGTTCAGATTAATTCTTTGTATCGAAATACTTGTTTACAAGCAAAAAAGGAGCCTAGTAATAAAACAGAGCATGCAGAGAAAATTGCTTCTTATATTCAAGAGCATTTTACAAATAAAGTTATTATTTCAGAGATTGCAGTAGCCTTGAATTTGAATAAGTCATATGTTTCGCATGTTTTCAAAGAAATGACAGGCTACACCATTATGGAATACGTAATGGCCTGTCGCATACAGCAAGCAAAATATTTACTAGAAGCAGAGGAAACGAAGCAAGTTCAACAAATTGCCTATGAGAGCGGTTTTGAGAATGTGTCGCACTTTAGTCGATATTTCAAAGAAAAACTAGGGATAACGCCGAAAGAATACCGAAAAAAACGTTTAAGAATTTATCATAGTACGAATCATTTCTCTAGTTCCATATTGAAATAGTTGGTTGCTATTTGCATTGTTTTTATTTAGGAAAAAACGACGATTTCGAATATGAATGGAGGATGACAAAAGTGGTTTTTCAAAAGGTAGCTATGGTAGGTTGGAATCAAGAGGTAAATGCCTATATTTCATTTTTGAAGGATGGACTTATTGAAAATGTAGAGGTAATCGCTATCTATGATAAAGACAAATCGATGAAAAGGGTCGTAAACTATCATTACCCTGAAATTCCATTTTATCATGACTATAAAGAAATGATGAGAAAGGAAACGGTCGATGCAGTGTTAAGCTTTCATCCTTCTTTACTTCATACGAGATAAAGTAGAAGCCATAATGCGTAACTCATTATGGCCTCTCTTCATTTCCTTACAATTTAACGATACTTCCGGGCTTGCTCCATTCGATCCCTAGATCATTCGGTAAGCAAAACTGATCATAACATTCTGTCAATACTTCCTCTAAACCGTCTACTATCGTCAACTTTTGCTCTTCATCAACGGAAATCCAATTACTCGGAAATGTCGGTATATCTTTTACTGATTGATGCATACCATAAATGGCATGAACATGACTACTCGCTGCTTCTGGTCCACATAGTATATTATCATCATTAGTTAGTATTGCTTCAATCATAACGCCAAGTTTTGCAAGATGATTGTTTTCTGGATCTTGATAAGTCTTTTTCGTACCATCTTTAAACGTTGCCACAATGTCTGAGCTTTCTCCCTCTGGATGGTAAGTAATAATGGCATTTTCAAACTCTATCGAATATTTTGGCCGGTGGTTATTAGAAATAGCATGGGAAGCAAGATAAATGACCTCTACATTGTTCTTAGTTAATAGATGGACAGCACATGTATCAAATGTTTCGATCGAATTTGCTCTGTATAATTCAGCAGAAAGCTGATCAATCTCTGCACTCCGATCTATTGCATCTCCTGTTAAATAAAATAAATGATGAAGAAAATGTGCGGTAGCATTATTCGCCACACTATCAAAAATCATTTCCCCATTAGGACTGAATTTTTTACCAGCCCAGCTAGATCGGTTGAAATAATCAGCATTTCTAGGCCATAAAACGAGACTTTTCATTCTTATTGGTTTCCCAAATTCCCCAGTTAAAATATCTTCTTTCAATGCCTGGATGGTATTCGTGAAAGACCAATTAAATCCAATGGCTAGTTTTTTCCCGGTACGATCTCTTGTTTCGATCATTTCTTGAAGATGTTTTCGATTAGCAGTTGCCGGTTTTTCGCAAAGTACATGACTACCATTTTCCATAGCAATACATGATTGGTGCTTGTGTAAATGGATAGGTGTAGAGATAATAGCTAGATCTGCATTATGCTCCTGATAAAAGGCTTCTAATGATTCAAAAACAGGGATATTTTGTTCTATTATTTCTTGATAGTAATTCGAATTTTCTGGAACTACATCAACCACGCCTTTTACGTATGCGTTTACATTTTGTGGATCTAATAAGGCCCGTAAATACATGTTCCCATAGCCACCTATACCTACGAGAACAACAGATACTTGTTTTGTCATAACAGAGTTCTCCTCACTTTTGCTTTTTTAAAAATTTCTGAAGTATAATAGCAATATATCATAAACTCATTTGGTTCGCAGTATTGAATCAAAAAATTAAACAGAAATGTCTGATAAATGGGGGAAGCTCATGCTACAAAAAATTAATCTTGAACCTTTCGGCATTCGATTATACGAAAGTAAACATAATAAAGGTGATAGAATTGAAAACCATCACCATGAAATCTATCAGCTTCTCTATTCATTAGAAGGAACGGGAGATATTATATTAAACGGAAAGCGTCATCGCTTTGAACAGGACCACCTTACCTTTATTACACCATTTACAAGTCATGCTATTATTTCGGACAAAAAATTAACGGTACTTGTTCTTGCCTTTGATCAGCGAATTAATGATGCTCAGGCAAATGCTAAACTTTTTCAAGAATCGTTAAATGAAACGAAATTTATCGGTTTAAACCCATTTGAAAGTAGTGAAATTCGTCAAATTTTAAGAACGATGCTGTATGAACAAGCAAATAAAACGAAGGAACAGGAATTGGCATTAAAAATCTATTTATCTCACTTGCTTTTATTATTAGCAAGAGGGGAAAAGAAATCAGAGGTGTCAGATGCGAATGCATTAAGAGCAGAAAGATTAAAGGATTACATAGATTCTCATTATTACGAGTGGATTCACGCAGAGGACTTGGCAGCACGCTTAGGGATGAGTACTCGGCATATGAATACTATTTTTAAAGAAAGCTATCAAATGACCCCGATACAGTATTTAACAGAAGTGAGAACAGGACTAGCAAAAAAAATGCTCGCTGAAACAGATAAGGATATCGCCTCGATCTGCTTTGAGGTGGGCTTCGAATCCATCTCAACCTTTTATCGTACATTTAAAAATATAACCTCAATCACACCAAATAAATACCGAACTAATCAAAAAAATTATCATTTGTAAAAGATGACTTCCGATTTTAAGAAATTCGTTCTTAGATTAATAAGACGAATTTTTTTTATTGCGTTACACTAGGTGTATCAAAGAAAAAGGTAGGGATGAAAATGGCACAACATAAAATTGGTATTATTATGAATGGCGTAACAGGGCGAATGGGTACGAATCAGCATTTAATCCGTTCCATCGTTGCGATAAGAAAACAAGGTGGCGTGAAACTAAAGAACGAGGACACGCTCATGCCTGATCCAATTCTAGTAGGTCGTAATGAAAAGAAATTGAAAGCGTTAGCAGAAACATATGGAATCGATCGATATTCCACAGATTTAGATGCAGCACTTGCAGATGAATACAATGAGATTTACTTTGACTCCCAAACGACGGTCAGAAGAGCAGATAGTATTAAAAAGGCGATAGCAAAAGGGAAGCACATCTATTGTGAGAAGCCAACAGCTACAAATTTGGAAGGATCTATTGAGCTTGCAAAGCTTGCGAATGATGCCGGTGTTAAAAACGGTGTTGTTCAAGATAAACTGTTCTTACCAGGCTTATTAAAGCTAAAACGTCTCATTGACTCTGGCTTTTTCGGGAAAATTTTATCTGTAAGAATGGAATTTGGGTACTGGGTGTTTGAAGGCGACTGGCAGGAGGCACAGCGACCTTCATGGAACTATCGTAAAGAAGATGGTGGTGGAATCATTGTCGATATGTTTGCACACTGGCGTTATGTGATTGACAATTTATTTGGAAATATCAAGGCAGTTTCTTGTCTAGGTGCAACTCACATTCCTGAACGTGTTGATGAAAATGGAAATACGTACAAAGCAACTGCAGATGATGCAGCATACGGTACATTTGAACTTGATAATGGGGTGATCGTTCAAGCAAATTCTTCTTGGGCTGTTCGTGTGAACCGAGATGATTTATTAACAATACAAGTAGACGGAACAGAAGGAAGTGCAGTAGCTGGATTAAGAGATTGTAAAGTGCAGCATCGTGTAAATACCCCAAAACCAACATGGAATCCAGATATTGAAAATCCATTTGACTTCCAAGCACAGTGGCAGGAAGTACCAACAAATGATGTATTTGATAACGGTTTTAAGGTACAGTGGGAGCTATTTTTAAAGCATGTATTTGCAGATGAAGCATTTCCTTGGGATTTATTAGAAGGAGCAAAAGGTACTCAACTATCTGACCTTGGTTTGAAATCATGGGAAGAACGTCGTTGGATTGAAGTGCCAGAAATCAAACTGTAAGGAGGTATCTAGGATGGCAAAGCTAATTTTACCAAAATCAGATCGAACGCTTTACAGCTATGAGGCCAAAAATTATACACCTTTTGATATTCCACAAGATAAACCTTTTGAAAGTAGAACGGCTTTCTCAGCAGCACACGTCGTAGCAGATCCATTATCGCCTGCCGATCCAACTTTGAATGCTCAAATAGATTGGGATAAAACGATGGAATATCGCCATTACTTATGGTCGCTCGGACTATCTGTTGCTGAAGCAATGGATACAGCTCAGCGTGGAATGGGGTTAAGCTGGGACGGTGCGAAGGAATTAATTTCACGTTCGATTAAAGAAGCAAAGATAGTAGGTGGCAATATTGCTAGTGGTGTTGGTACAGATCATTTAGAACCAACACCTAGCGTGACATTAGACGATGTAGAAAAAGCTTATGAAGAGCAGGTGTCATTTGTAGAAGGTGAAGGCGGGAAAATAATATTGATGGCGAGTCGCGCATTAGCAGCATGTGCCACGGGTCCTGAGGATTATCAGAGAGTGTATAATAAGATTTTGCAAAATGTTAAAGAACCCGTTATTCTACACTGGCTTGGTGATATGTTTGATCCAGCATTAAAAGGCTATTGGGGGCACACAGATATCGACCAAGCAATGGAAGTGTGCTTGCAGATCATCAAGGATAATGAATCAAAAGTGGATGGGATTAAAATTTCATTACTTGATGCTCAAAAAGAGATCGATATGCGCCGTTTACTACCGAATAGTGTACGGATGTACACAGGAGATGACTTTAATTATCCTGAATTAATTAAAGGTGATGATCAAGGTTATAGTCATGCCCTTTTAGGGATATTTGATACGATCGCACCAGCTGCAGCGGCAGCCATGCACGCAATAGACGCTGATAATTGGAAGACATATGATGCATTACTCGAAAAAACAGTTCCGCTATCTAGACATATTTTCGAGGCACCGACATTTTCCTATAAAACAGGTGTTGTATTTATGGCTTATCTAAATGGACATCAAGACCATTTTCGCATGATTGGTGGTAAGGAAGGTGCTCGTTCCATTGTCCATTTATCTGATTTATTCGTCATGGCAGATGAAGCAGGCCTATTACGCGACCCGGACTTAGCGACAATAAGAATGAAATGGACACTTGAGTTAGCAGGTATTGAACAGGAGGGTCGCTAATGGCAGAGGATAAATTAATGAGTCGTCTTAGTTTAAACCAAATCACAATAGACCAATGGAGCCTGCAGGAAGCAGTGGAAGGCTGCCTCCGTCATGAAGTACCTTGGATATCAGTATGGCGCCATAAAATAAAAGAAATCGGCCTGAAGCAAAGTAAAAGATTGATCACAGATGCCGGTTTAGATGTTTCTAGTGTTTGTCGTGGCGGCATGTTTCCTGCTGCTACAGCAAAGGAACGGGCCGAACGGATAGATGATAATAAACGAGCCATCGAAGAAGCGGCTGAGCTTGGCACAGATACATTAGTGCTTGTCTGTGGACCAAGTGCAGACCGAGATATTGACACAGCACGTAAACAAGTGGAAGAAGGAATTGACCAATTAGTACCATATGCAAAGGATTATGGGGTGAAGCTTGCGATTGAGCCTTTACATCCAATGTTTGCAGCAGATCGTTCTGTCATTAACACAATGGATCAAGCCTCCACGATAGCAGAGAAGTATCACCCGGATGAAGTTGGAGTAATTGTTGATGTTTACCATGTGTGGTGGGATCCAAATTTGTATCAAGAAATCAATCGTGCAAAAGGTAGAATCCTAGGTTTTCATGTATCCGATTGGAAGGTACCAATGGCAGATATGTTCAAAGGCCGTGCCATGATGGGAGAAGGTGTAACAGAAATCAATCGTATGAGAAAAGCAGTAGAGGAAGCAGGATATCATGGACCAATTGAAGTGGAAATTATTAACCAATCGCTTTGGGATCGTGATGGAAATGATGTATTACAAGAAGTCAAACAAAGCTTTGCTAAGCACGTTTAGCAGATAAGGATGGGAGTTAGCTGAGTGTATTTCTAAAAAGAGATACACTCTAATTTTTTGTTCAGGTTGGACAGATTTTTATAGGCAGGATAAGGTTCAATTTGGTAGGAAGTGTGGCACGAAATGAAGTTTATAAGCAGGATAAAGTGCATTTTGGCACGAGCAGGGTCATAGATACAGTTTATAAGTTGGATGAAAGGCATTTTGAGACAAGATATAGCTCTAAATAATGTTAATCAGTTAGGGTAAGTTATTTTTGCGGAAGCAGTAGAAGGTTTGTTATAGTCTACAGCTCAAACATGAGTTATATCGACTAAATGCGTTTACATTTCGACAAAATAATGATAGGTTAAATACAAGAAGAAAGTACCAAATGGAGGAGAGAAAGCTGAAATTTAATCAAGATTCCATTGCATTGTATGTAACCATTACAGTCGGTATGACGTTATTAATTGGAGTTGGATGGATTGGAAAAAGCTATCTTGACGGGAAAACGGTATTTAATAATTCGACAATCAAAGAGAAGAAATCAAACTCTCATACATACAACATAGCTAGCCATAGTTTTCTTAGTGCTACGGGGATAAATGAGGATTTATTTGTGGTTGAAGAGGAAGAAGTAGAAACGAAAACGGTAGAAGAAGAACAAGAAAATGCAACTGCAGTGATCGATGAAGCAATTGGAAATGAGGAAAAAGAGCAATATTATTATCCAGCGAATGAGCAGGAGCCAACATGGAATTATCAACCAGGACCTGGAGCATCAAAGAATGGTTATCCTTCAGAGGAAGGTAATGATACGGAATCTAACAAGACAGATAGTAGTGATGAGAACACTGTACAACCACCACAAGATAATTCATCAAATGATAACACTGATAAAGATGAAGAATCCAATGTAAAAGGAGAAGAAGACTCGGGAAAATCTCCAGAAACAAATCAACCCAATCCTGCTAATCCAAATCATCCAGATGAATCAGTCGATCCAGCTGTGCCAGGTACAAATCCTGACGAATCAAAGAATCCAGAGAAACCAGAAAATGAAGAAACTAATGATTCTGCAATTGAAGATTCTAAAGACTCAGAATCTCAGGATGATAAAGAAACTAGCAAAAAGAAATCAAGTGGCATAGATGATTCTTCAATTAAATAATATGAGACTATAAAAACCCAATTAATTGGGTTTCTATAGTCCTAAACGTTATGATATGCTTTTATCATCCAATCCCAACCGAGCAATTTCCTCCCTAATCAATGATAAAACATATTCCTTATCCTCAGGATTATTCTCAAAATCTAGATTATCTACATTGATTTTTAGGACAGGGGATGCCTCGTATTCTTCGAAATATTGGCGGTATTCTTTGTTTAATCTTTCCCAATAGGCAATTTCCGTGTCTAGTTCATAGCTTCTGCCACGGTTTGTAATGCGGCGAACGGCTTCCTCTGTAGAGGCCTCTAGATAGATCATTAAAGCGGGGGCTTGACAATGTTCAATCATATTAGCAAATAAGTCCTTATAAATGCCAAACTCTTCATTAGACATTTCTCCAGCATCGTTTAGCATTTTGGCAAAGATCACATCACCATAAATAGATCGATCTAATACAGCCTTCTCGATTTTACTTGCATTTTTAATATGCTTAAACCGTTCATTTAAGAAAAATACTTGTAAAGGAAAACTGTATCGTTCTCTATCATAATAAAATCGATCTAAAATTGGATTGTTAACTACTGGCTCTTGAAAAGGGGTATATCCCATTTCTTCTACCATAATGTTCATTAAAGTACTTTTGCCAACACCGACAACACCATCTATTGTTATCATTTTCCATTCATCTCCTTTAGATTTCCCGATCCTTTTTAAGCAATGATAATAAAATCCACGCATCTCTACATCACTTCCTTTAATTAAGCTATATAAAACAGTCCATAAAAGAGCTGACCCATATAGAAGGTTTCTAAAAAACAACCGAACTTTTAAATTAAACAAGCATTATTAAATATATCATTTTAAGTAGTATAATCCTAGCACTATATTTCATGATAGTTGAAACATTTCTGAGCCTGATGTCACAAGTTAGACAAAACTTTATGGCATTATTGTGAATAACTTCACAAGATAATCAAAAAATAGTCAATACATGTTATTATATAAGTGTAATAAATCAAATCAATAAAAACCAACATGTGAAATGTTGAACAAATTAAAGGAGTGATTTATATGTTTGTAGAATTGTTAAGAAAAAATGGAGTTGTTGCAGGTCTACTAGCTATTATTCGTATTTATTTAGGTTACCAATGGCTCACCGCTGGATGGGGAAAATTAACAGGTGGATTTGATGCTGGAGGATTCATTCAAGGAGCTATTGAAAAGTCAAGTGGTGATCATCCTGCTGTTCAAGGCTGGTGGGCAAGCTTTCTAGAGCATGTTGCATTACCAGGAGCAGATATATTCACATTTCTCGTTATGTGGGGAGAGATTCTAGTAGGAATTGCATTAATTCTAGGTGTATTTACAAATTTTGCAGCATTAATGGGAATATGTATGAACTTTGCTTTCTTATTTAGTGGAACAGTTAGCACAAATGCTCAAATGGTTTTGTTAACCGTATTTATTTTAGTAGCTGGCTATAATGCAGGTAAATTTGGCTTAGATCGCTATGTAATCCCATTTATGAAAAAACAGCTTTTTCATAAAAAAGAAACAGCAGGTGAAGTAATAGAAGCACATTAAAGTAAAAAAAAACTCTGTTCGGTACTGCACCCCTAAAGTTAGAGTGAAAAAATCTAATTTTAGGGGTGCAGTACCTTCATGCAGGTTTTTTTTTGCACAAAAAAAGACACCCTTACTAAACCAGCAAGGGTGCAAAGGGGGACAATCTATTTTGAATCAAAATACTGTACATGTAGTTATCCAACACAAAAGTGATTGGATAAACAGTATATGTACACAACAACTATTATTGTAACCGTTTCCAGTATATAAAATTTGGAAAGCGATTACAATAGGTCTTTTGGATTATTTTTAAAGAAATTTATGTAAATAATAAAATGGGGGTGAAAGGAATATGTTATACAAAGCGTTCATTCTTATCATCAAGGAGTGATTACATGCGTCGTAACAGATTTCCCTTAAAAGCCATTATTGCACTTATATTCGCGATTGCATGCATTGTTTTTCTATATTTATGGATAAGTTCGTGGTTTTCACCTGAAAGGAAAGCAGAAAATGTGTTAAAAAGCTTTTATGAGTATGAACAGAATGGACAGTTTGCTAGCTCATGGGAATTATTTCATTCCGAGATGCAAAATAAATGGGACAAAAGTGAATACATCCAAGACCGTGCTCATGTATTCATTAATCATTTTGGTGTGGATACCTTTGAATTTGAGTATACAGAACCGGTAAAATTGGATACATGGAAAATGAGTGATCAATCTCCTAGTCTTTCCAATGTATATCAATTTACTGTTATTCTGGGATATGAAAGTAAATACGGTTATTTAGAGATACAACAGCCTGTCTATATAACAGAGGAAAAGGAAAATTGGGTTATTCTATGGGATTATAATTAGTAAACTTAAGCATAAAATTATATTTCTAAAGGAAAATATAAACAACATAGTTGAATTCAGTTATAAAGACAAGTATAATATATAACTACCATACTAGTATAAAGAGGTGTCGTTATGCCAATCCAAAATCAAAGAACGAGAGGCTCTTCACGTGATTATGTGTACCAGGTAATCAAAGAACAAATCATGAATGGAGAGATTGCACCGGGCACGAAATTATCTGAAAAAGAAATATCAGATAAATTAAATGTCAGTCGAACTCCAGTTAGAGAAGCATTTTTGCAGTTGAACCAAGAGGAACTACTAGGTGTATTTCCACAAATAGGCACAATTGTGACAAAAATTGACCTTCAATTAGTAGAAGAAGGAAGGTTTGTTCGAGAGCATATTGAAAAAGCGATTGTACGTGAAGCAGCTTTAAAAATAGAGAAGGAGGACTTACTACAATTAGAAACAAACTTAACCCTTCAGGAATTCTCATTAGAGAAAGGCTCGTTTCAGCGTCTGTTTGAGTTAGATGATGAATTTCACCGTTTGCTTTACAAAGGGTGTGGTAAGCATCGAACCTGGGAAATGGTCAAGCGCATGAATATTCAATTTGATCGATTGCGATTATTGAGACTTGCTGTTAATCATGAATGGGACATCATTGTCTCCCAACATCGAGAAATATTTGAAGCAGTCTCCAATCAAAATCCTGACTTAGCCGAAAAAGCAACAGCTGTTCATTTACAATTAGTTGATATTGAGAAAGATGCTTTAAAGAAAGAAAATCCAAGTTTTTTTGCTTAAATATAGAGGAAGAGGTGCGTATTGATGAAGGAAAAAATGTATCACATGTGGCTCCAATATAACTCTATCGATGGTCCAGATCTTCAAGCATATCAAAAATTATTTGAGGAAGTAGCCTTAATGGGATCTTCCTCCATTATGGAAGTAATAAAAGAAGAATTAAATATTGCGATAAAAAATATGTTACATATCTCACCAAAGATTACAACAAATCAAAAGGCTAAAATTGTAATCGGTAACATAAATCAATTAAACGAGTTATTGGAGAATAAAAAGAAGCAAGAGATAGAGTCAATGAGCAATGAGGGTTATCTCCTTTATTTTTTTGAAGAACAGCTATATGTCGTTGGAAAAACTGATCAAGCTGTATTATATGGGACATTCCATTTACTTAGATTAATACAGCTAAGGCGAACATTAAACACACTTAATATTTCTGAACAACCTACAAATCAGCTTCGAATGTTAAACCAGTGGGATAATTTAGACGGAAGTATTGAAAGAGGGTATTCAGGGAATTCGATTTTCTATGAAGCTGGTAAAATAGTACGAGATAAATCACGATTGAAGGATTATGCTAGATTTTTGGCGTCTATTGGTATTAATGCCATTTCTATAAATAATGTAAATGTATGGGAAGAAGAAACGTTTTTTATCACCGAAAAATATTTACCAGAGATAAAGGAAATTTCGGATATATTCCATTCCTATGGGGTCCAGCTTTTCTTAAGTATTAATTTTGCCAGCCCTATAGCGATTGATCATTTAGAAACAGCCGATCCGCTACAGCCTGAAGTAATGCAGTGGTGGAGCAATAAGGTAAAGGAGATCTATGACTATATTCCAACTTTTGGTGGATTTGTCGTAAAGGCAGATTCGGAGCACCGGCCTGGGCCATTTACTTATGACAGGGACCATGCCGATGGTGCCAACATGCTTGCAGAGGCACTTGCACCTTATGATGGAAAAGTAATCTGGCGTTGTTTCGTATATAATTGTGTCCAGGATTGGCGCGATCGTAATACGGATCGAGCGCGAGCCGCTTATGATCATTTTAAACCATTAGATGGAAGGTTTCATCCGAATGTTATATTACAAATCAAAAATGGACCTATGGATTTTCAAGTTCGTGAACCTGTCTCTCCATTAATCGGGGCAATGGAAAAAACGAATCAAATGATTGAATTTCAAGTTGCCCAAGAATATACCGGCCAACAAAAAGATCTATGTTATTTAATTCCACAATGGAAGAAAGTTCTTGAATTTGATACACATATAAAAGGAGTAGGAACAACGATAGAGAAGATTGTTGCTGGGAATATTCATCCATATCGCTACAGTGGTATTGCTGCAGTTTCTAATATTGGAAATGATCAGAATTGGACAGGGCACACATTAGCTCAGGCAAATCTGTATGGTTATGGAAGGCTAACTTGGAATCCCTCTTTAGGCTCTGAAGAAATAGCAAAAGAATGGATTATTCAAACATTTGGAAAGAACGCTAACTTGGAATCCGTGATTTTAGAGATGCTGTTAGAATCGTGGGAAATTTATGAAAATTATACGGCGCCTCTCGGGGTAGGCTGGATGGTAACTCCAGGCATTCATTATGGCCCTAATATTGATGGCTATGAGTATTCTAGATGGGGAACCTATCATTTTGCTGATCGTGATGGGATTGGTGTGGATCGAACAAAGGAAACGGGAACCGGTTATACAGAGCAATACGCAGAACCAAACAAATCGGTTTATAATTCACCTACTACATGTCCTGATGATTTGCTTTTATTTTTTCACCATGTACCATACAAGTATACGTTAAAAAATGGTAAAACAGTCATTCAGCATATATATGATACTCATTTCAAAGGGCTAGAACAAGTGAAAGAGTTAAGAAAGAAATGGAACTCATTAGAAAGTGAAATAGATGATGCTAGATTTGAAAATGTACGAGAAAGACTAGCTTTACAAGAGGATAATGCCCGTGAATGGTGTGATCAGATTAACACTTACTTTTACCGTAAATCGGGAATCCAGGATCAGCATCAACGAACGATTTACTAATAATAGGGGGATTTAGACATGAGGATGGTGTTTCGTTGGTTTGGTGAAGGAAATGATAGTGTAAAGCTCTCTCAAATTAAACAAATACCTGGTGTGGAAGGACTAGTATGGGCATTACATGATCTACCAGCAGGTGAGGTATGGCCTTTGGAGCGTGTGCAAGCAATGAAACGTCAGGCGGATCAATTTGGCTTTCATATAGATGTAGTAGAAAGTGTCAATATACATGAATCTATTAAGCTTGGTAGCGATGACAGAGATTATTATATTGAAAATTATATAAAAACTGTTCAACACCTTGCTACAGTTGGTGTTAAGGTGATTTGTTATAATTTTATGCCTGTATTTGATTGGATAAGAACCGATTTATTTGGATTATTACCTGATCAATCAACGGCATTGTTTTATGAAAGTGATAAGGTTCGCGATATGGATCCGCTTGAGCTTGTCCAAAAAATTGCCGCTAATCCAGATTATACGATGCCAGGCTGGGAGCCAGAACGGTTAGAAACATTGAAGGGACTATTTACTGCATATCAAAATGTAACGAATCAGGACTTAATGCATCACTTAAAATATTTTTTAGAGAAAGTAATTCCTGTTTGCGAGGAATATGATATTAAATTAGCCATTCATCCAGATGATCCACCTTGGGAGATCTTTACTTTACCAAGGATTGTAACAACTCAACATCAATTGAAAGAGATTACTCAGCTAGTAGATAGTCCTTATAATGGGATAACGTTGTGTAGTGGAGCATTAGGTGTTTTAAAGGAAAATAATATCGTAACAATGATCTACGACTTACGAGACCGAATTCATTTTGCTCATATAAGGAATGTCCAGCTATTTGATAATGGGGATTTTATCGAAACATCTCATCGAACAATGGATGGCTCTTTACCTATTGATCAAATCGTTCAGGCTTATCATGAAATTGGTTATACAGGATATGTCCGACCAGATCATGGTAGACATATATGGAATGAGGATTGTCGCCCAGGATATGGTCTCTATGATCGTGCATTAGGTATTATGTATTTGTGGGGATTATGGGATGCATATCAGCAAATACGAGGAAAGGATGAGGTTGATGTTACCAATTCACTCCAATTTAAAAGGTAAGGTAGCAGTAGTAACAGGTGGTGGGGGAGTACTTTGTGGTGCTATGGCTATAGAGCTCGCTCGTCAAGGAATGAAGGTGGCAATATTAAATCGTACGGCTGAGAAAGCAGAGAAAGTTGCAGCTGAGATAAGACAGGCAGGTGGCGAAGCACTTGCGGTTGCTTGTGATGTACTAGATAGAGATACGGTTGTCGCTTGCGAAGAAAAGATTTTTCAGACATATGGGGCTTGTGATGTTTTAATAAATGGAGCGGGCGGTAATCATCCGAATGGAACAACCGAAAAGGAGAATTTTAAAGCAGTAGATTTAGATGATGAAACAATCCGAACATTTTTTGATATGACAACAGAAGGATTCTCCTCTGTATTTAATCTGAATTTTATTGGCTCACTTATCCCTACGCAAATCTTTGCGAAACGAATGGTTAACAGAAAAACTACTGTTATTAATATTTCCTCGATGAGTGCTCCAAGTCCAATGACAAAAGTACCTGCTTACAGTGCAGCAAAGGCAGCGATCAATAATTTTACACAATGGTTAGCCGTACATATGGCTGAAGCAAATGTACGTGTTAATGCTATAGCACCAGGCTTTTTCTTAACAGATCAAAATCGACCATTGTTAACAAATGAAGATGGCTCTCCTACACCGCGGATGGAGAAGATTGTGGATCATACGCCAATGAAACGATTAGGTGCTCCTGAAGACTTATTAGGTACATTATTATGGTTAGTCGATGATGAAGCAAGTGGCTTTGTAACAGGCACTTGCATTCCAGTTGATGGTGGCTTTATGGCATATAGTGGGGTGTAATAATTAGAGGCATTTGGATACGCAATATGATAAAACATTAACCAGAACCTTATCTAAATGATACTGATAAGGTTCTGGTTATGCATCGATAAAACTACTTTTATTCCAGCTCCATTAGGTGAGCTGGTCTTAAAATAGCTCCCATTTTATCTTCCTAGCTTCTTGAAAACGATCGTTCACATTATCCCAGTTAACGACATTCCACCAATTGTCAATATAGCCTGCTTTATCTGTTTCATACTGTAAATAGTAAGCATGCTCCCAAACATCAAGTACTAATAATGGGATCGTGTCTGGTAACTGGAACCATTGATGTTTTTCAAAGGATTGGACAGCAAGTCTTCCACTTCTTGGCTCCCATAGTAAAACAGCCCAGCCATCTCCTTCGACTGAGTTTGCTGTTTCGGTAAAAAGCTTTTTAAATGCTTGCCATGATCCAAAGTCTTTTTCTATTTGGTTTAATATTTCCCCTGATGGTCTTTTCGTTGAATTAGGTGTCATGTTAAACCAAAAAATGGTATGCAAGAAATGTCCTGAGCCATGAAATGCTTGCTCCCTTAACCAATGCTTTAATGGTTTCTCTCCTTTTTTGCCAGTATATAATGCTTTTTCTGCTTTGTTTAAGCCATCAACATATGCTTGGTGATGCTTCGTATGATGCAATCGCATGATCCTTTCACTAATGTAAGGCTCTAAGGCGTTATATGCATAGGGTAGAGGAGGTAATTGATGCTGCCCATAAGGAACACTATTTTGTGTATAGCGATAGGCATCTCGTTGCTCAATTCCAAGTAAAATTTGTTGTCCTTCCTCTCTTAATGCTGTGATCTCCCTATCATGCTCTACTTTTTCTGATTGTAATTGTTCATAAATTTTACTTTGCCAGTTGTCCAGTTGCTCCATCCATTTAGTTCGATCTTCTTCTGATATACTTGTTTGCTCTAAGGCCTGCTTTACATCATTTCCCCATGCTATCAAGCTTTCAAGATACTGCTTGTATTCTAATTCCATGTTATCACCCCATGTAACATATGCAAAAAGAGCCTAACAGGTGTTTTACCGTAACGAAAAATAAACGCAAAAGGAGACGAACTTATCCAAACAGTTAAGTGTAGGGTAAGCCGACTCCCATTTCTTACTCACTGATTAACTCATGAACATTTGTATGGAAGAATTCTTCCACGATAAATGCTACCATTCCAAGTACAGTAGAGTGTTTTTTTAATTTAGCTACATTGATTTGTACATCATTCTTATTAAAACCGATCGCATTTCTTTCGATTCTTTTTTCTATTGCTGGAAGAATATAGCGTTCTGCTATACTAACGGTGTTTCCAATCACCACCTGTTCTGGGTTAAAGATATGTATGATATTAGTAATACCAACACCTAAATAGTCGCCCAAATCTTCAAATAACTGTAAAGCCTTTTCTTCGCCATTATGGGCAGCTTCCATTAATTGATCGAGAGTTACATTCTTATATCCTAATGCTTCTGCCTGATCTAATAGTGCTTGTTCAGAGGCATATAATTCCCAGCAGCCTTTATTTCCACATCTACATGGATCTTCGTCCATTTTGATTGTCATATGACCTAACTCACCGGAAAAGCCTCGCAGCCCTTTATAAAGTTTACCGTCTAATATGAGGCCGACTCCAATCCCAATACTAATACTGGTATAAACAATTTCTTGAGATTTTTGACCAATTCCATAAACTTTTTCACCATAAGCACCAGCATTAGCTTCGTTTTCTACGGTAATGGGTATTTGATATTTATTATGTAATAATTGTTGTAAAGGAACCTTCTTCCACCCTAAATTAGGAGCAAGTAATATTTCTCCTTCATTTGTCACAACACCTGGAACGCCAACTCCAATCCCGACAACTCCATATTCTGATGGTGGGGCGGCATTGTTAAGATGATCAATTAATTCATATAATAATGGAAGTACTTCCTCATATTTATTATCGGAGAACTTGACACGCTTCTCTGCTACAATATGCCCCCGTAGGTCAGTTAGTACCCCAAGCATACTCTTGACCCCTAAATCTACCGCGATGGTAAAACCAGCTGTTTCATTTAATAAAAGCATAACAGGTCTTCTTCCACCACTAGACTCACCAGTACCAGATTCATTTATTAACTTCTCGTCTATTAACTCCCCGACGAGAGAGGAGACGGTTCCTTTATTAAGGCCAGTTATTTGTGCAATCGAAGCCCTAGAGATAGGTGCCTTTTCTTTAATTGTTTCAAGAACTAATGATTTATTCTCTTTTTTGACTACATGTTGATTCCACGTTTGACTCAATACATTCACTCACTCTCTTAGCGATTACGTTTAACACTATTTTAGCATACTAGAAAAAATAATTCTATAATCTTTGTTTATTCGCTAGACAAACTTAGTGGATATTGATATAATGTGATCGAAACAATCAATCTTAATAAGTATTTGGAGGTAGAATAAATGGTATGGTTTGAAAACGTTAACAAGATCCAATATGAAGGACCGAATTCTAAGAATCCTTTAGCATTTAAATTTTATAATCCAAAAGAGGAATTAAATGGACAATCAATGGAAGAATTTCTACGCTTTGGTGTAGCTTATTGGCATACGTTTACTGCTGATTTATCAGATCCATTTGGTGCAGGATCAGCAATCCGTAACTGGGACAAATATGATGGAATGGATCGTGCAAAAGCAAGAGTGGAAGCAGCCTTTGAATTTTTTGAAAAACTCGGTGTGAAATATTTCTGTTTCCATGATGTCGATATTGCTCCTGAAGGGAATAGTTTACGAGAGACGTACCAAAATCTCGATACCATTGTAGCTTTAATAAAGGATCATATGAAAGACAGTGATGTAAAGCTTTTATGGAATACTGCTAATAATTTTACCAACCCACGCTTTGTACATGGTGCTGCATCTTCTAATAATGCAGATGTGTTTGCATATGCTGCTGCTAAAGTGAAAAAACAATTAGAAATTGGGAAAGAACTTGGTGGAGAAAACTATGTATTTTGGGGTGGTCGTGAAGGTTATGAGACACTACTTAATACTGATCTCAAATTAGAGCAAGATAACCTAGCACGCTTTTTCCAAATGGCAGTGGATTATGCCAAAGAAATTGGATTTGATGCACAATTCCTTATTGAGCCAAAGCCAAAGGAACCAACAACACATCAATATGATTTCGATTCACAATCAACCCATGCATTTCTATTAAACTATGGCTTAGAAAACCACTTTAAACTAAACATTGAAGCAAATCATGCCACTTTAGCAGGGCATACATTTGAGCATGAGCTTCGCTACGCACGAGTGAATGGAATACTAGGATCTGTAGATGCTAACCAAGGGGATCCGCTATTAGGTTGGGACACGGATGAGTTCCCTGCAGACATTTATTCTACTACACTAGCTATGTATGAAATTATTAAAAATGGTGGTTTAGGCTCAGGTGGCTTAAATTTTGATGCCAAAGCACGTCGAGGTTCTTTTGAGCAAGAGGACCTATTCCATGCACACATTGCTGGTATGGATCATTTTGCTGTTGGTTATAAAGTGGCAAACAAGCTTGTAGAAGATAAAGTCTTTGAGAATATTATTGATGACCGTTATGCTAGCTATAAAGAAGGAATCGGTAAAGATATTGTTGAAGGAAAAGCTGACTTCAAATCCCTAGAGGAGCATGCATTAAACCTTAAGGAAATTAAAAATAAATCTGGTCGCTTAGAAGTGATCAAAGCAACTATAAATCAATACTTATTAACAGAGTTTGCAAGTAAATAAGGATGAAGAATTAGAAGACTTGGTGATCGCTAAGTCTTCTATATACATGGAAAAAGAGGTGAGAAAATGAGCTATGTCATTGGTGTGGATTTGGGAACAAGTGCTGTAAAACTGTTATTAGTAAACAAATCTGGTGAAGTAGTGAAGGAAGTGTCAAAGGACTATCCATTGATTCAAGAGAAGACAGGCTATTCCGAGCAAAATCCAGAAGACTGGGTAAGACAGACCGTTGCTGGATTAAAGCAGCTTGTTACGGAATGGAATGGTGATGCCTCTTCGATTGAAGGACTTAGTTTTTCAGGACAAATGCATGGACTTGTTTTACTTAATGATAGAAAGGAAGTATTACGTAACGCAATTCTCTGGAATGATACTAGAACAACAGCGCAATGTCAGGAAATTTACGAAAAGGTAGGAAAAGAAAGATTTATCGAGATTACGAAAAACCTAGCCTTAGAAGGTTTTACTTTACCAAAAATTTTATGGGTAAAAGAGCATGAACCAGAAGTATTTGCTAATGTCTCGACCTTTGTGCTTCCAAAAGACTATGTTCGTTATCGTTTAACAGGTGCCTTACATATGGATTACTCCGATGCTGCAGGAACTAGCCTCCTAGACATTGAACAGAAGGAATGGAGTAAAGAAATCTGTGAGCTGTTAGGTCTTAATGTTTCGATTTGTCCAGCTCTTGTCGACTCACATGAGAATGTTGGAAAAATCACAAAAGAAATAGCAGAACAAACAGGGCTTTCTGATACTACCGATGTATTTGCAGGTGGAGCTGACAATGCCTGTGGCGCAATAGGATCAGGTATCTTATCAGAAGGAAAAACGTTTGCTAGTATCGGTACATCAGGTGTCGTGCTATCCTATGAACCTACAGGTGATAAAGACTATAAAGGTAAGGTTCATTATTTTAATCATGGAGAGGAAAATGCCTTCTATGCGATGGGGGTAACCCTATCTGCCGGACATAGTTTAACATGGTTTAAAAATACCTTTGCCAAAGAACAGGATTTTAATGAATTACTTGATGGGATCGGCAATGTCCCAGTTGGATCCAATGGCTTGTTGTTTACACCCTACCTAGTTGGAGAGCGAACCCCTCACGCGGATTCCCAAATTCGTGCAAGCTTTATTGGAATGGATAGCTCACATACGATAAAGGACTTTACACGGGCAGTCTTAGAGGGGATTACTTTTTCCTTAAATGAATCTATAGCTATTTTTAGAGAAAATGGTAAGCAGATTGATACGATTTATTCCATTGGTGGTGGAGCTAAGAATAAAGATTGGTTACAAATGCAGGCAGATATTTTTAATGCCCAAATCGTAAAATTAAAGAGTGAGCAAGGACCAGGGATGGGTGCTGCAATGCTGGCCGCATATGGTTCTGGATGGTTCGCTTCTTTAAAGGAGTGTGCAGATCAGTTCTTAGAGGATGCAGAAACGTATCAACCAATTCCTGAAAATGTAGACAAATATCAATCGTTGTTTAAGCTATATCGTGATGTGTACAAACAGACTACAGAATTAAATCAAAATTTAATGGAATTTAGGAAATAATCAAAGGAAGTGAGGAGTCTTGCTCACTTCCTTTCCTACTTTTTCATACTAGTATAAGACCTTTTTTATTTCCAAATTCTATAATTTCCGCTTAAAGCTAATAAGCTAAAGAAATATAAACAATTATCATAATATCGTCTATTCCCGGTTCTAACTGGTGTGTTCCAGAATAATTCTACACACTTCCTAGCGTTTTCCCCGTGTGTTGCAAGGGATGCCATGGCATTTGTAGCAAGGAGACCTATAGGGTGTAAAGCCTTCTCCTCAAAAGGCTCTCCATCCACTTTATACCTCCGGAAATCATCAGGATCTACATTTGCAAAAAAACTTTGAATTTTTTCATTTACAACTATCGGACATGCGTTATCATGAAACCATTCATAATCAATAGCAATATTACAAGCAACTCGATAGGAATCACTAAAAAAGTGACCAAAGCCTCTCACATGATTGGGTTGACCATCATAATATGCATATTCAGGAGCCAGACCTGTAATAGGATGAGCAGATTTAGCAATATACCTCCGGCTTTTCTTTGCTGCCTCCTTCCAAAATAAACGATCTTCTTCATTACTCCATAAAGCAAATAACTCATAAAAATGAGGTAAATGATAAGATGGATCTGAAAATTCTACACTCGGAACAAACTTTATCAATTTATTATCCGGGTTCCACATTGGATAACCGTCATTGTTTTCCCCTTTATGTAGACAAGAATGCAGGATATCCCTTGCTTGCTGGTTATAATTAAATGGATAGTCACCATCTCCCCAGCGATGGGAAGCAAAAAATAACGCCATGGCAAAATATTCTTCCCCATCTGGAGCTGGCCCTAGAGCATTTTTAGTACCATCAGGTGCACAGGACCAAGCAAAGTACCCTGCATTTTCTCCTTCATCCATATACATATAGGTCTTGGACCATTTCCATAAGCGATCAAATATATCCTTATCATTCATTTGTACAGCCATCATCATCCCATAAGACATTCCTTCTGTGCGAACATCATGATTGAAGGTATCTAGCATGTAACCAAGATCATTGCCTACTGGATAGTAGATTTGAGTTTCAGGATGTTCTGCTGAGAATAATTGGCTCCACGTATTTCTTAATTTTTCGTCGATATCCTTTTGAGAATACCCATATTCATGTAGTAGATTACGATAATTCCCTGTGATAAATGCTGCTTTTTTTGTCATATGAAAGCTCCGTTTCTATTTGGTCTATTAAGCTTAAATTAGTTTGTTATTTTCCTATTTCTCATAGTATACTATAATAAGTATGTCTAATGAATAAACAAAGTGAAAATTTAACTAAAAATTTTTTATGGAGGTGAGGTTCATATTTCGAGTGTATGATAATAGTTGGTGATACCACTTCTTATAGCAGGAATATATGGTATTAAGGATACTTTCCTTTGTTTGGTCATTCATTCCTACGAATGGTAGCCTTCCATGTCGATTAAACGGTTCTTCACAATCAATTGGAATGTTTGTTTAATAAAAGAAAGGGGAGAAATAGATGTATAAAGTTTTTCTAGTCGATGATGATCATTATGTTCGAAAAGGAATGATGAAATTAGTTGATTGGCAATATTATGGATTTTCCATTTGTGGGGATGCAGCGAATGGGGAGGATGCTTTAGAGCAAATAATGATCGAACCACCAGATCTCGTAATAACAGATATCAGGATGCCTGTAATAGATGGATTAGATTTAATAGAAAGTTTAAATGAGAAGCTTTCAACAAAACCATATTTCATTGTGATCAGTGGTTACAATGACTTTAAATATGCACAAAAAGCATTACGCTACGGAGTTCAGGATTTTATTCTAAAGCCAATAGATCATGAAGAAATCCAGCAAACACTAAAGAAAGTTGTAACAAAGCTGGAAACGGAAAAAAGGACTAAAAAATATAAAGAAAAAATGTTAACGGTTACATTAGTGAAAGGGCTACTTCAAGAGCAGGATAATTTGTTAACATCTGATTCACAACATTTAATGTTTTGTCATGCTAATCAATTCACGGCAATTATTATAGAAGTGAATGGTATAAATAAGGATGCCTATCACATTTATACAAAAACCGATGGATTTTTAGAACAATACACCTATAGTGAAAGTACCGCATTGTTTGAGTTAAGCCCAGGAAAATATTTTCTTTGTATAACAGATCTATTTCTAACGAGAAATGATTTAGACCTTCAAACATTTATAGATAATCTTTATCATTTCTTAGATATGGATGGGATTTTTATCTATGTAGGCATAACCATCAAGCAATTATCTGAGATAAAAAAATCCTTTCAATCTGTCAATCAGACGATCCAATACAAATATATCGACCTACATACCAATATCTTCCTATATCAAAAGCTTCAGCATTTACCCATCTATAATGAAGACTTAGAGGCAGCATTCTATACTAAATTACGTGAATTAATCGAAGAACATCATATGGATGGAATCAAAGAAGCGGTGAAAGAAATGATGGCGTTATTTAATAAAAAACGAATGACTGCAGATGCGATTCATCATGTCATTAACCGAGTCATTCACGATGTACTTGACTTACTTCGCGGTTCATTAGGAGAAGAGCAACGAATTTCTAATGTTAAACAAATAATAGAATGGGAACGTGTGCCACTTACTGCTATTCAATTACAATCCTTAGTAACCGACTTTCTAGTAGAGAGCTCGAAAACCCTCTGTTCATGTTATCAAAACAATGTTCATGCAACCATTCATGAAATAAAAAAATATATTTCTACCCATTTTGATCAGGAGCTCACATTAAAGAGTATTGCTAATAAATTTTATATGAATCCTGTGTATATGGGGCAATTATTTAAAAAAACGTATGGAGTTTATTTTAAAGACTTTCTTTTAAAGCTTCGAATAGACGAAGCCAAAAAATTATTGCGACAGACAGATATGAGAGTGTATGAAATTGCAGAAAAAGTGGGATTTAATAATTCGGATTATTTTGTTACCCAATTCGAAAAAATGGCCGGAAAAACACCTTCACAATACAGAAAATTCATTATTACAAGAGGAATGAAATGAAGGATTTACACTTTAATAATATTAAGATACGCAATAAATTACTTATGATCTATTTTATTTCTGTATTTCTACCAATTGTACTGACGAATATTATCTTTTACTATGTTACTTCAGAGAACGTAAAAGAGCAGAAAAGACAAGATAACGAGTTAGCATTAACTCAAATTTTTAATAGCTTTAAACAAGGAGTGGAGGATGCAGCAGGAGTTGCATCCATCTTGTATTCTGATCCATACGTATCGGAATTGTTAAGCCAGGATTATGAGAGTCCGATAGGTTTTATCCATGCCTATAATAAATACTTTCGAGATATTAATAAATATTCTCCAGTATACTCTACTATTCGATCTATTCATCTATATACAGATAATTCCTCTGTTATTACTGCTGGAGGGATATTTGCGATTGACCCCTCAGTGGAAGGATCCTATTGGTATACCTTTACTAATGAGAAACGAAAGCACTATCCTGCTGTCACAACGATTATGAAAGAAGGAAAAAGAGATCATTTTGCTGTCGTTCGTGATCAAAACACAAAGGATTCCCTGTACGAAAATATTATAATGATACATCTCAATCAGAGCTTTATTGAACTTATTTTAAACAATGCGACATTTGAAGGAAATCTTTATCTAATCAATGACAATGGTATTATTGAATACTCTAATGATTCGGGCATTGAATGGGAGGATCAATCTTTGCTTTTTGAAGATGTAGCGATATCTGACAGGGCAACGATCATACGCAATCAATACCACACTCAATATTTAAATAACTGGACATTAGTAGGAGTCTTATCAGAAAATAACCTGATCGACCAGGTTCGAGAATCTCGATTCTTTATTCTTTACCTTGCTATTTGGAATTTCATCATTCCTTCGATGTTTATCATATATATGACGGGAAATATTCATCTTCGTCTAAATAAAATCTTGAAAAAAATGCGTCAGATGAAAAACCAAAACTTTGAAATTATCAAAGGAGAAGAATATAAAGATGAGATTGGAGTCCTGACAACGGAATATAATCGAATGGCAATGAAGATCAAGGACTTAATCCAAGATGTCTATCTTGTCACGATTCAAAAGAAGGATGTAGAGTTACAAAAAAAAGAAGCACAATTAAAGGCACTTCAAAGCCAAATCAATCCCCACTTTTTGTTTAATGTTTTGGAAACAATTCGGATGCGGAGTGTTCTAAAAGAAGAAAACGAGACAGCGTCCATCATCCAAAATCTTGCGCAGCTACTTCGGAATTCGTTTACTTGGGGAAGAGATTGGGTGCTAGTGAAGGAAGAGGTGCAATTAATTGAATCCTTTCTTAACATTCAACAATACCGTTTCGGAGATAAGATGAGTTATTCGATATATCTACCGGAGGAAGTAGAGAATATGATGATTCCTCATATGATAATCATCCCGTTCGTGGAAAATGCTAGTATTCATGGGATAGAACCTGTAAAGGAAAAAGGGAAGATTGATATTTCTTTTCACCTTGATAAGGATTTGTTAACGTGTATGGTCAGTGATACTGGAATTGGGATAAAAGAAGAGAAATACAGAGCAATTATTCAATCATTAACAGAAGAAGAGATTACTGGTGACAGCATTGGAATCAAAAATGTTTACCAGCGCTTAAAATTTTACTATGGTGAACGATTTGATTTCTCCTTGGAAAGTAGCTATCAACATGGAACCGAAATTAAATTATCGATTCCTTTATTTCGACAAGCCGATCGAGAGTAATTCTAATCCATCATGCGTATTCTTTGATTTTAATCAAAGGATACGCATATTTTGGAAGGTCAATGATGGACATCTATAATTTTCAAAGTATTTTCTAAACTTTTATGGGTGATAAAAGAACTGATAAAACGCTAAAATGAAAGTGCTTACAGAAAAATAAAAAGTGAAAGGGGTAATTAGTTATGTTAAAGAGGTGGGTTTATTTTATAGTTTTTTTATTAGTCACTATGCTTATGCTTGCAGGATGTAATAATGATAGTCCATCAAGTAATACGAATGATGATGGTGATGAAAATTCAGATGGCGAAGTATTTACGTATGACTTTTTTGATGCTTCTGGACCAGGAACAGATATTAATACATCGGAAACAACCTTAGGAAAAATGTTCGAGGAAGAAACAAGTGTCAATTTTGATATCGAGCACATCGTTGGTGATGTTAATCAAAAGATAGGAACAATGATTGCAAGTGGTGAGTATCCGGAATTGTTAAATGCAGAGCAGTCAACAGATGCTGTTATAGATGCAGGAGGCTTTGTGCCATTAAATGATCTTATTAAAGAACATGCCCCAAACCTCTATGAAATGTATAAGCCATACTGGGAATTAATGAAGCGTGAGGATGGGAATATTTACTTGATTTCTTCAGGTGCTCCTCACGGTTATGCTAAACCTGCTAATCTGAATCAAGGAGCTTGGTGGATTAAACGTTCTGTATTAAAGGAATTAGACTATCCACAGCCTAAAACGTTAGAGGATTATTTCGGTATTATCGAAGAATATGCTGCAAAGCACCCGAAGATAGATGGTGCCGATACTATCGGATTTACAGCATTAACTCATGATTGGCGATTTTTTGCATTAACGAATCAACCAATGCATTTAGCTGGTTTCCCAAATGACGGAGGGGTAACGGTTGATATGGATTCTCTCGAGGCAACCGTTTATAACGATAAAGATATGACAAAGGAATGGCTAAAGAAATTAAATGAAATTAACAATAAAGGATTGTTCGACCAAGAAGCTTTTACGCAAAACTATGATGAATATTTAGCAAAAATAACCTCTGGAAGAGTGCTTGGATTTTTCGATTATGGCTGGCAAGTAAGTCAATCCACTAACGCGTTAGGCGAGGATGAAGATTATTACAATGATTATATGGGATTCCCTATCGTATTTGATGAAGGCGTAAAAGATCAATATTTGGATCCAGTAGCATATGTTGCGTCCCCTGGAATGGGTATTACTACCGGTACACCTGAAGAAGATCAAATAAGAATCATTAAATATTTAGATCATATTGCGAAAATCGAAACCCAAAAATTGATTATGTGGGGAATAGAAGGAGAGCATTATGAGATTGATGAGAATGGGCGCTATTACCGAACAGAGGAGCAAATTGAACAAACATCAAAAACAGATTATAGAGAGGAATTTGGCTTTACTTATTTTGAATGGGGATGGCCAAGAATGAGTGGTGAATTTGATGATGGAAATGCGGTTGAGCCAGGCCGTCAGCCGGAAGTAGCTACTTTAAGCTATGATGAAGGAGACAAAGAATTCTTGAATGCATATGGAATTGAAACATTCACAGAGCATTTCTCTGAGCCTGATTCAAGACCTTGGTTCCCTGCATGGGATACACCGATAGAAACTGGTTCCCAGGCAGCTCTCTATGAACAACAGGCAAATGATTTAATGTTGAAAGCTTTCCCTGAAATGATTTTCGCAGAGCCAGGTGATTTTGATGCGATGTGGGAAACATATAAGAAAGAATTTTCTCAATTGCCTGCTGAAGAGTATGAAAAAGTAATTACTGATTCGGTAAAAAGAAAAGTAGAGCTTGTAGAGAGTGTCGAATAATTTCGAAAGCGGAGGGCTGACTTATTGCAGCCTTCTCCTTTTTCCATATCCAACATATTAGCTATGCAAAGGGGGATTAATCTTGCAATCAGAAACAACGTCCGATGTACTACTTACTCCAAAGAAAGAAAAAGGTTTAAAGGCTTTTTTACGTAAATGTAAACAACAGCAAACCCTTTTATTAATGACCATACCATTTGTCATATGGGTCATTATATTTAAATATTTACCGATTTGGGGCTGGACTATGGCCTTTCAAGACTTTAAGCCAGCTCTTCGTTTTTCCGAACAGGAATGGGTCGCTTTCAAGCATTTTCTGTTTTTGTTCACTGACGATAGATTTCTAGGGGTACTTCGTAACACATTGGCTCAAAGTATTATTAATTTAGTACTCGGGTTTGTAACAGCCATTGGTTTAGCGATTCTATTAAACGAATTATCAAATATTAAATTTAAACGAGTGGTCCAGACGATTAGTTATTTACCACACTTTTTGTCTTGGGTTGTAGCGGCTGCATTAGTATCTTCCGTATTATCCATAGATGGAATCTTTAATGACCTGTTAACTAGTTTAGGACTTATAAAGGAAGACATTTTATGGCTGGGAGTAGGGGAATACTTTTGGGGAATCTTAGGTGCTGCTGAAACATGGAAGAATGTAGGGTGGAATGCGATTATTTACTTGGCAGCAATTTCGATGATAGATCAAGAACAATATGAAGCTGCCAAAATAGACGGTGCCTCTCGTTTGCAAAGAATTCGTCATATTACTATTCCTGGAATGAAGTCCGTTATTGTTGTCTTATTAATTATGAATATTGGATATATTTTGGAATCAGGTTTTGAGCCACAATACCTATTAGGAAATGGAATGAACGTGGAGTATTCCGAGAATATCGATGTTTTTGTTATCAAGTATGGGATATCGATGTTTAATTTTTCGCTAGCGACTGCAGCTGGGATCTTTAAAACAATTATTAGTTTTATCTTTTTGATCGCAGCGAATTCCTTTTCTAAAAAAATGGGCCAAGGCGGACTTTACTAGGAGGTGTGTGGATTGGAATTTTGGAAGCTTCAAAAAAGCGGGATGGGAAAAACAAGAGAGGATGTTATCTTTGATACTTGTAACGTTATTTTCCTCGTTCTTTTATGTGTAGTTATGCTATATCCTTTTTTAAACCAGATCGCTATCTCTTTAAATGATGCAACCGATTCAGTAAAAGGTGGAATATATCTATGGCCAAGAGAATTCACATGGAATAATTACTCACATGTATTCGAAGAAGCAGCTGTCATTCAGGCGATTATTATTTCGGTTTTACGAACGCTTATTGGTACAGGGGTCGGATTACTTTGTACTGCAATGGTAGCTTATGCTATTGCACAACCAAAATTTATGTTCAAAAAATCTGTCACTATTATCTTTATTATGACAATGTACTTTAATGGTGGGCTAATACCAACATTTTTACTGATGAAAGAGTTGCAGTTAATAGGCACATTTTGGGTGTATATACTACCTACACTCATTAGTGCATTTAACCTTATCATCATGCGATCCTTTATCGAAGGATTGCCGAAAAGTATTTTCGAATCAGCAAGGATCGATGGGGCAGGGGATTTTCGAATATTTTTTAAAATTGTTCTTCCACTGTCTTTACCTGTACTTGCAACAGTGGCTTTATTTGTGGCAGTATTTCAATGGAATCAATGGTTTGATGTTTTCTTATATAATTCGAGTAATGAACATTTAACCACTTTACAATATGAATTAATGAAAATCTTACAAAATTCTAGTACTACGTCAAGTGGAGATATGGCGTCAGCGTTTGCTAACTCATCGGATTCTGGATCTAATCAAGTTACACCGAAATCCATTCAAGCGACGATGACAATTGTTGCAAGTGTTCCAATTATTTTAGTTTACCCATTTTTGCAAAAGTATTTTGTGAAAGGGATGACACTTGGAGCAGTAAAATAGATAAGCTTATTACAAAAAGTCTCGAAAAGAAATATTTCTTTTCGAGGCTTTCTTTTATTCCATAAATATTGATTATCCTTGATCCTGCTCTCTAACTAACTAATAAAAAAAATAAAATACTACCATTCTAGTATATTGACAAATAAAAATATTCGATTTATAATAAGTGCAACGATTAAACAAAGTGCAGATGAGTTCTTTGTAAAGGAATATTTTGTTTTAACTAGCATACTAGTCATACTAGGGTTTAACAAAAAATAAGAGAAAATGACTTTACACTCATTTTAATGTAAGCCTTTTCTTTGTTGACAGAAGCTACATAAGGGGGAGATGGAATGGAGCAAACGAATAAAAATCCTGAAACAAGATTATCAAAATGGAGATTGTCGAGAGAAAGTGGTATGAGAGTAGTTTTAAAAGATTGGCAGCTATATTCTCTCATTATTATTCCAATCGTTTACTTAATCATTTTTAAATATGTTCCTATGTTTGGAAATATTATTGCGTTTAGAAGATTTATTCCTGGTGGAAATATTATCGGGGAAGAGTGGGTAGGATTTCATTATTTTAAGATGTTTCTTAGTGATCCAACCTTTTATAATGTTTTTGCTAACACATTAATATTAGCGCTGTTATTACTTATTATTACTTTTCCAGCTCCGATTATTTTTGCTTTATTGCTGAACGAGGTAAAGAACCGATTGTTTAAAAGATTTGTTCAAACAGCTTCTTATTTACCACACTTTTTTTCGGTAGTAGTCGTTGCAGGTATGGTATTCGAGTTAGTAGCATTAAATGGTCCAATCAATGGTTTGCTTTCCTTCCTAGGTCTAGAAAAGGTTAATTTTATACAGATGCCAGAATGGTTTAGGACCATTTTTGTAAGCGTTGACTTATGGCAAGGACTAGGCTGGGGAGCGATTTTATATTTAGCAGCACTTACTGGAATTAATGAAGAGTTATATGAGGCAGCTAGAATTGATGGGGCAAATAGATGGAAGCAAACGATCCATATTACGATTCCTGGAATATTGCCAACCATTGTGGTGCTTTTAATCTTAAATATTGGGAATTTCCTTCAAATTGGCTTTGAAAAGGTATTACTACTCTACAATCCACTTACATATGAGACGGCAGATATCATTGCTACTTATGTGTACAGGGTTGGTCTTGAATCTGGAAGCTTTAGTTATGGTACTGCTATAGGTCTATTTGAATCAATCATAGGTTTAATTTTAGTCTTTGGTGCGAACTATTTATCACGTCGAATAACTGACAACAGCTTGTGGTAGGGGGGATCTAGATGAAAGAGTCTTGGCAATATAAACTATTTAAAATCTTTAATGTGACGGTTTTATTATTGATTGTTTTTGTTACTTTATTTCCATTTTTCAATATTGTAGCACAATCATTTAGTTCTGAAGCTTATATTAATGCAGGGAAGGTTAGCTTATGGCCAAAGGGCTTTAATATGGAGACATATAAGGTGATTATGTCTGATTCTATGTTCTGGATTAATTATAAGAACACCGTCATTTATACGGTGATAGGAACATTAATATCGCTTGTTTTGTCGACAATGATTGCCTATCCGTTAGCGAAAAAGCGTTTAAAAGGTAGAAGATTTTTAACCATGTTCTTTGTTTTTACCATGTTCTTTAATGGGGGATTAATTCCAAACTATGTACTCGTAACCTCTTTAGGATTTGGTAATTCTATTTGGGCAATTGTTATTCCGAATGCGATTAGTGTTTTTAACATGTTAATCATGAGGACCTTTTTCGAAAATATACCGGATGAATTGGAAGAAGCGGCGATTATGGATGGATCAAGTACATTCGGGATTCTCTTTAAAATTGTCTTGCCATTGTCAAAACCGATTCTAGCAACCATGATGCTATTCTATGCTGTTACCCACTGGAATTCCTGGTTTCCTGCCTTTATCTATTTTACGGAAAAAGAATTGTTTCCTGTATCGATTTACTTAAGAAATATGATTAAAGGCGCAGAAGCGAGTGTTGGAACAGGTGCGACGAGTGCTGATAATTTAGTTCAAATCTCTGCCAACATTAAATCAGTAACTATGGTGTTAACTGTTTTACCGATTTTATTAGTTTATCCTTATATTCAAAAATATTTTGTTTCAGGTGTCATGTTAGGCTCAGTAAAGGGTTAATGAAGATAGGTTTTAAGGAGGTGATCCCTAACGGAAAACTGTTTTAGCAAACGACCATTCAACTTTTAAACAAATAGAGGGGGAAAAAGAGTGAAAAAGCATTGGACAAAATGGATGTTAGCACTTATGTTTATCTTGTTTCTAGGTCTATTGGCAGCGTGTAATGATGCGGAATCTGATGGAGATGGTAAGGGTGAAGAAGGTTCGAGTGAATCAGGATCTGGTGCAGCAATGGAGGATTATGGAGTTGGTGATACCTTTAAAGCGACAGAACCGGTTACATTTACTTCTCTATTTAGTGATCATCCGAATTATCCGATAAAGGATGATTGGTTGTTTTTTGATAAGATTAAGGAATTAACCAATGTGGAATTAGAATTAACTTCTGTACCAATGAGTGATTATACGGAGAAAAGAAGTTTGCTAATCAGTAGTGGGGATGCCCCTTATATAATCCCAAAAACATACCCAGGGGAAGAAACACCATTTGTATCTTCTGGAGCTATTTTGCCGATTAGTGATTACGTTGATTTGATGCCACACTACCAAGAAAAGGTGGAAAAGTGGGAAATTGAACCATTCCTTGAAGGCTTGCGCCAACAAGATGGGAAATATTACGTCCTTCCAGGGGTGCATGAAAAAGTATGGCCAGATTATAGCTTGGCTGTTAGAACAGATATCTTAGAAGAACTCGGTCTAGAAGAACCGGAAACATGGGAAGAAGTCGAAGTAATGCTTGAAGAAATGAAAAAAGCATATCCAGACGTTATTCCATTTTCTGATCGATTTAAACTGGATAGTACATTAAATATTGCTGCAGTTACTTTTGGCACGAAGGCAGGTTGGGGCCTCGGTAATATGCTTACTTATGTAGAAGAATCTGATGAGTTTATATTTGCCCCGACAACGGATGAATATCGGGCAATGGTAGAATATTTTCATGGCTTAGTAGAGAAAGGCTTGTTAGACCCTGAGAGTGTAACACAAGAGGATGACCCAGCAATTGAAAAATTCACAAGTGGCAAATCCTTTGTAATTAATACAAATGGTCAAACTTTGACGCAATATCGTACGACGATGGATGAAACCTTAGGTGCTGACAATTATGAGATTAAGAAAATTGTCGTACCAGGCGGACCTGCTGGTCATTTGATGGGCGGATCTAAATTAGAAAATGGTATTATGTTCTCCGCTAACGCGAAGGATGACCCTAATTTTGAAGCAATGCTGCAATTTATTGACTGGCTCATGTACAGTGATGAAGGCTTGGAATTTGCTAAATGGGGTGTAGAGGGCGAAACTTACTCGAAGGAAAACGGAGAACGTCAATTGGCAGAAGATGTGACCTTTAGAGGGATGAATCCAGAAGCCGAAAATCATCTTCAAATCGATTATGGATTCTCGGGAGGAAACTTTTCCTATGGTGGTCCTACTGAATTACTTCACTCCATGTTTAGTGAAGAAGAGATTGAGTTCCAAAATGCTATGCATGAAACAAAAGAACTCGTCTTACCAGACCCACCAATCAAATATGATGCCATGCAATTAGAACAATCGTCCCTTATCAGTACACCATTAAAAGACCATGTGACACAAAACACACTTAAATTTATTGTTGGTGAAAGAAGTTTAGATGAATGGGATGCATATGTGAAAGAAATAGAAGCGAAAAATGTTCAAGGATATGTAGAACTAGCAAACCAAGTGTATCAAGAAAATAAATAATGTTATCTGGAAACATAATACGATTGTGTTATGTTTCCTTTTCCTCTATAAGCGGTTTTCAAAAGTTTTGGATTAAATAGTTAAAATTTGGAATAGGTGAAGAAAATGGAATGGACGATTCGACAAGTAGTGAACGAGCTGACGAGTAACCCGATAGAAAATACAGTGGATACCCTGAAATTTGGAGACGAAAATAATAAAATTAAAAAAATAGCCATCTGTTTTATGCCGACATATGAAGTAATAAAGCAAGCTATTAAACAAGGAGTTAATTTATTAATTTGTCATGAGGGTGTATTCTTTCAACACGATGGTGATCAAGTAGTGGAGAGTGGGGTTGGTCAAAAGAAATGGAAGCTTATTCAATCCTCTGGTATAGCGATCTATCGACTTCATGATGCGATCCATCATGAATACCAACCAGATGGTATTATGGAAGGCCTACTACACCATCTTGATTGGATGGATGATGTGGAGGAACATAAAGAAATAGCGACGATCATTCAAATTCCAAAACGGAAGCTAAGTGATGTGATAGATTATGTTAAACATAAATTAAATCTCTCTACAGTTCGTTATGTTGGCGATTTATCCATGAATTGTAGTCGAATTGCTATGTTGGTAGGTTATAGAGGTGGAGGATTAACGGCTATCCCTGCTTTTGAAGTAGATCAAGTAGATCTTGTTATCTATGGAGAAGGACCTGAATGGGAAACTCCTGAGTATATTCGTGATGCTAATAACCAAGGCAATCGCATTGGTGCTATTATATTAGGCCATTTAGAAAGTGAAGAATCAGGAATGCGATATTTAGCAAAGCGAATAGAAAAAAGATTCCCAACGATTCCAGTTGAATTTATTGCAACCGAACAATGTATTAAATGGAAATAAAATCACCTATTGTCAGGGAATTCATAGTAAAATAAATAAGAAGAGCTAGTTTACATCTGACAAATACATAAATGAAAGGGTTTTTATAAATGAATACAAACCAATACTCCCAAGGTGGATTTTATCGTTTTTCCAATTATGTATACTGGTTGCTGGTCCTCAATATGTTATTTATTTTTACCAACCTATTATTCTTTGCTGCCTTTATGCTCCTTATTCCGAGTATATCTAATGCGATTTTTTACTTTATTGCCTTTATTCCATCAGGGCCTGCCTTTGCAGCATTATCTCATAGTTTAGGAGTACTAGTGCGTGACAAAGATATCGCTCCATTTGCGGAGTTTTGGAAGGCATATAGGGAGAATTTTTTAGATGTAATGAAGGTGTGGATACCGATTTTAATGACATTTTTTATATTAGTTATTGATATCCAATATTTCAATCAAAATCCTACTGTATTTTACCAAATTTTGAACGGCATTTTTTTAGTTGCTCTTTTATTGCTGACGATCTTTACCTTCTACGTGCTTGTAATTACTACCCACTATAAGTTTAGAATAAGGGATATTTATCGTTTATCTATCTACTATATTTTTACACGCATAAAAATTACGACAGGTAATTTGGGAATTGTTTTTCTTACAATCGTGCTCATGTTTTTTACGACAGATTTTATTCTTATTTTTATCACTAGCTTAGTTACTTGGTTTTTAATGATGAATACGAAGCCAATTATTGATGATGTGAAAGTTAGCTTTGTCAAACAAGAATAGAAAGGAACGGAATATGAATACTCAGATGCTCTTTAATGATGGTTGGACCTTTGCAAAAAGTAGCTTAAATGTATCAGATGCTAAAAAGCTAGATTTTAAGCCAGTAGATATACCACATGATTGGCTTATATATGATTCCATGAATCTATACGAGAATAGTATTGGGTGGTACCGTAAAAAATTTTTTTATGAAAAAAATAATCAAGATATTCTACTCTACTTTGATGGGGTCTATATGGATTCTACTCTGTATGTCAATCAACAATTTATCGGTGAATGGAAATATGGTTATTCCGCGTTTGAACATCATATTACAGATGCTTTAGTAGAGGGTGAAAACGAACTCCTCGTAAAAGTCGTTCATCAAAGCCCAAATAGTCGTTGGTATTCTGGCGCTGGGATTTATCGTAATGTTTGGTTGAAAAAGAGAGACAAAAATCATATTCCAACAGATGGTGTATATATTACAACAACATCAAGCGAAAACGAATGGCATGTTGAAATCGAGACAGAGCTTTCCCTTGTTCAGACTGCAGAGCTTACGCATACGCTTTATTATCAGGGAAAAGAGATTGCCTCGACTTCCGAACAGACTGAGAGCGATCGGAACGTACAATGTCTAGAAATCCAACATCCTTATTTGTGGAGTATGGGTAATCCAAATCTCTATCGATTAGTTACTACTTTAAAAATTAATCAATCAAATGTGGAGACAATTTCGCATTCCATTGGCTTTCGAAATATTGTGTTAGACCCAAATAAAGGCTTTATTCTGAATGGGGTGAAGATGAAACTGAATGGGGTATGTGAGCATCATGATTTAGGGGCATTAGGTGCTTCCTTTAATGAAACGGCCCTCAGAAGAAGGCTTAAACTCCTAAAGGAAATGGGTGTTAATGCTATAAGGACCGCACATAATATGCCAGCGAAGGAGCTCATGCACCTAGCTGATGAAATGGGTTTTCTTGTTATAAGTGAAGCCTTTGATATGTGGGAAAGATCGAAAACTCCTTATGACTACGCTAGATACTTTAAGAAATGGGCATTTCAAGACGTAAAAAGCTGGGTGAGAAGAGATCGAAACCATCCTAGCTTATTGATGTGGAGTATTGGAAATGAGATTTATGATACCCACGCAAATGCAAGAGGACAAGAGATTACTAGAATGCTAACAGAATATGTTCAAAAATTTGATCCGAAGGAAAATGCTAAAGTAACGATTGGTTCCAATTATATGCCTTGGGAGAATGCCCAAAAATGTGCCGATATTGTCAAGCTAGCAGGCTATAACTATGCAGAAAAATATTATCATGAGCATCATCAGGAGCATCCTGATTGGATTATATATGGAAGTGAAACAGCATCAACAGTTCAGAGTAGAGGGATTTACCATTTTCCCTTTGAGAAATCGATTCTAGCAGATGATGATCAGCAATGCTCTGCCCTTGGTAATAGCTCCACGAGCTGGGGTGCTAAATCATCGGAGGCATGTATTATCGCAGACCGAGATGCACCATTTTCACTTGGTACGTTTATTTGGACAGGTTTTGACTATATTGGAGAACCAACTCCTTACCATACGAAGAATGCTTATTTAGGACAAATCGATACAGCAACCTTTCCAAAGGATTCTTATTATATTTACCAAGCGGCTTGGAGCGATTATAAAAAGCATCCAATGGTTCATCTATTTCCGTATTGGGATTTTAATCCTGGTCAGATCATCGATATAAGAGTATGTTCTAATGCGCCAAGAGTCGAATTACAACATAATGGTAAGCGAATAGGTATCTTTGAAATCGATCATAAACACGCTAAGGAGATTACCGGGTGGTGGAAGCTTGCCTACCAAGAAGGCGAAATCAAAGCAATTGCTTATGATGAGAAAGGGAATGTAATTGCAACAGATGTTAGGAGATCATTTGGTGATGCGAGTCAGATACAATGGAAGGCAGATAAACAAACATTAATAGCAAATGGCACGGATTTGATCTTTATCGAAATTGGGATGAAGGATGAGAAGGGTAATCCTGTAGAAAATGCCACAAATCGGGTAGAAGTGGAAGTAAATGGTGCAGCTAGGCTAGTAGGTCTTGATAATGGAGATAGCACAGATTATGACTCGTATAAAGGAAAGAGCAGAAGGCTTTTTAGTGGAAAGCTAATGGCTATCCTTGCCGCTACACTAGATCCCGGAAAAATAGAAGTCAAGGTTACCTCAAAAGGGATGGATCCAAAGTTCATCGAGCTTACAGCTATAGCTTCTGAAGAAGAAGTCTTGGGAATATCTGCATCAATGGAAAATAAAGACATTCCACCAGTTATGGGAAATCTAGCAGAAATACCATTGCGAAAGATAGAGCTTATTAGTGAAGCAGGTCAGTTTTTTACTTCTAATAAAAAAGAGATTGAGGTCGAGGCAAAGCTTTATCCAGCCAATACCTCCTACCATGATGTGGAATGGAGTGTTGTGACAGATATCGGTGTCGAGTCCAATATTGCAAAAATTGAATCAAATGGGAAGAAAGCAAAAATAATAGCATTAGGTGATGGGGATTTTCGTGTTCGATGTACTAGTAAAAATGGTACCAATCATACAACGCTGATCTCTGAATTAGAGATGAAAGCAACAGGACTTGGAACAGCTTATAAAAATCCGTATCAATTCATCTCCGCTGGATTATATGATTATAGTAAAGGAGACCTCGGGAATGGTAATGAGCGTGGTGTTGCAACAAGTAGAGATGGGGAAACCCATGTAGGATTTCGTGATATTGACTTCGGATCTTATGGCTCAGATATGATCACCATCCCAATTTTTGCACTATCAAGTGAGGAATACGGAATAGAGATATGGGAAGGAATGCCAGAAGAGCAAGGTAGTGAGCTCGTAGCGGATGTTATTTATCAAAAGGAATCCAAATGGAATGTTTATCAGGAGGAAACCTATCACCTGTCGAAGAGATTAAAAGGCGTCACATCGATCTGTTTTGTTTTAAAACAAAAGGTTCATATCAAAGGTTTTTCCTTTGAACCGAAAAATCGCGGGTTCGAACAAAATAACGCAACAGAAATGGACCGTATCTATGGGGATACCTATACATTGACAGAGGAAGGTGTGGAAGGCATTGGGAACAATGTTACCTTAGAATTCGATGAGCTTGATTTTACGGAAAAGGGTACAACTAAATTAATGATATGTGGAAATTCCTCAATTGATAAGAACACGATTCACGTTCATTTTTCAGGAGACAAAGAGGATACAAATCAAATTGTAGAATTTAACCAAACAGATGGTTATGAGGTTAAAGTGTTTTCCATAGACAAAATAACGGGAGTTCAAAAGGTTAGCTTTATATTTTTACCTGGATCAAAGTTTGATTTTGCATGGTTTCGTTTTGAATAATGCTGAACTAGGAGGATGGAAGAATGATTAATGTTGCAATTATTGGTACAGGCGCGATTTCCGATGCCCATATTCATGCCTATCTGAAATTCCAAAACAGATGTAATATTGTGGCACTATGTGATTTTTATGTAGAGAAAGCGAAGGAAAAAGCAATAAAACATCAATTAAAGGTTGATATAAGTAAGGATTATCAAGATTTTTTAACAAATGAAAATATTGATTTAGTATCCATTTGTACCCCACCATATACACATGCTGATATTGCGATAGATTTTTTAAACGCCGGAAAGCATGTTTTAGTAGAAAAACCTATGGCTTCTTCCTTAAAGGAATGTGATGCAATGAATAGAGCAGCAGCACAAAATCATAAAATTTTATCTGTTGTCGCACAAAATCGTTTCACAACACCTATGATGAAGTTAAAGCAAATTTTAGATACGAAGCTGATGGGACCAATTGTGCATACACAAGTAGATTCACATTGGTGGAGAGGGCACAGCTATTACGATTTGTGGTGGCGGGGCACTTGGGAAAAAGAAGGTGGTGGCTGTACGTTGAATCACGCTGTTCATCATATTGATATTTTCCAGTGGATGAATGGTATGCCTGGTGAGATCACTGCTGTCACAAGCAATACGTCTCATGATAATGCGGAAGTTGAGGATATGTCCATAGCAATAGCGAAATATGAGGATGGCAGTTTAGCTCAAATTACGAGTTCAGTCGTTCATCATGGAGAGGAGCAACAGCTTATTTTTCAAGGGAAAAATGCTAGAGTTTCAGCTCCTTGGAAAGTAGTAGCTTCTAAATCAAGAGAAAATGGTTTTCCAGAAGATGATAATGATTTAAATGAACAAATACAACGAAGCTATGACCAATTATCTGATTTAGCATTTGAGGGTCATCTGGGGCAAATTGATAATATTTTATCAGCAATTCTCGGGGAAGCGGAAGTATTAATCGATGGTAAGCAAGGAAGAAATACACTTGAATTGATCACGGCCATCTATGAATCTGCCCAATTGGGAAAAACGGTCAAGCTACCACTAAATGAAGAAAGTCTTTTTTATACAAGAGAAGGAATTCTACAGAATGCGCATCATTTTTATGAAAAAAAGAAAGCAGTTGAAAATTTTACTGATAACAGAATTACTTCTGGAGGTAATAAGGAATGATGAGAGGATAGATGAAAGATATAGCTAAATAGCGATTCCATATCGAAACTGACAATAGAAATGGCGACTATAAGCAGCCGCCATTAATAGTTGAATATTCTTATTACCTGTGGGCTTTTAAGAAGCTCGACATGATTTGCAGCACCAATTTAGGATCTGGCATATGATTTTGCCCCTCTAATTCAATAAGTTTGGCATTTGGGATTGCTTCACTCAATTGTTTAGCAACCTCTTGCATGTTCTTTGGATTTTCCTTACCAACAATGATTTGTACTGGAACAGTGACTTTTGAAGCTTTTTTTAAAGGGGCTAAATCACTTGCTAACATCGTGTCATAGGCAAGAGTTGGGGCAATTTTCAGCATGCTATTCCATTGAGGTGATTGGCGAAACATTCCGTCAATTACTTCTCTTGGAATACCAATACCCTCTAAGAAAAAGGCAAGTGCCTCAGCATATTTTTTTTGCTCAAGTAGTTCATTTAGTTGTTCTTTTAATTGGTTAAATTCTTTTTTGGCTGCTTCATCTTCGACATAAGGAGGATCATATAGAACTACCTTATTGATTTTATTATCCAACCTGATAGCTGCCTCAAGTGCAATAATCGCTCCAGATGAGTGTCCATATAAATGTACGTCTCCTCCGGCTTCATCAATTAATGCTTCCAAATCGTCTATTTCTTTTTCTATCGAATAAGGTAGAGTGTTGGAACTGTCCCCACGTCCACGTCTATCGTAATTGTAAACAGTAAATTGTTGCGCAAAGGTTGATGCATCATGTATTACAGGTTCAAATGAACGAAAACATGTGGCCCCTGTAATAAAAATAAGAACTGGCCCTTTACCTAGCACATCATAAGCTATTTGCGTACCATCTTTGGATTGAACAATATTCACTTTTTTTCATCCCTTCACAATAATGTTATCCTCTACTTATTTTATCAATTGTATCTTTTCATCATTTCTTATCAATTGCTATAATAAAAATCTTAAGGAATTATTATTCATTAAGCTTAAAAAATATTACGCAGCAATGAGTTTAATTTTTTGTGTTGACAACGCTTACAATATTGTGATATATTCTCCGTAACTTAATCAGCTGATTGGAATAAGTTAGCTGTAAAAATCATTATATATAGTATTCCAATATTTTTTTACATCAACTTAATAATCGCGGTGGAAAAAGTAAGATAGAAATAAACAAGTTTATTACAACAGAACAGGAATGAGAATAGATGAAAAGAACTGGGGATTTAAAATTAATTCAAGAATTAAACCGCTCCATTGTATTAGACACTATTCGTAGATATGGACCAATTTCGAGAAGTGAGATCGCTAAAAAAAATGAACTTAGCCCAACCACCGTAACATCTGCAGTCCAAGATCTGATAAGGGAAAGATTGGTCAATGAAAATGGAACTGGATTATCAAGTGGTGGTAGAAAACCAATTTTACTTCAGTTTTCTCCAGATAATCATTATTTAATTGGAGTATCAATATCATATTCCAAAATTACCATTGCAGATATGAACTTGGAGGCAAAGATAAACCAAAAAAATGTTTATTTAACGAATGGGTATACGAATGAACATTTAATTGAGTATTTACTGGAGTTGTTGCATGGATTTTTGACTGAACGAAAGGATAATAGAATTTGTGTAGGTATTTCAATAATTACACAGGGAATTGTGGATGCTTATCAAGGAATTATTCACCACAATCCAAAACTTCAATTAAATAATGTGTACTTGAAGAACATCGTCGAAAATAGATTAGAGCTTCCAACTTGGCTTGATAATGATACAAATGCGTATGTATTAGCTGAGAAAAATTTTGGCCTATACCAGGAATATAAAAATATGGTTTATATTACGATAGGGGATGGACTTGGTGCTGGCATTATTGTAAATGACTCGCTCGCAAGAGGAGTTAAAGGAGGCTCGGGTGAATTCGGGCATACCACGATTAATATTAATGGAAAGCCTTGTGAGTGTGGAAACAAAGGCTGTTTAGAAAATTATGTTAGTTGGCCATCCATTCATGAAAGGTTAATTACAGCAATAAAAAATGGAAAAAATACATTACTAACAGATTTATCAAATGGTAAGAACGAATCAATTTTACCTGAACATTTTACCCAAGCAATAAATGCAGGAGATGAGCTGGCAAATGAAGTACTAAACGAAGTTTCTTTTTACTTAGCAGCGGGTTTAGTGAATCTCGTTCATTTATTTAACCCAGATATCATTATTTTGGGAGGTGAGATAACGAATAATAACAAATTATTATTTAACAGACTTAGTCATTTGGTTGAAGATCGATCGCTAAAAACACTATATAAAGATGTAAATATAAAAATCGCTTCACTAGGAGAAGAATTTGAAATGATAGGAGCTGCATCCGTGTTATTACAAGATAAATTTCAATTTAAATTAACCCATGATGAAATAAGACTTAATAGAAGTACGTAAACAAATAGGAGGGGTATTATGCTAAAAGGTATTAATCAATGGTGTTATCCTGAAGGCACGCCACTAGAAAAAGTATTTAGCTATAGTAAAGAAGCTGGATTTGATGCTGTGGAGCTGAATGTGAATCCATCTGGTGGTGTAGGATTAACAATGGATTCAACATCCGATGATATTAAGCAAATTAAACAATTAGCAGATTCGTATGACTTGCAATTAAGAAGCTTATCGACGGGGTTGTTTTGGGAATCACCTCTCTCAGATCCTGATGAATCAGTGCGTCAACAAGCGAGGAAGGTGATAGAAAAGCAAATTGAGTTTGCTGCTCTAATGGATATTGATACAGTACTTGTAGTACCAGGAGTCGTGACAAAGGAAGTAGCTTATTCAGACTGTTACCATCGAAGCCAACAGGAATTAAAAAAAGTTATACCATTTGCAGAGAAGTATCAAATACATATTGGAATTGAAAATGTCTGGAATAAATTTTTGTTATCTCCTCTAGAAATGGCTAATTATGTGGATGAATTAGGTTCAGCTTATGTGGGTGTTTATTTCGATGTTGGAAACGTATTACAATTTGGATTCCCTGAACAATGGATTACTTTGTTAGGAAATCGAATACGAAAAGTCCATGTGAAGGACTTTAGTAATGCCGTTGGGAATATAACAGGATTTGTTCCATTACTAGCAGGTGATGTAGATTGGATCAAAGTGAATAAAGCTTTAAATGATATCGGTTATCAGGATACAATCACCGCAGAGCTCACGCCATACACAATTGATCCTAAAGCATTAGCAATTGATACAGCGAGGCATATGGAAATGATATTAAATTCTAGTGAAAAGGAGGCATAAAAATGGATAAAGTAAAAGTTGGGTTTATTGGTGGAGGAGGCATTGCTTCTATACATTTAAAAAATTTAGCTAAGGATGATAGGGTCGAGATCATTTCAATTTGTGATATTGTAAAAGAAAATGCTGAAAAAACCGCTTCTAAATATAATGCAAAAGCATATACGAATGCGGAGGAAATGTTGGAAAAAGAAAGTGTAGACGCATTGTTCTTATGTGTTCCTCCATTTGCTCATGGTGATATTGAAGAAAAGGCTGCTCAAAAAGGAATTCATTTAATGGTAGAGAAACCTTTAGGGTTAGATGTTGATACAGCAAGATACAAACTAAAAGTTATTCAAGAATCTGGTATTCTCTGTGCTTCTGGCTACTGTCTTCGTTATTTAGATACAGTAAAAAAAGCAAAAGAATATTTGAAAGACAAACAAATAGCGATGATTCGAGGACATTATATTACTTCCTTTGTACCCACCCCATGGTATCGGGAAATGAATAAGTCTGGCGGGCAATTAGTAGAGCAAGCTACTCATACGATGGATCTCATTCGGTATCTTGGAGGAGAAATAAATCAAGTCTACGCCAATATGAATCTACAAGTTCTCAAGGATATAGAAAATATTGATATTCCAGATGCCACATCTGTTAATTTTACATTAAATTCTGGTGCTGTGGGCCATTTAGATTGTTCATTTACTCAAACAGATCATCGAATGGGCGTCGAATTATTAGGAAAGGATTTTCGCGTTGTAATAGATGGGGTAAATTTAACGATAGTAGAAAAAGACTCAACGATCACATACCCTTCGAAAGTGGATTTCTATGAAGAGCAGGATAAGGCGTTTATTGAAGCTGTTTTAACTGGAAATCGAGCTGTTATTTTATCTAATTATGAAAGCGGTTTAAATACACTGGAAGTCACATTAGCTGCAAACAAATCTCAAGAATTAGGTAAACCTATTCCATTGACTTAATGTAAGAAAGAAGGTGGCAAAATGGTGAAAGTTGCAATAATTGGTGTGGGGAAAATGGGGCAGCGGCACCTAGAGAATTGGTTACAGATAAGTAATATCGACGTAGTGGGAATTGTTGGTAGAGATCTAGATAAATTAAAGCAGTTAGCGGAAACGTATAACACAACATCTTATCTCGATATCCGAAGTTTATTGGAGGATCAGAAAGTAGAAATTGTTGATATTTGTTTACCAACCTTTTTACATTATGAAGCTATGAAAGAGGTGATAGGAACAGATGAAAAGGTATCCATTGTTTGTGAAAAACCACTCTGCCTAAATGAAGACGAAGCAAAAGCAATCCTGCAGCTTAGCAAAGAGAAGGATATTCAAATTTTTGTTGGTCATACACTACGATTTGATCCAGAATATGCTTTTCTCCGTCAACAGATTAAGCAAGGTGTGGTAGGGGAAGTAGGGGTGGTCCGGTTATCAAGGAAGACTTCTTTTCCAGGTCGTTGGTTTAGAGACAATGACAAGAGTGGAGGCATATTGTTAGATTTAGGTATTCATGATTTGGATTGGTTGCTATGGACATTTGGAGATGTGGAAAGAGTATTGGCTCGACATATCAAACAAAAGGATGATAGAGAATTCGACTATGCTTTAATTATTTTAAGAATGAAAAATGGAGTGATTGTTCACTTGGAGCTTTCTTGGGGAGAAAGTAGTTTGAAGTCTTCCTTTGAGATTGCAGGCAAGGAAGGTTTGCTTGTGGGCAACAGTGACAGTAAAGAGCCAATTCAAATAGCTACAAAGCAACCAAATCAATCTTCCGATTATTTGCCGAAAGAATTAGTTACCGAATCCGCCATCTATAAACAATTAAGTCATTTTAAAGATTGTATCGTCAATGGAGCCTCCCCAATCATTTCCATTGAAGAAGCAGTGAAAGCAGTTGAATTAGCACAGGCTACGATATTTTCTGCTCGTAATGGAGTGCCAGTGTATCTTGCTGAAGAGGAGGTGCAGGAATGAAAGTTGGAATCATTAGTTTTGCTCATCTACACGCATCTGCTTATGCTCATTATTTAATGGAACACCCAGAAGTTGAATTAGTTGCGATTTGGGATGAAGATGCCAAAAGAGCAGTTGAAATGGCAGAAAAATATTATTGTCATTGTTATACAGTGCTAGAAGAATTCCTAGCTACTAATATAGAGGCTGTAGTAGTATGCTCGGAAAATGCTAAGCACAAAGAACATGTGATTGCTGCTGCAAAAGCAAAAAAGCATATTTTATGTGAAAAGCCAATCGCTACGGATTTGCTTGATGCAAAAGCAATGATTGATGCTTGTCATCAAGAGAATGTTGTACTACAGATTGCTTATCCAGTTCGATTTTCGCCAGTAATGCAACAGGTGAAAAAGATCATTGAATCAGGACAAATTGGTAAGATAGTTGCGATTAATGGAACCAATCATGGCCAAATGCCAGGTGGTTGGTTTATCAATAAATCCTTATCAGGGGGCGGAGCAGCAACTGATCATATTGTACATCTTCTGGACTTGACTCGGTGGTTGCTAAATGATGAAGTTCGCAACATATACGCAGAATTGGATACAAAGTTTTATGATATTGATGTAGAGGATTGTGGCATGGTATCGGCAGAATTAGAATCAGGTATTATTGTTTCCATTGATCCTAGTTGGTCTCGCCCCAAAACGTTTCCTACTTGGGGGGATGTGACGATGGAAATTACTGGAACAAAAGGTGATTTATCTATCGATGTTTTTAAACAGCATTTAGTATGGTACAACGATCGGGATAACAAGGTGCAACAATTACCATGGGGAAGGGATATGGATCAAGGATTAATAGAAGACTTCATTTCTTGTGTGAAAGAAGGTAGAGAACCTTCCATTACTGGTGAAGATGGGTTTAGAGCGTTAGAAGTTGTGAAAGCCGCATATCAATCATCAAACAATAAGAAACTAGTAGAATTGGACAGAATCGATTTGTAAAAATAGCTAGGACTTGAGACGGGGGTGCGTCAAAATGGCAATGGGATCTGAAATGGCAGATAGCAAGTCAATTACTCGCTCAAAAAAGAAATTATTAAGTTCTCGAGACTGGGCGGGATTGTTGTTCTCCACACCACTGTTAATTGGTATATTTGGTTTTGCAATATACCCTATGATTGCTGCATTAGTGATGAGTTTCCAACAAACTGCAAATTCCTTAACTGGTGAATGGGTAGGATTAAAGAATTATCAATATGTATTAACAGATTCGATGTTTTGGAAATCAATTTTCAATACTCTTTATATGGGTATTCTATCCGTTATTTTAGGTGTCTCCCTTTCTTTTATATTAGCAACATTAATTCATAATGTTCCATGGCTAAAATGGAAAAATTTTTTTAAAGGAGTCTATTTCTTACCGAATGTGGTGTCTTTGGTTGCTGCTAGTATTTTATTTACTTTTCTTTTTAGTCCTGGGAAAGAAGGGCTTTTAAATTATGCAATTGGACTAATTGGTATAGATCCAATTGGATGGTTTACTAATCCGACTTTTTCAAAGTTTAGTATTGTTCTAATGACTTTATGGGGAATGTTAGGCTATAACACTATTATTTTTATTGCAGCACTTTCTAGTGTTCCTAGAGATTTATATGAAGCTGCAGAAGTGGATGGAGCTAGTTGGTTCAAAAAATGGTTTTATATCACAGTTCCATACTTAAGGCCAATTATCTTGTTTATGGTCATTATGGGTGCGATAACTGCAATGAAAAGGTTTACAGACGTTTGGTTGATTGGGGGAACTGCTGGTAATCCTGCAGGTTCTTTGATGACAGCTGTATTATATATCTATCGAAATGCATTTTTATCCTCACAAATGGGTATAGCAACTGCCGCTTCCTATATTTTATTTATGATCATATTAGTACTAACCATTGCTTTACTATTTGCCAATAAAAATAGTAATTTGGATTGAAGGAGTGTGTAATAATTGGAACCTTCGAGTGTTAGTCATTTAAAGGAGTCGTATTCTAACAAGAGTTTTGGACGTTCTGCTAAAAAACAGAGACTTTTTGGAAACATCTTATTAATGGTAGTTTTATCAATAGGCTCACTCATTATGATCATCCCGTTTTTGTGGATGGTTCTTACTAGCTTTGATTGGCAAGCAAGGTTGAATATACCTTTCCCACCACGTTTTTGGCCTGAAGAGTTTTCTTTAAAAACTTACAAATTAGCCTTTACAAATATCCCAATGTTCAAATACATTTTAAATTCATTAATCGTTTCAGTAGGAGTAATTGTCGTAAGCTTAGGATCTGCACTGTTGTCTGGCTATGCCATTTCAAAATTAAAATTTAAAGGCGCTACAATTGTATTGGTTCTGGCATTAAGTACAATGATGATTCCATTTGAAATGACCATGATACCACAGTATTTATTATTTGACTGGTTAGAATTGCTTGATAGTTATTGGGCATTTTATTTACCGGCGTTAAATTTTGCATTTGGTACATTTTTAGCAAAATCTTTTATAGATCAGCTTCCAAGTACTTTAAGAGAAGCGGCGATTATCGATGGTGCAAATGAATTTCAAGTATTTGTTAAAGTCTACTTACCTTTATGTGTTCCAATTCTAGCAACGATGACAATTTTACAATTCTTGGCGGTTTGGAATGATTTGCTGTGGCCACTATTGGCGTTGCAAACTCCAGATAAATTTACCATTCAACTCGGGTTAGCCATGTTTTCGTATAATAAAACTCTTCCTTTACCATCAGTCATTATGGCTGCAACAACAGTAAGCTTACTCCCAGTTATTATTACTTATTTATTCCTGCAAAGATACATCGTGGAAAGTATTGCTTTATCGGGAATCAAACAATAAAAATTGTAAGAGAAGGAGGGATTACTTCTATAAATGGTTAGGCTGGTTCGAACGAAGAAAAAACTTAATAAAAAGGGGAGCTAGTAATGAGAAGTAAATTAGTTTGTTGGTTGGTTATTCTATTTATTCCGTTACTTGTTGCATGTTCAGATAGTTCAAGCTCTGATAGTCAAAACAGTGATATTGAAGTTGTCTCTGAGATTGAAGGTACTGTTAGGGTGGCGTTGGCAGGTTTTCAGCTAGAAGATGGAATTGATCCAATAACAGGTATAGAGAACAAAGGCATGCAAACTTTTATTGAAGAAGAGTTTCAACCTAGATTCCCGAATATTAAGATAGAATTAACACAGGTTCCCTGGGAAAATGCGCAATCAAAACAAACGGCAATGTTACAATCAGGTGATGTCGATATATTGTATACCGGAGGAGCTTTTGCTACTCAATGGTATCAACAAGGATTACTACGAGAATTAGATGACTTAATCGAAGACGACGCCAATTTTGATCCGAGTATATATTTAAAAGGAGTATGGGAGAACTCGTACAGTACTAAGTCTCCAGATAAGTCTGCTCATTTTGGAATTCCTGCTGTTTTGGGACGACGGGTTACCATCTATGATAAACAATTATTTGACCAATGGGGAGTAGAGTATTTATCAGAAAATCCAACTCCTGAAGAAATTCTAGAAAAGGCTAAGCAAATGACTGGCGAAAATCCTGAGACAGGCGAACAAAATTATGGATTATGGTTGGATGGTAAGTCTTTAAATCTCTCTACCTTTGTTGCTCTAACACATGCTTATGGTGCGACTGGGGGAGAAGGAACGTTAGATGATCCTAAAAATATAGATTGGAGCTTAAATTCTCCTGAAATGGTAAAAGTCTTTGAATGGCTAGAAAAAGCTGCTCAGTTACCACCCTCCGACTTTTTAAATGCATTAGGAAATGAAAGCTTTGGTTTAGAAAACAATAATATTGCGATCCATCTGGATGCAACTGGCGCAAGTACAATGGCAGAAGTGAGAGCATCTGCTAATGAAGAGTTATTAGAGCGTTTTGAATCAGTTCTTAACTTGGGGCCTGAAGGTGAGGGCTGGGTTGCCGTCGATCCATTCGTTATGGCGAAAGACACGCAAAATGTGGAAGCGTCCTGGGAAGTATTAAAGTTTTTAACAGGTTATGAAGCCCAAAAGCATAATTATCAAGAATACACGTATACTCCAACTCTAGTAGATGCAGACTTTGTTTCAGATCAGGATAAGTATATGAAAACTGCAGCTGAAATCGCTAGTGTGACCAATTCGACCTTAATGGATGAGGCTAACCCATTCTTTGGAAGTGAGATTGCCCCTGCTGTAAATGGTTTTATTAGCCAAGCGCACAATGGGGATGCTCCTGATATTCAAAGCTATTTAGACGATCTTCAAGATAGAGCTGAAAAATGGTCCGCTAATCAATAATAGAAGCTGGTGAGTGTAGAGGATGTTTTTGTTCCCCTACGCTCACCTAATAGAGGAAAATGACGCAACTAGTAAGCTGAAATTCAAAATAAAGGAGATTTATAGGCATGAAAATAGGGTTAAGCTCATATAGCTTGTTTGCTACTTTGAAATCTGGCGAAATGACTATTCTTGATGTAATGGAATGGATCACAGAACAAGGGGGAGAACATGTTGAATTAGTACCTAATTTGGGTTTTACATTAGAAGATCAAACTCAAATAGAGAAGGTCCGCAATAAGGCAAAAGAACTTGGTCTAGATATATCCAATTATGCGATTGGTGCGAATTTTCTACAACCTAATAAAGAAAGTTATCAAGCAGAAATGGATCGTGTGAAAAAAGAGGTAGATATTGCACATCAACTAGGTGTTAAACTGATGCGTCATGATATTGCTTGGAGACCGATTCCCGAAACATCCATTGCAAATTTCGAAGCAGATTTACCAATGCTTGTGGAGGCCTGTCAAGAAATTGCTAATTATGCAAGCCAATACGGCATAACTACAAGTATTGAAAATCATGGTTATTATGTGCAAGCTAGTGATCGAGTTCAAACTGTTCTTCACCATGTAAACCGTGCGAATTTTAAGACGACTTTAGATGTTGGTAATTTCTTGTGTGCGGATGAAAATCCTGTTACAGCTGTTAAGAAAAATATACGTTATGCCTCAATGGTGCATATAAAAGATTTTTATCATCGTCCTGCCCATCTATATCCAGGAGAAGGGTGGCTAGAGACTATTTCTGGAGATTATCTACGCGGTGCCATAGTGGGTCATGGTGACATTCCGATGAGAGAAGTTCTAAGAGTAATAAAAGATAATGGATATGACGGATATCTATCTGTCGAGTTTGAAGGTATGGAGGATAGCAGGCGGGCATCAAAGCTTAGCCTAGACAATCTTCGAAGAATGTGGAACGAAATATAAAGGAGGATTTTAACATGAAAATAGGTATCATTGGAGCTGGATCAATCTCTGAAAGTCACTTAGAGTCATATCATCATCATCCAGAAGTGGAGATTTTTGCAATTTGTGATCTGAATAAAAAAAGGGCCAATGAAAAAGCAAATAAATATCAAGCAACACATGTATACACAGATTATCTTCAATTGCTAGCAAATAAAGATATTGAAGCAGTAAGCATATGTACATGGAACAATACACATGCTGAAATAGCTATTGCTTCCTTACAATCAGGGAAGCACGTTCTAGTAGAAAAGCCTCTCTGTAAAACAGTAGAAGAAGCATTGAAAGTGGAGGAGGCCGTTAAAAGTAGCGGTAAAATTTTACAAGTAGGCTTTGTGCGCAGATATGCGACAAACACCAAAATTGTTAAAAAATTTGTCGATGGCGGGGATTTAGGTGAAATTTATTATGCAAAAGCTTCATGTTTACGAAGATTGGGAAATCCAGGTGGTTGGTTTGCTGATAAAGAACGTTCAGGAGGCGGCCCACTAATAGACTTAGGTGTACATGTTATTGATATATGTTGGTACTTAATGGGTAAGCCAAAAGTGAAGTCAGTTAGTGGAAATACATATAGTAAGCTTGGTAACCGCTCAAATGTTGAAAATTTATCATTTTATCAAGCGGCAGATTATGATCCAAGTAAAAATACTGTTGAAGATTTAGCAAATGCTATTATTCGTTTTGAAAATGGAGCATCTCTAATGGTAGATGTTAGTTTTACTCTTCACGCCAAAGAAGATATGATTACTGTAAATCTCTATGGAGAAAACGGAGGAATCGAACTAGAGCCAGAACTACATGTAATTACAGAGAGATATAATACTATTTTAAATGCCGCTCCACAAATAGACAATAAATCCTTTGACTTTGTGCAGGCCTTTCAAAATGAAATTGATCATTTTATTGCAAGTGTAAAAGGTGAAACACAAACTTTTAGCCCTGTGGAAGATGGTGTTGAAATAATGAAGATACTTTGTGGTATTTATGAATCGAGTGAAAAAGGAATCGAAGTCCAGTTTTAAATTAGATTAAAAAAACCTTGTATCATTTGTTTGGTACAAGGTCTTATTTAATTTTTTTGTTAATAAGTGCTTATCATTGGATAGCTTCAGTATTCTACAATATATGGACATTTCTCATAAAGTAGAAAAAGTGACTCACCTAAGGTTAGCAATTTTCTTATAAGGAAGGATAATTTAACGATGAACAAGTATCGATTTTTAAAGTTATTTTACTTTTGTTTTTCTCTTGGTACTGGTGCATTTCAATTTTTAAATTTATTCTACGTCGATTTCGGATTAAACTCTGTGGAAATTAGTGTATTATTTGCGGTTGGCCCGATGGTAATGGTCGTTGCACAACCGTTATGGGGCATGTTAACCGATTATCTTAATTCCCCTAAAATAACATTATTGATTATGATTTTAGGTGCAGCAACAACTGCCTTGTGGTTTCCTATTACTATAAATTTTGAACATTTACTCATTTTAAATATTATTTATTTCTTTTTTCATAGTGCTATTCCGCCGATTGCAGATGTGACAGCAATATCAATAATTGGAAGTAGAAAAGATTTTGGAAAGATTCGTCTGTGGGGATCCATAGGGTACGCAGTAGGGGTGGTGGCGATTGGAAGATTGCTAGACATTTTTGGTTTAGATATTATGTTTGTTTTACATAGTAGTTTAATTGTTTTTGCTCTAATCCTTGCACTTCAATTACCGGTTCAGACAGCTAAAAAAAAGCAGTTTCATTTAAAGAAGGTTATTCGTTTATTTTATAATCCAGCATTTTCTCTATTTCTAATCTTCAGCTTTTTTTTACACTTGCCAGTTCATGCAAATAACTCCTTTTATGCCGTATACTTACAGGATTTAGGTGCATCGATTAGTTTAGTTGGTATCGCTCTCTTAATTAAATCCATTTTAGAAGTCCCATTTTTCTCTATGTCAAAAAAACTAATGAGTGTTTTTACTTTTCCTATATTGTTAACATCAGTAGCTTTTTTTTATGGCCTACGTTGGCTTGTACTAGGTATAAGCGACAATCTAGATACATTAGTATGGTCACAAATCTTACTAAGTCTATCATATAGCATTCATTATTTTGTTGCTGTCGCTTATGTTGATGAGCTGACACCTATTAAATACCGAGCAACTGGTCAAACAATTTATTGGGCAGTGGCACTCGGTTTAGCCGGAATAATAGGGAATTTAATAGCTGGGTGGTTATTACGTTTTATCGAAATAAATCAGATGTATCAGTTAGCGACAGCAGTTTCCTTTACCTCTATTTTCCTATTATGGATAAAACGGAAGACGAAGCAGGAAGACTGACAAGCGTCATTCAATGTACGTCTCCTCTAGCTAAGAGTTTATCAATATGAATCACTTGATTAAAGAGGTAAGGTTTATTGATGATAAATAATAGAGAATATATTCTTTTGACGAAAACATAAAAGAAAGTAATATAATAAGGAACTGTATTTAATTGGAAATTCATAAAGAATCACTATAATTTAATGTTTTTATGTCTAATTTTATTGGTTTTTCATACTAAGGTTTTCTAATATAATGATATATAAAATAAATTTATAGGAGCATTTTAAGTATGAGGTAATCCCTTTTAACCATATTGCTTAATAAATGAAACATGCCATCAGACATCGTAGGAACTTTTTTTAAAAATGCACTATTTTTTTTGAAAAAAAGAAACCGGTTTCTTCAAGGAGGGTTTTAAATGAATCGTTTAGCTATTATTCAATCGACTAAATATTCACTTGAACAAAGATTAAAAACTTTAATGGAAGCGTTGACTTTAGATGAAAAAATTACCCTTTTAAGCACCTCGCAAAGTGCTGTACCAAGGTTAGGCATAAAAGAATATGCGGTTGGAGGGGAAGCAGCGCACGGAGTAGTAGATAGGGAAGGTAGTAAAACTAGTGTTTTTCCGCAGCCAATCGGATTGTCCCAAACCTGGAATAAACAACTTCTGTATCAGGTCGGAAGTATGATCGGGGATGAGGCAAGAATTTTTTATCAATTAAAGAATGAGAAGACAGGATTAACCTTGTGGGCACCAACGATAGACATGGAAAGAGACCCTAGATGGGGAAGAACAGAGGAAGCTTATGGTGAGGATCCTTATTTAACCGGAGAGCTTTCAAAAGAATTGATTAAAGGGATGCAAGGTGAAGATCCGTTCTATGTCAAGCTTGTTGCAGCTCCTAAGCATTTTTATGGCAATAATAATGAGGTCGGAAGAGAATCCACCTCTAATAGCATTGATCTAAGAAACCGAAGAGAATATTACTTAAAAGCATTTGAACCTGCCTTTAAAGAAGGTAAGGCATTATCAATGATGACAGCTTATAATGGTGTCAATGGTATCCCATGCATGCAAATAAATGAAATCGAGGAAATCGTTCGAAAAGAATGGGGCATGGATGGATTTATCGTTAGTGATGGTGGAGCACTAACATTAAATGTCGAAGAATATAAATATTATCCTACCTATGAGGAAGCTCTTGCCGATGCGCTAAAAAAAGGAATCGATTGTTTTGTTGATCGCAAAAAAGTGGTCGAGGATGCTGCGAAAAGAGCACTAGACAAGCAGCTTATTCAACCTGAAGATATCGACAGAGCGGTAAATCGTATGTTAAAAGTTCGTTTTCGTTTAGGCCACTTTGATGAAAACAATCGCAAAAACCCTTACAGCAGTGTTGATCTAGACAAAATGTGTAGTGTGGAACATCAGAAGCTGGTTAGAGAGGCAACAGATGAATCCATTGTTCTTTTGACAAATAACCAATCATTACTACCACTATCAAAAGAGATTAAAGATATAGCTATCATTGGTCCAACCGCAAATCATATTTATCGAGATTGGTATACTGGCTATCCTCCTTATACCATTACACCACTAGCAGGAATTCAAAACTACTTGCCAGATACCAAAATTTCTTTTTGTGATGGGTTTGACCGGGTTATATGGCGAACAAAAGGTGGAAAAACGTTAACAATTAATGAAAAGAAAGAATGGATGGCATTAGGAAAAAATGAACCGAAAAAAGCGATGATAGTAGATGAAGATTGGGGTGAAAATTGGCATTTATTTAAGAGTCCAGTAACAGGTAAATATTTAACACTGCACGAGTCTGCTGATTCCTTTATAGCTACAAAAGAAGAGGTTTTTGATTGGTTTAACCGAGAAAAAGTAAAAGTTAATCCTAAGACGAATGCATACTACCAATTAGAAAGCTGGAATGGAGAAAATATATCCATTGATAAAAAAGGTCGTGTCAATACTTCTGAGCAAGATCCCTCGCAATTTGAGCGTATCGTTATTGAGAATGGTATTGATCAGGCTGTAGAGATGGCAAAAAATAGTGAGGTTGCAGTTGTCTGTGTAGGAAATCATCCAATGATAAATGGCAAAGAAACAGAAGATCGGAAAAATATTAATTTAGCAGATTATCAACAGGAATTGATTCGTGCAGTTTATCAAGCAAACCCTAACATGATTCTTGTCGTGATTAGTAGTTATCCTTATGCTTTAAATTGGGAAAAAGAGCATATACCTGCCATTATCTATAGTTCGCATGGCTCTCAGGAATTAGGAAACAGCTTAGCAGCTACACTTTTCGGTGAAAATAATCCATCAGGAAAGCTGAGCATGACCTGGTACAAGAATAATGATCTGCTTCCATCCATTTTGAATTATGATATTCGAAAAGGGAAAAGTACGTATCAGTATGCGGAAGACAATGTATTATTTCCGTTTGGCCATGGCTTACACTATGCTGAAGTTTCTTATCATAATCTCCAGACTGAACCAGCCATCATATCAAATGATCAACCTATAAAACTATCCTTTACAATTAGGAATGAAAGTAATATACCAGTTAAAGAGGTTGTGCAAATATATGTCCGTTTTACGGAAACCTATTACGAAAGACCAAATAAATTACTCGTTGGATTTGAAAAAGTAGTTCTTTTACCCAAAGAAGAAAAAAGTATGACGATATCGATACATTCGGATCAATTACATGTCTTTGATGTTAGGAAAGAACAATACATACTTGAAAAAGGCTTTGTTCAATTTTTAGTAGGTTCATCCAGTGAAGAGCTTTTTATTAGATCTGATCTATACCCTATGAAAGGCGAGGAAATAACGGGAAGATCGCTTGATGGCCTCACTCCTACCGAGAATTATGATGCATACGACAACGTTTATTTAACAAAAGGCGAAGAGGAGAAACCTTGTGTAACAACGGATAACGAGGGGTGGATCATGTTCAGAAATGTGGAAGCGAGCGATAACAATCAGATAACAATCCGCGCAAAAGGTAGTGGTGTATTAAAAATATATGATAACGAGAAAATGCTAGAGCCTCTATGTTCGAAAGAAATCGATACGAAGACATGGAACGATGTCAATTGTGTATTGAAACCATGGCAAGATAAGAAGGACATTTATCTATGGATAGAAAAATTAAAATTACAATCTATTCAATGGAAGAGAGGCTGAGAAATGATGAAGCATATTCTACCACGAAAAGGTATTTGGACGGAAACCCCAGCCCAGAAATGGGAGGATGCGCTAGTAAGTGGTAACGGAAGCCATGGTGTCATGGTTTTTGGAGATCCAATAAAGGATACGATTGTTGGCAATCATTGCAGACTATACTTACCTCAAGGAAATAGTGATCAGCTGCCAGAAATGGCACCATATCTAGATAAAGTACGTGAAATAATCCGAACAAAAGGGTATGAAGAGGCCATTGCCTATTATTATCGAAAGTCTACAGAATTAGGCTATGAAGGATTGACGATGAGTGATCCTTACCATCCTGGTTTTCATTTATTTATCGAGACAGATCATCACAATTATTCCGGATATAGGCGAAGTATCGATTATGAAACTGGTGAATTGCAAGTTTCCTATCAAGTTAATCATCAGAGCTATCGTCGGAAAACGTTCGTATCCCAAACGAATAATGATATTATTCATGAATTAAGTCCAGGAAATTATCATATTTCTTTAAAGCAATATGTGGATAAAAAAATGAAACAGCGAACAGTCATAGAAGAAAATGTCATTCATGCACAATTTGATTATGAGTATAGTGATGCTGGATATGATGTTTGGATCCAAGTAATTGGTGCGGATAAGCTAATCACTAGTCATGAAGCAATCAATATTTGTGCCACTTCACCTACAATACTCGTCATGAAAATTATACCATATGATATAGAGAGCAAGAGATCAGTTTTTTCCAAAATGATAGAGAATGGTATAACTTATACTAAGCTTTTTCAGAAACATTGTGACATTCATCGAGATAGATTTGAGCGGGTGGAGCTAAGTCTAGCAACTGATCACGAAAGGTTGAGATCAATTGATGATATCGTATTAGAAGCTAAAAGAAACAAATCAATTTCACCAGTGTTGTTAGAAAAAATGTATGATGCAGGAAGGTATATGTATATATGTAGTGCCGGTGAATTAACTCCTAACCTACAAGGAATCTGGACAGGAACCTTTGAGCCTGCCTGGAGTGGGGATTTCACTTTTGATACCAATGTAGAGTTATCCATTGCAGCAGCTTTATCTAGTCATCAACTTGAAGGTATGCAAGGTTACTTTCGCTTAATAAAAGAACTCATCCCAGAGTTTAGAGAAAATGCAAAAAAATATTATGGAGCAAGAGGGGTGATGGCTGCCATTCACGCTAGTAACAGTGGTAAGCACCTTCATTGGAATGAGGATTGGCCATTACATTTTTGGACCTGTGGAGCAGGCTGGCTCGCCCATTGGTACTTCCAATATTATCGGTTTACTGGGGACAAAATCTTTCTAAAAGAAGAAGCGATACCGTTTTTAAAGGAAATTGTATTATTCTATGAGGATTTCTTAATCGAGAACGAGGATGGCACCTATCGATTTACCCCTTCCTATTCTGCTGAAAATGGATGCGCGGATAATGCAACACAGGATATAGCTGTAGCCAAGGAAGTGTTAACAAATTTAATGATAGCACATGATATTTTATCAATGGACTCACCAGAGCGCACTAAGTGGCAACAAATGCTACAAAAATTACCTGCCTATCAAATCAATGAAGATGGTGCTTTAAAGGAATGGTTAACTCCAGGAAAAGAAGAGAACTACAACCATCGGCATTTTTCTCATCTTTACCCTGTCTTTCAAAGCAGAGAATTTAATGAAATTACAGATCCGAAGATGTGGAGTGCAGCCAAAATAGCTTTTGATAAGAGGTTAGAAGCATGGCTTTTAAATAAAGAAGCAGATACGTCCTCGACACATGGTCGTATGCATTCTGCTCTTTGTGCGACGCAATTTCATATGCCAGATCTTGTGGAAGAGGTCTTCCATTTGCTCGTAAAAAATAATTGCTTCTATACCTCTTTAATGATGTCACACTATAATGATCAAGAGGTGTTTAATGTAGATGGCAATGGGGCGTTACCTCAAGTGGTTCATGAAATGCTCGTTGACTATAGCCATCATCGCTTAACACTATTAGGTGCTTTACCTAATTCATTGAAACAGGGAGAGATTCGTGGCATTCGACTTCCGGAACAAATGCAGGTTACTTTTTTAAAGTGGGATCTTACTAAGAAAAATATAGCTATGGAGCTTTTAAGTGAGATTGAACAAACATTGGAAATCTATTTGCCTCTTTATTCAGAAGCAGATGTGTCGGAAAAGAGGTTCACTTTATATCCCAATCAACCAAAAAGCTTGGTAATACAATTATAAAAGGAGCCGATCAGTCAGATGTATCATGATAAATTAGACAAATTTCCTGAAGGGTTTTTATGGGGAGCGGCATCAGCAGCATATCAAATCGAAGGAGGATGGGATGTAGATGGAAAAGGTCCTTCCATCTGGGATCATTTTACGAAGATACCAGGGAAAACCTTCCAAGGAACAAATGGAGATATAGCAGTAGATCATTATCATCGTTACAAAGAAGATGTTCGTTTAATGGCAGAAATGGGATTGAAGGCCTACCGTTTTTCTGTTGCATGGAGTCGAATTCTTCCAAGTGGTAAAGGGGAGGTAAATGAAAAAGGGTTACTATTCTATGAAAATCTCATTGATGAACTTAAGAGATATGACATTGAGCCTGTTTTGACATTATATCATTGGGATATTCCACAAGCCTTACAGGACGAATACCAAGGCTGGGAATCGAGAGAAGTGATAGACGATTTTGATCATTATGCTAGAATTTTATTTGAAAGATTTAAAGATAAGGTAAAATATTGGGTAAGCTTTAATGAACAAAACGTATTTACAGCACTTGGTTACCGCTGGGAAGCACATCCACCAAATATCGCTGATGTGAAGCGAATGTTTGAAGCAAATCATATTATTAATCTAGCAAATGCAAAGGCCATTAACAGTTTTCATGAATTAGTTCCAAATGGTATGATTGGACCAAGCTTTGGCTATGGACCCATGTACAGCCTTGATTGTGAACCGAATAATGTGTTAGCAGCACTGAATGGAGAAGAATTTCAAAATCATTGGTGGTTAGACGTATATGTAAATGGTAAATATCCTAAGGTCACATATAAACAATTAGAGAGATTAGGAGTAGCGCCAGCCATTAAAGATGGTGACTTGGAGCTGCTGCAATCTGCTAAACCAGATTTTCTTGGTGTGAATTATTATCATGGAGGTACGGTTAGGGCAAATGAGATTGAATTCCCTCTTCAAGAAAGTGAGGCAGATTTGGAAAAAGATTTTCAAGCTACCGATCCTTATCTCATGCAGCCAAAAGAAGAGCAAGCACAAAGTCCTGAAAAAAGGATGTTTGCCAATGTGTCGAATCCTCATTTAGAAAAAACGAAATGGGGATGGGAAATCGATCCGATTGGTATTCGAATTGCTTTAAGAAGACTACAAAATCGCTATGATTTACCAATGATGGTGACGGAAAATGGCTTAGGTGCTTATGATCATCTAACAGAGCAGCGTACCATTGAGGATGACTACCGAATTAATTACCTAAAGGAACATATTGTAGAAATTCAAAAAGCATTGACAGATGGAGTAGAATTACTCGGCTATTGCGCATGGTCCTTTACCGATCTTTTAAGCTGGTTAAACGGTTATCAAAAAAGATATGGCTTTGTCTACATTGATCGGGATGAACAAGATGAAAAGGAATTAGAAAGAATTCCGAAAAAAAGCTATTACTGGTATAAAAAACTGATTGAAACAAATGGTAACTTGGTAGACTAATTTCTAAGTTAGCCAGCCACAGATGGTGCAATCTCCAAAGTAATTGATGCTCCATACGATACTTAGACTATTAGCGTCTGTTAGTCCACAGCTATTGGAACAACTTCTTCTGCATAAGGATATTACAGATGCTTTTTTTGTTCCTCTTTTAAAAGCGTTTGCACCATGAATAGGATATTTATTGCTTCATTAGAGGGGATGTAGTGAAAAGATTTTACAGAATTGTTCTGAGATAACTCTTAACTAGAGAATGTGGGATCCAAGCTATAAACGCCAGAATGAGCAAACTGCCGGCCTAAAATGACGTTTATCCAAGCAATAAACGCCAGAATGAGCAAATGCGAGGTCAAAATGACGTTTATCCAAGCTATAAACGTCAGAATGGGCAAACTGCCGGCCCAAAATGACATTTATCCAAGCTATAAACGCCATTTCTAGCAAAATCCTGAACTAATTTGTACGTAATCCAAATCGAGAGTGGCAAAAAAACGAAAGAAGAGAAGGGGGATTGTTTTTGAAAAAACTACTTAAGGTGAAGTACAAGCTATTAGGAATTTTCATTTTGGTGACTGCAATCCCCATTCTTCTTGTTGGTGCTTATTTGAATTTTGGAACAAGGGAAATCGTTTTGTCCAATACGATGAATGAAGTAGAGGCAAATGCAGATAAAATGGAGATGCGCTTAAAATCAATCATCAAGCGTGTGATCAATATATCTGATTTAATCTATATCAATCAAGACTTAAAAACATTTCTAGCTGGTCAGTATGACTCTCCACTTGAAGTGTATAATGCCTATAATCAATATCCAGTTTTTGATGATTATTTAACCTATTATGAAGAAATCGAAAAAATCCAATTTTTTATGAAAAAGGATATCATTACTGATTCTCATTTTATTTATGCGAATAAGGTCATCCAAAATCAACACTGGTATCAAAATGCATTAATGAAGCGTGGGAGACTGACATGGTTATATATGCAGGATCATTGGACAAGCAAGAAATACTTAGCGCTCACAAGAACGGTTTTTGATCATGAGAATCAACCTTTAGGTGTATTAGTTATTTATATATCCCCCGATATATTAAAATCTGTAGTAGAAGGTGTTTCCTATAATACCTTTATTACACTTGATAATAAAAGGATCGTGTATAATCAAAATATTGCCTTACTTGGTAGACACGCTAATTTTTATCAGAACAGAAATGCAGATATTGGTAATTATGTAATGGACAAAACGATTAATGAGGAAACAGTGAAGATTAATGTTCATAGTTTTCGACCAGAGAAATCACTAGATAATACGATTCAAATAGCAACACAAGTTCCAATTGACGGCATTATTCATGAACCGAATACTATTTTTACACGAGGCTTTCTCATTAGTTTGGGTGCACTTTCTATTTCACTAATACTCATTGGCTTTTTTACGAATAGTTTTCATAAAAGAATTCAGCAATTACGAAGGGCCATGTTCCAAGTAGCAAAAGGAAACTTCCATATTACACAGGAAATGAAGGGTCATGATGAAATAAAAGACGTGTACAAGGATTTACAAACCACATCCGAAAGTGTGCAAAAAATAATTGATGAAGTTTATATTCATAAGATTAAAGAAGAGACTTGGAAGCGTAAACAAAAAGAGATGGATTTTAAGATGCTCGCAAGTCAAATCAATCCACATTTTCTTTATAATACATTAGAAATGATACGAATGAAGGCTATATTGAATAAAGATCCTGAGGTAGCAAAAGTAATAAAAATGCTCAGCAAAATGATGCGCTCTTCCCTAAAGCGAACTGATCAATCGATCCCATTGAGTGAAGAGGTTGCTTTAATTGAAAACTATTTAGAAATTCAGAAGCTACGATTTGGGGAACACTTATCCTATAAAATGGAGATAGATGAGAATATCCTTTCTTATAAAATAACACCATTATTGATTCAACCATTAGTCGAAAATGCGATCATTCATGGTTTAGAAATGAAGGAAGAGCCAGGGATGTTACGAATTCGCATCCAAGAAGATGGGGACGATATACTTGTAGAAGTAAATGACAACGGGGTAGGTATATCTTTAGAAAAGTTAAATGAATTAAATAATAGAATGAAAGATCAAGACTATCAATCAAATGGGAATAGTATTGGGTTACACAATGTCCATCAACGAATTAGCTTACTATATGGTGACAAATATGGCATTAGGATGGACAGTGTTGAAGGAAGCGGAACGACAATGTCGATGAATTTACCTAAGCAGAAGAACTAAACAATCGACTTTGAAAGGGAGGTAATTCACCTATGTTAAAAGTACTCTTTGTTGACGATGAACCATTAATTCGTGAAGGCTTATGCTCAATTATTGATTGGAAGTCGTATGGTTATCGAATAGTTGGAACTGCTAAAAATGGAAGAGAAGGATTGGAATTAATTAGACAGCAAAACCCAGATCTCGTCTTTGTGGATATTAAGATGCCAGGAATTAGTGGAATTAATATGGTGGCCCGTGCAAAGGCATTTGGAAATACTGCTAAATATGTCGTATTGTCGGGATACTCTGACTTTACCTTTGCACAGGAATCGATCCGTTTAGGAGTGGAATCCTATTTGTTAAAGCCAGTAGACGAAAATGAATTAATCCCATTAATCCAAAAAATAAAAGAAAAATGTATCGAAGAACGTAAGCTGGATTCCCAACTACTTCACTATGAAAAAATGGTGGAGAAGCAGGAATGGAAGGATCTATTAGTAGGAAAACTAGACACATTAAGTCAGAGGCTTTTATTCACTTATGAAAATGATACCTTTCATTTAGCAAATATAATTGCAAGTAAACCAATTGATTGGGAAAACATACAGAATAAGCTATTGTCTATGGAGGACTATCAGACAAAAATCTTACAGATGGAACAGAGTATTTGCATTCTATTCATTAATTATGATCGATCCACAATAAAGAGTTATTTGGAAAAGGCTAGAATGAAAATAAAATCGATTGCAAGGGATACTAAGATACAACTAGTAGAAAAAACATTCTCCCTATTAGATTTATCTACAGGTTATCAGTCCTTACGTCATTTGGAAGATTTTCGATTTAGTTATGACGATACCATTATTTTTACAGATAGAATCATTCATTCTAGAGAAAATAGACCAAAAGCAGCCCAGAATTGGGATGATAAAATATCACAAGTACTTGAATTTGAGAACTTTTTAAAGCTAGATCATTTGTTGGACGAAATCAAGGAATACTATCAACAACATGTGGTTAAAAAGGAAAATATTCTCGTCGAATTAATCGAGCTGGTGAAAAATGTCTATAATCGCCTTAGCAAAACTAATCCTGATGTAAAAGAAATAAAGCTGGACGAATGGATGGAACAAATCTACCAATCTCCTAATTTAATCATGTTATTAGATTGTCTTAAGCAAAGATTTATTCAATTGTCGACAAAGGTTAACGGATTTGTTGGAAATATTGATGATCCTGTCAAAAAAATCATCCAATATATCGAGCAATATTATGATAAGGAACTCAATTTGAAATTGATGGCAGAGCTATTTAAATATAATCCGTCTTATTTAGGAAAAAAATTTAAAAATTATACAGGGGATTATTTTCATATATATTTAGACAAAGTACGGATGCAAAAGGCACAACAATTACTAGAAGAAAGAAAGCTAAAGGTCTATGAAGTGTCAGAAATGGTTGGTTATCATAATATTGATTATTTTTATAAAAAGTTCAAAAAATATATTGGCATTAGTCCAAAGGAATTTCAAAAAAGAGCGATAGAATTACAGGAAAGACATGAATAGAATGGGGGAATGGAAATGGGGATAGATCGACCGCTTTATGTTGCATTACAATATATTTATTATTTTTTGATGACAAATATCTATTTTATGCTTGCAAATATTCTTTTTTTGGTGATATTTTTATTTGTCGAATTAACATTGGATAATATTTTATTATTTTATTTGGCGCTATTACCAGCCGGGCCTGCCTTTGCTGCACTTTTTGCGTCAATGGGCAAGTTAGTTCGAGAGAAAGAAATCAGTCCGACAAAGGATTTTTGGAGCTATTATAAGAAGAACTTCATGATTGGTACGAAGTACTGGCTGTTAAAATGGACGATCCTCGTTATTCTATTGTTAGATTTGCGTTATACAGGCTTTAATATCCAGGTTTTAACACCGATTATCTTTATTTTAATTATTGTCGCATTACTCATTTTATTATATGCCTTTCCTATATTAACAAGGTTTGAAGTGAAAATAAAAAATTTATGGCTTGTCGCGATATATGCCAATTTTAAATTTTTTAAAACAACATTATTAAATCTATCTACCTTTGTATCATTAGGTGTTATCTATTACTTTGCACCTAGTATTACGATTTGGTTTTGTATGAGTATTGCTACCTTTTTTATTATGTTTAATATGCGTAAGCCATTTGAAGTAATGGAATTAGAAATGTCAAATGAGAACAAGGAGCGTAAGGATGAAAAAGCATAAATTTATCATTTGGTTAGTACTAGGTATCATTGCCATTGTCGCCCTACTTTTTATCATTTCAAATCAGACCGATTCCGAGAAGAATGATAACAAAAATGTGGCTATCGTGAAAGATTTTAAGGAGATTACGAGTATTAAAGTATTAGCAGACAAAAAAGTGGAGTTAAAGAAGGAAAGTGATCAATGGAGATTACAGGGGGTGGGACGTGAACAAAATAATGAAAAGGTTTCTCATTTTGTGGAAACAATGCAAGGATTACAAGGAGTCGAAGCAAATGTTAAACCAAATGAGGTAAGTTTGCAATTTCCAGAGGTTACTGTCGTATTTGCGGATGAGGATGGAGACAAACAACGTGTATCAGTTGGTCAGACGAATGTAAATGGGGATAAATATTATATTGAACATCATGAAACAGAAACGATTTATCTAGTGGATCGAACGGATATTGAAACCATTCCATTAAATGTAAATAGCTTGTTAGATAATCAAATTATTAGCATCAATGCCAAAGAATTAGAGAAGATTGATATTGAGAATGGAACGGAAATTATCCAGCTTCGTAATGACTCCCCTTTTACGGAACGCGAGTCACTTGCCCATATTAGCGGATGGTATATGTATCAGCCATATAAAAGTGTATATAGTGTAGCCTTTTCGAAAATGGAAGCAATCTTGGGTGGACTCGAAGGCTTAACTAAAACTCAAGTTGTGGAGGATGCAACAAAGCTCGGAAAAACAGATTTTAAAATTACCTTTCAAGCAAAGGACCAATCAGAAACATTGCTTATCGGGGAGCCTGCTGCCAATCAGCAATACTATGCTAAATTGGAAGGGGAGGACGAAGTATTTACTGTGACAACGGAAGCTTTAGAGCCATATAGTCATCCTTCCTTTGATTTAATTGATCATTTTGTTCATATTCTCCCATTAAATGCAGTGAAAGAATTAAAAATTCAATCAAACGAATACCATTGGACGGTTTTGGGGGAACACAAGAGATCAGAGGACGAAGAAGAAACAGAGTCGTCCTTTATAATAAATGATAAGCCAATACGTTTAATAGATTGGAGAGAGGCATATCAAACCTTAGCAGGACTAACTTTTGATGAAGTTGTGGAAGATTTGCCTCAAGAGATGGAGCGGGAATTAATGATTCAATATACAGCTGATACGGATCAGGAACAAGACCCAACTTACTCCTTGGAATTTTTATCGATGGATGATAAATATTTTGCGCTAAACAAAAATAATGAAGGGATCGATTTTATTATTGAGAAAGATAAGGTTTATCAGGCATTAGAGGCACTGGCCAATGTTCTACCATAACTTAAACTGAGGTTTCAAGAAGAGGAGTTGATTTTAGCAACAGCTTCTCTTTTTTTACGCTAGGAAAGTATAAATTTTTTTCAGGAAGTATTGCGACGAAGTGAAAATTTTGATGTCTAAAGTATTAGAAAAGCTAACACATCGGTTAATGGACGAGTGAATGCGAGTTTTTCTAACAGAGCATTGCTATCCATATCTAAAAATTACCTATAAAACTCGATCACCTCTCCTTTTTACAGGATTTTATCACTAATTTATACGGTATATGGAGAAAGCGGTTTCCATTATAATTATAGGGAAGCGCTTACAGATACCGATGATTTCTCTAATCATGGAATAATTGTTGCAGGTCAAAGCCATCTATCATCGATTAAGAGATGATTATATCAATGCAACTGTTCTAACCCTGCTTGTTTATCGATTTTTACAGAAATTTAATTTAAAGGGACTGACTTTAAGCGCAGTCAATGGCCTAAGGTATTAATTTTATAATTAATATATAAAAATATCCAAAAATGGAGGGGTTAATATGGCTAAAAAGCTATCAAAATGGTTGCATGCAGTGCTTATTCTATTTACTTTGATCGCACTTGCAGCATGCAGTGATGGCGAAACTTCAAAAGAGGCTGAAAATGAAGAAGAGGGTTCCTCAGATGAACCAATAACTTTAACATTCTTCAATGCTGATGGAGGAGAAGAAAAAACGTTTGACGATCCAGTTGCCAAAAAAATAACAGAAGAAACTGGTATCAAATTAGAAATGGATTACCCAGTTGGAGGAAACGATGAGGCTATTCCTTTGATGATAGCAAGTGGGGAGTATCCTGATCTTATTTTTGCCAAAGGCGATATTGGAAAATTGATCGAAGCTGGTGGTGTTATTAAGCTTGATGATTTGATCGAAGAAAAAGGTGAAAACTTAAAAGCGATGTATGGCGATCAATTAGATCGACTACGTAATTCATTAGATGACCCAAGTATCTATACAGTTGGTACTTATGGTGTAGAAAATGCTTATTGGTCTACAAGTGGAACCTTCCAAATTCAATTAGATGTCTTGCGTGAGTTAGGCTATCCCAAGATCCGGACACTAGAAGACTTTGAAGCGGCACTAACGGAATATTATGAAAAGTACCCGGAAATCGATGGGCAAAAAAACATTCCACTAGCTTTACTAGGGAGTGACTGGCGTTGGTTAATTACAGTCGGGGATCCAGCTGGTTTTGCGGCAGGATTTGCAGGAGATGGTCAATGGGTAGTAGATGAGGAAGCAGGAGAGGCAACTTATAAATTCCTTCGTCCAGAATTAAAAGAATATTTTAAATGGTTAAATAGTATGAATGCAAAAGGGTTGCTTGACCCGGAATCATTTACACACACATATGACACGTATATTTCTAAGTTATCTTCAGGACGAGTATTAAGCATTGCAGACCAAGACTGGAATTTTACTGATGCTGATAAGGCTTTAGTAGCAGATGGGAAAGAGTGGAGAACGTATGCACCACTACCAGTGACTATCAGTGAAGAATACACATCTAAATCTTTGAAAAATTATGGCTTCGCTGGTGGTTGGGGAATAGCAATCTCTTCAACTAGTGAGTATCAAGAAGAGGCATTTGAATTTCTAGATTGGATGGCATCGGAAGAGGCACAGATTCTTGTGAATTGGGGGATTGAAGGCGAACACTATGACATTGTTGATGGTAAACGAGTTATGCAAGAAGAGGATCGCGAAAGAATGAACAGTGACGCTGATTATTCTAAAGAAACAGGTGTTGGTTACTATGTCTATCCATTTCCGCAATGGGGTAATGGTGCGGTAGATTCAAGTGGGCAGCCTATCACTCCTAACTCTGAAGAACAGACAATTGCTAACTTCAATAGTGCAGAAAAAGAAGCTCTAAAAGAGTATGAAATGGAAAACTGGGTTGACTGGTTCCCACAAACAGAAGATTTAGGAATTTCGAAACATGGTCAGGCATTCAATTATAGTATTCCTGCTGGAAGTGAGCTTCAAATTATTCAACAAAAAGCCGATGATTTAACAGAACAACGTATTACACAAGCTATCTTAGGAGACCCTGCAAACTTTGATCAGGCATGGGATGATATGATTACTGAATTAGAAGCAATGAACATAGAAAAGGCAAATGAATTAATGAGTCAAAAAGTAAAAGATACGATGGAACTTTGGGGTACGAACGAATAAAAAGTATCAGGTAGAGCTTGATTCCGATTTTTCTGGATTCAGGCTCTCTCTATTCGAATTTGTATTTTATGTCTTAATCTCTTCCTTAAGTATTTTAGTCAACATCTAATAATTGCCTATAAAATTCGATCACCTCTTCTTTTTACTAGGTTTTATCACTAGTTTATACGGTATATGGGGAAAGCGGTTTCCGTTATAATATTATATAAGTAAGAAGCGCTTACATAGATTAAGGATTTCTTTAATCATGATAATTAGGTTTTCAGGTAAGGAGAGAAAAATATGAGTCAAGCAAATAATGCGTCAAACACACAGCCTGAAGCTGCTACTTCTGTAGGAGAACAAATTCAGCTTGGAACGGGAACAGGATTAAGAAAGAAGAAGAAACCTTCTGCAGGACCAGACCAAAAAAGCTTTTGGAAAAGGGCAAGTAAGCAAAAGGCACTTCTTCTCATGTCGATACCATTTGTTATTTGGTTAATTGTTTTTAAATATATCCCAATTGCAGGATGGTTAATGGCCTTTCAGGATTATAAACCACAATTTGGTTTTTTGGAGCAGGATTGGGTAGGTCTTGATCACTTTAAAGATTTATTCAATGAGCCCATGTTTTATACGGCATTAGAAAATACGTTAGGTATGGGGATTTTAGGGCTTATTTTTGGTACCGCTTCAGCCATTGTATTTGCTTTACTATTAAATGAATTGCGCTTTATGGTGGTGAAAAAGTGGACACAAACGATTTCTTATCTACCACACTTTGTTTCATGGGTTATTGCAGCTAACATTGTGATAACAATGCTTTCACAAGAAGGAATTATTAATAATCTCTTAACAGGAATGGGCTTCATTGATAATCCTATCAATTTCATGGCAATGCCTGAGATGTTTTGGGGGATTGTAACAGCAGCTGATGTGTGGAAGGAAACAGGGTGGAATGCCATTATTTATTTAGCTGCAATGGCGGGTGTAGATCCTCAATTATATGAAGCAGCAAAAGTGGATGGAGCAAGTAGAATCCGCCAAATGTGGCATATTACCTTGCCAAGTATTCGTTCTGTGATCATCGTTTTATTAATCTTAAATATTGGTAATCTAATCAATATTGGATTTGAGAAACAAATGTTACTAGGAAACAACATTGTACAGGAAAAGGCACTTGTTATAGATTTATATGCTTTAGATTATGGTATTGGTATGTTCCGATATTCGTTTGGTACAGCTATCGGTATTTTTAAGTCAGTCATAAGTGTCATTCTAATTTTGATTTGTAATGGCTTTGCCAAAAAAATAGGCGAAGGTAGGGTATTTTAATGATAAATGAACGAAAGGAGCATACACAATGAAAAAGAAATGGACAGCTTTTGATATCATATTGACGCTATTTATGCTATTTGTTGTTGTCATTACACTTTACCCGTTCTTAAATATATTGGCGATTTCTTTGAATGATGCGACAGATACAGCAAGAGGTGGTATTCATATTTGGCCTAGGGAATTTACCTTTGCGAATTATGAAGAGATTTTTGGTAGTAATGATCGTTTACTACAAGCCTTCTTCATGTCTATTTTACGAACAGTCATTGGTACGGTTACAGGAATTATTGCAAGTACCATGCTGGCATATACGTTGAGTAGAAAGGATTTCGTCTTAAATGGCTTTGTTGGCTTACTATTAGTGCTAACAATGTTCATTAGTGGTGGTCTGATTCCAGAATATATGTTAATTCGTAATCTTGGTTTAATTAATGATTTTTCTGTTTATATTCTACCGATGCTACTGTCTGCCTTTAATGTAATCGTAATCCGCTCGTTTATGGATAACTTACCAGCAGCGTTAGAGGAATCAGCAAAAATAGATGGGGCTAATGATTTTGTGATCTTTAGTCGGATTATTATCCCGCTCTGTATGCCAGTAATTGCAACGATAGCATTATTTTTGGCCGTAGCACAATGGAATAGTTGGTTTGATACGTATCTTTATGCTAGAAGCAATGAAGCATTAACGACTTTGCAATTCGAGCTGATGAAGATTATTGACAATGCCAATATTTCCAGTGGTGATATTAATTCACAAAATGCTGAAATTGTAGCAGGTCAAACGAATCCACAGTCAATTAAAATGGCGATTACCATTATTGCAACTGTTCCAATCCTTCTAGTCTATCCATTTTTACAGAAATATTTTGTAACAGGGCTAACATTGGGGGCAGTCAAGAGCTAAGGTATTAATTTTATAATTAATATATATATAAACATTCAAAATGGAGGGGTTAATATGAGTAAGAGGCTATCAAAATTTTCGCTAGCAGTACTTATTTTACTAGGCTTAGTCGTACTTGCTGCATGTAGTGATGGCAAAACTTCAGATAATGCAGAGAAGGAAGGAGAGGGTTCCTCAGATGAACCATTAACTTTAACATTCTTCAATGCTGATGGAGGAGAAGAAAAAACGTTTGATGATCCAGTTGCCAAAAAAATAACAGAAAAAACTGGTATCAAACTAGAAATGGATTATCCAGTTGGTGGAAATGATGAAGCGATTCCTTTAATGATTGCTAGTGGGGAATATCCTGATCTTATTTTTGCCAAAGGTGATATCGGTAAATTAATCGAAGCTGGAGGTGTCATTAAGCTGGATGATTTGATCGAAGAAAAAGGTGATAATCTAAAAGCAATGTATGGCGATCAAATTAACCGTCTTCGTAATTCAATTGAGGATCCAAGTATTTATACAGTAGGAACATATGGTGTGGAAAATGCCTACTGGGAAACGAGTGGAACCTTCCAAATTCAATTAGACGTATTACGTGAATTAGGTTACCCTGAGATTCGCACATTAGAGGATTTTGAAGCAGCGTTAACAGAATACTACGAAAAATATCCTGAAATTGATGGACAGAAAACACTCCCGCTATCGCTTTTAGGTAGTGATTGGCGTTGGCTTATTACCGTAGGAAACCCTGCAGGATTTGCAGCAGGATTACAAGATGATGGCCAATGGGCGGTTAATGACGAAACAGGTGAAACATCCTATAAATTTTTACTACCAGAATTTAAAGAATATTTCAAATGGTTAAATGGAATGAATGCAAAAGGATTACTAGATCCAGAATCCTTTACGCAAACTTATGATACGTATATCTCCAAATTATCATCTGGACGCGTGCTAAGTGTAGCCGATCAGAATTGGAACTTTGGAGATGCCGATAAAGCATTAGTTGCTGATGGTAAAGAATGGAGAACTTATGCTCCTTTACCTGTAACATTAGGAGAGGAATATAAATCTCAAGCATTAAAGGATTATGGATTTGCAGGTGGTTGGGGTATAGCTATTTCATCTACGAGTGAACATCAGGAAGAAGCATTTGAATTTCTAGATTGGATGGCATCAGAAGAAGCACAAATTCTTACTAATTGGGGAATTGAAGGCGAGAATTACGATATAGTTGATGGAAAACGTGTCATGCAAGAAGATGATCGCGAAAGAATGAACAATGATCCAGATTATGCAAAAGAAACAGGTGTCGGCTACTATGTCTATCCATTCCCACAATGGGGTAATGGTGCTGTAGACTCAGAGGGTCAACCAATAACACCAAATTCTGAAGAACAAATTGTAGCTAACTATAACAGTGCTGAGAAAGAAGCATTAAAAGAATATGAAATGACTAATTGGATTGAGTGGTTCCCATCTACAGAAGAGCTTGGTAGATCCAATCATGGCACAGTGTCCAATTATACCATACCACCAGGCAGTGATGTTCAAATTATCCAACAAAAAGCAGATGATTTAACCGAACAAAAAATCACTCAAGCTATATTAGGTGATCCAGCGGACTTTGATAAGGCATGGGAGGATATGATCGCTGAATTAGAAGCAATGAATATCCAAAAAGCAAATGAAGAAATGACACAAATGACAAAAGATAAAATGGAGCTTTGGGAAACGAACGAATAATGTAAATCAATCCATGAGCCTGATTCCAATCATTTGGATCAGGCTCCATCTATTCTATTCTAAGCTGAGAGAAGGGAGTGACAGGATTGAGTAGAAAGCAATACTTATGCATGGATATTGGAGGAACAAGCGTTAAATATGGTGTTTTAACACATATGGGAGAGTTTATTTTTCAAGATAGCTATCGAACAAGACTAAGTTCGAGGCAGGAATTCCTATCAGACTTAGCGAATACAATAAATGAAATGAGTAAGAAATATGCTATTGAAAAGGTTGGCATAAGTTTTCCAGGCTTTATTAATCCACAGACAGGGTTTGCAGAATTTGCAGGAGCAATTGCGGTTTTACATGGAACGAACATAAAAGAACAATTAGAGGAAACAGTAGATTTACCCATTCTAATAGAAAATGATGCGAATTGTGCGACACTTGCAGAGAAATTAAGTGGGAACGCGGTTGGTTGTGACCATTTTATTTGCATGACAATCGGGACAGGTATAGGAGGGGGAATAGTCGTTAATGGAAAATTAGTAAATGGACATTCATTTAAAGCTGGAGAATTTGGATTAATGATTGTGGATGGGATGAGAGATGGCTATCAAACAATGCATGAAATTGCCTCTACTAGTGCCCTTATTCATCAATTTAAACAATTAAAGCATATGGATGATGATTGTTGGGTAGATGGAGAGCAAGTCTTCCAAGAAGCAGAAACAGATGTAAAGGTAAGAGAGCTACTTGATCAATGGTTTGCCTCTATTAGCTATGGAATATTTAATCTAGCAACCGTATTAAATCCCGAAAGAATCTTAATAGGTGGGGCTATTAGCGTTCGATCCGATTTATATGAAAATCTATTAGTGAAATTAAATAACATCCCATCTTGGCACGATATTCAAGCAAAAATTGTACCATGTAAGCATCATAATGATGCTGGAATCCTTGGTGCTTTATATAAATGTTTAGAGGAGGAAAAATATGATAAATGATAAATTACAAAAGATTTGGTATGGCGGTGATTATAATCCTGAACAATGGGATGAAGCAACATGGGCTGAGGACCAACGAATGTTCAAGCTCGCAGGAATAGATGTTGCAACCATTAATGTTTTTTCATGGGCTTTGAATCAACCAGATGAGAATACTTATGACTTTTCATGGTTAGACGAAACAATTGATCGCTTATATCAAGATGGGGTGTCTATTTGTCTAGCAACAAGTACAGCAGCACACCCCGCATGGATGGCAAAACGCTATCCAGATGTTCGCCGAGTAGATTTTGATGGGAAAAAACGACAGTTTGGCGGTCGACATAATTCCTGTCCTAATAGCCCAACCTATCATAAATATGCAGAACGAATAGCGGAGAGATTGGCAGAAAGGTATAAAAATCACCCTGCTGTCTTAGTTTGGCATGTTTCAAATGAATATGGTGGTTATTGCTATTGTGAAAATTGTCAAAAAGCATTTCGTGTTTGGCTCAAGGATAAATATCAAACATTAGAAGCGGTCAATGAAGCGTGGAATACACGTTTCTGGGGGCATACCTTTTATGATTGGGAGGAGATTGTTCCACCTAATGGCCTAAGCGAAGAGTGGCAAGGCGGTCAAAATACGAATTTTCAGGGTATTTCACTAGATTATCGTCGTTTTCAATCAGATAGTTTACTAGATGTCTATAAATTGGAACGTGATGCCTTGAAAAGGCATACACCTGATATACCAGTGACAACAAATCTGATGGGATTATATCCTGAACTCGATTATTTTAAATGGGGAAAAGAAATGGATGTCGTGTCATGGGACAACTATCCATCGATTGATACACCAGTTAGTATGACTGCAATGACCCATGATTTAATGAGAGGCTTAAAAAGTGGACAACCCTTTATGTTAATGGAGCAAACACCTAGTCAGCAAAATTGGCAACCATATAATGCCTTGAAACGACCGGGCGTGATGCGATTATGGAGCTATCAAGCGGTAGCACATGGTGCGGACACGGTGATGTTTTTCCAATTAAGACGTTCTCGAGGTGCGACGGAAAAATATCATGGTGCAGTAATTGAACACGTCGGTCATGAGCACACGAGAGTATTCCGTGAATCTGCACAGCTTGGACAAGAACTAGTAAAGCTCGGAGATCAAATTATTGGTAGTAGAGTGAATGCTAGAGTAGCTATTGTGTTCGATTGGGAAAATCGTTGGGCAATCCAGCTGTCGAGTGGTCCATCGATTGCCCTTGATTATGTCAAAGAAGTACACAAATATTATGATGCCTTCTATCGGAACAATATTCCAGTTGATATGATATCCGTCGAAGAGGATTTAAGTAAGTATGACATTGTTATTGCTCCAGTGTTGTACATGGTGAAGGAAGGCCATGCCGATCGTTTGAAGGAGTTTGTTAAAAATGGAGGTACGTTTGTGACGACCTTCTTCAGTGGAATTGTCAATGAAAATGATCTTGTCACATTAGGAGGCTATCCTGGTGAACTACGTGAGCTTGTAGGCGTTTGGGCAGAAGAAATTGATGCATTAGAGCCATCCCATTACAACGAGATTGTATTTAATCAATCATTCGGTTCCCTACAAGGCAAATATAAATGCAATATTTTATTTGATTTAATTCATGCAGAAAATGCAGAAGTGCTAGCAACATATGGATCCGATTTTTATCAAGGTATGCCAATTTTAACTAAAAATAATTATGGAAAAGGGGAAGCTTATTACATCGCCTCAAGTCCTGATCAGGCATTTGTTCAAGATTTTGTGGATACGATTTGTACGAACAAAAAGGTGCAGGGTATATTCACTTCTGAGGAAGGCGTAGAGGTTATTGCACGAGAAAAAGATGGTCACACCATCATTTTTGTCCTAAATCATTCTGTAGATAACAATACCTTCGATACAGGTGAGCGTACGTATGTGGATCAAATTACCGGTGAGAAATATAACGGAAAAGCAGAAATAGCAGGTAGAGATGTGCTGATATTAAAGGAGGAAAACTAGCATGAAATTTACAGATGGTAATTGGATGATCCGAGAGGGTTATCAAATACATTTTCCAAAAACAATTCATGAGGTGGAACAGCAGAATGGTGCCATAACCTTATATGCACCGTGTAAGTATATTAATCATCGAGGGGATACACTAGATGGTCCTTTATTAACGATCCAATTGTCCTCTCCTATCGATGATGTGATTCGTGTTCAAACATGGCATTTTAAAGGAGAAAAAGCAAAATATCCAAATTTTGATGTATTAGATGGGGTAAATACGATCAACGTAGAAGATAAAGAAGATGAAATTTCCTTTTCCAGTGGTGGTTTGTATTTAACACTACAGAAACAGGATTTTGCCTTGTCATTCAAAAATCAGAATGGAAAGCTCACGGATGCTGATGGCAAAGGACTTGCTTGGATTAATGGTCCAGAGGAGAAAACATATATGCGTGGGCAGCTAAAGCTTGGCGTTGGAGAACATTTATATGGATTAGGTGAGCGTTTTACCCCGTTTGTAAAAAATGGCCAAACGGTAGATATTTGGAACAAAGATGGTGGAACAAGCTCCGAGCAATCCTATAAAAATATTCCGTTCTTTTTAAGCAGTAAAGGCTATGGTGTATTTGTCAACCATCCTGAGGAGGTAAGCTTTGAGCTTGGATCGGAAACCGTTTCTCGTACACAGTTTAGTGTACAAGGAGAATATCTTGATTATTATTTCATTAATGGACCAACACCAAAAGAAGTGGTCAGTCGCTACACAACATTAACTGGTCGCCCAGCATTACCACCTGCATGGTCATTTGGTTTATGGTTATCCACATCCTTTACAACTGATTATAATGAAGAAACAGTCAATCATTTTGTTGATGGTATGGCAGAGCGTGGCATACCATTAAGTGTCTTTCACTTTGACTGCTTTTGGATGAAGGAGTTTGAATGGAGCAATTTCCTCTGGGATCGTCGTAATTTTCCAGATCCAGAAGGAATGCTAAAACGATTGAAGGATAAGGGTTTAAAAATTTGTGTATGGATCAATCCATATATTGCACAAAAATCGCTTCTGTTTGATGAAGGTCTAAAAAAAGGTTATTTATTGAAGAAACCGAATGGTGATGTTTGGCAATGGGACCTATGGCAAGCAGGGATGGGAATTGTTGATTTTACTAATCCAGAAGCTAGTAAGTGGTTCCAGGAAAAACTAAAGGGATTACTCGATATGGGAGTGGATTCCTTCAAAACAGACTTTGGGGAAAGAATACCAACAGATGTCGTTTATTTTGATGGATCTGATCCAAACAAAATGCACAATTATTATGCTTATCTATATAATGATGTCGTATTTGATCTACTGAAACAAGAAAAAGGGGAAGAAGAAGCGATTGTTTTTGCCCGTTCTGCAACAGCTGGTGGTCAAAAATTCCCCGTTCATTGGGGAGGAGATTGTGACTCTACCTATGATGCTATGGCTGAAAGCTTACGAGGAGGCTTGTCATTAACCACTTCCGGTTTTGGCTATTGGAGTCATGATATTGGTGGCTTTGAAAATACAGCAACTCCAGATGTGTTTAAACGTTGGACGGCATTTGGACTACTGTCTAGCCACAGCCGCTTCCATGGTAGCTCATCCTACCGTGTTCCATGGAATTTCGATGAGGAAGCTGTTGATGTAGCACGCCATTTTACGAAACTAAAAAATAGTTTGATGCCATACTTATATGAACAATCTGTAGAAAATAGTAAGACAGGGATACCAGTCATGCGATCCATGGTATTGGAATTTCCTGAAGATCCACTTTGTGAAACGCTCGATCGTCAATATATGTTAGGAGATAGCCTACTAGTTGCTCCAATTTTTAATGAGGAAGGGATTGGCTCCTTTTACTTACCAAAGGGAAAGTGGACACATCTTTTAACAGGGGAAGTAGTGGAGGGTGGAACATGGCTTAAGCAGCCATATGATTATTTTAGCTTACCATTGTTTGTTCGTCCGAATACCATTTTACCGATTGGCATGAGTGAGGATACTCCAGTTTATGATTATGTCGATAGCGTAACCTTTAAGCTTTACCAAATCGAGGATGGAGTAATCATCCGCAAGAGGTTAGTTGAAGCAAGCGGAAAAGAGGTAGGTTCCATTGAAGTAACTCGAAAAAATAATGAATTACTCATTCATGTTGAAGGATTGGATAAATCATACCATGTTGAAGTGGTTGGACATACGAAGGTTAGTCCAGGGCAAGGTACAGAACAAGTGAAAATAAAGCTATAATATAGAATAAAGCTATCTTTATTGGTTGAATCTAACCAGTAAGATAGCTTTTTTACTATAGGCGTGCAAGGCATGAGGAATGTCTTGCCGAGAAGCTTCATTATTAATGGTATTCCTTTCATAATAACCTTAAGTAGTGTTATAATTTTGGTTATCAAAATTTTATTAAAGAGGCGAAGAAAAATTGAAATTTGGTTTTTGGCATCTATTTAAGACAGACTTAAAGCATGGAACAACAAATTGGGTTGCCGCTATATTATTGGGTGGTTTGATTATCCTACCATCCTTATATGCATGGATGAATATTGAGGCATCCTGGGATCCGTATGGAAGAACAGAAAATATAAAAATAGGTGTTGTGAATGAAGATACCGGTGGGGAAGTTCGTGGTGAATCAATTGATGTAGGAGAAACACTGGTGGATTCATTAAAAGAAAATGATACGATGAATTGGCAATTTGTGACCACAGAAAAAGCTATGGATGAGCTAGAATATGGTAATTATTTCGCTACAATCATCATACCAGAGGATTTTTCAAAGAAATTATCAACCGTGATCACTGACAACCCGGAAAAAGCAAACATAGAATATTACGTGAACGAAAAGATTAATGCAATCGCACCAAAGATTACAGATAAAGGTGCGGGGGCGATTGTTGATAAGGTGAGTAGTCAATTTATTTCGGAAGTAAATGGTGTAATCTTTGAGATGTTTAATGATCTTGGTATAGAAATGGAACAATCTTTACCAGATATTAAGCGATTTGAAAACTATATTTTTACACTGGAGGAAAATTTACCAGAAATTCATCAAATATTAAATCAATCCCTTAGCGATGCAGATAAAGCTGAAGGGATGATTAATGATGCCCAAGGCTTAATCCCGACTGTGAAAGATGCAGCAAATAATGGTCTAACTACAGTGAATGATACGCTTGGCTATTTGGAAAAAGCGGAGAATCGCTTGAAGGAAATGGCACCAAAGATAGAGCAGGATTTGAAAAAGATCCAATCCACTAGCCAAAAAATTAATGATTTTCTCCATGAAATCGAGAATAATCAACCAGAAATTACTCAAGGTAGTGAAATTTTAAATCAGGTAAATGGGCAATTAGATAGTACGTTAGAAAGCTTAAACACAATAGAAACGGCATTAAAACAATTACAGGAGCAAAATAATAACGAAAATAATCCCGATAATGGGGAATCAGAACAAAATGATCAACAAATTGAAACAGCATTAAATCAAATTGCTTCAATAAAAGAATCAATAAACACAATGAAGACAAATACATCAGAAGTTGAATCAACGATACAGGAGAAACAACAGGAAATCGATGAAAGGTTTCAATCATTAACACAATTTTCAGATGATGTGAACACAACCATTGACTCTTTTGTAAAGGAATATCAACAAACCATCGCACCAAGAGTAGAAGAAGAAATCAAGCAAGCAGAATCAACGTTGACGACTGCGAAAAACATTCTAGTGGAAGTCCAAAATACATTACCAGAAATTGAACAAATGTTGAATAATACCGAAGGAAACCTAGCCGAAGGAGAAGAAATGCTTAATTATGTGCTAGGCGAATTCCCTTATGTAAATGATAAGATCAATACATTAGCTGACAAAATTCGAAGCATTCAAAGCGAAACAGATATGGAAGAGATTATTAAGCTCCTCCAAAATGATCCGAATGCAGAAAAGGGATTTTTTGAGGAGCCTGTGACATTAGATACGAATAAAGTTTTTCCAATTGAGAATTATGGAACAGGAATGACACCATTCTACACTGTTTTAGCTATTTGGGTTGGTGGACTATTATTAATATCTCTAATGTCTACAGAGCCACATGATCCTTCTATTTATACCGAAAGACATATGTATTTTGGAAGATTACTGACTTTTTATGTCATTGGAATATTACAAACATTCATCGTCACCTTTGGAGATTTATTCTTATTAGGAGTAAGCGTAGACTCGGCAGTATGGTTTGTTCTCTTCGGATTATTGATTAGCTTGATTTTTATCTCTATTGTTTACACATTAGTGTCCGTCTTTGGAGATGTCGGAAAGGCGATGGCGATTGTACTTCTCGTCCTACAAATCGCAGCAGCTGGGGGTACTTATCCTGCTGTTTTATTACCAGAATTCTTTCAGGTAATTCACCCATTTTTGCCTTTTACTTATGGAATTAATCTCATGAGGGAGGCAGTAGGTGGAATAGTTTGGGATAAGGTCTATGCAGACGCTTCGATACTCACACTATTCGGGATTGCCGCCATTCTTATCGGAGCATTTTTGAAGAAACCAATTAATCATTACACGAATAAACTAAAAAAGAAATCAAAAGAATCAGGCTTGTTTCATTAAAAGTAGGGAGATTTTATCTTCCTACTTTTTTAAAAATGCACAATAGGGAAGACTGAGCTTGCATTAGAGAGCTTGAGAGCACAATAAAGAAACTTCAGCTCACAATCGATCTAGTTACAGCACATTAACCAGATATGAAGTCACGATAGTTTGAACGAGCTCACAATGAATAAAATTCTAAGGCCATTTTGTGAGAATGGTGAGTTCACTATTCAAATCGTAAAGTAATAGTTCTAAATGTATTCCCTCTATCATTTGTGTCAAGAGTAGGACTAATCGTGAACTCACCTCTAAAAAACCATGTTTGCACGGGTGTTTTAGATTAATCCAAATAATCGTCTTAAAAATCAGGAAAGCGCTCCCTTTTCGCTCTGGTTGTGATAGAATAAAATGGTTGAGGAGGGATTTTCATGTTATTAGAACAAAGGCAGAAATTATTATTTATTGGAGATTCAGTTACAGATTGTGATCGTGCAAAGCCACATGGTGAAGGCTTGTTTCATGCGCTTGGTAATGGATATGTTTCCATTGTCGATGCTTTCCTAAAAGCGAATTATCCTGAATTAGGAATTCGAGTTGTTAACAAAGGAATTTCAGGAAATACAGTGCGTGATTTAAAAGCGAGATGGCAGGAGGATGTCATTACACAAAATCCTGATTGGTTATCCATTATGATTGGAATAAATGATGTATGGCGACAGTTCGATTCCCCTTTTATTAAGGATCACCATGTATACATAGAAGAATATCAGGAGACTTTAACAGCACTCGTTAAAGAGTCAAAATTACAGACTGAGAATATTCTTTTAATGACCCCATATTACATAGAAATAAATGAAAATGATCTAATGAGAGCGAAAATGGACCAGTATGGAAAAGTGGTGAAACAGATAGCGGAGGAAGAAGGTTGTTTATTTATTGATACACAGGCTGCCTTTAACAAAATTCTAAAAAATTTATATGCTGCAACCATTGCATGGGACCGAGTGCACCCAAATGAAATAGGTCATACTATTTTAGCAAAAGCATTTTTAAACAAAATAGGCTTTGATTGGACGAAATAAAATTCAACTAAAAAAGTGGTAGAGTAGGTTTACGAACCTTCCTCTATCACCTTTTAATTCAACAGCTATTTTACTATTTGACAGGTATTGCACCTTTAATTTATGTCGATCGTATTTTTGCAAATCCCTAATTATGGTATCAAAGCCTTTAAAGAATAAAGGTCATTACGCCAAACAAAACAGTGGCAATACCTGCTGAGATGATCGCAGGTAATAGCTTGTATTTCGCATAGGAAAGTGCATTGATATCAAGGATTTGTGCAATCGTGTTATTGTTATCACTTAATGGTGATGATATAGAACCGAACGATCCACTTGCAAAAACTGCCCCAATAACTAATGGTAAATGAGCATCAGCAGCTGTTGCTAATGAAATACCAAGTGGCATTAGTATCCCCCACGTTCCCCAAGAGGAGCCGATAAAATAGGAAACAAAAGCACCAATGACAAACATGACAGGTGGAATAAATAAGGCTGGTACCCAGCTAACATTATTGGTGACAAACTCAGAAAAGCCTAAGTCCTCTGTTACAGAAGATAGTGCCCAAACAACAGAAAGAAGTAATATTACTGACATTAAGTTATTACCAGACTCGATAAATTCATGAATCATTGTTTTTAATGAATTTCTTTGGAAGAGCAACATTACAATTGTTACTAACAATGTGATGAATAAGGCGACAACCATTGCCTCAAGCACATCTGCTTGGATAAAAGCTTGAAAAAAATCATATCCCTTGGAGTAGCCATCCCACCATGTTAAAAACAGGGTAAAAATAATAACAAGCGCAACAGGGATAATCAGGTTCCAAGGTCTAGAAGGTGTCTCATGTTCAGAGGATTGTTCTTGTTCTTCTTTCACAACAGATGGGTCATTTTCTTCGTGTGTCACCCGTTCCTTTGAATGGCGAAATAAAACAAATAGTGTACCAACAATAATCATTGAAATGGCAAAGAAATTAAAAGGAATGCTCTGAACATACAGCGTATAGGAGTCTGCCTCAATTCCCTGGTTTTGTAACCCCATTTCAATAACAGACACCATATATCCTACAAATGCTGTTGCAATAGGGATTAAAACAATAACAGGCTGTGTACTTGTTTCGATCATAAAGGCAAGTTCTTTTCTTGTCATTTTTATTTTCTTTAATAAAGCCTTCATAATAGGCGCAACGGTAACGATACGAAAGCTTGGAGCACTAAAGGTCCCAAGAGTAGAAGCCCATGTTAAAAGAACAGCTTCTTTTTTGGAATCAATCGTTTTAGCACTTAGATCCACAAATCCTCTGATCCCGCCAGACACTTTGATTATTCCGACAAGTCCAGAAAACATATATAAGAAAATAATAATTTTTAAGTTATTAATATCTGTTAAGCTATCTACAATATATTGAGTTGCTCTTTGAATCCCCCCAAGTAAGGAAGGTTCAACGAAGTATGCTCCAACAATTAGTCCAAGCGTGAGCCCAGGAAAAACTTGTTTTGTTTTGATCGCAGTAATAATAACAACGACAAATGGAATAATTGAAATCCAGCTTCCTTCCATCCTTTCCTCTCCTTTGGTTGATCAGATTTTTGTTAGGTTGTGTGAAAATAGTGGAAAATATTCTTATAACATTAGTAGTCTCATAAAGAAAAGCAAGCACCTAAAGTAGAAAATGATGTCTAAATGAATACAAGTGATGTATGATTACATCACTTGTGCTCATTTGATATAACATACTTTTCGATTACTGTTGCTGTTGTAATCTTTGTTGTACCTCTTGGCATACGTCATTTGCACTAAGTCCATGAGCACTAATGACAGAACCTTGAATCACAGCATTTTGCATCCCCATCATATTTTGATCTTGACCGGAAATGACACAGCAATCACAACCATTTGCATCTTGTTCTTGTCTTAATGTAATCACTTCATGGCCATCCTCTTGTAGTCTTTGCTGTACATCTGTTAAAGACTCTTCTACACCAATGCGTGCCATATTAAAACCTCCTTGATTTTCAATCATTTTAATGTTTGTCGTAACTCCTTGATTTATTCACAAAATTCTAACTCTAAATCGTAATTTAAATTTTTTTACTTTCTCTATTTCAAATTTAGTTTATAATAGAACTACAACTAAAAAAACGTTTTCAAAGCTATAAAAAGGGAGAGTAGTGTGAATGAATAAATTAGATGAATTGTTTGATCAGTTTTACGATCATGCTTTAACAGATTCCGTCAAAGCAGTTGGTCCAGTCGAAAGAAAACTGACACTAAAAACAGGTCTACTAAATTTATTGGGTGACTTCTCCCAATTGGAAGAGGAAATGCTAACAGCTAAACCAGAATTATTGGAGAAAAGAGAATTTCCAGAATATACTCGTGAATTATTTCTATTTCCTATTACTCCTTTATTAGAATGTAAAATGTATGTATTAACACCAAAAAGTGAGCAAAATTTTTATCCATCGGTCTTGGCATTACATGGACATGGTTATGGTGTGAAGGAAATTGTTGGTCTTAAGGAAAACGGGGAGGAGGATGACGGGGAACCTGGCATTCACCAGTATTTTGCTGTCAAACTCGTCAAAAAGGGGTTAAAGGTATTTGCTCCGGAAGTAATTGGATTTGGGGAGAGGATGTTAACTCGTGATATCAAACAAGGAAAGCAAAATTCCTGTGAAGCGATGGCGACAAACCTTTTGATGGAAGGGAAGACGCTTGCTGGCTTGAGAATATGGGAGGCTCGTCAAGTGCTCTCTTATATGGAAAAACATCCTGATGTTAATGCAGATAAACTAGGAATGATGGGCTTTTCAGGAGGTGCATTAGTAACTGCATATACTGCCGCTTTAGATTTACGAGTGAAGGCAACCGTACTAACAGGATTCACCAACACATTTAGAGGTAGCATTATGGCTATGCGCCATTGTATTGATAACTATGTACCAGGCATTTTAAATTTTGCAGAATTACCAGAATGGATCTCCTTAATCGCACCAAGGGCATTGTTTATCGAAGCCGGAGACAAAGATCCTATTTTTCCACATCGATCTGTTTTAGAAGCAATAAAGGAAATAGAAGAGGCATATCATAACAGACCGGAAAAATTTGCTTATGACATATTTCCAGGCTCACATGAAATTAGTGGTCGAAAAGCATACGACTGGTTAAAAAATCAACTCTTGTAGGAGTGGTATTATGAGTTTTAATTGGAAAAGACTTGATCATGTTCAACTCGCTGCACCAATCGGATCAGAAGCAAAGGCTATTCATTTCTTTAAGGATATATTATTAATGAAACAGATAGAAAAACCAGAAAATTTGAAGAAACGTGGTGGTGTCTGGTTTCAATTTGGCGACTATCAGCTTCACATTGGAATAGAAGATCCTTTCCAACCTGCTAAGAAAGCACATCCCGCCTTTGAAGTGGAACATTTGGATGGATTAAAGGACCATCTCACGAACCATCATATTGAGTTTATGGATGACAATAATCTTCCTGGCGCTAACAGAATATATGTAAATGATCCTTTTGGAAATCGCTTGGAATTGCTGGAATGGAAATAATGGAAAGTCTGTGAAAATATTAAGTAAACGATTTCTATTTCTCTTCATTATGTTATACTTTTTAAAAAAGAAAGCTTTTCTGGGGGGATAGAAACAAATGAAGCTATGGGAAACTTTGAAAACGATGTCTTTTAAAGAGGCAGTTGATTATATTTGGGAATATTATAAGATTCATATTATAGGTATTATAGCGGGTTTGTTTATTTTAGGATCTATTATCTCGAGTGTTTTGAAAGAGGACGAGGTTCTATACAATATGATGGTAGTTGCTCCCATACCTTATGACGAAGTGAATGTATTTTCTGATCAAATCAATGAAGCTCACTACGAGGATTTCGAAGTAGCGGTAGATAATATTATTTATGATGGTGGCGATTTGTCTAATCAGTCGTATGATCAAGTACAGAAATTAATAGCAAAAATTGCTGCTGGAATGGTGGACGTAATGGTAACAGACGAAAGCTTTGCATTAGATCTAGTAGAACAAGAAGGGCTTACTCCTATTGAAGATTTATTTGATGTAGAAAAACTCAAACAACATGGGGTGGAAGTTGTTGACTTTGGCAGTGGAACTGCTTATGGAATTAAGTCAAATAAGCTGGATGTATTTCAGGATAATCAACATTATCAAAGTCGCGTATTAGTTTTTCCTTCCAATGCTGAACAAGTAGATTTAACAGATGACTTTTTAGAAGCATTATTACCATAACAAAAAGGACGACAAGTGGTGACTCACGCTTGTCGTTTTAACATTAGAAATGAAATGCCTTATCGAACCCATTGCTTTCAAGAAAAACATAATAACATTATTTTAAGTAAAATATTGATCAATCTTCTCGCCATATATGAACTAATATAGAAGATAAAGGAGTTTTATCATGAAAAAAGCTATTTATGTAATGAACCGAGAACCGTTTGATCTTGTGTATCCAACGTTTATTAGGGAAGAAATTGCGCAGCTAGTGGACATACCTTCTCCTCAATTGACCGCCAGTGAGTTAGAACAGGATCCGTCCATTTTAAATGAGGTAGAAATCTTGTTGACTGGTTGGGGAGGACCTAAAATAGATCAACATTTACTCGATTATGCGCCAAATTTAAAAGCAGTATTGTATGCAGCAGGCTCTATTAAACAATTAGCAACAGAGGAGGCGTGGAATAAAGGAATAATCTTCACAACAGCAGTAAATGCAAATGGACAACCAGTAGCCGAATTCACTTTATCTCAAATATTATTTTGTCTAAAGAATGGCTGGCAATTTGTTAGAGGAATTCGCAAACAACGACAATTTCCGCAAAAGCCTTTTCCTATATGTGGTGCTTTTAGAAGTATAGTCGGACTCATTTCACTGAGCACGGTTGGACGGCAGGTTGCCCAACTACTTTCGTCGTTTGATGTGGAGGTAATAGCATATGATCCATTTGTTTCTAAAGAGGAAGCTGAAAAGCTTGGGGTAAAGCTAACAACCTTAGAAGAGATTTTTCAGGTTTCCGATGTAGTATCCTTACATGCTCCTTTATTACCTGAAACGATTGGCATGATAACAGGAGAGCATTTTGAACAAATGAAACAAGGGGCGAGCTTTTTAAACACCGCAAGAGGGGCTATAGTCAAGGAAGTAGAAATGATAGAAGTACTTCAAAGAAGAACAGATATAACAGCAGTTCTCGATGTAACAGATCCAGAGCCACCTGTGAAGGAATCACCACTTTATCACATGGAAAATGTCGTGCTAACCCCCCATCTTGCAGGAAGCGAAGGCATAGAGTGTGGAAGAATGGGAGAATATATGCTACAAGAATTGGGCCGATATATTAAAGGGGAAAATCTTAAGTGGAGGATTACGAAAGCACAATTTGAGAGGATGGCATGAATGAAATTAGGTATATGCTCGGTTACATTCCGTCATAAAACAGTAGAAGAAGTTCTAGAAATCACCGCTAAGGCTGAATTAGACAGTGTAGAATGGGGAGGAGATGTTCATGTTCCCCCAGACGATCTTGATCATGCGAGGAAGGTAGCAGAAAAAACGAAGAGCTATGGAATGGAAGTAGCGAGCTACGGGTCCTACTACCGTGTTGGAGATAGAAATGATTATCCCTTTGAGAAAATAGTAGAGACTGCCAGTGCTCTAGGTGCCACCAAAATACGAGTTTGGCCAGGTGGTTTAGGTAGTAATGAGGCGGATCAAATTTACCGGCAGCAGGTAATCCAGGATGCACTTAGAATTGCAGAAATAGCTGAGAAGGAGGGTATTTCCATCCATTTGGAATATCATAATGGTACGTTAACCGATACAAAGGAGAGTGCCCGTCAGCTAATGGAAGAGATTTCACATGACAATGTATTCCTTTATTGGCAGCCGATGAATCAAGCTTCAGTGGAAGAGCGTTTAGCAAGTATTGAAGCGGTTAGGAGATGGATCTCAAATGTCCATGTTTTTCATTGGGAAACATGGGAAAAACGTTATGCGCTAGCAGAAGGAGAGCAGGAATGGCTTGCCTATCTGAGAAAAATAGTAGAGGACAAGAGAGATCGTCATCTATTAATGGAATTTGTTAAGAAGGATGATGAACAGCAGTTTTTAAGAGATGCAAAAGTATTGAAAGACTGGATAGATAACATCATTTGAAACAACCTAAATACCTTTTAGGTTGTTTCTCTTTTGATTAAAACAGTATCAATGAACACTTTCTTCGCCACTGTTCGTTCTTCACGCAATCTCTCCATTAGTAAACCTACAGCCGTTTTTCCCATTAATTCTTTTTCAATCCGAACAGTTGTTAATGCCGGATAAATGTATTTCGATACACTGATATCATTAATTCCGACAATGCTAATTTGTTGAGGTATTTCTATTTTGGCTTCATTTAATGCCTTAATTGCTCCAATTGCTAGCGGATCATTCGCTGTAACAAAACCGATTGGTTGATTACTGTATGATTCGATAAATTGACTCATTAGCTCATATCCACTGTCCACATGATAATCTCCAATTAAAAATAGGGATTCATCTAGCCTATTGGCCTCAGCTAAATAGCTTCTCATTGCCTTTTCACGAATATCCTTATCAATAGTACCCTTTACTCCTATAAAACCAACCTTTTCCATCCCTTTTTCGATTAAATGATCGGTAGCCTGTTGAATAACCGTTTCAAAGTTGGTTAGTACGGCATCACAGCCTTCATTCATTTCTGACTCGATCAAAATAACATGATTGGATTTCATTTTAAGTTGATTAAGTGTTTTTTTACTAAAGCGTCCAACTGCGATAATTCCATCTATATCATTAGGAATTTGGTCAATTTCTGAGAGTAGATATTTTAGTAAATGTATATGATATTTCTCCGCTTCTTCTTCTATACCATGTCGAACCGCCATGTAATAGAGATCTGACAATTCCTCTGCCTCTGTAACCCAGTGAATAAAAGCAACCCGACGAAATAGCTTTTTACGAGAGGATTTTTTTTGATAAGAGAGTGCTTCCGCAATTTCGAAAATCCGTTTTTTTGTATCCTCTCCTACAGATAGACTTGCATCATAATTTAAAACACGTGAAACGGTTGCGATGGATACACCAGCTTTCTCAGCGATATCCTTAATAGTTGCCATAGTAATAACATCCTTCCAAATACATAGTAAGTAAAACTAATAGTAAAATTTAACTTGACTTATTTTACTTGATATTTTATGCTAATTGCAATGAATTGTCTAGTTGTTTATGAATCCGATTTCAAATAGGAGGTATGACAAATGGATTTAAAGAAAACCAAATTTCAGTATCAAGCACCTAGAAATGGTTATCCGGAATGGAACAATAACCCAGAAATTTTTGAACTAAATCGTATGCCACAACATGCACTTGCTACACCATTTTTAACAGAGTCGGAAGCTCTAAGCCTTGATCAAGAAAAATCAGACTTATTCAAGAATCTAAATGGGGAATGGTCCTTTCATTTCTCCAAAAATCCTGATGCTAAAATTGCCAATTTTTATCGAGAGGATTTTGATAGTTCAGGTTGGGATAAAATAAAGGTTCCAGCACATTGGCAGCTAGAAGGATATGATTATCCACAATATTCCAATGTCCGCTATCCATGGATCAATCATGATGAAATTGAGGCGCCCTTTGCTCCAACTAATTATAACCCAGTAGGGCAATATGTTACTACCTTTACCTTACCAAATAATTGGGAAAATAAACCAGTCATCATCAACTTTCAAGGAGTAGAATCTGCTTTTTATGTATGGTTAAATGGTGAATTAGTAGGTTATAGTGAGGATACCTTTACACCTGCTGAATTTAATCTTACTCCATATTTGAAGCATGGAAAGAATAAACTAGCAGTGGAAGTTTATCGTTGGTCAGATGCCAGTTGGTTAGAGGATCAGGATTTTTGGCGGTTGAGTGGTATATTCCGTGACGTATTTCTCTATGCTTTGCCCAATCTACATCTATATGATCACCGTGTTCGAACGACTTTTGATAAAAATTATGAAAACGCATCACTGGAAATAACAGCAGATGTAATTAATTACTTTAAAAAAGAATATGTCGATGCCAAGCTAGAATGGGAGCTGTTGGATGATCAAAACCATCAAGTGGCTACCCAAACGGCAATCCTACCAATAAACGAAAAAGAACATGTCTCCATTTCTTCAAGTAATGAAATTAAACAGCCAAAAAAATGGAGCGCAGAAACTCCTCATTTATATACATTAGTGTTCCGTTTAAAGGATGACAAAGATCAGTTGTTAGAGGTTTTTGCTACTAAAATTGGATTCCGTCAGTTTGAAATGATCGACAATATTATGCATATTAATGGGAAGCGTATTGTTTTTAAAGGCGTCAATCGACATGAATTCACCGCAGATCGGGGACGAGCAGTAACGGTTCAAGATATGATCGATGATATCATTGTAATGAAAAAATATAATATTAACGCAGTGAGAACTTCCCATTACCCAAATCATCCGAAATGGTATGATTTATGTGATGAATATGGGCTGTATGTTATTGATGAAACCAATTTAGAAACACATGGATCTTGGTATTATGGGCAACAAACGCTTGAGAACACGGTGCCTGGGAGTAGACCAGAATGGACAAATAATTTAATAGATCGCTGTAAGTCGATGTATGAAAGAGATAAAAATCATCCATCAATCATCATTTGGTCACTTGGAAATGAATCGTTTGGTGGAGACAACTTTTTGAAAATGCATCAGTACTTTAAGGAAACAGATCCAACTAGACTTGTCCATTATGAAGGGGTCTTCCATTACCGTGATTCCGAGAAGGCATCTGATATCGAAAGCACAATGTACAGAAGTCCTGCGCAGGTAGAGGAATATGCTAATATGCCTGGAGAAAAGAAGCCTTACATTCTCTGTGAATATACACACTCTATGGGAAACTCTACAGGGAACCTTCACAAGTATACAGAGCTTTTTGATAAATATGACATCGTTCAAGGAGGATTTATTTGGGATTGGAAGGATCAAGCATTGTGGCACCAAACCTCAGATGGCAAAAGCTTTTTAGCATATGGTGGAGATTTTGGGGAATCTCCACATGATGGCAATTTTTCTGGAGATGGCTTAATATTTGCGGACGGGACTGTTTCGCCAAAATTAGAAGAAGTAAAGGCATGCTATCAAAATATCGATTTTGAGGTAATAAATCACAAAAAAGGTACTGTTAAGCTTCACAATAAATACCTTTTTACCAATTTAAATGCATTTAAACTAGTATGGACAGTTGCAGAGGAAGGCTTGACGAAAGCATCAGGAATGGCACCATTAGAGGCAGAACCAGGAAAGACACAAGAGATTTCTTTAGAATATCCTGGTGCACTATTTACAAATGATAAGGAACAGGTGCTAACATTGTCGGTCGTTTATGATAAGACACCAAGCTGGGCTACAGCAGATCATGAAGTAGCATTTACTCAATATGCAGAACCTGCTATTCGTCATAAACCATTTGCTTTAGGGGCATTACAACTACAGGAATTGGAAGATACGTTTAAAATAACAGGAGAAAGTTTTTCACTTACGTTTGATAAGGCAACAGGTATGCTTAGTTCTTATAGGATAAAGGATAACGAACTTTTAACAGCTGCCCCTATACCTAGTTTTTGGCGAGCGATGACAGACAATGATCGAGGTTGTGAGTTAGATAAACGAAGTGAGATATGGCGAAATGCAAGCTTTTCTCGTAATTTAGCTTCACTTAATGTAACCAATAATGCTGATGGTGTGAGAGTGAAAGCAATCTATCAACTACCTACAAAGCCTATCAGTGTAGTAGAAGTTATTTATGTGGTACGTGCTGATGGAACGGTTGAAGTGGAACAGCAACTACAACCAGGTGAAGGACTTCCAGAGATTCCTGCTATAGGGATGCGATGGGAAATGGATAGGAGCTTTGATCAATTAAGTTGGTATGGAAAGGGTCCTCATGAAACCTATTTGGATCGCCAACTAAGCGGGAAAGTTAGTATATACAAGGGTATTGTTAGTGACCAATTACAGCCATACTTAAAGCCACAAGAAAGTGGGAATAAATGTGGGGTTCGTTGGTTCGAGGTTAAAAACAATGCAGGTCTAGGAGTACGGGTGGAAGGTGAGCCGACGATAGAAGCAAATGCTCTACATTATGCAATAGAGGAATTGGAAGAGGCAAGCCATCACTATAAATTGCCTGAACCAAACAAAGTGGTCGTGACAATTAACGGCTGGCAGATGGGTGTTGGTGGAGATGATAGCTGGGGACAACAAACTCATCCAGAATATCGTTTGTTTGCAAACAGGAATTATCGTTATCGATTTAGCTTTAAAGGAATTTCGAAATAACTTTGTATTAAATTCGAAATAAGCGTATAATAAGGAATAGTATGGCAAACATCGTCCTGAAAATCAACGGGATACCTACTTATTTCACTGTTGTCATGGTGAATATCATGAAAGGGAGTGCCGAATGGCTTATTTTAATAACCAGAAGGAACCTGTCAAAAATGTAGAAACGAATGTGTGGTCCTGTCTGAGTGATGATTGTCAGGGATGGATGCGTGAAAATTATTCCTTTGAACAAGAACCAACATGTCCAATCTGTCATTCAGAAATGAAAAGAGAAGTTCGAGTAATACCAGAATTAAAATAAGTCAAAAACTGTTCTCCATGATATGGAGAGCAGTTTTTTCTTTTCACTATTATACGCGAAGAATACTTTTCGTTTTAAAGGTTAAGACAAAGCTTAATCTTTTATAAAATAGTATCAATTAAAGAAACCGTTTTCTTAATAAAAGCAATTTATTAAGTATTTTAGCAAAAAAAGGATTGATTTTCATCAGATTTAATAATATACTTCTTTTAAGTAAGCGATTTCATCAGGCTGCAGCGAAATATGAAATCTTTTATTTTCATCACGAAGGAAACCGATTTCTTTTTGGGCACGATAGTTTGAATGACTGAAGAAACTAAAAAATGGGGGTTTTTTCACATGAAAAAATGGTTAATGTTAGTGGTGTTTTCTTTGATTTTCGTAGGACTAGTCGCATGTAGTAATAATGACGAGAGCGCTGGATCTGACAGTGATGGTGGAAGTGACGATACAGTAGAACTAGATTTTTGGATATTTGGAAGTACTGGGTATGATCAGCTAGTAGAGGAGTATATGAAAGACAACCCGAATGTGAAGATCAACATAAACGAGGGCGAAATGAATGATATGCATAATAACTTATTTACATCTATCTCTGCTGGAAGCGGGGCGCCCGATATTGCACAGATTGAAATTAGTCAAGTCGAAAAATTCCAAGAAGCACAGGATCAATTTTATAACTTAGTTGATTATGGTGCAGAAGATGTTTCTAGTAATTTCTTAGATTGGAAATGGGCACAGGCACAATCTGCGGATGGATCGTTCCAAATTGGGTTACCTACAGATATCGGACCTACAACCATGTTCTATCGTACGGATGTTATGGAAGAAGCGGGATTACCTATTGATCGGGAAGAGGTTGCCGCTCAAATCGATTCATGGGAAGCCTATTATGAAACAGCAAAAACGATAAAAGACAAGACAGGAAAACCAATATCTGACTCACCTCAGCTTGTGTTTAATTCATTAAGGGACCAGTTAGAACAGCAATATTTTAATGAAGAGGACGAATTAATTATTGAGGATACAGTAAAAGAAGCATATGATTATACGACTAAGATGATTGAGGAAGGTCTTGTTGGCAAAAATGAACTCTGGGAACCTGAATGGGGAAGTGCTATGGCAGAAGGTTCGTATGCGACAATGCCAGGAGCTCCAGGTTGGATGGTTGCTAATGTGAAAGCAAATGCACCAGATACAAGTGGAAAGTGGGATATTGCAAAAATCCCAGAAGGTGCTGGTAACTGGGGAGGTTCTTTTCTAACTATTCCGAAGCAATCAGAGTATCCTGAAGAGGCATTTGAATTCATTTCATGGTTAACAGCACCTGAACAACAATTAAAATCCTTTGAAATTGCTGGACTTTTCCCATCTACTCCAGATGTATATGAGAATGAAGATTTTCTAGCTACGACTGATGAATTCTATAATAATGCACCAACTGCTAAGATCTTCGCAGAGGCTGCTCAGTCTGTAAAAACAGTATACATGGGTGTGAATTATTCCATTGTAGATACCGAATTGGGTACAGCGCTCTTGAATGTAGCGATAGAAGGTGCAGATCCTGAAAAAGAATGGGATGCAGCGGTTGAGAGAATCAATTCCCAATTAGAGAGACAATAATTTAGAGAATGGGACCTAACATAGAAAGTCTATCGTAGGTCCCAAATCTTAGCAAGAAGGGAAAGGAGTATGGAAATGGGGCAAACCAATGCCAAAACTGACATAATCCCAAAAAAATCATTTTTTACAGAAAAGAAAAAAGAAGCGATTTCTGGTTATTTATATATTTCTCCGTTTTTCATTCTGTTTGCAATCTTTGGTTTATTTCCGATTTTGTTTAGCTTTTATCTAGGTTTTCAAAAATGGAATGGACTAGGGGAAATGGAATTTGTTGGACTTCAAAATTTTCAATGGATTTTAACAGATAAAGTGTTTTGGGTTTCTTTATCTAACACACTTATAATGTGGATTCTCGGAACCATTCCTCAGTTAATTATCGGGATAATTCTAGCATATGCACTTAATTCTGCCTTAATAAAAATGCAAGGCTTTTTCCGTGTATCTGTTTTTATGCCATACGTTACTTCGACAGTGGCTGTTGCCATTGTTTTTGGCGTCATGTTCAATAGTCAAGAGTTCGGTTTGATGAACGTCATTCTTAGCTGGTTTGGTCAAGACCCTGTTAGTTGGTCCACTTCATGGTGGGGTGTCAAAATAGCTATTTCTTCTATGGTTTTCTGGCGCTGGGTCGGCTATAACACTATTATTTATTTAGCTGGATTACAGGCGATTCCACATGAATTATACGAAGCGGCTCAAATCGATGGAGCTACCGTTCGGCAAAAAATTCAATATATTACCATCCCAATGCTGCGTCCGATTATTATTTTAACTGTTTTTACATCTACTATAGGTGCACTTCAATTATTTACAGAACCATTAATCTTCTTAGGTCGAACTTATCGAGAGGAAGGTATTTCTGTAGTACTCTATTTATATAGAGAAGCATTTGCTAATCTTTCATTTGGACCAGCATCAGCAGCGGCGATTATTTTATTTATTATTATCATTCTCCTATCCTCTGTAAATGTATGGATAGCGAATCGATTAGGGCGATAAGGAGGTATGTGAACATGAATGGATCACATAAGTTTTCATTTTCAAAGCTATTTGTTTATTTAATACTCATTCTTGCTGCTTTTTTCTCTATTTTTCCTTTTTACTGGATGTTTGTTATGGCGACGAATAATAACAGTGCGATCAATAGTCTGCCTCCTGCATATATTCCAGGAAAAGAATTGGTAACCAATTTCACCAATGTGATCAATACGATTGATTTCTTTGGCGCAATGTGGAACTCCGTTATTGTATCCACTATCACAACGCTCGGTGTTTTATTTTTATGTTCGTTAGCGGGATTTGCTTTTGCCAAATTCCATTTCAAAGGAAAAAATATTTTGTTTATTGCGATACTCGTCACAATGATGATACCACCACAGCTTGGATTGATCCCACAGTATTATATTATTACACAACTAGACTGGTTAAATGATTTGAAAGCTATTATTGTACCAGGTCTTATTGATGCTTTCGGTATCTTTTGGATGAGGCAATATATAAGTAGTAATGTTCCGGATGAGCTAGTTGATGCAGCAAAGATCGACGGTTGCTCCAATATAAGAATTTATTGGAATATTGCAGTTCCTGTTATCATCCCAGCCTTTGCTACATTAGCGATTATCAAGTTTATGTATATTTGGAATGATTTCTTGTGGCCATTAGTTGTTCTAAGAGAGGAATCCTCTTTTACCATTCAAGTGGCATTACGTGGATTAATCGATAACTATGTACGTGACAATGGTATGATTTTATCAGGGACTTTTTGGGCGACGGTACCGTTAATTATTGTCTTTTTATTACTGAATCGTTTGTTTATCCAAAGTCTAACGGAAGGTGCAGTTAAAAGCTAACCGAACGAAATAAAAGAGCAAGAGGGAGGGGAGCATGTGAGGGATAAAGGTAATGTATTTTTTAAGGTGTTAGATATTTTTGCAAACTTTGTTTTGCTTAATTTGCTTTGGATGGTCAGCTGTCTTTTTATTGTAACCATATTTCCTGCTACAACTGCATTGTTTGCAACCGTAAGGAAGTGGCATAAAGAAGGAACAGACTTTGGCGTTATTTCCACTTATTATCGTTATTTTATCGAAAACTTTAGGAAGAGCTTTTTAATCGGGTTAATGTGGAAAATTGCAATGGTCTTTTTAGTCATGGATGGTATGATATTATCTCATGTACAGTTCATAGGTAAATGGGTTATTTTAAGCTTGTACACCTTCCTGTTAATTCTCTTTCTCTTTTTAACCATTTATCTATTCTTTGTACTTGTTCACTATGAACTTGGAGTGTTTGCTATAATCAAAAACGCCCTGTTCTTATCAATTAGCTGTCTGCCACATACATTAGCCTGTATTGGCTGTGTCGTAGTAACCTTTTTATTCACTTATATCATGCCATTCTTCCTGCTTGTTATTGGTAGTTTTTTGGCATTTGTTCTATATTATATATTCCAAAGCTTGCTAAGAAAACTTGAGCAGCTTACTAAGAATTCTCAGCAAACATCCGAAATTCTGACTTGATATACTTGACATATGAATCGCTAGAAACTAAAAATAGATTATAATAAATAAAAGTAGATGATAGAGATTAGACAGACGTTTAGAGGGAGAAAAGATGAAGCTAACTATACGAGAGATCGCCAAAATGGCTGGGGTATCGCCTGGTACTGTTTCCAAGGTGATGAATCAGACAGGCAGTTTAAGCCCCAAAACTATTCAAAAAGTAAAGCAGGTAATCGAAGAAACCGGTTACCAGCCTAGTTTTTCTGCTAAGGCATTAGCAACGAAAAAATCCAATATGATTGGATTAATTTATGCTGGAGAAGTAAATGTAGAGTTCAACCACCCTTTTTTTAATCAAGTGATTAATTCATTCAAAAACGCGGTAGGTAAACTTGGCTATGACATTTTAGTTTTTTCTAATCAATCCTTTAATATTGGAAAAGAAGATTATGTTGCCAGAAGTAAGCATTATCAACTGGATGGTTGTCTTATTATTGCGGGAGAACAGATAGAGGATGATATTTATGAATTAGACCAAAGTGATATACCAACCGTGGCAGTAGATTTAAAGCTTTCAGGAGATCGCTCTAGCTATGTCATGACAGATAATGAAAAAATTTCAAGACAAGTAGTGGAGTATTTTTATCTTAAAGGAATACGTAGTATTGCTTTTCTAGGTGGGAATCGAGATTCTAATATAACGATAGTTCGAAGAGATGCATTTATTCGAGCGATGAATGACTATGGGATGGATTATCGCGAAGAATGGGTCAAATACGGGAATTATTTTGAAGAAAGTGGCTATGAAAACATGCTTCAACTATTACAAAAGGAAGAACAGCCAGAGGCGGTTTTTGCTGCTTCAGATATGATGGCACTAGGTGCGATAAAGGCGATAAAGGAAAAAGGGCTTTCCATCCCGGAACAGATGAAAATAGTTGGCTGTGATGACATAGAAGCGTGCCGTTATAGTGACCCTCCTCTTGCTACTGTTAGGCAGGATCAAGTGAAGATTGGATTATTAACAGCACATATATTGCATGATTTAATAAATGATAGACAAGTACAGAATTCGGTATTTGTTGATCCAGAATTAATTATACGAAAATCAGGAGAAGTATAGAGTAAAAACCTATTTCACAAATTTGTTTAAATATGTTTACTATTTGTCCAAACGGTTATACTGTAAACAAAATCTAAACATTTCTTGTGAAGTAGGTGATGGAATGAACCAGTCGGAATCAAGATTTTTTCACATGTTACATGTTTTTGCAGCATTTTTGACTTTGCAGTTTTTATGGTTCTTCTTTTCTTTAGGAGTGATTACAGTCATTCCCGCAACTATTTCCATGTACGCGATTGTTGTAGAGTGGACGAAGAAAGGTATTGATCTTAATATCTGGAAGAGTTTCTTTGAAACATTTAAATTTTATTTCAGGCGAACGATTCTTCCAAGCACTAATTTGTCTTTTGTCCTAATGTTGCTCTATATGTATCCTACTTTATGGTCAGATATGATTTTAAAGATGCCTCAGACAATGAGTTGGCTTGTGTTATTTGCTACAAGTCTAATCCTACTTACCGTTTTATCTATACTGCCACTAATTGTTACCTCTCATTTACGGGGGAGAAAACTCTGGAAGAATGCATGGATTACATCCATCTCCATCCTTCCGCAAGTTTCGTTTATAGGAATCGTTGGAGGTATGATTATTTTTGGATCATTGCTTTTTCCAATTATCTTATTTACATGCTCTGGTCTTTTTGCTTTTATGCATATGCGTATATGGCAAAAATCACTTAAAAAACTACCATCTGACTTTCTAGATCAATGCTTGTTAAAATATAATTACCGCTAGTGTAACCTCGGAATTCTTTCGAGGTTTTTTTCAATTCAACTGTGTGATAAATTGCTTGAGGTGTTTTACATAGGTCAATGCTTTTGTGGTGTCACTATGGACACATATTGTATCTGCTTGGATAGGTATTTTTTGACCATCTATTGATGTTACGTGTCCTGTTTTCATCATTTCCTCTACCTGTTGCATCGAGCGGTCGAGATCATGGATCACAGCATTTTCTGATGTTCTGTCTGTAAGCGTACCATTTGATTGATAGGTGCGATCGGCAAAAACTTCATGTGCAACCTTCAAACCAATCTGTTCTCCAGCTCTCGTTATAAAGCTATTAGCCAATCCGTAGAGGATCAAGCTCTTGTCGAAATCATAAACCGCTTGAGCAATAGCTAATGCAATTTCTTTGTCAGAGCTGGCTATGTTATAAAGTGCGCCATGTGGCTTTACATGATGGAGAGTTACATCCTCAACCTTCGTAAATCCATATAGGGCACCAATTTGGTACAACACAAGATCATATACTTCCTCAGAAGAAAGATTAATCCTTCTGCGACCAAAGCCTTGAATGTCTTGAAAACCTGGGTGTGCCCCTATATGTACATTGTGCTGTTTCGCTAATTGAATCGTTTGTTTCATTGTATGTGGGTCTCCTGCATGGAAACCACAAGCAATATTTATGGCATCAACAAACGGCAAAATTTCTTGATCATTTCCAATTGAAAATATACCAAAGCTTTCTCCTAGATCACAGTTTAATTCAGGCTTAATCATGCTCATCCCTCCCACTTTTGTTTAAGTGTATGGCTTAGTTTGGTTAAAAGTTGTTTTTGGGTAGCCAGTGCTTTATAGGCATTTGATATAGTGCATCTCTCAAACATAAATCGCTTAGTTGGTAGTAATTGGCTAAGCTTTGGTAAATCGGCTAGTATAACTTGGCCAATTTTTGGGTATCCCCCAGTAGGTTGACTATCAGCCATTAGAATGATCGGTTGACCATCTGGTGGTACTTGAATAGAGCCAAAGCTAGTCGGTTCTGTTAATAATTGTTGGGTTCTTGTTGTCTCAATCTCATCCCCCATTAGCCGGTACCCCATGCGATTAGATCTTGTCGAGATAGACCACTCCGTAATATCGAGTTGGTTTTGTTTAAACCAATCTGCCTGTGGCCCTTCGATATAATGTATAACCTCAGTAGATGAATATATCTCAAAAGTATTTGGATTCATCGACCAGTTTAGCTTGATATTTGGAGTAGTAATAGAGTTGATCGGAATTTGATCACCAATTTGTAATTTTCGGCTGAGAAGCCCTGTTCCCTCCGTACGAACGAGCATACTCCTGCTACCTAATTTTTTGGAAATGGCTAATCCCCCTTTAATCGCAAGGTAGGTATACAGACCATTTCGCGCAGTACGAAATTGCAGGATGTCCCCACTTCTTATGATAATCGGACGATATAATGAAATTTGTTTCCCATTAAGACGTGGTACCATATCTGCACCAGTAATCGAAATAATGGCATCCTTTGTCCACTCAATGGTTGGACCGACAAAACTCATTTCGACAACGGCAGTGTTCTCCTTATTGCCGACAAGATAATTCGCTAGTTTCATTGAAAATGAATCCATTGGTCCACTGATAGGAAACCCGGAGGATCGATATCCTATTCTACCTAAATCTTGAATACTTGTGTGTAAGCCTTCCTCAATCACTCTCATTTTGATCGCTTCCCCCCACTCCATTCCAAGTATTGTTGTTTAGAAATTGCATAAAATCTTAGCTGATCACCGGCACGCAATAAGGTTGATTGCTCGTTCGAAAGGTCAACGAGTTCTATCGGTGTTCTACCAATGATTTGCCAGCCTCCAGGGGAAGAACTAGGATAAATCCCTGTTTGTCCACCCGCGATACCGATGGCCCCTTTTGGAATATTCATTCTTGGGCGAGTTTTTCTAGGTGTAGCGATACTTAGGTCCATCCCTCCTAGAAATGGAAATCCTGGAGAGAATCCGATGAAATGGACAAGATAGGTATTATCCGTGTGACGTTTAATCACATCCTGTTTGGTTAGTCCATTTGTTGTAGCGACATACGAAAGGTCCGGTGAAAAGCTATCCTCATAGCAAACAGGTATTTGATGAATAGTAGAAGGTTGAGAATTTATCATAGAGCTGGTTTGATCGATACAGTGAGATAGAATCCTTTTGATTTCGCGATGAGATGTTTGAAATGGATCAAAGTAGATGACGAGAGTTGTATATCCGATCACGGTTTCAATAATAGCGGGATTTTGCAAACGATCGATCGATTTCTGAATATGTCGTAGTTTTTGGTGTAGTGCTGTATTTACTTTATCACCGAGCTGTAACATCAAGGCATTTTCTGCAAGCGTAAAAAATTGCATATTGATCCCTCCAATTATATTTTATCATGAGGAGAAGCTTCGGTAAAAACAACAACCTTTGATAAAAAGAATGGAATTTCCCAGAAAAATTAATAGTAAAATATAACTATAAATGATAAGATAGTCTTATTATAAATTCAAATTTATAATCACGATGTGAATCAATGGACTTAATTGAACAGGAGGAGATCAGCTTGAAGCGTATTTGGGGAAAATTAAGTTTTCAAAATGCCAGAATAGGTAAAAAGTATGGGATTATACTAGGAATTGTGCTTTCATTATTTATTATTTCTGCTATTATCATTATTTTTTCTTTGCAAAATATCGCCGATGACATCGATGCAGTAGAACGTCGAGGTGATCGCGCATCATCCGTTGGCCAAATGGGTTCACTTCTAAGGTCCAAAAGTGCCCGTATTTATCAATATGTACTAAATCCAACGACAGAAGTGGAAACGGAATTTAATGAAAGAAATGAACAAATCATTGCACTTTCCAAAGAATTAGACAGCAAAATGGATACAACAGAGGAAAGGGAGCTTTTTGATCAATTTGTCGAGCTTGATATGAAGGTTAGTAGTAGTTTTAATGAAATCATTGGTTATATGAGACAAGGAGAAACAGAAGCTGCCTATGGAAGTGCGATAGATGCACATGAGGCTCAAGCAGAGGCTATTCCATTAATAGATCAGCTCCAACAATTAGTGGATAAACAACAAGAAGAGGCAATCGAAAAAGCAAAATCGGATCAGCTTATTGCTATTATTACGTTAGTTGCATCCATTATTGTTTCTGCGATTATTAGTATATTATTAATTTTCTTTGTATCGCGTAATATTACCAAAAATATGAATAAGGTAGTGGAAACGAGTAATCGTATCACGAAAGGCGATCTAAGTGTTAAAGCAATTGATTACAATGGAAAAGATGAAATTGGACAACTAGCTTCTTCAATGAATGCAATGAGTGAACATTTACGAAAAATTATTACCCAGGTTTCTTCTGTGTCGGATACAGTTAGTGCACAGAGTGAAGAGTTAAATCAATCAGCAAACGAAGTAAAAAATGGTACAGAGCAAATTGCGACAACAATGCAGGAGCTTGCATCGGGTTCAGAAACACAAGCAAGTCAAGCAAGTGATGTCGCTACCAAAATGGCAGATTTTTCTAATGCTATTAGTCATGCTAATGAAAATGGAGCAAAAATTGAACAGGCCTCTGCTAACGTGTTGTCCATGACAGAAGACGGTCGTGATATGATGGGTGTTTCGGTCGAGCAAATGAAGCGTGTGAACGAGATTGTAAAAGACGCAGTAGCAAAAGTAAAAGGACTAGACCAACAGACTAAAGAGATATCAAAGCTTGTTTCTGTTATAAAAGACATTGCGGAACAAACAAATCTTCTTGCTTTAAATGCTGCCATTGAGTCAGCTAGAGCTGGTGAGCATGGTAAAGGATTTGCTGTTGTTGCTGATGAGGTAAGAAAATTAGCGGAACAGGTAGGGAGCTCGGTGACAGATATTACGTCCATTGTCACTAATATTCAGCAGGAATCTACAGTTGTTACAAAAGCACTTGAAGAGGGATATGACGAAGTAGAGCATGGATCGGCCCAAATTGAACAAACAGGTACAACCTTTGTGAAGATTAATGACGCCGTCCACAATATGGTGAGCAGTCTCGAAACTATTAATAAAAATTTTGAAGAGATTTCTTCAAGTAGTATAGAAATTAATACATCTGTTGAAGAAATTGCTTCCATTTCTGAAGAATCTGCTGCAGGAGTTGAACAGACATCAGCATCTGCTCAGCAAGCGAGTAGTTCTATGGAGGAGGTATCCGCCAATTCGGATGAATTAGCAAAATTAGCTGAAGAGCTAAATAGTTTAGTGAGACAATTCAAGATCTAAATAACAAACCCGTGTCTAGGGAGCAACCCCGAAAGGTTAGATTTCACTCTAATTTTTCAGGGCATCCTATACTGACACGGGTTTTATAATTTAAGTGAATAGATTATGTAGCTCTTACCTTATTTTCTATTTTTAGGATGTCCTCAGTAAGATTAAAAATGGATAGTAATTCATATAATACAATAATTTCAGGTGTGAATAGATTTGTATTCATATCATTCGTAGGCTTTTTACTCGCCCAAAATTGGTCCATTAACAATTTTACTTGTTTTCTGTAGATACTCGCTTTATAGTGATCAGGATGCCTCATATAGTCTGCTAATGAGTGCACCAGATGGAAGATATCTTGACATTCTTTTTCCGACCAACAGATTGACTGAATAGGTGTATTGATAAGATTTCCAATATGATAGTGAATAAGGCGAATTTTGGTTAAATTTTTTTGCTCTTGATCAAAAAGTTTTTTGGTCGATTCTTTTAAGCGATGATATTTGGCTTCATCTGCTTGATAGTGTAACAATCTTTCTGTTTTATCTAAGGAGCGCTTCATTTGATCAAATCGAGACAAAATACGTTCTTTCTTCTGCTGATTACGATCATTTTTCATTAATGGATCAACGATGAGCTCTAGTGTCTCTCCTGTTCCTTTTAAGAGCTGATGTAAATCCATCGAAATCCGCTTCGTATAATTTGGTGGCAAAATAAACATATTCACTATAGTGGAGACGAGTAGCCCAACGGTTGTTGTTCCGAGACGAATAACAAATGAAATAAATAAATTAGCATGAATTACTTCTACCATTGCAACAGATGTTAATGTGGCCACAAGAAGTCCTGCGTGTAATCCAAGCTTATAACAAGTAATAATCGTGAAAAAAGCAGCCAATGTATATGTAATTGGTGAATTTTCAAAAAAGTATATAAAGAGGACTGCATAAAAAGATCCGATAGCAGAAGCTGGGAACCGGACAATCCCCTTTCGAATAGATTCACCAACAGTTGGTTCGATGGAGACAATAGCGGTTATGACAGCAAAAACAGGTGGCCATTCCAACCACTCACAAATGACGGAAGTAAAGAATACGGCTAATGCTGTCTTAATAATACGCCTACCAAGAATCCGATTGCTTAAATAATTCTTCATTACGTAAAACTCCCTCAACTTTCTATCCGATAGTATAACGCAACAAGTGAAAAAAAACTATAGTACTAATTTTTTTGAAATAAAAATAAAATAAGTGTAAACGCTTTCTTATTCGGTGCATATGATGTAAAATAAGAGATATATCTTCTAGAATGTTGTTTCAGCGAATTTTTGAGGAGGTGGCAGACTTGCTTTCGGTTAAAATGTTCAAACCCTATTACGTAAAGGAAGAAGGCAACTACATTCGGGTGATGTTAGCATATCAATACTTTTCATTATTAATGGATGAAAAAGTATACCATTTTGTTCCACTTGAAGCGAGAGAAATCCGAATCAATCGCGATACACAGGAAATAGAAAATAAGGATGCTGTATTTGTTTTCCAAAAAGGAAAGAAATATAATCGCATTACATTAGAAGATCTTATGAAAATAAAAGACTTTGAAGATCATCTGTCCATCGTTTTAAGTTCATATATGGTCATGCCACAAACAAAAAATAAAAAGGATAATATTGACCATGCGATTATGGAATTGGAAAGAAATAATTTATTAAGATTAATAGATAAAGCTCTTGATGAAAGAGATCAAGCAAAATTTCAACTATATACAACAAAATTAAATGAGATGTAATTACTTGAAAGCAGGTGAACATACCTGCTTTTTTTACTTGTAACTATAAAAGTTTTTGTATGATAAAGAGTAGGAAGTACTTGGGATTTCGAGTAGAATTTCCAAAAGCAGTTGTATTTACCGACGCAGAGGCGAATACTTATATCACTGGACAATATAGTTCGGTTATAGCATAAGAAGGAGGAGCTACATATGCCAAAACTAAGATGGGGCGTATTAAGTACTGCAAAAATTGGACAAGAGCAGGTTATTCCAGCTATTCAACGATCTAGTAATGGAGAGGTTGTGGCGATAGCAAGTCGTAAGTTGGAAAAGGCACAAGAGGTGGCAGATAAATGGGCTATCCCTAAAGCTTATGATAGCTATGATGCATTGTTAAAAGACGAGCAAATTGACGCTGTCTATATTCCGCTACCTAATTCCATGCATAAACAATGGATGATTGAAGCAGCGAATTTTAAAAAGCACGTATTGTGTGAGAAGCCTGTAGCTTTGAATAATGGCGAATTATTAGAAATGATAGAGACAGCAAAACAAAACAAAATTACATTTATGGAAGCATTTATGTATCAATTTCATCCACAACATCAGAAAGTGAAGAAGTTAATCAGCAATGGAGAAATTGGAGAAATAGTTATGATGAGGGCCAGCTTTTCCTTTTACTTAGATAATGATCAAAATATCCGCTTGCAAAACCACCTAGGAGGAGGGGCAATGTATGACGTCGGTTGTTATACATTACATGCAATTCGAAATATTTTATCAGACGAGCCTATATCGGTTTATGCTAGTTCTACGAAAAAAAGAGAATCTCAAGTAGATACGACAATGATAGGAGTGCTAACCTTTCATGATGGGAAATTAGGAGTATTTGATACAAGCTTTGATACAATTAACCGTCAATCCTACGAAGTTGTAGGCTCTAAAGGTACGATAACCGTAACGACAGCCTTTCGTCCAGATGAGAATGAGAATATGGCTGGAGAATTGGTGTTAAAAAAAGAAGGGTAAACACCTGTCACTCATAAAGAAGCTGGTGATCAATATAAATTAATGGTGGAAAATTTTGCTAGTTCTGTCTTAGAACAAAAACCATTAGCTTATAATGTGGAAGAAATGAAAAAACAGATGGCTATTTTAGATGCAGTTTATCAAAGTAGTCGAGAAAACAAAGTGATTAAATTATAGTGTGATAAAAATGTAGAATAAAAGGGTTTATCTTGGTAACAAGATCGATGTCAAGCAGGATAGTCAAGATAAAAAGATATATGTTGGCAATATAGTTGATACCAAGCAAGATAGCCAAGATAAAAAGATATATCTCGGTAATATAGCAGTTGCGAAGCAGGATAGCTAAGATAAAAAATATATCCTAGTATTGTTAAACTCTTGACACAAAAGCCAACAATAACTAAAACGGACATTCCAGATCACTTCCGGAATGTCCGTTACTCTATTCTTTAAGCTCAGCCAAAACGTTTGCGGCTTTTTCTGTTACATACCCACTTCCATTATTATCTTCCACATGCTCGATAAACATAGAAATGAGGATACTTCCGTCTGTAGGATATCCGACAAACCAGCCATTTTCTTGACCGTTTTCTTCATCCTTGGATTGTTTCAATTCTGCAGTACCTGTTTTCCCAGCAATTTCTATACTATCTAAGTTGGCTGCTTTTCCCGTGCCATGAGTAACGACTCTTCTCATGGATTCTTTTATTAATGAGGAATTCTCAGCAGATATTAATCCTTGCTTCCAGCTTTCGCCATCTGCCTCATCTAACAATAAAGTAGGCTTTACCATATTTCCATCATTTAGAAATATCGAAAAAGCACTTGCGAGATGAAGGGCACTCATTTGTACTTCCCCTTGCCCATAACTAGAATCTGCTAGAAGTACTTCCTCAGTAATATTTCCATCAGAGGAAATCGTACTTTTTTCAATCGGGTAAGTGAACGGAACATCTTCGCCCAATCCGAACTCTTTTAATCCCTTCACAAAGGCATCTGCTCCCATATCCAATGCCTGCATAGCAAAATAAATATTATCTGAGCGTACGAGTGCATCATCTAAATCAACAGGTCCATTAGATGGAGAAACCCTTGTTATATAATAATTTCCCCAGCCTTCTTTCTGCCAAGTGAGACCGTCAATTTCAAATGTTTCATTAGGATCAATCGAACCATTTTCCAAGCCAACTGTACTAGTTATCGGTTTAAAAACGGAACCAGGTGCAAAGGTCGAAGCAAATCGATTTAGTAATGGGTTATTCGGATCTTCCTGCCATTCTGTCCATTGGGTATTACTCAATCCATAAATAAAGGCATTTGGATCAAAGGAAGGGCTGCTGACTAAAGCTAATGTCTCTCCTGTTTTAGGATCAATAGCAGTGGCCGTTCCAGGTTCATTGTCCATTTGTTCAAATATTTTCTTTTGTGCTTTTATATCTATCGTTAAATTTAGATTTTCACCATTTTTCACTTCTTTTTCCGCTAGAATAACAGGCTCTTGCCCTTCTTTTTCAACGGTAATCTTGACCCCAGCTTCTCCACGAAGTTGTTCTTCATATAGTTCTTCTAATCCTCGATAACCAACCATATCATTCTCTGAATAAGAGGCATCATCTAAATCTTCCAATTTTTCTGCTGTAACTGGTGCAATATATCCTACTAAATGGGCCGCTGCTTCCCCTAATGGATAAATTCTGCCTGTGGTGGTTTGGGTTTTTAGTGTTGGGACAGAACTAATCGCCTTTTCTATTTCGTCTGTTAAAGAAGGAACAACCTTTAATGGGACAAAATAATTAGGTTGGACCCAGTTAGCATCTAAAGCATTATCTATTTCTTCTACAGTAATACCCAATGCTTTAGCAATGGTTTCTTTCTCACTCTTGATCTTATCATCCGTGAACTGTTCAGGTACGACGCCTAACTCATAGACACTTGCATTAACAGCAAGTCCTTCTCGATTTCGGTCATAGATTTCTCCTCTTTTAGGCTCAATGGTTTCTAAACCTATTGTGCCCCCATCTTTTATTTCAGGAAAAATAAGTCCAGGATTCCAATTAACAAGCCAGTCCGTTTTTTCTTCACCTTCCACCTCTTTAACGACCTTTTTCATTTCGACTTCGGTATCGAAAGTGATCGGTCCTGCAACAGACTCCATACTGACTTTCAGAGGAAATACTTCTGTTTCTGCTTCGTCGTTTTTTTCTTTTTCTTCTGTATCTGGGACGTCAAACGAAACATCCACTTTGTTTATTTCTAAGTCTTTATATATCTTTTGGTAACGATCAATAAAATCTTCTTTCTCTGTTTCCGCTACCATCTTATACATTTTTTCATACTCCTGGTTCATCCAATGATCAGCATACTCTTGTAAGCGTTCCTCTGGCTCCACTTCCTCTTTTTCTTGGCAGCCGATGAGTAATACTGTAAAGAGTATAGTGCCTAAAAATAAAAACTTTTTCATCACAAATTATTCCCCCTCATTATTTGTTGTGATAAATAGAAAAAGCGTATAAGATCATACGCTTTTTAGTAAACAGGTTTTGCATAAATGATGTAGCGATCTGGTGCATTACCTACATAAGAAAATGGATAGCAGGTTGTAATCACAAGCTCTTCTCGAGGTGCTGTAGACTTTATAATTGTTGTATCATCTGCATCTACTATTTTTGAATCTACCATTTCATATGTATATTCACCATATGGTAATTCAATCACAAAAGTATCACCAATTTTCACTTCACCAAGACTACGAAAGACAGTGTCTCGATGTCCAGACAGTACAATTTGATCATTTTGTAATGGATATGCTGAGCCTTTATAATGCCCAACGCCTTTCTCCAAGTCATCAGGATCCGTTCCTTCCACGATAGGAAGTTCAGCATCTAGTGTAGGAATTCTTAAAAAACCAACCTCAAGCCCTGTTTCAGGGAAAAAGGTATCAGAAGAGTACTTCCAAGAATCTTCTGCTGACTTTTGATCTGAAGGTTGCTTTAGGAATTCCTTTGCCTCTGTTGCCGCTTGCTTTTCAGCCGCTTGGATCTTGAAATATTGATAGCCCCCAACTCCTAGTAATACTAAACCAGCAATGATAAAGATTAAGGCTAATTTCCTCATTGAAACACCTCACTACATATGTTATACATATTATACTGGTAAATGGTGAAAAATGCACGCAAAGCAAAATAAAAAAATTCATCATATTTTCGTTATTTAATGCCTATACTTGTAAAAATACCCATTCTATTTCAAGAACTAAAATAGGTATTTAGAACTAATTATTCGTCTAAAATACACGTTTTATTCATATGTTATTCATGATTTCGACAAAAAATGTAACTTTATATAGAACAAATGGGAAGATTGTGCTATAATGATATTGGAAAATAGAAAGTAGGTGAGTCACTATGATTGGCAAAAAAATACAAGGAATCCGAAAAGAAAAGAGAATGTCTCTTTCAGAGGTTGCAGAACAAGCTGGAGTTGCTAAATCATATTTAAGCTCCATTGAACGTGGAATTCAGTCCAATCCGTCTATTCAATTTATGGAAAAGGTAGGAAAGGTTCTTGGAGTATCTGTCAATGAGCTGTTAATGAGTGCAGATAATGAAACACTTCGCCAACAATTAGACGATGAATGGTTACAATTAGCGGAAGAAGCCATGAAGTCAGGTGTATCAAAAGAGGAATTTAAAGATTTTTTAGAATTTAATAAATGGAAAAAACAATCACATTAAACTAATAATAAGTCAGTCCTTACTCAAGAGACTGGCTTTTTTTCTTTCGCGCATTCTTTCTTGTTTTTATAATATGTTGTATAATCTATCAAAATACCCCCGAAATAAAATAGGTAATTGCCAATGATATAGTAGAGTCGGCATAGGGGATAATTTATTCGTAAGTAAAGGAGAAGCAGATGAAAAAGTATACCTATTATATACCAGCATTACTTTGGATGGGGGTTATCTTTTATTCATCTTCACAGCCCTACGAAGACCAAGATTTAAAGCCAACATTAGCAAAATATTTGGATCTAACCTTTTTGGAACCGATATTTGATCATGTTTCCTTTGTATATCATCAATCAGAAGTAAGCATCGCATCTCTTGGGATCGGAGGATTCATCGAATTCTTTATTCGAAAAGGAGCACATGTTACGGTGTTTCTAATTCTTTGTCTATTGCTATACTATGCATTTACGAGAACGATAGCTAGTAGTAGAATGGCAGTTTTATTTGCATTTTTTTCCACGATATTGTACGCTATTTTCGATGAATGGCATCAAGGTTGGACACCAAATCGCACCCCATATATAGGGGATATCTTTTTGGATGGGATAGGTGCAATCATCGCTGTGCTTATTATTTCTATTCTTCGTATCATTCAGCATCGAACAAAAATCATGCACTAACATATTATATACTAGAGGGTACGAAAAAGGGGTTGAGAGTTTGTCCGAACAGGAAATTTACAAATCTATCCTACAAAAAATGTTAGATGAAACAGAGCGTGATCAAATTGAAAATTCCTCTGATTTTATAAAAAAACTATCAGATGAAATCAAACAATCTAATGTGATTACATTAAAAAAGTAAAAATAAAAGAGTGTGCAACTAGAATTATAGATTTGTCACACTCTTTTAAAAAATTATTCCCAGGGAAATGTGATTAAAGGTCATTAGTAATAGGTAGATCAACCTCGATATATTTCACGTCACCGTCTGTTAAGATAACTTGACTATTAGTAAGGTTTATCAGCCAATCCTTAAATTTGTTTGTTTCATCTTTTTTTACATAAACATGTAGTGTTACCTGTGCTAAGTATTCTATCTTGTCTAAAATGAAAGAGGATTGTTGTAGTTCATTTTCGACTTTTCCAAGTAATGGATAGTCAATGGTTAGGATTACTTCTTGCATTAGACTTCTTTCCACAACACCAGTAGAATTGATTGCAAGAGATGTGGTACTTGCATATGCACGAATTAAGCCACCAGCACCAAGCTTTATACCACCAAAATACCTAGTTATGACAACTACTGTGTCTTTTAACTGCCTCTTTTTTAAGACTTCTAGGATAGGTACACCAGCTGTACCACTCGGCTCGCCGTCATCATTTGCTTTTTGTAGTTGGTCATGTTCTCCAATCATATATGCAGAACAATTATGTGTTGCATCATGGTGTTTTTTCTTTATTTGAGAAATGAATTGCTGAGCAGCTTCTTCGGTTTCTACACGTTTTACATAACCGATAAAACGAGATTTTTGGATGACTTGTTCATCAACTCCCTCGTGTTTTACAGTATAATATTGATCGAGCATTGTCTTTCCTCCTAAAAAACTTGTATTATCACACAAATAATGTGTAAAATCGTACTACAACAAAATTATTTATACCCCCATAAAAAGTACTAATTATATCGAAAATGTGTAAATGAGACTAGGTGGTGAAAGTTGAATAATATGGAGAACCTGGAGCATGATTTAGATTCTATAATAGAAGAAATGATCGAAACAGTCAAAAATAGTAAGGATGATGTTTTCGATATCACTGAAGAATCACGTAAAGAATATGAAGCGCTGACGAAAGAGCTAGCAACCTTGAAGAAGCAAGTAGCCAAAACCATCGAAGAAGGTAATGAACTAGAGCGTAAGTCTAGCTTAGCACGAAAAAAGCTTTCAGAGGTGAGTAGAAATTTCGCCACTTATTCGGAGGATGCGATACGAAATGCTTATGATGTAGCTCATCAAATTCAGTCAGAATTCATTATGAAGCGTGATAAGGAAAAATCTTTACGTCATAGAAGGGATGAGATCGAGCTACGCCTGAAAACCATCGAAGGCACCGTTGCGAGAGCTGAGAATGTTATGGGGAAGATCTCGATCATCCTCAATTATTTAAGTGAAGATTTCAAACATATATCAGATATACTACAAAATGCCCAAGAAAAACAAGCTTTTGGCTTGAAGATAATTGAAGCACAAGAGGAGGAAAGGCGTAGACTTTCAAGAGAAATGCACGACGGTCCTGCACAGATGCTTGCGAATATCCTGCTTAGATCCGACATTGTCGAGCGTGCTTATCGTAAAGGGGATGTAGAAAATGCGATGTCAGAGCTGAAAAGCACTCGTGTTATGATTCGTGATTCATTACATGAGGTTAGAAGGATTATTTATGATCTCAGACCAATGGCTTTAGATGATTTAGGACTTGTTCCGACGATAAAGAAATATATAGCTACACTCGAGGATCAGCATGGAGAGATTTATTTTACATACAGAGCACCGGAGGAAAGATTAGCAGGACAATATGAAGTAGCACTCTTTCGGTTAATACAAGAATCGATACAAAATGCTTTAAAGCATGCTGAAGCACCTAGAATTGATGTAAAGCTAGAGATTATGAAGGATCAAGCTACTGTTTTAATACGTGATAATGGAAAAGGCTTTGATCAGTCTCTTAAAAATGAAAAATCATTCGGGATTATAGGGATGAAAGAACGGATTGAAATGTTAAGTGGCAAACTAGAAATTAAAAGTGAACTCGGAAAAGGAACACAGGTTTTGATACGAATTCCAATAACTAAAAATTAACACATTATTTAGAATCAGTGTATAATAACTTTGAGCTAGTAAAAAAGAACGTTTTCCTAAAAGCATAGATAAAAATAGAATAAAATCTAGGAGGTTTTTACATGACAACAAATATCATACTAATCGATGATCACAAACTATTTAGGGAAGGTGTCAAGCGAATTCTAGAATTAGAATCAGGCTTTAACGTATTAGCAGAAGGGGATGATGGTTCGATTGCCATTGACCTAGTTAAAAAGTACAAACCTGATGTAGTCTTGATGGATATTAACATGCCTGATGTTAATGGTGTCGAAGCTACTGCAGAATTATTAGAAAAATATCCTGGAGTTAAAGTCATTATTTTGTCCATCCATGATGATGAAAATTATGTAACACATGCATTAAAATCTGGCGCTCAAGGCTATTTGTTGAAAGAAATGGATTCTGATGCCCTAATTGAAGCAATTACTGTTGTAAGTGAAGGCGGATCTTACCTCCATCCGAAAGTAACCCATAACTTAGTTCAAGAGTACCGCAGATTAATAGCAGAAGAAGATGCGCTTTATGGTTCGGATAATACATTATCTAAATTAAAGAAAATCGATCATCGTAAACCATTGCATTTACTTACTCGAAGAGAATGCCAGGTTCTACAATTACTAGCTGAAGGGAAAAGCAATAAAGGAATTTCTGAATCCCTCTATATAAGTGAAAAAACCGTGAAAAATCACGTGAGTAGTATCCTGCAAAAAATGAAAGTTAAGGATCGAACCCAAGCTGTCGTTATCGCGATCAAAAAAGGTTGGGTTGAAATTTTATAAATTACGCGAAATCCCCGGAGATGTTCGGGGATTTTATTATTTGGTGGGAGGAAAAACGGGTATTATAGCAAAATATATAGATTTCTAACTAAAAAGAACCGGACATGGCAGAATGAACACTTAGAAATTTATATAATATTACTATGCATCCCATTCATAATTAGGTAAAATAGAAGGCAATATAAATTATAGGAAGGAAACGATGTGATGAAGGTTGCAATCATTACAGATAGTACAGCATATATACCTGAACAGCAAAGAGAAAAAAATCATATTCACATGGTGCCACTAAGTGTAGTGTTCGGTGATAAGGCCTATCAAGAAGAGGTAGATATCACGACAGATGAATTCTATGAAAAAGTGAAAACAATTAAACAGCTACCCAAAACAACCCAACCATCCATTGGTAAGATAAATGAAAAACTAGGTGAACTATCAAAGGAATATGACCAAGCTATCTTTATCACTTTATCTAGTGGTATTAGTGGCACGTATCAAACGGTTAGAACTGCACAATCAATGGCAGATAATATAGAGGTCTATCCATTCGATTCAGAGATTAGTTGTATGGCCCAAGGATTTTACGTTTTAGAAGCGGCAAGATTATCTAAAGAAGGAAAGGATGCTCCTACTATTCTTCAAAGGCTTGATGAAATGAAGAAAAGCTTGAGAGCCTACTTTATGGTGGATGATCTTTCCCATCTACATCGCGGTGGCCGATTGAATGGAGCTCAAGCCCTAATCGGAAGTATGCTTCAAATTAAACCAATTCTACATTTTGAAGATACGATTATCGTTCCATTTGAAAAAATCCGAACAGAGAAGAAAGCTTTAAAACGAATTTTTCAGTTATTTGATGAGGATGCAAGTAGTGGAGAACCGCTCCGAGCAACCATTATCCATGCTAACAGAGAAGCAGATGCAAATGAAATCATGCAACAGTTAATGGAAAAATATCCTCATGTCGACTTCGAACTTAGCTATTTTGGTCCGGTAATCGGGACACATTTGGGAGAAGGGTCTTTAGGGATAGGATGGTACAAAAAATAAGCAATTTTTCTGTATTGAAATAAAGCGAGACTTTCATCAGAGGAGGAGGTTGGTCATGCAGACATTACCTTAGGTTTTAGTTTGCAACTCCTTCTATTGATGACGAACAAAATGGTAGAATAGGAGGTTTGTATGAAAGAAAGTCATTATTTAGCAGGGAAAATTTTACTTCGTGAAGAAATTAATATCCCCAATGACCAATTTCACCATCTAATAGAACTTGGTTACCTTCAATCAATTCCAGCAATCACGAGAAAATTTCATCAATATAAATGTAATAGATGTCACACCACTACCCTACATCACTTTGGTAAAATCCCATGCTCTCGTTGCCAAACCACCCATGTATATTGCCGAAATTGTATCCAAACTGGTAGAGTACTTTTTTGTGAAGAACTATTCCTTTGGACGGGACCTGATATCGTCTGGCCACAGCAAAAAAATCCATGCTACTGGGATGGTACTCTAACTAAGCATCAGCAGTTAGCAGCAAATGCTATCCTTCATGCTACTAGTAAACCGAAGCAAGAGCTACTGATTTGGGCGGTTTGCGGTGCAGGTAAAACAGAAATGCTTTATCCAGCAATTACAGAAGCGATTAGACATAATAAAAGGATTTGTCTTGCTACACCAAGAGCAGATGTTGTCCAAGAATTATACCCCCGTCTAAAAGAGGTGTTTCCAAATACAGAAATGGAGGCATTATATGGCGGAACAGGGGATAGGACAGGTGTTGGGCAGCTTATTATCGCAACTACCCATCAGTTAATCCGTTATCAGAATGCATTTGATTTACTTATCATTGATGAACTCGATGCCTTTCCATTTCATCATGATCCATTACTACATCAGTTTGCAGTAAGATCTGCCAAAAAATATGCCACTAAAATTTATCTCACCGCAACGCCTCGCCCAAAACAAAAACGATTGATTGAATCGAACAAATTAAAAGCTATCTTTGTCCCGATTCGTTTTCATGGCTATCCACTACCTGTTCCACGTTTAAGGCTTGAGTTAGGTCTCAAGCGAAAAATCTCTCAAAATAAAATGCTTCATAGTTTAGAAGCGTTTCTAGATAGCCATGATCCGAAGCGACAATGGTTACTATTTGTTCCAACGATACAACTGCTAACTCCTTTTGCGAAATTACTAGAGGAAAAAGGTCTGGACCTTGCTACCGTTCATGCCGATGATCCAAAACGAAAAGAGAAAATTACAGCATACCGTGAAGGGAAAATAAATGTATTAATAACAACAACGATTTTAGAACGAGGCGTCACCTTTCCTTCCATTGACGTGGTTATGATCGATGCTGGTCACGACGTTTTTGATGAAGCAGCAATCGTTCAAATTGCTGGACGCGCTGGCAGAAGCCCAAAAGATCCAACAGGAGATGTATTGTTGATTCATCAAGGTAAGACAGAAGCTATGATTCAAGCGGTCAAGCAAATAAAACGAATGAACCAGAAAGGAAAAGCGTTATGAGCTACTGTTTAATTTGTCAGTCCTTTATTCAAACAGAGGTGACATGGTCCAATTTTCTTTTTCCTAATAAAGCTAGCAACCTATGTGAAGAATGCCAAAAAAAGATAGAACAGATAGAAGGAGACATATGCGAAAAATGTGGTCGACAAATGAAGCAACAAGGGCTATGCTCGGATTGCATAAGGTGGGAAACGCGTGGGGAGTGTAAAGAAGTACTAGAGAAAAACCGTGCAGTTTTCCAGTATAACTCCTTCATGAAAGAAATTATCTCACAATGGAAATACAGAGGTGATTACCATTTAATTGAAATATTCAAACCATATATTCTCGAAGTATTTGATCAACATTTTTCAAAATTAGATTCAAATTTTGTTATGATACCAATACCACTAACAGAAGAGAGGTTATATGAGCGTGCCTTCAATCAATCAGAAGCTATTGCAATGATTATATCAAAGAAATCTATTATTCCATCGATTTTAAAAAGGGATCCAACAAAAACAGAAAAACAATCCAAAAAATCTAAAAGAGCTCGTTTAGAATCTAACAATCCATTTTATCTAGAAACAGGCCTAAACAAAACCGCTGTTATTGTCGATGATATTTATACAACAGGTACTACAATCTATCATGCAGCCAAAACATTGAAATTAGCTGGTTGCCCACATGTATATAGTTTTACGTTAATTCGATAGATAAAAGGGAGGTAGCCCATGATGGCTGAACTGGCAAATTGCGAATATTGTGATAAAGTTTTTGCGAAGATAAACAGATCGATCTGTCCAGATTGTATGAAGGAAGAAGAGAAAAAATATGAAAGTGTAGTTCAGTTTTTACGAATAAGAAAAAATAGACAAGCAACAATAACAGAGATTTCAGAAGCAACAGAAGTCGAACATGAAATTATTCTACAATTCGTGAAGGATAAACGTTTACGGCGATCTCAGTTTCCTAATTTGTATACTTCTTGTGAACGATGTGGTGAGCCCGTGTCATCTGGGGTACTATGTGATAAATGTAAGAATGACATAAAATATGATTTAAAAAAACATCATGAGATAGATCAAATAAAGCAACGAAATGAAGAAGACGAAAAGAAAATTCGAACATATTTTACGAAAGACTAGCGTTCTTAAAAATTACTTCTCATTGTCGCTCAACCTAGTTATACTAAAAATATATTTAACTTTTTGGCTGAGTTGTCGATATACATGATATAGAATATAGGATACGCAATAGTTAGGAAAGAGGTGAGTGGTCATGAAAGTGAACGGACCAAACCATACGAATGTTAATCCATATCAACAACAGATACAGAAAAAACAAACATCCCATAAATCCACTACACGTCAGGAAGACCAATTACAAATTTCTAATAAAGCAAAAGAAATGCAAGCAAAGGATAGTCGCCAAGCCTATGTGAAGGAAATTCAGCAGCAAATCGAAACAGGCGAATATAAAGTAAATGTAAAAGAAACAGCAAGGAAAATCTTGAATTTTTGGAAATAATTAAGCTAAAAGGAGCAGACACTTACATGTCAGTTCGGAAAATAACGCAACAGTTAGAGAAAATGATTCAGTTACATGAAAGTCTACTTCACGTTTCAAAACAAAAAACAGAAGTGCTGAAGGAAGGCAATATAGAGGGATTACAACGCTTATTGAATCAAGAGCAAAAGCATGTGCAGGCGATTAATCAAATGGAACAGAAGCGTAATGAAATGGTGGAGATCTGGGCTAATTCAAATCAGCTTGATCAGAATATTTCAGTCTCCACTATTATTGAGGAATACGCAGAAGGAGAAGAGAGAACTGCTCTTGAAGCGGTAACCTTAAGGCTAGCAGAATTACTGTTAGATCTAAGAAGACAAGAGGATCTAAATAAACAATTGACGGAACAATCACTTCAATTTGTTCGTTTGTCCTTGGATATGGTGCAGCCATCCCTTAAAAATTTGAACTATGGGAATGGGAAATCTTCACAGGATTCCTTGTCGAAACGATCCGTATTTGATTCAAAGGCATAATGAGGAGGAGAAGAAATGTTAGGAAGCTTTGGTGGATTAGAGGTAGCAAAACGTGCTTTACATGCACAGCAAACCGCCTTATATACAACAGGTCATAACATAGCAAATGCTAATACAGCAGGATATACGAGGCAACGGGTGAATTTTAATGCTACAACACCATTCCCGCCAGCGTCTAGGAATCGCCCACAAATTCCGGGGCAGATTGGAACAGGTGTGGAAGCAGGATCTATTGAGAGAATAAGAGATAGTTTTATTGATAAGCAATATCGTCAGGAGAATGCGAAGGTAGGGTATTATACGTCTAAAGCAGATATCATGTCCAAGATGGAGACTATTCTTAATGAACCATCGGAAGCAGGATTGTCTCATACAATGGATCAGTTTTGGCAAGCATTACAAGATTTATCCGTTAACCCAGAGGATTCAGGTGCTCGTTCCGTGGTAAAAGAAAGAGCAATAGCATTAGCAGAATCCTTTCAGTATGTTCATTCCTCCTTACAAGATGTCCGAGCCAATTTAAAAAATGAAATTGGGGTTGGAGAGACAGATGTTAATTCTATAATTGATCAAATTAATCAGCTTAATGGTCAGATTGCAAAAATAGAGCCACACGGTTATGTTCCAAATGATTTATATGATCAACGGGATAGTTTGATTGATGAATTATCGGAATATGTAGATATAAATGTGAGTTATCGTGAGAGTACTGGACAACCTAGTCCGATAGCAGAAGGGATTGTAACAATAACTCTTAATACAGAGAATACTAGTGTAGAAAACAATGGATCAGACCCAATTACCTTAGTAAATGGTAGTGTAGACATTATTGCTGGTAGTGATGAGGCAGTTAACCACGTATTTGTTGATTTTGATAATCAAAATAATGTACAAGCTATGTTTTTTGCACAACCAGATCGAGATCTGACCTCTGAAGAACAAATAGAGGCACTTGTTGCTAATTATGACCAAGAAGTTTTTATTTATGGGGAGAATTATGAAGTCCAGGGTAAATTGAATGCAATAGTAGATGGAGCAGGTTATTTACAAGATTTTAATTATGATGGTACCGGAACGAATGTACCTGCCGGTGAATATAACGAAATGCTAGATGAATTAGATGTAATGGTTGAGCATTTTGTCAATGAATTCAATGCAGTACATAAAAATGGTTACTCCTTAGTAGATTCAGATGGGGATGGCTTAGGAGATCAGGGGATTGACTTTTTCGTAGGAAGCACAGCCGATACCATTGATGTTGCAGAGGCAATTAAAAATGATACAGATTTAATAGCAGCTAGTAGTGATGGAGCATCAGGAGACGGTGAAAATGCTATCTCACTTGCTGATGTTTATACAAAACGAGTAGAACAATACATCACTTCTAACAATACAGCTCCGGATTTTGTTCCAACATTAGATGAGAAAGCTTCTATCAAGAGCTATTTTGAATCAATCATTGGAGAAATGGGAGTAAAGGCAGAAGAATCCATTCGCATGCAAGGAAACTCGGAAATTCTCCGTAAACAGGTAGTAGAAACAAGACAGTCTATTAGTACGGTTTCACTGGATGAAGAAATGACAAATCTCATTCAATTCCAACATGCTTATAATGCTGCTGCACGTAACATGACGGTGGTTGATGAGATGTTAGATCGAATTATTAACAATATGGGATTAGTAGGGAGGTAAGTAGAGTAAATGAGAGTCACACAAAGTATGTTAACGAACAATATGCTGCGTAATTTGAGTAACAGCTATAATAGCTTAGGTAAATATATGGAGCAATTATCTACAGGAAAGAAGATAAATCGACCATCTGATGATCCAGTGATTGCGATGAAAGGGATGAATTATCGCACACAGGTGAATCAATTAGAGCAATATGAACGAAATATTGGGGAAGTACATAACTGGATGGATAATACAGATTCAGCGCTTGAAAAAGTACAAAAGGGGCTTGAACGTTTACGGGAGTTAGCTGTTCAAGGGGCAAATGGTACTTATGAAGAAGGCCAGCGAGGCAATATGGCTTCTGAGGTGAGACAACTAAAAGAGCATATTCTAGAGATTGCTAACACGAAAGTAAATAATAAGTATATTTTCAGTGGAACCGCAACAACTGGTAATGGTGGAGACAAACCATATGTATTAGATGGAGAGGATACTTCAGCAGCAAATCCAGATTTCTTTCAATTTTATGGCAATCAAGATGCAGTAAATATTGAAGTTTCTACCGGGTCAAAAATCCAAGTAAATACAAAAGGGAATGAAGTATTTACAGAAGACCTATTCAAAGACCTAACTGATTTCGCAAATACTTTAGATGATGATAATGCATCAGATGAGGAAATTGCCCAATTTATAGAAAAAATTGATGGACATATAGATAATAACGTCAATGCTCGAGCAGACCTTGGAGCTCGACAAAATCGAATTGATTTAATCGAAAATCGGGTATTAGAACAACAAGTGACCGCAACGGATATGATGTCAAAAAATGAAAATGCAGACTTAGAAGAAGTCATTTTGAATTTAACATCACAAGAAGCAGTCCATCGTGCAGCACTAAGCGCAGGAGCGAGAGTGATCCAGCCTACTTTACTTGACTTTTTACGCTGATTAAAAAGCCTTACCTTACATTCTAAGGTGAGGCTTTTTCGCAAAAGGAGAAATGATCATGCAATTACCTCAAATAAGCATTCAGTCACAGAATGCAATGATTGGACTGAATATTAAAAATGCAAAGCTTAGCATTGATTCAGGACCTGCTAAACAAACAATTAAACAGCCAGAAGCAGAGCTCCAAATTAATGTGGAACCAGGTAAGTTAACGATAGACCAATCAAAAGCGTTAGCAGATGTTGGTATAATACCTGTTGATCAATCTGTGAAAAAAATGGCACAAGAAGCCATGCAAACCGCTATACAAGGCTCAAAAAAACGTCGCCATCAAGGTGATCAATTAATGAAAATCGAAAATGGTGGTAATCGTATTGCACAAATAGCGAAACAAAACGGGGAAAGACCGATGAAGCAGTTTAATATTGGCTGGATCCCCTCCTTGGATGGTGTGAAGTTTGATTACCAACCAGCTAGGGTGGATATTAAAGCAAAGGCAAACGAGCCTATTATACGTACAGAACAAACGAAAAATCAATTTCAGTATCGACCAGGAGGAGTAGAGGTCTATTTAAAACAAAAAAACTGGCTGGAAATTGATTTTACTAATATGAAATTTGTAGGCAATCATTTTGAAATGGATCTATAAAAGAGGTGACATATGAGAATCGAAACGAAATATTTTGGTGTGGTAGAAATAAAAGAAGAGGACATTATTCGTTTTCCACAAGGAATACCAGGCTTTTTAGATGAAAAAGATTTTGTGTTATTGAATTTTGAAGAAAGTGGTTTATTTCAAGTATTGCAATCTATTCATCAACAAAACCCTGCATTTGTGGTGATCGATCCGTTTTTGTTTGTGGAAGACTATCAGTTTAAATTAGATGATGCTACGATAAATCAGCTTTCTATCGAAAAGAAGGAGGAAGTAAGAGCATTATCTATTGTAACAGTGAGGGAACCTTTAACTACCAGCACAGCCAATCTTCAAGCACCAGTGATTATTAATCAATCAAACAAACAAGCCAAACAATTAGTTACCATGCATTCAAAATATACCACGAGGGAAGCGATCTTCCAGCAATCCTCCAACACAAAGGAGGCGTAGTATGTTAGTTTTAACAAGAAAGTCTAATGAAGCAATAAAAATTGGTGAAGATATCGAGATCAAGATACTCGAGGTTGATGGAGAACAAGTGAAAATAGGTATTTCAGCCCCAAGAGATGTCGATATCCATCGACAAGAGGTTTATGAGTCGATTCAAGCGGAGAATAGTGATGCAGCGAATCTTTCAGACAGTATCATTGATTTATTGAAAAAAAATAATAAAAATAATTAAACATCACGATACATGAGCCGATAATACTATTAGAAGCTGGTTGATGTGATTGACGGCCGCAATCACATTAGTCGGTAACTCCACAAGGATGTGGGAAAACATAACTTTCAAGGAGGAAATTTATTTATGATTATCAATACTAATATTCCAGCGATGAATACTTATCGCCAACTAGGAATCAACCAAGGCGCAATGCAAAACTCAATGGAGAAGCTTTCTTCAGGTCTACGTATCAACCGTGCTGGAGATGACGCAGCAGGTCTTGCAATCTCTGAAAAAATGCGTGCTCAAATCAAAGGTTTAGATCAAGCAAGCCGTAACTCTCAAGACGGTATCTCTATGATCCAAACTGCTGAAGGTGCTCTTCAAGAAACTCAAAATATCCTTCAACGTATGCGTGAGCTAGCTACACAAGCTGCCAACGATACAAACGTAGGTGTGGATCGTAACGAAATCCAAAAAGAAATTAACGAATTAACTACAGAAATCAACCGTATCAGTGAAACTACTGAGTTTAACACTCAAAAGATGTTAAATGTAAGTGGTGCAACAGGTTTTACAGCAACATTCCAAGTTGGTGCGAATAATGGTCAAAGCATGACTATTTCAATTCAAGATATGGGTGCTGAAGCTTTAGGATTAACTGGAAGTGGAGCTCATACAGTTGGTGCTTCAGTGTCAGGATTAATGGCAGGTGCTTCTGGTTATGGAGCAGTTTCAGGTGCAGCTTACTCTACTGATGGTGGTGTATTACTTGAAGACGGAACAAGTGGTACGGCAAATGGATTATCTGTAGCGGATCATGAAAAAGCTTCTGCAGCAATTGAAGTAATCAATGATGCAATTGAAACAGTATCTGCTCAACGTTCTAATCTTGGTGCATTCCAAAACCGTTTAGAGCACACTATCTCTAACCTAGATAACTCTTCTGAGAACTTATCTGCAGCTGAATCTCGTATTCGTGATGTAGATATGGCAAAAGAAATGATGGAGATGACTCGTGCAAACATTCTTTCTCAAGCATCTCAATCAATGTTAGCTCAAGCAAATCAACAACCACAATCTGTACTTCAATTATTAGGATAATTAATTTTATTGAAAAGGATCTGGATATTAATTCCAGGTTCTTTTTTTATTTTTACTCTTAATTATTAAAAAAATATGTCGATATAATTATTACGAATAGTAATATTGGAGGATATACATGAAATTAATCTTAAATAATGATGAGAAGATAGTTGAATTGAATAGCCTAAGATCTGTGGATGAGGTAATTGAAAAGATAAATAATCTTCTAAATAACAAATTAATACTTAGTCATTTAGTCATAGACGGTAAAGATCTCTATAATGATATAGAGCAATATTTAGACAGGTATTTAGCGACAATAACCACGGTGCAAATCATCGCAAAATCGAAAAAGGAATTTATAAATGATACGTTAGACTCTGCAGAAAAGTATATTAATCAAGCAATCATCCCTTTAGAGGATCTAGGTAATAAATTTTATTCTAATCCGACTAATGAGGAGTGGAATGGCTTTACAGAATTTACAGAAGGATTACAATGGCTTATACAATTGATTACAAAAATCGATTCATTTGAAGAAAAACCAAGCAATTGGATAGAATATATTGATTCTTACAATAAAATACAAGAACAAGTTGAAATTTTAAATGAAGGTATAGAAAATGATGATAATACACTTATTGCTGACGTTATTTTATTTGAATTTAAGCCTACCTATGAGAAGCTAAAAAACATAATCACTTATACTATCGACATAGAAGGAAGTCGTAAAGATGCTAATTGAAAATAGAAATTATTTGAGACTATATAACAGAGAGTTATTAAATGATTTAACGCAGCATGTTTTAAATAAAGATCATATTCTAGTTGAACAAACAAAAAAGAATATTCCAACCTTAAAGATTAAACAAGGAGAGACATATAAATATATTCATAGCAAATATGATCCACAAAATGAAGCAAGACGTTTAGTTGATCAATTTACTATTGAAGAGGGCACTAATCACATTATTATCTTCGGGATAGGCTTAGGATATCATTTAGACGAATTAATTAGCAAATATCCTAATGTTAATTTCTCTATTTATGAACCAAATAAAGATATACTTACAACATTTTTGAGCGAGTATGATATCTCTAAATTGTCAAATCAAAGGTTACATACAATTTTTTATCAAAGTTTCCAACTAGACGAACAAATAAAAAAAATCAGTACGAGATTAAATGAAAACTTTCAAACCTTTTGTCTACCGATCTATGAGAAGTTGTATCAAGAGGAACTACAGATGTTTTACGATTCTATTGTTTCTTTCTTTAAAAATGAAAAAAATAAAATAGTAACAAGTTTCTCATTTCAGAAGAGATGGACTATCAATGCCATAAAGAATTTTCCCACAATCGTGAAAACACCAAACATCTTAAAAGATGTTGAGCGATCCCAATTTAAAGACAAATCTGCCATTATAGTTGCAGCAGGACCTAGCTTGAATGAGGAATTTGAAAATTTACGACAGATTAAAGACAAGGGGTTAGCTTACATCTTTTCAGTTGGTTCAGCAATTAATTCTTTAATAGATCAGGGGATCTATCCTGATGCGACATGCACATATGACCCTCAGGAACGGAATCAAATGGTCATTCAAAAAGTGAAGGATAAAAATATTACTAATATACCATTAATTTTTGGTAGTACAGTTGGATACGAAACATTGGATGATTACAATGGCCCTATGCTTCATATGTTTACTAGTCAAGATACATTAGCCCCTTTTTTATTAAGAGAAGTAGACGATTTTAAGGTGGTTTATGATGCCCCCTCTATTGCGGTAGTCACGTATCAGTTATTAACAAATTTAGGGTTTAAAAATATCTATTTAGTTGGACAAAATCTATCATACCAGAATAATAGGAGGTATGCTAAAGGGATCGAATACGATAATGAGATATCGTCGAAAAAAAAACTATTGTCAATTAAAGATGTAAATAACGATGATATCTGGACTGATGAGGGTTATAATCGAATGCGACTGCAATTAGAGGCATATATTAAAGCCACTTCAAATGTTAATGTTTATAACACGACTAAACAGGGGGCAAGAATAAATGGAGCTCCTTTTATACCCTTACAAGAAGTTATTGAAAAGCATTTTGTCCATGATCAACAGGTTAACCATAAATGGTATAAGACAGATTCTAAGTATGAAATTGACAAGATTAAAAAAAATCTATTATTTTTAAAATCTGCTAAATCGACATTTGAACAACAACTTGGCGAATTAAATAGTTTTATAAGGAAGTTAGGGAAGTTATCTAATAATAGCGTCAACGTAAAAAATTCACAATATATTGAAAAGGAATTTGCTAAATTTGATAAAAAATTCAAGAAATTAAAAAGTAATAAATATTATCTAACTTTCTTATTACCTATGTTAAGGGTTCAAATAGAAAATTTAGTCAAAAAAACGAAAAAGATAAAATTTGAAACTAGAATAGATGTAAAAGTGGATCATTTTAAAGTAACCTTTGGTGTTTTTTTACAACAACTAACACAGCAATATAAAGAGTTAGATTCTCATTTCAATGAGCTGGTAGAGAAGATAGTAGAAGAAAAGGGGTAGACTTAATGAGTTATCTTGAAAATAAAACAATACTTATTACTGGAGGTACTGGTTCATTTGGTAAAAAGATTACTGAACAATTATTAAATCTAAATGTAAAAAAAGTAATTATTTTTAGTCGTGATGAGTTAAAACAATATGAAATGAAACAAGAACTTACTGATGAGAGACTGCGTTTTTTTATTGGGGATGTTCGGGATAAAGAGCGTTTATATCGAGCTTTTGATGGTGTTGATTATGTTGTTCATGCTGCTGCGATGAAGCATGTAGATGCATGTGAATATAATCCATTTGAAGCAGTTAAAACGAATATTCATGGCGCACAAAACATTATTGAAGCCGCAATTGATAAAGGGGTGCAAAAAGTTGTAGCGCTTAGTACAGATAAAGCTGCAGCACCAGTAAATCTATATGGTGCAACAAAACTAGCATCTGATAAACTATTTGTTGCAGGAAATTCGTATGCTGGAGATAAAAATACAAGATTTGCTGTAGTGAGATATGGAAATGTGGTTGGAAGTAGAGGAAGTGTTGTACCATTTTTCAAAAAAATGAAAGAAACCGGGCACTTACCCATAACTGATGAAAGAATGACCCGTTTTTGGATTACACTTGATCAGGGTGTGCAATTTGTTATAGATAGTTTTGAAAGAATGAAGGGCGGAGAAATATTTATACCTAAAATTCCGAGTATGAAGATTACAGACTTAGCAAAGGCAATTGGCCCAGAGTGTGAGATTGATATTATTGGTATAAGGCCTGGTGAGAAGCTTCATGAAGTGATGATTACAGAGGATGATGCTAGAAGGACAGTGGAATGTGATAATTATTATATTATACAGCCTGAATTTCCGTGGTGGGATGAAACTAAAGAACAGGATTTTAAAATATTAAAAGATGGATTTAAATACAGTAGTGAAACAAATGAGCATTGGTTAAGAATTGAAGAACTAAAGACTCTTATTGATGAATAAGGAGTATTAAAATGAATATTGATAATAATGCTTTCATACCCTATGGACGTCAAACGATTGATAATGATGATATTAATGCAGTAATTTCTGTGTTAAAGAGTGATTATTTGACTACAGGTCCAACAGTTGGAAGATTTGAAGAATCTGTTGCAAAATATGTTGATGCAAAGTATGCTGTTGCCTTTTCAAATGGTACAGCCGCGTTACACGGTGCTTGCTATGCTGCCGGAATTCAGAATGGAGATGAAGTAATTACTTCACCTATGACCTTTGTAGCTAGTAGTAACTGCATTTTGTATATGGAAGCAACACCTGTATTTGCTGATATTGATAAAGAAACTTTTAATATTGACCCACGTGAAATCAGAAAAAAAATTACCGAGAAAACAAAAGCAATTGTACCTGTTGATTACGCTGGACAGCCTTGTGATTTAGACCAAATTAAAGAAATTGCTCTTGAGCACAATTTAGTGGTTATTGAAGATGCAGCACATGCGTTAGGGGCAAGATATAAAGGGGAAAAAGTAGGTAGCATAAGTGACATGACCATGTTCAGCTTTCATCCAGTTAAACATATTACCACGGGTGAAGGTGGAATTATAACCACCAACAATAAAGAATATTATGAGAAATTAATTGAATTTAGGTCACATGGTATTACAAGGAATAAGACTAAATTCATAGATAACCATGGTCCATGGTATTATGAGATGCAATTTTTAGGTTATAACTACAGAATGACAGATATCCAAGCCGCCTTAGGTGTAAGTCAATTAAATAAGTCAGATGAATTTCTAAGGAAAAGACAGTCAATAGTCAATAAGTATAATAAGGCTTTTGTTACTATATCGGAAATAAATATTCCTAAACAGAAGGAATATAATGATAGTAGCTGGCATTTGTATGTAATTAGTTTAAATTTAGATCAACTAAGTGTCAGTAGAAAAACGATCTTTGAGGAATTACGCGAAAAAAATATTGGCGTAAATGTTCATTACATACCAGTTTATTATCAGCCATTTTATCGAGAGTTAGGTTTTCATAAAGGAATTTGTCCAAATTCTGAGCATTTTTATGAAACAATTATTACATTGCCGTTATTTCCAAGTATGACAGATGAAGAATTAAGTCATGTAATTAAGGTTGTAATTAATATCATAACGAAGTATTCAAAAAGAAATTAAGGTGATTTCAATTGAAAGTTGTTGCAATTATTCAGGCTAGAATGGGTTCAACTAGACTACCAGGTAAAGTACTTAAAAAGATAAAAGGGGAAACGGTACTTTCACACGTAATCAACCGTGTTTCTAAATCTAAAAATGTAGATAATATTGTTATAGCTACTACTATACAGAAAGACGATGATCAAATTGTTAAAGAAGTTACAGATCTTGGTTACACAGTGTATCGAGGATCAGAGAATGATGTGTTAGAAAGATATTATCAGGCTATTCTTCAATCTTCTGCAAATATCATTATTCGAATAACTTCGGATTGTCCACTAATCGATCCAATTGTGATAGATGAAATGGTGGAAGTGTTTATCAATAATAATTATTCACTAGTTACAAACGCAGGAGCAGATGCATCTCTCAGAACCTTTCCGAGAGGCTTAGACGTTGAAATATTCTCAAGAGAAGCTTTAGAAAAGGCGTATATAAATGCTACTCTACCTTATCAAAGAGAACATGTGACTCCATATATATATGAAAATGAAGCTAGTATATTTTATTATAAAAATAAGGAAGATAACTCTAATCATAGATGGACGCTTGATACCAAAGAGGATTATCGATTAATAGAAGAGATCTATAATAATCTTTATATGGGGGAACACAACTTTTATATAAATGAGATATTAGAATTGTTTGATAAGAATAAAGACCTAATCAACATAAACGCACATATTGAGCAAAAAAAGATAAATGGAGAGGTTCCCTTATGAGAGTATTAATATTCACTGAAGGTGGTAGCAATACTGGTTTTGGTCATATTATTAGATGTTCGTCCATTTATGAAGAATTGAAAAGTCGTGGAATAGAGACATATTTTATTACTTATGGGGACTTTGAATCAACTGAAATATTAAAAAATGTAAAATTTGAAAATATAAACTGGTATTTCCATTCGTATTTAAAAGATTTTATAAAAGAAGATGACTACTGTATTGTTGATTCATACATTGCAGAAGAAGATACTTATGAGGTTATATCAAATTTAGCAAGAACATGTTTATTTCTCGATGATTACTACAGAATAAAGTATCCAAAAGGGACTGTTATCATACCATCATTGAAGAAAAAAGAATTTGTAGATTCTACAACTTTAACCCGTTATATAGCAGGTCCACATGTAATATGCTTAAGACACAACTTTACTAAAATTGAAAGTAGATCCATAAGAAAGGATTTGGCCAATGTATTAATTACATTAGGTGGTTCAGATATAACTGCTTTTTTAAAACAGATTATTAAGAGTCTTTGTAGAAAATATCCAAATATCTTCTTCCATGTTGTATCAGGGAGAAAAAATATCAATATTGAAAGTGAAGAATTTGATAATGTCCAATTATACACTGATTTAACAGCTGAAGAAATGAAGCAGTTAATGCTAATGTCAGATCTAACTATTACGGGATCCGGACAAACAGTATATGAATTAATAGCTACAAGAACCCCTTTTATACCAATAAAAGTAGCAGAAAACCAACAATCAATTGTAAGTAATTTATTGGAATTAAGCCTAACTAATGATTTTATAAATTATTTGGAAGATGACCCGCTTAGAAATTTGTTAAATAACTTTGAAAAAAATATTCCATATTCTGTTAGAAAGAATCAATATGAAAAGTTTTCTAATTTTATTGATCGAAATAGTACTAAAAATATTGTTAACTACTTCCTAATTAACCATGATATAGAAGATAAGTTTAGATTGAGAGTAGCTACTAACGAAGATATCTATAATGTCTATCACTTATCAAATGATTCTACTGTCAGAGCTAATTCGATTAATCAAAAAAAAATAATATGGAAGAATCATAGGGAATGGTTTAATAAAGTAATCAATAATGATCAATATCTATTCCTCATTATTGAAGATAAAAATAATAAATTTGTAGGGCAAGTTCGCTTCGAAATTAAGTATAAAGTAGCACTAATAAGTATAAGTATTGAAAAAGAATATAGAGGAAATGGAATAAGTTTATCAATTTTACTAAAAAGTGTTCAAGAATGCACGCAATATTTTGAAAATGTTAAAAACATTATAGCCTATATTAAGATTAGTAATATTGCTTCAAAAAAACTATTTGAAAGAGCTGGATTTAAGTTTGTAGAGAACCAAGGAGATTATCTTAAATATACAATAACGGTAGGTGCTTGAATTGTTAATTGGAAACAAAAACATTATTCAACAAGTTTTTATTATTGCAGAATTATCAGCAAACCACGGTAATGACATTACAGTAGCAAAAAATACTATTAAGGCTGCTAAAGAAGCGGGAGCAGATGCTATTAAACTGCAAACATATACAGCAGATACTATTACTATTGATTGTGATAATGAATATTTCCAAATTAACACTGGTACCATTTGGGATGGACGTACATTATACGATCTTTACAAGGAAGCATATACACCTTGGGAATGGCATGAAGAACTGATGAATTATGCCAATGAACTTGGATTAATATGTTTTTCGAGTCCGTTCGACTACTCAGCAGTAGATTTCCTAGAAAATTTAAATGTTCCTGCATATAAGATCGCTTCTTTTGAAATCACCGATATACCATTGATTGAATATGTAGCATCAAAAAATAAGCCAGTAATAATTTCAACTGGAATTGCCACATTAGCTGAAATAGAAGAAGCAATATCAGCATGTAGACGAATGGGAAATGAACAAATTATTTTATTAAAGTGTACTTCCTCATATCCTGCTAAAATTGAGGATGCTAATCTTTTAACAATGAAAAATATGAAAGAAACATTTAGTGTATATGTTGGATTATCGGATCATACTCTTGGTACCACAGTACCAATAACTGCTGTTGCAATGGGTGCAAGAGTTATTGAAAAGCATTTAATATTAGACAAATCTTTAGGTGGCCCCGACGCTAGTTTTTCACTAGATAAAAATGAATTCGAGCAGATGGTTAATTCAGTGCGGGATGCTGAATTGGCTTTAGGAAAAGTGAACTATGAGTTAACTGAAACAAAGAAGAAAAATAGAAACTTGTCCCGGTCCTTATTTGTTGTTAAAGACATAAAAAAAGGCGATAAATTTACTAAAGAAAATGTAAAATCTATTAGGCCAGGATATGGTATATCTCCAAAATACTATGAAAATATTCTACAAAGAGAAGCAAAATGTAATTTGAGAAGGGGAACACCTCTAAACTGGACTATGGTCAATTGATAAGAAATAGGTGATTATATGAAAAAAATAGTACTGTCGATTATAACTGATCTTTCTTCTAAGGATGAGGAATCTTTATTAAATACATATCGATTTTTTTCCGAAAATGGTTATATCATAGAACAGTTTGTAGATAACGAGAATCAACTAAATATAGATCATCTACCAATTTTAGTAGATCAAATAAAATATAGTGATTCAAATCAACAAGAATTATCTAGACTAGTATTATTATCAAATATTAAACCCTTATTATTAGGTTGGTATCGCTGCTACAATACACTAGTTGATGATTTTGTGTTTTTTGTTAATAGTGACGAAAGTTCTAGAAATTACAAAGAACAATTAGAAATCGTATCTTTTTTATCTAATCTTAATGATAAATCTATTAAGCAAGATAATTTATTAGGGAAAATATATTTTAGTAATTTTAATGTAGAATCTGAATTCGGTAACTTCATGCTAACAAACGGAAGATATTGTTTTTTTGAAAGTCTGGCTAACTTTAAAGAGATTGAGGATAAACCAGAAGTACAACAAAAGAATTATACATTTAAAAAAAATGATTATTTTTTTATAATTAGTGATGCTTATAAAAGAATAAACGTAAAGTTAATTGAAGAATTACCCGATACTTATTTAACTATTGACGATAACTTATTAAATTTTGTAGAAAGGAATTATGAGCTTATGTTGCCATTTTTCCTTACCATCTCGAATTTATGTCTGCAAAAGAAGAAAAAATATGACGATTTAAATAAACTAATAGAACTTTATTCAGGTTTTGCATTAGAGAAACAAAGAGCATTTTATGTACACTTTAAAAATTATATTAGTAGGAGTAAAATGCCTTTTGTAGAGAAAATGAGTTTTTTTAGTGTGTTAGTTAAATTAGGAGGAATTAAAGATAGAATTTTACAGGATATGATGGATGAATTAAAAAATGACCAAGAACATATCCAATATCATTATCCATTTCTTATTAACTCATTATTCAATGTTTCTAAAGAAAGAGTACAAAAATACCCCGATATTATCAGCGATCGGATGAATATAATGGATAGAATCGTTAATTTTTATCGACATAAGATAAGTACTTGTTATCCAGATAGAACATCCCATAACCATAAGGAACTGAAAAGAATCGCGATTGTTGCTACTCAACTATTAGGGCTGAAACATTCACCAACTTTGTTAGTTCTTACAATAGCTAAATATCTTAAAAAACTAGATCAGAATATAGAAATTACAATATTTGTGGATGACACTTACATTTATTGTCAAGAAGAATTTGTTTATCCAAACCTTTATTCTTCAACACCTTCACAAAAATTAAAGAATATACATGATGAATTTTTAAAAGATTTCAATGTTACAATTAAATACACAAATTATTTATTGAATAGACAGGAAAAACTGCAAAATGAGATTAATGAAATAATAGAATTCCAACCAGATGTAATTTATTTAATGGGAGCTGATTTTAGTTTGCGTTCATGGGTATTAGCTAAAGCCATGCCAGTGGTGGTTATGAGTATGTCCCCTGAACCTTCAAGCTTTGTGAATGCTACTCTTTATACATCAATGCATAATGAAAAATTTGTTGAAAGTCAATATGAAAAAATTAATGTTAATAAAAAGCGTCAATTTAAGCAAGTTATCCATGCAAATCAACTTCCAGTACCGTTTAAAAATATAAGAAGATTAGATTTGGCATTTGACGAAAAGGATTTTATAATGGTAACTGCTGGAAACCGATTAGATGGAGATATTGATATACAATTTGTTAGGATAATTAAAAAATTTTTAAAAGAAACTAAAAGTATTAAGTGGTTATTAGTTGGAAATGCTGAACATAGAGTAGTTCATAAAGAAATGCAAGAAGAAATTATAAATAATCAAATTACTTTTATAACTTATGAAGATGATTTACAATCTTTACTAAAAATCTGTGATATTTATGTAAATCCTTTCTGTGAAGGTAATGGTAGAATTGGAAGAATGGCAATGAATATGAGACTGCCTATTATAAGTCATAATGAATCTTCTGATATTTCAGAGATTATTGGAGAAGAGTTTACGATAGATAAGAGTATGTACTTTGATAGACTAAAATATTACTATTTCAATAAAGAAAGAAGAATATATGATGGACAGGTTATGTATGAAAAGGAACAACTGAAAAATCCAATAAATTGGGCAAAACAAATTATAGAAATTTTCAATGAAATAATTCTAAAGAGTAACTGAAGTGAAATAATGAAAGGAATCATACTAGCAGTGGTTTAGGGACTAGATTGTATCCATTAACATAAATTATTTCTAAATAATTGCAATTAATTTATGTTAAACCAATGATCTATTATCTGTTTTGATGCTAGCTTTAACAGAATTTTATACTGAAATAGATTTTCAATCTGAAAATGGTAAAACAAAAGTTGCGCTTTCACTAAATGTGTTTTGGTATTTTTTAAGAAGAAACTCGCCAATTAAAATTTAGACTACCTACCTAATGAAAAATTGTTAGGACAAGTAGACATAGGAACCTTTAGATCTGATCTGCTTGGCATTGCTAATGTCTTTAATAAGTCTCTTGCATTAAAAGCAATGATAATTACAAAAAAGTTTTTTTAGATAAGATCTTTGAAAAGCTATATTTTTTATTTGTACGAATGAAAAAACTCATTTTCTAATATTGAGTCAGTTCTCAAAGCTAGCGAACACCAACTTGGATAAATTAATCATTGTATACCTTTAGGATTACAGAGTATTTCGAGTTGATGAATATTAATGGACAATTAACCAATCCCTGAGCAAATTAATTGTATTAATCGAGCAATCAAGAATGAACTTGAAAAAGAACGGAAATTAGAAACTGAGTATGAAAAAATCTGTGAAAATACAAAGCAAAATTATAGATCAAAGAATTATGGATGCATATGTTAAGATAAGGGAAAGTAAAATTTTTATACTAAAAATTGGCACAAACTAAATCCTAAATTATTTATAGAGTTAAATTGTAAGAATATTATTTTGAATTAGTTTTCAACCTCAACCTATATCTAAACCTTTTCAAAATAATACAGTATTATAGTTGTTTTATATAAGCTAATGGGAGAACGCTCTTTTGATTAACACATATAATAAATGATCAGATTAATAATTTTATATGTTCAATATAAAATATCACAACTTTCTTAAAAAGCTGGTGATCCAATGAACTTCGATCTCATCCATATCGGAATGATGAAGACTGCCACTACCTATATGCAGAAGATTTGGTTAAGAGACCCTAACTATTGTTTGTCTAATAAAGGTAGTAATGAGTATCTTCATCATTTACGAAGAGAAGTGAGAAAGGGAAAAATGAATAGTCTTATTAAGACGGATATTTCTACAGATAGACCGAAACAAGATAATCAAATAATGATATTAAGTAATGAGGGGTTTTCTACTGCATTTTTAAATGAGATACGTCGCCAACAGCGGGTTTGGAAATTTATTGATTATACAAGTAGTCAACTTCGTTATAAAACAAGAACGAATCAGCTTCTTATTACAGTTAGAGAACCGATCTCTTGGATTAGATCTATTTATATTCAATCGATAAAACAAGGATGGTCTGGCTCGGCACAGGACTTTGTTGAAGAACAAGGGCTGTTTTTATTTTATTCGCTCCAATTGAAAATGATATTAAGGTATTACAAGCGGTATTTCGAAAAGATTTTAGTTTTGCCATTTGAATTGTTAAAAGAAAACGAAGATAAATTCTGGCATACGATCACGGATACTTTTCAGTTTCCAGCAATTGAGACAAGAATAGAGAATAAGCTGAATCAATCGCTCGATTTAGAAAAAGCATTCTTATTATCATATCTTAATCAAATGCCTCCTGATGAAAATGAAAAATTATTAAATTTTGTACCATATGACAATGTAATGGAAAAATATGAATCATTAAAGATTCATTCACTATATCGAAAGCTAGTCGAGCATGCTACAAACTCAGATATTGCCAAATTGTACAACTTACTTGAATTAGAAACGCCAAAAGCTAGCTTTTTTGAATTCCGTTTACAAGACAACTTCATAAAATCTATTCAAAAGAATTATTTAAATTGTTTAAAACGATATATTGATCCAGCTTTTGTTCTTCAATATCAACAAAGCTTCGATCAATATATTAAGCAAAATCCTTCCTCTTAATAAGCAAGATAATGCAACTTCCCAATAATAAAAGAACAGATCCTATTAGTAAGAAGTTGAAAATATAGGAGGCTGTATTTGGGAGCTTATCAGCGCTTATTGGACTGTTGGTGGAAAGCTGAAGTATACTATCTTGCTCCCCTTTTTTACTCTTGGCTGTAATGATAATTTCTGCATCTACTGAAAGACCTTGGTATTCATTGCCGAGCTCTTTTGGAATAGAGAGTCTCATGTTTAAATTGTCCTGACCATTTACAGCTAATGTTTGAGAGGGGAGATCAGATAATTCATGTAATTTATTATGGAAGAGAACGGCATCACCATAACGAATTTCCATTGTTAATGCATGAAAAAACTTTTTAGAACCATTCACAAAACGGATGTCGAAGTCATAGGTTGTTTCTTCCTTACTAGCATTGGAGATTATCAATTCACGATCAGCCCAATCACCTGGCTTAATATTTTCAATTGAAAATAAATGATTCGTTTTTGTAAGTGAGCCAGATATGTCAATTAAATTTGAGGCTGTAGCATGGATAGGGTATGAATAGAATAAGAACAAACTCACAATGCCTATTATCCCACTTCGAATGAAAAGTATTTTCATGATTAACACCTCCTCCTAAGCATTCATTCGGAAATATTTTTAGCCTTACGCTCTAGCCTAATAATCGTACTCCAAACGTTATACATACCATAGCCTAATAAACCAAGACCTGGAATAATCAATAATAAAGCACTGCCTAATGGTGATTGCATATAATGCACAATATAGCCTAAATAGGGGATGGTCATTCCAGAATATGTCGCCACTACATTGTCATCTTGGACAAGAGCTTGATCGGGAGTACGGTTGTTATCCCCTTTCGTTTGATAAAGTGTATGAGTACCATTCTGTTGAATATCGACTACTCTATGAGTAATGAGTTGATCAGATTCGTCCACAAATGTTATCACATCATCGACTTCTATGGAGGAGTTATTGGTATATTCCTCCACAGCAATTACAGAGCCTGTTCGGAAGGTTGGTTCCATTGACCCTGAGAGGACGACTTTTAACTGGTATCCGAAAATTTCCGGTTCATTGCCACTAACTCTTGTTATAATTACGAAGATAGAAATCGTAATTAATAGGACGAACAATATGGCTGTTATAGTATTACTCAGTATTTTCTTGAACTTTATTTTCTTGTTCGATTCCTTCATTTGATTTTTCTCCATCCTCGTTTTCCTCCTCTGTATTCAAAGCTTCATCTTTATGATCTTTTACTACTTCTTCCTCTTGCTCCGTTATTTCTTGTTCATTGTTTATTATTTCGTCAGCATTCTCTTCCGTTGTTTTTTCTATTTTCTGTTCTGTATTTTCCTTTATCTCTTCGGTTAGAGTTTTCGTCTGCGTCGGATGATCGGTTGTCTGTTCTTTAGTTGGGGTGGACTCTATCTGCTCTTTATTGACATTTCCCTTTTCTAATTCACAAAATGCCTTAATGACTGGGCTTTTTGTAAACTGTTGTTCCTTTTTATTTTGGTAAAGTGGATGTTGATTTACTTTGAGTTGGTAATGTCCATTTTGTAGATTAGGGAATACTAACGTTTTTTCCTCCATTGAGGCAAGGGGTGAGATCGTACCTTCTTTGATTAAATTTCCATTCTTTATAGGAGATCCATTTTCTGAAAAATAAAGATAATAATGAGTAGACTCTAACATTGAAACCCCCTGATTCTGAACAGTAAAATGAATTTGGACAGAAGGGCAAGCATCTTTCATTTGATACGATTGTTCAGTAATAACCAGCTCACTCTTATCCCACCAATTCCCTAGTTGAACAGTAAAAGAATCCCTCGTTGAATGAATCAATTTCGATTGGGTAACAGAAGTAAGATGGGTTAGCCCGGATAGACCAATTAAACAAATAGAAATCAGTAATGCAAATAGCATAATTAGTTTTTTATAACGAACAAATAATTTCAAGCTGGTCCCCCCTTTTAAATTAGGACATTCTCATTTTTATACACATATGAAAGCATATAGGCATAAAAATAAGGGAGAGAGAAGAGAAGCATTCTCTCCCCATGTAAAATCATTATCTACTTTCACCTTCCGTTTGTTGTGCTTCAAATGTCCATTCTAGCTCTAAAGAATCGCCTTGGAAGACGTTTTGATCCTGACCATTATCCACAAATTCGAATTGGACGATTAAATCATCGGATTCTCCTACTTCAATTCCACTTGCTTCGTCACCCCAACCAAGGAATGCCCAGATTTTATTTTCAACGGCATCTGGAACTTCTCCCTGAAGCTCTGCCAATGTTGCAGACGTGATGACATTCTCATGAGGATATTGGAACAAGGAATCCTTATCTAAGTTTTTAAGGAAGTTTACTCGAATATGCTCACCAAAATCTTCAGAGCCATTGTCACCATTTGCATCAATGACAGTATAATCTGTGTGCAAATCAACTGCTGAAATGTCTAAACTACCATCATTTACTAGCTCAAAAGAACGGCTCATCCAATCTCCAGGCTTTAAATTGTCTACATCAATAATGGTAGAAGGATTGACAGATAAGTCCAATGTACCCGCAGTGAATGAATTTGCCGACACTTCTGTGTCACTAAAGTAGGCATATGTACCTCCACCAATTAATGCAATTCCAAGTGCAGCAGACGCTAATCCCATTCCAAGCTTTTTCTTTAACGACATGTTAATTCCTCCTCAAAATTTTGTTCTATATAAAGAACATTAAGTGTATTATAACGCATATACCGAAAAAGAAAAGAACCAAAAAAGAAGAAAATCACTCGTTTTAAATATTTATCAAGTGATTTCCTTCTATTTTCTTCTATTTTCTTTGTATATCTAATTTTAATGTCGTTTGTTTAACCAAAGTACCCCTGATTTTGCTAGTCTAGGAAGTAGTCCAGTGACAGGCTGACGATACATGTTACCGAAGCCGTCAGATTTGCCGAGAGAGCCTAATTGTCCTTTCAGTTTAATTTCTTTTGGCCTTTTAGGTGTTTCATTTCGTAATATCGCGGCTAATATTTCTCCTATTTGTTCTCCTTGAATTCCGGCAAGCTGTGCACTTGGTGAATAATTGGACGCAGCGCAATCACCAACAATAAATACATTATCATTGGAGGGAACTTGATAAAAATCATTAATGATAATTTTTTCGTGACGATCCTTTTCAAAAGGTAAGCTACGAACTAAGTAATTCGGACGCACACCTGCAGTCCAGATAATGACATCACTTTCAATACCCTCACCATTATTATAAAAAATACCTTCTGCTACTAGCTCTACGTTCGAGTGGTGAAGAATGTCGACCTCGTTACGATGAAACCACTCTTCCACATAGGATTGGATTTTTTCGTCGAATGCAGATAAAACAGATGCACCTCGGTCTAATAAACGAATATTTAAGTCAGGACGACTTTCTCTAATTTCGGAAGCTACTTCGATACCACTTAGTCCAGCGCCTACGACAGAGACTTGACTATATGCTGGCAAATTATTTACTTTTATATTAGCTTGACGAGCATTTGCAATACTTTGTACACTTTCTGTATATTCCATTGCACCTTGGATGCCGTGATAATTATCCTCACAGCCAAGCCCAATCAGTAAGTAATCATAGGTTACAGCCTCTTCATTATTTTTTAAACGGATCTGGTTATTTTCTGTATCGATCTCAATAATATCTCCAAAGGTATAGTTAACTTGTTCGTGGATTGGAAAATCAATCCGTACTTCTTTATCAGATTTCGTACCAGCAGCAATGGCATAAAATTCTGTTTTTAATGAATGGTATGGATTTCGATCAATTACGTTAATGTGAACATCATCAGGTAAATCATGATCTAGCAATTGATGTAAGGCATTCATACCACCATAGCCACCACCAATGATGACAACTTTTCTCATCTTCAAAACTCCTCGTCTATCATATAATTCATAGTGATTATTTCTATATTTAAGACTAACAAAATTAGTTCAAAAAAACTATCCTTTTCCTTTAGAAAGAGCAAAACACATTAAATTCAGAAAATTCTTTATTTAATGCTTATTTTTCCCTTTAGAAGAAAATTATATTTATCACAGTGTCTGACTTTGTATCATACCTCCCTTAGGAGTTTCTCTTTTTTAGAATTAACGTAATTTTTTGATAATAAGATATAGTTCATGGTATAAATGAAATATAGATATTGTAAGCGTGTACAAAAGAGAGAGGGAGATTATTTAATGGAATTACAAAATGTGCAAACTGTTGCGGAAGAAATAAAAGAGAATATGAAGCAGGTCGTTGTTGGACAGGGAGATACGATGGACTTATTAATGGTAGCAATCATTGCTTCAGGTCACGTTCTATTAGAGGATGTACCGGGCACAGGAAAGACCTTAATGGCAAAAGCATTAGCAAGATCTTTGGAAGGACAGTTTAAGAGGATTCAATTTACACCAGATCTGTTGCCTTCTGATATTACAGGTATTCATTTTTATAGCCAAGAGAAGGGGGAGTTTGAGTTTCGACCTGGACCGATTTTTACGAATATTCTATTAGCGGATGAGATTAATCGGGCAACTCCGAGAACCCAATCAAGTCTACTGGAAAGTATGGAGGAGCGCCAAGTGACTATTGACGGCGAGACACATCGGTTGGATGAACCCTTTTTAGTTATCGCCACACAAAATCCAGTTGAAAATCAAGGAACATTTCCGTTACCTGAAGCACAGCTAGACCGTTTTTTATTAAAAATACATATGGGTTATCCGTCCAAGCAAGAAGGGATGGAAATATTAAAAAGATTTAAACAGCTAAACCCGTTAGATAACTTAAAAGCTGTGATAGACACGGAAGCGATTATTAGTATGCAAAAAGTCTATAGTGAGGTAGAGGTGAGTGAGGATGTTCTTCATTATTTAATGGATCTGATTGAAAAAACAAGAAATCATGAAGCAATCGTGTTAGGTGTTAGTCCACGTGGAAGTCAAGCCCTTTTAAAAGCTGTACAGGTGTATGCTTTACTCCAAGGTCGAACCTACGTTATACCTGATGATGTGAAAAAAATGGCTAAGCCAGTGCTGGGCCATCGATTGGTTTTGGCTAAGCGTATTGGAATTAGAGATGGAGAGGTAGAGGATGTAATAGCAGATATATTAAAGGATGTCCCAGTGCCAACTGAGAAGGATTTGGTAAAGGGATGAATATTGCCTGGATCATAGTTGTCTTATTAATCATTATATTCTTGCAAGGAATGATTTATAGTAAATGGGGCTTAAAGGGAATAACATATCATCGTGCCTTCAAGCAGAAAACTGTTTTTGAAGGGGAACAAATTGAAATGGTCGATGAAATTGCAAATAACAAGTTGTTACCGGTTCCGTGGATCCGTTTGGAATCTAAAATGAGTGGAAATTTAAAATTGCAATCCGAGATTGGAAAAAGTAAGGAAGAAGAGATGTTTCATCGGACTCTTTTCAGCTTATTTCCTTACCAAAAAATAACGAGAAGGCATTATCTCATTGGAGCAAAAAGAGGGTATTACCCACTTGAAACCGTTTCGGTGACGACTGGAGATGCGATTGGATTTGGGGAAGTATTCGATTCATTTAATGCAAAAACAGCTGTTACTGTTTATCCAAAGTTGGTACCCATTGAAGATATTCCGTTACCTTCTCATAGCTGGCTTGGAGATATAACCGTGAAGCGCTGGATAATCGAGGATCCCTTTTTACAATCTGGTGTAAGGGATTATCAGAAAGGAGATCCATTGAACTCGATTAATTGGAAGGCAACTGCTCGTGCTCAATCCTTACAAATTAACAAAAAGGACTATACGGCTGATCACTATTTAATGATATATGTTAATTTTGATTGGGATGAAGACATTCGGTTACCTATTGATAATCCAGTTAGGATTGAAAAGGGATTATCCTATGCGGCTTCGTTAGCTACATATACATTAGAACAGGGTATTGCAACAGGCTTTGGATGTAATGGATATTTTGTTGAACCATTTACGAACACAACAGATCGTATGAAGCCTTCGATTAGAATAGAGCCGGCAAGCAGTGGCCAGCAATCCGAATATATTTTAGATTCTATTGCCAAAATTAAGATGGATCGGTCGCGAAATTTCCGTGCTTTTCTACAGGAGGATATTGATCGTGGCTTGACGAAAACAGATATCATTATTTTTTCACGCAGAGTTACAGAAAAAATGGAAATCCAAATGGCTCGATTAAGACAGCTTGGTAATGCTGTGGAAGTGGTGTTATTAGAGGAAGATGCGGGAAAAGTGGGTGAAGAAAATGTTAGCTAAAGAGAAGAATTTACTACCATTATGTTGGCATGGGCTTGTGGAGTATCTCGCTTTATTTCCGTTTGTATTGTTGATTGGTGTACTTATTCATCGACAGGAATTTATTTTTCCATGGCTCCTCTCCCTATATGTCTTATTGACTTTAACAGCCATTATTCGTACATTGTTAAAGCAGAAGCGTGTGCTATCCATCGTGCTTGCTTCTACGATAGCAGTACTCTTAACCATCCTGATAGGGCAGTCCTTGTTCTCATACATAGGGAGTTTCATTGTCACCATCGTCGTGGCATTTCGAGGGGTGCAGCATGGGGAAAATGAATGGGAGGATATTTTGCCAAGTCGCTTTCTTTGGGCAATTGGATTGCCTAGTTATTTTGTCGCTTATTTGGCTTTTCATTATTTTGCTAGCTTAACTCCGTTCAAAGGATTATTAACAATATTCGGTGTTAGCTTTATCATTTGTCTGTTGTTTATTACGAATCAACAACATTTACAAAGAGAGTCTCTCGCCAAGGGCAAGCATAAACCAAATCAGGATATGAAAAAAATGAACGATCTATTTATAATCATTACTATACTATTTGTTCTTGCCATCACCAATCTCCACATCATTCAATCAGCACTCTATAATGGTACACGCTCCATCATTGGATTTTTCATTTGGTTTGCTTCTTTATTCTCGAACGAGGAAGAGATTATCCGAGAAGAGAAGCAAGAATCCAGTATGACGCCAATGCTACCAGAAGAAGAACCAAAGGATCCTTCATTTTTTGCGGAGTTGATGGAACAGATCATGATTATCTTAGGATTTGTTTTAATTGTTTTTCTCCTCCTATTATTTCTTGCTATATTTATCAAGAAGGTGCGAAGAGCTATTAAAACAGTCTTACTAAAATTATGGCAGATTATAACACAAGTATTTTCACGAAGAAAAACAGATGAAATATCGACAGACTACTCAGATGAAAAACAAAGCTTGTTCAACTGGAAGGATTGGAGAAAAACAAAACAGGAAGAATTCCAAGAAGCGATTACGAGAATCGTGAAACGCAAACCGAAATTTGAGCAGCTGTCTCCAGCAGAGAAAGCACGTTTTCTATATAAAGAGATAGCAACAGAGCTTAAAAGACAACATAAGTGGAGGCATTCAATGACGGCACATGAAGTGTTACAAAATGCTGAACAGAATGAACAGTTAGCTCGGTTGAGAGAGCTATATGATGATGCGAGATATGGGAAAGATAAGTTGGATAAAACCATGGAAACTGAACTGAATAGTATTTGGAAAACAATAAAATAACGATTGGCTCATTGAAATATAGTTCAAAATATCCATTTAACAAATGGGAGTTTATTCCGATATAGAAAAAAAGAGTGTAAAAAGGACGTGAATGAAGATGAGAATTAGTGGATTTGCAAGCGGAATGGACATTGAGTCAATCGTAAATGATTTAATGAAGGTAGAAAGACTTCCATTGCAAAAAATGGAGCAAGAAAAGCAAGTCTTAGAATGGAAACGTGATGATTATCGTTCTATCAATACGTTGTTATTAGATTTTAGAGATAATTCACTATTTAATATGAGATTAACAACGGGATTTCGTGCTCGACAAGTTACATCATCGAATGAAGATTTTATTACTGCTGTAGCATCTAGTGCTGCCAATCAGACATCTTTTGAAATTTCTAAGGTGGAGCAACTAGCAACAGCTGCGTCATGGGTAAATGATGGGAAAATCTCTAGTGACCAAACGAATAAAATAGATGCATCCAAAAGCTTGTACAATGAAGCTGACAAACTAGCTAATAATTTAACATGGAATAAAGGGGTTATCGAGAAGAAAAATATTAAAGTGGAATCAGGACAGACTGTTAAGTTGGATGACAATATTGTGTATGATGTCGATACATCACTAGATATCCAAGTCAATGGAAAAGGATTTGAGGTAGTTGATTCCGCAAATAATTTAGAAGCAAATCAAGTATATTTTGATGCTAGTACAGGGGAATTAACTTTTGCTGATGGTGCAGTAAAAACAGGTGATACCATTAGTGCTCAATATGTGAAAGATAACAAAACAATTGATACAACCTTGTCGGAAGGCTCTAATGGTTATAAATTAGATGGTGGATCGATTGTAGCTGATAGCAATTTTTCTTTAACCGTTAATGGGACAAACTATTCTATCGGGGCATCAACAGGAACGAACGAATATGCTTTAGTAGATGGATCGGGTAATTCAATAGGGAAAATCAACACAAATTCAGGTGCCATTACATTTGACGAAAAGCTGACAGAAACTACTGATATTAGTGTTACCTACCAGCAAAATTATACTTCCTTTTCAATTGGTGCAAGCACTGCTAATGGAGAAACACACCGGAATTTTATCGTTTCAGGAAATGAATCATTAAATAAAATCGTGGACAGAGTCAATAGTGCAAAGCTAGGTGTTTCTATGATGTATGATTCTTTCTCTGACCAATTGACCTTATCTAGAACAGAAACAGGAGATTTTGATTCTACCACAGAGGATATTCAAGTAAGTGGAGATTTCATGACCTCTGTGTTGCAATTTTCAAATAACCGAACCAATTATGAGGAAGGAACAAATGCTAAGTTTACGATAAATGGACTAAGTACAGAAAGACATTCAAATAGTTTCCAAATCGATGGAGTGACATTTAGTCTTAAACAAACCTTTGACGAGGTAGACGGTGCACAGCCAGTAACGATCGGGGTTACCAATAATACGGAAGAAGTATTCGAAAATATTAAAGAATTTGTAGAAACCTATAATACTTTAATAGACAATATTAATAATAAATTAAATGAAGAGTACCACCGAGATTACAAGCCTTTGACAGACGAAGAAAGAGAGTCTCTTTCAGAAAAGCAACAGGAAGATTGGGAGGCAATGGCAAAGAGTGGTTTGTTAAAAGGAGACCCAATTCTTCAGAGTGTATTATCAGAAATGAGAAGGGATTTTTACACACCAGTCAATAATGATGAATCAACAGGTGTATTCAATCAGCTAGCTGCGATCGGAATTACTACCACAAAAAACTACATGGAGGGCGGTAAGCTCGTTATTGATGAAGCAAAGCTAAAAGAAGCCATTGAAGCGGACCCTGATGCAGTAGAAAACCTTTTCCGTGGAGATGGAGACTCCTATGGTGAAAAAGGAATTGTTAGAAGATTGACAGATTCCGTAGAAGGTGCGATGGATAAAATCTACGAAAGAGCCGGCAGAGCAACCGCAACGAATTACCAATTTACGATCGGCCGAAATCTAGAAGATATCGAGGATCGAATTTCTAATTTTGAAAATCGTTTAGCACAAGTGGAGGAAAGATACTGGTCACAATTTACAGCAATGGAGCAAGCCATTGCACGATATAATCAGCAATCAAGCTATTTAATGCAACAATTTGGAGGCGGAATGAGCTAAAGATAATAGGGAGGAATTTTTATGGATATCGCAGCAATGTCGATTGCAATGAATCAAGCACAGGTAAAACAAGAGGCCAGTATTGCCGTATTAAAGAAAGCAATCAATGAGCAACAAGTAGATTCGAACGAAATGATAAAAATGCTAGAACAATCCATGCAACCTCATCTGGGAAGTAGCATTGACATCAAAGGATAGTGCTGAAAAATCTAGAGCTCAAGTTGCTCTAGATTTTTCTATCAGAAGCTAACAAAATAATACTTTTAACCGATACTATAATTAAATGGCGTAAGAGGAGATGATTGTTGTTATGGATATAAGTAAAATGAACATTGGAACTCTCTCCCCTCAGCATGAATCAGCACAAGATATATCTTTGCTTCCAAAAGATAGTTCTAAAGTAAAAGAGAGTGATGAATTACAACCTAATTCAGATAATGATGAAATTTCAATGATAGAAACAAAGGATTTAGTGGATGGACTTAATTCTTTTTTAGAACCATATGATACAAGTATTCGCTATGAATTTCATGAAAAATTGGATAGATATTATGTTACCATTGTGGATTCTCAGACAGATGAAGTTGTAAAAGAAATTCCTCCGAAAAAATTATTGGATGTGTACGCCTCAATGGCGGAATTAATGGGATTTATCGTTGACGAAAAAATATAGAGGAGCGTTCAATTTATGGCTAAACAATATCAAGCATACCAAAATAATTCAGTTACAACAGCAACTCCAGGAGAACTAACCTTAATGCTTTATAATGGATGCTTGAAATTTATAAAGCAAGCTAGAAAAGCAATCGAAGAAAATAATCATCAAGTACGGAATGAATATATACAAAAATCTCAAAATATTATAAGAGAATTAATGGTAACACTGAATCCGGAGGCTACAATTTCTCAAGAAATGCTACCATTATATGATTTTGCTTACCAATCATTGACCCAAGCAAATGTCCATAATGACCTAGAGAGATTATCGGAGGCTGAAGAGATTATTCGCCAGTTTCGTGATACATGGAAGGAAGTCATTCAAACGGAACGTAGAAGACAATACGGGCAAGGTGCTAAAGCATAATGGAAGCCATTCAAAAATATTATCAGCTCACAAAAGAGATGCTAAGTTTACTAAATGTTCCATCAGGTAGCCAAAAACGCAAGGAATTAATTGACCATATCACAGAAATGATCGACAATAGACAACAATGGATGGAACAAATTAAACCACCATATACGCAAGAGGAAGAAGAGCTTGGGAAGCAAACAGTGATTCTTGACCGACAGCTAAATGACAAGCTGCAGCAGCTTTTTCAAAGCATAAAAAAGGATATGCGCAATAATAAAAAGCAACAAAGATCAAATACAAAATATTTAAATCCTTATCAAAGTATATCCACACTTGATGGGAGATTCATGGATTCTAAAAAGTGATGATGTTCAAAGCCTTGCATCCATTATAGGAAGCAAGGCTTTTTTGTATAGAAGACATCCTTAAAGTAAAAGTCATTTTGGGCTGTAGAATAGACGAAGTGGTGTTTACAGCAAGAGTAAGAGTCATTTTCGACTGGGTTTTAGTCTGAAATGGTGTTTATAGCAAGAGTAAGAGTCATTTTCGACTGGGTTTTAGTCTGAAATGGTGTTTACAGCAAGAGTAAGAGTCATTTTCGACTGGGTTTTAGTCTGAAATGGTGTTTATAGCAAGAATAAGAGTCATTTTCGACTGGGTTTTAGCTTGAAATGGTGTTTATAGCAAGAGTAAGCATCATTTTTGGCTGGGACTTTGCTTAAAATGACGTTAATAACATAGATGTACGAGCGTAATTCAATTTTAAGGCTTTCCTTAAAGATCACTTTAATGGCTAAGTTAAGTTTTTGTAAAAATTATTTGAATGATCTTGACATATTGCTCGTTTATTCTATCTCAAGTGTGGTATTATAGATATATAGCTTATATAGCTTTATAGTTTGAAAGGAGGACACTTTTTATGAAATACAACATCCGTGGTGAGAATGTAGAAGTTACAGGAGCTATTAAGGAATATGTTGAGAGAAAAATAGGGAAATTAGAAAGATATTTTGATTCCACTCCTACTTCTGATGTAAATGTAAATATAAGTGTCTATAATGAGGAGCAACAAATTGAGGTAACAATTCCGATGACGAATCTTTTGCTTCGTGCAGAAGAGCAGCACATGGATTTGTATGCAGCTATTGACCTTGTTGTTGACAAACTAGAAAGGCAAATTCGTAAGCATAAAACAAAAGTAAACCGTAAATTCCGTCAGCAAGGAGCTCCTAAGCATGTTTTTGCTGAATTGGAGAAGGAAGCGGTACTAACAAAGGAACAAGATGAGTTTGATGATGATGAAATTGAAATTGTCCGAACAAAACGGTTTGATCTAAAACCAATGGATTCAGAAGAAGCGGTTCTACAAATGGATATGTTAGGACATGCATTCTTCGTTTTTGAAAATGCCATTACTGGAAATACCAATGTAGTATATAAGCGCAGAGATGGCCGTTACGGCTTGATCGAACCAAGTTAAATAAATAATAGAGAAGAGGTGGCCTATTCTAGTTAGAGTTGGCCACCTCTTTTTATGATCAAATTGCTTTTTTTTAGCTAGAATATGACCATTCTATTTTCCTTTTCTAATGTCCATAAGATGAAATTGTAGAATGAGAATACGTCAAAAATCGCTATTTGTCTATTTTGCTCTTAGAAATAAACGTGGTATAACTAATTTACTTCCTCTCCAGAGAAGGTGTTTTTGCTCCTCCAATTTCAACCTTCTCTATATAAAGAAGTAGTCGCTTCCTTCGACTACTTCTTTTCCTCAGATCGTGCATTTGTTTTAACATAGCTTAAACCATCTTTGAGATTAGGATAGTGTTGACGCAATTTATAAATAAGGACTTATATCGTAGGATTCTTGTCATTTTATTCATGCAAATGTTATGATATAAGATAGACGTAATTGAACTTTCTGGTAGAAAAGAGGAGCGGCTAGAATGCGTGGATTATTGAAAAAAGTTTTTGGTGATGGAAATCAACGACAATTAAAAAGTTTAGAGAAGATAGCAACAGAAATTGCTGCATTAGAATCAACAATGCAGCAATTGTCTGATCAAGAATTAAAAAATAAAACAGTGGAATTTAAGGAAAGGTATCAAAATGGTGAATCATTAGATGATCTACTTGTAGAAGCCTATGCGGTAGTTCGAGAAGCTTCTACAAGAGTATTAGGGATGCGCCCTTTCCATGTGCAACTTCTTGGTGCGATTGCGATGCACCACGGGGATATTGCGGAAATGAAGACAGGGGAAGGGAAAACATTAGCTTCCACTATGCCGGTCTATTTAAATGCATTACCAGGTGAAGGTGTTCATGTTATTACGGTCAATGATTACTTAGCAGATCGTGATGCACGTGAGATGGGAGAATTATATGAGTTCCTAGGACTATCTGTTGGATTGAATCAAAGCGGTCTCTCTAAGGAAGAAAAACGAGAAGCATACCAAGCAGATATTACGTATGGTACGAATAATGAATACGGGTTTGACTACTTGCGTGATAATATGGTGCTTTATAAGGAGCAAATGGTCCAAAGACCGCTTAATTTTGCAGTGATTGATGAAGTAGACTCCATTTTAATTGACGAGGCGAGAACTCCATTAATTATTTCAGGTACAGCACAAAAGTCTGCAGCATTGTACCAACAAGCAAATTCTTTTGTCCGAACATTGAAAAATGAAGATGACTACACATATGATGTGAAATCAAAAGGAGTTCAACTAACAGAAGAAGGAATGAACAAAGCCGAGCGATTTTTTAACATAGAGAATCTTTTTGATTTAAATAATGTGACATTAACGCATCATATTAATCAAGCATTAAAAGCACATGTATCTATGCATCGCGATACGGATTATGTTGTGGAGGAAGGACAAGTAGTCATTGTTGACCAATTTACTGGACGGTTAATGAAAGGACGCCGCTATAGTGATGGTCTTCACCAAGCCATTGAAGCTAAAGAAGGCTTACCAATTCAAAATGAAAGTATGACACTTGCTTCTATTACATTCCAAAACTATTTCAGAATGTATAAAAAATTAGCAGGGATGACTGGTACGGCAAAAACAGAAGAAGAGGAATTCCGTAATATTTATAATATGGATGTCGTAGCAATCCCAACGAATAAGCCGATTATTCGTGATGATAAGCCAGACTTAATTTATAAGTCAATGGAAGGTAAATTCAAATCTGTTGTAGAAGAAATAAAAAGTCGACACGAAAATGGACAGCCAGTATTAGTTGGTACAGTGGCTGTAGAAACATCTGAGCTAATTTCAAAATACCTCACTCGTGCTCGTGTGCAGCATAATGTTTTAAATGCAAAAAATCATTTCCGCGAAGCTGAGATTATTGAAAATGCTGGCCAAAAAGGTGCTGTTACGATTGCTACCAATATGGCAGGTCGTGGTACAGATATTAAATTAGGTGAAGGGGTAAAGGAATTAGGTGGACTTGCTGTCATAGGAACAGAACGTCATGAGTCTCGTAGAATTGACAATCAGCTGCGAGGTCGTTCTGGTCGTCAAGGAGACCCCGGTATCACTCAATTTTATCTGTCTATGGAAGATGAATTAATGCGTCGATTCGGTTCAGATAATATGAAAGCCATGATGGAAAGACTGGGCATGGATGATTCGCAACCAATTGAAAGTAAAATGGTTTCCCGTGCAGTGGAATCTGCACAAAAACGAGTAGAAGGGAATAACTTTGATGCTCGTAAGACAATTCTTTCCTACGACGATGTTTTACGTCAGCAGCGTGAGATTATTTATAAGCAACGTTTTGATGTTATTGAATCTGATAACCTGCGAGAAATCATTGAACAAATGATTGAAACAACAGTGGAAGCAGCGATTGATATGTATATGCCGGAAGAAGAGATTGAAAACTGGAACATTTCTGGTTTAATAGAGTATATCCATGCAACCCTATTAGAGCCTGAATGGATAACAGAAGCCAACCTAAAAGGGAAGGAAAAATCTGAGGTTCAGGATACGATATTAGCAAAAGTACAAGAAAAATATGACCAAAAAGAAGCTGAGCTTACGCCTGAACAAATGCGTGAATTCGAGAAAGTTATCCTGTTACGTACGGTTGATACGAAATGGATGGATCACATCGATCAAATGGATCAATTACGTCAAGGTATCCATCTCAGAGCATATGGACAAAATGATCCACTTAGAGAATATCAAATGGAAAGCTTTGCTATGTTTGAACAAATGATTGCTTCTATAAACGAAGAGGTTGCTAAATATGTAATGAAAGCACAGATACGGGAGAATTTAAAACGGGAAGCTGTGGTAAAAGATACACAAGCAGTATCAGGTGGAGAAGAGAAGAAAAAAGTAAAAAAACCTTATGTAAAAGCACAGAGCGTGGGTAGAAATGATCCATGTCCATGTGGTAGTGGTAAAAAGTATAAACAATGCCATGGTAAGTAAACATAAATGAGGTGGAAAGATGGAATTGGTAGAAATTAGACAAGAACTAGATAAAATGGCTAAACGTATAGCGGACTTTAGGGGGTCTCTTTGACTTAGAGACGAAACGTGCTCGCATCGCTGAATTAGAAGAAATAATGACAGACCCAAGCTTTTGGGATGATCAAAATACAGCACAAAAGATTATTAATGAAGCAAATAGTTTAAAAGAACTTGTACAAACATTTGATAAAAATGAAGAAAGTCTTGAAAATGCAGAAGTCTCTTATGAACTAGTAAAAGAAGAAGAGGATGAGGATTTACATCAAGAGCTTGAAAAGGATGTCGTTAACTTAACGGAATCACTCAATCGATATGAATTATATATATTATTGAGTGAACCCTATGATAAGAATAATGCCATTTTGGAATTGCATCCAGGTGCTGGAGGCACGGAATCACAGGACTGGGCTAGTATGTTACTTCGAATGTATACAAGATGGGCAGAGGCAAAAGGTTTTAAAGTTGAGACATTGGATTATTTACCTGGCGAAGAAGCTGGTGTGAAAAGTGTGACATTATTAATCAAAGGGCATAATGCCTACGGCTATTTGAAGGCTGAAAAAGGGGTACATCGACTTGTTCGTATTTCGCCATTTGATTCATCAGGCCGTCGACACACTTCCTTTGTTTCCTGTGATGTGATGCCAGAATTAGATGATGATATTGATATCGATATAAAAACAGAAGACTTGAAAATCGATACGTACCGTTCTAGTGGTGCGGGAGGACAGCATGTAAATACAACAGATTCAGCAGTTCGAATTACACATTTACCAACAAATACAGTAGTAACCTGTCAATCTGAGCGATCTCAGATTAAAAATAGAGATCAAGCAATGAAAATGTTAAAAGCAAAACTATACCAACTTGAAATAGAAAGACAGCAACAAGAATTAAATGAAATTCGTGGAGAACAAAAGGAAATAGGCTGGGGAAGTCAAATACGATCTTATGTTTTCCATCCGTACTCAATGGTGAAAGATCATCGCACTGATCACGAAACTGGTAATACTCAGGCAGTAATGGATGGAGAAATTGATAACTTTATTGACGCCTATTTGCGATCTGTCATGAATAATTAATAGGAAGAAAAAGCTGCAATCCCACCTTTGTGGGCTTGCAGCTTTTTGTCGAATAGATACATAAATTGTAGAAAATAAACAGCGATGAAGGAGGTTCTCCTCTAAAAACTCCATAATGGTAATCTTTACATATGGCCTAAAAGCAGGTAATTGAAACTAGTTCTTTATACATATATAATGACTGGGAAAATATTCTCCATATTGCAAAGTATTGTAATTATTTAATGAAATACAATGAAGCTCTAATTTTATTGGGAATTTATCCTAAAAAGAACATAAGTTCATGGTTCTTTATTACTATTATTGTTATTTTGGGTAAAAAGAACTATCAAACGAAACACAAATGTAATAAAAATTTAGCCGAATTTCTGCGCGAAAAATGTTATAATTGCAACTGTGAGGTTTGAATGTATCATATTTTGGGTAAATGCTGCGAAATATGACTAAAATTAATAAAAAGGTGATTTTATATATGATTGAGATGCAAGATATATACATGACTTATCCGAACGGAGTAGTCGGACTAAATGGAATAAGTGTGAACATTAAGCAAGGTGAATTTGTTTACATAGTAGGGCATAGTGGTGCAGGGAAATCTACCTTCACCAAATTAATGTTCAGAGAAGAAATCCCAACGAAGGGTAAAATACTAGTCAATGATCAAGACGTAACGAAGCTCAAATGGAAAGAAGTACCTTATTTTCGACGGAATATTGGTGTTGTCTATCAAGACTTTCGATTATTACCAAAGCTAACAGTCTATGAAAATATTGCTTTTGCTTTAGAAGTAATAGAGGAAAATCCAAAGAGCATTCGTAAAAAAGTGATGAATGTGCTAGATCAAGTAGGATTGAAAAATAAAGCGAGGTTTATACCAGATGAATTATCTGGTGGAGAGCAGCAAAGGGTAGCTATTGCCCGGGCAATAGTCAATCACCCAGGTATATTAATTGCAGATGAGCCAACAGGTAACCTTGATCCAAATACTTCCTGGGAAATAATGCACATCTTAGAAGATATCAATGCAAGTGGAACAACGATCATCATGGCGACTCATAGTAAAGAGATCGTAAACACGATTAAAAAACGTGTAATCGCAATGGAAGACGGCGTTATTGTCCGTGATGAGCATCGAGGTGAATATGGCTATGAAATTTAATACACTAAAAAGACACCTAAAAGAAGGCGCGAAAAATACAGTTAGAAATGGTTGGATGACAATAGCATCAGTAGGCGCAGTGACGACAACTTTGATTCTCGTAGGCGTATTTTTAGTTGTGATGTTAAATTTGAATCACATAGCTGGAGCATTGGAAGATGATGTACAAATTAAAACACTAATTGACAGGACAGTAGAACAAACAGAGGTAGATCAACTAGAAGAGAATATTAAAAGCATTGAGGAAGTAGAAACAGTAGAATTTTCGACAAAGGAAGAGGAACTCGATAATCTGATTGAGAGCATGGGGGAACAAGGTCAGGCATGGAGCTTGTATGAACAAGATAACCCTTTGAATGATGTATTTATCGTTAAAGCAACAGATCCTACAGATACGGAAAAGGTTGCAAGTCAAATAGAAGAATTGAATGGCGTGTATGAGGTTAACTATGGACAAGACTATGTGGAGAAATTGTTCACATTTAATCAATATGCAAGAAATATTGGTCTTGTATTAATTGCAGCATTAGTCTTTACAGCTATTTTCCTAATCTCCAATACTATTAAGATTACAATCTTAGCAAGGAAAAAAGAGATTGGGATTATGAAACTAGTAGGTGCAACGAATGGGTTTATTCGCTGGCCATTTTTTGTGGAAGGAATGATTCTAGGTCTACTAGGAAGTATTATTCCAATAGCTATCATCATGATAGGATATTACTATCTATCAGGTAATCTAGTGCTATTGCAGCAATTTAATTTTGTAAAAATACTTCCATTTAATCCATTTGCTTTTCAAGTGGCAGGACTAATTATCGCTATTGGAGTCTCCATTGGTGTTTGGGGAAGCTTGATGAGTGTACGAAAATTCCTAAAAGTTTAGTCTAATTAGCATTCTAAAGCAAGCAGGAACTTGCTTTAGAATCGCTTTCCTCATAGAAACATAGAACAACACGAATTATTACATATAAAGACGAGAAATGTTTTACAAGAAGAGAGGAGAATAGGTGTGAAGAAGCTATTCACAATGATTTTTGCTATATTATTCATATTTAGTGCTTCGAGTACAGTTTCGGCTGAATCTGTAAATGAATTAAAGGATAAAATCAATGATTTAGAAAGTGATAAAAAAAGTGTGGAGAGTGAATCAAGTGAAATAGAAGGTAAAGTAAGCGAAACAGAAGAGGAGTTAGAGGAAAATCAAGCAAAACAAGCAGAGACTAACTCTGAAATCAATCAAATTGATTCTGAATTAACATCTACTCAACAACAATTAGTGGCAAAAGAGCAAGAGATTGCTGAAACAACTAGTAAGATTACACAAACAGAAAATGAAATTCAAGAAACAGAAGAAAAAATCAATACCTTGAATGAAGAAATAAAAGCATTAGAAGAAGAAATTAAAATACTAGAAGAGAAGATAAAAGAGCGTGAGAAACTTTTAAAAAACAGATTGCGCTCTATTCAACAAAATGGTGGAAATATAAGTTACCTAGAAGTCATTTTTGGTGCACAAAGCTTTGGTGATTTTATTAATCGTGCCACAGCGGTAAATAAGATCATGGATTCCGATAAAACAATCATGGAAGATCAAGAAGCTGATAAGAAAAAATTAAGTGAAAATAAGAAAAAGGTAGAAGCAAACAAGAAAGAAATCGAACAAGAAAAAGCATCTCTAGAAGCAAATAAAAAGGAATTAGAGGCAGATAGAGCGAATCTTGAGACCCAAAAAGCAGAGCTGGATCAAATTAAGGCAGATTTAAATGTACAGATGGATACAAAGCAGGATTTAATGAGTGACCTAGAGCAACAAGAGCAAGAATTACATAGTCATAAAATGTCTTTGGCTGAACAACAAGAAACCTTAGCAAATCAAGCAGCAATCATTGAAAAAGCAAAGAAAGAAGCACAACAGAAGATTAATCAATTAGCTGAGGAAAAATCAAATAGTAGCGGATCTTCTAATAGCCCATCTTCTTCTGGAGGATCAGGCCTATCAGCAGGTGGTAGCGGTAGTTTACAATGGCCGACAACCGGAAGAAGATCTTCAGAATATGGTTACCGTTCTTTTAATGGTGGTGGCTTCCACTATGGATTAGATATTGCGAATAGTGTAGGAACTCCAGTGCATGCCGCAGCATCTGGTGTAGTGACAAGAGCCAATTACTCTTCAAGCTATGGAAATGTTGTTTATATCTATCATACAGCTTTAGATCTAACCACGGTCTATGCACACTTAAATAGCATAAGTGTAAGTGCTGGGCAGAATGTTTCCCAAGGTCAAAAAATTGGCGGGATGGGGAATACTGGAGACTCTTACGGTAGTCACTTACACTTTGAAGTTCATATTGGAAAATGGAGCTATCATGGGGGAGTAAATCCAGCGAATTATCTACCATAAAGAAATAAATACTAGTAAGACATCACAAAATACTTGTGATGTCTTTTTTAAACGGTCATAATATATAATGTGAGAATTTTTATACTAAAAATATAAATGAAATAATAGTATAAAATAGGAAAGGCTTTTATAAGCTTGAATACAAGGAATTAAATTAATTGTATCGTATGGGGTGGAACAATGAATATAAAGAAAAGATATTTTGCTTTAATTGTAGTGGTAGCAATTTTTATTGGAGGGTTTGGTACATATTTTGGTGTTCAATTGCTATCCAAATTTGAAATACTAGATAATGGTGCAGCTAGCTCAGATCAAGATCTTTTATTAGAATTGGCTGATCAACAAGAGTCCATACAAGAGAACATGGGGAAAATGTCAAAAGTAGTGAATGCATTTACCGTCATTAAAGAAAATTATGTAGAAGACGTGGAAGATAAACAGCTAATTGAAGGTGCGATTCAAGGAATGCTAGGTTCCTTAGAGGATCCCTACAGTTCCTACATGGATCAAGAAACCATGGAGCAATTTAATGAACAAATTGAATCCTCCTTTGAAGGAATCGGCGCAGAGGTTTCCATGGTCGGTGGAAATGTTACCATTGTTGCACCTATAAAAGATTCTCCTGCAGAAAAAGCCGGATTAAAACCAAATGACCAAGTTATTACAGTGGATGGAAATAGTGTAGAAGGTTTAGATTTGCAGGAAGCAGTGAACAAAATTAGAGGAGAGAAGGGCTCTAAGGTTAGTCTTGAAATTCGGAGACCTGGAGTTGAAGAACTCATTGAATTAGAAATAACCCGTGATGCTATCCCATTAGAAACGGTATATGTGGATACAAAAGAGGTAGATGGAAAACTAATTGGTATTTTGGAGCTTACCTCGTTTTCAGAGAACACAGCTAGTGACTTTAAAAAAGAACTAACTAAGCTAGAGGAACAAGGAATGGATGGACTCATTATCGATGTTCGTGGCAATCCTGGTGGCTTACTTCCAACAGTGGAGGAACTCTTAAAAATGTTTGTTCCAAAAGAAACACCTTACCTACAGATTGAAGATCCAACGGGTAAAAAATCAAGGTATTTTTCTAAGCTAGAGTCACCAAAAGATTATCCAGTTGTTACGTTAATAAATGAAGGTAGTGCATCTGCCTCGGAAATATTAGCAGTTTCTTTAAAGGAAGCATTAAATTATGAGGTTGTTGGAACTACTTCTTTTGGTAAAGGTACCGTTCAGCAAACAGTGCCTATGGGCGATGGTTCTACGATTAAGTTAACTCGTTTTAAATGGTTATCACCAGAAGGAAACTGGATTCATGAAAAAGGGGTGGAACCAACGGTTGAACAAAAAATGCCAGACTATTACTATGCTAATCCAATTCAAATTGAAGACGATCCTTTAAGTCTTGACGAAAGTGATCCAAGTATTGAGAACTTGCAAATTATGTTAGATGGGTTAGGATATGAAGTCGATAGAAATGATGGCTATTTTGATGAATCAACAGCGTCTGCAGTGAAGGCATTCCAGACAGATAATGATCTAGAAGCAACAGGTCAAGTAGACCAAAATACAGCTGAAGTCTTACAATCAGAACTAATGGAACATATTCGAAATGGGGAAGACGATCTACAGTTAGAAAAAGCCCTAGAAATAATCACAAAATAAACCAATATAAAGTGAAGGAGACTATTGTTTCCTTCACTTCTTTAATTTTTTGATAAATGCAATTTAGGGGTAGCCAAAAGTTAATTTTTTTATCATAATAGAGAGTACAAGCTGTTCGGAAGGGGTAGGTCATGTTGGAATGGATCATAGAAGTGGGCTTAGCTATTATAAGAATGTTTGCACAGCCATTTTTGTACTGGTTTCTAATATTACTATGGTGGAGTAGCTATTTTAGAATGAAGAAAGAAAGAGCTACTTTTGGTACTAAAGTATTTTCTTATTTTCATGAGGCTAATGGAACATGGGCCTTCTCCATTATAAGTGGACTGCTTCTATCCATTTTAGTAGTAGGACTTGGACTTACTGTAACCATTCCTGTTGTATATCTTTTGGCGATTATTATGATCGTATTATCGTTATTTAAACGATTTTTTTTCTTGTCAGCAAGCTATACATTAGGAATTCTAACAATTATGGTTTATTTATTAGACGTGTTTGGCGAAGCTATCTTACCTGTAAGCTGGTGGAAAGACTTGAGCAATATTGATTTTATGTACATACCATATTTAATTGCTGCATTACTTATAATCGAAAGTATCTTATTATACCGAACGAAAACAATGGACACCTATCCAGAAGTTACGAAAAGTAAACGTGGAAAGAATCTAGGTAGACATCGCATTAAAAAAGCAACGATTGTCCCTTTATTTTGTTTGTTACCGTCTGGTGCAATTGAGCCTTTTGCAGATTGGTGGCCAGTACTAAATGTTGGAGGAGAATCCTATGGTTTAATGCTGATCCCGTTTATTATTGGTTTTGAGCATGCAGTGAGCAATATTTTACCTGTAAAGGGTGCAAGGTGGATTGCTAGAAATGTCATGCTATTAGCTGGCGTCATCGTGTTGTTGGCAATTGCCGGATATTTTTATCCGGTCATTTCGTTGATTGCCGTTATAGTTTCGATGATTGGAAGGTTTATTATCCAATATGGCTTTCGACTACATGATCAAGAACAGGATTCTGTTTTTCAGCTTGGGGGAGAAGGGGTCATGGTTCTTGGTGTCCTACCAAGAACGGTTGCTGTTACCTTAGGATTGAAGCCAAGTGAACGAATTGTGAAGGTTAATGGAGAAAAAGTAGAAACAGAAAATCAGTTTTATCACGCAGTACAAGCAAATCGTGCATTTTGCAAGCTTTCGATTAAAGACACTAATGGAGAGGTGCGATTTGCGCAGGCTGCCCTTTATGAAGGAGAGCACCATGAGCTCGGAGCGTTATTTGTAAAAGAATAACATGTGTGCTGATAGGTCGACGCTTTTGATAAAATCTAGAAATAGTCTATATCTTGGTTATCTCAGTAAGCAAGCTGGGTATAGCCGAGATATATTTTTTTATCTTGGTGATCTCACTAATCAAACCTACTTTAACCAAGATAAATTCTTTTATCCTGCCTTGCAACAACTCATTATGTCAAATTATATTATAAAAAAAATCCTCGAATATAAGCTACCCCCAAAAATTAGACTAAATATCTAATCTTCGGGAGCAATTCCATATTCAAGTTTAAAATTGTAGCAATTCTTTTAATTCGTCTTCGGAGAGTTTGGATAATAAGGTTTCGCCAGGCTGAATAATTTGCTCCACTAATTCCCGTTTTTTATGCTGGAGCTGATAGATTTTCTCCTCAATCGTTCCCTCTGTAATAAAGCGAATGACTTGGACCACATTTTTCTGTCCAATGCGATGGGCGCGACCTGCTGCTTGTTCCTCTACTGCCGGATTCCACCAGAGGTCGAATAAGATGACTGTATCTGCACCAGTTAAGTTTAGACCTGTACCACCGGCTTTTAATGAAATTAAGAAGAATCCATTTTCCCCTTCATTAAATGCCTCGGTCATTTTCATCCGTTGATCAGATGGTGTCGATCCATCGAGATAAAAACAATTAATTTCTGCCTCTTCTAGTGCATTGCGTATAATTGTAAGCATACTCGAAAATTGAGAAAAGATAAGCGCCCTTTTTCCTTGAGATTTCAGATCTTTCACTAATTCTAATAATTCTTCCAGCTTTCCAGAGCTTCCTTGATAATTTTCAAGGAATAAGCTCGGATGACAACAGATTTGTCTTAATCTTGTGATACCTGCTAAAATCTCTATCTTACCTCTATCAAAAGTACCTTGTTCAATCGTTTTATCTAAATTTTGTTGTATCCGTTGTAAATAAGCTAAATATACCTCTTTTTGTGGCTTAGTTAATTCAGAATATTGAACAGACTCGATTTTTTCTGGAAGCTCATCCAATACATCTTTTTTTACACGTCGTAAAATGAATGGTCTTGTAATTCTTGCAATATAGCTGGAGTCTAGGTTGCTGAATGTCTTTTTGCTACCAAAAAGACCAGGTGAGATCGTATAGAAAATGGACCAAAGCTCCTCAAGTGAATTTTCTATCGGTGTACCACTTAATGCGAAAAATTGTTTAGCTTGTAAGGAACGAACGGCCTTTGCTGTCAAGGTTAGGTGATTTTTGATGGCTTGTGCCTCATCTAAGATAATACAATCAAACCTGCTATCCTCATATAAATCTTGATCCTTTCTTAAAGTGGGATAGGATGTGATTAAAATATTCGTATCCTTATTCCTTTCTAATAGGCTTTCCCGTTGTGTCTTGGAACCGATGATAACCGCCGAACTGAGAGTTGGTGCGAATTTTTCGATTTCCTTTTGCCAGTTGTATAGCAAGGAAGCCGGTGCGATAACCAATGCCTGATATCGATCTGCTGTCATTTCTACTTCTGATAATAGGTAGCTAATCGTTTGTAATGTTTTTCCAAGTCCCATATCATCTGCCAGTATGCCACCTAAATGGTAATGGGACAAGGTTTTCATCCATTGAAATCCAGTAATTTGATAATCACGCATTTCTGCTTTGAGCTTATCTGGAAGCGAAAACTCTAATTGTGCAGGGTTTTTAAGCTCTGTTAGCATTTTCTTAAAGGCATCTGTGAAACGATGCTTGTTAGCCTCCAGCAGCTCCTCAATTTGAAAGCTTCTTGCTGCGGGAACACTGATTTGTCCCTCTTGTAATTGTTTTTTGGTTAAATGTAATTGCTCCTGTAAGCGTTGAAAGGATGAGAAATCCTCAGATTCGAGTTGTAATAATGCGCCGTTCGGTATTCGATAAAACCGTTTTTTCTCAATTAATGCTTGTAGTATATTTGTGACATGTTCCTCTGTAATTCCTTCGATATCAAATGTGATATCTAGCATACCCTCGGAAGGTTGATAATCTACCATAGAGTTTAACGTGTAATGTGATGGATCAATGATCATATTTTTAACTTGGGATGAAACCAAGACGGTAGCTAGCTGCTCTAATGCTTCTAAGCCATCGTGAAGAAACTGATAGATAGCTTCCTCTTGAAACAAAAACATGGCTTGATTAATCTCGATAAAACCACTATCGCGCAAGAGAAGGAGTAGTTGCTCTTCTCTTACAGGATCTCTTTTTACAATTCCTTCCCCAATGATTTCATTTTTTAATGGGTAAATAGTTGTTTCTCCATATTGAAAGGCAATATCTAATCTGATAGCCCCTTCCACTTCCTCTACCCACACCTTGCCTTTAAGGGGATTTGTGTTTAATTGTTTAGACATCCGTTCTGTCATTTCCAGTTTCCCAACTTGTTCGAATTGGGGCAGAACATTTCGAACAAACGTATCCATTTCAGATGGTGAAATAAGTTGTTTTTTCTTAGATTGAAGTGGAACAATTCGAAATAGCTTCTCTAAAATTAACTTTTGCTTATTATTCATCTTATAAATATGATGATCTTTAATTAAATAGCGATAGCTTTCCAGAAAATAATAGGAGCTTAAATCAGACATTTCTAATGAATAAGCATTTGATTGTAAATAGTCAATTTTAAATTCTAACTGTTCGGTCATTTCGCTAAATTCAATCGAACTAAATTCTCTGTTCAGCTCTTGTTTAAATGTATGATTCGTATTCGATAGTTTTTTCAAAAATAGATCACTAACACTTGGTGGTAAATAAACACTTCTTGGTTGCTCCATTTTTAGTGTATAGCTATTACCAAATAGCCTTTCTTGCTCATAACAGGACAATAATAGCTCGATTAATTCCTTGTCATATGAAGGAAAAAAATGTTGGGATGGAAAATAGGTAAAGGAATGGTTGACTTTATAGGATTCCCCCATTAGCCATGCCTTAAAAAAAGAGCGAATATCCCGTATGACATAAGGTCTCTTGTCCCCTATTTTTAATTCTAAAGCTAAGGCATATTGCGTATTTTTATTTGCTCGTTTTAGAATAAGTTGAAATTCGGTTTGGAGCATTTGTGGCGATCCATCTGCTTTCTTCTGTTCACGGAAGGTGTGAAGTAATTGCTTAGCAAATAAATCTGTATCTTGAGTAGGAGCGGAACGTGTATCACGGTCCACCGCATATCTCCTTCGATTCGATTGAGCATCCTGTGTGATAGCAAGCAAAACCGCTGCAATATGTTTACACGTCTCATTTGATGCAAATGCTGGACAATTGCAGGTGGTTTCTATATCTAAATTGTCTGTAAAATAGATGCGAATCGTATATACCTTTGCTCCTTTTACTAATCCTCTCCACGAATTTGTAGAAGGGTTGTAGGACAGGCCGTAAACCTTACCATCTTTATAATATTGAAGTCCTCTATGATAAAAACGATCACCAGTTAATTGGCGAATCGATTGTTCGTTCATTTGTATGTGTTGCATAAAATCCCATCCTTATCAAACACTTTTGCAAACCATCATTATATTATAACAAGAAAAATAACGGATTTCATCATGATTGACTTTTGATCAATAAACTGCTATTTTTAACTATCGGAAAAAGTTGACGTTATAAGTAATGAAATCAATAAATCGGTGAAAGAGGGATTGGAATGGGATTACAGGAAGAGGTTCAAAAGCGCAAGACCTTTGCGATTATATCTCACCCTGATGCAGGGAAAACGACCATGACAGAAAAATTACTTTTACAAGGGAATTTGATTAGATCGGCAGGAACAGTGAAAGGGAAGAAATCTGGGAAATTTGCCACATCGGATTGGATGGAAATCGAAAAACAGAGGGGTATCTCGGTAACGTCAAGTGTGATGAACTTTGAATATGAAGGATTGAAAGTTAATATTCTAGATACACCTGGGCACGAGGATTTCAGTGAGGACACGTATCGAACATTAACCGCTGTTGACTGTGTTGTGATGATCATCGATGCAACGAAAGGGATTGAGGCACAAACGATTAAGCTTTTTAAAGTCTGTAAAATGCGCGGAATTCCTATTTTTACTTTTATTAATAAATTAGACCGAGAAGGTAGAGAACCACTTGATTTATTAGACCAAATTGAGGAAGTATTAAATATTGAGACATATCCAATGAATTGGCCTGTTGGTATGGGGAAAAGATTTTTAGGGATTTTGGATCGTTATCATGATCAATTTATTCGGTTTAATGGAAATGAAGCGGAGACGTATATTGATTTAAAGGATATGGATCTAGAAGAGAATAAAGAGATTAGCGAACATCCGACTTACAAAGAAACATTTGAGGAGCTGGAATTATTAAATGAGGCTGGTGATCAGTTTTCCTTAGAACGGGTTCTCCAAGGTGAGCAAACTCCAGTATTTTTTGGTAGTGCATTAGCACCCTTTGGTGTGGAAGTATTCTTTGATACTTTTATTAAATTAGCCCCTGCACCAGGACCGCGAAGAACGAAAGAAGAGGTAATCCACCCTGATTATCCAGATTTTTCAGGCTTTATCTTTAAAATCCAAGCAAATATGAATCCTCAGCATCGTGATCGAATTGCTTTTTTACGTGTTTGCTCAGGGAAGTTTGAGCGGGGAATGAATGTACAGCTAGCTAGAACAGGAAAAACCATTCGATTAGGCCAAACACAGCAGTTCGTTGCTTCATCTCGTGATACAGTAGAAGAAGCCTATCCTGGTGATATCATTGGAGTATATGATCCGGGCTCTTATCGGATTGGAGATACGTTGTTAGAGGGAAAGAAAACCTTTGAATATGATGAATTACCACAATTTCCACCAGAGCTATTTCAACGTGTAACAGCAAAGAATGTCATGAAGGCTAAACAGTTTCGAAAAGGAATTGAACAGCTGGTACAGGAGGGAGCCATTCAGCTGTTTCGTGGTTATCCAACGGATTCTTACATTATAGGTGCAGTTGGTCAGCTTCAATATGAAGTATTTCAGCATCGTATGAAGCACGAATATAATGTCGAGGTCCTGCTTGAATCAATCGGTGATAGAATACCACGGTGGTTGAAGAAGGAGCAAGTAGATCCAGCATTATTTGATGAGCGTAATTTACTTGTAAAGGATCGTGAGGATGAGTTTCTCGTTTTATTTAAAAATGATTTTGCGTTAAGATGGTTTATAGATAAACATGCGGATATTGAGTTAATTGATTTGTTTGAAGTGAATCAGTATGACCAAGCGACGTGATGTAAGAGGAAGCACAGCTATAATTCGATAGCTGTGTTTTTGCTATGGGATGTTTTGACGTTCGCTAGTTGGTTATAATGAAAAATATAACTACACAAACGAATATTTGTTCGCTTTTTGTTGGAAGTTAGTGTATAATAGAGAATATGTTGAATGGAGGTATCACGATGGAGCAAAATGTTTTTTCACTAGAATCGCCTTACAAGCCGCAAGGGGATCAACCAAGCGCGATTAAGGAATTAGTCTATGGAGTAGAGAAAAAGAAACGATATCAAACATTATTAGGAGCTACAGGTACAGGGAAAACCTTTACCATCTCTAATGTTGTAAAAGAAATAAATCGTCCAACTCTTGTTATCGCCCATAATAAAACATTAGCTGGACAGCTTTATAGTGAATTCAAGGAATTTTTTCCGAATAATGCAGTCGAATATTTTGTTAGTTATTATGATTACTACCAGCCAGAAGCATATGTGCCATCAACAGATACCTTTATTGAAAAAGATGCGAGCATTAATGATGAAATAGATAAGCTTAGGCACTCTGCTACTTCTGCATTGTTCGAACGGAATGATGTTTTAATTGTAGCAAGTGTTTCCTGTATATATGGTTTAGGTTCACCTGAGGAATACCGTAGTCAAGTTCTTTCTTTACGAGTGGGAATGGAGAAGGAACGTGATGAATTGTTGCGAACACTTGTTAGCATCCAATATGCACGGAATGATATAGATTTTCAGCGTGGAACATTTCGTGTACGGGGCGATTCGGTTGAAATAATTCCAGCCTCAAGAGAAGAGCATTGTGTCCGTGTAGAGTTCTTCGGTGATGAGATTGACAGAATTCGTGAAGTTGATGCTCTAACAGGTGAAATTATCGGAGATCGAGAACACATTGCTATATTTCCAGCTTCCCACTTCGTCACAAGAGAAGAGAAGCTAAAGGTTGCAATGGAAAACATTAAAAAGGAATTAGCCGATCAATTGAAGAAGTTCCGGGAAGAGGATAAATTATTGGAGGCACAAAGACTTGAGCAAAGAACCAATTATGATCTCGAAATGATGGCAGAGATGGGCTTTTGTTCAGGAATTGAGAACTACTCCCGTCACCTAGCAATACGAGATGCAGGCTCTACTCCTTATACATTACTAGACTATTTTCCGGAGGATTCCTTAATCGTAATTGATGAATCTCATGTTACCTTACCGCAAATAAGGGGAATGTATAATGGAGACCAGGCAAGAAAGCAAGTATTAGTAGATCATGGATTCCGATTGCCATCTGCTTTAGATAACCGACCACTAACCTTTCAGGAATTTGAAGAAAAAGCTAATCAATTTATCTTTGTTTCGGCAACACCTGGGCCATATGAGCTCGAACATACGCCAAAAATGACGGAGCAAATTATTCGTCCAACTGGGCTTTTAGATCCTAAAGTAGACGTTCGACCAATCGATGGACAAATAGATGATTTGATTGGGGAAATTAACCAAAGAATAGCACGTAATGAAAGAGTGTTGGTTACGACATTGACGAAAAAAATGTCCGAGGATTTAACGGATTACCTAAAAGAAATTGGAATGAAGGTAGCTTATCTACACTCTGAAATAAAAACATTAGAGCGGATTGAAATCATTCGTGATTTACGTGTTGGTAAATATGATGTTCTAGTAGGAATTAACTTGTTACGTGAAGGGTTAGATATTCCTGAGGTCTCCTTAGTGACGATATTAGATGCTGATAAAGAAGGCTTTTTAAGATCAGAGCGTTCGTTGATTCAAACAATGGGAAGGGCTGCCCGAAATGAAAATGGAAAGGTCATTATGTATGCAGACAAAATGACCGACTCTATGCAAAAAGCGATTGACGAAACCTATCGTCGACGGGAAAAGCAACAAGAATATAATCATGAGCATGGCATTACACCACAAACGATTAAGAAAGAAGTTCGTGATGTGATTCGAGCAACGATGGCAGCAGAGACAGAAGAAGCGTATGGTGAGGAAACACCGAAACTAAAGGATATGACAAAGAAAGAGAAAGACAAGCTAATCGAAAAAATGGAAAAAGAAATGAAGCAAGCAGCAAGAGAATTAGACTTCGAGCGAGCAGCAGAGCTTCGTGATTTAGTTTTAGAATGGAAAGCAGAAGGGTGACATTCAATGGCAAAAAAAACAATATCGATTAAGGGAGCACGTGCCCATAATTTAAAAAATGTATCCATAGAGATCCCTAAGGATAAGCTCGTCGTTTTAACTGGTTTATCAGGATCAGGTAAATCATCACTAGCTTTTGACACAATCTATGCAGAAGGACAGCGCCGGTATGTTGAGTCTTTATCTGCCTATGCACGTCAATTTTTAGGACAGATGGACAAACCAGATGTCGATGCAATTGAAGGATTATCACCGGCCATTTCGATTGATCAAAAAACAACCAGTAGAAATCCTCGTTCTACCGTAGGCACGGTCACGGAGATATATGACTATATGAGACTACTGTTTGCACGTGTCGGGCACCCCGTTTGTCCTCATCATGGGGTTGAAATCACTTCTCAAACGGTCGAGCAAATGGTTGACCGAATATTGGAATATGAAGAAAGAACCAAACTTCAGATCCTGTCTCCAGTTGTGACTGGACGTAAAGGAACGCATACTAAAGTATTAGAAGATCTCCAAAAAGAAGGATATGTTCGACTACGCGTAGATGGAGAGATGCGTGAAATAAGTGATGAAATTCAATTGGATAAAAATAAAAAGCATTCGATTGAAGTAGTTATTGATCGAATTGTCGTCAAAGAAGGCATAGAAGGACGTCTTTCCGATTCGCTTGAAACAGCCCTTCGATTAGGAGACGGTCAAGTAGTAGTAGATGTTATCGGTCAAGAAGAATTACTATTTAGTGAGAAGCATGCCTGTCCAATTTGTGGATTTTCTATTAACGAACTAGAACCAAGACTATTTTCATTTAACAGTCCTTTTGGTGCTTGTCCAACATGTGATGGGCTTGGCTCACAGTTAGAGGTTGATGTAGATTTGGTTATTCCAAATCGTGATCTATCACTAAATGAAGGGGCTATTTCAGCATGGGAGCCGACTAGCTCGCAATACTATCCCCAGTTGTTGAGAAGTGTTTGTGATCATTATGGTATTGATATGGATATAGCTGTGAAGAAGCTTCCGAAAAGCCAGTTGGATAAAATTTTAAAAGGTAGTGGCAAAGAAAAGATAAACTTCCGCTATGAAAATGATTATGGAATGACGAGAGAGAATGATATTTATTTTGAAGGTGTTTTAAACAATATTGCTCGTCGATATAGAGAAACCTCCTCTGATTTCATTCGTGAGCAGATGGAAAAATATATGGCAACAAAAGCATGTCCAACTTGTGAAGGCTATCGATTGAACCAAGAAGCGATGGCAGTAAAAGTTAATCAAAAACATATAGGACAAGTTACCGAATTATCTGTCACGGAGGCACATCATTTTTTTACAACATTGAATTTATCAGAGAAAGAGCGACAGATATCTGCGATGATCATTCGAGAATTGGATGATCGCCTAACCTTTTTGTCCAATGTGGGACTGGATTACTTAACCTTATCGAGAGCTGCAGGGACATTATCTGGTGGAGAAGCACAACGTATACGTCTTGCGACTCAAATTGGTTCAGCTTTAACGGGAGTTTTATATGTATTGGATGAGCCATCGATTGGTCTGCATCAACGTGATAATGATCGGTTAATTGCAACATTAGAAAGAATGCGAGATCTTGGCAATACGTTGATTGTCGTCGAACATGATGAGGATACGATGCTTGCTGCTGATTATTTAGTTGATATCGGTCCAGGAGCTGGAGAGCATGGTGGGGAAATTGTTGCTCAAGGTACACCTAAACAGGTAATGAAAAAGAAAGGCTCGTTAACAGGACAGTACCTTTCTGGTAATAAATTCATCCCTATTCCAAGCGAGCGCCATGAAATTAAAGATCGTTTTATTGAAATTATCGGGGCAAGCGAGAATAATCTAAAAAATGTCAATACTAAAATTCCGATCGGTGTATTTACTGCTATAACAGGTGTATCTGGATCAGGGAAAAGTAGTCTGATCAATGAAATCTTACACAAAAGCGTTGCAGCAAAATTACACCGAGCTAAACATAAGCCCGGTAAGCATAAAGAGATTAAAGGGATCGAACACCTTGAAAAGGTTATAGATATCGATCAATCCCCAATTGGTAGAACACCCCGCTCCAATCCGGCAACATATACAGGGGTATTTGATGATATTCGAGATGTTTTCTCCCAAACAAACGAAGCCAAAATCAGGGGCTATAAAAAAGGTCGTTTTAGCTTTAATGTAAAAGGTGGTCGCTGTGAAGCCTGCCGGGGAGATGGGATTATAAAAATCGAAATGCACTTTTTACCAGATGTTTACGTTCCGTGTGAAGTATGTGAAGGAAAACGCTATAATCGAGAAACATTGGAAGTGAAATATAAAGGGAAAAATATTGCCGATGTTCTAAACATGACCATTGAAGAAGCACTAAAATTTTTCGAAAATATCCCGAAAATTAAAAGAAAACTGGAAACAGTGTTTGATGTTGGGCTTGGCTATGTACGTCTAGGACAGCCTGCTACTACTCTTTCTGGAGGGGAAGCACAAAGGGTGAAGCTAGCGAGTGAATTACACCGTCGCTCGAATGGGAAGTCTCTCTACATTCTTGATGAGCCGACAACTGGTTTACATGTTGATGATATTTCTAGATTGTTAGACGTTATTCAAAGACTAGTCAAAAATGGTGATACTGTCGTTATTATTGAACATAACCTCGATGTAATCAAAGCTGCGGATTACATCATTGACCTTGGCCCAGAGGGGGGAGATGGTGGAGGTACCATAGTAGCTACTGGTACGCCAGAAGAGATTGCAGAGGTAGAAGAATCACATACTGGTCGTTATTTAAAACCTATTTTAGAACGAGATAAGAAAAGAATGGGAATCGAAGTAACAAGCTGAAGCCGTGCCCCGGAAAGAGAAGTATTTTGACAGAGCGGATAAAATATACAGATATTATTGATCGGATCCTGCTTACAACTCTCTTGTTCCAGCACCTCAAGATACTGCACCTTGGATGGATGACATCATCCGATGGTGCAGTTTTGTTATTATCTAATTAAAAGCTTCTATCTAAGCTCCATTACAAGCGTTTAAAACATGTCTGTGATAAAATATTCTATGTATCATTAAGAGGCAAAGGAGGCAACGAACATGGAACCAATTGAAATGAAGAAGCTACAAGTAGAAATTGATCAATTAGCCAATAGAGAAGTATATGTACATTTGGAAACGACGAATGGAGCGTATGCTAGTCATTTTAATAAAGATGCTTATAATGTTGGAGCGTTTATACGTAATGCGAAAGTAACCTATCAAAGAGGAAAGGTCGTCGGTACGGGGAGTACATATCGAGTTGGCTTGAAATTAGACATCGGCTGGATTTATGCAGAGGGCGTTAACCAATTTGAAGTAGATGAAGAGGGTAGACTTCTGATGGCAGGACATGATCGAGAAGGCCGTTTAATGGTTGCACTCCAAATAGGTGAAACACCATTTCATTACTAATTTAGAAAAAAGGAGGAATCAACATGCAGGAGGAACATGTTGTTGTCATATACCCACATCCAGATGATGAAGCGTTCGGGGCTTCCGGAACCATTGCAACATTTAGGGAAAAGGGAATTCCAGTTACATACTTATGTGGTACATTAGGCGAAATGGGGAGAAATATGGGAAACCCAACATTTGCTACAAGAGAAACCCTACCAGAAATACGGAAAAAAGAATTGATCAAGGCATGTGAAATCATGGATGTTCAATTAGAGATGCTTGGTTACCGGGATAAAACATTAGAGTTTGAATCAAAGGAGGAAATGGCAGAGCATTTATTTTCGTATTTGAATAAAATAAAACCTAGTCTAGTTATTACACACTACCCAGGACATGCCGTTCATCCGGATCATGATGCTTTTGGGGCTGCAGCAATAGCGGCTGTTGAAAAGTTTCCAGTAGACGAGCGACCTACTGTATGGGCCCAAGCAATTAGTTTAACACATGTCGAGGAATTAGGAGAGCCGCAAATTAAAAATGACATTACACCAGTATTTAAACAAAAATTTGCAGCAATTACCGCTCACAAATCACAAGCAGATGGTATGCTGGCAAAGGTAAAAAAAGAGTCAGAAGATGCTGAAAAGGCAGCACAAAGTTGGTTGGGCGTAGAATCCTTTTATATTTGGGATTTTAAGTCTTAAGGATTGGCATCATAACAAATATTTAGCATAAAATAAGTTTAGTATCGTGAATATGTGGAATTCTACTTATAGGCTTTAATGATTTTCCTAAGGAGGAAATGCAATGGGTAAGAAACTATACCGCTCAGATCATGACAAAATGCTAGCAGGAGTACTCGGTGGGGTAGCAGAGTTAACTGATCTAGATGCAACCATTTTAAGAATTATTTACGTGATTTTAACTATTTTCACTGCTGGTTTTCCCCTTTTTGTGCTTTATATAGCAAGTGCGATTATTATTCCAAGAAGAGAGGCTGAGTAAGAATGCGTTGGCTCATTTCTCTCGTCCTAAATGCACTAGCCTTAATGCTTATCGATTATTTATTTGACTCAATTATTATTGATGGCTTTCTCATCGCCATATTAGCAAGCCTCATATTATCTATTCTTAATGTGATCGTAAAGCCAATTTTAGTAGTATTAACATTGCCCATTACCATCTTAACTTTAGGTTTGTTTTTGTTCATCATTAATGCGATAACATTAATGATTACACAGCTTTTATTAGGGGATGGTTTTATTATTGAAGGCTTTGGAACAGCTATTCTTGCTGCTATTCTATTTTCGATACTAAACTTATTCATCAACCGAATCATAAAAGATTAGAAATGAGCCGTTATGACTATTTAGTTATAACGGTTTTTTTGTACGTTAGGAAAGTATAAATTTTTTGCAGGAAGTAAAGCGACGAATCGAAAATTTTGAAGTCCAAAGTATAAGAAAAGCTAACCATCTGCGTTTTACTAATAGATTAACCTAGCAAAATAAAGAGATTCCGTGAAATGAACCGGACATAATCCATACCGCACTTTTTCAACAAATCAGAATAAAAGTATACGAAAACTTTAAAAAAATGCTACAATATATAATGAAATTATTCGTGCTATATAGTAAGGTGTCGTTCACAAAACACGAGAACAAAAACAACAGATGAAGTGGTAGTTAAAGGGGGGCTTTAGAAATGGCGAAAGTTCGTACACAGGATTTACTTGATCGGTTTAAGATGGAGCTTATTGCAGGTAAAGAAGGGGTTCACCGAGAAATCTTTATGAGTGAGGTATCTCGACCAGGGATTGAATTAACTGGTTATTTTAAATATTACCCAAAGGATAGACTGCAATTATTAGGTAAGACAGAGTTATCTTATTTTTCTGAGCTAACAGTGGAGGAGAAAAAGGATCGCTCTTATAAATTATGTACGGACATTACACCAGGCATTGTAGTAACAAGAGATATGGAGGTTCCGGAAGAATTAGTAGAGGCATGTGAAAATTCCGGGGTGCCACTTATGCGATCACCCTATAAGACAACACGTGTGATAAGTCGGATCACCAATTTTTTAGAAGCGAAATTTGCACCATTTACAGCAGTCCATGGTGTACTTGTAGATATATATGGGATTGGCGTTCTTATTACAGGCCAGAGTGGTGTAGGGAAAAGTGAAACTGCATTAGAGCTTGTAAAGAGAGGACATCGTCTTGTAGCAGATGATAGTGTCGAGATTCGTCAAGAGGATTATGATCGATTAATCGGTTCTTCTCCTCCATTGATTGAACACCTTCTTGAAATTAGAGGACTTGGTATTATTAATGTGATGACATTATTCGGTGCGGGATCTGTACGTTCTCATAAACGAATTTCGTTAGTCATAAACTTAGAGACATGGGATCAAAAAAAGCAGTATGACCGATTAGGTCTAGAGGAAGAGACGATGCAAATTATTGATGTAAAGGTACCTAAGGCAACCCTTCCTGTTCGACCTGGACGTAACCTTGCTGTTATTATAGAAGTGGCTGCAATGAACTTCCGATTGAAGCGAATGGGTGTCAACGCAGCAGAGGAGTTTTCACAAAGATTATCTAAAATGATTCAAAATGGAGAACGCGAAATCGAATCAGAATTTGATCTCGATATCGAATAAGCGGAACGGAAATGGAGGAGATGGAGCTTGGCATGTGAAGCACCCGCATTAGATCCAGTATTTCTCTGGGTTGGCTCCTTACCTATTTATTGGTATGGGGTGATTATTGCTTCTGGAGCATTTTTAGGACTTTGGGTTGCAACAAGAGAAGCAGATCGTTTAGGAGTTAAAAAGGATTATATCATTGATTTAGTTGTCTTTGCTATTCCGATTGCCATTCTATTTGCTAGGATATATTATGTTATATTTGAATGGGATCGTTATGCTGGCGGGCCTTGGTGGAAGGTCTTCGCTGTTTGGGAAGGCGGAATTGCGATACACGGTGCACTGATCGGTGCAGTACTAACCGCTATTGTGTTTACAAGAGTTCGTCGTTTGTCATTCTGGCAAATTGCAGATATCCTTGCACCGAGTATTATCTTAGGACAAGCAATTGGCCGCTGGGGTAATTTTATGAATCAGGAGGCTCATGGTGGTCCAATTTCAGAAGCTACATATAACAATTTCCATCAATATTTGCCTGATTTTATCATGAATCAAATGTGTATAGATGGAACAATGTATCATCCGACCTTCTTATATGAATCGATCTGGAATATTCTTGGTTTCGGTTTACTCCTTTTATTACGAAAATATCCACTACGAAGAGGGGAGCTATTCTTATCCTATGTCATTTGGTATTCAATTGGCAGATACTTTATCGAAGGAATGAGAACGGATAGCTTATATGTGGTAGCGAATCTAAGAGCAGCACAATTACTTTCTGTAATATTAATTATTGTTGCGATTGCTCTCATTATTTATCGTCGTAAGAAAGGATTATCCGATAAAACGTATCAAGGTAAAAAAATAGAGAAAAAATAATATGGTGTAGTAATTGACTGAGACATAACTAAATAGGGAGAATGAGAATCCGAACATCTTCTGACTGAGCGTAGTCAAAATACGTAGACTCTTTGGGAACAGTACGAGCTGGATTTACTTTGCGACTTTGCAAAGTTAGCAGATTGCCGTGCCCACTGTAAAGGAAACACTGCGAAAGTTTACTTGAGCAGATGTTGACGCCCTATCGGTAAAAGCGAAGTATTTTGACGGAGCGGTTTCAGTGCATAAATATTAATGTTCGGATTTTTTCTTCCTTATTACTTTTGTCCCAGCCAAACTTTTTCATAAAAGTAGGAGGATTAAAATGAGGATGGAAACTGTTTTGTTTGATTTAGATGGAACGTTAATTGATACGAATGAATTAATTATCGCTTCATTTACTCATACGATAGAGAAATATGCTGATCGACCATACACGAGAGAGGAAATTATTGACTTTATCGGCCCCCCTTTAATCGATAGTTTCCAAAAAGTAAATCCTGACCTAGTAGAAGAAATGATGGCGACATATCGGGAACACAATTATGCCCATCATGAGCAATATGTAGAAGCATATCCAACCGTTGTAGAGACAATAAATGAACTAAAACAAGCTGGGCTGAAGCTAGGAATCGTCACAACAAAATTGTCTGATACAGCAAAGCTAGGACTGAAAATTACAGGAATGGATCAACTATTTGATGTGCTTATTGGTCTAGATGATGTAGAGAATGCTAAACCACACCCAGAGCCAATATTAAAGGCGATGAATCTCTTACATGCAAATCCAATGACAACTTTGATGGTTGGAGATAATTATCATGATATCGAAGCAGGGCATAATGCTGGAGTAAAAACAGCCGGGGTTGCATGGTCACTAAAGGGAAGAAAGGTCTTAGAAAAGCATGATCCAGATTACATGCTTGAAGAAATGCGCGATTTATTAGCAATAGTTGGAGTGGAATAATCATGCGAAAAACAGACCGTTATAAAGTATATGGAGCTAATTCATTGTGGCATGTCTATAAAACCGTTCCTTTTTGGAAGGTTATAAAAAACTTCACTGTGATCCAATTAGCAAGATATACCCCCTTTTTAAAAGTAAAAAACTGGTTATACCGAACATTGTTAAAAATGGAGGTAGGAGATAAGACGGCTTTTGCTTTAATGGTCATGCTAGATATTATGTTCCCTGAGAAAATACATGTTGGTAAGAATTCGGTAATTGGTTATAATACAACCATTTTGGCCCATGAATACTTGATTAAGGAATACAGGCTAGGAGAAGTGTACATTGGCGATGAGGTTATGATTGGTGCCAATAGTACGATTTTGCCAGGAGTTACGATTGGTAGCAATGCCATTGTCGCTGCCGGCACTATTGTCCATAAGGATGTACAACCAGGATCATTTGTTGGAGGAAATCCGATGAAGGTTATTTATACAAAAGAAGAAATGGAAAAACGAATCACACAAGATGAGTTCTTATAGGAGAAAGTGTAAATAAGGAGACTTTATCAGTATGGCCCTGCTGACGGTTATAATAAAAGATCTCCTTCTTTCCTTCTCTCATTTTAAAAAAAAGTATTTTCATCCTTAAAATATATGTTATAATGCATTAGTCATCGATATTAAATACAACTAATTATTATAGATATAGAACGAAAAATAGAGAGGATGGAATCATCAGCGTGCCCAAACCTAACAAAACAAAGGAAAATGTCATACCTTTCATCCCTGAAGGGGATTTTTATTTTTCAAAAGGTGTGGAGGCTTACCAGAAGCGAAAATTTGAGCTGTCTATCAAGTGGTTTCAGAAGGCTCTATCTGAAAAACCTAATCATCCTTTATATCAATGTCAATTGTCCATTGTTTATACAGAGATAGGCTCTTACCATCTGGCGAATCAATTACTAACAGACGTACTAGCAAAGCATGGGGAAGACTATATGGATTGCTATTATTTAATTGCTAATAATTATGCACATCTTGGTTTATTGCAGGATGCTACAAAATATGCAGAGCTATATGTAGAAAAAGCACCTGATGGTGAATTCGCTGAGGAAGCGATTGGACTATTAAACGTATTGGATTTTGATGAGGAAGAAGAGGAAGATGAATGGGCATTAGAAGAAGAGGATGATGTCCTTATCTACCAAGAAACTGCTTTTTATCATTTAGAGCGGCAAGAATGGCAGGAAGCGATTGCCCTATTGGAAGAAATGATTACCTTATTTCCTGAATTCACTCAAGCTCGCCATGAATATCATTATGCCCTATTTTTCGCAGGTGAACGTGAAGAAGCAATTGCGCTAGAAGAAAAATATCTAAAGGAACATCCAGATAGCCTTTTTAGTTATATGAATCTTGCTGTTTTCTATTATCATGAAAATGAAGTCAAAATGTTGAAGCACATCATTTCTCTTCTCGATCATACATTTCCGATACATGAGCAACAAAAGCTCCGAATGGCGACAACTTTTGCACAAATCGGTTTATATGGAAAAGCATTAGATCGATTTAAACAGTTGAATAAAGGTAAATTAAGAGGACATCCTTCTTATTATAGATGGTATAGTACTTGTTATTATTTTTTAGGTGATGAAAAAAAGGCAGAGGATCTTTGGCGAGAAGGATGTAAGGAACATAATATTTTATTAGAACAATCACCACCATGGCAAACACCTGAAAAGCCATGAGCAAAACATTAGACCTTTTTCATCTTGAATAAGATAATAAGTGTAGGATTAGAAGAAAGGATGAGCTACGATGTCAGAGGAAAGAATTTATGATGTTATTATCGCTGGTGCAGGACCTGCAGGCATGACTGCAGCTGTATACACATCACGCGCTAATTTAGATACATTAATGTTGGAAAGAGGTATACCTGGTGGACAAATGGCGAATACAGAAGATGTCGAAAATTATCCAGGATATGACCATATCTTAGGTCCGGATTTGTCGAATAAAATGTTTGATCATGCCAAAAAATTTGGTGCAGAGTATGCTTATGGTGACATAAAAGAAGTAATTGATGGAAACGAATATAAAACCGTGATTGCTGGATCAAAAGAGTATAAGACACGTGCATTAATTATTACCACTGGTGCACAGTATAAAAAGCTTGGAGTACCAGGTGAAGAAGAATTAGGTGGACGTGGAGTATCCTATTGTGCTGTTTGTGACGGTGCCTTCTTTAAAGAAAAAGAATTAGTAGTTGTCGGTGGTGGAGACTCAGCGGTAGAAGAGGGTGTTTATTTGACTCGATTTGCCAGCAAAGTAACAATTATTCACCGTCGTGATGAACTACGTGCACAGAAAATCCTACAGGACCGCGCTTTTAAAAATGACAAAATTGATTTTATTTGGGATACCATTGTGAAATCGATCAATGAGAAGGATGGCAAAGTAGGAAGCGTCACATTACTCAATAAAAAAACGGGAGAAGAATTTGAACATGAAACTAATGGTGCCTTTATTTATATTGGTATGGTGCCATTAAGTGAGCCTTTTAAATCTCTAGGAATCACGAATGAGGAAGGTTATATTCCAACAAATGAGAATATGGAAACGAGTGTACCAGGAGTCTTTGCTGCAGGTGATATTCGTGAAAAAGAATTGCGTCAAATCGTAACAGCTACAGGAGATGGAAGTATCGCGGCACAAGCAGCACAGGCATATATTGAGAATTTAAAGGAGTCAGTCAATATTCCTAGCTAGTCCTGTCATCTTTTCGACATATGAACGTAAAAAGAAATTAACTTCCCTGTAACACGGACGAAATATAAAAAGGATATAATGTAGTTAACTAATTGACCCCCTTTTTAATAAATATATTACTTGACGGCATAGGTTTTCACCTATGCCAATTTTTTTTATCCATTAAATCCCTTAGTAAATTTTATTTTCGATATTTGTAACTCCTTCTCCACTCAGTATATAATAGAGTGAGAGCAAAAAAAGATAACCTTTTGCGGTAAGTGGATGAAATGGGAGGAGTAATGCAATGGGGACAAAAAAGGAAGAAACAAAACTAGTTATTATAACAGGGATGTCTGGTGCGGGTAAAACGGTCGCTGTGCAAAGTTTTGAAGATTTAGGGTATTATTGTGTTGATAATTTGCCTCCAGCGTTATTGCCTAAATTCCTAGAATTAATGCGAGATGCAACGAATAATATTCAAAAAGTAGCACTTGTGATGGATTTAAGAGGTAGAGAATTTTTTGATTCCTTATTTGAGGCTTTGGACCAATTGGGTCAGGAAAATTGGTTAGAGGAGCATATTCTTTTTTTAGATGCGAGTGATCAAGTACTTGTTTCGCGCTATAAAGAAACGCGTCGATCACATCCACTTGCACAGGATGGATTACCGTTAGAGGGGATCCATGCAGAAAGAAAGATTCTAGATGAATTAAGAGGACGTGCACAACATTTTATCGATACCTCTGAATTAAAACCAAAGCAATTACGAGAAAAAATAGTGCAACGATATAGTGAAAAAGAGCAAGAAATCTTTTCGATTCATACGTTATCATTTGGCTTTAAGTACGGATTGCCTATTGATGCAGATTTAGTATTTGATGTGCGTTTCTTACCCAATCCCCACTATGTCGAAAATTTACGACCACTAACAGGTTTAAATACAGATGTATCCTCTTATGTATTCAAATGGTCGGATACAAAAGCCTTTGTTGATAAAACGGTTGATTTATTAGAGTTTATGCTTCCACAATATAAACGGGAAGGAAAAAGTCAACTCGTTGTCGCAATAGGTTGTACCGGCGGGCAGCATCGTTCTGTTGCGATTGCGGAATATTTAGCAAAATATTTTCAAAAGAACTATGTCACACATGTAAGCCATCGTGATATCGATAAGCGAAAGGGAAAATAAAAATATGACACAAACAGATAGAAAAAAAATAGTTGTGATCGGCGGTGGAACAGGTATGCCGGTACTTTTGCGTGGTCTTAAGGAATATCCCATTGACCTATCCGCTATTGTAACAGTGGCAGACGATGGTGGGAGTTCTGGTCGCCTTCGCACAGAGATGGAAATACCAGCACCGGGCGATATAAGGAATGTGATTGCTGCATTATCCGATGTAGAACCAATGCTAATGGATCTGTTTCAGCATCGGTTTACGAAAGGAAATGGATTATTAGGTCATTCCATGGGAAACCTACTGTTAGCAGCGATGACATCTGTTACAGGCGATTTTTATACAGGAATAAAGGAAATTTCTCGTGTTCTTAATGTGGAAGGCAATATTTATCCAATTGCTAATCAAAATATGTTCCTTCATGCAGAATATGAGGATGGAGAGATTGTATTAGGTGAATCCAATATTCCAAAAGCACGAAAACGAATTAAACGAGTATTCCTAAAGCCGAACCCGGTTTTACCACTACCTGAAGCAGTGACAGCGATTAAAGAGGCGGATATAGTTGTCATTTCACCTGGTAGTCTTTATACAAGTATTCTACCTAATTTAATTGTTCCTCAAATTGGTCAAGCATTAAAGGAAACAGATGCCAAAGTGGTATATGTATGTAATGTGATGACACAGGTTGGGGAAACTAATGGTTACACAGCTTCTGATCATGTTCAAGCAATTATGGATCATATTGGACCAGGATGTATTCAATCTATTATTGTTCATAATAAATCGATTGATCCATCCGTACAATTAATTTATGCAGAGGAAAATGCTGCTCCTGTTAAAATTGATGTCGAAAAATTAAAAAGCTTAGACATAGAAATAATTGAAGCAGATATAGTAAAACAAAAAAACCATTCTCTAAGACATGATAAGGATAAAATTGCGGATGTTCTTATGTCTTTTTTAGAATAGTGTTAAATGTCTGTAAGGGACACTTCAAGAATCGACCTGTATAAGGAGGGGGGAGAAAGTTGTCATTTGCATCGGAAATTAAGAAAGAATTAACGAAAATCGAGAACGATAATTGCTGTAATCGTGCAGAGCTGGCTGCCCTGATTAGAATGAATGGAGCAGTTTCCTTTTCACGCTTACATTATTCACTCGATGTTCAAACAGAAAATGCAGCAATAGCACGTAGAATATACACATTGATTAAAACAATTTATGCCTATCCTGTTGAATTACTCGTAAGGAAAAAAATGAAACTGAAAAAAAATAATGTATATATTGTAAGAATGAATGAAGGAGTTAAGGAAATGCTCTTGGATATGGACATACTTCAAGAGCCGTATCAATTTATTCGAACTATTTCAGATAAGTATATTAAGAAAGACTGCTGTCGAAGAGCCTATCTAAGAGGGGCTTTTTTAGCAGGTGGTTCTGTGAATAATCCAGAAACCTCCTCTTATCATCTTGAAATTTATAACTTTTATGAAGAGCATAATCAAGCATTATGTGATTTATTAAATAATTATGAATTACATGCAAGAATTTTAGAACGGAAGAAAGGTTTTATTACGTATATAAAAGAGGCCGAAAAAATCACCGAATTCTTAAGCTATATTGGAGCACATCAGGCATTATTTAAATTTGAAGATGTTCGAATTGTTCGTGATATGCGTAATTCCGTAAATCGCCTTGTGAATTGTGAAACAGCAAATCTAAATAAAACGATTGGTGCGGCATTTAGACAAGTGGAGAATATCCGATATATTCAAGAAACGGTTGGACTAGATGCACTACCAGATAAGTTAAAGGAAATTGCGGAACTTAGATTAGAACATAATGATGTATCTCTTAAGGAATTAGGGGAAATGGTCTCTGGAGGGAAGATTAGTAAGTCAGGAATTAACCACCGATTGAAGAAAATAGATCAATTTGCGGAACAAATAAGAAGTGAAAAACTTACTGTAAATAAATCCTAGAGCATATGTGTTAAACATGTGCTCTTTACCTTTTAAAATGCTAAGTAAAAACTTTTGTGTAATATTGGAAGAAGTGATATAGTATAATAAAATGATAACGCTTTCAAAAATGAGGAGGATGGGAATGGTTGAACAGACAGTTATTATAGGGGTAGATCCTGGCTTACAGGCTCGTCCTGCAGCACAATTTGTACAAAAGGCAAATCATTATACTGCCGAAATTTTTATTGAAAAAGATCAAAAAAGAATCAATGCGAAAAGTATTATGGGATTGATGAGTTTAGCACTCTCCAAAGGGAGTGAAATTAAAATAATCGTCGATGGTACGGATGAAGAACAAGCATTAGCAGATCTAGTAAGCTTTATAGAAGGAAATTCAGAATAGAAAAACCCTGCGATGATGCAGGGTTTTCCAATGTATTAATTTAAATCAGTTGGTTTCTTTTCCATCACTCGGTCGATTAGACCATATTCTTTTGCACGCTCTGCTGTCATGAAATTATCGCGATCTGTGTCTTTTTCAACAACTTCAATCGGTTGGCCAGTACGATCAGCTAGAATTTGGTTTAATTTTTTACGCATTTCGATAATACGATTTGCATGAATTTGAATATCAGAAGCTTGACCTTGTGTTCCGCCAAGTGGCTGGTGAATCATGACTTCACTGTTCGGTAGAGCAAATCGTTTTCCAGGTTCACCTGCAGCGAGTAAGAATGCTCCCATAGATGCTGCCATTCCAATACAGATGGTAGATACATTTGGTTTAATGAATTGCATCGTATCATAGATCGCCATACCTGCTGTAATGGAACCACCAGGAGAGTTAATGTATAGGGAGATATCCTTATCTGGATCTTCTGCAGCAAGGAATAATAGTTGAGCCACGATACTATTAGAAACATTGTCATCAATGGCGCTACCTAGCATAATAATTCGGTCTTTTAATAGGCGAGAGTAAATATCATAAGCACGCTCACCACGATTAGTTTGTTCAATAACTGTAGGGATTAAATTCATAAGAAAACTCCTCCTTTATTGCTTCATCATTTTATTATTTAACTATTAACATCATAACTTAATGGTCAAAAAAGGTCAAAAGATTTGATTGACTTTTGACCTTCTTGGATGGATGATCTTTTCGTCTATTATAATCTATGTTCATCCTACCCGAAAATAACATAATTTAAACAATCAATTCAATTGTTGCAAAAGAAAAATATAGATTTCGTTGAAATTAATTATATCTTTCGCTATAATTAATCTTGTCGTATTTTTTCATGCGCCCGTAGCTCAGGGGATAGAGCAATGGTTTCCGGTACCATGTGTCGGGGGTTCGAATCCCTCCGGGCGCGTAATATCCTTGTATATGATGTCAATAAGCTCATTGAATTGCATATAGGTAATAAAAGCACCTCTCTTCCGTCTACCTAAGTAGTTAGCCGGAGGAGGGGTTTTTTGTTCCAAAGAAAGTCGAAAAATAATTGAATGAAATCGAATAAACAACGAACAAAATAATGATGACATTATCAAAGTTTTTAGTTACAGACGCTTTTTCCATAGTAATATCCTACAAATAGTGATAAAATCCTATTAAATATACATAGGAAGGAAATGAGCATGAAGAAATTATTAGTTTTTTTATTCTGTATTATATTTTTAACTGCTTGTGGATTCGAAGTCGAGAAAAATGAAGAAGAAGGAAAAGAAGCTATAGATACAGATACTAAAGATTCAGAACCAAATCAGAATGACGATAAAGAAGCGGTTGAAGTAGATAAAAACTTATTAAGTGTGGAAGTTACCATACCTTCCTCTATGATAGAATCTACCGATGAATCGATAGCGAAAGCTGAAGAGGAAGGGTTAAAAGTAACAGAGAATGAAGACGGAAGCTTGACTTATAAAATGTCAAAATCCAAACACAAGGAAATGATGAATGAAATAAAAAAACAATTAGATCAATCCATGGAGGAGATTAAGACAAGTGGTGACTTCCCGTCAATTCAAGACATTACATCCAATGAAGATTTTTCAGAGTTTCATTTAAGTGTTGATAGAGAAGGGTATGAAAATAGTATGGACGGTTTTGCTGTGCTGGGAATTGGAATAACAGGAATGATGTATCAACTTTATGATGGAGCATCTCCAGATGACTATGATGTCACGATCAATGTTAAAGATTCTAAATCAGATGAGGTATTTGACACCATTCATTACCCAGAAGATATGCAAACAATGGAGTAGCTTATGAATGATGAAAATTTTAAAAAAGAAGGGGAAATTAGTTTGCAAATTAATGATCTCCGTAAAAGATTATCGATTAGTGGGAAAAATGGTGTTTCCTTTTTGTTGTCAGCTGTAATCATTTGGTTAATTATTACCATAATATTTTTACAACCAATCACACTAGAACTAAAAAATATTTATATGTTATTCTCAACGGGATTAATGTTTCCTTTATCGATGGGTCTTTCCAATCTCTTGAAAGCAGATTGGAAATTTGAAGGTAATCCCTTAGGTAAGTTAGGAGTATTCTTGAACATTGCTCAGCTCGTATATTTTCCAATTCTTTTTTGGGCGATAGGTAAAAGCCCAGAAGAAGCTATTATCTTTTTTTCCATCATTACAGCAGCACATTTTTTCCCTTATGGATGGTTTTACCTTTCAAAGCCTTATTTTATAATGGCTCCAATTGTATCATTTGCTATTATCTTAATTGGATGGAATTTAAATCAGAATGAGTTGTGGTTAATACCGTTTTCTATGATCATATTTTTGCTTATTTTAACTATACTTCTTTATATTGATTACAGGAAAAAATTGAATTCATAACGTTTATTCCATTAGTACAACAATTTAAGCCCCCTCCGGGTGCATTATCTTATAAAAGAGCTTCACTAAAATCGTTTAATCGATGTAGTGGGGCTTTTTTATGTATAAATAAATGATCTTTATTCATGGAGACTATTCAGTAATTATGACTAATCATCATATTTCTACAAAAATCGATAAAAAATAGGTTTAGTATTGGTCACTTCTGGGTATCAGAAACTATCGAGTAAATCCTGAAAAAGGAAGTGATATTGTTTTGATAAAAAAGAGTACAGCCATCATCTTATTTTTATCGTTTTTCTTTGTTTTCCCTTTGATTATAGAGGCAGAGGGGAAAACATATCATGTGGGAGCAACAGATTTACATGTGCGCTCAGAGCCATCTTTAAATGGACAAATTCTTGGTAAATTACAAGCTGGAGATCAAGTACAAGTGTTTGATGAGGCATATGGCTGGTATAAAACCTTTTATAATGGGAAAGAGGCTTGGATAGCTTCACAATTTTTAATGGTGGAAGAGCAAGAGCGAGCAGCTACTAATGATAGTTTAAACGATGTTTCTATTACTGCCACTGGTGTTCGGATTCGTTCAGGACCAGGTACAAATTATCCTATTATCGGTTTTACAACAATTGGAGAGTCTTTTTCGGTCGTTGATACTGAAGATCAATGGATAAAAGTAGATTTAAAGAATGGTAAAATTGGATGGATTGCGGGCTGGTTGACGAATCATCAAAGTACCACATACATACCTGAAGAACCATCAGCCCAGGCTACGTCAGATACAGAGCAATCTGTGGAACAAACAGCTACTACAACTACGGTAAGCAATGAGCAGAACTTAAATGGCTTTAATATTGTGCTCGATCCAGGGCATGGTGGCATGGATCCTGGAGCCATAGGACTTGGGGGTATCTTTGAAAAGGATGTCATTATGGAGGTGCTTTCTGAGATAGCAAGTGAGCTCCGTCAAGCAGGTGCAACGGTATTATTAACGAGAAGTAATGATAGCTATGTAGATCATGCCACCCGCTTGAGAATAAGTCATGCTTATCAGACTCATGCTTTTATAAGTCTACATTTTAATGCAAGTCCAATAGTTTCTGCTAATGGAATTAGCACACACTATTTTGGCCCAGATAGTAAAGAGCTTGCCTATGAAATGCAGTCCTCTTTATCTCAACATGTCACAATGAGAGATCGAGGGGTTCGAAGTAGTAATTTCTATGTACTAAGAAACAATCAAAATAAAGCACTCCTATTAGAAATGGGATTTATTACGAATCCTCATGACTTACTCACAATCCGAACAAGGGACTATCAAGATAACTTAGCAGAAGGGATCACCAAAGGTCTTTTAGCTTATTTTAAATAGAGAAGTGGCTGCATCAAATGGATGCAGGCGTTTCTCTATCATCGGAAATATTAATAACGGCAATGCGTGCACCTTTCTTGGCTAATTGCAAGCATGTTTCTCGTCCGATACCACTTTCACCTCCTGTTACGATGGCAACTTTTTTTTGTAGTTGGTCATAATAAAACCTCCTTCTAGGATGACTATTTTTTTGAAAACATAAATGAATGGATTAAAAAAAAGCTATTTCATGTCGATATAAATCATGAATACTCTTAAAAGAAAAATATTCAATAATTTATAAATACTTGTTGACAGTGGTGGTCTACCATGCTAAAGTATGTAATAACTAAATTAAATATAAGTAATCCACTCGGAATTACAATATTTGACATTAAATCTTATCAAGAGAGGTGGAGGGACTGGCCCTATGAAACCTCGGCAACCATTAAGCACAAAGGCTTAATAAAGGTGCCAATTCCACTAAGTGATCATGCTTGGAGAGATAAGAGAGCGAATTATTCAGACTGAATCCTCTCTATCTCCATGTAGAGAGGATTTTTTGATCCGATAAAAATTAAATAGCTCTTATCAAGAGAGGCAGAGGGACTGGCCCGATGACGCCCAGCAACCATTAAGCTTCAGCTTAAAAGGTGCTAAATCCTGCAGGAAACATTCCTGATAGATAAGAGGGAGACAGCTGGTAGATAACCAAAGCCTTCTTCTTGTCGAAGAAGGCTTTTCTTTATACTTATATTAATTAAATGAATGGAATATTCAAGGAGGAAACTAACATGACAGCTTTTAAAAATTCAACGTATGATGCGGAGACCTTAAATTTACACGGTGGTCAGGCGCCTGATCCAACAACAGGTTCAAGAGCAGTGCCTATCTATCAATCTACTTCGTTCGTTTTCCATGACACAGAACATGCAGAGAGACTATTTGCACTTGATGAACCAGGAAACATCTATTCAAGAATTGGTAATCCAACTGTCGATGTTTTTGAGAAAAGATTAGCCCTTTTAGAAGATGGCGTTGCAGCAGTTGCAACAGCTTCGGGGATGTCAGCCATCACCCTATCGATCTTAAATCTAGCAAGTGCGGGAGACGAAATTGTTGCAGGTGTGAACTTGTATGGCGGAACCTATAATCTGTTTGCTGTAACATTACCAAGATACGGAATCAACGTAAAATTTGTAGACCCAACCGATCCTGAGAATTTCCGTCAAGCCATCAATGAAAATACGAAAGCAGTTTATGGCGAGATTATCGGAAATCCAGGCCTTCAAGTATTGGATGTAGAAAAAGTTTCAGAGATTGCTCATGAGGCAGGTGTACCATTGATCGTTGATAATACATTTGCCACACCTTATGGTTGTAAACCAATCACATTAGGTGCTGATATTGTGGTTCATTCTGCGACAAAATGGATAGGTGGTCACGGTACATCGATTGGCGGAATTATAGTTGATGGAGGTCGTTTTAACTGGAATTCAGAAAAATATCCTCAATTTACTGAACCAGATCCGAGCTACAATGGAATTCGTTATGCAATAGACTTTGGAACATTAGCATTTATCACAAAAGTGCGTGTCCAGTTATTGAGAGACTTCGGTGCGGCACTTAGCCCATTTAATGCCTTCCAGTTACTACAAGGATTAGAAACACTTCATTTAAGAGTGGAAAGACATAATCGAAATGCTCAGGAATTAGCAGAATATCTAGAAGAACACGAAGCGGTGGAATGGATTCGATATCCAGGATTGGAAAGCCATCCATCACACGCACTAGCGAAGCGTATTTTGAACAATGGCTTTGGCTCAATCATTGTCTTTGGGATTAAAGGTGGACGAGATGCAGGTAGAGATCTAATCAATAATGTTTCTCTATGGTCCCATGTAGCCAATGTTGGAGATGCTAGGTCATTAATTATTCATCCAGCTTCTACTACTCATCAACAGTTAAGTAAAGAGCAATTAGAGGAAACAGGAGTAACAGAAGAGCTTGTTCGTTTATCTGTAGGAATCGAATCAATTCGTGATATTCAAAATGATCTTGATCAAGCACTTGCCAAAGCAACAGGAATCGGTGCAGATGAAGCAAAACAAATCGTCGTAAATGATGAAGGGGTAATTAAATGGGCATTAAATTCTCCATATGAGCGGGTAATCGAGAATGGGGAAGAGGTGACTCGCCAAAAAACATTGGCTATTGTTGGTCTGAGTGGGAAGGAAGCAAGACCGAGCTACCGTCTAGCAAGAAAAATGCAACGTCTTGGATATAAAATTATTCCAGTTAATCCAAGGGAAACAGAGATTTTAGGAGAAAAAGCATACCCAGATTTAAAAAGTGTTCCTGTTCCTATTGACATTGTACAAGTTTTCCGTAGCCCTGATGCTGCGGTAGAAGTAGCAAAAGAAGCGGTGGAAGTTAAACCAAAAGTATTCTGGCTACAGGAAGGTGTTGTTTCACCAAAAGCAGAAGAAGTGGCAAGAGAAGCAGGGTTACAGGTTGTACACAATAGATGTACGTACAAAGAAGCCCAGCGGTTAAGAGGAACAATTTCCACTTATGCTTGTGAAATTTAATAGAAAAGAAAATAAAAAAGGGGACAATCTATCATGAAAAGAATACCATTAATAGATTTACGTAGTTTTTTAGCTATCGCGCTTTTTGGTTTCATTCTTGTTATTGCATCAGGCTGTGCAGCAGCAGAAGGAGAAACAGAGGGAAAGCCTGAAAAAATCCGTTTAGATTATGCTTATTATTCGCCAACAAGCTTAGTATTAAAGAAATTCGAATGGGCAGAAGAAGTTTTTGCGGAAGAAGATATAGAGGTGGAGTGGACATTAAGTCAAGGAAGTAATAAAGCATTAGAGTTTTTAAGAAGTGATAGTATTGACTTTGGTTCATCGGCAGGTGCTGCAGCCTTAATCTCTAAGGAGAGTGGTGCACCAATAGAGAATGTATACATCTATTCGAAGCCAGAATGGACGGCATTAGTAACGAATGAAGGCTCAGGAATTGAATCCATTAAAGATTTAAAAGGAAAGAATGTTGCAGCAACTATGGGAACAGACCCCTTCATCTTTCTAGTAAGAGCATTGGATTCAGAAGGCTTAACGATTAATGATATTACATTGACTAACCTGCAGCATGCAGATGGTGGTTCAGCCCTTGTATCAGGCGATGTAGATGCATGGGCAGGGCTTGATCCACATATGGCAAAATTAGAATTAGAAGAAAATGCGCAATTATTCTTCCGTAATGCAGACTTAAACACGTATGGCTTTTTAAATGTTCGTCAAGAGTTTGCAGACAAATATCCGGAATATGTAAATAAAGTAATTGAATTGTATGAGCGCGCTCGTAATTGGGTTTTAGAGAATCCTGAAGAAGCAGCTCAACTATTAGCAGAAGAAGCAGATATAGATTTAGAAGTAGCCAAGATACAAATGGAACGAAATGATTTTTCTAATGCAATACCTGGTCAAGTTCATGAGGATGCGATTGTGGAAGCAGGAAAGGTATTACAGGATGCGGATGTACTAAATCCAGATGCGGATGTAGAAAAATTAACACAAGAATTAATCAATCCTGAATATGCAAAAGAAATAATAGAATGAGATGGTAGGGAATTAGAGGGGGAACAATCATGGCAGATAACCAAGAATTAACAAGTGGAGCCTATATAGATAAGGTTAATCAAAAAGATGATAAGGCCAAGAATATGAACAAACATTCAACCGTTAAGACAATTTTACTTGGCAGTATCATCCCAATTCTATTAATTATTGCTTGGGAGCTAGTTTGCCGTGCAGGTATTGTTCCTTCTTATCAGCTCCCAGCACCATCAACTATTGTAGAAAAAATTTATAACATGGCCCAAGATGGTACACTATGGGGGCACATTGGTATTACGACATATAGAGTGTTTGTTGGATTTATTTTAGGAACAGTCATAGCAATTATATTAGGTTCATTTGTAGGTTTTTATAAAAAAGCAGAGCAATTATTTGATCCATTAATTCAAGCTTTTCGTTCTATCCCTTCCTTAGCATGGGTACCACTCTTTATTTTATGGATGGGTATTGGTGAAACATCTAAAATAGTGATGATAGCAGTTGGGGTATTTTTTCCTGTCTACTTAAACATTGTAAGTGGAATTATTGGAGTTGATCGCAAGCTGATTGAAGTGGGAAAAATGTATGGACTCAATACATTTCAGCTAATAAAAAGAATCATACTTCCTGCATCCATGCCATCCTTTTTAGTTGGCATGCGCAGCGGCTTAGGCCTTGGCTGGATGTTTGTTGTGGCAGCAGAATTGATGGGAGCCAGTCAAGGTCTTGGATTCCTGCTTACCTTCGGTCAAAACATGGCACAGCCTGAAACGATTTTAGCTAGTATTATTTTGTTCGCCATTATCGGTAAATTTACAGATTGGATACTGAAAAAAATCGAAACAAAATCACTTCACTGGCAGGATCGCATGGGACAATAACAGGAAGGAATGATGGACTTGAGTTTAGCTTTACGAAAGGTAAGTCGTACATTTAATGGAACAACAGCAGTGAAAGATGTCAATCTTGAGGTCAAGCCTGGCGAGATTATCGGCCTATTAGGCACAAGTGGTTGTGGAAAAAGCACCCTACTTCGTGCCATTTCCGGTTTAGATGCAGAATACGATGGTGAGATAGAAATCAATGGAAAAGTTTCAAAGGAAATACATGATACTACTGGTTTTATCTTTCAAGAGCCCAGACTTTTACCATGGTTAAATGTATTAGAGAATGTAACATTTGGCTTGAACGGTAAAAGAAAAGATAAAGAAAATCGAGCGATTGAATATTTAGCTAGTGTTGGTCTAAAAGGGAAAGAAGCATTGTATCCAAGAGAGTTATCAGGTGGAATGGCACAAAGGGTAGCTATTGCCAGAGCTTTAGTAACATCACCAGAAATTTTATTACTTGATGAACCGTTTAGTGCATTAGATGCTTTTACGAAAATGCAGCTACAGGATTTATTGCTTGATGTGTGGAAATTATATCAATCTACTATCGTATTAGTGACCCATGATATTGACGAAGCACTATACTTATGTGATCGAGTGATTATTCTTCGAGGACAGCCAGGGGTGGTCAAAAAAGAAATAACTATTGATCAAACAAGACCAAGAGATCGAGCAAGTGAACAATTAGCCAAGATAAAATCAGATATACTAGCATCACTTGACTTAAACCATAGAAGTTAACCGTTGTAAGGGGGCATAACACGTGACACAACAACTAGTGAAACCTATTCCAAGTTTCGAAGCAGACCACAATTTAGCCAATTATGAACAAATTCAAGCGTCATTTGATTGGAAAGAAGCAAAAAATTACCTATCGAATGCTGTGAAGCAAGGAAAGATCAATGCTGCTTATGAAACGATTGATCGCCATGTAGAAGAAGGCTTTGGTAATAAGATTGCGATACATTATATAAATGGAACAGAGCGAAAGTCCTATACATTTAAAGAAATAAAAGATAAAACAGATCATTATGCTAGGATTTTAAAAGAAAAGGGAGTCAAAAGAGGGGATCGTGTTTTTGTATTTTTACCAAAAACAGCAGAATGCTATATTGCAATCTTAGCGGTTATCAAAGTAGGAGCAATCGCAGGGCCGCTTTTTGAAGCCTTTATGGAAGAGGCGGTAAAGGATAGGATGAATGATTGTGGAGGAACGGTACTAATTACTGATCAACAACTAGTAGGAAGAGTTCCACAAAAAGAGATTCCTAGTCTACATACTATTTTATTTGTAGAAGACTTGGAAAAACAACCTTTAGTACCTGTTGAAGGTGATGAGCTTGTAGAATGGGTTGACTGGGAAGATGGTTTAATAATTCATTATACAAGTGGATCAACTGGAAAGCCTAAGGGTGTGTTACATGCCCACCGAGCCGTTCAGCATCATATCGTAACAGGTAGATGGGTGCTCGATATGAAAGATGAGGATGTCTATTGGTGTACCTCTCATCCGGGGTGGGTGACTGGTAGTGTGTATGGATTGTTCGCCCCATTATTAAACAGAGCAACGGTGGTGGTTCAAGGGGGCAGATTTAAAGCAGAGAGTTGGTATTCGTTAATTGAGGAATTAGGTGTTACGATTTGGTATAGTGCCCCAACCGCATTTCGAATGCTGTTATCACAAGGAAAACTCCATGAAAAATATGATCTATCCTCTCTCCGTCATGTATTAAGTGTTGGAGAGCCACTAAATCCCGAAGTTATTAATTGGGCTTGGGAAAATCTCGGTGTACGAATTCATGATACGTGGTGGATGACAGAAACGGGTGGTCACTTAATTGTAAATCTACCATCTGAAAAGATTAAGCCAGGTTCAATGGGGCGACCACTACCAGGAATGGAAGTTGGTATTCTTGATGATGAAGGAAATATCCTGGATAGTGGTGAAGTAGGACAATTAGCAGTAAAAACTCCTTGGCCAGGCTTGATGAAGGAGATATGGGGAAATAAAGATAAATTTCAATCGTATTTTCAATATGAAGGCTGGTATCTTTCTGGGGATTTGGCCTTACAGGATGAAGAAGGCTATGTCTTTTTTCAAGGTAGAAATGATGACATGATAAATTCTGCAGGGGAAAGAATTGGTCCATTTGAAGTAGAAAGTAAATTAATCGAGCATCCAGCTGTTGAAGAGGCTGGGGTTATTGGAAAGCCAGACGAATTACGTGGTGAATTAGTCAAGGCATTTATTACTTTACGTCAGGGCTTTACAGAGTCAGAGGAATTACTCGATGAGATTCGCTTATTTGTTCGCAAAAATCTTTCAGCACATGCTGCTCCTCGCGAAATAGAAGTAGTAGAAGAGCTACCAAAAACGAAAATTAGTGGAAAGATTTTGCGAAGACAATTGAAAGCACAAGAAATTCAAAAACAACAAACATGAAAAAAATAATACAACATACTCTTATTAAGAGCGGTGGAGGGAATGGCCCAATGAAGCCCAGCAACCTATAAACTCAATGTTTACAAGGTGCTAAATCCAGCAAACGTCAAAAGTTTGGAAGATAAGAGGGAAATAACTCTCTCTTGTTTTGATGAACAGGAGGGAGTTTTTTTCTTAAAGAAAAGCCGTCTTTAGGACATCGCCTCTAGGATTCGAAAGCGTCAAAGAAGCGTCCCTTTGACTAACGGACGGTCGCGTACCCTTTTGGGTTAAGGATAAGGAAAACCATTTACAATAGGAGGAGACAACATGACAGTAACCAAAATGAACTGGATCAAATTATTAGAGGAAGAGGCAAAACAAAAATTGACACCAACTGTGTTGGAATATTTAAATAGAAGTACGGAATCTACTTACGGTAATGAAGAAATAAAATTCAATAATCCGAAGAAAACGATCAATAAATTGCCTACAATACTATTAGGTGCAGTGGGAGCACAAACTTATTTCCATGAAGATGGTGAACTAGCGACAGCAAAAGCAGCAGCTGAAAAAAATATCCCTTTTATAGTAGGCATCAATTCATCCTACAGTGTGGAGGAAATTAGTGATGTATCCAATGAACATACATTATGGTTTTCCGCTAATCTATTACAAGACATTGATTTAACAAAGCACTTCGTCCAACGGGCAGAATTAGCAGGATATCAAGCCATTGTTATCCCATTATCAAATAATTCGGTTAATGGTATGGATTCGTGCGAAAAAGGTAATGGGAATTTTGTCGTAGATCCTATTTTTCATCGAAAAGCTTATGGAAAAGATAAAGAAGCTTTTCAACAGTTAATTCTTTCTGAATATAATACTTCGTCAGTCAATTGGGAGAAGATTAATTACCTTCAACAGTTCACGACATTACCTGTGTATCTCCAAGGTGATGTACAAGAACAAGACATTCGACAAGCCCTAAAATACCGTATTAGTGGAGTGATTTTGCCGAATGGGCTGAAGTTGAGGGCAATGAGAGATATAGTAGGAGAAGCATTTCATCTGATTGTGGAAACTGATGTTTATTCCAAGGAGGATATACAGTACTATTTGGCATCTGGCGCCGATGCAGTTTCTATTCAGAAGGCTTATATTTATGGGCTGAGTACAGATGGAATAAGTGGAGTTAAAAAGGTCATCGATCAATTGATATCATATTAGGAAGCAACTGAATCTGGGACAAAACTGAATAGAGAAGATGAGAATCTGAACGGTACTATGATTGAACGTAGTCAAAATACATATTTTTTTCTTTCTTATTGTCCCAGTTTCATATAACATTTGTCCTGCAATTGAGTAAAGTTAGTTGCTTATTTTGCAAGTCACACTCTCATTTTTGCAACTATCTCCATAATCTTGCAAGTCACACTCTCTTTTTTGCAACAAGCTCCATATTCTTGCAAGTGACGCTCACATTTTTGCAACAAGCTCCATATTCTTGCGAGTTACGCTCACATTTTTGCAACTAGCTCCATATTCTTGCAAGTTACGCTCACATTTTTGCAACAAGCTCCATATTCTTGCAAGTCACACTCTCATTTTTGCATCTCACTCTTTATTGCTATTAAATCACTTTCTGAATAATCTGACCACCATCTGTTCATAATTTATCTTAATGCGATACTAGTGAACATTTGTTTAAAAAATTTTAGTAATAGGATATAGTAAATTAACAGATAATAATTCTAATACGAGAAATGAGGGTAATTATTGATTGTTAAATTATATGGGAAGAAGGACTGCTCCCTATGTTTAGATGCAAAGATATTATTAGAAATATTACAAGAAGAGTATGGTTTTGAGATAGAAGTAATTGATATTTATCAAGATGAGACATTATTAGATAAATTTCATTTAATCATCCCAGTTGTCGAGATAGAAGGGGAAATTGTCGACACAGAAATAATTGATCTACCTAAAATAGAAAATTTTCTGAAAACAATTCAGCAAAAATAGTTGAGTCATTCCATACATTTTGATACAATTATTTTGGAAGTTAATTTAGCCATCCAAAATTACTAACCAAATTAGGGAAATGAAGGCTTTCATGACGAAAAGCCCAATTTTTTGTAGTGAGTGGGACGTAATTTGGCTAGGAGGGACATATTTTTCCCGGAGAAAAGGAGCGTTTCTGTTTGAAGGAATTATTAGATATTCAAGAAAAATTGTTCCCAGATATTTTAGATGTCATGCAAAAACGATATAAAATTCTACAATTTATTCAGCAAATGCAACCGATTGGCAGAAGAAGTTTATCTGAAAATATTAATTTCAAGGAACGTCTAGTAAGGGCTGAGATTGAATTTCTAAATAAGCATGGATTTATCATCGTCACTTCAAAGGGAATGCGCGTGACGGAAGAAGGAAACGAGATTATTGTCAAATTGGCGCAATTCATGAATGAAATTTCCGAATTCCGTGTTTTAGAAAACCAAATTAAGGATAAATTACAATTGGAGCATGTTATTATCGTTTCTGGGAATAGTGATGTGCATACAACGGTAAAACAGGAACTTGGGAAAGCATGTGTCCAGTACTTAAATACGATCTTAACTTCCAGTCAAACGATAGCTGTGACAGGTGGCACGACAATGACAGAACTTGCGAATCAAATGAAGCCACTCGAACATGCTAGAAATTGTACCTTTGTACCGGCTCGCGGTGGTCTCGGTGAACAAGTAGAGATTCAAGCTAATACCATTTGTGCGCAAATGGCGAAAAAAGCAAATGGTCAATATCGCTTGCTATATGTACCAGATCCCTTAGGAGAAGAGTCTTACCATACGATCATTGAGGAACCGACTATCAAAGAGATCCTTGATCTGATACATGATGCAAGAGTTGTTCTTCATAGTATTGGTGATGCTGTAACGATGGGTAAACGAAGAAAAGCATCCGATCACGTATTGGCAAAGCTGGAAAAAGGAAATGCTGTCAGTGAGGCGTTCGGTTATTACTTTGATGAGGATGGTCAAGTAGTCTATAAGGCAAGAACTGTAGGAATACAGCTAGAAGATCTTGAAAAAGCAGACTATGTAGTAGCCGTAGCTGGAGGTAAATCAAAGGCAAAAGCTATCTATTCATACTTCAAACAAGGGAAAAGCAATGTGCTGATTACAGACGAGGCAGCAGCAAAAGAGTTATTAAAGGGTTAATCCCCTTTAAATATAAAATTTAAGTTTCACTTTAAAAAGGAGGAAATTAGCATGGCAGTAAAAGTAGGTATTAATGGTTTTGGCCGTATTGGTCGTAACGTATTCCGTCAAGCTTTAAAAAATGATGAGGTGGAAGTAGTTGCTGTTAACGATTTAACAGATGCAAACATGCTTGCACATCTACTTAAATATGACTCAGTTCACGGAAAACTAGAAGAAGAAGTATCTGTAAAAGGTGATACGCTTGTTGTAGGTGGAAAAGAAGTAAAAGTACTTTCTGAACGTGATCCAGCTAATTTACCATGGGGTGACCTTGGGGTAGAAATCGCAGTAGAATCTACTGGTATTTTCACACAACGTGATGCAGCAGCTAAACATTTAGACGCTGGTGCGAAAAAAGTTATCATCTCTGCACCTGCAAAAGAAGAAGATATTACAATTGTTATGGGTGTAAACGAGGACAAATATGATCCAGCTCAACACCATGTAATTTCTAATGCTTCTTGTACAACAAACTGTTTAGCTCCATATGCCAAAGTATTAAATGATACTTTTGGAGTGAAGCGTGGTATGATGACAACTATTCACTCTTATACAAACGACCAACAAATCCTAGACTTACCACACAAAGATTACCGTCGTGCACGTGCAGCAGCTGAAAATATCATTCCTACAACTACTGGTGCTGCAAAAGCAGTATCTTTAGTATTACCTGAACTAGAAGGTAAATTAAATGGTATGGCAATGCGTGTACCAACTCCAGATGGTTCATTAGTAGACCTTGTTGCAGAGCTTGACAAAGATGTAACAGTTGAAGAAGTAAATGCAGCACTAAAAGAAGCTGCTGAAGGTAAACTAAAAGGTATCCTTGGATACTCTGATGAGCCATTAGTATCTGTAGACTATATTGGTAACACGAACTCTTCTACTATTGATGGACTTTCTACAATGGTAATGGAAGGGAATATGGTAAAAGTAGTATCTTGGTATGACAATGAAATGGGATACTCTAGCCGTGTAGTTGATTTAGCAGCATACCTTAAAGCTCAAGGACTATAAAATAGTGAGAGATAACGGGAGGGGGATCAATCCTCTCTCGTTTTTCAGTATGACCGTATAAAGTGATCTCGAATAAAATAAAGTCCTAAGGAGGTTCATTCTTAATGAACAAACAAACGATTAAAGATATTGATGTAAAAGGAAAAAAAGTATTTTGTCGTGTAGACTTCAATGTTCCAATGAAAGATGGAGCAATTACAGATGATACACGTATTAAAGCAGCATTACCGACCATCGACTATCTTAGTAAACAAGGCGCAAAAGTAATCCTAGCAAGCCATTTAGGCCGTCCAGGTGGAGAAGTAGTAGAAGAACTACGCATGGACGCCGTTGCAAAACGTCTTAGTGATCTTACTAACCAAACCGTTGTTAAAACGGACCAAGTGTATGGTGACGAAGTAAACCAAGCGGTTAGTGAACTAAATGATGGGGACATTTTGTTAATTGAAAATGTTCGTTTTGAACCTGGTGAAACAAAAAATGATCCAGCACTTGCCAAAGAATTTGCAAATCTTGCAGACTTTTTTGTAAATGACGCATTCGGAGCAGCTCACCGTGCGCACGCGTCGACTGCGGGAGTGGCGGAGCATATTCCTTCAGCTGCAGGATTCTTATTAGAAAAAGAACTAGAGGTTTTAGGGAAGGCTCTTTCTAATCCTGACCGACCATTTACTGCAATTATTGGTGGAGCAAAGGTTAAAGATAAGATTGGTGTGATTGATAATCTTTTAGACAAAGTCGATAATTTAATTATTGGTGGTGGACTTGCTTATACTTTTGTAAAGGCTAGAGGTTTTGAAGTAGGAAAATCACTATTGGAAGAAGATAAGATTGATTTAGCGAAAGAATACATGCAAAAAGCCAAAGATAAAGGTGTAAATTTCGTCATGCCTGAGGACGTAATTGTTGCAGATGACTTTTCCAATGATGCAAATACGAAGGAAGTCGATATTGACAGCATTCCTGCAGATTTAGAAGCATTAGATATTGGTCCGAAAACTCGCGAGAAATATGCTAAAATAGTAGCTGACTCCAAGCTTGTGATCTGGAATGGGCCAATGGGTGTGTTCGAGTTAGAAACATTTGCTAATGGAACAAAAGCGGTAGCAGATGCATTAAGTAAGACAGAAGGTTATACTGTAATTGGTGGCGGTGATTCCGCAGCTGCTGTTGAAAAATTTGGATATGCTAGCCAAATGAATCACATTTCAACAGGTGGTGGAGCTTCCTTGGAATTTATGGAAGGTAAAGAGCTACCAGGTGTAAGTGTACTAACGGATAAATAAGTGAAAGGAGAGGTGACTGATGCGTAAAAACGTAATCGCAGGGAATTGGAAAATGAACAAGCTACTAGGCGAAGCGGTAGATTTTGTTGAATCAACCAAAAACAAAATTGCCTCAGCTGAAAAAGTGGAGGCAGTAGTTTGTGCACCATTCCCGTACCTACCAACATTAGTAGAAAAAGCAAAAGGAACAGACCTTGCTATTGCAGCTCAGAACATGCATTTTGAGGAAAGTGGTGCATTTACTGGTGAAGTCAGTCCGGCTATGTTAAAGGACCTAGGTGTAAGCTATGTGGTTCTAGGTCACTCTGAACGTCGTGAAATGTTCGCAGAAACAGATGAAACAGTAAACAAAAAAACACACGCAGCATTTAAGCATGGTTTAATACCAATCATCTGCGTTGGAGAGACACTTGAGCAGCGAGAAGCAAATGAGACGATGTCCATTGTTGAAAATCAAGTAAAAGCAGCACTTGCTGGACTTACAGAAGAACAAGTGAATCAAACGATTGTTGCCTATGAACCAATTTGGGCTATCGGAACTGGGAAGACGGCTACATCAGAACAAGCTAATGAAGTGTGTACACACATTCGTAAAGTAATTGCAGCAGAAGTTTCCAGTACCGCAGCAGATGCTGTACGCATCCAATATGGTGGTAGTGTGAAGCCTGCCAATGTAGATGAATTGCTTTCTCAATCCGATATCGATGGTGCACTTGTAGGTGGTGCAAGCTTAGAGGCTGAGTCTTTCTTACAGCTAGTGGAGGCTGGTGCAAAATGAGCCAAAATAAATTAGCAGCACTCATCATTTTAGATGGTTTTGCTCTTCGTGATGAAACAAAGGGTAATGCAGTAAAACAAGCAAATACCCCTAATTTTGATCGTTACTGGAATAACTATCCACATAACCAACTAACAGCAAGTGGAGAGGCGGTAGGTTTACCTGAGGGACAAATGGGTAACTCTGAGGTTGGGCATTTAAATATCGGTGCTGGCCGTATTGTTTATCAAAGCTTAACTCGTGTAAATCTATCGATTAAGGATGGAGAATTTTTTGAAAATAAAATCTTAATCGATGCAATCTCACATGCAAAAAATAATGACAAAGCATTACACATCTTTGGATTACTGTCTGATGGTGGTGTACATAGCCATATCCGTCACTTATATGCAGTGTTAAAGCTTGCAGCAGACTACGGTCTAAAGAAGGTATATGTACATGCTTTCTTAGATGGTCGTGATGTTGACCAGAAATCTGCGAAAAAATACATTAAACAAACATTAGAGAAAATGGACGAATATGGGGTTGGAGAATTTGCCACAATCTCAGGTCGTTATTATTCCATGGATCGTGATAAGCGTTGGGATCGTGTCAAGAAATCTTATGATGCTATGGTGTATGGTGAGGGTCCAAGCTATACTGATCCAATCGAAGTTGTCGAAGATTCTTATCAAAACGAAATCTATGATGAGTTTGTCATTCCATCTGTTATTACAGATGAAAATGGTAATCCTAAAGCAACAATTCAAGATGACGATTCAGTGATTTTCTACAATTTCCGTCCAGATCGAGCAATTCAAATATCTCGTACATTTGCGAATGAAGATTTTCGTGACTTTGATCGAGGGGACAAGGCACCAAAGAATATTCATTTTGTCTGTCTCACTAATTTCAGTGAAACAGTTGACGGTTATGTTGCTTATGAACCAGTTAATTTAGATAATACAGTGGGAGAGGTACTCTCACAAAATAATTTAAACCAACTTCGTATTGCGGAAACGGAAAAATATCCTCACGTCACCTTCTTTATGAGTGGTGGACGTGAAAAGGAATTTCCAGGTGAAAAGCGTATTTTAATCGATTCACCAAAAGTAGCAACCTATGATCTGAAACCAGAAATGAGTGCATATGAAGTAACAGATGCGTTGCTAGAAGAGCTAGATAAAGGGGAACAAAATGCGATTATTTTAAATTTCGCCAACCCTGACATGGTAGGTCACTCTGGTATGCTAGAGCCTACTGTTAGAGCAATTGAAACGGTCGATGAATGTCTCGGTAAAGTGGTTGACAAAATTACCGAAAAAGGCGGTTATGCGATTATCACAGCAGACCATGGTAACTCAGATGAAGTAGTGACATTAGATGGAGATCCAATGACAGCACATACTACTAACCCTGTGCCTGTCATTGTTACGAAGGAAGGGGCTAGCCTTCGTGATGGAGGAATCCTAGCCGATTTGTCGCCAACACTATTAGATCTTCTTGATGTAAAGAAACCAGCTGAAATGACTGGTGAAAGTTTAATTAAGAAAGAAAAATAAAGCTACAAACAATAAAATGATAAAAGGAGAGTTTTACATTATGCCATACATTACAGATGTTTATGCACGTGAAGTATTAGATTCTCGTGGTAACCCAACAGTTGAAGTTGAAATTTTTACAGAATCAGGAGCTTTCGGTTCTGCACTAGTACCAAGTGGTGCATCAACTGGTGAGCACGAAGCAGTGGAATTACGTGATGGCGATAAAGATCGCTATCTAGGAAAAGGTGTTTTAAAAGCAGTAGAAAATGTAAATGAAGTTATTGCACCTGAATTGGTAGGAATTGACGTAACACGTCAGGTCGTCATTGACCAGCTTCTTCTAGAATTAGATGGTACTGAAAACAAAGGTAAATTAGGTGCAAATGCTATTCTTGGTGTTTCGATGGCAGCAGCACATGCAGCAGCTGATTACTTAGGTGTTCCATTATATACCTACTTAGGTGGATTTAATGCGACAACTCTTCCAACACCAATGATGAACATCTTAAATGGTGGAGAGCATGCTGACAATAACGTAGATATTCAAGAATTTATGATTATGCCTGTAGGTGCTCCAACATTCCGTGAAGCATTACGTATGGGTGCGGAAATCTTCCATAACTTGAAAAAAGTTCTAAGTGGAAAAGGTTATAATACTGGTGTTGGAGACGAGGGTGGATTTGCTCCAAACCTAAAATCTAACGAAGAAGCTCTTTCTACCATTATTGAAGCAATTGAAGCTGCTGGTTACAAGCCAGGTGAAGAGGTTAAGCTAGCAATGGACGTAGCATCTTCTGAATTCTACGAAGAAGGTAAATACAACCTTAAAGGAGAAGGTGTTGTTCGTACGTCTGAAGAAATGGTTGCTTGGTATGAAGAAATGATCAACAAATACCCAATTGTTTCTATCGAAGATGGTTTAGATGAAAACGACTGGGAAGGACACAAGCTTCTAACAGATCGTATCGGTGATCGTGTACAATTAGTTGGTGACGACTTATTTGTAACAAACACAAAACGACTAGCTCAGGGTATCGAACAAGGTGTAGGTAACTCTATCCTTGTGAAAGTGAACCAAATCGGTACACTTACAGAAACATTCGAAGCAATTGAAATGGCAAAACGTGCTGGTTATACAGCAGTTATCTCTCACCGCTCTGGTGAAACAGAAGATGCAACTATTGCAGATATTGCCGTTGCGACAAATGCTGGACAAATTAAAACAGGTGCACCGTCTCGTACAGACCGTGTAGCGAAATACAACCAATTACTTCGTATTGAAGATGAGTTAGTTGGTACAGCAAAATATGCTGGAGAAACAGCATTTTATAACTTGAACAAGTAATTTATGATCTATGCCAGTATCTTTTGATTTAAGATACTGGCATTTTTTATAGTTGGTGTTATATAATAAGTGCTAGAAAAAATCGTGGAGGTATTTAAACATGAAAGAAATTCAAGCATCTGAATTAGCGCAGAAATTAAATGAGGGTGAACATTTAAATATAATTGATGTGAGAGAAGACGACGAAGTAGCAACTGGTATAATTCCAGGTGCAAAGCATATTCGATTAAGTGAAGTACCAGATCGATTAAATGAATTAGATGAAAAAGAGCATTACTACATGGTTTGTCGCTCTGGAGGCCGCAGTGGTAAAGCAACAGAATACCTAGAAGCAAAAGGCTATAATGTGACAAACATGGCTGGTGGTATGCTGGCATGGGAAGATGATATGGATTTCCCAAATAAATAATAACGTAGAAGGACCTTCCACTTCAATGAAGGTTCTTTTTATTATTAAAAGGTTTTGTAAACGATGATGTTTTGGGGTGACATGACACCTTATTTTAACATTTGAAACAGACGATTTGCACTTGACTTTTCTAGTTTGGTTCAGTAGTATTAAACAGGTAAATGATAATCTTTATCAATTATATATTATACATAAAAGGGGTCAGTCTTTATGAAGAAAATATTGCTTTTATTCATGTTGAGTACAATTAGTATCCTATTCGTTGCTTGTGGAAATAGTGGGGAGGAAAATTCCTCATCTGATAAGAAAGAGAATGAAGATATGTCGGAGATCACGGTCAATGATTATTATGGTGAACAGCCAATTAATGGAGTACCTGAGCGAATTGTTGTTTTAGAGTGGGTTTATGCAGAGGATTTATTAGCACTTGGTGTTCAGCCAGTAGGAATGGCAGATATCGAGGGATATAAGGATTGGGTGAATATTGAACCAAAGCTTTCCGAAGATATTCAAGATGTTGGAACAAGACAGGAACCTAATTTAGAAGCGATTCGAGCATTGGAGCCAGACTTGATTATCACAGCTAGCTTCCGTCATGAAGCAATATTAGATAGTCTAAAGGATATTGCACCAACATTGGCATTTAATCCATATCCAGAAGAAGGAGAAGGAACCCAATATAAAGAAATGGAAACGACCTTTCAAGAAATAGCTAAAGCCTTACAAAAGGAAGAAGAAGCAGATCAAGTATTGTCCGATTTAGACAAAGCTTATGAAACAGCAAGCACAGAGATAAAAGAAGCAAATATTGATAATAAGCAATTTGTTTTATCACAAGCCTATAGCTCTGATAATACACCCGTAATCCGTTTGTTCAAGGATAATGCGATGGCAACGGAAATTATGACAAAGATAGGCTTAGAAAATGCTTATCAATCAGACGGATTCCAGCTTTACGGGTATGATGAAACAAGTGTAGAAGCATTACAAACTGCTCAGGATGCTCATTTTTTCTATATTGTACAAGAGGATGATAATATATTTACCAATCAGTTAGCAGGTAACCCAGCGTGGGAGGAGTTAGAATTTGTGAAAGAAAATCGGACCCACCAGCTTCCTGGTAGTACATGGACATTTGGCGGACCATTGTCAGCAGAAGTATTTGCTAATCAGATTAAAGAAGCTCTAGTACAAGCGAAGTGATCATATGACAAGATGGGAAAAACATTATATTTGGACAACGGTTCTGACCTTTGGGGGAGGAACCGTCCTTTTGCTTCTATTGTTATTTATACATATTAATCAGGGCAGTGTTTCTATTGCTCCCTCCGTCATATTAGAAGCCATTTTTCAACCAAAGGATGACCTGGCACATCATACGGTACGTTTTTTGCGGTTGCCACGAGCTATTATAGGAATTTTAGCAGGTGGTGCGTTAGCGGTATCTGGTAGTCTATTACAAACCATTACGAAAAATCCATTAGCTTCATCAGGTACACTTGGAATCCATGCGGGATCGTATTTTGCGGTTGTTTTTGCTAGTGTATTTTTTACGACTGTTGCAGGATTAAATGGCCTATTTGTCGCATTTCTAGGTGGGGTATTAACTGCTATTTTAGTTTATATACTTGCAGGTATTAATAGCTCAAATCCTGTTAAAATGGTATTAGCAGGAATGGTTATTACGATGATGTTTTCTGCCTTTACCTCCTTACTTCAAATCTTTTTCGAAAACGAAACAGCTGGTTTATTTTTATGGGGATCTGGTACACTTGTACAAAACAATTGGGAAGGCGTCCAATTTGCACTCCCATTTGTTCTATGTGGGTTACTTGCCACATTATCGATAGCAAAGTCATTAGATATTTTTCTACTAGGGGAAGAAGTAGCAACAGGACTTGGTCAAAAGACGAACAGACTAAGGATCATAACAGTGATGCTAGCAGTTTTTTTAACTGCTGTCACGGTAAGCGTAGTTGGCCCTATTGGCTTTGTTGGAATCATAGCCCCACATTTAATCAAGCTATTAGGCTTTCGAAAACATCTTTCCATTCTGCTTGCTTCCTTTTTATGGGGAGCAAATGTGCTGTTAGGTGCAGACGTATTGGCAAGAATAATCGATCCAAGCTTTTCTGAGCTACCAGTTGGGGCGATTACTGCATTCATTGGAGCACCTTGGCTTATTTGGCTTATTATGCGGAGAAAGAATCGTAGCTATAGTGGTAAGGAAACAGGAGTACTTGTTGGAGCAGTCAACAATAAAAGATTTCAGCAAATGGTTATTCCAGTCCTCTTATTCCTTTGTATGATTACTGTTTTAGTTGGTATATCTACAGGAAATGAAGGATTTCAAGTTGTACAAACGATAAAAGCGATCTTTTCTAATCACGATCCGTTTATTCGTAATATGGCGATCGATTTTCGTTTGCCCAGATTGCTGGTTGCTTTTGTAAGCGGGATATTACTTGCCATCAGTGGGTATATTTTTCAAGGAGTGCTTCGAAATCCTTTAGCAGATCCATCCGTCATTGGGATAACCTCAGGTGCAGGGGTTGGGGCATTACTATTTATCTATTTTGGATCAATAACAGCTACATGGGTGCCAGTGGGGGCTTTTATAGGAGCTATTATTGCTTTTCTCATTGTCATGATGCTTGCCTATCGGTCCGAATTCCAACCTACCTTATTAGCTCTTTTAGGTATTGGTATTTCGGCATTTGGTTCAGCGATTATTCAAATTATTGTTGTTAACTCAGAAATGGCTGTAGCTTCCTCTTTAACCTGGTTAGCAGGAACGACTTATGCGAAAGGCTGGTCAGAGTTAGGATATTATTTATTAGGTCCACTCATTGTCTTCATTCCAATTGTTTACCTAGTGAGTGATCGTATTCATACATTGGCTTTAGGAGATGACACAGCAAAAGGATTAGGATTGAATGTTGTAAAAACGAGGTTTTTATTAGCACTGCTGGCAACAATCATTGCCGCTAGTAGTGTAGCAACAGTTGGTACGATTGGATTCGTTGGATTGATCGCCCCACATATGGCAAGGATCTTACTAGGACCTGCCCATAAAAACTTATTTATCACCACAGCCTTGTTGGGAGGAATATTCCTCATGATTGCTGATGTCCTTAGTCGTACTTTACTTGTTCCAAAGGAGATACCAACAGGGATTATCATTGCGATTATCGGTGCACCGTATTTTTTGTGGTTAATGCATCGATCCAATAAAATAAAAATCTAAAAAAAAGCGACTCGTCGATTGGACAAGTCGCTTTTTCAATTACTGATTCGTTTTGCTTCGGATAAATTCTTCTACTTCATCTGCTGTATTCATGCTAAGAAGCTGCTCTTTATAAGTAGCTAATTCTTCTTTGGATAGGCTTTTAATTTGGGTACGAGCAGGTAAAATAGAGGTTGCACTCATACTAAATTCATCTAATCCTAAACCTAAGAGAATTGGAATTGCAATCGAATCTCCGGCCATTTCTCCACACATTCCAGCCCATTTACCTTCAGCATGTGCTGCTTCAATCACATTGTTAACAAGGTTTAAGATTGCTGGGTGATATGGTTGATATAAATAGCTCACTCGTTCATTCATACGATCAGCTGCTAAAGTGTATTGAATCAAGTCATTAGTTCCAATACTAAAGAAATCTACCTCTTTAGCGAATTGACGAGCAATTACCGCTGTCGAAGGAATTTCTACCATAATACCAATTTCAATCGAATCAGATACCTCTACACCTTCCGTAATAAGGTTATCTTTTTCTTCTAATAAAATGGCTTTTGCTTGACGGAATTCATCTAATGTTGCAATCATTGGGAACATGATTTTTAAATTCCCGTACGTACTTGCACGTAACAATGCACGCAATTGTGTCCGGAAAATATCATCGCGCTCTAAGCATAGACGAATCGCACGAAAGCCTAGGAATGGATTCATTTCTTCCGGTAGTTCTAAGTATGGTAATTCTTTATCGCCACCGATATCTAATGTTCGAACGACAACAGGCTTGTCTCCCATTTGCTCAAGAACGGATTTATAGGCCTCAAACTGCTCTTCCTCTGTAGGAAGCTCTGTTTTCCCCATATATAAAAACTCTGTACGATAGAGCCCTACACCTTCGCCACCATTGTTCTTCACACCCTCCACATCTTCAGGTGTACCAATGTTAGCAACAAGCTCAACGTGTGTTCCATCAGAAGAAACCGTAGGCTCATCCTTTAGCTTTGCCCATTCTTCTTTTTGTTTTTCAAAATCTGCTTGTTTCTTTTCATACTTTTCCATCTCATCATTGGAAGGGTTAATGATGACTTCTCCATCAATCCCATCAATAATTAAAATATCGCCTGCAGCTGCTTGTGTGGTTATTTCCTTTGTACCAACAACAGCTGGTATTTCCAAAGATCTTGCCATAATTGCTGAGTGAGAAGTTCTTCCACCGATATTAGTTGTAAAGCCTTTAACAAATTGTTTATTTAATTGTGCCGTATCAGATGGTGTGAGATCCTCTGCAATCACAATGACTTCTTCATTAATTAATGCAGGATTCGGAAAAGATACATTTAATAAATGAGCCATTACACGTTTTGTAACGTCTTTAATGTCAGCAGCTCTTTCTCTCATGTATTCATTATCCATGCTTTCGAACATTTGAATAAACATTTGCGCTGTTTCATCTAAAGCAAACTCTGCATTAACTTGATCTGTGCTGATTTTATCCTTTATCGGATTAATCAATTCAGGGTCACTTAACACAAGCAAGTGGGCAGAAAAGATTTCTGCATGCTCTTCTCCTAATGATGCGCGAGCATGCTCTTTAATTTTCTCCAACTCTGTTTTTGATATTTCAAGTGCTTCTGTTAAACGATTGATTTCGTTGTCTGTATCTTGGACTGTCTGCTTCTCAAAAGACAGATCAGGAACTGCCAGTTTGTATGCTTTCGCAATGGCAATTCCATTTGATGCTGCTATACCACTTAAGTTACTCATGTAAAGATTACTCTCCTAGTCCTTCTGATTTAATCACATCTACTACTGCATCGACAGCTTCTTGCTCGTCAGATCCATCTGCAATAATCTTAATCTCAGCGCCTTGTGGAATACCGAGGGACATAACACCCATGATCGATTTTAAGTTAATAGATTTTCCATTATATTCTAACGTCATATCAGAGGAGAAACTTCCCGCTTTATTCACAAGTACTGTCGCTGGACGAGCGTGAACTCCTGTTTCATCTGTGATTGTTACTGTTTTTTCTACTGCCATAGTTAAAAACCTCCTAAGGAATTAATTAATGTATTGCTACCTTTTAATTTTACTCTTTTTCTAGGTAATATTTCAAGAATACTATGATAAAAGTTTAAACTTTTTGTAAAAATTCTTTAAAGTAGCACAATTATATTAATTATAATGACTTAGTTGTTTCCATACAAGTAATGTGCTCCTTAATCCAAGTAAAGATGTATTGATAAATTTCCTGTTTATTTTTTTCGTTTAATAATTCATGTCGTTTATCTTTAAAAATATGATAGGTGATATTCTCTAATCCTACCTTCCGATAAAAATGGACTGCTTTTAACATTCCTTGACTATATTGACTTACTGGGTCTTGATCACCGGTTAAAAATAAGAGTGGAAGTTCTTTGTCGATTGCTTCAGCATAACGATTGTCTTGGATTTTCCCGATTCCTTCATATAAATCATAAAAAAATTGATTAGATGGAAGAAATCCACAATATGGATCTTCTATATAATTTTTAACTATCTCTTTGTCACTCGACAGCCAATCAAATGCCGTATTTGCTTCCGTTTTTTTATTATAATTAGCGAATGTGAGTTTATTTAAGAATGTTGCAGGAGTTTTTTTTCCTTGTATTGCAATATTCAGACGTGCAAGAAACTTCCCCATATGTAATAGTAGAGGAGGCTGATAGGATGTTCCAATGAAAATGGCACCCGAAAGCTCCCTATCGGCAAAGGATAAATATCGTCGGGAAAGGAAGGAGCCCATACTGTGTCCAAGTAAAAAAATGGGCAAGTCCGGCTGTTCGTTTCGAATAAAGGAGGTTATTTCCTTAAGGTCCTGAGCTGTTCGATCAAAACCGTTCCTTTTCCCCAGAAAGCCTTGTGTATTTGCTCGGTTACCTGTTTCCCCATGTCCGCGGTGATCATTGCCATATACGATGATCTGATGGTTATTTAAAAATTGTGCGAGCCCGTGGTATCGTTCAATATGTTCAGCCATCCCATGAGCAATTTGAACAATAGCTGTCGGTGTCTCCACATCCTCCCATTTTCTAAGATAAACGGAATGATTATCGCTCATTGTTAGCCAATACTTTTTACTTTTCATGTAAATCATCTCCAATCGATACACTGCTTAATTCCATCATATCATGTAATTTGGATGAATTTTCAGTAAAATAACTTGTGTATGATTATTACTTATGCTACATTGTATTTATGTAATTGTACGTCTAGGGGGTGCTTTCAAGATGATAGCAACTGTTATGACATTGCTCATCATTGATGCAATCGTATTAATTGTTTTTGTTTTATTACAATCTGGTAAGAGTGAAGGACTGTCTGGAGCAATTTCAGGTGGTGCTGAACAATTATTTGGAAAACAAAAGGCGAGAGGGATGGATCTAGTTCTTCATCGTGGAACAGTCATTACAGGAACATTGTTTTTTATCCTAACATTTTCCCTTGCCTATCTGTTATAAACCAATTTTATTGGAGAAGATAGTAAGCAAAAAGAAGAGCATCCTTTGCGGCAAAGCAAAGGATGTTTTTTTGCACGTTAGGATAGTTGACGTAGATGAAATTTTAAGGTGTCAAGTATAAGCAAAGCAGGTATTCGCCAAAGGACGAGCGAATACGAGTTTTTCTAACACTATAAGAACGTGGACTTTCATCATTATACTTATAATAGTAAATGAACATAATAAACCTGAGGTGAAAAAGAATGAAAATAAAACAACCAGAACCATTTATGTTTAGAGGAGACGAGCGTGCGGTATTACTATTACATGGGTTTACTGGACATTCTGCAGATGTAAGAATGCTTGGTCGCTTCTTAAATAGTAAAGGCTATACATGTTATGCTCCTATATATCGTGGTCATGGCAAATCCCCAGAAGACTTAATTGAAGCTACAGCTGAACAGTGGTGGGAGGATGTCAAAAATGCTTATCTTTATCTAAAAGGTGAAGGCTACGAAAAAATCGCCGTTGCAGGTCTATCACTAGGTGGTGTATTAGCACTAAGACTTGCTTGTACTCATCCACTAGAAGCCGTAGTAACCATGTGCTCGCCAATGTTTTTTGATAATGAAGAGCAATTAACGATTGGTTTTAAACAATTCGCTAAGGACTACAAACAATTAGAAGGAAAAGATGAAGCAACGATCCAAGAGGAAATGGGAGAGCTGTTAGAACGTTCTAAGGAATTATTTAAGCAAATTGCAGAGTCAATTGAAAGGGTAAAAGAAAATGTAGATATGTTGTATACTCCAACCCTTGTAATACAAGCTGAAAAGGATGAAATGATAAACCCAGATAGTGCTAATTATATTTATGAGAATGTTGAAGCAGATCAAAAAGAGATCAAATGGTATGCAAATGCAGGGCATGCAATTACTTTCAGTGATGCAAAAGATCAGCTACATGAAGATATTGCACAATTTTTCGCATCACTTAAGTGGTAAATCGCCATAATAAAAAGAAAGAGGTGATTAGATGGAGGGACAGAATTTATCTCAAGAGCTATTAGATTATTTTCAAAATAATGCAACGAAGCCTTTATCTGTTCAGGAAATAGAAGAACTATTAGGATTAAGTGAAGCAGATGAATTCACTAATCTTGTCAAGACATTAAATGAATTAGAAAATAGTGGACAACTCATACGCACTAGAAAAAATCGTTATGGTTTACCGGAAAAAATGAACTTAATTCGTGGAACGATTCAAATGCATGCAAAGGGCTTTGCCTTTTTGATCCCAGAAGAAGAATCAATGGATGATGTCTATATCAACCAAACTGATTTACAATCTGCCATGAATGGCGATACTGTTTTTGTTCGTGTAGAACGAAGCGATGAGGCAGGAAAGCGACCTGAAGGCGTTGTTGTTCGTATTATTGAAAGGCAAACGAAGCAAATTATCGGAACATATGAGGATAACGGAGCATTCGGCTTTGTGATTGCGGATGATAAGCGAATTCCCAATGATATTTTCGTACCGAAAGGACAAGCAAAAGGTGCCATTAGTGGTCATAAAGTAATTGTTGAAATAACGAAATACCCTGAAGGACGAATGAGTGCTGAGGGTGAGGTTATACAAATATTAGGGCATAAAAATGATCCCGGGATGGATATTTTGTCGATTATCTATAAAAATGGGATCGCAATCGACTTTCCTCAAGAGGTACTGGATCAAGCTGAAAGTATTCCAGAGACGATTTCGGAGAGAGATTTACAGGATAGAAAAGATCTAAGAAATGAAACAATTGTGACAATTGATGGAGCAGATGCAAAGGATTTAGATGATGCTGTTACGGTTACTAGGCTTGAAAATGGCAATTATAAGCTAGGTGTTTATATTGCTGATGTTACCCATTATGTTAAGGAAGATTCTCCTATTGATAAGGAAGCATTTGAACGAGGCACAAGTGTTTACTTAGTTGACCGTGTTATACCAATGATTCCTCATCGTTTATCGAATGGTATTTGCTCCTTGAATCCACAGGTAGACAGATTAGTATTAGGCTGTGATATGGAAATTAACACAAAAGGGGAAGTTGTCAATCATGATATTTTTCAAGCGGTGATCAAAACGACGGAGCGAATGACTTATAAAGCGGTGAATCAAATTCTCGTGGATAACGATGAAGAGGTGATCGAACACTATCAATCGCTTGTTCCTATGTTTAAGGATATGGAAAATCTAGCGGAAATATTACGCTCCAAACGTTTTGGCAGAGGTGCGATCGATTTTGACTTTAAAGAAGCAAAAGTATTAGTTGATAAAAAAGGCAATGCAGAGGATGTTGTAATACGTGAAAGATCAGTTGGAGAGCGATTAATCGAGGAATTTATGCTTTGTGCCAATGAGACGATTGCAGAGCATTTTCACTGGATGGATGTACCGTTTATTCATCGTATTCATGAGGATCCAGACCCAGGCAAATTGCAAACCTTCTTCGAATTTATCGCGAGATTTGGTTATGTTGTCAAAGGGACCTCGAATGAAATTCATCCACAAGCATTACAGAAGGTATTAGATGAAGTAAAAGGAACAGAAGAGGATATCATTATTTCAAAATTGATGCTTCGATCCATGAAGCAAGCGAAATATGATCCGCAAAGCATCGGTCACTTTGGTTTAGCAACAGAATTTTACACACATTTTACCTCTCCGATTCGAAGATATCCTGACTTAATTGTCCATCGTTTGATTCGAACTTATTTGATTCAAAATCAGTTAGGTGGAAAGACAAGAGCTCATTGGAAGGAAAAGATGCCAGAGATCGCCAGACAAGCTTCGATGAAAGAAAGGGCTGCAGTAGATGCAGAACGAGAGGTTGACGATCTGAAAAAAGCAGAATTTATGCAGGATAAAATTGGAGAAGAGTTTGAAGGAGTCATCAGCTCTGTTACTAATTTTGGACTTTTTGTTGAATTAGCGAATACAGTAGAGGGACTTGTCCATGTCAGTTATCTAACAGATGATTATTATCATTTTGATGAACGAGCCTATGCAATGATTGGTGAAAGAACAGGAAATGTCTTTCAGGTTGGAGATACCTTAACAGTCAAAGTAGCGCAAGTGAATTTGGAAGAAAGATCTGTTGATTTTGAGATTGTTGGAATGGCCCCAAGAAAAAATCGACCTAAATCAGAACAAAAGGTTATTCATGCTCGAAAAGATAAAGGCGACTTGAAAAAGACTGCGAAGAAAGCACAAAAAACAGGAAAAGGCAAAAAGAAGAAAAATGGTCGCAAAAAGAAAAAGAGATAGGAAGGCTTCCTGTGAGCTTTCCTATCTTCTTTACGTAGCATGTTTTCCGCTTTTTTGTTACAATAAAGGGACGTAGCATTAGGAGGAACAAGATATGGCAAAGAATGAAGGAAGAGTTATTGCACAAAACCGAAAAGCGGGACATGATTTCTTTATTGAGGATACGTATGAAGCAGGTATCGTCTTACAAGGGACAGAGATAAAAGCCATTCGTGCTGGACAGGTAAATTTAAAGGATAGTTTTGCTACCATAAGAAATGGGGAAGTTTATTTAAATAACATGCATATTTCTCCATACGAGCAAGGTAATCGCTATAATCATGAACCCACAAGAGCCCGTAAGCTTTTATTACATCGAAAGCAAATTGATAAACTGATCGGGGAAACAAAACAAGCTGGTTATTCTCTTGTACCACTAAAGGTTTATATTAAAAATGGCTTTGCCAAAGTTTTGGTTGGACTCGGTAAAGGAAAAAAGAAATACGATAAGCGTGAAGATTTAAAACAAAAACAAGCGAAACGAGACATGGACAGAGCTATAAAAGATCGTGTTTAACACGAATTACCAACAGTTAGTAGCTTGAATTTTCTTACTCATGTGTTATAATGAACTTACTTAACAATTTCATATTAGAGTTTGATCACTCTAATCCGTATCTTCTTTTTATAAGGGGACGTTACGGATTCGACAGGGGTAGATCGAGCTCAGGTTGCGCGTCGAGGTTACGTCTCGTTAAACGTTAACGCCAATAATAACTGGCAAAGAAAACAATTACTCTTTAGCAGCTGCGTAAGCACTGTCTAAAGGATCCTTCCTATCATCGCCCATGTGGTAGATTGAAGGGTCTCACTTATCAGTGGGCTACGCTATCATCCACCGTCTGAGGATAGATAGAAGAGACCAATCAGACTAGCTACTAGGACGCCTGTTGGTAGGCAAAATAGTTAGCGAATTTAAATTTACCAACTACACGTGTAGAAGCCTGAGTGGCGATATCCTTGGACGTGGGTTCGACTCCCACCGTCTCCACCAATACATAGTTGGTGGTTTTTTTGATACAAATATATTTAAGAAGAACCTGAGCCCCATATATTATGGAAGTAAATTTTATGGGACTATGGAGGCTAATTTGATTTCGTATTTAACAATTAAATATACAGCATGTGTTCTTTAAAAATTTCTTTACTTTTACAGGGGCACCGAATTGTGCCTTATTAGGTAAGAATTTTTATCCTGTCAATACTTCCTCATAAGGATATTTAATTCTTTCCTCTTTCGATCTAGCAAGTGAAAAAGCTAGTGTAAGTGGGCCTAATTTACCGATAAACATGATACAAGTGATCACTATTTTACCAAGAACGGTTAGTGACCCAGTTAACCCCATCGATAACCCAACGGTACCGAATGCTGAAATCACTTCAAACAAAACCATGATGACAGGCTCATCCTCCACTATAGTTAATATGAATACAGCAATAAAAACAAAGAAAAGCCCCATTGTGGCAATGGCGAGGGAACGTAATATATAAGTTTGATTAATCGTCTTTTCTGAAATGGTTATTTCTTTTTTTCCTCGTAAAAAGGTTAAAACAGATAAAATGATAATAATGAAGGTGGTTAACTTAATTCCACCTCCAGTTGAAGCACTTCCCGCACCAATAAACATTAATAATAACATGAAGAAAACGGTTGGTTCTTCTAAACTACCGATGTCTAACGTATTAAACCCTGCCGTTCTAGGGGAAGTAGCCTGAAAGTAAGAAGCCCATACTTTATCCGTAAAAGAGGCTAATCCTCCTAAAGTACTGGGATTATTATATTCCAAAATAAAAATAATAAACATCGCTACCATGTTCAAGACAAAAGTACCAACTAGCATCAATCTTGAATGGAGAGACAATTTCCTGAATTTCTTTTTATACCATAAATCAGAGAGAACGGTAAAACCAATTCCTCCGATTATAAAAAGAAGCGATATAATAATATTAATCAGCGGATCACCTACATACCCCATTAAACTATCAGACCATAGAGCAAACCCAGCATTATTAAATGCAGATATGGCATGAAACAAGCTGAAATAGATCCCTTTTCCCCACCCTAAAACTGGCACCCATCTAATAGCTAAAAAAATCATCGCTATTGTCTCGATGGTCAAGGAAAAAATAAATAGATTTCGTACTAGCTTCACAACTCCCCCTATAGAGGTTTGATTCAATGCCTGTTGAATCACTAATCTTCCTTTTATGCCTATTCTTCTACCAAGCATAATATAAATCATTACCGCAAATGTCATAATCCCTAGTCCCCCAAGCTGGATTAAAATTACGATAATTATTTCCCCAAATAAAGTAAATGCAGAGGGTGTGTCCACAACTATTAGACCAGTAACCGTCATAGCTGAAGTTGCAGTAAATAACGAATCTATCCAGGTAATGGTTTCAGTTGTTGCAATAGGAAGCTTCAATAATAGTGTGCCGATCATAATACAGGTTACAAATACGGATATTAATAACTGAGATGGATTCAAATTCATGTATTTCAATTTCATTATTGTCCACCCTTTTTCTCAAATCTCTCAATGTCTTTATTTTGACCAACAATAATTAAAATATCATTTTTTTGAATCAATTGATCGGCAGCTGGTGAAATAATCGTTTCTTCATTCCGTTGAATCCCAATAATGTTACAACCATATTTATTGCGAATATCTAGCTGTAGAATGGATTTATTATCAAACTTATTTGATGCTAATATTTCAACAATACTGTGATCTTTTGAGAGCTCTATAAAATCTACAATATTATCGTTGGTTACATGGTGCGCAATTTTCTTTGCCATTTCTCTTTCTGGATGTATTACACGCTCAACACCTATTCGACTTAGAACCTTGTGGTGATAACTATTTTGTGCTTTTGCCCATACTATTGGTACGCCAATTTCTTTAAGAAGAAGAGAGGTCAAGATGCTTGCCTCAATATTTTCACCAAAAGAAACAAAGGCATGATCGACATTTCTTACCCCTAATTCTTTTAAGATGTTTTCATCAACTGCATTAGCTTGAACGGCATGAGTTGCGATTTTACTGTATTCCTTTACTTTTAAAGGATCGTTATCCACAGCTAATACTTCTAGATCCATATCTGAAAGTTCCTTTACTAAGCTTCCACCAAACTGACCTAATCCAAATACGGCATAATGTTTTTTCATTTTCATCCTTCTTTCTGAAAGTAAACACAAAAAGACCATTCCAAAAAAAGAATGGTCAATGTATCATTAACCCTTCTCTCTTAAAGTGCTTACGAGGTTAGCTGTCGGATTAGGGATAGAGAGTAGCCCCTCTTAATATAGAAATTCTATATTAAGATTCACCCCAAGATAGAAAATATCTATCAAAAATGGTTCCCCCGCTCATATGATTAAGCAAAAAGGTTGTATTTGTTTTTCAAAATATAAGATACTCTTCTAAATCATATAAGTCAATAGGTAATATAATTTTAGTTAAAGAAATTATTTTTTGAAATTTCTTTTTTGCCCTCCACTTATCAACCTTACGTGTTGATTGAAGTGGAGGGTAGTTCACTGCTATAATGTAACTTGAAACTTACGGATTCAAGGAGATAATGTTATGAAAATCAAAATGTTCATTTTTCTAACATCTTCTAAGGAACAAAAGGAAGGATACAATAGTACGAAATTAGTAATGAAAACATTTGAATCACCCATACGTCCTGTTAAGGGAGATATTATGGATGATCCGGGGTTTGACTCAAGATTTCATAATGGATATGAGGTTGTCAAAGTGACTATAAACTATGATACAAATGAATGTTATGTATCGTTACACCCACTTGCAATAGAACTAGAGGAAATTAGTTTTAGTGATTATCTAGAAAAACTTGTAGCAAATGGATGGAGTATTGTTTCTAAAGAAGAGTTATTAGTTTAATGAATTATAATATGTATTTCCCTATTTGCTAAGAGGAATACATATCTTATGGCAATATATTTATGGATTTTGTTAAGAATGCCTCGTAGCAAGGACGAGGGAAATTTGGGTCCAGTTCCAGCTCTGAAAAGATCCTCAGACGGATGAGGACCTTTTTGGAACTTGAGGAATTTCTCACTGTTAAAATAAACATGTTAATTTATTTTTTGTTTTATACGGAAAAATCTCTTGTTTCGCTCTAAGTCGAATAACTAAATCAGGATTGGTTAGAAATAATTGACCAAATGCTACTAAGTCTGTCTGTTTGGTATCAACGATAGAACTTCCCTTATAAGGATCGATATTGCCTACAGCTATAATAGTATGATCCCAGTACTGTCTAAATAATTCATGAAGGGATTTTTTATCATTTTTAAGCACATCACCATAGTTTTCTACTGAGGGGTGCACTATTTTTATCTTATGTTTAGAGAGAATCTCAATGATAGCAAGTACTATTTCTTCTGGATATTCCCATGTATAATCCTTATCGTCATCTTTTTTTTCAGATATTCTTATACTGATTCTATTTTTTGGTACAACTTTCTTTACTTGTTTAATTATTAAATCTAAAAATCTTAGTCTGTTTTTTAAAGATCCTCCAAACTCATCTTTGCGAAGATTTGTTTTTTCATTTATAAATTGATCAATGAGATATCCATGAGCTGCATGTATTTCAATGCCATCAAAACCAGCTTCCATTGCATTTCTTGCTGCTATTTTATAATCATCTATAATGCTGTATATTTCCTGCTTACTTAATGATTTAGGTGTTTGATATGGGTGTCTTAATCTATGAACGAAGCCATTTGCAGCTAAGGAAGACGGTGAAACGGGAGCATGCCCTCCTAAAACCTTCTGGTGACTTAATCTGCCTACATGCCAAAGCTGTGCAAAGATTTTGGTTTTATATTGATGAACTTCTCTAGTAACCTTTTGCCAACTTAGAGTTTGAGAGTGAGTATAAATTCCAGGTATCCCAAATGTCCCTTTGGCTAATTCATTAATGGCAATACCTTCTGTGATGATTAGTCCTGCACCATATCTTGCTCTCTTTCCATAATAGTCCGCAATCAAATAATTGACTTCACCTGTTTCATTATCAGCAAATCCCCTTGTCATGGGAGCCATGACAATTCTATTATCAAGATTTAAGTTTCCAATGTTGTAATTGGAAAAGATCGAACATGTCATATTATCACCTCATAAGTATTTTAATTTTATGCAGTGTTGTTTACAATGGGATATTTAAGTTATATACTATGAAAAACTTTAAAATTTAAAGAAAGTGGGGGAAGAGAATGTTGGATCACATCGATCACCAAATTTTAGATTTATTACGAAAAAATTCGAGACTTACATACACTGATATTGGTAAACAAATAAACATGTCATCTCCTGCTGTTAAATCAAGAATAGAAAGATTAGAGGATAATGTGATCAAGCGTTATACAATAGAGGTAAATAATAAAGAACTTAATAAAGGGATTCATGGATTCGTTTTATTTCAAACAACGAAATGTGAAAGGTTAACCAATTATTGTGAAAAGAACAGTAATATCATAAATTTATGGAGAATAAGTGGAGAGTCTAACTATTTAGCTGAAGTGGTTTGTGAAGAAATAAGTGAGTTAGAGCAAATCTCTAAAGATACAACTCATTTTGCGTTCTCTAATATATTATCTGTTTTAGGAAAATATAATGTTTGTGCCCATTAGTACTTGAACTAGTAGAAAAAGATCACCTTTACAAATAAAAAAATTCGATGTATAATTCTTTTACAACGTTGTTACTCAGCTCTTATCTATCATCATAAAATTCCTCACCATGATTAACTCTAATGTGTAACTCCCTTTATTACTCCCTGTATTGTAAGCGTTATCAAAAATTATCACTTGTAAAATGAAAAAAGAAAGGAGCCATGACATGAAGAAGACATTTCTTTATTTAGTGCTGTTCGTATTCGTAACTTCTACCTTGTACTTAGATGGCAGTAAAGTTATCCATGCAGAGAATATAGATACGATTCCAAACACCTCAAGAGAAGTGAAAGACTATGATCAAAGTTTTTTATCTGTAACTGGATTTGCCTCATTAGGTGTTAAGGATCGAACGAGCTATGAGGGAACCTCGTATCATCGGGAAATTAGTAATGAAAGGGAATTTCTACAAGCACTATTAGATGCTCGTACTGGTAGTGTGAAAGTAATTGAAGTAATGAGTGACCTTAACCTCGGTTGGCATGAATTAAATCTTAGTGACGAAGAAAGGAAAAAGTATAGCTTTATTACCAAGTATTCAGATCCATCTAATGGCTATACGAACCCTGTTATTGCAGAATCAGGTGTTTCCAAGCTTAGTATCAGTGATGTAAATGGGTTAACCATATTTTCTGAAAACGGTGAACCAACGATTAAACATGTAGAATTTAAATTAAATCGTTCTAGTAATGATATTGTGATAAGAAATTTAAACTTCGATGGAATGTGGCAGTGGGATGATACTCAAAGACATAAGGAAGTAGGCTGGACCTTTATAAAAGTAAACGGAGCAAATAATGTATGGATTGACCATAATACATTTTCTATTGCTTCAGATGGATTAATTGATATTGAGAACGGATCGACAAACGTAACTCTTTCCTGGAATGAAATTGGTCTAGCGGCTTCCGAAAATCCAGATCCTAATGGTGTCATTTATCCGTCTATTACATATATGGAAGAGCAATATATTGCCAACAACCTTAAATCTGATAGTGCTTACTATCAAATGCGAAACGAAGGTGCTACGAAAGAGCAGATCATGGCATATGCAGCTTATCATAGTAAGGTACATTTAAATGGATCAGGAGATAAAGATTATGTCAACTATGTTAGTAGTAATGGCAATGAAATTAAAGATGGTAATCAGAGAATTCGATTAACTATCGCCTATAGCCACTATCAAAATGTAGGACAAAGAGTTCCCATGATTCGTCAAGGTTCCGGTCATCTGTATAATACGTATCTAGACAATTCTAGCCACGTAAAGGTATTAGATAATGTTAATGCTATTGCAACCTACGCACGTGATACATTATCACGTGCATTAAATGCTAGGAATGGTGCGTCTATTGCTGCAGATACAACTGTTTTTAATGGGTTTAGTGAACCAATTATAGGTGCAGAAATACAAGGCTTAGATACAAAAAATATGGATGAACAATGGGCAAAGTTATTTCAGCATGCTTATAACAGGAATTTAATCGTCAACTCCAAAGTAACAAACAAGTATGGAAGTTATATCGGAAGTAGTTGGGATAATAACGGGGAAAATCTATTCACAAAAGGCTTTACATGGCATGATAAATCTACCATCGGGAATTGGGCATGGTCTTCTCATATTGTCGGCAGTGAGAATATGAGTAAAACAGATCCACCTAGTGAGCCTTTTACTTTTGAATATCGTTATGAAGAGAAACTCCCTTATACTTATGAAATTGTTCCATTAGAGAAAGTTGTCTCAACGGTTACAAAATATGCCGGGGCAGGAAAAGTTACCATGAGCCCAACGGAATGGTTAACCATTCACTATGACCCTGTAGTACAGGATATCATTAATCTCGTTACTCAGTATCAAGAAAATGATGACATAATAAATGATCGTGTAGCACATCTCTTGTCAACCCAATTAAATATAGCTAAGAAATTTGAACAAAAAAGGAAGCATGAGAGGGTTGCCAGTCAGATGAGCATTTTTAAGAAGTTAGTGGATCAACAGTACAAACGTCATTTCATAAGCAAATATGCGTATGATACACTTCGCTACTATACAGAACGTTTGTTGAATAACCAAGGATAAGATTCAGGTATTGGGATTATCAGTTATTTGGTAATCCCATTTTTTCTTTCCTATTCTCTTGAGTCTAACGTGACGTAATGGTTTATAATGGAATTACCGGTAAAAACCCAACTAAAAGAGGGTGATCATGATCACTAAAAAGTATTGGAAAGTGGGGGAGTTAGCCAAATTAACAGGACTCACCATAAGAACATTGCGTTATTATGATCAGATTGGATTGTTTATTCCTTCTGAATACACGAGCTCGGGTTACAGGTTATACAATGAATCAGATATAAAGCGTCTACAACAAATTTTAGCTCTAAAGGAACTTGATATTTCCCTAGAAGAGATTAAGGCAATCTTGGCTAGTGACGATTATAATCCATTAGATATACTGTATATTCAAATGGATCGAATGAAGAAAAACATTCATTCACAGCAAATTTTACTGAAGGAGTTGCAGCATGTAGTAAGGCTCATGCAAAAGGATGAGGAGTTAACCATTGAACATTTCACCATGCTTTTACAGATGATGAGAAAAAGTCACGAAGAGTATTTCTTGAAGCAAAAAACACAAGTAGATCAATCACTTGATCGACTACAGGCAATGTTGACTAATCAACAAAAAAAGGAGGAAGATGAAAAATGACAGAACGATTTGTAACACATGATACTTTTATTATCGATAGAACATTGGAAGTACCGAATGAGCAGGTTTTTAAAGCTTGGTCGACTCCTGAATTAAAAGCCCAATGGTTTGCCAAGGCAGATCAATTTAATTTTCAAGTGGGTGGAAAAGAAACGAATCATGGTGGACCCCCAGAAGGACCAGTCTTTCATTTTGAAGCAACCTATCAAGAAATTGTACCAAATGAACGAATTATTTATTCCTATACTATGGACCAGGGGGAAAACCGTATTTCTGTTTCTACAGTTACGGTTGAATTTAACGCAACAGAAACGGGGACACATTTAATCTATACAGAACAAGGCACCTATGTAGATGGCCATGATAAACCTGAAATTCGTGAGCATGGGACGGGGATTATGTTGGACAAGCTAGTGAAATTAATGAAAGGAGAAGGATAATGGGCTCGACTTCTCATTTAGAGATCAATCATTCTAGAATGTTATTGGCTAGACCTGAAAAAGTATTTAAGGCTTTCCGTGATCAAAATTTATTAAAAAAATGGTGGGGACCGAAAGGGTTTACTAATACTTTTCATGAATTTAATTTTACAGAAGGTGGGCTTTGGAAATATACTATGCATGGCCCTAATGGCATGGACTTTGAAAATCAGAGCAAGTTTGTAAAAATAACCCCAAATGAACGTCTGCTCATTCGGCACCTTGAACCAGACCATGTCTTTACATTAGAGATCACCATGAAGATTGCGGATGAGGGTTACACACGTATTGGCTGGAGCATGGTCTTTGAAACAATAGAAGACTATAACGAAGCAAAGCCATTTGTAAAAGAAGCAAATGAGCAAAACCTTGACAGATTAGAGAATTTGATAAGTAGCATGTAACAAAAAGTGGGATTACTAGGCTTGACGATACTTGGTAATCCCACTTGCTAATCTTTTTCTAGTATCCACTATAAGAATCTCGGTGAAACTTTCCATTTGCTTGATATAAGTATTTTTCTGGGACAGCTTGTTCAATTAATGGAAACAGTTCTCTTTCCTCTAAGCGTACATGCTTTTCTAGTAAATTACCTAATTGCTGCATTTTATCATAAGAGGTTTGTTGATTTTCTCTTAAAGAGTGTACAAGGCCCCTGATTTGTGCATGCTGATAAAGTACCTCTTTTACTAATTCTGTATTCGCATTCTCTGCGTGAACTAAATATAATGGATATAAAGTTTCTTCCTCATCGCGAAAGTGATCCTCTTCATCACCTTCCCAGAAATCGATTAACTCTCGTATTAATTCTTTGTATTTTTTCTTATTATCTTTAGTTCCTGCCTTTTTCATTTCAACTGCCATCAATAGAGCGTGATGATGGTGGTGAGATAAAGGATTTAAAGCCTCATGTCGTTTCATCCATACTACTCCCTTCAGATAAAATTTATTCTTATACTCTTATTATACCCTCTCCTAAAATAGTTTTGGTTACATTGACGAACCCCTTAATTCGAAATATAATGAGAATGCAATGACTGAAAGCGTTAACAGATGGGGTGAGGTGTTAAAATGATCGGTAAAATCAAGGATGCTTATCTTAACTTACGATTAAAATATAAAATGGTTATTTTGACATCATTAGTGTTAGTTGCGTTCAGTATTGGGGGATTATCCATTTTACAGTATGCATTCCAGCAATATAATAAAGAAATTTACCGTCAATCAGCGCAAGCTCTTCAGGTCTCATCCAATTCAGTGGAGGCAGAATTAAAAAAAATGGAGCGGCTTTCCTATCAAATTGCAACAGATACGTACGTCCAATCATATTTAAAAGAGTTAAGTAATTCAGACTCTAATTATGATCAATTTACAATTGGCATGGAGTTAAGGAAAAGACTTGTCGATATTGGTGCACTGAACAAATATGTTCAATCTATCCAAGTCTATGATGTGGCGGACAAAGAATTCGTTAGTGGGAATTTTTCCATGAACCTTCCTAGTGACCGATTAAAGACGATGAAGCAAAATGCAACTTCAGAAGAGGGCGGGGTAAGCTGGGTATCACCATCTGAACAGGATCCAACCTTGATTGCAACAAGAGAGATAAGAGAATACTTAGAGTTTTCGTTCGATACAATTGGATTTGTTGGAGTTAGGGTAGATATTGAAGAAATCGTTCATGAACTTACGAATAACTTGGAGCAGGAGGAGACGAGCTTTCTTATTTTTGATAAAGCGGGAAAGCAAATATTTTCTAATCAGAGTCAGGTGGAAAATATTTACCCATCTCAATATGATCTCAGTGAAAAAGGGTATCAACTTGTAAAATATAATGGAGAGAGATATTTTCTTACTTATTCAGAAGCTAATCATCTAGATTGGACTTATATGATATTAACTCCGTACAGCAATCTTTTTACTGTCATTACCAAAACAAGAACAGCAGTCTTCATTACTTATTTTGTTTTATTCTTACTCATGATCTTTTTAGGTTCAAAATTTACAGGTAGTATTGTTAATCCCATTGAAAGCCTCAATCGAAAAATGAAAAAAGTGCAAACAGGAGATTTAGATTATAAGGATACTGAACTTGGGACAAGTTTTTCAAAAGATGAAGCGGGCCAAATGCATGAGAATTTCAAGCTAATGATGAAACAAATTAATGATTTAATCAGTGAAAATTATAAAAAGCAACTGCTTATAAAGGAATCAGAATATCAAACATTACAAGCACAGGTCAACCCTCACTTTTTGTATAACACACTTGAATCCATTAATTGGTCTGCCAAAATGGTTGGAGAAAAGAAAATATCACAAATGGCAGAATCACTTGGCTATGTATTACGAGCATCTATAAATATGAAGGGTACACTTATACCTCTAATAGAAGAAATGACGATTGTTGAGCACTATATTACAATTCAACGCTATCGTTTTGAAGAAAGATTAGTTTTTCAACAAGATATTCCGGAAAAATATCGTCATATACTTGTTCCAAAATCGATCATACAACCAATTGTCGAGAACTCTATTCGTTATGGATTACAAGAAATGATTGGGGTTTGTACGATCACAGTAAAAATAGAAGAACGTGGGGAAGATATATTGATCTCGATTAAGGATAATGGGCCAGGGATGGAAGAAAATTATATAAATAGGATCATGACAGGAGACTATCAGCCGAAGGGGACAGGAATCGGACTGAAAAATATTGAGGAAAGACTAAAAATTTTATTTGGTGAGAATTATGGTCTTACCATTGAAAGTGAAAAGGGTCAAGGTACTCATGTAATGATCAAGGTACCAAAAGAGGGGGAAACAGCCTATGTACAAAGTGTTGTTAGTGGATGATGAAAGAATGATTTTGGATGGAATCTCGATGATCATTGACTGGGAGAGTTATGGTGTCCAATTAACTGGAAAAGCGATGAATGGGATTGAAGCATTAGAATTTATCGAGAAGGATCCACCTGATATTGTCATTACGGATATTACGATGCCTGGATTAGATGGAATTGGACTTGTTTCAAAAACAAGGGAAAGATTTCCTGCAATCAAGTGGATTTTTCTATCAGGATACAGTGAATTTGAGTATGCCCAGCAAGCTATGCGGTATGGTGTCCGTCACTATTTATTAAAACCATGTAATGAAGAGAAAATCTCGGAAGCTCTCACTGAAGTTGTGAGGGAAAAGAAGGAAGAGGATGAAGCAAATGAATATATGCAATCCATTCAAGAAGAAGCACTAAAGCTCCATCACTATGAATATGAGGATATTTTAAAAAAATATCTTATTTATCCGCAATTATCAGAGGAATTAGAGCTACAAATAAAGGAGATAATGTGGAAAAAATTTAAGCAACCAATTTGTTTTATTGTATTCTTTCTAGAAGATCTAAAAGAATACTTGTCACTACAAACGATATTAGAAAAATATTCGTTAGATCATGAGGATAAGGAGCTTATTGGGACAATTGTGGGAGAAAGTGTTGTGATCATGGAGCCTTTCACTTCTACAACAGAGGGTATACTCAAACAATACCACCAGCGATTAATAAGGGAAACAGGTCAGCATATTACGACCATTATCTCTAGAAGTTTTACAGTTGATGAATTACTTCTCTTTGAATTTCGGCTAGAGCATGCTATTGCACAATCCTTTTATGCTTCCTCCTGTGATTTCATTACAAGTCAGAATTGGATCAACTATCAAGGATATAATCAAAAGCAAATAAAAATAGTTGATATTGATAAAATAATTGTTCTGTTAAAGAAAAAAGACATATCTACAGCAAACGAATTCATCCAAACGTTTTGTGAAGGATTAAAGGATTATAACATCGAACCTAAAGCTGCCAAAGGTTATTTTATTCAAATTTATTTATTAATGATGAGCAAATATCATTCGAATATGGAAGAGAATAGAATAGAGGCAATTACTCGGATGGAGGATTTTTCTCATATTCAACAATTCCAACAGTTTTTCCATCAACTATTTGAAACATTGATTGATCAACAACAAAATCCTAAACGTTATTCTAAAGTCGTAAAGCAAATGTTGGAGTGTATTGAAATGGAATTGGAGAACCCCGAATTATCCTTACAATGGATCGGAAATCATTGCATGTTCATGAATCCAGATTATTTAGGGAAATTATTTAAAAAAGAGGTTGGTCAACGGTTTTCGTCGTATGTTACGAATGTGAGAATTAATCGGGCAGTAGAAATTATTGAAACAGAGGAAGATGTTAAAGTGTTTGAATTAGCGGAAAGAATGGGCTTTGGTAATAATCCACAATATTTTAGTCAACTATTTAAACGCATTAAAGGATACACACCATCTGAAATAATAAAATCGTATGATTAATCGGGAAAAAGTAGAGCGAATTCCTAAGAAGGAAAGCCTCTACTTTTTATACATTTAACTCTGATTTTTCTATCATACCATTTGAAAAAGAAATGATATGATGTAACTGTAATCGCTTTCAGATAAGCGTTATTTAAAAAGGGGAGGGGAAAGAAATGAAAAAATCTTTATTATTACTGTTAGGATTAGTCATGGTTCTATTTCTAGCAGCATGTGGTGGCGAGGAAGGATCCGAAGAAAATACAAGTGGAGATTCCTCCGATGAAGGCTCTGATGAAGCATCTGGTGATGTAAAGCTTCGAATCGCATGGTGGGGTGAACAAAGTAGAAATGACTATACATTAGAAGTTATCGAACTATATGAAGAGCAAAATCCAGGTGTCACGATTGAGCCAGAATATGCAAGCTGGGATGACTATTGGAGAAAGCTGGCTCCGCAAGCAGCGGCAAATGAATTACCAGACATTATAGCGATGGATTTATCCTATCTTTCTCAATATGCAGAGAATGGACAGTTAGCTAACTTATCTGACTTTATAGGTAGTGAAATTAATGTAGATAATATTTCAGAAGATAATATTAATACAGGAAAAGTGAATGACGGTCTTTATGGCTTTAATCTTGGGGTAAATGCAGTTGGCTTCCAATATAACCCGGAAAAATTAAAAGAAATTGGTATTGAAGAAATTCCTGAAGATTGGACTTGGGATGACTTTATGGAAATGTCACAAAAAGCAGCAGATGCAGGTGTTTATTTCGATAACGGATTCCAAGCAGATGTATTCTTCAATTACTATTTAAGACAAAATGGTAAGCGCTTATATGCAGAGGATGGTAGTGGTTTAGGCTATGAAGATGATCAATTATTTGTTGACTTCTTCTCCATGATTCAAAAGGAAGTGGAAAAAGGCGCTACACCAACACCAGATTTTATGGCTCAACTGGCTGGTCCAGAGGATGACCCAGTTGTAAAAGGTGAAGGAGTTGGGATCTTCCAATGGTCTAACCAATTTGTAGGATTAGAGCAAACATCGGGATTAGACTTTAATATTGCACCAATGCCTGGTCCAAATGTTTCAGATGGTCTTTTCTTAAAGCCTAGTATGTTCTTCTCTGTAGCAGAGAATTCAGAGGCGAAAGCAGAAGCAGCTAAATTTATCGATTTCTTTGTTAACAACATCGAAGCAAATAAATTAATTCTTGGTGAACGTGGAGTACCAGTTTCCTCAGCTGTTAAAGAAGCTCTAGCTGAAGAAGTATCTTCCTCTCAAGCAGAAGTATTCGAATATATTTCATGGGTGGAAGAAAACAGTACACCTATGGGACCAGCAGATCCAGCAGCAGCAGGTGAAATCATTGAGTTACTAACCAATTTATCGGAACAAATTTCTTATGGAGAAATTACACCAGAGGATGCTGCCGAACACTTTAGAACGAATGCAGAAAGTATACTAAAGTAATTTGTGGTGAGGATAGCTGATCCTGTCTGGATCAGCTATCCTTCAAAAATAAGTGAAGGGAGCTCACAAAATGCAAACAAATATAAAGCAGAATCTATGGGGATATCTATTCATTGGACCGTTCATCATTGGCTTTTTAGCCTTTACGATCATTCCAATCATCGCTTCCCTTTATTTTTCCTTTACATCCTACGATCTTTTTTCCGCTCCACAATGGATCGGTTTTGATAACTTTAAAGAAATGTTTACAAATGATCCTAGGTACTTGCATTCCTTAAAAATCACCTTTATCTATGTATTTGCAGGTGTACCTTTACGTCTTGCATTTGCATTAATCGTAGCCATGTTATTAAATACAGCTTCTCGCGCTGTTGGTTTATATCGCACATTGTATTACTTACCTTCATTAATTGGAGGAAGTGTTGCAGTTGCGATTATGTGGCGAAACATTTTCGGTGACGAAGGTATTGTTAACTTAGCATTATTGTCAATGGGGATTGATCCTGTTCGGTGGTTTGGTGACCCAACTGCTGCGCTTTGGATGCTAATATTCCTTTCTGTTTGGCAATTCGGTTCTTCCATGCTCATCTTCTTAGCAGGGTTAAAGTCGATACCGCAAAGTTATTACGAGGCAGCAAGTGTCGATGGAGCAAGTTTTTTTCAAAAGTTTTTTCACATTACGATTCCAATGTTAAGTCCTGTTATTTTATTTAATGCCATTATGCAAACGATCGCTGCATTTATGACATTCGTTCCAGCGTTTATTATTTCGAAAGGAACTGGTGGGCCTTTAGATGGTACCTTACTATACTCTTTATACTTATTCAAACAAGGTTTTGAGTTCTTTAGTATGGGTTATGCTTCCGCCATGGCATGGATAATGCTAATCATTATTGCGATCTTAACATCGATCATTTTCCTTACATCAAAATTTTGGGTTCACTACGAATCAGAAGGGGGCAGATAAACGATGAAGCCAAAACATCTAAAAAAGATCATTTATCATGTGCTTGTTGGTGGTTTTGCCATTCTGTTATTGTACCCAGTATTTTGGTTAGTAATGAGTTCCTTTAAAGTGAGTGAGCAAATATTTGTGACAGCAGAATCCTTCATTCCTGATCCATTCGTTTTAGGTAACTATGCACAAGGATGGGAAGGTTTTGGTGACCACGGGTTTGGAACCTTTATTAAAAATACAGCGATATTTGTCGCATTTGTGTTAGTCGGTCACTTAGTATCCTGTTCGTTAATCGCTTTTGGATTTGCGCGACTAAAGTTTGTAGGAAGAAACTTCTGGTTCGCGATTATGATTGTGACATTAATGCTTCCATATGAAGTAGTAATGATTCCACAGTACATTATCTTTGCAGAATTAGGATGGCTAAATTCTTTAAAACCATTAGTTGTTCCAGCCTTTTTCGGTCATCCGTTCTTCATTTTCTTGCTTGTTCAATTTATTCGAACAATCCCAAGAGAATTGGATGAAGCAGCAACAATAGATGGATGTAATACTTTTGGTATCTATTATCGAATCATTCTGCCATTAATTGTTCCAGCATTGGCAACTACGGCAATTTTTACATTCTATTGGACATGGGATAATCTACTAGGACCAGTTCTTTACTTAAACAGTCCATCAAAATACACCGTGTCGATGGCTTTAAACATGTTCCTGAGTAATGAAACAGTCTCCAATTGGGGGGCAATGTTTGCCATGTCAGTAGTTTCCTTGATACCAGTTTTTATTATTTTCTTTATTTTCCAAAGATATGTAGTAGAAGGGATCAGTACGAGTGGTTTAAAAGGATAAGAATATCAATGAGGTAATTACAGTCATTAGTAGTTACCTCTACTGTAATTTTTTGAGAGGTGAGAAGGATGCAAGCAATTAATAAGGCATTGGAATGGATAACAAAGGTCGCTTATTTAAACATGTTATGGATTGCCTTTTCTATACTAGGATGCATAGTAATCGGAGTATTTCCTGCAACAGCTGCGACATTTACAGTAGTAAGAAAGTGGATTACCGGGTATCCGGATGTAGCTATTTTTAAAACGTTTTGGAGAGCCTTTCGTGATTCTTTAAAGGGTGCTAATATCATAGGGTATATATTACTAGTATTTGGGTATATATTATATTTAGATTTTTTATTCATAACAATATCAGAAAATGACCATACATTATTATTAACGATTCCGTTTCTGTTTATTAGTATATTATTTACTTTAACAGTAATGTACGTTTTCCCTGTCTATGTCTACTATGATATGAAGATCTTACAGGTTTTGAAAAGTGCTTTCTTTATTATGATTTTAAATCCATTATCCACTTTTGTGATGATACTAGGAATGTTCGGGATCCTATTCGTTCTATGGCAATTCCAAGGGTTAGCGATATTTTTCAGCTTAAGTATTCTAGCAATAGCTCTTATGATGCCAGCACACCGGGCCTTTAAAAAAATACAAGAAAAACAAGATTTTATGAAGCATGAGCATTTAATTGAAGAATAAACGTTTTACTACTAAAAAAACAGGAGCTAATTTGTTTGCTTCTGTTTTTAATTTTGTAGAAAAACAGAGACCGACAGAATACTAGAAAGGTGAAAAGAACCAATTTTTTGTAAGTAGGATAAAAGAATTAGTCTTATTGAAATATAATTGTAACATTTCAATAATATTTTTGACATATTTTTATGTTAGACTACAAGGGCGAGAGAAAAAAAGATCGAAGGCAGGGGAAAATAGTGCGAGATTGGAAAGTTATTATGAAACGTTCAGCCGTAACCGCTACGGTTATGTCAAGTTTGTTTTTCGTACATACTACAGTGCAAGCAGAAACAGTAGAAGACATTCAAGCACAACGATCTTCATTACAATCAGACATAAATGAAAAAGAAACAGAATTACAAAAGATAAAACAAGAGTTAATCTCTTTAACAGAACAAACCAATCGATTAGATGAAGCGATAGAAGACAATGAGAAAAAAATCACAGAAACGAAAAGTGAAATCGCTTCCACGGAGAAGGAAGTAGAAGGTTTAAATGAAACCATTGAGGAAAAAGAAGAAAAGATAGAGAAAAGAAATGAGATCTTAAAGGATAGAATTTCATCAATGCAGCAAAACGGTGGTTCTACTAGTTATCTTGAAGTAATCTTAGGTGCAGACAATTTCTTGGACTTTATTGATCGATTCGCACTTGTTACAAAGATTACAGATGCTGATCAAAAGCTTTTAGAAGAACAAGAGAACGATAAACTAGAATTAGAACAAGAGAAATCTACTTTAGATGATAAACTTACAGAGTTAGAAGAGATGAAAGTCGAATATGAAGCAATGCAAAAGCAAATTGTTGCTCAAAAAGATCAAAATGAACAATTAAAATCAGAATTACAACAAAAGCAAGATGCTAATGCAGATGTCTTAGAAGAATTAAAAATCGAAGACGAAGTTTTAGCAAATAAACAACAAGCATTAAAGGAAGCACAGCAACGACAAAAGGAATTAGAAGCTCAATCTTCTTCTAATGATGCTTCTGGAAGTGCAGGTATTGAATTATATGCTAGTAGTTCAGATAATAGTACAGTTAGTGGAAATCTACAAACAATTATAAATGCTGGTAATCGATACATCGGAAATTCTGTTTACGTCTTCGGTGGCGGTAGAACAGCATATGATATCGCGAATGGAAGATTTGATTGCTCTGGATTTGTTAGTTGGGCATTTAGACAAGGTGGTGTAAGTATCCCTTCAAGTACTTCAGCTCTTTCTTCTGTAGGTAAGAGGGTATCAACAAGTGAGATGAAGCCAGGAGATTTAGTGTTCTTCAATACTTATAAAACAAATGGCCATGTAGGAATATATCTTGGTAACAATAAATTTATTGGGTCTCAAAGTTCTTCAGGTGTCGCGGTTGAAAGCATGAGTAATAGCTACTGGAAGAGCACCTTTACAGGACATGTTCGTCGAGTAATTCAATAATGAAATTTGAGCTAATCAGCCACGTTCTGGTTAGCTTTTTTGTTTTACTAGGATAAGTATTTACTTCTATTCAAAAATGGTTAACAATAGAACGGTACATCAAAAATAGGGAGTTTAACTATATGGAACAATATTTATCCTTTGAAACTATCCAAAAAAAGTGTGAGCAACTAACAAACGAATATGAAATAGATGGAGATAGATTCTATCATGTCGTGGAAAAATGGGCGGATAAAGAAGCTACGATTGATGAAAAGCTTATGGCAAGTTTTACAGAGCTATTAGCGGTAGTGAGTGATGAAATAACGAGAATGGAAGACCATGTTGAGCTATCATCGACCTGTCGTATGGGCTGTGCCTTTTGCTGTTACTTTCCTATCATAATAAATGAAATGGAAGCTAAGCTAATGTTGGCAGCAATCAATCAGTTTTCTAATGAAAGACAGATTGTTATCCAGAGGCATCTCTCCGCTTATTATAAGAAATATAGCAAAAAAATAGAAGAAGTTAGTCAAATAAGTTTTGAAGAGGTCGAAGATTTTAAGATGAAATATCGTCAAAGTCTCCTTCCATGCCCATTGTTAAATACGGAGACCAATCAGTGCTTAGCATATGAAATTCGCCCGATTCCTTGTCGTACATATATGAATTATACCGATCCAGCTGTCTGTGAGAAGAACCTTATGCCGAAGGAGACGATTAGTTTTGAATTTTTATATGCAGAGTATATGGGTGCGTTAAATGAATTTCTTCAATTTCTGTATGAGGATGGGGATACAGGTATTATTTATTATCCAGACGATCTCTATAAACATGATTATCTGATAAACTGGATGAAGGTATGACGTTGAAAAAAGTGTGAGTAAAGTTCAATAATTGAAAATTATGTTTCATACAATTACATTCACGGCTAGTTTTGCGACATTTTTACAAACGGGTAAATTCATAGAATAAGGTTAATTTTTATTAAATTATTTTGCTCTATTTCACTTATTTCAAAGGCTTCTTTTTAAAAGTAATAAATAAAAGATTTATAAGGATGGAGGATAGTAATTACAATCAAATGTTAAAAAGTTTCGGGCAAGACTTCTTGGAGTTGATTCAAGGATTTCATTATGCTGTTTTTATAGGTGCAACGTGGTTAATTGATACAGTAGCAGATTGGATTGTAAATATTGGCCTCGTTGATGATAAACTTATAGCTTTTTTTATTGTAATGACTGCATTTGTTTGTATTGCCGTCATTTTGATTTTCCCTACTCGGATAGTATATGGTAGAGGGAAAGGTGGTTCAGGTGGTGAAGACGTCGGAGGTCCAATTACGATCCTAATAATCATACTTCTGATTATTAAAATCATACGGAGTTTCTTCCTTAAACTTAAGGAAGACCGTTTATTTTTAATCAAGACCATGTTTGTAATCAGCACTATTATTATCCTTGCTGTTATTGGATATAGTAAAATGTAGGAGCTTAAAACATACAGATTTATTCTGAATAGCGTAGGGTAACTGAATATATTTCCTTGATCTTAGAAGGATTTAGTATAGGTAACTGTGTTTTTTTAAATTTAGTTAAATAATGAGGTAAGAGATGGTTAACTGAAGACGAGTAGCCTCTTAAAGCGGGGAGCTAAATAATAGGAGATGAATGAATAATGAAACAAAATAAGTATGATGATCCAAAGTTCTTTTCTGCATATGAACAAATGCCACGATCAGTTAATGGTCTTAAAGGTGCTGGTGAATGGCATATATTAAAAGAGTTAATACCAGAACTAAAGGGTAAAATTGTACTTGACTTAGGCTGTGGTTTTGGTTGGCATTGCCGTTATGCACGTGAGCAGCAAGCAAGTTCTGTAATAGGTGTAGATATTTCTGAAAACATGCTTCAAAAAGCCCGTGAAATGACAAATGATCCTTTAATTTCGTATTTAAAGATACCGATTGAAGACATCAATTTTTCAAATTCAGAATTTGATGTGGTTATTAGCTCGTTGGCTTTTCACTATATTAAGTCATTTAAATTAACTTGCAAGAAGGTATATGATTGTCTAAAGCCTGGGGGAAGGTTCGTTTTCTCTGTTGAACATCCCATTTTCACCTCTCGGAATGTACAAGATTGGATATATGATGAAAAAGGAAATCGCCTACATTGGCCAGTTGACAATTATCAAATAGAAGGAATACGTGAAACAATATTCTTAGATGAGAATGTGACAAAATACCATCGGACGATTTCGACATATATAAATAACTTAATTGACACTGGTTTTATGATAAAAGCAGTCAAGGAATCAGTGCCTTCCAATGAAATGCTAAAGAGTATTCCTGAAATGAAAGATGAGACTCGAAGACCTATGTTTTTAATGGTATCGGTAGAAAAGGAAAAAAGCTGATAGATATCACAGTAACTTTGTCCAAATTTCTATTATTGTAAGTTGTTCTGATCAATCTTTTTTATAGCCCCATTATAATCAGATTTTAATTTAAACTAAGAGAATACAAATGAAGAGCAAGTTTTATCCTTTTATAAAGGTAAAACTTGCTCTTTATTAACTCCTTAACAATATTTTGAGTAAGCATCTGTTAATTGGGTCATAATCTCTTCCACTTCGAAGCCTTCTATTTGCTCCCGAGGTATGAAGTATTGCAGTTTCCCGTCTTTTACAAGCGCCATCGAAGGAGAGGAGGGCTCGGTTCCTTCAAAGTATTCTCTCATTCGGGATGTAGCTTCACGGTCCTGTCCAGCAAAAACGGTTACGAGCTTCGAAGGCTTTTTATCACCTGTAAGTGAGGCAATTGCCGCAGGACGAGCCAGTCCAGCTGCACAACCACACACAGAATTTATTACAACAAGTGCTGATTCTTTGTTTTCAGCCATAAATTGGTCCACTGATTCAGGTGTTGTTAATTCATCAAAACCAGCATTTGTTAATTCTTCGCGCATAGGGCGAGCCATTTCCCTCATGTATTCTTCATATGCATTCATTGATAATCCTCCTTAAAAACATACCATTTAATTGCATTGTACCAAATGTCCAATAAGCAGACGAATGATTTGTTTAGAAATATTTCACAAAACTAATTGTATGTGACTCCTTATTAGGAATTTACACTTCTAAACACACCTCCAGCCATCCTCGCACACTATTAATAAACCAAATTCGTTCAAATAAATCAATGTCATCTACTCGAATTTGACGTTCCGTTATTTTTTCTTCTTCTAAAAGCTTTGCACGGAGCGTTCCCGGCAATAAACCATCACTTACTGGAGGAGTATAATAATTTCCGTTTTTCTCGAATACGACATTTCCAGTAGTGAATTCGGTAACCATACCATAATTGTTCCAGAGTAGGGTAGTAAAATGTTCCTCTGATAACTTTTGATCGAATGACTGATAGATAGATCGATTGGTCGTTTTATGGTAGAAAAATATATTATTCTTATCTATTGAATCTTCAGCTAAACGTACCTTGATCGGGGAAGTGGTGGTCTGTATAGGTTCAATTGTATAGTTCAGCTCACTAGAATTAAGCATTAAACGCACTTTAAAGCATCCATTCGGATAATTTGTTGCTACTTCAGTTAATAAGGCTTTACATTCTTTTTCTTTATAAGGAAAATGAAAATATTTAGCGGATTGCTGCAGTCTTTCTAGATGATAAAATTGTAATGGAAAAATCCCGTCCTTAAGTAACATCGATTCCAAAAGTGAAAAAGCAGATCGATTTTCATGAAGTACGGCAGCTTTTTGGATGAGCTCCTTGTACTCATCTGCACTGGATGAATCCCATGTAACACCACTTCCTGTGCCGTAATAAGCTACACCTGTTTCCTTTTCCAACCAAACGGTTCTTATAGGAACATTAAATGTTGCCTCACGATCTGGAGAAATCCAGCCAATGGCACCACAATAAACTTCACGAGGTGAATTCTCTAATTTTTTAATATATTTCATTGTCTCTACTTTTGGTGCCCCAGTGATGGAGCCACAAGGAAATAATGCTTCAAACCATTGCCAGACATTGCTGCTCGCAGCTAATTTTGCTTCAATTGTAGAGGTCATTTGATGCACGGTAGGATATGGCTCAATATTAAATAGTTGCTTCACCTTAACAGAACCAGGGATAGCAATACGACCTAAGTCATTGCGCAATAGGTCAACAATCATCACATTCTCTGCACGATTTTTTTCTGATTCGTAAAGCCCTTTTTTTAATTGTATATCCTCTGCTAAAGTCTTTCCCCTATGTACCGTTCCTTTCATTGGCTTCGTAGTAATCGTGTTCTGATGCACTTTAAAAAATAATTCAGGAGAAACAGAGATAATTTGATGATCGCCTATATCCAAGAAAGCACTATAGGAAGTCCCCTGGTTCTTGCGTAATTGATGATAATAAGAATAGCTGTCTCCTGAAAAATGTGAGGTTAATCTTGTTGTATAGTTGACTTGATAGGTAAAACCTTCAGAAATGGCATGTTGGATCTTTGCTATATTTTGATGATACTGTTTTTCACTGATAGTATTTTTCCAGGCTGCTATTTGATACATCTCATTATTTTCGAAATGCAACGATGACTCAGGATCGGGATAAACACCAAACCAAACTAGTGGCATCGAGGATGGATCATGAACTTGATAGCTTGAGTCAAAAGCAGGGGCAGCTTCATAGGATACATATCCAGCTACATAATAACCGTTATTTAATGCTTTTTCTATTTTTTTAAATATTATTTCAATCTCATGCAAGTTATACGTAGTCAAAATCTCAACTGGTTTGGTAAAGGCCATAGTAGGTTGATTCTCAAAGTCAAATTGCACAATATGTTGTCTCAATCAAGCACCTCCGTTCTTAATGCATGATCATAGCTTTGTTGTACCATTTGAAAACCATGTTCCGTTAAAATCGCCTCAGGGTGAAATTGTATTCCTTCAATAGGTAAAGACTTATGTCGGACACCCATAATGGTATCATCAACGGTTGTTGCGGTAATCGATAATTGCTGTGTGGGAAAACTAGTATTCTCTACTTTCAAAGAGTGATACCTAGTTACCTTAAGTGGTGATGGCAACGAAGAGAAAATACCTGTTTGATCATGTGTGATGAGAGAGGTTTTCCCATGCATTGGTTCACGAGCCTGAATAATATTTCCGCCAAAAAAATCAACTATAATTTGCATGCCTAAGCAAACACCAAAAATTGGGATGGTTTGAAAAAAATGCTGCAATATAGACCGACAAATTCCGCTATTAGTAGGTGAACCAGGACCAGGTGATAGAACGATTAATGTGGGATTTAATGCTTTTAATTCTTCAATCGTTATTTGATCATTGCGAAATATCGTGACATTACCTGTTAGTTGAAGGTAGTATTGTGCCAAGTTATATGTAAAAGAATCATAATTATCGATAATAATAATCAAGCTATATTCTCCTTTGCTTCTTACTTTATAGAATGAACATTCATTGTTAATGATAGATATTAAAGCTTAAAAACGCAAGATTCAAAATGGAAGGAAGGTGTTTTTTTAATATAAATCCCCAGAGCTAGGATGAAAAGGAGAAATTTCATTTCATTTATTAGTATCATAGCATTTTTAGGTTGACTTTCCTTATTTGCTTTAATATAATATAATCGCAATTGGAATGATAATCATTTTCATTTATTTCGATTAGAAGAGGATTACATATGAGACTTTGGATGTTATTAATAGCTACAATTATTCTGTCAATTGTATCATTATTTATCGGTGCGATTGATATTCGCTTAAGTGACTTACTAGATTGGAAGTCAGAAGAGACACAAATTTTCTTAATTAGTCGTATCCCACGATTGGTCGCTATTATATTAGCAGGTGCCGGAATGAGTATTGCGGGATTAATCATGCAAGCATTAAGTCGAAATAAATTTGTTTCTCCAACAACAGCAGGTACATTAGATGCAGCAAAACTAGGAATCTTAATATCTATGTTGTTTATTACGAATGTAACCTATACGGAACAAATTATTTTTAGCTTTATCTTCGCATTATTGGGAACATTGCTTTTTATGCAAATTTTAGATCGAATTAAATTTACAGATGCGATCTTTGTTCCGTTAATCGGAATTATGTTTGGTAATATTTTGTCATCTATTACAACCTTCTTCGCCTATGAGGCAGATATTATTCAAAATATTTCTGCTTGGCTTATGGGCAGCTTTACCTTAATTATTGCTGGTCGGTATGAATTGTTATATGTAAGTATACCAGCAGTTATCCTAGCCTATCTTTATGCTAATAAATTTACCGTTGCAGGGATGGGGGAAGAATTTGCGAAAAACTTAGGCTTAAGTTATAAAGTAGTCTTGAATATTGGACTAATACTTGTTGCTATCATTTCTACAACGGTCGTACTTACGGTTGGAATGATCCCTTTTCTAGGTTTAATCGTACCTAATATTGTTTCATTATATTTTGGTGATAATTTACGCAAAACCATTCCACATACCATGTTATTAGGAGTTGTTTTTCTATTAGTCTGTGATATTGTTGGTAGAATTATTATTCACCCATATGAAATTCCAGTCAATATAACGGTAGCGGTAATAGGTAGTGCGATCTTCTTAATTATGTTATTTAGGGGGAGAGCCTATGCAAAAAAATAGTACTAAACTGATCTTTCTAATCCTATTAGTCATTATCTGTGTACTGTTATATGGATTTTATGATATCAAGGGTGGATTTGATTATGCATTTCCTAGAAGGATGATTCGTGTTGCAGCCATGATAATTACAGGGATCGCTATATCGTATTCTACGGTAGTGTTTCAAACCATTACTCACAATCGTATTTTAACCCCTTCTGTAATGGGGCTCGATTCTATGTATGAGGTGGTCCAGACATTCATTTATTTCTTTGCAGGATCGATGTCAGTTTGGATTATTAATAAATATTTAAATTTTGGAGCAGCAGTATTGGCGATGGTTTTATTTGCCCTATTTTTGTATCGATTTTTATTTAGGGCTGATAAGCATCCGATTTACTTACTGCTATTAATTGGTATGATTCTTGGAACACTATTAGGAAGCTTTGTTACCTTTTTACAGGTAATGATTGATCCTGTAGAATATTTAGGTTTACAAACACTATTATTTGCAAGCTTTACAAATGTGAAAGCAGAGCTACTATATATTGCTATTGGTATTTTATTGCTTTCGTTTATATATGGTTACCGGATTATGAAGAAATTAGATGTTATGTCATTAGGTCGTGAAAATGCTATCAATTTAGGGATTAACTATGATCGAATGGTAATGAATATTCTCATCTTGTCTTCCATACTAATAGCGACATCAACAGCATTAGTTGGTCCGATTACCTTTTTAGGTTTAATTGTAGCGAATTTATCTTATCAGTATTTAGTCACTTATAAACATTCTGTATTAATTTTAGGTGCTAGTTTAATCAGTATTGTTGCATTAGTTGGTGGTCAATTCTTGGTAGAGCATATCTTTGAATTACGCACAACCATTAGTGTCATTATTAACTTCGTCGGTGGAATATATTTCATTTATTTATTAATAAAAGAAAGTAGGGCATCAGGATGATAGAAATTAAAGGATTAACAAAGCAGTTTGGTAAAAAGCCTGTCGTACAAGATGTATCCGTAACGATTGAGCCGGGAACAATTACATCATTTATAGGTCCGAATGGTGCTGGTAAATCTACACTTCTTTCAATGGTTAGTCGTCTCTTAGAAGCAGATACAGGAGAAGTTCTGCTTGATCAAAACAACGTAAAAAAATGGAAATCTACAGAATTTGCAAAACGTGTCTCGATCTTAAGGCAGGCAAACTATATTAATGTGCGTTTAACCGTTCGTGAGCTTGTATCATTTGGTCGTTATCCCTATTCAAAAGGACGCTTAAATAGTGAAGATAACAAATTTGTCGATCAAGCGATGGAATACATGAACTTAACAGATATGCAGGATATGTATTTAGATGAATTGTCTGGTGGTCAAAAGCAACGAGCATTTATAGCGATGGTTATTGCACAGGATACAGATTATATTTTACTGGATGAGCCTTTAAATAACCTTGATATGAAGCATTCTGTTCAAATTATGAAAATATTACGCAAACTTGTCGATGATCTTGGTAGAACAGTCGTGATCGTATTACATGATATTAATTTTGCATCTGTATATTCGGATCGGATTGTTGCCTTGAAAAATGGCAAATTAGTTAAAAATGGGGCAACCAATGAGATTATTAATTCAGATGCACTCCGTGATATTTACGATATGGATATTCCTATACAAGAGCAAAATGGTTGTCGAATTTGTGTTTATTTTAATTCGCAAACCTCCTAGACAATGCTTAAAGTCCACTCCTATCCCTCAGTGATGATCTTACTGGGGGATAAATATAGTTTAAATATTAAATATGGTATTGACTGTCATGTGGAATATATATATAATGATAATTATTATCAGTGATAATGATTATCATTATTGCTGTCATCGATCTATTTTAAAAGGAGAGAAAAACATGAAATATTGGAAATTAGCAATTGCATTATTAATTTTAACCCTTATGCTAGTAGCATGTGGGTCTAACGAGGACTCTAACTCAGAGGGAGCAGATGAAGCTACTGCATCGGAGGAAAATGCTAATGAAACAGCTGAAGAGGGTAGTTCAGGTGCTTATCCGATGACAATAACTCCAACCGTTACTAAATCTGAAGGCAGAGATGGTACCGCTTATAGCTTTGAGGAAGTGAAATTCGAGAAAATGCCAGAGAAAATCGTTGTATTTGATTATGGCATGTTAGATACATTAGATGCACTTGGTGTTGATGGGATTGTTGGTGTAGCAAAAGGTAGTACATTACCTTCTCATCTGGAAGAGTACGCATCAGACGAATATACGAACATTGGTACATTAAAAGAACCCTTACTGGAAGATATAGCGGCATTAGAGCCTGATGTCATTTTTATATCTGGTCGTCAATCTGCATTTTATGATCAATTGAAGGAAATCACACCAAATGTTGTATTTGTAGGTACAGATCAGAATGATTATTGGAATACATTTCTAGACTCAGTAGACATTGCAGCGAAAATGTTTGATAAAGAAGCAGAAGCGGAAGAGCATCTTGCAAAATTTGATTCTGCCCTAGAAGAAATAAACACATTAGCAGGAAACTATGAGACTAGTTTAGTTACGATGTATAATGAAGGAAAGCTTTCTGGCTTTGCATCCAATTCGCGTTTTGGTTACATATATGATGAATATGGGTTTAAGCCAGTTACAGAAGACATTGAATCCTCTTCACATGGATCTAATTTTGGGTTTGAAGCAATATTAGAATTTGATCCACAGGTTTTATTCGTAATCGACCGTACTGCTGCTATAAATGGGGAATCTAATATCGAAAAAGATATGGAGAATGATATCATCCAACAAACAGAAGCCTATAAAAATGAGCACATCATTTATTTAGATGGTGCACTATGGTACCTAAGCGGTGGAGGTCTTCAATCCGAGCTTGCTAAGATCGAGGAAATTATAAATGAATTAGGTCAATAATGATGATAGAGGGCTATTCCAATTCGGCAAGGCTGACGGGGAATAGCCCTTTTGTATGGGGAAATGTATACTCTGCCTAACCTTAGCATGAATGAAATGTAGTTTATTAGTAAGTTTAGACTATCTATCAATAAAATTTTATTGTGTTATTCAAATATATTAGGTATTATGTATTATAGAACATAATGAAAAATAACTATATTTTGTGTTAAGGTTAGGAGAAGTGAGTATATGGTAACGTCTGCGGAAGTGAATATTAATGAAATAATTAAAGAGCTTTATAATGGATCTGTTCAGTCGATAAAGAAAGTAGTACCTGTCGATCCTCAATTTGAAGCACCTAAATTATCTACAGATCCATTGTTCGTGAATTATGGTGTATTAATTGGTTATAGTGGTAGTTTTAAAGGTGATTTATTAATACGCGCCAACAAAGAGGTATTTAGTGCGATCGGTGAAGCTCTTTATGGAATGCCGTTATCAGATGAGATGCTCGATTCCTTCTCAGGTGAATTAGGTAATATGATTGCAGGGGGTCTTTCGACACATTTAGCTGAACAAGGTATCGAAACGGATATTACGCATCCCACTGTAATAAGTGGTGATGCCAAATTAACTGGATTCAAGAGAGTGTTAGAAGTCCAAATCCAATTTGTGAATATTGGAAGTATGACGATGGCACTGTTAATCAATCAATAATAAGTAGGTGGTAGTAATGGAAGAAGTAATGACCAAAACGATAATATTTAAATTAAATGATCAAGAATATGGGGCCAATATTGGACAGATCCTATCCATCGAACGATTACAAGAAATAGTTGCACTACCACAAACATCAGATTTTATTAAAGGTATTATTAATCTTCGAGGAAAAGTTACACCTATTATTGATCTTCGGACAAGATTAGGCATAGAGGAGCTAGAAGCAACAGAGCAAACTAGAATTCTAATTGCAAATGTACGAAATATTCAGGTAGGATTGATCGTCGATGAGGCGACAGATGTGATCGATATAACCAATGATTTAGTAGAAGAGACACCTGAATTAGTTAGTGATGTAGATCACCGGTATTTAAAGGGTGTAGCAAAGCTTGAGGATCGAGGTATGTTACTACTTTTAGATTTAGACCATGTGCTTAGCTATGAAGAATTAGATGAGGTGCAACAGGTTATAGACGAATAATGTCAAAAGTTTTGAAAAAACTCGCATTCCATCATGATGAATGCGAGTTTTAATATGTTTATCGATACTATTTGGTAAGATTGGTTTGTTTGATATGAAAATATATCTTAGGCTGAATGTCTATAGTTGGGTAGGTTTCTTCCCATTCTTTTTTGTTCCAATCTCTAAAAGTACTTTTGGCAGAGGCTCCGATCATCAATGGGTCGATATCAAGCTCTTGAAATTTTTTAATTAACTCAGAGCACTCTTCCTCTAATTTCTCTCCTATTTGTTTTTCTAGTTTTCTTTTGTTTTGAGGCTTGTCCAGTCCCAACGATTCTGCTTCTGCAATATATCCTTCAATTTTTACGGTAATCTCAAGCTTATTTTTCGAAACCCATTTCTTCTTTTGGTTGGATTGAATCGAAATGACGGAAAGTGATTTATTTTTTTTCTTCCATTCGAATTGATAAGTCGCATCATTACTATCCTCATATAAAGCTTTAAAAGCAAAAAATGAATCGGTTCCAGTCTTGTATACTAATTTGTCATGATTAAAAAATCCTAATCCGACGATATCTACAATGGTTTCTCTATCTGCTATTATCGGCATAAATGGATCCATTCCCTCACCGTAATAACGATAATTGAGATCATGTAAAGTCATTTTTGGTAAATTCCTTTTAATATTGCTGTCAATCAAGCTTTTGATATAACGAGGAAGTGTTTGCTCTAATTGATATTGTTCCGATAAGAGATTCTCTGCCCTTCCTTCAACGATTAGAGGATGAAGCATTCTCCCAATGTCAGGCATTTCGTTAATCCCCTGTAAAATGTCTGAAATTCCTATTTGCGCTACCTCCTCTCCAAAAAGAACGGATGTTAGCTTACCTGTTTCCACTTGAAAAGGTGCCTTATGTTGAATTTGTGAGGTAATTCCTTGTATAGAGCTAGATTGACTTGTGTATGCAGCGTTTTCTCTCGTATCTGCTTGTTCACTATATCCATATAATGGAGATACTCCTGTGCCGATGTATTCCTTGGTCGATGCCTCCCAATCAAACCCATATAGCATAATAATTTCCACATCATCGATAACCTTTGTTTTTACACAAGCTGTCAATAATAGAAGTGAACAAAAAATTATAGAACTTTTTTTAAATAGTCTCATGGGATTTTGTCACTCCTGATTTGATTAACTTCAAAATATAGAGAAAAGGGATGTAGATGAACAACAAACAAAAACCAATTTTAGATATTATGTTTGAAAGTTGTTCAATCATTAAATAATCTTTAACTAAGAACATAGAGATGAATCCTATTATTGCGAGAAATATGGAGATGCCTCGAAACGAAACTTTACTGATGCGATAATAGCATTGTACGCTTCCCCAGAAGTAAATACAGCTTGTCGCGATGATTACGATAAAATGAAGACTAATTCCAACATATTCAAATCGCTCAATGAGAGGAAAGCTAATAATCTTCCATACGTGTAGAGATGGCCATGCTAATAATTGAATTTGTTCTTGATTAAAATAAACGAAATTAGAAAGTGCTACAAGTAAGTAGATAAGGGTGGTTAACCCATTAGCACTTACTGCCCATTTTAACCCTTTGTGAAATTTATGAATAAATGGTGCAAACATTAGAATCAACTCGATTCCTAAATAACCAGTAGCCATTGGTTCCACAGATTTTACGATATTCCAATAGCTAGTATTCATAATTGGTAATAAATTTTCCATATGTCCATGTTGAAAAGCAATCAAAATCGAGAAGGACAAGACAAGTGGAATCCAAAAGCTAAAAAAAATAAAGCCTACAACCGTTCGAAATCCTCCTAATACAAGATATAAAATGAGTATATATAGAAATAAAGAAAACCAACCAATTGAAAGATCTTGAAAATACCAGACTTGGATCACCTCTATATAGGATCTCATTACATAAAAAGAGAGAGAGAGTAAATGAACACCAAAAAGAAGGGAGAGTAAATTACCAAATCGTTTGCCGAATATTGAGTGATGAATATCGATTAAATCCTGGCCATCCGGCACTATTTTCCATACAATAACAATAATGATGGTTGTAAGAAGCCATGTTAGTAGAATCCCTATCCAGGCATCATATCCTGCAACCTTTGCAATTCTTCGCGTAAAAGTTAATACCCCTTCTCCCATCTGAGTTCCGTGCAGAATGTAAAGAACTAGAAATGGGGAAACCATTTGAGAAATATCTATCTTTTGTTTTTGACTGCTCATAAGTTCCCTACTTTCTTTTCCCTTCCTTTGCCAAAGTTCTTTTTAATTGAATCCGATTTTTATCAATTGAAGAAGTAAAAATAGGTCGCTTCCCCTGTACACTGAAGGGTAATCGTACAAAGGCATCCTTTAGATCAGGCCATCTAGGTGGATAGAATGGCTCTGTAAATGGCCTTCCTAGGGAAGTAAGCCTTAATAGATGTGTAACAAGAAACATAATCGCGAACGCCAATCCGATAATTCCCCACATCTGTGCAAGAATAATGAAGGGAAAACGAAGTAGGCGAATTGTGTTACCGATGCGATAGATAGGTGTTGTAAAAGAAGCCAGTGCTGCTAATGCAACTAAGATCAATAAGACATTACTCGTAATACCAGCCTCAACAGCTGCCGTTCCAATAACAATACCCCCAACGATACCAATGGTTTGGCCAATTTTCGTAGGAAGTCTCGCTCCAGCCTCACGTAAAAGTTCAATCGTTAATTCAAGAATAAGCACTTCCAAAATTGGTGGAAATGGAATATCCTTTCGAGAGGAAATGATTGTACCAAGTAAATCAATCGGTACAACGTGATAATGATAAGTTAAGACAGCAATATACAATGGTGTTACTAAAACAGAAAACATCACCGCAAAAATTCGAATGATACGAAACGCTGTTGCAAGTGGCCATGTAAGAAAATAGTCCTCATAGGATGCAAAGAACTCGACCAATGTTGTTGGTCCTGTTAACACATGGGGGGAACCATCACAAATAATCGCAATTTTCCCCTCAATAATTGCACTAGTAACTCGATCTGGTCTTTCGGTATCCATTAATTGTGGAAATGGTGAGGTAGAATTATCTGCAATCATTTGTCCAATGAAAGAACTGTCGATGATCTGATCATATTCAATATCTTTAATTCTCTGAATAATGGTATCGATATTTTCTTGATTGGCTATGCCATCAATATACATGATCGCTACAGACGTTTTTGTGACTTTACCTACCTTTAATAGTTTCATTTGCAAATGTGGTAATTTGATTCGTTTTCTAATTAAGTTCACATTCGTATGCAGATCTTCTATAAATGCAATCTTAGGTCCAATAACACTAAATTCTATTTCAGGCATATCCACATTTCGGTCAGTTTCAAACTTAGCAGGCATTAGTAGTACTTGTTGGTCATCGTCTTTTAAAGTGATCGCAATAAATCCTGATAGTATTTTTTCTTCGATTGCCCCTAAATCAGAGGTCACTTCTGTTTCATCAAAAGGTAGTATGTTTTTAATTTCTTGAACATTATGGATAGATAGATCCTGGAAATATGGTAAGAGATTCGTTTTAATTTTTTCTGTATTGATTAGGGATTGATAATAATAGACAGTAATAGCCGAATTATTGCCAAAACGTAATTGCTTGAAATCATCGCTTTCTCTCATGAAAGTGATAAGGTCTTGAAAGCTCTCAATAGAAGGAGAGTGATTTGTTTTTTTCCATAATCTACGTAACATAAAATAATTCCCTCTCTATGCTGTAAGCTCCATTTTTAAAATGGACGATTGTTTTTTAGTCTAGATCAAAATCATAATCCTATACATGAAGGATTTGTTTACAATTTATTGGCTTTTTTTCATTTGGTTCGTTATGATCACAATAAAGACATGAGGAGGTAATCGAAGATGAATTTTGTCCAAACAGAACATGAAAAAAGATTGTATAGGATGGCAACAGAATTATCTATCAAAATTCGTGAAAGACGGAAAATAGCTGATCAAGCGGCTTCATTGCCTATCGAAACGATAGAGGATTTAAGAAAAGCACACTATCTATCATTAACTCTTCCGAAAAAATATGGAGGAGAAGCATTATCCTTATATGAATTCTTACTATTGCAAGAAAAGCTAGCGGAAGGAGACGCGTCTACTGCGCTTTCTGTAGGATGGCACTTAGGAGTTGTCAAGGAATTAAGTGAGGAGCATATCTGGGAAGGAGCAATGTATGACTTTCTTGCCAAAGAGGTGGGCGAAAAACAAATGCTTGTAAATCGTGCAGCAACGGAACCGGCAACTGGTAGTCCAACGAGAGGGGGAATTCCTGAGACGAAGGCGGTAAAGAAGGGTGATCAGTATGTTATCAATGGTAGAAAGTCCTTTACCAGCATGGCAGAGGTGTTGGACTATTTTATCGTTACGGCATATATTGAAGAAAAGAAAGCGATTGGCTCGATTCTCATACCGAAAGAGACTAATGGTCTTCATGTCGAGAAAACATGGGATACTCTCGGTATGAGAGGTACGGGTAGTGATGATTTGGTTTTAGAAAACTGTCAAGTGCCAAGTAAGTATTTAGTAGAAATTAATGATAAACCGAAAAAGCCAAAGCCAAAAGGATGGCTATTACATATTCCTGCATGCTATTTAGGTATTGCAATGGCTGCAAGGAACGATGTCATCGAATTTGCTAAAAACTTTCAACCTAACAGTTTAAAGCATCCGATATCTGAAGTAGAGCATGTGAAACAGAAAATGGGAGAGATAGAGTTAAAATTAATGCAAGCACGATATTTTATGTATAGTGTGGCAGAAAAATGGGATCAACATCCAGAGTCAAGAAAAAGCCTCGCGGGTGAGTTAGCAGCAGTAAAAGTAGTTGCAACCAATGCTGCAAATGAGGTAGTCGATCTTGCCATGCGCATCGTTGGTGGAAGAGGGCTATCGAAAACAATGCCATTCGAACAGTATTATCGTGATGTTCGTGCAGGTCTACACAACCCTCCAATGGATGATATGGTATTACAGATGTTAGCAAAGAACGCTTTTTCTTCGTAAATAGACACCAGACTATATTTGATACATAAGCTATAGAAGAATAGCTTAAGGATGATGCTAAATGGGAGCAATTGTTGATCCGAGGAAAATATATACCTTTGAACAGATGAAGGTCGACATCGACTGTCTTTGTATCAAATATCCTTACTTAGCAAAGGAAATAATCGGTTATTCGGTGGAAAAGAGAGAGTTGTTTGCCATAAAACTTGGTACAGGTTCGAAAAATGTCCTATTAAATGGTGCACATCATGCAAGGGAATGGCTAACGACAGCACTTTTGATGAATATGATCGAATATTATTGTGAGTTAGTGCAATTAAAAGCAGATTTCCGTAAATTGCTACAGGATGTTTCAATTTGGTTTATCCCGATGGTCAATCCAGATGGGGTTACTCTTGTACAAACAGGAAGTAATCTTCCTTTTCTCCGCACATTAAACAATGAATCAGACGATTTTCGTGCATGGAAGGCAAATATCCGTGGAGTTGATCTAAACAGACAATATCCAGTTGATTGGGAATCAATTGATGATCAAATGAAGAAACCAGCACCTGCAATGTATAAAGGGGCACAACCTTTAAGTGAACCAGAAGTAAAAGCATTGTATCAATTTGTCCTTGAGAAAGACTTTTGTAATGCTGCTTGTTATCATTCTTCCGGAGAAGAAATTTTTTGGAAATATAAAATTACTGGCGAATTTCTAAATCAGGCAAAAGGATTAGCTAACGATTTGGCAGAGCTGACAGGTTATCAGCTTGTTGAACCAGACGATGAACCAAGTGGTGGGGGGTTTACTGATTGGTTTTTGATGCAAATGAAAAGACCAAGCTTCACGATTGAAATCGCCCCATATATTGGACCTAGGCCAGTTCCAATTACCTATTTTGATCAAATTTGGGAACAAAATAAAGAGGTTGGTATCTTTTTAGCTGAAGCATGTTTAGGTACCTAAACATGCTTCTTATCCATGCGGCAATCTTAAGCCACTTGCTGATGATGCTTACCTTTTATGCTTCTAATGTGATCGTTTGCTTGTGAGAAATAACGGCTTGATATGCTGCCAATAGCTCTTCAAAGCGATCCTCCCATTTTTGCTTGTGTGCATAGCGAACGGCATTTTCCTCTAATTGTTTTCGCCAGCTATCGTTACCTAAGATGCTTGCGATAGCAGTAAGGTACATAGAATAATCACCCTTGTCACAAAGAATCCCTGTAAAGCTTTCCTTAATAATCGTTTTCACACCACCTGCATTAGCTCCTACAACTGCTGTACCACATGCAAGTGCTTCAAGTACTACATTTCCGAAGGTCTCACTTTCAGAAGGAAATACAAAACATTCGCTAGAAGCAACTATTTCCGCTACTCTTTTTTGTGGTAGAAAACCAGTGAATGTTACATTATTATTTTCGATTTGACTCTCAAGGCTTGCTTTGGCTGGACCATCTCCCACAATCATCCAATGGATTTGGTCACGGAATTCTGCTGACATATGATTAATAAGATAGCATAAAGTCTCCATATTTTTTTCTGGTGCAAGTCGCCCTACATAGCTGAGTATATATTTTTTCGATATATTATATTTTTGTCTGATTTGATCCTTCGAATAGTTTGGATGAAATATCGAAGAATCGACACCACGCTCCCATACTTGAATGTTGGAGAAATTTCGTTTATTTAATTGTTCGAACGTATAGGTTGATGGAACAAAAATGCGGGCCATAGATTGGTGGAACCATTCCATATAACGCCATAATGGTTTGGATAATAGAGGAAGATGATAATATTGAAGATAGTGATCAAAGTCAGTATGATAGGAGCCTACTAAAGGAATATCGAATTTTTTGGCATAGCGAATTCCGCATAAACCAATTGAAAAAGCCGTTGCAACGTGGATAATATCAGGATTAAAGGAATGTAAAAGCTCCTTGATTTCATTTTTGTTAGGGACTGAAATACGACAGTCTGGATAAAGTGGGAAAGGAAAGCTTGATTGCAAATAGATTTGTTTCGTTCCTTGCTCCTTTCGACTCCTTTTTGGTGAAATAACAATATAAGAATGATTCGTCTTATCCAAATAACGGGTTAATCTACCTAGTGTTTTCGCTACACCATTTACATCAGGGAGAAACGTGTCTGTGAAGATGGCGATTTTCATTTTGTCACACCCCTCGTATATTGAGTCCTTCCATTCAAACATATGTCGAATAAATGTAAAGAACAACTTATTATTGTAAAATAAATGTAAAACATAAAAGGTGTGGGCAAGTAGAGGAGGGGAATGAAGGATTTTTTTATGATGAAAAAAACCGTATAAATCTCTTGGTGGATTTACACGGTTTAAAAATCAATTTTACCTCTTACTGGCAGGAAGGGCAAAAGCCATAAATTTCGAATTTGTGATCATCTATCATATATTGCTTTAATTCTTCATCAATTAGTTCCATAGGGCAATGATGAATTTCTTTCGTTACTCCACAGTTTTTACAAATAAAATGATGATGATGATGGTGATCACACTTCAGTCGAAAATGTTTTTCTCCATTCAGTTCTGTCGACTCTAAGATACCAAGCTGATCAAATAAGTGTAAATTCCGATAGATGGTATCAAAACTAATCCCCTCGTAGTTAGGTTCCATATTTTCAAGAAGATCTCGTGCTGTTCTATAACGATTCTCCACAACGAAGAAATCAATCATATGCTCTCTTTTTTCTGTATATTTATATCCTTTTTCCTTTAACAAACCTAAAGCTTCTTGTTTATTCATTTCAACACCTCACCATGGCTTTGATGCTTTCTATTAAGCAAGCTTTGAGTTATTTTTTTACCGATAATAGTAGCTATTAATAAGAAAATTAGAAGAACCACAATCGTTCCCCCTGGTGGAATTTCGAGGTAATATCCACTGATAAGTCCTAAAATTACTGCTACCTCTCCAAATATTATCGCATAAATAATCGTTTGTTTAAACCCTTTTGCTATTCTTATGCTTGCGGCTACAGGCAAGGTCATTAGGGCAGAAACGAGTAACACTCCAACAATTCGAATCGAAGCTGCAATGACAAGTGCTGTCAGTAGAATGAAAATAAAATGAATTCTTTTTGCATGAATCCCAGTTACTTCTGCGTGTTCTTCATCAAAAGAAAGAAGAAATAATTCCTTATAAAACAAAAAAATGACGGCACAAACAATGACAGCTATTACGATAATACTAAATAAATCGTTTCTACTTACCGCTGAGACAGATCCAAACAAGTAGTTATATAAATCCGTGTTAAATCCGTTGGCAATGGAAATAAAAATAACACTTAAACCAACGCCCCCAGATAATATAATCGGGATTGCCAATTCCTGAAAGGCTGTATAAACACGTCTCAAACGTTCAATTAATATAGCACCGATAACGGAGAAGCCTAGTCCAGAATAAAAAGGAGTAATCCATAGAATTCCAGTCTTTTTTTCCATTAATAATCCAAATGCAATACCCGCTAGAGTGACATGTGATAATGCATCAGCGATTAAGGAAAGTCTTCTTACCACAATAAAAGCACCTAGTAATGGTGCAATAATACCAATGATGATACCAGTTAAAAATGTATTTCTTAAAAATTCGAATTCTAATAAATTTGCTAACATGAATGTTCCTCCGATTTAGTGCTGATGTGACACGAGATTCAGTTGATGTCCATAGAATTGAGAAACCTCTTGATCCGTCATTTCTTGGAATACTTTAGGATCACCATGAAAATGCAACGTTTTATTTAGACATACAACCTGTGATGCATGATGAGTCATTGTGCCGATGTCATGAGTAACAAGTAATAATGTAATGTTTTTCTTGTTTAGCTCATGAAGTAAATTAAAGAATTTTTCAACGTTCTCCGCATCTACTCCAACTGTTGGCTCATCAAGGATAAGTAATTCAGGGTCACTTACTAAGGCGCGAGCGATAAAAATTCGTTGCTGCTGTCCTCCTGAGAGATCTCCAATATTATCATGACTATACGCCTCCATTCCAACAAGAGCAATGGCTTGTTTAATCTTCTGCTTATCTTGTTTAGTAAATCTCCTAAAGTATCCTTTTTTTGAGGTTAAGCCCATGGCTACTACCTCCTCTACGGTTGCGGGGAACCCACGATTAAAGGTATTGGATTTTTGTGATACATAACCAATTTTGTTTTTTTGTTTAAATCTTTCGATGGATTGCCCGAATAAAGAAATAGAACCATTAGTTGGTTTTTCAAGACCAAGTAATAGCTTTATTAAGGTAGTTTTACCACCACCATTTGGACCAACTAAACCAATAAACTCACCGGATTTAATGGAAAAATCTATATTCGATAATGCTTGTCTGCTACCATAATAAAAATCGACACTATGCATGTTTACAATGTCTTCATTCATAGAAAAACTCCTTAAAGAAATATATAGAAACATTTTATCGTAATCATTCCGTTTTGTAAATATGAATTACTTGCTTCCATTAATTCATATCAGCTAAAATAAGCATAGCAAGTTAGACTAGCAAAGGATGGAGGAAAATCGATGAGTATTAAATTTTTTTGGTATCCAAAGTGCGGTACTTGTAGAAATGCAAAAAAATGGCTAGATGAAAATGGTGTGGATTATGAACCAATACATATTGTCGAAAATCCACCATCTGAAGAAGAATTAAGAGCAATTGTTCAAAAAAGTGATCTTCCGATAAAGAAATTCTTCAATACTAGTGGGAAAAAATATCGTGAACTAGGTCTAAAGGATAAAATTAACGAAGCTAGTGAGGAAGAATTAATTCAATATTTAGCTTCAGATGGTATGTTAATTAAGCGACCATTAGTTGTGGGTGACGAAGAAGTAACGGTAGGATTTAAAGAGGAAATATTTGACCAAACTTGGAAATAACGATTATATTAAATAGAGGAGAGCATTTACAAAAAGCTAATTAATAGTGGGGTCGTGCGAAACCCCACCAGTCTTAGTTTATGGAGGGTTTTAGATGAATTTACCAGAATCATTATTGTATTCAGAAGAACATGAGTGGGTAAAAAAAGAAGATGGAAAAGTAAGAATTGGTATTACAGATCATGCCCAATCAGAACTTGGTGATATTGTATTTATCGAATTACCTGAGGTTGGAGATGAAGTAGAAGCAGACGAGCCATTTGGCAGTGCAGAATCTGTGAAGACGGTCTCTGAGCTATATGCACCGGTTAGCGGTAAGGTCGTTGAGGTGAATGAAGATTTAGAGGATAGCCCAGAATTAGTAAACGAATCACCATATGAAAAGGCATGGATGATCGTAGTGGAACCTAGTGATGAGGCAGAATTTGATGATTTAATGTCTGCAGATGACTATGAGAATATGATTAATGAAGAGTAATCATTACGACAAGTTGGCATTCGCATAATAGGCGAATGCTTAATTTGTATAAGAATCTGTTCCGTTTTCATGTTAATACTCATAACTTTTATCCAATTATCCATACAATAAAGTAAGACTTCTAATTAGGGATGTCTTAGAGACAGATACTAATTTGTCTCCGGTGTTTGTAGTCTGATGAAGTAGGTGAGCCAATGCTAAATTTAGATACAAAACTAATTATCGTGGAAGGTCGAACAGATAAAGAAAAAATTGAAAAAGTTATTGATGATCAAGTGGAAATTGTTTGTACAAATGGAACCATTGGATTAGAACGGCTAGAAAATTTGATTGAAGCTTATCATATGGATCATCGCGATGTTTATATTCTAGTAGACGAGGATAATGCTGGAAAAAAGTTAAGGAAACAATTATCGAGAGAACTACCGCATGCTGTGCATATCTATGTTGATAAAGCTTTTAGGGAGGTTGCGGCAACCCCGGAACCTGAGCTCGCGGCAGCATTGATTTCTTCACACATCATGATAAATCCGAACTATTTGCTATAAAGGGGATAAATATGAAAGAAATAACAAAAGACAACTGGCGCCCATTTCACAAACCAGCAATTGTTTTTGTTCATACTCCTTTTTGTGCAACCTGTCAATTAGCAGAAAAAATGTTACATGTATTAGAAGAGGCAGACATCGATCTGACGATACATCGCATGAATGCCTCTTTTTTTCCAGAGTTTATGCAAAAAAATAAAATAGAGAGTGTTCCATCCCTATTATTAGTAAAAGAAGATGTGGTGGAATCACGATTATATGCGTTTGAGTCTGTTACGAAATTGTTTGGGGTGCTAGAAGATTGGAAGCAAAAATGGAGTATTTAGTAAAAAATACGAGTATTTAAGAAAAAATGGATAAATACCGTAATCATCTAATGATATCCTTCTTTAATGGTTACACAGTACTTCAGAATCGCCGTCAGTCAAGTTGGATGATAAAGAGGTTGATGGTAAAATATTATCTGTAATCAAAAGAAAGGATTGATTTATTATTAATGACCAACAGTTACATCTTAACTACACGACAGAGATGGAAAAAGCTATGCTACAAAACCATGGAGTTGGCTATGCACAATACAGTAGACAACTTTCTAAGCGAATGAACGTAGAAAGAGCTAGAGAGAAAAGTTACATGGAAAGCCAAAGAGTAGTCCAAGATGTAGAACGTCAAGTCCATAGATAAATCATTATAATAGAAATAAATAGAACAACAGCTGATTTTAGGCTGTTGTTTTTTTGCTTGTTACGAAGAAAACTAGTACTCTACGGTTACAGTTACAACACTATAATCAGTATTTAGACTTTTCTGAGAAGATTGTTGTCTTGGAATGTTCGATCATCTATGAGTAATTGTGATATAATATGAACCGAAGCGATGTTTTAATGGTTGATTATAGATTCGAAATAGTATAAGATTATAATGAGAATAAAGTGAGAATGGATGTAAATTTCACTTAATATCAAGATAAATATGTTTTGGAGGTTGTTATTTATGGCTAGATCTACTTTAGAAATTAAAGATCTTCATGTTGAAATTGAAGGTCAGGAAATATTAAAAGGTGTTAATTTAACGATTAATGGTGGGGAGTTCCATGCGGTAATGGGTCCAAATGGAACGGGTAAATCTACCTTAGCATCAGCAATAATGGGACATCCTAAATATGAGGTAACAAAAGGACAAATCCTATTAGATGGTGAAGATGTATTAGAAATGGAAGTAGATGAGCGTGCACAAGCAGGTTTATTCTTAGCAATGCAATATCCAAGTGAAATTAGTGGTGTGACCACATCTGATTTCTTACGTTCTTCTGTTAATGCACACCGTGAAGAAGGAGATGAAATTTCTTTAATGAAATTCATCAAAGAAATGGATTCTGCTATGGATTATCTAGAAATGGATAAGAACATGGCGCAGCGTTACCTAAATGAAGGTTTCTCTGGTGGAGAGAAGAAAAGAAATGAAATTCTTCAATTAATGATGATCCAACCAGCTATTGCAATCCTTGATGAAATTGATTCAGGTCTTGATATCGATGCACTGAAAGTTGTAGCAAAAGGTATTAACAAAATGCGTAGTGACGATTTCGGTTGCTTAATTATTACACACTATCAACGTTTGCTAGATTACATTACACCTGATCATGTTCATATTATGATGCAAGGACGTGTCGTGAAATCAGGTGGACCAGAATTAGCACAAAGACTTGAAGCAGAAGGATATGAATGGATTAAAAAAGAACTTGGAATCGAAGATGAAACAGTAGGACAAAACGCATAAGGATTAGGAGGTATCGTATGACTGTGGAAACAAAATTACCATATGATCAGGAATATGTTCGGTCCTTTTCCGAAAAACGAAATGAACCGAAATGGATGCAAGACTTACGAATACAAGCATTAGATTTGGCAGCAGGATTAGAAATGCCAAAACCAGATAAAACACGTATTGTTCGTTGGAACTTTGATGATTATCAACATGATGTAGATGGTACTACCATTTCGTCATTAAATGAATTGCCAGAAGATATTCAAGTTTTCCTTGATATGGAAAATCAAAATGAAAACCTGGTTATTCAACGTAATCAAACAATTGCCTATAAATCGATTGCGCCTAAATTAGCAGAACAAGGTGTCATTTTAACCGATATTCAAACAGCATTGAAAGAACACAGTGAATTAGTTCAAAGATACTTTATGAAGGATGCAGTTCAAATAGATGAGCATCGTCTAACCGCTTTGCATACAGCATTGATGAACGGTGGTGTCTTTGTCTATGTACCAAAAAATGTACAGGTAGAGGAACCACTTCAAGCAATTTTCTGGCAGGAAGATCCAGAAGCGGCGACCTTTAATCATGTCATCGTGGTAGCAGAAGCGAATAGTTCTTTAACATATGTAGAAAATTATATTTCTCAAAACAAATCAGAAAATGCGGTAGCCAATATCGTTGCTGAAGTAATTGCACATGATAATGCAAGCATTAATTTTGGCTCTGTTGACAATTTCTCTAGTGGTACAACGGTGTATGTGAACCGTCGTGGTGTCGCATACCGAGATGCTAAAATCGAATGGAATTTAGGTCAAATGAATGACGGAAATACGGTTTCCGAAAATATTACTCATTTGATTGGTGACAATTCTTATTCTTATGCTAAAACCGTTGCCGTTGGCCGTGGTGACCAATCACAAAACTATACGGCGAAAATTGTGAACTATGGTAAACAATCAGAAGGTTTAATCCTTCAACATGGTGTAATGAAGGATAGTGCTTCCTCTATATTTAATGGTATTGGTAAGATTGAACATGGTGCATCAAAATCAAATGCAGAACAAGAGTCACGTGTCCTTATGCTAAGCAAGGATGCACGTGGTGATGCCAACCCAATTTTACTCATTGATGAAGATGATGTAACAGCAGGTCACGCTGCATCTGTAGGACGTGTTGATCCTGTTCAACTGTACTATTTAATGAGCCGTGGTATTTCTCAACAAGAAGCAGAACGATTAATTATTCATGGGTTCTTGGCACCAGTGGTAAAGGAAATACCAATCCAAGCAGTCCGTGAACAATTAACTGAGGTTATTGAAAGGAAAGTATACTAATGGATGCACGTGCCATTCGTGAGCAATTTCCTATTTTAAACCAAGAAGTTAATGGACATCCTTTAGTTTATTTAGACTCAGCAGCTACATCACAAAAGCCAATTGCAGTGATGGAAGCTTTAGATAATTACTATAAACAAAACAATTCCAATGTGCATCGTGGGGTGCATACATTAGGAACTAGAGCCACCGATCAGTATGAGGGTGCAAGAGATAAAGTAAAGCAGTTTATTCATGCCTCCTCAACTGAAGAGGTGATTTTTACAAGAGGAACTACTACTTCTATCAATATGATCGGCTATGGTTATGCTCGTCATTTTCTACAAGAAGGTGACGAAATTGTGCTTACACAAATGGAGCACCACAGTAATATTATTCCATGGCAGCAGGCGGCTAAGTATACTGGAGCAAAGCTAAAGTATATACCGATGGAAGAGGATGGGACCCTTTCCTTAGATGCGGTTCGTTCGACCATTACCGAGGCAACTAAAATAGTGGCGATTGCCCATGTTTCCAATGTATTAGGAACCATTAATCCTGTGAAGGAAATAGCAGAGATTGCTCACCAAAATGGAGCGATAATTGTCGCAGATGGCGCGCAAGGTGTTCCTCATATGAAGGTGGACGTACAAGAGTTAGATTGTGATTTTTATGCTTTCTCTGGACATAAAATGTGCGGACCAACTGGTGTAGGTGTTCTCTATGGAAAAAAAGCATTGCTTGAGAAAATGGAGCCAGTAGAATTTGGTGGAGAAATGATTGATTTTGTTGATCTATATGATTCTACATGGAAAGAGCTTCCTTGGAAGTTTGAAGGTGGAACCCCTATTATTGCTGGGGCAATTGGCTTAGGAGCCGCCATTGATTTTCTTCAAGAGGTAGGTTTAGATAACATTGAAAAGCAAGAACAAGAAATTGTTCAATATGCACAATCAAAATTATCAGAGGTAGAAGGAATAACGATTTACGGACCTGTAAATCGGGGAGGACTTATCACCTTTAATATCGAGGGAGTTCATCCGCATGATACGGCTACAGTACTAGATGCAGAAGGAATTGCGGTACGTGCAGGTCATCACTGTGCTCAGCCATTAATGAAATGGCTAGATGTTACCGCAACTGCAAGGGCAAGCTTTTACTTGTATAATACGACGGATGATGTTGACCGCCTAGTGGAAGGAATACAACGAGCGAAGGAGTATTTCGGCGATGTCTTTTAATAACTTAGATACACTGTACCGACAAGTCATTATGGATCATTATAAAAATCCGCGTAATCGTGGAAGTTTAGACAATGGATCTGTTACAATTGATATGAATAACCCTACTTGTGGGGATCGAATTGAGTTACACCTTCAAATTGATGATGGCATTGTTCAAGATGCTAAATTCGAGGGGGAGGGTTGTTCTATCAGTATGTCATCCGCATCAATGATGACCCAAGCAATTAAAGGAAAAAAAGTAGAAGATGCCTTAAAGATGTCTTCGATCTTTTCTGATATGATGCTTGGTGAAGATGTAGAAGAAGTGGATTTCGATTTAGGAGATATTGAAGCATTACAAGGTGTTTCTAAATTTCCTGCAAGAATTAAATGTGCAACCTTGTCGTGGAAGGCGATGGAAAAAGCGGTCGCAACAGATCAAGAGCACTAAGCAAGAAATCCCAATATAGGAGGTATTAACATGGCGAAAAAAGCACCTGAAATTGGCGAATATAAATATGGTTTCCATGATAGAGATGTTTCCATTTTCCGTACAGAAAAAGGTTTAACTCGTAAAGTCGTGGAAGAGATTTCTCGAATGAAGGAAGAACCTGAGTGGATGCTAGAATTCCGCTTAAAAGCATTAGAACAATTTTATAAAAAACCGATGCCACAATGGGGTGGTGATCTTTCAGAGCTTGACTTTGATGAAATTACGTATTACGTAAAACCATCCGAGCGTTCTGAACGTTCTTGGGATGAAGTACCTGATGAAATCAAACAAACTTTTGATAAATTAGGTATTCCAGAAGCAGAGCAAAAATATCTTGCAGGTGTTTCTGCACAATATGAATCTGAAGTGGTTTATCACAATTTAAAGGAAGACCTAGAAGAGCTAGGTATTGTCTTTAAAGATACGGATACTGCTCTAAAAGAAAATGAAGATTTATTTAAAGAATACTTCGGTAAAGTTATTCCAGCGTCAGATAATAAATTCGCTGCCCTTAACTCTGCCGTATGGTCTGGTGGTTCCTTTATCTATGTACCTAAAGGAGTAAAAGCTGATACACCACTCCAAGCATATTTTCGAATTAACTCAGAAAATATGGGTCAATTCGAACGTACGCTTATCATTGTGGACGAAGGAGCTTCCGTACACTATGTAGAAGGTTGTACAGCACCAACTTATACAACAAACTCTCTTCACAGTGCAGTTGTAGAGATCTTTGTTAAAAAGGATGCATATTGCCGTTATACAACCATTCAAAACTGGGCAAACAATGTGTATAACCTTGTAACAAAACGTGCAACATGTGATGCGAATGCCACAATGGAATGGATTGATGGTAACATTGGTTCCAAATTAACGATGAAATACCCTGCGATTATTTTGAAAGGAGAAGGTGCGCGTGGTAATACCCTTTCCATTGCATTAGCAGGTAAAGGGCAACACCAGCATGCTGGTGCCAAGATGCATCACTTAGCACCAAATACTTCTTCCACAATCGTATCTAAATCAATTTCTAAACAAGGTGGTAAAGTAACCTATTTAGGTATGGTTCACTTTGGTCGTAAAGCGGAAGGTGCGCGCTCTAATATTGAGTGTGACACATTAATTATGGATAATAAGTCAACATCTGATACGATTCCTTATAATGAGATTCTAAATGAAAACATTTCGCTTGAGCATGAAGCAAAAGTTTCTAAGGTTTCTGAGGAACAATTATTCTATCTCATGAGTCGTGGTCTTTCAGAGGAAGAAGCAACGGAAATGATTGTAATGGGCTTTATCGAGCCATTTACAAAAGAACTACCAATGGAATACGCAGTAGAAATGAACCGTTTGATCAAGTTTGAAATGGAAGGCTCAATCGGTTAATATGAAAAGACCCCTGCTACACAAAGTGTGTGGCAGGGGTCTAATTTTCTTTGTATATTCATGCCAGATTTGTGCCTCTTTTCTAGTGTGGTAGAGGAGGAAAACGTAGCAGGCATTCCAGAGCTTTGGGAAGAGATCAATCGAAATGGTACTTATCAAGTAGGTAAAGCCCAATAAGCCAGCGTCTACCCCCAAAATGGTACTTATCGAGTGGATAAAGCCCAAGAAGCTAGCGTCTACCCTCAAAATGGTACTTATCGAGTGGATAAAGCCCAAAAAGCTAGCGTCTACCCTCAAAATGGTACTTATCGAGTGGATAAAGCCCAAAAAGCCAGCGTCTACCCTCAAAATGGTACTTATCAAGTGGATAAAGCCCAAAAAGCCAGCGTCTACCCTCAAAATGGTACTTATCAAGTGGATAAAGCCCAAAAAGCCAGCGTCTACCCTCAAAATGGTACTTATCGAGTGGATAAAGCCCAATAAGCTAGCGTCTACCCTCAAAATGGTACTTATCAAGTGGATAAAGCCCAAAAAGCCAGCGTCTACCCTCAAAATGGTACTTATCAAGTGGATAAAGCCCAAAAAGCTAGCACTGCGTTCCAAAATGGCACTTATCAACCAGATAAAGTCCAAAAAGCCAGAACCTGCCCTCAAAATGGCACTTATCAAGCGAATAATGCAAAATATGCGGAAACAAATTTTCTCAGAATGTTTCCCTTCCACTGGTTACAAGCATGCAGGTACACCAGAATTTGAATTATATCCGAGTAAGGATCCTCATATTCCAGATTTATATTCTGAAATCTCGATTCCATTAAATAAGATCATTTTTTCAACCACTTTCGGTAATCGGGAGTGTTTGCAGGAGAAATTAAAAGAAATCCATTTTGTTTCGGTGCTGCAATAATTGTTGGGTATAGAAAAATTTGACAAGGGAAAACGCGCTTTTTGTTCCTATCGATAGACAAGCTGCACAAAAAGGAGATGCGTGTATATAATTATCCTTTTATCATTCTATATCCCCGTCTAATATTATTTTTGAGCCATAAACTAATAGCAGCATTTTTACCCTTCATATTTAAAAAATAAAGTAAAATGATTAATTCCATTAAGAATCCAATCGATTGAGCTAGTGCACCAATGAAGCCACCACCATTTGGGACAGTGTAAATTAAAATAAGTAATGCCGCCACGGTAGCGATTACATTTCCAATTTGTGAAAAGGACATTACTTTTGTTTGACTACGAATCATTAGAATACCATTGCAGAAGTCTACCCACGGAAAACATAGTGTAAATATAACAAAAAACCTTAGTGTTAAAATACTTTGATCGAGTAATTCATCTGATACACCTATAATATTTTCCAGTCCCCACGTTCCAATAGGTGTGTAAGAAAGTACGGTTAATAAAATACTAGGTAATAGACTTACAATAATGGTAAAATGAAGCACTTGTTTTTTATCCTTCTTATAAAAATTTATAACAATTTGATGTATGTAGGAAGTGATACTATTTAACAAGTGTACGACAGAAATTGCTACAGCAAAGGAAGCTATGGCTATTTCTGCTTTTGTACTCCAGCCCAGTACAGCATTAATCGTTGGAGGGATACTAACCGCAATGAGTGAAGCAATTAACAATGGATTATAAAAACGGAATATTTGTGATTGCTGGAAGATTGGATGCTTCTCTTTTTTGGGAGGTAATTCCTTCACAATGATACGACCTTCCAAGCTACTAACCAATGCTTCTACTGCCATTCCAGCTAAAAAAATGTATGCACCAACATAGCCGTGATTAACCCAATCATTCGCTAAGACAATCCATGCAATGAAAGACATAAATGCAAGTCTAACCATCATTCCAATTGTTAACCACTTTGTCTTTAAATTCGAAATGATTACACCCTGATATAAGCAACGAATTCCTGAGAAAATCGTCACAAACATCAAAACACGATAGGCCTCAATGGTTGGCTGTAGCATTTCGTCACTAACACCTAGAAGAATAGAAAAGAAGCTTCTTCCTATTGGCGAATAAGCTATGACTAGGCTAAGGAAGAGAATAGCGGTTAGCACATATACTGTAACATTTCGCATTAATCGATAAGAAATTTGATCTCTTACTAAGGTAGAGCAAGTTTGGCGTAAAATAACAGCACAACGTTCCATAATTCCAAATAAACTCATCGCAATCGAATAGCTAGCAATAACTACTGCAGGATTTGGTGCTCGTGCAAGTGTGCTGTTAATAATCACATGTGAAATAGTGACCAAACTTGCTGAAAAGCCTAATGGAATAAAGAAAAAAAGTAATGTTTTAAAATTTACTGATTGTTTTGTTTCACTCGATTGATCACTCATTTGCTGTTCCCTTTCTATATACTGGTTATT